>NZ_AP043759.1:0-3522017 GCF_055393355.1 Salinibacillus aidingensis | reverse complement strand
AACGATGTCGCTCTCAAAGCGACTTAATTATTATATCAAGCTATCAACTCAAAGTCAATAACTTTTTTAAATTGTTTTGTTCGCTTTGTTCGCTCTTTAAAGCGACAATTAATAATTTATCATGATTTGCCTTTGGTTTTCAAGAACCAATTATTGGCTTAATCAATGTTTTGTTTTTGTTGCCTCGCAAGCAACGATTAATAATGTACCATGGATTATTTACGAAATCAAGCAGTTTTATTAATGTTATTTTTTTCAGAAACTTGCAAGCGATTTTGAACTGTATAGTTGTTAGAACCGCATGATATACATTTTTGATTATATAACCTCATCAGCACTCTTGTTCCGGTTCTGAGGGGAGGTTGAATCTCCTGATTGTTATCTATTTTGTTCAGAAAATAGGCACCACAAGATCTGTTGTAAATATAGTTTTCGTATAATTATGATTCAGCTTATAAGAATCAGAAACTAATTACGTATAATATTATCCCTTGTCATATACATTTAAACAGCAAACTTCCATAGAACCTTAACCAACAAAAAAGCCACAGCAGAGATGAACTGCTATGGCTTCCTGTATGCTTATTCTTTATTTTTCATTTGAGGGAACAATAGAACATCGCGAATAGATGGGGAATTGGTAAGCAGCATAACGAGACGATCAATACCAATCCCTAATCCGCCGGTTGGAGGAAGACCGTATTCCAGTGACTCAAGAAAGTCTTCATCCATCATATGGGCTTCGTCGTTTCCTTCTTCTCTTTCCTGTAACTGAGCTTCAAAGCGTTCTCTTTGATCGACCGGATCGTTTAACTCGGAAAAGGCATTTGCGTGTTCCCTTCCTACAATGAACAGTTCAAAACGATCTGTGAATCGGTCATCCTCCTCGTTTTTCTTAGCCAACGGGGATATCTCCACAGGATGACCATAAACAAAGGTAGGCTGAATGAGCTTTTCCTCCACTCTTTGTTCAAAGAATTCATTGACAATGTGGCCAAACTTCATATTATCCTCAATATCAATGCCATGCTCTTTAGCCAGGCTGCGGGCTTCTTCATCACTCATGTTCTCCCAGAAATCAACACCCACAAATTCTTTGATGGCATCAACCATATGGAGTCTCTTCCATTCAGGCTCAAGATCAACTTCTTCATCGCCGTATTGGATTTTGGTTGTACCTAACACATTTTTTGCAATATGAGCAATTAAGTTCTCAGTAAGTTCCATAATATCATGAAAATCTGCAAAGGCCTCATACAGCTCAATCATTGTAAATTCAGGGTTGTGCCGGGTGGATACACCTTCATTACGGAATACTCGTCCAATTTCATAAACCTTCTCCATGCCACCAACTATTAATCTCTTGAGATGCAATTCAATGGCTATACGCATATATAAAGGTATATCCAGTGCATTATGATGTGTAACAAATGGACGGGCAGACGCACCACCTGGAATTGAATGCATCATAGGGGTTTCCACTTCTAAAAACCCTCTTGTGTTTAAATACTTCCGCATGGATTGCAGAACCTTACTGCGGGTGATAAAGGTATCCCGGCTATCCGGATTCATAATTAAGTCTAAATAACGCTGACGATAGCGCTGCTCTACATCTTTTAGTCCGTGGAATTTGTCAGGTAGCGGACGCAAAGACTTCGTAAGCATGTGAAACTCACTGGCTTTTACAGAGAGTTCCCCTACTTTTGTTTTAAACATTGTACCGGATACACCGACAATATCTCCCAAATCCGCTGACTGGAATAACTCATAGGCTTCTTCTCCAACAGCATCCTTACGCACATAAATCTGAATCTGTCCTTTAAGATCCTGAATATGGGCAAAGCCGGCTTTTCCTTTTCCACGCTTTGTCATTATACGTCCTGCGATTGTGGCCGGGAATTCTTTTTCCTCTAATTCCTCTTTTGTATATTCGTCATATCCTTCTATTAAATCTGCTGATAAATGAGTCCGCTCAAACTTACTTCCAAACGGATTTATCCCCTGTTCCTGGTAGCTTTGAAGCTTTTCCATTCTTGCCCGTACGAGGTCGTTCATTTCCTCTGTCAACGTCATCACTCCAATATTTTTAGCATAACTATGTAAAGAAACTGCCAGAATGAACTGGCAGCTTTTTTTGTATAATCTATTGATGAATAGGCTGATTCAGGAAGCTGCTGCCCTAGCTTCTAATTCATTAGTATAGTCTTTTGAAATGTGAATTAAACATTGGTTTCATATGGTTTATACGTTTTCTTACTTTACCATTCCCTTTAGGGGTATTCAAGTACCTAGTCTTCCGGAGTAAGTTCCTCAATGGAAATATCAAGAACTGTTGAAACTCTGGTCAAAAAGGTTTGATCAGGCAGCCTTGCTCCGCGTTCCACTTCCCCTAAGATTGAAACGGAATAGCCAATATGCTTTGCAAAATCTACCTGAGTATATCCTTTTAATTTACGAAAGGATCGAATTCTTCTTCCCCACTTCTCGGCTTCCATTTCGCTACTCCTTTATCCTCGTTTTCTGGTAATGCTTCCATTAACTCACGCACCGTCTGACCGTTGACCATTAAATCCGGCTGTATATCGTTAAGTGGAATTAAAACAAAGGCTCTTTGATGCATCCTCGGGTGAGGAATCGTTAACTTTCCATCATTCATATTCTCTTGATTATACAGTAAAATGTCAAGGTCTATAGTTCTGGGACCAAAACGGATTTCCCTTTTCCGGTCCAATTTTAGTTCAATATCCTGGCAGTATGTCAATAATTCATAAGGTGACAGGTCGGTTGTCACTTTAATCACCATATTTAAAAAGGTCCCCTGGTCTGTGTAACCTACAGGTGCGGTTTCATAAATTTCTGATTCTGCTCTCACCTGGATATGACGGTGCTCAGAAATTAAAGCAATGGATTTTTCCAAATAGCCTTCTCTTGGTTCGATATTTGATCCTAATGCAATATAAGCTGTATTCATAATGGATTCTCCCGGTAAACCTCTACCCCTACAGCATCAAATTGTCCTGGAATAGGAGCTTCTGGTTTTTCAATTTCCACATTTATGGCGTTGATTGTCGGAAACGCATGAAACAGTTGACTGGCAATGTCCTCAGCTAATGCTTCCACAAGCTTCCTGGCTCGTCCCTCAACTGTTTCCTTCGTTACTTCAAAAATTCTTCCGTAATCGATGCTATCATCCATATGATCGGTCTTTCCTGCCTTTGAAAGGTCCAATTCAATGGTTAAATGAACGATATACCGCTGACCCAGTTTGTTTTCTTCCGGATACAACCCGTGGTATCCGTAAAACTTCATTCCCCTTACATGTATTTTATCCATGATTATCACCTGCTTTTCCCAGCATTGCATCCATCATTTTCGTCATTCTGGCTATCTCCTTAACGTCATGTACCCTGACAATTCCTGCTCCTCGTTCAATCCCTAAACAGACCGTTGCACCTGTTCCCTCTATACGCTGATCAACAGGCAGGTCTAATACATAATCAATCACACGTTTTCTGGACGTTCCTAATAAAAGTGGATACCCCATGGTTGCAATCTCATCCAGGCGACGCAATACCAGCAGATTTTCCTCCATCGACTTTGCAAAGCCTACACCAGGATCCAATATAATTTGTTTATCTGTTACGCCTGCCTTCTTGGCTATATCCACGCTTTTTGCCAGATCCTTTTTCATATCTTCAATAATGTCGTTGTAATCTTGGTTATTTCGATTATGCATTAAAATGATTGGTGCGTGATGGTCGGCAGCTACATCGGCAATTTCCGGATCTTTTTTTGCACCCCAAATGTCATTAATGATATGAGCACCCGCTTTTAGTGCCTCATCGGCTGTCCTGGCTTTAAATGTGTCTACGGACATTGGCACATCCACAGCCTTCCTCACAGCCTTAATACTAGGGATTATCCGTTCCAGTTCCTCCTGAACCGAAACGGGGGTGTGTCCAGGTCGTGTGGACTCTCCACCGATATCAATAATATCAGCACCATCTTGAACCATCGTTTCTGCATGCTCCACGGCCCGTTGTTCATCAAAAAATTTTCCACCATCAGAAAATGAATCAGGGGTTACATTTAAAATACCCATAACTAGTGTCTTTTTATTTAAATCATAGCTTTTATCGCCGATGCGGATCATCTGATTCATTTTGTTCTCTCCCATCTAAATCTTTTCCATTTCCCTCATCTTATCAAAGAATTTATATTTTTTCAGAGTGCAATAGCTATTGCTTCTTTTGACCCATTTGGATGTGCATCATGAACAAAGGCGGAAGCGCCCGTTTAGCGGCGTACGGACTGGACTGAGCCGTAGGAGATAAAGGAAACACAACGAACGAAGAGAGTTGATGTTGACTTATCGGACGAGGTGAAGGAAAAGTCACGCTAGTCGCTGGGCGCTGGAGCCGGACGTGGCCTCTCATGATGTTTTATCCACAAATTCGTAATTTTATAATTTCCTAGACATTAAAAAAGGACCAGAACGTATCTGGTCCAAAGATTTTTCTTATTCATCTTCAAAATTGTATAAAGGAGTAGACAGGTAACGCTCACCGTTACTTGGAAGGATAGCCAGTACTTTTTTGCCCTTGCCAAGTTCTTTAGCGACTTTTTTCGCCGCATATACAGCGGCGCCTGATGAAATCCCGCCCAAAATTCCCTGAGACTTGGCAATTTCTCTCGCCGTTTCAAAGGCACTTTCGTTTGCTACCGTTATGACATCATCATAAACCTTGGTATCTAATACTTCAGGTACAAACCCTGCTCCAATACCCTGGATTTTATGAGGACCAGGCTTACCACCTGAAAGAACAGGAGAGTTTTCCGGTTCAACAGCATAAAGCTTAACGTTATCATAATTTTCTTTAAGAACCTCTCCTGCACCTGTAATGGTACCACCCGTTCCAATACCTGAAATAAAGGCATCTAACTGATCGCCCATTTGTTTAACAATTTCCTTACCTGTTGTTTCAGCATGAACACGAGGATTTGCCTCATTGTCAAATTGCTGCGGCATGAAGTATCCATGTTCATTTTTTAATTCCTCTGCTTTGGCAATAGCACCCTTCATGGCTTCGCTTCCTGGTGTCAGGACAAGCTCTGCACCATAAGCACGCAGTAAGTTACGACGCTCCTTACTCATCGTGTCAGGCATAGTTAAAATGGTACGATAGCCTTTCGCCGCTGCAACCATCGCCAGTCCAATTCCGGTATTTCCGCTTGTCGGTTCAATAATCGTATCCCCCGGCTTTAATTCACCCTTCTTTTCCGCATCTTCAATCATAGCCTTGGCAATACGGTCCTTAACGGAGCTTCCCGGATTCATATACTCGAGCTTTACATAAATATCTGCACTGTTTTCGTTACCCACACCGTTCAGCTTAACAATCGGCGTATTTCCAATAACATCCACAATATTTTCAAACACTTCCATCTTAACACCCCTAATTCCGAGTATTTTAATATGTTTTATAAACTTTAATTATAGAATATGAGAACCTGACAGAAATGTCAAACATTTTGGTACTAATTTCCCTTTGAATTCATGAAGATATTTTCATGGCTGTTTTACATAGTATGTTACCGCTAATACGAAAACAACAACAATCTATGATTGATCGCCATAAATCCAGTTAACTCCGACTTCTCCCCATAAATATTCTGCAGAGATTTCCTGGGTCATTTTATTTTTGGCGACTTCCCGCCTGATTTCGTTACGAACATCTTCTAATTGCAGATCAATCCCCGGCAGAACCTGATGAAGATAAATGATCACAGTTCCGTCCTCAATTTCAAAGGGCTGACTATATGAACCCTCCTCCATATTCTCAGCGGTTTCAAAATAAATATCCTGCAGATACGTACTGTCTTCCGGGAAATACCCCAAAATGCCCCCTTGTTCACTTGTGTTTTCATCAATGGAATACTCTTTCGCCAAGCTGGAGAAAGAGGCACCTCCTTCCAGCTCACGAATAACTTTTTGGGCTGTGGACTCATCTTCCACAATAATTTGTGACAGCTGGTAGGAGGTCGGGAAATCAAACTGATCCGGTTCCTCCTCGTATACCTGAGCAATTTCGGAATCCGTCACTTCAATATCCTGAGTCAACAGCTGCTCGAGCAGATTCTGATAACGAATGTTCTTTTTCCACTGCTCTCTTTTACGCTCCCTTTCTTTGTCACTCATGATTCCTGAGGCGGTTTCCACGGTTGCCAGCTCTTTTTGAATCAGTTTTTCATTAAGGGAAAGGTTCTGTTTTTCAGCTAACTGGAATACAACCTTTTGATTTATCGTTGATTTCAAATAGTCTTCTCCATAATTCTGTTCCAATCCATCCATCCATTCTTCTGCTTTTATCGATTCATCACCTACAACGGCTACTTCATTTGGAACTTTACGTCCATCCTCGAATTCATCAATAGAGGCCTGATTTCCGTTTGTGAAAAGCAGAACGGTTGTAATATTGGTGACTATTAAGACGGTAATCATTCCCCATAAAAGCCTCTTAGACAATTTTGTTCCACCTCTTCACTAAGCTTATGATTTTAACTGCTGCAGGTCATCAGCTGTAAACTCATAGACCTCATTGCAAAAATGGCAGGTAGCTGTTGCTCCTTTGTCCTTTTCAATCATATCCTGAATTTCATCATTTCCTAAGCTTGTAATCGCATTTGCCAAACGTTCTCTGGAGCATTCACATTGAAAGGAAACAGGCAGCGTTCCTAATATTTTCATATCCCCGCCTTCTAAAATAATGTCCAGAATCTCTTCCGGTGTTTTTCCTTCTCTGATCAGTTGTGAAATCGATGGAATCTGTTGAATCCTTTCCTCCAGTTGACTGATAATTTCATCACTTGCTCCTGGCATCACTTGAATAATAAAACCGCCAGCTGCCAATATGGATAAATCCGGATTGACGAGAACACCAGCGCCTACCGATGAAGGGATTTGTTCAGAGGTAACAAAGTAATAAGTGAAGTCCTCACTAATCTCACCTGAAACAATAGGGGTTTGTCCAGTAAAGAAGTCCTTCAGTCCCTGGTCCTTCACGACACTGATAAAGCCTTCTGTTCCAACGGCTCTCCGTACATCCAGTTTTCCTTTTTCATTTAAGTCAAAATCCACATGCGGATTTTGAACATATCCACGTACTTCTCCTTTGGCATTGGCGTCCGTAATAATTGCACCAACCGGACCGTTTCCTTCCACCTTAACGGTCAGTTTGTCATCCCCTTTTAACATGGCGCCCATCATTGCTGAAATGGACAAGGTACGTCCCAGAGCTGCTGAAGTTGTTGCCCATGTATCATGTCTGCTTGTAGCCTCATTAACCGTTTCTGTAGACTGAATTGCAAATGCACGTACATATCCATCAAATGCTGTTGCTCGAACTAAATAATCACTCATATCATCAAACAATCCTTTCACCTTTTACATTTCCTTACTACTTTTTGTTCCCTTGTATTAAAACATTTATCAATGTCTTTTTCCAAGATAAGCTTACACGAAATCATCATACCATATTGTTTATAAAAAGGATTTTCATTTGCTTAAACTTAAACAAAGGCGGAAGCGCCCGTTTGTCCAGCTGCGGCTCCTAGGTCAAAGCGGATATAAGCCAAAGCCATTACGTGGCCAAAACCATGCCACTCCATGTCTTCGTCTTATCCCGCATGACCTGAACAGTCGCCTCCGCTTTTCTCTGTCCAGCTGCGGCTTCCAGGCCCAAGCGGTCATAAAAAAAGCTCCAGTCATCGTTTTGACTGAAGCCTTTTTTTGTGAAATTATTTATTGTCATGATCATCTGAAGTTTGATCTGACTCTGTGTTTTGGTTGGTGTCTTCAGTCTTCTCTTCCTCATCTTTAGACTGAATGTTCACCCTTACGTCATCCTGTTTAGCTTCGTTGTTATCAGAGGATTCGCCTTCTTTCACTTCATCCTCTTTAACCTCTTTTACAACTTCAGGTAAACGTCCATCTTCAAACAGGCTCTTAATTTGATCAGCATCCAGGGTTTCTACATCAAGCAACGTTTCTGCGATTAAGCGGTGTTGTTCCTGATGTTCAGTCAGGATACTTTTCGCACGATCGTAACATTCATTAATGATTCTCTGAATTTCAGTGTCAATTTCATAAGCAATTTTATCACTGTAATTTTGATCGTTTTGAATGTCCCGGCCGAGGAATACCTGGCCACCTTGGTTACTACCAAACTGCAATGGTCCGAGTTTTTCACTCATACCATATTCGGTAACCATCTTGCGGGCAATATCAGTCGCACGCTGAAAGTCATTATGGGCACCTGTGCTGACCTCACCAAACGTGATTTCTTCAGCTACACGCCCACCCAGAAGTCCTGTGATTTTATCCAGGAGTTCCGGCTTGGTCATGAAGTAACGATCTTCTCTAGGCAGCATTACGGCATATCCTCCCGCCTGACCGCGAGGAACGATTGTTACCTTATGGACCATATCCGCATCATCGAGTACCATTCCAATAATTGTATGTCCACTCTCGTGAAAGGCCACAATATTTCGTTCTTTATCCGAAATGACACGGCTCTTCTTGGATGGACCTGCAATGACTCGGTCAATAGCCTCATCCACATCTTCCATTTCAATGACACTTTTATCCGCACGAGCAGCTACCAGGGCTGCTTCGTTTAATAAGTTTTCTAAATCTGCACCAGAGAACCCTGGTGTACGCATCGCAATGGTTTTTACATTGACATCATCACTAAGATGTTTGTTTTTGGCGTGTACTTGTAATACTTCTTCACGACCTTTAACATCCGGGCGATTAACCGGAATTTGCCGGTCGAAACGGCCTGGACGTAATAAGGCAGGGTCAAGAATATCAGGACGGTTAGTAGCGGCAATGATAATAATTCCTTCATTTGCACCAAATCCATCCATTTCAACAAGCAACTGGTTTAAGGTTTGTTCGCGCTCATCGTGTCCGCCTCCAAGTCCTGCACCACGCTGACGGCCTACTGCGTCAATCTCATCAATAAAGATGATACACGGGGAGTTTTTCTTGGCATTTTCAAATAAATCACGTACACGGGAAGCACCAACACCTACGAACATTTCCACGAAGTCTGAACCACTTATGGAAAAGAACGGTACACCAGCTTCACCAGCTACAGCTCGTGCAAGCAAGGTTTTACCGGTTCCCGGAGGTCCTACAAGCAGAACACCCTTAGGAATTCGTGCACCAATTTTTGCGAATTTACGTGGATCTTTCAGGAATTCAACAACTTCAACTAATTCCTGCTTTTCCTCGTCTGCTCCAGCTACATCTTTAAAACGAACATTTTTCTTATCTTCACTGTAAAGTTTAGCTTTACTCTTCCCAAAGTTCATCATCCGGCCGCCGCCGCCCTGCATTTGATTGAGCAGGAAGAAAATTAAGAAGAATATAATAATAAATGGAATAATTGAGGTGAAGAAGGTTACCCAAGCACTAGGCTCTTCTTTTGGCTCAACGTCCATTTCAATTCCTTGTTCTGATGCCACATTATCAATAGTTGAAAATATTTCTTCATTTGCAGGTATTTCTGCTGCAAAAGCAGTGCTATTATTATCTTCCTGTGACATATCACCAGTAATGGCGTAAGCATAATTTGTATACTGAGCGGTCATTTCTTCTATTTGACCGTTATTTAACGCCTCTTTAAATTCAGTGTAAGTTAATTGTTTGGTTTCCTGATTCGGGCCGTTAATTAAGCTCACGATGCCAATTACCACTAAGAAGATAATTAAGTAAAATATCGTATTGCGGAATACCCGGTTCATTTCTTACCTCCTCCCAAGCGAGAAAACTATAATAAATAGTACCATATTAAATTCCTGATACTCAACTGATAACCCTCTTTAAATATTTAAACAAAGAACATTGGTTTCATGCATAAAAAATATGGATTATTTCATGGAATATACTTCAGGCTTTAGTACACCAATGTATGGTAAATTACGGTATTTTTCCTGATAATCAAGTCCATAGCCAACCACAAAGGCATCCGGCACTTCAAAGCCTGCCAAGTCTGCTTTGATTTTCGCCTGCCGTCCTGTCGGCTTATCAAGCAGGGTTACAATTTTAATCGAATTAGCTTTACGATACTTAAATAAATCGACTAAATAACTTAGGGTCAGCCCGCTATCAATAATATCTTCAATAATGAGGATATCTCTTCCTTCTACTTTTGTGTTTAAATCCTTAATAATTTTCACTTCACCGGTCGACTTCATTCCCCCATCGTAACTGGAGACATCCATAAAGTCCATTTCCAGATAGGTTTCAACCCTCTTCAGCAAATCAGCCATAAAGGGCAATGCACCCTTAAGCACACCTACAGCCAGCGGGAAACGATCCTGATACTCGTCTGTTAATTGATCCGCAATGACTTGAATCTTTTTCTGAATCTGGTCTTCGGTAATTAAAATTTCCTCTATGTCGTTATGCATTTCCAAAGCTCCTCCTATTTTATGTATTCAATATTTATGTCTTAAATAAATCCGAAGCCACTTATTATTGGAGGGACTACTTATAACATCCCCTTTTTTCAGTCCCAATAACCAAATAATTTTTCCCATGCTATCTGTGATAATTGGCCACTCTTCCCGCTTGTGTCCGGGAATTTTTTCATCAATAAAGATATCTTTAATCTTTTTACTGCCTCCCAGACCCCGAATTCTAATCCTGTCACCTTTTTCCCGTGTTCGAATAATAAGCGGAAAAGACAGGTGCGAAACATCACAAACAAATTCAAACGGGCTTGATTCTTCCGGCCTTTCACCTGCTTCTTCCACTTTTACATCCAGCTCTCTTCCATCCGGTAAAATAATCGTTTCACCAGGATAAACCTCCTGACGATACGTCCGGATTTCCTTGGATTTAAACGTCAGTAGTAATTGATGATAGGATTTTATTACTTTTAATCCACCGGGAAAATCAAGGTGAAGGTTAGGTCTTTCTGTCTCCAAAAGCTGAAGAAGTTTCTCTGCATGAATCGCTGAATAGTCTTGTCCTTTAGAACGATAGAGATACCTTAATATTAGATGAAAGGCCCTTCTTTGTAAAGGACGTGCATAAGTCTGAAACCGTACCAGATCAATCGTTTTATCCTCCCCATCTTTGCCTGTGCTGACGGTCTGATCAACCGCTTTTTGAGCTTCAGCCAATAAAAATTCTTCATCTTCCTGCAGGGATTCACTCATTGTCTGCAGACTTTCATGAATACTTGGATTGTACCTTTTGATAAAGGGAACCAGGCGTTTACGAAAAGCATTCCTGGTATAAGCTTCATCTGTATTGGTTTCATCATAACGCGGCGACAGCTGATGATGATGGCAATAATCCTCAATTTCCCGCTTGGTTAAGCATAAGAAAGGGCGAATAATCCATCCGTTTGCAAAACTCCTCTTATAAGGGATTCCCTTAGGAAGAACTCCCCGCGTCAGCTGCATAAACATGGTTTCCGTCTGGTCATCTCCGTGATGTCCCATAGCAAGGACAGGATGATGGGACTGCCTGATCTCATTCTCAAAAAATTGATAACGGACCTCTCTGGCTGCTTCCTCCACACCTGCCTTATGCTCTCTTTGATACTTTGCCACATCCAGGCTTTTTGAAATACATGCTACATTCCACTCCCGGCATAGCTTCTCAACAAATTGAACATCCTGCCGGGAGGCCTCTCCTCTCAGCCTGTGATCCAAGGTCAGGGCCGTAATCGATAGCTGGTAACGCTCCCGAATAGAAGTGAAAAAATGGAGAAGGGCCAGGGAATCGGCACCACCGGAAACCGCAATAAAAATAGGATCTCCACTCTGAAACAATTGGTGTCGATGACAGAATGATAAAACTTTATCTTCCAGCAATCCACCCACTCCATTTCCTGCTCTGCTTATCCATATTCATATGGTACCACTACTAAACCAAGAACTAAAGTTAAAAAGTAGAGATGACCTGCAAAAGTAAATAGAAGACGTAGAGCACCCCAGTTACCGTAGCAATTCCCAAAGATTCCAACCATTTCGGAGGGGAGGATTTTTGCTGTACAGAGGTATAGCTCTTTTGTTTCGATGTTGCAGCAGACGGTTGACTTCTCGGTATTGGCTGTTTTCTTTTTTCCGCAATTTTCTGGGCCAGCTCTTTCTGCATTTGAGCGCTTGATGAATATTGTCCACGCAGGGCTTTCTCAAGACATGTACGATATGATCTGAGCTGTTGGTTTGCTTTTATTTTATTCATTAGTGTCTGATAGGGCTGATGACCTTTATCAAATCGATCGGGATAGTAAACCTGTATCATCACCATCGCAACGGCAAACAGATCATAGGCCGGGTCAGCTTTCCGTGAACCAAGCTCCCAATACCCCCGATCATAGAACTCTGTATACTCTTTTATTGCCCGGCCCTGTTTTGTGGTTCCGCCAACATCTATCCACCGAAGTCTCGATGGAGAATGAGTGACAATTAAATTTTCAGGCTTTAAATCCCCAAAAACCCAGCCAATCTGATGCAATTGATGTAAATCTCCCAGCAGCTGAATCATCATTATCCCGAGCCAATCATCACCTTTTTGCTGAATAAACGAATTCAGACTCTGGCCCTTCAGGTATTCCATCACATAAAACGAATAGGAATCCGCTTGTTTTGGCACCCAATCATCCACATCAATTAAAGAAGGCCCGAGACGCTTTCCCTGGGCCTTTTCAAATGCTTTTAATACATTCACTTCTGTTGTAATCGCTGAGGGTTGATGACTGATTTTTAATGCGACCGACCGCTGGTTATAAAGGGCTAAATATACAGTCCCTATAGCACCGGAACCAAGGACTTTTACAATTTGATAGGTATTTTGATGCCATTTTCCTCTTATTTTTGTACCCGGACGTAAATTAAAAACCGGTTTCTTCGTAGATATCCCCATTTTCTGAACTCCATCCCTCTAATTTTGGTGTGGATTGGAAATGATGGATAGCTTCTTTTAGTGCAGGACCAGTAGGTGTAATTCCTCCGCTCGTTAATTTAGGAAAAACAGACGAGATATTTTGCAGTTTATTCGTCCATGGCATGATTTCATTGACAGGCTGCTTTTTACCAGGAAAACTGTAAATCGCAAACCGATTTTTCCCTGTTCTTGCATTTAAACTTAAAGATAAATCCTCTAATGATTCTTTTACAGTTGCCAATTTAGGGCTCATGCTGGCACTTGTATCTACTAGAATTAAAACCTCCAAATCACTGGTTTCTCCTAAATCTTCTACAACCTCCATCACTTCTCCGCGCTTTTCCGGTGGCAAATCTTCCATAGATTTCTCATCACCAAGTATTTGCTGAAGCTCCTGATTCACAACCCCTTGCAGTGTCTGGGTCATGGCCTGCTTCGTAACCATCTGAACCGTCTGCGATAAAGCCTGTGCGTATACAATTCGACTCACACCACCACCAGCTGACGAAATGTCCTCTACTTCTTCCAATCCCTCCGGCTGCTCCGAATCATCATCCTCCAGCACACCAATTACATTTACCGAAATTCCCTGCTGATAGGCAATTGAACTGATAGAAGCCGGATCTCCCCTTGATTCGAACAACCATCCGTAATTAATAGAATCTGTTTAATCGTACCTTTCTTCATGCAAATCCCTCCTAAAATCTACTACCATCCTTGCCCAGAAAAAAAGAAAATATACACAGAAAAGCGAAGGCGCCTGGTCAGGTCCTGCCGTATAAGCAAAAGACATGGAGTGGCGTGTTTTTTGCCACGTAATGGCTTTTGCTTATGTCGGCCTGGACCTAGGAGCCGCAGCTGGACAACGGAAAAGCGGAGGCGACCGTTTAGGCCCTACGGCATAAGCAGAATATCCGGAGTGGCCGCTTTTGGCCATGGAGGGTATTCTGCTTATGACCGCTTGGGCCTGGGAGCTGCAGCTGGACAATAGAAAAGCGGAGGCGACTGGTCAGGTCCGACAGCATAAGCATAATTCACGGAGTGGCCTGCTCTTTGGCCGCGTAGTGGATTATGCTTATGTCTGCTTGGGCCTGGGAGCCGCAGCTGGACAACAGAAAAGACGCAGTAACTTTACTGCGCCTTATGAAGCGGAAAGGAAGCCCATTTCGGAATATGTTCTTCCAGTTTGGCTACCAATACGGTCATATCATCATCAATTTCACCGGATTTGGTCCTCACAACCTCCTCCAGGATAATATCCGCTATGGCTTGCGGATCATTGGTTTCTATACTTTTAATCTTCCTTCTCAGCCACATATCCACATTTTCTACATGATCAGGTCCTTCAAAGATTCCGTCGCTCATCATAATCAGAATATCATCCGGTTTCAGCTGCTCACTAACCACATCCACATCAAATTCCTTAATAATACCGATTGGCAGATTCCCTGCTTCTACCTTAATGATATCTGAGGTCCGTCTGACAAAGCTCGGTGTGGACCCGATTTTCAGAAACTTTGCCCCTGCGTGGTGGAGATCAATAACTGCTAAATCTAAAGTAGAGAAAATTTCATCTGTGGTGCGTAAGGACAATATGGAATTAATCGATTTTATCGCAACCTTTTCATCAATTCCTGATTGCAATATCTGTCTTAATAACCGTAATGTCTCCATACTCTCCATATAGGCCCGTTCTCCATTACCCATGCCATCACTTATCGCCAGCGCATATCTGCCACTTCCAAGTTCCATCGTTAAATAACTGTCTCCGGAAATTAATCCCCCACCTTTTGCCGCGTGGGCAACGCCGGTTTGAATATTGTACTGTCTTGCTGATTTAAAGGTAAAATAACCATAGCCATTAGGAAACGGGGATACTTCTTCCTTATCAACAATAACCGTTTCCTCCAGAATATCCGACAGAGCCGGGGCAATGACTTTTGATCCTTCTCCATGGTAATCATAAAAAGACAGGTTCATTTCGATATCAATATTGCCCGGATCCAGACTATAAATATCCAGCTTCTCAATTTCAAAGTCCAGATTCCGAATAGCCTGTACAATTTCCTGCTCCTGCTGCTCATGAATTTGCCGTTCCTTCATAATTTCCTTAGCAAAATTGTCCATGACATCGGAAACGCCTCTCAATTGTTCCGCAACAAACTTTCGACTTTCTTTCACCTGTTTTTTCAGACGCTGATTAGCCTCGTAAAAGGAGAGCTCATTTTTCATGGTTTCATAAACTTTCCCGGATTTTACACAGTGATTTTCAAAATCTCTTTTTAATTTTCGTTTGTTATCAAAGGTTCCTTTTTCCATCTCAGCCATAATCTCAGTCATATAGTCGTAGGTCTGGTCAAATTTATGTACCCAGCAGCTTTCCTTTTTGAAACAGGACTGGCACGTTTTCTCTGTTACGTTGCTTAGAAAATAATCTCGTTCTTTTCCATCCTGCGTCTGAGGGGTAACCCCATCAATTCGCGAAAAGCTTTTGGAGAGAGCCTGAAACATATCAGAAAATGTTTCCACTCTTTGTGCTGTCACATCCCTGACCTTTTGCAAATATTGCTGCTGCTCTTCTGTATGTTCATTTGTTCCTGGAATATATCGGGCCATTTTACGAATCCATCCATCAGGTGTCGCAAAAAATAGTGCAATGGCAAGGCCCGTCTCAATCATAACCGGTCTAAATGGGGCCCCCTGACCTTCTCCATAAATTCCAATTAAAAGCGTGGCGACAAACAAGCCTAAGCCTACTCCAATTTTCTTACCATCCTTTAAAAGTCCGCCCAGCAGACCGGCAAACGCTAACAAACTCATTTGATACAGACTCGCAACATCGGCAAGACTCAGAACCAGCCCTGTCACTACACCTACTGTTGATCCGATAGCTGCACCGGCAATATAAGCCAGTAATAACACGACATAACGGGAAAAGACCTGTTCCACCGATGCATCAAGAACAATCCAGCCGATCATTCCGGTCAACACCGAAGCCAGCAAAATCATCATGCAGACAATTTCCTCATTTTTTAAATCTTTTTTTACTGCACTTGGTGATAATATCGGCACACTCTGCATAAAAATGAGAACAAGAATCACGCTTAAACTGGATTCTACGATGGATAATACCCACTGGTAAGTTTCCATTTGCCCCGTCAGATAAGATCCGGAAATTCTCGGTATGATGCAGGAAATGAAAACAAAAACAGGAAGCCATTTTTGCTGATTGGTGGTTTTTCTGAAAATACCCGCAAGAACACAAAATAAAAAGATACTGCTAAGTAAGAACAGGGAATGCTCCCAATAAATCGTCAAGCTGCCGGCCAGTACGGCAAAAGCTACTTTTAAGGATAATTTCCGTCTGATCATCCAAATTGAAGCAAAGAAAGCAACCGCAAAGGGTGAAACCGATTCAAGGATAATGGCTCTGCCTAATAAAAATCCAGCAAATAAAAGAAGCCAACCCTCTTCAATAAGTTTTCGCTGTGAAAGTTCTTTCGTCTTCCTTTTAGCATTTATCAAAGCAAAACGAAGCTGCTGGTATAATGATTTTGATTGATTTCTTGTTACAGATTCAATCATGGTCGATCACTCCTTTACCTATTGATTTAACCACATAACAACTAATTTTTTTGTCAAAACAGGAGGACAACCATAAAAAAATCTTCGACGTCTTTCTGAAAATGATTTTTCAATTCAACAAGAAAAAAAGAACGTTTGATTCATTTGAAACAATGTGTGTCATAATCACTCGACATCATCAAAATTTTACCAGTCTTTTTCACTGATAACGTAAAAGTGGACAACCAGAATAATGCTGGATAAAAATCAATAATGGATGGTTGACACAATATACATCCTGTTGTATTATATTTTTTGTGCGTTTCAGATATAAACTATTGGCGGCGTAGCTCAGCTGGCGAGAGCGTACGGTTCATACCCGTGAGGTCGGGGGTTCGATCCCCTCCGCCGCTACCATATTATCTTTCTTTTACTACGGCCCGTTGGTCAAGTGGTTAAGACACCGCCCTTTCACGGCGGTAACACGGGTTCGAATCCCGTACGGGTCATACGAAAAGCGAAGGCGACTGGTTAGGTCTAGCGCGATAAGACGAAGACATGAAGTGGTTTCTAGACACGGAATGACTTTGGCTTATGTCCGCCTTGACCTAGGAGCCGTAGCTAGACATAAGAAAAGCGAAGGCGCTAAATAGAAAAACCCCATTTCAGGACAAGAAGAGTCTCTGGAATGGGGTTTTCATCATATAAAGAAGATTTGCCGGGCCTATTGAACAAAGGAAATCAACCGTATGATTCAGTATGAAGCAGAAGCTATGCTAATAGACCGTATATCTTTTTTAGCATTAAAAAAGCCCGGGATTTACATTCCAGGGCTTCTCCTTATATCTATTTACGTTAAATGATTCATTTTGATTTTATACAGTCAGACAGCAAGTTAACCTTTTTTAGCACCACGTCCACCACGTTTAGATTCCGTGTTCTTTCTTAAAGAAGCTAAGCGATCTTCACTGTCTTTAAGAAAACGGTTCATTTTGGCTTCAAATGATTCACTGCGTCTCTTTGGATTTCCACGTTTTTTGTTGTTGTTAGGATTTTTGTTTTCCTTTGCTTTTTTAATGGAAAGTCCAATTTTTCCTTCACTTACATTAATAACTTTGACTTCTACTTCGTCTCCTACTGTCAAAAACTCATGAATGTCCTTGACATACTTATCTGCTACCTCGCTAATGTGAACTAATCCTGTAGATCCATCAGGCAGTTCTACAAAAGCTCCAAAATTTGTGATGCCTGTTACCTTGCCTTTCAGCTTGCTGCCTACTTCAACTGACATAAAAAAAATGCTCCTCCTTAGAATTTTAAAAAAGTGTACTTCCTATATATTATATATATGCACTTAAAAAAGTGTCAATAAGACGACTCATCGTCGGGTACATTAAAGATAATTTCCCCGTCTTTTGAAAGAAAATAGTCCTTCCTGGCAATTTGTAAAATGTAATCTGTATCATTTAATAAGTCAATTTCCTGTTGCAGGTTCTTTTCTTTTACTTCTAGTTTATCCAATTCTTCATTTAATTGTTCATATTCACTGACTTTTTCTTTATACAGTTCACGCTGATTTAAGTGAAAGGTGATTAAATAAGCAAATACACTCACTGCAACAATTGCAAAAAGGGTTAAGCGACGATAAAGACGCTTTTTTCGCTTATTTTGCCGCTCTACATATGCATCATATTCTCGTACATAATTTGAATCCAGTCTGGTTACTCGTTTATTAGCCGAACTCATCGTCGATTTACCTCCTTTTTGCAAAAATGGATTTCCAAATGTCAACCAGGTTATTTATTATTTTACTACAAAGTTCCAAAAAAGAAAGAATATATTTTTTGACATTCTCCGGAATAAGCTTTTTTATTTGCTTCCATAGAAATATCAGAGGTCTTCTGAATAGCTTCCATGGAATTAACAGGACCCAGATTACAGCCGTCCAGAAAAGAGTTAAGAGGTAGGTAAGCACCTTTAGCATCCAGGAAAGCGGGGCGATCACCAAACGTTGAATGAGCCTCCGCAATACTTGCCAGGTGGTAACGGAAAACTGAATGAGATGCTCCAAAACCTTTAAATACCATACCCTTAGAAGCGCTTGATAAAACGCAAAACCAAAAATAAGGGCTAACCAGATATAAAAGCGAATTTGTCCATAATTCGTTAAGTATAAGATATAAAATATAATTAAACCCTGCAAAATCCAGAACAGAATCTCATTACAATAATGAATCCAAGGCTTTCGCTTTTTTCGATCATTGAATCTGTGAAAGGTATCTGCAGCCATCCCAAGGTAAATTCCGCTACCGGCCATCACAAGCATGGTTATAAACTGCAGGGATAAACTCATTTAAATAGCTTGCTAAAGAGACCTTTAGCTTTATCTCCCTGCTGGTCGTCTATATATGATAATTCATATACCCGCCCCTTAATGGATACTAAAGTCTCGTCCAAATTTAAATTCTTCATATGCAGGTTTTCGCCGCGTACAACCAGGTAGCCAAACGAGGTTTGAAGTAAAAATTCTTCATTATCAAAGCTATCTACTTCTTTAACTCCTGTAATTTCAAGCTCTCTTCGGTTCAGTACCTTTACATGATGTTCCTGTGGTTCTCTTGTGCTCGGATAAAATTGGTTTTCATAATTCATATACTCGCCCCTCCTTATCATTAAAAATCTATGATAGAAAGGACAAGTATAGAACTTAAAAGTTTATATTTTTTAAATGGCCGTATTCGCACGGGTTGTTCCCTCAAATATAAGCTTTTAATAGATATTAAGTGAAACATCGATGGGGGGATTACGGCCCGTTAAGGCGTGAAAAAACTAGTCCTGATGAACGGGCTCTTCCTTTACAACTGTATAAAGACTCTGAGCTTCATCTTTCTTTACAGTTTCACGGAGATCGTTTACTTTTACGGTCAGCAGCTTCTGACCAAAGCGTATGGTTAACTCATCCCCTGCGGATAGTTTGGTTGATGCTTTAGCAGGCTGTCCGTTTAATTGAATTCTTCCCTGTTCAGCTACTTCCTTAGCTAATGTTCTTCTTTTAATTAAACGTGAAATTTTTAAAAATTTATCTAATCGCATAGACTTTACCTCTCTTTTTCGTTAGACTTTGCTTCATTCCAGAGTTGATCCATTTCCTCTAAAGTCATATCATCCAGGGTTTTCCCCTGTTCCTTTGTCCGCTTTTCGATAAATTGGAAACGGCGCTTAAAGGTTTGATTACTTTGCTGCAGGGCAATTTCAGGATTTATTTTATAATGTCTGGCCAGATTAACGATGGAAAACAGGATATCTCCCAGTTCCTTTTCCATTTCGGTAGTTGTTTGTTTCGCTAAGGACTGCTTAAATTCCTTTATTTCCTCCATAATTTTATCCAAAACAGGTTGAAAGTCCTCCCAGTCAAAACCAATTTTAGCGGTCTTCTTTTGCAGTTCATAAGCAGTCAGTAATGCCGGAAGTGACTTCTCAATATCATCGACAATCGATTCTTCCTCAAATCCGCCTTTTTCATCCCTTTTTATTTCATCCCAGGTCTTAACTACTTCATCAGAGGTATTCAGGTTTACATTCCCGAAAACATGCGGATGCCTGCGAACCATTTTATCGGTAATATGCTGGATTATATCATCTACACTGAAATACCCCTCATCTTCACCAATTTTCCCATGAAGCATAACCTGAAGGAGAACATCCCCTAATTCATCGGTAAGCTTTTCATCATCCTGTTCATCAATGGCCTCAATCACCTCATAGGCCTCTTCAAGTAAATACGGACGCAGGGATTCATGGGTTTGTTTGCGATCCCACGGACATCCATCAGGCCCTCTTAAAATCGCAATGACCTCACGAAGACGGTTGAATTGGTGATGACGCAATTCTGGAGGAGCCGGGGGTACATAAACGCTGATTAAATTACTTAAAGGCACGGAACGATCCAATTCAAACAGAGGAACCTCTTTGATCCACTCCTCCTCGCTCCCTGCTGCATGTACAACGGTAACAGGATAATCGTCCGGCAAATCCTCCATTAACGTTAACTTTACTTCCGAGGCAATCATTTGATCATATACCTGGGTAAATACAACGTGCTGGTCAAATTGTACTTCCAAGCGTTTAAATGATGTTGCATCCAGAAATTGAAACCCTTCGACAGGATCGATTCGCAGACTGGCAAATAACGCGTCGAGATAGCTTTGACCCTGTCCTATGTGGATCTGCACAGCCGGATCCTGTTCAGCCTTGTCCAGTAAAATTTGAACGGCTCTTTCCGCCAGCATCGGGTGTCCCGGTGTGGTATAAATGACCGGAGAACTCTCTGCTGCCTGTAATAGATTCTGAACAATTTCCTGATAAACAGGCTCAAATGAATCATGCTTTTCATATACGTCATCAAAGGATTGAAACTGTGCCCCATCCGCTTCCAGTGACTTTATAACAGGATGATCCATCGTCCGTGTATGGACAACTGACTCAGAGGAAACCAATTGACGATAGACCCCCAGCGGAATCTGATTGATATCTCCTGCACCTAATCCTAAAATCGTAATCTTTTTTTTCATGGTCTTCTCCTCCTGACAACCCACTCGGTTAATTGCTTTCCATACGGGAAGAGCCGTAATTCCCTCAGGGTAAACCCTCCACTCCAAATGAGGGCTCCAAAGTACGATAGGGCCCCCAGACTGCTGCTCGCCATAATATATCCTAAAACATCCATTCGATGGTTCACTTCACCATTTAAGAATAACAGCTTCATCATGAGGACGATGATTACCATTATACTTAAAGAGAAAACAAAGGATTTCCAGGGTAAAATCCGGCGATAGGAAAGGCTTGTATATCGTTTAAACAGCAAAGCAAAGGCTGCCGCCAAAATCAGCACACTCACAACTGAAGCCGTTGCCGCTCCCTGAATACCGAAAGCAGGAATCAATAGGACATTTAGTATCCCTTTCATTACGACGGCTAGTCCAAACAAGAGTGCCTGTCTTTTCACAAAACCGAGCCCCTGCAAAAATGTCGACAGTGTCAGCGTGATCGATACCAATAAAATCATAACCATAAAGATTCTCAGCGCCTCTGTACCCACATTTGTTTTAAATAACAGAATATTAGTCGATGGAAAAATTAAAATGATTCCTATGGTTGCTGCGGTTGCAAAAAGCAATGTAAATTTTATGGCTCTTTTTACCGATTGCTCCTCTAATTTTACGGCACCCCTGGCTTTCATTTTTGAAATAGCTGGTATCAGCGCCAAGGATAAGGAGGATCCAAACACCACTCCTAATTGAACTAAGGGCTGTCCCCGATCATAGATCCCTTTTTCCGCTTTCGCCTCATTTAAGGTCAGTCCATACTCCTGTAATCCAGGTATAATCGTAAACACATCCACAAGCTGTAACAGGATGAGCAGCATATAATTTAATCCCGCAATCATACTTGTTTCAAAAAGAACTTTTATCATTCTTCTGATGGAGATCATCTTCATGGAAAAATGAATCTGGTGTCGCCTGTAGAAAAACAGAAGCGATAGAACCAATATGAGTACTGCTGCACAAGCCGCAATAGAAGAAGATAATGCTGCCCGGCTTCCTATATCGTAAAGAGATTTCCCTTGCTGAAGAAAAGTATACGTAAACCATAAAATGAGCCCGATCCGTACAAGCTGCTCACCCGTTTGAGAAACAGCTGAAGGGCGCATATCCTCTGCACTTTGGAAACTTCCCCGTAAGAACGAGGTAAAGGGGATGAGCAAAAAAAGCAACGAAGCAAACTGAATGGGTACCTCTAAATGGGGATCACCCATCCACCCCGCCATTCGATGAGCACCGAAATATAAAAACAGAAATACGATTCCATTAAGGAAAAACAAAAATATAAAAATCGGGATATATAACGTAATGTGACTTCCCGAATGCTTTTCCTGCCTAGTTTCCAGGTTGAACGTTGAGATGGCTGCAGGATAACCATAAACAGACATCATCCACGCAATGGTGATAAAGGGATACACCTGCTGATAAATATAAAACCCCGTATCTCCTGTTAAGTTTTGAAGCGGAACACGATATCCTGCACTTAAAAGCTTTCCTAATATTCCTGCTGCCGTTAATAGCAATGCTCCCTTAAACACCTGTCTATGACTCATAACGTTCGCCTTTCCTCTTCTCTATGTATGGCATCATTATAGCACAGGAGCCATCTTTCGTTACAATACGGGGAAAACATCGAAAGAGGACTAACCCAATGATGAGCCAGCCCTCTAATAAACTGATTAATCCATTTGTCTTGCTAAAAAGCCTGCTGCCGTCTCAGCCGCTTTCTTCTCAGCTTCTCCTAACGCCTCCTCTGAGGTTAATACAACACAGCCTACGGGGTCCCCATTAGCTATGATTGGAGCCATCACGTACGAAGAAATGGTTTCTTCCTGTCCTTCAAGAAATTCAATGCTTTGTTCATTACTTTCTGAAACGACATTACGATCTTCCATAATCTTTTCTATATGAGATCCAATTTTTTTGTTTAAGTACTCTTTTTTCGAGCCTCCCGCTACAGCAATAAATTCATCCCGGTCGGATATAAAAACGGCATGTCCCAATGTGTCAAATAAAGCCTCTGCATACTCTTTCGCAAAATCACCTAATTCATTTATAGGAGAATATTTCTTAAGAATGACTTCTCCTTCACGGTCAACAAAAATTTCAAGAGGATCGCCTTCCCGAATACGCAACGTTCTTCTAATCTCCTTTGGTACAACAACTCTTCCCAAATCATCGATGCGTCGAACAATACCTGTTGCTTTCATTTACTCACTCAATCCTCGCTTTCTTGGATGTGATTACGTATGGTGACTTTCTCTTGCACCGTTTCGTAAAGTTAGTATTTAACAACAAGGGCAAACTATACACAAGTTGGTAAAAATTAAGGCAGAAAAGCGGAGGCGACTGGTCAGGTCTGGCGGGGTAAGACAAAGACATGAAGTGGCATTAGCCACGGAATGGCTTTGGCTTATATCCGCGCAGACCTAGGAGCCGCAGCTGGACAGAAAAGCGGAGGCGACTGGTCAGGCATGGTGGAAGGTGTGTGAAGGCCTTAAGCAGGAATTCATGAGCTTTAATGGCCTTCAAACTAACCGTATACCCACGTTTACCCAAACATCCATGTATATTTAGGAAGAAGCGACCTCCTGCTGTTTCACACGAGGCAGCTTTGTCAGAAACTCGGAAATCACATCGTAGCGTTTGTAAGCATGATCCCGGCTGAATTTAAATACCATTTTCAGTTTATTGTTTTCTGTTCCAAGCTGAATTAACCGGCCATATTCATTGGCTAGTTCAAACAGCTTCGATCCATCTACCTGCTGACTTTCTTCCCCATCCATAAGAAGCTCAACATTTAACTTCTTCTCGGTTATGGATTCAATACGCTCCTGTCTGGCCATAATACGAAGCTTGGTAACTTGCAGGAGGTTTTCCACTTCTTTCGGGTATTCACCGAAGCGATCCATCAATTCATCCTGAAGATCCAGAATCTCATCCATTTTTTCAACAGCCCCAAAACGCTTATACATATCAATTTTCTGTTTTTCGTCTTCTATATAAGAAGGTGGTATATAAGCATCGAGGTTGACATTGATCTCTACGTCAAATGGCTTGGCTTCTTCATAGGTTTTTCCTTCTTTTTTCGCATCGATAGCATCCTTAAGCATCTTGGAATACATATCAAAACCTACAGAATCGATAAATCCGTGCTGTTCTGCACCTAACAGATTTCCTGTTCCACGAATGGATAAGTCACGCATCGCAATCTTAAATCCGGAACCAAGCTCGGTAAATTCTTTTATCGCCTGCAGTCGTTTTTCGGCCACCTCTGTCAGCACTTTATTCTGCTGATGAGTGAAGTACGCATACGCAATCCGATTCGATCTACCCACGCGCCCCCGTAACTGATAGAGCTGACTCAGTCCCATTTTATCTGCATCGTAAACAATCAGAGTATTTACATTCGGAATATCCACACCTGTCTCAATAATCGTTGTACTGACCAGAACATCCGAATGCCCCTCTAAAAAGTCAAACATCACATTTTCCAGCTGATTTTCATTCATACGCCCGTGGGCAAACGTCACCCGGGCATCCTCTACTAACACATCAATTTCGGCAGCCATTCGTTCGATGTTTTCCACACGATTATAAAGAAAGAAAACCTGACCTCCGCGGGAAAGCTCCCTCTCTATAACCTCCCGAACAAACTGTGGATTATATTCAATCACATACGTTTGAATAGGGAACCGATTTTCAGGCGGTGTTTCAATGACAGATAAATCCCTGACACCAAGCATGGACATATGTAGGGTACGCGGGATTGGTGTTGCTGTTAACGTTAAAACATCAATATTGGTTTTAAACTGCTTAATCTTTTCCTTGTGCTTCACCCCGAAGCGCTGTTCTTCATCCACAATTAACAAACCGAGGTCCTTGTATTGAATATCCTTGGATAAAATCCGATGAGTTCCGATGACAACATCCACCAGACCCTTTTTCAGACCGTCTATCGTTTCCTTTTGCTGCTTTCTTGAACGAAAACGACTTAAAAGTCCTATGTTAATGCCATAATCCTGGAACCGCTCCTGGAAGGTTTCAAAATGCTGCTGAGCCAGGACGGTTGTTGGAACAAGGATCGCTACCTGTTTTTCATCCAGAATGGCTTTAAATACCGCACGGATCGCAACCTCTGTCTTCCCGTAGCCAACATCCCCGCAAAGCAGACGGTCCATCGGTCGCGACTTCATCATATCCTGTTTGATTTCCTCAATACAACGGAGCTGATCCTCTGTTTCTTCATAAGGAAAAGCCGCTTCAAATTCTCTTTGCATGTCATTATCTTCAGAGAATGCAAAGCCCTTCGTCCGTTCCCGTTCGGCATAAAGTTTGATTAAATCATCGGCAATATCTTCAACTGAGGATTGGACCCGATTTTTAACCTTTTTCCATTCACTTCCGCCCAGCTTATACAGCTTAGGTTCCTTTCCTTCACCAGAACCCACATATTTCTGAACGAGATCAATCTGGTCAATGGGTACATAAAGCTTGTCATCACCAGAATATTTTATAAGTAAATAATCTTTATGAAGTCCATTTAGCTCCAGTGTTTCAATCCCTACATATTTGCCAATACCATGATTGGCATGAACGACATAATCCCCGATTTTTAGTTCCTGATAGCTTTTGATCCGCTCTGCATTGGAAATCTTCTGCCTTCTTTTCGGGCGTTTCGTTTGTTTTTTAAATAGCTCCTGTTCAGTGATTACGGCAACACGAAAGAGTGGAAGTTCAAAACCTCCACTTATCTGTCCTTCTACAATGGTTGGTGTTTTTAAAGGAAACTCAATTCCCTGATCAGCAACTCTGGCCTCCATCCCGTAATCTTCCAGAACAGACTGCACCTTCTCTACCCTGTTTTTGGTAGGAGCCACAATAAACACAGAAAAGCCCGCTTTATCCCATCTGTTCAGTTCACTTTTCAGCAGGTTCATTTGCCCGTGAAATTCCTGCATAGCACGGCAGGAAATATTAATTAAATTTTCCGGATTTGTATTGGCAATATGACGTAAAAAGACCGACATATACAGCTTGGAATACCCTGTTAATTTTTCCTGAATATCGTTCCAGGAAAAAGAGACGCTGAGGTCACGCACCATTTTATTCTGCTCCAGCAAATTTGCATACCAGTCTGCTTCCTCCTGATCCAGTCTGGTGGCTGTTTCTTCCACTCGACTCATTTCATCAATGACAACCAGTCCATTTTGCGGAAGGTAATCTATCAAACTAGCGGCCTGATCATAAAATAAGGAACTATACTTATAAATCTCCTGAAAGGTTTCGCCATTTTTTAGCCGTTCAATATCATAATCAATATTTTCCACTAATTCCTTCTTAGCGTTATCGTCCTTCATTTTCTTTAAGGACTGACTCAGGGCCTGTTCCAGTCTTTGTGCACCCGTCAGTCGCTCCTCGTCCGTCAGCAGGACCTCCTCAGCTGGTCCAACTGTAATGGATGACAGTTTTTCATTAAAAGAGCGCTGAGAATTCGAGTCAAAATAACGAATAGAGTCGACTTCATCATCAAAGAGTTCAATTCTGACCGGGTATTCACTTGTCAGCGGAAACAAATCAATAATGCCCCCGCGAATACTGAATTCACCCTTAGCCGAAATCATATCCTCCCTGCGATAACCCATTTCAACCAGGGATTGTGTATAATCATTAATAGAAATGGTCTCACCAACTTGGAAGGAAAGCTGTGACTGTTCCCAGCTTTTTATAGGAGGCAGTATTCGTTTGCAAGCAGCTATAGGAGCAATAAACACTCCTTTTCGCTTGTGAATCCATTGGTTTAACGATTCCATCCGCTGGCTTAATAGCTCAGGACTGGCAACAGCAATTTCTGATGCCATAAGTTCATTAACCGGATACAGGTAAACATCTTCCTCATGACTTAAATCTAATAAATCCTCATAAAGTGCCTGAGCCTGACTTAAGTGGTGGGTCAGAACTAAGACCGGCTTATCCAGTGATTCATTAAGCAAGGAAATAAAAACACTGCGAGCTGCCCCGGACAGACCTGACACGAGCTGCTCTTTCATTCCTGATGAAAAGCCTGAAATAATGGTTTGTATATCATTTTGTTCCTGAAGGTAGTTTTTTAAACCCTGCAAACCTTACTCCCCCTTAAGACGTACAAAAATGCTTTGGTGGACCAACACCAAAGCTTGTTTTTTCATTCCATCGTGCTGCTATTGAATAAAGCTGTCAAGTTCATGATAGTCTGGATGATTGTTTAATGCATCCTCACAATGGTCACAGATGGCCTTAACCTCCATATGACCATCCTTTGTGTAATCAATCATTTCATTCCGCTCTTCATTGGAAAGAATATGAAGACCTAGATCTTCCTCATGAACATATGGTTGCTGAAGTTCTCCAATTTTATCTCCGCAATGGCGGCAACGGTAAATAACAGCCATTACCAACCCTCCCTCGGTACAAACTTATTAAAAGTTTGCCCGTGGCAGCGGGATCTTATACAGTCAAATATATTAAGAATTGAAATGATTCATGACTTCTAAAAATGGTTTTTCCAGCCACATTTCACAGGCTTCTGCTGCACTTTTCACACTATCCTCAACTTTTGGCTTCTGTTCCTCTGTAAATTTGCCTAATACATAATCAATAATCGGTACATTCGTTTCTGGTCGCCCAATGCCTATACGTATGCGTTTAAAATTTTTTAGTGTCGTCTGGTCAATAATATTGCGTATGCCATTGTGTCCACCATGTCCACCCTTTTGCCGCAGACGAATCCTTCCTGCGGGCAAATCCAGATCATCATAAACAACCAGCAAATCCTCAATATCCAGGTCATAAAAGTCCATAAACGGGCGGACAGCTTCCCCTGATAAATTCATATATGTAAGCGGCTTTAAAATAAGCACTTTTTCACCGTTCAAATGTTCTATCGTATATAAAGCATTATATTTTTCTCTGTTTAAGGACCAGTGATTTCTCTCTGCCAGATAATCAATCACCTGAAATCCAATATTATGTCGGGTGTTTTCAAATTTAGAGCCCGGATTACCCAGTCCCACAATACATTTCATTGCTTTTCCCTCTTTCAATCCCATAATTGGTGTACGATCTTCTTAAAGTGTAAAAAAGGCCAAATTAGGAATTTGGCCCCTTTTTTACTATATTACGTATTTATTCTTCTTCATCATCATTGCTTTTCTCATTAATGACTTCTGGCTCTGCCGGCTCTTCCTCATCGGCGCCTTCCTCATCAGTATTTGCATTTTGAGGAGGCAGAACCGTTACGATTGTCGTTTCATCGTCACTCAGAATTTCATAGTCCTTGCTGCCTTTTAAGTCCCCAACAACAATTCCTTCTCCAATTTTCAGTTCAGAAATATCTACATTAATCACTTCAGGAATTTCATTAGGTCTGGCACGAACATGAAGCTCATGCAGGGTCTGCTGCAGTACGCCTCCATCTCTTACACCTTCTGAATCTCCTTCTAAGTTAATAGATACTTCTACATCTACAACTGAAGACTTGTCTACCAGGTAAAAGTCAACATGAATAATTTCACCTTTGAGCGCATCAGACTGATAGTCATATAACATGACATCTAAAGGCTTATTCCCCTGAACCTCCAGAGAAAATACGGAGTTACGACCCTCTTCACGAACGGTTTTAATCAATTCCAGGTTATTTACCGAAACAGTTATAGGTTCTTTTTCCTTACCATATACAACCGCTGGAATAAATCCATTTTGGCGTAATTCCCTATTATTTGATCGACGTAGATCCTTTCTTTCATTAGCTTTAATAGTTGCTGTCATAACTTCATCAACCTCCAAATTTTTACACTGATTTTATTTTTTCCTTTTCCTTTCTTTGATAAACCTCTATGGTTCTTCATGAAACAATGAAAAAATTATGTTTATTCTTTGGTGTTGATTCTTGAATACTGACTTTCTAAAAAGCTCTTATCGGGACATTTGCTGCTTTTTCCGCCGTAAAAAGCAAATCTGCTTTCCTGCCACAAATCATCTACGCTTCTCTTTTCCAGCTGGTCGTCTCCGTATTTTTTATTCAAACAAGTCACTTACAGATCTAAGTTCATGGACACGGGTAATGGCCTCACTGATTAATGGTCCAACAGACAATTGGGTAACCTTGTCTATTTTTTTGCTTTCAGGAAGTGGAATCGAGTTGGTTACCACTAATTCCTTAATCTTGGAATTCTGAACACGTTCAATTGCTGGACCGGAAAGAACAGGATGCGTACCACAAGCATATACTTCTTTGGCACCATTTTCAACTAAGGCATTTGCAGCCAGGGTAATCGTGCCCGCCGTATCAACAATATCATCCACTAAAATAGCGGTCTTTCCTTCAATATTACCAACAATATTCATAACCTCGGAAACGTTTGGCTTCGGTCTGCGTTTATCAATAATGGCGATGGGTGCCTTTAGCAGATCAGCCATTTTGCGGGCCCGTGTTACGCCTCCATGGTCAGGAGATACAATCACAGGGTCATCGATACCTTTTTTACTAAAGTACTCTGATAAAATGGTTACACCCAGTAATTGGTCAACCGGAACATCGAAAAAGCCTTGAATCTGGGGAGCATGTAAATCAAGGGTAATAAGGCGTGTTGCTCCTGCAGTCATTAATAAGTTCGCCACAAGCTTTGAGGTAATCGGTTCTCTTGAACGGGCTTTTCGGTCCTGTCTTGCATAGCCATAATACGGGATGACAACATTGATCGTCTTTGCAGATGCTCGTTTTAAAGCATCAATCATGATGAGCAGCTCCATCAGGTGGTCATTTACCGGATCAGAGGTGGATTGAATCACATACACATCACAGCCTCTGATGCTTTCCTCAATATTAATCTGTATTTCACCGTCACTAAATGTTTTTACAGAACACTTTCCCAATTCTGTACCTATATTCTCCGCGATCTCCTGAGCAAGATCCGGATTGGAATTCAGGGTGAAAACCTTTAAGAATGGGTCTTTGTATGTGTTAGGCATCTTTATTTGGACCTCCAATTACTTTTTTCTAATATTTTTAAGTCTTTCCACGTAGCCTTCCTTATTCGTCTGACGGGAGCGGGCAATAGATAAGGATTCTTCAGGCACATTCTTGGTAATGGTGGAACCTGCTGCTACATAGGCACCCTTTTCAATCGTAACCGGCGCGACAAGGTTGGAGTTACATCCAATAAACGCCCCGTCTTCAATAATGGTCTTATGTTTATTTTCCCCATCATAATTTACTGTTATCGTGCCACAGCCAATATTAACCTCTTTGCCTACCTCAGCATCCCCGACATAACTCAGATGTGAAGCTTTACTTCCTTCTTCAAACACGGACTTTTTTACTTCTACAAAGTTGCCGATTTTCACGTTGTTTTTAATATCAGATGATGGTCTTATATGTGCATATGGTCCAATTTTAACATATTCTCCAATTTTACTATCATGGGCTACACTTTGCTTAATCGTTGTTCCAGATCCAATTTCACAGTTTTTAATTTCGGTGTTGGCTCCAATAAATGCTTCCGTTCTAATTACTGTAGAACCATCAATGTTACAGCCGGGTTCGATGGTGACATCCTGTTCAATTTTTACATCCGGACCAATATAGGTATGTTCAGGATCAATCAATGTGACTCCATTACGCATATGACCTTCATTTATCCGAATTCGCATATGCTTTTCCGCACGGGATAAGGCTACACGGTCATTAACACCCATTGTTTCCGCAAAGTTATCGGTCTGGTAGGCAGCAATTTTTTCACCCTGTGATTTTAAAATTTCAATCACATCAGGCAGGTAATATTCCCCTTGTGCATTATCATTGGAAACATCCTTGAGGGCGTTAAAAAGAGCCTGATTATCAAAACAGTATGTACCTGTGTTAATTTCCTTTATGGCAAGTTCTTCTGGTGATGCATCTTTGTGTTCAACAATCTTTTCTACCTCATTGGCTTCATTCCGTACTACACGACCATAGCCTGCAGGGTCGTCGGCTCCAGCTGTAAGTACAGAAACCTTGGCCTCTTCCTTTTCATGATGGGAAACAAATGCTTCTAACGTTTCCGCTGTAAGTAAAGGAGTATCCCCACAGACAACAAGTGTGGTGCCTTCCTTGTCACTTAGCAATTCCTCAGCCTGCATCACAGCATGCCCCGTACCAAGCTGTTCCTCCTGTATCACAAATTCCGTGGCATCCCCCAGCTCATCTTTGACCTTTTCCGCGCCAAATCCAACCACAGTTATCAATTGGCTAAGCTTTAATTCATTCAGCTGATCGGTTACATGCTGAACCATCGCCTTCCCGCACACGGGGTGAAGCACTTTATATAAAGAGGACTTCATTCTTGTACCCTGCCCAGCAGCTAAAACCACTGCAAATCGTTGTGACATTCAGTACCCTCCATCCACAATTCCTGTAATCTTATATCTAAAATTTAGTATGTATTGACTCCCTCATATTATAGCAAATTATAAAGCAAACATGAACTAAAAATACAAGGGGAGCGTATAGAGCCGTAGCTTGATAAATAAAAGCGGGGAGGAGCAAAAAAAGAAGCCTAATCCCTTAAGATTAGACTTCGCTTCGCTTCATTTAAGAGGCACCAGCTTCTTCATATTCAACTTCTTCTCCTGCACGATCATATTCTGCCAAAACAGCGTCCTGAATTTTGCCACGAGTATTAGAATTAATAGGATGTGCTATGTCCCGAAATTCACCATCAGGAGTACGCTTACTTGGCATCGCTACAAACAAGCCATTGTTACCGTCAATGACACGAATATCGTGCACAACGAACTCTTGATCCAAGGTAATTGATGCAATTGCCCGCATTCTTCCATCTGTGTTGACGCGGCGTAATCTTACGTCAGTTACTTCCATTATGTCTCACCACCTTTTCCCTTAGAACTTATATGCAATATTCCACAAATGGGCAAAAATTCCTTCCAATTTTTAAAATTTTTTTATAAATTTTGCAAATCTAAAAAAACACAGCTTCATATATGAAACTGTGCTCCTCTTTAAAGGTCAAAGTAATTTCCTTTTAAGGCCTCAATTTTATTACCCTTTATGTCCACGTCCTGTATTTTTATTAAAGAAATATAGTCATTTACGACCCGTTCTTCTTCCTCATCCTCTGCTTCGGCCAAAACACCTATCCCTTGTACATTTGCATTGAATTCTTTTAAAAGACTTTGCATACCCGTAATGGTGCCCCCGGCCTTCATAAAATCATCAATAATACACACATTTGATCCTTCCGGCAGGCTTCGCTTGGATAACACCATCGTTTGTATTTTTCTTGATGAACCAGAAACATAATTAATACTTACGGTAGATCCCTCCGTCACTTTAGGATCCCGTCTAACAATAATAACTGGCACATTCAGAATATTGGCTGTTGCATAGGCTAACGGAATACCTTTTGTTGCAACAGTGACAATATAATCGATTTCTTTATCCGCAAAGGCAGTAGCAAATATCTTCCCTAAGTTGCGCATCAGTTCAGGATCCCCAAGCAGATCACTCATAAATAAATAACCACCTGGAAGAATACGGGCCGGGTCCTCCAGACGATTACACAGTTCATTGATAAACTGTTCACTGTTCTCATTTGAATATAAAGGGATATATTTTACTCCTCCGGCAGCACCGGCAACCGTTTCAAGCTTACCAATTCCCTGGGCCTTAAACATTTGATCGACAATATCCAAATCCTCGCTTATGGAAGACTTTGCTGCATCATATTGCTCCGAAAAAAACGGCAATGAAACAAGTCTTCTCGGATGATTGATTAAATAATTAGTCATTGCAACGAGTCTTTCACTTCTTTTCATGGCTCACACCTCATAAACCGAACTATTATATCTGAATATTACATCTTTATACGGATTTATTCAAGTCATTACCCTAACATACGGACGATATAAACTTCTTCACAAAAGCCTCTTAAACTGTTATACACCCGTTCTGCCCGGGATTCTTTCTGTGTAAGACCAAAAATGGTAGGGCCGCTTCCGCTCATCAGTACATTGTCGGCACCTGACTTTAGCATTTGATACTTCATCCGTTTTACTTCCGGATAATTTTCCATGGTAACGACTTCTAATACATTCGCTAATTCTTGGCAGACCGTCTGATAGTCCTGATCCGTAATGGCCTGGATCATACTGTCTGTTTGTACCTGATTGATATGGTTTTCTGTTAAATTTCCGTAAATGGTACCCGTCGAAATACCAATTGCAGGCTTGGCTAAGATCACCCAGCATTTCGGGGGTGCAGGCAGAGGTTTGATTTGTTCCCCTCTTCCTTTTGCAAGAGCTGTACCTCCATAAACACAGAAAGCCACATCAGAGCCGATTTCTGTCCCGATTTCAGCCAGTTCCTGCTGCGTTAAATTTAAATCCCACAATTGATTTAAGCCTCGTAATACCGCAGCGGCATCACTGCTGCCACCAGCCAGTCCTGCTGCCACCGGTATTTGCTTATAAATCCAGATCTTTACACCTTTTGTAATATTAAACTTTCCCTTTATTTTTTCGGCAGCCTGATAAGCTAAGTTACGATGATCATCAGGAACAAATCGCATTTCGGATTGTACTTGGATCGTATCTGCTTCTACCTCCATTATTTGTATCTGATCGTATAAATCTACAGTCGTCATAATCATTTCCACTTCATGGTAACCGTCATCTCGTTTATGTAAAACATCAAGGGTTAAGTTAATTTTAGCGGGAGCCTTTTCCACAATCATACGCTCTCACCTGCACTTTCTCACGTATTCAATTATCAGTCTTTAAATTGTAACATAACTTGAGAAAGCTTGACGATAAAGGGAAACTTCCATCAGTGGGGGGTTTTCTCCATCCCCCACTGATGGTTCGTTGAACTTATCAGGATATTACGGCCAGTTAATACGTAATAAACCCATTAAATGGAAGAAGGTATCCAATCATTTACTCTTATTATTCTTAAATTCAGTGGGATAATAAGAATGTCGTAAAAACTTTTGATCTTCGAAAGGGGCTGGGAACCTTGGGCAGACGAAGAGGGATTATGTCAGACCAGTTTAAAGAAGAGATCGCTAAGGATTTAGGTTTTTACGACACGGTGCAGAAAGAAGGCTGGGGCGGTATTCGTGCCAGAGATGCCGGAAACATGGTGAAAAGGGCCATTCAAATGGCAGAGGGTCAGCTAACCAACGAAAACAAGGACAGGTCTTAGTACCTGTCCTTGTTTCTGTATGTACTCCCTAGCAGGTCATATAGAGAACAGCTGATAAGTAAAAAAGCAGTAAACCACGGTTTACTGCTTCCTCAAGCCATTTTACTAAGGTCATCCACAAATGATAATTCTACAGTTTCGGTTAACACATCAGCATAGCTGTAAGATACCCGCTCAAAAGAATTTTCGTCCTGATCCAGTTCAACGATGAAAACAGCCGGATATGTTTCAGCTAAAATGCCACTGCGTTTAATGGTTTTTCTACGGCCACCATTTGCCTTTAAGGTTAGCCTTTTCCCAATACGTCCATCCAATAATTGCTTAATTTCCGCTAATGTTTTTGGCAATTCACTCCACCTCACTGTTATTAATAATAACACAAACAACGCGTTTAGTCAAAGAAAATCTTACATTATATCAGCTACTTGTTGTCTATGTCAACGCATAATGGACTATTCCTTCTTATTTTTCCGAAAACAGGCATAAAAATGCATAAAAAATACAATTATTCGACTTTGCTGTACATTTCCTGACTTTTTATAACATTTCACGAATCCAGGCTAATAAGGGCGGATCTCTTCATCCTCACCGTCGTCCGAATATGGCATACCTGTTCGAAATAATCCTTTCGTTTCCACGCCGCCAATACCTTTTTCACCGGTTAGTGTATTCCGGAGAACATCCCAGACCTGAATATGATCCATAAAGGAAGTAAAACCGATTTTGGCTGCAATATAAACCGGGTCCAGAGCATGAATATTAATCCTGGATGGAGAGCTCGCAAAATTAGCTCCTGCCCGGATTAACGATTCAAAATGGGATTGACATGCACCGGCAAAAATAACGAGTTGATCCAGGTTAGGCATATACTCCCGGGCTTTCCGAACCGTGTCCGCAAAATATCTTGAATGGCGATAAGCTCTTAAATCGTTCTTATCTCCCTTATTTTTTGAAAAGGAATCATGGCCGGTGATCACAATCATATCCGGCTGGATTTTTTTCAATAGGGACTGGATTTGATCAGGCATTTCCTTTTCATAAACATGAACCCCATGCACCTGTAGTCCAAGCCGCTGATACAGGTTAATACATTTTTTCAGAAAGATTGGATCACCATCTATGTGTAAAATTCTAGGAGGTATCTGGAAGTGTCTGATTTCTTGGTTATATCCGCTCGTCGTCTCATGCTCCCTTTTTTTGCGCATCAGTTGGTAATCCTGTCTAAACAGACGGAAGGAATAATCCTCTTTTTCCTTCTCGGCCTTTTTTCTTCTGGTTAATTCCTCCCGTTCGACCATCACCAGGTCATCAGGTGCTGCGTCAGCCTCCAGACGATATTCTTCTCCATAAAGCTTCACAAGCTCGTTTTCCACGGATTGAACACGGAACAACAGATCATGCTGATAAGATATTCTTGTTACAATGTCTCCCTTTTGCCACTTCATAACGAATCCTCCTCGAAATAAACACGAACTCCTACAATAGCTTATTTTAAGGAGAATTAAGGTGTGACAGTTATCCAGGGATTGCAGAAAGGTGTTTTGAGGCAGGAGTGGATATACACTTCAAAAAACATGCCCTCAGAGCCAATGCAAAATATAAATATCTATAAGAAATCTTTTAAAAAAGGATTGCCCTGAAATTCAGAACAATCCTCTGCTATCCATTACTTCCTTAGATATATTTTAATTCACATACGTATAAAGCCCATTGGCCAGGCTCGCAAATTCTTCAATGGACAGTGACTCCCCCCGTCTCCGCCCGTCAATCTGAACCTTATCCAATATTGCTGAAATTTCATCCTTTGACATTTGACCTTTAAAATGCCGACTGAGATTATTCATTAATGTTTTTCTTCGCTGCCCAAAGGAGGCTTGTACAAGGTCAAAGAAGAAGGATTCATTTTCCACGTAAACCGGTGCCTCTTTACGCATCTTGAGCTGCAAAACGGATGAGTCCACATTAGGCTGTGGCATAAACGCTGATTTAGGAACATTCATAACGACCCTTGCTTCCGTATAATACTGAACCGCTATAGATAATGAGCCATACTCCTTCGTATTGGGCTGTGCTGACATCCGTTCAGCTACCTCTTTCTGAATAAGCACCGTAATATCCGTGATTGGCAATTGATCCATCAGCAGTTTCATTAATATCGGTGTCGTAATGTAATACGGTAAGTTGGCGACGACCTTAACTTCCTGATCAGGAAACCGCTCCTTAATAAAGTGCGTGACATCTGTCTTTAAAATATCCTGATGAATAACGGATACGTTAGAATAGGGAGAAAGTGTATCCTCTAAGACCGGAAGTAATCGCTGGTCAATTTCAAATGCCAGCACTTCCTTGGCCTGCTTAGCGAGTTGCTCTGTTAAAGCACCAATCCCCGGTCCTATTTCAATAACTCCTGCAGCTCCAGTCACTCCGGCATTCGTCACCAGTTTTTCTAAAATATTGGAATCAATCATAAAGTTTTGACCCAGGCTTTTTTTAAATGAAAATCCATATTTATTCAAAATCTCCTTCGTTCTTGAAGGAGTGGCAATTGGCTTTTGGTGTTCCATTTATTGTTCCCCCTGCAATATCTCTTCCATAGCTGATGTAAAATCAGATCTTGAGACTTGAAACATATTGAGACGCTTTTCCAGCTGCTTGGCATTGGTAAATCCTATTCTTAGTTTGTCTCCTAACTTCCTTCTCCTATCACTCGCTTTTGGATTTCCAACAAGTCCGAATTCAAGCAGGTCTGCCTTCGTAAAAATATTGTCTGGTTTCTCGGTTAACTCATATACATTGCTTAAAGCCTCGCGAATAGCATCCGGAGAAGCATGTTCAATACCGAGACCTTTTGAACTTATTGCCTCTTTTCGTGGCAAAAATGCATGCTTACAGCCAGGCACGTTTTCCTCTATAATACTGCGAATACGCTGTCCAGGATAATCCGGATCGGTGAACACAATGACCCCACGTTTTTCCTGAGCATGCCTGATTTGATTTAAGGTTGATTGATTGATGGCAGAACCATTTGTTTCAATAGTATCTGCATTGACGGCTCTTCTTACAGCTGTTGTATCATCTTTACCTTCTACTATAATGATTTCCCTGATGTACACGTCTGTTATCCTCCTGTACTTCCAGTCTCTATCCTTTTAGAATAAAGCTTTTATAAGCAAAAGAAAAGACAGAGGGGTCATCCTCTGTCTTACTTATATACCTTCACCTTTACTTTACGGTGTCCATAACCGCCATTATATTTACTGGAATGTTTAAATAAATCAATACGGCTTCCTTTAATGGCTCCGCCTGTATCTCCGGCTACAGCATATCCATAGCCTTCAACCCATACTTTAGAGCCTAGTGGGATAACATTTGGATCTACAGCGACAACCTTTTTATTTGGTGCATTACGCAGATCAATACCTGTGCTGGTGATACCACTGCAGCCGTTACATTTTTCTGTATAGACAGTGGCAGTCATCATATACTCCTCAACAACCTCACCATTATCACCACGGGAAACGGTCGGAGTCGGACCTGCTGGCTTCGTTCCCATAGCTACAATTTGATCCTGACTCTCTTTTTCTACTTGTTTATCAATAAGTTCCCGATCCACTTCTTCACCATTTTCAAGTGTCACTTCATAACGCTTGGTGACAAGACCTTCCTGACCCTCCTGTATGACCTTTCGCTGGCCTTTGGTCATGGAGTCATCACTTCTGGTTGTAGTACCATACTCTACGTTTTCTTTTACGACGTCTTCTACAACTTCAACTCTCGTTATATCAATAGAATCACTTTTGGCAATTAACTGATCCTTTTTCTGCTTTAATTTATCGTTGTCATCCAGTTTAATCTCTTCCTGCTTGAGAAACTCTTCTACCGTATCTGCTGTTGTCCAGACCTTTTTCTTCTCTCCGCCGTCATTTAAGGTAATCTGGAAGGCTTTATCAACCTTAATCTCCAGTCCTTCTTTGACCTCATCCGATTTTTCAACGGAAAGCTGATCATGGGAGTTAAATGTAATCTTTTTTTCCTTTAAAAACTCACCAATGGTCTGTGCAGTCGTATAATATTGATTAGATTGATCGTCTACTTTTACAGTAACCTGTTTTGCTTTTGTATAGGCTACTTTCATTCCCTGCTCGATGGTTTCACTTGTTTCCGGATGTATTTCATCATAGTTATCTACTTTTATGTCTCTGCTGCTTAATAGCTCTTCTACAGTATCAGCGTGTGTACGAACTGATTGCTCTTCACCATTGATTACCAGAACAACATCTTTTTTCGTTGTTTCATAGATTAGAATCCCCAGTGAGGCAACGAGCACAATCGTACTGGCTACCATCATGACCATCTTCCTGTAATTTTTCACAAAAGATGATGCACGACTTAATAGGTTTCGCATATCTGCTTTTGCCTCCTTTTGTACGCAGTGTCTGATATAACCACATACAACTTGTCAAACATTAAATGTCCGGCCAGAAAATGAAAAGGAGCCAAACCTGTGCTTGACTCCTTAAATATTATTGGTTTTTCTATGATTTTTAAACACCTTTGGCCCTTTTTTAATGGAAATGTAATAAACAAAGGAGGTTTTGTAACATTCTCTTAATCTTCTATCCTAAAAAATTCCTTGGCATTTTTTGTTGTTATAGTTGCAATCTCATCATAGGATAACTCTTTTAATTCAGCGATTTTTTCGGCTACCAGTTTCACATAGGCAGGTTCATTCCGCTTTCCTCTGTACGGATGAGGGGCTAAAAACGGACAATCAGTCTCAATCAGCAGACGGTCTAGTGGAACCATTTTCGCTACTTCCTTTGGTTCCTTGGCATTTTTAAACGTCACAATTCCTCCTAATGAGATATGAAAGTTTATATCCAGACAGCGCTGGGCGAGCTCAGGTGTAGAGTTGAAGCAATGCATGATGCCGCCAATTTCCTTTGCATTTTCCTCTTCAAGGATTTCAACTATATCCTCAGTAGCTTCACGATTATGAATGATGATAGGCATATTCACCTTTTTAGCAAGAGAAATCTGCTTTCTAAAGACTTCCTTTTGCACATCATGAGGGGATTTATCCCAATGATAGTCAAGCCCCATTTCACCCAGGGCGACCACTTTAGGGTGAGAGGAAAGCTCCTCAATCCAATTCAGGTCCTCATCTGTCATATCTATGGCATCAACAGGATGCCAGCCCACCGCAGCGTAAATCGTATCATTTCGCTCAGCAATTTCAATAGCTTTTGGAATGGTTTCCCGGTCAAAGCCGACAATGACCATATATTCGACACCGGCATCTCTTGCACGTTTCATAACTTCTTCACGATCTTCTTCAAACTGCTCTACATTTAAATGGACATGTGTATCAAATAACATCGTCTCACCTTCCTTATAGAAATCATACTTGCCGTTAGTAAAAAAAGGCTAAGTGCCAGGCACCTAACCTTTTTCAGTTATTTTACTTTTGCTCCATTTGGAAGCGTCTGATCTACACTGGCTAAGGACAGGTTTCCCTGATCATCCTCTCCGGCCAGGATCATCCCCTGAGAAAGTTCTCCGCGGAGTTTTACAGGCTTGAGGTTCGTTACACAGATAACCTTCTTCCCTTTCAAATCTTCAGGAGAGTAATGCTGAGCAATTCCAGAGACCACCTGACGTTTTTCTGTGCCTAAATCCAACTGAATACGGAGCAATTTATCAGCCTTTTTCATTTTTTTAGCCTCAGTGACTTCCGCAACCCGTAAGTCAATCTTCATAAAGTCATCAATGGTAACCTCTTCCTGCTTCTCTTCTTCTTTTTCCTCATTCTCACTCTCTTCAGGCTGTGCAGAACCTGTCATCATATCCCTTATCGCCTGTACCTCTGTCTCCGCATCCAGACGAGGGAAAATAGGCTGATCCTTTTGAACTTTGGTTCCAGCCTGAATCATACCGAATTGAGAAAGACTATCCCAGGATCTCAATGCTTCATCCTTAATACCAACCTGGTTAAAAATCTTGTCCGGCGTACTTGTTAAGAATGGCTGAAGCATAATCGCGATATGACGAATGGATTCTGTCAAATGAGCCATCACATTCCCAAGGCGTTCCTTTTTGGATTCGTCCTTGGCTAAAATCCATGGAGTGGTTTCATCAATATACTTGTTGGTTCGGCTGACGAACTTCCATAAATCAGCCAGGGCAATTGAGAATTGCATATTTTCCATGGAGTCCTCAACTTTATTTTTCGTCTCAATGGCAAACTGTTCGAGCTCCTGATCCACATCTTCCTCACCATTTTTTAAAGCAGGAATTTCCCCGTCAAAATATTTGTCAATCATAGCCACGGTACGATTTAGCAGGTTACCTAAATCATTAGCCAAATCAAAATTGGATCTTTCTACAAACCCTTCAGGCGTAAAGACACCATCAGAGCCAAATGGAACCTCTCGTAATAAATAATAGCGAAGCGAGTCTAATCCATAACGATCAATTAAATCTACCGGGTCAACTACATTCCCTTTTGATTTGGACATTTTACCGTCTTTCATCAGTAACCATCCGTGGGCAAAAACCTTCTTAGGAAGAGGAAGGTCTAAGGCCATTAACATGATTGGCCAATAAATCGTGTGGAAACGGACAATCTCCTTTCCTACTAAATGAACATCCGCTGGCCAATACTTCTGATAGCGTTCGTCATCATCGGTTCCATAGCCCAGAGCGGTAATATAGTTCGTTAACGCATCAATCCAGACATAGATGACGTGCTTCGGATCACCAGGAACTTCAATTCCCCAATCAAAAGTGGTTCTGGAAACAGCTAAATCCTCCAGACCAGGTTTTATGAAATTATTAATCATTTCGTTCTTACGTGTTTCCGGTTGTATAAATTGAGGGTTATCCTCATAAAACTGTAATAACCGATCCACATATTTGCTCATTTTAAAGAAGTAGGATTCCTCTTTCACTAATTCAACCGGACGTCCACAGTCAGGGCAGTTTCCATTATCCAGTTGACGTTCAGTAAAGAAGGATTCACAAGGAGTACAATAATAGCCCTCATATTGATCCAGGTAAATATCACCCTGATCCAGCAACTGTTTAAAGATTTTTTCAACAATCCGTTTATGCCGGTCCTGTGTTGTACGAATAAAATCATCATGGGAAATATCCAGCTTATCCCACAGAGACTGAATTCCGCCTACAATGTCATCCACATACTCAATAGGGGAAACCCCTTCTTCCTGTGCCTTGCGCTGAATTTTCTGCCCGTGTTCATCCGTTCCTGTCAAATACATGACATCATAGCCACGTAAGCGTTTATAACGAGCCATCGCATCCCCGGCTACAGTCGTATACGCATGCCCAATATGTAAATTTCCACTGGGATAATAAATCGGCGTTGTAAGATAAAACGTATTTTTTTCCTCAGGCACTTCCTTTACCTCCTTAGCTTATCGAATCATTCGAAAAAATGAATCCATCACTTGTATAGCCTATTACGGTTACCTTTATACTTTACCATTTTAACGCTTTAACCTCATGATTTCCATACCTAACAGACTACTATACATAAAGTGAAACTTCAATCTGAAGCCTTTTATAAACTTCAGATTGTTAGTTGAACTTATCAGGTTCTTACTGACTGTTATCCCCTCTCTTCTCCAGGGAGATTACAGTCAGTTATACGTGATAAAGTGAAACTTCAATCTGAAGCCTTTTTATAAACTTCAGATTGTTAGTTGAACTTATCAGGTTCTTACTGACTGTTATCCCTCCCTTTTCCATGGAGATTACAGTCAGTTAAACGTGGTAAAGTGAAACTTCAATCTGAAGCCTTTTTATGAAGTAAGGTTATTCTGATAAAATTTTTAAATTATGAGGTTTAACTTTCCTTTCACAGGGTAATAAAAGACATGTAAATAAATGTTTTATTCAAGCAATAAATGCCAGACAAATCAATTGACAGACATTGTCAGCCAGTGATAAACTTTATGTCGAAAGTTGGCGAAAGAGAAATAAAACACATAAAAAATGATCGAGAGGGGAAATGTACATGAAGTCCACAGGAATCGTACGTAAAGTAGATGAGTTGGGCCGTGTGGTTATTCCAATTGAATTGCGTCGCACACTGGATATCCACGAAAAGGATTCTTTAGAAATTTACGTAGATGATGATCAAATCGTCTTGAAAAAATACGCGCCATCAAATACTTGCCTGCTGACAGGGGAAGTATCTGATGATAATATATCTTTTGCTGATGGGAAGTTAACCCTAAGCAAACAGGCTGCTGAACAATTATTAAGCGAACTTAAAGATAAAGTTGACGCATAGTCTTCAATTGGTTTGGAATGGGAAAAAGGGTTGCCAGTTCATGGCAACCCTTTTTATGATTGATGAAAGATTTGATAAACCTCTCTTTTCTGCATCCCCCTGTCCTTTGCCGTCTGCTTTATCGCATCCTTATTTGTCATATTCTGATTTTGGGTATATGCATTCACATGATCGATGATAGAGAGGCCTTCCCACCACTTGTCCTCTTCCAGTCTGTCTTCATCGGAACCTTCCACTACAACACAAAATTCTCCCCGTATTTGTGCTTCCTCACTGCCTAACCACTGTAAAACCTCCTGGCTCGTCCCCCTGATATATTCCTCATAACGCTTCGTAAGTTCCCTTGCCAGAACCATTCTGCGGTCAGATCCCAAACTGCTTTCCAATCCTTTTACCGTTTCTTTTATACGATGGGGAGACTCATAAAAAACAAGGGTTGCCTTTATGTATTTCAAATCATCCAGAACTGCTTTTAACTCTTTCTTTTTCCGTGGCAAAAACCCATAAAAATAAAACTGTTCGGCCGGTAATCCTGAGCCTATTAAAGCACAGAGAGCAGCATTGGCACCTGGTAATACAATAACCCTTCCCATCCGATTGGCTTCAGCTATAATTTCAAAGCCAGGGTCGGAAATCACAGGCATACCTGCATCACTCACTAACGCTACCTGTTTATTGGCTTCCATAAATCCGACAATTTTGTGACCAGCGCTTTCCTTATTATGCTCGTGATAGCTCATCGTCGGCGTGGATATTTCAAAATGATTCAGCAGCTTTTGGGTCTGTCTGGTATCCTCAGCAGCAATAATATCCACTTCCTTCAATGTTCGTAATGCACGAAATGTAATATCCTCCAGGTTTCCAATCGGAGTTGGAACAATATAAAGGACACCTTCCTCATGGTTTTCATAGCTTTTTTGAATTTGCATGGTTTTCCTGCCTTTCCTGTCTATCTATTGCCATACAAAATTTCCTGTAATTCCTCTGTATATTCGTTCTCCTCATTGTATACATACAAAGGAGGTAAAATCCTGATATCAGCTTTCCCATCCCGAGTTCCTTCTATTAAAAGGGTGTTCGCTTCCCTTCCGAATTTAGGATAAACCAGCTGAATTCGTTTGGGTTCCAGGCGGTATTTCCGAAAATAAGTGATTAAATCCACTAAACGACCCGGGCGATGGACCAGGGTAACCTTACCCCCGGGACGAACGAGCTTGCTGCAGGATTTCACTACATCCTCTAAATTCCCGTAAATCTCATGCCTGGCAATCGCCTGATAATCATTGAGATTTCGCCCCTCTTTGGTTTGCGTTTGAAAATAAGGGGGATTGCATGTTACAACATCATACGTTCCATGCCCCAACGTTTCAGGCATATCACGCAAATCACCTTTCACCATCTGAATTTGTTCATTCAGCTTGTTCAGCTCTACATTACGCATCGCCATATCATGCAGCCGATTCTGAATTTCCACACCTGTAATCTTTGCTTTTGAACGCCGGGAGAGCAACAAAGGAATAACCCCATTTCCGGTGCATAAATCCAGGATATTTCCCTTTTTAATCGGTACATATGCAAATTTCGATAATAAAACCGCATCTAATGAAAAGGCAAAAATAGTCGGGCTTTGAATGATGCGCATATCCTCTTCTGATAATAAGTAATCCAGTCGTTCATCATCCTTAAGCATCACGCTTACCACGAACCTCTCTTATGTAATACCATCCCTTGCCGGCGTTCCGACAAAGGGTACAGAAAAGCTGAGGCAGCTGCCTCAGCTTTTTTTATTATATAGCAAATGGTAAAATTGAGCCATTGTGGATAAAAAATCGGAGAAGCCACGACCAGCTCCAGCGACCGGAAACCAGCAGGACTTCCTTCCATAAACGACTGTGGAGCCGCAGCTGGACACACACGGGCACTTCCGCCTATGTTCTTAAGCCTGTTTATTTAAAAATAAGAGGCAAAATAAACAATCCTCTTCTCCTCGTGGACTTCCGAAATGCACGTTGCAAATGTGGAAGCCTTCTTCATATATACGGGCCAGGTTATCATAGCCTTCCCCTACAGCACTTTGGGCTGTTTCTTCGTCATCAGGTACTCCTTTTTCCTTATCTTTCTGTTCTACGTTTTGGTCCTGCTCTGATTCCAACCTTTTGCGTAAGTGATGGTTTTCTACTGAAAGATGATGATTTTCCTCAATGAGTTGAACCAAGTTTCCTTTTAATTCACCAAACTGTTCATGTAGTTCACCAATTTGTTTTTCCAAATACGTAAATCGATCAAATAATTCCTTTTTATTCACGCTGGTTCCCCACCCCATTACTTTGTGGCTTACGTAGATACAACTCCTTCGTTGATCAGCTCTTTCAATGTATATTCAATCACTCGTGTACCATCTTCAATTTCAATTTGAACAACACGATCTAATATGTTTAGTCCTACGACTTTTCCTGGGCCATGAGGTGTATCTATAGGTTCACCGATATCCGGCAATTCCTTCTTTGCCTGTTCGTAATCGTCATTTTCATACTTTAAACAGCACATTAAACGACCACATAAACCTGAAATTTTAGCTGGATTCAAGGATAGGTTTTGATCTTTTGCCATTTTTATTGATACGGGTTCAAAATCTCCTAAAAATGTTGAACAGCAAAGCATTCTTCCGCAAGGGCCGATACCACCCAGTAATTTAGCCTCATCACGAACACCAATCTGCCGTAACTCAATTCGTGTTTTAAATATAGCTGCCAGGTCCTTAACCAAATTGCGGAAATCGACACGTCCATCGGCTGTAAAGTAAAAAATAACCTTATTTCGATCAAAGGTATATTCTGCATCTACAAGCTTCATATCCAAATCATGATGAGCAATTTTTTCGTTGCAGACCTCATAGGCTTCCTGTGACTTATCTTTATTTTCTAAAACGGTTACTTTATCCTTATCATCAGCAACACGAATCACTCTCTTTAAAGGAAGGACAACATCCTCCTCATCAACCTGTCTGGGTGCAATCACTACTTTCCCAAATTCAATGCCACGCGCCGTTTCAACAATAACATAATTATCTGTCGTTAATGGCAGACCATTTGGGTCGAAGTAATAGATTTTTCCCGCCTGTTTGAACCGTACTCCGATAACTTCAACCATTTGATCACCTCTGTAATTGAAGCACTAATTCCTCCATGACAAGTGCAGGATTTACATTTGCCTTAAGTTTATTTTTGGCTTCAGATATTTGCTTTAACGCTTGCGTAGCCTGATGACGAGATAAAGAAAAGGAGAAATTTTCAAACTTCTTCTTTTCGTCTGTATATATAATGGCTTCTTCTCTTTCTATCGTATAGGAAACAAAATCACGATACCAAATGAGTAATAAATCCAAGCCCAATTGGTTCTGTTCCTTATCCTGAAAATGGGGCAACCATTGTTGATGAAGAAAAAGAAACGCTTCATCTTTTTCTTCTAATAGTACCTTTATTAATTTTATCACTATACTTCGGCCTTTAGCAAACCAATCATCTTCAGCCATCATCTGAGCTTCCTCTAAATCATTCGTTAACGATGCCGTTAATTTTCGAAAGGATTCACTCATACCACTGGCTGCCAACTGCTTTTCCAACTGATCTGTATTTAAGGATTTAAACGACATAATCTGGCACCTGGAACGAATCGTGTTAAGAATAGATTGTCCATTTTCCGTCAAGAGAATGGCTAATGTGCTTCGTTTAGGCTCTTCCAGGAACTTTAATAATTGGTTTGCAGCATTCGTCGTCATTGTATCAGCCGATTGCAGAATATATACCTTTTGATTGGATTCCAGACCTGTATAGGTGAATTCCTTTTGCAGATGAGCAATTTGCTCCTTTTTAATCGATTGACCATCAGGGACAATCATATGGACATCCGGATGATTTCCAGAATCAATCCGCCTGCAATCGCGACACTCATCACACGGTTTATAATCCTCTTTATACTGACAAAAGTAGCTTTTGGCTAATAATAAGCCTGCTTCCTTTTTACCCGTGCCTTTGGGTCCCTGGAATAAATAGGCGTGGGAAATTCTCCCCTTCTTAATACTGTTTTTCAGCATTTGAGAGACAATTGGCTGAACAGCTTCAAACTCACTCCATGTCTTCACAATCCGTCACTACTTTCTACGTATATAAATTCACTAATAATCCTTTGATTTCACCTATTTGCTCTAAAATGTCCATCGATTTTTTTTCCTGGTCAAAAACAGAGTCTGTTAATTCAACCAATTTTTCATCAATCGTATCCACCGTCGTCAACTTCCGGCTTTGTCCGTTCATCGAGAAATTCCTCGTCTGCTTTAAATCTAAACCGTATTGAACAGTCTCTTTTACAAATTGTTTGACTAACCCCTTAAATTTGGATAAGTCTTTAAAGGAACGAAAACGAGCTACTTTATCCCCTTGAGCCGTTATTTGCTCCAGCAGACGTGTCAGCTCTGTTTCCCTCATCTGCTGCTGTTCTGTACGAATAGCGGAATGAAAGCTGTTCCCTTGTACCGATTTTAATGGTGGATTTTTTTGTGAAGGATCTAACTGCGAACGAATCTCCTGGCCTATCTTCAAACCCACGCCCTCCTCATTCTCAATTTAAAATTGATAAAATGCATCAACAGGCAGGACAAATACCGTTGCTCCGCCGACTTCAATTTTAACAGGTTTAGGAATATAAGAATCTGCATTTCCGCCCATTGGTGAAATCGGTGCTACCATTTGCTCCCTGTGACTGCAATTCTTTCTGATAATATCAAGTGCAGGATCCACACGATCATCATCCACACCGATGATTAATGTGGTATTTCCCTCCCGTAAAAACCCACCTGTTGAAGAAAGCTTCGTTGTCTGAAAGTTCTCTTCTGACAGAGCGTCGGTTAAACGGTTGACGTCCTTATCCTGCACAACAGCAAGTAATAATTTCATGGTTTTTCCCTCCTTGTCCTTTCCGGGCCGTGAACCCTTTAAAATATGAAATAACCACAAATACCTACCGCTCAGGTTGTTACATCTATTTTATCATATTTTCCTATAAACAAGCTTTACAATATACAATGATTCTGGAGTGATTTACTGGGAAAATCAGGACTTGCAGAGTGAATAGAAGAGTTAAAGAAGTAAAATCGCAATGGTTATAGGCCTAAAATAGAAGGCCTATATTATACCATATGAACGATTCGTAAAATGTTGATTATCTTAAATATGCATCTAATTCCTTTAATGAGGCTTCCAAAACCTGTTTAAAAGGTTGTCCCGCATCAATACGTCTAATTCGTTCAGGAAAGCGGTCAGCGATCAACTGGTAGCCCTCATATACCTTTTTATGAAAGGACAGATCCTCTAAATCCAGCCGGTTCTGTTCTCTTTCAGCATTTCCCTGTATTCGTTCCATCCCTTTTTCAGGCGGTATATCTAAGAGAAAGGTTACATCCGGCATACAATCCTGAATGGCAAACCGGTTAATATCATAGACATCCTCAATCCCTAATCCTCTTGCGTAGCCCTGATAAACCAGACTGCTGTCAATGAAACGGTCACACAATATAATAAACCCTTGTTCCAGCTTTGGAATCACCTTTTCTGCCAGATGTTGTCTTCTGGCAGCCGCATAAAGGAGGGCTTCCGTGCGTGCATCCATTTCCGTATGGGAGCGGTCCAGAATAACGTCACGTATTTTTTCCGAAATCTTTATCCCGCCAGGTTCTCTGGTCTTAATGGTTTGATAGCCTTTTTCAAGTAGCTTTTCGTTTATTTCTTCAATAATAGAGGTTTTACCTGCTCCCTCTCCACCTTCAAAAGTAATAAATAGTCCTTTCACTTGTTCATTCTCCTCTGTAGTTATTCAACAAAAGTTCGTAAACCTTTTTGTAAATCATTACTTTCAGATTGTATATGCTGTCCTGCCTTTAAACGGGGCATAATAACTTCCTTGTGCCAGCGTTCTATTCGTTCTCCCTTAATAAGCAGGGGAATACCTGGGGGATATGGAATAATCATTTCTCCTGCAGGCTTTCCAATCGCATGCTCCCAGGCAACCCACATATTATCCATTTCCTGTAAATTCCTTAATGAATAAGGAAACTCGCTTATTTCAGGAGGTTGAACAGCTGTTACTTCTATTTTACCATGTCCCTTCACCCTTTTTAATTGATGATCGAAGTTATTTACAACATGAGGTATTCTTTGTAGATCTCTTTCATTCATGCCCAATCCTGAAATAAGAAGGAGCTGGCTTGTTGTTGCTAATTCCGGATAAACCATATGCTGTTCAAACGTATGCAGTACTTTCTGCGCCTCCAAATCTGGGTGAATTTGCAAAGTGATCTTTAATGGATCATCCACCTGGTTATAAACAGGTACTACATCCCAAAGCGGGGATTCATCCAACATACTCCTGATTTGGTGAGCATGGGCAATCATCTGTTTAATCTGCGCTTCATCTATATGGGCCAAAAAATGCCTTGCTAAATCAAGCGAGGCCATCAGTGGATAGGAAGGACTGCTGGATTGTACCATTTGCAAATAGTGTCTGATTTTATCCTTTGATACCAGTGCTGACTGAAAATGCAAAAAGGAGGACATAGTCATGGCCGGAAGCATTTTATGAGCGGAATGTACAACAATATCGGCACCTAATGAAACGGAAGAAGGCGGAAATGGATCGCCTAAAATAAAATGAGCTCCATGTGCTTCATCTACGAGAACAGGTAATTGATATTGATGAGCAGCTTCGATCATAGGCTGAATATTGTATGTATGGCCAAAATAATCAGGATAAGTCAGAACCAGTGCCTTTGCATGGGGATAGGCAGCTAAGGCTTCATAAACAGTAGATGCATTTATTCGGCTGTAACGTCCGGTTTGTTCCTCATAAACCGGGGAAATAAAGACAGGCTTAGCCCCAGCCAGCTCAATAGCGTTCATAATAGATTTATGACAATTACGCTGCACAATAATACAATCCTCTGGCTCACACACAGATAAAATCATAGCCAGATTCCCCGCTGTTGTTCCTCCGACTAAGAAAAAGGTTGATTCAACCCCGTACAATTGAGCCGTTAACTCCTGGGCTTCCTTAATGGCAGATTCCGGGTGATGCAAATCATCCAATCCCGTAATCTCTGTTAAATCATAAGGCAGTATCGACTTAAATACATCATATCCCTCATTCGAAAAAATCATTCCGTTTTTATGACCAGGAACATGAAACGAGGATGCATCTAAACCTGCGTGCTTCAATAATACTTGAAATAAGGGTAACTGACTTTGGGAATCACTCATATAAATAAATACTCCTTAATGATGATATACCTAATTTCGATTGTACGATACTAATACTAGCATGGAAAATTTAAGTTGTGAAATGGAGGCCGTTATGAAACCTCTCAATCACCAGGCCGATATTTTCATTGTATTTATTTCGTCAACTATATACCTGACCGATCCCAATGCACAAAACAATGAATAGGATAGTAAAAATAATAAACATGTATAGAAACTATTAGATTAGGAAATGATAGAAAATGGAGGTGGGGAAGATGAGTGAACAAACCATAACTAAAAAACTATGCAACGTTTGTAATCAGGAGAAAACCAAAGGTATTAAAGTATATACGGCATTTATCTGCTCAGACTGCGAGCAGGAAATGATCCAGACTGAACCAGGTGATGAAAACTATCAGCACTTTGTCGATAAGCTGAAGGTTATTAATCAATTAACACAGTTTTCATAGATAAAGTGATCAATGGGGGGATTCTCCATCCCCCACTGATGGTTAGTTGAACTTATCAGGAATTTACCGGCCGTTTATCCCCCACTTACTCTTGGTGGGGTACCCTCAAGACTTGAAGTGGGGAATTACGGCTAGTTAATGCGTGATAAATTGTAAAGAAAGAGAGCAATTATTCCGTTAGAAAATAATAAAAAACAGGAAATAATACAATTAATGAAAAGCTCCCCCTAAGTCAACAGATTGAACTGCTGCTTAAAGGGAGTACTTTTTATGAGAAAAGAGTTTCACTAAACATAAAAAAAGACCTTGAATCATTTTAGATTCCAAGGTCTTTTGGTTTGCCCAGCAGCGTCCTACTCTCGCAGGGGAAGAACCCCAACTACCATCGGCGCTGGAGAGCTTAACTACTGTGTTCGGAATGGGAACAGGTGTGACGTCTCCGCCATCGCCACTGGACTTTGGCTTGGTCGTTCTGCGTTGTTCATACAAATGAGCGCTTTTAGCAGAACTTCCTTATCATTATTCATTTCAGGTGACTAGCACCCTCAAAACCAGATAAGAAAAGCAATCATGTGAGCAGGCAGTGGTTTATAAATCCGTCTGCGTTTTTTGTCCAGCTTCGACTTGCATGCGCTTGCCTCCGCTTTTCGTATAAGTTAAGTCCTCGATTGATTAGTATCCGTCAGCTGCACGTGTCACCACGCTTCCACCTCGGACCTATCTACCTCATCGTCTCTGAGGAATCTTACTCATTTAAAATGATGGGAAATCTCATCTTGAGGGGGGCTTCATGCTTAGATGCTTTCAGCACTTATCCCTTCCACACGTAGCTACCCAGCCGTGCTCCTGGCGGAACAACTGGTACACCAGCGGTGTGTCCATCCCGGTCCTCTCGTACTAAGGACAGCTCCTCTCAAATTTCCAACGCCCACGACGGATAGGGACCGAACTGTCTCACGACGTTCTGAACCCAGCTCGCGTACCGCTTTAATGGGCGAACAGCCCAACCCTTGGGACCGACTACAGCCCCAGGATGCGATGAGCCGACATCGAGGTGCCAAACCTCCCCGTCGATGTGGACTCTTGGGGGAGATAAGCCTGTTATCCCCGGGGTAGCTTTTATCCGTTGAGCGACGGCCCTTCCATTCGGTACCGCCGGATCACTAAGCCCGACTTTCGTCCCTGCTCGACTTGTAGGTCTCGCAGTCAAGCTCCCTTCTGCCTTTACACTCTGCGAATGATTTCCAACCATTCTGAGGGAACCTTTGGGCGCCTCCGTTACTCTTTAGGAGGCGACCGCCCCAGTCAAACTGCCCACCTGACACTGTCTCCGAACCGGATCACGGTTCTGGGTTAGAATGTCCGTACAGCCAGGGTGGTATCCCACCGGCGCCTCCACCGAAGCTAGCGCTCCGGTTTCGATGGCTCCCACCTATCCTGTACAAGCTGTACCAACATTCAATATCAGGCTACAGTAAAGCTCCACGGGGTCTTTCCGTCCTGTCGCGGGTAATGCGCATCTTCACGCATAGTATAATTTCACCGGGTCTCTCGTTGAGACAGTGCCCAAGTCGTTGCACCTTTCGTGCGGGTCGGAACTTACCCGACAAGGAATTTCGCTACCTTAGGACCGTTATAGTTACGGCCGCCGTTTACTGGGGCTTCGATTCAGAGCTTCGCCCAAAGGGCTAACTCATCCTCTTAACCTTCCAGCACCGGGCAGGTGTCAGCCCCTATACTTCGCCTTTCGGCTTCGCAGAGACCTGTGTTTTTGATAAACAGTCGCTTGGGCCTTTTCACTGCGGCTCATCCAGACCGAAGCCTGAACGAGCACCCCTTCTCCCGAAGTTACGGGGTCATTTTGCCGAGTTCCTTAACGAGAGTTATCCCGCTCACCTTAGGATTCTCTCCTCGCCTACCTGTGTCGGTTTGCGGTACGGGCACCCTCATCCTCACGAGAGGCTTTTCTTGGCAGTGTGAAATCAGGAACTTCGGTACTCTATTTCCCTCCCCATCACAGCCCGAGCTTACGATGAACGGATTTGCCTGCTCATCACTCTCACTGCTTGGACGTGCATATCCATCAGCACGCTCCCCTATCCTCCTGCGTCACCCCATTGCTCAAACGGATGAAAGGTGGTACAGGAATGTCAACCTGTTTTCCATCGCCTACGCCTTTCGGCCTCGGCTTAGGTCCCGACTAACCCTGAGCGGACGAGCCTTCCTCAGGAAACCTTAGGCTTTCGGTGGACAAGATTCTCACTTGTCTTTCGCTACTCATACCGGCATTCTCACTTCTAAGCGCTCCACCCGTTCTTCCGATCGGACTTCGCTGCGCTTAGAACGCTCTCCTACCATTGTACCAACGGTACAATCCGCAGCTTCGGTGATACGTTTAGCCCCGGTATATTTTCGGCGCAGAGTCACTCGACCAGTGAGCTATTACGCACTCTTTAAATGATGGCTGCTTCTAAGCCAACATCCTGGTTGTCTAAGCAACTCCACATCCTTTTCCACTTAACGTATACTTAGGGACCTTAGCTGGCGGTCTGGGCTGTTTCCCTCTCGACTATGAACCTTATCACCCATAGTCTGACTCCCAAGCTCAAGTTGTTGGCATTCGGAGTTTGACTGAATTCGGTAACCCGATGAGGGCCCCTAGTCCAATCAGTGCTCTACCTCCAAAACTCGATTCTTGAGGCTAGCCCTAAAGCTATTTCGGAGAGAACCAGCTATCTCCGTGTTCGATTGGCATTTCACCGCTACCCACACCTCATCCCCGCACTTTTCAACGTACGTGGGTTCGGGCCTCCAGTAAGTGTTACCTTACCTTCACCCTGGACATGGGTAGGTCACACGGTTTCGGGTCTGCGACCTCATACTCATACGCCCTGTTCAGACTCGCTTTCGCTGCGGCTCCACATCTTCTGCTTAACCTTGCATGAGATCGAAACTCGCCGGTTCATTCTACAAAAGGCACGCTGTCACCCATTAACGGGCTCCAACTACTTGTAAGCACACGGTTTCAGGTTCTCTTTCACTCCCCTCCCGGGGTGCTTTTCACCTTTCCCTCACGGTACTGGTTCGCTATCGGTCACTAGGGAGTATTTAGCCTTGGGAGATGGTCCTCCCGGATTCCGACGGAATTTCACGTGTTCCGCCGTACTCAGGATCCACTCCGGAGGAAACCAGGTTTGAATTACAGGGCTGTTACCTTCTTCGGCAGGTCTTTCCAGACCGTTTCATCTACCTGATTTCTTGGTAACTCCGTATGGAGTGTCCTACAACCCCAGAAGGCAAGCCTTCTGGTTTGGGCTGTTTCCCGTTCGCTCGCCGCTACTTAGGAAATCGCGTTTGCTTTCTCTTCCTCCGGGTACTGAGATGTTTCAGTTCCCCGGGTTACCTTCCTTACCCTATGGATTCAGATAAGGATACTGCCCCATTACGGACAGCGGGTTTCCCCATTCGGAAATCTCCGGATCAAAGCTTACTTACAGCTCCCCGAAGCATATCGGTGTTTGTCCCGTCCTTCATCGGCTCCTAGTGCCAAGGCATTCACCGTGCGCTCTTATTCACTTAACTTATAACGCACACGGACAATATTGTCCGTTGTCTGCTCTTGATTGCTTTCTTATCTAGTTTTCAAGGTGCTATTTGAAGAATCCTTCGATCCTTCAAAACTAAACAAAACAACCGAGTACGCTCTTTTTTGGTCACGAAGTGACCTTATCTTCCTTAGAAAGGAGGTGATCCAGCCGCACCTTCCGATACGGCTACCTTGTTACGACTTCACCCCAATCATTGGCCCCACCTTAGGCGGCTGGCTCCAAAAGGTTACCCCACCGACTTCGGGTGTTGCCAACTCTCGTGGTGTGACGGGCGGTGTGTACAAGGCCCGGGAACGTATTCACCGCGGCATGCTGATCCGCGATTACTAGCGATTCCGGCTTCATACAGGCGAGTTGCAGCCTGCAATCCGAACTGAGAATGGTTTTATGGGATTAGCTTCACCTCGCGGCTTCGCTGCCCTTTGTACCATCCATTGTAGCACGTGTGTAGCCCAGGTCATAAGGGGCATGATGATTTGACGTCATCCCCACCTTCCTCCGGTTTGTCACCGGCAGTCACCCTAGAGTGCCCAACTTAATGCTGGCAACTAAGGTCAAGGGTTGCGCTCGTTGCGGGACTTAACCCAACATCTCACGACACGAGCTGACGACAACCATGCACCACCTGTCACTCTGTCCCCGAAGGGAACCCTCTATCTCTAGAGGTAGCAGAGGATGTCAAGACCTGGTAAGGTTCTTCGCGTTGCTTCGAATTAAACCACATGCTCCACCGCTTGTGCGGGCCCCCGTCAATTCCTTTGAGTTTCAGCCTTGCGGCCGTACTCCCCAGGCGGAGTGCTTAATGCGTTAACTTCAGCACTAAGGGGCGGAAACCCCCTAACACCTAGCACTCAACGTTTACGGCGTGGACTACCAGGGTATCTAATCCTGTTCGCTCCCCACGCTTTCGCGCCTCAGCGTCAGTTACAGGCCAGAGAGTCGCCTTCGCCACTGGTGTTCCTCCACATATCTACGCATTTCACCGCTACACGTGGAATTCCACTCTCCTCTCCTGCACTCAAGCCTCCCAGTTTCCAATGACCCTCCACGGTTAAGCCGTGGGCTTTCACATCAGACTTAAGAAACCGCCTGCGCGCGCTTTACGCCCAATAATTCCGGACAACGCTTGCCACCTACGTATTACCGCGGCTGCTGGCACGTAGTTAGCCGTGGCTTTCTGGTCAGGTACCGTCAAGGTACAAGCAGTTCCTCTTGTACTTGTTCTTCCCTGACAACAGAGCTTTACGATCCGAAGACCTTCATCACTCACGCGGCGTTGCTCCGTCAGACTTTCGTCCATTGCGGAAGATTCCCTACTGCTGCCTCCCGTAGGAGTCTGGGCCGTGTCTCAGTCCCAGTGTGGCCGATCACCCTCTCAGGTCGGCTACGCATCGTTGCCTTGGTGAGCTCTTACCTCACCAACTAGCTAATGCGCCGCGGGCCCATCTGTAAGTGACAGCATAAAAGCCGTCTTTCAACTTCCGACCATGCGGTCGGAGGTGTTATCCGGTATTAGCCCCGGTTTCCCGGAGTTATCCCGATCTTACAGGCAGGTTGCCCACGTGTTACTCACCCGTCCGCCGCTCGTTCCACAAGTTTCATCCCGAAGGAATCAACTTATTTCACGCGCTCGACTTGCATGTATTAGGCACGCCGCCAGCGTTCGTCCTGAGCCAGGATCAAACTCTCCAATAAGTTTGGATGTTAAAATCCATAATGCTCATATTCAAAACGCTATTTAAATAGCGAATTGACGTACTGGTTGTTTTGTTCAGTTTTCAAGGTTCGAACGACGTCGCTCTCAAAGCGACTTAATTATTATATCAAGCTATCAACTCAAAGTCAATAACTTTTTTAATTTGTTTTGTTCGCTCCTCAAAGCGACAATTAATAATATATCATGCTGAATAACTAATTTCAACAGGAAATTTTAAGTTTTAATAATTAATTTAAGCCGTCTCTTTCAACGGCTTTTTAAATATACCATGTGTATATAATAAATGCAATAAGATGGCCCGGATTTCGACACGGTAATTTATGGCAGCAGGATAAAGTGTATGGCGAATAAAGCAGCTACCCCTGAAACTCCTAAAAATCCGGAAATAGCAGTAGTAAATAAGTTAATAGGAATATGGAGTCCAAAGTTTGCGCCAAACACATTTATAAAAAACAATACTAATGCACCAATAAGTATTTTAACCATGCCCTGCGAAACAAACTTAAGAGCCTGTACCGGTAAGCCTTTAGCTAAAATTAAAATAATGACTGCCAGTATAAGGCCGATCACCATATATGAATTCATCATTTATTCCCCTTTCGCTTGTCCTTCTACTTATATATCTATGACAGCGAAGGAGAAATAGAACTAATGAATGCCTCTTATTTTTCGTTGTCTGGCCTCCCGCAAAAGGAAAAAATATTTTCCCTCTGTACAAGCCTGGTCTGCAAAAATACCATCATTCAAATCAACACTGTTTTTCATAAGGGCATTCATTCGATCCTTTTCCTTTTTCAGTTGATGTATCCTGTGAATCAGTTCCTCATCTATATCCTTCTTTTTTATTTTCCCTTTACCAAACATGGCAATTCACCTCATAGTTCCCTTCTGCCTTCTAAGGCTTTGGAAAGTGTCACTTCATCCGCATATTCCAGGTCTCCACCTACAGGAAGTCCGTGGGCAATACGTGTCGTTTTAATTCCAGCCGGTTTTACCAGTTTGGAAATATACATGGCTGTTGCTTCCCCTTCAATATTTGGATTGGTTGCCAAGATAAGCTCTTTAACCTCTTCATCCTTTAGTCGGTTAATAAGTGAAGCAACATTGATATCCTCAGGGCCAATGCCATCCATTGGGGATATAGCTCCGTGCAGAACGTGATACTTGCCGGTGAAATCCTTCATTTTTTCCATTGCAATCACATCTTTCGGGTCCTGCACCACACAAATGACCGATCCATCTCTCTCTTTATCCTGACAAATTGGACATGGGTCCTGATCTGTAATGTGACCACAGGTAGAGCAATGGGTAAGTTCACGCTTAGCATTCACCAGCGATTTAGCAAAATCCAATACGTCATCTTCATTCATATCTAAAACGAAAAAAGCCAGGCGAACCGCAGTTTTTGGCCCTATTCCTGGCAATTTAGTAAAGCTATCAATAAGCTTTGAAATTGGTTCTGGATAGTACATTAAAAATCCCCCTAGAATCCTGGGATATTCATACCTTTCGTGAATTGTCCCATGGTTGAATTCGTCTCATCCTCGATCTGCTTAATGACATCATTAACAGCAGCCAGCACTAGATCCTGCAGCATTTCCACATCATCCGGATCAACGGCCTCTTCGTTTATATCAATATCTGTAATCTCTTTTTTACCATTGGCTACAACCTTAACCATTCCACCACCAGAACTTGCCTCAAAGCTTTTCTCATGAAGCTCCTCCTGTGCCTGCATCATCTTCTTCTGCATTTTCTGCATCTGTTTCATCATATTGTTCATGTTTCCCATTCCGCCTTTCATCAAAATTCCTCCTTAGTTATCTTGTATTTCTAATAAATCATCGCCAACCAATTTTCTCGCTTCTGAAACGAGAGGATCTTCTTCAGCTTGCTCCTCCGTTTTTTCTCCTCCATCATCATCCTGATCGCGCTGTTTCTTTACATATTCTTCTCTTAATTCCTGCCAATCGGCTTCAGGAATCGGAATAATGGCCACTTGTTTTCCAAGAAAATTCGATAATTGTGCTTCGATGGTCTCCTGATTTTCCAGCATAAGTGAACAATGGATTTCATATTTAAAGGATAAAACCAGAGAATCATTGGATGCAGCTCTTGGTTTACTATTAATCAGCTTTGCATAAGCCGGCGGGCTGTCCTGTTTTAATGAATCCATAAATGTTGCCCAGTGATTCATAATATTTTTTAATTCAGCCTTGGAAGCATCATTTAATACATTTCTAATTCGGTCATATGGAATACGATATTTCCGCCCCGAGCTTGGACGTCTTTGCGAACGCCCTTCACTTGCCTTGGGTTTTTCAGACTGAGGTGAACCCCCCGACTGTTTTATCGTATTCAATTCCTTTTCAAGCTGCTCAAGCTTTTGCACCACTTGCGGAGAAACCTCTGTTTGTTTTGGATTCTGAGAAGAGGATGTATTGGCGATGTTTAGCATGGCAATTTCAATAAATACTTTCGGACTATTGGTCCACCGCATTTCCTGCTGACATTCATTTAATCGACGGATAGCGGATTGAATCCATTCTGAGTCAAGATCCTGGGTGAGAGTCGTAAACCGCTCGTCAGGAATCGCTCTCTCAAGAAAATCACTCATTTGATTTGATGACTGATATAACAAAACATCACGCAAATAATAGATAAGATCAAAAATGAGCCTTCCTGAATCTTTTCCTTCTTCTAAAAACTCATCGATCAGCTCTAAGGCATGCTTCACATCCTGATTATGAAGAGACTCCATCACTTCGCCCAGTTTATTTTGGGAAACCGATCCGGTAACAGCCAGTACATCTTCAACGGACACATGGTTTTCTTCACTATAGGAAATGGCCTGATCGAGTAGGCTTAAGGCATCTCTCATTCCACCTTCAGCAGCTAAAGCTACGGTTTGAAGTGCTTCATCATCAACTTCAATCTGTTCTGAGGCCATAATATCCTTAAGACGATTTACGATGGAAGATTGAGAAATCCGCTTAAAATCAAAGCGTTGGCATCTTGATATAATGGTTAAGGGAATTTTATGAGGCTCTGTTGTGGCTAAAATAAAAATCACATGCTGGGGAGGCTCCTCCAACGTTTTCAGTAGTGCATTAAAAGCTCCCGTGGAAAGCATATGAACCTCATCCACAATATACACCTTATACTTGATTGAGCTGGGTGCATACTTCACTTTATCCCGAATGTCCCGAATATCATCAACACCATTATTTGAGGCAGCATCAATTTCAATCACATCAGAAATCGTACCATCCTGTATTCCCCGGCACGCTGAACATTCGTTGCAGGGCTCTTTAACAGGAGAACGTTCACAGTTTACTGCTTTCGCAAAAATTTTCGCAGCACTTGTTTTCCCTGTTCCTCTTGGGCCGGAAAATAAATAAGCATGTGAAAATTTCTCCTTAAAAATTGCGTTTTGGAGTGTTCTGGTTATATGTGATTGTCCCACTACATCTTCAAATGTGGTGGGCCGCCATACCCTGTACAATGCCTGATAACTCATGGCCACGTTCTCCTTTGTGGTTTCTTTTCTCATTATAACCTATAGACATGTTGCATTCAAAAACATTATCGTGAATTTTTATCTGCCTATTATGCGCATTTATTTTATTAGCCTGTTCATCCAGTTGATCTCCATACTTTTCCGGACAATTAAAAAACTCACCCTTAAAAAGGATGAGTTTAATGTCTATGTAGCGCCGTGCACCTACCGTCGATGAAACATTCCTGAGCGTTACGTAAGCTCGTGGCTCGGCTCAGGCAACCCCGCGGCACACAAGAATGACCGCTTACTGCTGCTTCCTTCCGGATCTGACAGGGTTCACGGGTTCCTGTTGCGCGGGACCAAAGCGTCAACACCACTTACTTACGGCAGACCTCAAAAATGCTCACCTCGGATAGGGGTTCAGCCTCGCTATAGCGGATTGCGAGTAACAAGGCACCGCTACCTCCCCACCTAGCACGGCTAATCTGCTAACAATGAATATCTGCACATTACTGCGACCAGTCCATGGCCAGCTCGGCAGTTGGCTTGGATTGCTTCGTCCAATTGCGCCTCGCTTTCTTAATGTGCATAAACAAGTATATCGGGTTTTAATGGATTTTGCAATGATTTCGCCATTCCATTTTTTTCAATCCTGTCTTTTCCTTTCCCTTAAACCCTTAAAGAATTGCTTTAAAATAAGGGAGCACTCCTCTTGAAGCACTTCAGGAATCACTTCCGCCTGATGATTAAACCTTGAATCCTGGACCAGATTCACCAAGGAACCACAGCTGCCCGCCTTTGGATCATAGGCTCCAAATACAACGGTTGGTATTCTTGATTGCAGGATTGCTCCTGCACACATGGGGCAGGGTTCCAATGTAACATATAATAAACAGTCATCCAATCTCCAACTGTTTAAAACCTGATTGGCCTTTTCGATGGCTAAGAATTCCGCATGTCCTTTTGCCATCTGTGAAGTTTCTCTTAAATTACCGGCCCTTGCAATGATCTGATCATCCTTAACAATAACAGCCCCAATCGGCACCTCATCCGCTTGCTCAGCTTTAGCCGCTTCATTAAGCGCAATTCTCATATATTTTTCATGATCCATGAATGACCCCTTCTTTTTCCTGTATTTTTAGTATTAAATGATATTTTCCTGAATTTTTTTCACCATTATTATGCATGGCCATAGAATACTTAGTGTTTTATCCCATAAATATGTAAAAGAATATCTATGGAAGGAGGAGCCTTTATTGGTTATTTATGTAGTAAAGGCTGGTGAATCGCTATATGATATTGCACAAAGATATCAGGTCTCCACAGATGAGCTTATCGCCTTAAATCAGCTTGATCAGCCCAGTCAATTAGTTGTTGGGCAAGCACTTGTTGTTCCTGTTAACCAGTATACCGTACAACCCGGCGAATCACTCTATGTTATTGGTCAAAAATTTAATGTTCCGTATCAGCAGTTAGCTGAAGCAAATCAAATTTCACTAAATGATTCCTTGCAAATCGGTCAGACCCTTACTATTCCTCAGCCGGAAAAGGTGAGCAAGCAGTTCAATGCCTACGTTGAACCTACAGGAGGTGAAGTGAGTCAAACGTTAGAGCAGTCTGCAAGAACTAAGGCCCAGTATTTAACGTACTTAGCTCCTTTTAATTACAAGGTGAATCGTGACGGTTCATTAGTTCCCCCACCTTTAAATCAATTCCCGCAAATTGCAGCTAATAACAACGCTCTCTTAATGATGGTCGTGACAAACATTGAAGAAGGATCATTCAGTGACGAGCTCGGACGTATTATTGTTACCGATGAAAATTTTCAGGATCAGTTTTTAACCAATGTTATAGAAACAGCGAATCAGGTTGGATTTGGAGATATCCATTTTGATTTTGAATTTTTGCCTCCTGAAACCAGAGAAAATTATAACAACTTTTTACGAAAAGCAAAACAAAGGCTATCAGAGGCAGGATTAATGCTGTCAACGGCTTTAGCACCAAAGACATCAGCAGAGCAGGAAGGAGCCTGGTATACAGCTCACGATTACGCTGCTCATGGTGAAATTGTCGACTTCGTTGTACTTATGACCTATGAATGGGGATACAGCGGCGGCCCGCCAATGGCTGTTTCCCCTATTGGGCCTGTAAGGGATGTTGTTAATTTTGCCTTGTCCGTTATGCCTTCTGAAAAAATATTTCTTGGGCAAAATTTATATGGATATGACTGGACCCTTCCATATGAACCCGGCGGAGAATTTGCTGAGGCATTAAGTCCACAGGCCGCCATTCAGCGGGCCCGGGAAAACAATACAGAAATCCAATTTGACCAGGAAGCACAGGCACCCTTTTACTTTTATTATGATCAGGATGGAAATCGCCATGAGGTCTGGTTTGAAGATGCCCGGTCAATCCAGGCTAAATTTGATCTGGTAAAAGAACTGAATCTTAGAGGAGTGAGCTATTGGAAGCTTGGCCTCGCCTTTCCGCAAAACTGGATATTACTGGATCATCAATTTAATGTTGTGAAGGAAAGATAATTAACCAATTGCTGTCTCATTTCTGTTTGAGACAGCATTTTCATTAATCTCCTTCAGATTCGATGGTAAAAGTAAACATCGAGAATTCTGTATTCTGGTAGATGTCTGCCAGGCCATTTTCCTGAAAATCCTTTGTATTGAAACCTTTAAAAGGTACCCTCACCTGGAACGCCTCCTTAAAAGGAAAGGGCGCTACACCAATCGTATATGGATCCTTCCAGTTAGCTTGCATCCCTCCTGGTGCAAACGGAAAGGTTTGTCTGAATCCATTTTGAAACCAGGACACCTCCTCTTCTTTAGCCGCCCCTGGTTCATTCATACATAAATAAAGAGATAAGTCATCACAAAACTGAAGCCATTTAAAGTGACAATCCAATATTTCCTCATTTTGAAAGGCTGAATTTCGACTTTTCATTTGCTGGCGTCTGTCCATTTCCCGGGAAATAAATGATTTTATGACCGGATTTGTCGATTCCGATGAAAAAAACGACGAATAATGCAGGCTGCACAAAAGCCCGGCATATGCTGAATGATTCTGAACAAAATCAATTCCCTTTTCATAGCTGGCCAACTTAGCTGTTAGCGGATAATCTGTAAAAGAGTAAGGAGCATCGGTTTCATCATTCAAGCGTGGATGCTGATCAATTTCTTTCCATGCATAATCATGATAGGTAATGGCAAATTCCACATTAGACCTTAACTGAGATTCAGGAAATAAATCTGGATGAATGTATTTGGCCATTTCCCCGGAAACTTTTCCATGCTCATGCTGTTCCACCATCCGGATACTTTCCCCGGTAAATACAACAATCATCAGATAACCCTCCTTTCAGCCATCCTTTTATACCGTTATTCTATTACTTATCCTTCCAAAGCTGTTCCAATAAAATAATCATAACGGTTCCCATCAGCAATCCATTACTGACCAGATTTTGTGCAAATCCCGGTAACCCAACAAAGGCACTGGCCGGGATAAACATAAGCCCAATTCCGGTTAAAAAAGTAATCCCTAAAATGGTGAGCCTTCTCTGGTCCAGCTTCTCACTCACAATATTCCACAGTCCTATTCCCATAAGCTGAACAAAGGTAGCCAATAATGCAGCATTGGCAACAGGTGATGGAATTTTGGATAAAAAGGCAACAATTGGCGGGAAGAAAGCAATAAGCATGAGTAAAATGGCTGCATACATAAATGGACGTTTTCTTCTTTGACCGGTTAATTCCATAAATCCTGACGAAGATGCCAGTGTTACAACAGCTACACTGGAAAATAAAGCAGACAATCCCTGATTAATTCCCAGCGTATAGCTCCCCTTATTCATCTCCTCCGGTGTGAAAGAATTCTTTCCCTTCATTGTCTGATTAGCGGCTCCCAGTGAGGCGACTATATTCGATAACAAAATGATGGCTGTAATAAATGCAATAGGAATCATACTTATATCCCAAACCGGCAGGCCCCAGGCGAAAGCTTCCGGAATTTGAATAACAGGTAACGATGTATCCGCAGAGGCCTGTCCATGAACAATGGCATAAATCACCCACCCAAGACCGATGCCAATTAAAATCGCGTAGTTCTTTAAGGGGCCCTTCCCGAGAATGGAAAATAACAAAACAAAGAAAAACACGAAAAAGGAAATAAGGGTAGCATCCAATTGGGCTACGGAGCCTTTTTCGCCTATCCCCATCATTCCCTGTAAAAAGGTGCCGCTTAACTGAATGGTTAACATAAATAAAAAGGACCCTGTAACAAGTGGTGTAAAAATAGATAGCATTTTTTGCGATAAGTGAAACAGGCCAAAAATCACTAAAAAGAGACCGGTTAAAATCATAGCTGTCTGAAGGACCTGCAGCGTCTCTCCTAAACTTCTGCCACTTTCAACCGCAGTAGCCGCATAAACGGTAAATGTGCTGATCCATATTCCTGCCGGTCCGTCCACAATCGGTAATCGATGTCCAATCAAACCCTGAAGAAAACAGGCAATCCCTACCACAAAAAATGTCCGTTGCATTAAACCGGACACCTCGTGCAGGGACATATCATAGACAGATCCTATTACTATGGGCAGTGCAATAGAGCTTGCTAACAAAAAAATAAACCATTGCAAAGTTTCAAGTGTGGAGTTTTGTAAGTCTTTTACTGAATTCATGAAGGCCACTCCTTGTGCAGAAAATTCTATTTCCATCATACTAAAGTTTAGAACGATAGGAAATGGAGAGATGTCATAAAGATGTTAAAATGCCCGACTCTATAAGATATGAAAATCTCTTATAATCATGATATAGAAATTAAGGAGGGTTTTCATGGAAGATACGCGCAGGGAAAACCTGAAAACTATTCTGAAGGAAGCTTTAAAGCCTATTCATGATAGACTGGATCAAATTGAAGAAAGACTGGAACGGCTTGAAAAATAAAAGATAGGGATCAGCCTTTGACCCCTATCTTTCCTATTCTTATTCCTCTAACGTTGATGTATCTCCTGTAGGAAGCCCAAGCTCCCAGGATTTTAGCAGGCGACGCATAATTTTACCGCTTCGAGTTTTCGGAATGGTATCCCGGATTTCAATTTCTCTTGGAGCAGCATGGGCACTTAAACCGGTTTTAACAAATTTGCGAATATCCTCAAGTAAATCATCGGATTCCTGATGACCCTCACGAAGCGTTACAAATGCCTTAATAATTTCACCGCGCTCCGGATCCGGCTTACCAATAACTCCCGCCTCGGCAACAGCAGGATGCTCGATTAATTTACTTTCTACTTCAAATGGTCCTACACGCTCACCGGATGTATTAATCACATCATCAAGACGTCCCTGGAACCAGAAGTAGCCATCTTCATCCATATAAGCACTGTCACCGGACACATACCAGTCACCGATGAAGTAGCTTTCATATTTTTCAGGACGCTTCCAGATCTGACGCATCATCGAAGGCCATCCCTTTTTAATGGCCAGGTTCCCCATCTGGTTAGGCGGAAGTTTATTACCTTCGTTGTCAATAATCGCAGCCTCAACACCAGGGATCGGCTTACCCATAGAGCCCGGTTTGATATCCATAACAGGATAATTACTAATTAATTGGGCTCCTGTTTCAGTCATCCACCAGTTATCATGAATCCGCTTATTAAAGGCATCCATTCCCCAGTGGATAACTTCAGGATTCAATGGTTCACCGACACTCAGGATATGACGTAAGGAGGATAGGTCAAACTTATTCGCCACCTCACTGCCGGCACTCAGGAATTTACGGAAGGCCGTTGGTGCGGAATACCATACAGTGACTTTATATTTTTCTATTGTGCCATACCAGTCTTCAGGGCTGAATCGTCCCCCACGCACAACATTGGTTACCCCATTTAGCCACGGGGCAAATACTCCATAGCTTGTTCCGGTTACCCAGCCTGGATCAGCTGTGCACCAATAGACATCATCCTCTTTTAAATCCAGTACCCATTGTCCTGTAGCCAGGTGCTGAATCATTGCATTATGCACATGGTAAACACCCTTTGGTTTACCTGTAGATCCTGATGTATAGTGGATGACCATTCCATCTTCCAAATCTACCCATTCAATATCAAAGGATTCAGAGGCATTCTTCATTTCCTCTTCAAAGCTGATATACTGACTTCCATCCTCCATGCCGCCCACTAACACAATCTGTTTCAAATGAGGAAGTTTATCCTGTGGAACACGGCCCAGTAATTCAGGAGTTGTAATTAACATCTTTGCTTCACTATCCTCCAGGCGATCATGCACAGCCTGTTCCATAAATGCTTCAAATAAAGGGCCGGCAATGGCACCAACCTTTAAAATACCTAAAAAACTCATATAGAACTCAGGGCTTCTCGGCATGAAAAGAAATACACGATCGCCTTTTTCAATCTGATGCTTCCTTAATACATTCGCGAATTGATTACTCTTTTTCTTCAACTCATCAAAAGTTAAGGACTCTTCACGATCAGGTGCAGAATATAATAATGCTGCCTGATCCTTTTTATCAGGATTCTCCGCATGACGGTCAACGGCTTCATAGGCCATATTGACTTTTCCGGTTGAATTCCAGGAAAAATACCTCTTCATTTCGCTCCAGTCAAAGCTGTTATACACCTTCTCATAATCCTGTAAATTATGATTTCCTTCTCTGGCAGGTATTGGATTCATATTCATACGTTTCTCCACCCCTTTGAAATCGTTTTCATATTGCTTTTACAATTACTACAAACCTATGCAATACCTAAACTATTTATTAAAAAAATTCCCCTTTGTCCTTTCTATTCTATCGAAAAATTCCAAATATTTAAAGTCCTATTTTATAGACAGGTTTTATATAGGAAAAATGTCCTCTCTTTTGTCCATTCTTAGCTTTGGATGTACCCATGTTTTTATAGGCCATCCGATTGCCTGATTGCAGACACCGTCATAGAAGCGGATATTTACTTACCTGAGACAAAAAAATGAGAGACAGATTAAATATCTGCCTCTCCGCTTACGGGTAAATCCTCATTTTTTGCAGGCTTGCTGCTGTTCACCTGTTTTTCGTTACTTTTATTATCCTGAGTGCTTTCGGTACTTTGCATATCTTGAGGGGGGATGCTGCTGCTTCCTTTCTTCCCACGATCACGATCAATGTTAGCATTCTTTTTATTGGAGAATAGCTTTATACCCTTTTTTAAGCCTGTTAATAGAGAAGTATTCTTTTGGCTGGGTTTTTCTCGTGAATATTTGTATCCGGCAACCATTCCAACTGCGTACAATGCGTATTGCAAGCCTTTCATAAAAATATCAAAGCTGAACCCTTTTGCTTCAAATGCAGCAAATCCAATACCCAGAACGATACCTGCAAGTGGAATATTCCGGTTACTGATTTTACTTGCCCTTCGGATTGCATATAAAAGGAAGGTTAATGCAACAACACCTGTAAACTCCATACTTAATAACTGTTCCAGAATCGTATCACACCTTTCCAGAAAAACAGTTATAGCCGGCCTTTATTAGTAGATGCAATACGTAGATCATGAGTGTTTACAGGCGCCTATTTTTATTCAATAATTCCTGTTCCTGTAATATCCGCATTTACCCGAACGTTGATTCCTGCTTCTGGATATAACGACTTCCACGCCTTCCATTTTTCATTTTCAGTGCCGGACCGAGTGGCACGATACCTTAAACCAAACCCAACCGGATCCATTTTCGTTTCCTGAAATTTTGCCAGCAACTTATTTATATCCTTTGTTAACACTTTTTCTGCAAGTTTATTGTATTTGTCCAGTTTTCCTTCCTTAAGCTCAACCTTACTCTCCTCAATAACACCAGATATGTCTACGATAACCTCTATGGAAATCTTTTGGTTTTGCTTTTGTTTAATCTGATATTCGGTATTTAATGAATCGACAGCCAGCATAAAAAATTCATCTTTGGCATTCACCTTTATACTTTCCTTGTCATAGCCCTTTTTCAGCATATTAAACAGCTTCGTCTCCTTTTTAGTTAGGTGAAGAGGATCAACGCCTTGTTTAAAAACGGACATTGTGGTTATCGAAAAGTTATCCTTCTCTGCCTGTACAATCGGGAGATAGCCATCGATTCCTCTTTCCTCCAAATCGCGGCGCAGGTTATAGAGAAACTTCGTAGTGACATAGGGAGATTCAGTCCCGGCTTCGTCAAAAAACATAAACAGCTTATTTGAGGGCAGACGTTCTCCTTTTGGTTCGATACTTAAGATTGTTTTTGCATCCGGCTTTCCGATGGTGATGAGTGCAATCTGCTGAATATCCCGTCTTCTGGTAAACCAATCCATAGTTTTGCCGATATCCTTACTTAAAACCTTTTCCCCCAGCACAATAACCTTCATGTGACCAAAATCAAGCTCATTACTCACCTTGGCCTTAATCAATTGTATCGCCTCAGCAATCGTACTTCCTTTTGAACTTAAAAGCTCAAATTGATCCCCTAATTCTTCTGATCCTGAACTGGGAAACGCCACCTTTAAAGTAACTTCATAGCCCTCCTGATTCTGTTCAGTTTTATCTATACCAATTCCGACCACAAATGCGCGCTTATCAATATCTTTGAAACCGCAGCCTGTTAAAAGAACCATAACAAAAACAAATAAGCCACTAAGCCTGCAGAGGTTCTTCATTTCTGCTTAGACCTCCTCACTGCATAGAACAAGACCGCACACGAAAATGCGCCCGCAAACAATAATAGAGAAAAAAACATTTTTGCCAGTTCATAAACCTGAACTTGACTAAGAAAAAAGTAACCCAGAATGGTAGCCAGCGAAAAAAGGATAGCCATCATGACCGGCACAATTTTTACTTCCTTCCATTTTATCTCCGGAAGGACACTTCTGACATGCTCCATTGCAATGTGACAGGTAATGGTTGCACTTATCATGGAAATGCCTATATAAAGTAAAAGAAAAATATAGAGTACCCTTTCAATAAAGCCAAATTCCATTCTTAAGGCATCAGCCGTTGAAAACCAGGGATAAATATAATTCTCTGCTCCATCAATGCCATTCATGCCAATTGGGACTAAAAGGGAGGTGAAGATATTAATGGTTCCGGCAATTCCAATCAGCACAATTCGCCAAACTCCCATTCCTTCTACTCTATTTTTCAGCACTCGATTATAAATAGATATAAAATAAAAGCCCACCAATGAATAAGCACCAGCTCCAATACTAGTATTGGAAGGGGGTTCAATCGTATGTGTAAAAACAATCCGGATGGCATCCCAGCTTATGTGTTCATTCAAAAATGCTTTTAAAAAGATCCCAGTAATGAGCGGGAGGCTAATAATCATAATAATTTCAAGCGCATATAAGGTTTTTTCTGTCTTCATCAGAGCCCCCAGGCAAATAATGGACAAAAAGAGAACCGATATATACAATGCAGGCATTTCCGGATTAATAAATCTCTTGGTAATATCAATAAAGGATAAAAGAACAAACCAAGTCCCGAGGAAATACAAAATTCCAATAAAAAATAAATAACCGGATGCAAACCATTTTGGCGTATATTTTTTAATGATTTCAGGCTGCCCCTGACCGGGGAATTTAAGCATGGAATTTGTATAGACAAGACAATAAATCAGGGTAATAATAATGGCAATCATTAAAGAAGTCACCACACCATTGACCCGTTCTTCAATTAAAATCCTGGGCACCAGGGCTACAACATTCGCAAGCATATTCAGAATAACTAAATAGTAAAAGTAGCGACTCACCGAATCCCTTCTTCCCTATATATGTTGCTTTTGACGACTCGTAAACAGTTTTAAATAGGGCTTTCCGAAGCTGTCTAAATAAACAAGGTAATAAATAAGACCAACCGTTCCCAGCACAAGACCAATCAATCCTGATAAAGTCGTAATCAGTAACAGGAGATATTTCATAACTCTCATCGCAAAGCTCATTTCATTAATCGGAATAATGAAATTGGATATAGCAACGGCGGCCACAATGATAATCATGATGTTTGAAACCAGTCCGGCGTCGGTTGCCGCCTGTCCTAAAATTAAACCACCAACCGTAGTTGCGGTAGGACCGATCGTTTTAGGAAGACGAATCGATGCCTCTACAAGCATTTCCATCATAATTAACATAAATAACACTTCGAGGTATGAAGGGTACGGAACCGGCATACGACTGCCAGCGATGGAAAAAGCGAGTTGAATCCGCAGTACTTCGGGGTTATACGAAATAATGCCTACGTATGCAGATGGAAGAAAGAGACTGATAAATAAACCGACATATCGCAATATAATGAGAAATTTAGACACCCAATAAGGCTGATAAAAATCCTCCATTGAACTCATGAAATCATAAAAGACCGTGGGACCAATCAAAACAAACGGGATTCCTTCAATCATAATAATGACCTTTCCCTGCGATAAATTATAAGCGATCCGATCAGGTCTCTCGGTTACCAGTAGTGTAGGGAACATGCGCCTTTTCCTATTGGTCAGTGCTCTGTGCAATTCTCCGGCAGACTGTACAATCGGTCGGTTCGCTTGATCCAGTCTTTTCTTTACCTGATCCACTATTTTTGGCTCTGCCTCTTTTTCGTCATAAAGAATACAAACCTGAATATTTGACTTACTGCCAATATCAGGTGCCTTTTCAACCCTTAAGCTTTTTTTATGGTAGCGGTGCCGAATAAGGTTAAGATTGGTATAAATATTTTCACTTAAGGCCTTCTGCGGTCCTAAAATCGTCGTTTCCACACTCGCATCCAGCACCTGTGAGTTTTCCTGATGAATGAATCCAACGATATATACTTGATCCTTAATAAAAATCACGACAGAGCCATGAAGCATTTCTTTAACCGTATCCTGTTCATCTTTAAATTCCTTGAAATTCGGCAGTGATTTTAAATAGGACTCATATCTTGTTACATCATTTATTTCAAAAAAGGGCTTAAAAAATTGTTCATGAATGTTGGCATTGTCAATGACTGTCTGAATATACACCAGTTCAATCTCCTGGTCATTTTCCAGCGACAACGTTCTGAACTGAGCATCCTCCGTTGCTTTAAACTGCTTTTCAAGTACCGGCTTAACCCGCTCCACTTCACTTTTCTTAAACGAAAACATGTATATAAACCCCTTTGACTCAATAACTCATCGCAGTTTATAGTTTCTGCCGGGAAATAAAGATTATACCTCGGGACTGTCCCGCACCACTTTAAAGCACTAAACCATCACAATAAAAAAAGCTGATTGCAGGTCCCCACCGAATAGGTGCGTTGTGCAATCAGCTTTTTCATCTATTTACTTATGCAGTGCTTCCAATGCTTCATATACATAAGTGACCTCATGTGCAGCATAGGCTTTCACTTCTTCATCGGCCTGACTCATCACATAGCTATGAGGTGTTAATTGAAACATGGAAATGTCGTTATAGGAGTCGCCAATGCACATAATTTCCTCAGGAAGTAAGTGATAAGCATCCATAATGGCTTTTACACCTTTTCCCTTATTAATCGCTTTTGGCATAATATCCAGACACTCCGGATCGGAAATAAACGAATCCGCAATAAATGAAAATTGTTCTTCAATCTTTGCCTGAATTCGCTTCAACCATTCTGTATGGTCACTGTTTACCGATATTTTTGACACCTCAAGGCCTTTTTGAATACGATCTGTAAGGTTTGTATCCAGTTCAATCGGGAAAAATAAGCGACTCATATCTACAGATTTTAGCCGGGTTGCATCATTTACAAATCCCTGATTCTCTGAAAAAATCGTCAAAGGAGCATATATGGAATTCAAAAATTGATAAAGGGCTAACACATCGTTCTTGGAAAACACCTGACCGTAAATCCGTTCCTCATCCTTTGAGTAGACAAAGGAGCCATTTTGACTGATGCGGTGACCGGTTGCACCAATCATTCCCATCACTTCTTTAATTTCCACATCCATCCGTCCACTGGCGACACTAAATTCAGTACCATTGCCGACAGCATGCAGAATGGCTTCCTTATCCCGTTCGAGAAGTCCTTTATGATAGCTTAGCAGTGTCCCGTCTAAATCACTGACGATTAGTTTGATCATAGTTGCTTACCTCCTGAATTTCTGTCTCTAATTTGAATCTTACAGGAGATTTACAAGAAAATCTATTATATATAACAAAAAAGAAGCCCAGTACAGATGTACCAGGCTTTCTTTAAAAACTTTCTCTATTAAACGGCCCCGGCAGGATTCGAACCTGCGACGCACGGTTTAGGAAACCGACGCTCTATCCCCTGAGCTACGGAGCCAAAGTGAAAACATTATTTATTATACAAAATAATACTCCAATTGAAAAGGGATAGGATTGATCTAAAAAGCAGGGTCCACTTAAAAACATTCTGATGACAGTCTGAATCATCTCCCTTTGGTGTGGGCCTGGAGCATAAGCAGTTGTACTCGCGCATGAGACTTTTACTGCTCCATACTTACTTCTGCCCAGGCCCTGACATAACCTCTAAACCCGCTGATAAGGTCTTCCCAGCTCTATTGAACGCTCTTTTGCATTTTTCACACATTCCATCAAGGCTTCCTGATACTTGTATTTTTTCAGGGTTTCGAGTCCTGCCTGCGTGGTTCCGCCTGGGCTGGTGATATTTTGACGGAGCTCTTCAGGACTTGATTCCGTATTTTTCAGCATTTCAGCTGCTCCTACTAGAGTTTGCACAATTAACTCCTTTGAAATATCCTCTTTCAGGCCTGATTCCTTTGCGGCTGCTTCCATCGCCTCTACTAAATAATAAATGTACGCCGGACCGCTTCCGGATAAACCTGTGACTACATGCAAGTCATCCTCATCTACAACCGTCGTCGTACCTATGGTTTGAAACAGCTCCTGAACCATATCCATTTGAGCAGCATTTGCATAGGTTCCGGCTGCAATGGCTGTCGCAGAAAAACCAATGGATGCTGATGTGTTCGGCATGGCACGAATCACCGAAACCTCTTTCCCTAATTCTGATTCTATATAAGAAGTTGAAATTCCGGCTAATACAGATACAACCATCTGATCCTCTGAAACGAATTCTCTTATCGATTCAATGGCATCCGTAACATCCTTTGGTTTCATAGCAAGGATGACCATATCCGCATCTGCCACAACTTCCCTTTTTTCGCTTAAAGTTTTTACCCCATAGGTCGATTTCATATGTTTTAAGCGTTCCTGATCCTCTTTATTGGTCACATAAACCTGCTCCGGACGAATGACCTGCTTATTCAGAATTCCGGATAGTATCGACTCGGCCATGGCACCTGCACCTACAAAAGCAATTTTATTAACCATCTTTTTTCCTCCTAAAATTGTTTATATCCAAAACAAACAAAGTTCAACATTCCATCATTTAAAAAACCCACTCCATCCTTACGTTAAGGACGGAATGGGCTGACTCCGCGGTACCACCTTGAATTGACATCTGAAAAAAAGGGAAACGTTTAGACAAAGATTTCCGTTTTAAAGATGTCCTCTCCAGCCTGTAACGCTAGGCTTGCGATCAAGGTTTATCGCCCTGATAGCTCCCAGGTAGGTTTCGATAATCTCCAGGTGATGGAATCTTTCAGCCGGTGAATTCCAATCTCTTTTCACCCGAGCCATTATCTACTGGCCTGTTCACAGCTTATCATTATTCAGTATATTTTATAGTATTATGCAAGGAATGTGTGAAAATGTCAAGAACAAAAAGCGGAAATGGCCTGTTCTCCCCTTCCTGCAGCAGCACAAATATCGATTTAAAATCCTGCATAAATTGCATTTTTATTCTTATGTCACGACCGGTGTATCTATGATAAAATATAATCTGTCTATTTTTGTAGAAACATGGACACTGAGCGATGTAGTTGAAGGGAGCGAAACCATGGGACAAATACCTTTTATTGCTGTTGAAGGTCCAATTGGAGTCGGAAAAACCTCTTTGGCAAAAAAGATCAATGCCCATTTTCAATTTCACTTATTAAAGGAAATTGTAGAGGAGAATCCATTTCTCGGGAAATTTTACGATAACATTGAGGAGTGGAGCTTTCAAACCGAGATGTTCTTCCTGTGCAATCGGTATAAGCAGCTGGAGGATATTGATCGAAAATACTTGAAGCAGGGCAAGCCTGTTGTATCCGATTATCATATTTCCAAGAATATGATTTTTGCAAAACGTACACTTAAAGACCACCAGTATGATAAATACAATCAGATTTTCCATATTTTAACTGATGATATGCCAAGGCCTAATATTATGATATATTTACATGCAAGCTTAGATACTTTTTTAGAGCGAATCCGTAAACGGGGGCGTTCTTTGGAACAAAATATACAAGCATCTTATTTAGAACAGTTATCTCATGATTATGAAGTATTTATGAATCAGTTTGAAACGGAAAACCCGGAAATTCCAGTGGTCCGCTTTAATGGTGATGAGCTGGATTTTGTAAATAGACAGGAAGACTTGGAATACGTCCTGAAAAAGGTGGAAAAGTCATTAAAAGAGGGGGAAGCCGTGTTATGACGAACGGAAATCATCGCCTGAATATCCCTAACGATTCAGTCATCACCATCGCAGGAACGGTAGGGGTCGGAAAGTCAACGATGACAAATGCATTAGCCAATGCTTTAAACTTTAAAACGTCCTTTGAAAAGGTCGATGCCAATCCCTATTTGGATAAGTTTTATGATGACTTTGAACGCTGGAGCTTTCACTTACAAATTTACTTCTTAGCCGAGCGCTTTAAGGAACAAAAAAAGATCTTTGAATATGGCGGCGGATTTGTTCAGGACCGCTCCATTTATGAAGATACCGGAATTTTTGCCAAGATGCATTATGAAAAAGGCACGATGTCGGAAACAGACTATCAGACCTATAAAAGTTTATTTGATTCTATGGTGATGACCCCATACTTTCCTCATCCGGATCTGCTCATTTATTTAGAGGGATCCTTTGATCATATTTTGGATCGAATTCAAAAACGTGGTCGTCCTATGGAACAGCAGACCCCTGTGGATTATTGGAAGGAAATGTACGACCGTTATCAGGCCTGGATTAATGACTTCAATGCCTGCCCGGTGATGCGAATTAACATTGCTGATTACGATATTATTAATGATCAAACGTCCATTGAGCCGATCTTGGAGCGAATCGGACATTTCATCCAGCATTCCCGTAAATACACTGGTAGTGGTGCCTGTCACCACCCGAATTTTGTCGAATAATCTATATACGTTATATACGTTAATTAATCCGCTTATCTAAAAGATTAAGCGGATTTTTTTACAATTATATAATAAAAAAAAATCGTTACCCAAAGTAACGATTTCCTTGTTTCCGTTATATCTCCAATATTTATACGCTGATTTTATGGCGGAGGAGGAGGGATTCGAACCCCCGCGGGCTTTGACACCCCTGTCGGTTTTCAAGACCGATCCCTTCAGCCGGACTTGGGTACTCCTCCTTAATGACACTATGATAATATATCATACCCTTTTTTATTCTGCAAGGGGGAAAGAGAAGTTTTATTTTTCATACAATTTATGAGGGTTTTGTAAAAGGGAAGAGTCTATACTCCAACTCCCGAAAGAATGCTCTAATAGCCCAAATCATAAGCCCCATGAACCATTTCATCCATAGGGCTGCTTGCAGAATACTTGCTTTACCTGTACAGATTTCTTTTATTCCGCTTTAATATATTCACGGTTGCCCATATAAGGACGTAATGGCTCAGGGATTAAGATGGAGCCATCCTCCTGCTGATAATTCTCGATAATGGCTGCCATCGTACGGCCAACTGCCAATCCGGATCCGTTTAATGTATGAACAAATTCCGGCTTACCCTTTTGTCCACGGCGGAAACGTATTCTAGCGCGGCGGGCCTGAAAATCCTCAAAATTCGAGCAGGAAGAAATTTCACGGTACGTATCAGAGCTTGGCATCCATACTTCAATGTCGTACTTTTTCGCAGCTGTGAAACCTAAGTCGCCGGTACACATGTTCATCACGCGGTATGGAAGCTTTAATAACTGAAGTACCTTCTCTGCATGCCCGGTTAACTCTTCCAGCACCTCATAGGATTCCTCTGGTTTAGCAAGATGAACCAGCTCAATTTTATTAAACTGATGCCTACGGATTAACCCTCTGGTATCACGACCGGCTGAGCCTGCTTCTGAACGGAAATTGGCACTATAAGCGGCAAACTTCTTTGGCAGGTCCTCTTCACTTAAGATTTCATCCCGGTGATAATTCGTTACGGGCACTTCTGCTGTTGGAATTAAGTAATAACCATCCCAATCAGCTATTTTAAATAAATCCTCTTCAAATTTTGGCAGTTGTCCTGTTCCTAATAAACTGTCCCGATTGACCATATATGGAGGCATAGCTTCCAAATAGCCGTGCTCATCCACATGGAGGTTCATCATAAAGTTAATTAACGCACGTTCCAGTCTGGCCCCTAATCCTTTATAAAAGGCAAAACGGCTGCCTGTAATCTTTGCTGCCCGTTCAAAATCGATCATATTTAAATCAACAGCCAAATCCCAATGCGGTTTTGCCTCAAATCCGAATTGAGGAACCTCTCCCCAGGTACGGACCTCAACATTATCATCCTCATCCTCACCGATGGGTACACTTTCATGCGGAATATTTGGAATCGACATTAGCAGAGTGTCCAGGTTTTCTTCCACATCTTTCAGTTCCTGATCCAGCTCTTTAATTTTGCCTCCCACTTCTCGCATTTCCTTAATCATGGGTTCTGCGTCTTTTTTCTCTTTCTTTAGTTCGGAAATCTGTTTAGAAACATCATTTCGCTTCGCCTTTAGTTCTTCACTCTCACGGATTAATTCTCTGCGCTTTTCATCCCATTCACCGAATTTATCCAGATCGGTTAAATCCTCTCCGCGATGAGCAAGTTTTTCTTTTACTTCATCATAATGATCTCGTAAATATTTTAAGTCTAACATGATAACTTCCTCCTTCATTTTCTATTTCTTATAACTGCGCATATTGAAAAACACAAAATCTCATAAACCTTATCCTTTAATCCGGGAAAACTTATGATCCTATCCTGCACAACAAAAAACTCCCATCCCTTAACATTAAGGGACGAGAGTTTGTTTACGTTTCCCGCGATACCACCCTAGTTGAGGGCATACGACCCTCCAGCTTGGTTTCTGATAACGGTGTTTCACCGGGTATACTTACTTAAAGTTTCCGTATACCTGCTCGAGGATGGATTCACAACAGGCTTATACCGGTTCACAGCGGCCACCGGTTCTCTGAGATAAGCCCTATTGCTACTTGTTCCTCTCATCGCTTTTGCAAATATATCGATATTCCAGTTGCTTTATAATATACCTTGTTTAGGATAAAGATGCAAGTTTTTCTGTTGCTTCCTTAACCATCCCGACAAAATGCTCTGTAAGACGATGATCATCGGTTAGCTCAGGATGAAAAGCACAAGTTAAATAGTGATCCTGCCTGGCCGCCACAATTTTACCATCATAGGTTGCAAGAGCTTCCGCATTTTCTCCTGTCTCCAGAATATAGGGTGCCCGAATAAACACAGCATTAAACGAGTCTGCTATCCCTCTTAGTTCAATTTCCGCCTCAAAGCTTTCTCTTTGCCGTCCAAAAGCATTACGGGCGACCTTCATATCCATAAGCTGTAAATGAGCATCCTCCTGTCCAGCGATATCGCCAGCCAGCAAAATCATTCCTGCACACGTCCCAAACATCGGTTTTCCTGATTCACCAAAGCTGCGCAGCGCATCAAAGAAATGATATTTATCTATGAGACGCCTCATGGTTGTGCTTTCACCGCCGGGCAAAATAAGGCCATCCAGCTCTTTTAACTGATCCACACGCTTAATAACAGCTGCTTCAGCACCACAGGCCTCTATTGAACGGACATGCTCCTGTACAGCGCCTTGTAATCCCAGTACACCTATTTTTACCATGATGGATGACTCCTTTACTAGTTACTCACTGCGATCCTGCATGCGATCGGCTTCTGTCAGCGTAGACATTTCTCTTCCCTTCATCGCTGTACCAAGATCCTTTGAAAGCTGTCCAATTAATTCATAGTCTTCGTAATGAGTGGTAGCTTCCACGATTGAACGGGCAAATTTCTCCGGATTATCGGATTTAAAGATACCGGAGCCTACGAATACACCATCTGCTCCCAGCTGCATCATAAGAGCAGCGTCAGCAGGTGTAGCAATACCGCCAGCTGCAAAATTTACAACAGGTAAACGGCCCTCTGTTTTAATTTCCTTAAGAATTTCATAAGGAGACCCTGTTTCTTTTGCATAAACCATGAGCTCGTCCTCTGATAAACCGGAAATTTCACGGATCTGGGACTGAACCTTACGCATATGACGAACCGCTTCCACAATATTACCTGTACCAGGCTCTCCTTTAGTCCGCAGCATGGAAGCTCCTTCGCCAATACGACGCACAGCCTCTCCAATATCACGGCAGCCACATACAAACGGAACTGTATAATCTTTTTTATGGATATGATAGACTTCATCAGCAGGCGTCAGCACTTCACTTTCATCAATATAGTCAACGCCCAGAGCTTCAAGCACTCTTGCTTCAACAATATGGCCAATTCGTGCCTTTGCCATAACCGGAATGGAAACAGCATTCATAACTTCTTCGACGATTGTTGGATCAGCCATTCTTGCCACTCCACCAGCTGCACGAATATCAGCTGGTACACGTTCAAGGGCCATTACCGCAACGGCTCCCGCTTCTTCAGCGATTTTAGCCTGTTCGGCGTTAACGACATCCATGATGACGCCGCCCTTTTGCATTTCCGCCATTCCCCGTTTCACACGATCAGTACCTGTTTTGGACATGGTGTTTTCCCCCCTGAATATAATGAATACTTTCTTCTTAGTTCTATTTTAACGGAAAATCCCTAGTAATCCAATTTGTTTTAAAATAAACCTTTGAACCAATCAGCAATTCCGCCAAATACATCTGAGAAAAAGTCACCAATGGCTCGGAAAGTGAGAGTAAACCAGTTGGCTTTCTCCACAGAATCCTGAGTAACCAGTTGAACATTGGCATCTTGGCCGATGTCTTCAGTTATATATCCAAAAAGCTCTTCACCTGTATACTTTATTTGTGCGGTTCCAACAGCTTCTCCCTTCTTAAGAGGGGCTGTTAATTCGCCATCTTCATTAAGTTTGGATTTATCAAGGGTAAATTCAATTTCATAAGGTTTTTCTTCGCCGGAAGGGACAACCCCACGAATCGCCTGATCCGTAGCAATTTCCACCGATTGTTCCTTCCCTTTATTGACCTCGAGTGTTGAATCGTCTTTCTTTTGATAATCAGCAGGGTAAATTTCTGCTGTCTTTGTCTGGTTAAACCCATAGTCAAGCAGCTTTCTTGTTTCTTCAAATCGTGCTTCCTCAGAATCTGTTCGCATAACGACAGAAATCAGTCGGCGGTTATTCCGTTCAGCAGTACCTGTAAAGCAGTAGCCTGCTTCATCTGTCCATCCCGTCTTCATTCCATCCAGGCCTTCATAGCCAAATGGAGCAAGCTGTCCCGGCATTCCAGGCAGCATCCAGTTCCAGTTTGTGAACGATTCTTTATCTAATTTAGCCTCTGTAATACTTGAATAATCAAGGGCTTGAGGGTAGTCATTAATTAAATGATAGGCCAGTAAGGCTGCTGATCTGGCTGATAAATAGTTATCTGCATCAGCGCTCGTGCCTTCCGGGTAATATTCTCCTAAATCACTATTCCCTAAACCTGTAGAATTCACAAACTCAGCTTCTGGTAATCCCATCTCCTGAGCCTTCTGATTCATCATTTTTACAAATTCACCTTCAGAACCTGCGACCAATTCGGCCAGTGCAACGGTTGTCGCATTATCTGAGTTAACCGCCATCGCTGTGTAAAGCTCTTCTACGGTATATTCTTTATTTTGACGCAAACCAATTCCTGAAAATGCATTATCTGAAGAAAGCCAATAGGCATAATCAGAAATCGTTGTCGTTGTATCCCAGCTAATATCTCCATTTTCTATGGCCTCTAGTACCAGGTATTCCGTCATCATTTTGGTCATACTGGCTGGAGGCAAAGCTAAATCGGCTTCTTTTTCGTATAAAATCTGGCCTGTTTCTGCATCCACTAAAATAGCTGATTTTGCTTCAATATTGTTGGGTTGTGCATGGGTTGAAATCGGTGCTGGAATGATTGCAACCATTGTTATAAGAATGGCAGTCATCACCATTCCCAAAGCTTTTACTGACTTTTTCATTAAACTAACCTCCACCATTTTAATCTATCCTTTGCAATTTTATCATACCGGTATAAAAAAACATAGACAGTGAATAGTCACTATCTATGTTTTACAGATTAGGTCAATTCTACTATTACGAATAGTTCGGGGCTTCCTTTGTTATTTGTACATCATGAGGGTGGCTCTCCCGTAAACCTGCATTTGTTATACGAATAAATTTTCCATCCTCCCGCAAGGCCTCAATATCCTTGGTTCCGCAGTAGCCCATTCCCGACCGCAAGCCGCCGATTAACTGATGCACGGTATCTTCCAAAGGTCCTTTGTAAGGGACACGTCCTTCTATTCCTTCTGGTACAAGCTTTTTGGTTTCAGACTCACTTTGGAAATAACGGTCTTTGGATCCTTCCTTCATTGCTCCTACTGAACCCATTCCTCTATAAACTTTAAATTGTCGTCCCTGATAGATTTCCGTTTCACCGGGACTTTCCTTAACACCGGCAAACATGCTGCCCAGCATAACTGCATGTCCGCCTGCAGCGATGGCTTTTACAACTTCTCCTGAATATTTAATGCCTCCATCCGCGATAATAGAGACTCCATGCTTAGCAGCTTCCTCTGCACAGTCAAATACAGCTGTAATCTGAGGTACACCTATTCCTGAAACCACTCTGGTCGTACAAATGGATCCCGGACCGATACCTACTTTAATAATATTGGCGCCGGCATCAATCAAAGCTTTTGTTCCTTCTGGTGTGGCCACATTGCCAGCAATCAAGTCCAACTCAGGGTATTCCCTCCGAATGGTTTTCACCTGTTCAATCACACTTTTGGAATGACCATGAGCGGTATCTACAACAATGACATCGACTCCAGCTTCAACCAGCTGCTTTAAACGAACCATTGTATCCGCAGTCACACCTACTGCTGCACCAACTACTAAACGTCCCTGCTCATCCTTAGCTGCATTCGGGTATTCAATGACCTTTTCAATATCTTTGATGGTTATTAACCCTTTTAAACGATTTTCTCCATCAACCAGCGGCAGTTTTTCAATTTTGTGCTTTTCCAGGATATACTCTGCTTCCTTAACGGTTGTTCCTACAGGTGCAGTAATTAAATGCTCATGTGTCATAACATCGGAAATTGGTATAGAGTAATCCTGAATAAAACGAAGATCACGATTGGTAATCATACCGACCAGCTTCTGATCCTCTTCATCATTCACAATAGGTACTCCGGAAATTCTGTATTTTCCCATTAAATGCTCGGCATCATACACCTGATGTCCGGGTGTCAGGAAAAACGGATGATTGATAACGCCATTGACCGAACGCTTAACGAGATCCACCTGCTCCGCCTGTTCCTCAATGGACATATTTTTATGAATGATTCCCAAACCACCCTGTCTAGCCATGGCAATTGCCATATCTGCTTCCGTAACGGTGTCCATTCCTGCACTTATAAGTGGAATATTTAACGTTAACTGACCGGATAATTCTGTACGGACACTTACATCCCTCGGCAGTACCTCTGATTCAGCCGGCATCAATAATACATCATCAAACGTCAGACCTTCCTTGGCAAACTTATCCTCCCGCATGTTTTAGCCCCCTTATTATGAATTTGCTGTGAAATGGCAACAATACTCTTGTAAATATTTTATAGAATACGCCAGTTTTTTTAACATTTCAAGGATATATAAGGAGATTTTTATGAAGGATAAAAACCTGTCTGCATTTTATCATCAGCTTAAATCGATTCCTTATGTTCAAAGCTTTTTAAGTGAATGCTACCGGAGAGAAAATTTCAGTGATTATGAGAAGCTAAGCTTTCAGAATGCGGATCGTTTTGTTTATTACCTGGAGCATGCGGAAACTTATTTAAACCAGGCAAAAAAAGCTCCTGTATCCATACAGCCCATGCTGCTTTTTTATGGCCTGACACAGCTTATTAAAACCTGTTTGATGACCAAAAGGCCTTACTATCCCGAAAATACAAGTCTCCTTGCCCACGGAGTATCGGCAAGAAAGCGGAAAAAACAGTCGTACCGGTTTTTGCAGGATGAGGTGAAAATTCAGCAAAAAGGGCTCTTTCCTTACCTCACCAGTCACCTGTTTTCCATTCATCAATTTACAGTTGATAAATTTTCGATGGAACAGCTGCTGAAAAGAGTTCCGGAAATGAGCGAATTATATGATATTCAGCATAAAGAAAAACCAGTCATTAAAGTGGGCAATCCTGGAGAAAAAAGGCTGCTTATTCCTCTGGATATAGTGAATGACTGGCACTTATCTGAAAACAGGTTCGCTGATAAACTGAGTCATTACCATTTTCCAGTCAAGGATTGGCATTCGGATCAGGATTATCTGTATATCACTTCAGATAGAATACTGCTTCCTTTTGAAAGTAATCTTTTTTCCATGGATGCTGAAGGTTCCTGCCTCTACCTTTGTAAAAATCGCACTTTTTTTTATCCTTTTCATGAGGTCATGACTCACTTTCTGCTGCTCTACAATTTAAGTATGATCTGCCGCTATGAGACAGAGTGGTGGGGAGAGCTGTTGCACTCGTTCAGTAACAATGATTATCCCTATATCCTTCACTTTTTAAGTATTACAGCCAAAAAAATCCCCATAATGCTTGGTTATTATCTGTTCAACCAAACATAATGGGGATTGCCTCATGGTTATGCCAGTATTTCTTCTATATGCAAATGTGGATGATCCTTCAGAACAATAATTTCGCCATCATTATCCATCCGTACCATGGGCCTGGTCGGATTTTTTTCCTCTATAAATACGATTTCTCCAGACCGCTGATCAGACAGTCTGATCCTCGTTCCACTCGAAAAATTCGCCAGTCCTGCCACTAAAATCTGAACCACTTCAAGATCCAGTTTCCCAATCATTTGTTTTTGAATTTCTTCTACAGCCTTAAAAGGGGATTGCTTAGGCTTATAAGGTCTTTCACAAACCATTGCATGGAAAATGTCGCTTACCGCAATAATTCTTGCATACAAATGGATTTTCTGATGGCTTAACCTAAACGGATACCCACTGCCATCCATTCTTTCGTGATGCTGCAAAATAGATGTTTTTGTTTCCTGTTTCAGGGCTGTCATATCTTCTGCTAACCGGTAAGAATAAATCGGGTGCTGCTTGACCTCGTTAAATTCCTCAGCTGACAAGCGCTCGGATTTATTTAAAACTTGTTTCGGAATCTGTGCCATTCCGCAATCACATAAATAAGCAGCTAAACCTGTCTGTATCCGGTCTCCCTGTGGCAAATTCATCCGTTTGGCAATAAACGCTGAAATTAATGCTTTTGCCACAAAGTGATGGAAAAAATAATTTTCTTTATCCACATGGTGATGAAGAGAAAAGATAATCCCTGAGTCATTTTCGGCCTGCAGGATAAGCGGGATAAGAAATTCTCTGACTTTGGGAAGATCTACCGGGTTTCCTGCCTGCCATTTAAAAAACATTTCCTTTGTTTTCTCAACACTTTGTGCATATTTAACGGCAAAGGGGTCCGTTTGCTGTTCAATTTTTCTTTGCTGATCTCCTTTTTCTTCCGGAGTAAATTTTTCTCCGTTGACAAGGTATGAGGAAACCTCTATATTCTCAACCCCGAAGTGCTCCAATACCTGTATATGAACAGGTCCGACCACTGTTTCCTTTGATATTATTGGATTTGCTGTATGTCCTTTTACTTCCCGCTCTACGATACATCCGGGTTTAAGCTGACTGGGATGAACTAGCAACTTCTCTTCACCTCCAAACCCTTGAGTTTTGATTTATTCTGTTGATTCCCCGTCCTGATCAGAATCCTGTTCCGTGTCTGCTTCACCGGACTCATCATGTTCCTGATCATCTTCATCTTCTCCATCTTCCTGGGCAATCCTTGCTACGGTTGAAACTTCCTCTCCTTCTTCAAGGCGAATGAGTTTAACCCCTTGAGTATTACGCCCTGTCTCGGAAATGCTTTCTACAGGCATTCGGATAAGCATTCCGCTTTCCGTAATCAAAATGAGGTCCTCATCCCCGGTCACAGCTTTAACCGCTACTACATGTCCGTTTTTTTCTGTTAAATGACAGGTCAGAATTCCTTTTCCGCCACGGTTCGTCGTTCGATATTCATCAGCTTTTGTTCGCTTACCATAACCTTTATTTGTAACCGTCAGAACCTGAGTGGTTTCATCGAGAATTTCCATGGACACAACCTTATCCTCTTCATCTCTTAAGGTAATACCTTTTACACCAGCAGCCGTTCGTCCCATGGAACGTACATCCTGTTCATCAAAACGGATTAAGTACCCCTGCCTGGTCCCAATCATAATTAGCTTATTTCCATCTGTAAGTCGCACGGAAATCAGTTCATCATCTTCTCTCAGATTAATAGCTCTGAGACCACCTCTGCGGATATTGGCAAACTGGGATAGGGCGGTGCGTTTGGAAATTCCGTGTTCAGTGGTGAAGAATAAATACCAATCCTCAGAGAACTCACTGATGGCGATCATGGCATTGATCCATTCGCCTTTTTCAACCTCCAGCACATTAACTAATGGAATTCCTTTAGCTGTTCGACCAAAGGCAGGAATTTCATAGCCCTTCGTTTTATAAACCTTCCCTTTATTTGAGAAGAACAGAATGGTGTCATGTGTGGACGTAGATAGAAGATGCTCCACAAAGTCATCCTCATTCGTTCCCATTCCCTGAACACCACGTCCTCCTCGTCTCTGTGTACGATAGGTGGAAGCTGGAAGACGCTTAATATACCCTTTATGTGTGAGCGTAACAACAATGGTCTCTTCAGGAATCAGATCCTCATCCTCAATAAAGTCGGATCCACCTGTCATAATTTCTGTCTTTCTTTCATCGTTAAAACGCTCTTTAATCTCGGTTAATTCTTCTCGAATAATTTCCAGTACTTTCTCTTCATCAGCCAAAATTGCCTTTAACTCTCCAATAAGCTTCATTAAGTCACTATATTCATTCTCAATCTTTTCACGCTCCAGACCTGTCAGACGCTGGAGTCGCATATCCAAAATCGCCTGTGCCTGCTTTTCGGACAATTCAAACCGGCTGATTAGCTCTTCCCTGGCAATATCAGTCGTTTTGGAATTGCGAATAAGAGAAATAACTTCATCAAGGTGATCTAAGGCAATACGCAGACCCTGCAGAATATGAGCCCTTGCTTCAGCCTTTCTCAGTTCATAAGCCGTTCTTCTTTTAATGACCACTTTCTGATGATCTAAGTAATGGGTTAACGTCTGTTTTAGATTTAAAACCTTTGGCTCTCCATCAACCAGAGCCAGCGTATTGATTCCGAAAGTGGTTTGAAGAGCTGTCTGCTTGTATAAATTATTAAGGACGACATTTGGATTTACATCCCTGCGCATTTCAATCACAATCCGCATACCATCACGGTCGGATTCATCACGAAGGTCTGTAATTCCATCAATTTTCTTATCCCGAACCAGCTCAGCAATTTTTTCGATTAATTTTGCCTTGTTTACCTGGAAAGGAATCTCGGTAACAATAATGGATGATTTTCCATTGTTCATTTCTGTGATTTCTGATTTTGCACGGACCGTAATGGATCCTTTTCCCGTTTCAAAGGCCTGACGGATTCCTCTGCGTCCAAGAATCTGTCCGCCAGTAGGGAAATCCGGTCCATAAATATAGTTTTCCATGAGTTCACTGATGGTGATATCCGGATTTTTACTGACAGCTAAGACCGCATCAATAACCTCTCCCAGTTGATGAGGAGGGATATTGGTGGCCATTCCGACTGCAATACCTGCTGCACCATTCACCAGTAAATTAGGAAAACGGGCAGGCAGGACTGCCGGTTCTCTTTCTGTCCCATCATAGTTATCTATATAATCAATGGTATCTTTATTGATATCCCTTAAAATCTCCATGGAAATCTTGGACATACGAGCTTCTGTGTAACGCATGGCAGCAGCTGAATCTCCATCAACAGAACCGAAATTTCCATGTCCATCAACTAGAGGATAACGATAGTTAAAATCCTGTGCCATACGTACCATTGCATCGTATACAGCCGAGTCACCATGGGGATGGTACTTACCGATAACTTCCCCGACAATACGGGCAGATTTTTTATAAGCTTTGTCTGCATGCATACCTAAATCATGCATGGCATATAATATTCTTCTATGTACGGGTTTCATTCCGTCACGAACATCAGGGAGCGCACGCGCAACAATAACACTCATTGCGTAATCCAAAAATGACGTACGCATTTCCTGATTCAAATTTATTTCCTGAACCTGTGGACGATCCTGATCCACCATAAAACAACCTCCTTATTAGAAAAGCGGAAGGGCCTTGCTTAGCCCAGGCTGGATAAGACGAATTCATGGAGTGGCAGTTTTTGCCACGTAATGAATTTGGCTTATATCTGCTTAGGGGCTAGGCCCTGTAGCTAGACATGGTTAGAAAAGCGTAGGCGACTGGTCAGGTATCGCGGGATAAGACGAAGACATGTAGTGGCGATAGCCACGGAATGGCTTTGACTTATATCCGCGCATACCTAGGAGCCGCAGCTGGATGACGTAAAGCATAGGACAAACCCATAAAGGGCCACACCTCAGGCCACGGAATGGGTTTTGCCTATGTCCTTAGATATCAAGATTTTTTACATAACGGGCATTTTCCTTAATGAAGTCTCGTCGCGGTTCTACTTTATCGCCCATTAAAATTTCGAACGTCTCGTCGGCCCCCATCGCATCCTCAAGATTTACCTGCAGCAATGTTCGGTTTTCCGGATTCATCGTTGTTTCCCATAGCTGGGGCGGGTTCATCTCACCAAGACCCTTATAACGCTGCAGGCTTGGTTTCGGATTACCAGACAGCTCACTTAACCGTTTCTCCATCTCCTGGTCATTGTAAGCATAATAGACTGTCTTTCCCTGCTGTATTTTATATAAAGGTGGCTGTGCAATATAAACATAGCCATGTTCGATTAATGGGCGCATATAGCGGTAGAAGAAGGTAAGTAAGAGTGTCCGGATGTGCGCACCGTCAACATCGGCATCGGTCATAATAACAACCTTATGATAGCGGGCTTTCTCAATATCAAATTCCTCTCCAATGCCTGTTCCAAGCGCAGTAATCATAGAACGCACTTCATTGTTGGATAAAATTTTGTCCAAACGGGCTTTTTCCACATTTAAAATTTTACCGCGTAAAGCAAGAATAGCCTGAAAATGACGGTCACGCCCCTGTTTAGCCGAACCACCGGCAGAGTCCCCCTCAACGATATATAATTCACTGATGGAAGCCTCTTTGGAGGAACAATCGGCTAACTTACCTGGAAGGTTTGAAACCTCAAGAGCGCTCTTTCTTCTCGTCAGCTCACGTGCCTTTTTCGCCGCACTACGGGCCCGTGAAGCCATGATTCCCTTCTCAACAATTTTTTTGGCAATATCCGGGTTTTCAAATAAAAACGTTGAGAAGTTCTCATTAAAGAGAGAGTCCGTAACCGTTCGCACCTCACTATTTCCAAGCTTTGTTTTGGTTTGTCCCTCAAATTGCGGATCCTCGTGCTTAATGGAGACAATGGCCGTTAAACCTTCCCTTACATCATCTCCTGTTAAATTCGGATCATTTTCTTTGAACATCTGGTTTTTTCTCGCATAATCGTTAATGACTCTGGTCAGTGCCGTTTTAAAACCAGATTCATGAGTCCCGCCTTCATAGGTATGAATATTATTGGCAAAGGAGTATATATTACTAGCGAAACCATCGTTATACTGGAGTGCAATTTCCACGGATATATTATCCATTTCGCTCTCTGTGTAAAATGGTTCATGTAGACCTTCGCGATTGCGATTCAAGTACTCTACATATGAGGAAATTCCTCCCTCATAGTGAAACGTTTCTTCTTCGCGTTCCTCTCTTTTATCCTCAATCGAAATGGCGACTCCTTTATTTAAAAAGGCAAGCTCACGAACACGCTGGACCAGGGTGTCGTATTCAAATTCTGTCGTTTCAGTGAAAATAGAGGAGTCAGGAGTGAAGTGGATACGAGTACCCGTAATATCTGTATCTCCTATCACTTTTAAATCTTCATGAGGAATGCCACGATGATATTTCTGGTAATAAACCTTTCCGTCAAGATGCACAAACACCTCTAATTCAGAGGATAACGCATTTACTACCGATGCTCCTACCCCATGCAATCCTCCTGAAACCTTGTAGCCGCCACCGCCAAATTTTCCTCCCGCGTGAAGGACCGTCAAAATAACCTCAACAGCCGGGCGACCCTGTTTTTCATGTATACCAACCGGAATCCCTCGTCCATTATCAATAACCGTTATACTATTGTCCTCTTCAATTTTGATCTGAATATGATCACAGTATCCAGCCAGAGCTTCATCAATACTGTTATCCACGATTTCCCAAACTAAATGATGAAGACCTTTTTCATTCGTTGACCCGATATACATCCCCGGGCGTTTTCTGACTGCTTCAAGTCCTTCCAAAACTTGTATCTGGTTCTCATCATATGCTTGTTGATTTAAGTTTTCATCCATAGCCATCAGGTTCACACCTTCATTTCCAATATTCTTACTTTCTTTGACACGTTTCCATTACTGAGTCTATTCCTCATAGTCCTCTGAATAATCTTCCAGTTTATCTAAAGTAAAGTTCAAGCTTGAACGTTTACGTAAAGTTGCAACGGATAAAGTACTGAAATAGATAAATTCCGTAGTTATCACAATGGACTTTGCCTGGTCATGGGATGTATCAATTACGATGTTTCTTCTTTTCTGGTTTTGAATCATTTCATCGATAATCGTTGAGGATTTAACTAAATCACGATCAATAATGGCGACAACATCTTCGGATTGTATAACATGTTCTTCCCCAATATGTATAAACACACTCAACCTCACCCTTCTTTAAAAACTGTGCCTTGTTGAACTTGAAATATTTCGGCATTCTGTAGTGTTTTATGCGCAATTCCGTCCACACTGGTGGTCGACACAAAGGTTTGCACTTTACCTTGAATCGTATTTAATAAATGCGACTGTCGTTGATTATCCAGTTCACTTAAAACATCATCGAGTAAAAGAACAGGATATTCTCCCACTTCATTATGAATAAGTTCAATTTCGGCTAGTTTGAGTGATAATGCAGTCGTTCTTTGCTGTCCCTGAGATCCAAACCTTTGAACTTCCTTTCCATTCACATAAAATAAGAGGTCGTCACGATGAGGGCCTATTAGAGATGTACCCCTTTCAATTTCTCTTGTTTCTATATCCTGAAAGTGGGTTTGATAGGTCTTTACTATTTTTGACAAATCCATACCTTCTGATACATCGACACTGACATCATACGTCATTTCCAGTTTTTCTAATTCATGACTGATCCCCGTATGGATCGGCTCAGCCCATTCTCTGAGAAGCTTAAGAAATTCAAATCTCCTCTCAACAATAATCGCTGCATGTTCAATTAATTGCTCAGTTAAAACACGCAGCATGGTCCGGTCCATATTTTGTTGCCTCTGATAGTCTTTTAATAAAGCATTCCGCTGTTTCAGAACCTTTTGAAATTGATTCAGATGATATACATAGACAGGCTGAATTTGTCCAATTTCCATATCTATAAAACGACGACGTTCCTGAGGGCTTCCCTTAACTAAGTTCAAATCCTCCGGGGCAAACATAACGACATTAAATGCGCTGATATAGTTGCTTAATTTGGACTGTTCGATATGATTTAATTTAGCTTTTTTCCCCTTTTTTGAAAAGACAATTTCAAGTGGAAGAGAGTGATTTCGTTTAACAATACTCCCTTTTATTTTAGCATAAGTTGAGTCCCATTTAATCAATTCTTTATCTCGGGGAGTCCGATGGGATTTTGTAAGTGCTAAAACATAGATAGATTCCATTAAGTTTGTTTTTCCCTGTGCATTCTCACCAATAATGACATTTATCTTATGATCAAATTGAACCTGTATCTGTTCATAATTACGATAATTTGTTAGAGATAGATCCTGGATATACATGTAAATCTCCCTTTTCGCAAAAGGACTGTCATTCTACTGTCACTTCAAATGATCCTATTCCTTCAACTTCCACAACATCACCCGGTTGTAATTTTTTTCCTCTTCTCGTTTCTTGTTCACCGTTCACATAGACGTTAAATTCATGTAAAAACCATTTGGCCATTCCACCAGACTCAATAACATTGGCAAGCTTCAGAAATTGACCTAATGCAATTTTATCTGTAGAAATTTCAATTGGTTCACTCATGTCCTATCACCTTATCCTCCGTGCATTTTAATGCATTCCTATTATTTAATGATAACATAAAAGCAAGGGGATTGCCCTTGCTTCATTTTAAAATTCTCTTTAGAAATTTAGTTGCTTTAATTAAATTAATAAGTCCTTACTGGTAAGATCAACTGTAAGATTTCATCTGCCTCTTCTGTTGGTTTAATAATAAATGGCCGCATAGCTCCAGTGAAGGAAATCATTACCTTCTCAGAATTAATGACTTTCAGTGCATCCATCATATATTTTGCACTAAAGGAAATTTTTAATTCCTCTCCCTCAATAGAATCAGCCTGAACTTCATCCTGCACCTTACCTACCTCTGGTGAATTACTGGAAATTTCAAGAATATTATTTTCCTTGGTAATAAGTCTTACAACATTATTTCGGCTCTCTTTTGCTAATAAACTGGCACGATCAATGGCATGTAACAGGTCTTTAGAGTCTATGACGACATTCGTTTTGCTCTGTTCCGGGATAAGTCTTGAAGTTTCGGGATAATTGCCATCCAGTAGTCGGGATAGAAAATATAAATGCTTAGTGCGGAACAGAATCTGATTATCCGTTACACTTATTTCAACTTTTTCCTGAGTATCATCAAGAATTTTGTTAAGTTCATTCAGACTTTTTCCTGGAATAACAATATTAGAACCGAAATTGGTTTCTTCGGTTTCCTGAACAGGGATGTTTCTGGAAGCTAATCTATGACTATCAGTAGCTACAAAGTGGAGCTTTTCTTCTTTGATAGACATATTGACTCCCGTTAAAATCGGTCTTGTTTCAGATGTAGATACCGCAAAAACGGTTTGTCGGATTAAATCCTTTAACAAATCCACAGATATCTGGAAGCTGTTTTGAGCCTGTAATTTTGGAAGCTGTGGATATTCCTGAGCATCCTGTCCATTTAAATTAAATTCCGCATGTCCGGATTTGATGGTTACATTAAACTGATCATCAGAAGTAATCTCTACCGTCTGATCAGGTAGTTTTTTTACAATATCGGGAAAGTATTTAGCCTGAAGGACAATACTTCCTGGTTCAATCCCCTCAATATAAACAATTCCATCTTCCTCTTTAGGAATAAAGGATTCTATTGAAATATCAGAATCACTTCCTGTAAGTGTAACGCCTTCTTCTGTTACTTCCATTTTCATTCCACTTAAAATAGGAATCGCTGTTTTAGAAGAAATAGCTTTCATGACATCCTGGACACTTTCCATTAATTGATTACGCTGGATGTTAAACTTCATTTTTTTAAATTCCTCCTAAGAGACATATATATTATTATTTTTTATAAAAATACAGAAGTAATAATAATAGTGCTTGTGAATTTGTGGATAACCCGGAAATGATCGAGCAAATAAAGTCTATCCACATGTGGATAGACTGTGTATAGGTGTGTACCACTTATTCACATTATTCACTGCTAGCCTTGTTTCATTTTTTCCTTAAGTTCATCGATATCCTTATGAAGCTGCTGGTCATCTGCAATCATTTTCGCTACTTTTTCATGAGCGTGAATAACTGTTGTATGGTCGCGACCTCCAAACTCCTCGCCGATTTTAGGCAGAGAATAATCGGTCATCTCCCGGGCCAGATACATGGCAATTTGGCGGGGGAATGCGATGGATTTTGTCCGCTTTTTGGCCGCAAAGTCTTCCAGTTTAACATTGTAATGCTCGCCAACGGTTTCCTGAATGGTCTGAATCGTGATTTTTTTTGGCTTCGAGCTTGGGATAATGTCTTTTAAGGCATCAGCTGCTATGGAAGCATCTATATCCTGGTTAATTAATGATGAATAAGCTACGACACGAATCAGTGCACCCTCAAGTTCACGAATATTGGTATCGATTTGATTGGCAATATAAAGCATAACCTCATTCGGGATGTCCAATCCTTCTGCTTTCGCCTTTTTACGTAAAATAGCGATTCTTGTTTCCAAATCCGGAGGGGTAATATCCGTAATTAATCCCCATTCAAATCGTGAACGCAGACGATCCTCCAAAGTCGGTATTTCCTTAGGTGGACGGTCACTTGAAATCACAATTTGCTTATTATCCTCATGCAAAGAATTAAATGTATGGAAAAATTCCTCCTGAGTTGACTCCTTGCCGGCTAAAAACTGAATATCATCAATTAATAGAACATCGACATTTCTGTACTTATTTCGGAAATCAACCGCTTTGTTATCACGAATAGAATTAATAAATTCATTCGTAAATTTTTCTGATGAAAGGTAAAGGACTTTTGCCTGGGGATTATGTTCAATCACATAATGCCCAATCGCATGCATCAGGTGTGTTTTCCCCAGCCCGACTCCCCCATAAATAAACAGAGGATTGTAAGCTTTCGCCGGAGCCTCGGCTACTGCCAAGGAAGCCGCATGTGCGAAGCGATTTCCCGATCCTATAACAAAGGTATCAAAGGTATATTTTGAATTTAACATAGTTTTTGTCGATTGATTGGAGGAACCAGAAATATTCGGAGCTGGTTTAACCGGCTTTTTTGTATCCTCTTCAGCTTTTTCCTTTTCGGGAATAACAAACTTAGGGTTCAGTTTGCTGCCAGTTACTTCATGAAGAGTATTGGAAATCAGCGTTGAATAACTGTTTTCCAGCCAATCACGTGCAAATTCATTGGGAGCTGCAATTACAATCGTGTCTTTTTCAATGGATTTTGCTTCGGTGGACTTCAGCCATGTATCAAAACTGGGTTTACTGATTTTACCTTCAATCGTTTCCAGTGTTTTCTTCCACAATTCTTCAATATTCTCCAAAACGATCACCTCTTTTCCCTGAGGAGAAAATAGTCATAAATAAACATTACAGAAATAAAATAAGGATTAGGACAGTAAAAAGACAGGTAATGATAGCGAAAAAAAGCAATTTCAGGTTGTGGATAACAGATACGCGAATTCACCATAAGATAAGACAATTATCGACATTATCCACATTTTTGTGCATAACCCTGTAAACATATCTGTGAATAAATGTCCACACATTATCCACAGCTGTGGAAAAGATTAAATACAAATTCATATATAAACTAGTTAAACACAAATATGATACCAAATAAAACCCTTAGTTTCAATGCGATTTACTCAGTTATCCACAAATTCAACGGGTTGTAGAAAAAAATTATGCACAGCACTAGATTTTGTGTATAAAATGTCGATTTTTGCTGTGGATAGAAATTTTGCGAATAAATTTATTCGACAAAGCGTGTGGATAAGTTGTACAGGCTGTATTTCAGAGTTATTCACATGGGGATTATTTCTAAAGAAAAGGTGCTTCAATAAGAATGTGGATGAATGTAATAACTAAAGATAATATCAGGAGGATAAAATTTATCTTAAAGTTCGCTTTGAATGATGGGGAGAAAAAATACCGAACAGTGAAAACCTGCAGGAGTCTATTAAATAGAGTTCTGATCGACAGTCATGACTATTCTTACTATTGACATCTTATACGTACATTATATATAATGAACTGGATTGTCTTACGCCTTTGATGCCTGCTTCAGGTATGGAAAGGTGTTTCTGGATTGCTGACCGGTAATCTTCTATAACTGAATACAACTTTCCTCAGGAGGTGTATATATAATGAAACGTACGTACCAACCTAAAAAACGTAAACGTAACAAAGTTCACGGTTTTAGAGCACGCATGAGCTCTAAAAATGGCCGTAAAGTTTTAGCTCGTCGTCGTCGTAAGGGAAGAAAGAATTTATCCGCATAGGCCACTGAATCCATCAGTGGTCTTTTTTTCAGTTTAAAATAGATATTGTATTTGATTTTTATAACGATTTAACAGGATCAGATGCAGTTGGAACCAGCATCCCTTAAATAAGGAAAAATATTGTAGTCCGTAAAGTTATTTACATTTGTTCAATTGGAAATACTAGCAATGATGTCTTTGTTTTGTTGGAGTGAATAGGGGATGAAAAAGGCTTATCGAATTAAAAAGAATAAAGAGTTTCAAACGGTTTTTAAAAAAGGAAAATCCTTTGCAAATCGTCAATTTGTTCTTTATTATTATCATAAACCAGAGCAGCAGCATTTCAGGGTAGGGCTGTCTGTTGGAAAGCGACTTGGAAATGCTGTTTTAAGAAATCAGGTCAAACGTTATATAAGACAAGCTCTGTTAGAACTGGATCATGAAATCAAGCAGCAGTATGATTATGTGATTATAGCCAGATATCCTGCCCGGGAACTGAACTTTTTCCAAGTGAAAAAAAGCCTATCCCATGTATTTCGAAAATCAAAATTGTTTATAAAGTGAATAGGCTAATTTTTATATAGAATGAGACAGGTAACAATGATAGAATGAAGTTTGTAATACATAGGATGCAAAATGAGTGTTTGTATTTAAGGAGGAAGGGTGCTTGAGAAAAAAGATATTGTTGATTACAGCTTTACTGGGAATGGTTGTTTTCCTGTCAGGCTGTATGGATGTCAATACACCGATAACTGAAGATACAGGAGGTTGGTGGGCTAAGTATTTTGTTTGGCCATTACACCAATTAATTGTATATGTCTCTGACTTCTTTGGTGGTAGTCACGGAATCGGGATAATCATTGTAACGATTCTAATTCGTTTAATTTTAGTCCCATTAAACGTAAAACAATTAAAATCTTCAAAGGCTATGCAGGAAATTCAGCCGGAGTTACAGAAATTAAGAGAGAAATACAGCTCCAAAGATGCTTCTACACAGCAGAAACTGCAGCAGGAAACCATGAATCTGTTCCAACAGCATGGTGTCAATCCTATGGCAGGCTGTCTGCCGATTTTTGTACAGATGCCAATTTTAATTGCCTTCTACCATGCGATTTACCGTTCAGAAGTATTAAAAGAAGGTACTTTTCTATGGTTTGAACTAGGTAGTCCGGATCCATATTACATTTTACCGCTGGTAGCAGCCGGAGCAACGTTCTTACAGCAAAAACTTATGATGGCAAGTAATGCAACAGCGGCTCAAAATCCGCAAATGCAAATGATGCTTTACGTTATGCCGCTTATGATTGGTGTTATTGCTGCATTCTTCCCATCAGCCCTTGCACTATATTGGGTAGTCGGAAACATCTTTATGGTTGGACAAACCTTGTTAATTCATCGTCCATACAAGAAAGAAAACAATAATGGGGGAGCGAAAAAGTGAAACAAGTAACTGTTACAGGCCAAACGGTTAAAGAGGCTATTCAAACGGCATTAGGTCAACTGGATGCATCGGAGGATCAAGTGAACGTAGAGGTTATTGATGAGGGGAAAAAAGGGGTTTTTGGTGTCTTTGGATCCAAACCTGCAATCGTAAAAGTTACGGAAATACCGGACCAATCCCAGTCCGGGGATGAATATTTACGTGAGATTGCTAAGCAAATGGGAAATCCGGTGGATGTAGATATAGAGGAAACCGAAAAGGAAATTCACTACAATCTTACCGGAGAGAAAATTGCCAGGTTAATTGGAAAAAGGGGTCAAACCCTGAATGCCTTACAATATTTGACGCAGCTTGCTGTAAATCGGGACACAGACCGTTATAAAGCTGTGATTGTAGATGCTGAAGGATACCGGGAAAGACGGAGTGAAACTTTAAAACAGCTGGCCGAACGTCTGGCGAAAAAATCCGTCCGTCTTCAAAAGGAAGTTTATCTGGAACCCATGCCATCCTATGAACGTAAGGTAATTCACACAGCCTTACAGCATAATCAGAATATCTCTACGTATTCCGATGGAGCTGAACCTAATAGACGTGTTGTCATTAAACCGGAATAATCCGTAACAGTGAAATTTCTCTTTTTACCAGCTTTTAACTCTAATATTATATGATAAGTTTTAAAACACCTTCTTTTATAAGCGATTTTCACTATAAAAGAAGGTGTTTTGTTTGGGCTTGTATGGGAGTAAAAGGGTTTGTGTAAAATAGGAATAACTGAACAACTCGTCATACGGAGTCATATGCTTTTTCATATCGGATTGTTTATGATAACCTAATAAGTTAGTGAATAAAAAAGATGAGTATTATTTGAGATAAAAAACCATAAAACGAGGGGGGTGGAAGGATGGATACAGAAACAATAGCGGCTATTTCAACTCCTGTGGGTGAAGGAGCCATTTCGATTGTTCGACTAAGTGGTGATGAAGCTGTTTCCATAGCCAGCAAAGTTTTTCAAGGAAAAGATCTTCATGAAGTATCCTCCCATACCATTAATTATGGCAAGCTTATTGACCCTGAAACCAATGAGCTTGTTGAAGAATCTATGGTGACGGTGATGAGGGCACCGAAGACATTTACACGTGAAGACATTGTTGAGATCAATTGCCATGGGGGAATGGTTTCAGTTAATCGCGTTTTGGAGCTGGTTCTGACGAATGGGGCAAGACTTGCTGAACCTGGTGAATTCACGAAAAGGGCCTTTTTAAATGGACGGATTGATTTATCTCAGGCTGAAGCCGTTATGGATTTAATTCGTGCAAAAACCGATAAGGCCATGAATATTGCTTTGAAACAGATGGACGGCCGTTTATCCAAACTGATTCACACTCTTAGACAGGAGCTTCTTGAGACTGTAGCTCACGTCGAGGTCAATATCGATTATCCTGAGTATGATGATGTTGAAGAAATGACCAACCAATTACTGATTGAAAAATCGCAAAAGGTTTATGATCAAATCGAAAAGCTGATTGAGACAGCTAAGCAGGGCAAGATTTTACGGGAGGGCATTGCAACGGCGATTATTGGTCGGCCAAATGTAGGGAAATCTTCCTTATTAAATGCCCTTGCCCAGGAAAATAAGGCCATTGTTACCGAGGTACCAGGAACCACAAGGGATGTTATTGAAGAATATGTAAATGTGAGAGGAATTCCATTACGACTGGTGGATACAGCAGGAATTCGGGATACTGAAGATATTGTTGAAAAAATTGGTGTGGAACGTTCCCGCCAGGTGTTAAAAGAGGCGGATCTCGTTTTACTCGTTTTAAATTATGGCGATGAATTTACGGAAGAGGATAGACGGCTTTTCGAAGCAGCCAGCGGTATGGATGTGCTGGTCATTGTGAATAAAACAGATCTTCCGCAAAAATTAGATTTGGATAAAGTAAGAGAAACAGCTGAAACTGCTTCTATTATTGAAACTTCTATTCTTCATGAACAGGGAATTGACCAGCTGGAGTCTGAAATAGCGGATCTTTTCTTTGAAGGGGACTTAAATAACGCTGACATGACATATGTATCCAATGCCAGACATGTTCAGTTATTAAAGGATGCAAAGAGAACCCTAAAAGAAGCTATGGAAGGTATGGAAGCAGGTATGCCAATTGATATGGTTCAAATCGATGTAACGAGAACGTGGGAGATATTAGGAGAAATAGTTGGGGATACTGTTCAAGAGAGCTTAATTGACCAATTATTTTCACAGTTCTGTTTAGGAAAATAAGAGAAAGTAAGGAGCGGTTGATCATGTATGATGCCGGGCAATATGATGTTATCGTCATTGGTGCTGGCCATGCTGGAGTAGAGGCAGGTCTTGCTTCAGCGAAAAGAGGGGCCAAAACACTCATGTTAACATTAAATTTGGATTTAATTGCGTTTATGCCTTGTAATCCATCTATTGGTGGCCCTGCCAAGGGAGTGGTTGTACGGGAAATCGATGCACTTGGCGGTCAGATGGGTAAAAATATTGATAAAACTCATATTCAAATGAGACTTCTTAATACAAGTAAAGGCCCAGCTGTAAGGGCTTTACGGGCTCAGGCTGATAAAGTACTCTATCAGTCAGAAATGAAAAAGACACTGGAAAATCAGGAGAATTTAACGTTAAGACAAGGAATGGTCGAACGTTTATTAGTGGAAGATGGGGTGTGTAAAGGGGTCATTACGGAAACCCAGGCTGTTTATTATGCCAAAACCGTTATCGTAACCACAGGTACATTTATGAGAGGTAAAGTTCTTATTGGTGATATTTCCTATGAAAGTGGTCCGAACAACCAAAGACCGACCATCACTTTATCCGAACAGCTGGATGAACTCGGATTTGATCTGGTTCGGTTTAAAACAGGAACTCCACCACGTGTAAATAGTCATTCCATTGATTATTCCAAAACGGAAATTCAGCCTGGAGATGAAGAGCCAAGATCATTCTCCTATGAAACAACGGACTTTATTACCGATCAATTGCCTTGCTGGTTAACATATACAGGAGAATTCACACACCGTATTATTGATGAAAATCTGGGCAGATCTGCCATGTATTCAGGTGCAGTAAAAGGTACAGGACCCCGTTATTGTCCATCTATTGAGGATAAAATCGTCCGTTTCCATGATAAGCCAAGACATCAGATTTTCCTGGAACCTGAAGGAAGAAATACGGATGAAGTATACGTTCAGGGATTATCTACATCACTCCCTGAAGACGTACAAAAGAAAATGCTTGAAACCATCCCAGGCCTGGAAAATGCTGAAATTATGCGGGCAGGCTATGCAATTGAATATGACTCCATAGTGCCTACGCAGCTATGGCCAACATTAGAAACAAAGAAAATCGAAAACTTATTCACTGCAGGTCAAATTAACGGAACATCAGGCTATGAAGAAGCAGCAGGGCAAGGAATTATGGCTGGTATAAATGCTGCTGCCAAGGCTTTGGATAAAGAAACCCTCATTTTAGATCGTTCTCAGGCCTATATCGGTGTTCTCATCGATGACCTCGTGACAAAAGGAACGAATGAACCGTATCGTCTGCTCACCTCACGCGCAGAGTATCGTTTGCTATTAAGACATGATAATGCAGATATGAGACTGACTGAAATCGGTTATCAGATGGGACTGGTCTCTAACGAACGTTATCAGAAATTTGTTGAGAAAAAACGTTTGGTTGAATTAGAGAAGAAGCGGCTGCGGAAAAAGATTATTAAGCCAGAATCCGCTGTCCAGCAGGTGTTAAGAGACGCAGGAGCAAGTGAACTAAAAGAAGCGGTCAGTGCAGCAGATCTCTTAAAACGGCCGGAAATCACATACTCAATAATTAAAAATTTAAGTGAGCCAGAAGAAGAATTACCGCTGGATGTAGAAGAACAGGTTGCCATTCAGATCAAATATGAAGGATATATTGAAAAATCAAACCAGAAAGTTGAAAGAATGAGAAAGATGGATAATAAGACGATTCCTGTTGATATTGATTATGATGCCATTCAGGGAATTGCAACAGAAGCCAGAGAAAAATTGAAAAAAGTCCGTCCATTATCCGTGGGGCAGGCTTCCAGAATTTCCGGTGTTAATCCTTCCGATGTTTCGGTTCTTCTGGTTTATATAGAGCAGGGAAATATCGCCCGCGTTTCAAATGAATAAGAGGAGTATTGGATATGGATAAACAAACCTTCCAGCAGAGTCTGAATGAAAGAGGAATTGAACTGAATCAAAAGCAGCTGAAGCAATTTGATCAATACTATCAAATGTTAGTGGGATGGAATAACAAAATGAACTTAACATCCATCACTGATGAGGAAGGAGTGTATTTAAAACACTTCTTTGATTCACTTTCTGCTGCCTTTTATTATGATTTTAACAAGCCTTTAAAGGTATGTGATGTAGGTGCAGGAGCGGGTTTCCCGTCCCTGCCCCTTAAAATTGCCTTCCCTCAGCTGCAGATCACCATTGTTGATTCATTAAAAAAACGAGTGACATTTTTAAATGAGTTAGCAGATCAATTAGATTTAGAGCATGTAGCCTTTTATCATGATCGAGCTGAAACATTTGGTAAGAATAAAGCGTTTCGTGAGCAATTTGATGTGGTAACTGCCCGTGCGGTAGCCAGAATGTCTGTCCTTAGTGAATTATGCCTGCCACTTGTGAAAGTTGGAGGCACCTTTTTGGCTATGAAAGGGGCCCAATTTCAGGAAGAGGAAAAAGAGGCTGAAAAAGCTGTCCAGCAGCTGGGCGGGGAATGGAAGCGTATTTATGACTTTCAATTGCCAGAGGAAGATAGCAAACGTTACATTGCTGAAATAGACAAAGTAACCCAGACACCAAAACGTTTTCCGCGAAAACCAGGAACTCCTAATAAAAATCCAATCACTTAATTTCGCCGATTTTCTGTATTTCTATCTATTATATGATAAAATATAATTATTATTGCAACTGGACGCTCCCGTTAAAGGGCTGCGTTTTTGCTATTTTAATAGAATTGCAAAGCGACATCAGCTATCTGTTATTTCGTATTTTTGAGGTATTATTTTATTTTTTTGTTCTAATACGATATCTACCTGTTTTTATACATAAGCTGGCGCAGAATAGGAAAATTAAATAGATTTTGAGTGAATGTTTCACGTGAAACATTGGCAGGAAATTCAGCAATCATCCAAGAAATAGTAGTAAGGTACTGTTACGAAAGAGGTGATGTAAGGGGATGCATCCATTAAATCGTTTCTTTGGAGTGGGTGAAAAACAGGATACGGGCAAAAAAGACCAAAGTCATCAGGAAGAAGTTGTCCAGATACCAGTAAGTGAAATTCAACCGAACCAGTATCAACCGAGATCAACGTTCAGCCAGGAGCGTATAGAGGAATTGGCGCAGACCATTCATACGCATGGCATGATACAGCCAATTGTTATTAGAAAAACAGATGAAGACAGGGTTAAATATGAACTGATAGCTGGTGAAAGACGTTGGAGGGCCGCGCAACATCTCAATTGGGAGCAAATACCTGCCATTGTAAAAGATATGACAGACACTGAAACAGCTTCCGTAGCTCTTATTGAGAACCTGCAGAGGGAAGAACTGACAGTGATTGAAGAGGCTATTGCCTATGGTCAGCTGCTTGAAATGCACGGTTTGACACAGGAGGCGCTCGCTCAACGTTTAGGGAAAAGCCAGTCAACGATTGCTAATAAACTCAGATTGTTGAAGCTTCCAGAACCTGTACAGGAGGCTGTTTTAAATAAACAAATTACAGAGCGCCATGCCCGGGCATTGATTGCTTTGGAAGAACCTGAGCTGCAGGAAAAACTGCTAAAAGAAATTTTGGAGAAAGACTTAAATGTTAAACAGACAGAAGCTCGTATTGAACAATTAAAAAATCCTAAACCAAAAAAGAAGCCCAAACCTCGTGTGAAGGGGATCAGTAAGGATGTCAGGATTGCCATGAATACACTTCGGCAATCCATCCATATGGTGAATGACACAGGGATCGAACTGGAAACAGATGAAGAAGAATTAGATGATTACTACCAATTAACAATTAAAATACCAAAAAAGAAATGATAGAATAGAAGTATCCCATCTATTGTGTAACGTGTAGTCCGAGTAACGACAGTGTTCTGTTTTCGCTGCACGTTCCTTTTATTGATGGGGTTTTTAAACATAGATGAAAAATCTTTGTTAAATAAAAGAGAATGAAATAGAGGTAGGTGACACCATGGGCAAAGTCATTTCAATAGCGAACCAAAAAGGAGGGGTTGGAAAAACAACCACTTCTGTGAATCTAAGTGCATCCTTAACAGAAGCAGGGAACAAAGTGCTTTTAGTAGACACAGATCCGCAAGGGAATGCCACGAGTGGGGTAGGAATCGATAAGGCAGACATGGACCAGTGTATATATAATGTACTGATAGAGGACCTGGATGCCCAGGAGGTTTGTGTTCCAACATCGGTTGAAAATCTGTATTCCATTCCGGCAACGATACAGTTAGCAGGGGCAGAGGTGGAATTAGTTCCAACGATTTCCCGTGAGGTTCGTTTAAAGAAAGCTTTGGATCCGATTAAAGATCAGTTTGACTATATCATAATTGATTGTCCTCCATCATTAGGCCTTCTTACCATTAACGCTTTAACAGCATCTGACACAGTATTAATTCCTGTTCAATGTGAATATTATGCTTTGGAAGGGTTAAGTCAGCTGCTTAACACGGTTCGTCTTGTGCAGAAACAACTGAATAAATCATTAATGATTGAGGGCGTATTACTTACCATGCTTGATGCCCGGACAAACCTGGGTATTCAAGTTATAGAAGAAGTGAAAAAGTATTTTCAGGATAAGGTCTTTCAAGCGATTATTCCTCGGAATGTCAGACTTGGCGAAGCTCCCAGCTATGGAGAACCAATTACCACGTATGATCCAAAATCACGAGGTGCTGAAGTTTATAATGAATTAGCGAAGGAAGTGATGGCGAATGGCGCGAGGGTTGGGTAAAGGTTTAAGTACTTTTTTCCCCGATGTAGATGAAGTTGATGCCAAAGATGAGTCTGTTAAAGAAATTCCGATTAATCAATGTCGTCCAAATCCTTATCAGCCTCGTAAGACATTCCAGGCGGATGCGATAGAGGAGCTTAAAGAATCGATTATTCAACACGGTATATTACAGCCAATCATTTTACGGGAAAGTATTAAAGGCTATGAGATTGTAGTTGGAGAGAGGCGTTTTCGTGCTGCTAAAGAGGCTGGTTTAGAAACCATCCCGGCTGTTGTTCGTGATTTAAGCGATGACCAGATGATGGAATTAGCCTTATTGGAGAATTTACAAAGAGAAGACTTAACACCAATTGAAGAAGCTCAGGCTTATGACAGGCTTATCAATGAATTAGGCGTTACGCAGGAAGTTTTAGCACAACGATTGGGGAAAAGCCGCTCACATATAGCCAACCTTGTACGTCTTTTATCACTGCCCGAGAGTGTAATTGCGCTGATTAATAACCGTGAGCTTTCGATGGGACACGGCAGAGCTCTATTAGGATTAAAGGATGAAGAGAAGCTTCCATTAGTAGTGGAGAAAGTTCGGAAGGATAAGTTGAATGTTCGTCAGTTAGAGCTTTTAATTTCGAACTTAAACAATAAAAAAATCAAGCCGAAGCCTAAGAAGGAGAAAAAGGATATCTTTCTGCAGGCAAAGGAAACAGAATTACGCGAACGATTTGGCACAAATGTGACCATTCAGAAAAGCAAACGAAAAGGAAAGATTGAAATTGAATTTTTCAATCAGGATGATTTAAATCGAATCATGGATTTGTTAAATGGGGACGATGAATAAGTTTCAAAAGCTGGTTGAAGAACTGTTTTCAACCAGCTTTTTGTCATCTCATATTATCCTTGCCTTTTTAGAAAGAGATTTTTAAATATCATTTATCCCAATGTTTCACGTGAAACATTGGGGATTGTATAACCTGAAATGAGGGAAGTAAATGGCGTTGTTAGGGACACTTGTAAATGGACTGGGAATATTCGTAGGTACATTTATTGGTTTGTTTTTAAGTAAAATACCTGAAAAAATGAAAGAAACAATCATGAGTGGTATTGGCCTGACGGTCGTCATGATTGGGTTAAGCATGAGTTTTACATCTGATCGGGTGATTGTGATTCTGTTAAGTCTGCTGACAGGTGCGATTATCGGAGAACTTTTACAGCTGGACGATAAGCTGAACCGTTTAGGGGAATGGATAGAATCAAAGTTTCAAAAGCAATCGGGTCAGTCCATGATTGCCCAAGGTTTTATAACGGCTTCGTTGATTTTTGTTATCGGGGCAATGTCTGTCATTGGAGCGCTGGATAGTGGCTTGAGAAATGACCATGAAATACTGTTTACAAAAGCAATGATTGATGGCTTTGTAGCTCTTGTTTTAACAACAACATTAGGTTTTGGTGTTATATTTTCAATTATTCCTGTTGTGCTTTATCAGGGCTCCATTGCTCTTTTTGCCACCCAAATCGAAATGTGGCTCCCGGATTCCTTTTTAAATACATTCATTGAGGATATGACAGCTACAGGAGGACTCCTTATTTTAGCTATCGGCCTTAATCTATTAAATCTAACCAATATCAGGGTTGCTAATCTATTACCTAGTATATTAACAGTAGGTTTTATATTAGCCGGATATCTTGCTGTTACATAAAGTGATACTTCCATCAGTGGGGGTATCCATCCCTCTCTTAGTCTTATTGGGGTAACTCAAGACTTGAATGTGGGGGTATTACGGCCAGTTAATGCGTGATAAAAATAGATTTGAATAAATAAGCATGTGTACAGAGATAGGTGTACACATGCTTATTTTGTTGCCTTTTTTTCCTTGGATACCAAATGATCAAGTAGTCGCAGGGCATGGGCAATTTCCTTAGCCATATTCATGACGATTGATAGACGGGTATTTTGCAGAACAAAATACTCCATATAGCCGCTAATATTAACGACTGCACTTATATATAAGTCGCCAATCTCAGGTAAGTGCTTCTGAACTGCTGCACCAGGTTTCATAGGGCCGGAACCGATGATAATCGAGCCAATGGAGGATTGCTTTCCTAGACAGGCATCGATGGCAAGAATGTTGGCATCAGGATGCTTTTCAGAAATAACCTCCAGCTGCTCCTCTAAATTCTTTGCATGAACAGGCTGGTCCAATGTTCCATATATGTAAAGATTGTTCAGGTTTAATGATTGGTCCTTGAGTAAAGTACCGACCATAGGGCCGAGAGAGTCCCCAGTAGACCGATCTGTCCCAATACATACCACAACAATGTCTTTTTCTTGTTTAGGAATCCATTCTTTTAAGGTTTTGGCTATTTTTAATGTCGCTGTTTTTTCCGCATAGTAAAACCTTTTTTCCTGCTTTTTTGGAAAAAGGATGTCCTTTAGATTCATAGCTGCTCCTCCATCATCATAATAGTATTAGTATACGGAAAACGTTTAAATTCTATACGTGAATCAAAGTAAAAATAAACCATTACGGGCAAGAAAAATGGGGGCTATGATATGCTAAAAGCAGGATTTAAATGGATGTTCTTAATTATTGGTACAATGGTCGGTGCAGGATATGCATCAGGAAGAGAATTGTGGCAGTTTTTCGGCCATGAAAGTGGACTAGCTATTCTTTTATTCGCCATTATGTTTGGTGTCTGCTGTTATGTGATTTTATCCATAAGCTATGATCAGCAGTCCACACATTATGTTCCTGTGCTTCGAATCATTGTGGGGAAGCATTTAACATCTTTATATGACTTTCTCATTCTATTTTATTTATTTACGACAACCATTATTATGATGGCAGGAAGTGGGGCAACCTGGCAGGCCTTTCGTCATTCATACTGGTTTGGAATCGCCGCACTGTGCATTCCACTGGTTTTGGCCTTTGTCTGGAATATAAATGGAATCCTATCCTTAAATAGTATTATTTTACCCTTGCTGATCGGCGGGCTTTTATATGTACTTGTTTTATTTACTTGGCAGGAGGATTTATCGTTACTGTCCCATATTCATGAACAGACGAATTGGGTGTCAGCCTTTCCTTTTACTGCACTGAATATCCTGCCATTAATTGCTGTGCTTGGCGCTGTAGGTAAGCACGTAAAGAAAAAAGGGGAGATATGGATTGCCAGTGTAGGAAGTGCAGCTGTTTTAGGGATTATATCTTTCATTTATAACAACAGTTTAATACATATATCTGAGGAGATTCTTCTCTATGAAATCCCTTTGTTTGCCATTTTAAAGCAATATCCCTATAAGATGTTTATTTTTATTTCATTTTTACTTTGGATTGCCTTGTTTACCACGGCATTATCCGGAGTTCTGGGGTTAATTACGCGAATTCAGGAAAAAATTCAGGTGCCTCTATGGCTGTTAGCACTGGTTACAGTCGTTATTATGATTCCTTTTACATCATTTGGTTTCGCTACTTTAATTGAATATCTATACCCTTTATACGGCTTATTGAATCTATATATCCTGTCGGCAATTTTGTTGTATCCTATTGCCAACCGATATAAAGATGATTTAAGATATTAACGATATGATTCTGTATAAATGGTGGTACTGATCGAAGCACAGCAATTCCATTTATAACAAAAATATAGTAAGCTAGTGTAGGCGAGATTAATCAAGGAGTGATAGGTGATGGACCAAAGCAAACAATTTGGAATGAATGATGTTGTTGAAATGAAAAAGCCTCACCCTTGTGGAACAAACGAATGGAGAATTATTCGTATGGGCATGGATATACGAATAAAATGTGAAGGTTGTAATCATAGTGTACTGATACCCAGAAAAAAATTTGAGAAAAAGCTCAAAAAAATTATTTCCAAGGCAGAAGATTAATTTCTATTGTTTCACGTGAAACATTATAAAATTGATTTCTTTTGGATAGAAACCTAATGAAAATTAAATTTTTTCTCAGGAATAGGGCAAAAACAATGGCTTATTGAGATTGTTTTTGCTCTTTTATTGATTTGTTTTTTAAACGATGACTATCTATAATGAGAATAGCAACGTTGAGAGGGAAGGAATAAAAGGAGTGGAAAGATAAATGTCTTTAACTGCAGGAATCGTCGGACTACCGAACGTGGGAAAATCCACATTATTTAATGCGATCACACAAGCTGGAGCAGAGGCGGCCAATTATCCGTTTGCTACGATTGATCCGAATGTTGGAATAGTTGAAGTGCCGGATCATCGTCTTCAAAAGCTGACAGATATGGTTAATCCCAAGAAAACCATTCCTACAGCATTTGAATTTACGGATATAGCCGGAATTGTTAAAGGGGCAAGTAAAGGAGAGGGGCTGGGAAACCAGTTTTTATCTCATATTCGTCAGGTGGATGCCATTTGTCATGTTGTCCGTTGTTTCAGTGATGATAATATCACACACGTATCCGGCCAGGTAAATTCAGTTGATGATATTGAAACCATTAATCTGGAATTAATTCTGGCTGACCTGGAAACTGTTACGAAAAGACTTACACGAGTGGAAAAAATGGCGAGGCAGAAAGATAAACAAGCTTTGGCTGAATATGATGTATTAACGAAATTGAAAGAGGCGCTTGAAGCTGATAAGCCTGCCAGAGCTATTGATTTTTCAGAAGAGGAAATGAAAACCGTTCAGCAGTATCATCTTCTAACCATTAAGCCAGTATTGTATGTAGCTAACGTTGGAGAAGATGAAATCCAAAACCCTGATGCTAATGAAAATTTAAAGGCTGTGAAGGAGTACGCTGAGAAAGAGGGTTCAAATGTCATTACGGTCTGTGCCAAAGTTGAAGCAGAAATTGCTGAACTTGATGGTGAAGAAAAAGAGATGTTTTTAGAGGAGCTTGGTATTGAAGAATCAGGTCTGGACCAATTAATTAAAGCATCTTATGATATGTTGGGCCTTGCTACCTTCTTTACAGCAGGTGAACAGGAAGTAAGAGCGTGGACCTTTAAAAAGGGAATGAAGGCTCCACAAGCTGCCGGAGTCATTCACAGTGATTTTGAACGTGGTTTTATACGGGCAGAAACGGTTTCTTACGATGATCTTATGGAGGCCGGGTCCATGGCTGCAGCTAAAGAGCGTGGAAAAGTCCGTTCAGAAGGTAAGGAATATGTCGTTCAGGACGGAGACGTTATTTTATTCAGATTTAATGTTTAATGGAAGGCTCATTATGGTGGACATGCTGGTTGGTCAGATGCGCATTTTAACTTGATACTTATGCCGTCGAACCTAACCGGTCGCCTTCGCTTTTCTAATGTCCAGCTACGGCTCCCAGGTCCAAGCGGTCATAAGCAAAATCCCCTCCATGGCCAAAAGCGGCCACTCCGGAGATTTTGCTTATGCCGTCGAACCTAATCGGTCGCCTTCGCTTTTCGATCTATTGTCCACTTTGTTTTTTTGTGGTATAATACATCGATGTGAGTAATTAGACAAATTACTCCTTGCTCTGTATTCAGAGCCGTTTAGTCCAAAAGGAGGTGAAGACGGATGACAAAATATGAAATTATGTATATCATCCGCCCAGATGTTGATGAGGAAACTCAAAAAAGCATTGTTGAGCGTTTTAACAGTGTCTTAACCAATAATGGTGCGGAGATTGAAAAAGTTGATGAAATGGGCAAGCGTCGTTTGGCATATGAAATCAACGACTATCGTGAAGGATATTACGTTGTTGTGAACTTTGCGAGCGATGCTTCAGCCGTTGAAGAATTTGATCGTCAGGCTAAGTTTACTGATGATATCATTCGCCATATGGCTATTCGTGAAGAAGATCAATAAGGAGTGATTCTGATGATGAATCGTGTCGTTCTTGTAGGAAGATTAACAAAGGATCCTGACTTACGTTATACACCAAACGGAGTAGCAGTTGCGAACTTTACCGTAGCTTGTAACCGTCCTTTTTCAAACCAGCAGGGAAATCGGGAAGCTGATTTCATTAATTGTGTCGTATGGAGACGTGCGGCAGAAAACCTTGCAAATTATATGAAAAAGGGAAGTATGATTGGTGTAGACGGTCGTATTCAGACACGCAGCTTTGACAACCAGGAAGGCAGAAGAGTCTTTGTTACGGAAGTTGTAGCGGAAAGTGTTCAGTTCTTAGAAACAAGGGGATCCTCACAAGGTGACAGAGGTTCATCAGGCTTTCGTGCAGATCAGAATCCTCCACAAGATAATAATAATCGTCGTGAAGAAGATCCGTTTGCAGATAATGGTGAACCGATTGATTTATCCGATGATGATTTACCATTCTAAAACTGAAAAAGGAGGGATTTAGCAATGGCTCGTCGTGGACGTAAGCGTAAAAAGGTTTGTTACTTTACAGCCAATGGAATTACACACATTGACTATAAAGATGTAGACCTTCTTAAGAAATTTATTTCCGAACGTGGTAAAATTCTACCTCGTCGTGTAACAGGAACATCTGCTAAATATCAGCGTAAATTAACAAAAGCAATTAAACGTGCCCGCCAAATGGCACTGTTACCATACGTTAGTGAGTAAAACGAAAAGGCATAATGGAGGATTTTTTACTTCCCCATTATGCCTTTTTCTACTTAGAAGGGAATATTTGTCTGAGGCTGTTTCCTGAATGATGTGCTTTGCAGGCCATTTAAAAACAGGGATAGACTGGTCATCCAGCAGTGCACTATGGAAAAATAGTTCATTCAATTAAATGATGTTCATGATTGGCAATCATTATGAATATTCCTCTTCTAAATAGTGAAATTGTGTTATGATGGATATCCTATAGAGGGATTTTATTTTCACTCATGTATGACTATTGGTACACTGATAAACAGATGGATTAAGTTTACTTAATGAGGTGCAAAAGAGATGAAGAAATCAAATGTTGTTACTGAAGGGGCTCTTTTTTCCGGGATATATATTATTCTGTTGTTAATTACAGTCTTTGTTCCACTGGTTTCTTATATTACCATTTTTCTTACCCCTGTTCCTTTTATTTTATATGTATATAAAAATGGTTTGAAACCTGGTTTAATCATGTTTATGGTTACATTGCTCATTTCGAGTGTATTTGCTACTGTATTTTCTATGCCATTAACCATATTTGCGGCTCTTGGGGGTATTACAATCGGTGCCGGTCTTCATGCCCGAAAATCAACCTATGAAAATTGGGCAATTGGCTCAGTGGCGTTTGCTTTGGGCTTTTTGATTGTATTTGCATTAGGGCAGTGGATGATGGACATTCATTTAATGGATGAGTTAAATTCCATGATCAATTCCACCATGAATACCAGTGAACAAGTGATGGAGGAGCTCGGTTATACGCAGGATGAACTAATGGAAGCAATGCGTGAACAAATCAATCAGATATTTTACCTGATGCCAACGCTTTTTGCCTTCATTGGAATTATTTTCGCCTTTCTAACCATATGGATAAGTTATAAAATCATTAATAGGCTTTATAGTGATCACGGTAAGCTGTCATTTCCTCCATTTCGTGAATTCCGGTTACCAATAGCCGTCATATGGTATTATCTGTTCGCCTTGATTCTAACCTGGATCTTCCCGGAACAAGGGGAGCTTTTAAATCAGGCGGGTGTTAATGTTGCGACATTAATCGGGTTTCTTTTTGTGTTGCAGGGACTGTCATTTATTTTTTATTATATACATGTAAAAAAGATGACAAAAACATTAGCGGTAGTTGCCATTATTGCGGCAGTAATTATGCCGATCTTCCTTTATCTTCTAAGGATTTTAGGTATAATTGATTTAGGATTTAATCTGCGAGACCGTTTAAACCCTAACAAAAAGTAATACAGGGTTAGGAGATGACGAATCTATGTCTAAACTCTATAAGAAAGGGGCCGTAAATTATCATACACGGGCCCTGTATGGACTCACCATTGTTTTAATAGGTGTGATTGCCTACTTCAACTGGATGATTGGAGCAGCAATGGCCTTGATTTTGCTCATTACCATTTATAATAGTGTCAGCACAGACAAACAGATTGAAAACGATACGGAAAAATATATTTCAACATTGTCCTATCGTGTCAAAAAGGTTGGCGAAGAGGCTCTTCATGAGATGCCAATCGGGATTTTGCTGTTTAGTGAGGATTACGAAATTGAATGGGCAAATCCCTTTGTGAATCTGTTTACAGAGGAAGAGGACACACTGGTGGGTCTAGATTTAAATGCCATTTATGATGACTTTATTTCCAGTATTAAAGAGGATAAAACAGAAGTCTGGTTCCAGCATAAAGATCGTACGTACCAGGCTTTGATTAAAAGAGAAGAGCGTCTGATTTATTTCTTTGATAAAACCGAACAGGTCGAAATTGAAACTTTATATAAAAATGAACAGACTGTTTTGGGAATTATCTTTTTAGATAACTATGAGGAAGTTACACAGGCCATGGATGATACAACAAAAAGTCATTTGAACTCCAAGATGACTTCTATCCTGAATGAATGGTCGAGAAAAAATGATATTTATTTAAAAAGGACTTCCCAGGAACGCTTCCTGGCAGTGATGAACCTGGAAATATTAAATAAACTGGAAAAAGAAAAGTTTGAAGTGCTTGATGAAGTACGTGAGCTTATTTCAGATAAAAATGTTCCCCTCACATTAAGTATTGGTGTGGGCATTGGCAATGAATCGAGCCTCCGTGAAATTGGAGAATTAGCCCAGTCCAGCTTAGATTTAGCTTTAGGCCGTGGGGGCGACCAGGTAGCGATTAAAGATGAAACAGGGAAAGTGAAATTCTTTGGCGGAAAGACCAATCCTATGGAGAAACGAACCAGAGTCCGTGCACGTGTCATTTCTCACGCTTTAAAGGAATTAGTCAAAGAAAGTGATAAAGTCATGGTAATGGGGCATAAGAGCCCTGATATGGACTCTATTGGTGCAGGGATTGGTATTTTAAAGGTTGCTCAGGCCAATGACAAGGATGGATTTGTGATCTTTGACCCTGATGGTGTAAATACGGGGGTTGAACGCCTGATGGATATGGTGCAGGAGGATGAATCCCTTTCGAAGTGGTTTATATCTCCAGACGATTCATTAGATATTGTTACCAAAAACACCTTACTGGTCGTTGTGGATACACATAAGCCATCTATGGTGATGGATGAAAGGCTGCTGACCAAAACGGACCATGTCGTCGTGATTGACCATCACAGAAGAGCAGAGGAATTTATTGATGATCCTACGCTCGTTTACATGGAACCTTATGCCTCCTCTACAGCTGAGCTAGTTACAGAATTGCTGGAGTATCAGCCAAGCACATTAAAACTGAACATTAATGAGGCAACGTCGCTATTAGCCGGCATTATTGTCGATACTAAATATTTCACATTGAGAACCGGCTCGCGAACGTTTGATGCGGCTTCCTATTTACGATTAAAGGGAGCAGATACGGTCTTAGTGCAGAAGCTGCTTGAAGAAGATTTAGATGTGTACGTAAGGCGTAGTCAGCTGATTGAACGTGCAGAGGTTTATCAAAAGGGAATTGCCATTGTAAGAGCAGAAGAAGGCCAGACGTACGGTCCGATTCTGATTGCACAGGCAGCGGATACCCTACTGACGATGAGTGGAATTAAAGCATCTTTCGTTATTTCTGAGCGGGATGATGATAAAATTGGAATAAGTGCCCGTTCCTTAGGTGATATCAATGTTCGAGATCATTATGGAACAAATGAATGGGGGAGGCCATTTAACCAATGCTGCCACCCAAATAAGTGATACAACTGTTTATGATGCTGAAGAACAGTTGAAGGAAATCATAGATGAATATCTGGAAGGGAGAGAAGACAAGTGAAGGTTATTTTCAATAAAGACGTAAAAGGCAAAGGAAAAAAAGGCGAAGTAAAGGATGTAGCTGAGGGCTATGCACGTAATTATCTTTTAAAAAACAACCTTGCCGTGGAAGCAACCAATGCGAACTTAAAAGCACTGGAAGCGAAGAAGAACAAGCAGAAGAAGCAGGAACAGGAAGAATTAGAAGAAGCAAAAAAGCTTAAAGAAACCCTTGCCAATCTTACTGTGGAATTAAAGGCAAAAGCAGGAGATGCAGGTCGGTTGTTTGGTTCAATTACCAGCAAGCAAATTGCCGATGAACTAAACAAAACCCATAATATTAAAGTTGATAAACGTAAAATTGAACTTGATGAGCCAATTCGTGCATTAGGATATACCAATGTTCCAGTCAAGCTTCATCAGGAGGTTACAGGAACCATCAAAGTACATGTTGGGGAAAAATAATTTTTCCTCAGCTGAAAGGGGAAACTTGTTTTGAACGAGATATGGAATGATCGTACTCCACCTCATAATATAGAAGCAGAGCAAGCAGTTATTGGTGCCATTTTTTTAGAACCACAAGCGGTTGTTACAGCTTCGGAAATTTTAGTTCCGGAAGATTTCTATCGGGCAAGTCATCAGAAAATCTATGAAATGATGCTTCAGCTCTCAGATCGTGGAGAGCCGATTGACCTTGTAACCATCACAACCCTTCTTCAGGATCAAAAGCTGCTGGATGACATTGGTGGTGTATCTTATTTAAGTGATTTGGCCAATTCAGTTCCTACAGCTGCAAACATTGAGTACTATGCGAGAATTGTTGAGGAAAAATCCACACTAAGACGATTAATTTCAGCAGCTACGAATATTGTACAAACAAGTTTTTCCGAGGAAGAAGAAGTAACAAATGTTTTAAATGATGCTGAAAAAAGCATCTTAGAAGTTTCCAATCAAAAGAACTCCGGAAAATTTAAAAATATAAAAGATGTTTTAATTGAAGTCTATGATAATATTGAACAGCTTCATCACCATGATGCAGAAGTTACAGGTGTTGCTACAGGCTTTAAAGACCTGGACCAGATTACGTCCGGCTTCCAGAAAAATGATTTAATTATTGTTGCGGCCCGTCCATCTGTGGGAAAGACTGCATTTGCCTTAAACATTGCTCAGAATGTTTCCGTTCAAACTGACGAAAATGTAGCCATATTCAGTCTGGAGATGGGGGCTGAACAGCTGGTGATGCGTATGCTTTGTGCAGAAGGGAATATTGATGCACAGAGACTCAGAACAGGAAATCTCACAGCTGAAGACTGGGGTAAGCTAACGATGGCGATGGGAAGTCTATCAAATGCAGGAATTTATATTGATGATACTCCTGGCGTAAAAGTTAATGAAATACGTTCCAAATGCCGCCGTTTAAAACAGGATGGCGGTCTTGGTATGATTTTAATTGACTATTTACAGCTTATTCAGGGCTCTGGCACGCGCAGTGGTGAAAACCGTCAGCAGGAAGTTTCAGAGATTTCGAGACAGCTAAAAGCCCTTGCCAGAGAATTGAATGTTCCTGTTATTGCCTTATCTCAGCTTTCCCGTGGGGTTGAACAAAGACAGGACAAGCGTCCAATTATGTCCGACATTCGTGAATCCGGAAGTATTGAGCAGGACGCGGACGTTATCGGCTTCCTGTATCGTGATGACTATTATAATCGGGAAGACTCAGAGAAAGAGAATATCATTGAGATTATTATTGCCAAGCAGAGAAATGGACCTGTTGGCACAGTTGAATTAGCCTTTGTAAAAGAATACAACAAATTCGTAAACTTAGATCAGAGGTATGGCGAAGAGGACATCCCGCCAGCTTAGAAACCTATTTCAGTTATGATAGGTTTCTTTTTTTGGTTTCATAGAGAACTAGGAGTGATAAGGCCTGCTGTGGATAATTAAGATAATGGATGTGAAAGATGGATGGCGGGTGTGAATTGTGGATAAAAGGGCTTGAGATTTTATATAAATGGCCTTCATAAACGGAATGAAGGCTAAAAACCGGGGAAATGGCACCCCCATTGTCCTTCAGCCTCATGTTATCTTTTAAAGATGCAAAGCTAATCTTTGTGAAACCACTCCTCAGAGCCATCAACTAAAATGGCTTTTCCTTCCGCATTCTTGTTCCCGGTTAAATGGTACCAGATTTGCGCTTCATCCAAGAGAACCATTTGGGCCTCTTCGCCATCAACCAGAACTTTTTCATATTTGCTGCCGACTGTTCCACAGTAAATGTAAGGGCCACCGTCTGTAATTGTTGTCTGACCCCATTTTTGATTGCAGCTTGCGGATGCCGCCCATTCCCACTTGTCTCCCGCACCCTTTGAAACATTAGCTTTAAAATAAACCAGTGAGGTATTTTTTTTAGGAGGCGTCTGATAGAGTACGATTCCTTTTTCAGCAGCTTTGTCCTTATGTAAATAAAACATTGAATAATTCTCAATATCATGATCGTTCATTTCCTCGTGAAAGACTTCCTCCATCGTTTGGGAGCTGCAGCCCGTTAATAAAAACACTGGGACCAAAATTAAAAAATAGATCTTTTTAATACTACCCCTCCGTTTTCATTTCTATTAGTTCTATCCTAACAAACCTGTCTAATCAGTTTAAGAAGTTTTAATAGCTACATAGATGTAACAAACAGCATCAAAAGCATGAGAATGGTTAGTAAAACACTTAAAAAGATGGATAATAATGCTGCAATTATATTCGTTTTACATTCTCTTATCCCGAACGCAAGGCCACCTAAAACAATCAACCACCAGAGTATTTCCTCTAACACAGAATTAAAACTGGCTAATGCTCCAGTGAAGAACAATAGAAACAGGGTCAGTTGCAGGAATATCGTGCATAACACCAGTAAAGAGGTTTTTTTCAGAGTATCCCTTTGTTGACGGTATACAGCAGCACCTATAATGATAAAAAGAACAGCAAGAAACAGGACAAATAGCAGTACCAAACCGGTAAATGGCATAAATGTTCTCCTCTCATTTAGAATCCCGGACTTCCAAGCTGAGATGTTTTATCTTTTATTTATTAAAACATAGGAGGCTTCTTAAAACAATATAATAATATTAAAATAAAATAATAATTTATTGTAAAACGATATATTATATAATAAGATTGGGATAGGATAATAAAAGAGAGGTGCTTACCATGAAACAAGGAGCAACATTATTTTTAAAAGTGGCCATTTTCTTCATTGGGGTTACCGTGCTTGTTTTGTGTGTATTCGCGTTACCCCGATTAGCGAGCTACACAGCGGAAATGTATCCGGAATTTGCATATTTGCAGTATCCTGTTTTAATCGGATTGTATGGAACCGTTATCCCGTTTTTTATGGGGCTTTATCAGACTTTACAGCTTTTAAAGTTCATTGATCAGAACTATGCCTTTTCGGATAGGTCTGCAGCGGCTTTGATGTATATAAAATATTGTGCAGTAACGATCAGTATTTTGTATGCAGCAGGTACGTTATTTCTTATAACCCAAAGCGCTCTTCACCCTGGAATAGCTATCATTGGACTTATCATCATTTTTACCTCTGTAGTGATTGCGATTTTCGCCGGAGTACTTCAGAAGTTACTTAAAAATGCCTTGGACTTAAAAACGGAAAATGATTTAACAGTCTGAGGTGAGAGCAATACATAATATCTCGAATAAAATGTACTATTATATCAATAATGTTCGGATTTTGCTTGACGATGATTCCATAACATTGGTAGAATTAGCTTGGATATTAGAGTGGTTATATTTTTGGGGGTGTGTTAAATGACAACAGCAGTAGTCGTAGGAACCCAATGGGGAGATGAAGGAAAAGGGAAGATTACAGACTTTTTATCAAAGCAGGCTGAATTAGTTGCCCGCTATCAGGGAGGAAATAATGCCGGCCATACCATCGTATTTAATGGGGATACATATAAGCTGCATTTAATTCCGTCCGGGATCTTTTATGAGGATAAGACCTGTGTAATGGGGAATGGCCTGGTGATTAATCCTAAAGCACTGATTGAGGAAATGAACTATTTAAAGGAACGCTCCATTTCCCTGGATCAATTACGGATCAGCAATCGGGCGCACGTTATTTTACCTTATCATATCAAGCTGGATGAGCTTCAGGAGCAGAGCAAGGGCGATAATAAAATTGGCACAACGAAAAAAGGAATTGGTCCGGCCTATTCAGATAAAATCGCACGTACTGGAATTCGTATTGCTGATTTATTAGATAAAGATATTTTCTGGTCTAAGCTGCAGGCCAATGTGGAAGAAAAAAATCTTCTGTTTGAAAAAATTTATGATGCAGAGCCGGTTGATGCCGAGAAAATTTTTGAAGAGTACTTTGCCTATGGGCAGGAGATTGCTCCATATGTATGCGATACTTCCGTAATTTTAAATGAAGCGGCAGATGAAGGAAAGGATATTTTATTTGAAGGTGCACAAGGCGTGATGCTGGACATTGATCAGGGTACATATCCATTCGTGACATCATCCAACCCTTCTGCAGGCGGCGTAACTGTTGGAGCCGGGATTGGCCCTTCTAAGATAAATCGTGTGATGGGCGTTTCAAAAGCTTACACGACCCGCGTAGGTGATGGTCCGTTCCCGACAGAGCTTCATGATGAGATCGGCAATCAAATTAGAGAAACAGGACGGGAATATGGAACAACCACAGGCCGTCCAAGAAGGGTAGGATGGTTTGATACCGTGGTGGTTCGCCATGCAAAAAGAGTAAGTGGAATTACGGATCTATCCTTAAATTCATTAGATGTTCTGACTGGTTTGGACACGGTGAAAATATGTACAGCCTATGAGTATCAGGGCAAACAGATTGATGAATACCCTGCAAGCTTGAGTGTACTATCTGAGTGCAGCCCTGTATACGAAGAACTGCCGGGTTGGAAGGAAGACATCACAGGTGTTCGTTCTTTTGACGATTTACCCGTAAACACTCAAAATTACATGGAGAGAATTTCCGAATTGACAGGAATCCCCATTGCCATCTTTTCCGTAGGCCCTGATCGTGCACAAACGATCGTTCAGAAGGATATCTACAGTGAATAGCAGGGTCTGTAAGGCAGGAAAACAGATGGCTTCCAAGGCTTATCAGGAGAAATAGAAAATGATATAATTAGTCATCAGCGATGAGCATATCAATAGGTAGTATAAATTGATATGCTTTTTGTTTTGGAAGAGGAAGTCTAAGGAGGGAATACAGGCTTTGAATCAATTAAAAACCTGTTTAATCAAGCTGATTATTAGTTTATTATTGGTGTTAGGAATTCATAAAATAGCACGTCTGGATTTACCTCTACTTTTCGAATTCCCATTTGTCGGCGACTATATACAATATCTATATGATTTTTTATTTAAGGGAATTTTACTGGTTATTGCAGTTGTGCTGTTTTTAAAAGTCGCTTATCAGTGTGCTAAAGAGTTATGGTCCAATTAGATGGATTACTATTTAGGGCAGGGCTCCATATATATAGGTGGTTCCTTTTCTTATGAGCAAGTACCCTAAGGCTTTTCGGGAGGTATAAACATGCTGGAAAACAAAAGATTGTTCTATATGGCCTTTATACCGTTTATAGCTTCAATGATTTTAAACTTTCCATTTCCTCATAGACATCCATTTGGGGAGGAAATCGTATCGATATTGAATATTCCAGTGGCGACAGTAAATGGTTTACAATATGTTGGGCTTACGTCACTGCTCTTACTGATCATCAGCCTGTTTATGTTCTATAAATCCTTAAAAAAGTACCAGTCACGTTTTGTCCTTATGGCTATCATAGCTGGTATCTTTCTGCCCAATGCTCTTGCTGATACCTATCAAAAAACATTAGCAGACGGAATCTACGCCATTTCCTACGATCAGGAAGCGAGTGAGTGCAGTTTTGAAATGATAACCGCCGATACCATGCAGGCTGTGTGTGAATTTCCATTTGAGAATTTGAGTGGTAAGGACGTTTCGTTTCATATTGATTTCTATGATCAGTATCCATTTGAGGAAGAAGCAAAGATGGTTTCATTACTGGGCCAAAGTGATCCATACACTGAAACCATTAAAGTGAACAATTATAAAGTAGTGAAAATAAAAGCAAATATTGATGTTTCAGAAATAGATAATCATGTGACAAGTGGTACAGCTGGTCATGTAAACATTATTTTAAAACATGGAAATCAACTTAGGAAGCTGTGATGGAAAAAAGGATTGCGTTGCTGATTAAATCTATGATATATTATGATCATTGTTGTCAGATAAAGGGCTCGGTAGCTCAGTCGGTAGAGCAACGGACTGAAAATCCGTGTGTCGGCGGTTCGATTCCGTCCCGAGCCATCATAGCGAATAGATCCACCTATTAGACCCTTAGCTAATAGGTGGATTTTTTATTTTATAGCTGTAATAAACCTGTTACATTCCCATGTCGAAACAAAAAACTTTTCTGCGAATGATTGCTAATAAAGTCAAATACTCTCACACTACTGTATAAATTTAACAACTATTATACAAGTATATTACATTTCTACTAATTCTATTTATATTATTAGTAGATTTATGGTAGATTAGTATTATAATTGTGAATAGTAGAAAAAAACCACCATAGCAGATTGAAACCATCTCTATAGGAGGATACAGTAGCGATGAAATATAAAAAGAAGCGATTGATGCATTTGAATGGCAAGGTGATTTTTCTTGTCTGTATGGCATTGCTGTTATCAGTAAGCACAGTACAGGCCGAGACGGATTCCTTCCCAAAGATCTATCATGTATATGTCTCAGGTGAACATCTTGGTTCGGTAGGAGATAAAGAAATCGTGGAGTCCTTTTTAAAGGAACAGGTCGAACAGGCAGAGAAGAATTACGATGATGATCTGAATCTTGCTGTGAATGAAGAGATTACATACATATCGGAATTTGCCTTTCAGCCTTCTTTTAATAATGAGAAGGTACTTAACAAGCTGAAGAATAAAATCACCTTCAATGTGAAGGCACAAAAGCTGGTCGTAGGTGAGGAAGAAATCGGCTATTTCAAAACAAAAGAAATGGTAAAGAAGCTGATGAAAGAATTCCAGTCCAAATATCTTTCAGAAGAGCAGCTGAAGCAGGCCAAAGAAAACAATCTGCTAAACATAGAGCTGGAGAACGAAAAAGATGAAAAGACAAAGTCCAGTAATGACAAACAGAAAAAGAATACTGACAAACAGCAGGGCACCCTTTCTGCGGGTGAGTCAGTAATGATGGATTTGTCTTTAACAGAGGCAATACATATTGAAGAAGAAACGGCCAATCCCAACGAATTATTAACGATTGAACAGGGGTTAAAGCTGTTGGAACAGGATAAGAGCAGCGAAAAAGTTCATGTTATTGAGAAAGGCGATTTTTTAAGAAGCGTTGCGAATGATTACGACTTGTCCATGGATGAAATTCTTGATTTGAATCCTGATTTAGAAGAGGATGAGATTCTGCAAATTGGACAGGAGGTAAAGGTTGAAAAACAGGAGCCTATAGTGCAGGTTGTAACCGTAGAAGAAAAGATCGAACAAAAAGACATCGATTATGATACAGAATACGAGGAAACCTCCTCCTTATATGCAGGCGACAGAAAGGTAAAGCAGCAAGGTGAAAAAGGGAAAAAAGAAATTCAATATAAAGTTGTGAAACAGGACGGGAAAGTTACAAAGAGAATAAAAATTAATGAAGAAATTTTAAAAGAGCCTGTAGATAAGATTGTCTTAAAAGGAACAAAGACTTCTACGTCTAACCAATCAGCATCGGGACCCGCACGTAAAGGGTCAGGTCAGTTTCAATGGCCAGCTGCAGGCGGAATTGTTACCAGTTATATGGGCCCTCGAGGCGGGGGTTACCATAGTGGTATTGATATTTCCGGTGTAAGCAACCGTACCCTTTATGCTGCAGATGGTGGCGTTGTGACCACTGCAGGCTATCAGAGTAATGGCTACGGAAATCGGGTTGTCATTAACCATGGAAATGGATACAAAACGACCTACAATCATTTAGCATCGATTCGGGTCAGCAGTGGTCAATCCGTTAAGAAAGGGCAGGCAATAGGGGTCATGGGAACTACAGGTTACTCAACAGGTGTTCACTTACATTTTGAAATCCTGAAAAATGGTTCCTATGTAAATCCGATGTCATTTTATTAAGAAATAAGGAACTAGCAGAGTAATTTATAAAAACAATTACTCTGCTAGTTTTCTTGTTATCCGCGAAATTATCACGTATGAACTGGCCGTAATACCCCCACTTCAAGTTTTGAGGGTACCCCAACAAGACGAAGTGGGGGATAAACGGCCAGTAAAGACCTGATAAGTTCAACTAACCATCAGTGGGGAATGGAGAAAACCCCCACTGATGGAAGTTTCACTTTATAAAAAAAGCAATTTGTTTGTTTTTTTGTGCAGAAAGACTTTTTATAGAATTTACGATAGAATGTAAAATAGAAGTAGATTGGATCGTTTAAAATTGAAAAAAGGATGTGAAAAGCTTGAGTCAGAAAATTGTGGTTGTTGATGATGAGAAGCCCATTGCAGATATCCTGCAATTTAATCTTGAGAAAGAAGGGTATACAGTAGTCTGTGCGTATGATGGTGATGAAGCCATTAAGGTTACACAGGAGGAGAATCCGGATCTCGTTTTACTTGATATCATGCTTCCCAATAAGGACGGAATGGAAGTTTGCCGTGAGCTTCGAAAGACCCTTAACATGCCGATTATCATGCTGACAGCAAAGGATTCAGAAATTGATAAGGTCCTCGGTCTTGAACTTGGGGCTGACGATTACGTGACGAAGCCCTTTAGCAACCGGGAATTAATTGCCAGAGTCAAAGCCAACCTCCGCCGACACAAACAGGGGGGAGAGGATCAGCGTCCCGGTGATCACCAGAATATTCAAATCGGCAAGCTGGTCATTCATCCGGATGCCTATACAGTCACCAGAGATGGAGAAGAGATTGAGCTGACCCACCGTGAATTTGAATTGCTTTATTATCTGGCCCGTCATATTGGACAGGTCATGACACGGGAGCATTTACTGGAGACCGTCTGGGGCTATGACTACTATGGTGATGTGCGTACAGTAGATGTGACTGTCCGAAGATTGCGGGAGAAGATAGAGGAAAACCCAAGCAGTCCGATGTGGATCGTTACACGCAGAGGTGTGGGCTATTATTTACGTAATCCTGACCAGGAGTAATGTGTTATGAAAAACAAAGTAAGCTTTTTTCAATCCGTTGGGTTCAAAATCATTCTCGTTTATATATTTCTATTGCTGATTACCATTGAACTCATTGGGGTTTATTTCGATACAGAGCTCGAAAGGAACATGGAGTCAAATTTTAAAAGCTCAATTGAGAACCGAATCCAATTACTGACTTACAGCCTGGAGGAGGCTTTTACAAAAGAGAGAACAGAAGGAGATCCCACCCTTCAGCAGGAGGTTCAGACGATTTTATCGGAATTTGATTCTCAGGATATTACAGAGCTGCAGGTCATTGACAGCGAGATGCGCATTATCGGTACCACCAGCCAGTTTAATGAGAATATTATCGGGAAGATTACAACACGCGAGGATGTCCAAAGGCTGTTTTCCTTTCAGACCCAGCTGCCGTATCGAAAAACCTATGATCCGGAAACGGGCACTCGAACGTTAGTCAATACTATTCCCGTCTTTAATCAATCCGATGAAATTGTAGGGGCTGTATTTGTTGAAGCGAGTATGGAAGAGGTCTTTAATCAGCTCGAAAACATTACCAAAATCTTTATGAACGGAACTTTAATTGCTTTGTCCATTACTGTTGTGATCGGAATTCTCGTCTCACGTACGATTACCAGACCGATTTCTGAGATGAGAAAACAGGCCAATGTAGTTGCCGGTGGAAACTTCACCAAAAAGGTAAATGTTTACGCCATGGATGAGATTGGACAGCTGGCGAATTCCTTTAATCATATGACCGAACGATTGAAAGAATCCTATGCTGTAACAGAGGATGAACGTCGGAAGCTGACCTCTGTTTTATCAAACATGAATGAAGGGGTTATTGCCAGTAATAGTGAAGGAAAAATTATTTTAATGAATGAGCGTGCAGAAGAGTTTATCGGCCAAAGCTTTGGAAAAATTGAAGGGCAAAACATCCTGTCTCTTCTCGGGATAGAGGAGGAGTTCACGGCTGTTTCGGATATAACGAGTCGTGAGCCGGTTCTGATTGATTTTAGTAATGATCATAAAGAATTACTGATTAAAGCTACCTTTTCAGGCATTTATGATGAACATGAAAGGGTCAGCGGCTTTATTACGGTATTAAATGATGTCACAGAGGAAGAGCGGATTGAGCAGGAAAGAAGAGAATTTGTAGCCAATGTATCTCATGAATTACGAACCCCTCTGACAACGATGCGCAGCTATTTAGAGGCACTAACGGACGGGGATACCTGGAAGAACCCTGATATTGCTCCTAAATTTTTAGGGGTCACACAAAATGAAACGGAGCGGATGATTCGCCTGGTAAATGATCTGTTACAGTTATCCAAGCTTGATAATGAAGAAAACTACTTGCGAAAAGAAAGAGTGGATTTTACAGATTTCTTCCATAGCATTATCGACCGGTTTGAAATGAACAAGTATGAGCAGGACTTATCCTTCGAGCGTCAGTTACCGGACAAGCCGCATTGGGTATGGATTGATAAAGATAAAATGACCCAGGTTTTATATAATGTTCTTTCCAATGCGATTAAGTATTCTCCTGATGGGGGAACCATCACCTGTAAAGTGGATGTCAAAGGCAAAATGCTGAACGTTACGGTGACAGATCAGGGTGTCGGAATCCCATCTGATCAAGTCGACCGTATATTTGATCGCTTTTATCGAGTGGATAAGGCGAGATCACGAAAACTGGGAGGTACCGGCTTGGGACTCGCTATTGCCAGGGAAATGATTGAAGCCCATGATGGAAAAATATGGGCTAATAGTAAGGAAGGCCAAGGAACATCCATTACCATTACTTTACCTGTAATGCATCAGAAACGGGGTGATGCATAATGAATTTAGAGAGTATTAAATCAGGAATCCTGGCCATTCTGGTGGTCGTGAGCATGGTTTTAACCCTGAGTATATGGAATTATTCAAACTACGAAGAAATTAATGAGGCGACCACCAAACAAATTTCCATAAATGGAAAGGATGCGGAGTTAAACGAGGTTATCCTGCCTTCCCAGATGGTATTTCATCAGCAGAACCAGTCCTATCAGCTGAAAAACAGGACGGATCAGCTCAACTTTTATCAGGACATACAGGAATGGAACGTTAGCTTATCTAATCAGGTGGCAAACGCACAAGATCCGGGGGCATCTTATGTAGAAATGATTTATCCTGTAGAAATTCCATTGAATCTGTTACCTAATCTGATGCAATTTCCTGAGGAGAACAGGAATGCTTCCCTTCCGGACTGGGCCTTTAATCAATTGGTTTTAATTCCTAATCATGATTCAGACAGTATTACTCTTTCATTTCGATCCACACAGCATGAACAGACCTTTAATGCAGAGGTCCAGAATCCTGAGTCGTATACAGCCCTGGTAAATCATACACAGTCAGAGGATGCCCTGAGTGAGCTTGTGGCCTATGAACTGAATGACCGGGTGATTTATTTACCGGAAAATGAAACGGTGTTATCCAAACAAACGTATACAACCAGCTCCATAGCCGTTGCACCCTTAATTAACAACCTGTTTCCAGTCACCAGTTACGTCCGTGAAACCAGCGGCGGCAGGTATATTGATGGAAGTCGTATGCTGGAGGAATACCAGGTGTTTCCGAATCAGAAATACATGCGTTTTGTAAATCCAAAAAGTGAGGAACAATCGCAAGCAGGGGCAGGCTTTTCCAGAGAGGAGCTCATAACAGAAGCCAATTTATTTATTAACAACCATGATGGATGGACGCAGGATTATATGCTGACAAATGCAGAAATTAACAGTGAACATTCCACGGTTACATTTGATATGCTTTTTAATGGTTATCCGGTTGTGAGCAAACTCGGTCATATTGAGCAAAGGTGGATCAACAGGGAATTAAACACCTATATCAGGCCTTTAATGAGGCTTTCAACCCCATTAGGCAGTGAGACGGTTACGCTTCGTTCAGGTGAGGATATCATCTATTTGTTAGAAGAAGCAGAAGGACCCCTAACAGTTCCGAAAAAGACGATTGAGGATATTCAAATGGTTTATACCATGAGTAATGAGGAGGAAGGGTATTCATCTGATATCATAACCCTGGAGCCTGCATGGTTTATGAAATCAAACGGAAGGTGGATGCCTGTTCCTGAAAATGGAGATATGCTGAATGTACAAGGGGGAAGCCGGTCATGAAATGGGGACAAATTAAATCCATTTTTATTATATGTTTCCTTGTACTGGACACTTTTTTAGTTACACAGTATTTAAATAAAAAAAACAGTGAACCACAGGCGCTTCCAAACCAGGAAATATCGTCTATTGAGGACGAATTATCCAGAATGAATATTGGTTATGAAAATGTACCTTCCGAAGCAGAAAGTGCCGCCTATATATCTGCGGGTCGCTATCAGTTTACCGAGAAGGATGTGGAGTCATTAAATAATCAGGAAGTTGTCAATGAAGGGGATATGATTGTATCCACATTTGAGAATCCAATATCCGTTCCAGAAGAGGCAACCAGGAATGACTTAAGTATGTTTTTGGATCAGATGGTTTTATTTGGAGATGAATATACCTTTTGGAACTGGAATGAAGAACATAATATTATGCTTTTCTTCCAGTCTTACAATGACCAGACCGTCTATTTTAACAAAGCGGGTATGCTGATGGTGTTTTTAAATAAGGACCATGAAGTCGAATATTATGCGCAGACAAGGCTGACCAATATTGAACTTGGGGAAGAAAAAGAAATGAGTCAGCCCATTGAGACGCTCAGGAGCCTAATCAGGAATAACCATCTTTATACCGGAGATAGAATTTCAAACATGCAATTAGGCTTCCATACATTAGTGCCTCTTGATAATGGTATTCAGGTATTTGTACCGACATGGGAAATCACGATTAACAAGGAAAAAACCTATTTCGTAAATGCCATTGATGCACAGAGTATTTCCAGAGATGAGGAAGAGTTTATTGAGGAAGTAAAAAACAACGTGGAAACGATTAGACAGAGAGATACAGGGAGTGACGAGGATTGACGTTAGAATTTAGCGTATTGGCATCCGGCAGTACGGGGAATGCTTTTTATATTGGAACAGATCAGCAGAAATTATTAGTCGATGCAGGTTTAAGCGGAAAGCAGATGGAACGATTATTTGCGGACATTCAAACAAATCCTGAAGAGCTTGATGGTATTCTGGTGACCCATGAGCATCGGGACCATATCCACGGACTTGGGATTATGGCGAGGAGGTACCGGTTGCCCATTTATGCAAATGAAAAGACGTGGAAGGCTATGGAAGGGAAAATTGGTGATATAAAACTGGATCAGAAGTTCACATTTGATTTGGAGTCGACCAAAGTTTTCGGAGATTTGGATGTTCAGACCTTTGGCGTTTCACATGATGCTGCAGAGCCCATGTTTTTCGTCTTTCATCATAATGGAAAAAAGGTGGCTCTGGTAACCGATACAGGCTACGTATCAGAACGAATCAAAAAAACGGTTGAAGATGCGGATGCCTATATTTTTGAAGCCAATCATGATATAGAAATGCTCAGAATGGGAAGATATCCATGGAATATTAAACGCAGAATTTTAGGGGACGAGGGACATGTTTCCAATGAAGATTCTGCTCTGGCTTTAACAGATATTCTTGGTAATCGTACGAAGCGTGTTTATTTGGCACACTTAAGTCAGGATAATAATATGAAGGATTTAGCCAGAATGTCGGTTTCACAGATTTTAAAGGAACGTGGCTTTGAGGTAGGAAAAACCATTGAACTGCATGATACGGATCCTAAAAATCCTACACCCGTTTACCAGGTGGGTTAGGTGTTAGGTTTAATTTTTAAAAAGAAGAAGAAAATAGAAAATGTATGCATCCCTTCCTTTTCTTCATACGTATTCATAATGAGAGATTGACTTTCGAAAGGCCAGGTGAGAAGAATGGGGTACTATGATGATCATGCTTTAAATCGAAGGCCGAAAAAAGAGAAGAGAAATTGGCTGATCCCAACCGGAGTGGGATTTATCATTGGTGCTTTGCTCGTTGTTCTTGCATTACCAACTCTTATCAATGCGAATTTATTGCCTTATGATATTGATGAAGCCAATCAGGAACTGACACAGGGAGATAATGGAGAGGATTCAGGACTCACCCAATCGGTAAATGTGGACATTCAGACGAGGGTTACGGACATTGTTCAGAATGTATCGAATGCCGTTGTAGGGGTTGTGAATATCAGCGGTTCTGAATTCTGGATGGAACAGGGGACCGAATCAGGAACAGGCTCAGGTGTAATTTATAAAAAGACCAACGAATATGCCTATGTCGTGACCAATCACCACGTGGTTCAGGGATCGAGTGAAGTGGAAGTTTCCCTGGCTGATGGTGAACGAATCAGTGCTCAATTACTGGGAAGTGACTTATATAATGATTTGGCTGTTCTTAGGGTTGATGCCGAAAAGGTCGATGATCATCCGATTGAGCTGGGTCACTCAGAAAACTTGAAGGTTGGTGAACCCGTTTTAGCGATAGGAAACCCACTGGGGCTTGAATTTTCCGGTTCTGTTACCCAGGGGATTATCAGTGGGAAAGAACGTATTGTCCCTCAGGATTTTAACGGGGATGGAACTCCTGACTGGAATGCTGAGGTTATTCAGACCGATGCGGCCATTAATCCAGGAAACTCAGGCGGCGCACTCATTAATATGGATGGACAGCTGATCGGCATTAATTCGATGAAAATTGCCCAGTCAGCTGTAGAAGGAATCGGTTTTGCCATCCCGATTGACTCTGCCAAGCCAATTATTGAGGATCTCGAGGATGACGGAAAAATCACCCGTCCATATATGGGTGTCACCATCCGTTCTTTATCAGAGATTCCAAGCTATTACTGGCAATCTGAATTACAGCTGCCAAATGACGTAAGTGGTGGAGCTGTTGTTGGAGGAATTGAACCGATGTCTCCAGCCGAACAGGCCGGATTACAGGAATATGATGTCATCGTAGCCTTGGATGGACAACAGGTCACCAATGTCATCGATTTACGAAAACATATTTATCAGGAGAAACAGCCAGGTGAGAAAATGGAAATCACCTTCTACCGTAATGGTAAGAAGCAAACGACAACCATGACCTTATCTGCGCAGGACTTCTAACAAAAAGCAGGGATGTGGATATCCCTGCTTTTTGTTTAGGTATCGTTTGAAGCAAAACTTTAAGAACAGGTGGCTTGGAGATTTTAGCCCAGCAACATCGAAATGCCTGATGATAACCCGACAAACCAAACAACAAAGAGCAGTTATGCACAGTTTTAACGAACTTATCAACAAAATGTGCATAACTTGTTGAAAACCGAGCATATTTTGTAGGAAACATATATTCGCACACAAAATAACAGGCAAACGCATGTGCATATGTGGATAAGATTGTGCATAACTTGTGTTTTCTGTTAAAATCCTGTGTACAGTTGGATTTTGCACAGGGGATGTGGACAAGCTGGTGGATAAAATTTATCATCCAAGAACTGGCGAAAATACCCCACGGATGGAAGTTTCGCTTTATGCTAGGATAACGGATACGGTTTAAAAAGGAGTTAATGGAAAACATGAAAATCAGCCTGATTACAGTGGGAAAGCTAAAAGAAAAGTACTTAAAACAGGGAATTGCAGAATACACGAAGCGACTGGGTCCTTATACAAATATAGAAATTGTAGAGCTGCCGGATGAAAAAGCACCGGAAAATCTGAGTGCTGCAGAAGAGGAGGAAGTAAAACGAAAGGAAGGCCAGCGAATTTTAAACAAGATATCCACAGATACATATGTATTTACTTTAGAAATTAAGGGAAAACAGCTGACCTCTGAACAGCTCTCCCAAAAGATCGATGAACTTACGACGTATGGAAAAAGTAAAATCGCCTTTGTTATTGGTGGATCGCTGGGATTGAGTGAGGAAGTAATGGAGCGGAGTGATATGGCGCTTTCTTTTTCAAAAATGACGTTTCCACATCAGCTGATGCGATTGATATTGCTGGAGCAGGTGTATCGGGCTTTTAAGATTCTCAGGAATGAGCCTTATCATAAATAGAGGCAATCTGAGGTATGCTTAAAATAATAAAACGTGTATAATAAAAAGTAGTAAAGAATGAAATGAGGTAGGTTAGATGGTCCAATCAATCAATACAAAAGTCGATTTAGTTATTGATGCAACCTCACATATAAGGATTTCAGACTATGGGAAGATCATGATTGGAGACAAGGGATTTGAATTCTACAATAAACGTGATCCTCGTAAATATATACAGATTCCCTGGGAGGAAGTTGATTATGTCATTGCTTCAGTCCTGTTCAAAGGGAAATGGATTCCGCGTTATGCTATCCAGACGAAGCGGAATGGAACGTTTACTTTCTCTTCTAAAGATCCAAAAAAAGTTTTTCGAGCGATTCGTGAATATGTTGAACCGAATCGTATGGTCCGATCCTTAAGCTTCTTTGATGTCATTAAACGCGGTCTGAAGAGTAAATTTAAAAAGGAATAGTTTTGCATATAAGACAAGATGGATCTTGTCTTTTTTTGTTGATGCTCTATTTATTTAATTATACTAAAGGTTCAGAAATGTTATTCTGATAGAGCATATATGTAAAACGATAACGGACGATGTCACTTAATTGTAGATAAATACCAATAATTTTTTCCTTCACAATAACGAATAATGTGCTATAATACTAACGGATACTCACTTAAAGTTAATATGGATGGTATATAACACTATATTTACAGCGCTTGCAAAGCAATATTAAAATAGTAAAATATGAAACACATGTTATTGATTAGATTAGGCATGAGAAAAGGTTGTGGTAGAAACGACTTCAGAAGAGTTTACACCATACCTTCATTTAATCAACCTTCCTCATGTTTTTATTTTTGTGAAATTGTGAGCGCTTTAAATAAAGTGAACTTTTAGGAGTTTTCCATCTTTATTTAAGCAGTAATTATTATAAAAGGAGGTTAAAAAATGGTAGGAATTATCATTGCCAGTCACGGTGAATTTGCCGAGGGTATCTTGCAATCTGCAGGGATGATCTTTGGAGAACAAGAAAATGTAAAGGCTGTTACATTGATGCCAAGTGAAGGACCAGATGACGTTAAGGCAAAAATGGAAAAAGCAGTTGCCTCTTTCGACAACCAGGATGAGGTATTATTCTTAGTCGATCTTTGGGGTGGGACTCCTTTTAATCAGGCCAGCAGCTTGATTGAGGAACACAAAGACCAGTGGGCCATTGTTGCTGGTTTGAACTTACCGATGTTAATTGAAGCTTTTGCATCGCGTTTCTCTATGAACACAGCACATGAAATTGCAGCAAGTATTTTGGATACAGCCAAAGACGCAGTTAAAGTAAGTCCTGAAGAATTGGAACCGGCAGAATCATCTGCAACACCGGCGGCTCAACAGGGAAGTGCAGGTGCTCCTGGTAAATTTGAATACGTTTTAGCACGTATCGATTCTCGTTTGCTTCATGGACAAGTAGCGACAAGCTGGACAAAAGCTACAAACCCGACACGTATCATCGTGGTATCTGATGAGGTGGCGCAGGATGAGCTTCGTAAAAAATTAATTCAACAGGCCGCTCCTTCAAATGTGAAGGCACACGTGGTTCCCATCCATAAAATGGTTGAACTTGCTAAGGATGATCAGCACTTTGGCGGTCAACGCGCCTTACTACTTTTTGAAAATCCACAGGATGTACTCAGAGCGGTTGAAGGTGGAGTTCCACTGGAGACCATCAACGTTGGCTCAATGTCACACTCCACGGGTAAAGTTCAGCCGAATAAGGTGTTGGCCTTTAACCAGGATGACATTGATACGTTCGCCAAGTTAAAAGAATTGGGTGTGGATTTTGATGTGCGTAAAGTTCCAGCCGATCAAAAAGGAGATATGGACGATATTATCAAGAGGGCGCAAGAAGAATTAAATAAACAGAACTAATCCTATTTATCAGAGAAAAAGGAGGATTAATCATCATGGATTTGACGATTATTCAAATCATATTAGTTATTATCATAGCATTTTTAGCTGGTGTGGAAGGGATCTTGGATGAATTTCATTTTCACCAGCCAATTATTGCTTGTACATTAATCGGCTTAGTAACAGGAAACTTAGGGCCATCCCTTATCTTAGGTGGTACCCTGCAAATGATCGCTTTAGGCTGGGCAAATATCGGAGCAGCCGTAGCACCGGATGCAGCGTTAGCATCAGTTGCCTCTGCAATCATATTAGTTTTAAGTGGACAAGGTGAAGCCGGTGTTTCGTCTGCAATTGCGATTGCTGTTCCACTTGCGGTTGCAGGTTTGTTATTAACCATCATCGTTCGTACGATTGCAACTGGATTGGCCCATTTAATGGATGCTGCAGCAAAAGAAGGTAAAATCAGAACCATTGAATTTTGGCATATCATCGCTATTATTATGCAAGGTTTACGTATTGCCATCCCAGCTGCATTAATTATCGCTATTGGTGCAAGTCCGGTAAGAAACCTGCTTGAATCTATGCCATCCTGGCTGACAGACGGTTTGGCGATCGGCGGAGGAATGGTCGTAGCTGTTGGTTATGCAATGGTTATTAACATGATGGCTACAAAAGAAGTATGGCCATTCTTTGCTATCGGTTTCGTATTAGCGACCATTACAGAAATTACTTTGATGGGACTAGGTATTATCGGTGTATCGCTGGCACTTATTTATTTAGCTCTTTCCAAGCAAGGCGGGTCAGGTAATGGTGGGAACGGAAACACAGGTGACCCGATTGGCGACATTATAGATTCTTACTAAGAAGGAGGAGAACATAAAATGGATCAAGAAATGAAATTAACAAAAAGAGATCGTATTTCTATTTGGTGGCGTTCAACGTTCATTCAAGGTTCCTGGAACTATGAACGTATGCAAAACGGTGGCTGGGCATTCTCAATGATCCCTGCGATCAAAAGATTATATAAAACAAAGGAAGATCGCTCTGCCGCCCTTCAACGTCACTTAGAGTTCTTTAATACACATCCATATGTAGCTTCACCTGTTTTAGGTGTAACGTTAGCTCTTGAAGAAGAACGTGCAAATGGTGCTCCGGTTGACAACACGGCTATTCAAGGGGTAAAAGTCGGTATGATGGGGCCATTAGCAGGTATCGGGGACCCAATGTTCTGGTTTACCCTTAAACCAATCCTCGGTGCATTAGCGGCTTCTCTTGCTATGAGCGGAAACATCCTTGGACCTATTCTTTATTTCGTATTATGGAACCTTATTCGTATGGGCTTCATGTGGTATTCACAGGAACTTGGTTATAAAGCTGGTTCTAAAATTACAGAAGACTTATCCGGCGGAATGCTTAAAGATATTACTAAGGGAGCGTCATTGCTCGGTATGTTCATACTCGGGGCCTTAGTTAACCGCTGGGTGTCTGTCACGTTCACGCCAACTGTATCAGAGGTTGAGTTAAATGAAGGTGCCTATATTGATTGGAGCAGCTTACCTGCCGGGACAGAAGGAGTGAAAACGGCACTGCAGCAGTATGACAACGGCCGGTCATTAACGGATACGAATGTAACTACTTTACAGGACAACCTGGATAGCTTAATTCCTGGTTTAGGCGGATTGGCATTAACCCTTCTCTGTATGTGGTTACTACGGAAGAAAGTGTCTCCAATTGCTATGATTCTAGGCTTGTTCGTATTAGGTGTTGTCTTCCACGTACTAGGCATTATGTAATAAATAGAACATTATCACAGCTTTTTTAAAAGATAGACAATTAAGGTAAACAAATAGAGAAGCGCCTCCTTGTATCATAAAGCCAATCAACTAAGGAGGTGCTTTTCTTATCATTCAATCAAACAGACTACATATATATAAGGAGGCTGCCATGCTAACAATCGGTTATATTGGAAATGGAAAAAGTACAAATCGATATCATTTGCCATTCGTCCAGCAAAGAGAGAACATAAACGTGAAAACCATTTACCGGCGAAACCCTGATCATGATCGCTGGGATCCAATTGAAGGAGTAAAGTACACGTCAGATTTGGATGAATTATTAAATGACAAGGACATTCAACTCATCGTCATTTGCACCAAGCTTGACAGTCATTATGAATACGCAAAATTAGTACTGGAACATAACAAAAACTGTCTGGTTGAAAAGCCTTTTATGGAAACATCAGAAGAGGCAAAAGAAATATTTGCTTTGGCAAAAGAGAAAGGATTAATTGTTCAGGGCTATCAAAATAGACGTTTTGATAGTGACTTTTTAACCGTCCAAAAGGTGATTGAAGAAGGAAAATTAGGGGACTTATTGGAAGTGGAAATGCACTTTGATTATTTTCGTCCGGAAGTACCTGAGTCTGTTCATTCCTTTGATCCTGTCAGGTCCTTTTTATATGAGCATGCCTGTCATACATTAGACCAGGTCATCAGCTATTTTGGCAAGCCGGACCATGTACATTACGATGTAAGGCAATTATTAGGTGAAGGAAGAATGAATGACTATTTCGACTTGGATTTGTATTATGGGAAGCTTAAAGTATCTGTAAAATCCAGTTATTTCAGACTTAAACAAAGACCAAGCTTCGTCGTTCATGGGAAGAAGGGTTCTTTTATAAAAGAAACCGTCGATCGTCAGGAAGAACATTTGAAGATGTTTTATATGCCTGATAACAAGGACTTTGGTGTAGATACCTTAAATCATTATGGTGTACTGACGTATATGGATGAAGAGGAAACTATCCACGAAGAAAAAGTAAAATCCGTAAATGGTGACTATGGCAGAGTATATGATGATTTATATGAAGCTATCGTAAACGGAAAAGATAAAACCATTACAGATGAACAGACCATTCTCCTGATTGAAATGCTGGAAACAGGAGTTAAAAACTTAAAGTAATCCTTATGTACCCGGTACCTCCAATGGACAATCGTCCTATTGTGGTGCCGGGTATTTTTTGCACTGGTAGATGATGAAGGGTAAAACACCCATATAAAAACGAAGACAATACTGTGTTTGTATGTATTGTCTTCGTTAGAGGTTTATATAACTTTTGATGTGGGTAAAATCCTTGGCGTAAATAATCCACCAGGCCATAATATACGTTTTATATTTCTTCAGCAATTTATGGTGTTCAACGGGAAATTGTTTAAGTTCCTTTCGTGTCAGCTTCTTCTTTTCATTTACAAAGGTTGAGAGATTTTTATTCTCAGAAATCATCTTTGCCATATATATTGCCTCTTGCCGTGTATCAGCATTTTTGGGTGAGGATCTGGGTAAGTCACTTATTTTTATCTTCATTTCTTCTAATAGTTGCGTATACTCTATCATTTCACTTTTTAATGGACTTCTGACCTCGTGTGCCTCTTTTTTATTTTCCTGATGTACGCCCATAAAATAGCCTCCACATTTTAGATTTATAATCAACGAATAACGATATGATGACTAACTGGTACGAGGTGTACTTGTACAAAGATATCATGAAAATGGCCGTATGGATTATACAGTTTGATTTCAATTGTATTACGGTGGATAATGGGCTGCTGTGATGGTATGCAGGAAGTATTTGTCAGGCGTTCAGGAGTAAATGAATCTTATAAATTTAGATATATATGTTAGAATATAAGGTAAATTATTCCACAGTAGAGAAAGCGTGACTAATCATTGAGCTATTGGAACAAAAAAGGATTAAATAACAGTAGCAGAAGATGAAAAATAACATCTTATAAATGAGGCAGTCCCTCAAATCTGCCTCCTGTTACACAAGCATGTGCAGAAACGATTAGGGAAGGTGTTTTTATGATTAAGTGGTTTAAAATTGTCATGATAGGAACCTTAGTATTTTTGGGTGCCTGTCAGTCAAATGAAGTAGCTGAAGAGCCATATGAAGGGATACCCTTAAAGATTGCGGTTGTTGGGGAAACACCTGAAGTCAGGGAGGAACAGATTATTTTTAAAACCTTATCACTAGAGGAATTATATCGTTCACATCCTGACAAGTATGATGCAGTATTCATTAGGGAAGAGCATTTTTCTGATGCTTCACACCAGAAGTATGTAGAAATGTTTAAGAAGAAGCGGGCTCCTTCCTTTTTTATAGCGTCAAAGGCGAATACTATACCGTTTCAGGACCTTGAAAATCCTGTTTCCTATAAAGAAAAAGAAGCAGCTAAAAAAATTAACGACACACAAAACTACATATCAGGATTTTTGTATGAAGGAGCAGATGAAGGCTATCAGGGCTGGAAATTTTCCTATCCAGTGAAAAACAACGAAATACAACGAGACAACGTTCAGGGAATCTATTCTTCTGTTTTCAAGTTGGTTGAAAAGGAATTGAATAAAGCTTCTTCAATAAACGGATAACAGTATCAAAGATCAATGGATAACTCAGAGGTGGGGTTGTAATTGGATAAATTAACTGCAGCAATATTTACATGCTCTGGACTAATAATTATTGCTTTATCTGGCATCGGAAAAATTCTTATGATTGGTTTACCAGATTTTTACCCAGCTAGTGAAGACAGTAATTATATTCCATTAATTACATTCATCGTTGGGCTTATCATTTTGCTTATTGGACTATCGTTCTATGTAAAGAAAATTTTGCTCTATGATCTATCTAAAAAAAAGTAACAATTAAAATAATAAATATATAGAGGGAGGAAGCTTGCTTTGAAAATTATTAGAAAACTAAACATTGGGATTGCCATTTTAGGGATTGGTATGGCTGTTTATCATTTTTTTATTGAAAAAATTGAATGGCCTGCGTATATCCTCTTTTCCTTTCTGGCTGTGATGTCTTTACTCGGAGGAGTCGAAAAACTCAGGGACAGACAAGAGAAAGGCGGATATATCTATATTGCTTTTGCTCTTGTTCTGACTGCTGGGATTACAATGAAAATGGTCGGTTAATTACTTAGAAGTCATCGACGGCTGCCGATGACTTTCCAATATATTTACAACCTCTATTTTACTGCTTTGTTGCGATAGACAAGTAGTGCGATGACATTCGTACCTGACCAGTAATCCAGTTTGCACTCTAAAAGTAAAAATAACACGGCATCAAAGACATCCCTTGCAGTCCCTAGCCTTTTCCACGAATATTATTTAACGATTTTCTTTCATGAAAGGGACAAAAACATAGGCCCGGATTTTGTCTGGGAAAATCAAAAAGGCTGAAGAAGTACACGGTTCATTCATATTTACAACACGTCTGTTAACCATTGTTCAATTCCTCAAACTTACTTTTATTAAGTATTTCATCTGCTGACATTTCAGTCCACTCAGCAATAGATACATCTGGATTTTTTTGAATAAAGCGATCCATAATTTTGTTACCTATTTTATAACTGGACCTATCTGGAATTCCCCTACTCGAATTACCGTAGAAAAAATCATCTTTTATTGAAGCATCGGTAGAGTTTAAATTCTCTCTAAAAGCTTTCCAAGTTGTTTCCTCTAAATGTTGCGATGAAAAATCGCTCCAAGGTGTCTCGGTTGATGGATACATAAGTCGCGCAAACGTGTCCGCTCTACCTTCCAACATAACCTCCTCCAACAATGTTAAGCTGCTACTATTATCATTATTTTCAAAGAAAACAGAATGATGATATTCATGAGCAACAGTATTCTTTAAACTATTCTCATCAAAAAAAGGTGGAGCAATTTGAATGAGAATAAAGTCTTTGTTCCACGCTATTCCTGAAACACCTTTCATCCATTTCATAGTAGCTGCATCATCTGGATTGGCAGGGAGTATGTATACTACTTTATTTTCTCTGGAGGGAAGTTCATCAGTTGATTTTTTTAAAGCATCAATGATTAGGTTATTGATTTTGTTATAATTTTATTAACATAAAGAAACAACATAATTTTTTCATTTTAATCACCTTCCAGTAATGGGATTGGAAAGAATTGATATAATGATTAAGAAAGACAAAATCCATACATAAGTATCCAATCTCATTACACTACTGTCCTTTAGTGAAAAAGCGACTGTTCTTAGTGAACAATCGCCTTTTCGGTTGAATGGATCAGCCAATAGAGTTTTTATAATAAATTAAATTATCTGTCCATCCTCCAAATTCAAAAATAAAACCTCTTCTTGTAAACTCATATTTCATCCCTACACTCGATGCCAGATTGTATGAAGCAGAATTATCTATATTGATATGGGCTTCTATACGATGGAAATTCAAATGATTAAAAGCAATATTAAGAGCTTCTTTAACAGCTTCTTTCCCATAACCTTTTCTCCAATATTGATTATGGATGGAATAACCTATCCTTCCCCATTGGAAGTCATCTCTTGCTAATGTTGAAAAATCAACCATACCTAGATGTGTTCCGTCTTCTTTTCTAAATACACCAAACACGTTAGCAATATCTTTAAGTGATAAATCTTGATGTTTATCTACCAGATTATGAAACCATTCCTGTGTGCATTGACTCATGTCTATTTTCCCTTTATCGTGTCGATGTTGGGATGGAAACCGGTTTTCAAATTCATTTAGCCAATTTTTATAATCATCTTTCCTTAAAGGTCTAATGACTAATCTTTCTGTTTCTGAAACAATCTCAAATGTTTCTTCTGTCAATTTCAATGTGACATCTCCTCTGCATTAACTTTTTCAAAAGACAAAACCTACTTTGTTATCTTGATTTAGTTTATATGCCATAAGACATCACACCTTTCTATATGTATGTAATATAAATACCATATCATTATACTTATATGCCCTGTAACTATAATAACTTCAACACAAAAAAGGATTAACCTTTTTTTGCGTGAAGGTACCGGGTATATTTTTTTATGAATGGGTGCTTAATGGCCAAAATTAAAATTGATGCCAGTCACACAAATTGTCCTTCATCCCCGGAATATGGACTGGCTCAGGCAAAAAAACAAGGTTGGACACTTACCCAACCTTGTTGTGATTTATTTTTTATCCACAGCGTCATTCCCGAGAAAGGCCTGCAACATCCAGGTATTTTTCTCAATATCACCTTTCATGGCAATCAGCATGTCATTGGAAACGTCATCTCCGTTTTCTTCTGTTACCTTAATTCCATCAGATAAGAAATCGCGTAAGGTTTTAAAGTCATTTATAACGGCCTGGACCATTTCCGATTCAGATAGATTTTTATCTTCCGCACGTTCTTCTATAACGGAATGTTCTATGAATTCCCCCAGTGTGGAGTAAGGTTGCCCGCCAATAGCCAGCAGACGTTCGGCTACTTCATCCATGCTTTCCGATACACTGTTATACAGCTCTTCAAATTTTTCATGAAGGGAGAAGAAATGCTGCCCTTTTATATACCAATGGAACTGATGGAGACGTGTGTAGAATAATCCTTGTGTAGCTACCAGTTTGTTCAAGACTTCCTTTACATCTGTGTTTGTCATAATGTTTTACCTCCTCAAAACTTCTCTGGTTATAAAATATAATAATTATTAATTTATAATTATTATAATCTGGATACGAAGCAATCTGCAAATGATTTGCTTGTATGAAATTCATACTTGCTTGTGTAGGGGGTATAATCCGATGAACATCTTAAGGGATAATCATACTGAGTGTGGTAAAAATAACATCAGCCAGGCAAGTGCTTTTCTTCAGTAGTTTAAACGATTGGCAGGGAATTTATTTAATGTCTTTCATTTTAGTTGGAATGGGGTTAATGAAGGCCAGAAGGAAGTGACGAGAAAATATAATTGTCCGTCATAAGCTGGATGAAGGACGTAAGGCGTTAAAATTCCAGGTCAAAGGACTTTCACACATATAATGAAGGACATAATTCAGCAGGTTAGCAAATAAAATGTCCTTCATCAGTCTAACCAGACGTGGATTTAATTATTGATGGATCAGCTTAAATAAGGTAACCAAGATAAGTGTCTTTTTGGCGTGCCGGGTGTTTTTTTGTATCAGTTTTAAGGAGAAAGGGAAGAGGTGGGCGATTAAATTTGGCCTTGTTCGAATGCGTTTCCCCATGACGGACCAGATATATCGTCAACATACATTTACCCCATTTTTCTAAGTGTCAGTGGATGGAACAGTGTCATGACAGTCGTAAGTCCCTTTTTATAAAAAATAGAAGTGGGAATGTACGAAGATTGATAAAAGGAATTCTTCTATATCATTCTGATTGATGATAGTTTATATTATTTCATGACGCTCATTCCAGTAAGTGTATAAGCCTTTTTTCGCATAAAAATAAGTGAGTTCACCATGAAAAGCAGGAAATATAGCCGACGAATGTCCATGACAAAATATGGTACTCTATGATTGAAGTCATTCTATTAAAGGAGCTGCTGCCCTTGGATTGGATAGTCGGTCATTTCAGAGAGAGTATGGCGGTTATTTCAATAGTGCTGGCGATTGTGTTTGTAGCCATTTTTATCTGGACATCATTGTTAAGACGCGAAGTCCTTAAAATCATAGGAATGCTGGCCGTCCTCGGAGTCAGTCTGTTTGCGGACCATCCCACAAGTTATTTTTTAGCCATTCTAGTACTAGCCACCTTAGTGGCGAAGCTTGAATTCCTACAGAACATTGCAGCCATTATTAGAAACAGTGATGCCTATTTTCAGCATTTTGTAGAGAAGAAGTCACAAAAAGAAATAGAAGCCTCCATAAATCATGAAATCATGGAAGAGAATCAAGCGATGAAAGAGAATGGAAATGGGGTAGTTGAAGATGCCGATACTTCTTCTTTTATGAAATCAAATCTAAATCCTGTACAATTTCAGTTCATCGTTGAGGGATGTACCTTTACATTTCTGGAAAATAAATATGGGGCAATCATCAATCGATATGTAAAGTTACCTGGAACAAGTCAGGAAGCCAAATTTGATGGAATGATGAATCTGGGAAAAAAGACCACCTTATTCCTGGAGATCAAGGTGATGAGAAGAGGATCCTTCCCTGTTGAAGATTTGAATAAAGAGATTGAACGGACAGCCAACTTCATAAGCCAATATTCCGGTCAATTGAGCCAAAACTTGGAGCTTCGTTATATATTTGTTGGAAATATAAAGGAAAGCTTTGTAAGTAGAGTGAAAAGTTTAAAACCAGAGGCTGCCGATGTAAACATAAGGTTTGAATTTTACACTTTTGAGGATCTGGGTTTAACCGATATTATAAATGCACCAGGTACCTCAAGTGGAAAATAGTCTTAAGATACCTGGTACATAAAAAAAGCTATTCATCTTCCGGAATTACTTCAAGAGCAATAAATTGTGTTATTTGGGTATCATTGAAGTTATTATCTGAGACCAGTACCAGACTGTCATGGCCATTAGGGAGTTGTTTTCCCCAGGTCATGCCTTCTATATTATCGACTTTATTTAAATCAAGGGTATTCACATCAACGATAAGTTCCTTTTTCGCTGGAATCAGGTTCTTTTCTTTAATAGACTCCATCGTTTTGATATCTGTCGCTCCGCTGATGTCGACTTTATAAATCCGCACGTAATTGCTGTAGTCTCCGTTATCATCCTGGACACTTGAACGTTCAAGGACCAAAAATTCATGCTCATTGATCGAGAGGATCTCGGTCACGCCATTATCTGCATGCATACCCTCACCAGGAGCTTCAGGGATGGCATCAATCGGATAGGCGTATTCAGCTAAGAGGTTTCCGTCCCGGTCGTACTGTGTCATTCGCGACAGTGCACCAGAATCAGGGGTTGGCAGTGTGTCATCCTGAATAAGCGGGCCCTCCATGGCTGTCCAGTATGTCTGCCCGTCAGCAGAGAAAGTAGAAGCTTCTAATGCTAAATTGTTTTGGAAACCTTTATTAGTCTGGTTGTTCATTTTTATCGTCTCGTTAACAGGAGTTTCTGAGAGATAACGTCCATCTAATGCCGCCTGATGGATATATGGATTGAATCCCAGGCTGCGGTCTCCCTCACTTGTATACCAGATATGTCCTTCTTCCGGATCAAAACGAATGGATTCCGGATCCGGTATGACGCCATCCGCTCCAGAAAGGTATTGGTCTCTGTTTGGGTATAGCGTTCCGTCCGGCTGTTTAAGATAGGTCACGTCGGTAAGCTGGACGTTTTGAAAATCGCGTGCATTGTAATTGAGTTTAGCGCTGTAAAAGCGGGCAGGATTTAAGTCTGATCTGTCATCCGATAGCAGCAGCCATTTATGGTTTTTAGGGTTATAGGTAACACCTGAAAAACCACCAGCAACCGTATCCTTATAAGTAAACTCGTTTGGTAATATTTCTGAACCTATGAATCTTACGTCTTCAATGGAACGAGAAGAATCCTTTTTGGCCGCGGGATTCGCCTTTTCCATCCCGGGATGGCCTGGTACCTTGGCAGCCTCCGTTGAAAATCCAGATAAGCAAACCGCAGCAATCCCTGTTAATAGGAGCTTTTCCAATTTCCTCATTTTTCGATCTCCTTTCTAAATGTGTAGAAAATGGTTCACATCTCAATTTAGCAAAGTTGTTTGAATTTTATATAAACTAGCTTTATAGATAGTGTAAAGAAATGCTGTGAACGCCTCAATATGAAGAAAGTATGGGATTTTTCTGCCAGTGTTTTAGATTAATAGTTTAGGGGACTATTGTATTGCTGCTATGTACCTGGTTTTTTTTACCATTTTTTATTCTGAAATTAATCTCATTTTAATAGACATTTATTATAGTAAAGGTACCTGGTACACAGGATGAACATTGTCCAATTATGTATCAGGTACGTTAAATCGAGAGGGGAGATGTTGTTGATGAAAAGGATTCTGTCTATCATGGTTATGTCTGTTTTACTTATGTCCCTGTTTACAATTCCAGCCTTTGCAGCAGAGGGGGGAGAACCTGCTGTACAAGAGCAGCAGCAGGTTGTCAATGTTGCCCACAGAGGTGCATCTGGTCATGCACCGGAAAATACGATGGCTGCATTTGAAAAAGCTTTGGAAATGAAGGCGGATTATATTGAGATCGATGTGCAAATGACCAAGGATGGTGAACTGATTGCTATTCATGATACGACAGTCGACCGCACAACTGATGGAACAGGATTTGTTGGAGATTTTACATTGGAGGAAATTCAGCAATTGGATGCAGGGAGCTGGTTTAGTGAAGAGTTTGCAGGTGAGCAGATTCCAACCTTTGAGGAAATCGTGGATACTTATCGGGGAAAAGTCGGCCTGTTAATCGAATTGAAGTCTCCAGGGTTATACCCGGGAATAGAGGAAAAAGTTGCGAATGTGCTGATGGAGCGCAATATGCATCGACCGGACAACAATAAAATTATTATTCAATCCTTTAACCATGACTCAGTTCAAACGTCAAAGCAGCTGCTGCCGAATATTCCTCACGGTGTACTTGCAGGTATGAGCTGGGCTGATGTAACTGATGAACAGCTTCAGGAATTTGCAGCCTACGCAGATTACTTTAATCCAAACCGGAATTTTGTAGACAAAAATTTAGTCGAGCGCGTACACCAGGCAGGAATGGATATTTACGCTTATACTGTAAGAGAACAGGAACATGCAGATCAATTGTTTGAAGCGGGAGTAGACGGCATCATCACAGATTTTCCAGAGTATGTATATGACTTTCCCGGACAAAAATAATTATCAAAAAACAAGGATGGGGCATCTCGCCCCCCCTTGTTCCAATCTGAAAAAATCTGCAGGGATTAATCATTTTGAAGAAACTAATTATTACGAAGATGCTGAAGGGAACAGGAGAAAAAAGGTTTATCCACGTACCAGGCATATAGTAATTATGTACCTGGCACCGACATGGATGTAACCTTAATTACAAGCTGAACACCCGGCTTTAATCTCAATGCTATGAATACGATTGACCAATTCTCTGTTCAACATTAGGTGCTCATATTTAAATGTCATTTCTTCGCCTTTATGTAACCGTGTAGCTGATTGGTGTAAGAGCGTGTTGAAACCACCTATTAGTTTCCCTGAATCATCGTAATACAAACCGACCACACTTATTTTGTCGCCATCAACATTTTCATCTTCATTGTTCTTTAACACACCACTTATGTAGATGGAACCATTATTTCCTGATTCGTATAGATGTTTTCTAAACGTAATATCCTTTAATTCCAAGGTGACATAATCCATGTAATCCTTCTTTTCTGATAGACGGACATTTATGATGGATTCACCGAAGTCTTCGGCAAACTGCAGATCCCCAAATATCGGACTATTTACAGCGTATACCTTTTCACCAGGCTGAACGATTTTAGGAACGAACCTGAAAGAATCTGAATCAAATTGATGTCCATCTGTGTCGAAATAATCCGCAGCCATACCGTCTATGTAAACAGGGAAGTTATGATCGTTTCGGAATACTAATGCCGTATGACCATCAACCGTGCCTTCTCCCCACAAGTTATCGACCCTCTCCAGTAAATTTAATTCCAGTTTTACCTCTTCAGGCTCTTTTTCCTCTTCTACAGTTTCTTCCTCTGGTTCCTCATTGAAAATAAAAAAAGCCCCCAGAAAAATGAAAAATAAAATAGCCATACTTCCAAACATTTGCTTAATCATTGCTGTTTTTCCCCTTTTCCTATGTATTCTCTGGATGGTTTGGTGGTGTGGTTTGTATATTCGATTTAGCCGTTCGTGGCTCCGTATATGCTCCTTCCCTGCTTAAGACCTATGTACGCATAGATAGATTTTACCATAACCAGATGGAATAAGTACCCGGTATTTCAGATGGATGATTGCCTTTTTGGTATATCGAAAAGAGAAAGGCAGGTTGTTCTGTGTTAAGATAAGTGTCAAAGAGGGATAGTGAAAAGATGATTTGTATTGGGGATAAGGTATTTCTTAAGGCGAAAAGGGGTGAGGCAGATTGTCTCGAACTAATGAGGGGTATGTGAAAAAATGGGAAGTTGTAAAATATATTAGTATTTGTCTGAATGTTATTGGCTTGTCCCTTTTAGTGTTCGATGTATTCATAAATAATGAACCGGAGTTTTTGGAAATAACGTACTTGGTTCTATTAGGTGTTGGGGTAACGTTATCATTTTTATCAGATTTTAATATAAAAAGAAGTAAGTAAAATGCCCCAGACGATCCTCTGATTCTCTTCATCCATAAAAAGAACCGGGATAGCCCCGGTTCCTTTTGATTAGTGTATTTGCTATTTTATTTCGTATTCGTAAACCCGCCATCAATCCGAATCACTTCACCGTTCACGTACTGTGCTTTGGATGTTAACAGGAAGGTCACGAGCTCGGCCACTTCCTCTGGTGTACCCAGACGTTTCTGCGGGATGCCGCCGGTTGCGTTTTCCTTCATTTCAGGGTTGGCTTCATAGAACTCTTTGACCATTGGGGTTTCGGTTGGGCCTGGTGCGATGGCATTTACGCGAAGGCCATCCTTAGCATATTCAGCCACCATACTCTTGGTTAAACCGACAATGCCATGCTTGGTAGCGGAATAGGTCACTACGGAATCCTGTCCGGTTACCCCAGCACTTGAAGATGTATTGACGATTGCACCACCGCCGTTTTTCACCATCACCTCAGCAACGTAGCGAACGCCGTAAAGCGCGCCTAATAAGTTAATGCCCACAATTTTTTCGATTTCACTGATGTCTGTGTCCAGATAGAACTGGCCGCTTCCGGAAATTCCTGCATTGTTGAAGAAATAATCGATTGTACCAAACTTCTCAACGGTCTGATCTACATAATTTTTTACTTCTTCAGGCTTGGAAACGTCAGCTTTTACAAACAGCGCATCTGCTCCGGCTTTTTTCACCATCTCGACGGTTTCATTTCCACCTTCTTCATTCACATCAACGACTGCGATGTTTACTCCTTCTTCTGCTAATCGAAGTGCGGTAGCCTGTCCTAAGCCACTGCCTGCGCCTGTAATGATTGCTACTTTGCTCATGAATAGGACCTCCTGGATGTTTTTATAAAGATTTCCTTCATTTTCATTATAGTAGTTTTATGTTTCGTAAGGGAAATCATTCACTTTTGTCATTCAAATCATAAAATCGAAATAAATCTCCATAAACAATATCATCCGAGTAATCGAGCTCTTTTTGAACTTGATCTTTTACAGGTTCGCATACAGAAGGGTTGCTGCTATTTGTATCTTCTGCCAGGATGCGGCCGGTGCCTCGTTCATAGCAGGTTTCTTCAGTATAAACGTATTTATCACTGACAAAGCTTCCATCTCTGAAGGCGATAAAGTCTTTTCTTTGCTTTGTGAATAGATCGGTTCCAAAGCCGATGTCATGGGTTGTGTCGACGCCAAGTAAATGTAAAAGGGTAGGTTTGACATCGATTTGCCCAGAAATTTTAGACATCACCTTTCCTTCTTGGCCCGGGATGTGAATAAAGAAGGGAACGCGCTGTAATTGTATATCGTCATAGGCATCAATTTCTTCTCCAAAATATTGGCCAAGTGCATCATACTCATATTCACTGATTCCATAGTGATCGCCCATTAAGACAATAACTGAGTTTTCGTAGAGCCCGGCTTGTTTTAACTGTTTAAAGAATTGCTGTATGGCTTCGTCCGTATAGCGTACAGTCTGGAAATATTGGTTGACCGTTTCTGATTCAGAATCAAAAGCTTCAATGGATGTATCCTCTTCCCCTAATCCATAAGGATGATGGTTGGTTAGTGTAATAAACTTCGAATAAAACGGCTGAGGCAGGTCCTCTAAGTATTTCATGGATTGTGTAAAGAATGATTGATCTTTTAATCCCCAGCCAACTGAATTTTCCTTGGTGATTTCATAAGCGGTCTCATCAAAAAACTTCTGATATCCCATTGAGTCATACATGATGTTCCGGTTCCAGAAGCTTTTATCATTGGCATGAAACACAGCAGAAGAATAGCCTTGTTCAGCTAACCTCTCCGGCATAGCATGATATTCATTCTGTCCACGAACAAAGAATACAGCCCCGCCCGGTAAAGGATATAACGAGTTTCCCACCAGGAATTCCGAATCTGACGTTTTGCCCTGGGCTACCTGATGATAAAAATTCTCAAAGTAATAGCTGTTTTCCGTTAAATCATTCAAAAAGGGTGTGATCTCTTCGCCATTAACCTTGTTGCCAATTACAAAGCTTTGCACCGATTCCAATGAAACAAAAATAAGGTTTTTATCTTCTGCAATCCCGAATAAATCGGACTTTTCTTTGCTTTTCACGTGTTCATTCACATAATCCTTGATTTCATTCAGTTTCGATCCATCGGCAAAAACCTTTTGGGAGGTTGTCATGGATTGTAAACCGATATCATACAGGTGATAGTTAAAGAGACCAATGTTCTTCACAATATCCTCCCGATCATAAACATTGGTATATAAGTGCGGGCGGGCCACTTCCGCAAGCAGCAAATTGGCAAGGACCATGACGGCTGATAAGCTTAAAATGGATAGCTTTTTCCTGCGAATATAGCTGGTTGTCGCCTGTTTAAAGCTGAGGAAGACGAGCGTAATCACATCGATAAATAATAAAGGATCTGTCCAGTGGAAAAGCGTGGAAATGCTATTCGTGACATCCCCTGCATTATTGGCCTGAAACATCACGGGAATGGTAATAAAATCCGTAAAGTCCCGGTAGAACATTGTATTTGCCCAAACAATAATGGTTCCTATAAACGCTCCGATACAAATAAAAAGCTTCTGATATTTGCCTTTAAACCAGATGCTTAATCCGAAAAATGCAAACGCAGAAATGAATGGATTAAGGAAAAACAGGATGGCCTGCATCAGATTATCAATCGACATATCAAAAATGAACATATATACAAGGAGTGTTTTTAACCCGAAAAGAATACTGGCTATCATATATAATGGTAAGTGGAATTGTTTTGTCTTCATGCAATGTTCCCCCGCAGTCTATTTATCTTATAATCCCGAAAAAGTGTCACGAATAAATGACGATTTTCATAGACATTTAGTTTCAAATTTTTCTATCTTAAGGTGTATCCTTTTTCCCGCGTGAAGTTAACGTACTTTTCACATGCCTGATATCCGTAACGTTATTCTTCGCCATTTTCCAATAACAAATGGCGGACGGAATGAGAAACAGCTGCAGGATCGATAGAGTCATAATGTAGTTATAGGGCTGGTCAAAATGGGTGCCAACCATGCCAAGAATAATCCCTACCCCTACATTCCCAAGGGTTCGTCCAATACTGTTAAAAAGGTTCGCCACACTAAAGGCGGTTCCTCTGTGTTCCGGCAGATTCACATCCGTAATAAGCGCCAGCCAATTCGGTGTGTTTGCCGACTGAAAAGCAGAGGCGATAAAGGATAATACAAACAGTAAGGCCACCCATGGATTGAAAAAGATCTGCTGAATAAGACTGAACAAAATAGCGATGGAGCTGCCCCCATCAGGCAGGGACAGTCCATTCATAGGGATGGCGAAAAAGCATACATAGAGCGGGAGCGTAAAGATGACAAATAATGCAGTTAAATGAGCCCTACCCTTAAAGCTTTTTCGCTGGACCCGATCGCCAAGATGACCAAGGTATACGGATGCCATGCCACCCACCTGAAAAATCGCATATAAAAACCCGGAAGCGATGACGGCTGTATCCATCGCATAGCCCTGCTGAATCATTTTATACGTATACAAAGTAGGAATCCAAATCAGACTTCCTGTTGCTATGTTCATAAACAGCGCCTGGATGTACAGATAAACATTACTGCCTTTTAGCAGAATCGCTTTTAAATGCTTAAGTTCAATGACGTAATCATAGGTCTGATTGCTGGGTTCCATATTTTTCAATTCCGGATCGGCGGCCCCGCGGTTTGGCTCCGTAATGAAAACATATAAAAAGATAAGAACCAGGCCAATCAGCCCAATGATTTCAAAGGGCCACCGCCAGCTTGTACTGGTAGCTGTTAAAGACGCCATCATGGAACCTGCAATTCCTCCAAGTCCCTGAGCCATTCCCCATAAACTTAACAGCAGCCCCCGCTTACGATAAGGAATGTAATCGGTAAGCACACTGAACCCGATAGACGCCATACAACCCAGGCCAATCCCGGTTAAAATCTGATAGAATAGTAATTCTACAAAACTATGGCTGGTCGCGGTTAAAAAAATCGACCCTACCCAGAGGAGCGTCCCGATCATAATCAGTCGTTTCCGATTATATTTTCCGGATAAATAGCCCCAATAGATGGAAGAAATTGCGGTGACCAGGATATTCATCCCGGATATGAAGCCCAGACTGCCTTCTCCCAGCGATAAATCCTCTGAAATATAAGGGAACAGCGGCGGAAACAGCCCAATAATAATATGTTCAAATGCAGCAAGTGCAATAAATACAAATATGGTATAGTACATATGGAAGTTCGAACGTTTCACGTGGAAGCTCCTTTGTTTATCATGCATGAACTGGCTGTAAAACCCCATACTGATGGAAGTTTCACTTTATCAAGTAACCAACTCTATTATTTTAGCACAGGATGGCTTTGATCTTATATTCATTTAAACAATGAATAAAGACGTTTGTCACATCCATTATTTTACTAATAGTGTTAAAATAGTGTAAAACCCAGGAAACTTATGGATAGAGAAAAGGGGCAGAAAACGTATGAGGCTCATGGCTTTGAGGGCCTTGGAAGCAGGAGTATGGATAAACAGAGAATCTATTAAGCCTTGTAACGAGGTGTGTATCGTACTACAATAACGTTAGCTTATAAGAAAGACAGGAATATTTTTTAACCTTTTTAACGGATTATGAGGATTTTTAAGACCGATATATTTTTTCAAGTTTAAGTTTTATAATAGAGTGATTGATTTGAGCTTATTTGCTCAAGAAAGGCTGGATCGTATGCAGAAAAAAATGCTTATTATCTCTTCTGACCATACTGGACATGGACATAAGAGTATTACAGAAGCAATCTGCGAAAAAATTGATAGACATGATGAGGTAGCGGTTGAAGTCGTTGATGGCTTCTCGCTGGGAGGAAAGCTGCTGACAGGTGTAGGTAAATCCTATGGGCCTATCACAAGAACGTCAGAGGATTTGTGGAAGCTCATTTGGAATGTATCTGCAGTGAAGGCATCCTTCGTTAATACACTAATAGAGCGCCTGGTTGAAAAAAACTTTTTAGCATTAATAGAGAAGGTCAAGCCAGATATCATCTTATCTGTTCATCCGAATTTTAACGGGTCGATTATAAATATCCTGGAAAAACACAACATTCACATCCCTTTCTATACATTGATCGCGGACCTGGTGAATATTTATCCTTTATGGGCAGACCCAAGAGCGGAATTTATTCTAAGCCCTACGAATGAAGCAAAGGAAAAATGTATGGAGTTCGGGGTTGATGAAGAAAAAATTAAAGTACTTGGCTTCCCTGTGCGATCTAAGTTTTTCCCGGATTCAGAGCATTCGGATACCAATCATTCAGATCCGCAGTCTGCTGTAGAAAAAACCAATGCTAAATCTTCGCTGACCTGTTTGATTATGAGTGGAGGAGAAGGTGTCGGCAATATGGACACGATTGCCAGGAACCTGCTGGAAAACTTTGATTGTCAGGTAAAAATTGTAGCGGGTAGAAATGAAAAATTAAAAGCCAAGCTGGAACATTCACTGAAAGGCAGATATGGAGATAAAGTGCAAATCTACGGGTTCGTCCATGCCATCCACGAATTGATGCTGGATGCTGACATTGCCTTTACAAGAGGCAGCCCGAATGTGATGCACGAAGCCGTTGCGGCCAACACCCCCTTAGTGATTACAGGCGCTTTACCAGGACAGGAAGCAGACAACCCATCGTTTGCCGAGCGTGCCAACCTGGGCGTCATTTGTAAAGACACAGAGGATATCAAACCAGTGATTGGTGACCTATTAGCTAATGACCACGAAAAATTAAACAAAATCAAACAAGCGCAAAAAGCATTCATTAACGAACATGCTGCAGAGGATATTTTAACCTTTCTTATCAGTGATGATCGAAAAAGCCACCAGTTGGAGGAAGCGCTGGTGTAAGCTTAGTTATTGTGTACCCGATACTTCAAAAGGCCATTTGAGGTATCGGGTGCTTTCGTGGTGTTGGTGGGTGATGCAGGCCATAGATAGGAAAAACTCATATATTCACAATAATCCTATTTCATATTTAAAGTTTTCATTTTATGTAATTCATTTTTTACTTTCCCACGATGATATTTTTGTTCTCCATTCCTTTCTGCAATAAGAGAAAGCATTCCTAATAGTAGATAAAGGACATAGCCAATAGAACTATCGATACGATTTGTTACTAGCATCCAATCCAAGTTAAAAACACAATATAAGCTACTATTTCTTTTTTGATGTTTAAGTACATAATTTCACAATCCGCCATTTTATCCACCTTGCCTGTCTATTACATCTCCACTTTCTGATAATCCTCTGACAATACTTTCACTACCTATTTTGAAATAATAACGTTTACTTTTACCTTGATGTTTAATAATTTCAGCTTCTTCAAATGACTCTTCTTCCTTTGTTTTGGTCTCTACTTCTACAATTTCGGGATTATTTACTTTACCAAACACCACATAAAATTCATGCAGTTCATTCCCTTTATTATCATATTCACGCAGAGGTTCCATATACACCGTCATATTATCATTCTCGTAATGTGTCCATCCATGATGACCAATGTTTGACCAACCTTCTTCATCACTTCCTTTAAAGAAGGCTAATGCAAGTGCTTCGTAATTTGCAAAAGGAAAGTCTTCTTTGTTAGGGTCTGTCGTGTACATAACAATGGTTACATGATCATATTGTTCAGTGTGGATGATATCATTAACTTTATAAGGAATACCTTTTTCAATTGCTTCTTGAAAATTATCATATTTTCCAATTTCAAAATCTGAAAAAACAACCCAATAAATCAATACTACTGATAAGACAGCAATAAGAGATATACTTATTAGCCTTTTCATCAATAATCCCTCCTCACTTTTTATATTAATATTAAAAACTAAATTCTTGTTCCACTTTCCTGCCCTTTAGTTGAACAAGCTATCTAAAGGTATGTTGAATAAAAATACCGCATCATCCAATAACTACATATCTTAATTATACATAAAATCTAATATTCATACGGCCAAAACCTACATATATTAAATGCCAAATACACTTGCTTCATTAGCGAGTATTAGCGAGTAAGTAAATGATGTATAAAATAACATATCGTTTAGCACTCGTTTTAGGATTATTGTTTTCTCTCCCATAACTGAACCATTAAGATCAGGTAGCCTAATCTTTCTGAAAAGGAGCTGGATTCAGAATATACGAACAATTATTTTTATTGGAGTGTTACAATAATAGTAATTGATATAAAAACCAAGCCCATAGTTCTGAAGCGAAACTAGAAAAGACCTATATGAAAAAATTAAAATCTGCCATTAGGGCTTACAGAAATTCACGCTGATTCGCAGTTCCATTCATTCAGGAAAAGGAGAGGATAATCCGAGAGCGTATTCGAATTATAGGGTCATTTTTGTTTATTTTGTTTATTGTCGTCTTTGGACTTTCTGAGGAAACAACGGATGATAATGGAGTGAGGCATATCGATACAAAATCAGTAGCGGATTACTATGGCGTATCAACAGAAACCGTTCGTAATTGGATAAAGGAAGGAAAGATCTCAGGTAAACAATTATCTAATCGTGGAAAGTGGTTTATTCCGTCAGAGGGGTTTGAGTACCTTAAGAAACAAAGGGAACATGATGATACAGAAGATGAAATAGCTGAACTTCCTGGAGAAGATTTTGGTGACGACTGGGAAGTTGAATTAGACGAAGATTAAGGGGGAAAACGAGTGATTGTTATTGCATTAAATACAAACTTCGTAACCCCTAGAATTCTTCATGATGGAGAACGAAGATGTTAATCTCTTGCAGTCCCTTTATACTTTTAACGTTAGATTTATTTATCTGTAAAAGAGTAGCGCAAGCAATCAAAAAATGGAACCAGGATGTCTCCCGGCTCCACCACCATTTTTCACTATAACCTCAGATACATAACGAACCTCATAAAGCGCTCTTTAATAAGTTGATACAATAGTATGCTAGAAGTAGTTATTATATAAGTTTTTCTCGCTCTTCCATTGGAGGTTGTTCTTCCATCCAACCGTTCCTAATCATAATTTTCGCTCCCTCATGGGCATATTCAAAGATATCTTTAATGAAAGCAGCAGTTTTAGGCGCCAAATCATTTCGTAAGCTAAAGGCAGTTCCCAGAGAGTTTCCTCCAATTGCAAAGCTGCAGAAAAGGCTTGTACAATACATCATCATTTTATCAGAAAACGGAGCCACTGTTGAACGTGTTGGATTTCCACCCGATACAACAGGTGCTTGAACACCGTCTTCGAGAAAGACTTCGTTAAGTTCCTTAATGATGCTTTTGGCAATTTCCCCTCCTTTAGTGAAGTATTTTTTTACTTCGGGAGTATTTGCACATTGCGCAAAACCAGTAATAAATTTTAGCCCCATAATATTTGTTTCAATCGCATGGAACATATTAGCAACTTCTACTGTATTCATCGTTCGTTTTCTACTAAACGGATTAAGCCATCCTCTTAAATAAGAAGTATCTGTAATAAACTCAACCTTTTTGGGCATGGAAACATACGGCGGCCGGGCATGCATTCCTTTTTCAATCAAATACTGTGTACAAGCATTGTAATATTTTTGCGTAATAGCAGTGAGATCTTTAAAAATCATGACAATATCTTCCCTAGATGCCATGGTTATATTTAGTGTGTGCAGACCCATACTAATTTCCGTTATCAAGCGAACGAACATAATATCGAAACCATTGTCGTAAAGTTTTGGTACCCCTTTGTTGACATCCTCGGAAGTAAAACCGACTGGTATTGCAGCTCCTTCATTTTGGAAAATTACCGCTATTTTCTCTACATATGGGTCGATTTCATCGTATAAGTCAACCATTATGTTTTTTGCTTTTTCGTCATCGGCTTTCTCTATGAAATATTCCAACATCCTTAGAATCATTGTTTTTTGCTGGTAAGTAAGCCATAGCGTACCAAGTTCTGATGAAGTAAGTCCGGGTTTTTCAGGCATGTAGCATTCCTCCATAGTGTGTATTCAATGTTATGTAGTCTTTAGTATTCCTTAAACTTTGAGATTTATAAATTTGTAACTATGTAAAGAGAGAATAAATGTTTAGATTGTTTCCTTTGAATATTTTTTCAACATATCCATCATATAATTACCCGGGGAGTACGACTGCTATGGAACATTATATTCTGTGGATGGTAAGGTCTTATGTGGGGAATATCGCACCTCTTAAAGCAATAACCTGCACCAAGTTCTTCGTCATTATTCCATTCATCAACTTTCGTAAGACCTAAGTTTTCTTCGTACCACAGTTTTGACTTTTTTAAATCTGTGACAGGAATAATTACTCCACCTACATTAAACATTTAAATCACTTCCCTACTTTATTTCGCAGCCTACATACGTATATAATATAGATAAGATTACTTAATGTTTGGAATTTTTTGAAGGTATTTTATGATTTTTAAGACTTAAGTATTTAAATATATTTCACAAAAATCCCTTGTATTCTTAGCATAAGTCAACAATCAAAAATAGCTATTCATAGTGCCAGAAAGAACGATTTATTTCAATTAAATCGTCTGTCACCTGAAAGCACAGAATGACAGGACCAAAAAATGAAGACTTGTTACGATCTAAATAGGGAGTGAGCGATATGACGTGGATTGAGTCCATACAGACGGCGATTGACTTTATTGAAGAACATTTGCTGGATGATCTATCCATTGAAAGCATTGCTGGCCAGGCAAATTTTTCAGTATTTCACTTTCAGCGTACCTTTACAATATTGACTGATATATCTATAGGCGACTATATTCGGCGCCGCCGTCTAGCTTTAGCTGCCCATGAGTTAATGGAAACAAGTGCTAAAGTGATTGACATCGCATACAAATATGGCTACGACACTCCCGAAGCTTTCACGAAGGCCTTTCGCAGGCAGCATGGTGTGACACCCAGTGATGCCAGAAAAAATTCCGGAAAGCTAACATCCTATAACCGCCTGGTGATCCAGGTGAATTTGAAAGGAGCAGAACCTATGGAGTATAAGATTGTTGAGCGGGAAGGTTTCAAAGTCGCGGGAATGAAGAGGGAATTTTCATTGGTCAATGAGGAAAATAATAAAGGGATTCCAGAAATGTGGGAAAAGGTAAATTCAGATGGAACCGATGAGTTATTGTTCAGGTTGAATGATGGTGCCATTGAAGGAGTTTTAGGAGTGTGTGTTGATAAAAGCTCCCATTCCATTGACTATTGGATAGGTACCACCTATGATGGGTCCCCGCCTGATGGATTATCAATTTTGGATATACCCTCTTCCAAATGGGCAGTATTCGGAGTTCATGGTCCCATGCCAGATGCTATGCAGAACGCGTGGAAGAAAATTTTCTCAGAATGGTTTCCTTCAAGTGGTTACCAGCATGCGGGTACACCAGAATTGGAAGTGTATTCAGAAGAAGATCCCGCCGATCCGGATCTGTATTCTGAAATTTGGATTCCTGTAAAATAATAAGAGATAATCGTTTTGGAAGTAGTTCGTTTAGGAGTACAAAACATCAACATGTACTCCTGAATGAACTACCTTTTTTTATATTACATATGAAAAAACACAGAATTTGAGGACCAATTGTTACGAAAATGACAATTCAATGGATAGTGATGGGGACAAATCAAGAAATGAAGTAGTTGGTGGGGCGTTTTCAGGTATATCAAGATCTGGTGGAAAAAGGAGAGGAAAGTAGAAAAACTAATTTGAGACTGTAGTGATATTCCCCGGTAGTTCGGTACCAGGAATCTCAAATGGACAAACCTATGCATTCCAAAAGATGCCTTCATTACAACGGAGGAACAAGATAAAAAGGCAGATGAAATACTCCGGCAACTTGATGTGGTTAACGAGGAAGCGGGGCGGGGGATGTGGATGAATTTGATCTATGAGAGGGTGAACCGTATCACAAATAGTGGTAAAGCAGAGAGTAGAGGTTGTTATAGACAGAGAAATACTCTTAAAACTCTAATAGTAATCTCATTTTGACAATCCCTGTTTTCTATAATTTATTGGAAAAGGGATTGTCAAACAAAATGAAATTAAATTATGAATCGGTAATGATTTAATTATTATTAATCCAAACTAAATCCCCTATGTTATTAGTTTTATTACCAGTTTCTTTTAAAACTACTTCAAATCCATGTTTTTTATAAAAGTATAAAAGGCGTTCAATATGATCTTCATCTACACTAGATATCCACCCAGATATCATTGAAACATTTCTTTTTATCGCAATTTTAATTAAATTATTAAGGAGTATTGAACCATAACCTTCATTTGACATGTGTTCTTTGATATCGATATCTGCTAAATTAATTTCCGAAAAAATATCATTAAAAAATGCTTTAATAGTTGGGTCAGGATGTTTTACTCCGCTTTTAGTAATTACTCTTAGGGAGAGAATTATATTCGTTTCTTCTTCTTTAGGTGTATCCTCGTAGAAGTGTCTGTATAAAACTATTATACTTTGGTTATCTTCAAAGACATTTACAACTTCAAACCCATTATCAATTATTAATTGTTTTTGATATTGGGCTTCATATTTTAAATTTCCACTCTTTTTTAAAGGAGTTATTTTACTTGTTTTGAATAGTTCTTCTAAGAATTCTAACATGCAATTCTCCTATTATAAGAAAATACGTTCGCTTTTTTAAGTTGTTTCCTTCTTTTTATGATACTATAAAAATACATAATATTACAAAAATACATTGGAGAAGATTTTTATGAAGGAAAATTTCAAAAAATTATTTTTAGAATCAATAAAAGTAATAAATTGGTTAGAGAGTCCGGGTTTTTTAGGTATGCAAAAGGCCGGTAATATACTTTTTGGATTAATTATTTTAGTAGGAGCCTTATTGTATTACTTAAAAGAAGTCAGTGAAATACTAAATAATATACTTTTGGGATTGTTAATGATAACAATGTTTTCAATACTTTTTATCTTAAGTCTAAGATTTTATTGGTTAAAGCCACCAAGATTTATACGTCAAGAGACAGAAACTCCAGCACAACTGTTTGATAGATTTAATCATTGGTCTTTTTTATATGGAATAATAATTTATTCATTTTTTGCATCTTTTTTTATCGTAGGCATTTGTATTGCATTTGTAAATGCAATGCTTAATTTTAATTTTGATTCTAGTAAGTTATTTTATAACATATTTTTCTTAACGTCCGCTGTATTTTTAGTGTTTTATTTTATGTATCATATTTCTGTAAAGAATATCCCTCCAAAAGTAATCAAAGCAAGAATCAATTTATATTTAGCCATTATAGCCACCATAACAGCAGGCTTAGTTGGATTATCATTAAAGGAATTATTATTACCATTAGTTACCTATCTTGGAATTGGATTAGCATGGTTATCTTTTTTTGTCGAAAAGATTGATAGTGAAGTCTAATATTTATATTGTTTTAGTAATTAAAGATTCAAAGGAGGGCTCAGAATGTCAATTTACCAAAATATATTTCATTACTATAGGGGGCAGACTAAAAACAGTTCTAAAAAGACACAAATTCTTCAAATCGAAAATAATGTAACAAAGGCATTTTTAAATGTATTACAGCACTCCTCTAATGAGTTAACGACTTCCTTTATTAATATGTTAGATATAGATACAAACTCAATAAATAATTATGAATATCGCTACCAAGTAAGTTCGCCACTTTCAAAAATTACAACAATCGGAGTAGTAGTTGGAATTGCGGAAAATAAAGAAATAAGAAAAGGGGTACCTAAGGAATATGGAATACCGGATGGTGCAATAATTTCAAATAATGTTTCTATATTGATTGAAAATAAAATTGGTTATAACTCATTTCTAGATCAAAAGCAATTAGAAAGACACAAAGGGACTTTTGCTAAAGGACAAAAAATAATGGAGGAACCATTAATATTATCATGGCAAGAAGTTAGATGCTTTTTTAGATGTTTATGGCAAACTAAAAATGTAGTCTTTGGCAGTTAATTTATGTAGTTCCCAAAAGGGAGTTATATAAATAAAAAACCACTTGCCAACCTCTCAAAATAACTTTAAACTCCTCGTTGGACCAACAACGTTCGACAGGAGGTTATTAAGGAGATGTTAGCAGTGGCTGAAATTGATTATATCAGATATGAGGTAAATCAAAAAGGAGAAACATATGCCAGCGTAGGTAGGAAGATGGGGATTGATCCACGTACAGTAAATAAATATGCAAATCAAGAGGAATTTCAAAGGAAGGAAAAACAAAAGCGCAAAGCTCCAGTACTGGACCCTGTTAGGCCTATTATAGACAAGTGGTTAAAAGAAGATTTAAACAAGAAAAAGAAGTACCATAGAACGTCAAAGAAAATGTATCAACAATTAAAGAAATTTCATAGTTTCAAAGGATCCGATCGAACAGTGAGGGATTATGTATCTCGAAGAAAAAAGGAATTAAAAGAAACGATGGAGGATGCCGCATTACCTCTCGAATCGATTCCTGGTACGGCTCAGGTTGACTTTGGAACAGCACCTTTTAAGTATATGTCCGAGGTGATTGACCTTCCATATCTAGTTATGTCTTTTCCGAATTGTAATGGTTTTTATTTTCAAATATTTCCTTCGGAAAATACAGAGTGTTTACTAGAGGGGTTACAACGGATGTTTCATCATATGGGTGGGGTCCCCCAAACTATTCGTTTTGATAATTTTTCACCAGCCGTGAAGAAAATCTTTTCTAAAGGAGAACGTGAACTAACCGATACGTTTGAGAGATTTGTTTTACATTATGGCTTTCAATATGAATTTTGTAACCCTGGAAAGGGCAATGAAAAAGGGCATGTCGAAGCCATGATTAAATATGTGAGAAATAACTTTCTCTTACCAGAGAATACGATTGTAGATCTCGACCATTTTAACGAAACATTATGGGCCTTAGCCGAAGAAGACCGTGAGCGTCTACATTATGATAAACAGGTTTTTCAATCTAAATTATATGAAGAAGATCAAGCCAACTGGCTAATGTTGCCTGAAAAGAAATTTGAATGTGCTCGTTATCAAGAAGTAAAAGCAGACAAGTATGGCATCGTAACTATAGACAAAAAACAATATTCTACTACTCCTAGATTTGCAAAGCAAAAAGTAAGAGTATCCATTACTTATAATGAAGTTACTATTTTGAATGAAGATAACGATGTCATTGTCAAACACGATCGACTATATGGTGTGAAACGGAAATCAATGATCTGGCAACCATATTTAGATTTATTATCTAAACGACCGAGAGCTATCAAATATTCGAGTCTTTATAACCAATTTCCATTTGTATGGTCTGATTATTTAAGGAATTGTACGGAGGAAGAACAGAAGAGTACCTTACGCTTACTAGGAAGTCTTCTGAAGAATAATGACTTTTCATTGTTGAATGAAGCTTTAACGATGGCCTCTTCACATGGACATCCAAGTGCTGATCAAATTAAGCATTGTTTTTATTCTCTTCTTCATCAAGACAATACTTATGATACGATCGAGCCTAATATTTCAGTACCGCAAATGCCAGCAGCAACAAGAGGGTTATCCCATTATGATTCTCTTCTTCAAGAAAGGGGTGAATCATAATGAAGGACAAGATCGAAGCCTATGCGAAACGCTTAAAGTTAAGTTGGATACGAGAACATTTTCATGAAGTAGAAGCAGAAAATCACCAGGAGTATCTCTTAAAGTTATTCGAACAAGAAGTGCAGAATAGAGAAGAGAGAAAAATCAATTTATTATTAAATCAGGCACAACTGCCAAAGACCGGAAATCAGCCATTTCAATGGGAACATATCCAAATCCCTCAAGGGATTAGTCGGGAAGAGATACTTGAAGGGCATTTTATCCATCAAAAGGAAAATCTCATTCTATATGGTGGTGTTGGAACAGGAAAGACCTATTTGGCAACATTACTTAGCTTGAATGCCATACATAGCTTTGGCAGTAAAGTGAAGTTCTTTACGGTGGCATCTCTAGCGAATAAGTTAATTGAGGCGAACCAAAAAGGTTCCCTCCCTAAACTAATGAAACAAATAGAAAAATTGGACCTACTTGTCTTGGATGAATTAGGTTATATTCCTCTTCATAAAGAGGGTGCAGAATTGGTATTTCAAGTGATCTCCATGTGTTACGAAACCAAAAGCTTAGTTATAACGACAAACCTTCAATTTGGTCAATGGAACCATGTTTTTGGAGATCCAATATTAACGGAGGCAGTCATAGATCGCCTCATTCATCACTCACATTTACTTGTATTTAATGGTGAAAGCTTTCGTTACAAAGAGTCTTTACTTCAGCAATAATCAGGGATGGCAAGTGGCATACATTTTTAAATGCCATTTCATACATTTTTTACTTGCCAAATACAAATAGCACACAGACAGATAATCTCTGCCTCTGTGTGCATTTCTTTTTTGGAGAAGTAATGTTCCCAAGAAGGTCAGGGCATACAATCTATTCTTATAGAAGGGAGAATTTACTAATGACAAAAAGACAAAGGTTATTGCTATGTGTTCTTAGGGCTGCTCATGTTGTATTACTTACTTTAATCCTTGGGATTATGTTTTTAGTATTTGTAAAAGTATTTCTTTAAGCGTAAGGACATAACTGATTCAAATAAGGGAGGATAGATCCTCTCTTCATTATTTTGATAATTTAACTGTTGGACAAGAAAGTTTGTTCGTAGTTTGTTACGTATAAAAAGGTTGTTGTGATACAATAGATTCGTGGATATTCCATATTAAGGAAGGGTAACCCTTCAACAACAACGGAATAGTCCCACCATGAATACCAAGCACGTTACTCTGTCTTTGGATAGAGATTAGACTAACCCCAATCAGTTCAAACCACAACCGTTAACGTGAAACACATTTCAATCATGTCACCAACCCAAACAGCATTATATTTTGTGGATAACGAATCTAAAAGGGGGATATATATGGCTACTACAGTAAATGGTGCATTTAATGAGTTCATGGGTAAAAATGTGAATTTAGATCCCAATAAGACAAAAAGAGCAAGAAAAAGTCGTGATAATTTAATTGATAATATTCATGGGTTAAATTCTGATAGTAATTTTTTTAACTTATACAGTGATATTGACATTTCATTTGGTTCTTTTGCTAGGAGAACAAAGATAAGACCTCTAAACGATATCGATAATATGATAGGAATAAATGCTGATGGTAGTTCTTATTATGAAAATCTAAATGAAGTTAAAATATACGTGCATGATAGTAATTCTCCTCAATATAATTGTTGCAATAACAATAGTAATGTCCTCAATTCGACGAAGGTTATAAATAAGTTTATTACTGGACTTAAAAATATTAATGATTATAAGCATGCTGAAACTCATAAAAATGAAGCCGCTGCAACTTTACAACTAAAATCATATGAATGGAATTTTGATATAGTCCCTTGCTTTATGACCAAAACTGATTCGTACGATAGAAGTTACTATTTAATCCCAGATGGTAAAGGCAATTGGCAGAAGACTGATCCACGAAAAGACAGAGTACGAGTAACCTCGTTAAATCAAAAACACAGTGGAAAATTACTAGATACCATAAGGCTAGTTAAATATTGGAATGTGAGACCTACGATGCCATCGGTTCCTTCATATGCGTTAGAATGTTTATTATTAGAATATTATGATATCCGTGATGAAACTAGCGATTATATTGATCTAAGATTTAAGGATCTATTATTGTTTATTAGCAATAATATTTGGAACCCGATATATGATCCTAAGGAAATACAGGGAGATTTAAATACGCTTACTTATGATGAAAAATTAAAAATATCTAATAGAGCCAACAATGATTATGATAAGGCATGTGAAGCAGTGAAAGAAGAAACTGAAAACAAAGATCATGAGAAATCAATAAAAAAATGGGGTGAAATCTTAGGAAGTGAGTTCCCTAAATATGGTTAATTGAATTATATATGGCTAGAGATAAACAGGCTGGTTTCATTTAGTAGAACAGTTCGTGAAAATAAACTAAGTAGATACAGAAAGGAGTAGAAGAAAATTACTAAACAGATTATGAATAATATTAATAAAAAACAAAATACTAGTGAATTACTTTTATACCTATTTGCACAAAGAAAACTGTATTCTAGATCAAAAGGCATATTGTCGATATTCTTTTGTGTTAGTTTATTCTTCTACATTTTAGGTGCAATCAGTTTTATTCAAAACAATATTTATTTTAAGTTATTCTACGTGTTATGGCTAATGTCATTTATTATTTTATCTATAAGAGAAAGTAATAAATTAAATAATGCTGCCAATATTCAAGAAATAGTTGATAGAACATTATTTGGTTTCGATTTATTTTCACCTAAAATAAAAACGACAGAATTACATAAATTAGCCATTCAATTAAAAAATAAGTACACCAATGAATATGAATTTGAAGTAACACATAATGGAGAGGATGGGGGGGTGAAAGACTGGTATTCAAATGTTGAAGGTGTTCCCCGTAATAGAGCAATTATATTGTGTCAGATTGAAAACTGTGAATGGGAATTAAATCTACGAAGAGAATTTCAACGAATTAATATACTGTTGTTTGCTTTATTAATAATAATATATTTGATTATATATAGAACTACGAGCATAGTTGTTCTTATAAGTAGTCTTTACCCTCTTTTAACTTTACTAATCGATAGACTTGGTTACATTTATAAAAATTATAAAAATATTAAAGAAGGCGAAGATATTAATAAAAGTTTAATTGAAATATACGAAAACATACATTTGTATAATAACGATAATATTATTAATAAGGCAAAAGAAATTCAATCATGTATTTATGAACGAAGGTGCAAGTTTGCACCCATTCCAAATAAATTTTATAATCTCCGAAGAAAGTACTTTCAAAAACATTCAAACGAATTTATTTCTGATTTGAAAGAAAAACTAAGAGAAGAGACAGGTTGAAGTAATTTTATTGCTTCAGCGTTAAGTTTCAACCTATAAAAGGTGATAAATTGATTTGTAAGTGTGAGGAATACTTTAAGTTATTCGAGTAGGAGAATACCTAAATGATATAAAAGATAAGATAAATTACCAGCGTGTATTTGACGTGCTTAGGAAGCCAAATTTCAAAGTACAAAGTTTATGAACCAATTTTCTATCTTTATAATTATAATTTATACGAAGAGTGTTGGACTTTCTCCTTTCCCCAGCACTCTTATTTTTTGGTCTAATAGGGAAGTAAAAAGATTGCATAGAAATAAAACAAAAAAATAGGAAAACAAAGATATGTAACGATGTATATTTTTAAAGGACAGAGAAATATTTAAAACTACTAAAATTAGTTCTATATTCAAATTTGTAACTGATAAATAAACAATAAAAGGTGTTTAGGTTTTTATATGTTAAAATTATAAGCAAATAATAAGTAAGATCAGGAGGATTATAAGATGGCTACAAATTCCTTTGAAAAATTAAAATTTCATCTGAAAGAAATGTTTCACTATAATGAAAATGATTTAGATTTTGGTGTATTTAAATTGTTGAAATTAAAACAAAAAGAGATAGATAGATTTATAGAAAGTGATGAAGAAGATAGTTTAAGGAAAACTATAGAAAAAACTTTAAGTGAAATCACTAATGATCAAATGGCTTCTCAACAGTTTATTGTGGAGAATTTTGTAAATGAAAAAGGTGGGCCTGACGAACAGGATTTAATAAAAGATGTTCCTTCAAATTATCAAAGGATTGTACAATTTGTTAATTATAAAAACCCCGAAAATAAAAAAGAGATTTTGGAAGCACTTGAAACATTAAAAAACAGCAATAGTTCTAGAATCGAAAGTGAGTTAGAAGATAAAATTTATAATTACATACTTAACTTTTTTGAGAACTACTATAATAATGGGGATTTTGGTTATAATAGCAAAATTGTTTCAGATTATAAAATACAATATGATTCAGATTATGATGGTTCGGATAAGTTATTTCATTGGAAAAACAAAGGAAATATTTATATTAAGACAGCAGAAGGGTTTAACAATGTAAAATTTAATATTGATAATAAAGTAATAGAATATCGATTTGAGTCAAGTTCAGAAGGAGAAGAATTTACTCATAACAATAATAAGTCAGGTCAAGTAAAACATTATGAGTTTCAACGCATTGAGAAAATAGATGATGTATATAGAGTAATTTTTAATTTATCCAAAAAATCCACGCCAAAAGATAATATATATAAGGCAATTTTAAATGAAGTATTTAATTACGAGGAAGACTGTGATGTCTATTTATATAAAAATGATAAAAAGAAGTCATTAATATTTAATAACCTTGAGGGTAATTATAATAAAATTCAAAATGGTCAATTAAAGGGTATATCTAAGTTATATATAAAAAAGGACAAGTACCTTAGTGAATTAGTTAAACATGATAAATTTAAAACTTTGGGAAGTAATAATGAAAAAAGAAAAGAGGCACTTAAAGATGACCAGTTGATGAATTTAGTATACAAATTGGATGAAAACCTTAATAAATTCTATGTTGGCAATGACTCAGATTATTTTATACATCAGGATTTAAAAGGGTTTTTAACTAAAGAAAAAGAGAAGTATATTAAAAACATCATATTCTCTGATTTAGACCATATATTTCACGCTAATCAAGATAATACAACTGTAATAATTGGCAAGGCATTTAATAATGTAGTTGATCAAATTATCGATTTCCTTGATGCCATTGAATCTTTTCAAAAAAATCTTTTTAAGATGAAGAAAAAAATATTAAGTACAAACTTCTTAATTTCATTAGACAAGGTTCCTAATGAAATTTATGGAGAAATTCTTAAAGAAGAAAGTATAATTAAAGAATTTAAACAAGAATATAACACACCTATTAAAAACATAAGTGATTTAGAATCAAACAATCAATTAGTCCTTGACACTAAACTGATAGAAAATGAAAATTTAAGAAGAAAAGTTATATCTAGCATTAATAAAATTGACGAAAATACTAACGCTTTACTAATAAATAGTGAAAATTTCCAAGGTCTAAATGTTTTAAAGGATAAATTTTATCAGCAAATTAAATGTATATATATTGTTATACATAGTCTATTAAAACGCTGTCCTTTGAGTATTCATAGAATGATATTGATTGGTTAAGGGGAATATTTATAGGAGAGTATTTTAGGTCTTTTAAGATGTTGGAGGAGGATAACAGAGTGCTTTTGCATTTATCACTATTGCTCTATAAGTATTTAGTGAAATTATACATAAAAAGAATTCGAATATAACGACAATATCATAATGTTTATTCCATAAATAAAATTATAATAGACATAAATGAGAGAGTGATTCTTGTAAACAAGGAGAAATTAAGTGAACGTGATATATGTACTGAATTTATTACGCATGCCATTCATGTAGCTTTGGAATAAAGTTTGATAAAAACGAGCATTAAGTAAATGATTGAAAGGAGTTTCTTAAATAAACAGTTTAGTGTAAACCGAATTTATAGAAATATTTGAAATCATACATTTGGATTGTGAAGTAATTCATTAAAACTAACGGGCAGAATAATTGAAGAAAGGAAATCTGCCAAGTTTGAAACTTTTATTATTTCCAATATTTTTTTAAATGAATACCTTGTATTATATAGTAATGTAGATATAATAGATAATATAGTAGGTGGTGATAAACATTGGAAATAAACAAAGAAGTGTTAAAAGGTCATATTGATACGTTAATCCTATCTCTTTTGCATAGCAGAGACATGTATGGCTATGAGTTAGCAAAATACGTTCGCGATAAAAGTGATAATCAATTTGAGATAAAGGAAGGCACGCTTTATCTATCCTTAAAGAGATTAGAAAAGAATAAATGGATTGAATCGTATTGGGGTGATGAACAAGGACCAGGAGGAAGAAGAAAATATTATAAACTTACTAAACTAGGTGAGGAAGGTTTTGAAATAAAGCGTTCGGAATGGCAATTTGTTAAAAAAATTATCGATTCATTTTTGGAAGGGGGAGAAAATCATGAAGAAAATTAACCAATATATAGATAGTGTTTATCGTGACTTTGATGGAAGTGAGGGAGAAATAAAAGATTTAAAAGAAGAAATGCGGTCTCACTTGTTAGAAATTGTTGAAGAACTAAAAGTAGAAGGTAAATCGGAAAAAGAAGCTGTTAAAATGGCAATCGATAGATTTGGGGATCAAACGCAACTCTCCAATGGATTAATGGAGTTCTTTAAAAGTCAAAGGCTTTTTGCGAAGAAATTATTGCGTTTTTCTATCGGTGTATTTATTATCGGGATTATTGCTCTTTCATGGGCTGCAATAACAACGCCCGATGCAAGTAAGGAACGTAAAGAACTTTCGGAAAGTGTTGCCAAACACATCAATGAGGATTCCGAATTATCGGCAAAAGAAAAAGTTCAGATACAAAATCAAATTAGCTCATTTAATGGTGAATCAGAGATCATACACCTTTCAGTTTATTATTCTGAAGAAGGAATGGAAGAAGTTTTTCCAGTGAACGTACAAGACGCTGAATATACTTATTTAGGAATGGAACCTGCAAATTCTGAAGATGTAATTACTAGAGGTTATAAACTGAACGATAAATGGTTCGTCCAAATGCAGCAAAATGAACAGAAAAGCTTTTGGATATACTTAATTCCTTTTGCTTTATTCATTGTGTTTGGAGTACTCATTATTGTTTGGCTATTGCTTAATTCTTATATTAAAAAGTACATAAAGGAGGTTTTATAGATGATTAAAAAAATTATAATTGCCTTATTATCAACGATTTTATTTAGTTTCTTAATGGCTTATTTGAACCATGTTCCCGTTTCTGAGCGAGAACCAAATGTCTATTACAGTCCTTTATGGTCAACAGCGATGATTTTTGCCATGTATTCTCTTCCTGTTTATTTGATAGGTGGGATTTCAAGTTCATATTTAATCGATAAACTAGTAGGGCAAAAAACTTTTGATTCTAAATGGAAACGATATTTAACAGAATTTATTATATATGGAATCTTTGGAGTTGTAGTAGCCTTTATCTTTTTAATGGTTCTTACTATTTCAGAAGGTGAAGCATATTTAATAACCAATAGCTTGCTCAATTTTATGACTTTGGGACTATTAGCATCTTTAATTTTCTACCATGTTTCACTTATCTTTGGTAAAAAACGTAATAGCACTAACGAGTTGAGATGAATAGTTAATGATTTTTTTATTGGGCTATTTTTAATGAGTACAAAAGCAATGCACATTATAAAACAAGTACCTGAAATGAGGCGGAAAATTATAAAACTCAAATACTATAATATACTATAAGACAAATGGATACGACTAAAGGGTGCGATTCTTGAATAAGCCAATTAAGATTACCCTTTTAAAAAGTAATTGGAAGAAATGTTGAATTATCGATGTTATAATTATTTTAGGTGGTGTTTTAATGAGTACAAAAACAATACACATTATAAATATTTTGTTGGGAATTATCAGTATTGGCTTTAGTCTGTTTTTCACGTGGGGAATATTAGCTTTTTCATCTGGAGAACTTGAAGGTGTTTATGTGTTCCCGATTTCTGTAATGGTGGTTTGGTTAATAACCTATCTCTTACAAATAAAACTTAAAACTGTAAAAAGTTTTGTTATTTTATTGTTTATTGAATTAATATTATTCTACCTTTTTCTAACACATTAAAGTAAGTGTATATTTAATCCATAACCAATTTGCAAAGCTCCTATGGTATTTCTTGGGCTTTTATTTGGTTAGGTTTATTAGAAAAAATTGCTTTTGTTGAATTAAGTTATGCAAATAGCTAAAAAAATAATACATTGAAAAACGCTCAGATATGAATGATATCTGAGCGTTTTATACACAATTTATGCTGTGACTTTTTTGGTTTTTAAGCGTTTGGAATTTGGCAAAAGTAAGGATCTACACATGTGATTTCACCTGTGAAGGGGTCTTCTTGTCCCCAACATTCTTGATTGTAATAACCGCAGCAATCTCTTGCCTGTACACACAAAAGACTTTGAATTGTTATATTTTGTTCCGATTCATTAAACTTTTTACTCATTTTAGCTCAACTCCTTTATTAATAAGTTGCTTGCGGACAATCGTTTTGTGCCATTTTATAATCTATTGCTAAAGCAAGGCGATCAGCACCTGCATCATCTGTTGTTTGTGCACAATCAATTAACTGTTGGTCACATTCGCAGTCATCTGCTCCAAAAGTGTAGTAACATGCATCATGTTGGGCACAACATTCATCTAGTTCATTAACGGGTGGTCCACCACCATCATCTCCACGAACACCGCAATTTTCTCCACAGTGTTCATAATATACTGTAGGCATAATATTTAATGCATATTTTTCAAAAGCACAACATTCTCCACCGCCATCTTCCAAACAAGGAACATCTATTGCTTGTGTGGAGATAACATCATCGGAAATATTTGATTCATACATTTCATGTAAGAAAGGCAGCTCTTCACCTTGATACGGGAAGTCATTAGAATAAATCAATTTACCATTAACATATTTCATTTTTTGTTTGAACATTTGATTACAGCCATTGAATTGACCCAGTTATGCCATCTTTTTGATCCACCTCTGCCATAAAACTGATCCATTAAGGACATAACTGACCCACCCTCCTATATAATAAAGAGGCACATTGGTGCAATCTTATTATATAGGAGGTTTTTGTGTGGTAAAGTATCGAGAAATTCTAAGACTTCACGCGCAGGAAGTCACACAAAGGGGGATAGCAGCAAGCTGTGGACACTCCCGGAACACCGTTAGGGAAGTGATTCGGAGGGCGGGGGAGAAAGGTGTCGAGTGGCCCTTTGAGAAGGACTTGACCGATGTAGATCTTCAAATGCTTTTATTTCCTGAGAAACAATCCCCTTCCGACCATCGCAGGAGGCCTGATGGAGATTATATTCACAAAGAGCTGGCTAAGTCAGGGGTAACACTCTCTCTATTATGGGACGAGTATTCTTTAAAATGCAGGGCGAGTAACGAAGTTCCGTACAGCTATCGCCAGTTCTGTAGATTTTACAATGATTATGCAAGGAAGACTAAGGCAACAATGCGGATTAAGAGAAAACCTGGAGAACAAATGGAAGTAGACTGGGCAGGACAAACAATGCACCTTACAAATAATTTAACAGGAGAAGAAATCCCTGTTTATATCTTTGTCTCTGCGTTGCCATGTAGTCAGTATGCGTACGTGGAAGGTTTTTTGTCCATGAATGTGGAGAGTTGGATTACAGCCCATATTCATGCTTTTGAATTTTATGGGGGAGTAACGAGAATCGTTACACCAGATAATTTAAAGACTGGGGTAACCAAGTCGTCTAAAACTGACCCAGTTATCAATCTTAGTTATCAGGAAATGGCGGAACATTATCACACAACGATTATTCCGGCACGGGTGCGGCACCCCAAAGACAAGGCAAGTGTAGAAGGGAATGTTGGGCATATATCAACATGGATTATCGCCTCTCTCCGGAATGAAAAGTTCTTTTCTCTTTCCGAGCTAAACAACGCAATTAAAGACAAGCTGAAAGAAGTGAACACTAAGCCATTCCAGAAAAAAAGTGGAAGTAGGCAGGAAGCATTCTTAGAAGAAGAAAAGTTTGCCTTATTACCCCTGCCTAATTCGCCATATGAGATAGCAGGTTGGACAACAACGATTGTTCCATACAACTATCACATTGATATAGATAACAATTATTATTCTGTTCCCTATGATTATATCAAATGTACCGTAGACATTCGAGTGACTAGAAATATAATCGAGATATTTTATAAAAATATAAGGATAGCATCGCATAAGAGGATTATTGGTCAAAAAGGAGAGAATAGTTCCTTGCCTGACCATATGCCCAGAGATCATAGAAAGTACGTAGAGTTTGATAGAGAGTCCATTCTTAAGTGGGGAGAGACCGCTGGTCCAGCCACTTTATTGACAGTTGAAAGGATTCTGGAATCTTACTCAAATGAAAAGCAAGGCTTAAAATCCACATACGGCCTGATGAAACTTGCCGACAAATACTCCATTGAGCGAATCGAAACAGCTTGTGAAAGAGTTATGTCTTATACACCAAGGCCTAAGCTGAAGAGCATACAAACAATCTTAAAAACAGGACAAGACAAATTGCCAGTAGAAAATAAAACCAAACGAACCAGCACACAAAACAGCAGCAACAATTATGGATTCACCCGTGGTGCGGAATACTATGGAGGAAATAATAATGACAACAGATAATACATTAACGAAGTTAAATGAGATGAGAATGAATGCGATGGCGGAAACATTCAGAGAGCAACTAAGGAACCCTGAATATCAGGAATTATCTTTTGAAGATAGGTTTGGTTTACTCGTGGATATTGAATGGTCCCGAAGACAAAATAGCAAGCTTGACCGTCTAATTAAGTCGGCTGAATTACGTGATACACAGGCTTGCATTGAGAATATAGAATATCATCCTGACCGAAAACTGGATAAAACTCAGATTCTAAGACTGGCAACGGGAAATTACATTGAAGAGCATCACAACATTATTTTAATGGGAGCTTCAGGTAATGGAAAAACATATTTAGCATGCGCTTTCGGGATAGCTGCATGCCGGCAATTCTATAAAGTGAAGTATATTAGATTACCGGATTTATTAGATGAATTGACGATCGCTAGAGGTGAAGGTACTTACAGAAAGGTAATGAAAAAATACAAGAAAGTTAATTTACTTATTTTAGATGAATGGCTATTAACTCCGTTAAATGAAACGGAGTCCCGAGATCTTCTTGAAATAGTAGAAGCACGCCATCAAGAAGCCTCCACCATTTTCTGTTCGCAGTTCGACCCACGGGGATGGCATGAGAAGATTGGCGAAGATACACTCGCAGATGCCATTCTCGACCGGATTGTACATGACTCTTATAATATATTTATTGATGGGAAGATGTCCATGAGACAGCGCAACGGATTACATCAATAATTCATTTACTCACGCCACTATCAGATTTGATAGTGGCTCACTTATGGCACGAGTGGATCAATTTCTTGTCCGAAGTGGGTCAAAAAGATGGCAAAGGTGGATCTAACCTCTGTCTTTCTTCACATTCTTCCATTTTTGTTCTTTACAAGGTTGACAAAGATAATTAAGTTGGAGTCTTGAGTGTTAGAATTTATAATCTCGGCGAGTTCTACTTGGAATCGCTCATTGTACTTTATAAGGAGACCTTTGCCTTTAGCATCCAATTGTTGAAAATTGATTACATCTTTATTCATATCTTTTTCAGAGATGTTAAATACCTTAACACCCCTTTCTTCTAAAGATTTGTTTGCATCAAATTCGACATAATTTTTAGATGCTTCTAGAATATTATCCAATGTTTCTCCCATTTTGTTCTTCAGTTCAAAATTCAGTTCTTGAGCTTCTGCACTATTCAACCTTTTACCTGCTGTAAACATAAGACATCTCCTTTCTTTTTTTAAATAATTTCTAAAGAAGCAAATCAGTTAACATTTGAATATTAAATCCTCGGATATGTTCATATCCAGAATCAGTTTTAATGATTGAAAAAGGCGTTCCCCGACCACCTAGATTAAAAAATTCAGAACGGTATTGTTCATTCTCTTTAATGTTTTTTTCGTTGAACTCTATACCATTGTTTTTCATCCAGTTAATTTGCTTGTGACAAAAACCACAATTCGGATTAGTATAGACAGTCACATCTCCGCTGATTTTGAACACCTCCTATCTGCTATCTTGTTATATAAAGTGATTCTTTAACGATGTCTATCAACCATTTAATATAAATTTCCAACTTTTATACTTAGGTAAAAATGAATGGTTATATTTTTCACTTATGAAATCATTTATTGCATTTACCTGACACGTAGATTGTATAGCTAGTTCTTGAAAAAAGGATCGTTCTTCCTCTGTACAAGTTTCATCTATACAACTTGCATAAAAGAGTTGGCAACAACGAGCTTCTATAAAACATTTATACAACTTTTCCTGGGTTTCCATATTCCCACCTTCCTTTTGTAATAAGTAATTTAATAAATAATAGGAAAACTATTTAACTCAATTGAACTAATCCGTTGCCTTCTAACGTACTACGGAATCCCAACGGCCTAGCATGCCTTGATAAATAGTCAAAAACTTTACCAGGTATTTTAGATTGATCACAGGCATTAAAAGCGTTATATAATAGCGCTACAGCCCCAGTAACATGTGGTGCCGCCATTGAGGTTCCCGTTAATCTAGCATAAGTACTAATTGGGAATGTTGATAAAATATTGCTACCTGGTGCTACGAAGTCAACCTCTATATTTGAATTAGAGAAAGGGCCAATAGCTAAATTTGGATCAACAGCTCCAACTTGAATGACTTCTTTATATGCCGCAGGATATAAAATTTCATCAGTTGTCGCTCTGTTATCACCATAGTTACCTGCCGCAGCAACCGTAATGATTCCTTTCCTTAATGCTTTTAAAATAGCAGAATATAAATTTGGATCATCTTCCGGACCTCCAAGAGAAATATTCATAGCTGATACTTTCTCACCCATGGGACCACGCCAGTTAGTAGCATACTCTATTGCGTTAATTAAGTTCTCATAAGAACCAACACCATTTTTATCAACAACCTTTAATATTAAGAGATTCACGTTTGGAGCAACTCCAACAACTCCTGTTTCATTATCAATAGCCCCAATAGTACCAGCAACATGTGTCCCATGACCTGCATAGTCATAATAGTTACTAGTGTCTCCCTGATCGTCATTCGTGAAATTGTAGCCACCAATTATATTGCCTCTTAAATCTGGATGGTCTACTTGGCAGCCTGAATCAATAACAGCAACAACATTTCCAGCCCCTCCGTTTGTTTCTCCCCATACTTGTGGTGCGTCGATCGTTTTCACTCCATATGGGATTTTTTCGGGTTCTTTTACAATCTCATCAAACTCCGTGGGTAATAAAAATATTTTTTTCATTTGAAATACCTCCTTATGAATTACCGTTACTAAACAAAGTGAAATAGAAACTATTTTTATCAACCACTTCGCGGCATTCTGACAAAAATTTCGAAAAAATGTTGTTATAGTTGATAAAAACCCTATTTATTTCACTTTAGAATATAGGAGGGATAGTTTGTGAAAACTGAGAATAGTTCTAGTAGAACGGTAAGGAACTCCTATGACGAGGTATATAGTGAACTCGGTGAGCAAATCCAAAAGGTTTTAGAAGAACCAATAATGAAAGCGTTTTTAGAGGAACCAGACAATGTAAAGCTTCTTAACAACGTTATCGAATTTCCGACAGAGTTAAATTGTAATGAACTTGATGAGGCGTTTAGGTACTATTACCAAAAAGCAAGGATGATGAAATATTTAATCACTTTAATTCGTATCTACTCTATTGACTATGATAAAAAGCACCGAAAATTAAGCGAACGCTTTCCATTGATTGTTGACAAGCCATTGGGTGATGAAGAAGAAGGCGAGACTCTCGGAAGCCTATTAGCTGTGGAACATCCCAATTTCGAGGAAATGTACGTAAATCACAATGCACATGATTTAGGAGATTACGTTACATCAACAATGCTATACTATGCGATAGACGTATTAACGGAAAAACAAAGATCAGTGATTAAATTATTTTATGTGGATAACCTTTTGTAAACGATAAACTAGACTCAACAGTTTTCCACAAATAAGAATCAACAGAATTTCACAAGTCAGATTAAACAGTTATTCCAAATTTCCCCCTTCTTTCAATATACTAGAGTTAGTTTATTGAAAGTGGGGATCCAGGAGTGGAGAAATACATGTCTTATGTTGAAATTCATCGTTTATACTCGGAGGGCTTTTCAAAGAGTAAGATTGCGAAGAAGTTAGGGATATCCAGAAATAGGGTGATAGATTATTTGAGAATGAATCCTGATGAATTTGAGGAATTTGTAAATTCGCTAAGGGTTAGAGGGAAAAAGTTAGATCCTTACCAAGCACATATAATAGCATGGCTGCAAGAACACCCTGATTTAACAGCAGCTCAAATTCATGACTGGCTAGAAGAGAAATTAGAAGTGAAAGGTGTGAGTGAGAATACAGTAAGGAATTATGTGAATGAATTACGTGATAAGTATTACATTCCCAAAGTGAAGACTCAGCGAATTTACAGTGCAGTCCCGGAATTACCGATGGGACTTCAAGCCCAGGTTGATTTCGGCCAGACGGTTGTGGAAGGCAGCCAGAAGGTTAAGCATCGCTTATATTTCATCGCTTTCATATTATCGCATTCGAGATACAAATATGTAGAATGGCTGGACCGACCATTTCGAACAACCGATGTCATTCATATGCATGAAAATGCATTCCAATATTTTGGGGGAATACCACAAGAAATGGTCTACGACCAAGATGCCCTTTTGGCAGTAAACGAAAATGCCGGTGATCTAATTATGACGGCAGAATTCACGAAATACCACCAGGCCAGGCAATTCCGCATTTACTTATGTAAGAAAAGTGATCCGGAATCGAAAGGAAAAGTCGAACAAGTTGTCAAATTCGTCAAAAACAACTTCAGCAACCATCGTACCTTTCATAATATTGATGACTGGAATGCTTCCTGTCTCGCCTGGCTAACACGCACAGGGAACTATAAAGTCCATCACAATATAAAAAAGAGACCCGTCGAGGTGCACGCCCTGGAAAAGCCGCACTTACGTCAGATCTCAAATACCTATTATCTTTTCGATAATATTCATAAGCCAAGTATAACAAGAACTGTTGATAAGAACAATATCATTCGATATGGTGGCAACCGCTATAGTGTCCCGAAAGGTACCTACCGGTCCGGTTCTGAGAATAAAGTATACGTCATAGAAAAAGAGGGGTGCCTGTATATACGATTTAAAGAAGCTGGGAAAATTATAGCTCAACATGAAATATCCCCTAAGAAAGGAAAAATAATAACGGATCCAGAACACCGTAATAAGAATACGGGAAAAAGAGACTTATTAATTCATGAGATTGAAGATTATTTTCCTGACAAGACATCTATTAAATGGTTTATTGGTGTGTTAAAGGATCGTTATCCGCGGCACTTAGTAGATCAGCTTAAAGTAATTCAGCATTCCATAAAAAGCTATCCAAAAGAGGCCGAGGAAGCAATTGAGAAGATTAAGCAAATGAATATGACAAGCGCGAATGACTATCGAGATGTGATCAAGTCCTTAGCCATTGAGAAAGAAAAACGGCTGCGGTCTTCTCCGCAAAACGTGCAACCAAATGAAAAATACAAATCCATAGTTGCACCGGAACGATCAACAGATGTTTATCTTGAAGTTTTATCAGGAGGGAAGTGAAAATGGAACAGGTTTATGACCACTTACAGGAAAAGTGCCGAACCCTCCGTCTCGCCGAGACGGCAAAGAAACTGCCGGAAATATTGAGAAACGCCGAGGCTAAAAATTGGACGTACCACGAGTTGATTCATGAAGTATTAAGTTATGAAATCAGGTGCAGAGAGCAAAAGAACATGGAAAAGATGATGAAATGGGCAGATTTCCCGGAGCATCTTACCTTTGAAATGTATGATTTAAAGGAGCAAAATGCGATTGGAGAAAAGCAACTTCACGTTTTACAGGAACTTCATTGGATAGATGAGCATTTCACTTTAATCATGATGGGGCCAACTGGCGCGGGCAAGACACACTTGTCCGTAGCTCTAGGTATACATGCCGTAGAACGTGGATACCAGGTATCCTTTACCTCAATGAGCCAGTTAATGTACATACTGAAGACAAAAGACTATATCAGTAAATCCAAGACAAAATATAAACGCATTGTCTCTTCTGATCTCGTCATTATTGATGATGTGATGTATATGACCTATGATGCCGAAGAAGCTCATTTATTTTTCCAGTTTGTATATGATTTATATGATAAAGCAGCTTTTATTCTAACTTCTAACAAAGGACCTGGTGAGTGGGGAAAATTTCTTGGTGATCCCACTCTCACCACCGCCATTCTCGACAGATTATTGCACCGTAGTGAGGTCCTAACGTTTGATGAGGAGGCAGATAGCATACGGATGAAGTATCGCAAGGCTATTTTTGATGCATCACCTGTTGAGTCTTAATTGTGAAAACCTGTTTAAAGTTATTTGTGAAAAATTGTTTATTTCTACTTGACGGTTACACCTTTCTAACAAGGAAATTGCTGACCTCTTTGATGAATCCCCTCAAAACATATCGAAAGTTCACCAACAAGCATTAAATAAACTTCGTGGGAATCTAGGTTTAGAAGCTGAAAATAGTGGGAAAAGAGAAACATAAAATAATAGAAAGGGTGATAGAATGTCTTCCGCGTGCCGAGTGCAATCTTCTGGGGATCGGCTGGAAAATGAAAAAGTTGAACAAGTAATTGAGGAATTAACCCCAAGAATAAAAAGTAGCATTAGAAACACGGCATTTCAAGAACGCGAAGATTTAGAACAGGAGATTATAATAAAAATTATTGAAAAAATTAGGCTATTTGAACGTAATGATAGCCCCGGTTTTTGGGAGTTTGTCCAAGCAATTTAATACGGGAAAGTAGGAGCAGTTGTTTAGTGAGAAATAGAGTCTTTTACAATAACAATAAAATAGGTACAGGATAAAAAAACCGTGTGAGGAAAATAAACTTCACTCGGTTTTTTTTGTTTATTGGTTATAAGCCTTATCCTTTACCAACAGGGTAATACATATTTACATGACTTCTATCTAATGCGATTGCAACATTATAACTTGGTGTCGCAAACGAACCAATCGTAGATGGGTATAAGTTAATAATGAGAAAGGAAAAACCTCTTCTTCACATGGAGTTAATTGGTTAATTGTTAAAGATTTTTTTCCGTTATATCAAAAGACCTTCAACATACTGCCATTATATAAATGGTGTATATTGAAGATCTTTTAATCATGGAGCTTATTAAAGTAACTGCCCTTTAGTTGAATAGTTTATCCTGAACAATCTGGGCAATTACCCAGTTGTACCCATTTGGGCCATCATTAAGAGAAATGCGAAAAATACCCCACTCCCAAATGAGATGATAATTGCCATAACTGCAAGTGCATTTTTTTCCGTATCTTTAAAAATAGCTATAAACCCAAAAACCAAAGATAGAATTATGGACAACGAAATAAGAAAAAAACCGAGATAAGGATGAATTCTTATTAGGGCATACATCATTGCAAATAAAAATGGTATTGGAAATATACTTAATAATAAAGACCAGTAACTTAACCAAGAGAATTCTCTCATTTTAGTCACCCCTGAAATATTTTTATTATCGGACCGTATTGTTTAAAAGTAGCCAATGAAATTTGCTACAACTCTTTCATTAGCCATATCCAAGACTATATTGTTAAACTTTTTATTTTATAAAATACGCACAATCACTTTCAACAGCGCAAAAGTTAAAAAAAGAATAAAAATAGTGAAATATTTGCTACTGTTAAGACTGAAGCAATAACAGTTGATACTTGCAATGCTAATTTAGATATGAAACTCCAAAACCCCATTATTAAAGAAGCTATCCCTAATACAAAGATTTGATAATACATAAACTTTAACAATGATTGATTATCAGAACCAAACCCAATAAAGAAAAATTCGATAAGTGTTAGTGTTACCAGCATACTTAATATCAAGAAAGTATAGCTTTTCCATAATTTCTTAGTCATTTAACATCCTCCTAAATTCAACAGTTCATATTTATCCATAATTCTTGAAGTTCCTTCGAAATTCTTGCCCTCTAGTTGTGGAAAAATCTAATTACATCGTTACTCTAACATAGAATGACATCATCTTTTTTTCAATTTTCCACAAATTTGCGTCTTAAACATAGCTGCTACCACTTTAGTAAAGTAGTGAATGTTTACCCTATTTTGGTTAAGGTTTTGGATAAATGGTAAATTCAAAAAAGCCAATTACAAAAACACAAACTAACATAAATAGAAACAAACCTAAAGCCCACCAAGTAAATGTTTTTTTGTAGTTAAACCTTGTAAAACTCACTAAAGCTAAAACAACACCAATTGTTGGTGTAAATTGGAAAAAGAAATTTGAAAGCCCATCTAAACCGCCGAGCGTAATCAAATAGACATTCATGTAGGCTAATGACAATAGTGCACATATAAAGGAAAATATCCCTAACCTTGTTTCTCTTAGCTTAGGTTTTTTTCTTTTTTCTTCTAATCGTTTTACCAATTCCATAAGCGCACCTCCCCAATATGAATGGTCCGAATCGATTCACTATTCCTTAATTTTAAAATCTCTTTTGTAGGACCAGTGATTACACCACCATAAGACTTAAGCCCATGATCTTCAATGTATTCTATACGATGGTCAAGGTCTAACCATTTGGCATGTGCAATATCCACAGCTTGTTGTTCATATTTTTCGAGAAAGCGGAGACTTTCCATAAACTGTTGATCATTTGGCTTTCTATTGTGGTATGGTGACCATCCATCTGGATCAGGTTGAGCAGGATACCCGATAGGTGTTAAATATCCACCTTCTAAACTTTTACCTGATGCTTCCAGACCTGTATCAATAGCATACCAACGCCATTCCACATCAAGACCTTCCGTAACCCCAATCATATCCTCTGGCTTTTTTAACTCGTTTAATGATACATATACTTCAGCAACTGTACCTTCAGGAAGCTTCTCTAGGGAATCCCACGCATCAGGATCTTTGTTAGTTATTTCAGCTTTTGGGTGATAAAGCTTTTTTGTATCGTAATAAGGGATTTCCATTGGTGCATTTTCAGAAATGTAGTTTCTTTTTATTAATTCTGCTTTATCCATTTCGTAAGTAACTTTCCAGTCGCCTAGTTTGATGTCCTCTTTACCTACTCTTTTGTATAAATCCATATTGACATCTAACGTAAATAACCCAACATTCTCCTTAATTTGCATTTCTTCTAAGCTTACATTTGGTTCTGTGACATAGACCGTTTCAATCGCCACATAAATGAGGTCTTCTGCCTTGCCACCCCAGCCATAGTATATATAACTAGCCATCGTCATAATAGGATAAATCAGTAAAATAATCATGATTACATACGCTACGGATGAAAACCTAGCATTGCGAATACTGTTTTTTAAAATTTTATTTACTTTCTCAGGTGGAAGATCTTCATCTTGAACGTCTTTTTCAGAGCCAAGCTCTTCTGATATTAATTCTTGATAGGCATCTAACTTTTCCAAATCCCTTTCAATTTCTTCTGCTTCTTCATCCGAGAGGTGCCCACCATAATACTTTTGTAACTTTTGTTTCCATTCCTCGCTCATTCCTCAACACTCCCTTTCTTGTAGAGCTGCCTAAGTTTACCTCTCCCACGGAAAATATGGGTTTTTAATGTGTTTTCTTTTATAGAAAGGATTGAAGCTGCTTCTTTATAGGAAAACCCTTCTAAATCACACATGACAATTGCCTTTTTCTGCATTGGCTTTAATTGATCTAATTTGTTATATAACTCTTCCTTCTCAACATTTTTTTGAAATACCTCTTCGACTGAATCACCAGATGAATATCCAGTAAAGTATTCTGGTTCTTCGTAACTTACCTTTTTACTTCGCCTCGTATAGTCAATAAAGGTATGGTAAGCGATTTTAATGAGCCAAGACTTTAACGCTTTTGGTGGGCTTTTATCTAACGCTTGATAGGCTTTCATAAACGTATCTTGGGTTAAATCTTCTGCTAAACTTCTATCCTTGCAAAGAGAGAGAGTATATCTATACACATCATGGATATAAAGTTTATACAGTTGTTGGATATCCAATCATTCTCCCCCTTTCATATATACAACGGTTTTAGGTCATTAAAAGTTGCAGTCTTTATCACAAATGTAGAATTCCAGTTTTGTTGATAATTTTTGGGTACCCGGTGTTTCTAAATATCATTATTTTTTTCTTTCATTCAATGTATTATCACAGCTGTTCTAATACTTATTTTTATTAAAAATTTGATAACTAACCTCTATCTTCTTTATTTTTTATTAGTATTAAACAAAAAGAATACATGTAGATGAATATTATTTTCCAATGCTGAAAATATAAAAAATATTTTGATATTGACGAAAGAAGTTGTTTAAGTATTCAGAAGTTTGCTAGTAAGATTAAATAGGGATAGTTGTTCTCTTATGTACATTTGTAATATCTGGAATAACTTATACATATATAATTTTGATTCACTATAAAAGGCCGAACCGTGGTTACGTTCAGCCTTTTCATATCGATATTAACGCCATATATTAAATAGCATGTCAATATTAGTTTTTAAGGTGGTACTCGGATTCGAACCGAGGATAAAGGTTTTGCAGACCTCTGCCTTAACCACTTGGCTACACCACCACAATAAAAAATATTCGGTGAATTTTTTACTCCAAAATAGTGTGTCTTTTTAACGCCTACATAAAAGGATTATGAGGAGATATAAGAACTCCCCACTACTACTACTAGATGTTCATAGGTCTGAACTTATATGATGTAAGGACATGAACCTACTGCTAATGCTAACGCTGAAATCTTCGGAGCTATATCCGGTTCCATTAGAATTAACTTTGCGATTATAGTTTCATTGGTATACTTCTTTTTGGCATTATCTATCGTATTTGGTTTGGTTGCTATATGTAAAAACACAGAATAAAATATAATCACCATCATAGGACTTTAATTTTACAATTGTTTTTCGTTTCGGAAGGAAAATAGAACAATACTATCTATTGGTAGCGGATTGGTAATAGGTTTTCTCTTAATGATGTCTCAAATGGCTTAATTTAACCTGTATTAACTAATCTTTGAAAGGCCAGAAAGCGAAGAGAGCTTTCTGACCTAAGTAATTATATCAAATCTAAACTAAACTGTTTTTATTAAAAATAACATCCATCAAGTGTGGCCTGAACTCTGATTCCGAGACCCATTGTTGTATCACCTGGGCAAGAGTTACGTCCATAGCAATCGAGCAGGTTTGCATGGCAAGGACAAGGATCCGAATTTTCAATTAGACAAGTATCATGGAAGTAGCAACAAACATCGCATGCGTTTACAGCACCACCACCGCCGGCATCATGACCAACACCACAATACTTACCACAATAGTTGTATTGAACTCCTCCGAATAAGCAACAAGGCTCTACACCAAATGGAGGGTCCTCAAAAACGCAAGCCCCCGCAGCGGTATCGTTATCTAGTGGTTCTATATTTCCCTCAAAACGTTTTGCGTCTTCAAATTCTGCAATCTCGTTTGGTTTCCCATAACCTCCTTCTAGAAGGTCTCGAACAGTTAGCTCATTGTTGACATATTTTTTATGATTATACAAATCACTTTTACGATCATATTCCCAAATCTTTTCTGTAAATTCAACAGTATTGTTATTATGGTCCTTTGCTTCTGCTACTAGCAACTGTAATTCTTCATTAACATAGTAATACGCTGTTACTAACTTGAAGTATAACTCTCCATCTACAACCAGTTCGGTAACAGCAACCGTTGGTGATACCGAACTGCTTTCACCAATCCTGTCCTTCACTAGATCACTTTGCTTCAGATCACCTGCAATATTCTTTGCTTGTTGCAGAGTCATGAATCTGCTTTTAGACTTATCCATTAATGTTCCTCCTTATAAGCTTTAATTTATTAAAGTTAAACGTTTGAATCGACTTCCTTGACAACTTGAAAAACTCAGCCTTGATGAAAAATCAACCGTAATCAATTGTACTTTATTTCTACCTCCTTTCTGCTTTCTTATATTGTAAAGTGAATTCGTTTTCCTGCTTGTCAACCACTTGGATAAATTTTTTTCATTTGAAGACACCTCCTTATGGATCGTGTTACTAATAACAGTGAAATAGATACTACTTTTATCAACCACTTCACGACATTCTGACAAAAATTTCAAAAAATCTTAATATAGTTGATAAAAGCGATATTCATTTCACTTTAAAATATAGGAGGGATTGTTTTGAAAACTAAAAAAGAAGCTAGTAGAACAGTAAGGAACTCCTATGACCATGTAAATAGTGATATTAGTCGGCAGATCCACAAAGTCTTAGATGAACCAGTAATGAAGGCTTTTTTAGATGAACCAACCAATATAGAACTTCTTAATAATGCTATCGAATTTCCAACAGATCTAAATTGTAATAAACTTGACGAGGTATTTTAGCAATATTATCAGAAAGCCAGGATGATGAAATATTTAATCACCTTAATTCGTTACCAATCTATTGACTATGATAAAAAGCGCCGAAAGCTAAGTGAACGGTTTCCTTTGATTGTTGACAAGCCATTATGCGATGAAGAAGATGGTGAGACAGTTGGAAGCCTATTAACGATGGAACATCCTGATTTTGAGGAATTATTTGTAAAGCATAATGCGCAGGATTTAAAAGATTTCGTTACATCCTCAGCGCTATACAATGCAATCGATACACTAACAGAAAAACAAAGATCAGTACTCAAACACTTTTATGTAGACAACCTTTCTAATAAGGAAATTGCCCATTTATATAATGAATCACCTCAGAACATATCGAAACTCCATCAACAAGCACTTAAAAAACTTCGCAAACATTTAGGTTTAGAGTCGAAAAATAGTGGAAAAAGAGAAACATGAAATAATAGAAAGGGTGATAGAATGTCTTCCGAATGCCGGATGCAAAACTCTGGGGATTACTTGAAAAATGAGGAAGTTAAGCAAGTAATTGAGGAATTAACCCCGAGAATAAAAAGTAGCATTAGGAACACGGCATATCAAGAACGCGAAGATCTGGAACAGGAGATAATAATAAAAATCATTGAAAAAATTCGGTTGTTTGAACGAAAAGACAGCCCAGGTTTTTGGGATTTTGTCCAGGCAATTTAATCCGAGAAATTTGAAACAGATTGTTTGAGGGAAAATTTGATGCTTTATTATAGAAAAATAAATGAAGGATAGAAACAGTGTGAGAGATATTACAACTTCTTTCACGCTGTTTTTTTACGATTTTTGCCGATAACCAAAATAAGTCATTCATTTTAGATATTTAAAATGAGACGAGTGGCTGGTTAACACTTGGCAAAAATAACATTAGAATTCAGTTATTTAACTTCAAAGTCTCTGTGGAGTATTATGTATACCCTAAGTCACTTTACCAAGTATCTTTGGGCGTTATTTATTTTTATTTTATTTTTAATATTATCACACACCAAACCCATTATGGTTTGGTGTGTGTATAACTTATTAGTTTGATAAAGTACTAGTACTAAAGTGAATTTTAAGGACGACCTTTGATTACAGCCATTGAAATGTACCACCTCTGACATGGCATTTACCAGCAAATGATAAAAAAAATGTACCAAAGAATGACAGACTGTTTACCACTTCAATCCTTCTGGTATAAAAGATATAAAACGTATTTTTGAGAATCAAAAATGTTTTAAAAATTTGATTGATTTTCAATAAGGTCAGTCTCGCAAACGGGACAAACTAACTCTTGTATTACGTAGTAGACTAATAAAAAACTTCTTTTGTGACAGAATGTACTTAAAGGGAATAGTTTTTTATTTATAAGTGATCGATTTCTACTTGGGGGCAGATTGTTGAGTAAAACTACTTATTTAACTTTGAGTATTTTACAGTAAGTTCTACATTCTTATGTAGCTGACGTTTTTAATATATGCGAAGTAGGTTATATAGATATTAAGATATACAGATTTGAAAGAAATTCTATACGTTGGCAAGAAAAGATTGTCCTTATCGACAATCCTTTCTTTTACTCATACCATTTCTATTTGAAAATACCATTTGACTTTAAATGAGGTTACTCTTGTAAGTTTTTACGTTTTTGATGGCGGGTAACTTTTTTTCGATTACCACATATTTTCATTGAACACCATTTTCGCCTTCCTCTTGTATCCATAAATAATAGAACACAATCCGGATTTGCACAACGATGCATGTTGGATAATTTATTTTCAGCAAAAAGCTTTATAGCATCATAAGCTAATAGTGCAATCAGAGCATCTTCTGGCTTACCAATCGGTTTTGCTATCAAAACATTTTCTTCTAATTGGTAAGTAAATGGAGCTTTTTCAATTAGGGATTCTAGATTATTAATCCAATTTTCTTTAGGTTTTTTTCCATCCGCGAAACCTTCATATACCTTTCGTAAGGACAAGCGAATGTTTTTAATCAACGGTAAAGCATCAATAGCCCATTCTTCCATGTTTCCTGAAATTTGTTTGTGCGATAAAATACCTTTCTTGTCCATGGTGTGGATCCACGTAATCAAATCTTCGGGCGAAGTAAGTAAGTCAATACGGGTCCCATTCCGTACTACTTCAGTATTTACTAGATCTAATGATAGATGACCAGAGAAAAGTGGAAATTTTGTATTACTTCCCATCAAAACGACTCCCTTAATAAAAATTATAGTTAACCTATTATAACACACTTGACAGGTTAAGTTTAAATGGGTATATTATTAACCATTAAAACCATTAATTAATGGTTAATGAAAAACGGGAGGGATTCTAATGCAACAATCTTTTTTAGGTAACCGTGTTGTTCTGGTTGCATTCATTACACTGATGGGGGCTTTTGGTTTAAATTTAACAGCTGGCCAATTTTTTGAGCCTTTACATACTGCCTTTGGTTGGGATTTAACGATCCTAAGTTTGGCGGTGTCTCTAAATATGATTACTTGGGGAGTTTTTCAACCGATTGCGGGGAGGTTAATTGATCGGTTTGGACCTAAGTCTGTTATTTCTAGTAGTGTAGCGTTGATGGGTATAGCATTTTTACTGTCTGCAACGATCACACAAGTGTGGCAATTTTTTGTCTATTACGGTGTGTTGACGGCTATTGGTTTTGCTGGGTGTGGGTCGATGGCTAATTCAGTATTAGTATCGCGTTGGTATATGAAAAAAAGAGCAAAAATGCTCTCCAGAAGTTCGATGGGAATGAATATTGGTCAACTTGTTCTATTACCGCTGACTGGTTTCTTAATTGCTAATACTGGCTTTCGTACTGCATTTGTAGTACTAGGATTAATAATTCTTGTAGTGGTGGTACCTTTAGTATTGTCTTTGGTTAAAAATAATCCACAAGATGTCGGTCAGTTTCCTGATGGAGATGAGACGTCTTCTGTTTCATCAACAAAAAGCGCATTGTTATCTGAGGCATTACGAAGCAGTCATTTCTGGATTGCAAGTTTAGGTTTTGCATCATGTGGTTTCACTTTATACTTTGTAACGATGCATCTTCCAAAGTTTGCTGTTGACTTAGGTGGATCTACATCACTAGGAGGTCAGTTACTGGGCATCGCAGCTTTAGCAAGCGCCATCTCAATGTGGCTGACGGGACAATTAAGTAATAAATTTGGAAAGAAGAATTTATTAGTAGCACTATATGTTATTCGATTAGCTGCATTTATTTGGTTAGCAATTGCACCGGGTATCTGGCAATTGTATCTATTTGCCATTGTTTACGGTACGGCTTCTATGCCAATTATCCCACTTGTGACTGGTATTATTGGTGATCGATTTGGTAAAAATGCGATGGGAAGTATCCTAGGTTTTAGTTGGTTATTACATCAAGTTTTTGCGGCATTAGGTGTGTTTCTAGGTGGGTATCTTCGTTCTATTTCTGGAAGTTATAATAACGCGTTTTGGATGGGAGCAGCAATATTAGCGCTGGGTACTGTTATTACACTTTTTATGAAGAGGGAAGAAGTAACCTTACAAACCAAAACGGTTCAAGCACAATAAAAGAGGGGTGATTGTGGTGGAAAACTATCTATTGAAACAGTTATTGTTTGTAAGAGAAAGTACGATTAATTTTGTAAAAGATATGGGAGAAGCTACGAGTGAGCTTGTACCTGATAAATTGAATAATAATATTAAGTGGAATTTGGGACATATATATGTAGTTGGTGAAAAATTCTTGTTTCATTTCACTGGAGAGGAAACAAAAATTCCATCTAACTATCCCACATTTTTTAATACTGGAACTAGTCCAGCTGACTGGGAAATGAAGCCACCGTCTCTGAAGGAGTTAATTGATGTTTTGAGCGAACAAATAAACAGGATGAATTTGGCTTTGTCAGGAAGGATGGATGAGAAAGTTAAGGAGGCCTACACTACATCAACGGGATTTGAATTAAGAATTGTGAAAGAGTTTGTTAGTTTTTGTTTGTATCATGAAGGTATGCATTTTGGGGCGATTAAAAATATAGGTAAATTAGTTAAAGAAATGTCTTGAACAATCTAGGCGAATCATCTGAGATGGTTCGCCTTTTTAAAAATTATTAAAGTTGATGGTTTGTGCTATCAATAAAATTAACTTGATGACTATTTCAGCAAACCTTTCAAAACCTTACGTAAAGACAAGCCGATTTCCTTAACCAAGGACTATATAGTAATATAATAATATAGTCAAGTCAGAAAGTGAGTGAAAAATTAATGAGAAATAATGTTATAGAACTTAAAAATTTTTCTATCGGATTACCCAAGCAAATGAAATATGCGACTAATAAAGAAATTACTACCGGAATTTGCAAGCAAACTGTTGAGGAGGCTTTCTTAACTAAAGATGGATTTCGGGGTGATGGCGTCGCCGATTTAAGAAACCATGGAGGTTCTGACCGTGCTGTATGTCTATATCCATATGAGCATTATCTATTCTGGGAAAAAGAGTTTAATAGAACCTTATCACCCTCTACTTTCGGAGAAAATCTAACAGTAACCAATATGTTGGAAGGAAGTGTTAACCTAGGAGACGTTTATCTTTTGGGAGAAGCAGTTGTACAAGTTTCTCAAGGTAGGGTTCCATGCAGTACAATTACAAAGAGAACTGGTCACCCTTTACTCCTAAAAATGATGATAAAAACGGGTTTCACAGGCTATTTATTCCGTGTTTTAGAAGAAGGTGTGGTCAGAAAAGATTCTAAATTTACATTATTAGAGCCTAGTACAAAACAAGTATCTATTCTATACGCCAATGAGGTCTATTTTCATAAAACAAAAGACATTGAAGGAATACAAAGAGTGTTAGATGTCCCGGAACTGGCTCAGGAATGGCAAGAGTTTTTGGAGAAACGATTACATAAACTTATTACTCATTAATAGGTGCGTTAGACTTTTTATATAAAAAACCAAAGTCATATGCTGCGCAGTAAAAATATACTATTCAACAGAAAATGGTCTTTCACAATCGGGCGCAGATTGCGGAAGACCATAAGCCTAATTCCTCGGTAAAGGAGGATTAGGCTTTTTCACTTCAAAATCCTTGACATTTTACTATTGGTAAATGCATTGACAGTAAATGGTAAATTTCGTGGAAACTGCTGGTAAAAAACTTGGCAGAGATGGTACATTTTTGTGGCTGTAATCAACCTTCAAGCTCAGAAACCATTAATAGTTGTAACGACATGGTATCCATATCTAGGGGGAGGTCCAATACACTTCACCAGAACCCCACCTATTCCATATCTTATAGAAGTGACCCTTCAAAGCCTTGTCTTAAGTTACCTACTTCAATTACCTTCACTGTTCGGGACTTTCACCCTAAAGTCTACATCCATGTCGAGCGCATTAAATAAATATTCCCACCTCTAAAGAGGTGGGAATATAAATTAATCATCAACGTTAATAGGTTGGCCTGCCGGTGGATATAAATCACTAATATCTCCACTTGCTACGTGTTCAAATATTCTTTCCCATCCATTGCCAATGTCTTTATAAAATTCGTAACTAGGGAAACCATCATGTCTTCCATTATCCATCACAACTCGACCATCGCTATAGACAGTAACATCGGCATAATAATTGATACTTGGCATATACCACATATTGAAAATTCCGTTACTAACATCGTGTTCAACCTTGAATGAAACACTGTCGTATCCATTCCATGTTACATTATATATTCCCAATTGGCTTAAATCAGCTTCCCCCTCTTCATACCATGTGTCATTCACTGAGGGATCTAGTGGAACGTGTTTTAATCTAGTCGGGCTTGCGTATTTATACGAATTAATTGTGTGAGAATCAAAATAAAGATAGAGATTAAACCTTGTTCTGTAACTACCGTATGGATCGAAGTAAGTTCTATTGTCTCCTTCACCATAAGTTACATAATCATATGGGAATGGCTGGAATGGTGATTTTACCCAATCATCTGGAATAAATGTTTGAAACCTTAAACGTACTGACATACTAACCAACCTCCATTATATTATTTGAACAGGAGATGAAAGGCAAAAGGTCCACCTCTAACCAGTTTGCCTTATTAGCTGTTCTTACTATAAAAAGTGTTTTAATAATGTAAAAAATCAACTTTCTAATAAAAAAATTAATTATCTAATGTGTTGCGTAGTTTTTTTTTCGATGTTATGTAGTTCCAAGTGGAACATATTTTATTCTAAATAGGAGATTAGAATTTTGCTTGGTTTTTCTTAGTAAAGATGCTAAGCTATTAATAAAGAAGTTAATAAAAACAGTTGATATCGGGGAGGAGATTCAGTTGATCTTTATATGTCCGACCTGTAGATGTTTTAATAAAATAAATATTGTCCTGAAGTCATTGGTATTTACTATGATATTTATTATTTTTGGGGTATTATCTTATTTTTTATTACCTTATATAATGCCTGGTAATTCAGCTTTTGTAATTTTAATGTTCGCTCCTTTTCTAGTTGGTGGACTTTTATTTGGTTTGGGGTTATTCGGACTTGCTTTTGGGATAAGTAAATTATGCGAACGGATTAAAAGAAAATAATTGGTTATTAAAATAAGGAGTGCTTTAGTGGAAGATCCGTTTTCTGAAATAATCAATCTTTTTTCAAAATGGATTCTTTTAATTTATTGTAAAATGTGGGTTTGGGGGGTATTTATAATCAAACTCTATTTTAAAGCAACAATCCAACAAGTGGTTTTTTATAGATAAATAAGAGAAAAATACACATTTACTGCTGGTCGTGTAATTGGACTCCCTCTTATTGCCGAGCAGCACCGTACTGTAGAGAAAGTGAACACCGTTTGGAAAACAATAAACGAGGTCGAAAATAATATTGTTAAAGATAAATAAATAGAAACATAAATCTTTTAAAGGATAGGCGAAAATGCCTGTCCTTTTTTGTTTTATATGTGTTAGAATATTGTTAGATACTTAAAATACCTAAACTACATATTCTAAGAGGGTGAATACATGAAAGTTCAAAAAATCGACATAGGAAATAATCAATATCGCTACCTTCTTTTAGACAATGAATTTAATGTGATTGAGCCAATCAAGCGGTACTTAAAATTCCTTGACAATACGGATAAGGCAGAAAACACGTTAAAAAACTATGCTTATCATCTTAAAGCATACTTTGAATATCTATATGAGATTGGACTTTCTTATAACGAAATCAGTTCCGAAGGAAATAATCCAATAGAAATATTGGGAAACTTTGCAAGTTGGTTAGAAAACCCAACCATAATAAATGACAAATTATCATATTTGTCACCGCCAGAAGCAAAGCGAAGCAATCAAACTATCAATCTTATAATTATTGCTGTACTCGGCTTTTATGAGTTTTTGTCGAAAGGAAATGAACTTCCTGAATTAGACGTTTACAAAGAACAAAGAATGAACCCGCAGTTTAAAAGTTTCTTACATGAACTAATTCCTAATTCCAACATGATAAGGAAAAATATACTTCACCGTAAAACCGAGCAAAAGGAAGTAGAAGCGATCACAAGAGAACAATATAATCAACTTTTAGAACACTGCAACACGATAAGGGACAAGGCTTTACTGGCTGTTTTGTTTGAAGGTGGACTACGATTAAGTGAAGCACTTGGGCTATTCATTGAGGACATAGAGCCATTTAACAATAAAATCAAAATACAGCCAAGAGAGAACCTTGAAAACGGAGCTACGGTAAAAAATAAAGCTAAAGGTGAATTATATGTACCGCCTTATGTTATGAAATATATTACGGATTACATTGTGGAAGAGCTTGTTGACGTGGACACGAATTTTTTATTTGTAAACTTGCGAGGTAAAAACAAAGGTCATCCAATGAAATCAATTACGATACAAAAGCTCTTTAATCGGTTAAGTAAAAAAGTTGGCTTTAACGTTCATCCTCATATGTGTAGGCATGGGCATGGAACTGAATTAATAGAATCTGGTTGGGATGTTGTTGAAATAAAAGATAGATTACGACATACAAACGTGCAATCCACAACCGTATATACTCATTTATCAGACAAGCATAAGAAAAAGAAAATTCAAGAATTATACGAGAAAAAGGGGATAGCAAATGACAGTAATAATAATGAATAAGCCAAACTTAGATCCATTTTATAATAAGGATATATTTGATTTAAAGGAACATCCAAGCAGTGCGGTAAGGGAGAAAGTCCAAAAGAGAAAACAGTCATTAATTGATTTGAGCAAGCTCAATGAACCATTAAAATTAGAGCTAAAATATTACCTTCAAGAAGTTTTATTAAAACAAATTTCAAGAACAGCCTTATCTGGTACTTATTTAACACCCTTATTCCATTTAATTGATTTTTTTAGTCAGATTTCAAAAGGAAGCTCCCTTCACTCCTTTTCTGTCGAGGTAGAAAATGAATATAGAAATTATTTGCTGAAAAAAGGTGTTTCGGTAGAACACTCAATACATGGCAAATCGGTGCATTTGAAAATCTATGAAAGAGCATATTTGTATGTAAATGATTTATACAATGGAGACAATCCATTTGATAAGGACATTTGGAAACTTGATGAAATGGGAATTGATGCTTCAAGGAATGTTGAGAGTAACAAAAGGCAAACTATTACTTTCCATACAATCCCTAATGCTTTTAATAGAAAAGTTGCGAAAAAGTATTTGAAATATTTAATCTCAACAACAGATAAAGCCATCTCTACCGTTTATACCAAATACAATAACATTAAAGCGTTCCTAATCTTCTTGGATGATAAAGAACTTACGGAAATAAAACGCAACCATGTTGAGGGGTTTATAGAAAATCTAAATAAAAGGGAATTGAAGAATGAAACATTTAATCAATTTATCTTTTTAAATACTAAATTCGTTGAGTATTTAATTGTGAATGGTTATTTATCAAGTAACCCATTTTATTCAAAGGATATAAAAAGTGCAAGTAGAGATCACAATTATAAGGCAGTAGATGATAGTGTAATCAAACAAATATTTAGCGTTTTAGACCAGATACCTTTTCAGGAATCATGTATGTATCTACTTCTGTATTCAACAGGATTGCGAGTGAGTGAGGTGTGTTCCATAAAAGTCAGTTCTTTATTCAAGAATGAAGAAGGATTTTTTGTTCGTTTTTATTCCCAAAAAATGAGAAAGGAAGCAGTTAATCCTATCCCCAAGTCACTCTATGAACTGTTATCCAAACAACAGCAAACAGTAAGAAAAAAGCATGGTGCAAAAATAAAATACCTTTTTCCAAATTCGAACCTCGAATCATATGTTTCAGGTACATTTCGAGAAAGAATGCAAGGGTGGTTTAAAGAATTAGAAATTAGAAAGCCAAATGGATCGTTATATCTGTTCAAACCGCATGATTATCGCCATACATTAGCAACGACAATGATATTAAATGACATACCTTCATCCGTTGTTCAGAAGGTTTTGCATCATGATAGTATTGAAATGTCGGCTTCCTATATTGATATACTGGATCAGCAAAAAATCAAGAAGCATAAAGATTTCATTAACATTAAAGGTGAATCAATGCCAATTCATATTGATACATCTATAGATATTGATGATCTTGCAAGAATTGAGTGGCTAAAAAAGTCCATAAATGCTCAAATGCTCCCTAACGGTATGTGTTCATTACCTGTTGCAATGGGCAAATGTCCTCATGCCAATTCATGCTTAACTTGTGGGGAATTTAGAACGAGCAAGGAATTTCTCCCTATTCATAAAAAGCATTACGAAAGTGTTTGTAGCCTTATTGACTATGCGAAACAACAAGGTTGGCAAAGGCAAGTAGAAACGAATGAAGAGGTAAAAGATAATCTTGAAACAATTATTGAAAAACTGCAAGACGATAATGAGGTGCTTACATCATGATTATAAATAATTCACTTGACCAAAAAGCGAATATTAAAAGGTATCCCCTGTTTGACTTTTACAAGCAAGATCTATGGGACTTAACAGAGCATCCACAATTTAATCAATTAAATGAAAATCAAAAGAAATTCATAGCAAATAGAAAGCATATAATTGATTTTACGGCTATGAAAAAAGACGTATTTGCAAATGAAATAAAATATTATTGTCAACACTACATTGAAAACATGAAAAGGTTAATAACTTCCTTTGTGACAGATGTGGGTGGGGTTAATTTAACCATTAAGTATATAAATGAGCAATTGAAAGAGGTAGGTAGTTTTATTGAGTTAGAAAAAGAGGAAACATTAAAGTCTTTCTCTCAATTCCTAATCAGCAACGGATATAAAACACATACAGAAACGAACAATGCTTTGACAGAGGACATGGAATACAGGAATTATAAAACTCCCACAACATATTTACGTTTCTTTAAGAACTTGCATCAATTCATACACGAACAATATAAAGAATCCAGTCAATCAAAGGATTTTTTCGTTAAAGACAAATGGGATATACGTGAACTACCATTTAAAATTCAAGGGTTTGATCCTTCAAGACCAAGATATAGCCTTTCCTTTGAAAAAATTGTTCAAGAAAAAATAAGAGAAATAGCAAAGAAATACACGTTAGAGAGGTTAAAGACTAAGAGGTATTCTACCTGCGTGGATGATTTGAAAGGCATCAATCTACTTTGCGAACACCTTAATGAGTTTCATCCTGACATCCAATCGGTTGCACAATTAAATCGAGCTGTAATTGAAGACTATCTTGCATTTATTAATTTGAATAGCAACTTAAAGCCAAGAACGCAATCGTCAAGAATCGGAGCTGTAAAGACATTCTTTGAAACGTGTACTCTTTTTGGTTGGGATGAAGCACCTAAACAGACCTTACTTCTTTCCGATGATGTTAAAAAGAAATATAAAGTATTACCGAGGTTTTATGATGATAATGTACTTACTCAAATAAATAAAAACTTAGAGCATCTACCCGTTCAGATTGCCAGAATGGTTTTCGTTTTACAAAACGTTGGAATGCGGATTAGCGAGCTTTGTAATCTTAAAAAGGACTGTTTGAAACAGGATACGGATAAAGATTTTCTACTTGAATATCTTCAAGAGAAAACACAGGACTGGAATCGAGTCCCAATAAAGAAAGACATAGCAATGGCAATTCAGAAAGCGATTAAATATAGTCAAGAGCAATATGGAGATAAGGTAAAGTATGTTTTCATGCAAGATGCCATTAGACCAATTAGCAAAGATACTTTTTCTTATCATTTGAATCAATTGGTTAAAAAACATGATATATGTGATAGCAATGGCAACTTAGTAAGAATAAAATCTCACCACTTCCGAGGTACTTTAGCAACTAAATACGCTAATCTGGGAATGTCACCAAATGTTATAAGGATTCTTTTGGGACAAAAATCTTTGGGAGCTATCCGTCACTATATCGAAATTCTTGAAGAAACAATGACAGATGCCATGCAAGACCTCCTAAACTACCAAGATCAAATGATTCAAAACATAGGCAAAAAAGAAGCTGTTATACAGGTGAATGAGGAGGATAAAGCTGAAATCCCACTTCCAAATGGTCGATGTGCAAAGCCTATATCATCAGGGAAATGTACCCACGCAAACGCCTGTTATACGTGTGCGATGTTTAAACCTGATCCGAAGAACATTGACCTATTTAAGTACCAACTTTCAGAAGCAAAAAGCAATGTTGAAATGGCTAAAATAAATGGTTTCGAACGTGTTCTCCAAGTGAATGAGGACTTAGTTGAAGCATTAGAAAAGATTATTACCTCAATTGAAAAGCGAGGTGCTTAAAAGTGAAAAACACAAGTAAGATTGTTTCTATGGCAAAGGAAAAGACAGAAGAAAAAAAGCAAATGGTGATTGAAACAATTAATAAAATGATTGAATGTGATGAAAAAATTACTTTTTATAGTGTCTATCAAAAAGCAGGCGTATCTAAATCTTTTGTTTATAATAACGAGGAAATCAGAGAAGTAATCGAACAGCATCGAAAATCATCAATTAAAAAGACACAAACAAAGGATGCGAAAGACGTAATAATTGAATCGCAAAAACGTAAAATCAAAGAATTAGAAAAAGAGATCAAGCAATATCAGAAGGATGAATTGTGGAAAGACAAATTTGAAAAGCTGGATGAAGAAAATAAGCAACTTAAAATTCAGCTTCAACAAGCATATAAATATTGATTATTTTAACCGCCTTTAAAACAAATGAAGGTGGTTATTTCTTACACTTTAAACACTGTGTTCAAAGATAAAGTTATTATTTTATATTGATTTATTTTACTTAACTATATATAAATATTGATCCTCCTTATAACACTGGTGGAGACTTTTTATACAAAGATGACTTCAAACATTCAACTTGGTTAACCTTTATGGAATCACGACTTGCAATAGCAAAAGACCTCTTGCACAAAGATGGTTCTATCTTTGTAAGTATCGATGATGAAGAAGCATTTAATCTAAAGTTACTAATGGATGAGATGTTTGGTGAAGAAGCATTTGTAGGTTCTATTGCATATGAAAGGTCAGGAAGTGCAGGGCTAGGTCAGGGTGGCTCTATTGTAAATACAAAAGAATATGTATTGTTCTACTCTTTAAATAAATCAAATTTAAACTTTGTTGGTCACGACAGACCATTAGAAAAAGACACAATGAAAAGGTATAATAAGATTCTTATCGATGAAGGTCAAAAAGAGTTAGTAAAGGAATTCAATGCAAAGTCTAATAATCTTCCAGTTAAAATATATAAACATACAAACCATAAGTTTGAAACAATTTCTTTAAGAGACTTTAAAAATCGAAAAGATGAGATAGAAAAAGAATATGTTGATAACTTTGAAAATGTATTCAGAACATTCCTTGTGCAGAAGGAAAATGAATTTCAACATTACCTGATATCAAACATGGATAAAGATCATTTGTATTCTGTTGAGTATATCCCTAGTAGGGGGAAATATGCTGGAAAAGAAGTACAAAATTATTATTTTAACAATGAACTATTTGCTTGGCTAAAAGAATCAGCATTTGTTGATGGAGGCAAGGTAATAAAAACTAATAAGATTACCGATTTATGGGCACATTCAGATATACCTAAAGCCGATTTATTTAACGAAGGCAATGTTACTTTACCGAGAGGTAAAAAGCCTGAACATCTCTTGTATAGATTAATAAAGTTAGCAACCAATGAAGGTGATACTGTTCTAGATTTCTTCGCAGGCTCAGCAACAACTGCAGCAACTGCTGTTAAAATGAAACGAAAGTCAATTGCAATTGAGATGGGTGAATATTTTGAAGATAAAACATTAAAAAGAATGAAAAGTGTTTTATCAGGGGACAGTACGGGGATTTCCTCAAAAGTTGGTTGGAACGGGAGTGGTATTGTAAAATACCATGAATTAGAACAATATGAAGATATATTAGATAACCTACGGTTGTATAAGGAAGTGGAAGTGCCAGCAAGTATACCTAAAAAGTATTTATTCCGTCCTGAAGAAAATTATGTAAGAAGTAATTTCGATATATCCAAGCCATTTAGTAATGTTTATACTCATGGAAAAGGTAACAATGACAAAAAGATTGATTTTGTTGAAACTTATTGTTATTTAAAAGGCTATATAATTGAAAGTCTAAGTTATAAAAATATATCTGGTAAATTATATGCGATATTAAAGACTAGTAATAAATTAATCATTTTTAGGGAAATAGCGTTAGGAGAAGATGATACGAATAACATAAAAAAGATAATCTCGGATTATGATAATATTGATCAAATCGAAGTTAACTATGATATTGATCAAAGAAAATTGGATATTGAAACAAAAGTAATTACTAATTCTGATTTTGATGAGGGATTATTATGGAATTAAGGTTATATAATCAAATTAAAGAAGATATTTTCGGAGAAGTAGGAATAGATACAAGGCAACCGGACAATCAAAGGTTAATTGAGGAATATAGTAAGGATTTGGGCTTAAGTAATAAAATATTCAAAGAAATTAAACAACTTGTAAAACATTATAATCGTCTAACTAAAAATGATATTTCTTTAAGGTATTATCAAATTATGGCGTTGTATTTTACCGAAAAGTATTTTAGAGAATACTATAATAAAAAGCATTTTGAAAAAATGCTTGCATATTGGATGGCAACTGGAAGTGGAAAAACAATATTAATGCACATTAATATACTTCAATACCTTACAAAGTTAAAGAGGTTTGATAAGGTTCAGATTATATTGACAACGCCCGGTGTTAATTTAATTGAGCAGCATAAGAGAGAATTAATTCCTTTTATAAATGAATTAAATAAAGAATATAATAATAAAATTGATCTGGTAATTGAAACTACCGGTGCACTATTACAGAAACCCAAAAACTACTTTTATTTATCCGAAAATAGTACGACTAAAAGGTTAATTTTAGTTGATGAAGGGCATATAGGTTTAAGTGCTAGTAAAGAAGGTAAATTTAAACAATTGAGAAATGAAATGAACTCAAATGAAAGTTTCCTTTTTGAGTATTCAGCCACATATCATAATCTTAATAATGATATTCAGAAAGACTATGAAAATACTATAGTATATGATTATAACTACAAATTGTTTTATAAGGATGGATATGGCAAAGCATACTCATTTCAGGAGATAAATCCTGATGTTGTAGTAGGTGAAAAGGATAACCTTGACGCAACTTTTAATGTCTTTGAAGAAAAATTAGGTCTTTTTAATAATTTTGATCAATATTCTTCAACCCTATTTGGAAGTAAATTCCCTGACAAACCTTTATTAGCCTTTATGGGTAATACTGTAAATAATGTCAGCGATGAAGGTAAAAACGATGAAGTTTCTGATATCTCTAAAGTTATTAGTTATCTTGCTAATTTATCTAATGATGAGCGCAAAAAATATTTAAATGTTTTTAATAATGATATTCAAGGTAATTTGCGACTTACAAGATGTAATAGTGTTGATGATGAAATTCTTCTATCTTATGGTGATGGTGAATTTTGGGGGATAATAAATGTAGGAAATGGAGATCAATTTTTTAATGACATTGAACATCCCAAAGTTGAAAAAAGAAACATTCAAATTATTGATAGTAAGTATTTATTTCAAAATATCGATTTTGTAGAAAGTCCTATTACCGTATTAATAGGTAGTAGGAAATTTGCAGAGGGTTGGAACAGTTTTAGAGTATCGGTAATAGGGTTAATTAACCTAGGGTCATCAAAGGGTAACAAAATTATACAAATATTTGGTAGAGGAGTACGGCTTAAAGGAATTTACAATGACGGGAAAAGAGCATTCCATGATCAAGAAGAATTGGATAATTCCGATGACAGATATGTAGTTAGAAAATTAGAGACTCTTAATGTATTTTCTCTTAAAAAAAATTACTTAGAGACTTTTATTGAGGATGTTTCTAAGGAAATCGAACATACTCATACAATATCTATCGAAGTGGATCCAAAAGTAGTAAAGTTAGGAAGTGGAACCAAAGTCGAATTTAGTAAATACGCTAATAGACTTCCTATATTTAACCTATCCAAGAAGGACATAGATACAAAAAAAGTGATTATCGATAACGGTAAAATTACTTATAGTTATTATGACGAATTCATAGAATATATACATGAATTAAACAGAGTTAAATTTTCATTGGACTATAGAAATAATAAAGATAGAGAAGAACAAGATGTCGTTATCGATTTTCGTGAATATTTGCTTAATTATAATGACTTTATAAATAAAAGTGAAATACAAAATTTAATAGATGAAACCTCTAAAGATAATGAATTGCAACTATATTCGCCAAATGACAATAAGTTTAGAAAGTGTAACTTAAATGATATTTTAGGATTAGTTGCTGAATTAAGGTTTAATAAAAAGGATATAAAATTTACAATCGAAGCAATTGAAAAAATCGCCTTTTCAGTGATAACTGATGTAATAAATAAATTAAAGAATAAAATTAATTATAATATTAATTCAAGAAACTATACTCTAAAATCATCCATTGAACAACAATCTAGTGATAAACAATCAGATGGTGATATTATTTATGAATACAGAGTGACAAAAACATTTGATAGTTATGAGCAAAAATTAGAATTTATAAATGATCTAGATAATCAAAAAAAGCAAATAAAGAATAATCTAGAAATAAACTCAAGTTACCATATTTATGAACCATTGTTTAAAGATGATCATGGCCTAACTATATCACCAGATTTCTTGAATCAAGGAGAGGTCAAATTTTTTAGAGACATTAATCAATATATTAGTACAAATTTTGATGGAAAAGATAATTATGATTTCTATTTATTAAGAAATGTACAATCATTGAAATCAATAGGCATATATTTGGAAAATGATGAAGGAGTATATTATCCAGACTTTGTTTTATGGGTAGAAGATAAAGAAGAAGATAAAATACAGATAGTATTTTTTGACCCAAAAGGCCAAAAGGGAATAATTAATGAAGATACTTTATCAGAAAACGATAAGGTTAATTTAGGAATTAAATCATTACCAGAAAACCAATTAGTAAAATTGGAAGAATTACTACAAAATAAATACAAAAAAGAGATTGAAGTTCACTCATATATAATATTAAGAGATAGTTCAGACTTTGGGAAAGAGAAGTCAAGAAGTACAAGAAATGAAGATTCTCAATGGGTCTACAATAACTTGGTCACTAAAAATATCTTAAGGTTAAATTGGCATAAATATGATGAGAACGGAAATAGAAGTATGTTATTTGATGGTAGATCATATTTAGATATTGTTTTTGATGATCTTGGGATTAAATAGGCTGCCCCCACAATGATTATCATTGTGGGGTTTATATTAGAGTTTATCTACTGCTTTTAATTTATCTTCAGAAGTTGGAGCGGAATATCGCAGAACCATATCGGGAGTGTAATATAAACTGTGTAAGTAAGAAATGCGTACGGTTTCTTACTCACACAGTTTTTTTATTTGGTAGAATAAAGTTAAAGCTAAAGGAGTGGTTTTAATGGGGAAATCAAAAAGAGATCCTAACTCCGTAGAATTAGCTAACAAGATTATTGAACAGTATCAGCCTCAATCCGTTGAGGATATGCAAAATGCATTAAAGGATATATTTGGTCCTATGTTTGAAGCGATGTTAAAAGGAGAAATGAATCACCATTTGGGTTATGAATCCAATGATAAAGGAGAAAAAGAAACAGTTAATAGAAGAAATGGGTACGGAGGAAAAACCGTCAAAACAAGCACTGGAGAGGTTGATATAGAAGTTCCGCGTGATCGTGACGGATCATTCGAACCTCAACTCATTCCTAAACGTCAAAAAGACGTTTCAGCGATTGAGGATAAAGTGATCTCTATGTATGCGAAAGGGATGTCTCAACGGGATATTTCATCAACCATTGAGGATATTTATGGGTTCTCTGTATCTCATGACATGATATCTGATATTACGGATCATGCATTACCAGAATTAGAAGACTGGCAAAGCCGCCCATTAAAAAGTTGTTATGCCTTTGTATTTGTAGACTGTATGTTTACAACCATAAGAAATCAATATGAAACGAAAAAGTATGCTGTCTATACGATCTTAGGCTACACCATGGAAGGAAATAAAGAAATCCTAGGTCTATGGCTGAATGAGACGGAAAGTAAGCATAAATGGATGCAAATTTTTGACGAAATCAAGGCAAGAGGTGTTGAAGATATTTTCTTTCTGTCTATAGATGGAGTATCCGGCCTGGAAGAAGGAGCACGAGCAATCTTCCCGGATATTATTGTTCAGCGATGCATCGTTCATTTAATACGGAATTCTGTAAAATATGTACCAAGTAAGGACTATAAAGCATTTACAAAATCGCTTAGGAAAGTGTATGGAGCGCAGAGTCTTAAAGCTTGTCAAAGTGCCTTTGAATCATTTAAACAGCAATGGTCTGCCTATCCTGGTGCTGTTGATGTATGGATTCGAAACTTTAATCATGTTGAGCAGCTCTTTGATTACGGAAGTGCAGTACGCAAAATTATGTACACCACCAATGCGGTAGAAAGTATACACTCCAGTTTCCGCAAAGTCACAAAAAAAGGAGCATTCCCAAACGAGAACGCTCTCTTAAAAGTTCTATTTTTACGTGTGAAAGAATTAGAGGCCAAATGGGAAGGTGGCCATATCCAGAATTGGTCTTTAGCAATGAATCAGTTATTAGTTGATGACCGATTAAAGGATCGGGTTCTTAAATATATCTGAACTTACACACTTTTCTTGACAAGTCCATTCGAGAGGTAATGCGGCATCCTCCATCGTTTCTTTTAATTCCTTTTTTCTTCGAGATACATAATCCCTCACTGTTCGATCGGATCCTTTGAAACTATGAAATTTCTTTAATTGTTGATACATTTTCTTTGACGTTCTATGGTACTTCTTTTTCTTGTTTAAATCTTCTTTTAACCACTTGTCTATAATAGGCCTAACAGGGTCCAGTACTGGAGCTTTGCGCTTTTGTTTTTCCTTCCTTTGAAATTCCTCTTGATTTGCATATTTATTTACTGTACGTGGATCAATCCCCATCTTCCTACCTACGCTGGCATATGTTTCTCCTTTTTGATTTACCTCATATCTGATATAATCAATTTCAGCCACTGCTAACATCTCCTTAATAACCTCCTGTCGAACGTTGTTGGTCCAACGAGGAGTTTAAAGTTATTTTGAGAGGTTGGCAAGTGGTTTTTTATTTATATAACTCCCTTTTGGGAACTACATAAATTAACTGCCAAAGACTACATTTTTAGTTTGCCATAAACAACGGGAATACGAAAAAATGATGAAAGCTATTAAATCTCAAACAAACACGAATGGTAATTATATGAACAGGTTATCGGAAGTATCAGAAAAGATAAATGAACTGGCTATAGATGTTAAGCATACCGCACATGAAAAAGAGATTATAGAATTTGACGTATTTTTATCTCATTCAAGTCTGGATAAGGAAGTCTTTGTTACTGAGCTGTCTGAAAAGCTAAGTGAGAAAGGGCTCAAAGTTTTTGAGGACGTTAAGGTTTTTAAAATAGGACAAAGTCAAACTGACATGATGAATATGGAAATTTTAAATTCAAGATTTGTTGTAGTCTTCCTATCGTCTAATTTCATTAAGAGTGGATGGTCTGAATACGAATTTAAGAGCTTTTTAAACCGAGAAATTAATGAAAAGAAAATAATTATATTGCCGATATGGCATGATGTGTCGGTTGAACAGGTACGTCGATATAATCCTTATTTAGTTGATAAATTTGCTCTAAGTACGGAGAAGTTTACTGTTGATGAAATAGTAGAACATATTTTTCAGGTAGTTTCAATGTCAAAAGAGGAAGATAAGATTATTTAGCGGATGAATACTGGTTTAGAGAGAAAGTTACGCTTCAAAGTTAATCATTACATAATAGGTAAAGGAATATCCAAGGCGGTATATATTCATAGTTATTACGACGAGCAGCAACTAAATAAGGTAGATAAAGAAGAATGTTGTTATAATTTGGTTTTAACAATAAGGGGGTACTGACATATGGACTTATTATCCTTTAATATTAGACGATCCAAAACTGGTATGAAAGATACATTATATGATTCTAGACAAATAATTCTTAAATCCCTACAACTGATTCAAGAAGAAAATTTTAATCAATTCTATAGTGTTTTGGCAACTCAGTTAAGAATATTATTCTGTGATAACCCACCCCTCTTTTCTTATTTTGATGAGGAATTAAAATTTAATAGTGTGAAAGAATTCAAGGAAATAGATGGATATAAATTGCTAGATCCTTATGACATGTTTGATGAAAATAAGAAAGATTTAACTATAAGTGAATGGATAAAACAGCCTATCATAATTATTGAAAGTGATTTCGTGTACCCCAAATATATTCAATGTAAGTTTTGCAATTTTAACAATAATACTAGAGCTAATAAAACGATGGCATTAAGGGTAACTCCTGAAAAAGATTTACTTACATTCACATGTGACTCATGTGGGAAAAATAATTATGAATTGGATGTAACAGCATTGGAAGATGATGCAGTTGAAGGTAAAATTGAATCACATGTTATATTAAAAAGGATGTTATAAAAGGGTATGCGAATAAACAAGGTGGAGCTCACGTAGAGCAAAAAGTTAGTTCAAATGGTATAGTAGCAAAGCATCTAGGACAAGAACGATTATTTACGTTGGGAATATACGCGGCAAAGCAAATAAATAAAATACTTAAGGATTAATTTATAGTTTTAATTACATGTCACAAATGCAGTTACAAAATAAAGGAAGACACACATTTAACGGTGGGGATCATAGACTTCAATTTTATAAAAAACAGCGCATATCCTTCGTAACCAAACTTTATAAAATATAAAAGAATACCTAAACACTCGTTTTATTTGGATTTGAGGGATTCTAAAAATGGGAAAAGGACATAATTTTATGGATGATAAGAAACAAAAATTAATTCTTTATATTTTGTTATTTTCTATTCTAATTTTCGATACTTTTTTATTTATTTGGGTTTTTGGTATCATTCTGAGTTGGGGAGAAACCATTATTTCTGGAGTAATAAGTGCAGTAGGTGCAATTATTGGTGGTTCATTGACACTGATTGGCGTTATGTGGACAATAAGTTATCAAAGAAAGATATACTATAGGGCAAAGTATGAAAATGCAAATTATGTATTTACAGAGCTTTTACCTCTAATAAATCAAGTATATAACCATATAAAATCATTAAATCCTAAATCTTTTTCCCAAGAAATCGATGAAATCAAAAATGCAGCAAAAAAGTTAGAAGGGAAAACGAAAGATTTATTATTACTTGCTTCTCAATCAGACTCTGAATTCTTTAGGGAAGTAAAAAACATTGAATTTTATTCTGGTGTTATTTTCGAATATATTGATGGTTTAGTAGGTATAGAAACAGATAATGAAATTAAAGACAAATTAATGATATATTATAATGGTTTAGCTAAGGCGGATAGTAGGTTTGATAAAATATTATCTAATATGAAAAAAATATCATTCTAAATAATTTGGGAAATCTGAACTGCTTGGTATATTAGGCAAAAAGTGCGAACTACCCTAAAAAATTAGAATAAACTATGTACCTTTGACAGGGTAGCGGCCATAATCGACTGCTACCCTTATTTTATGGTATTAATATGAAGTCTTTTTTACCCTAAAAACCGGTACGGTGAACCGTACCACAAATAGTGGTAAAGCAGAGAGTAGAATTAATTCTGGATAAAGAAGTATTAAAAAGTCTAATTTAAATTGAAGGAGACAGTTCGTGTGATTTAGACGGTCTCCTTTTGGTTTTCTTAAACTTGTACTTCACTCATCAATGCATGAGTATTATCTTCTGTATCTTTAAAAAATACCATCCATGTTTCAGTTTGCCCCATTTTCGTTACCACATGTGGTTCATCGATAAAAGTAACTTCTTTACCTACTAAGCGCTCATAAGTATCTTTAATATTATTTACTTGAAAATAAATGACCGAACTTGAATGAGCAAATTCCTCTTTTTCTGGAAGTGTTAACATGAGCCGCAGGCCATTGCATTCAAAAAATGCCATACTATCCGTGTTAAATAATAGAGAAAGTCCTAGTTTATCTTTATAAAAATCCAGCGCCCTATTTATATCTTTTACAGGTATTCCAATTTGCCCAACATTCTTAATCATTGTAGTATCCATAAAACATTTCTCCCTTCAAATTTCTTATTCCTAATAAGAATAAAGAATCTCCCTTATAATTTCTTATCCAATCTCACTTTTTTTCGATATTCTTTAGGAGATAAACCAACATGTTGCTTAAACATTTTACTAAAGGATACAGGGTTTTGAAATCCAAGTTCAAAGGTTATATCGGTCATATTATGGTCTAATTCTGCTAGTAATTGTTTTGCCTTTTGTATTCTAAATACTGAAATATGCTGATGGGGCGTTCTACCGTAAATTTGAGAGTAAGTTCTTAATAAATGGTTAGGTGATAAACAAGCAACTTTAGCAACTTCTTCTAGTTTTATAGGTTGTTTAAAATAAGATCTAATATAATCGTGTGCTATACTTACCCTTCTATATAATTCTTCACGTGTAGAATTACGAATTGAATGTAATGATTCGATTTCTGTATATGTATTTATGTGTTCATTTAAAATAGAACACATTATCTTATGGAATTGTTCCTCATAACCAACAGAATCAATATCAAGACTGGGTAATATCTGCATGAAATATTCCAATTGATAAGAAAGAATATTGTTTTTATGATAGGTTTTTTCAAAAAAACCAATTGAACTTGTATCCTTAAACGGATCGCTTAGAAGACGCTCATTTGTTTCTTTTAAGGAATGGAGGACTTCTTCTGCAAACCCATCTTTAAAGAAAAGACAAAAAGACTCTACAACTTTAGGTTCTTCAATTGAAATTGTGTATGCACCTTCATTGAGGAGTAGGTATCTACTCTCTTCAACAGCAAAGAAACCTTTGTTAGTCTTATAATGGGCTTTACCATTAAGGAATGTTTTAATGGACAGTTGACCATTTCCTTCCCAGTAAAACTGGTCACTTTTTGCATGTAATACGAAGTTGGCAGAATCTTCATTTGTCATATAATAACAACTCCCAAGTATATTCCATATTATCATTATACATAATAATGGATTTTCAAGTATGTTCATATATATTACCAATGCATTTAGATGAACCGTATCATAAGTATTAATAAATGATAGAATTGAATCTTTGACTATGATTCTCCATTTATTTAATTAAAAAATATGTTCATTAATATTATAGATAATAGTCGTGATACATAACTTACTTAATTAAAACTTATTTGAAGAGGGATACATGTATTGCTTTTCTTATAATTAAAATGAAACACTGGTTATGATGTTGCAACAGGTTGATTCATTCCCTCACGCATTATCAACACACAACTCCCCGTCCTTTGCACCTGCCTCTCCAGCAAATAATAAGATTCACCCATCCCAAGCGTTTGCCCATTCTTAAACGTAATAATAGATTTCTCATTGGATGATTTTATGGAAGGCGCGTGTTGAAGCGACTGAATATGCTGGAAGAAAATCCACTTACAATTAAAGTCTTGAGGAGAGCGAGTGGGGAAGGCGTAAATTTGAAGGGAAGGATTTACAGGGATGGGGACTTTATGCCGGAAATTGGTTTTATACATGATGTACTCCCGCCGGCCATCATAGGAAGATCTTGCTTCCAGGCAGGCATTCTTGATTAGCTGCAAGGGGGTTTTTCTTACATAAAACTCTTGGTCCTTCTCCAATACAAGGGTATCGTACTCGAAATGTCTGGCGGGTAATAGGGCCATGGTGGAGGGGTTGATGCTGTAATCATTTAAAATGTTCGTCATAGGGGACGCTCCTTTTGTGGGGATAAGGGAGAACACATGTGTAGAGTGAGTTGCTAGTAGTTAGGGATATGGGGGTGGATCTCACGAGTAGACATTCCAGAAGACTCCTATTCCAGTGGGGGAGAATGTTTGGAATCCCTTATAATCTGATGGTGAATTTCATTTATATCAATCTGCAAAGCATACGCCAGGTTAAACACTGTTTCGTGCTTAGGACTTGTTTCACCACTTTCAATCCTCTGAATCGTTCTGCGATCAACGTTTGCCTCATGAGCCAGATGATCAACCGTAAAATCACGATTTTCTCTGGCCTGCCTCATATAATAACCAAATACACGACGAAATTCTCTTCTTTTCACCAGAATCTCCCTTTCTCAACCTATTATCTAGTTGAGGCGGAGAGATCGCCACGGCGTACATGCCGTTTTATGAATCTGTGCATAATTTGTGTTCATCCAGGTTTACCGGGTGCACGGAGTTGTTTTAAGAGAATGCAGGGGGATAAAAACAAGGTACCCGATACTCCAAACAGACAATAGTCCTTTTTGAGCACTGGGTACCTTCCCTTATCGAATATTCTCACTCTGCAGCAGCTCTCTCACCTTGGGCTTTGCTAACCTTCCCCAATTTTTCACTGCATCGATTGTGACCTTTTCCTTTTCGGCAATCTCTTTAATTGATAGATCCTCCAGCACAAATCGCTGAAACCATTTCATCTGATTGTCGGTCAGTACCTGTTTTATTTGCTCATACAGATACGGGTCAAAGCCTGTATCCAGTTCCTCTGCAACCTCATGCAAGTCCTTGGATTTAACCTCTATATAATATTGATCCTTCTCAGCCTGGCGATTGGATTTGCGAATTAAGGTAAGAAACGTCTTTTGAATTAAAAAGTACGCATAGGTGGAAAACTTTCCTTTCGCAGGATTATAGTCTTTGTAAGCCTTCCATAACGCAATGACACCCTCCTGATAAAATTCATTCTCAGGATCACGAATGCCATACTTATGGATGAAATGAAAAATAATTCGCTCATACTCCTCTAACACGTGACTAAATTCCTCTTGAACGGGCACGACAGCCTCTTTTCTATAAAGGCGCCTCTATTGGATTATTCCGCGGTAGGGTTAGTGTAAAGCTTTTTGGAATAAGGGTCAGTTTGTGGAAGTTGAAGTTTGGGTGGTGAAACTTAAGGTTTGAAGCGGGGAAGTTGATGAATGGGCTGTGGTTCTTAAAGAGAGAAGCAGGATTGTTAAGTTTAAGTAGGATTAATATACCCGGCACTCAAATAGACAAATGTCTTACCTGAGTACCGGGTACCTTTGCTTATTCAGCCTGTATGTTTTGTCATTTGCCGCTTACGCAGTGCAGCTCGAATGGTTTTTGCCTCTTCCGGGGTAATGGTTGGGATCTCCTTGATAAAGTAATAATGTTTAATGATACAAAGGACAATCATGGTGATTCTCACAAGCAGGATATCCACATATACGACGGAAAATAGAATAAAGGCATCGGCAATAACGTTAATACGAATTTTTTCTTTTCTCGTCATCCCTCTATTTTCCCGGATTCGCACCACATATTCCATGTAGAAGGAAGTGCCCTTAAACCAGTTTTCCACTCGTTTGGAACTTCTGGCAAAACAAAAGGCGGCAAATAAGAAAAAGGGTCCGCCTGGCAGTACAGGCATGACGACGCCGGCGACACCGATTCCAAATGAAAGAAAACCTAAAACAACGAAAAGAAAGCTTTTAATGGTTTTTATGATTAATCACCTGACTTTACCTGATGATTTCATATGGTAAATCTATGATTTGTGTATCAAAAATATCACTGCAGGATGATTCTGCTTTCATGATTGTACAAAGAAAGCAGCTTAAAAATCAAAGGAAATGCGATCAAAATAAGTGGTAGTTTATGACTTTTATTCTGATGTGAAATGATAATGGTCATTGTTACAGCTACAACAATGTACCATTTCTGCCGTGTTTTTCACCAGTCTTGCCCCGGATTTACCACTTATGTCAATGTGTTTACCAATAGATAAAAGTAATTTTAAATTTAAAAAGCCTAATCCTCCTTAAATATCATCGAAGAATTAGGTTTAAGATTATTGAATATTATCGTTGTACTCTGCAGTAAAAGGCCCTGATATATTTCGGCTTTTTTAAAACTTTAACCTAGACTTTAGCAAAAGAATTAAGCTAATATCTTATTTATATGATTCATGATTTCCTGTGAAACGAGTAACGGATTATCACACATCGAATAATGACTGCATTCCGGTAAGATATTAAAAGTGGAGTTTGGTACTGTTTCCTTTAAGCGATTCCCCCAATAAGGTGGAAGATAACGGTCATATTGGCCATATAAAAAGGTAGCTGGTTTATTTAACCTTTGTAGATCAGGTACTATATCTTCAGTTTGATGATGATTTAATGCAAGGGATGCTTCTAATAATTCTTGAGGGCCGTTTGGATGATTAAACGGCTGTGAAAATCCATTTAATAGTTCAGGGGTCAATAATTCTTGATGGAAAAGCCCTTCCCTTAACATCTTTTCTATAAAATATAAGGACGGTTCAAATTCAGGCGCTGTAGGATAACGAAGTGCTACTACTTTTGGAAGTGGCCAGTTACTGAAGGCAACCCCGTCAACCACCATAAAGCTCTCAATTCTCTCAGTGTAATTTACTGCCAATATTTGAGCAATCCCTCCACCTAAGTCATGACCGACCACATGAACAGATGGAATGCCTAGTGCATCTAAAAGTGTGACAATATGATTTGCTTGCATTGGTAAAGTTAATTCTTCATTCGTAGAACGGTCAGAAGCCCCATAGCCAACTAAATCTGGAGCAATCACAGTATAGTCTTGTGCAAGTTGTGGGATGACATGAACCCATAGAAAAGAATTTGTTGGTATACCATGCAATAATAATATGGTTTGATCTCCAGTACCTGCTGATCGATAAAACATTTTGTATTTTCCTGCTTGTACAATGTTTTCAGTTATCTGCATTAAAGAACTCACCTCAATATTTTAAGTTTTACTTCTTTAGCTTACTCAATTATTCATTTTTAATACTTGAACTCGACTGCTACTAACTAACCTTTACATTCAAAGATAGATAAAATCCTTACTCATTGACTCCCAACTTTGGCTCCTGTTAATCATATATTCCATCTGCCTGGAATTGAACCACTTTTAGACAGGAGAGAACGTGGTATAAAACTGAGCGTTTTTAAATCGTTTTGGTTATTGTGCTTGGTGTTGGACATCCATGGGTTTCTTGAAGGACATTAATCCTCTATTAATGGAGGAAGTGTCCTTCAATAAATGAATGAAAGACACTTCACACGAGAGAACCCTCAAATCTGTCTTTCATTTAGGTGATGAAGGACAACTAGGTTAACATAATGTAAAATTTTATCCTTCATTCGGTACCCGGGATACTTTAGAAAGGATATTTAATACAAATAAATTCAACGCACCTCATACTCCCTAAGCCTCTTCTTGGCTGAGTTCCGCTCAGGTGTAATCGGTACAGGCTCGAGCACCTTTCCTAAGCCGTAATGAGGCATATTGTTATAAATTGCTTCATAGCTCCCTTTTTTTATCGAATAGGTTTCGTGGTAGATTCCTACTGCGCTATTGCTCCCCACCTTTTGATTGAATTTTTTCCATGCAGTCAGATGCTTCTCATTTTTTGCGTAGGCGAGCAGGTCTTCCATGGAGCGCCAATATTGGATCATGGATGTTGTTCGAAGTCCGATATAGCTTTCCATTGATAAAAACCCCAGGTCATCCTTGTTTTCATAAAGCTCCCGAATCATTCCGGGCATAGCGGTAAAGACCGGCAGCCACTTATGTATGGCAAGTCGCTTATTGACTCTCATTCCAATGATAAATACAACCATATCCTCTGTATTTTCCGTCATATAACGCCCCGTAAGAATTGGTTTGGACATCATTGCCCCTCCTTCGTTATAAAATTTTCAAGCGTATCATCGCACCAGTCAATCGCCGCGGCGGTCATTCGTTTTCCATAATCCAACGTAAGCAACCAGTACATGGCATCCTCCTCTCGCTCGTTATGATCCTTAATGCCCTGCTCAATAGATATATAAATCTGGTAACGCTCCTCCAGCTTTTGTTTGTACTTTTCTAAAAGAGAGATAGTTTGATCACCCGTTTGGTAGCGGCCAAAAAACAGTTTGAGCAGCATTTCATTTCGTTCAGCAGGCAGCTGTTCCACGGGTTCCTCCAGCCATTTTTTTAAAGCTTCCATGCCTTTGGAGGTGAGGAAGTACTCCTTTCTGTCCGGTTTTCCGGGAGTGGATGAGGTACGGACCTCTGCCAATTCCTCCTGGACAATGAACTTCAAGGTTGGATAGATTTGTCCATAGCTGATTTTCCAAAAATGAGTCAGACTTTGATCCATAAACTGTTTGATGGCGTAACCAGATTTGCAGTCTGTTGTTAAAATCCCTAATATGGCGTAGGTTGTATGGTTATAAGTTTTCATTGTTTATCACCTATCTGAAAGTTATATATCATTTAGATATATAGTACCCAATACATCATGAAATTGCAAGAAAATTATAAAAAATTTATTAAACACGCAGGTCATTCACAAGACAATGGACACCTGCGTTTCGTTTAGCCATAATGGGAATTTTGGTGAAGTCCACTTCGGCCCGAGAGCCGCTGAGGACAAATGGACGCTTCCAGCTATTTTTCTATTGTCCCCGCCACAGATGAATAAGGTTCTGATTTTGACCTCTGGCGGTCCCCAGGAAACGGCTGCTGGGGCGGAAGTCAGGGTGCCGCCAAGGTTTTGCCAGGATCTCCAGCGTGAGCCATTCCACGCTAGACGGAAGAGCTGATTCCCGCTGCCACGAACAAAGACCTCCAATCGATTTGGGCGTCTGGAGGAGACGGCTGGGGCACTGGTTAAGGTTCCGCCAAGGCTTTCCCAATTGCTCCATGTGCTGCCGTTCCACCATCTGTGAATCAGGTTGTTATTTTGACCTCTGGCAAAGATGTCGATTCGGTTGGGTCCCCAGGAAACAGCGGCAGGCTCAGAAGTTAGGGTACCACCCAGGTCTTCCCAGTCCTCCCAGCGTGAGCCGTTCCATGTTCTTTCATAAAGACGATTGCCTGTGCCTCGGACGAATACGTCAAGCTGATTGTTTCTGCGGGAGGAAACGGCAGGTGCACTGGTCAGGGTACCGCCGAGATTCTCCCAGTCACTCCAGCGGCTGCCATTCCACCATTTATGATAGAGGGAATTGTCAGTACCGCGCACAAACACATCAATCCGATTCGGTCCCCAGGAGACGGCTGCTGGGCTTGAGGTTAAGGTGCCTCCAAGGTTTTCCCAGTTGCTCCAGGTTGAGCCGTTCCACCAGATATGGTAAAGGGACTGATCTGTACCCCGGGCAAACACATCCAAGCGGTTGTTTTGCCAGGAGGAGACGCTTGGGGCTGAGGTCAGGGTACCTCCTAAGCTCTCCCAGCCGGACCATCCCTGCCCAGGCTGTCCCGGTTGCCCAGGCTGTCCTCCGCTGATGATTTGCAGGGTGATCTCAATAACCCGGGTGAATATGCGGTTCATCACATTTTGCGGAATATTTGATTGTGTAAATAATAAGGAGAACCACGGTACCTGTCGTTGCAGCTGCTGATAGATTTGACTGGCGGACTGGTTTGTATTGGCCTGATTAAGGGTATAGTTCACTGTAAAGTAAAAAGCATATTCCACGAGCTGTCGGTTCATGCCTGCCTGCTGAAGTTGTGTATATAACTGACTATGCTGAGAACGGAGCTCTGAAGAACCTGCTGAGTTGTGACCTGCTGGCGAAAAGCTGCATTTGGGTAGCTGTAATCATACACAAACGAATGGACGGGACTACCGTCATATTGATTTCGATACATAAACATACCTCCACTTTTTCATTAGGGTATGCGTGGAGGAATAAATTGGATACGTCCAGTAAAAAATAGGCAATCAGGAATGAAAAGAAAAGGGGGAAGAACGTTCGTTTGCCTGCACAAGCGCTTGCGATGAGGTTTGAAAATCGCTTCCATAATCGGTATAATAAGAGTCGGGACGAGGGAATGTAGGCCCTGGCCTGAATTGAGGAAATGTCATGAAAAGCGTTCGTTATTGAAAATAGATTTTAGCAGGTTAAAGTAATTTTTTTATAAAATGAATAATAAGGTAATGATTTTAAGTAAGTCATGCTTAAAATATACGCCAAAATAAGAGGTGGAATTTGTTCTGCCCTTATTTTGGCGTTTTTTATTTTCGGCAAAGGAGGGTGGCACATGCCTAATAGGAAACGGATCATGCAAAAAAGTGAAGCTGAATTACTTGATGAATACATACAATCCCGGCTGGATAGCAGTTTTACAATCATTTCTGAAGATCAGGATCCTTTTTTTATCATTAATACAAGCCATGATATTGTGTATGGAAGTCCGTGGTGTGAGGAGTTGACAGGATACTCGACCAGTGAATTAGAGGTGATGAATCTTTATGATCTCATCCCTAACCAATCCGTGCCGATCCATCATTTTTTTAAGGATTCGGTTCAGACCGTTCAGACGGATATAATCAGAAGAGACTTCACAGATTCAATGGAGATTAAGATTGTATCGATCCCGATATTTTCCGAGGATCTGCTGATTGGGAGGTATATCATTCTGAAAAGGGAACAGGATGACCCGGGCAAAAAGGAAACAGACAGAGAAGCTTATTATCATCGATTCGTGGAGCAGTCCCCTTTTGGCATTCTGGTCATTGATCATGAGAGAATAAAACATGTTAATTTAGTAGCTTTAAGAACAATCGGTGCTTTGAGTAAAGAGGCCGTGGCAGGCATAAATGTTTTCACAATGATTCCGACCGCTGACATTGAACATATGAAGTCAAAAATTGAAGAGGCCAGGAGCGGACTGGTGACGAAGCCTTTTCACCAGAAGCTTGTGAAACAGAACGGGGAGACCGTGAACACGCAAATTCAGGTGCTTCCGACGATTTATAACAACAAAAGAATGACCCATTTTATTATTCGCGGGGTTTATGACAGTAGCAATATGTTCGATTTATCCGTTCTGATTGCCATGGGACTGGCAAAGGAAATGAAGGAGCCTGTGGTGCGGATAAAAGGGTTTATAGACTTAATCAGAAACGGGAACGTAAAGGAAGAATATTTCAAAGTGATTGATCAGGACTTAAACTATATTAAAAAAACACTTGAGGATGTACTTATTTTGGAGAAAGACAGGCAGAATTCCTATGATAAACAGGAACTCATAGAACAGATTATAAATTTAATTGACGGCTAAAAGTATATATTGAATCAGGATAGGAATCATGCTATTATTGGAGTGACTAATGTCTTACTGTCATTAGTACATATTGTTATGCAAGTATAATTACAAACCACGTATAGAATTCATTTGTTAGCGGTAAATGGGAGAACCTATTTTACATAGTAAGTCTGTCCATGGCCTAACTTCTTTTGATAAAGAAGTTAGGCCATTTTTTGTTTATTCAGAAAATAAAAGTCTCCCACCCGCATAGTAGGAATGGGAAAAGGGTAATGCGGCTTTAGAACTATAGTACGAGAAGGAGGAATGAGTGAATGAATAATGTTGGTTTACCCCAGGAAGACCTCCTACAGATTAATAGTACTTTCAGTAAAATCGTAAAGCGCTGGTATGGAAAGGGGCCTGAGCATTGTTTTGCCACCTTTCGATCAGATATGATGGTTATCCATGTGAGTGGTTTTATTACTGCAGCTGAGAAGGCGTTAATGGAGAAGGATTCCCAGACATTGGCCTATCAGTTTCGATATTCGATTATGGAAAAAATCTATGAGGAATTTAACAAAGAGATGTACGACCTTCTTGAAATATCCTTCAGCTCCTATCATAGTGACTGGAATTTCGCGACGGATACGGGTATCATTTTATTTCAGAATGACGCATCAGGCTGGACCAATCGTCATACCGCTCCAGGTTTAAAGGAGAAGCTCATGAATCAGATTATGGATATAAGCAAGGATGTACATCAGGCTCCGGCCAACATCGATGTTCAGAAGCTCAGCCATAAGATCATAGCTGTCAGGTGCCAGGATGCCCTGCTGCCCATTGAAAAATTATTGTTTTCGGAGGGATATTCAGATATTCTCCATCAGCAGTCGGAGGAAATAAAGAAGGTGTACCGTCGTAACCGTAAGCGCTTTGAAGCAGTGATTGGCAGGGGAATTGAGGATATTTATATGATATGGAACTACGAGTATGAGGAATGCTATTTATTTTTCTGTCTGGTGTAATGGATATTTGTGCTAAGAAAAGCGGCTGGTACTTTTGAATTCAAGCTTAATCGGGCATACTAAACCATAATATGCCAACGTAAAGGGTGGTTTGGTTGGATCAGGATACGTTAAATGAGATTAGCAGTCATACGAGTAAGCTATTAAGGAAAAATTTTGGCAGGGGACCGAAGTCATGTCAGACGATTATTTCCAATAAGTATATCGCCATTTATATTCGCGGGTTTGTTTCCCCCATGGAGGACGTTTTGCTGAGTGAAGGCCAGCAGAATTATGTGGAAAAGGCAAGAACCGTCATCATAGATACGATTATAAAAGAATTAATTGGAATTGTGAAAGTATCCTGTAAATGTGAAGTGGAGGAGTATTACCATGATTGGAACTTTCCTAACAATTCGGGTGTGATTTTGTTTGTTTTAAGTGAGCCTTTAGATGAGGGGAGTAAGCCTGCGGTCAATCAATCAGAATTGGAAAATGAAGTGGTAAGGATTAGTGAGCTGGTTCAGAAGGTGCCCGCCAAAATATATATACATGCACTTTCTCCTTACATTTATCTGGTTGAGCGTGCCGGTATCCTCATCCCGATAGAGAAAGCACTTGTGGATAAGGGCTTTAAGGATGAACTGTTAATTACAAAGGATGCTTTGGAAAAGGAATACTTTCATAAGTACGGAAGGCTTAAGGAACTGTTTGATCGTGATGTGAAGGATATCTTTGTAGATTGGGATTTCAAAGAGGATAAATGTTATATGGTTTTTGTATTAGGCAAATGACTCCCGCATTGGATGGGGAGTCATTTTTTGGTTGGGTTCGCTTTAGTTCTCTAAAGCAGTGAGGGACAGTCCCCGATTTTTTCGAGCATATGACAGTATATTAAACTCTCTATGAGGATTTCTATAAATTTCTCTAATTAATAGGAATAGTCAAAAAATATATAACTATATCCTGATAAACCCATTTTAATCTCGTTTGGAAACGATTCAATATATCGATAGAATAAGAGATGTCGTTTCAAAAAAATTTCAGGAGGCTAATTTTTAATGAAAAAACAGCAAAAGAAAGACACATTCCTTAAAAAGCTTGTAATGATGACTCTAGTAGGGATCATTGCATTCGCTCTGGCAGGATGTGGATCGGATGAAGCCAATAATGAAGCTTCAGCAGACTCAGGTGATTCAGGTAATGCAAAGGAAGAGATCACGGTTGCGGTGGTACAGGATTATCCACCATTTGAATATAAAGTTGATGAAGAGCTGACAGGCTTTGATGTGGAATTGGTTGAAGCCGTTGCCGAGAAAGCAAATTTAAGCGTGAATTGGAAGATTATGAAGTTTGATGGAATTATCCCGGCGCTTCAGGCCAACCAGGTGGATGCAGCCGTGTCAGCGATTGGTATAAGGGAGGATCGCTTAGAAGTGGTGAACTTCTCGGATCCATATTTTGAATCAGGTTTATCCTTAGTGACGTTAAAGGATAGTGCCATTGAAAGCGAAGAGGACCTGCAAGGAAAAACGATCGTTGCCAAACAAGGAACATCCAGCTTAAAGCTGGCAAACGAGCTGGCTGAACAATACAATAGTGAGGTTACAAAACTCCAGGATGATGCGACCATGTACATGGAGTTGGAAAATGGGAATGCAGATGCACTGATTAATGATTACCCAAGTGTTGCCTATAAGATTAAACAGGATGGCGATGAATCCCAGTTTCGGCTAGTGGGCGATAAGTATCCAAGTGAAGATTACGGAATCGCCATTTCCAAAGGCAGTGAAGGACTTGTGGAAAAAATCAATACGGGCCTTCAGGAGCTAAAAGACAGCGGCGAGTTTGATGAACTATATAACCAATACTTTTCCGAGTAACGATTTGTAAACATACTTATCCAATCCAAAGGTGTGGCGCGGCTTGTCACACCTTTTCTAAAAAGAAAGAGGGATGCCAGAAACTATGGAAACCATTAATATTATTCTTGAAGGATTACCCACTCTATTAAAAGGAATGGGAGTGACAATAGAGGTCACCGTCATTTCCCTGATTCTCGCTATGTTTATTGGACTTGTACTAGGCATATTCAGTATTACCAAGAGTAAAATCCTGCGTACAATCTCAATAGTGTTTGTTGATATTATTCGAGGAACCCCGCTTCTTGTTCAGATCCTGTTTATTTACTTCGGCTTACCAAGTGTTATTGATATCAGTCTGACCGCGTTTGCTGCTGGTGTCATTGCGATTACAGTAAATGCTGCAGCCTACTTAGTTGAAATTTTCCGTGCAGGAATCAACTCTATCGATAAAGGGCAGATGGAAGCCGGAAGAACCATTGGCTTTTCTTATAGCCAAACCATGCGTCTCATTATTTTACCCCAGGCCGTACGTCGCATGATTCCCGCCTTTGTTAACCAATTTATCGTAAGTATTAAAGATACTTCACTCCTTTCTGCTATTGGGTTAGCTGAGCTGACATTATCCGGCCAATCCATTTACGCAGCGAATTTCCATGCCTTTGAAATCTTATTTGCTGTAGGAGTTCTTTATTTCGTGATTATTTATTCGTTAAGCCTGTTCTCCCGCTGGCTTGAAAGGAGATTGGACGTAGCATGAAGATGATTGAAGTCAATAACTTAAAAAAGTCCTTTGGAAAATTAGAGGTGCTGAGGGATATCAATATCGATGTTCATGAACAGGAGGTCGTCTGTGTCATTGGTCCGTCTGGTTCAGGAAAAAGTACACTTCTGCGCTGTATGAACCTGTTAGAGGAACCAACAGATGGGAATATTTATATTGAAGGAGATAATCTGACCGCTCCTGATACGAACATTAATGAATTGCGCCAAAGACTGGGAATGGTTTTCCAGCAATTTAATCTCTTTCCTCACATGACGGTGATGGAAAACGTGATCCTTGGACCTAAACGTTTAAAGGGCAAATCCGAAACCGAAGCCAAAGAATTAGGAACACAGCTGCTTGAAAAGGTAGGCTTAGTAGATAAGGCCGATGTATATCCGGACAACTTATCGGGTGGACAAAAACAAAGGGTAGCCATGGCTCGTGCTTTAGCTATGGAACCACACATCATGCTGTTTGATGAGCCTACCTCGGCCCTGGACCCGGAAATGGTCGGAGAGGTGCTGCAGGTTATGAAGGATATGGCTGAGGAAGGCATGACGATGACCATCGTGACCCATGAGATGGGATTTGCCAAGGAGGTTGCCGATCGGGTCATCTTTATGGATGAAGGGTTTATTGTGGAACAGGGCACACCGAAAGAGCTTTTTGACAATCCGCAAAACGAACGAACCCAGGCCTTTTTATCCAAAGTTTTATAAATCAATGACGTACACACAAAAAGCTTAGAGGAGTTTAAATGATGATAGGCTCCCCTAAGCTTTTTTTATGATTCAAAAGATCTTTTATGAAATGGTCGTCAAAGGAATGTATGGCAGATTCCTTTTATGTCCGATTCCAGAATCGCTGCTGGGCGATGGCAGATATAAAGTCATGACCGAAATTCGGGTTGTTTTCTGCAAAGACGATCCCTGCAAGGTTGTTGTTTTTAGATGTTCGAATATAAGGCTGACCGGTGGATGCAACACCAATCGGTTTGTAATGTTTGTAGGCTTCTTTAACAAAATCCATAATATCCTGGTTTAGTTTTGCCTGGTTTTCAAACCGCCCGCCAACAATATAGATGGAATCATATACAACAGGATATGTCGTGATAAATGTCTTTTCTACATGAAGCGTTGTGCCATCTGTTCCTGTAACAGTACCGAGGCTGTCGCTAATCACTTCAAACAGAACACCATTCTGTTTCAACATGTTTAAGGTTGATGTAACTTCTGCGCCATTAAAGCCATCTCCAATTAAGACAGCAACTCTTTGGGTATAGGCGTAAAATGGGGTATTCATCTGACTAAGGGATGGATAACTGGTTTCTACTGGTACATGTGAATTCTTAGGTCGTTCAACTCCAATTTTATCAGCAATAATACATGCCATTTCCCGATCGACGTTTGCCCACATTTCAACATTTTGCTGCCTGACTGACTTACTCTCGACTCTTCCAAGGTGATAAACAAAGGTCTCCAGTAAGTCCTGTTTTTCAATCGGGGACAGGCTGTTCCAAAAAATTCTTGGCTGTGAAAAGAAATCATAAAACGAATCACTTGGGAGTTCTCTTGTAACGTGTCCCTCTACCTTGCCAGGATAATTAACATATCCACCCTCCTGGAAGGAAGCTTCAGATGGCGTATTGCCAGCTAAAGAATTATTATGATAATCAACGGAGTCTACATCAATCCGGTGCTTCATACGCCCTTTACGGAGATTAAAGTTCTTTTCTGCAATAGGTTTGTTAACAGGGAGATTTTCAAAGTTAGAAGAGTGATGGCGGTATAATTCCGTGTCCCGATAAGCAAAGGCCCGACCCTGGAGAGCAGGATCATTGGTGAAATCTATTCCTGGAACAAGATTGGCCGGATCAAATGCAGACTGTTCCTCCTCTGCAAAGAAATTATCTACAAGCCGATTCAATGTCATTTTTCCAATCGGTTGAACAGGAACGACTTCTTCCGGCCATAGTTTTGTATCATCTAAAACATCAAAATCATATTTAAATTCATCTTCTTCGGCAATAAGCTGAACCCCGAGTTCATATTCAGGAAAGTGTCCGCTCTCAATGGCTAAAGTGATATCGCGGCGATGAAAGTCCGGATCAACTCCCCCGATGATGTTAGCTTCATCGAGGAGTAAGGAATGCACACCAAGCTTTGGCGTCCATTTAAATCGTACAAACGTTGACTTTCCTTGTTCATTGACGAATCGGAATGTATTGATGGGCCAGCCTGCCATCATACGCCAGCTTCTTGGCCGCCCCCGCATGGACATTAACCACATGACCATATGGGCTGATTCCTGATTATTGGCAACATAATCCCAGAAGCTGTCGTGTGCAATCGAAGCCTGTGGTATGTGAACTTTAGGATGTGGTTTCGCTGCATGTGTCAGATCCATAAATTTCATTGAATCTGCCAAAATGAAAACCGGAAATTGGAGGGCCAGCATATCATAATTTCCTTCCTGTGTATAAAACTTGGTTGCAAACCCTCGAATATCAATAGCTGTATCCTTAGAGCCCCTGTTACCTGTGAAGTTGGAAAAACGAACAAATACAGGTGTTTTGCAGCCAGGCTCCTGCAGAAATTTGGCCGCCGTAAGATGTCTCAGGGACTGGTAGGTTTCAAATTCCCCATATACTCCGAATCCTCTGGCATGAACAACTTTTTCAGGTATACGTTCCCGATTAAAATAGGATTGCTTTTTATAAAAATGATAGTCTTCAAACAATAATGGACCGCGCCGACCTGCCCTTAATGTCGTCTGGTCATTAGAAACCTTTACACCGTTATCATCGGTCATTTTCTCCTCTGGCCCCGTGTTTTTTTCACGGTATTGTTCCAGCTGCTTATCCTTGCTGTTATTGTAACCTTTTTTTGGGTTTCTTGATGACTTATCCTTATCCATGTAATCCCCCATCCTGTCAGTATTTTATCTCTATATAGATATTCAAAAATTTCATGGTGTAGAACCTTTTTGTCGCAATTGTCTGTTCTCATTAAAAAACAGGTGATACACCATTCGATGCATCACCTGTACTCTATTTACGCTTGATCTTTGGGTTACTGACAGAAGCACGGAATATTAGGTTCGATTCCAGAATCGCTGCTGGGCGATAGCTGCCAGATAGTCCTCAGCAAAGTTAGGATTATTCGCTGCAAATACGACACCTGCCAGGTTGTTGTTTTGTGAGGTTTGAATAAAGTTCTGTCCGGTGGTGGCCACACCGATTGGTTTGTAATGCTTATAGGCGTTGTGAACATAATCGGTAACGTCCTGCATAAATTTGGTCTGATTGCCCATATCACCACCGACAACATAAATCGTGTCATATAGATAAGGGCTGGCAGTCATAAAGGTTTGATTCACCTTAATTTGTGTACCATCGGCGCCTGTAACGTTACCAAGTTTGTTGCTTATAACTTCAATGTAAACATGATTGTTCTGCAGGAAGTTCAGCGTATTGGTGACTTCCTGACCGTTGAACCCGTCTCCAATGATGACGCCAACTTTTAGGGTAGCGGCATATTTTGGTGTATTTTCCAGGCTGAGAGAAGGATAGCTGGTTGAAACGGGAACATGGGTGCCGCTTGGACGCTCTACCCCGATATTATCAGCAACTGTGCAAGCCAGATCCTTATCTACATTAACAAGTAAATTCACATTCTGCTGGCGGACAGATTCGCTTTCTACTTTACCGAGCTGATAGCTGAACGCATCTATGGTATGCTGTTTCTCCACAGGCGTCAGACTGTTCCAGAAGATCCTCGGTTGTGAAAAGTAGTCGTTGAACGATTCGCTTCGGTTTCGTATAACGACTCCGTCAACCTTCTTAGGATAATGTGTATAACCGCCTTCTTCTGGGGGCGTTGTGTATGGGGTGTTGTTGGCCAGCGAATTTCTATGATAGTTGACCTCATCCACATCGATTCGATATCTCATAGGGCCTCGTCGCTGATTATTGTGAAATGGACAAATCGGTTTATTGATCGGTAATTCCTGAAAGTTCGTTCCAATTCGATGTAATTGTGCAGCATGATAAGCAATTAACCTTCCCTGCAGCACGGGATCATTGGAGAAATCAATGCCCGGAACGACATTTGCTGGGTTAAAGGCCACTTGTTCTGATTCGGTATGGTAATTATTAATGTTTCTATTTAAAGTCATCTTCCCGACAATATGAACGGGGATTAACTCTTCTGGCCAAAACTTTGAAGGATCGAGAATATCAAAATCGTATTTGAATTCATCCTCCATCGGAACGAGCTGGACACCTAATTCATATTCAGGATAATCTCCACGGCTAATGGCCTCTCGCAAATCCTTCCGGTGATAGTCCGGGTCAATTCCCCCAAGCTTGATGGCCTCATCCTGAAGCAGAGGATGCACGCCGAGAACCGGTTTCCACACAAACCGGACGAAGGTAGCTCTTCCTTCTTCATTCACAAATAAATAAGTATTAATGGACCAGGATTCCATCATTCGGTAACTTCTTAAAATACCCCGGCCGGACATAATCCATTCCACCATATGGAGGGATTCTGGATTGTTAGCTACATAATCCCAAAAATAGTCATGTGCACCTGTAGCTGTCGGGATATCATCATCCGGCTTGGATTGGTATGCGTGCATCGCATCCGGAAATTTCATGGGGTCCTGATTAATTAATACAGGCATATCAATGGTTGTCAAATCATAATTTCCTTCTTCAGTATAAAACTTAACGCCCTGACAACGTAAATCTCTTGCCGTATCATAAGACCCTCTAGGTCCTTGTACGGTAGAAAAACGAATTGTCAACGGAGTCTTTTTTCCGGGTTCCTGTAAAAATCCGGCCTTTGTCACGTGCCTCATCGACTGATAGCATTCAAACTCCCCATAGGCACTGTAACCTCTTGCATGAACCGTTCTTTCCGGTTCCTCTTCCTGCACGAAATGAGTCATTTTTTCAAAATAATGCCAATCTTGATGTAAGGAAGGACCGCGTTCACCGGCTGTTAAAATATCTGAATCATTTGATATCTTCCTTTTTTGATTTGTTGTCATTGGCTTTCCGGTGTTTTGTCTGCGGTACTGATCCAACTGCTCCTGTTTAGGATTTTGACCAGCTGGATTGTGGTGTCTTGATGACTTATTATCCATGTAATCACCCATCCTAACGTTGAATTTTCTTAGCCATATACATATCTATGTAACCTGTTCTGGAATTAGAACAAAATTACATATTATGGCTTTGCACATTAGCGTTACCCTTTCATAGGGTATTATACCCGCACAAAGGAGGTATATCGGATGATTGATGAAGCCTTTATCAGACAGGGATTATACGTACAGGGGCTGCCCGTGTATACGACTGACATTCCTTATATCCAAAACCTGCTTTTGACGATGAATCAGGCCCAGACATCTCTGCATGTGTTTCCGCACTTAAATATGGAAGTACCTGTAACAGTGGTAGATAAGGAGGTGATACGATGACAGATCCAGCCTTCCTGACAGCATCGGAACTTGCTTCGTTCATCAAATCAAAGCAACTTTCTCCTGTGGAACTGACAACGCATTTTTTAAATCGTATCCAAACGTTTGATTCCGATCTCCATACCTATATTACCCCGCTTCCCGATTTAGCCCTTCAGCAGGCGAAAGAAGCGGAAGACGAAATTATGCGTGGAGAGTATAAGGGACCTCTTCACGGAATTCCGATGGGGATAAAAGATAATTATGATACAAAAGGAATACGGACAACAGTAGGATCCGGACTCTTTGCCCATTCCGTCCCTGAAAAAAATGCAACAGCAGTGGATAAACTGCTGGGAGCAGGCGGAATTATGCTGGGAAAGCAAAACATGCATGAACTTGCAGCCGGTTCAACAGGCACCAATCCGTTCTTTGGTACGACCCGAAATCCCTGGAATCGTAAATACATGCCCGGCGGTTCAAGCAGTGGCGGGACAACATCCTTAGCGGCAGGACTTGCAACGGTAGCTACTGGAACGGATACATTTGGCTCCATTCGTTTGCCCGCTTCGATGTGTGGTGTATACGGGTTAAAGCCGACGTATGGGCTAGTCAGCACATATGGAGTGTTCCCGACAGCCTGGTCATTGGATACGGCGGGACCTATGGCGCGCTCCGTATCAGATTTAGCGCTCATGCTAAATCATATGGCGGGGTATGATCCCAATGATCCTGCAAGTCTTAAGGTGGAGATTCCTGATTATACAGAAAATCTGAACAAAGAAATGAACGGCATTACAATCGGTGTTCCTGCCTATTATCTTGAGGGATTGGACCCGGAAGTGGAAAAGCTTTTTCAAAATGCTATAAAAGCTCTCCAGCATTTAGGGGCTGAAGTAAGGGAAATTGAGGTTCCGGAGCTTTCTATGTCTACATTTGCCGGTTATTTGACTGTAACAGGTGAAGCATCCGCTCTCCATCATGAGTGGTTGCAGACCCACTCAGAGCTCTATTCCGCAGATATCCGATCGTTCTTTTTGGCGGGCTCACTGACGAATTCGCCGCAATATGTCAAAGCCCAGCAAGCCAGGAGAAGGATGGTTAAAGGTATTCAAGAGGCCTTTAAGGAAGTGGATATTATGCTTGGCCCCACGATACCGATTCGAACCCCGGCATTTCGTGAAAACTGGCTCGATCAGAACTTACATGTTGTGAAAGAATGTTTACCTTTTACCGCGCCTGTAAATCTAACGGGGATCCCCGGTTTGTCGGTACCTATGGGATTCAATTCGAGAGGTCTTCCGGCTGGTATGCAATTTATGGGAAATCATCTTTCGGAATCTCTGCTGCTGCAGGTAGGAAGTATGTGGGAGAAGATCAATCCATTAAGTATCAAATTAGCGAGGGCATGAGACGCACAGGTTCATGTCCTCATTGGTTGTGCCGGTAAGAACATAGGTGGTAGCGACCTTTCCTGATTGGTACTCCGCAATATTTCAGTAAAAAATTCTGTATTATAAAAAAGAGGGTGGGACATAACTAATGTTCTTGGTAATAAACCGAATATAGGGCACTTTAGCGGAGGAAATATACGTAGACTCCTGGTCGGCTAAAAGCGGTACGTCCTGTACCAACGCCGACACTTGAACGTCCTGTTCTTCGCGGGAGGAGGCTTACCAGCCGCCCGCGGCAAAGAAGACACTACGAAAACGACCTTTAGGGAGTTTGAGTAGATGTCGCACTTGTGCCCTTAGGTGAAAGCGAAGTATATTTCCGGAGCGGTGGTTCCTACACCTATTCGGATTTACCTTTAGCGAAAACACTTATATCCCAGCCCCAATGTGAGTTCAATGGTTTTAGCTTATAGAATGATTAGTTTGCCGTCACTTTTGATTTCACTTCTAACCGGCGCTTGTGCAAAATCGGTTCCGTATATCCGTTTGGCTGATCATAACCTTTAAGGACGAGATCTTTAGCCGCCTGAAATGCAACGGACTGATCAAAGTTATTGTACATTGGCTGATAGTTAGGATCCCCTGCGTTTTGCTCATCCACGATTTTGGACATTCGTTTCAGGGTTTCTACGACCTGCTCCTCCGTACAAATTCCATGGTGGAGCCAGTTCGCCATATGCTGACTTGATATTCGTAGTGTTGCACGGTCCTCCATGAGCCCAATGTCATTAATATCCGGAACCGTTGAGCAGCCAATGCCCTGGTCGACCCAGCGAACGACATAACCAAGAATACCTTGAGCATTGTTGTTCAGCTCTTCCTGGATTTCGTCCTGAGTCCAGTCGGGTTTTTCGGCAATAGGTATCGTAAGGATGTCATCGGTGTAATCCTCATTCTTATTGATCAGCTGCGCCTGAACCGCTTTTACATCAACCTGATGATAATGAAGGGCATGCAGAGTAGCAGCGGTTGGGGATGGCACCCACGCCGTATTGGCACCTGCTTCAAGCTGGCCGATTTTCTTTTCTATCATATCCTTCATGAGCTCCGGCATGGCCCACATTCCTTTTCCAATTTGGGCATGCCCCTGTAATCCACATGCCAGACCAACACTGACATTGGCCTTTTCATAACTCTGGAGCCAGGTTAGTGATTTCATGTCATTTTTACGCACCATTGGCCCTGCTTCCATTGAGGTATGAATTTCATCGCCTGTTCGATCTAAAAAACCGGTATTAATAAATACAATTCGGTCTTTAACCTCTTTGATGCAATTCTTCAGGTTGAGGGTTGTGCGGCGTTCCTCATCCATAACCCCGATTTTCAAGGTGTTTCGTTCTAAACCAAGCATGTCTTCCACTTTTTCAAACATTTGATTGGAAAAAGCGACTTCCTTTGAACCGTGCATTTTAGGCTTCACAATATAGACCGAGCCTTCAGAAGAGTTTCGATAGGACCCTGTCTGTAATAGGTCGTGCTTGGCAATCAGACTTGTAATGATGCAATCTAAAATCCCCTCAGGAACTTCCTGGCCCTTTTCATTAAGAACGGCACTGGTTGTCATTAAATGCCCGACGTTTCGAACGAACATCAGTGAGCGACCGTGCAGGGTAACGGTTTCTCCATTCACTGACGTATACTCACGGTCAGGGTTTAGGGATCTGGTGATGGTTTTTCCGTTTTTGGAGAAAGTGGATGTTAAGTCTCCTTTTGTAAGTCCCAGCCAGTTTTTATACACGAGTACTTTGTCTTCTACATCTACGGCTGTGACTGAATCCTCACAGTCCATAATGGTTGTAATGGCGGACTCAATATAAACATCCTTCACACCGGCCAGATCCGTTCTCCCGATAGAGTCGTTTTTATCAATCTGAATTTCAATATGCAAATCATTATTTTTTAACAAAATGCTGGATGCTTCATCTGTTTTTCCTGTGTAGCCAATGAGCTGTTCAGGGTTCATAAGATTGGCAGTTTCGCCATTTTCAAGAGAAACAGATAATTGGCCATTAGAAATCTTATAGCCAGTTGCTTCTTTGTGAGAATGATTAGCTAAAGGTACAGCCTGATCGAGAAATTCCCTGGCATAGGCAATGACCTTTTGCCCCCGAATCGGATTGTAGGCGCCGGTTTTTTCCGCTCCGTCCTCCTCACTGATGATGTCTGATCCATAAAGGGCATCATACAGGCTTCCCCAGCGGGCATTGGCAGCGTTTAAGGCATAACGTGCATTATTCACCGGCACGACCAGCTGCGGACCTGCCTGTATGGTGACTTCATCGTCAACGTTTTGCGTGGTCACCTTGAAATCACTCACTTCAGGCTCCAAGTACCCAATCTCTTCCAAAAATGCTTTGTATTGAGCAAAGTTAAAATTCCCCTTATTTTCTTTATGCCACTGGGAAATCTCCTTCTGCAATTTTTCCCGATGCTCCAGCAGCCGCTGGTTCTCGGGCATTAATTCACCAATCACACGTTCAACGTCTGTCCAGAACGTATCCTGATCCAAACCAGTCCCGGGCAGAACCTCCTGATTTATAAATTCATACAATTCCTCAGCAACCTTATAATTCCCGGTTGTCACATAGTTCCCCACACACTTCGCCTCCTTAAAATTATCATTTCAAAATTGAAGGACAATTCTTTTTATTCTGTTATTTATATCTTATAATACAGATAGCCTATAACAAAAATACATATTTTGAATACGTATTATTCCAATAAGCTATAGGAAGGGGGGTGAACATGGATATTCGTCAGTTGGAATACTTTTCTGAGGTAGCCAGGCAATCCAGTTTTACCAAAGCCGCTGCCAGCCTGCATGTCTCCCAGCCGTCCCTCAGTAAAGCGATTAAAAATTTAGAGGGTGAGTTAGGGGTGCCTTTGTTTTACCGTGCAGCCAGGCAGGTTTACTTAACGGATGCAGGAAAGGCGGTGTTCATGAATGCCAAGCACGTGCTGGAATCCTTTAATAACCTGACAGCTGAACTAACCGATATTATGGAATTAAAAAAGGGAGAAATACGTATTGGCATTCCACCAATCGTCGGGGCTGCCTTTTTTGCCAAGCTAATCAGCCGGTTTAAAGAACTATATCCTTTGATCGACCTTACGTTAAGAGAGGTGGGTACGAAGGCGATTAAACAGGGAGTGAAGGAAGGATCGCTTGATATCGGACTGGTGTGTAACCTGCCTGACAATAACCAGGAGTTTGAGAAAATGGAAATCGTCAAGGATCCCCTCATGCTCGTCGTTCATCACGAAAATCCTCTAGTCAGGCAGGAAAATGTGTATTTCGGTGACCTTAAGGACGAATCCTTTATTTTGTATCGAAATGACTTTTCCCTGTATGATCATATTATTGAAGAATGCTCCCGGCATCAATTCTCTCCGTCCATTGTTTGTGAAAGCTCACAAAAGGAATTTATGCTGGAGATGGTCAGCTCCAAATTGGGAATTGCCCTGCTGCCGAAGAAGATCTGTGAAGACATCTCTCATCCTGCAATCAGAACAATTCCTCTGGAGGAATCCCCTCTGCATCTTGGATTGGGGATGATTTGGAGTAAAAATCGGTATCTGCCTTTTTCGGTACGGGAATTTATTCACATGTCTGAACGGGTGGTTGATTCATAGCTTTACTTTTCTGCACGTAATAATTCTGGAACACCCATTATTTGTGCTGTTACATACACTTATCGTCTGATTAAACGGGTGTTCTCGGATTCCGTAATTATCAGAGAATAAGAAAAATTGTATTAATAATTATACTAAAATATGATATGGTTATAGGTAGAATAACAATTAGTTATACCTAACGAGAATAACGATTTCATGATTACAATCTTAGTGATAAGGAAGGTAAAAATGAGTAATCAACAAACTAGCACAGACGTAATCTTAATTGGTGCAGGAATTATGAGTGCGACTTTGGGCTCATTGTTAAAAGAATTAGAGACAGATTGGAATATTAAAGTTTTTGAGAAGCTCAGCAAGTCCGGAGAGGAAAGCTCCAATGAGTGGAACAATGCAGGAACCGGACACTCTGCCCTCTGTGAGCTGAACTACACCCCGGAACAAGCAGATGGATCGATTGACATTCGGAAAGCCATAAAAATTAATGAACAGTTTCAGGTATCCAAACAGTTCTGGTCTTATCTTGTCAACCAGAATCGGATTCAGCATCCACAGGAATTTATTCAGCCCCTCCCACATATGAGTTTGGTGCATGGAGAGCAGAATGTATCCTTTTTGAAGAAACGTTTTAAAGCGCTGTCAAAAAATCCGTTATTTGAGGGCATGGAATTTTCTGATGACCCGGAAAAATTAAAGGATTGGATTCCGGTGATTATGGATGACCGTACAGCCGATGAGCCGATAGCGGCAACCAAAATGGATTCGGGAACGGATGTGAATTTTGGAGCCCTGACCCGTAAATTATTTAACCACTTAGAGACTCAAGGGGTTGAAGTGAATTACGGACATAGTGTCAAAGATATAAAGCGTACCCAGGACGGCCGATGGGAGCTTAAGGTAAAAAACCACAATAACGGCAATGTGGAGCATCATACAGCAAAATTCATTTTTGTTGGAGGTGGAGGAGGAAGTCTCCATTTACTGCAAAAATCCGGCATTCCAGAGGGCAAGGGAATTGGCGGCTTCCCTGTAAGCGGTCTGTTTATGGTGTGTAACAATCCTGATGTGATAGACAGGCATTATGCCAAAGTCTATGGCAAAGCAAAGGTTGGGGCACCTCCCATGTCGGTTCCGCACCTGGATACCAGATTTATAGACAACAAGAGATCCCTTTTATTTGGACCCTTTGCCGGCTTTTCGCCAAAGTTTTTGAAAACGGGTTCATTGCTGGATCTCTTCACGTCGATCAAACCGCACAATTTATTTACTATGCTGGCTGCAGGTGTGAAAAACTTCCCGTTAACCAAGTACCTGATTCAGCAGGTGCTGTTAACGAAAGAAAGACGTATGGAAGAGCTAAGAGAGTTTATCCCGGATGCTCAGTCTGATGATTGGGATTTGGTCGTCGCCGGCCAGCGTGTACAAGTCATCAAGGATACGGAGGAAAAAGGAAAAGGAACTCTTCAATTTGGTACCGAGGTCGTCAGTGCCGAAGATGGTTCCATTGCTGCATTGCTTGGAGCTTCCCCAGGTGCATCCACGGCTGTTCACGTCATGCTTGAGGTCATTCAAAAATGTTTCCCTGAGCAGCTGGAGGAATGGGAGCCAAAAATAAAAGAAATGATCCCGTCCTATGGGGAATCCTTAATGGACAACCCTGAGCTGCTGCGTGAGGTTCGGTCTACAGCAAATGAGGCTCTTCATCTTGAAAGAACAGAAGCGTATATGGCGAATTAAACTAATAAAGATGATAAATTTAATAAAAGACTATTAGATGTATTAGATGAGAATAGGATACAAGAAGAGTCGTTGATGACTCAAGAAGAAAGAGGAATTAATCAAGCAGGATTAGCTCCTCTTTCTGTTTAATTAATTAGTAGCCATTCAAAGCTATTTTGCATAGAAGGAGGGACACTAATGTCAAATGTTTCAATTTGGTGTTAGCTGGATTCGACCATATACAGTGCATAATGATCACCAAACTTGGTACGGTGCTAATCCAACGATAATGTCTTCCTTATAAAGAGAAGATAAGAGTACAGGAACCATTACTGGCCCGTGAGTTATTCAATTAACGAAGCAGGTATTTGTAAGGCGTATTGCAATTATAAATATTAGTATTAACTTTCAAATTTGTTCAGCTACTAAAGCGTTTGAAATAGCTGTTATCACTAGTATGAAAAAGAGAGATAAAAGCTCCCACTGACACTCAGTGAGAGCTTTTGTTCATAATGGAATGGATGTGTTGACGCACAGTTGCTGCGTTATAATTCACATATATATTTATGGGAATTTATGATACTCGGTCCTCATCATCAATTTCATCTTCATTAATAATATCCTGCTGTATTTTCTTCTCGTCCTGTAGATCCCCAAGAGCATTGAAGATTCTTCTTCTTTCCACAGGGAGTGATCCTTCTTTGGACTCTTTTAGCAGGGATTTAACCAGGGCGTAGATCATGAAGAACATGATTATCATAAATGGAAATCCGCCTAGAACAGAAGCGGTCTGCAGTGAGCTTAAGCCCCCGGCAAGAAGCAGAACCGCAGCAAAGGCTCCTTCCAGTACGCCCCATGTAACCCTTAAGCCGATTGGAGGCTGAGGGTTTCCTTTTGATGTCAGCATTCCAATAACATAGGTTCCAGAGTCTGAAGAAGTTACGAAAAAGACGGCTACTGAAATCATGGCAATGGCAATCAGCAAGCCTGAGAAAGGAAACTCTGATAATAAGGCAAAGAATCCTTGGGCTTCGTCGATTTTAACCGCATCCAGGATATTAAATTCTCCAAAATGCTGTCCCCATAGAGCCGCACCGCCGAATACACCGAACCAGACCATACTTACGGCTGTTGGAACGAGTAAGACACCGATGGAAAAGCTGCGGATCGTGCGCCCTCTGGAGACCCGGGCGATAAAGGAACCAACAAATGGTGCCCACGCAATCCACCAGGCCCAATAGAAAATGGTCCAGCTGTTATACCAGCCTTCCGCGCCTTCTCCTGCTGCATCGATTCCAAATGACATCTGAAGGAAATTCTGCAGGTAGCTTCCGGTTGAATGAGTAATGGCATTTAAAATGAATACAGTTGGTCCTAAGATCAGGATAAATACCATGAGCAATCCGGCGACACTCAGGTTAATTTGACTTAACCATTTAATCCCTTTATCAATGCCCGATGTGGTTGATAAGATTGCCAGGGCAGTAACTACGACCACAATAATGAGCCATAATCCGGTCGTATTTGGAATGCCGAACAGATTCTCAAGCCCCTGACCAATTTGCATAACACCTAAACCAAGTGAAGTGGAGATTCCCAGCAATGTGGCCAGAACTCCAATAATGTTCACGGTGTTTCCAATCGGTCCATTTATTTTGTCGCGTCCAATCAGTGGTTCTAAGGTTGAGCTTAGCATCATTGGCAGTCCCTTACGATAGCTGAAGTAGGCAAGAGAACAGGCTACCACGGCGTAAATGGCCCATGGGTGAATACCCCAATGGAAAAAGGAATACTGTAATGCCATATGCACAGCATCAGCTGTTCCTCCTTCACCGTATGGGGGCCAGTCATAATGGTTTATCGGCTCTGAGACTCCCCAGAAAAGAAGTCCAATCCCCATTCCTGCACTAAATAACATGGCAAACCAGGCACCGGTCGAATACATAGGTTCTTCATCATCATCTCCAAGCCTGATTTGACCAAGCGGACTGATAATTAAAGCAATAGCAGCGATAACGAATGCGCTGGCTCCTAAAATAAATGACCAGCCAAGGTTTGTTGCCATCCAATTAAACGTTGCATCCATATATTTACCGAAATCAGGCAATGTAATGCCGATTACAACAAATAAAACGGCTAATACCAGTGATATAATAAAAACAGGAGTCTTTAAAGCTTCTCTAAATGAACGTAATCCTTTTTGTCTCCTTTGTTGTTCAGACATAGTTGCCTCCTTATAATGTAAATGTTCAACCTTAGAAAGATAACGAATAAACAGGCATAAAGACAAATGCGGAAAATAGATGAATATGGCTATTTGTGCGTAAATGGCCAATATAGTTAAAAATATATTGTTATATCGGAAAATATAGACTTATTTCGACGGATTCCTTTATTTAAACCAAAAGACTTTTTGCAGATTTAAATTGTGAATACCTGAGCAAAATAGCGTAACCATGGGGTTTTGGGCCCTCCTGAATTCTAAAGGGGCGATCAGGGTTCAACCTCTGAAAATAATTGTTTTGACTTAAGAAAAAATCTCTTCAATCGCCTAATATAGCCCCATTTATGGCAAATATATACTTAAAAGTAAGATAACAGCATGTAGGTAGTTGTTATAGATTAAAGGCAGATCAATCATGAATCTTATAGACGAGAAAGCAATGACAGGATCGATTTCTACTATCTATCAACAAACACACAAACAAAATCTATCGACATAGAATAGCATATAGTAACTCAGATAAAGGAGAGGCAGAATGTCCCGTGAACTTTGTATGCTTTTAGAGAAGACCCCTTCAGGTACTTTAATTGAGGAATTGATGATGAATGGAGAAGATGTGTCAAGAGTGGACGAAATTTTAAAATAATCAGTGTGGAGGAGGTCATAGGAAGGCGGGTAAAAACGGTAAGGGTAAGAAAAGATGATTCATAGAGCCTTTATGATGACGGTGATCGTAGTTCGGCAGCATACAGAAGGATTCAATCACACAGAAAGGAGTGCGGCATGTCATGCATAGCACTCCTTTTTAAAATATCATCAATTACATATTGGAATAAACATAGTCATAGCAGTCGCATTTCATTCAAATGTCCATTTAATTACAAATCGCTTATTCTGAAAGTCTCTCCCAAATTATAGCCTATCCAGCCCCCGATAAAGGGGAATGCACTCAAGGGAAACTCCAATCTTACAGAGTCATAATCCATCACAAACAGGAACACTGTCAAAATAGTGGTTATTGCACTGATGGCGATGGCGAGGAGTGTAATCATTGTGCTAAAGAGGAGATTTGTAAGGTGTATTTGTTCGAGGCCATGTTTTAAAAGAATAAAACGTCAGGGGATGAAGACCATATCTAAGCAGATAGACTCCATACAGCAATCCTCCTGAAAATAGAAGGAATGACAGAAATGAAATCATCGTATACCTCCTTCCTGAGACGAAGGAAGAGGATGGAAAGAGAGAAAATAGAGTTGAAAGAGACATCCCCTCATATAGGGGATGTCCCACTTTTTGAGCAAGCTATGCCGCGGTCTGTTTTCGTCCATGGATTTTCGTGATCATATTGGCCAGCTGGTTAACAAATGGCAGGGCAATCAGGGAGCTTAAAACGTTAAAGAGTGCGCTGATGTGGGCGACCTGTACATCCGGCTGTGTGGCCAGCATTGTACCCACATGGGCAAGAACTCCGATGAATGGGAAGAACGCGATGACTCCGAAAACGTTTATCCAGATATGGGACCAGGCGGTAAGTCTTGCTTCTCTTCCCCCTGCTATAGAGGCAAGCCATGCGTCAATACAGGTTCCAATATTGGCCCCTAATACAATGGCGACAGCTGTATCAAGATTCAAAACCCCTGCAGCAATGAAGCCCATCGTAATTCCTGTTGTCGCTGTACTGGATTGAATGACAGCTGTCAGAATGGCTCCGGTTAACACAGCATACAGGCGATTGTTGTCCAGGGACAGGAATAACTGATCTATGAATGCCATTTCTGTAATTGGAGCTGCAAGCATTTTGAAGTTCCAGATGGCACCAAATACGGCCGATAATCCGAGTAAAGCCAGGCCGGTGTTCCTTATCGTGTCTCTTTTTATGAGCAGGAAAATGGCTCCGATTGCTGCCATAGGGATAATCATGGCGTTAATGTCCAGAGCTATGATCTCTGTTGTAACGGTGTTCCCGATATTTGCACCGAGGATAATTCCAATCGATTGACTGAAGGTAAGCATATTTCTTGCGACAAGACCGACGACAATAATGGATACGGCAGAGCTGCTCTGCAGTATGGCTGTTACCACGGTCCCCAGCAGGGGTCCCTTCCATGGAGAATCGGTCAGTTTTGCAAGCCAAGTTTTCAGTTTATCGGCTGACATGTTGAAAAGACCAGTTCTTACCAGATACATTCCTAATAAAAATACACCTAATGTCAGGATAAATAGCAAGGTCTGAATCAATTTCTCACCTTCTTTCTTTGGCTTGTAAAAAAGAAAAAGGAGGTGAAGCGTAAATAGGATCGCTGTGAAATAGATAGAGTAGGACCAGGAGATTCCTACTCTATAATGAGAAAGGAGTGATTTAATTTTCTTTATTTCTATTTAATCCTTTATGCGCCTGGCAGACTCCTGCACAGCAAAAACAGGCTTCGGAGCAGGACGTGCCTTGACATTTTCGGGCTCAGGCTGAGTACTGGTCCCGTTGGTAAAGGTATTCAGTACTTTTTGATTTTGACGATGCATGGCCATTCTTATGACATAGACCTCATACATAAACAAACCTGCAACTAAGGTATAAAGAAGAACATCGATCACAGTTTCACCCCCTTTAGTCATCACTATATGAAAATACAAGGGACATGCTTGGGTCAGGTATAAGAGAAAAAATAGAATTGCGCAGAAAACTAGTAAATCTAATAGATTTTAAAAGGAGTGGGAGTCATCCTGTTATGAGCTGCCACAATCGAATAAGGTGGGTAGGGTTGAGGAAAATGAGCGGTAAGGGCAGTACGTACGTTTACGTTTTTTAAATAAATTCCATGGATGCTGTTTTAGGCAGAAATAGGGTTCCGTGATGCAATGTGATATAATTCCAAATGATGAAATTTGTGTATTAGGTGGTTTCTATATGCTTTCGTTTTTAAAAAAGCTTGCAGAAAATCTGTTTCCCGGTTATTTTGCCTTTATTATGGCAACAGGAGCCCTATCCATCGGTTCCTTTTTGCTCGAAATGGTCTGGATTTCTAAAACCTTGCTTTATATTAATACCGGAGCCTATGTGGTTTTATGGATCCTTACATTATTAAGAGTGATTTATTATTTTCCAAAATTCAAAGCCGATATGATGAGCCATACTCTTGGTCCGGGGTTTTTTACTTTAGTGGCAGGGACCAACGTCTTTGGAAGTCAGCTGGTTGTAGTTGCCGGGCTTTCTTCGGTGGCTATCTACTTATGGATTTTTGCTATTGTTTTATGGGTCGTCATTATGTATAACTTCTTTACAGCCGTAACTATACGAAAAAATAAGCCGTCCATCGCCAAGGGCATTAATGGGGCCTGGCTGATTGCTACGGTGGCCACCCAATCCCTTTCCATCTTAGGGACCCTTCTTTCGCCAAGTATTGAAGATGGACGGGACATCCTTCTGTTTTTTACGTTATGCATGTATTTTTTAGGGTGTATGCTATATTTAAATATTATTACCCTGATTTTCTACCGATTTACGTTTGTGGACTTCAGGTATGATTCTCTTTCACCTCCTTATTGGATCAATATGGGGGCAGTTGCCATTACAACACTGGCGGGATCAACTCTTATTCTTCATGCGAACGAATGGGCCCTGCTTGATGAGATTACGCCCTTTTTAAAGGGATTTACCTTGTTCTTCTGGATTACTGGCACATGGTGGATTCCCTTATTGTTTATTCTCATGATCTGGAAGCATTTCTATCATCGGGACCCGTTAAAATATGATCCGCAATACTGGGGGATGGTGTTCCCGCTTTCTATGTACACAACAAGTACCTTTCAATTATCGCAGGCTATTGAAGTTTCCTTTTTAACGGTTATCCCCGGATTTTTTGTGTATATTGCCATTAGCGCATGGATCATTGTTTTTGCAGGAATGCTCCATCGTCTCTATGGACGTATGCGGACCCATTTTAGCTGGTGACCTGTGCAATGAGTGGACAGCAGATAGATAAGTCCCATAAAATATTAGATAAAACTATCCATTAGAAAGAGATACATATGAATCGATTAAAGATTTTCTTGAAAAAGTATCAGAAGCCTATCGTTCAGATATTTAGTGTGATCGGGTTTGCCATCATTATCGGGATTGGAATTTTCGTGATTAAAAGTGACTTTTTTGGAAATCCGGAAAGGGTGCGGGATTGGATCTCAGGATTTGGCAGTGTCGCACCGCTTCTTTTTCTGGCACTAACCTTTATTCAGGTGGTTATTCCCGTGCTGCCGGGCAATGTGACAACGGTTGTCGGTGTGATGTTATTTGGAATTGGCCTCGGGTCTGTTTTAAATGTTGTGGGGATCTTTTTGGGGTCACTGGCAAACTTCTGGCTTGCCAGAAAATATGGTCGAGCCTTTGCCCGTTATTTTGTTAAGGATGAGACGTATGAAAAATATATTGGATGGGTCAATGAGGGAAAACGGTTTGAGCGGTTCTTTGCCATTTCCATGGTATTTCCCGGCTTTCCTGATGATTTTATCTGTCTGATTGCCGGACTCACCAAAATGACGCTGAAGAAATTCATCTTTTATTTTCTTCTGTGTAAGCCGATTACGTTAACACTGTATACACTGGTTCCCTTATATGGGATGAATTATTTGTATGAGCTCCTGCAGTTTTAGATTAATCCCTCCATGATTACGGTGTTAGGTTAATTAATGTATAATCATAATTAGAAAGGAGGGAATTTCGTGATAAATCAAAAAATCGTTCCCCATCTATGGTTTAACCAGGAAGCACAAGAAGCTGCGGAATTTTATACATCCATATTTCCCAATTCAGACATCACCAATAACACAACAGTACGTAACACCCCATCTGGAAATAGCGATGTCGTTTCATTTGATATTGCAGGTTATTCATTCATGGCCATCAATGGAGGCCCACATTTTCAATTCACCCCATCGATTTCTTTTTTTGTTAATTTTGATCCTTCAAGAGACGAGAATGCCAGGGAAAATTTAGACCAGCTCTGGGAAAAACTCTCTCAAGGCGGCACACCGTTAATGCCACTTCAAGAATACCCATTTAGTAAACGCTATGGATGGATACAGGATAAGTACGGGTTGACATGGCAGTTAATCCTCACGAACCCAGATGGCGAGGAACGACCATTTATTGTACCTTCCATGTTGTTTGTTCAAGATGTTTGCGGAAAGGCAGAAGAAGCCAGTGACTTTTATCTGTCTATTTTCAACGATTCAAAACGAGGGGAGATGGCTCGTTATCCTGCTGGCATGGAACCAGACAAAGAAGGGACAATGATGTACACAGACTTTATGCTTGAGAATCAATGGTTCACCGCAATGGACAGTGCGCATCAACATGACTTTAATTTTAATGAAGCTATTTCGTTGTTAGTTCGATGTGAAAATCAAGAGGAGATCGATTATTACTTCGAAAAACTATCCTCAGATCCAGAAGCTGAACAATGTGGTTGGTTAAAAGATAAGTATGGAGTCTCCTGGCAAGTCTGGCCAGTAGTGATGGGAGAAATGATGGCAAATGCGACGGACGAACAGATGGATCGATTAACAAAAGCCTTTCTCCAAATGAAAAAATTTGATATAGAAAAATTAGTAGAAGCATATCAAGGTAAGTAATCATTCTCCTACTTCGAAAATGATTGATACTAATATAGGGAGTACTATTAATGGAGTTAGTCTTCGTCCCGCGGTAAATGATTTGAGAAGAATTCAAATTCGATACAACTAAAAGCAAAAAACAAGGGACAGCCTCTTGTTTTTTGCTTTCTTCAAGATAGTTATTTTTGCTATATTCTCCGATAAATACTATAAATCAAGGGCATACTAACCCATATTAGAACTGGGAGGGATTAATATGGGAACAAATCGGAATTCATTGTCCGTTTATGCTCTTGGTGGATTAAATGAAATTGGGAAAAATATGTACGCCATCGAATATGGCAACGATATTGTACTGATTGATTGTGGGAATAAGTTTCCTGATGAGACGTTATTAGGCATTGATTTAATTATACCGGATATGTCTTACATTATAGAAAATCAGAGCCGAGTGCGTGCGCTAATACTTACACACGGGCATGAGGATCACATTGGAGGAGTCCCTTTTTTCTTGAAAACCATAAATGTGCCCGTGTATGCGACACGGTTCACACTGGGGCTTGTTGAAATCAAATTAAAGGAACATCGGCTTTTACGAGAAAGTGAATTAATTGAAATCCATTCCGATTCAGAAGTTCAAATTGGCGACATGGAGATAAGCTTTTTCAAAGTGAACCATAGCATTCCGGATTGTTTAGGGATTGTCTTTAACATGCCAGAAGGAACGATCGTACATACGGGGGACTTCAAATTTGATTTGACCCCTGCGAACAATGAACGACCAGATATTCACAAAATGGCTAACATCGGCAACAAAGGGGTTCTGCTTCTATTGTCCGAAAGCACCAATGCTGAGCGACCAGGCTATACACCTTCTGAACAAATGGTAGGGAAAAATTTAGAACAGATATTTACACAAGCAAAACGAAAAGTCATTGTATCCACGTTCGCTTCCAATATTAGTCGGATCCAACAGGTTGTCGATGCTGCTGAGAAAACCAATCGAAAACTAGCTTTACTAGGTCGGTCGATGATGAATGTTGTAAAGGTTGCGATGGACCGCGGCTATTTAGTTATTCCAAAATGGATGTTAATTGAAGCTCGTGATATTGATGAGTTGCCTCCAGAAAGGGTAACTATTTTATGCACTGGGAGCCAAGGAGAGGCCCTGGCAGCCCTTAGTCGCCTGTCCACTGGTAACTTTCGCGATGTAGAGATCTTACCCGAGGATACGGTCATCCTTGCCGCCGGTCCGATCCCAGGGAATGAAAAGAATGTAACCAGTATTGTCGACAACCTCTATAAACTTGGAGCCCATGTGATTTATGGTTCAGGAAGCAGCTCAGGCATGCACGTTTCAGGTCATGGCTATCAAGAAGATTTACGACTCATGCTAACCTTGATGAAGCCAAAATACTTCATACCCATTCATGGTGAACACCGAATGCTACATCATCACCGAATGCTCGCAGAATCGGTAGGGATTGAAAAAGGCAACACCTTTATTTTGAAAAATGGGGATGTTGTCGATATTGAGCATTCCATTGCCCGCAGCACGAGAAACATCCCGAGCGGTGACACTTATGTGGATGGAGTAGATGTAGGAGATATGGAATTTGTATTAAGAGACCGTAAACAAATTTCAGAGGAAGGAATGCTCATGGCGATTATCCCAATAAATAAACACGATAAAAAACTACTCTCAGATCCCGAATTTATTTCCCGTGGATTCGTCGATCAAAACTTCACAGAGCTTAGAAAGGGAATGAATCGAATTACAAAAGAAACCATTAACGAGCTGCGTGATACAGATAGAGGATCATGGAATCTCATAAAAAAACGGGTAAAAAGGTCTCTTGCTAAATATGTAAAACAACATACGAAGAAAGAACCAATGATTGTTCCGATATTGATGGATATTTAAATTATAAATATTTGGGGTCAGTCTGTCACACGGCACTTGGGATTCACAAGATATTACATTTGTTAGTTGATTGTGAAGTTGTGTACTTAAAGTAAAGGGAGTGTTAGTTGAAAAAGGAAAACCATGCTAAAGGGACTTAGAAAAATTCCTAAGTCCCTTTTAAATGTGAATTTAGTGTGAATTCCTTTGTGAATTTCTTTATACAAACATATTAATGACTAACACACCGACAAGTCCGACAACGGAAATGATGGTTTCTAAGAATGTCCAGGTGGCAAAGGTTTCTTTTACACTTAAACCGAAGAATTCCTTGAACATCCAGAAGCCTGCGTCGTTTACGTGAGAGGCGATTAAGCTTCCGGCACCAGTTGCAAGAACCATCAAGGCTGGATCCACAGCGCTTCCCTGCATGAGCGGGATAACCAGACCGGCTGTTGTTAACGCTGCGACAGTTGCCGAACCAAGCGCAATTCTCAGGATAGCGGCAATCAGCCAGGCAAGAACTAATGGTGACATTTGGGTGTCGGCAAATAGATTAGCTACGGCATCGCCAACTCCGCCATCAATGAGTACTTGTTTCAGTACACCGCCACCACCAATGATCAGGAGCATCATACCGATGGCACGGATGGATTCTTCGGCTGAAGTCATGACTTGCTTCATTGGAATGTTTCGCTGTACTCCCATTGTATAGATCGCTAAGAGTACGGAAATGAGTAATGCTGCTGTTGGCTGACCAATGAGATGAATAATATCAAACAATAGATTATCTGAAACGTTTCCAAGATCCTGTACTAAATCAACAATGGTTGTAAGCGCCATTAAAATAACTGGGAATAAGGAAGTTAAGACACTGATACCAAAGCCAGGTGTATTTTCAATTTTAAAGGATTTTGATTCTCCAATAGCTGTCATGTCTCCAGTTTTATTAAAGGAGTCTGGTGTAATTTTCTGTGCCAGTTTTGTGAATAAAGGTCCTGCGATAATTACTGTAGGAATCGCGATAATAATACCATAAATTAATACCATTCCAATATTTGCTTCATACTGCTGTGCAATAACGGTTGGGCCCGGGTGTGGTGGTAAAAATCCGTGAGTCACCGATAATGCAGCTGTCATTGGAATTCCTAGATATAAAGGTGATACTTTAAGTTCTTTAGCAATTTGATAAACAATAGGAATTAATAGAACGAGTCCAACTTCAAAGAATAGCGCAATACCAATAATAAAGGAAGCGATTACAACTGCCCACTGAATTCGTTTCTCTCCAAACTTGTCAATTAAGGTAATCGCAATGCGCTGGGCACCACCTGCATCAGCGACTAATCGGCCCAGGATTGCACCAAAGCCAAAGATTAAAGCGATACTGCCGAGTGTTGCGCCCATCCCCGATTCGATCGATGACACAATTTCATCAAGGGGCATTCCCAGAGCCAGAGCAACAAGAAATGCCGTGATAATTAAGGAAATAAACGTATTGATTTGCAGCTTGGTGATAAGAAGTAATAAAACCCCTACTCCTAATGCGACGATAATTAGTGGAAAAATATTTTCAAACATGTTTCCTCTCTCCCATCTTGGTTGTTTATATGTCTGTTTCTAATCCAGTTCTGATTGATAGTCCGCAATCTGTTCATACACGTTGGTCAGAGAGCGGGAGATATTGATAAACGTAGGCATCAGTTTTCGATATTCTTTAACGTGATCAGGATTTGGCTCGTGCTGGTGAGTAGAACCAATGTAATCCTCAACGACATTAAAGGAATCAATTTCATTAAGTGCGTAGAGACCTAATAAGCAGGCTCCCAGACAGGATGATTCATAGCTTTCCGGAATGACAACATTCTGATCAAATACATCCGCAAGCATTTGCCGCCATAATTCGGATTTGGCAAAGCCTCCTGTTGCCTTGATGGCTGTTACAGGTGTGTCCATTGCTTCGGTTAAGGCCAGGAACACGGTATAAAGGTTGTAAATGACGCCTTCCAAAGCGGCACGGACCATGTGCTCTTTTTTATGATTTAAGGTAAGTCCGATAAAGGATCCGCGCACATTAGAATTCCATAGCGGTGCCCTTTCTCCGGACAGGAAGGGGTGGAAAACCAGCCCGTTGGATCCAGGCTTTACCCTTTCTGCAATTTCAGTAAGGACATCATAAGGATCAATGCCTAAGCGTTTGGCTGTCTCCACTTCACTGTCGGCTAATTCATCCCGTATCCATCGGAAGACAATCCCGCCATTATTGACTGGCCCGCCAATCACCCAATGATCCTCGGTCAGTGCATAGCAGAAGGTACGTCCTTTTGGATCCGTGTGAGGCTTTGGAATAACGGTTCGAATCGCACCACTTGTCCCGATGGTAACCGCCACTTCCCCTTCCTTAATGGCGTTTACTCCAATATTGGATAGGACTCCATCACTGGCACCGATGATAAACAGGGTTTCTGGTAAAATTCCCATCTGTTCCGCATAGGATTCATTACAGCCGGTAAAGATTTCCTTTGTGGATACCAGGCGGGAAAGCTTGTCCGCTGAAATCCCGGCCACTTTTAACGCCTCTTCGTCCCAGGAAAGCCTCTTAAGGTTAAACAGCCCCATGGCGGAAGCGAGGGAGTAGTCAACGGCGTAATCGTTGAACAATTTATAAAAAACATATTCCTTAATCCCGATATATTTTTTCGTCTTTTTCGCGAGCTCTGGTTTGTCATGTTCTATCCAGGTAATCTTGCTTAAAGGTGACATGGGGTGGATAGGTGTTCCGGTTCTTCGGTAAATGTCGTGTCCGTTCATGTCTTCCTTAATTTTTTTAGCCCATTTGGAGCTTCTGTTATCCGCCCAGGTGATGCACTGTGTTAACGGCTGATCATTTTCATCAATGGCAATTAAACTGTGCATGGCGCTGCTAAAGGAAATAAAAGAAAGGTATTCAGGATTTATCCTGGACTTTTTCATTACATTTCCAATGGAGAGCAGAACGGCCTGAAAAATTTCTTCCGGGTCCTGTTCCGCCGTATTGATATCAGGCGTATATAGTTCGTAGCCATTGTTTTCTTCAGCGATTATTTCACCTGATTTTTGATATAAAACCGCTTTCGTACTTGTGGTACCAATATCTACGCCAAGCATATACTGTGGTTTATTCATGGTAGTCACTCGCTCTCTTTAAGTATTCCGGGTTGTGCCATAGCCCTTCTGACTGCTTCTGAACATCATTAAAGTTCTTGTAGAAGGCTTCTTCAACCAATTGTTCATCCTTTTTCTCGATGGCCTGAATGAACAGTTCGTGATTGGCAATGACCCGTTCAAAATCCTCGTAGTTTTCCTGCATACGATGTCTCATATCCAGTAACACCAGACATTCTACAACCGGTTTCAAATTTGCCCAGAGAATGCCGATATGCCTGTGCTGAATCGATGTGATAATGGTTTCGTGAAACTCTATATCCTTAAAGGTAAATTCAGTGGCATCTTTATATTTAATCGCAATTTTCATCATCTCTAATATCTTCTGCAATTCAAGAATGAGCTGCTGATTGTCTTTATTTAGGATTCTGCGAAAGACAAAGGATTCAATCATCAGTCTTACATCATAGATTTCCTCGATGTCCTTCTCGGTTATCCCGATGACTTCAGCACCCATTTTTTTCAGTTCAATTAAATCTTCTTTCTCAAGCAGCTTTAGTGCATCCCTAATAGGTGATCGGCTAACCTGATATTCTTTGGATAATTGGTTTTCAGATAATAGGGTCTCTTTTTCAATATCATTGGAGATAATGCGCATTCTCAGATCAGCGGCAACTCTCTCCCCCATTGAAGAAGAGCCAAGTCTTTGCTCAGGATAGAACGCTTTCAAATAAATCCACCCTCTTTCAAGTGCAATACTTGTTTAACTTGTATACAAGTATATTAGCACGAGCATTACGAAATGTAAACCCTTTCTTTTTTGGTGCCTGTCACCACCCGAATTTTGTCGAATATTCGGTATGAAGGCCAAATGAAGAAGGAAATGCTGGAGGGTGTCCTTCATAATACGAATGAAGACCCTAATACAGGCTATATTCCGGTAAAATGGTCCTCATCATGTTGATCAAAGGATGATTTGAAATTTTATGGTAAAATAAGCTGGACAATGTTCTTCAACAGAAGCAGTTTAGTTTAATAAGCAATTACTGGATTCCATCTTATTTTCATTGTAAATTTACTTAAATAAACAAGTAATCATAGAGAACTTTTGGGGGAGTGGATAAATATTATAAAAGCTGTTGTGTTTGACTTAGATGGAACTTTATTAAACCGAGATGCCTCAGTAAAATTTTTTATTGAAAAGCAATACCAACGACTAAATAAATGGCTAAATCATATTCCAAAGGATAATTACATAACAAGATTTACTGAACTTGATGACAGGGGTCAAGTTTGGAAGGATAAAGTTTACCAACAATTAGTGGATGAATTTGACATCACAGGTCTGACGTGGGAAGACTTACTTCAAGACTATATCAATCAATTTAAGAAAAGTTGTGTTCCTTTCTCCAATCTCATTAGTACACTAGATAAATTAACGAATAGTAATATTATTCTTGGAATGATTACGAATGGTAAAGGGCAATTCCAACTGGATAATATTAAGGCTTTAGGCATTGAGAAATACTTTCACACAATCCTTATATCCGGATGGGAAGGAATGAAAAAGCCTGAACCACAAATATTTTTTAAAGCCTTAGAAAAATTAAATGTTTCTCCTGCCGAGAGTATATATGTTGGCGACCATCCAGATAAAGATATAAAGGCCGCTCAAAATGTAGGAATGAAAGCTGTTTGGAAAAAAGACCATCAATGGGAAAATGTTAAAGCAGATTTCATAGTGGAAGGTTTGGAAGAGGTACCTTTAGCTGTGATGGGAAAGAAAACTTGTCAAAACAAAGCGTGGTGAATTTGAAATATTTATAAAAGGTGAAGGTAAACCTCTGTGTATTACCCACCATTATAGATTGTGAAGATAAACAATAAAAGTAAACGATCACTTTACCTTTACAAGTAAATCAATAACATCTCAGCAACAGGGCACAAACCCTGAATAAAATGGTTTGCGTCTAATTTTGTATAAAAATGAATTGGCCACTTCAAGATGTACCTTAAGGGGTAGCAAGAAATCTTTCGTATTAATTGAACTAAGCTTTATTTAGTCTAATTATACCATCATAAATTTCTTCTTCACTCAATCCCCCAAAACCAAGTAAAATTATAGGGTGTTCAGTATTACGTACATCAATCCAATATTTTGATGTTGGATAGACTTTAACTTCATTTGTCATGGCAGTTTCAATTAATTCCTCTTCACTCATATTGGTTTTTACCTCTAACAAAATGTGTAATCCAGATCGACTACCGACTACTCTAACTTTGTTACCCATAACATTTTTAAGTTCTTTTTGGTGGGACTAAGGAACAAAAGTTCATAATGTCCATATATTGAACTATCTGTCCTCAATACAATTAATTAACGGATATAAAAGAAAGAAGAGCATCAAATTGTATAACAATTCAATGCTCCATGAATCGTGGAGTCCTCATAACCCAACTCCCTGGAAAATCCAGTTAACCCCTTTCAATCCCATTCAAAAGGCGTTTCCTGATAGACATAATAATTGAGCCAGTTTGTAAACAGCAGGTGGGCGTGTGATCGCCAGCGATGGAGGGGTTTTTGGTTTGGGTCATCTCCGGGATAGTAGTTTTCAGGAATATCGGCCTCTAAGCCCCGCTTCGTATCCCGTTTGTATTCATCGCCGAGTGTGCGTGCGTCATATTCTAAGTGACCGGTAATCATCACATGCTTTTCATCCTTTGATAAGATGAGAAAAGGTTCGTTATGTTCAGAAACAGACAGTGTGAGTAAGTCGTCTGATGCTTCAACTTCCTCTAAAGACGTACTGGTATATCTGGAATGAGGAGCCAGAAATTCCTCGTCAAAGCCCCGCACCAGTTCTACAGTTGGATTTTGAACGTAATGCCGGTAGACGCCGGTACATTTCTTAGGCAGCTCAAATTTTCCGATTCCATAGTGATAATAAAGAGCAGCCTGTGCACCCCAGCAAATGTGTAAGACAGAGGTAACATGCGTTTTCGACCATTCCATAATTTCCGTCAGCTCTTCCCAGTAATCCACCTCTTCAAAAGGCAGTTGTTCAATAGGTGCGCCTGTAATAATCATGCCATCAAATTTTTTGTCCTTAATATTATCAAAGGTGTTATAAAACTGATTTAGATGCGATGCCTCAACGTTTTTTGATTTATGTGTAGCTGTATGAAGGAAGGTGATGGATACCTGCAAGGGTGAGTTCCCCAATAAACGGAGAAGCTGAGTTTCAGTTCGTTCCTTATCCGGCATGAGATTCATAATTACAATTTTAAGCGGACGAATGTCCTGCGTGTGAGCTCGTTCCAGATCCATGACGAAAATGTTTTCCTCTTCAAGGATACCACGTGCTGGCAGCTGCTTTGGTATATTAATTGGCATGTTGTTCCCCCTTTTATGTAATTCATGTATATATATTCTAAAGGATAGCGCAGAATATTTCATTGTATAAAATTCGGAAAATTATAAAAGGCCATTCTGTTGGGGTTTTTGTGTGTTTTAGAATACTTTTGGGCTAAGTCAAATGGGGAAATTTCGTTTATTTAATGGATGAAGGCCACCCACCCCCAGGCACGCGGGTAAAATGGCCTTCACGAGTATATTTTTTATCTTGTACACGCGAAACCCATCATTCATTTTCCTCCTCAAGTTCCACCAGTTTATTCGTAATCAACTCTTCCTCCTCCTCGGCAATTTCGCTGGTGATGATCCCTTCACTTAGTAAGTGGTCAATCACCTCGTGCTGTGCATAGAGGGAATGGCGCTGTAACACATTTCTTTGCTGTTCTTTCAGGTTTGGGTATTTTTCAAAAAGCTCCTTGATTTTATCCTGTAATTCCTCGAGATTCTGCTCATAGTAATCGACGAGCTCTTTGGCGACCGTTTCACTGATTAACAGTTTATTTTTTACCTTCTCGACTTCATCAATCGCGGTTTCATAGCGGTGGCCTCTTGCAATGAGTTTTCGATAATCCTCATAGCCCTTTTCTTTTTCCTTTACACCCAGAAGAGATATGAGCGGTTTAATGGTTAGTCCCTGTATCACTAATGAAAATAGAACCACGCTGAAGGCCATAATTAAAATTTCGTCACGGCCGGCAAAATCTCTTGGAAGACTTAAAACAAGCGCAATGGATATGGATCCTCGTAAACCGCCCCAATTGAGAATGTGCTTCCAGGGGTTGGGGAAATTACTTATGAACAAGAGACTGCCATATACGGCAACACTTCTGGCGATGAGGACAATGAGAATAGCAAGGAAAATCATCCACCATTTATCTGCTACATTTATTCTTGTGATTTCTAATCCGACCATTAAAAAAACAAGGGAGTTGGCCAGTAGTGCCGCGACGTCCCAGAAGTTATTAATATTTAATCTGGTAGTCGGGCTCATGCCAATTTTTGTCCCATAATTCCCCAGAACAAGGGCGGAAACCACAACAGCAATGACCCCTGATGCATGAAAGGTTTCTGCGAGCAAATATGCTCCATAAAAAAGAATAATGCTGAAAATAATTTCTAACGGATAATCATCGAAGTACTTCGTTATTTTGGAAAATCCATACCCGAGCGCTCCGCCAATAATCAACCCGAGTGAAACCACTTTTACAAATTCCCAGACACCTAAACCTAACCCTTCAAAGCCAAGATCCAGATAGGTTAACAGGGAAAAGGCGGATATGTTAAATAACACAACAGCCAGACCGTCATTTATTAAGCTTTCTCCCTCAATGACGGTAGACAGCCGTTTATGAACACCCACACTTTTAAAAATAGATAAAACACTGACCGGATCTGTCGCACTTAAAACAGCTGCAAACACAAATGCAGCGGGAATGGAGATGTCCATAAGCCATAAAGATAAAAAGCCAATCACAATAAAGGATAAAAGCGTTCCACCAAAGGCTAAAGCCAAAATAGGATTTTTATTTTCTTCTAAATGGGAAAAAGGCAGCTTCAATGCGGCTTCCCCTAATAATGCAGGTAAAAAGAGAGTAAGAATGACAAAATTAAAGATTTCTCCTTCAGTAATTAATTCAATAAGTGGCTCGAGAATCGGGATATGAAAAAGACCGATGATGGTCCCAACAATCACGAGTGCAATTGGATAGGGCCTTTCAAACTTTTTAGCAATCGCTGTAATGCCGGCTGCAATCATGATGAGAATGAGACCAAGCTCAAATATATGATGTAAATCGAGTCCATGCATGAGGCTGTTCCTCCTTTATTACGGTTATCTGCATTTTCATCATCTTGTTATGTTTCCCAAATTATTAAAAAGATTTCATAGGGATGTACATGGAGTACGGTTAAAAAACTCTGAATCTTTATGTCCTGCGTGTTATACTCTTTTTGAGAAAAAGTAAAGGAGCGTAGCCATTGCGTCTATTTAACGTGATTAAAAATGAGAAAAAATATTGGCTGGTTGATCAAATTCAAAAGGGTAATATTGATCAAGCGCAATACAAAGAGCAATTGTCACAGATTTTACAGCAGTGGAAGGAGGAACGGGCCGGCTTTCTATCGTTGCTGATGGATGAAGCCTATGAGGAATGGCTGCTGAATAACCCTTTTCAAAAGGTTTCTACAATTGTGGAGTACACAAGAGACCTTGAAGGATTGCCGAGGATTCATAATGAGATATCGTATGCCTGTCTTTCTGATGGGAAAATCAGTGAGGATGAATACAAGCGATTATATGGTTTGTGCAGAAGTGGCTCCGCTAATAAAAATGATCTCCAGGAAAATATGGATGAGGTGCTGGATTCGGTAAAAAAGGAATTAGGCCCAAATTGGAAGGACCATTGCTATTATTTTACGAAAGATCATGATTATTTAGGGATTGCGATTCCTCACATTGAGATGGGAACCAAGGATGAGGGAAGACTGTTTTATTTTGGTGTGGTTCCTGATAAAAGGTCTCAGGGAGTTGGTAAGGAACTGCATAAAGGTGCTTTAGAAATCCTCCGAACGTTTGGTGCCAAAAAATATGTGGGAAGTACGGACATTCATAATGAGGCTATGATCACGATTTTTCTGAAAAACTGCTGTCGCCTGCGGGATCGTAAGGGGATTTATCGAATAGATATAGAAACGACCAACGGATAACTATATTTTATAAAAAATACATTTACAGTTTTCTAAAAGTTTTGTATATTAGGTTAGTAATCTTTTGAATCGACATGAAACGTTCGTATTCGACATACAAAATTTCATCATGGGAGGATCATCATGAAACAGACCCTGGCAACCAGAGAAGTATTTGCCTTAGGATTTTTTATGTTAGCTTTATTTTTAGGTGCGGGAAATATCATTTTTCCTCCTTTACTGGGTCAGCAGGCAGGTGAGTCCCTGTGGCCGGCGATATCAGGCTTTCTTGTAACTGGTGTTGGCCTTCCGCTTGTTGCGATTATTACCGTTTCCATGGCCGGCAACCTAGACAGGCTCTCACAAAGAGTTCATCCGTTTTTTCAGGTTGTATTTCCATTTGTGATTTATTTGGCTATTGGGCCGTTTTTCGGCATTCCGCGTACGGCTACGGTTGCCTATGAAGTGGGAGTCCTGCCTTTCTTATCTGAAAACAGCTCGCTTATTTTATTTATATCGACCTTTGTGTTTTTCAGCTTAACCTATTTATTAGCTCTCAATCCGGCTAAGCTTGTAGATCGAATCGGGAAAATGATTACACCATTATTATTGCTGTTAATTGTCCTGGTTGCGATTCGAGGTTTCGCTTCACCGCCGGGACCTGTGGGTGAGGCAACCGGAAAATATTTAGATAAGGCTTTTTCAAGCGGTTTTCTTGAGGGATATCTAACGATGGATGCCATTGCCGCTCTGGTATTTGGCTTGGTCGTTATTAATCGGATTAAAGACAAAGGAATTACTGATGTTTCAAACATACGGTCCTACACAGTTAAGGCGGGGCTTATCGCAGGAGTAGGACTGTCCTTTGTTTATCTTTCTTTGGCCTTTATCGGAGCGACAAGTGTAAGTGCAACAGGCGTCCAGGATAATGGAGGTTCGATCCTTACAAATGTTACGTCCCTTTTCTTCGGACCCACAGGGATGGTCATTTTAGCACTTGTGATTACCTTTGCTTGTTTAACCACGTCCATTGGGCTTGTCTCGGCCTGTGGGGAGTTTATAAATGAACGATTTGAAAAGATTCCATACAAAGTGGTTATTGCGATTATTTGTTTATTCAGTTTTACCATGGCAAATCTGGGATTAACCCAGCTCATTGCGGTTTCATTACCTGTGTTGACAATGATTTACCCGATAGCTATTGTGATAATCATTTTATCCATTATGAACTCGATAAAAGCCATGCCTCGAATTGTATTTTCAGGTGCTATTATTGGAGCAGGTCTCATCAGTCTTTATGATGGTCTGGCAGCAGCAGGCTTAAAGATGGTAAGCATAAAAAATCTTTTATCCTATCTGCCTCTGTTTGAATATGGTGCAGGCTGGGTTCTGCCAAGTGTGGCGGGAGCACTAATCGCACTTATCATTCATGGAGCAGGAGTGTTATTCAACATTCGAAAACAGCCGTATATGGAGTAGGAAAAGCGAAGGCGACCGGTTAGGCCTGGGAGCCGCAGCTGGACAGAGAAAAACGAAGGCGACTGTTTTAGGTCATGCGGGATAAGACGAACACCTGGAGCGGCATGACTTTGGCCACGGAATGGCTTTGGCTTATATCCGCCTTGACCTAGGAGCCGTAGCAGGACAATAGAAAAGCGAGGGATTAACCCTCGCTTTGTTATTTAGAAATATAAACCGTAGCTATTTATAATAATTCATCTGGAGTGTAATATTCACATTGAAGTTTTTTAAAATCCTTTTGATTCCAGGTTAAGATAGCGAGGTTATTAGTGGATTTACTAGCAATTAAGGCGTCAGCAAAATCAACATTTTTAACCGAGTATATTTTCAAAGCATTGATAATGTGGTCTTCCTCTGGTTCTACATTTTCTGATTCAATAATATCTAACAAATATTCGGTTATTTTATGTTTTTCCAGCTTATAAAAAGACTTAAGCAGCCAGCAGCATTCAGCAATTACCACAGTTGGAATGACTAAAGTTAATTCATTTTTTTCAACCTTCTCAGCAAGTTTTACAATCGTGCTAAATTTAACCGGGTCATCCTTCACGAGCAATCTTATAAGGACGTTTGTATCGACTAAATATTTACTCATGTTCGATATCCTCTGACAAAATGTGTTCAGATGCTTTCTTATGAGCAACTTTTCTCATTTTTTCAAGATCAATTTCCTCTTCAGAAGTTATTTTTCCTATGGCCTGACTTAATAATTTTTTCTTAACCGGTTTGATTCGTACTTCATCGTCTTCAATTAAAAACTTAACTTGATCCCCTTCATCTACACCCAACTGGTCTCTTAGTTCTTTTGGTATAGTGATTTGTCCTTTACTTGTCATTTTCCCACTTATTAATTCCAATTGAACCTCACCTCTTACAATCAAAATAAGTATTACATTAATTATAAGTATTACATTATATCTTTGCAACTTACTAATCAATAGAAGCGAAATCACTATAGTCTGAAAAGGCATGCTTACAACCGCTTGGACCTGGGAGCCGCAGTTGGAGAAACGGGCACTTCCGCCTTTGTTCTTGCCTATCTTTCTCTATTAAGGGACAATCATGCACTCCAAATCTCTTATTCTCTCATAGTTTATTAATGAAACAAGAAGAGGAGGGATAAGAGTGTTTGGCTATTCGATGATTCAAATGGTGCGTCAGTATGCCAATAAAATGGAACGGCCTTTACGTGAAGAATTAATTCATCTATATAAACCTTTTAAATATACGCCTTGCTTTTTGCATCAGGCTTTTGAGAACCGGCTCAAGCGATCAAAGAAACTGCCGGTCATTATCCAGTTTGATCCTGATGCTTATGATGCAGGGTGTCATGAGGTAAAGAAAATTGCAAACCGACATGGGAAGAATAAAGTGAATAAGTATTTTTCCCGAATATCCTGCTGTTCCGCGGATGTTACCCCTAATAGTTTAGAAGAGATGCTGACCAGCTGTAAGCATATTAAAAAGGTCTATAAAAATAAACGGGTGCATGCACTGCTGGATGTTGCGGTGGAATCTGCAAATGCCAGAAATGTTGTGCGGAATGGTTCACAGCTGACAGGAAAGGGTACAAAAATTGCCATTGTAGATACAGGTATTTACCCTCATCAGGATTTATCAGGGCGAATTACAGATTTCGTTGATTTTGTTAATGATGAGTCAGATCCCTATGACGATAATGGTCACGGGACCCACTGTGCAGGCGATGCTGCCGGAAATGGTTCTGCATCCTCATCTCAGTACAGGGGGCCGGCACCGGAAGCAAGCTTAGCAGGTGTGAAAGTTCTGGATAGTATGGGGTCAGGTTCGCTTGATACGATTATGGATGGAATTGATTGGTGTATTTCATATAATGAAATGAACCCTGATAGCAAAATTGATGTTATGAGTATGTCACTTGGTACATCTGCACAGGATTACGGAAATGAAGATCAGGATCCCATGGTACAAATGGTGGAAGAGGCGTGGAGAAAAGGAATTACTGTTGTGGTCGCGGCCGGCAACAGCGGACCGGACCGCCAGACGATTTCGAGTCCAGGCATTAGCGATCGGGTCATTACCGTTGGAGCCCTGGATGACCGCAATACAGCAAATACCCGGAGTGATGATGAAATAGCCAGTTTTTCCAGCAGAGGCCCGACTATCTATGGTGAGGAGAAGCCTGATATAGTAGCCCCTGGAGCCGATATTATTTCTCTCCGCTCCCCAAACTCCTATTTAGATAAGCTGCAACCATCCAACCGTGTAGGAGAAAATTATTTTACGTTGTCAGGCACCTCGATGGCCACGCCGATTTGTGCAGGAGTGGTCAGCCTGATGCTTCAAAATAATCCTGGTTTAACACCGGATCAAGTGAAGGAATTGTTAAAGACGAATACGACGCACTGGGATAATCGGGATCCTAATGTCTATGGCGCCGGTTATATAAATGCGGAAAATGCGATTCCGGAATCCTGAAAAGTGTAGAGAGGGAGGGAGTCGTCAGGCACTCCCTCCTTGTTTTGATGCTGGAGGAGAAGTAGATTAATAATTGCTGAAGTGGATTGAATGATATAATTTTGGCTCATATAAAGGGAAGTCGGATTAAATAAGGGGATTTATGCTGAATATGAGTATAACAGGTTTTAATCTATAAATTTCGGCGTAATTCTTCTAAAAACAGGAAGGAACTCTTCTTATATACATCAAAATACGATAGAGGGATTCCCCATTTTTTGCAGAAATTATAAAAAAGAAAAAGGAGATAAAACGCCATTGATTCTCCATTTTCCTATTTTCGCTTATTATTGTATGATGAAATAAGGTTTTCAATAAAAAGATACTGAACTCAGTTTCTGTAAAGGGAAGGTTACATATGTCTGAAGAAAATATTACACGGCTCGAGATGGATGGAAAGGAAATCATCCTAATTGGAACCGCTCATGTTTCCAAACAAAGTGCAGAACAGGTAAAAGAAGTGATTGAAGCGGAACAGCCGGATTCCGTTTGTATAGAGTTGGATGAACAGCGCTATCAGTCCATCAAAAAGGATAGCAAGTGGCAGGACATGGATATATTCAAAGTCATTAAAGAACGAAAAGCGACGTTACTGTTAATGAATTTAGCCATCTCCTCCTTCCAGAAGCGGATGGCCAAGCAGTTTGGCATCAATGCGGGACAGGAAATGATACAAGGAATGGAATCAGCGGAGGAGATCGGAGCTGACTTGGTTCTGGCCGATCGGAATATTCAGGTTACCTTTTCAAGAGTATGGGGAAACATTGGCCTTAAAGGGAAGTTTATGCTGCTGACAGAGGTAGTCGGAAGTATTTTCAGCCGAGAAACCATCTCTGAGGAAGAGCTCGAAAAAATGAAGTCCCAGGATATGCTGAATTCCATGCTTAAGGAGTTTACCGAGTATTTTCCAAAGCTGAAAAAACCGTTAATTGATGAACGGGATCAATACCTGGCTGAAAAAATCAAAAATGCACCAGGGGAAAAGATTGTTGCGGTGTTAGGTGCTGCCCATGTACCAGGCATCACAGAAGAGCTGCATCGTGATCATGATCTGGACAAGCTTTCAGAACGTCCACCGAAATCAAAGGCTCCAAAAATCATAGCATGGGCCGTACCCATTCTCATTTTAAGTATAATCGCCTATACATTTGCGACGAATCCATCGGCAGGTATGCAGCAGACTCTTAGCTGGGTGTTATGGAACGGCAGCTTTTCAGCGATTGGCACAGCTGTTGCCTTTGCCCATCCACTCACCGTTCTATCCGCTTTTGTCGCAGCACCGATTACATCATTAAATCCTCTGGTTGCAGCAGGATTTATTGCAGGGATTGTCCAAGCCTTTCTCCGTCGTCCGAACGTGCGGGATTTTGAAAACCTGTCAGAGGATGTTTTTCACGTGAAAGGATTCTGGAACAACAAAGTTACCCGGATTTTACTGGTTGTTGTGCTGGCCAACATTGGAAGCTCGTTAGGAACGTTTATTGGCGGTGCTGACGTTGTACGGCTGTTCTTTGAGAATTTATAAAAAAAGGATACAAAGGCCTAAGCAGATCATTTTTGAAGGACAAAAATTGAAAACAAATAAAATCCCCTCAACCACTATGGCGAGGGGATTTTTTGTCTGTCCGGGAATATAAAAAAGAGTATTTTGGGAAAATAATCAGGCGAGGTCACGTCTGTCTCGAAATCATCATTATTAATCATTGAATCGCCATTTATCGGACAAACTATAAATCAGAATCGTCAACAATCCTGGTAAAAAGTGGTGGGATAAATGGAAAACATGGTCTTATTAAGTATTGTCGTCATAATCGCTTTAGGAATTTTCTCTCAGTGGCTGGCGTGGCGCATTCAATGGCCATCGATTGTGATCATGTCGATTGCAGGACTTATCATTGGACCTGTCTTCCTTCTGGTTAATCCGGAACAGGCCCTTGGGGATTTATACAGTCCGATTGTGTCACTTGCGGTTGCCATTGTATTGTTTGAGGGCAGTTCAAGTCTTGATATTCGTGAGGTTAAAAACATCTCAAAATCCGTTTTTCGAGTGGTAACCCTGGGAGCGTTTTTAGCCTGGATTGCAGGGGCTGTGGCTGCTCACTATATTGCCGGATTAAGCTGGGCCGTTTCTTTTGTTATCGGTGGTTTGTTCATTGTGACCGGTCCTACGGTAATTATTCCTTTGCTACGTCAGGCCAAATTAGACCCGAGGGTGGCTGCTGTCCTGAAGTGGGAAGGAATCATTATTGACCCGATTGGCCCTCTGCTGGCTCTGTTTGCCTATGAGGTCATTAAGGTGATTGGCTCGGCAGAAGCAGGCCTGGGTTATCTGCTTACGTTCTTTTTAGGAGCACTGGTTGCAGGTCTGATTGGCTATGTTCTCGGTATCCTGGTAAGTGTGCTGGCAGGAAAAGGACTATTTCCGGAATATTTAAAATCACCCATTATTCTCTCTTTCGTTCTCCTCTGCTTTAGCCTTGGTGAAATGATTGAGCATGAAACGGGAATGCTGTCCGTTACCGTTATGGGTCTTACGATCGCCAGAAAACAAAAGTATGTGTCATCGATTGGAAATATTGGTCATTTTATTGAAAACATATCGGTCATTTTAACGTCAACCATCTTTATTCTTTTAACCTCTTCTTTATCAAGAGAAACCATTGGCCAGATTTTTACGCTGCCTATCCTTGGCTATGTAGCCATTATGCTGTTTGTGGTAAGACCCTTGTCCATCTGGCTATCGACAATTGGAACTGAGTTAACGATTAAAGAAAAAACGTTGATTGGCTGGATTGCACCGAGAGGAATTGTGGCTTTAACCGTTTCCAGCTATTTTGCTTCTATTCTTTTAGAAGATGGGTTTGAAGATGCGGCGATCCTGACAGCTCTGACCTTTGCGCTGGTGTTTATAACAGTATGTGTTCATGGATTCAGCCTGGGACCTCTGGCTAAAAAGCTGGATTTGGCCAATAACGATGTACCTGGAGTTTTATTGGTAGGAGCAAGTGAGTTTTCCTTTGCTTTTGCCAAACATCTAAAAAAGATGGAAATTCCTGTTCTGATTGTGGATCACACTTTTCATCACTATATAAAAGCACAGGAGTACGATATTGATGTTTATTATGGCGAAATTTTATCCGAACACATGAAATATGAAGTAGATTTAACTCCTTATGAGTACATCTTATCGCTGACGGAGGACCCTGCGTATAATGCCCTTGTCTGTCAGTCCTTTATTCCGGAATTTGGCTATCAGCATACATTCACCTTGCCTTCTAAAGGGCGCGGGGCCGAACAAAAAGATATTCCACCTGCCCATAAACCGAATATCCTGTTTGGAGAAGATGAAGCATTTGAAGTGCTGAATCGAAAAATACGAGAGGGGTACACCTTTCAGACGGTTGATCTGGAAGTAGAAGAAAAGCAGACAATGAAAAAGGAAGACCTGTCCGTACCTGTGGAAGGCAACTGGCTGTTTATCAGGAGGGAAAATGAAGAACTTACCTTCATTACTTTAAAGGAGAAAATTACGGTTGAACAAGGAGATCAGCTGGTGGTGCTGAGTAAGGAAGAGACAGAATAAAATGAAAACGAGTTTTAGTTGCCCATGCTCAGGAATGATAGGGTTGAGCATGGGCTTTATCACGCATTAAATGGCCGTAATCCCCCACTGATGGAAGTTTCACTTTACTTTGTATTGACGATAAAATTCCAAATAAAAATGTTTAAAATTTTGTATACAAATCCCATTGAAAAACCAATCCATAGCCATTATAATGTCCATTATATATATACGATTGTTCTCTTATGAAGGACTGAGATTCATTTAAGTGATAGATTCTAAAAGACGAATTCGGGGAGGCAGAGGCAGACCATGAATAAGGTAAAAATTGGCTTAATGGGTATGGGAACAGTTGGCACAGGTGTTTATCGTCTGATTGAAGGTCATCAGGATGATCTCGTAAAACAGACCGGAATGGAGATTGGAATCGGACGTATTTTAGTCCAGAATCGTGAAAAGAAAAGGACCATTGATATTGATCAGGATTTATTAACAGAGGATCCCTATACGGTTCTTCAGGATCCGGACGTTGATGTCATTGTAGAAGTCATGGGTGGCGTGGACCAGACAAGAGAATATGTACTCGCTGCCCTTGAGCAGGGAAAGCATGTGGTGACGGCCAATAAAGATCTGATGGCGGTTCATGGAGGTGAGCTTCTGGAAACGGCAGCTAAGCATGGCTGTGACCTGTTTTATGAAGCCAGTGTCGCGGGCGGAATTCCGATTCTCAGGGCTCTGGTAGAAGGCTTTTCCTCCGATCGGATTACAAAAATGATGGGCATTGTGAATGGGACATCCAATTACATGCTGACCAAAATGAGCCAGGAGGATGAATCCTATGAATCTGCCTTAAAAGAAGCTCAGGATCTCGGATATGCCGAGGCGAACCCGATTTCTGATGTGGGCGGTCTGGATGCCGCACGCAAGATGTCCATTCTAAGTACGTTAGGCTTTCATGTCGGGATGAATTTAGATGAAGTCGAATGTAAAGGGATGGAAGACGTCACTTTGAATGATATTAAATATGCCCAGGATCTAGGCTATGTAATTAAATTAATCGGCATTGCCAAGCAGGATGATGAACGGATTGAAGTCAGTGTAGAGCCTGCAATGATCAAAGATTCTCATCCACTTGCGTCAGTAAATGGTGTCTTTAATGCGGTGTACGTATATGGAGAAGCGGTCGGCGAGACGATGTTTTATGGACCTGGCGCGGGCGAGTTGCCAACTGCCAATGCTATTGTCTCTGATTTGGTTACAGTTGTAAAAAATATGAAGCTCGGTGTCAGTGGACGGGGAATGGTTGCCCCATACCGGGAGAAAAAGCTCAAAACGGATGACGAAATTTTTGCCAAGTACTTTTTACGTCTGGTTGTTGATGACCAAAGCGGTGTTTTGGCTCAAATTACTAAGAGGCTTGCCGCTTATGAAGTCAGCATCGAGCAGGTTATTCAAAAACCGCATGAGCTGGAACATAAAGCTGAACTGATTATTGTAACCCATCAGTCATCCAAGAGCAGCATCCACAAGGTATTAAAGGAATTCGACGGGCTGGAGCATATCGACACGATTAAGAGTTATTATCGTGTGGAGACGAATGAATAATATTGTATAGGCCATTCCTCTCTTGAGGGGTGGTTTTTTTGTGGGTTTCAATGGGGGAATGGCTCAGTGGTTTGGCTTAATTATTGTTAAATAATTTTCAAAACAGGATAAAAAATTTTCGAAACAGGGATCAATTGCAGTTTTGCCGGCATGAAAAATCAAAAATCAACCATCTGCTTAATTATTTAAAATTGCGATTAATTTTAAACAAAATAACTTCCAAACTGAACAAAACCACAACGATAATACAGCAGAATCCAAAGCTAACACCACTCCAAATGATAGAAATCGAACTTTATTATATGATAGAGGGAAGGAGGCGATTGCATGCGTACGGAAATTAACGGAAATCAACTGGAGCTGATGACAGGTGATATTACCAGACAGCAAACCGATGCCATTGTTAATGCGGCGAATGGCTCTCTCTTAGGTGGCGGTGGTGTGGATGGTGCCATACACCGTGCGGCCGGGCCGGAACTTCTTAAGGAATGCAAACAAATCAGGAAAGAGCTTTTACATAACGAATATTTACCGACTGGAGAAGCAGTACTCACCAAAGGCTATCAGCTGCCGGCCAGCTATGTAATTCATACAGTTGGTCCGGTATGGAATAACAGCGGAAGTGAACCTGGACTCCTGGCGAATTGCTATCTGAGTTCCCTCGAGCTTGCGAAAGAAAAGAATCTTAGCAGTATTTCTTTCCCATCGATTTCAACGGGAGTTTATGGTTATCCAATTGAAAAGGCGGCTCAGGTTGCGCTGCAGACAATCACTGAATTTTTACAGAATCATCATTTTGGCAAAGTGGTTATGACCTTATTTTCGGAGCAGGATTACGAGGTTTACAGTCAAGCCCTAAAGCGGGTTATTTCCGTTTAACTCCGTTATATTTGACATCTGTCTGACATCTTTCCATGATAGGATTAGAGAAATCGTGCGTTACTTTGGAGATGATACGGAATGACTCGGATTTTAATTGTTGAAGATGAATATCCTATAAGTCAGGTTTTGCGGGCGTATTTACAAAAGGCCGGGTTTGATACGGAACAGGTCTATAGCGGGGACGAGGTTCTGGACACGTTTGCCCGGTTCAATCCCTCATTGGCGCTCCTGGATATTATGCTGCCTGAAAAAGACGGATGGGAGATTTTAAAGGAAATCCGGGAAAAAAGCAGCTGTCCGGTTATTATGTTAACGGCATTAGGTGAGGTCAATGATCGGCTGACAGGGTTAAACGAGGGGGCGGATGATTATATTTCGAAGCCTTTTGTCGGTGATGAGGTGGTTGCCCGTGTCAAAGCCGTTCTCCGCCGGACAGAGGCTCAGGATTCCACCGTCCAGCAGTTTGGACAGCTGAAAATTGACCTTGATGCACATCGGGTCTGGCTGCAGGACGAGGAAATTGCGCTGCGGCCTCGGGATTTATCCCTGCTGCTTTTTCTGGCCGAGCATCCGAACAAGACGTTTACAAGGGAGCAGTTGATTGAACAGGTGTGGGGATTTGATTATGATGGCAGTGATCGCGCGGTTGATTTAGCCATTAAACGCCTGAGGAAGGCTTTAAAAGACTGGCCTGATGATGAAGGAGAAATCCGTACACTGCGGGGATTGGGGTATCAGTTAAGTGTTTATGAAAAATAACAAAAAGCGAATCCCTCTACAGCGGTACTGGACAACCCGCTATCTTTATACACTTGCTGTCGGACTGCTTGTGGTTGCGGTGATTTCCGCGATTTGGATCAGGCACCAGACTTTTGAAAGCCGGATTAATATCATGAATTTTATGGCTCAGGAAATTTCGAATCGTTTTGTGAATGATGAGCCTGTTCGTCCCGAGGAAGATGTGCGCAAATTTTTAGAGGAACGGGGCCAGTTTTCCAATATGGAGAGCAATCCTTACATCTATATTGTGAACACTGAGGGTGTGATTCTTTCAAGCAACCGCCCGCAGAGTCCGTATGAACAACGGATCAATCCAACTGTATTAAATAATGAAAAACAGGTGCAGAAGTTAACCACAGATGAAGGGGGCAGTCTGTACCTCGTTAAACAGCCCATCCAAGTAGGCTCTGTGTTATTTGGCTGGGTGGTCGTCATGGAAACAGAGGATAACCTGTACCACGTCAATCAGGAGTATCAGCAGCTGTTCATTATCATTGCTGTATTGGCTCTCATGGGCTGGGCCGCGATTTACTTCCTGTCAAAAAGGTTATCCAGGCCGATTAAGGATGTTGCAAAGGCAGCAAGGCAGGTGCAGGAGGGTAACTATAATATTCAGCTGCCCTCTGAGGCGCGGGAAGAGGAAGTATACGAGCTTGTGCATTCCTTTAAAGAGATGTCACAGCAGCTGCAAAAACTGGAAGGGCTCCGCTCGGAATTACTGGCCGGAGTTACCCATGAATTAAAAACTCCGATCACCTCTGTCAGCGGCTTGCTGCAGGCGGTGAAGGATGATGTGGTAAGCGGGGAGGAAGCGAAGGAATTTCTGGATATATCATTAAAAGAGACCACAAAAATGAAAAAGATGGTGGAGGACTTATTGGCTTTTAACTCCTTCGTGGCTAATGCAGTGCCGATGACGTTTGAAACCCATTCTGTTCATAAGCTGGTTCAGGAAACGATTCATCAGTGGGAAATGACTCAGGATGATCAGCGTCCGGACATTTCCATCTCACTGCCCGAACAGGAACTGCAGGTGCGAGTGGATTCTGTCCGTTTTCAGCAGATTATTACCAACCTGCTCAACAATGCGAACCAGGCGATGGAGGCAACCGGTCAGATTAGCGTTTCGGTTAAAGAAGAGCCTGAATGTGTTCACATTGATGTACAGGATACAGGAACAGGCATCCCCGAGGAGGAACAGGCTTTTATTTTTGAACGCTTTTATCGGGGAGAAGGGAAAAAGTATAAAGTAGGCGGACTGGGGCTGGGGCTTCCGTTTAGTAAAATGATCGCCCAAGCGATGGACGGTGACTTAGAGCTATTAAGCAGCTCAGAATCAGGGACGACTTTTCGCTTTACATTACCTAAAGAGAAATAAGCAGTCCAATCAATGTAAAAATTGGACTGCTTTTTTTTAATGATTTACCATGGTTTACATAGGAATGATAAATAACGATTAAAAGAGGATGCAGGTATGAAAAAATTATTGCTCGTGGGTGGCGGACACGCACATTTGCACGTCATTAAAAAACTAAAAGATCATCCTATAGCCGATGCAGACGTCACAGTCATTTCACCTTCGCAGTTTCAGTACTTTTCAGGTAAGTTTGGCGCATATGCGGAAGGGCTGCTTGATAAAAGTGAAATTAGCATTAATGTAGAAACTTTAGCCAAAAACAGTAAGATTAATTGGGTGCAGGGAGCGGTTACTTCCATTGATCCCAAGCAGAAGATGGTCTTAACATCAACCGGAGATGTTCTTTCTTTTGATGCTATTTCTTTTAATATAGGTTCATTAACAGCTGGTACAGATCTTCCGGGAGTCGTCGAATATGCCTATCGGATAAAACCTAATTATCATTTTGTCGATGCGATAAATGAATGTCGCCAAACAGATAAAGTCGTCATCGTCGGCGGTGGTGCTGCGGCGATTGAAATCAGCTTGTCATTACAGACCTGGCGAAAAAAGAATTATGTGAACACTCCCGTAACGCTCATAAGTCCGGACCGGTTACTTCAGGATAAGAGTCATAAGATATCAGATAAAATAGAGAAAATCGTTGTTCAAAAAGATATAAACCTTATAAAAAATGAAGAAGTCACCAGTGTAAAACATCATAAAATCATGACATCGTTACATAACGAGATCTATTTTGATAAGTTGCTTTGGTTAACGGGCCCAAAAGCTCCTGGGTTATTTAGCACATCAAAATTACCTGTAGACGATCAAGGTTATTTAAAGGTTGAGGATACACTTCAGGTTAAAAAATACCCCTTTATGTTTGGAGCAGGAGATTGTGTATCACTCGAGAACGATTCAAATATTGACGAGGGTGCAGTGTCTGCCGTTAAACAGGGACCCATCCTTTTCAAGAACTTAAAAGGATTTTTTGAGACAGGAGAAGGAGAACTGTACACGCCGCAGAAAAATGGTTTGTCCATGATGTCACTGGGTGATAAAGAAGGATTTTTAAATTATAAGGAACATTTGATTACCGGGCGATTGGCCTGGCATTTGAAAAATTGGGTGGATACGCGTTATATCAGGGAATATAAAGATTAAGGATTGATAGGGGACATCAAATGGTTAGAAGAGGTTGAGGGAAAAGATCTCTCGACTATTCAGTGAGAATTCAGTGAGACATTGACTCTTTAAAAAGGAACTAATTTCATTTTCTTTTTGACCAAAATCAGGTATACTAAAAATAGAAGTTCATATAATATAAAACCGTAGACGCAGTAACGTCTACGGCACAATAGACCGAACCCCAACAAGAGGGGCGGCGCAGGAGTGAAAATAATCCCTCAATTGCCCATCAAGCACATGAGGGGTTATTTTTTATGGTCAGACATCATGAACGCAACTAACATCCCAAAGGATATCATAAGCGTTAAGACATTTGTCGTGTCCATAGGCATCACCTCCCTTCTTGGAAATATCCAAAAAGGTGAATCGGTGCGCCACCCCTCATGCGAAGCCAGTCTATTATTATACTGAGTATAACATGTATTTGTATTGAATTGGGAGTTTATCGGTATTTTAGTCATAGATGAACAGATTATTAGAGTTTGTTTCTAATATTGATTTTAAAACGATATTTTAAGATCAAAAGGAAGTTTTAAGTATTGCCTGTACAGAAGTTATAGCTGATTTCCCGTAAGGATCTCCAAATTTGTGCAAAATAGGAATAACATTTATTTTCTCTTTTAAGACATAAGAGTATCATTAATGGTCTTTTATTTTTGGGGGTAATTTTCATAATATTATGTTAAAATTGAATTTAATAGCAATAAATAGGAAGAGTGGGGATTATTTTGATTTTACATACTGAAGTTTTTGGGGATGGAGAACCTATTGTATTTCTTCATACTGGATTGCAAACTGGTTTGACGGATTTCGAATATCAGAGAGAACATTTTAAAGATAAATATAAAGTTGTTCTTCCTGATTTGCGTGGCCATGGAAAATCAGTAGAAGGTGACTTTTCCAATTTTTTTGAGGACTCGGCAGAAGATATAGCCGAAACCCTTATCCATTTAGGAGTGGAATCTGCACATATTGCAGGGTGTTCATTAGGAGCTTTAGTAGGATTGTTTTTTGCAAAAAGGTTTCCTTATAAAGTAAAAAGTTTAGCGATTTCAGGTGTTATACCTGAAAGACCAGATAATTGGTTGGAACTCCTTAAAGAAGATATTGAACACCAGGCTCAATTATTACAAAATGATGAAGTGGTAAGTTACTTTGATCATTTACATAAGTCTAACTGGAAAGAGTCCCTCAAGTTTGTTAAAGATGAAAATTGGTACCCATTTGAAGAAACAAAAGATTTGGATGGAATTGATTCTCCTATTCTGTATATAGTTGGTGAAGAGAAAGAGGCTGAAACAAAAGGTGCATTATTATATCCCTCAATAAAAGATGACGTTCACGTATCTATCGTTCCTTTTGCATCACACTTGGTTCATACAGAACAACCAGATATCTATACGAAAATATTAGAAAGATTTATTAGTGAGGTTAAAAAGTAAATATTCTTCCTTATGTAATGAAGCTGTTCTTCAGAAGTTGGAGAATGGTTTTTTGTTTTGATTAAGAGCATAATGCTTTATTTAAGAGCAATTTAATTTTTTGCGTTAACAGGTGTGATCATTGATCAAGCAAACCTAACAAGAGGAATATCTGAAAAAGATTACCATCGAAAACCGATGAATATTGCTAACATACTTGAATGAGTATATGTATATGTTAAGTGAGATCATGAGATTTTAACCCTTACTTAAATTCTGCTTTTAATAACTCCTCTTAGTAACACCCACCCTATAGCTGTTCAGCCTCTATATTTTAGTGCTTTAAAGCAATGAGGGACAGTCACCGGAAATATTTCTGTAACAAATCGGTTGTTCATGTTACGAATGTAGTGAAAGGGAATATATTCTATAATTTTTCTGTCAGGTCTTTTTGATAAGGAGTAGCATTATGGAGCTGGAGGAGCTTTACAAAGATATCTATCCGAATATATATGCGTTTTTTTACGTGAAGACTAGTAATCGGCAGGTGGCTGAGGACTTGACGCAGGAGGTTTTCTTTCAGGCGATGAAAAACGCTCATACCTTTTCCAAGGAGTCAACAGTTCAGACCTGGCTATTTGCGATTGCCAAGAATCGGTTGAAGAATTTTTATCGCAGTAAAACGTATCAGGATCATCTACTAAAAAAGCTCCCCAGAGAAGAGTGGGACACGGATACCCCAGAGGCCAGGCTGATAGAAAAGGAAGCACAAAACAGTCTGATTGAAGCGATTCATCAGTTGGAGGAGCTGCCAAAGGAAATTGTCACCTTACGCGTATATGGTGAATTATCTTTTAAAGAAATTGCGGCCTTAGTGGATAAAAGTGAAAACTATACGCGCATTATTTTCCATCGGGCTAAGCTCAAAATTAAAAAGGAATTGGATGATAATTATGGATAACGATGTTCGGCATATCGTGATTGACCTGCTCCCCTTTTATCAGGAAGGGCTGCTGAGTAAAGAGACAACCGAATGGCTGGAGAAGCAGATGGAGGAAAATGAAGAATACCGGAAACTCGCTCAAACCATCCAGAACCCATTGGAAAAAGAAGAAATTCCAACAACCACAGAAATAGAGCGGGATAAGGTGTTTAAAAAGATTCATCGTAAGCTTTCTCTGTACCAGATTATCTTTGTCGCACTGTCGTTTCTGCTGGCGATTCAGACATCCTTGCTGAATGACAGCTATGAATTCATTCTCTGGTACACACTTTTAGGTTTTTTGGTGTATCTGTTTTATTCCGATATGAAAATGTCTTTCTACTTTTCGTTTATCCCCATCTTTATCTGGTCCATAGTTGAAGGGATATCCGATTATATGGAGGGGCATATTGATCCCCAGGTATCTCTGTTTACGTATGGATTTGATATTTTTCAAATGGCCATTTTGGTATCGATCATTCACTATGTATTTGCTTTGATTGGAAGTGTTATCGGACTTTTAACCAGAAAGCTGCGGGCAAAGGAGAATGGCTCATGAATAAGAAAAAACTATTATGGAGCATTTTGCTGGTGCTGTTAGTCGGAATTGTCCTCTATGCCTACAATCTCTTTAACGGAAATCCCCTCAGTCAATACGTGTCCCGCCAAGTTCTTGAAGACTATTTGACCGAAACCTATCCGGAGAAAGAGTTTCGAATCAAAGAAGGATCTTATAGTTTTAAATTTAGCGAATATGTATATCCTGTTACAGAAATTGGGACGGCCGATAAAGAGGGGAAAGCCAGGGATTACTCATTTAAAGTCAGGGGCTTTTTGAACCCGAGAGTCCAGTGGGATGGTTATTATTACGAGCATTTGGACCAGTCATTAGGGAAGCAGTTAACTCGGCAGGCGGAAAACGAACTGACAACATTGCTGTCCAGCCGGATTGACTCTATTAAAAACGTCGGAGTTCAAATAGAGGTGTTAAAAGGGACCTTTAAAGAAGATGTAACTTGGAGTAAAAGTTTAAACCTGGAAAAACCGATGGATGTTTTTGTGCAGCTGGATTCAACCGAGCAGGCCAAAAAGGATTTTTACAATGCAGCCCGAAAGATTGAGCGTATTCTGAATGAAAATGGCTATGAATATACGTCTGTGTTGTTTAACGGAAGTGGCTTTGACAGGGAAGGGGCAAAAGCTGAAACACGTGGATATCTTAAATATTCCGTAAAAATAATCAAAGGTGAACCCATTGATGGAAGTGATGTTGAGGAGCATAATCAGAATTTAGAATAGATTTTAAGGAGCAGTTAACCTCAGCCTGCTCCTTTTTTAATGTGAAAAATTTTGTCTCTGACATCTGTCTGACACATTCGCGCTTTATAGTAAAAGTATAGAAAGATAAACCAATTCATCATTACGATATAAAGAGGTGATCAGGCATGATGGATGAACACGAAAAAGATCAGGAACAGAAGCTCGAACAGAATAGTGAACAAGAATCAACAGAAGGTGAACAGGAAAAAGCTGAACAACCACCAGAACAGCAATCAGTAAATCAACCAAATAAAGAAAAGCCGAAAAGAGGCTCAAGGCTGAAAAGTATGCTTATGACGGTATCAGCCGGAATGATCGGCTCTGTTTTAACATTAACTGCAGTTACACAGGTAGATGGTCTTGAACAGTGGATCACTGGCAATAATCAGGAGGCCGTACAAGAGGAAGCGGCTGGATCCAGTGAAAGTACTTCGGCTTCTGCCTCACCGAATGTGCAGCAGATAAATGCAACTGGATCATCCGTAACCGACATTGTTGATCAGGCCTCTGAAGCAATTGTTGGAGTGGTCAATATTTCCAAACAAAACCATCCATTTCTGCAAAATGCCCAGCAGCAAAAAACAGGAACAGGCTCTGGGGTGATTTACAAGGTGACGGACAATGCGGCTTACATTGTCACCAACAATCACGTAGTGGAAGGAGCCAATGAGATTGAGGTCACCTTACACAATGACAAAACGAAAACAGCAGAACTGGTAGGAAGAGACGCTTTAACAGATACCGCAGTATTAAAAATATCTGGAGAATTTGATATTAAACCTCTGTCATTTGGCGACTCAGACTCCCTCCAAACAGGTGAACAGGTAATTGCGATTGGAAACCCGCTTGGCTTAGAGCTTTCCAGAACGGTGACTCAAGGAATTGTCAGTGCCGTTGACCGCAGTATTACGGTAAACACTTCAGCGGGTGAATGGGATTTAGAAGTGATCCAGACCGACGCGGCCATTAACCCTGGAAACAGCGGTGGAGCCCTAATCGACAGCAATGGAAAACTGGTCGGAATCAACAGCTTGAAAATCTCCAATCAAAACGTTGAAGGCTTAGGCTTTGCCATTCCAAGTAACAAAGTTCAATCGATTGTGGATGAACTCATGAAGAATGGCAAGGTAGAGCGTCCATACTTAGGCGTGAAGCTGTTAAATGTAAATGAAATCCCATCTGTTTATCGGCAGAAAGAATCCATCGAGGTTAATCAGGGTGTCATTATTGCCGGCGTACAACCGAACACACCTGCAGCCAAAGCCGGATTGCAAAAAGAAGATATCATTGTAGCTGTCGATGGAGAGAAAATTACCGATGTCGGTGATCTGCGCAAGTACCTCTATTCCGAGCATTCCATTGGCGATGAGGTCACAATAGAAGTGAACAGAGGAGGAGAGATGCAGAAAGTTGATCTGACACTAACAAGTAATGAACAGCAATAAAAAATAACATTGACCCCCCTATTTTAAACGTCTGGATATCCAGACGTTATTTTTTTATGTGATCTCCGGGATAAAATTATAGGTATATGACAAGAAGGTATTTCAAAATTTTACAACAATAATTGGATATATATGTTAAAATTACGGGAAAGATTGATGTTGAACTAAAGGGCAGTAGAGTTGAAGAAAAATACCTTAGAAAAAAGATAAACTATTTCGACTGGAGTTGATAATAAATAATGATAGTAATGATAAACGGTGCTTTTGGAGTGGGAAAAACTACAATATCTAATGAACTTCTTAAAGTTATTGAAAATAGTATGTTATATGACCCTGAAGAAGTAGGCTATATGTTAAGAAATGTTTTACCTGAAGAAATAAAACGACTTGAAGCAGAAACAGGAGATTTTCAAGACTTACAACTATGGAAAGAGATAACAGTTAAGGTAGCAAGATTTATAATATCAAAATATAACGTTAACTTAATTGTACCTATGACTATTAGAAAGCCCGAATACTTTAACTATATATTTAATGGCTTTAACAGCATTGATAGCAATACATACCACTTCTGTTTAACAGCAAGTAAGGAGACTATTTATGATAGGTTGAGGGGACGTGGAGAAGAAGAAGGAAATTGGTGTTTTAAACAAACTGATAAGTGTTTAAAAGCATATAATGATTACAATTTTGGAGAGTACATAGAGACAGAGAATGTTAGTGTTAATGCGATTGTTGATACTGTAAGGAAAAAGTTAAATTTTCTTTAAATATATATGTTATTCAACAAACGGGGGCAAGAGTTTAAGAACGATTGAATTGACTGTTGCCCTATTTCTGTTTGGACTAACGTTGAAGTAGAGTTACATATTAGAAGTAATAATAGGGAGGATGCTGTATGAATAAGTTAAAGTTAACGGGTGGCTTGTCTTTAATAAGTATTTGCTGTATTCGGTGCTATTACACCAATTTTATCCAGAACAATATGGATAAGAAGCAGATGAATACAACAAGGGCTATGTAATTTTTTTAAGTGCAAGGGGGCACCAATATGTTCAGGGAAATCATAAAATTTCCTTTATTATTTTTTGCAGTATCAATGATTTGGCAGCTTATTTTTGATAAAGAGATTATGTGGATCGATAATCTAGGTATAAGTTTTATAATGTTCTTATTTATTCTAATCTATAATTGGTCTAAAGTACCGTATAAATGGAAGAAAGATAATGGTGACAAATAATAGATTTTCCACTTATGGACTGGTCTTGCTAAAATAAGAGAGGTTTCTGTTCTATCTGCACTAATTCTTTCTTTATCATTAGCTTTTTTTCGAATATACGCCTGTAGCAGCAACAAGCTGGGGTAGGTTATTTCTCTTATACAGGACTATTTTTCATATATTTGAATTACTCGTTGCCTGTATATTTAATAGTCGGGAGTCTCTACTCTTATTTTGCAGATCTATATTTTAGCCGAATTCAGTTTCGTAATAAACTTCGGATTTATTATTGTAATCATTGGCTTATTCAAGAATGATAGAAATAAAAAATTATAGATAAGTTACTCACTTTAAGAGTGGATGGTTTGCCCCAGAAGAAAGTCTGATGGAGAAAGGGATTTTTTATGTTTATGTTGTTAATCGCCTTTGTATTTGGGATAGTTGCTGTGATTGCTACAGTATTAATAGATATCATTCAGGTCGAGAATCTGATAGCAAAATTTATCATCTATTTTTTATTTTTCTTCACTGCTCACTTAATTATAGGTAGAGTGGAAAGAAGAAAAAGTTAAATAAGGCGTGAATATCCAGAAACAAAGGATATCAAAGGCTGAATGGGGGGATAAATATGAAACGATTCAATAAAAAGTTTTGGTTCAAACTCATTTTGATACCGGCTTCAATAATCATCGCCGGCTATCTGTGTATTTTGCTGTTGATCCAAATCAAGCTGTACAACGTCAAACAGGAAGTATTGGATCATAACCCTGAAATAACATCCGTAGAAAGTATTGATCATTTAGGTGGGTGGGGAGAGTTCTTCAGGGAATATGTTCTAATTGTAAAAAAGGGAACGGGTACGAAATACAGAGTCTGGACATTTGGTGATGGTGAAATTACGGACGAGGTAATCATAAAATAAGGGTTTAAATAGCTGGGAGAAATGAAACAAAATTGACCTCTATCAATGTGTCATCTCTTTTATCTTTATATGCTAAAGATGAGGGGAAACTGGATAAGGAGGTCAAAAGATGAATATCAGATTACTGTTATTCATGGGTTTGTTTTCTTTTGCGTTTATTTTTCTCAGTTCATGCGGAGCAGGTGACTCCATCCACACTTCGGATGGCCCGGTTCCTATGCAGGATATAGAGTCATCGTCTGATGGATTAACCCTCTCATTTAGCAAAAGTACTTTTACGAAATCACCAGATGAAATAAAGATCTCCATTGAAAATGATACGAATAAGAAGTGCAAATATGGGACCTATTACAGTATAGAGCGGCTGCATCAGGATAAATGGTATCGTGTTGTTTATCCGGATGAGATATTTATAAATCACCCTGACTTTCATAATCTGGGATTATTATTAGAACCAGACAGTCAGGAAGACCAGACCTTTTCACTTAAACGTCTGGATATCAACCTCCCGCCTGGAACTTATCGGCTCGTAAAAACGCTGCTGTGTCCTGCAGTGGATGGAAAAGAGATTGCTTTGGCACGCTCTTTTCAAGTGGAGGAGAATTGAACAATGGACTGTTTATCACGCATGAACTGTCCGTACCCCCACCACTGCTGGAAGTTTCACTTTATACTCGAGCCGTATTTGCCTGAACGTGCGAATAGCGGCGATACAAGACAAAAGCAATAATGGATAAAAGGATGCCGGATATATACGGCAGACCTATGGAAACGGAATAGAGCAGTCCGCCCAGAGGAGGGCCGATCATTCGCCCCAGGGAATCCATCGATGACAGTACTCCTGTTGTATTGCCGTGTCCCATTTCCGATTGTTTTGTTAACAGAGATGAGACACTTGGACGAATCACTCCATTTCCCAATGCAAAAATCGTCAGAAACAAGGTAGCTGTGAAAAAATCCTTTACGAATAATATAAGGAAAAATCCAATTGCAGAGACAGCCGCTCCGATTTGAATCACAACCCCCTCCCCGAAGCGCTTCGTCATCTTTCCGACTAACCCACCCTGAACGATGGCTCCGGCAAGGCCCATAATCATAAAAATATAGCCTAAATCCACAGTACCGAGTCCGGCTGTTTCTGCCGCAAAATAGGCAAACGTTGCTTCTAATCCGGCCAGCGATAAAGTCATAATCAATTGAAGAATAAACAGAATGGACAGTGGACCTGTCAGTACTTTGAGTAAAGATAGGCGTTTTCGAGCTCCTGCACTTTCCTCGCTATGGTGAATGGATTCTTTAAGTACAAACAGAACAAAAAAGAAGGTGAGCAATGAGGAGGCTCCCGCCAAATAAAACGGAATCGTCAGGCTTGATTCGGAAAAAATTCCTCCAATTGCCGGACCGAAAATGAAGCCAAGTCCAACAGAGGCTCCAATGATCCCCATGCCTTTGCCCCGATCATCCTCTGAGGTAATATCAGCTACATAAGCCATAACGGTAGGCATGTTAGCTGAAGACAAAAACCCTCCTATGATCCTGGCAGCAAACAGCATCCATAACTGACTCGATAAAGCCATAAAGAAGAAGGATAGGGACAGTCCCAAAATGCCCACCATGATCACGGGTTTTCGGCCAATCCGATCCGAAATACGTCCCCACATTGGTGCAAAGAGCAGCTGCATCAACGAATACACCGCCATAAGCAGTCCCAGTTCTGTAGGGGATGCTCCTAATTCTTCTGCGTAAAAGGGTAAAACAGGTATGATAATGCCAAAGCCCACCATCACAAAAAACATGACAGCAAACAGGATTGGCAGTGCTTTTTTGGTTTCCAAGTCGGTCACTCCTATGACGATGATTGTCCTTTTATGATAATTCAAATCGTTTTAAAATGCGAATGTGAATGCCTTTCCTATTCTGTGTTCATCAGTGCAGCTCCCGGGGTCCTTCCGCTTTTCTGTCATCCCCTAATATTTTCTGCTATAGTTATATGAAAGGATAACATGTTGGGGTGAATGTATGAATTCTGGAGATATTTTAAAAAAGGTGCAGCAGCATGAGCCTTCTGTTTTAGGTAATGAACGTTTTTCGAAATCCTCTGTTTTACTGCCTCTTATTCGTAAAGATGACGATATTTATATCCTCTTTGAAGTCCGCTCTCATCAGCTAAACCGGCAGCCTGGTGAAATTTGTTTTCCCGGGGGCAGAATTGATAAAACCGATGATTCTGAACAGGCTGCGGCGATTCGGGAAACGACGGAGGAGCTGGGGATTGGTCAATCAGAAATTAAGGATGTGTATCCGCTTGATTACATGGTCTCTCCATTTGGAATGATTGTATATGCCCATGCCGGATGGATTGAGTCCTTAGACAACCTGAACCCGAATCCTGAAGAGGTGGAGGAGGTATTTATGGTACCGCTGACCTTTTTTATGGAAAATGAACCTGATGTTTATCACGTAGATGTGAAGGTTAAGCCGGAAGAAGGTTTTCCCTTTGAGTTAATCACAGGGGGTAAAAATTATAAGTGGCGGACGAGTAAAATAGATGAGTATTTTTACGTTTATGATCAAAAAGTGATATGGGGACTGACGGCAAAAATACTATCCCATTTTATTGAACTGATTCGTCGCTGATTTTCCAATTGAACGTCCCGAAATGAGACAAAATGCATATAATAAAACAGCATTTCAACAAGGGATGTGATATCAATGGGGTTGTATATGAATCAGTCCGGAAATCCGGGTGTCTATAAAAATCAAGGTGAACTTCATGAGCCTAACCAGACCTATTTACGCCGTGATTATCTCTCGGAGCTTATGGAAGAGCAAAAGATGGCGAATGAATCCATATTGCACTCTTTAAAACAGATAAAAGTACAGCACGAACAACAAAACCAGGCCCATTTACAGCAATGGAAAGGTCTGGACAGTGATATACAGGAGTTAAAGGAAGACCGGAAATCCAACGAAGCATTTCAGCAGCAGACCGTGGAAGAGCTCCAGCATATGGAACAGCAGTTTGAAGAGTTACTGAAACGTGCAGATACGGGTCACGGGAACAGTCAAAAGGTTTTGCAGCAGCTGGCGGAATTGGCTCAGAATCATCAGGGTTTGTCGGAGCAATTGGATACCTATGCATCAGCTAAGCATCAAATGGTTGAACAGCTTAAGGAAGTGGCCAGTGAACAGCAGAAGATGGCTCAGCAGATGTCAGAGCAGGATCAGAAGCAAAAGGATGTTGTGGATCGTTTAGAAAATCAGGAAGCCCTTACGGAAAAGGCCTTAATGCAATTAGATCATTTTCGATCGATTCTATATGAAAGGGCCAGTTATTTGGCAGAGAAAGTGGAAAATGGGTATAACCATACAGCTTCCTATTTTTATAAGTTGCTGACAGGGGACGATAAGCCTCTTACCCTCTGGACGATAACAGATAGCAAAGAGGAGAAGCGTAATTCTTCCGATGAGGCAACCAGGGAGAAATAGTCGTCCGCTGGAATACACAGTTTTGGTGCCATAAAAACAAATCATCTAATGTTCAGGAGTGCAGGCTGTGCCTCCTTTTCTATACTAATGATCAGTACGATTACTTTCCTCGCTTTTTCTTCTCTTTACGCGGCTTTTGCTGAGCCTTCTTTTCCTTTTTTCCTAGTAAAACCTGCTTGGCTTCTTCCCTGCTCTTCTTATGACTAAGTACATACAGCGTGTCCCCGGATTTAATAATGGAATTTCCGGTTGGAGTAATCAACGTTTCATCCCTTACGATTCCGATAATGAGTGTATCGTGGGGCAGAGTGATTTCGATTAAGGATTTGTCAACAGATGGTGACTTGTGAGTGACAATCAGCTTAATGATTTCCGAATCTGTATTGCCTAAATTGATCATATCCAGACTTGACGTATCAAAGTCATCATCATCACGTGTAAGCCTTAGTTTGTTTGCCAGCGGGGAAAGGGTACTTCCCTGAATTAAAGCGGAAAACAGGACAACGAAAAAGACGGCATTAAAGATTAACTGAGCATTTTCTACCCCGGTAATGATCGGATAGGTTGCCAGGACAATCGGAACGGCACCTTTTAGCCCGGCCCAGGAAATAAACAGCTGTTCTTTCACATTGTATTTAAAGAATAGCATACAGAGAAAAATTGCCAATGGTCGAGCTATAAACATGAGAATCAGAGCTAATAAAATTCCTTCCCAGATGACATCAACTAACTGACCCGGGAATACAAGGAGACCCAGGAAGATAAACATAATGATCTGCATCATCCAGGCAAACCCTTCATTAAAACGCACAATCGAAAAGCGATACATTAAATCACTGTTCCCGATAAAAACAGCCATTACATAGACAGCAAGAAACCCGCTTCCGCCAAAGACATCAGTCAGTCCATAGGTGAAAATCGCACTTCCCACAGCGAGGATAGGATACATCCCCGAGACGTCGAGCTTAATATTATTAATCACGGTTAAGCTGATTTTACCCAGAATTAACCCGAATAAGAGCCCAAGCCCCATTTGTAAGAAGAAGTCACCTACTGCCAGCCAGATGGACCGGTCAGGAATTTGAATTAATTCAATGAAAGCAATGGTTAAAAATACCGCCATCGGGTCGTTGGAGCCTGACTCAGCTTCTAATGTTGCGGTAAGCTTCCGTTTAATATTTTTATTACCAAGCACGGAAAATACCGCAGCAGCGTCTGTTGACCCGACAATGGAACCAAAGAGAAGCCCTTCCAGTAAAGAGAGGTTTAAAATATACATCGCCGCCAGTCCTGTGACGAAGCTGGTGACTAAAACGCCGGCTGTTGCCAATGTACCGGCACCACCTAGGACAGGGCGAATATGATCCCATTTGGTTTGGGTACCCCCTTCAAACAGGATAATAATAAGGGCCAGAATTCCAATAAACTGGGTTAATTCTACATTTTTAAAATAAAAAAACTGGTTTAACAGCATTCCTGCAAACAGGAACAGAACAAGAGAGGGTAAACCTAAACGAGATGAGAATTTTGTTGTTAAGACGCCAATAATTAGCATTAAGGAAAATAAAAAAATGATTGATTCAACGGTGATTTGCATGAGGAAAAATCCTTCCTGTCAAAGTTCCATAAATGACTCATTTATTATTTTACCGATAATGGAATGAGAACACCAAAAATAGCCTTTGTGGAATAAGATTATTCTATTTCATTTATCAAAAGTAGACATAATTTGTCATATAGTGGTACTATAGTCATAATTTATAAAATCCTTTAATGGGATAAATATAGTACGGGGTGTTGGTATATGTTATTGGATAAGGCAAAGAATCAGGCTATTTTAGTTTTATCAGCTGTCGTCTTAATTGCATCATTCATCGTTCACTTTTTACATCGGGTATTGAACGTATCAGAAGCCTGGGGATATGAAGCAGCGAACCAAATACCAATGGTTACAAATGCCATTTTAGTTATCCCGGTCATTTTATTCGTTGTTTCTGTCCTTTTATTTCGTAAACAAAAAAATCATTCCCAGTTGCCACTCTTTAACACACTTACAATTACATTTAGCAGTATTTCCATGATCGCTGGTGGAGAAGGCATGATTGAATATCACTTTTCGATTTTTATGGTCGTGGCCATGATCGGCTACTATGAAAGCATCCGTTTAATCACCATTATGACTGCTGTGTTTGCTGTGCAGCATTTAGCAGGCTTTTTCTTTATTAGTGAGTATGTTTTTGGAACGGAGGCATACCCGCTTTCGATGATTGTCATTCATGCTGTATTTTTAATAGGGACTTCAGGTGCTATAATCTGGCAGACACGATTAAAGCGGAAGTTAATAGCTGATCTGGACGAAAAGGAACAAAAAAATCAAATCCTGAGTGAGATTATAGATCAGTTGTCCACGAACTCAGAAAAAATAACCCGGTCATCAGCTGAACTCAAAGAAAATGCGACATCCAATCAAACTGCACTTAAAGAAATGGTGGCCAGTATTCAGGAAATATCCAGTGAAGCAGATACTCAACGGGAGCAAACCATGGACAGTTCACAGGTTATACAGGAGGTTGCATCCGGGATTGAACAGATTGCTCAGACCTCCTCTCAGGTATCAGCCGGGGCAAAACATACAACAGATAAAGTCAGTGAAGGAAACGGAATGATACAGAGAACGGTCCAGCAGATGAACGATATTAATCAGAGAGTGCATACATCCTCTGACAGTGTACAAGCCTTAAGCCACCGATCAAAAGAAATTGAAGAAATTGTGGAAATCATTACGGATATTGCCGACCAGACGAATCTATTAGCCTTAAATGCAGCCATTGAAGCAGCAAGAGCCGGAGAACATGGAAAGGGCTTTGCTGTGGTAGCGGATGAGGTACGAAAGCTTGCAGAACAATCAGGCACATCAGCTGGCAAAATTACCGAACTCGTTCATGCCATTCAAAAAGATACAAAAACGTCATCTGAAGCGATGGATCAGGTGACTACGGAAGTTAAAGAGGGACTGGAAGTTGTGCACAAGACAGGAGCAATATTTAATCAAATCCATACATCAGTAGAGGACGTTGCCAGTCAGATAAAGGAAATTTCTGCATCTGCTGAAGAGGTATCTACAGCTACGGAGCAGGCATCCTCTGCCATACAGGAAATGGCTTCCTTCGCACAGACTGCATCAGATCGTGCCCAGGAAGTTGCAGAATCATCAGGAACTCAGTTATCCTCCGTTGAATTCCTTTCAGACTTAATTGATACACTGGACCAGGTCACACATGAACTGAAAGGATTAATCACACAAACGGAAAAACTTCATGATTAAAAACAAGGGTGGACGTGGTCTCTTTAATTTCCAATCAGCAAATGGGCCATTTAATCATTTCCTATCCATAAAAAAACCTCCTGCTTAATAAAAGCAGGAGGTTTTTTTCATCGTATTAAAACAAAAGCGCTATAACCTGATAACGGTGCTTCTGTTTTTTGATTAATGAACACCTTTCATAAAGGTTTGAATTTTTGGAGAGAAGGCGAAAAGAATGATACTTAAAACAATCGCCACTCCACCAATTGTACCGAAGTAAAGAATTTCATTTTCCGCAGTATAGAATTTTACGACTTGAGCATTGATGGCCTGCGCTGCTGCATTGGAAAGGAACCATAAGCTCATCGTTTGTGCTGAGAAAGCTCGTGGTGCCAGTTTTGTTGTCGCTGATAATCCTACAGGAGACAAACAAAGCTCACCAAGTACAACAATAAAGTAACTTAGTACAAGCCACATAGGGTTAACGAGTGAATCTGTACCAGCCATGTAACCTGGGATAAGGATGACGATGAAGGATAAACCGGCAAATAATAGACCAAGAGAGAATTTCTTTGGAATGCTTGGCTGACGATTTCCTAATTTCACCCACATCCAGGCAAATACAGGTGCCAACACAATAATAAACATAGGATTCAATGACTGGAACCATGCAGGCTCAAGTTCAATTCCTAAGAAATTCAGCTGTGTTCGCTGGTCGGCATAGTTAGCAAGAATGGTAGATCCCTGCTCCTGAATTGCCCAGAACATAACGGACGCAATAAATAGCGGGATATAGGCAATTAAACGTGAACGCTCAACACTTGTGGTATTTGGGCTTCGATACATCCTGGTAAAGTAAATAATCGGAAGCAGAATGCCCAGAACACCTACCAGAGCAACAAAGGCATCAATAGTTAAATAACCGGTTGGAATGGCAATCGCACAAAGAATAGCAATAAGAACTACTCCTGTACCGATAGCCGTGTAAACTTTTTTCTTCTCTTCCCCGGATAACGGATTGGCAACCTGTGTACCCGCTAAACCAAGAAATCCTTTTCCTGTAATCATAAATAGAATAAGTCCAATAAACATTCCAATAGCGGCCATACTGAATCCTAAGTGGAAGCTATAGTCCATTAGGGATCCGGTAATCCATGGAGCCAGAACGGCACCTAAGTTAATTCCCATATAGAAAATACTGAATCCGGCATCGCGACGTTCATCTTTTTCACTGTAAATATCCCCAACAACACTGGATACGTTAGGCTTCAATAGTCCTGTACCAAGCACGATAAGAACCATAGAAACGAAGAACAGTGCGACGCTTCCAGGTATAGCCAAGGCAATATGTCCGAGCATAATCAGGATTCCCCCATAAAAAATGGCCTTCCTGGTTCCGAAAATACGGTCGGCAAGCCATCCTCCAATAATTCCTGACATATAGACCAATGATCCGTAAATGGACATAATGGATAATGCTGTGGTTCGATTCAATCCTAAACCACCTTGGGTAACCCCATAATACATATAATAAAGAAGAATCGCTCTCATTCCGTAGTAGGAGAAACGTTCCCAGAATTCGGTAAAGAATAGTGTGAATAACCCTTTAGGATGTCCGAAGAATCCCTTTTGAGGAACACTATCTACAATTTCCTGTTTAGATATTTCTGACATATTTTTTACCTCCCTGATATATTAATATAATACTTTTATCATTAGGGAGTTGTCAAAACATTTTTAAATAGAGGAAAAATGTACTAATAATTAATATATTAGATATTTTAATATAGTAAAAATATTGAATAGTATCACCCTTTAAAATATTTTTAAGATTTGGACCTTATGAATCTTTTTGAGCCCTGAAGCCATGGAAGCATCAAAAAAGGCGGTCAAGTTATGACCGCCTTCCAGATAAGTAAAACGAACCATCAGTGGGGATGGAAAAAACTCCGCTGATGGTTCGTTTTACTTTATTCTTTGTTCTTTGTATCATTGGTGTTTGATTGTTCGTTCAGGTCAAGTTCCTCAATAAGCTCTTCTTTTACCTCTTCTTTAATTTCGTCATAAACTTCTTCCTTCACATCGTCGTAAACCTCTTCTTTTACTTCATCATACACATCATCTTTCATATCATCATAGAATTCTTCTTTAAATTCCTTTTTCATCGATTTTAACTGTCGTTTACGTTTCTTCGCTTGTACGTTTTGATGGTCCTGATTAAATGTAATCAGTATAGATATGATCATAACCAGCATAATGAAAGCAAAAGGAAGTGCTGTAATAATCGAGGCTGTTTGAAGAGCCGTGAGTCCGCCACCACCACTTAATAGTAATACACTGGCAGTTCCGGCAATTAATAAGCCCCAGACTAGTTTCACGCCCATGCTTGGATTTAAACTTCCCCGTGATGTCATAGCACCGAGTACATATGATGCGGAATCGGCGGAAGTAATGAAGAAAATCAGAATTAATAGTACGGCTAATATACTTGTAATTGTGCTTAATGGCAGCTCGGCTAAGGTTGCGAATAGAGCTAGTTCAACCTTCCCTGTGACAAGCTCAGCAATGCCACCTGGGCCATACATTTCAAGATTTAGGGCAGTTCCTCCAAAAGTAGAGAACCAGATTAGGGCTAATAGCGATGGAACGATCAGTACGCCTGCCATGAACTCACGGATCGTACGTCCCCGTGAAATACGGGCGATGAAAAGCCCCATAAATGGTGCCCATGAAATATGCCATGCCCAGAAAAAGATCGTGTTTGTGCCAAGCCATTCGCTTTCTGAAAATGGTGTAAGCGTTAAGCTCATTGGAATCACGTTGGAAATGTATCCCCCAAGTGTCGTTACGAAGCTCTCCGCAATAAATAGAGTAGGTCCAACGATTAAAACAAAGAGGAAGAAAAGGCCTGCAACACCTAAGTTTATATTACTTAATCTTTTAATTCCTTTATTCACACCTTTGGCAGCTGAAAACATAAATAGGAATGTAACAATGGCAATAATCACAATTTGTGTCCAGACATTGTTTGGAATGTCTGTGAGGTGAGAAAGTCCACCTGTGATTTGCATCGCACTTAAACCGAATGTTGTCGCTACCCCAGTACTTGTAGCTAATACGGCAAGAATATCGATCGTTTTACCGGCCCAGCCATTAATTCTGTCTCCCAGAATAGGATAGAAGGCAGAACTGATTAATGCGGGCTTTCCTTTTCGATATTGTACATAGGCAAGAGTTAAACCAACAATGGAAAAAATCGCCCATGGATGCAGTGCCCAGTGGTAGGATCCGTATCGAAGTCCTGCTATCGCAGACTCTCTAGTTTCCGGAGTGTACCCGACAGGTGGTTCTAAGTAGTAAAGAACAGGTTCAGCAACTCCCCAGAAAACAAATCCTACCCCAATTCCCGCAGCAAATAACATACCAATCCACGAGAACCAGGAATACTCCGGTCGATCGTCCGGCTTGCCTAAACGTAATTTTCCATAAGGACTAATCGCCAGGAAAATTACAAAAAGTACGAAAAAGGCCGTAATCAGCATATAGAACCAGCCAAAGTTTGTAATCATCCATCCAAGTGCCTCATTTGCCACATTGCTGAGTGAACCTGGTGATAGCGCTCCCCAAAGGACAAAGATAGCTACCAGAATAGACGAAATATAAAATACCGTTGATGGCTTATCCCTTCTGTAGGTGTAATGTTGTTTATTCATGTTTACCATATGTGTGTTTTAAGTCTACACACATCCTCCCTTCATTTGGGCTGGTGCCTGTCACCACCCGAATATTGTCGATTTTTGTAGTGTACAAGATTCATAGATACACTACGCTTTTATATTATGAAGGAAAATAAATGGCATAACAAGAATTATCTCCAAATTATCTGTTTATCATGAATAATCGAAAAGCAATTCCACCATGTTTAAAATTTTGTAAGTCGAGCCGTGAAGAAGTGGAATAACAGCACGCAAATAACCTGATGAAATTGCCTGGTTATATTTGATACATAGCCGATTTTCCAGTAAGATAGGAAAAGAACTCTAATGCTTGGAAATGAGGGTTAACATGACAAAGGAATCCATTTACGGTTTAACCTTTGACCAGCTGATGGAATGGCTCGTGGATCATGGCCAAAAGAAGTTCCGTGCTCAGCAGGTTTGGGATTGGTTATATAAAAAAAGAGTCACGCAATTTGAAGATATGAAAAATTTGAATAAAGAATGCACAGAACTTTTAAAAGAGCATTTTGTCATACAGACTCTGGATGTGGAAATTAAACAGCAGTCCACAGATGGTACGGTTAAATTTCTGTTCAAACTGCAGGATGGGAATTTAATTGAAACGGTTTTAATGCAGCATCATTACGGATTGTCCGTTTGTGTAACCACGCAGGTCGGCTGTAATATTGGCTGTACGTTCTGTGCCAGTGGAATTCTGAGGAAAAACAGGGACTTATCAAGCGGTGAAATTGTGGAGCAGATCATGAACGTACAGCATCACCTGGATGAGCAGGAGAAAGGTGAACGTGTCAGTCATATTGTCGTTATGGGTATTGGTGAACCATTTGATAACTTTGATAATCTGGTTGACTTTTTACGTGTAGTAAACGATCAGAATGGCTTGTCCATTGGTGCCCGCCATATCACCGTTTCAACCAGTGGCCTTGCCCATAAAATTTATGAGTTTGCCGATCTGGGAATGCAGGTTAACTTAGCGATATCCCTGCACGCTCCGAACAATGAATTAAGAACACAAATCATGAAAATCAACCGTGCCTTTCCGGTTGAAAAATTGATGGATGCGATCGATTATTATCTGGAGAAAACCAACCGTCGTATAACGTTTGAGTACATTATGCTCCACGATGTAAACGATCATCAACAGGAAGCAGAGGAGCTCGTCAGCCTGCTGAAAGACAAACGCCACTTATCCTATGTAAACCTGATTCCTTATAATCCGGTCAGCGAGCATAACCAGTATCAGCGAAGTACTGCTGAAGACATTAAAAACTTTTATGCCATTCTGCTGGAAAATGGAATCAACTGCGGCGTGCGTGCAGAACAGGGCACAGATATTGATGCAGCCTGTGGCCAGCTGCGGAGTAAACAAATTAAGAAAAATAAAAAAGTGAAGGAACGGGTGTAAAGCTGGTTTAAGCGTCGTTTCTTTGAGACTTGAATGAGAGAAAAGTGCCTGGCTATTCAAAACGGGTTCGTTGTGAGGTGCAAAACGTTAAATCGCGTTTTAGATCACAATGCAATGCACAAAGGTACTTACACTAAATTCACATTATAAATCACATCAAAAAAGGGACTTAGAATTTTTTCTAAGTCCCTTTATTATGGGAACTTCTTATTAAACTAACGCACCTCGTTAGCTCAATAGCCATCACTTTTTTTATTTCGTCTAAAAAACACAAATGAAAATATTAGAAAGATTAACCCTGATAATACTAAACCTATCCCCATCATGAGTTGAAATGGTCCTCCACCAAAATGGCTAAAAGGAAATGGACCATTGATTATCCAAATGTATCTTTCATAATCTCCGTGAATAAACCAGTACAAAAAAATAGGGCTAATAAAAAAGATAAGAGATAGACTTATGCATAAGACTGATAATAGCTTATAATTGGCTTTCAATTTATTCTCTCCCTATCGTAGTAAAAGAGCGATGTTTATTGAATAGTAGCCTCCGTTTGTTTAAGAACATCTTTTTATATTTTTCAATGATTTAATTCTTTTTATCTTGCGGACTTCTTACCTTTTAGTTCTAAAAGTATAGGTGCTATATTTAGTAAGATAGAAACAATTGTCAAAAACCATAATGCCCTTTCCATACCAGGTACTACATCCGATAAAGCTGCCCAATCTTCCACTTTTACCCACCGAGATACAAGACTGTATTCTGCACAAAGTGTTAATGCTGTAAATGATAATCCCATCGCCATAGCAAGCTTATAATCCTTTCCTGCTGAATACATATAAAGATTTATAATAGTTATTACTATTGCAATAATCCCTAATATTAACCACATAACTATACCTCCATATATTTTTATTTATGTCATGTAATCATACTAATGTGCTTCATCTCATTTTTTGGATTACTTTTATTAGACATTAATATGTCTAATCTTACTTCACAGTAAATGCTCATTCCTTTTGTGATTTCTTATTGAACAAATCTACCCCGTTAGCTCAATATCTCCTAAGTTAATGTTAACATGATATTCCAAATATTTATCGGATAAAATAAAGACGACCAAATGTTGATCGCCTTGTTCAGCTATTGCCCCCCCGTTTGTTTAAGAGCAGTGTTATGGAGTTCTTTCTCAGGACGTGTGTGTTGAAAGTCATGGTTGATTGGAAATAAGGGATCGAATAAGCCGGCTGAGAGAGGGGATGTCACGGTAGATTGAGAGTCATGAGAGGAACGAATCAACCGAGATAGGCTGTGTCATGGCAGACTCAGAGTCAAAGAGGTATGAAACAATGAGAGCGATCATATCACGGCTGATTCGCACTCATAAAGCCATTGAATCTACTGAGACCCCTAATTTTACCATCGATATTCTTCAAAAAGGAACTATCCATAAAGGAGCCATCCATAAAAAAGCCTATCAAACACAATCATTTGATAGGCTCTTCTAAAGATTTATTTAGTTTTATCAAGCAATCATTATTCCATTAACTCCGCAACGATTTCATAAGAACGCAAACGATCCTCCTGATAATAGATCTGAGAGTTAATGATGATTTCATCTGCATTCGTTTCCTCTAAGAAGTTTTGAAGCTTTTTCTGCACGGTTTCTTTCGTTCCTACAATCGTGGTGCGTGGATCCAGGGACTTTTGCAGGGCTGCCTGCTCATAGCTTGAAGCCACAGCATGAATATCCTCCACAGGTGCTTTTAATGGGGTCGCTTCACCTCTGCCTAAGCTAAGGAATTGCTGCTGTTGTGAGGTTGCCAGCCATTTTGCTCTTTCCTCCGTATCGGCTGCAATCACATTTACCCCAACCATAGCGTATGGCTCCTTCCATTCATCAGAAGGCTTAAAGTTTTCCCGATATATTTTAAGAGCCGGTAAGGTATAATCCGGTGAAAAATGACTCGCAAAGGAAAATGGCAATCCCATTTGTGCGGACAACCGGGCGCTGAAGCCGCTGGAGCCCAGCAGCCAGATAGGAATATTTAGTCCTTGTCCGGGATAGGCTTTGACCCGGGCGGTAGGTGTCCCTTTAAAATAATGCTGCAGCTCTGCCACCTGCTGAGGGAATTCTTCAGGGCTGCTGTTCAAAGTACGTCTAAGGGCATAGCTTGTGGCCTGATCTGTGCCTGGTGCCCGGCCCAGTCCCAAATCGATTCTTCCGGGATAAATAGATTCGAGGGTCCCGAACTGCTCTGCAATAACGAGCGGAGCATGGTTCGGGAGCATGACACCTCCAGAACCAACACGTATGGATTCCGTTGCTCCGGCGATATGTCCCATAAGAACGGATGTGGCGGAACTGGCAATCCCGGGCATATTATGATGCTCAGCCAGCCAATAGCGGTGAAAGCCCCACTTTTCCGCACGCTTGGCCAACTCTACACTGTTTTTAATGGATTCCCGGGCGGTTCCTTCTTCCGTAATCGGAGCCAGGTCGAGAATGGATAAGGGTATATTTTTAAAGCACTTAACTTTAGACATTTGTGCACACTCCTGTTTTGATCTTTGTATTCTAGTATAGCTTCTTTTTCCTGCTATTGTCTAAAGTTGTGATTCACTTAGGATGTAAAAAAGTGGAAACAAACAGGAGAACATCTAAGTGACAGAGCAAAGCATTCGTCAGGATTTTTTCCGTTTTTTCACCCGTCCGATTCCCAGTTCCTTAGACTCTTTATACAATGACTTCACCAGGCTGGCGGTCATTAAGCCCATAATAATGGAAAAGGGGAGTGCGGCGATAATCATCATATTTTCCAAAGCCTGCAATCCTCCTGAATAAAGCAGGACAAGGGCTGTTGCTGACAGCATAATCCCCCAGGTCAGCTTGATTCTGATATTCGGGGACAGGGAGCCATTCGTTGTCATCATGCCCAATACGTACGTACCAGAGTCGGCAGATGTAATGAAAAAAGTACTGATTAAAAGAATAGCGGTGATCGAAAGGACCATACTCCAGGGAAACTCGTTAAAAACGCCAAACAATGACTCTTCTGTTGCTAATTCTGAAATTTTAGCAATGCCATTATGTTCAAGGGAGATGGCTGAACTGCCAAACGTCGAAAACCATAAAAACACTACAACAGAAGGAATGAGCAATACGGAAAAAACAAACTCCCGGATACTGCGGCCTCTTGAAACTCGTGCGATAAAAATTCCGACAAAAGGAGACCACGCGATCCACCATGCCCAGTAAAATATGGTCCAGCCATTAATCCAGCCTCGAATATCCGGGTTCAGCGGGGCAATCCTGAAACTCATTTGAGGAAGAGTTTGTACATAACTTCCAACGGTATTGGTAAACAGGTTTAAGATCAGTAATGATGGCCCAAAAATGAATGTCAGAACAAAAAGAGCAGCCGCAAGTCCCATATTGGCATTACTTAAAATCTTAATGCCCTTCCCTAAACCGGACCAGGCGGAAATCATAAATAATACCGTGACAATGACAATGATGAGGAATTGAACCCAAAAGTTTGCCGGAATTCCAAACAGGTATGAAAGTCCACCGTTGATTTGCGCAGCACCAAAACCAAGCGAGGTTGCCACTCCGACCACAGTTGCCAATACAGCAAATACATCGATCGCTTTTCCGGTCGGACCTTCCACGCGATCACCGAGAATCGGTCTTAGGGTAGCACTGATCAGCCCCAGACGATCATGTCTGAAATGAAAGTAGGCAATGGCCAGCGCTACAATGGCATAAACACTCCACGCATGAACTCCCCAATGAAAAAAGGTGAAACGCAACGAATCTTTAATTGCCTGCTCTGTACCAATTTCGCCCGTTGGAGAGCTGATGGCATAGTGACTAATCGGTTCTGATGTGCCGTAAAACACAAGCCCTATCCCCATGCCGGCACTAAATAACATAGCGATCCAGGTAGGTCTTGAGAATTCCGGTTTTTCATCCTGTTTGCCCAGTTTAATTCTTCCGATGGGACTGATTAATAAATATAAGCAAATAATTAAAAGTATGGTGACCATAATTAAGTAGTACCATCCAAAAGTATTCGAAATAAAGGTCTGAATACTTGCAGTTAATTGTTCAGTGGTTGTTGGAATGATAATCCCGATCAAAACCAGGACGGCAAGAATCGCCAGGGATGTATAAAAAACCGTATAGTTCTGTTTCATTCTTTGTGCCCCTTTCCAGGAAAAATGGTGAAGAATCATTTATATATTTTTTTCCTTTGAGGGGGAAATATGTATGGGAAAGAAACAAAGTGAATCAAGTAGTTATTAGGCTGCTTGGAGAGGGTGTATCTTAATATGGTTAAGAGTGAGTGGGATTCATAGTTAATTCGTGGGTGGGATGGTGCTGAATCCGCCGAGAGAGGGTGAGTCACGGTGGTTTCGTGGTTGAGGGTGGTCTGAATCCGCCGTGAGAGGGGGAGTCACGGCATATTCAGGGACAAGGCAGCTCTGAACCCGCCATGAGAAGCCGCATCACAGTTGATTCACAATCAAAAGGACTCTGAACCAACCATGAAATCGAATGAATTAAAATATTAAAGGACATTCATAATTTAATTTCAGTACACAGAAAAAATGCCCAGTAAATCTGAGCATTTTTTCTGTGTACTTCTATAACTGAATTTATGGCTGCTTAATTCATACTAAGCAATTCCTTAATTTCCTCTTCACTAAGACTCTTAAACATCGTTTCTCCCGGCTGTATGACATTTTCAATCAGTTCCCGTTTTTTCTGCTGCAGGGAGTAGATTTTTTCTTCAATGGTTCCTTCTGTAATCAGACGGAATACCTGGACGACCTTTTTCTGTCCGATGCGGTGGGCGCGGCCGGCTGCCTGCTCTTCAATGGCCGGATTCCACCATAAATCATATAAGATGACGGTGTCTGCGCCTGTAAGGTTTAGGCCTGTTCCACCTGCTTTAAGTGAGATTAAGAAAATTTCCTTCTCTCCCTGGTTAAACCGCTCGGCCATTTCCACCCGTTCTCTGGAAGGTGTTTGTCCATCTAAATAAAAGGCATCCATTCCAGCATCGGTAAGCTTCTGCTGAATGATTTGCAGCATGCTTGAGAACTGGGAAAAGATAAGCATTCGCTGATTGTTTTCCCGGGCATTTTCGACGATTTCCAGCAGCTGATTGAGCTTGCCTGATTCACCCTGATAATCTTCAATAAACAGGGATGGATGGCAGCACAGCTGACGCAGCCTTGTTAGACCGGCCAGAATCTTCATCCGGTTCTTTTGAAATCCTTCTGCAGCAATGGCATTGGCTGCTTCCCCCTGAATTTGTTCTAAATAACCGAGGTAAAGCTGTTTTTGCTCTTTTGTTAATTCGGAGGTATGAACCGTTTCGATTTTGTCCGGCAGTTCTTTTAATACATCCTGCTTCAGACGGCGCAGGATAAAGGGTCTGCTCATTCTGGATATTTGCTCCTGCGGCAGTGTATTAAAGGTCTTTTTATTTGGGAAAAATCCGGGCATCAGACAATCAAAAATTGACCACAGCTCATCCAGCGAATTTTCAATCGGTGTTCCGCTAAGGGCAAAACGCTTCGTAGCAACGATGGATTTTACAGCTTTAGCCGTTTTGGTTAAATGGTTTTTAATCGCCTGGGCCTCGTCCAGAATCATCGTTGAAAAGGTCAGAGGCTGGTAGACTTCAATATCCTGTCTTAACGAAGGGTAGGAAGTCACAAGGACGTCCGCTTCTGTGGCCTTTTCCAGTTTCCCTCTTCGCTCATCTCTGGTACCACTCACGACAACCACATTTAGCTGTGGAGCAAACTTGGTAAACTCGCTTTTCCAGTTATAGACGAGGGAGGCGGGTGCGACCACGAGAGCCGGCTGGTTGTCCGATTGCTTCTCCTCCCAGTCGGATAAAAGAAAGGCGATAGCTTGAAGTGTTTTCCCCAGCCCCATATCATCCGCTAAAATTCCGCCAAAGCGATAATGGCTCAGGCCCTTCAGCCATTGATAACCAACGTTCTGATACTCACGTAAGTCGGCATTTAAACTCTCAGGCAACGGATATTCACTTTCATCCGGGGTTTTAATATCCCGCAATAACTGGCGGAAGGCCTTATTGTATTTGGCCCCAATTTCCTTGTTCATGTATTTCTCAACCTGCATCCCCCGATAAGCAGGTACGGTGATTTGACCTTCATCCATATTTTCGGGATCAATATTCAGCTCATTCATAAGCTTGGAAATCGGGGTGAAGGCATCATCTTCAAGTGGCACAAAAGTACCATTTGGCAGGCGGTAATATCGCTTTTTCTCCGTAATGGACTGAAAGATATGCTGAATTTCATCAGGATGAATATCTTCAAAATCAAAGTTAATTTCCAGGAAGTTTTCATTTGCATCCAGATCAATCTGGATATCAGGATATTGTCTTTCCTCCAGCATCATTTGTTTGATTTGATTGGTTGTATAAATCGCGATTTTGTCCTCAAGCTTAGGGAGTACATCATAAAGAAAGGAAAAGATCTCATCTTCCTCATCAATGTACAGTTCATTTCCGTTATATTTAAAAGGCGCGCTTTCGATGATGCTCATCACTTCCTGCTCTTTTTCCATGTCGCGAATTAAAATCTGATTGGATTCCTGCCGTTCATCCTTATAATTGCCGAACGGAAAGAAGGTATAGTCATCATAATGATATTCAAGCCGGGCGGTAAGGTGTTCCTCATCAATATCAAGATACAGCTTTGCCTGCAGAGGCGGCTGGATAATGTCGTTTGAGATTTGTTCTTTAATCTGAAGATCACCAATTTGATTCAGGCTGGGCATAACGTGAGATAAGAAGGATTCTATTTGCTCCTTTTTAATAGGTAATGTCCGGTTATGCGTCATGTTTACAATTTTGCCCATTTCATTTAAAATCCCGAGCTGTTTTTGATCAACCTTATAGAAAATATTCTCGGAAAGAACAAATTGATAATCGTTTAAAATGACAGCAGAGTTCAGGAAGTGTAAGTCAAGGTTGTACCCGCTTGCCTGCTGGTTTTGGTCAAGCTCAAAGGTAAAGGGAAGCTCCTCATCTGAACGATAAAATCCTGTATAGGTCCCTGTTTCGCCTTTAAAATGACAATCCCGATGCTGCAGCATTTGTAGCAGACGGTCTGCGTGCAGGGGAGGAATGACCATTTCTCTTGGATCAATGTAGCCGTATTGTAAATTCCGGGACCCCTGATAGAAGCTTTCACTTGTGTAGATTTCCATTAATAGCTGGATAATCTCCTGGTCTTCCTGCTCGAAATAATGAATTTTAGGATCATAGGTGAATTTCTTTGTAAAAATAAGCTCTTTTTGCTGTTGAATATGGCTGAGCAGCTCACGGATTTTCTTGACTACATAAGTTCTCTGTTCACCTATTTTCATTTCAACCGTAAGCAGGGGAGAGTCCCAGATTCTTTGATGTGTTTTTAATATATATTCGCATTTTAACGGTCTGGCAATAATGGATGGCTCGTTTGTCGTATCGGATGTTTCAATATAATCCGAGAACAGTTTAATCATTTCTGTAGCCGGATCAGGCCTTTGACGGCTAATTCTTCTTCTTCTGAACGAAATGTCACTTTCAAATTGTCCAAGGAACTGATGAAGGGCTTCTCTATCAATTGGATCTTGAATCACATCAGCCAGCTCTAAAAAGGCTGCAACGGTATGTTTGCAGGAATGATAGGTTTCATGAGCAGGGCACTCACAAAAATAGGAGATCCCATTTTCCGTAAATTGGATTTCCACGTCATAAACTTCCGTGCCAAAAACGGCTGTACGCCATCTGTGTTCTTCAGCATAATGAGTGAATTGACCAACACGGCCCTGATTATAATATTGCAGTCCTCTTCTATAAATAGACTGGGTAAACTTTCCCTTGTTTAAGTCCATCATATTTTTCATCCTTATTGCTTTTATTTCCATGATTCTACTATTTCTTATAAAATATACTATCTAGTATCCATTTTATCTATTTTATCATAGATAGGAGAAAGATGATTCATCTTCTGACTGAGCAGACATCATAAAGTGAAACTTCCATCAGTGGGGGGTCTCCATCCCCCACTCAGTCTTGTTGGGGTACCCTCAAGACTTGAAGTGGGGGTATTACGGCCAGTTCATGCGTGTTAAAAAAGCATACCAGCTCATTCGGGCTGATATGCTTTCTGATTCCATATACAAATTTAATGGTAAAGGATAGACCTCTATTAAACCTCTTTGTTGTCAGGTTGCTAGGCCTTTTCCTCAAACAACCGGGCAATCTCAATAATGGTTTCTGTTGCTTTTATCATATGGTCCACGGATGCAAACTCATATTTTCCATGGAAGTTTTCGCCGCCTGTAAACAGATTCGGGGTTGGCAGTCCCTTATAGGAAAGCTGCGATCCATCTGTACCACCGCGAATCGGTTCCACGACAGGTTTTATTTCGAGATTTTCCATCGCTTCATAGGCGATGTCCACAATTTCTTTTACAGGTTCGATTTTATCCCGCATGTTATAGTATTGATCTTTCATTTCAAGAATAATGGTGTCCTCACCGTATTTCTGCTGTAAGTTGGATACAATCTGTCTGACGGTCTGTTTGCGTGCCTCAAATTTATCTTTATCATGATCACGGATGATATAAGCCAGGCTGCTCTGCTCTACATCCCCTTCAAAGGAGAGCAGATGATAGAATCCCTCATAGTTTTCCGTATGTTCGGGCGCTTCTTGTACTGGTAATTGCTGATGCAGTTCCATCGCTATTTTCATGGAGTTCACCATTTTACCTTTGGCTGTACCTGGATGAACATTGTTTCCATTTACCGTAATTTTGGCAGCTGCGGCATTAAAGCTTTCATATTGAAGCTCTCCTAATGGACCACCATCTACTGTATAAGCACAGGATGCATTGAATCGTTCCACGTCAAATTTATGCGGTCCCCGGCCAATTTCTTCATCAGGCGTAAAGGCTACTCTGATGGGGCCGTGTTTGATTTCCGGATGCTGAATAAGATAATCCATGGCGGTCATAATTTCTGTTACACCAGCTTTGTTGTCTGCACCAAGAAGAGTGGTACCATCCGTTGTTACCAGGGTGTGACCTTTGTAGTTAGTGAGATTTGGATATTCTTCAGGTGACAGGACGATATGTAAGTCTTCATTTAATTGAATGTCCTCACCATCATAATTTTCTACAAGCTGTGGCTTAACATTTTTACCGGTAAAATCGGTTGCGGTATCGACGTGAGCTAAAAATCCAATGGTGTTGACCTCTTTGTCTGTGTTGGAAGGAAGGGTAGCCATCACATATCCGTTTTCGTCAATCGTAACCTCCTTCATTCCGATTTCTTTTAATTCTTCTACAAGCTGATTGGCCAAGGTTAGCTGGCCGGGTGTGGAAGGGCATTCCTCGTTGTTCTCATTTGATTGCGTATCCACTTGGACATAGGACGTAAATCGTTTTATGATATCCTGCTTCATCATACTCACCTCTAATTTTTAATCTAATAGTAGCATAAACCTTTAAGAGTAAAAAAGAAAACGAGGCCGGGACAAAAATGTTTTTGCTAAAGGGAAATCCGAATTATGATAGGTGCAGGAACCACCGCTATGGAAATATACTTCGCTTTCACCCAAGAGCACAAGTGCGACATCTACTCAAACTCCCTACGGTCGTTTTCGTAGTGTCTTCTTTGCCGTGGGCGGCTGTTGAGCCTCCTCACGCTATCGCGCTGCGGGGTCTCACCTAGGCCTTCCTCCCACGACGAACAGGACGTTCTGGTGTCGGTGTTGGCACAGGACGTGCCGCTTTTAACCGACCAGGAGTCTACGTATATTTCCTCCGCTTAGTTACCTATCATTCGGTTAATGACCAAGCAAATTAGTTATGTCCCAGTCTCGTTATATTTATGCCTGTAATGGCTGGCCAGGTCCTTGTTTTGGCATATCATCTTCCCGGCGAGATTGGAAGAGCCAGACAACGGCAATTAAAACAAATCCTAAAATATCCACATAGTGATTTGGTGAAATTAACATAAGACCTGCAGCGACTAAGACGATACGCTCCCAGGCAAAAGCTTTGCGTTTGAAGTAGCCCATAACCGAGCTGCTTACACCCATCATACCGATAAGAGCTGTAATGACAGCCAGGATCAGTTCAAGCGTCGTGTAATCACCCGATTGAACGAGAATAGGATTGAACACAAAGATATATGGAATGATAAAGGCTGCAATCGCCAGTCGGACGGCTGTAGTTCCGGCTTTGAACGGATTGGCTCGTGCAATCCCTGCACCTGCATAAGCTGCAAGACAAACAGGCGGAGTGATATCTGCCACAATACCAAAGTAGAACACAAATAAGTGAGCGGACAGCATATCAACACCAAATCCGTTAATTAAGGCAGGTGCTGCTACGGTTGCGGTAACAACATAGTTCGCTGTTGTCGGCAGCCCCATACCCAAAATAATACAGGCAATCATCGTAAATAACAGGGCCAGTGGCAGAATTCCCTGTGACAGGGCAATAATGCCGGAAGCAATCTTACTTCCTAATCCTGTCATTCCAACAACCCCGGCAATAATACCGGCTGTACCAACTGCCGCAATAACAGGAAGCGCTACACGAGTTCCCTGCTCAAGTACAAAGATAATTTTCTTGAAGGACATTCGTGTATCTTTCCGTACAAAGCTGGCAAGGAATGCAACGAGGATTCCCATTAAGGCTGCTCTTTGAGGTGTATAACCTGCAAACAGAGTTCCGATGATAGCTACCAGTGGCAGGAGCATGAAGCCCTTGGATAACAGCAGTTTTTTCGCACTTGGCAGCTGATCCTTGGGCATCCCTACAATTCCCTGCTTTTTCGCCTCAAAGTGTGCGCCCATAAAAATGCCGGAAAAATAAAGCAGAGATGGAATTAATGCAGCCAGCATAATGGTTGCATAGTCTGTGCCGGTATATTCAATCATAATAAAGGCAGCAGCCCCCATTATCGGTGGCATCAGTTGTCCGCCGGTTGAAGCCGAAGCCTCAGCGGCAGCGGCAAACTCAGGTTTGAATTTGGCCTTTTTCATCATTGGAATGGTAAAGGATCCTGAAGCTACCGTATTTGCAATGGAACTTCCTGATACCATCCCCTGCATGGCACTGGCTGCAACAGCTGCTTTAGCTGTACCACCTGTAAAACGGCCTGTAAGTGCATAGGCAATATCATTAAAGAACTGTCCAATACCTGTGTGGACTAATAAAACCCCGAATAATAGGAAAAGAAAGATAAATTTCGCCGATACCTGTACAGGAATACCAAATACCGCATTTTCTCTGAACCATAAATCCGTAAATACTTTTTCAAACGAAAAGCCAGCGTGTGATAGCATATTGGCAGGAATTAAATTTCCGAAGAGCGCATATAGAATTGTAACGGAAGCAACGATGACAATCGGAAGACCAACACATCTTCTGGTTGCTTCTAATAAGAGGAGTACCCCTAAAATTGAAATGATTATATCAAGTGATGAGTACCCGTGAACACGTGCATCTAAAATAGCATCAAACTGAATAATTTTATAGTAGCCTACGAAAATCGCTGTAAATGCTAAAACGACGTCATACCATGGGATTCCATTTTTATGCAATCCTTTTTTAACTGGATAGAGTAAAAAGATAACCCCAAGTGCTGTACCGACGTGGACGGCACCCTGAATCTGTGATTGTAAGGTTCCATAAAAGCCTGTGTATAAATGGAATACCGTTAAATAGACCCCGAGGAACGTAACAATCCAGGCCCATTTCCCAATGTTTTTTCGATAATTACTTTCTTTATCGTATTTCTCTAATAGTTCTTGCTCGGATAATTGCTCACCGTTTTCGTCAGTGATTTCCGATGTGAGACGCTCGTCTTCTTTGTTGTTTTTTGTGTGATTCTTATTGTTGTTTTTCGCCACACCTTTCACCACCTTTAACAAAATTAACTCGAATAAAGGGGGACCGGACACGCTGTGTCAGGTCCCCACCAGTTTATCGTTCTATCAATTTTTCGGCGTTTCCGCCTATGTTGATTACTCAGCTAATTCCTCTAAACTATTAATTCCGGTTTCTTCGCGAGTAATAATCTGCATAACTTCTGGGTAAATATGGCCGATAAAGGCAAAGTTTTCAACAGGCTCACCTTCAAATTCGCCTTCCCCATTGTAAGCGTCCTGTGCTGGTACGTGTACAGTCATACCAAGATCCATATTTCCTTGACCAATGCTGGCAAGGTTTTCAACGGATGCCCCGGTTTCTGTGGCTGTCACGTTTACCCCATCAATGTTCTGGCTCCAAATGGTTGCCATTTCACCGCCAAGTGGGTAGTACGTACCACCTGAGCTTCCTGTACCTAAAACAAATTCTTCTTTACGGCTTTCTGCTGTAGCGCTTACTTCCGCTTCTTCAGATTCAACCGTCAACCCTTGTTCTTCATAATATTTTTTAGCCCCAGGGTGAATGGGAAGACCCTGTGATCCATTTAAGGCATTCTCTAATGTAGTGTGGTCGGATTGAGCGTGGGTGTTATCATCTGCATTTTCTACGGAGATTTTTGCCAATTCATAAGCGAGTTCGTTATCGATTGTATCTGTGTTTCCAACTAAAACAGCATAAGCTGTCACTGTTTTTACATCCTCATCCTGAAAGTCATAGGATCCAGCTGGAATGGTGTATTCTAAATAACCCAGATTTTCCTCTACATAACTAATGGTTTCATCCGACAGGCTAAGAAGCTTAGCGTCCCCTGATGTCGCCTGGAGGTCATTTACACTTCCGGCTGGTAAGCCTAATAACCCCAGTGAAACGTCAATGTTTCCATCCTGCAATCCATCCTTAGCATCGCCAAAGCCTTCTTCATAAGCCTTGTAATGCTCATCTTCTTTCAGTCCGGCACCTTCAAGAATTACGGATGCAGCTGCCTGTGTTCCACTTCCAGCAGGTCCAATAGCGATATTAGCATCGCCACCGCCGCCACATGCAGCAAGGACTAGTGCCATGATGGAAAAGATTACTAGAGTGATAGTCTTTTTCATCTGAAATCCCCCTTAAATTTTTTTATATCATTCTCAATGAAGGCTAATTCTCTATCAAAATCAGACTAAAATCCATTGAGAACGTTCACATCATGAAGTATGTAAAAAAGCATGTACTACTTCAACTGTATTTTATTTTAACATAAAAATCTTTATTATGGTTAATATTCTTTTAAAAAATCAAATCATTTTATATAATGAACAAATTTCGCAAAGACATAATTTCACATATTGCCTTCCATACTATAAAATAAAGAGAGATTACTGTTAGAAAGGATGAACATCATGTCAAAACAGCATATAGGTGTTGTTGGTGCCGGAGTTATGGGGAAGAACTTGGCCTTAAATTTTGAAAGTAAAGGGTATTCAGTAGCATTATATGACATATCTGAAGAAACCATTACTAAAGTCATGGAAGAAAATCCAAATATAAATATGGAAGGAACGAGTCATTTAGAACAATTTATAGAAATGCTGGAATTACCGAGAAAGATCATACTAATGGTTCCGGCCGGAGATATAACCGATAAAGCCATTGACTCATTGCTGCCTCATTTGGATGCCGGTGACATTTTAATGGATGGTGGTAATACATATTTTGAAAATACTGTACGAAGAAATAAGTATTTAGCCAGCAGGGGCATCCACTTCCTGGGTGTCGGTGTGTCCGGGGGATCAGAAGGGGCACGTATTGGTCCTTCCCTGATGCCGGGAGGAGACAAGAAAGCCTATGAGAAAGTGTCTTCCATGTTGAAGGATATTGCAGCTCAGGAAGACGGGGATCCATGTGTTTCGTATGTTGGACCGGATGGAGCCGGCCATTACGTGAAGATGGTGCATAATGGCATTGAATATGGGGATATGCAGTTGATTTCTGAAGCCTATTTCTTTCTTAAACATACATTGCAGCTATCCAATGAAGAACTGCATGACATATTCTCCGAGTGGAACAAGGGTGAACTGGACAGTTATTTGATTGAAATTACAGCTGATATTTTCACCAAGATTGACGAGGAAACAGGGAACTCATTAGTCGATATGATTCTTGATACCGCCGGACAAAAGGGAACCGGAAAATGGACAAGTCAAAGTGCGCTGGATTTAGGAGTTTCTCTGCCGGCCATCACGGAGTCTGTTTTCGCACGCTTTATCTCTGCGCGGAAGGAAGAGCGCGTCGCCGCAAGTAAAGTACTGCAGGGTCCGGATCGTGTTCAGGACTTGAATATTGATAAAAACGAGCTTGTGGAAGCTGTCCGCCAGGCCTTATATATGAGTAAAATCTGCTCCTATGCTCAAGGGTTTGATCAATTAAAGGCAGCTTCAGAGGAGTATGACTGGAACCTGAACTTTGGAGAAATTGCCATGCTATGGAGAGAGGGCTGTATCATCAGAGCAGGATTCCTCCAGAACATTAAAGAAGCCTATGACCGTAACCCGCAATTGGATAATCTGATCCTTGACTCTTACTTTAAAGAGGTTGTGGAATCCTACCAGACGTCGTTGCGGAAGGTGATTTCCATCGCCGTTCAACAAGGTCTTCCAGTGCCGGCATTTTCAGGTGCCCTGTCTTATTATGACAGCTATCGCACAGAGACCCTGCCTGCCAATTTGCTGCAGGCCCAGCGTGATTATTTCGGGTCACACACCTATCAGCGAATTGACAAAGAAGGAACCTTCCATACAGATTGGCAGGAAAAATAGAACGTAAAACAGAAAATGCGATTCATTCGAAGTTATCTGGATCAATTCCTAAAAAGCTCTTAATTCTTATATCTTTGGACGAATCATAAATGGCCCATATAAAAGCCCTCATGGCATGGCAGAAATACCATTCCATGAGGGCTATTCTTATAACCGACTTTAGATTTACCAATCCAATGGCCACCAGTGAAAGCCGTCCTGAGCCAGGAGATGCTCTGATTCCTTTGGTCCCAGAGATCCGGCTTCATAGTTTGGAAATTGAGCAGCCTTTTTTTGCTGCCATGCATTAAAGATTTCATCTACATACTTCCATGACAGCGCCACCTCATCCCAATGGGTAAAGTTTGTAGCGTCTCCTTTAATCGCATCATTTAACAGTTTTTCATACGCTTCAGGTGTGTTTAACTTATCCGTTGAAGTATGCGCATAGTCCAGCTTAACCGGAGTAGTTTGACCGGAAAGATCAAGCTTCTCACCATTTAAAATAAGAGAAATTCCCTCTTCCGGCTGGATATGGATCACCAGCAGGTTCGGGTGAACGTCCTCATCGGTTTTGTAATATAAGTTCATTGGCATTTCCTTGAACTGGATGGCAATCTTCGTCGACTTCTCGGCCATTCTCTTGCCTGTCCTAATGTAAAACGGAACGCCGGCCCATCGGAAGTTGTCAATTAATAATTTACCCGCAACAAATGTTTCGGTATTGGAATCCGGATCCACGTTAGGCTCGCTCCGATAGCCTGGAACCTCATTCCCCTTGACGTTTCCAGGGCCATATTGACCTCTGACAAAGTATTCATCGACCTGATCACCTGAAACCGGTCGTAATGCGCGTAACGCTTTTATTTTTTCGCTTCGAATCTCCTCTGTTGTCAAGCGGATTGGAGGCTCCATAGCGAGAAGGGCCACCATTTGCAGCATATGATTCTGAACCATATCCCGTAAGGCCCCGGACTTATCATAGTAGCCGCCGCGTTCTTCCACTCCCAGGGTTTCACTGGAGGTAATCTGAATATTGGAGATGTGCCGATTGTTCCATAGAGGTTCGAAAATGGCATTTGCAAAACGAATGACTTCAATGTTCTGCACCATTTCTTTTCCTAAATAATGGTCAATACGGTAGATTTCATCCTCTCGAAAGGCTTCACGAATTTCATTATTTAACTGTCGGGCTGAAGGGAGGTCGTGACCAAACGGCTTTTCAATCATTAATCGGTTCCAGCCGGTTTCATTGGTAAGTCCTTCAGATTTCAAATAGGAAGCGATGGGACCGAAAAATTGTGGAGCCATAGCTAAATAAAACATTCGATTACAAGGAATGTTAAATTCGCCCTCAAGATCGTTAATGAGACGGTTTAAATTCTGATACGATTCCTTGCTTGTAACATCTAAAGATATGTAATGGAAGTGAGCCAGAAAATCATCAAGATGGTCTTCATTGATTTCCGTCTTGGACTCATCCAGAGATTTTTTTACATTTTCCCGAAGTGTCTCATGACTCCAATTCCGTCTCGCTGCTCCAATCACAGCAAAATTCGGACCTAATTCACCTTTTGCAAATAAATTATATATGGAAGGAAATAGCTTGCGTTTGGCTAAGTCCCCTGTCGCACCGAAAATAACAATTGTACACGATGTTTCGTTCCTGTTTGTCAATGCAATCCTCACCTTTGTTAAAAATATCTTCAGGCCATGCTGGGTTCTACTCATAGCATGACCAGAAATCTGTAATTTTAGTGAATTCCTTCAAAAAGTATAAATCACTTTATAAGGGATATCAATTTATTGGATTGATTAAACTTTACTGTTATATACAGGAATATTTTGAAACCATTAAGCTGCTGAAACGTATGCATGATTGGCAACGTTAAAACATTGGAAAGGGTGAAACATGTGGAAACAGTATTAACAGTCGACCGTCTTGGGAAGTCCTTCAAGGATACAAGAATCATTCGTGATATTTCCTTTCATGTGAAAAAGGGAGAAATCATGGCTATATTAGGGCCAAATGGAGCGGGGAAAACAACGACCATTCGCAGCATTATGGGGATTATGTATCCTGATGAAGGGTCTGTTGAATTTCATAACCATACCTCCAAGGAAATTCCGAGGCATAAAATCGGCTATTTACCTGAAGAGCGGGGTTTATATAAAAATGTGAAGGTCATGGACATTCTTTTGTATTTTGCGGAATTAAAGGATTATCCTTTAAAGAAAGCAAAGCAGCGAGCGCTGGAATATCTGAAAAAGTTTGGATTGGAAGGAAAGGATCAGGTTTCCATTGAGGAATTATCGAAAGGGATGGGGCAGAAGGTTCAGTTTATTGCCTCCATTATTCACGAGCCGGAATTGCTTATCTTAGACGAACCGTTTTCTGGTTTAGATCCAGTCAGTCAGGAAGTTTTTAAGGATGAAATCAAGGAATTGGCTCAAAATGGAACGGCCATTTTATTATCCTCTCATCAGATGAATCTGGTTGAGCAATTGTGCGACCGATTATTTTTAATTCATCGGGGCCAAAAAATCATTTACGGTACCATTGATGAGGTGAAAAAGGAATATGCCAACTTTAAATGTACCATTCTCGGTTCTCATAACCGGGAGGAATTAGAGGGTATGACACAAGTGCAACGAGTGGAACAGAACGACAATGTAAGCACGCTTTATTTAGCTCAGAATGTACATATCCCAACGTGGCTGAAGCAATTACCGGATAACTTGGAAATTCAGGAGCTCAGGATCGATCGTGTTTCCTTACATGAAATTTTTGTAGATATTGCCACAGGTAAGAATCTCATGGAAGAAGGAGGTATATCCAGCGATGCGGAATAGTATGAAGGTAGCGAAGTGGGAATATAAACGCAATATGAAGAATAAGTCCTTTATTATTTCATTATTTTTAACTCCGCTGTTGTTTTTAGTGTTTTTTAATTTGCCTCTATTGTTTGATAATGATGAAGCAGAAGAAGCAGGTCCGCAAATTCATATATATGATGAGCTTGGAGTGTGGAGTGAGCTTAAAAATCAGCTCCCGGAAGAACAGACAGAAAACTGGCAGGAAATCGATGCCTTTAAGTCAGAGGAAGAAATCATTCAGGAATTGGAAAATGAAGAAAATACAGCATACATCATGTTAACGGAGGACGTATTGAAAAGCGGCTCGGTTCATGTGTATATGAGTAAGGATTTAAATGAAAATGCAGTTTTTCAAGCCAATATTTTAGAGCATCCCTTATTGGCTCAGAAGCTTGCGGACATGGGTTTAACCAGCGAACAGGCACAAATAGCAGCCAGCGGGATTACCTTTGAACCTGTGACGCCGGAATCAGCCAGTCAAACTCAGGCTTCAGAAAACGAAGGGCAAAGTCAGGAGGAGCTGCTGGAACGAGTGGTTCCGGTTGCTTTTGCAGGTGTCATTTTATTCTCGATTTTAATCACAGGAATGATGATTTTCCAGAGTGCCTCTCAGGAGAAAAAAGAGAAAGTGGCTGAAATAGTCCTATCATCCTTAACACCGGAAGAGCTCATGCAGGGAAAAATTTACGGTTATTTTGCATTGGGAATCACACAGGTCGCAGCATGGATGGTTCTTATTCTTCCGTTTCTCGCCTGGAGAGTGGATATACCATTTCTTGAATACTTACTGGTCCCGGAGCTATTTTTACTAATATTTATTGCGATTGCCGGATATCTTCTGTTTGCCTCCATCTTTGTAAGTATTGGTGCAACTGTTGAAGATATGAACAGCACGAGTAACTTCCAGGGAATGCTGTTTATGCTTCCATTTTTGCCGGCGATATTTATCGGTCCGATTATGTCTGACCCAAGTGGAATTATTGCTCAGGTCGGAACCTATTTTCCTATCACGACACCAGGCGTTCTGTTAGTCAGATTAGCGATGCTTGAGGAATGGCCGTGGATAGAGATCATTATCGCAATCGCCATTTTAATCGTGAGTATTTGGGTATTTATGAAATTGGCAGGGAAAATCTTTAAAACAGGTATTCTTATGTATGGAAAGGATGCCACTCCTAAAGAAATTTGGAAATGGATTCGCCAATAGGAGCACGCTGGTAAAATCGTTCGATACTAAGGACCACTGGAAAAACAGCATGGCTTAGATTAGGGAGCACTCAGTTTTTAGTCTGGGTGCTCTTATTTATCACGCATTAACTGGCTGTAAAACCCCCACTTAGTCTTGAGGTTACCCCAACAAGACTAAGTGGGGGATAAACGGCCAGTAAATTCCTGATAAGTTCAACTAACCATCAGTGGGGAATGGAAAAACCCCCCACTGATGGAAGTACCACTTTATAGGGACTATTTTTAACAGCTGGTAAGTTGAGGCAAGCATTCTGTGTGAACAACAAATAAATAGTGAGAACTATCGGAATTCTGTGTTACGATAGAATCAACTAAAATGTGGAAGAAGAAGGTGGCTATTATTCTCTCAACAAACCAACCCATACTATCGATAAAAAATCTGGAAAAATCCTATGGAGTGAATCAGGTTTTAAATGGGATTGATTTATCCGTTTATAAAGGACAGATTATTGGATATATCGGACCTAATGGGGCAGGAAAAAGTACAACCGTAAAAATTATGCTCGGGCTTGAACAGAATTATTCAGGTCAGGTTGAGATTTTTGGCAGTGATATCGCAAATGAACCGGTGGAATATAAGCGCAGGGTAGGGTATGTGCCTGAAGTTGCCGACCTCTATGATAATTTAACCGCACATGAATATCTCACTTTTATTGGTGAACTGTATGGAGTGGATTCTGATAGTGTGGATCAGAAGGCTCAAAAGCTTATGAGTCTATTTGGGCTGGAAGACGTTTATCATAGTCGAATATCATCCTTTTCCAAAGGGATGAAGCAAAAGACGTTGATTATTTCCAGTCTCCTGCATAATCCTGATCTATTATTTCTGGATGAACCGATTGGCGGGTTAGATGCCAACAGTGTCATGGTTTTTAAGGAGGTTTTGGCACAGCTTGCTGCGCAGGGAAAAACGATTTTTTACTCCTCACATATTATGGATGTGGTAGAGAAAATCAGCAACCGTATTATCCTTTTAAATGAAGGTCGGATTGTAGCTGATGGAAGCTTTGAAGAATTAAAACAGAAAAACCAAGAGGGAACATTGGAAGAGATTTTTAACCAACTGACCGGGTTTGATGAGCATAAGGATATGGCTGAACAATTTGTTTCCATTGTTCAGGAGATGTGATAAGGATGAAGGAATTTCCTACACTAAAATTTCTGAACCGTTTCAAATGGGTGTTTGAAAAAATGGGGGTTCAATATCCTTTATTAAGAAGTATTCTTCAGGTTAAGCTCACAATGGACCAAAGAAGGGTACCGACGATTTTTGATCAATCAAATGCTAAGAAGAAAGATCAAAACCATTTTTTAAAGTCATTAGGACTATATGCTTTTTACGGTCTTTTTCTTATTCCTTTTATTGTAATGGGCAATCAGTATCTATTTCAGATGAGTATGTTGTTTGGGCTAATGATGTTCATTGTCATGACGTCGATGATATCTGACTTCTCAACCGTATTGCTGGATGTGCGGGATCGTACAATTTTGTCTACCAGACCTGTTAATCGTAAGACAATCAGTACAGCCAAAGCCCTGCATATTATTATTTATTTGTTTTTTATTACGTTTGCAATGGTTGGTATTCCGCTGATCGTAAGTCTATTCACGAAAGGAATCCTATTTGCTTTCCTGTTATTGTTAGCCGTTGTGTTGGTCGATATATTTGTTGTTGTGATGACGAGCTTTCTGTATTTTTTCGTTTTGAGGTTTTTTGATGGGGAGAAATTAAAGGATATTATTAATTACGTACAAATAGGTCTTAGCATCTCACTAATTGTTGGCTATCAGATTTTAATCCGGGCCTTTGAGTTTGTTGATTTGGAAGTCAGCTTTTCACCTGATTGGTGGCATATCTTTTTCCCGCCAATTTGGTTTGCAGCTCCCTTTGAAGTCTGGCTTGGTTCTGCTGGTGGTCCACTACTCTTCTTTTATTCAGCATTGGCCTTTGTTGTACCTGTTATTGCGCTTATCATTTATGTTAAGCTGATGCCCGTATTTGAGAACCATCTGCAAAAGCTGTCCGATCACGGTGGCCAAAAGCAGCGAAAAAGGAAATGGAGTTACAGCACACTCCTGAAACTCATCTGTTATACGAAGCAGGAGAGAGCCTTTTTCCGTTTTGCAAGCCTGATGCTAAGTAAGGAACGAGAATTTCGGCTGAAGGTTTATCCTTCATTAGGATTATCTCTGGTCTTTCCGTTTATCTTTTTATTTAACGAATTTCAGAATAAAAGTTTAGAAGAGGTCGCTTCCGGTAATTTTTATCTTTCCCTTTATTTTGGCTCCATTATGATTCCTACAGCCGTCATTATGCTGAAATATTCCGGTACGTATAAAGGGGCCTGGATATATCGAACAATGCCTGTTGAGGATTATAAATATTTATATAAAGGGATGTTAAAAGCATTTATCGTTAAACTTTATGTGCCTATTTTTCTATTCGTTGGTGCTGTCTTTCTCTGGATCTATGGCGGAAGTATTTTGGAAGACTTACTTGCTATTTTTTTAAGCACGTGTTTATATGTGGCTTTATGTTTTACGATGATCAGAGGTACATTGCCTTTTTCTGAATCCTTTGAAGTCGCTCAGCAAAGCGAAGGCTGGACTACACTGCCTTTTATCATTCTTCTTGGTGGCTTTTGGGTCATCCACTTATTCGTATTGAACCTGGCCTACGGAGTGCTCGGATATATCGTGATTCTCATGCTGGGCAATTTAGTCGCTTGGAGGAAGATCGTTCGATAAGTTTTACTATATAAAATAAGCCACGACCTCTTGCCTATAGTAGGCAAGAGTCGTGGCTTTTGTAAACAAAGTGGGGATCTTTACGTTTACTCCATTACCGGATAAACGCCATTTTCATCATGGACCTCTTTACCGGTTAATGGTGGGTTGAATACACAAACCATGCGCATATCGCCGCCTTCATAAGCGCGGAGCAAATGCTCATCATGTTCATCAAGGGCATAAAGCGTACCGGCTTTAATTGGCCATACTTTATTATCCTTCAAAGTCACAACTTCCCCTTCACCTTCAATGCAATAAACGGCTTCCAGGTGATTTTGATACCAGATATGGGTTTCTGTGCCCGCTTTGATAATCGTATCATTGACGGAATACCCCATGTTATCCTTTTTGTTAATTAAGCGGCGACTTACCCAATTGCCTCCGTCCACATCATTTTCAGTGCCTAGAACATCTTCTAATTTTACTACTTTCATGTTAACTTCCTCCCCTGGTTTTAATTCATAATTGGTTCTTTAACGAGTGTTTTAACACTTTGTTCTATGATGTCAAACCCTTTTTTGAGGGCGTCATCATCAATATTCATAGCTGGGAATAGTTTAAAGACTTCATCCTCAGGACCGGACGTTTCCATAATTAGACCGTGCTTAAAGGCCTCTTCAGCCACTTTGGAAGCAAGGCCATCTACGCCACAGGCAATACCAGCCATAAGGCCGCGTCCGCGTACTTCTCCTTTAAGCTCAGGAAACTTATTATTCAGTTGAGTAAGGAATTCCTCAACCATTTTTCCTTTTCGCTGGATTTCTTTTTCAAATTTGTCATCCTTCCAGTAGTCAAGGGCAGCGGCTGCGGTTACAAACGCATGATTATTCCCTCTGAAGGTTCCGTTATGTTCACCTGGATTCCACACATCCAGCTCCGGCCGGAACAGGGTGATGGCAAATGGAACCCCGTAGCCACTGAGAGATTTGGACAGACAGACGATGTCCGGTTTGATACCCGCAGGCTCAAAGCTGAAGAATGTGCCTGTTCTTCCGACTCCTGCCTGAATATCATCCACAATCAGCAGAATATCCCAGCGCTTACAGATGGCTTCGATCCGCTTTAGCCATTCTAAACGGGCTGCGTTAATTCCGCCCTCACCTTGTACGGTTTCCACTATCATAGCGGCAGGAATATCCACACCACTTCCGCCATCTTCAAGGAAACGCTCAAGGTAATCTAATGTATCGTAATTGTCTGAAACATAATTATCGTATGGCATCGTTACCGCATTCTGTAACGGAACCCCTGCCCCTTTTCGTTTGGCAGCATTTCCTGTTACGGAAAGCGAGCCGATGGTCATTCCGTGAAATCCGTTGGTAAAGCTTATGATATCGGTTCGGCCCGTTACTTTACGAGCCAGCTTAAGTGCACTTTCCACGCTGTTTGTTCCTGTAGGGCCCGGAAACATCATTTTATACTCCAGGTTTCTTGGCTTTAAAATCACGTCATTAAACTTTTGGATAAATTCCGCTTTTGTGTTCGTAGCTTTATCCAGGGAGTGAGTGATGCCGTCCTGTTCGATATACTCAATAAGCTTTTTCTTCATCTTTTCGTCATTATGACCATAGTTCAGAGCGCCTGCACCTGAGAAGAAATCGATGTATTCACGACCCTGTTCATCCCAGATTTTGTGGCCTTTGGCTTTTGTGAACACAGTAGGAAAGCTGCGGCAGTAACTGCGTACCACGGATTCGTACTTTTCAAAAATTTCCATATCAGTATGACTCAAACTTTTTCCTCCTTCATTTTTTTACCTAATGGATAGGTCTTTTAAAAATGACTTTACTTCCAGTATTTCTCTATATATCAATCACACGTTTTCAGTCATTATTAACTACCGAGGAGTAAGCATCTTACTAAAGTGGGCCAATTCTGAAGGCCAGCTCTTCCTCGTGATCATCCGTTGGGAATAAATCTTCTGTGAAGCATTCCGAGACTTTGCAATCTGTATTATGCTTGCGAGCCAAACCTCGGAATAAGGATTGTGATGCTCTGTTTGAAGGCGTTACGGTTGCTTCAACGTAGCGGACATCCTCGCACGCCTCACGCTGAATTAATTCATTTAACAATCTGGATGCAATTCCCTTTCCTTGCTGGGAAGAATCAACCCCAATTTGCCAAACAAACACAACATCTGGCTTCTCTGGAGGGATAAATGCGGTAACAAAGCCTGCTAACTTATCATTTTCTTTTGCGACCACACATGTGTCGGCAAAATACTCACACATCATAATGTACTTATAGGGTGAGTTCTGATCGAGGCTGGAATCGTTTACTAATTCCCACATCGCAGAGCCATCTGTCACATCGGGTTTTTCGAACGTAATGGAATCCGATTGCTTCGATGGCGTAAGAACCATTTGACTATTAATAATAACTGCTCCCTTCGTTTACGTAATTTTCAATACATTTATTATCATAAAGATGACAGAAATTTTCTTCAAATTAGTTTAAGTGTGATTCGAGTGGTTTATTTATGCTTTGAAAGGATGAATCGAGTTCACATGGACGATTATTAAAATTGCTTATGTATTGTTAATATTTCTAACGATTATTAGAAATATGGCTTCAGAAGAATAACAAAGAGGCAGAATGCATAAAATTCTTGCTTTAGCGCTTTAAAGCAAGTGGGGACAGTCCCCGCGTAAAAATTTTTTAACAAACTGTTTATTATTTTTACAAAGTAAGATTTTGTCCTTTTGATCTTCCTTCTTGAACTTGATAGAGTTATATTTTTATTTTCCTATATTAATAGGCTTTCATCGTAGGAATTCATTTTTTAATCATATCTTGGCATGATTTTTGCATAATTGGTTAGGTGGAGTGAAAAGGGGTGTGAATGAGACATGCAGGAATTATGGGATTACATGATTAACAATCAGACTCTAATTTGGACGTATACGCTGGAGCATATGCAATTAGTGGGGCTTTCTGTTGTGATTGCCATTGCTATTGGTGTGCCGTTGGGGATCTATTTAACAACGAACGATTATTTAGCTGAAACTGTCTTGCAGATGGCGAATGTCATTATGACCATACCTAGTATTGCTTTATTTGGCATTATGATTCCGATTCTCTCTTTGATTGATCAGGGGATTGGCTTTGTTCCAGCGGTTATCGCGCTTATTTTATATTCCCAATTGCCGATTATCCGAAACACCTATGTGGCCATTAAAAACGTAGATCCACATATTAAAGATGCTGCGAAGGGGATGGGAATGAACACCATACAAAAATTACGCAAAGTGGAAATCCCCAATGCACTTCCCGTTATTATGGCAGGGGTAAGACAGGCCGTCATTATGAATATAGGGATTGGAGCCATCGCAGCATTTATTGGTGCTGGTGGCCTCGGTGTATTAATCAATCAGGGAATAGCGAGAACAAATTCTACCATCGTAATGGCGGGAGCGATTGCGATTTCGATTATGGCGATTGTCGTTGATATGCTGCTCGGATTGTTTCAGAAGAAAATGACACCTAAAGGTCTTGAAGAAGATCTGAAATCGTAAGGAGTGAATAGATTGATTGACTTTAATCACGTAACAAAAGTATTTAATGACGACATTAAAGCTGTTGATGATATCAGTTTTCATGTACCTGAAGGAAATATTGTTGTCTTTCTGGGACCTTCAGGCTGCGGAAAGACAACGACCCTCCGTATGGTCAATCGCCTGGAGTCCATTTCGGAAGGTACGATTTCCGTAAATGGAAACAGTGTGAATGAGTTAAACCCTATTGAGCTGAGAAGAAACATTGGTTACGTCATTCAGCATAATGGGCTTTTTCCAAATATGACGATTGAGCAGAATGTTATGGCCGTACCTGATCTGCTCGGCTGGGACCGTAAGAAGAAAAAGGATCGGTTTAACTATTTAATGGATTTAGTTGGATTAAATCCTGACCAGTTTCGAAAGAGGTATCCTCATGAACTGTCAGGTGGTCAGCAGCAGAGAATCGGAATCATTCGTGCGATGGCCGCTGATCCACCGGTAATGTTAATGGATGAACCATTTGGTGCCTTGGATCCAATCATCCGGTCTCATATTCAAAATGAGTTTTTACAAATTCAGGAGGAGGTCCAGAAAACCATCCTGTTTGTAAGTCACGATATTGATGAGGCCATTAAGATGGGAGATAAGGTTGCCATATTCCGGGAAGGGCAATTGATGCAGTACGATGCACCCGATGAGATCCTCGCCCATCCGACCAATGATTTTGTAAGAAAGTTTGTCGGGAAGGATCGTGCTCTGAAAAGTTTAAGCCTGCATCATATTCAGGACCTTGTGAATGAACAGCATTTGAATCAGGCAGATGAAACGAACAAGCAACAGAAAACAGTGCCTATTCATACAAACCTGAAGGATGCCCTTTCTATCCTGTTAAACCAGGAAGCGGAACAATTAGTCGTACAATCCGGAGACAATCAAATCGGAGCTTTAACCATCCAGGATATCGAAAACTATTTACATGAAAAAATAATGTAAGAGGAGGGAAACCAATGAATAGAAAAAAACTCCTCGCAACCCTGCTCAAGGCTTTGCTATCCATACTAACGGTACTATTTTTTGTTTGGAGTTATCGATCAGGATATTATCAATTGATCTTTGATGATCCAGAAGGTTTCTGGTTTTTATTCCAACAGCATTTAAAGATGGTGCTGCTGTCCTCATCACTGGCGATTGCATTATCTGTCCCATTGGGAATTCTGGTCACCAGGCCTAAATTTAAAAAAGTACAATGGCTGATTATGAATACGGCGAATCTGGGTCAGACGATTCCGAGTTTGGCGATCCTGGCTTTGGCCATGACGTGGATGGGTATTGGCTTTAAGCCGGCTGTATTTGCCTTATTTCTTTATTCATTACTGCCCATTCTTCGTAATACCGTAGCGGGAATAGATTCAATTAAACCCGAACTGTTGGACGCTGCCCGGGGGATGGGGTACAAACCCTATCAGATTCTTTTTAAAATTGAGTTGCCGAATGCAGCCTTTTCCATTTTTGCTGGTATCCGTACAGCTGTCGTTTTAAATATTGGTACAGCTGCACTTGCTTATTTAGTCGGCGGAGGTGGATTAGGTGACTGGATCTTTACAGGGATTATGATGAGGGACAATATTTACTTGCTTTCAGGAGCTGTTCCTGTCACCTTATTGGCACTATTTGCAGATCTGACTCTGCGTATTATTGAAGGTTTTGTTATATCAAAAGGTGTGCGCCAATCTGTTGAAGCAGATTGATGACAAATAAAGGGAAAAATTTTTTAGAGGAGGATATCAACATGAAAAAGGTTTTATCATTCTTATTAGTGCTTTCTTTAGTATTTGTTGCCGCATGTGGCGGTGGCGGTTCTGAGGAATCATCCGGTAATGAAGGTTCTGGAGATGGAGAGAAAAAGCTTGTCATTGGAGCAAAAAACTTTACCGAGCAGTTCGTTCTATCTAAAATTCTTTCCATTTACTTAAAAGAAAACGGCTATGAAGTTGAAGAGAAAAATAATATGGCCAGTCAGGTTGTCCGTACGGCCCTGGAAAATCAACAGGTTGACCTTTATTGGGAATACACCGGTACAAGTCTGGTAACTTATAATGACCAGGATCCAATAGCAGATGCTGATCAGGCCTATGAAGCTGTAAAAGAAATTGATAAGAAAAATGGAATTGTCTGGTTAAATCCGGCCGATGTTAACAATACGTATACATTAATGATGAGACAGGATGATTCAGACGAATTAGGCATCAAGACAATCAGCGATTTGGCTGAATATATGAATGAAAATCCGGATGAATTACTTATAGGAACAAATGCTGAATTCGCGACACGCCCTGATGGTATTAAAGGGGTTCAGAAAACTTATGGGTTTGAGGTTCCATCCAGTAATTTGAAGAAAATGGATTCTGGTCTGTTCTATCAGGCACTAAGAGATGGCCAGGTTGATGTTGCTACCGGATTTATGACCGATAGCCGCATTAAGGCATTTGATCTGGTAACGCTTGAAGACGACAAAAACTTCTTCCCGGCTTACCATGCAGCCATTACGGTTCATGAGGACTCATTAGCCAAGTACCCTGAATTGGAAGAGCTGCTAAAACCGCTTGCTGAAAATCTTGACTCAGAAACGATGATGGATTTGAATTATCGTGTGGATATCGATGAAGAAAGCGAGACAGATGTAGCAAGAAGCTGGTTAGTTGAAAATGGATTAATAGAAGAATAAGTGGAGGATTTTTAAAAGCGGAGGTGACCATACGTTGCCTTCGCTTTTTTGAATTCCTTCCCAACTTAGATATAATAATACCTGTACCTATTTATCACGAATAAAGCTGTAATAGTCTACCTTTATGTAAAACAAACAGTAAAGGTAGGGGGGGGGATAAACAGCTCGTAAATGGCCTGATAAGTTTCGTTGGCCATCCGCCGGGGATAAAGAACCCCCAACGATGGAAGTTTCACTTTGTCACGCATTAACTGGCCGTAATACCCCCACATCAAGTCTTGAAGGTACCCCAACAAGAGTAAGTGGGGGATAAACGGCCAGTAAATTCCTGATAAGTTCAACTAACCATCAGTGGGGGATGGAGAACCCCCTCACTGATGGAAGTTTCACTTTATCTATTTTGAAGGGTGTTTACAGACGATGAAAAAGATTCTCCCAGCAAGATTGACTAAAAGATTTATCGTTTTAGGCCTGTTTCTGATTATGATTCCATTATTTGTAATCATGTATTTAGGTGTGATGTCTTCAAAGGGTATCATGGATAATCAGACAGAAAATCAGGCGATACAAGTGACCAAAAATCTTTCCAATCAGACTACGAATTTATTTGAATATAAAAAGAAGCTGCTTGAAAATATATCAGTAACCGATCGATTGACGAATCATGCATCGGAATGGACCCGTTCTGCAATCACAGATTTAGCCGTCAATGATGCTTTTTTTCAGCAGATTTATTTAGTCAGCCAGGACGGACGAATCCTCCATCAGGCCCCCACTAATCAGGAGGGAATGGATATCCTTCCTCCAAAACTTCAACCCATACTGGATGAACTGAAATGGAGACGTTCTTCCTTTTCGTCAACGATTGTGACGAAAAATGATAGAGTACCTGGTATTTTCATAGCCGTTCCGATACAGTCAGAGGAACATGGAGAGGTTCACAGCGGATTCATTGCACAGGTGAGTCCGGATTTCCTGCAAAAAAACAGCAAACAGAATATTGTGGGACAGGATGGAAGGAGCTTTCTCCTTGATCAGGATGGATCGGTACTCATAGATACAAACGATAATAAAAGTATGGGATTACGCCTGACATCTCCCGCTGTGGAAGAGGGATATTCAGGCAGGACAGGCATTCGCTATGAATCTGTGCTGCAGGAGGATGTGCTGATTGCCTACAGTCCCGTGGATCATCTTCCTTTTTTATCTGTAACGACAATCCCTGTTGATCATGTAAATGCCGCGACAAAAAATTTAACATTTTCATTAATTATGGGACTTGTTGTATTAACGATAGCTGTTACCATCCTTTTGTATTTTAGTGTGAGATGGGTGATTAAACCGATTAACGCATTAACAGAAGAAGCCAATCAATATGTTCAGGGTGGAAAATGGAAATTCAATCTGCTGCAGGAAAAAGACGAGGTAAAAACCTTATCGAAGGCCTTAAATTACATGGCCACCAGCCTGAAGGAAAAGGAACGCTATCTTCAGCTTATTCTGGGATCCTTTCCTTTTGGTGTCATTACCATGGATCCGCTGGGTAATGTGACATCTGTAAATGACAAAGCGAAACAGCTATTAAATCGTAAACATAAAAGGCTAAAAGGAAAGTCGATTTCTGCTTTGCCTGTCCCCTTAAAGGAACATTTTGAGACTTGTAAAAATGCCTCATCTGACTTTGAAGGAATAGAAGATGAGTATATATACAGAAATCTATATGGGCGCAAGCTTGTTTTAAGGCGGTTCAGCTCTCCTCTGTTAGATGAAAAGGGACAGGTGATTGGGGTTGTGACGACCTTCTGGGATATCACCAAAGTGAGGCAGCTGGAACAGCATATCCAGAGATCAGAACAACTGGCAGCCATAGGTCAGATGACAGCAGGCCTCGCCCATGAAGTGAAAAATCCTCTGGGTACGATACAAATGGCCAGTGATTTAATAGAGTCGGAATTTAAGGAACTGGAAGAGGGCTATTCCTTTAAAGGAAAGGGTCCTGAAACGATTAAGGAAGCGCTGAACGATATTCAGGATGAAACGGACCGTATGAACGAACTGGTGAAAAGCTTTCTGCAATTCAGCCGGGAAACGAAGAAAGAAGAAAGCATCTTTGATTTGACAGAATTAGTTAATGAAATTCTCCATCTACTATCTCACCAGATGAAACAGAAGAAAATTGAAATAAATACTATCTTCCCTGAAGAACAGGCATTTGTTAAGGGAGATCGCAACCAGATAACACAGGCCCTTTTAAATGTGTTCTTAAATTCTATGGATGCGGTTGATCAGCAGGGAAAAATCCAAGTTGCGATTGAAAAAGTGGACCAGCAATATGTGCTTGAAGTGATGGATGATGGAGTGGGAATATCCCAGTCTAAAATGAAGCGTATTTTTAATCCTTTTTATTCAACCAAGCAGGAAGGTACAGGGCTGGGATTATCCATCACGCATGATATTATTAATAACCACGGCGGTTACATGGAAGTAGAGAGTGAAACAGGCGTCGGAACAACGATGCTCATTTATTTAAAGCCTATAAATAAGGGGTCAAACGAGGAAGGGGAATGACGATTGAGTAAGCCAAAAACCATTTTATTTGTAGAAGATAACGAGAAATTCCGTCGACTTTCCACCATGACATTAGAAAAAACAGGATATCAGGTAGTTGAGGCTGCCAGTGGTGAAGAGGCTGCTCACAAAATCAATAAAAGAGAAATTGATATTATTCTGTTAGATATATTATTGCCCGATACAACAGGTTTAAAATTACTGGAAAGCTGGAAGCCGCAGTATGAGGACATCCCGATTATTGTCTGTACAGCCTATGGAGATATAGGAGATGCGGTAAAAGCGATGAAAATGGGGGCTTTTGATTATTTAACCAAGCCTATGAAGGCAGAGGAATTAAAGGTGGTCATTGAACGGGCGATTGAATGGCAGGATCTTCACTATGAAAACAGGGAGCTCAAGGCCGCTGTCGAAAATAAATTTCAGCTCCAGGGGATGGTTACCAGAAGTAGAAGTATGATTGACGTGTTTGACTTGATTGAACGGGTGGCTCCACAGGATGTGACCGTGCTCATGGAAGGGGAGAGTGGAACCGGAAAATCGCGATGTGCAAGAGCCATTCATCAGGAAAGTCGCAGGAAGGATGGTCCCTTTGTTAAAGTAAACTGCGCCGCCATTCCATCCAATCTGCTGGAGAGTGAATTATTTGGCTATGAAAAAGGCGCGTTTACCGGAGCAGATACATCGAAAAAGGGACTATGCCTAACAGCGGATAAAGGGACATTGTTTCTGGATGAAATTGGGGAAATATCAATTGATCTGCAAGCCAAGCTCCTGCAGTTCACCCAGGATAAAACCTTTACTCCATTAGGTAGCGGAAAAGAAGTCTCATCAGATGTACGTTTAATTGCTGCAACAAACCGCAATTTATGGGACATGGTTCAGGCTGGAGAATTTCGGGAGGACCTGTATTATCGATTAAACATCATAGGGCTGAAACTTCCGCCGCTAAAAGAACGGACAGAGGACATTCCCGGACTGATCCAGCAATTCCTGTCAGAATATGAGAAGGATTATCAGCGTTCTTACTCAATCTCAGATTCCCTGGTGCAGAAGCTGTGCAAATATCCATGGCCGGGAAATATCCGTGAGCTGCAAAACGCAATAGCCAGAGCGGTCGTTTTAACAACAGATGGCGAATTAAAACTGGACGATTTTCCTTATGAAGTGATTGAGTATTTTGAAGGGGATACTCATGGGGACGAAGAGGGTATCAACCTTTCCATTGATGAGGACTTCTCCTTGCCCGACCATATTGAGCAGGTGGAGGTTCATGCAATAGAAGAAGCACTAAGGGCCGAGCATGGCAATCAGGCGCGGGCCGCTGAACGATTGGATATTTCCAGACAAAGTCTATTGTATAAAATCAGGAAGTACAATATTGATTTGGACAGGGATTAAGAGAGAAGTAGACGTTTATTGAATAGCAGACATGGGCAAAGAAAAGCGCTTGGATCTCACATCATCCAAGCGTTTTATTTTATTGCTCAAAAGCCCTTTTCGTTGAATTGTAACTTCTTTAAATTTTCATTAGGAACTCCAGCTTCTATATAACTTCTAATCAACTTCCAATCATTGTTTTCATTCCTCTTAAATGTCTGAAAGAATAAGCTGACATTATCTAATTTTTTTCCATTCATAATGAGTGTCGCCGATAAAATGGCCATTACTTCATCTTGACGTAAAGGAATGATCGATACTGCATTTACGTCCCATTTATGACCTTCCTGTTTGGCATATGTAAACCCTTGTTCCCAGCCTGTTATCGCCTCTTTATAACCGAAGTCTGCCAATTCACCATTTGAAATCTCTCTGGCTTGATAATCTTTAGAAATCATTTCCTTTATGTCAGTTAAAGACGAATTTCTCCAAACCTCTAAATATGTTTGAAGAAACTTGCGAAATGAAAAATTGTCCATAATAATAGTCCTCCTATATCCTGCCTTAGATTTTGTCCGCTCAGCATAAGATTCTCAGTTTAATATTAACATAATATTCCATTATTTTTTAAAAAATATAGTCTGAGACACGGCCTTTTGCTTGTAACAAAAAACAGCCAATCAACCGCGTGGATTTGATTGGCTGTTCGATTTTTTTCATTAATAAGTGGCTTAAGATAAATGCTGCTCCGCTTGTGATGACACCGTTTTTTGCTTCAACAGGCCCCGGTCGTATAAATAAGTAGTTAGATACGGAACCATTAGCAGGAAGATCAATCCATAGAATAAATAATGAATATTTGAATGATCCACGACTAATCCTCCGAGTACAGGCCCTAACATACGGCCGCCTGTGGCAATACTATTAATCAGCCCCTGGTAATAACCGGATTTTCCTTTTGGAGCCAGTTGATCCGCTAAAGTTGGGACCGCTGGCCAGACTAAAACTTCACCTAATGTCAATATAATCATACCGGTTACGAACGAGGCAAAGGATTCGGCAAATAGAATATAGATAAAGGAAAACAGAAAGATCGTATTCCCAATATAAATATGAACTCTTGGAGAGGGAATCCACTTACCAATCAATTTTACGAGGGGCTGGGCAGCAATAATTAATACACCATTTATCGTCCACAGTGTACTGTAGTTACTTACGGATATTCCCAGCTCCTGAGTATAGGAAGAAATGGTGGACTGCCACTGAACGTAGGCAATCCAGCTTATAAAAAAGCCAATCCCCAGAATCATTAACGCACGGAAGGACGCTTTGTCTTTTCCTTTATCTTCCTGATAATCCATCCCGCCTGTGTAGGCGACATTGTCCATTTTTTGTTCAATGGGCTTAAATTTAAATAAAACGATGATAAAGAAAAGGAGAAACGTCACCGCATTTGCGACAAATATAAGCGAAAAGGAGATGCTGGCAAAAAAACCGCCAAGGGAAGCCCCGAGTGCTACACCAAGGTTTTGTGCCACGTATATGGCATTAAACGCACGCCTCCCTCCTTCTGGCCATGCAGAGCTTGCAAAGGCAAACATGGAAGGCTTCACCATTCCGGAGCCTAATCCAATCGTCATTAATAGAATCATATACGGAACGATGCTGTTGTAGAAAGCGAGCACGGTCGCAGAAAGCATGGAAATTGAAATTCCGAGCATGATGGTTTTATAGCCGCCGATTTTATCAAAAAGAGTACCGCCAATCAGATTCCCCAAAATGGCAAATCCCTGATTAAGCATTAAAATAATCCCTGCAAAGGCCAGAGATTTCCCTAATTCATTGTGCATATAGATTGTATTTAGGGGCCATATAAAAGAAGCCCCAGTGACATTAATGGCCATCCCGATAATAAGAATCCAGATGTGCTTAGGCATAATTATCCGACCTTTTCTGGTTGTAAAATAAATGAGTACTAGAGAATATTAATAGAATTTAAAGGGAAATGCAATCTTTTTCGCTATTTACCAAAATTTTGAGATGCCTCTATGATCATGAAGAAAAACAGGATTTTATAAACGCATCATTGATTTCTTTGGGTACTTAAGCTTCATATTAATCTATTTATTGAATTAGACGGGAATATAATTTAGCTATACAATGAAGGAAATGTGTGAAACGCAACTTGGGATGGAGTGAAAGAGGATGCAATTGATTTTAGCGGAAAAACCGTCCGTAGCGAAGAACATTGCCGATGCACTAAACGTTAAAGGCAAAAAGGATGGCTATTATGAAGGGGACAATTTCCTTATCACCTGGGCTTTTGGACATTTGCTTGAGCTCTATGATGCCAAAGATTATGACTCCAAAATGGCCCGCTGGAAAATGGACAACTTCCCGTTTATTCCGTCCAGTTTCCAGTATAAAGTGAAAAGCAACCCAAAAGACCGCTCCAAGCCGGACTGGGGTGTGCAAAAGCAGCTCAAAACTGTTCATCAGTTAATGAAACGAACAGATGTAGAAGCGATTATCTCTGCCTGTGATTATGACCGTGAAGGGCAGTTGATCGGGGACAGTATAATCTATAAACAGAAGCCGAAAAAGCAGGTCTATCGGTTGCTGCTGAATGAATGGACGCCAGAGGGAGTAAAAGAAGGAATGAACCGGCTCAGGCCCAACCAGGAATTGCGTCCTTTACTAGATGCAGGTATGAGCAGACAGTGGGCAGATTGGGTGATTGGAATCAACCTTACATCTGTAGCCACGTTGAAATATCAAAAGGGGAAAGGGAAGGCACTCAATATCGGGCGCGTTTTACTGCCAACGTTAAAAATTATTTATGACAGGGATAAGGAAATTGAGCAGTTTAAGCCGGAAGAGTATTTTAAACTTACGGCAGCCTTCAAAACGAAGGATGGAGAAACGTATGAAGGAACGTACATTGAAGAGAAACAGGAAAAGTTCAATGATCAGAACGTTTTAACCCGGATTCAGGATGCGGTCACGAACAAGGATGCAAACGTCATCGACAAGCAGGTGGAAAGGAAAAAAGAGTTCCCTCCTTATTTATTTAATCTATCAAACTTGCAGGGATTTATTACAAATAAATTTAAGGGCTGGTCCAGTGATAAAGTTTTGAAAGTGGCCCAATCTTTATATGAGAAAAAATTGATTACTTATCCTAGGACGTCCAGTATCGCCCTGGATGAAAGTCTGGTTGGAAAAACAGCCAAGGTATTAAAAGTCCATTCAGAGAATCTCCCTTATAAAGATGAAATTACCTTTAAAAAATCAAAGCGTGTCTTTAATAATCAAAAGGTAGAAAGCCATAGCGCAATTATTCCTACATACATGAAGCCGAAACAGCTGACCCGGGATCAGGAAATCGTTTATACAGCCATTAAAAATCGTTTTATTATGCAATTTATGCCGATTGCTGAATCAGAACAGACGCTGTTAAAAACGAAAGTGGATGCAGAGGATGTAAACGGGTACTTTTTAACGAAGGGTAAGGTCCAGATTGTTGAAGGTTGGAAAAAGGTTGACCATATTCAATCCAAAGATGTCATCCTGCCAAAGGTAAATCTGAATGACCAGGTTTCTGTGGTGGACGCAAAGGTTTCCTCCCATATGACCAAACCGCCAAAACGTCATACGGAAAAAACACTCCTTAAAGTGATGGAGACCTGTGGGAAGAGCTATAAAGAGGAAGAAGATGCAGGCGAGGACTCGAGCGATGAGGAAATGCTGGGCAGTATTTTGGCTGGTTTCAGTATCGGAACTCCGGCCACCAGGGCAGAAACGATCAAAAAGCTGAAGGATATCGGATATATTAAAGCTGATAAGAAAAATCTGATCTGTACTCCGTTAGGAAAGAGACTTGTAGAATCCTTCCCTATCCCGGAGCTGTTTGATTTGGAGTTCACAGGACGATTGGAAAAAACTCTATCAGATATTGAGAAAAACAGGGTAAAAAAGGACCAGTTTTTAGACCTGGTATTTTCCTTCACATCTGACTCGGTCGAAAAAATCAAGCAGGCTGAAGACATTACCATCAATGAGATCAAGTCATCGAAAAATAGCAATGAAGTCCTTGGAAAATGTCCGGTGTGCGGCGAAAATGTCGTCGATTCATACGTGGCCTTCAGCTGCAGCAACTGGAAAAAGGGAAAGGGCTGCTCATTCGCTATCTGGAAAAATGATAAGTACCTGGCCAGCATGAAAAAGAAGCCCACCAAAACGATGGTCAAATCTTTACTCAAAAACGGCCGCGCCCACGTAAAAGGCCTGACCAGCAAAAAAGGCAAAAAATTCAGCGCCTACCTAAAATACGAAAAAGACCCTGATAAAAAATACTTTTCATGGAAAATGGAATTTAAGTAGGTAGAAAAGCGAAGGCGACCGTTTAGTTCTCAGATCGTATAATTCATAAATTCATAAAAAGGAGTCAGAAACAATGGAAGTTCAAGAACAGCTGCATCAATATAAGGAAAATCAGAAAGACAGGGGAAGGCTGCTGATTAGCTGTCCGGATCAGCCGGGAATTGTCGCGGCTGTATCTCAATTTTTGTATAAATTTAACGCGAACATTATGGATTCAAATCAGCATTCAACAAACCCTGAGGGAGGAACCTTTTTTATCCGGATTGAGTTTGAGTGTCCTGATTTAGCGAATCGAAAAGAGGAATTAAAAAGCCAGTTCCATACGATTGCGGATAAATTTTCAATGAATTGGGATTTAAGTCTCGTCCAGGAGTTAAAAAGAACGGCGATTTTTGTATCCAAACAGCTGCATTGTCTCCGTGAGCTTCTCTGGGAATGGCAATCAGGAGATATGATGACAGAAATTGCCTTAGTCATAAGTAATCATGAAGAGGCTCGGGGCGTTGTAGAGTCCTTGAATATCCCCTTTTATTACATACCGGCAACGCGAGAAACCCGGCAGGAATCAGAGGAGCAACAACTGCAGCTTCTGAAGGAATACCAGATTGACCTGATTGTACTGGCCAGATATATGCAGATTTTAACGTCGGATTTTGTCCAGGCATATGAGCGTAAAATTATTAATATTCATCATTCCTTTTTGCCGGCCTTTGTGGGAGCAAAGCCATATGAGCGTGCTTATGAGCGGGGAGTCAAACTTATTGGAGCGACCTCACACTATGTAACGAATGATTTAGATGAAGGCCCTATTATTGAACAGGATGTGATGAGGGTTAATCATCGCGACCACGTTCAGGATTTAAAGAAAATTGGTGCTTCCATTGAGCGAAGTGTGTTAACCAGGGCTGTGAAGTGGCACTTAGAGGATCGAATTCTTGTCCATGAAAATAAGACGATTGTTTTTTAAAAGAAAATGGCATCCGCTTCAAGAAGCCTGAAAGCTATAAATCTTTTCAAACATTGAAGGCTATGACTGTAATTATGTCGAAATATATAGAAATATAGTTTAAATGTTATTACTTAGATAACTTACTAAGAAGCTTTCATTTTACTCGCAGAAAGTCGTGGGGGGATAACTTGAGAAAAAAGGGTTTATGGACCGCTATGATACTGGTGACAGCAGTGCTTTTGTTTACGTTATGGTATATCTATCCCAAACCATATACCCATACCTTTGAAGGAGTTCGCTATCAATTAGGCAGTGAAAATATGGGAATGGAGGAGCCAGTTACGATAAAACTTGATGGAGAAATTCAAAATCGTTTATTTGGAAACAGAACGTTTAGGGGCACAATCCTGATTGATGGCCAAAACATCCCTCCTGAGAATGCCGGGGAAGTGGGGATACAGTTTGATATTAAAGATCGCGGTGACGGTGTGAAGTATACAGTAATAAAAGAAGATGAGAATTATCCTTCATTATATTTTCTTGGAACCATCTTTTTAAACCAGCAGCTTGGTGAACTTGCCTTGACGATTCACGATCAGCGGGAATCAGGTTCAAGATGGAGCAGTAAGGATGGTATGATGATTACTGCTCCTGCCGGGAATCGCTCAGAAGCGCTTTCTACTGCAAATAAGCTGATGAGTGAAATTTTACAGCAGCCTTTGGAGTGATTTCATGATTTTAACGGAGGGAGGGGTTTTTATCGACAAGGTTTATTTTTTACATGGCTTCATGGGAACGGGTCAAACGCATTTTGCAAAGCAGCTGTCAGCTTTTAAAGATATGAACGTGGAAGCTGTTGATTTACCAGGGCATGGTTATTCAACAGAGAAGGCTGATAAAGAGTACTTTAAGCATGCGCTTCAATGGGTGATTTCTTATATTAAAGAGCGAGGAGAAGGTTATATTATCGGCCTTTCCCTCGGAGCTTCCTTAGCTGTTCATACGGCTCTAAGATCTCCTGAGTCTGTAAAAGGAATTGTGTTAACGGGGTACTCTCCAGAGATACCCGAGGAGATGACTGGAGCTATGGAACAGCAGTATCACTATTTTCGTAACATTGAAGATCGTGATGATGAACTTGTGCGGCATTTTAAGGATCTGCATGGAGATAAATGGAAGGATACACTGGAGAAAGTGTTATATTCGATGACCTATATCTATCCATCGTTATCTGCTGATGAGATAAGGAGCATAGCAGTGCCTGCACTTGTTTTAAATGGAAGCGAGGAATTACATGAGGCAGAAGCGGCTGCTAATATGAAAAGACAAAACACTCATATAGAAGTTGGTCTTATCCCTAATGCAGGTCACACGGCAAACATCGATCAGCCTGATATTTACAACCGTTTAGTTAGAGAATTCATTGGTAGAGTACATAGAGAGAGAACGAACATTTAGTCCGTTCTCTTTTTTAAACTTTGAGCAGTTCTGTCTCCAATGTCTTAAGAGATTGTTCCAAACGACTCGATGTATTCTTTACATCCAATAATTGCTGATAGGCCTCCTCGGTCTTCTGATTCTGGATGTGTGACTGAATCTGTTCCAGCTTTTGATGGTATTTTTCGTGCAGGTTTTTGGCCTTTTTAAAGGAAGACAGCAATTTGACTTCAGGATTATTTTCATACTTCCTCATCCATGTTCCTAATGCACAGCTGTGAGCAAGCAGGCTGCCCTCGATATTTTCAGTTTGATAGCCCAGTATTTGATTGTAAAGCCACCACTCCAGTAATCTATGCTCCGTTTCGGTCACCCTGATTAGCCGCTGTGAACGGATTAATCGGGATTTAAAGAATAATGAACTTCCTTTGACAATTTGCCGTCATATTTTAATAATTTATTCTGAATAGATTTATTCCGGATTGAAATGAGGCCGATATTATTATCTGTCTCCATTAAAGATGCTTTATTTGTCCTTAAATAATGAATTTCCTCGCGCCATTTCTCACTGCTACGGCTGTCAGGCGGCTGGTTTTCACCTGTATGAAGGCGGTTGTGCTCATCACAGGTTCGATAAATGGCTTTTCGTTTTCGCTTATACGCATTAAACCAGACGGCACTTCTCAGCAGGAGTCCCCATACTCCGGAAAAGCTCATATTATGAATGGGACTACTGGTGAATTGATAGATGGGCAGGTTCTGGTGATTCTTTTTTGTCACGATTGACTTGACGGACGCACCATAATGCACATCCCCTGATAAGATGATACAAGGCTTTGGATTCCAGGATAAAATCTGGTCCATGAGAAGTGAAAATCCGGCATGGTTATATTTCCAGGCCTCATAATCGAGCTGATAGCGGATCTGCACCCCTAAAGCTTTCAGCGGATAGACATAATCCTGTAAAAACGTTTCTATAAGACCGATTCCGTAGACAGGCGTAGCAGATACAATAATCAAAGGATCCCCTTTTTCCCAGCTACTTGAATACAGAGTATGATTTATTCGTTTCCAGCCCCTTTTGCCTATCAAATGGGGAGGAGGTATACTTTCCTCTAATAGATTTCCAATTTGCACGGGCTTTGGTGTCAGATCATAGCCACGCATGGTCCGTGTATCTAAAAATAAACTGACCGGTTTCGTTGGTGCTGTAAAATGCCAGGAATGAAAGCGCCATAGATGTTCAATCCAGATTGCATACACTGGTGAATCCGGAGAGAGGGAATGTAGATGCTTTGATAAAGTATCAATAAAACGATTATCAAATGAATCCGGCTGATTGCCCCAGCCTTGAAATAAAAAGTAAGCCGAGAGTCCATTAGCTACCACATGCCGGCCAAGTGGTGCTTCATAAACCGCTGTTCTCCATTCCTGGGAGAGATTCCAATCATCGGTAATATCATGATCATCAAAAATCATATAAGTTGGTGTGTTTGCCAGCACACGTCTGACCAGTGGAAGAGCCTTAAGATAGGACTCCATGTGATTTAACTGCTGCTGATACCGCAATTGATGCTCTTCAAATTCATCCATTCGTTCATCCTGATTTTCTTCATTTTCACCATAAATGAAATAATAAGCATCTTGTTTCATCAGGTCTACAAAGGCTGGAATTTCTGAGGTCTCCCATAATTGGGGACCGAAGTGAAGTAGATACTTTACCGCATATTCTGGGAATGACATCAGGTGATTGTGTGCATGATTGGAAGTGAACTGGCAGAATTGTTCTGAAATATATTGTCTTGCATGTATTTTGTTGATCGATGATTGCAGGGGCTCCTGTTTCAGGCGGGGATCAATATCTGTCAGGTCTTCGTTGTCTCCAAATAATCGCTTCACCCATTTTGTAACCATAGCAAATACTGGATCTGCAATATCATCCGCATAAATCTGATCGCCCATTAAAAACAGGGAGCCTGGTCGCTGATCCAGATGAAGATGATGCTGCTGGATGGCTAAATCTGCACTGGTAAAGGTATCCTGTCCCTCTCCGTGTGGCTTGCGACAGGATCCATAAAGAATATTCGTCTGTTTTCTTCCAGGTATAAAAAAGGTGGGAAGTTTTAATGTCCCGTAAACGATTGAATGAGGATTACTGTCAGAAAGGAGATTCAGGTCCCCTAAATCCACACGTTCACCCTGATATTGGAAAAATAAATTATAGCCTAACAGCTGATCAACAGGAAAAGATCCCTGTTTGGGAGTGAGTTTTATTAGTGAGATATACACATGTTCTCCAGCCTGAATCATGTCATGTCCTGTGGATACATTCAGGTACTCATATTGATGAGGATCATCCTGTATATCAGCCTGTGGATTTTCCTTAATTCGATAAACCTCGCCATCGATGAAATAGGGCTTACTTGCAGCTAACCAGATGTACGCTCCTTCCGGTGAAATCCTTCTAAGCACAGGACCTGATAAAAGTTTGGGGATAGGAAACATATGCCATCAACTCCAATAGATGAAAGACTGTCAATAAAGTGAAACTTCCATCAGTGGGGGTTTTCTCCATCCCCCACTTAGTCTTGTTAGGTTACCCTCAAAACTTGAAGTGGGGGTATTACGGCCAGTTAATACGTGATAAATAGTGGGAATTAGGTTCCACTAATAAAAGCTATGGGATAGCCTATTCATCTATTGGGAAGTGTGTGTATGTCGTGCCTGGACAGGCAGATTATTTCGGGTGCCGTTTAAATGATGCCTAAGCGTTTTTTTGAATGTTTTTGTAAAGCTGCTGGTAGGCTTTCGATTCGTCCTGCATACCCATCTCCTGATAAACTTTTGATAGCCATCTGACCGGTTTAGGGTCATCTTCCTTTAATTCCATTTCAAAGCTGAAGCATTCAATGGCCTGCTGGAAATGTTCAAATTGAAAGTATAATTCACCTAAAAGCTGCTGTTGGTCGGGATCATTCTCTATCTCAAGCATTTGATCAATTTTACGTAAAATGGGTAACTCCGGGTGTGTGCTTTTAAAGGGCTCAGCCCATTCTGCCACATAGGATATATCATGATCCAGGAGAAGCTGATTGACACATTTATTTAATAATTTTTCCAGGCGTATTGAATCAGACTGATAGAGGGAGGGGAGGAGCTGATTAAATTTATTAACATCTATTTCACGGGATTGAACATGGATCTGATCCAGCACAGATTCAACGAGTGGAACCTCTGTTTCAGGAATGGTCAGAGCATGATTGGTAATCATATCAATCATTTTATGAGGCTTGCTTAATGCACTGGAAAGCTTTATCAGGTCCTGGGTGATCGGTTTGAAATCGCCAGTTGAATCAAGAAGAGATTGTAATACATCTGCTACTTGTTCCTTGGTTAAGTATTCATCGAGCATAGAGTAAAGCTTATGATAGTGAGGTTCTGTCGGGTTTTTCGAAAACTTATAAATGGTGATCGCCAGCAGGTCAGTCAGACGGTCCTCCTGCTTAAGAAGCGTGGAGAGGGCTTCAAAATATGAGTCATCCTGAAGATTGTGGAAGTATACCTTTTCGGCAAATAAAGGATCTTTTTGAAACAGGTCACTATCGGGGTGATTATACCACTCGGCATAGGCTTGGAACTCCAACTTTTTGGCAAAGTCCTGAACCCATGTATGGTCTGGATGTACATCTAAGAGCATCCGGATGATTCGATAGCTTAGGTAGGTCTGCCCATTTCGGCGGTAGCGGTAAAATAATTCCTTAAAGTAGGAAACCAGCTCTTCTTTTTCTATAAAGGAATCAAAAAATGCTGCGATTAAACCTGCTTCATAGGGCGTATGTTTTTGTTCCATTTTCCTGAATAATTGCTCAAAGGAATGCTTACGAAACGATTTTTCGGATGAAAGGAAGGCTACTGTTAAGGGGTGCTGGGCGGAACATACAATACCTGAAGTAAAGGCCCGGTCGGCAAAGGAATCCGGTTTTACTTGCGGTGATTTTACATAGGTAAGATAGTGGTCTTTATAGAAAAATAAAAAATAGGTCGTTTCATCGTCATTAGCTTCTACAATTTTACTCTGTTGATATAGCGCCATGCGTCGTACTTCCAGTTCGTGCGATTGTTTCTGGTGCTGAATCGAGACCGTTTGTTCGGACATGTAAATACCTCCTTCGCTTTCCTATACTATAACATATTTTCCCTCCTGGAAACGAACCGGAAATTTTTCTGAGCTGAAAATAAAAGGATAAATTTAACGAATGGAATAGGACAAAAATTTGTCAAAGATGTGATATTATATAAATTGTAGAAAACTGTTTAAGGAGAGAAGCGGAATGAATCCAAAATCTCAATTTATAGATGACGGACACGCTGCTAAGCAAAGTACCGGGAAAATATTGTGGCAGCTCACCCGTCCTCACACGTTAACCGCATCCTTCGTACCGGTTTTAATTGGTACGGTTTTGGCCATGCATTACGGTGACTTGTCTGTGCCATTGTTTATGGCGATGCTCTTATCCTGTCTTTTTATACAAATTGCTACAAACATGTTTAATGAATATTATGATTTCAAACGTGGTCTTGATAACGAGGAATCTGTAGGAATTGGGGGAGCAATTGTACGAGATGGCTTCAGGCCTGAATCGGTATTACGAATGGCTGTAGGTTCCTATGGGATTGCACTGTTACTGGGGGTTTACATTTGTATGTCAAGCTCCTGGTGGCTGGCTGTTGTCGGATTAATCGGTATGGGAATTGGCTACTTATATACAGGTGGTCCTTTACCGATTTCTTCAACGCCTTTAGGTGAACTGCTGGCAGGGCTATGTATGGGGTCAGCATTTATTATCATTTCCTTTTTTATTCAAACCGGTTATGTGAATGGTGAGAGTGTACTTATTTCCATTCCTGTTGCTATTTTAGTCGGGGCGATTAATATGGCCAATAATATACGAGATCGTGAAGGGGACGAGAAATCCGGGAGAAAAACGCTCGCGATTTTGCTTGGGCATAAAAAAGCAGTGATTTTCCTAGGCATTTTGTTTGCGATTGCCTATTTATGGATTATCGGCTTAGTGATTGCGGGAATCCTTACTCCATGGCCGCTGGTTGTCCTTCTCAGCCTGCCTAAACCGTTAAAAGCCTATCGTGAATTTATTGATAAAAAGCTTCCGGTACAAATGATGCCGGCGATGAAAGCGACGGCTCAGACGAATACGATCTTCGGATTATTGCTGAGTGTCGGATTATTTATCAGTACTCTTGATTGAACGCCTTAATACACAGGCGTTTTTTTCTTGTCTTCGAATGGATACTAGTTAGCACTTATGCTAAATTTGATGATAATAGCAATTTTATTTATATAATAAGAAGGACGTTGGTCTAAAGGAGTCTTTTTATGAGTAACCAGCAGGATTTTACTCAAGGGAATATTTTAAAGCAGCTATTGTTTTTTTCAACCCCGATTATTTTTACCAATCTGCTCCAGACCTCCTATCAGTTTATTGATAGTCTTTGGGTGGGTAATTTACTGGGGGCAAATGCACTTGGAGCGGTAGCGGTTTCCAGTACGATTATTTTTACGATTTTATCATTTGTTATTGGCATTAATAATGCTACGCTAACCGTCTTGTCCCAGCAGAAAGGACGAAACGATGAAGAGGGTTTAAAAAGTTATGTGAACGCCTTTGTGGTCGTTCTGACGGTGATGTCTCTTTTCCTGGGATTGATTGGGTTTCTTTTTGCTGAATGGATATTGTCGCTGATGGGAACACCAGATGGGATGATGACGGAAGCCAAAGCCTATTTGCAAATCACATCATTGGGATTTTTGTTCCTATTAGGCTACAACTTTATCGGAACGGCCCTGCGTGCGGTTGGGGATAGCCGGACTCCGCTTCGTTTTGTGATGATGGCTGTTATTTTAAACACCCTCCTGGATCCTTTGTTTATTGCTGTTTTGGATTTAGGGGTTAGCGGGGCAGCCTTAGCTACCGTCTGTTCTCAAGGATTTGCGCTATTATACGGATTATATTTTGTACTTAAATATAACCGGATTCCTTTTACCGTGCCGAGGATCCCGAAGAAGCAGGAAGTTACGCTTATTCTGCATTTAGGGATTCCCTCAGGGCTGCAGATGTCTGTCATTTCCGCCGGCGTTGCAGCGATCATGAGTGTCGTTACATCCTTTGGAGAAGGCGTGGTTGCAGGATTCAGTGCGGCCCAGCGACTGGATAGTGTACTTATGCTGCCGGCACAGGCGCTGGGGACCGCTGTGAACAGTATGGCCGGTCAAAACATTGGTGTAAATAAGTGGAAGCGAGTCAATCAAATTGCAAAATACGGGTTTTTCTATAACCTGGGCTTCATGCTTATGATTGCCTTTCTGCTTGTCTGGCTGGCGGATTTCGGTATACGTCTTTTCATTCAGGAGGAAGAGGCTGTCCAGTTTGGCAGTGATTACTTAAAGACGGTTGCCTTTTTCTATCCATTTCTGGGAATTAATTTTATTCTGAATGGTATTGTGCGGGCATCGGGAGCGATGTATCAGGTGCTCGTGTTAAATATTCTGTCGTTCTGGGTATTGCGTTATCCGCTTACGTATTTGTTTTCATCCCTATTCGGAGACCATGGAATTGCGCTGGGGATGGGGATCAGCTTTGTCATCAGCAGTCTGTTTGCCTTTCTGTATTTTCAGTTTGGCGGATGGAGAAAGAAGGAGCTATTTAAAGAAAATAAAAATGAGAACTAAATATATCGTGATAAATCCTCTCTAATCTGAAAAAGGGAGGATTTTTTCATTTATGTGTGAATGAAATAGAATTTATGCTCATATGGTCTTTAAAAAGGTTATCGCTTACCAGAAGGAGGGAGATGAGGCTTTGGTGCAGTCTGAACCTAAGATACCGAAAAAAATCTGGCAGGCCAGACAAAGAATTCAGCCCTTTGTTCAAAAAACCCCGCTTATTCCATCCACGATTCTTTCAAACCTCACGAATAAAAAGGTCTATTTCAAACTTGAAACGGCAAATGCCATAGGTGCATTTAAACTAAGAGGGGCGGCGAACAAAATCCTTTCCCTCTCAAAAGAGGAGCAGAGCAAGGGCGTGACCACCTTTTCAACAGGAAATCATGGGTTGGCGGTCTCCTATGTGGCGAAAGCATTAGGCCTAAAAGCAGTTGTATGTGTTTCCAATCGGGTCCCACAGGAAAAAATCGATGCATTAGCCCAGTTTGGTGCGGAATTGGAGATTGCGGGAGATAGTCAGGATGATGCTGGTGAGCGCTGCCGGGAATTGGAAAGTAAATACGGTATGACCATCGTTCCGCCATTTGATGATCAGGAAGTGATTGCGGGTCAGGGAACGATCGGCCTGGAATTGCTTAACGATTTGCCCCAGGTGGATCATTGTATCATTCCTTTGTCAGGAGGTGGATTATTAGCGGGGATAGGAGCGGCCATAAAAAGTGTTGATCCAGACGTTCGAATCTCCGGGGTATCCATCAAAGGAGCGTCGGCTATGAGTGAGAGTCTGAAAAAGGGCTATCCGGTTGATGTTGCGGAAACAGACACGCTGGCAGACAGTCTCTTAGGTGGAATTGGTGCTCATAATCAATATACCCTGAGAATGGTAAGAGAGGTGATGGATGATCTGCATCTGTTAACCGAACCTGAAATAAGAAGAGGAATGTCTCATATGGTATTCAAAGAGCAGGTTATGGTTGAAGGTGCTGCGGCTGTGGGTACCGCTGCTTTATTGGAGGAAAAACTGGAGCAGCCCGGAGAATCCATTGTGCTAATAGTTAGTGGGAAAAACGGTGACATCAGCGCCTTAAGAGAGGAGCAGGATCAGCCATTGGAGGATAAAAAGGGGGCGTGTTTATGAAAATTTATACCGAAAACGAGCTCCGAAATACGGTGAACGTAAACGAGGATGTCATCAAAATTATTGAGGACGGGTTTGCCAGTCTGGTTACCAAAGAGGTCGGAATGCCACCGATTATGCGGATTGATATTCCTGAAAATAATGGAGAAGTGGATTTGAAAACAGCCTATATTCCAGGGTACGGCAAATTTGCCATTAAAATGTCATCTGGTTTCTTTGATAACCCGAAACTAGGACTCCCGAGTGGAAGTGGCATGATGATTTTATTAAGCACGGAAACAGGACGGCCACAGGCGATTTTATTGGATAATGGCTACTTAACCGATGTGCGGACAGCTGCAGCGGGTGCCATTAGTGCAAAGTATTTTGCAAAGGAAATGATTGATACAGCTGGTGTGATCGGTGTTGGAAACCAGGCCCGTTTTCAAATTGAGGCACTGGCACAGGTACGCAGCTTCAAAAAATTACAGGTTTACGGGAGAAATCAGGAGAAAGCCATTTCCTTTAAAGAGGATATGAAAAAGAAACTTAATGTAGAGGTAAAGGTTTGTCCGACTATGGAAGAGGTTGTAAAAAGCAGTGATACAGTTGTCACAACAACCCCGGCGGAGCATCCATTAATCCAGTCTGACTGGCTTCATCCCGGCCTTCATATTACCGCCATGGGATCGGATGCAGAACACAAACAGGAAATTGCCGCAGATGTGTTTTCCCATGCAGACCGGATTTTTTGTGATGTCAAAAGTCAGTGTGTGCGGCTTGGGGAGCTTCATCATGCAAAGGATGAGGGTGTGATTACAGATCAAACGGAGATAACCGAGCTTGGTCAGGTTATTACAGGTCATAAATCCGGGCGAACTTCAGATAATGAAATCACCATTTGTGACCTCACCGGAACAGGCGTACAGGATACAGCAATCGCTCTATCAGCCTATGACGAGCTGGAGCGTTATTCAAAAGGGCTCGAAATCACCAATGCATAACCCTCCAAAGCAATGACTGCCTGAGAAAAACATAAGGGAGGGATCTGATGTGATGTTCCCGATTATGGAATATAAAGAACGAATGAAAAAGACGAAGGAAAGGATGGCGCTGGAAGGAATGGATGTATTACTCGTAACCAATCCGTCCAATATGAATTATTTGTCAGGGTATGATGCCTGGTCCTTTTACGTTCATCAGATGCTCGTGGTTATCCTTGATGAAGATCAGCCTCTGTGGATTGGCAGGAAACAGGATGCGAATTCAGCCAAAACAACGACCTGGATCGATCACGAAAATATTTTTTCCTATACGGACGACTATGTGCATGCCATTACCAAACACCCCATGGATGAAATTGCACGTATTTTAACGGAAAAAGGATTTGGAAACTGTGTGATCGCAGTGGAAAAGGAAAACTATTATTTTACGGCTAAGGCATTTGAGCAGCTGCAAAAAGGTCTCCCCCAGGCAACATTTAAGGATGCCTCTTTACTGGTGAATTATGTGAGACTTATTAAGAGCGATACAGAAATCAGTTATATGAAAAGAGCCGGAAAACTGGTGGAAAAAGCAATGAAAACCGCCGTTGAACAAATTAAAGAAGGGGTAAGAGAAAACGAGGTTGTGGCCAATATTTTCTATACGCAAATTTGGGGAACCCATGAATTCGGCGGGGATTATCCTTCCATCGTTCCCCTGCTTCCTTCCGGGGAAAGCACCTCTTCCCCTCACATCACCTGGTCCGATAAATCATATGGAAATGGCGACTATGTCATTATAGAACTTGCCGGCTGTTATAAAAGGTATCATGCGCCTTTGGCAAGAACCCTGGTCATTGGTGAGGCGAGTCAGAAGGCAAAGGATACCGCCAAAGTTGTAAATGAAGGGATTGAGGAAACGCTGGCCTTTATTAAGCCGGGTGTGACGTGTGAGGAAATCGAGGAGGTCTGGCGTACAACCGTTGCCCAATATGGCTTTATAAAAGATTCCCGAATAGGATATTCCATGGGGCTGAGCTATCCGCCTGACTGGGGGGAACATACAGCAAGCCTGAGAGCGGGAGACAAAACCATTCTGCGGCCGAATATGACCTTCCATCTTATTCCGGGTATATGGTATGAGGATTTTGGCATTGAGATTAGCGAATCTTTTGCCGTAACGGATAGTGGAATTGAGACTTTTGCCAATTTCTCGAGAGATCTGTTTGAAAAATAAGAGCTGTCTCTATATCGAGACAGCTCCATTAATCATATTTTTTCAGGATTTATCACGTATTAACTGGCCGTAATACCCCCCACTTCAAGTTTTGAGGGTAACCCAACAAGACTAAGTGGGGGATAAACGGCCAGTAAAAACCTGATAAGTTCAACTAACCATCAGTGGGGGATGGAGAAAACCCCCACTGATGGAAGTTTCACTTTATGCTCCAAAGCCCTGTTTCATGACTTCATCCAGGTACTGATGTGCTTTGTTTTCGTCTATATTCTTCACCATTACAAGCTCACTGATTAATACCTGCTGTGCGTTTGTCAGCATATTTTTGTCAGCAGTTCCGAGTGTTTTGTTTCTGCTGATTCTGGTTAAATCTCTGATCACTTTAGCTTCTTCAACTATGTCACCGCTTTTTATTTTCTCCATATAGACTCGATGTCTCTGGTTTGGATGAACGTTTAAATCATCATCGTCTGTTGTCAAAGCCGTTTGCATTTCCTCAAGCTTATCTGAATCTACAATCTTACGTAATTTAAGCTTATCCTCATTCCCTTTAGGAATCATGACATTCATATTTTGAGTGGGGATCTTCATGATGTAATAGAGCTTTTTCTCTCCTCTGAACTCCTTTTCTTCAATGCCTTCAATAACACCAGCGCCATGCATTGGGTAAAAAATTTTATCACCAATTGTAAACAATAGGACACCCCCAGGTTCATTCATAGTTATATTATAACATAAAATTTCCTAACAGTAAAATTTTATATTTTACCACCATACTATTATGATGTCAACAAATTTATGATAAAAAATCGCTGCTTGTCTAAAGATTCTAACAATGATTGACATCCATGACCGCATAGGCTAGGGTATGTACAAAATGAGTTAAGGGAGGAATGATTTTGAGAATTGTTTTCTATGAGCCTGAAAATACGTTTGGTCAGATTCGGACAGGAGTGTTGTACGATAACAAGGTCATTGATGTGAATGAAGCCTATCGGTCGTTCCTTACATATAACGAAGCCTCTGCATCGTCAGCGGACCAGCTTGTGCCTGCTTCAGTCAATGATTATCTTGCTCTGGGAAAGGCAGCTTTTGATCGAACGAAGGAGGCCGTTTCTCACGCCATAGAACACCAGGAAGACAGTGTGATGCTGGACCGAAATCTGGTCACATTAAAGGCACCTCTGAAGCAGGGAGCTAAAGTGATATGTGTTGGAAAAAATTATCGGAACCATGTCTCGGAAATGAAAAGTGAGATTCCTGATTTCCCCGTGCTTTTTGCTAAATTCTCAAATGCTATGATTGGGCCGGAAGATCAGATTCAAAAATCCTCTAAAACGAATAAGCTGGACTATGAAGGTGAGCTTGCTCTGATCATCGGTAAAGAAGCGTCCCAGGTCTCCCGGGATAAGGCTTTGGATTATGTTGCAGGATATACAGTCGGAAATGATGTATCGGCAAGAGATCTGCAAAAGCGGACCCCTCAATGGCTGCAGGGAAAAACGTTGGATCATAGTACACCCATTGGCCCTTGGATGGTAACTGCTGATGAAGTGCCGGACCCCCACGACCTGACAATTAAGACCACTGTCAATGGAGAGCAGAGGCAGTACTCCAACACCCGTCACTTTATTTTTAATATTCCCTATTTAATTGAATTTATTTCAAGTTTAATTACTTTACAGCCTGGTGATGTGATTTTAACAGGCACACCGGATGGCGTCGGCTTTGCTATGGACCCGCCCCAATTTCTTGAAAATGGAGATCAAATAAAGATTGAGATTGAGAAAATTGGAATTTTAGAGAATGATGTAAGGCAATAATAATGCAAAGAAACAGATGAAAATGTATAATTTTCTTTGTAGCTTTTAACTCTACAACTAGAAACCAGCAAGGAGGAAGCAGCATGAGATCATCTAAGAAGACATTGTTGTTAGCCATGGCTATATTGCTGACAGCCTTTTTGGCAGCCTGTGGCGGTAATGATAATGCTGAGGAATCAGGAGAAGGTGAAGACAATAATCAGGTCTTACATCTAAGTAATGGGGACACCATTCCTACTATGGATTCATCGATGGCAACAGACGAATATGCCTTTCAATTCTTAAGTGCAACAACGGAAGGTCTATATCGTTTGGGTAAGGATGGTGAAATTAAGGAAGGAATCGCCAAAACTCACGAGAAAAGTAAAGATGGACTGACATGGACATTTGATTTACGTGAGGATGCTGTCTGGTCAAATGGAGATCCTGTCACAGCTCATGATTTTGTTTATGCATGGCAGCGGGCGGTTGATCCTGAGACAGGTTCAGAATATGGCCCTTATATGATGAGTGGAGTGATTAAAAACGCAACAGCCATCAGTGAGGGCGACATGAAACCCGAGAAGCTTGGTGTTGAAGCAGTGGATGACTATACGTTAAAAGTCAACCTGGAAAATCCTGCTCCATACTTTGAATCATTAACGACATTTGGTACATTCCTGCCGTTAAACGAAGAGTTTGTTAAAGAGCAGGGTGACAGTTATGGGACAAGCTCTGATACATTATTGGCAAGTGGTCCTTTTATCCTTGAAGACTGGGAAAGCACTTCAACCTCATGGACTCTTAAAAAGAACCCGGACTACTGGGATGCTGACACTGTTCAGCTGGAAAAAATCACATTTGATGTCATGAAGGACCCGCAAAGTGCTGTGGATTTATATAATAAAGGTGAACTGGACCGTGTGAATCTTACCTCTGATCTTGTTGATATGTATAGGTCCGAGGACGAGTTTTCCACAGTTACAGAACCTGTGTTAACCTTTATTAAATTTAACCAGACGGAAAAAGAATCTCTCCAGAATGTTAATATTCGAAAAGCCATTAGCTATGCCATCAACAAAGAGGCTATGGTGAATGAAATTATGAATAATGGAGCGATTGCTGCCACAGGTGCGGTTCCAAAGAACTTTTCCTTCCATCCCGAAACAGGAAAAGATTTTCGTGAAATCAATGGAGATATGGTTAGCTTCGATAAAGAAAAAGCTTTGGAGTATTGGGAAAAAGGACTTAAAGAAATTGGAAAGGATACCGTTGAGCTTGAGTTCTTATCCGGTGATACAGAAACCGGTAAAACCATTAACGAATATATCCAGAACCAATTACAGCAAAACCTTCCTGGACTTAAGGTTACTCTGAAGCAGGTGCCGTTTGAACAGCAGCTGGATCTAACCTCCAATATGAACTATGATATGGCTATTTCATCCTGGGGGGCCGATTATCTTGATCCATATGGCTGGCTGAACCTGTGGCTGACTGATGGAGGAAATAACGAAACAGGCTATTCGAATTCTGAATATGATCAGTTAGTTCAAAGCAGTGTTACAGAATTAGCTCAGCAGCCGGTTAAACGTTTCGAAGCGTTGCTTGAGGCTGAAAAAATTGTATTTGAAGATGCCGTAATTGCTCCATTATACCAGCAGGGCAAAGCACAATTAACCAACCCTGATCTGAAGGGTGTCATTCGAAATGACTTTGGTGCAGAATATGAATATAAATGGGCCTATATGGAATAAATAGGCTATTGAGGGAGAGAGCATATACCTGGTATGTGCTCTCTTTTTTGTTGTAAGGAAAAAGGAAAACACCAGCCTATCGCGAATAAACTGATAAATAGACTTTGTTTATGGGAGTGTGGTGGCTGGTATGTTTCATTATGAAGATTATGATGGACTTGGACTGGCAAAGCTGGTTCAGAAAAAGGAAGTAAAGCCGGAAGAACTGACAGAAGAGGCAATAAAACGGATTGAGCAGCACAATCCACAACTGAATGCGGTTATTCATAAAATGTACGATCAGGCAAAAAAACAAAGTCAGCAGCCGGTTACTGGAACGTTTGCAGGTGTGCCGATGCTTTTGAAGAATATCACCCAGGAGATCGAGGGTGAACCGATTACAGCAGGCTCCAAAGCATTTAACAATTACCGGGCAAAACAGGATTCAAACTTTGTTAAAAAACTAAGGGAAACAGGGGTGTCTTTTTTAGGACAAACCAATGTACCGGAGTTTGCACTGATGGGAATCACTGAACCGAAGCATTATGGTCCCACAAGAAATCCGTGGAATCCTGATTATACTCCTGGAGGATCAAGTGGAGGTTCAGCAGCTGCAGTAGCTTCAGGTATGGTCCCGATAGCCGGAGCCAATGATGGGGGAGGGTCGATTCGCATTCCTTCTGCCTATACCGGTCTTTTTGGTTTGAAGCCGAGCAGAGGAAGAACTCCTGTTGGACCTAATGTGGGCCGGAACTGGCAAGGGGCTTCCGTAGATCATGTTTTATCCAAAACGGTACGGGATAGTGCGGCCATGCTGGATGAATTACGGGTTTACGAAAAAGCAGGTGCCTTTCACGCTCCGCCCTTTGACGGAAGCTATTTAGACATTGTACAAGCCTTGGAAAGCCGCCCGCTGAAAATTGCCTATTCCACTCAATCACCAATAGGTACAGAGGTTGAACAGGACTGTATAGAAGCGGTGGAAAAAACGGCACGGTTACTGGAGGATATGGGTCATATTGTGGAAGAAAAAGAGCCTGGTGTAAATGGACGGGCACTGGCCAAAAGTTATTTTACGATGTATTTCGGGGAAGTCTCCGCTACTTTACATGATCTGCAGGACGTACTGGGAAGGAAGGCAAAACCATCTGATGTTGAGCCTGAAACCTGGCTGCTTGGGATGCTCGGTAAAGCCGGATCAATTGAAGACTATGTGCTGAGCATGCGGGAGTGGGATCAGGCAGCCATTAAGATGGAGAGCTTCCATGAAGAGTATGACTTATATATGACACCGACGACAGCCTTTAAACCGGCGCGGATTGGTGAGCTTGATACGAAGCCGTCCGAGAAACGACTTATCCGCATAGCCAGTTCCCTGCATTTAGGGAAAGTATTAAAAAAGGTCAGGATCATTGATCAGATCATGGAGGACAGCCTGAAACGAACCCCTTTTACACAGCTGGCCAATTTGACAGGGCAGCCCGCCATGTCCATTCCCCTGCACAAAACAGACCATAATCTGCCACTTGGAGTTCAGTTTATTGCAGCGAGAGGTCGGGAAGATTTATTATTGGAACTGGCCGGTCAATTAGAACAGACGGAGCATTGGTTAAAAGTGAACAAACAACAGGAAAAATCTGCAGCAAAACACAGCTATTCTGTATAGAAATAGAACAGGCCATACCATAATAGAATGAGAAGTAGAAAACATAAGATCATGTAAGGTAGTGATTACGTGGATGAGCAAAATCAGGAGCGATTAGCCGAAGAACATCGGATTAGAAACGTTCAAAAAGAGATCGATAAAGTCATACAAAAGCTGAAAACAAATGTTGGTGAAGTAAAGGATCGTGTTCTTGAGCTGAGGAAGAACTTCTGGGAGGATGTGACGGTCAATCTTGATGAGCCTGATGATGTCATTGAGACCCAGGCGAGTATTAAACAGCAGGCCGAGCTCCTTTCAGAAAGAGAACGAAGCCACGGACAGTGGAGTGAAAGGCTGAAGACCCTTGATAAACTGAAGGATAATCCCTATTTTGGCCGGATCGATTTTTTAGAGGATGGGGAAAAAGAGACCGATCAGATTTACATTGGTATTTCATCATTAATGGATGCCAATGAGGAAAACTTTTTAATCTATGACTGGCGGGCGCCTATTTCAAGCATGTATTACGATTATCCCCCAGGCAGGGCGGAATATGAAACAGTTGAGGGGACGATTGAAGGCGAAATCAAGCTTAAACGCCAGTTCATTATTCGAAATGGCAAGCTGGAAGGAATGTTTAATACAGGGATAACCATTGGAGATCACCTGCTGCAGTCCGTGCTTGGCCAAAATGCCAGTGAAACGATGGAAAGTATTGTGGCGACGATTCAAAAGGAGCAGAACCAGATTATCCGTAATGAAAATAATAAAATTCTGATCGTCCAGGGGGTGGCGGGAAGTGGAAAAACATCTGCAGCCTTACAGCGGGTGGCTTACTTATTGTATCGCCATCGTCAGTCCCTGACATCGGAAAACATTTTACTATTCTCCCCCAACCCTCTGTTTAACAGCTATGTGGCTAATGTATTGCCTGAGCTTGGGGAAGCAAATATGAAACAGACGACCTTCCAGGAATACTTAGAAAAACGGTTGAGGGAATCCTTCAAGATCGAAACCCCGTTCGAGCAGATGGAACGATATTTAACCCGTCGATTTGACGGACAATATGAGGAGAAAATGGCTGCGATTCACTTTAAATCCAGTTTAACGTTTAAACAGCTTCTGGATAACTTCCTCGACGCCTTGTCGGCAGAAGGGATTCAGTTTCGCAATATAACCTTTAAAGGCAGGGTGCTTGTCTCAAAGGATGAGATTTATCATTATTTTTACAGCCTTGATTCCCACGTTACTATTGCCCATCGGATGGATGAGGTTTGTGATTGGATTCTGGAAAAGCTCGCTGAAGTTGAAAAAACAGAGCGGCAAAAGGATTGGGTTTTATCTGAAATCGAGCTGCTGGACAAAGAGGATTATGCCCAGGCATTCCAGGAGCTGGATCAGCAGAAAAACTTTAATGATGAAACCTTTGATGATTACGAAAGAGAAGAACAAAAGCTGCGTAAATGGGTTGTCCGCAGGCGGATGAATCCACTAAGGAGAAAAATAAAAAGGCTGCAGTTTGTTAATGTACGTCTGACCTATCTGAAATTTTATCAGGAATGGTCCCATTATGACTTCAACCAGGAAAATCTTCCGAGAGAATGGGGAGTTATCAGTGGACAAAGTATTGAAAATCTGAGCCGGAAGTTTCTCTCATGGGAGGAGGTTACCCCGTACTTATATGTTCATGACCATTTACTGGGGTCCATGAAAGATCGGGGGATACGTCATGTCTTTATTGATGAGGCTCAGGATTATTCTCCTTTTCAATTTGCTTATTTAAAGGATAAATTTCCAAGCAGCCAGATGACCGTGTTAGGCGATGTGAATCAGGCTATTTATGCTCATGCCTTATTGGGGGATACAGTTATTGATGCCTCTCATGAGGAGAAAATGGAGAAAATTACATTAATGAAGAGCTATCGCTCAACAAAGCCGATTGTGGAATTTACCCGGCATATCGTTGAGGGAGGCGACCGGATCCAAGCCTTCAACAGGGACGGTAAAGTGCCTCTTCTTAAAATCGTTTCTGAGGAAGGGCATCTGTCCGCCTCCATTAAGAATACGATTCAGGAGCTGCAATCGAGAGGGCATGAAACGATAGCGGTCATTTGTCATTCCATGCAGGAAGCTGAAAAAGCCTATCATCAATTGCAGGAACAGCTTTCTGTTTCGTTAATTGATGAAGAAACCACCACATTTGAAAAAGGCATTGTCATTGTACCGACCTATCTGGCAAAAGGAATCGAATTTGATGCAGTGATTCTTTATAATGCTTCTGAACATGTTTACCAGGATGAACTGGAGCGGAATCTTTTCTATACTGCATGCACTCGGGCCATGCATGAACTGGTGATGATGTCAGCTGGAGCGCCATGCACATTTATTCATGAAGTTCCAAAAGATAAATATGAAGTGGTAAAAGATTAGACAAAGAAGTCAAAAGTCATAACCAGCTGACTTTTGACTTCTTACTTTTAGACTTGCGGTAAGGGAAAAAGGTCGGGGGTATCTCTTCTGAACAAAGCTGAAATCCATGATAAATGGACAAATCTGCTTTATCCGGGAGCATATGACGCTATACCATAGCAATAAAAGATATACTTAACAACACATCCCCTCTTTATATCCATATGAGAAGAATTGGAAGGATTTGAAACAAAATGAGTGTTGACGCACATAAATTTTCTCCCTATAATTCTAAAAAGATGTTTTAAGAGCTTTCAATTTGGGTAAATCATAACATGCCCCTTTCAAACAGGGCTCTGATAAAACAAAAACAGGGTAGGTGTAAGTATCCAAGACGACTACTTTAGGCATTTAATTATTCGTAAAAAAGCCGTTTGTAAATCAGTCCCATAAACGATTTCATTCGAAAAACTATACTAGAAAAATGAATAAGAACGAAAGATTAGAAGCATGATGAAAAATAAACTGTGTATTTTACTTTAGGAGGAAAAGAATGAAATCGTTCAAACCGAAAACGGACTGGACCACGATGATCGTCAGTGGTGGATTTTTAGGACTATTTGTTATATTTTCTTTAATTGATATGGATATGGTTGGCCGATGGGTGACAAGTTCGTTTAATTGGTCAGCAAAATACTTTGGTGCTTATTGGCAAATTTTATTGCTGGCTATTTTCTTTGTAGGGATTGGCTTAGCTGTTTCCAAATATGGAAGTTTAAAACTTGGTAAAAAAGACAAACCAGAAAACAGTTATTTCCGTTGGGTTGCTATGATATTATGTACTTTACTCGCTAGTGGTGGTGTGTTTTGGGCTGCATCCGGACCTATACAACACTTCATGTCCACTCCGCCATTGTTTGCATCAGAAGGAATGACACCCTCTGAGTCCGTGCTCCCGGCTCTGGCGCAGAGCTTTATGCATTGGGGATTCCTGGCATGGGCAACATTGGGAACTTTAGCAACAATCGTCCTCATGTATGCACATTATCATAAAGGATATCCACTAAAACCTCGTACAATTTTATACCCATTATTTGGTGAGAAAATCTTTGGTAAAAGTGTCATTGGATCTACGGCGGATATCGTATCCATTATCGCAGTGGCTGCCGGTACAATGGGTCCAATTGGTTTTCTTGGATTACAGGCTGGCTATGGATTAAATGATTTATTTGGGATTCCAAATACATTGACAACAAATATTATTATTATGGCAGGACTTGTGACCATATCTGCGATTTCAGCCGCAACAGGTGTAGATAAAGGAATTCAGTTATTAAGTCGTATCAATGTTATTATGGTTCTTGTCTTAGGAATTGCCATTCTATTAGTAGGGCCAGGAATGTTTATTATTGATTCCTTTATTGGTGCTCAGGCCTTTCAGTTACAGCACTTCTTTGAAATGTCCATGTACCGGGCCGATCAGGAATGGCTGGGTTACTGGACCATTTTCTTCTGGGGTTGGTTCCTGGGATATGGACCAATGATGGCTATCTTTATCAGTAAAATATCCCGCGGAAGAACGATCCGTGATTTAATTGTGGCTGTTTCTGTCATTGCCCCACTCGTCAGTAACTTATGGTTTACGGTTGTTGGAGGTACTGGTTTATTCCAGGAGCTCAATAATCCAGGCTCTATTTCTGAAGCCTTTAATGAAGGTGGAATGCCGGCAACTGTAATGGCCATCATGGATCAGCTGCCAATGGGATTCATTTTAGCTTTAGGTTTCCTATTGGTTACGGTCGTATTTGTTGCTACAACGGTTGACACCATGTCTTATACCGTTGCCGTTACCATTACCGGCTCTGACAGCCCAGCCAGATGGATCCGTGTATTTTGGGCGGTCATGTTCGGTATCCTGACGGTTGTTCTCTTAACCATCGGTGAGGGAAGTATTTCAGCATTACAAAACTTTATCGTAGTAACTGCTGTTCCGGTTTCCCTGCTCTTACTGCCTCCTGTATGGACGTCTGTAAAAGTGGCCAAAATGATGTGGAGCGAAAAAGAACAGGCAGCTGCAGATGCTGCAGATAAAGAAGAAGCAGAAAAAGCCGCAAGTTAATACGAAAAGCGAAGGCGACCGTTTAGGTCCGACGGCATAAGCAGAATATCCGGAGTGGCCGCCTTTTGGCCATGTAGGATATTCTGCTTATGACCGCTTGGGCCTGGGAGCCGCAGCTGGACAAAGAAAAGCGAAGGCGACTGATCAGGTCATGCGGGATAAGACGAAGACATGGAGTGGCATGCATTTGGCCACGGAATGGCTTTGACTTATATCCGCCTTGACCTAGGAGCCGCAGCTGGACAAAGAAAAGCGAAGGCGACCGTTTAGGTCCTATAGCCGCCGCTCGATAATAAAAAAACAAGGCATTCTCTTCATGAGCGTGCCTTGTTTTTTATGCAAAAATATTTTGAAAGTTCAAAATCCATATACCCCTTTGCTTTTGAAACTGGTATAATCAATATATTAAATTCGTTATAAAGGATGATTGCAATGTCGTATGTTCTTAGTAAAAAACTGAAGGGCAGGCTGTTACTGCCTGAACACCATGAATACAATGAGAGGAGAAAGGTCTTTAATGGCGGAATCGAACGGTATCCAAAGGCTATTGCCGTCTGTCTTACGGAAGAGGATGTAAGGGCTGCTGTTACATTTGCAAGGACAGAGATCTTAACCATTTCCGTGAGGGGTGGAGGCCACCACGTAGCAGGGACAGCTGTATGTGATCATGGATTAATGATTGATTTATCCGAAATGAGGAATGTCGACGTTGACACTGACCGGAAAATTGCATATGTCGAAGGTGGAGCCATACTGCGGGATATTGATATGGAAACTCAGAAGTATGGGCTGGCTACTCCAACGGGTACAGTATCCCAGACTGGAATTGGGGGCCTGGCTCTTGGGGGAGGATTAGGATATCTGAGAGGCAAATATGGATTGACGAGTGATAATCTTTTGAGTGCGCGTATTGTAACAGCAGATGGCAAATTGCTGGAGGTCAGTTCTAAGCATCATCAGGATTTGTTTTGGGCCCTTCGCGGAGGGGGCGGTAATTTTGGAATTGTGACTCAGTTTGCGCTTAAACTTCATGAAATAGGCCCGAATATTTTAGGTTTGGATGTCATGTATGACTTTAAAGATGCAGGTGAGGTATTACGTAAAGCTCAGGCGTATATAAAAGATGCCCCCGATGAAGTATCCTTTAATATTACAGCCATGCAGCTGCCCCCGGCTCCATTTTTACCGGACTTTTTGCATCATCGAAAAGTCATTTCACTTACCGGCATGTATGCAGGCGACCCTGAGGAGGGAGAATCTGTCCTAATGCCTCTCCGCAACATTACCAAGCCGGTTGTTGATCAATCGGGTGTTTTCCCTTACACAGAGCTGCAATCCAAGCTCGATGCCATGGTGGAAAGCAATATCCCTGTATATGGAACCTCCCTTTATTTTTCCTCGCTGGATGATCGTGTCATAAATAAAATTCTGACAAAATTAGATCAGGCTCCTTCTTCAAGCATCTTAGTGCAATTATGGGCCCTGAATGGTGAAATGAATCGGGTACCTGTTGATGAAACTGCATTTGCTGTACGTGATGCTGCCTTTGTACTATTCATCGATGCTATGGTCATGCCGGATATGGATGCAGAAGTATTAAAAAATTGGGTGGAATCGGTCTATCATGAGCTATTGCCCTACTCTCATCTGAACGCATCCTACTTAAATGGGATAGGATTAGGGGACTCGATTACCAAGCGTGCCTATGGGCTGAATTTTTAACCGGCTAAAAGAGATAAAACAGCAATACGATCCTGAAAATGTATTCCGTCATAATCACAACATTTCCCCGCAATCTTAATCTTAAAAAATATGTATATTTTCCACTTTTGCTCACAAACTATGACAGAATCACGATGCGAAGGAGGATATACATATGAAAAAATGGATCGCCTTATGCTTTGCTTTCATGCTCACTCTCGGTCTTTCGGCTCCTGTTATCAGTGCTGAGGATCACGATCAAATGGAGACCAATCTGGAAGACATCGAACTCAATGATGCTCAACAGCAGGAGCTTGAGGCTCTGCATAGTCAAATGTTCAAACTGCATGAACAATTGGTCAGCAAATATGTAGAGTTTGGGGTTTTAAGCGAGGAAAAAGCGGAAAAGAAACTGGAGCATATGAAAGAGCATCAGGAAAAACTCAAGGAAAACGGTTATGTCCCATATTGGAAGGATAAAAAACACAAGAAAGATGAAGAAGATTAAAAAGAAGGGCTGTACCTAGCGGGGTACAGCCCTTCTTTTTAATGCTCTTTCAGACTTTTTAGTGGAACATCCTCTTCTTTATTGGGTGAATCTAAAGGATAAATGCGAGCCATATCACTATGTTCATCTACATGCTGAATATAAACAGGTGTTCCATTATGGGTAACATTAATTAATTTTGGTGCGTCTACAATTTCCTGTGCTCGCTGACGGTCCATTTTCCTACCTCCTCTTATCGATGTTCCTGCCAATTTTAGGTTTTGGAATTTTTTCTTAATTATACAGAGCGGATTTTCTTTCTCACCATTTGATGGCTATAGTATGATGAGGTTAAGGGAGGACTGGACAATGATCGATTTACGAAGCGATACCGTAACAAAACCAACAGATAAAATGCGCCAGGCAAGCCTGGAAGCAGAGGTTGGGGATGATGTGTATGAAGAAGACCCGACGATTAAAGAACTGGAGGCTAAAGCTGCTGAAGTAACCGGCAAGGAAGCTGCACTATTTGTTACAAGTGGTACGCAGGGGAATCAGTTGGCCGTACTTACGCATACCAAACCAGGACAGGAAATAATCCTGGAAGAGGATGCGCATATTTATAAGTTTGAAGGTGCGGCTATTTCTGCCCTTGCCGGGGTGCAGCCACGTCCCATTAAGGGAACGAAGGGTGCAATGAATCCGGAAGACTTGGAGGCGGCAATTCGGCCGGATGATATTCATTTTCCTGAAACAGGGATGATTGGTCTCGAAAATACCCACAATCAATCAGGTGGAACCATCCTTCCGTTTGAAAATATGAAGGAAATCTATGAAGTTGCCCGGAGAAATCAGGTACCCGTTCATTTAGATGGGGCGAGATTGTTTAATGCCTCTGTGGCATCAGGGATATCGGTTCAAACCTATGCAAGTTATACAGACACTGTACAATTTTGCCTGTCGAAAGGACTGGGAGCGCCGGTTGGTTCAATCATCGCTGGTTCTAAGGACTTTATTCAGCGCGCCAGAAAATGGAGAAAACGGCTGGGCGGGGGCCTGCGTCAGGCAGGGATTATTGCTGCGCCCGGGATTGTTGCATTAACGGACATGGTGGATCGGTTAACAGAGGATCATAAAAATGCAAAAAAACTGGCAGAAGGATTGGACCGCTTGGATGGGTTAACCGTTGAAAATGATGTGGAAACGAACATTATTGTGTTAAATGTAAAGGGCACACCATATACAGCGTCTGAATTTGTTGAACGTCTAAAGGAAAAGGGTGTATTGGCCGGTGCCATTGGGCCGGATTCTATTCGTCTCGTGACACATTTGGATGTAACCAGTGAGGATATAGAGACAGTATTGAAGTTAATAAAGGGAATCATTTAGAGCAAGCTTAAAGGATTTGATATTTTTTAAGGATATATCTGCTGAGTCCTATAACCCACATAAAACAGACCCCAAAAGCTGAATTTTGGGGTCCATTTTAAAGGGGTGTATTTAAGGATTTATCACGCATTAACTGGCCGTAATACCTGAGGGTACCCCAACAAGACTAAGTGGGGGATAAACGGCCAGTAAATACCTGATAAGTTCAACTAACCATCAGTGGGGGGGATGGAGAACCCCCCCACTGATGGAAGTTTCACTTTATCATGAATCTTTTAATTCCGGTGGTTTCCGCAATTGAGTTGCCTGTTCAAATCCATAGGCCATTTTTAATAATTTCCCCTCATCAAAGGCTTTTCCTGTTAATGTAATGCCCAGAGGCTTTCCACTGCGTGTATATCCGCCCGGAACTGTAATCGATGGATATCCTGCCTTTGCAGGTATGGCGGCACCGACATTGTTTGGGAACAGAATGGCGTCTAGTTCGTTCTCCTTCATGACCGCATCTATTCCTTTATCCCGGGACATATAGACATCCTTTTCCAGACTTTTTAAATAGGCCGATTCTGTGAGATTTCCGCTCGTTTCTTCACTGCTGGTTAATAAGGTCTGTCCATATTTAAGCATACGACCCTCATGCTTCTCATTAAACTGGATCACGTCTTCTAACGATTTTACGGGAACATGGTTTTCTGTCTGTTGAAGATAGGTATTAATTCCGTTTTTAAATTCATAGATCAGCGTATTCATATCCCAATCTTCATCCTGGGAAGGCATTTTGACATCATCCACAAGCTCTGCTCCATGTTCTTTTAACACAGTCAGGGCTTTCTCCATTGTTTCTTTTTCTTCCTCATCCAGTAATCCAAAATAAGGATCACGGGCAATACCTATGGTGGTCCCTTCCAGCCCCTCTTTTTCTAAAAAGGATACATAATCCACAGTTGGATGAAGATTGGTGTTCGTTATCGGGTCTTCGTCATCCACTCCGGCAATGGCACTTAGTACAATCGCAGCATCCTTTACGGTTCTTGCTATAGGTCCGGCTGTATCCTGACTGTGGGAAATGGGAATAATTCCTGCTCTGCTGATTAGCCCTACAGTTGGTTTTACCCCTACAACCGAGTTTGAGCTTGCCGGACTTAATATCGAGCCGGATGTTTCTGTTCCGATAGCTGCCGTGACCAGGTTGGCCGCCACTGCCGCCCCTGAGCCACTGCTTGATCCCCCAACGTCAAGCTCTCCCGGGCCATAAGGATTCAGCACCTGGCCACCCCTGGAGCTGTAGCCATTGGGCATTCCGTCTGTCATGAAGTTTGCCCATTCCGTCATATTAGCTTTTCCTAATATGATGGCCCCTGCCTGCTTGAGCTGTTTGGCAACAAAAGAGTCCTTATTGGCAGTGTGATCCTTTAAGGTAAGGGAGCCGGCGCTGGTATGCAGCTTGTCATGGGTATCTATGTTGTCCTTTAACAGAATCGGAATTCCATGTAATGAGCTTCTTTTTCCTTTATTTTTTCTTTCTGTATCGAGTGCTTCGGCGAGATGAATAGCTTCAGGATTGATTTCCAAAATAGAATTCAGTTTTACACCATCCTGATCATAACGCTGAATGCGATACAAATACATCAAAACAAGCTCTTTGGATGTGATTCGTTCATTTTCGAGTGCATGCTGAATCTGATCAATGGTAGCTTCCAGTAATTGATGGTCTGCGATTTCTTTCAACCTCTTATTAAACAAATGGCATCTTTCCTTTCTTATAATGTCCATGCCCAGCTCCAGCGTTCTGCAGGAATTCATTAGTATTGATTCACTGGATCAGGATGTCTTTGCAGCGTGATGAAAAATGAAACACCTGCCAAAAACAGCAGTGTACTGGATACGAAAAAGACGGATGAGATTCCGAAATAACCGGAGATGAGTCCCCCTAAAAGAGGCCCCAACATATTACCGAGAAAACGGAGACTCGTGTTATAGCCTAATACTTCCCCCTGAATGGAAATAGGTGCAGCCTGACGAATAAACGCGACCCGCACCGGGATAATTCCCCCTAACGTAATCCCCAGCAAAAAGCGGATAATGACCAGCTGCCAGATACTTGTCACAAATCCTCCGGGAAAGTAGACAATTGCAGCACAGAACAACAGTAAGACAAGAATTTTTTCATGGTTAAACCGGTCCGCTAACCGGCCCCATCTTCTGGCCATCAGTAAATTTCCCAATCCCGTAATAGAGAAGGCAAGCCCGGAGAAAAAGGCTAAATTCGCAGGTCCGTGCAATTCCCCAACATATAATGACAGGATGGGCTGTATACTAAAATGCGCGACCTGAACAATGATGGAAATAAACATCACCATTAATAAAACAGGGGATCGCCATATATGCTGAATAACTTCCTTTCTTGAATACTTGGTTTCGGTTTCCTCTTTTGACTCCAGTTTATATTCTTTCACCCCAAAGATCACTAATACGGATGCGAGAATCAGAGGGACGGATGTGACAAGAAAGGTCATGGAATAGCCAAAGGTATCTGCAATCACTCCGCCCAAAAGAGGGCCAAGCAGGGTTCCGGTAACGTTTCCGGTTTGCAGAGTACCGAGCACTCTTCCTGCATCTTTTTTTGGTGTCTGAGTGGAAATAAGAGCCTGGGCCGTGGATATAAAGCCTGAGAATAATCCCATAAACATACGCAGAAAGAAGAGTTGAATCACATTCGTAACAAAGCCCATTAAAAATACACTGATACTGAGCCCAATGCCCGCAATAATTAAGAATTTCTTTCGTCCGTAGTAATCACCAAACCTTCCCCAGATGGGTGAAAAGATAAAGGCCGTCATAAAGGTAATGGCAAATACCCATCCGGACCAGTTTTGCACATATTTATCGGAGAAATTTCCAAAGGTTTCAATATATAAAGATAAAAACGGGATAACCATCGTCATACTGCCAGCAATAAAGAAGTTGGCAAACCACATGATCGCTAAATTTCTCTTTGTTATTTTTTCTATATCTGAGATGACAGATCCCTTCCTTCCAATTATTTCGTGTATCTAAATATATATCATAACGAAATATGATTAAAAAGGGAATGAAGTTGCACCAATTCTTTCTGTATTCGATAATGTACCCAAATATGATAAAATCAAAAACACACACGAATGAAGCAAAAAGGAAGGGATTTTCACATGACCGTCGTTAATAATATGTCTGAGTTAATCGGAAATACACCGTTAGTCAAATTAAATAAGCTTTCACCCAAGGATGGTGCACAGGTCTACGTTAAGCTTGAAATGTTTAACCCAAGTGGGAGTGTTAAGGACCGGGCTGCCTATAATATGATCGTAAAGGCAGAGGAAGAGGGTTACCTGAAGGAAGGGTCCACAATCATTGAGCCTACCAGCGGAAACACAGGCATTGGTTTGGCTATGAATGCAGCTGCCAGTGGGTACCGTGCTATTTTAGTGATGCCTGACTCGGCAACAAAAGAACGAATTAAGCTAATGAAGGCTTATGGTGCAGAAATTGTGCTGACACCAAGCGCGGAAAAAATGCCTGGAGCAATCAGGAAAGCTGAGGAGCTCCAAAAGGAAATTCCGGATAGCTTTATTCCGCTTCAATTTGAAAACATGGCTAATCCTGATGCTCATCGCCATACGACCGCTGTGGAAATTATCAATGATATGAAGGAATTAAATAAACCTCTTACAGCGTTTGTAGCGACAGCAGGTACAGGAGGAACAATAACCGGTACAGGGGAGGAACTGAAAAAATATTATAAGGATCTGACCATCCACGTTGCTGAACCCGCAGGCTCTCCAGTTCTGTCAGGAGGCAAGCCAGGAAAGCATAAATTGGTTGGAACCAGCCCGGGCTTTATTCCGGATACACTGAATGAAGAGGTCTATGACGAAATTTTTCAGATTGAAGATGAACAGGCGTATGACATCACGAGAAAGTTAGCCAGAGAGGAAGGAATTTTAGTTGGTGCATCAGCCGGTGCTTCATGCTATGCCGCTCTGGAAGTAGCTAAGCGGAAGACTCCTGACGACGTTATCGTAGCCATTGCGCCGGACACAGGGGAAAGATACTTATCAAGTGATCTTTTTGATGAATAAACATTGCACTAGTGTAAATCGGAGCCTATTTCAAAGACCTAACAACAACCTATGCGAAAAACTCATAAAAAGAGGGCAAGCGGTCTAATGCTTGTCCTCAAATAATATCTGATCGGCTAATTGTTCAGCTTCATCTTCCCCGTAAATTTCATATTGTTCCAGCATCGTATTGGTAATGCTCTCCATTTCCCGTCGAGTATAGCCCAGCTTTTGCATGGCAATCGTTGTATAGGCCATAGCCTGTGGCAGTCGCATAAATAAGCCTCCTTTCAGAAAAACCGGAAATCTAGGGTTATTATGAACAAAAACGATACAAACGATAATAGTAAGTTTTTCTTCTAAAGGTGCTTCCGCTGGAAAGGCCACGTCCGGCTCCAGCGCCCAGCGACTAGCGAGACTTCACCTCCGTACAATAAGTCAACATCGACTCAACAAAGTTTCGTCGTGCTTCCTTTGTCTCCTGCGGCTCAGTCCAGTCCGTACGTCGCTAAACGGGCGCTTACGCCTTTGTTCTGCTAAAAGGCTTTGCTTAGATCAAAGGCTTTATTTGGCACCCTGATTCTGAATGCAAGATGATTGCTTTTCAGATTAAAGCTGGTTACCTCTATATTAAAGTTACTTTTCATTTCCATCTCCGTAATAGCTGCGTAAATGGTTTCATCACCGGGATTTACGTTAACCCATTCGGGCATCGGATAGTTATCTTTTACATAATCCAGCACACGTTTGTTTGGCAGCTCGAGCCTTCCCAGTGAAATTGAATGGAGCCTGAGCATGAGGTCCCCATTATTTTGAACAATTGGATCAAATCGGGCCGTTAATGGGACTTGCTGGTCAAACACTTTAATGGTACCAATGAGCTGAACACTGTCCTCAATATTTACGCTGTATTCAATATCTGTATGCTTGGATAATTCATCTAAATAGGTATTGACTAATTTATTTAGATTTTCTTTAGTGGAAGATATAGTAAATTCAGCATCTCCTTTGTCCACTTCCTTTTTGTCTGTAAAAGGATTTGTTTCCCCAGCGATCGGCAGAAAGATTAATAAAATCAGCCAGATTAGAATCAACAGATTGATTCCGGCTATTCCGAAAAACAAGGTTTTCCATTTATTTTTCGACTTAAACATAAACGATTCTCCAATCCCCAATCATTTCCGCCTGCTTCAGGTAATAAATATATCTGCAGGACATCATATTTAAAGTAATAAAGCGGTTATTATTCAATTCTGTTCAATTTCATACACTTGCTTGACGTAGTATAAAATCCTCTCACCCATTAACTCGTAACCTTGTGAATTCGGGTGAAAGTGATCGTCGGCAAAGAGGTTTTTATCTGAGTTAATGAATAGATCCTTTATGGGTATGAAGGTAGCCGGACTGTAATCCGCCACGACCTGCTGCCCAATAAAGTTATAGTCCATAATGATTTTATCTAATTCAGGGATATCTTCAAAGTACTGTGCAAAGGGGTTGAATAAACCAACAAGCATAATGTGTGCTTCGCTGTTATATTGGCGAATGGTCTCAAAAATCTCCTTTAGACGTTTCTGATAAGCGGGCTGTTCTTCTCTGAACATTTCATAGGATAACGAGGTGAAGTTCTGCTTTACAATTTTCATGATATCATTTGCCCCAATGGTGATCAGGACAACATCCGAATTTTTTACTGAGCTGATTATATCCTCATTTTCTTTTAAACGGGTAAGCAGCTGATCCGTTCGGTTCCCTCTTTTTCCATAATTATCAATAACCAGCTCGTCAACATTACTATTTTGCAGGCGATTTCTTAATACCCCTACATATCCCTCATTTTCCGTTTCATCACCAACGCCTTGTGTGAGAGAATCCCCAATCGCTGCAATTTTTAGCGTTTTAGGTACAAAAAAGTCAATCGTTTTTTCGACGACATCCGTTACCGTTTGTGATACCTTATCGGAAATAGTATCTTCTTCATTTTTTATGGTTGACTCTGATTCATACTGTTCCGCTCCAGGCTCTCTATTCTGCGACAGGTTTCCGTTTGACTGGAAATCCCCGCTGCCTGGCGGATAGATCACAAAGCCGATTGCGACAACCAATAACAGCATGAAAACCGTCACTAGTATTTTTCTCATATCATCCACACCTGTCAATGAACTGGTTTAATTCTCTTTATACGTTTCCCAATTTTATTTAAGAAGAAACAGATTCATTTCGTTAAAGTTTAATCGTAACGCATCTATTTTGTATTATATTCATTATTTTTTTGTCTAGTATGAAGGAGTTTCTTGGGTAAGCTAAATACGAAAAAATTATTAAAGGTGATATTCTGTGCGAAAAATACTTATACTGCTTCTTTTCTTGATTTTAGCGGCATGTGTAAATAATGAAACAAATCAATGGTCATTTCATCACATTCTGAATAAGGTTGAGAATGACAGAAGCTTTCAACAATGGCAACAGAAAGTGGTTCAAAGCAATCATAAGTATATGAATCTTAGCAGTACAGGGGGCAATTCTGTCAGTCAATCTCATACAAATACCAATAATCAATATGAAATTACTTATAAAGCAAAAACAAATGATGGATCAGTATTAGGATATCATGCCAAGATTGATACCGATACCGGTGAAATATTATCCACTCAAGAAGGGACAATTGTCAATGTTCTTTTTCAAAATGAACCTGATGAAGAGGCAATTGAAAATGTGGATGGTGTTGTTCTAAATGAAGCAAGATCTATTCCTGTTATTACAGCTGTGTTACCTGAAGAGGAGGTAAAAAGACTGGCTAATGAGCAAACAGGAATTATTTCAGTTGAAAAAGACCAGGTTGTAAAAGCAGCGGCACAGCAAGAGGATTGGGGAATAGAAAAGGTTAACGGGCATTTAGCCTGGCAGTCTAATTATACAGGTGAAGGTGTCGATATTGCCGTTATCGATTCAGGCATTTATCCACACGAAGATCTCAATATTGCTGGTGGTCACTCCTTTATAGGAAGTCCGGAACAGTATTTTGATGAGAACGGTCACGGAACTCACGTTGCGGGAATTATTGGAGCTGAAAATAATCAAATAGGTTCTGTAGGATTAGCCCATAATGCTACTATTTATAGTTTAAAGGTTTTAGATTCCAATGGGGATGGGTATGAATCTGATGTGATATCTGCTATAGACTGGGCGATTGCAAATGAAATGGATATTATTAATTTAAGTCTTGGTGCTGAATATGCGTCTCGTTCTCTAAAAATGGTTGTGGATAAGGCGAATGACCAAGGAATTCTTATTTGTGCAGCTGCAGGAAATGAAGGAGCAGCAACTAGTGATACTATAGCTTATCCAGCTCGTTACCCATCAGTAATTGCGGTAATGGCAACAACAAATGCGAATACACGAGCTGGTTTTTCTTCCGTTGGCAACACTGCAGAAGTTGCGGCGCCTGGACAATCAATATATAGCACATATCTCAATAACACGTATCGGACAATGAGTGGGACATCTATGGCCACTCCGTATGTAGCAGCTAATTTAGCTTTGATAAAACAAGCAAATCCAGACCTTTCGAGTAGTGATATCCGCAAAATGTTAAATACAAATGTTTTAGACCTTGGTGAACCAGGTAGGGATACAAATTATGGATACGGCCTCATTCAAACAGCTTATGGATTAAGTCTTCATGGGGCAACAAGATATGAAACGGGTGTAAAAATATCCAGGTATGGCTGGGGAAAAGGATCAACAGTAGTATGTTTAGGACGAGGTGATATACCAATCGATGCTTTAACGGGCAGTGTTATCGCAAAACAGTATAATGCTCCTTTATTATTAACAAAGTCAACTGAAATCCCGAACATTATAAAGACAGAGATCAAAAGACTGAACCCGCAAAAGATTTACTTATTAGGAGGTGAGGGTGCAGTTTCAAAATCGATTGAATCCCATTTGAAAGGGCAGGGGTATGAAGTCCATCGTATTTATGGAACCTCGAGATACGGAACAGCTGTAGATGTTGCTTCTCATATAAATCAGGAAGTGTCAGAAGTATTTTTAGTTACGGGTAAAGAAACGTCTCCAGACCCCTTATCCATTGCTTCGTATGCGGGAATGAAGCAAATACCTATTTTGTTAACCCGATATGATACATTGCCTGATGAAGTTTCTCGTTTTATAAAGAATGCAGAAATTACAAAAGTAACCATCATTGGAGGAGAAGGTGTTGTGTCTTCAAATGTAGCTCAACAATTAAAACAAATGGGAGTAAAGGATATTGAAAGGGTTGCGGGTCCAGATCGTTATCAAACCAGTGTGGAAATTGTAAAAAGGTATACTCATGACTTTGACTTATCAAAGGTCTTTTTTGCGAGTGGTACCAGTTTTATTGATGCTTTGTCCGGATCACCTCTGGCTGCAATGTCCCAGAATCCTATATTATTAGCAAATCCAAAAAACAACCTAAGTGTTCCATTAAAGGAATGGCTTTTAAACCTTAACGAAAGTAAGGTTGTGTTTTTAGGTGGATACGGAGTCATTCCTATAGAAATTCGTGCAAAAATACAGGCACTTCAATAAGAAACGAGCTCCTGTGCAGGAACTCGTTAAAAAATTTGTAAACCAAAAATTATATTTCTCCACATGACTAAGGATGGCGCTCCTGGGAGAAAGAGGTGTGGGCTGATTTTGACTGGGATGCTCTTCCTTCCCGGCTTCTTTTAAATAAATTCTCCCATTTTTTCTTAAACTTTAAAGCCTTTGAAGAGGTTTTGGAAAAATGCTCCGGTTGAGGAAAGGGATCCTCAATGCCATTGACAAGCAGCGTAATTTTAAATTTCTTCCCGGGCCTGTCAATAAAATAGGAGCCTAATTTAACTAAGTCAGCCTTATGAAACATATCGTGAAGGCGAAGATTGATTTGACGATAGGCTTCCATATCCACTTCTCGAGTATAACCGATATTTAGAATCATCTGCTTTCCGTCGGCATAATTATCCGGCAGATAAGGGGCTGAAATCATATTTTTTAAGGGCTGATCAAAGGAATCAGATTCTATGGTGTGCAAAAATAAGGGTCCATCATTTTGTTTAATAAAATGCTTAATATCCTGGACATCGATGTTCATTTCGCCAGGTACACTTACCATGTTCTCTAGAGCATCCACAAGTTCATCCTCCAGCGAACTGAAGTAGTTGTTTGCCTCAACCACAGTCGTGTCAGAATGAATCATATCAAGCATACCCTCTCCGTGGAAAAAGGCAACGGAATCGCAAATTTCCTTCATATGATAGTACTGATCTATGGCTGTTTCAAAGCGCTTTTTCCCTTCAAATTGAAAGGGAAAGCGGAAAATTCCGACTAACATTGCTTTTTCATTCTTGATTGTGTGCAGCTGATCAATTAACTGCTCCGTCTGGTTGGGATTACCGCCGACAAATTGATAAAAGCAGAAATCGTCCTGATTCATATGAGGGGCATATTGATAATAATCCGTTTCAAACTCATTATGCTTTAGCTTGTAAATCTTTACATTGTTCACCATATTTTGCTCACCACTTTGTCTTTTTTTCCGGTTTGCTGATCTTTAAAGACTCCTGATGTTTCAAGCCGTGTTATGTCCATTATACTGGACAAGCTCTGAAAATGATGTCATCCACTGTCATAAAGTCGTGACTACTTTTGTGTTTTTTTCAGGGAATTTGTATGGATTTTGGATTTTTACACATATTATAAATGTAGTGATATTGATGAGTATCACATAAGTAAAGCTTTATTCAGGAGGATCGAAATGGCAACAGGAACAGTAAAATGGTTTAATTCAGAAAAAGGCTATGGATTTATTGAAGTGGAAGGTCAGGACGATGTATTCGTTCATTATTCTGCAATACAGGAAGAGGGTTTTAAGACCTTGGAAGAGGGTCAAACCGTTTCTTTTGATGTAGAGCAGGGCCAAAAGGGTCCACAAGCCGCAAACGTTACAAAGGAGTAACGTAAACAGAGGTTCTAACGAGCGAATCGTTAGAACCTTTCTTTTTCTACTAAATATGTTTGAGCCATAGGAAGTGATCCGTATATGTATGATGCCATTATCCTTGGTGGAGGTATAGCAGGTCTTCAGGCTGCTATACAGTTAGGCCGATATGAACACAATGTCTTAGTCATCGATTCGAACCACGGAAGATCGACGTTATGCAGAAGCTATCACAATATACTGGGCTATCCGGATGGAGTCAGTGGTCCATATCTGCGGGAGATTGGACAGCAACAAGCACGTGATCTGGGAGTACATTTTGCTGGTGATCAGATTGAAGTCGCTCATAATGAAAAGAATTATTTCCTTTTGCAATCAAAAGAGGGTGAAGAATATAAGGGGAAGCTGTTATTAATAGCGACAGGTGTAATGGATCGTTTCCCTCCTTTTGAAGCCATTTATCCATGTCTCGGAAAAAGTATTTATGTCTGTCCGGACTGTGATGGTCATGAGATTCGGAATAAAAGGACCATGGTTTTAGGCTCTGGAAATCCTGGCGCAAATATGGCTTTAACCCTATCTTACTGGACCGATGATTTGATCTATGTCAATCACGAACGCACAGATGTGGATGATGTAAAAAGGAAGCAGCTTGAGAAACAACGTATTTCCTATTATGAGATGTCCATAACAGACGTGCTGGCAGACGGAAATCAATTTGGTGGGGTTAAATTGGACAATGGTCAGGAGATTAAAGCCGAAAAAGGATTTATCGCATTTGGAGGGAATGAAGTGAGATCCGATATTGGAAAACAGCTGGGAGCAGAGCGGCTGGAGAATCGCCATATTGTTGTCAATCCCCGCACGAAAATGACAAGTGTACCCAATGTCTGGGCCGCGGGAGATGTGGTCGCCCATTCGGAACAGGTCACGATTGCGATGGGAGAGGGGTCACAGGCAGCCATCTGGATGCATAAAACCTTGCTTAAGGAAAGCTGAGCTGAATTTTCTTAAAGTAACAAAAATCCCCATTTATAAGGAGCGTAATGGAGCAGATAATAAAGATGTACCGCCTATTTGAAGGGAGGGAATGCGAATGACTGTATCAGCCCAGGTAAAACAGACGGTAGCAGGCCTGAAAAGTGCACAGGCAAGCCTGGAACAATTCGCACTTCAAACACAGGACCAACAAGCAAAGCAGGTATATAATAACGCGGCTCAGCAAACGCAATCCTTAATTCAGACCCTTGAGCCCCGCGTGCAGCAAATTGAACAGGAAGAGCCTGAATATAAAGGATTTTAAGTAAAAAAACCCTTGTCAGTATTTGCTGGCAAGGGTTTTTTAACTGTTTAGGAAATTATAAAATAAACGTCAATCCTTTTGTTTTCCAAAAATTTCTGTAACATAGAATCTGATTGTTTCCGTTTGCTTTATAATTTCTTTTTTATTCTCGGCTTTTACCGCAGCTTTAAGATGACTAATTGAAAGTTGAATGTTATCATAAATTCGGTCTTCTCCAAGCAATTGCATCTTCCATAATTCTTTATCATGTTGTTTTTTTACCTTTTTCACCTGCTTATTTGCCTGTTTCCAATCGTTTGTTTGGATAGACATTTCCAGCTGGTTCAAATATTCATTAAATTTCTTAGTTGTTTCCTGTGTAGCCGAGCAGCCTGTTATAATACATAGAATTAACGTCATGTAAATCAGCTTTTTAACCATCATTCACTTCCTTTCTGACATTTCTGCTCATATTTTCTCTTGAAATGGAGAAAATATGTATGGATAGGAGGGTTTTCACATGCCGGACCTTTTATTAATATTGGTACGGACCTTTATTGCTTTTACTGTGTTATTAATATTGGCGCGAATTATGGGCAAAAAACAGATTTCTCAATTTACCTTCTTTGATTATGTTGTAGGAATCACAATAGGAAGTATTTCTGCAACGATTGCGATTAACGAAGCGGTCAAAATTACAAATGGAATTCTGGCGCTTATCTATTTAACGATTTTCTTATTTATCATTTCCTACATAGCCCTTAAATCCTTAGCTTTTCGGGATATTGTGGAAGGATCGCCAACGGTTTTAGTAGAAAATGGTAAGATACTGGAAGAAAACTTAAAGAAGGTCCGTTTTACGTTTGATGATTTGCTAATCAAGCTGAGGGAGAAAAATGCTTTTAAAGTATCTGATGTCGAGCTGGCCGTTCTTGAGACAGACGGAAAGGTAAGTGTCATGATGAAGAGTGGGATGCAGCCTTTGACCCCACAAACAATGGGCATGATGGTAGAAGAAGAGCACCGGCCGCAAATCGTTATTATCGACGGTAAATTAATTGAAAAGAAGTTAAAGGAATACGGCTATACGAAAGAATGGCTGCTGGGAGAGATTAACAAGCAGGGAGCTCAAAACTTTTCGGATGTCTTTCTGGCTCAAATTGATTCAAAGGGAAATGTTTATGTTGACTTATATGTAGATGATACGGATGATCAGCAAATTCAACAGAAACCATTGCTCGCTGCCCAGCTGAGAAAAATTCAGGCGGACCTCGAAGGCTTTGCTTTACAGACCAAAGATAAGGAAACGAAACAGCTTTATTATGAACAATCTCAGCAGCTGCAGCAGTTAATTAATGATTTAAATCCGCTGTTAAAATGAAACGAACCCATAAGCTTTGCTTAGCTTATGGGTTCGTTTTATTGCAGGACCAATTATCCACGCTGGTGGGAAAGTGGGTATCAGCAGCTTTTAAGAACCATCTTCCACATCAATCTGACTTAATGGCCGTTCAGCAGGGCCTTCGATTACATCCCCTTCAATGGAAAAACGGGAACCATGACATGGGCAGTCCCAGGTGTGCTCACCGTTATTCCATTCCAGCTCACAGCCCATATGGGTGCAGGTTGTATTGACAACATACAGCTTTCCATTTTTATCTTTATAGGCTCCGGCTCTTTCCCCGTCCACTTTAACGACAGCACCTTCCTCAGGATTAAGGTCATCAATGGATTTCGATGTCATTCCGACTTTTCCTTTTACAAAATGACCGGCTACATCCAGATTTTGACCGACAAATTTGCGAAGGCTTGGATCTGCATTAAATCGTGATGGGCGGTAAAGCTCTTCAGAAGGATTATCCTTCTTTAAAATAATATCTGTTAAAAGTTGAGCGGCTGCAGTACTTGTCGTCATGCCCCATTTGCGGAATCCGGTGGCAATCAGGATGTTTGGTTCATTGCTTTTGAATCGCCCAATGTAAGGAACTTTATCCAATGTGGTCAAATCCTGGGCAGACCAGCGATACAGAAACTCCTGAATGCCGAACGTTCTGTTGGCAAAATCCTGCAGAGCTTCATAATGCTTCATCGTATTGGTGCCATGACCGGTCTTATGTCCTTCACCCCCTACAATAATCATTTCCTCGCCGTTATAAGAAGCGGATCTTAATGAGCGGGTGGGCTGATCGGCACTGAGATACATGCCGCCGGGGAATTCCTTGTTTGCTTTAATTCCGAGCACATAGGAACGGCTGGCATACATTCTGGAAAAATAGCCCCCTTTGAAGTCGTAAAAAGGAAAGTGGGAAGCAGAGATGACATATTGGGCAGCTACCTTATGTCCTGGCCTCGTAATGACTTTAGGGCGAGCCTCTTCCTGTACATCCACGGCGGTGGTTTTTTCGTAAATGGTTCCGCCATTCTGAAGAAAATCATCCACCAGGTGCTTTAAGTATTTTAATGGATGGAATTGAGCCTGGTATTTCATAACGAGAGCCCCTTTTACATCAATAGGGAGGGGAACATCATCGAGAAAATCCCGTTCAATCCCAAGCTGTTCATAGGCTTTCCATTCGGTTTCCAAATTCATTTGTGTCTGATCAGACGTAGAATAGATGATGGCGTCCTGTTCTTTATAATCACAATCAATATCGTGCTCTTTAATTATGTCCTCGATGAATGTTTTGGCTCTCATATTCGCTTCATAATAGTCGTGGGCCTTCTCCAGACCGAAATGATTAATCAACTCATCGTAAATGATATCGTGCTGAGCCGTTATTTTTGCTGTTGTATGTCCGGTGGTCCCATTTAAAATGTTGCTGGCCTCAAGAATAACGACATTCATACCCTCTTTTTGCAGTAAGTAGCCTGCTGTAATCCCGGTTATCCCTCCGCCAACTATGACAACATCGGCCTCTGTATCCTTATCAAGAGAGTCATAACGATCAAATTCAACAGAATCTCTCCAGAAAGGCTCCGGAAAGGAAGGCATTTGGTTTTTCATAGACTTTTCCTCCTTTACAATTCATAGCACTAATACTAATTTTTCCAAATAAAGCAAAACCATACGGAAAAGAAAAGCGGAGGCAACTGATCGATCAGGTCAGCGAGGCGTGGGTGTAGAACCGCCGCTCCGGAAATATACTTCGCTTTCACCCAGGGGGTACAAGTGCGACACCTACTCAAACTCCCTTTGGTCATTTTCGTAGTGTCTTCTTTGCCGGGGCGGCTGGTGATCCTCCTCATGCTATCGCACTGCGGGGTCTCACCTAGGCCTTCCTCCCGCTGGAGTCTACGTATATTTCCTCCGCTAAGGTATCCTATCGTCCAGTTTATGACCATGCGAATTAGTCATGTTTATCACATAACAAAGAAAAAGAGAACGGAGGCATCCGTTCTCTGAAAATAAAATTATGATGTTGTCTGAAATAAGTAAAATCCAAGCGAAACCACAGCAATATCAGCTAAAATGTGCAGAATCCAGGAGTTTAAAAAATTGTTGGACTTTGTGTTTAACCAGCAAAAAATGATTCCAATGGTAAAAAGTCCGACGATGGCAAGCAGGATAAGCCAAATATTGAACCACGTCGCAAAGATTGCCATATGATAAATAGCAAAAAGGGAAGAAGAGAATAAATAGGCAAACGTTTTGTAATTCGCCTGGTATAGCTTTAAGAAGATAAATCCCCGGAAAAAGAACTCCTCCAGCAATGAGTTGCCAAATGTAATGTAAATCGCTACAAAAATATACGTCTCAAGTGTAATGTTCAATCGTGATCTTAAATCCCCTGTAATTCCGTCCATATTGATATAGTCTTTAAGCAGAATAAAGCTCAATAAAACAATAATAAATGCAGCAATTCCCAGTCCGAATCCGCCTTTTAAGCGATTCCAGTCGATTTCCTTTAGATTTAGAAAAACCAGGATACGCTGCTTCCAGATCAACCGAATGACCAGCAGAGGGGCGAATAAAAACAGAAATATTTTGGCCGATGATTTCGGCACGTATGTTGCTTTAAAGACCTGCTCAATCATGAACATCAGAAAACAACTGATGAGGGATAAGAATATAAGGGTAAATACATGTTTTCGCTTCATAGCTTTATCACCTGGGTTTAGTATAGCAAAAATGGAAAGGCATGGCGGGGATTTTTCCCCAGTTCTTGAGCGGAATGTACAGAATCTATGAACTATGAATCTCAGACCACACAGCAGCTTGTCAGGGATCCATTCATCAAACAAATGAAAAGTGGGAGATCATGAAGGAAATCTCCCACGAATCCGTTGCCTTAAAATTTTTTCTTCAAATCATTCATGCTCGGAATCTGTTTATTCATAATGGAACGCACCAATTGATCTTCTGTTTTCTTAGATACTGGTTTGTTGGCCATTTTGGATACCTGGTGAATCAATTTTCGTACGGTTCTTTCATTACTTAAATCTGCACTTTGCACGGATTTTACGAGTCTCATAATGTCATCCTGCTTTACACCGGTAGATTTCTCTACGTTCTGGAAAAAGCCTCGATCCATCTGCTTCCCTCCTTAGCACGTAATCATCCATTGTCCATTATCATCCTATTCAAGATTTTCATTTGAGCATAGACGGCTGCCGGAGTATGGCAAAAAATGATGAAGGTGTACTAGTTGCAAAAAGGAAATATGTAGAATTTTGTTGTCCTTTTGAAATGAACATAGATAAAATATATGCTATAATAAAATTGTAATAGCAAGCTTTAACTTAAACATAATGTACACATCATATAGACAAATGTATATACAGGAAAATGCTGAGGAGGGATATGATGACGAGTCAAAAGCTGCAGCACTTTTTAGATGAACATTTAGCAGACTTAAAAACAAAGGGATTGTACAACGAGATTGATACGGTAGAAGGAGCCAATGGGCCTGTCATTACCATCAATGGAAAGGAACTTGTCAATCTTTCATCCAACAATTATTTAGGATTGGCAACGGATGAGCGTTTAAAGGATGAAGCCGTTCAGGCCGTTAAATCCCATGGTGTGGGAGCAGGTGCCGTACGTACAATTAACGGGACGCTGGATTTGCATAATGAACTGGAGAGAAAGCTGGCACAATTTAAAGGAACCGAAGCCGCGATATCCTATCAGTCAGGCTTTAACTGCAACATGGCAGCCATTTCTGCTGTTATGGACAAAAATGATGCGATTTTATCCGATGAATTAAATCATGCCTCGATTATTGATGGCTGCCGGTTATCACGTGCCAAAATTATTCGTTTTAATCACTCGGATATGGATGATCTTCGTGCGAAAGCGAAGGAAGCGGTGGAATCCGGTCAATATAATAAAGTTATGGTTATAACCGACGGGGTATTTTCCATGGATGGAGATGTAGCCAGACTTCCTGAAATTGTAGAAATTGCCGAAGAGTTTGACCTTATGACTTATGTGGATGATGCTCACGGATCCGGTGTGCTTGGAAAGGGAGCAGGAACGGTTAAACACTTTGGTCTTCAGGATAAAGTTGATTTCCAAATGGGGACGCTGTCAAAGGCAATTGGCGTTATTGGCGGTTATGTAGCCGGGAAACAAAATCTCATTGACTGGCTGAAGGTTCGCTCCCGTCCATTTTTATTCTCCACAGCAGTGACCCCGGCAGATGCGGCTGCAACGATTAAAGCCATTGATTTGATTATGGAGAGTGAGGAGCTTCAGCAGAAAATGTGGGAGAACAGTGAGTATCTCAAAAATGGTCTGAAGCAGCTCGGTTATGATATTGGTCATAGTGAGACACCGATTACGCCGGTCATCATTGGTGATGAAAATACAACGCAGACATTCAGTAAACGGCTGATTGAAGAAGGGGTTTACGCCAAATCGATTGTATTCCCTACCGTTCCAAGAGGTACAGGAAGAGTTCGAAATATGCCTACAGCGGCTCATACAAAAGAGATGCTCGATCAGGCACTTGGGGTGTATGAGAAGATTGGTAAAGAATTGGGAATTTTATCACGTTAACAAGCTGTAATCCCCTGCCTTTAAGCATTCCTGAAACGAAATGTGCAGGTGAGGGGTAATCGGCTAGTAAATTCCTGATAAGTTCAACTAACCATCAGTGGGGGATGGAGAACCCCTCCACTGATGGAAGTTTCACTTTATTATGAAACAACGAGGAGAAGCAGGGGGAACGACAATGAAAAAAATATTGGTTACCGGAGCGCTGGGGCAAATTGGCTCTGAGTTAGTCATGAAGCTTCGGCAGGAATATGGAGATGCTTCTGTTGTTGCGACGGACGTTCGTAAACAGGATTGTGAGGTCGTTCATTCCGGTCCTTTTGAAATATTAGACGTTCAGAATGCTGGACATTTTGCTTCCTTAGCGAAGGAATACAATGTGGACACCGTTATCCACTTGGCAGCTCTTTTGTCAGCAAAAGCAGAAGCGAACCCACAGCTGGCCTGGAACATTAATATGGGAGGGCTTGTGAACGCGTTGGAGGTGGCGCGGGAAATGAACACCCAATTCTTTACGCCGAGTTCGATAGGTGCCTTTGGTCCGGGAACCCCAAAGGATCAAACCCCTCAGGATACCATCCAGCGCCCGAACACGATGTATGGAGTCAATAAAGTTTCCGGAGAACTATTGTGTGACTATTATTATGAAAAATTCGGGGTGGATACCCGTGGCCTTCGCTTTCCCGGCCTAATTTCGTATGTTACCAAGCCTGGAGGCGGAACAACTGATTATGCTGTAGAAATGTATTATGAAGCAAAGGAAAAAAGAGCCTACACTTCCTATATTGGAGCCGGAACGTATATGGATATGATGTATATGCCAGATGCGATTCAGGCGATTATTCAACTGATGGAAGCCGACAGCAGCCGCCTGGTCCACCGAAATGCGTTTAATGTATCGGCCATAAGCGCTGCACCAGAGGATTTTGCTGAAGCAATCAGACATCATATCCCTGACTTTCAGTTGACCTATGATGTAGATCCCGCCCGTCAGGCTATAGCCGAAAGCTGGCCGGACTCCATTGACTGCCGTGCAGCGAAGGACGAATGGGGCTTTAAGCCAAACTATGATTTACAAACGATGACGAAGGATATGCTTGAGAAAATTTCTTTAAAAGCAACAAACGAAGCGTAATAATCCTGGATATGAAAAAATAAATGTAGTATACCCGAGGAATACGATGAAAGTGGAAATAGCATATCAGCCCACTGTTTGGTTGATATGCTATTTTACGTAGAAATTGGCCATGCCACGTATACGAATGAGCAGATACAACTTTACAACCCCTATTTGCATGATTGTAACTGTATATATAGAAAACACGATGACTAAATATTAGAAATTTGCTATACTAATTATACCTTTTTTTTATACATAGGCATTTTTTAATCATTTTATTTTAACTTACTTAGTAGCTAAGGGAGCGATGTTCTTTGGAATTGAATTTTCAAGAAGGACAGGATATGAAAAGCTTTTTAGTCAATAATCGTGATCAATTTGAAGAGTATTTGCTGGAAGAAGCGGTCAATGTACGGGATAAAATTGATGAAATTCATCGCATCGGTAATATTAATTTAATTAATAATGCTCATAAACTAGTGTTATATATTGTTGAAGAGCAGCACGAAGAGGTTGTGGCATTTGCCAGACAGGAAGGCATAGCCTGGGCCAAGCACTCTTTAACCGTAGCTTTTAAGCTGGAATGGGTAAATGCAATCCGAAGAACGTTGTGGTTTTTCCTGTATCAATATGATCAGAAGCATAATAAAGAGGCGACGATTGATCACTTCTATACGCAGGAAAAACAAATTAATGATCAAATGGATGAGTTTTTGAACGCCTTTTTTATAAGCTATTCAAGGTATAAGGATGAACTGATTGAGAAACATAAGCGGCTGGTAGAAAAATTATCAGTTCCACTTATTCCGATTACCTCCACCATAAGCGTTCTTCCCTTAATTGGAACCATTGATTATAACCGGGCCAGCATTATCGAAGAGCAGGTATTGATGGAAATTGGCAAAGTCCGTATTGGAACGTTAATTATGGACTTTTCCGGAGTCGTGGATATGGAGGAAGATACCATCAGTCAAATTTTAAAGGTAATTGATGGGGTTAAGATGATGGGATGTAAACCATTGCTTACAGGCATTCGTCCGGAACTGGTCCGTAAATTTATGAATTTCGGAAAACTGGACGTCGAAACCAAAGCAACCTTACAGCAAACATTAAGTGAATATATGAGTGAATTTTCTCAATGAGCAGCTGCCAAACAGGCAAGCTGCTCTTTTTGACCATCCGCCTACTTCTTTGATATAAATTAGTTTATCACGTATTAACTGGCCGTAATACCCCCACTTCAAGTTTTGAGGGTAACCCAACAAGACTAAGTGGGGGGATGGAGCCCCCCACTGATGGAAGTTTCACTTTATCATTCACCCCGTTATGGATGAATTTAATAGAAACAGGAAAACTAAGAATTAGGAAAGATTGAATAAAGGAAGAGAGGAAAGCAATAATGGAAAATGAAAAAAAACCTTGTAAACATTCGTTAACAGTGAAAACTTCGCATGTGCTCCCTCCAGACACGAATGCTCATGGAACACTTTTTGGCGGGAAGCTCATGGCTTATATTGATGATGTTTCAGCTATTGCCGCATCACGTCATGCCAGAAAAACGGTTGTGACGGCTTCTACGGATTCAGTGGATTTTCTTACCCCTGTACATGAGGGGGATACCATTTGTCTGGAAGCTTTTGTCACTTATACACACAAAACGTCTATGGAAGTATTCGTAAAGGCTGTAACGGAGAATCTTCTTACGGGGGAGCGAAATATTTGTGCAACGGCATTCCTTACAATGGTAGCCATTGATGAAAATAGTAAGCCTGCCCCTGTCCCGCAGGTTTATCCGGAAACAGAAGAGGAACAGTGGCTCCATCAGGGTGCGGAAAAACGGGCGGATTATCGGAAGGGAAGAAAAAAGGATTCCAAGGATATGGCAGAAAAATTTGGAACAGATTTGCCATGGTTCAGAGCATAACGTCTCTATTGTACGAGTATGATTAAACTGAGAAACAACAGGAATAACCCTTATTACATTCAACCGAGGTGTTGTAATGCTTAAAAAAGCGTGGCTGTATGCTTTTATTTTTATTGTCATGATTATTTTCCCTTATACAATTGGGAGCAGCGATCCAAAAGAACATCCTGATGATATTGAACGGCAGATTGAGTCCCTCAGTCTGGACGAGAAAATTGGTCAGATGCTGCTTGTCGGCTTTGAGGGGACCCGTTTGAACGGGGAAGTGAAGGCTTATATTGAGGACTATCACGTAGGGGGACTCATTCTATTTAAAGAAAATCTCCTCGATGTAGAGCAGACTACAAAGCTGTTAAATCATATAAAGCATAAGAATAAGGGACAAATTCCTCTATTTTTGGGGATTGATGAAGAAGGTGGGGAAATAAGCAGGGTCCCTGATGAGTTGAAAGCCCTTCCTGATGCCAGGGAAGTAGGTGAAGTGGATCAGCCGGAGCTGTCCTTTCAATACGGAAATATGCTGGCTAATCAGATTCAGCCCCTCGGCTTTAATATGGATTTTGCCCCTGTTCTTGATATTAATACGAATCCGGAAAATCCAATTATCGGGAGAAGGGCGTTTGGCTCCACAGCAGAAAAAGTAACAAAGCACGGGTTGGCTGTAATGAACGGTATACGGGCCACGGGAGTAATTCCGGTTGTAAAGCATTTTCCGGGACATGGGGATACATCCCTTGACTCCCATGAGGAACTTCCGGTCGTAAGCAAATCATTAGAGGAGCTTCAGGATTTAGAGCTTAAGCCTTTTAAAGCAGCGATTAAGCGGAATGCCGATGCTGTAATGATGGCACATCTATCCGTACCCAACATTGATAATAAGTATCCGGCTTCTCTATCTAAGAGGATGATTCAGGGGTTGCTTCGTAATCAAATGGGATTTGAAGGCCTGGTAATCACGGATGATTTAACGATGAAGGCAATCACCAATCAATATACAGTGGCTGATGCAGCTGTACAATCGGTAAAAGCAGGTAGTGATATCCTGTTAATCGCTCATCAAAAGGAAAATGTCGCGGAAACCTTCAAAAAACTGAAGCAGGCGGTAAAGACAGGGGATTTATCCGAACAACGCATTAACGAAAGTGTTTATCGGATACTAGATAAAAAGCGTCAGTTCAATATCCATAATGATCAGCATTCCCGGGCTGATATAAGCCAGATCAACCAGAAAATTAAAGAGCTCTTGATAAACATGGAAGCAAGCAACTGAACTTTAAAATAATCGTTAGGGAGATAAGGAATATCAGGAGAAAACATGTCTGATATAATAAAAGAGACTGTTTTAAGGAAAGCAGGGGAAAGTATTGGAGAATTTGAATGAGCTATATGTCATTCCTTCCGGGAAACCGAAAATCTGGGACCATAAGCCGGAGCTTGGCAGTGTGAAGGCTTGTGAGGCCTATACAGGAACCTTTCATCGATTGCTGCAGCAGTATGTAGAAATGATCAATGTTCATTGGGTTATTATTTCGCCTAAATATGGAATTCTGAATCCCGATGAGTTTGTTCCGGAAACCTATAATTTGTCCTTCAGTATGAAAAAGAATCCTGATGTCATATCTGTAGAACGCATGAGCCAGCAGCTTAGTGAAAAGGGCCTTTCAGATGCAAAAAGGGTCGTGATGCTGGGCGGGAAAAAGTTTAAGCCGATTATGGAGCAGCTTTTTCCTCAGGCTTCTTTACACTATCCTTTACACGGCTCAAAGGGAATTGGGGCTATGCAGAAGAGCCTGAAGGATGCTATTAACAATAAAAGGATGCTGTAACGTTACGTATCCTTTTTGCGATTTATCAAAAACTAAATCGTAAAAAGGAGGGTATCCCATGACAAAACGAAAAACGGCTTATGAAGCTGCAAAGAAAACGAACCAGACACCGGCGGAGAGTACCCCTGATATGGAGTTCTCTGCGGAATATACGGATGAAGACCCAATGAAGGGATTTAACCGGAATTCCAAACAGGGAAGAAAAGGGAAAGGAATAAGAGGAACAGATAAAAGGTAAACAAAAGTGGGTATGCCGAAATAACAGGCATACCCACTATTTTTTCACAGTTCCATTTGCTTACTCTCTAATTTCTTTATGATTTCCTGAAGAGGAAGGGGTTTGCTCAGGTAATATCCCTGAATTTCCGTACAATCCATTTTTGAAAGCATGTCGATATGCTTTCTTTTTTCGACCCCTTCCGCTGTAACCTCCAATTCCAGGTTTTTGGCCAGCTTAATGATCATTTGCACAATCTGCTGGTCTTTTTGATGGTAATCCATATTCATAATAAAGGATTTATCAATTTTAATTTTTTGCACCGAAAGCTCCTTCAGGTAATTTAAGGAAGAATAGTTCGTCCCGAAATCATCGAGCACAATCGAAAAACCTGCATCTGATAACTCTTCAAATTGTTTTTGTGCTGCATCCAGGTTCAACAGATCATTTTCTGTAATCTCCAACTCAATGTCTTCAGGGTTCGTTTGATATCCGGCAACGGTTTCTTTTATATAATCAACAAAGGCTGATTCGTTCAACTGTACAGGAGATATATTAACAGCAACACGAATATTTGGTATAACCTTCTTTAGTAAATGCATATCCTGACAGACCTGTTTCAGCACCCAGCGCCCAATGGATTGAATCGAATGGTTTTCTTCGGCGATCGGGATAAACTCATTTGGGGGGATCAGTCCATATTTAGCATGATTCCATCTCAGCAGGGCCTCAAGACTGAACTCATTACTCCGAATATCAAGCTTTGGCTGATAGTATATTTCCAGTTCGTTGTGCTGGAGAGCATAGGCCAGATCCTGCTCCAGGGTTTTCTGCCGTAAATTGCTTTCAATATGAGTCTGGGCGAATGTAATAAAGATTTGCCGATCCTTTATTGATTTGGCCTGAAGCATTCCATGAAAGGCATCGGTAACCGTCTGCTGTACATTGTAGTCCTCAGGTGACATTTTAGCAACACCGATGGAAGGCTGAACAACAACTTCGAATTCTTCGGTTTGATAGGGATGCTGAATGGCTTCATATATCTGGCTGGCAAGCTGTTCAGACTTATTATGACTAGTGGATCGGACGGCGATGATGAACTCATTTCCTGAAGCCCGGCTAAGCTGGTCCTCATTTTTCAGGAAGCGCTGCAGCCGATTGGTGATTTCCTTTAGCAGATCGGTCTCCACGTTCTGGTTCGAATACTGAACAAAGGACAGCTGATTAATACCAATGTAAAACAGGTACCATACGGACCCCTCAAACTTTTTCGTGTGCTGTGTAGTCTCTAACCGCTCTATAAAGTTGTCAACAAAAGGAAGTCCCGTAATCGGATCATTTCCCTGATTGTTTTCTAAATTGACCACATGTGTAATGTCACGGGTAAGCCCAATCACATAGGTCACATTCTCGTAAGTAAACGGAATTAATATGGTTTCCCCATAGCGATTTTCTGAATTAATATTCATACGATCACGAAAGGTTATTTTTTTATTTGTCGTAACAGCTTGTTGATAATATCCGATCAAGTGGTCAGCCACGGATTGGTGAAAGATCTCTCTTATCGTTCTCCCAATATCTTCATCATGAAGCATGGCCAGCTTTTTCGCTGTTTGGCTTACTTTTAGATAGCGGAATTGATCAGGTGGTTCATATTTCATTAAAAATACAATATCGAATAAAGATGTAAAAAGCTGAAACATCTCCTCTTCATTAAAGAACATATAATGATTTTCCTGGTTTGACATATGTACCACCTTTATCGTGTAATGACTGGCGCTATCCCGTCAGCAGATTTAGGGAAAAAGCCAGTTTATCTCGCATTAACTGGCGTAATCCTCCCACTGATGGAAGATTCACTTTAAACCTGATGAAATCTAGTGAGAATAAAAGGGATGTCATCCTTATTTTAACTCTGTCGGAAAATGTTGCATTCGGTTTCATCATATCATGTTTATTTTTTAAAGAAAATTCTATAAAGGCTATCTGATGGGGAATAGGAGATATGGGCTACGGTAGGGTGATCGAATAGTCTTGGAAAAATGTAAATTAATGGCGAATGATGTCGGTTATAGCACAAATGCGGAATAACCTCTTTCTGAAATCTTATCCACAGCCATCAGCTTTATCACGTATTAATTGGCCGTAATCCCCACTTCAATTCTTGAGGGTACCTTAACAAGACTAAGTGTGGGGGGAAACGGCCAGTAAACTCCTGATAAGTTCAACTAACCATCAGTGGGGGATGGAGCCCCCCACTGACGGAAGTTTCACTTTATATATTCTAATCTATAAAATATAAAAAGTTCATTGCATAGTTGCAATGAACTCTTCATTCTATTATTTTGCATCTTCCAGTTGTTTTCTCAGATCGGCCAGCTGCTGTTCCATTCGTTCCAGGGTTTTTTCGAGTGGAGAAACTCTTCCGCCTGTAGCCTCCAGCTTATCTAAATCACCCTGAATGCGTATGTAATCCATTTTAAGCTGTTCAATCTCCTGTTCAATTTCCTTTTTTGTTGCCATGATTTTCTCTCATCCCCTTTAAAAATTCATTTTCTTAGAGTTTACCATGATACAAAGGAGGAAGCGAGGGAAAGGGTTATCTGTACTTCAGATCATTTATTCACAATTCGGACATAGATGAGCGTTTGTCATGCTTCCAGCCAGTGGAGGAGCAGTCGTAGAATTTACGGTAACCGAAGAAGGAACCTTCCCATTCGTAACTCACCAATTCAATCACGCAACTAAGGGTGCTAAGGGATTAATTGAAGTAACGGAATAGATTAGAATATAAAAGGGATCAGCAGACAGCTGGCATCCCTTTTATAACGTTCTTATTAAGATGGTGATGAAGAACGGAAACGACTGAGGAAGGACTGTAAACGTTCACTCTTGGAATTTTCCAGTACTTCTTCAGGAGATCCCTCTTCTGCAATCGTCCCTTCATCAAGGAACAGAACACGATCAGCAATGTCACGGGCAAATTCCATTTCGTGTGTAACGAGTATCATGGCCATTTCCCCTTCCTTTGCAATGTCCCGGATAACCTCCAGAACCTCTCCTACAAGCTCAGGGTCAAGAGCAGAGGTTACCTCGTCAAATAGCATCACCTTTGGACGCATAACAAGTGCTCTGGCCATTGCGACACGCTGCTTTTGTCCGCCGGATAACTGGCTTGGATAGTTATCCAGTTTATCTCCCAGACCAACTTTCTCCAGCATTTCAATGGAACGCTGTCTGGCCTCATCCTTTGGCTCTCCTTTTACATGAACAGGAGCAACCATACAGTTATCTAAAATAGACATGTGTGGAAAGAGATTGAAGTGCTGAAACACCATTCCGATGTCTCCTCGAACCTCACGCAAATGCTTTTCATTCGCAGGGACAAGTTCTCCTTCCTTTTCCATATGCCAAAGCGGGCGTCCATCGACCTCAATAACTCCGGAAGTAGGCTCCTCAAGGGTCATAAGCATTCGAATAATCGTGGTTTTTCCGGAACCACTTGGACCAATCAATGCAATTTTTTCGGCAGGGGCAATATCAAGGTCAATGCCCTTTAATACTTCAACCTCGCCAAATGATTTATGAACATCTTTATATCGTACAATGGGATCAGCCATTTACTGCCACTCCTTTATCCATATTATTATTCGTACCAGTCGGATTCTTTTTATCAAAGCGACGGTTAAATTTCTTCTCCAGCTTCCTTATGAGAACAGCTGATGGATAACTCATAGCAAGGAAGAACAACGCCACTAGTGTTAAGGGCTCTACGTATGCAAACGTCTGGGCTCCAAAGGATTCAGCAGCATGAAGCATACCGGTAACTCCAATTGTGGCTGTTAATGGAACCTCTTTAAACATAATAATGAGGTAATTCCCTAACATTGGAATGGTTGGAGGTATCGCCTGTGGTAAGATAATTTTTGTCCATTTTTTACCTGTTGATAGATTTAATGCTTTTGCAGCCTCCCATTGTCCTTTATCAACGGACTCAATGCCAGACCGGTAAATCTCTGAAATATACGTACTAAAGTGTCCGCCTAATCCCAAAATTGCACAGGATATTGGATCAAGTGTTACCCCAACGTAAGGTACCATCGGCCATGCATAAAATAGAAAGAATAGCTGTACGAGTGGAGGCGTGGATCGGATAAACTCCAATAGAAATCCTACAAGCTTTTGAACAGACGTCCATGGTATGCGTCGTAGAAAAGTCCATACAAACCCAAAGAGCATGGCAAAGGCAAAACAGCCAATGGTCAGTCCCAGTGTAATCCACATTCCCTCAAAAATTAATGGGAGTGATTCCCAGACATAATTCCAGCTCCAAGTCATTCAGTAGCCACTCCCTTCGATGATTGCTTTTCTGCCCAACGTGTTAACCAGATTAGAGGAAGGGCTAAAATAAAGTAAAAGACGAGAATTAAAAGGTAAACTGTAGGTGCCAGCGATAGATTTGTACTTCTGAATATATCGCCGTGGTATAAAATATCGGTTAAACCGATGAGAGAGACAAGTGAAGTTGCCTTCAGCATTTGAATAAGGTAGTTACCGAATTCCGGTAGCATCATACGTACGGCCTGAGGTAAGATAACCAATCTCATACGTTGAAATCTGGACATATTAAGGGCAGTCGCTGCTTCCTTCTGACCATCGGATACAGAAAGAATAGATCCTCGAACGACTTCAGACATATAAGCGCCGTAGTTCATAGATATGGCTACGACTGCTGCCCAGAAATCTGTACCTAAATCAATTCCAAATAAACCTGGTAAAGCATAGTAAAACCAGAATAACTGAACAATTAAAGAAGTACCACGAAATACTTCTATATAAAATCCTGTAAACTTGCGAATGATGGGGTTCTTGGCAATTCGGCCGAACCCGGCGAGAAAGGCGATGATAAAGGATAATACGGCCGATGCAAGCAGTACAGTGATAGTGATGTTAATTCCACGAAGTAAAACATCAAAAATTTCAATTATGGTACTAATCGCTTTTCACCCTTTCCTATTAGAAAACAGACCCCCTGAATAGGGGGTCTGTTAAAGTAATTTTATTTCCCCATTATCCCTGGCATAATTCTTCGGTGGTTAGATCATTAGGTACGAGGTTACGTTCACTGAAACCAGATGGTGTAATGAGATCTAATATTTCACCGTCTTCTTTCTTTTGTTGAAGTACTTCGTTGTAAGCTTCTCTCAAATCGTCATTGTCTTGATGGAATACGGCAGCACCATAGCTTGGCACGCCTTCTATATCAGGCTGTTCAAAGTCTTCAACGAACTCAAGTGCATCCTGATCAGAAGATTCTAATGCCATTTTAATGGTCATTTCCGTACCAGTCGTTGCATCTGCTCTTCCGGATTGAACGGCTGCGAACGTTGCCGGAATATCCGGAGCTTCACTAATTTGATCTTCACTTACTCCCATTTCTTTCAGGAAACCAATTTCAGTAGCACCGGACATTACAGAAACCGTTACATCTGGGTTATCTGCAATATCTGAGTAGCTATGAAGATCTAATGGGTTCCCTTCTTGAACAATCAAACCTTCACCATATTGGATTTCAGGCTCACCAAAGTCTGCCTGCTTACAACGTTCAGGTGTAATCGCCATACCAGCTGTAGCAACATCAAACTTACCAGCCTGCACACCTGCGATTAATTGACTGAAATCAGCTAACTGACCATCTACTTCATCAACACCTAACTCTTTAAAAACAGCCTTTGCAATCGCAACGGCTTCCCCTTTAAGTTCACCATTTTCATCCTGATAAGCGTATGGCTTTTCGTTCGCAAAACCAATTTTTACAACGCCAGCTTCTCTTAGTTCAGCAAGTTTGCCACTGGCTTCTCCTGAACCTTCATCACTGGATTGTTCACCACTATTTCCATTATCACCGCTTGTGTCTCCATCAGTTTCACTAGATGACCCACATGCTGTTATTAAGAATACAGTCAGTACTAAAGCAAAAATTGATAATAGTTTTTTCATTGGTCTATTGACCCCTCCCAAAAGATTTTTTAAATAAACTTTTAAATGTTTCTATAATGAATAGTGCCTGTTGCTGTACTGCCAATCTACTAATTTGCGACTTGCAAATGTTTATGTACCACCTCCAGAAGTGAGCATAAAGTGCGCTGGCAAATTGTAGATGCAGTCGTTTTTCGCCTATATAAATTACTTTATACTCAAGGTTTTGTTTCTTCAAATTGGATATAACTTTATTAATTAGTAAATATTTGGAGATAAACAACTGAGACGAGTTAAGCTTGAGTATGCTGAGTATTACTTCTTTAAGTTGCGGAATAGTCTGTTATTCCAAATAATCTGAATATTAGGTCATTACAAATCTATGCAATTTGTCCTACAAAAATGCTGCCATGAAAGAAAAAATTAAGATTGGAAGTTTTCGGAGCTGGAACCTTAAAAAATTCATAAGGAAATGCTATAATTTAAATATTCAGAAAATTTTATTAAAACGGATATAAAGAGGAGAGGGTGGATGAAATGAAAGATTTTCATCAACAGGAGTATTTATTGTTGAAAATACTTAAGGAAAAGCTGGACCCTGAGCTATATCAGTATGCAGAAAAAGAATTGGAAGAGTTTTATCATAAGTGTTATCAGGAATTTGATCCGAGAGCCGTACACACAGATCGGGAAGGTCAGCCCAGACTAATCAAATACAATCGCTATGGGGAGGATGTTTCTGAAATCTGGGTGAATGAAGGCTATAAAAAAACAGTCGAGGATACCTATAACACAGGTATTGTTGGATATGTTCACAAGCCAATCCCTGATTTAGGCCGAAAGGGAAATTATTTGTATTCTTATGCCCAGGGCTACTTGCTTTCCCAGGTGGAACCGGGATTTTACTGTCCAGTCACGCTTACAATGGCAGTGGCCTACCTGATTGATGAGTATGCAGATGAGGACTTAAAAAGGAGGTTTCTTCCCCACGTGCTTTCAACCGGAAATGAGGAATTATATGAAGGAGCAACCTTTTTAACGGAACGGCAGGGCGGATCGGATGTGGGCGCGAATGAAGTGAAGGCAGTCAGAGATGGGGATCATTACCGATTATATGGAGAAAAGTATTTTGCGTCCAATTCCGGACAGTGCGGAGTCGCAGCTGTGCTTGCACGAACGGAAGAAAGCAAGGCCGGTACAAAGGGTCTCAGTCTGTTTCTGGTCCCGTGGAAAAGAGACAATGGCCGAACGAATCATATAAAAGTACGCCGGTTAAAGGATAAGCTCGGTGTACGTGCGGTGCCTTCCGCTGAAATTGAATTGGAAGGTTCGGAAGCGTACCTGGTTGGCGAACCGGATCAGGGCTTTTACTATATGATGGAAGCCCTGAATTTATCAAGGGTATGTAACGCAACAGCTTCACTCGGGATTATGAAGCGTGCTCTGAAGGAAGGCTATGCATATGCAGATGAGCGGGAGGCTTTTGGTCAGAAAATCATTCAGTACCCTATGGTTCAGGAAACCCTGGCGAATCTTCAGTCAAGGTTTGAAGTTCAATTATCCGCCTTATTTGAATCCATTGAGCTCTTTGATCAGGTGATGCGGGACCGAGGCAGCAGGACCGAAGAAGAAGTGGCCATGAATCGCCTGCTGATTGCACTGTTGAAGGCTCGTACAGCAAAAGAGGCGATTGACTTTAGCCATGAGTCGATTGAGCTTCATGGTGGAAATGGCTATATTGAGGATTTTGTTACACCTCGTCTGCTGAGGGATGCCCAGGTTCTTACCGTTTGGGAAGGAACAGACAATATTTTGTCCCTGGAAGTTTTGCGATTAATGCATAAATACCGGGTACACGAAATATTTATACGAGAAGTGGAGCATCATTTATCTAATGTGCAGGCAGAAGAGAAATATAAAGAACGAATAGGACATTCTCTGCAGGAATTAAAGAATATGATTGCCTATATTCAGGGTAAGAATGAATCGGTGCAAACCTACCACAGCCGGAGAATTGCCAGATTTATGACAGATATTTACCTGGCCACCCATGCTCTGAAACGGTCACAAACAGATCGGGATCAAAAGATAGCTGCCTTATTTATGGATGGCTTGTTTCATTATCAGGGGCTGGATGATGAAAGGATAGCGGTTGAACACTTTGATGAAATCATGAATCCGCAGAAAATGAAACTGAACGTTTAACGTTGACAATTAACAGGAATGCCGGTACTATAAAGTATGCACAATAAAAGAGCGTTTGATTAAAGGGGAGTAGCTTCTCAATAAAGTCGTCATTTCGAGAAAAAATTTTTTTCTCCGGCTTTATTGGCAACAAAAGTTGTTAGCGAGACCTTTACGGGTACACTATTCGTAAAGGTCTTTTTTTGGGCCTTTACCAGTTTGGTGAAGGCTCTTTTTTGTACTTAAAAAGATGGCAGATCATGATTCAGAAAAAAGGAGAGTAGGTTATGGAGCAGGCATTACTATTGGAATATGGATGGGTATTACTTGTGCTCATTGCACTAGAAGGAATTTTAGCGGCAGATAATGCTTTGGTACTGGCGATTATGGTGAAGCATCTGCCGGAAAAAGAAAGAAAGAAGGCCCTGTTTTACGGTTTATTGGGAGCATTTATTTTAAGAGCAGGTTCGCTATTTTTAATTTCCTTTATAGCTGATGTATGGCAGGTACAGGCGATCGGTGCAGCGTATTTACTATTTCTTGCCTTAAATCATTTGTTTAAGAAATATGTGAAAAAACAGGATGAACAGGATGAGAACGAAGAGGGAGAAGCAGGAACAGCTGAGGAAGGGTCTGGTTTCTGGATGACAGTCCTTAAAGTTGAACTGGCCGATATTGCCTTTGCGGTAGATTCTATCCTGGCTGCTGTCGCTCTTGCTGTCGCTCTTCCTGAAACCGCCCTTGGAGAAATTGGCGGAATGGATGCAGGACAGTTTACTGTGGTCCTCGCCGGAGGTTTAATCGGTGTAATCATTATGAGATTTGCCGCCTCCTTCTTTGTCAAACTGCTGCACCAGCGTCCGGGGCTGGAAACAGCAGCCTTTATTGTTGTAGGCTGGGTCGGTGTGAAATTGGCCGTTATTACGTTAGGACATGAAAATGTGGGTATTATTGATGAGCATTTTCCACATTCCACAGGCTGGAAGCTCACCTTCTATATTGTTTTAGTGGCCATTCTTGTAGCCGGTTGGTTCCTGGGTGGCAAGAATGAGGATCAGGAAGATGATGAAAATGTTGAAGAGCTTACCGAACAATTAGAAGAATAGGCATTCACCTATTTCACTCCACTTGCATAGATTATTCTGTGGCCAAAATCATAAAGAGGTGATTTTTTGGGTAAGCGAATTTATAACTATTATGCAAGTGGAAATACGGCTAAGGGCTTTTATAATCTGTTTGATGAAACCCTGAATCGATTGGAACGTATTTATATTCTTAAAGGTGGCCCGGGTACAGGGAAGTCCACCCTAATGAAAAAAATCGGGGAGGCCTGGGGTTCTGCGTATGATCTTGAATATATTCACTGTTCTGCAGACTATGGCTCCATCGATGGGGTGATTATCCCTGACTTAAAGCTGGGCATTGTCGATGGTACGGCGCCTCATGTGATAGAACCTAAATATCCCGGAGTGATCGATGAATATGTCAATTTGGGTGATGCCTGGGACTCGGTGCAGTTGCGCAAGTACAAAGAGGAGATTTTTCAGGTGAAGAAACAAATAAAGGCTTGTTATGATGATGCTTATAGCTTAATGGAAGAGGCCCTGCGCATACATGATGATTGGGAACGTATTTATATTAAAAACCTTAGTCCGGAGAAAGCACGGAATTTAACAGACCGTCTCACAACAGAAATATTCGATGAGGACACCCTTGATAAAAGCGGATCTCAGCTTCACCGGTTTCTCGGGGCTGCCACTCCGGAAGGGCCGAAAGATTTTATTCAGAATTTAACCGAAGACATCCTGCAGCGCTTGTTTATCAAAGGACGTCCGGGTACCGGTAAATCAACTATGCTGAAACAGCTGGCCGCCGAGGGAGAAGACAGAGGCTTTGAAGTGGAGGTTTATCATTGCGGCTTTGATCCAAATAGCCTGGATATGCTGATTTTCCGGGAGCTTGGCGTTGCTATTTTTGACAGCACCAGTCCACATGAGCATTTTCCTTCCAGGGAAGGGGATGAAATTGTGGATATGTATGAGGAAATCATCCAGCCAGGTACGGATGAAAAATATGAGAATGAAATAACAGCTCTGTCACAGCAATATCAGGAAAAAATGAAGCAGGCAACCGCAAAACTGAAGGACAGCAATCGATTCCGAAACCAATTGGAATCCTACTATATCGATGCGGTTGACTTTACGATCATTGAACAAAAACAGGCTGAATTGGAACGGGAAATCAAAGCGTGGGAGCAGCATTTTACCTCTTAAACAGGAATCATATAGTGAAAGATCCATCAGTGGGCCCCATCCTGTTGATGGATTTTTCTTTACATTTCCAATTGCATAAAAATATACTGATGATAGAGAAAAGGAAAAGAAGGGGTAAAAATGGCGATTGAGGTAAAACGAATTTATGAAGCAGCAGAGGAAGGCGATGGAAGGCGAGTCCTGGTCGATCGTGTCTGGCCACGAGGCGTATCCAAACAGAAGGCACAGCTGGACGAGTGGCTGAAGGACATCACTCCCAGCACCGACTTACGAAAATGGTTTGGACATGATCCGGACAAGTTTGGGCAATTCAAAACAGAGTTTCAAAAGGAATTAGCCACCCACCCTGAAAAAATAAAAGCTGTTGCCTATGTGCGGGAATTAGCAGAGCAGGAAAAGGTAACATTGCTATACGCAGCAAAGGACCCTGTACATAATCATGTTCAAGTTCTGAAGGAATACCTGGAAGAGGAATAGGGAGTCGTGTGCCTGAAGGATGAACCGGCTGTAAGTCAATTGCAATCGCTCGAGCAGCACCAAAACAGTCTCAACTTATATAAAGGAGTGAATCAATGATGGCAGAACACACATTTCATTTAAAAGCGGACTGGCCTGGAGGCAGAAACAATGTAGGGCAAATAGATGCTGGCAACCTAAAGACGAAAATCTCCATCCCGCATGAAATGGATGGACCTGGAGAGGGGACAAATCCTGATGAAATGCTGTTGGGGGCAGCAGCAACCTGCTATATTATCACTTTAGCCGCTATGATTGAGCGGGCAGACTTACCCTTGCATGAAATGGATATGGAATCAGAGGGCATTGTGGATGTCACAAATGGCGTATTCACCTATAAAAAGATTATTCATAAACCAACTGTAAGTCTGCAGGCACATGCTACAGATAAGGATTTGGATAAGCTCAGGAAGCTAGCTGAAAAAGCGGAAACAAGCTGTATGATTTCCCGAGCCATTAAAGGAAATGTAGAGCTTGAACTCCAACCTTCATTAACGATTCAAAAGGACTGAAGGGTGAAAGTGTGGAATAAGAATAATAGAAAATAAAAAGGAGAGAAAATAAATGAAACCATCCGAGAACGTTTTAAGAAAATACGCAAAGCTTGCCATTCAAACAGGAGTAAATATTCAAAAAGAACAGGCACTGATTATTAATGCTCCCATTGAAGGGGCTGATTTTGTACATAAGGTTGTAGAGGAGGCCTATGCTGCCGGAGCCGAAAATGTACAGGTGCAATGGAACGATGAAGTGCTGACCCGATTAAGCTACGAGAATGAGCCTATGAGAGTCCTGGAAGGTTTTCCCGACTGGCGTGTACAGAAAATGACCGAACACGTAAAAAATGGAGGAGCCATTCTTCAGGTTTACGCTCCCAATCCGGAACTATTAAAAGGGATTGATCCCAAGAAACCGGCTGCTGCAAACAAGGCGGCAGGCCAGGCCTTGACCGAATACCGCGATTACATGATGAACGATCGTATTCAGTGGTCCATCGTTGCGATTCCGACTGAAGGGTGGGTCAAGAAGGTTTACCCTCAGGATGATGTAGAGGAGGGCACTGAAAAGTTGTGGGAACAGATTTTCAGTATTACACGTGTTGACCATGAAGATCCAATTGAAGCATGGAACGCCCATAACGAAACGCTCCGTCGTGCCAGAGAGGTTCTTAATGACAAGCAGTATAAGAAACTTATCTATAAAGCCCCTGGAACCGATTTAACGATAGAGTTGCCGGAAAACCACGTTTGGCATGGAGGATCAGCCGTAGCTGAAACAGGCGCCGCTTTTAATCCAAACATCCCAACAGAGGAAGTTTTCACCATGCCCCATCGCGAGGGTGTAAACGGAACGGTAACCAGCACCAAGCCGTTGAATTATAATGGTCATTTAATTGAAAACTTCACGCTTACCTTTAAAGATGGAAAAGTAGTAGACTACAAGGCTGAAGCAGGCCAGGACGTCTTAGAACAATTGCTGGAAACAGATGAAGGCTCGAAACGTTTAGGTGAAGTGGCTCTGGTGCCGCATTCCTCTCCAATTTCCCAGTCAAACCTGGTGTTCTTTAATACACTCTTTGATGAGAATGCTTCCTGCCACATTGCTCTGGGTGAGGCCTATCCAACCAATATTGAAGGTGGAGCGGAAATGTCACAGGAAGAATTGAAAGAACGCGGAGTCAACACCAGCCTGAATCATGAGGACTTTATGATTGGTTCAGCAGAGCTGGATATTGATGCTGTAACGAAGGACGGAAAAACAGAGCCGATTTTCCGAAATGGAGAATGGGCGATCGATTTGGGGTAATGAAAAAAGCTGCCGTTATGGGCAGCTTTTTTGCGTAATGGCGCTGGTTGCAGTGATTTTGTTGGCCGGGTTATATCTAAAACGGCATTATTTTAGTCTGCTGGGTCAATAAAGCTGAAAATGGGCTTAATAAGGATTTTTTTGGATGAATACAGGTGTAACTGGACGAATGGTTAGCTTTCATAGGCAATTATGGTATGAAAGGTAGAATTCCGTTACTTTACGCTCATTTCTTTGTAAACAGGACGAATAAAGTAAAAATCGGCTTAATTATTTTTAAAATACGACAGAAAAGTTTTAAAACTGGATCAATTATTTTTAAAACAGGCTCAATAAGCAGAGTTTTTTCTTAAAAATCATTGAACTGGACGAATTCTATGCAAAGCGGCTTATTTCCCAGATCTCAGGACTAATCCCACGCTTCCAAATCCAAAAATATCCCCCGCATCAAACTCCCCAGTCCAATCAAAAAATCAAATGCCCGATCGCCACAATAATTGGCAGTGAGATGACCGTACGAAGCAGAAAGATCACAATCAGATGGATAAAACGAACGGGAATTTTTGAACCTAAAATCAGACCGCCAACCTCTGACATATAAATCAGCTGGGAAACCGACAGACAGGCGATCACAAAGCGGGTCAATTCACTGGAAACCGATTCAATCAGTATGGCCGGCAGAAACATATCGGCAAAACCAATTAAAAGAGTTTCGGATGCAGCCTCGGCTTCTGGCAGCTGCATGAGCTCGAGGATTGGGATGAACGGGTATCCGAGCCAGCTGAACACAGGAGTGTAGGTCGCTAACACCAGGGCAAGCGTACCGAATGTCATGACAATGGGTGCCACGCCCATCCACATATCCAGCACATTTTGACTGCCCTCTTTTACATAATGGGGAAGCCCTTTGCTCTTAGAAGCCTTATCCAGAGCCTTTTCGTAGCCAGAGCGCCATCTGGATTTTTCCTTCCCAACGTTTTCCTTTTCACGCACTTGCTCTTCACCGTTATTGTATTGATTTTTAAAACGTGATAGCGGTGGAATACGGGGCATAATAATCCCGGAAACCAGCCCGGCAGCTAAAACGGTTAAATAAAAAGGGATAAACCGGTGTTCTAAATTTACCTGTTCGATGACAACAATACAGAACGTAATGGATACCACGGAGAAGGTGGTGCCAATAACCGCCGCTTCTCTCTTTGTGTAGTACCCCTGCTCATACTGTTTACTTGTCAGTAACACCCCAATGGTTCCGTCACCCAGCCAGGATGCGAGATTATCGATTGAAGACCTCCCTGGCAGGGTAAATAGCGGGCGCATCACCTTTTCTAAAACCGTACCAAACAGTTCCAGCAATCCAAAGTTTAATAATAAGGGCAAAAGCAGTCCGGCAAATAGAAATACCGAAAACAGAATATGAAGCAAATCGCCTAGCAGCATGCCTCCTGTATTTTCGGAATAAATGGCTTCAGGTCCGACCTGGAAATATGTTAACAGTGCAAGAACAGCACCCACAACCCGCACAGCGGCCCAAAACGTAGTGACATGGAATAAACCTATGAAAAAGGGCGAAAAGGATAGGGCCTCTGGATTCCTTTTTAAAATCCATCTGTACAGGAGTGTCATAAATGCAGTCAGTACAATGATAAACGTCATAATACCGGTCAGATAATCCCCTATCTGATTCTGCAGCCAGCTGGCAAGAATAGCGATAGGAATCGTCACTTGATCCTTATAAGAAAAAGGAATCATAAATAGAAAGATTCCAAGCAACGACGGCACAATAAATTTCAAATGATCAATCAAAGAATAATGTTTCATTATAGAACAGACCTTTCTTCACGCACAAAAAATGGAAAAATATAACTCGCACCTACAGTTTACCCGATATAGCGGTTTAAAATTCTATCCACACTTCCCCCGTAGCCTTCTCCAAATAGATTTAAATGCACAAGTAAATAGTATAGCTGATACAGTGGCTTTACGTCCACATAGTAGTCAGGGAGGGGAAGGACTTCCTGATAGGCTTGGTAAAAATCAGCGGAAAAGCCTCCGAACACTTCAGTAAAGGCCATTTCAAATAAATGATCGCCATATAAAACAGACGGATCGATTACATAGGGCGTCCCCTTAGGACCTGTCATCCAGTTTCCACCCCACAAATCCCCGTGGAGCAGGGATGATCCTGGGTTTTCCGGGATCCAGTTGTCCAGATTCTCAAGCAGGACTTCCATTTTCTTTTTTCTGGAACCGGACATTCTCCCTGTTTCCAGGCCCTGTTCGAATTGGGGCTTCAGACGACGGTCCCGGTAATAGGTCAACCAATCTGCAAACAAATCATTGGGCTGAGGGAGGGCACCGATAAAGGAATCCTGTTTAAACCCGTATGCTTCACCCTTTGTTTTGTGCATGCCGGCCAAAGAACGCCCGAGCTCTTCAGCAGTTGAAGGAGAAGGGTTTCCCTCAATCCAGTCCAGAATAAGATAACCGGTTTCTCCCTTTCCCGGCCGGTTATACCCATAAACATGAGGCACTGCAATCGTCCGGGAGTTTTCTATGTGTTCCAGACCAATTGCTTCCACCTCAAAAAAGTGAGCAGGAATACCGGTATTGGTTTTAATAAAATAGCTGTCCTTATCCGTTTCCACACGATAGGCATGATTGATGGAACCGCCCGAAATCGGTTTGCTGCCGCGCACAGCCCCCGGCAGATTATGGTCCTGAAGAATCTCAGCGAAAAATTGCTCCATAAAAAATTCCTCCCATCGATCATCTGCAAAAGTCTTTATTCATTCTAGCAAGCTCATGGCAAAAGAAAAAGGGTACCTTAAAAAGATACCCTTTTCGCAATATTTATTTATTTTGTGAATATACTCTTTCGTTATTTCTTAAACTTCACTTCATACTCAAAATTAACCGAATCCAGGCTGTCCTGTGGAGCTGCATAGTACGTATGCATATAGTTTTCTCCCTTTCTGAACAGCTGACGAAGCTTAAGTGCATCTTCTTCGGTTACATTGAATGGATCGACGTGGATAACCTTGTAATTGCCGTTTTCCTTCTTGTTAATGAAGGATACCCCATATTCAACATATTCCTGTTGAACTTCACTTAAGGATTGCATTTCGTCCACGCTGGAACCGTCATAGGATAGGCCAATTTCCGGAATTTCGATATTGTCAACGAACCATCCGGAATTATTGGTTCCCCAATCGGTTAGATAACGGAAGGAAACGAGCACTTCCTGTCCGGCATACTCACTGAGGTCAAAGGTTTCCTTTTTCCAGCCTTCATACGTACCTGTAAACCCTGGAACATTGTCCTTGATTTTTGGATACCCATTGTCTACCACATCAGAGCGTGTATTTTCATTTTCAAGGGAAGTCCAAGTCTGACCGCCGTCCGTTGAAACCTGAACCATACCGAAGTCCCACTGCTCTTCAATATCGATATAGTTGTCAAAGGTTAACGTAGCATCGGAGACATTGCTTAAATCTGCCTCAAGAATCATGTTGTGGTCAGCTTCATTACCTTCATTGCCCCAGAATACCTGGTTACCGGAGCCCAGTGGATCGTCAACTGATTGCCATTTGGTTTCAAAGAAGTCCTGTCCGGAAAACTCAATCGTATCAATTTTTTGATCGAAATCAAGCTTCTTATAGTCTCCACCCCAGGCAGGGACACCTTCTTTTTCATAAACTTTAGCTGACTCAAAGTCTACCGTTTTTCCACGTGGCTCGTCCTGGCCGCTTACAGGAATATCTTTTAAGTCAATATTCTCAAAGCCGTAAATTCCGCCTTTACGCTTATCGTCATCAAGTAACAGGGCAGATGAGAAGCGCTTGTAAACATCCTGGAAGTCCATGTTAATGCCGTTGTTTTCCAGTGCTTCATTATAGCTGTCAATACTATTTGTTGGACTTGTTGCCACTTCACGTATGAATTCCTGTCCAAACTGCTCATAGTTATAAAGAGTCCATAGCTGAACAAGTGCATAGTCCGCAATCGTTTCCGGACCCGTTTCTGCATTTACATGTTCATCCCAAGCTGTTAAGGAGTTTTCCGGATGATCAAGCAGGAAATTAATCGATCCCGTATCTAAACCATAACCACCGAGGAATTCAGAGAAGGTGGACATGCCTTCGTTTACCCATGTGGTTTCATCACTGTCGTTGTCGTCATGGATTAAGTGCTGCAGTTCATGGATAGTCGTACCATAGAACGTGCTTTCCAGACGCTCCTCCCAATTGTTGGTATCAATGGTAATGATGTTACGGTCCGTATATTGTTCAAGCGTACCCCAGTAGAAGCCGGCTACGAAGAATGGATAAGTAGGATCATAATAGTTTTCATCCTTAACGTTATCCACCAGCATAATGATTTTATCGCCGTCTCCTTTATAGTAGTTTTCTGGAACAATTCCTAAGTCCTCGAGTAAAGCATTTGTTCCATCATGACTATCTGGTGTACCAAAAAATCCTGTGTCAGTTGGATAAATGTTACTGTCGAATTCTTCAGCAAGCTTGTCTACCTGCTCCTGGGTGACAACAGGATCCGGTCGATCATCAGGATAAGATAAATCATTGGCGACCCAGATTTCAACATGATCTCCTTCACTTCTAAGGGTAAACTCTTTAAACCCAAGCTCGTAATCTAAAAATTGCTTGGTTCCACCATTATAAGTGAAGTTTCCATCGGAGCTTTCTGACTCTTCACCTTCTGCTTCATTGAAGTTGACGTCTTCAGCGTTCTCCTTAATCTTCTTCTTTGCTTTCTTCTGGAATTCTTCATCATTTGCCAATTTGTCCAAGTAACCATCCACATCTACCCGGTCCGTATACCTCTCCGTATCAAAGTTCTGATACTTGGATGCAACTTCAGAATCAGATGTGGTCTGTGCTGCTGCTGTTGGTGCCAGTAATCCGAGCGTTAAGGCACCCACGGATAATAAGGAAACTGCTTTTTTCTTCATCCATTCTCCTCCTATTTATCTATTATAGTAAAAAAATTAAATCTATTACGTTTTCTATCATTTCAAATTTTCACAAGATTTTGAATGGTAAATTCAACTTATATTCACGACTTATTTCGCATATATAACCAGGTAAATAGTACTAAATCAGCGGGAGAATATAAGGAATTTGTACTGATTTCGAAAAAGACGGACATAAAATGGAATTTTTTCAAATAAAATTTTGAAAATTATGATGATTTTTATCAACATTTAGAAAAAAACATAGTATAATGAAAATATGGGTATTTTTGTAAGGGGGAAGGACATGAATACCATCACAAATTTCCAATTTCTTGTTAAGGAGTTTGAGGAACAGTTAAACCGTAACCTTAAACAACAGGAAAAGGACTTTCTATTTTGGGTATATTTAAAGTACCTGGAGGAAAATGAATTTGACCAGTATCAGGTAAACTGATACATACGGGAGCACCTTGTTTTTATAGCAAGGTGTATTTTTTTCCTGCATTCCCCAAATATCCTGAAACCACCGTGATAAGCACAATCAGCTTCAGCACCACGGTTCTGTATAACTGTAGCCTATTCACATAAGCTAACAGGAGACGATGCTTCGATAGAAAGGAAAATGCATATGGAATGGTTAGCGGTTTTGCCTTTTGTGGTAGTCATTATTTTTGCAATTTGGACCAAACAGGTGGTTCCGAGTTTATTTCTGGGCGTTCTGACTGCGGGTTATCTATCGGAGCCTCACTGGCTAAACGGGTTAACCGAAACACTGAAATTTGTCATTGAAAGTCTGACTGATCCCAATAATTTAAAAATCATCATCTTTCTATATCTTTTCTCCGCCTTGGTGGGCGTTATGAAAATGTCCGGGGGGATTAAAGGCTTTGTGAAAGCAGCCTCCGATAAAGTGAAGGGGAAGAAAAGTGCCATTTTCCTTACGTGGGCATCTGCACTGGGAACCTTTAGTGCGCCGAGCTTTCGTATCGTTACGATTGCGCCGGTGATGAAGGCAATGCGGAAAAAGGTGAAAATGACCAAGGAGGAGCTCGGCTTTATTATTGAAACAACAGCATCCCCGTTGATTGTATTAATCCCTGTTGCCACAGCCTTTGTGGGCTACATGACATCGGTAATTGAGCTTTCCATACATTCATCCGATGTGCAGGAGGATGCCTACAGTTTATTTCTGAACAGTATTCCGTTTAACTTTTTTGCGTTCGCGATGCTGGCCACAGGGGTATATTTTGCCTTTTTTCATAATATCGACAAGCCGGAAAAGGTGGACGAGGATAAGGAGCAGCATGACGATTGGGTCGATTGTCATCCGTCCGTTGCCAAGGATCTTCCGGCCAAACCATTGAATCTTATTCTGCCGCTGATCAGCATTATCGTATCTACCTTCTTTTTTATGTACATGCTTGGCCTGGAAAGCGGCTCAAGAGGGCTAGAAGTGCTGCTTGAGGCGAATGTTCTGGATGCCATGGTACTGGGGCTGTTATTTACGATCGTCTGGCTGTTCCTGCTATTGCTAAAGGATTTTAAACTGAAGGCCATCATGCAAAATTTTATTGATGGCGGCAATGACATGATGAACGTCATTGTTTTACTTACACTCGTCTGGGCGTTAAGCGTCGGATCAGAGGCGTTGAACTTTGCGGATATTGTATCCTCCTCCTTATCCTGGATTCCACCATCACTTGTCGGTGGGCTTCTGTTTGTTGTGGGCTGCGGACTTTCCTATTTTATCGGCTCCTCATGGGGAACCTGGGGAATCCTGATGCCAGTCGGTGTTTCTCTGGCTTTGGTTTCCGGCACAGACTTAGCCTTTGTCATCGGCGCCGTTTTCGCCAGCGGTACATTTGGTGCGTTTGCCTCCCCATTAAGTGACGACACCAACACGACCTCAGGGATTCTGGATTTAAATCCGATGCAATATGCAAAATTTAAATTAAAACCCGCTTTAATTGCCGCAGGAGTGGCGGCAGTGCTGTTTTTCGCCGCTCCCTTTTTGTTTGATTTATAGGGGCTAGGGTCCTGCTGAAGCAGGGCCTTTTTTATTGAAGTGTTCAGAGATGGGATCCTTGTGGCGGGGGCGGATTTGTGCGTGCGATTGGTGGATAGGTGCTCGAATTTGGTGGATAAATCATGGGAATTGATTGATAAATGCTCAAGATTGGTGGATAAGCTCCACCAGGATTGATAAATGCCGAAAATCGAATGAAACCAACGGCAAATAAACGGATAAATGAAGAAAACCACCGATACCAGCCATAAACCGACGGATACCAGCACCAAATTGATCGATAAAAACGAACGCCCTCACCTGCTGGTTGATAAACCATTGAAATTGATGGATATAATCTGGTTCCCGATTGATAAATCCATCAAATCGACCGATTCCCACCAGCCCCCATTCATCCTCATCCCCAAAATGCCACCCACCAGCATCCAATATTAACGAACCCCCATCTATAAAACCCGGAACCTCATCTGAAAATAAATTTCCCCAATAAAAAAGGGTTTGAAGATAGTTTATAGAATAGTATGAATAATTTGAAAATAAATATCTTTACCAGGGAGGTGAAAAACAGCAACAAAGCATTTAAATAAGTGAATGCTGAAAAACCGAGGGAGGGATGAATGTGGAGGAGACGGTTTATTCCCTGATTCCGCCGATTATTGCCATTGTTATGGTGCTGTTAACAAGAAGGGTGTTAATTTCGCTGGGAATCGGGATTCTTTCTGCCGGGATTCTTTTATCAGGGTTTCAATTTAAGGGAACGGTTTCAGCAATCTGGGAATCGTTTAAGGGGGTATTTGTTGACGGTGGATCGTTAAACACGTGGAATGTTTATATTTTACTGTTTATTTTAATGCTTGGAATTCTGACTGCGTTTGTCAGCATGATGGGTGGTTCACGGGCGTTTGGGACCTGGATGATTCGTCGTGTGCGGTCCAGGGTTGGGGCGCAGATTATGACGATGATTTTTGGGGTTATTATCTTTATTGACGATTACTTTAACAGTTTAACGGTTGGGCAGGTTTCACGACCAATGGCCGACCAGCATAAGATTTCCCGAGCCAAGCTTTCCTATATTATTGATTCTACGGCTGCTCCCGTTTGTGTTGTTTCTCCGGTATCAAGCTGGGGTGCGTACATTATAGGGATATTGGGGACGGTATTTGCTGCTGAAGGTCTGACGGAAATTAGTGCTTTTAATGCGTTTATGCAAATGATTCCCATGAATTTATATGTTTGGGCAGCTCTCGGTGTTGTGCTGGTTATTGCCCTGCGTAAAGTGGATTTTGGACCGATGAAAAAGCATGAGGAGAGAGCCGTACAAACTGGTGAGGTTGTTAATCCGGAGTTTAAGGATCAAATTGATACGGAAAGTAAGCTTCCTTCCAGTGAACAAGGAAAAGTACGTGATTTAATGCTGCCGATTATCGTTCTGTTTGTGGCGACTGTTGGGGCGATGGTCTGGACGGGTTACCTGGCAACCGAAGAAGCGAAGACGCTGGTGAACATTTTTGGGAATGCCGATGTTACCTTATCGCTAATTATTGGGGGTGCCAGTGGTTTAATTCTAACGTTTGCCTTATTCTTCGCTCAGCAGTCAAAGCACAGGGAAATGAACGCTTCCCACTTCTTGCTCGGTCTGAAAGAGGGAACGAAATCCATGATATCCAGTATTATGATTCTGATCTTGGCGTGGTCCATCGTTACCTTAATCGACCAGTTAGGCACGGGAACGTATTTAGCCGGACTTGTAGAAGGGGCGAATTTAAATGCGGCCTTTTTACCGGGCATTCTGTTTGTCATCGCAGGTTTTATTGCCTTTTCCACGGGTACGTCCTGGGGATCCTTTGGTATACTGCTGCCGATTGCCGGTCAGATTGCCTCCGCTACCGATGTTTCACTCATTATGCCGATGCTTGCGGCGGTTCTGGCGGGAGCCGTTTTTGGAGACCACTGTTCACCCATTTCAGATACGACTATACTTTCGGCTACAGGTTCCAGCTGTCACCATATTGACCATGTGATGACGCAAATACCGTATGCCCTGTCAGCGGCTGTCATTACTTTCGCCGGCTACATGGTTTTTGGCTTAACGAACAATACCTGGATGGGTCTGGGCACAGTCCTAATTGGTCTGCTGGTGTTTTATTTTCTGCTGCAGAGACCCGAGGAAGTCCCCGTTAATGATGGGACTGCTGTGGATTAAATAGCCTGTACCGGTGCATCTGTACGTTCATTCATATTGAAATTTCATCCGTCATATATTTGAAGGGGAAGGGGGAAGGAAGCATGGACTTCGTGTCAGAAAAAATAAAAGCATTGCCTCCGTACTTATTTTCCCGGATTCAAAAAAGGAAAAAGCAGCTGGAAAAAGAGGGAAAGGACATCATTGATTTAGGAATCGGTGCACCGGATTTACCGACACCATCCTTTATTATCGATACGTTAGTCAATGAGGTGCAGAAGCCGGAAAACCATCGTTATTCCTCTTACACAGGCACTGATGAATTTCGGCAGGCAGTCGCTCATTTTTATCAAAAGCAGTATGGGGTGAAGCTGGATCCGGATGAAGAGGTGCTTGCCTTAGTCGGCTCAAAGGAAGGAATTGCTCATTTTATACCGGCTGTCATTAACCAGGGTGAAAAGGTACTGGTACCGAATCCCGGATATCCTGTCTATCGGTCGGCGGTGCATCTTGCTGGGGGAAATGCCATCGACTTGCCTTTAAATGCTGAACAGAACGGGGAGCCTGTTTTTGAAGAATTATCAGATGAAGCGTTACAGGACTCAAAATTGATGCTCCTGAATTATCCAGGAAATCCTACAGCGGCAACGGTTCAGAAAAGCACTTTTTTGAAAGCGGTTACATATGCTGAAAAGTACCAGCTTGCAATTGCGCACGATGCTGCCTACAGTCTCACCACTTTTGACGGCTATCAGGCACCAAGCATGATGGAGGTTCCCGGGGCTAAGGAATATGCTGTGGAATTTGGCTCCCTGTCCAAAAGCTTTAATATGACGGGCTGGCGTATCGGCTATGTAGTCGGGAACAGGGAGATGATCAAGGCTTTAGCCACGTATAAAAGCAATGTGGATACGAGTCAGTTCATCCCTGTTCAAAAGGCTGCCGTCGCTGCGTTAACCAGCGATTTGTCCGCCGTTTCAGAGCATAACGCCATTTATCAGCAACGGCGGGACAGGATGCTGAATGCTCTGACATCCATTGGTATTCATGCTTCAAAGCCCAGAGGAACCTTCTTTATCTGGGCTCCCGTTCCCCAAGGCTATTCATCAATGGAATTTGCAGACAGACTTTTAACCGAATTGGGGGTCATTGTAACACCAGGGAATGCATTTGGATCGGCGGGTGAGGGATATTTCAGGATTTCATTATCTGTACCTGATGAACGTTTAAATGAAGCGGTAAAAAGAATAGAAAAACTGCACATGGGAGGGGATTCATAATGGAAAAAACACAGGCCTCCCTGATGACCGGAGCTGAGGGAATTGTGGAGTGTCTGAAAATAGAGGAGATCTCCAAAGTGTTTTGTGTCCCGGGGGAAAGCTACCTGCCTTTATTGGATGGGATTTACGATGAACCGGACATCGCTCTGTATTCAGCGAGACATGAGGGGGGTGCTTCCTTCATGGCGGAGGGCTATGCAAAGGCATCCGGGAAGCCAGGGGTTGTGATGGCCACACGGGGAGTCGGGGCATCCAACTTGTCGATTGGTGTGCATACGGCTTATCAGGATTCCACCCCTATGGTTGTGTTTATTGGCCAGGTGTCCAGGGAGGTCCGGGAGCGTGAGGGTTTTCAGGAGGTCAACCTTCAGGAAATGTTCCGCTATACAGCAAAATGGGCAGTGGAAATCAACGAGGCAAAACGGGTGCCGGAGCTGGTTCAGCGTGCCTTTCGAGTGGCTCAGACAGGAAGACCTGGTCCTGTAATCATCTCCTTGCCCGAGGATATTCTCAAGGAAAAGGCGGTTATGAATTTTGGTCCTAAAGTAATAAAGCCGAAACCGAAGCCGGCAGATAGCGAGATTCAAGAGATAGAGAAGCTTTTAAAGGGGGCAGAACGGCCGCTAATCATTGCCGGTGGAGGAGTAAAAGCTGCCCGGGCAGAGGATGACTTTTTATCGTTTGTCGAGCAAGCCGGTTTACCTGTGCTCACAGCCTTTCGCAGACACGATGTTTTTCCCCATCACCATGAACAGTTTATGGGGCATTTAGGGCTTGGAACCCACCCGGAGATTAAAAAGACCCTGCAGGAAGCGGATGTTTTGTTTGTTCTGGGCAGCAGATTATCAGAGGTGACTACACAAAATTATCAATTTCCACAACCCCGTCAGCGGCTGATTCATATCGATATCGATGCAGAAACCATTGGAAAGGTGTTTACTCCGGATATTGGGGTTGTCGCTGATGCGAAGGAAGCCTTAAAGGGACTGCAGATGATAAAAGGAAATGAAGAGTGGAAAGATTGGTCTGTTCAGCGTCGTACTGCCTATGAGCAAGCTGCAAACATTCATGCATCTCAAGACAGCTCTATCTATCAACAGGTTTATTCCAGTTTGATCGAGGACTTACCTCAGGGTGCCATGATTTCGAATGACGCTGGAAATTTTGCCGGCTGGCTGCATGCCTATTATCCCTTCAGACAGAAAAATACCTACATTGGTCCAACGTCAGGTGCCATGGGCTATGGCATGCCAGCTGCCTTAGGGGCAAAGCTCGCTCATCCCGATCGCCCGGTTATTTCCTTGTCAGGTGATGGTGGGTTTATGATGACGATGCAGGAGATGGAGACAGCCGTGAGATACCGGATTCCTGTCATTGCTCTCGTTTTTAACAATCAGTCGTATGGAACGATCCGCATGCATCAGGAAATTCATCATCCCGGTAGAGTGATGGGCACCTCCTTATCAGATGCTGATTTTGCCCGCTATGCAGAGTCCATGGGAGCGATTGGGATAGTGGTGAAGGGGGGAACAGAATTTAAAGCAGCTCTATCAAAGGCGTTAAGCCAGGAAAAACCGGCTGTAATTGACATAAAGTGTGATGCTGAGCAGATTTCGGTGGGAAAAACCATTCAGCAAATTCGTGAGCAATCAATCACTTATAACAAATAAAGGAGGATGATTTCATGACACAGACTTTCATTCAGGAGGAGCAATTAAAAAATTATATAAACGGAAAATGGGTGTCCGATGACCGTAAAACCTATCGTGATGTGATCAACCCTGCGAATGGAAAACCCATTGCTCAAGTGCCTTTATCCACAAAGGAAGATGTAGAGGATGCGGTAAAAATCGCCCGTGATGCTCAGAAAAAGTGGGCACTCGTCCCTGGTCCCCAGCGGGCGGAGATTTTATTGCGTGTCGGTCAGCTGATGAAGGAACGGAAGGAGAAATTATCAACCATTTTAACAATGGAAAATGGAAAAGTTCTTGAAGAAGCAAGGGGAGAAGTTCAGGAAGGGATTGATATGGCCTTTTATATGGCAGGAGAAGGACGCCGGTTATTTGGGCACACGACTCCATCCGAGCTGGGCGATAAGTTTGCTATGAGCGTTCGTGCACCTGTTGGGGTTGTGGGCATTATTACCCCATGGAACTTCCCGATTGCCATAGCCACATGGAAGTCCTTCCCGGCAATCGTGGCAGGAAATACCGTTATATGGAAGCCGGCAACCGAAACCCCGCTGATGGCCTATGAGCTCGCGAAAATTTTTGAAGAAGCAGGCTTGCCGGACGGCGTTCTTAATGTGGTCTTCGGTACAGGTTCCGAAGTAGGGGAGGCCATGGTTGCCCACGACGATATTCGAGTTATATCGTTTACAGGCTCAAATGATATCGGTCGTTCGATTGCGAGTAAGTGCGGACAGAGGCTCAAGAAAGTGTCCCTTGAAATGGGTGGAAAAAACGCGGTTATCGTCATGGATGATGCAGACCTGAACCTGGCTGTGGAAGGCATTTTATGGAGTGCATTTGGAACGAGCGGACAGAGGTGTACAGCCTGCAGCCGTGTCATCGTCCATGAAAAGGTAAAAGACGAATTGGAAGAGCGGTTAATTAAAGAAATGGAAAGCCTGACCATTGGTGATGGGCTGGATGAATCAGTAAAAGTGGGACCGATTATTAACGCTCAGGGACTGGAAAAGATTCGTAAATATATTCAGATTGGCCAGGAGGAAGGCGCTAAGCTTATTAAAGGCGGATATGTGCTGGAACAGAACCAGTATAAGGATGGTCACTATTTTGCCCCGACATTGTTTACCGATGCTACTCCGGATATGAGAATCAGTCAGGAGGAAATTTTCGGTCCCGTCGTTTCCCTCATTCCTGTCAAAAGCTTTGAGGAGGCTATAGAAGTCAATAATGGTGTCGAATTTGGACTTTCGAGTTCCATTTTCACACAAAATGCCAATCGTGTCTTTGCGGCCCAGCGTGATCTGGATACGGGGATTGTCTATGTGAACGCCGGTACAACGGGCGCGGAAATCCATCTGCCTTTTGGAGGAACGAAAGGAACAGGAAACGGGCATCGTGATTCGGGTGTGGCTGCCCTCGATGTCTTTACTGAATGGAAGGCCGTCTATGTCGATTACAGCGGAAAATTACAAAGGGCCCAGATCGATACGGAATAAACAGGTCCACAATAGACAAACAAGGAGGTAATATCTATGAAAATAGGTGTACTAGGAGCCGGATTAATGGGAAAGGAAGCGGCAAGGGACCTTGCTCATAGTCATGGTGTAGACTTTATTGGACTTGCGGATGTAGACAAAGCGCGTGCCAGTCAGGTATGTGAACAGCTGAAATCTAAAAAACTGAAACCCTATCAGGTAGATGCCGGCAATCAGGAACAGTTAAAAGCATTTATGCGAGAATATGATGTGGTGATTAATGCCTTATTTTACAGCTTTAATGAGATTGTGGCCAAAACCGCAATTGAAGCTGGAGTGCACAGTGTAGACCTGGGAGGGCATATTGGTCATATTACGGATAAGGTACTGCAGTTAAAAGAAGATGCCCAAACTGCAGGGGTTACGGTGATCCCTGATTTAGGTGTTGCCCCCGGAATGATTAATATTCTATCAGGTCACGGATACAGTAAGCTTGATGAGCCTGAGTCCATCCGTATTTTTGTAGGTGGTATTCCTGTTCAGCCTGAGCCGCCTCTTGAATATAATCATGTTTTTTCCATGGAGGGGTTAATGGATCACTATACGGATAAAGCTCTGATCATTCGCAACGGACAGCCACAGGAGGTCCCCGCTCTAACGGAGGTCGAAACGATTCATTTTAATAAATTTGGTCCGCTGGAAGCCTTTCATACGTCAGGCGGAACCTCAACATTGCCTAAGTCCTATCCTCATTTAGACACATTGGAATATAAAACCATTCGATATCCGGGTCATGCACAGAAATTTAAACTTCTGGTTGATTTGAATTTAACGAGAAACGATTATACGGTGGATGTAAAGGGAACAAAGGTAACCCCAAGAGACATCCTGCTAAAACTGCTCGATCCAATTGTGGACCTTAAAGATAAAGATGATGCTGTTCTGCTCCGGGTCATGGTCGAAGGGAAGAAGGATGGGAGACGGACGCTTTATCAATATGAAATGAGTACGTTTAAGGACCGTTCGAGCAATGTTACCGCCATGGCCAGAGCGACCGCGAATACCATTTCCGTTGTTGCTCAGATGATCGGCAGCGGGACCATCACCAAACGGGGCGTCCATCCACCGGAAAACATTGTCCCCGGTGATGTTTATATGGAAGAAATGGCAAAGCGTAATGTGAATATTCATGAGGCGATGAAGCCATTGACTGATAAGGCGAAGAATGAATCGATGATAAAATAGTTTTATAGGGAAATGGGGCTGTGAATACGGGGCAGACCCCATTTTTTATCACGCATTAACTGGCCGTCATACCCCCACTGATGGAAGTTTCACTTTATGGGATATTTTTGAAGCGGGTTGATCTCTGTGAAGGATATAATCATGTTTGAATACTGTGGATGTGGCCTTCATAGTGGCGATGAAGGCCAATATAACAATCAAATAAAACAGAATCGTCCTTCATAAAAAAGCAGGACTTCTCCGCCCAATGACGAAATTTTACATAGATATAGATGGAAACATGACAGAAAAACAGCAAATTGAGGTGAAGGCATATGAATACATTCTTCGTCGCAGGTCATGCCAGACTTCCGGGTGGAATGGCAGCTCAGAATATGTATGAGACTCTAACGATCACCGCAGAGGTGGACAAAAAATACGGGGTTATTGTGGAGGCTGGCTGTACATTAGCCACAGCGCATGGCCGGGAGTTTGTCCAAAGACTTCTTAAGGGTTACAGTCTGAAGGATGGCGTTGAAGAACCGGTGGAGGAAGTAAAAAAGCATTATTTAGGGAAAGCAGGAAATGCCGTTGCTTCAGCACTCAAGGACCTGGCGAAGCAATATGAGCAATCAGCAGTAAAAGGATGAAAGGGATTCATTACTAACATATTCAGCGGAAATGGCGAGGATTCTTTAAAACCTTTCACAATCAGAAAAGCAGCAACAGAAAAAAGATCGACTATCCTGAGTCGGTCTTAAGTATTTTAAAAACAGGTTTTGGTTACGACGTTTGTGTGAACGACAGGATGATGGGGAATTATTGGATTTTAAGAGTGTTTTCCTTATTTTTTTCGTACCATTTATGGATTTTCCTGTATAGAGACTTATCTTTAGGTTTTACCTGGTAGAAATGCTCTCCTGTACCGTTTTCGAATTCAATACCAAGGATGGTGCCGTCTTTGTAAAAGGTTAGAATCGTCAAGTTTTCCTTCTTTGTTTGATCAGCTGTTTTTGTCCCGACTGTTAATGAATCGGATGTATTGCTTGTAGTGATCTTCCCTGCTTGATTGGAAGATATCTCTGTAAAGTTCATTCCGCTGACCAGATTGGAAAAGGATTCGATGTCTTCTTTAGTCGTTAATCTTCCCTGATAACCAATATTCGTCACACGCTTTCCATCCTGGTAGGTGCGGGCTGTGATCATAATTTCATCACTTTCCAGTAAGTAGGTCGTATCAAAGTTCGCTTGTTGGTTGCAGCCTGTAAGCAGCAGGGATAAGATGATTACAAAAAACAAATGCTTCACTTTTATTATTGCCCCCCTTTTTTGCACCCAGAGAATCTATGATTCTTAGCCGTCCTCAGATCGTCAACTTTGTCTTAATGATAACGCCTCTTTTTATCATATAAATCGAAAAGCACGGCAATCACAGACAAAATAGCCCCAACAATTAGAGCGGCAGTTCCGTAAATAGCAGATGCCAGCCATCCTTTTCCGGACCAGACATATACCCATGCACAAATCCCAAATAGAATTAGAATGGAGGGAATGATATATTTATAGTGTTTCTTTTCCGGGAAAAAGAGTAGGATGAGATAGAAAACAACAGTACTGACAAAAACAATGATAAGCAGCAAATAAATATGCAAGACGGTCATCTCCCTGGTTTGAATATGAGAGCGATTTTCATCTGTATGAATGATCCTCTATCATTATCTCTTTTTTCCTTTCGTTTAACTGTAACCCAATTCCTTCATATCTTAAAATATTTTCGATAAATAGTGAGCGACTACAGCAGAAAATGTGTAACAAACGAAAAGAAAAACGGGTGCTGGATGTAAAAATCCCTGCACCCGTTTTCCGTTTATCGTAATACCCCCGCTGATGGAAGCCTCACCTTATACCGAAGAAGCAATATACTTATGCTCCACAAACTCCTCAATTCCATAATGTCCGCCTTCCTTGCCGATTCCTGATTGTTTGACCCCACCGAATGGTGCTTCTGCCCGGGCAGGGAAGACTTCATTGATTCCAACAATTCCATAATCCAGCTGTTCGGATACACGTACGGAGCGGCGATAGCCTTCTGTGAAAATATAGGCTGCTAATCCGTAGTCCGTATCATTGGCCCAGTTAATGGCAGTTTCCTCTTCATCAAATGGCTGGATCGGTATGATTGGTCCAAAGGTTTCTTCGTTCATCACCTTCATATCATCATTGACATTGCCTAATACGGTTGGTGGATAAAAGTAGCCCTGTAAGTCGTCCTTTTGGGTCTTTCCGGTATAAAGAACCTCTGCTCCTTTGGAGGTAGCGTCATCGTAATGGTCTTTCACCTTTTCAACTGCCTGCTGATTAATTAAAGGTCCCATCGTGGTTCCGTCCTCTAAGCCATTTCCGGGCTGCAGCTCTTTAATCTTTTCGATCAGCTTTTGCTGGAATGGTTCCCAGATGGAGCGCTGAACGTAGACACGGTTGGCGCAAATACACGTCTGGCCGCTGTTACGGAATTTGCTGCCTAATGTAAGCTCCGCAGCTACATCTAAATCGGCGTCATCAAATACGATAATCGGTGCGTGACCTCCAAGTTCCAGGGAGACCTTTTTGACATGCTCGGCGCTTTCTCTCATTAAGTATTTTCCGACTGCCGTAGAGCCTGTGAAGGTAATCATCCGGACGTCCTTATTCGATAAAAACTCCTGTCCGATTTCCTCGGCATTTCCGGTAACGAGGTTGACCACACCTTTTGGCATACCGGCCTTTTCCATAATCTTTATAATTTCAATGGCTGACAGCGGTGTCTCCGGAGCAGGTTTAAGGATAACGGTACAGCCTGCAGCTAAAGCAGGACCAATTTTTCTCGTAATCATAGAAGCTGGAAAATTCCATGGAGTAATCGCTCCGACAACGCCCACGGGCTGCGGGATGACAAGCAGCCTGTTGCGGGTATTGGAGGAAGGAATCCATTCTCCGTAAACCCGGTTGGCCTCTTCTGCGTACCAGCGGAGAAAACCGGCGGCTCCTTTCACCTCACCCTTTGCCTCTTTTAAGGGCTTTCCCTGTTCCATCGTTAAAATGGTTCCCAGCCGATCGACGTCCTCCAGCATGTATTCCGATGCTTTATAAAGAATATTGGAACGCTTGCGTGGAGAAAGCCGGGACCAATCGGCAAACGCTCTTTTAGCTGCCTGCACAGCTTCATTGGTTTCCTTCTGTCCGCCATAGGCAACCTCTGTAATTGTCTTAAGTGTAGCCGGATTATATACAGGCTCAGTCTGATTTGATACGGCACTGCGCCATTCTCCATCAATAAAAATGCTATGGATGGCTGAGTCAAAATGGACCATTTGCATCTCTCCCTTAATTTTCAGAATCTGGCTTCCAGGCAGGTAACATTTTGTTAAGTGGTTTATCCTTCCTGTACCCTAATACATATTCTGCCTGCATAATGGTATGAATCTCGCGTGTACCTTCATAGATGACGGGTGCTTTGGAATTCCGCAAGTAGCGTTCGACCGGATACTCGTTTGAATAGCCATAGGCACCGTGGATCTGCACGGCATCATCGGCCGATTGGTTGGCAATATCACACGCCTGCCACTTGGCTAAAGACGTTTCCCGCGTATTACGTTTCCCCTGATTCTTAAGTTCACCGGCCCTGTAAACAAGCAGACGGCTCATTTGCAATCCTGCTTCCATTTTGGCAATCATCTGCTGTACGAGCTGATGCTTCCCGATTTCTTTTCCAAAGGTTTTCCGTTCATGACAATACTTCACGCTCGCTTCAAGACTGGCCATCGTTAACCCACAGGCACCGGCTGCTACCGTAAAGCGGCCATTATCAAGGGCTGACATTGCAATTTTAAATCCTTCTCCTTCTTCACCAAGCAGATTTTCTTTTGGTACTCTTACGTCATCAAAGAAAATCTCCCCGGTATTTCCAGCCCGGATTCCGTGCTTGCCTTTAATCGCTTTTGAAGAGAAGCCCGGCATCGTTCGTTCTACGATAAATGCGGAAATGCCATGATGCTTCTTATCTTTATCTGTGTAGGCAAAAACAAGGAAGTGATCGGCTACATCGCATAGGGAAATCCAGGTTTTCTGGCCGGATAAAATGTAGTCATCCCCGTCCTTCCTGGCTGTTGTCTGCATGGAGGCTACATCCGAGCCGGCTCCAGGTTCAGTCAGTCCAAAGGCCCCGATTTTTTCTCCTTTTGCCTGAGGGGTGAGGTATTTCTGTTTTTGTTCTTCATTTCCCCATTGAAGAAGGGTCATACTGTTAAGTCCGGTATGAACGGATACAGCTGTACGGAAGGCGGTATCCCCGCGCTCGAGCTCTTCACATACAATGGCAAGCGAGTTATAATCCATTCCGCTGCCGCCGTATTGTTCCGGAATACATACACCCATAAGACCCAGTTCTCCAAGTCTCCGGTTAATTCCTTCATCATATTTTCCTTCCTCTTCCCACTTTTGCATGTAGGGGTTAATCTCGCTATCAACAAAGTTTCGTACCGTTTCTCTTAATAGATTCTGCTCTTCGCTAAATTCAAAATTCATACGTATCGACTCCTTTATATCCAATGATTATTTTTGTATTCCTGTATTTCGAACGGTGACAATCCGATTGATGTGAAGATTTCATCATTATGCTCGCCGGGCTCCGGTGGATGGCTTCTGACTTTTGGCGGTGTCCGGCAAAGGTGAAGCGGACTGCCCAGGATATCCATTGCACCAGCTTTTGGATGTTTAATGGTTTGAAAAAAGTTTCGGGCGTTAAGCTGTGGATCGTTTCTGATTTCTTCCATATTCTGTATAGGACCCACGGGAATGTTATGGGCATGACATTGCTCCTGCCAGTAGGATGTAGGCTGCTTTTCCAATTCCGCCTGTAATATAGCCGTGAGTTCCTCGCGATGTTCCACCCGATCCGGATTGGTTTTAAAATTTGGATTGTGAGCGAGGTCAGGCTGATTAATAATCGTGCATAAGGCCTGAAACTGACGGTCATTTCCAACTGCAATCACCATTTCCCCATCACTTGTGCGGAACGTCTGATAGGGAACAATGTTGGCGTGGTGGTTGCCGAGTTTGGCTGGAAGATTCCCCGACATTAAGTAGTTGCTTGCAATATTTACGAGTGAACTGACAGCAGATTCATATAAGGATAGATCGAGTTTCTGGCCTTGCCCGGATTGCTGACGTTCCAGCAGGGCGGATTGGATTCCGATACAGGCATACAGCCCGGTTAACACATCGGTCATGGCCACTCCGACCTTTTGCGGGCCGGATTCCTCGGTTCCGGTAATGCTCATCAGCCCGCTCATCGCCTGAATAATGAAATCATAGCCAGGGTGGGTTTTATACGGCCCTGTCTCACCAAAGCCAGTAATGGAACAATAGATGATGCCCGGGTTGATGCTGCTTAGCTCCTCGTAACTGAGCCCAAGCCGCTCCATCGTTCCCGTTTTAAAATTGTGAATCACTACATCACTGTTTTGAACAAGCCTTTCAATGATTTCTTTTCCTTTGGCCGATTTGAGATCAATAGTGACACTCTTCTTATTGCGATTGGCACATAAATAGTAGGCACTCACCCCGTTTTTAAACGGCGGCCCCCAGCGTCTCGTCTCATCACTGCCACCCGGAGCTTCCACCTTAATCACCTCAGCCCCAAGATCCCCTAAAATCATCGAACAAAATGGACCAGCCAGTACCCTCGATAAATCCAAAACACGAATTCCATCCAATGCCTCTCCTCCTTTTTCGGGACTGTCCCCACATGCTTTAAAGCGCTAAAGCGTGCGCGTTGTCCATTAAAAAATGCCAGCACAATCTTATCGGGATAAGAATTGTAACTGGCATTTCATCTGCTGGACCAATTCCGGTGTGGATTGGGAACAGACTAAACAGTTATATTTTCATTCATTTTTATAAACAATCTGGTTGTTGGCTTGCGGTCAGAACTTTGGCATAAAGTTTCAGCAAGCTTTAACCTGACTTTATTTTATAATATTAAGAAAAGTTTGTAAACAGTAAATGTAAAACGCTTTCAAGGGAATGGTTGCCGAAGCGGATATGATCATCGTTAAAGGATGGAATAGCAAGTAAACATTTATTTCTATTTTTTATTCAATTCCCCTTTACAAATATTCAGTGAAATGTATAATAATAAAATATAATGAATAAATATACAAAAATCAAAACACTAAGGGGATGGAAGCTATGAAAAAGATCGTCGCACTTATTATGGGTATATCTTTAATTCTATTAACAGCCTGTGGAGGGGAAGATACCCCTTCAAACACTTCAAGTGGAGAAGAATTGAAAGAACTGACCATCGCAACTGATGCAGCCTTCGCGCCATTTGAATTTATGGACAAAGGCGAAGTGACTGGATTCGATGTTGACTTTGCCACAGCGGTACTGAAAGAGGCAGGATATAAAGCAAACTTTGATAACGTCGGCTGGGAAACAATGCTGCAGAATATCGTAAATGAAAAAGCGGATTTAGGGGTGGCCGGAATCACCATCACGGATGAACGAAAGGAAACGTACGATTTTTCCAAGCCGTACTTTGAATCGACTCAATTAATCCTGGTTCCGGAAGATTCACAGATTAGCAGTGTTGAAGATTTAAAAGATAAAAATGTAGGTGTACAAATTTCTACCACAGGAGCAGAAGCCGCTCAGAAAATCTTTGGTAAAAATTCAGACCAGATCCACCAGTATGATCAGGTTCCACTGGCCATTATGGCAATGCAGCAGAATGATGTGGATGCCGTGATCGTAGACAATGCGGTTGCACAAGAATATCTCAAGAACAATCCTGATGCTGAGATTAAAATTGTTAAGGATAAGAACGCCTTTGAATCAGAGTATTACGGATTTATGTTTCCAAAAGGCAGTGATTTAGTAGACGAAATCAATCAGGCCATGGAAACCGTTATGGAAAACGGAACCTACGACGAGATTTATAAAGAATGGTTTGGACAGAAGCCTGATAAATTTTAGGGACTGTCCCCACACGCTTTAAAGCGCTAAAGCAAGCACCCAAGGAGGATCATTAGCATGGACATTAGATGGGATATTATCGGGGAATATTTACCTTTTTTCCTTGATGGGACATTACTGACACTCGGAATTTCACTAGCTGGTATTTTCTTAGGCGTTCTAATCGGTTTATTTATTGCCTTAGGGAGAATGGCTCCAAACAAGCTGATTCGCTTTCCTTTTCTGGCTTACATCAACTGTCTGCGTGGGACACCTGTATTGGTTCAGCTGTTTATTTTCCACTTTGCCGTTATGCCGGCCATTTATCCGGATGGCACAGCAGTGGCCTCGGCTGTAGTCACGCTGAGCCTGAATTCATCGGCTTATGTGGCGGAAATTTTCAGAGCAGGGATCCAGTCCATTGACAAGGGACAGACGGAAGCATCAAGGTCACTGGGCATGTCAAAGGCTCAGACCATGAGGCACGTCATTCTTCCTCAGGCTGTTCGCCGGATGGTTCCGCCGCTTGGCAATGAGTTTATTACGCTGATTAAGGAATCTTCTCTCGCTTCCGTTATCGCAGCCAAAGAATTGATGTACTGGGGCGATGCAGCAGTAGGCCAGCATTATGTGGTCTGGGAGCCTTACATTACCGTAGCAATCATCTATTTAATCATCGTCTTAGGCCTGTCCTATGTCCTGCAGGTTGTAGAAAGAAAATGGGTGCAATTTTCATAAAATGTGTACGGAAGAAGTCTCAGGGTTGTGATCCCTGGGACTTTTTTACGTAACGGAACCTCGCAAACAGCAGAAGCCTGCATCCTGCGTCCGAATCATGTTATAATAACAGACACTATGTACATAAAGGAGGAGGCCGCATGCCTGTCTCAGATCGAAAAGTATTAAAGAAAATGTTGAATGAAGTGCATCAGGCAATGGAAAATGCTCATGATCCGGGGAAAATGAAGGAGCATATTAAATCCGTCCGGGTTCTGACGGATTTGTTTATAGATGAAGAAACATCCACAAGTGAAACCGAGGTGATGCGAAAGCTCACTCAGGAGTCCGTACCTGAAAGCTCAGCTACTCAGCAGACTTCAACCCCTTCACCATCTCCGTCAACTGGCCAGCGTCAGACAACGATTGATCATGATGGTGCTAATGGGGACTCTATCTTTGACTTTTAATGGGAATCGCAATACATAAGGGGAGGATCACGAATGAAACTATTTCTTATTTTAGGGGCTATTAATGGATTTCTAGCTGTTGCGCTTGGGGCCTTTGGGGCACACGGCCTGGAAGGAAAACTAAGTGAAAAAATGCTGAATACATGGGATAAAGCTGTTACGTATCAGATGTTTCATACGATGGCGCTGTTCATTACTGCTCTGGTCGGGATGAAACTGAGCCAGGGTCCTTTACAAAGCGCCGGCTGGTTTTTCTTTATTGGTATCCTTTTATTTTCAGGGAGCCTTTACATTTACTCCACGACAGGTGTAACTCTGTTTGCGATGATTACACCACTTGGAGGCGTATCATTTCTGATTGGCTGGATTCTATTAGGCTATGCGATTATCAAGTATGTTTAAAAGGCTGGTTAAAAGTAAAATAGAGTCGTCAGAAGAAAAATGAGTAACGCACGAATCAGCTGCTGGTAAAAATCAGCTTGTTCATTGCGGATATAATGACCCAGACCATCAAAAATAAAACTTAAGGTGAGAGCGTAGAAGGACAGCAGGTATAGAATCTGTATCTGCTGCCAAATGGCTAAAACAGCCAGCAGAATACAGGCAATTATAGAAAGATATTGATATTTAAAGTACTTTTCTGATTTATGTCTCATCCTGAACTTCCTTTCAAACAATAAAGTGAAACCTCCATCAGTGGGAGTTTTCTCCATCCCCACTAAGTCTTGTTGGGTTACCCTCAAGACTTGAAGTGGGGATATTACGGCCAGTTCATGCGTGATTAACTGATATTCTACTCGTCCCTTAAGGCCGTAAAGTAAAATCCCTTGTCTTAACTATGCTGTGACAAGGGATTTTCATTTCCCGCTTTGTTATCCATAAGGGTATTGGTAGTTCAATTCTTCATCAAAGGTTACATAATCCAGGTAAATCATTAACAGGAGGTAACGTCTGCCTGTTTCCGGATCGCTTAGAACGATATGGTCACGACCGGCTGCTTCTATAATGCCCTTAAATACCTTTGCATTCCACTGTTCATTATTTTCAAACGTCATGTAAACGGTCGCCATTTTTCCTCTGTTTAAACGAAGGATATTTTCAATGTAGGACTGTTCTTCTAATGGAATTCCATTTCCAGGTGCTCCTGCCATCTGACCTCCTGATGGCGGCATTTGACCCATTTGGCCCATTTGTCCTTGCATCATACCAGGCATTCCACCTTGCATACCAGGACCCATTCCCTCTGGCATCATACCTCCAGATGGCATACCTCCCTGGAAGCCAGGTCCTTGCTGAGGCTGCATACCTCCCTGAAAACCAGGTCCCTGCTGACCTCCTTGAAATGGTGCGCTTGGTGCAGCATTAAATGGCGCCTGCTGTTGTGGTCCCTGACCTTGCTGACCTTGACCTCCGTTAGGGGACATTCCGAATGATGGTTGTTCTTCCGCCATTATTTAGACTCTCCTTTCTAAAATATGTTAGGACATTCTGATTGTGTTGGAGCAAAGAAACAATGAGATTTATATCTGCCTGTATTCCACTGCCCAAACCACTGTGCGGGACAGCTTCCTGCAGGCCGAAAAAACCATAGTGAATTGGTTGCAGGATGCTCCCTGCGCCCACGTAAAATTTTCAGAGCTAAATCCAGATCCTTAGCTCTGGCTCGCTGGTAGAAGTAGCTCTTTTGTGTAGCCTCGAAGCCTCCCGGGGATTGAAAAACCATTTCCCTGAGGTTCCGAACGTCTTTGAAATCCAGGCAATCGGCACGAACCCGATTGACACCGGTGTTTCCTACCATTAACATCCCTAACTTACCATCACCCTCGGCCTCTGCACGCATCAGCCGGGCTAACAGCTTCTGTCCTGCTGCAGTAAAAGGAATGACTGCCAAATCCTTCACCTCACTTCTTCTGTGATGTACATTAATTAAAATTAGCCAGCAGGGGTTCCTGTTAGACTTTTATCCTACTAGACGTTTCACCTCAGTCTATGTAATAAAATGGGTGAGGGTTACAGGATTTGCTTTCTTTTTCTCTAAATTTATATGCGGCATAAAATGAGGATATGTGTGAAGTTTTTAGGGACAAAGAAAAGCGGAGGAGATTCAGCTTATGACCGCTTGGGCCTGGGAGCCCGAGCTGGACAATAGAAAAGCGGAGGCCCCTGCTTATATCCGCCTTGACCTAGGAGATGGAACTGGACAAATAAAAATCCCCTGCCAGCATTCACCGCTGACAGGGGACACAATCTTTTATTAAACTTCTAATAAAGGCACGATATCCTCATAGGTTTTACGCTTTCCGATATAAAAGGAACCGAACTCGGCAAACCGTGCACTTACTTCATCAAAACGCATTTCATAAACCAGCTTTTTAAATTGAAGAACGTCTTTGGCAAATAAGGTTACGCCCCATTCCCAGTCATCAAAACCAATGGAGCCTGTTACAATCTGACGCACCTTGCCAGCGTATTTGCGGCCGGTCATCCCATGTTCATACATGAGCTTGCTCCGTTCCTCCATAGGAAGACTGTACCAGTTATCATGGACTTCACGACGCTTGTCCATTGGATAGAAGCATACATACTCCCAGCCTTTTGGAAGGATCGGCTTGAGTCTGGACTGAATCGCCGGATCTGTTTCAGGGTCCTTGTCCTTAGCCATGTAAGTGGACATTTCAACAACAGATACATAGGAATAAACAGGTTCAGTAAACTCAGCGAATTTTGTTTTATTAAAGGCAGTCTCCAGCTCATTTAGTTCATCCATTGCAGGTCTCAGATGCATGAATAAAAGATCCGCCTTTTGACCGACGATGGAGTAAACGCCGTAGCTGCCATTTTTGTTTTCGTCGATTTCATCCCATTGTGCGTATAAGTTTTTCAGTTCCTCCATAGCTTCTTTCCGGACATCGGAGCCTGCTTTTTTCCACTCTGCCCAATTGATGGTGCGGAAATCGTGAAGGCAATACCAGCCATCTAATGTTTCAACTGCTTCAGCCATGTATATCGCTCCTTTTAAACGTTCAAGTTTTTCATTTCGAGTATACTATACCATAATTGTAACCTCTACCTGCAAACAGATGCTCCCGTAAAATCGACAATTCTGTTGCAAATCGAATGAAAAGATTCAGTGTGAGGAAAGATAGGTGGGACGAGAGGGCGGGGCACGGGGACAAGGAACCTGTCCCCGTGTCCCTTTCAATAATACAGAAAGTGGTGTAGAATATATAACAGATGAAAATTTAGGAGGAATAATCATGAGTGATTTATTTACAGATCTAAAACAAAAATTACATAATAAAGATATAAAAATCGTGCTTCCTGAAGCATCTGATGAGCGTGTTGTGGAAGCGGCCAGCAAGCTTTCAGAAGACAAACTTGTCACTCCTGTACTAATTGGAGATGAAGCGGAAGTGAAACAGAAAGCGGGCGATTTAGGGGCTCAAGTTGATCAGTGTGAAGTCATCAATCCTGCTTCCTATGACCGTTTTGACGAGATGGTACAGGCCTTTGTAGAGAGAAGAAAAGGAAAAGCCACAGAAGAGGATGCCCGTAAAATCCTGCAGGACGAAAATTACTTTGGGACCATGCTGGTTTATATGAATGAAGCCCATGGACTTGTCAGTGGTGCTGCCCATTCCACAGCTGACACCGTTCGTCCAGCCCTGCAAATTATTAAAACAAAGCCAGGTGTGAAGAAAACTTCTGGTGTGTTCATCATGGTCCGCGATGAAGAAAAATATGTATTTGCTGACTGTGCGATTAACATCGCTCCAAATGACGAAGACTTAGCCGAGATTGCGGTGGAAAGTGCAGAAACCGCAAATCTGTTTAATATTGACCCACGTGTGGCAATGTTAAGCTTTTCAACAAAAGGATCAGCGAAATCAGAGGAAACAGAAAAAGTCGAGCAGGCGATTGAAATGGCGAAAGAGAAAAACGGTGAGCTCGTTATCGATGGAGAATTCCAATTTGACGCAGCCTTTGTTCCATCTGTTGCACAGAAAAAAGCACCGGATTCTCCTATTCAGGGCGATGCAAACACCTTCATTTTCCCAAGTCTTGAAGCAGGAAACATTGGCTACAAAATTGCCCAGCGTTTAGGAAACTTTGACGCAGTCGGTCCAATTTTGCAAGGGCTCAACCAGCCGGTAAACGACCTTTCCAGAGGCTGCAGCGTTGATGATGTTTATAAGCTTTCCATGATTACAGCCGCACAATCCCTTGAGTAAACGGTTCGCTATTTCTTGAATAAAGGATGTTAAAAGCCAGGTGCTAGAGTTGAGCGCCTGGCTAATTTTATGTGTCTGTCTGTTTGTCTATGTTCCGGGAAAGAAGGAGAGTAGTTGCAGGTCACTGAGCGGGAACATGTCTGAAAGATTGGGAATTGGTCCGGGCTGCTGGGGATTGATCTGAATTTGAGTGGATTAAGCCGGAAAAGGTAAAATGATGCTATAGTCACATAATTTATTTCGAAATGTGATGGACTAATCCGAGTTTGAGCAAATAATGCCAAAAGATGCAGAATTAAGCTGCAATCATAGAAATTAATCCTGGTTTGTTGTTGATTCATCCCTAAATATTGTTATCCATCGGTTATGTGCTGAATTGAGCAAGTCGCTGATAGGATTAAGCGCATTTTAGAAATAATTCATCCTTTTATAAAAACTCAACTTTCGCAGACTGAAATAGGCAGGTATACCTTGATATAATTGGACAGATCCGCAATCCATTGTTGTAGTTGACTTTTGATGAGTTGCTGCATTTTCTTATTCGTCCTTTTTAGGGTATCTTTAAGAAGCTCGATTAACTGCTGTAAAGCCACAACCCAATCGAGGTCATTAACTTCATCACATAATTTATAAAACATACCGCCCAGTATGCGGTCAACTGTAACTGCAACGATTTTGCCATGACAATACAATGTACCTTGCAAACACAATGGTTGTGTGACTGCTCTTTTTCCCATCAGTAGGCTTTGCCAGGCGATACAACTCATCGAGGCTAAAGCGTTTACCGTTTACGAGATAACGCTGCTTTAATTTCATGACCATGCCAATCACGTCCGGCCTTGTTCTGTCAGTTCTTTGATGAGAGGCTGCTGGGTAAACCATGTATCCATGAGAACATAAGAGGCATCGATGCCTGCGTTCATTGCACGTTTAGTCATACCCGGAATCTGTTCCGGTGCTGTCTGTAAAGCTTCTTGTCGACGCTTGTAACCGGAGTTGCGTTTATCAATGTTTTCAGATATATCGTTTATCCTGCTTTTTTCTCTGAACTTAATAATGAAATATCAACTGGCAGGAATGTAGCACCATCAGACCAGCCCAGGCCCAGTATCAACATGCGAAAACCTTTGTAGAAACGCATTTTCTGTGATGCATATCAAAGCAGCGAGCCAGAAGCTCTACATGTTTGTTTCGGTTCCGATCATAGGGTGAATCATCTAAGATGAACACCTTTGGACGATTATGGCGTGTTAGCTTTGAGACCTTCCCAATCGTATAAGCGACAAGTGAAAGTAGAAAGCGACGCCAATTGAATGATGATTGGTTCAGGAAACGATATACGGTATCTTTGACTGGAACATCCGCAGCTTTCCTACTTTCAAGTGTCCGAAACCAGTTTTTGTTTTCAAAGATCAGGCAAAAGATTAGCTGGAAGCACAAGAAAAACCGAAAGACTTTGTTATGCATGCATTACGCAAGTGCTTCAATACATTTAATTCTTTGAATGTCGATTTTATTTCATTTGGCAGTTGATTATTCGAGTTGTTTTTCGCTATCATATAGGCGGACACCTCATCTGTATCGTATGTGATTCTCATCAAATCAACTATACCAACGTTGAGGTGTTTTTTTCATGTCTGAACTAAAGTCAAGCATGATATGTCAGTTCTATAAGCACCTACACGTATTGATTTCACTACAGATTTCTTGGTGCGAAAGTTGAGTAAAAATAATTAATTCGGTTTCGAGGATGATTCGTCCGGATTGGAGAGAATTGCTCCTTATTCAGGATAAATATTCCAAAATCGGAAGAATCAATTCAAAATATCAGCAATCAATCCATAAAAATAACAATTAAGCCAAATAAAGCTCATTTAATCCAATTCCGATAAAGTCCAATCCGATCCAAATCCGATCAAATCCCAACCCAGATTGAATCCCGACATCACCAAAAACCAGGTAATCAAAAAAGATGTCCGCCTCAACGAACATCATAAAACCTTTTCATTCCTTGCTCTCATCTGCTTCAAACGCTTTTCAAACCATTCAAGCTCCTGGCCGTTAAGAGGATCGGTCGTTATCGACGTTGAGATTTCTTCTAACTTAGATAAAATTTTATCCCGAACGTCCGATACAGTCATGGATGTTCCCAACAGCTCATTTAAAGATGCCATCGTTTCCGGTCTGATGACAGGATAGTCATAGCTTGCATCCTCCTCCTGAAGGGCTTCCGAATAAAATTTTCTTACAACCTCAGCCCGCTCAGAACCGGAACCCTCAATACACATATAAATTTGCACAGCTGTACCATTTTTGACCCGTCGCTGGGAAATGCCGGCAAACTTCTGTCCGTTCACGCTCATGTCATACTCGCCGGGACAATAGGAGCCTTCCACTTCATAAACGTCAAACGAAGCGTCCTCATCAGCAAATAAAAATTGGATAAAGGATACCATCGCTTTATAGCCATCATGAATGCCAAGCTGCTTACCATCCGGAAACAGAAAGGACAGGTTGAGGACCCCCTGATCCAGCACTACTGCAAGGCCTCCTGAATTGCGGACCACTACACGGTAGCCTGCCTTTTGCAAGTAAGAAATTCCCTCATTTATATGGGGGAGACGGCTGTCCGGAATTCCTAATACAATCGTTTGATCATGAACCCACAGTCGGGCCACATGCGGGGACAGTCCATTACTTATCGAAAGGCAAAGGGCATCGTCTGTGGCAAAGGACTGCATCGCCGGAGTTTCTATATTCATCGATTGATCAATAAACCGAATTTTGTCGAAGTGTAATAATGGATGAAGATTCTCCATGAGGCTTCTCCTTTACTAAATACATTAGACTTGTTTAGCCTTGACTATTATACCACATCTGCTGCCGTGATTGCGCCTGACCCGTCTGAGCAGAAAAAGACCAAAGCAATCCCCTGGTCCTCTTCCTGCCACTCGCTGTCTTCTTCCTATCTCACAGGACCTGAGCATTCGCCTCTGCTTTCCCGTAAAGATAATTCGACATGAAAAATTCACCCATTTAAATGTCAAGTGGTGTTTTTTTACGACAGTTTTTATATAATGGAAGGAGTTAAACGTCATTTACTGAGTATTGATTTCAGTAAAGACGTCGGTTTTTTTACGAATGGACGGGCTGTCATTCTGTCGCTCAGCATTCGTATAAGAAGGTGGGGCTGAACAGCTCGTTAAAGGCCTGATACGTAACGCTTACAATCAGTGGCCCACTGATTGAAGTCTCACTTTATGTATATTTTGCGCAAAATAGGCAGGTTTAAGAAGGGTTGGAAAAAATGGAATATCGTAATGAACAATTAACCGAAGAGAAGGTGTTTAAGGATCCGGTTCACCGGTATGTGCACGTACGGGACCGGGTGATCTGGGATTTAATCGGAACTCCGGAGTTTCAGCGGTTAAGACGGATTAAACAATTAGGGACCTCCTTTTATACCTTTCATGGTGCCGAGCACAGCAGGTTTAATCATTCCCTCGGGGTGTACGAGATTGTCAGGCGGATTTTGGAAAACTTCAAGGAACACCCGGACTGGAATGAAGAGGAGCGGCTCTTGTGTTTAACAGCAGGACTTTTGCACGATCTGGGACATGGTCCGTTTTCCCACACCTTTGAAAAAGTATTTGATCTGGATCATGAGGATTTTACCCGGGAGATTATCCTGGGCGATACGAATGTAAATACCATTTTGAAGCGTGTCCATCCTGATTTTCCACAGGATGTAGCCGATGTCATTGGAAAAACCTATTCGAACAAGCTTGTGGTCAGTCTGATTTCCAGCCAGATTGATGCGGATCGAATGGACTACCTTCAGCGTGATGCTTATTTTACAGGGGTGAGCTATGGGCACTTTGATATGGAGCGAATATTACGAGTGATGCGCCCGCTGGATGATCAGGTTGTTATTAAAGCGACCGGTATGCATGCGGTCGAGGATTACATCATGAGTCGCTATCAAATGTACTGGCAGGTCTATTTCCATCCGGTTACGAGAAGCTCTGAGGTTATTTTGACCAAAATTTTACATCGCGCCCGTTATTTATATGAAAATAACTATGACTTTAAACTGGCCCCTTCACATTTTTTATCCTTTTTTAAAGGGAACCCGACGCTGGAGGACTATTTAAAATTGGATGAATCGATTGTTTTTTATTACTTTCAGATCTGGAAAGAGGAGAATGATCCGATACTGAGTGATTTATGCAATCGTTTCGTCAATCGTCATTTATTTAAGTATATTGAATTCAATCCGAACCACCAGTTTGAGCAATTTATGGAGCTGCATCAGCTCTTTACCGAAGCGGGCATTGACCCGGATTATTATCTGGAAGTGGATTCCTCGTCTGATTTACCCTATGACTTTTATCGTCCGGGAGAGGATGAGGAGCGTCTGCCGATTCATTTATTAATGCAAAACGATGAGTTAAAGGAGCTTTCCAGGCATTCGGATATTGTCGAGGCGATTTCAGGGAAAAAACGCACAGATCATAAGCTTTACTTCCCTTCAGACTTTATTGAGGGATTATCAGATCATAGTCCGATCAAGAGACGGATTTTGGAGATTTTAGAAGGATAGGAGATGACGTTTGTGTTACAGGATCATGCAAAACTAGTTTCGTTTTTTTCGGAGTGTCACGAACTCATCGGAAGAAAAAAACTGCAGAAGATGATTTATATTTTAAAAAAATGTGATTATCCATTTTCCGAACGCTATCAGTTCCACTTCTATGGTCCCTACTCAGAAGAGTTGACATTACGCGTTCAGGAGCTTATTAATCTAGGGTTTTTAGAGGAAGAAAAAGAGAAGAAAAAAGGTTTTTATCAATATCGTTATTCCATTACTGAAGAAGGGCAGAAATTCCTGACTCATTACAACATCAACATGCCGGATATGGATCAGTGGATTGAAAAGATGAAGGGGATGAGCTCAAGATTTCTGGAGTTGATTGCCACCATGCTGTATTTTGACAATCGGCCCAAGGAAGAAATCGAGGATAAAGTATTTACAGTAAAAAAGAAGCAGAATTATACACGGGAAGAGCTTGAGAGAGCTTGGGAATTCATTGCGGAAATGAATGTGAAGCACTAAGTATGATACTGGCAAGCACCATTTATCCGGGCGGGATGGATGGTGTTTTTTGTTTATCTGCCAAAAACGGGGAATTCCTGTGCATTTGTATTTAATATTTACATAATTCTGATCATTATGTAATATTGCCATAGACAGTGAAAATTTAATCAGTACTTTTATCACGCATTAACCGGCCGTAATACTCCCACTGATGGAAGTTTCACTTTATACTGGTTATTTATACTTGATAAATGCACTTGAGGTCATGCTGTGCCTGCTAACTGCGGGTCGGATGAAGCTAAAATGATATTTGAATAAAGGAGTCGCCATGAAATTTTTAAAACCGATTGTTTACTACATATTAGGGATTTTTGGAATTCTCTGTGTCAGTATCATGCCGAAGAGGTTTATGGAGGCACAGCAGCCTGATGCGGGCGGACTATTTCATATAGGAGAATATGTGCAGACGCTGTGGCCATTTATCGTGGATTTTTTCAACCCTGATTCCTGGGTGTACATGTATGGGCGCCCACAAAAGCCCTTTCCATTATTGGAAACGTTATGGGAGCCCTTTGTTTACTCCATGCAGGTGCTGGTCGGTGCTTTATTATTAGGATTTGTTCTTGCGTTTCTGTTAGCATTTACCGCAAATTTTCTGCCTAAAATTCTATTGAATCCTTTGAAACGCATACTTGATATTTTTGAATCGGTACCGGATCTTGTCGTTGCCATACTCCTTCAAATGATGGTGATCTGGGTTTATCAGGCGACCGATGTACGCCTGTTTCGGGTAGCTACATATATGGATGAGAAGGTATTTACAGGTCCTATGATTACACTGGCCATCATACCTATGGTCGCCCTGTTTAAAATCATTCTGCTGTTAATAGAAGAGGAGTACCTTAAGGAATATGTCACCTTTGCGAAAAGCAAGGGACTGAAGCAAAAAGTGATCGTGCTTCAGCATATTCTGAAAAATATTACCCCGAGTACATTCCGTCATGCCAAGGTCATCGTCTGGGGAACCCTGTCCAGTCTATTTATCGTGGAGCGAATCTATAATATTAACGGAATCACGTATTATATGACAGAGAGTCTGCAGCCGATGGTTATTGCAGTTTCTCTCATTCTCGTATTCACCCCGTTTTTTCTTTTCTTCCAGGGGGTTGATTTATGGCTGGATGAGGAGCGGGTATATGGCCAGGTGATTGTCAGAAAAAGGTCAGGAAGGGGGCGTTTTCAGCCTGTGAAATGGCTGGCGGATCTGGCAGGAGAAGCAGGCAGGAGCATTCTGCGGATCCGTAAGCCGTGGAATGCAGTCTGGACGCCTTTGAAGCTGTTTTTTATCCATATGAAAAATCCGAAGTTTGCTATTGGAAGTCTGTTTTTCATTGGTGCCATCACGTATAGCGTCATTTATTCTGCTGGTACGGATAACCATATCGATCAGACCAGGCTCTTTTATGGGGAAGATGGTGAATTAATCAGTGCACCCCCTCATTCCCCTCCAGAGCCATATTTACTTGGCACGGACTCATTGGGGTTCAGTATGTTTGATCAGCTTGTGATTGGAGCGAAATATACGTTATTCTTTGCGCTGCTCATTGCTCTGTTAAGGGTTGGGATTGGATTCTTTGCCGGAATCTTTTATGCATTCAGCTTAAAGCCAAGAGGACAGAAGTGGGTGGAAAAAATCGTCGACTCCATACATTTTCTCCCACTAAGTATCATTGCTTACATCCTGCTTCGGCCGATACTGATAGAGACAGCAATGGGATTTCAATATTCCTTTACAGAACGGATCATGTTCGAAATTCTGATCCTGACGATTCTGGTCGTTCCCCTGACAGCGGTCTTGTCCGGCCGGGAAATCAAAGGGGTGCTGCAGCAGGAATTTATCACCAGTGCCAGAGTGCTGGGTGGAGGTAAGCTTCATATCCTGAAAAAGCACATTCTGCCTCATCTGGGTCCAAGGTTAACCATTTTGTTTGGTCAGCAGTTCATTCAGGTTTTACTCATTTTTATGCATCTCGGCGTTTTTGACTTTTTCTTCGGCGGAACCAATAGAAGCTTTGGTCTCGTCGGTGACCCGCCAAGATCGATTACTTATGAGTGGTCCGGTTTACTCGGCTCAGCAAAAATGTCGCTTTCAAGCGGACATTACTGGATTGTCCTTTTTCCTCTTCTTGCATTTATGCTCGCGATTTTTGCCATGCAATTCATCATTCAGGGAGTCAAAGAGGTCCAGCAGGCAAAAGTGGGGGTTATCTATAAGTGGAAGCGGAAAAAAGACAGGCAGTTCAAAAAGGATGTGCGGCCGACGAAGCTTAAGCCAGAACCTGAGGATTTTACACGGGTGAGGAATCATGATCATTTTGCTTAAAATCCTGGCATACTGTCTATCCTTGTATCAGAGTCGTTTATTAGGCATTAACTGGCTGCAAAACCCGCACAGATGGAAGTTTCTCTTTATCATGTTTTGCACAGTTGTGATATGTTAGAATAAAAGACAAACTTTTCCTGAGTTTTAATTAAAGGAGGTTTACATCGTGTCCAACGAAAAGGAACCAAAGAAAACACAGCAATTTACGATTATGAAAGATGATCCCATTGACGGTCACCCTGGCTATAGCGGGGGTGGAGCGATTAGTCTTGAAAATATGTCACCGATTATAGTAGACCCAAATGAAGAGGAAGCCTTTGTTGATATGGGGGCTATGCACGCGAGAAGTAAAGTGGAAAAACGGATTAAATTTTTATCTGATCGCAATGAAGTGCCAAATGGAAAACTCTATTGGATTGCCTGGACAACGGTTGAACGCAGTGAGAGCGGCGCCTACTATTATGGTCTGGCTGCCAGTGAACTGGTGGTGGACAGAGAAATCCGCAGAGGTTATAAGCTGTTGCCGGAGCATGTGAATCATATGGATAAATCCCTGAAAGGCCGGGTTGTTATCGATCATATGGATGAGAAATCTAAAGGTATTTTAGAAAAATTTCTCCGTGAATTTAATCCGGAAATGTGGGAAAACTCTAGGGATGAGTTAAAGAATGCCTTTGATGGCACCAGTGAATAAAATCCGGATTCAACATTGGGAAATTATGAAAGAATTGTGAACGTTTTATGAATATCTTGTGCTTGAGTTTGGAAGTTTGTAAAATAAGGGCACATGGGTTTTACATGTTTACTAGGACAAGAAAAAGGGGCGGCGTTTATGCCGCCCCTTTTTCTATGGAATTATTTTTGCGTTCTATTCAAGGGAATTCATCCAATCCCGCAATCAAACGCCCTAAAATCCAATCCAGTCCCAAATCGAGCGGCCGTCTTTCTTTCTTTGTTTATTTTCATCGGTCTCTTCCGGATTTGGTACGTGGACCGTACAATAGTTTTTTGGCTCTGTTCCTTCAAGAAAATACGTTACACGCCGGTCGTCGCAGCCTGAATGTGCGAGTTTTCCAGTGTGGGGATCCATGGCTACGGCTGTGACTCCCTCAGGCGGTTTAAATTCACGCTCAGGCAGATCCTTGTGAATGGTTTCCATATGATCCGCCCAGATGTTCCGTGCATACCGGTATTCCTCGACTTTCGTAATGTCTTTATTATTGTCATAGCCGGTCCAGACGGCTGTCACTACTTGAGGGCTGAAGCCGATCATCCAGCTGTCTTTATCTGTGGAGCCGGTTTTCCCTGCATACTCCCTGGTGAGTTGGTCTTTAATGGCTGCACCGGTGACACGGCTGTAGTCATTGAGCGACGTGTCAAACATTCCGGTCATTAAATCTGTAAGCACAAAGGATGTATTGGGATCAAGGACCTGTTTAGCTGACGGCTTGTCTCGCTTATATAAAACCGTACCGGATGAATCCGTAATTTTGGTAATGGTATGTGGATGCACAGCTTTTCCCCCATTAGCCAGCATTCCATACCCCCGGGCCATCTCCAGAACCGATACAGAGGCAGAACCTAACGCGAGGGCAGGAACCGCGGGCAGCTCACTTTGAATCCCAAACTTCCGAGCATTCTCCACTAACGTTTCCGGTTTATAATACATATGGGTTTTGACCGCATAAATATTATCGGAAAGGGCCAATGCCTGTGCCAAAGTAATTTCGTCATTTGCATAATAATTATTATAGTTGGTTGGCGCATAGACCTTTCCATTGGCCAATTTAAACTTTGTCGGCTCACTTTCCAGCGGGGTTCCCGGCGTGGCCCCCTTTTCCAGGGCACCATAATATAAAAAAGGTTTAAAGGTCGAGCCGGCCATCCGTTTCGCCTGTAATGCCCGGTTATACTGGCTTTCCTCAAAATCACGGCCGCCTACAAGTGCCTGAATACCGCCAGTTTTTGGATCCAGACTTAAAGCGCCCACCTGGATTTTGGAGGCCTCATCAATTTCCTGCACAGATGTCTGTTTTAGACTTTTCTGCATGTCCTTATTTAAGGTTGTATAAATTTTATAGCCGCCGGTTTTAAGCTCCTTTCTGGATATACTCAGCAATTGGCTGGCTTCATTCATAACGGCGTCCTGAAAATAAGGGGCAATTTGCTTTCCTTCCCGTTCATCCTCCTCGGCAAAAGCGAGTTTTTCCTGCAGGGCTTTATCGAGTTCGTTCTGAGTGATGTCTCCCTTTTTAGCCATCAGATGCAAAATCGTTTCCTGCCTTTCCCTGGCATTTTCCGGATGACGAATGGGTGAATAATAAGAGGGCCCCTTAGGAATACCTGCAAGCATCGCCGCTTCAGCTACAGTCAGCTCATTTGCGTGTTTATCAAAATAAAAACGACTGGCAGCCTCGACACCGTAGTTTCCGTGCCCAAAATAAATCGTATTTAAATAGCCTTCGAGAATTTTATCCTTGTCATAGAACATTTCAAGCCGGAGTGCATACAATGCTTCCTTTATTTTCCGACTCCAGGATTTTTCATGGGTTAAAAACAGATTTCTCGCGTATTGCTGGGTAATGGTGCTGGCTCCTTCAACCTTGTCCATATTGATAATGTTTTTGCCAATAGCTGCGAAAATACGTGTAAAATCAAATCCGAAATGGTCATAAAACTCGTCATCCTCGGTGGTCAGAAACGCCTGTTTTAAATCAGGGGACACTTCTTCCAGAGGTACCCAATAACGACTTTGATTCCCGTGTTTGACTCCAATCACTTCCTCATCTGCAGAATAGAGGACCGTGTTTTGCTGGCTGGTCAGAGAGGGAGGCCCCTGAAGATAACTGAAAAGAAAAACACTACCGATTCCCAGTAAAAAAAGCATAAATGCACTGATAACACTATAAATAATCCATTGCTTACGTTTTCTGGTTCTGGTGCGCCGGCGCCGTTGTTCCATACGAGTTCCACCTTTCGTTTTGTTACACAGATGCAAGTCTATTAACAGTATGGAAACAGCACCATATTTTTAAACGATAAAATGACAGCCCGTGCGACAATTTTTTATGTTCTAGTAAATTATAAAATAAATGCTTTGTGGATAATAAAGACAGGAGAGGCCACGTCCGGCTCCAGCGCCCAGCGACTAGCGAGACTTCCTTCACCTCCGTCCGATAAGTCAACATCGACTCACAAGGTTCGTCGTGTTTCCTTTATCTCCTACGGCTCAATCCAGTCCGTACGTCGCTAAACGGGTGCTTCCGCCTTTGTTCTTACGCATGAACTGGTATGCAGATGAGGGGGATTTGAGAAATTGAACGGAAATCTTTATAATAGGATAGACCTACATCACGGATCGGAGAGATTCATCTTGGCTACAGAACCCATGAGTGTTAAAGTAACAGTAAAAACGGACATAACCGATGATAACGCCCGGGAGCAAATGGATGTGACGGGCAGAGGAAAATGCTATGACAATGGAGATTCCCTGGTTTTAATTTTTAATGAGAAGGACGAGGATGGGAACAGTGTCAAAAATATGACGACCATCACCTCGGATAAAGTGACCATCAAACGTAAGGGCACTGTGAAAATGAACCAGATCTTCAGGGAAAACCGTGCAACCGAAAGCACGTATTATCATCCATATGGGACGATGCATATGGAAACGAAAACGAACCAGATTGATTTTTCCAGAAGCGGGAACGGAGATGAGGGCAGGCTCTTGATCTCGTATTCGTTAAGCCTCAATCAGCAGGAACCCCAAAGACATAAACTGACGCTTACATATGAAAGGGAGTAAAGGAAATGAATATTGTCGAAAAAACCGAACAGAAACTAAAAGCAGAAATTGCTCAGGCAGTTGTGAAGGCCGGCCTTGCAACAGAGGATCAGCTGCCGGAAGTCGTTCTTGAAACACCGAAAGAAAAGGCACACGGAGATTATGCCACAAACATGGCGATGCAGCTTGCACGTATCGCGAAAAAGGCCCCCCGTCAAATTGCCGAGGACATCGTAGCGAATTTTGACCAGTCAAAAGCGTCGATTAAAAATATTGAAATTGCCGGGCCCGGATTTATCAACTTCTTCCTGGATACAGCCTATTTAACCGACTTAATTCTAACCATTCTGAAGGATCAGGAAGACTACGGAAAAACAAATACGGGTGAGGGAGAAAAGGTCCAGATTGAATTTGTATCGGCCAACCCAACAGGAACTCTTCACTTAGGGCATGCCCGCGGAGCCGTATTTGGAGATTCCCTGGCGAACATTATGGAAAAAGCAGGCTATGATGTCCAAAGGGAATATTATATTAATGATGCCGGCAACCAGATGAACAATTTGGCAAAATCCGTGGAAGCACGCTATATGCAGGCGCTCGGTCATACTGATTTTGACATGCCGGAAGATGGCTACCATGGCAAGGATATCGTGGAGCTTGGCGAAAAAATGGCAAAGGAATACGGTGAAAAATGGGTTCAGGAGTCAGAGGAGGCCCGTGTTCAATTCTGCAGACAGTACGGACTCGACTTCCTGCTGGATCGCATCAAAAAGGACCTGGAGGATTACCGTGTTCCGTTTGATAACTGGTTCTCTGAAACGTCCCTTTATGAAGAAGGAAAAGTACAGCAGACCTTGGACTATCTTAAAGAAAATGACTATTTGTATGAAAAGGATGGTGCGGTCTGGTTTAAGACAACGGAATTCAACGACGATAAGGACCGTGTACTGGTGAAAAAGGACGGCAATTATACGTATTTAACACCTGACATTGCCTATCACCAGAATAAATTCGACCGCGGCTTTGATACGCTCATCAATGTCTGGGGCGCGGATCACCACGGGTATATTCCAAGGATGAAAGCTGCTATTGAAGCGCTCGGCTATAATCCGGAACAGCTTGAGGTTTCCATAATTCAAATGGTCAACCTGATTCAGGACGGCGAAATCGTCAAAATGAGCAAGCGTACCGGAAAAGCAGTTACGATGGTGGAGCTGGCCGAGGAAGTAGGTCTTGATGCCGTACGTTATTTCTTCGTTATGCGCTCGAACGACACGCATCTGGACTTCGACATGGATCTGGCGACATCCGAGTCAAATGAAAACCCGGTTTACTACGTTCAATATGCTCATGCCCGGATTTGCAGCATGCTGCGCCAGGCTGAAGAAAGAGGCCTCGAACCAAATGCAGAAGCAGATTTAAGCCTGCTGCAATCGGAAAAAGAAATTGACCTGCTGAAGCGGTTGGGAGAATTCCCGCAGATTGTTGGAGATTCAGCGGTGAAACGTACCCCACACCGGGTAACCCAGTACATCTATGATTTGGCATCCGACCTGCACAGCTTTTATAATGCAGAAAAAGTCATCAACTCCGATCAAATGGAGCTCAGCAAAGCCCGCCTTGCTTTGATTGAAGCCGTACGCATCACCCTGGCTAATGCCTTGAAGCTGATCGGTGTGCACGCACCGGAGAAGATGTAATACATGACAAAAGAGGCTGGGACATAAGTGTTTTTGCTAAAGGTAAATCCGAATAGGTGTAGGAACCACCGCTCCGGAAATATACTTCGCTTTCACCCAAGGGCACAAGTGCGACATCTATTCAAACTCCCAAAGGTCGTTTTCATAGTGTCTTCTTTGCCGCGGGCGGCTGGTAAGCCTCCTCGCGCTATCGCACTGCGGGGTCTGACCTAGGCCTTCCTTCCGCAGGAGTCTACGTATATTTCCTCCGCTAAAGCATCCTATCATTCGGTTTATTACCAAGCGAATTAGTTATGTCCCAGCCTCTTTTATATGAGTTTAAGCTCTGGCCTGGTTGTGGGTGTGCACGTGAGCGTGGCATGATCGGTCATTTTTTAGCTCAATCCCATGCCAGCACCTCAGCCATCACAGCCATCGCCGCATCAGCCTTGCGAGCGGAATCTTCACTCTTCTTGTCGTCCAGCTGAGCTGCCTGTACCAATTTTTACTGAGCTCCACACTTGCTTTAAAGTCCTCCATATATTTGCTCCGAACCTCCTCAATAAAGCTTCGGTCATATAGAATCGCATTGACTTCTTTATTCAGGAACAGACTGCGCCGGTCAAAGTTTGAGGTCCCGATTTCACACAATTTGTCATCCACTACAAATAATTTTCCGTGATAAAAGCCCTGATCGAACAAACGCACTTCTGCACCGGCCTTTTTCAGGTCAAACAAATAGGAGATGCCACCCTCTTTTACAAGTGGATGATCAGCCTTCATCGGTACGAGAATTTTAATGGATACTCCCTTGTTAAGTGCAGCCTTGATCCCGCTAAGGAGCGTTTTGCTCGGAATAAAATAAGGAGATCCGATCATCACTTCCTCGCGGGCGGCATTCAGGAATTGAAAAAATGTGCTTTCAAGGTCACGTCCGTCTGTTGCCATGATTTTGACTTCCTGATTCTCGTCTTTTAACTCGAACTCATAGACCTCCAAAGGACCTGCATTTTCCTGCCAGTCCGCCTGAAAAACCTTTTGCAGATGCTGGGCGGCCTTCCCGTATAATTTCAAATGATAATCCCGCCAATTATTAAAATTGGTATCCTTGCTTACATACTCGCGACCGACGTTGAATCCCCCAGTGTAGGCAAGACTCCCATCAATGACGACAATTTTCCGGTGATTTCGCCGGTTCAATTTATAAAGTAAATAAGGAAATCCCGGTTTTGAACTGAAAGCGAAGTGAACACCTGCATTTCGCAGCCGATTAAGGGTGGACCGTCCAAATTGGTAGCCGCCGAGACGATCAACTAAGAGTTTCACGGTAATCCCTTCCTGTGCTTTATCCTCCAGCAGGGCCAGGAGCTTTTCACCCACTTCATCACGTTTCACTATATAAAACTGAAGATAAATCTCCTTTTTTGCATCCTTAATCGCGCGGAACATATCATCATATAAAGAGTGTCCCGATTGGAAAAGCTTTACCTGGGCGCTGGACAGGGGAAACGAAAGCGACTGTGAATGCTTGTAATGACTTTTTTGACCCAAATAAAGGTCCAGCCAGATAAAAAATAGAAGGAATATAAATACAAAGCTTACGAGTATAAATATCAATGTTGTCCATTCTCCTTTCTCCACTATATTATTCTCGCAAAAGAAACAGGCTAAACCAAAATAAATTTTCTCAGGGTATTGACTGAATGTTCATTCATAATTTAAAGTAGTACTATAAGAGTCTGAAAATTAGTTCGTTTCCAAAAAATATGGAACCAAAATTACAACCTGTAAGAATAGGACTGGGGGGCAGAGGATGAATACACTGGAAGTCATCAATTGGATTTTATTTTTAGCTGTAACCGTTTACGCATTAGGGTTATTTGTTCAGGTGGTTCGCACCCGAATTGCCTATATCAAGATGGGCAGGAAAGTGGAAATTGACAAGGCCTGGAAGGAACGCATCAACAAAGTCATGGTGAATGTGTTTGGTCAGAAGAAGCTGCTGAAGGATAAAAAGTCAGGGACTATACACGTTATGATGTTTTACGGCTTCCTTCTCGTTCAGTTTGGGGCCATTGATTTTATCTGGAAGGGACTGGCAACAGGGTCTCATTTACCGCTTGGATTTTTGTATCCTGGCTTTACCTTTTTCCAGGAGCTTGTAACGTTAATGATTCTGATTGCCGTTATCTGGGCGTTTTATCGCCGTTATATTGAAAAGCTTGTCCGCCTGAAGAGAGGCTTTAAAGCAGGACTCGTACTCATTTTTATTGGAACTTTAATGCTGTCCGTATTACTTGGAAATGGAATGGAGATTGTCTGGCATGGCGAGGAGCTTACATGGACTGAACCTGTTGCATCAGGCATAGCCGCAGCATTTGCCTGGATGAGCCCAACAGCAGCAGCGGTTGTGTTCTTTGTATCCTGGTGGATCCATTTAATCGCACTGCTGTCATTCCTGGTATACGTGCCGCAATCCAAGCACGCACATCTGTTGGCAGCACCGACAAATGTGTTCCTGAGTCGTAATGACCCACCAGGGAAGCTGTCCAAAATCGACTTTAATATTGATGAAGAAGACGAAGAAGACGTTTCCTTTGGTGTTGGAAAAATTGAAGATTTCGATCAGCTTCAGATGATTGATTTTTATGCCTGCGTGGAATGCGGACGTTGTACAAACGTTTGTCCAGCTGCCGGCACTGGGAAAATGCTCTCACCAATGGACCTGATTGTAAAATTAAGAGACCATCTTACAGAAAAAGGTGCAGTGGTTACGGGGAAATCACCATGGGTTCCATCCTATGCATTCGCTGGAACAGAAGGAAATCAGCTGGCGAAAATGGCAAAAGAAGGCTACAGCGGCCAGGATGAGGCTGCCGCAACAATCGAAGCCATGGAATCAACGAACCTGATTGGCGATGTCATCACTGAAGAAGAACTCTGGGCTTGCACAACCTGCCGTAACTGTGAGGATGCCTGCCCGGTGATGAACGAGCATGTGGATAAAATCATTGATCTTCGTCGATATCTGGTATTAACAGAAGGAAAAATGGATCCGGATGCTCAGCGTGCCATGATGAATATTGAGCGTCAGGGTAACCCTTGGGGACTATCCAAGAAGGAGCGTCAGAACTGGCGTGAAGCGGATGAAAATCTTTATGTGCCAACTGTAAAAGAGCTTAAGAAGGAAGATGAAGACTTCGAATACCTTTTCTGGGTTGGTGCTATGGGATCCTACGACAACCGCAGTCAAAAGATTGTCCAGGATTTTGCCCGTCTTATGAATAAGGCTGGTGTGAAATTCGCAATTCTTGGTAACAAAGAGCGTAACTCCGGAGACACAGCCCGTCGTCTGGGGAATGAATTTTTATTCCAGGAGCTTGCAGAGAAAAACATTAAGGATTTCGAGAAAAATGGCGTGAAAAAGATTGTAACGACAGACCCTCACGCATACAACGTCTTTAAAAATGAATATCCGGATTTCGGTTTGGAGGCCGAGGTTTACCATCATACCGAATTTTTGGCAAAGCTTGTGGAAGAAGGACGCTTAACCCCTGAACATGAGGTAAAAGAGCGTATTACCTACCACGACTCCTGTTACTTAGGACGCTACAATGAGGTTTATGAAGAACCACGTGACGTTCTTAAAGCCATCCCTGGTGTAACGGTTGTGGAAATGGAACGCAGCAGAGAGAATTCCATGTGCTGTGGTGCCGGTGGAGGACTTATGTGGACAGAAGAGAAAACCGGAAATCGCGTCAATGTCGCCCGCACGGAACAGGCGCTTGAAACCGATCCAAATACCATCGCAAGTGCATGTCCATTCTGTCTGACGATGTTAAGCGACGGTACGAAGGCAAAAGAAGTGGAAGATGACGTAAGCACAATGGATGTAGCTGAAGTGTTAGCCAAGTCCATTTTCGGAGACGAAAAAGAGGAAAAAACCGCTTCATAATGGAAGCAAAGAAAACATAAGATTCGTAAAGGATGCAACCAGGGAGTGAAAGCAGTGGTCATCACCTGAATGTGCCTCTTGAAAGAGAGGCGAAAGCAGGGATGGCCCTGCCTTTTGAATACTGATTGAGCGAGCGTTCAATCAACCTATTATGAAAACGTTAACAAATTGACTTAAGGGGGAGGATTTATAAATGAGAAAAACCGTCATTGTGTCAGGGTCAAGAACACCCTTTGGCAAATTAGGTGGCGCTTTAAGTTCACTTACAGCCTCAAAACTGGGAGGAACAGCGATTAAGGCTGCACTTGAAAAAGCCGACTTTTCGCCGGGAAACGTTGATGAGGTCATTATGGGAAGCGTACTTCAGGGAGGACAGGGTCAGATTCCTTCACGTCAGGCAGCCAGAGAAGCAGGCCTTCCCTGGGATGTTAAAACGGAAACCATTAACAAAGTGTGCGCCTCAGGTCTCCGCAGTGTAACGTTAGCAGACCAGATCATTCGAGCAGGAGATGAAGAGGTCATCGTAGCCGGTGGTATGGAAAGCATGAGCCAGGCCCCTTACTTTTTACCAAAGGCGAGATTTGGCATGCGAATGGGGGATCAGAAGGTTGTCGACATGATGGTTCATGATGGATTAACCTGCTCATTCGCCGGAGTTCACATGGGCACGTATGGCAATAAAACCGCACAGGAATACGGGCTCACTCGTGAAGCCCAGGATGAATGGGCCTACCGCAGTCACCAGCGAGCTACCCAGGCGATAGAAGCAGGAAAGCTTGCAGAGGAAATTGTCCCCGTAGAAATTCCGCAGCGCGAGGGTGAACCTGTCGTTGTGGACACCGATGAAGCTCCAAGAAAAGACACCTCCGTAGAAAAACTTAGCAAACTGAAGCCAGCCTTCGATAAAGATGGAACCATCACAGCCGGAAATGCCCCGGGCGTCAACGATGGAGCAGGTGCGATGCTGCTCATGTCGGATGAACGAGCGAAACAGGAAGGATATACCCCAATGGCAACGATTCTGGCTCATGATGAGGTCGCTGTGGAAACCGAAAATTTCCCGCAGACACCTGGATTAGTCATTAACTCCTTACTGAAAAAATCAGGCAAAACCCTGGAGGATATTGATCTGTTCGAAATCAATGAGGCCTTTGCTGCCGTCGCCCTTGCCAGTGGAAAAATTGCCGATGTGGATCCGGAAAAAGTCAACGTCAATGGTGGCGCTGTCGCCCTTGGACACCCAATCGGAGCCAGTGGTGCCCGGATTCTATTAACCTTAATCTATGAATTAAAGCGGCGTGGCGGCGGACTTGGTATCGCAGCCATCTGTTCCGGAGGCGGCCAGGGAGATGCCGTGCTTGTAGATGTACCGAAGTCCTAGCTTTCAGGCAGGCTAAACAGTTCTGGCTCTGTCAGGATAATGGAAGCGTTAGTTAGGTGCTAAGTCAGCAAATAAAATATAAATCTATTAACCAAGTTCAAAGGAGGAAACTCTATGCAGCCCAATAAAATTATGGTCATTGGTGCGGGGCAAATGGGGGCAGGCATCGCCCAGGTTTTTGCCCAATCCAATTTTCAGGTGAAACTGAATGATATTTCCGAGGATGCCTTGAACAAAGGGATCGAGACGATTGATAAAAATCTGTCCCGTTCCGTAAAAAAGGAGCGGATCACGGAGCAGGATAAGACGTCTGTGCTTAACCAGCTGACCACCACAACCTCTTTAAAAGATGCCGGCGACTGTGATCTCGTTGTGGAAGCGGTCGTGGAAAATATGGATGTCAAAACGAAGGTGTTCCGTGAACTGGATGAAGTCACACCGGAGCATACCATTTTAGCTTCCAACACTTCATCCCTGCCGATTACAGAAATTGCCGCGGCTACGAATCGCCCGGAGCAGGTGATTGGCATGCACTTTATGAACCCTGTACCAGTTATGCCACTGGTCGAGGTGATCCGCGGACTGGCAACGTCGGATGAAACCTATCAAACGATTGATCAAACCACAAAAGCCCTTAGCAAAACCCCTGTGGAAGTGAATGACTATCCAGGGTTTGTTTCCAATCGGGTTTTGATGCCGATGATTAATGAAGCGATTTTTACCGTCTATGAGGGGGTAGCCACACCTGAATCGGTAGATGAAGTGATGAAGCTGGGGATGAATCATCCGATGGGACCGCTCACTCTGGCGGATTTTATCGGCCTCGATACATGTCTGTATATAATGGAGGTCCTTTATGAGGGCTTTGGAGACAGCAAATATCGTCCATGTCCGCTGCTGAGAAAATATGTAAAAGCGGGCTGGTTAGGCAGAAAAACCGGCCGGGGCTTTTACGTGTATGACAATTAACGGTGGTGACGACATGAATTTACAATTAACAGAAGAACAGGAAATGATGCAGAAAATGGTTCGTGACTTTGCTCAGCGGGAGGTAGCAACAGCTGTTAAGCGTATGGAAGAGGAGGACCGGTTCCCCCGGGTGCTTGTACAGAAAATGGGAGAGCTGGGGCTGATGGGGATTCCCATACCCGAAAAGTATGGAGGCTCTGGTTTTGACTTCACCTCCTACATTATTGCGATTCATGAACTGGCCAGGGAAAATGCGGCTCTGGGAGTGATTTTATCCGTTCATACATCAGTGGGAACCAATCCGATTCTCTACTTCGGAACCGAAGAGCAGAAGCAAAGGTACGTTCCAAAGCTTGCATCCGGTGAATTTTTAGGAGCCTTTGCTTTGACAGAACCCGGGGCCGGTTCAGATGCTGCCCGGTTAAAGACAAAGGCTGAGAAAAAAGGAGATAACTATTTTATTACGGGCTCCAAGGTGTTTATCACCAATGGAGGGGAAGCTGATACTTATGTGGTGTTTGCCCGCACAAGTCCGGAAAAAGGCGCAAAGGGAGTCACAGCCTTTATTGTGGAAAAGGATGCGAAGGGACTGATTGTTGGGAAAAAGGAAAGGAAAATGGGGCTGCACGGCTCAAACACAGTCACCCTTACCTTTGATCAGTGTGAGGTTCCCGAGGAAAACCGTCTGGGGGAAGAAGGAGAAGGCTTTAAAATCGCCATGGCAAATCTGGACCGTGGGCGGATCGGTATTGCAGCTCAGGCACTTGGCATTACAGAGGCAGCCGTAAAACACGCCACAGACTATGCAAAGGAAAGACATCAGTTCGGCAAACCCATTGCCAGGCATCAGGGCGTCTCTTTTAAACTGGCTGACATGGCGACTCAGGCAGAAGCGGCCAGACAACTAACCTATTACGCCGCAAGCCTCCAATCTAAAGGCTTACCCTGTGGAAAGGAAGCCTCCATGGCAAAAATGTATGCCTCCAAAACCGCCAGACAGGCAGCCATAGAAGCCGTCCAGATCTTTGGCGGCTATGGATACACAAAGGATTACCCGGCAGAACGCCTATTCCGGGATGCCAAAGTCACAGAAATCTACGAAGGAACCAATGAAATCCAGCATAAAGTCATAAGCAAACATTTACTGGGAATTTGACATAAGTAAATTGATTGTCGTTAAACAAGTTTGTTGCTTAAATGTATTTTTTCAAACTAATTATAGATGATGACAAACTATACAAGTAGTTGAAATACACGTAGACTCCTGCGGGAATAGTGAGGCAGGTGAGACCCCGCAGCGTAGCGAGGAGGCTCACCGCTCACCCGCGGAAAGCGAAGTGTATTTCAACTGCGGCGGGATTAGCATCAAAATTAAGATTAACAAGGGGAGGAAATCGCATGAACTTTCAATTAACCGAAGAACAGGAAATGCTCCGAAAAATGGTCCGGGATTTCGCAAAAAACGATGTAGAGCCAACTGCAGCCGAGCGGGATGAAGAAGAACGCTTTGACCGTGAAATTTTTGATAAGATGGCAGAACTGGGGTTAACCGGAATTCCCTGGCCGGAAGAATACGGAGGAATTGGAGCCGACTTTGTAAGCTACGTGATTGCAATTGAGGAGCTTTCCAGAGTCTGTGCCTCCACGGGTGTGACCCTGTCCGCTCATATTTCACTGGCAAGCTGGCCGATCTATAAGTATGGAAATGAAGAGCAGAAAAAGCATTATCTGCAGCAGCTTGCCTCCGGGAAAAAGCTGGGTGCCTACGCATTATCCGAGCCGGGCGCAGGTTCAGACGTTGCATCCATGCGTACCACTGCTACAGATGAAGGGGATCACTATGTTTTAAACGGAAATAAGGTATGGATCACCAATGGCGGGGTTGCAGACATTTACGTCGTGTTTGCCAAAACAGATCCGGATGCACGTCACAAAGGAGTAAGCGCCTTTATTGTCGAAAAAGGTACACCAGGCTTTTCATTTGGAAAGAAGGAAAAGAAGCTGGGAATTCGTTCGTCTCCTACAACAGAATTAATCTTTGAAAATTGTAAAGTGCCAAAGGAAAACCTGCTTGGAGAAGAGGGAGAGGGTTTTAAGATTGCCATGATGACCCTTGATGGCGGCCGAAACGGGATTGCCGCTCAGGCAGTAGGAATTGCCCAGGGCGCACTGGATGCCGCTACGGACTATGCCAAGGAAAGAGAGCAATTTGGCAAGCCAATCGCTAAGAATCAGGGGATTTCTTTTAAACTGGCAGACATGGCAACAGAGGTGGAGGCTTCAAGACTTCTGACCTACCAGGCTGCGTACCTTGAATCAGAAGGACTCCCTTATGCGAAGGCGTCTGCCATGGCTAAGCTGTTTGCCGGAGACACAGCGATGAAATCCACCGTTGAGGCTGTTCAAGTCTTTGGCGGTTACGGATTTACAAAGGATTACCCGGTGGAACGCTATATGCGGGATGCGAAAATTACGCAAATCTATGAAGGAACCAATGAAATTCAGCGTCTTGTCATAGGCAGGATGGTTACGAAAGAATAGAAAGGAAGATTCGATGCATTCACTGGCTGAACGGATACAGAAACAGGATCAGCGGGCGTTAGCGAGAGCGATTTCCATGGTGGAAAATGATGACCAGGAGAAGCTGTCTCTTCTGAGTGATATTGCTTCCCTCAAAAAACAGTCCTATTACATCGGGATTACCGGCTCTCCTGGTGCAGGTAAAAGCTCGTTAGTCGATCGACTGGTTACTCATATAAGGGAACAGGACTTGACGGTTGCGGTCATTGCCGTTGATCCGACGAGTCCGTTCAGCGGTGGGGCATTGCTCGGTGATCGTGTGCGCATGCATCACCATTTTACCGACCCGGGTGTATTTATTCGCAGTATGGCAACAAGAGGGAGTCTCGGTGGGCTTGCCCGCTCAACGAAGGATGCCATACGTGTGTGTGACGCATACGGTTTTGATTATGTCATTGTTGAAACAGTAGGCGTGGGCCAATCTGAGCTTGATATTATGAAGGTTGTGGATACAACCGCTGTGGTTCTTACACCGAACAGTGGCGATGTCCTGCAGATTTTTAAAGCAGGCATTATGGAAATTGCCGATTTATTTATCATTAACAAAGCAGACCTGGATGGAGTGGGAAAACTCCGGGGTCAACTAAAGGATTTTCTGCACATCATGGATCCTGATGGCTGGAAGGCGCCGATCGTTGAGACGATTTCAACGGAAAATAAAGGCATCGAAAAGCTTTGGGAAAAGTGCCGGGCCCATGAAACGTATTTAACAGAAACCGAAGAAGGAAAACAAAAGAGACAGGAGCAGCTCAGCTTTGAGGTCTATGAGCTGATACGTGAGGAATTGTGGAAGGACGTTGCCGAATTTATTGAAGCAGATGAGGCCAAACGGCAGGAGCTTCAGCAAATGGAGGATCCCTATCAAATAGCCGAACAGTGGCTCTCAGAATGGAAACGAACGTACAGGGGGTGAATAGGATGGTAAAAAATGTGCCCACCTCGATTAAAGACCAGTTTTTAATTGAAAAACGCCGGAATCAGATGGTGAAGGGGGCTGTGACCCTGTTTAAAGCAAAGGGGTTTCACCGTACAACAACGAGAGAAATTGCTGAAGCTTCGGGCTTTAGTATCGGAACCCTCTATGAATATATTCGGAAAAAAGAGGACGTCCTTTTCCTGGTCTGTGATTATATTTATGAACGGGTAAAAGAACGGATGGGGCAGGTGCTCGATATGGAAAAGAAAAGTGTGGACTGCTTAAGTGATGCGGTACGCTCTTATTTCAGGCTGATGGATGAGATGCAGGATGAGGTGCTGGTGATGTATCAGGAGGTAAAAGCCTTATCCAGAGACGCTCAGGAGTATGTGCTGCAGAAGGAACGGGACATGGTGCATATGCTTGAGGTTGTAATCGGGAACAGCCTGCCCTATTCCATAGCGGAAAAGGACCTGAAGCTTGTGGCGAACAATATTTTTGTTCACGGACAGATGTGGGGATTCCGCCGGTGGCTCATGCAGAAGGAGTTTACCATTGAAGAATATACGGATAAGCAGATTGACCTTCTGTTTCAATCACTGAACTTACCGGAACGTTCATCGTAAAAAAGCAAGGGAGGAGACAACAGATGGGGAAAACAGAGGTTTATAAGCCGAAAAATCCAATACGTTTTGTAACCGCTTCCAGCTTGTTCGATGGTCACGATGCATCGATTAATATTATGCGCCGGATTTTACAGGCAAGTGGAGCGGAAGTCGTTCATCTTGGCCACAACCGTTCTGTGGAAGAAGTCGTCAATGCAGCTGTTCAGGAGGATGCAAACGGAATTGCGATTTCCTCCTATCAGGGCGGACATGTGGAGTATTTTAAATATATGGTGGATTTGTTGAGGGAAAAAGGAGCCGGCCACATTCGTGTTTATGGAGGTGGCGGTGGTGTGATCATCCCGCGGGAAATAGAAGAGCTTCATGAGTATGGTGTAGCGGGCATCTTTTCACCGGAAAACGGCCGGGAGCTTGGACTGCAGGGAATGATTAACACCATGTTGGAAGAATGTGATCAGGCCGTCCAGAGTACACAGCCTGAAGTGGATATTGATGGTCTTAAAGCTGGAGAGCCCAAGGTCGTCGCGAAAATGATTACCTATGTTGAAAATCAGACGAATCACAAGGAAGAAACAGCCGCCCTTTTAGAGCAGGCGACCAGGGATAACCTCGATACGGTTCCTGTAATGGGAATAACAGGTACAGGCGGAGCAGGCAAAAGCTCATTAACAGATGAACTGATTCGTCGGTTTTTAAATGAAATTCCGGAAAAAAAGCTGGCCATTTTATCCATTGATCCAACAAAAAAGAAAACAGGTGGAGCATTGCTTGGGGACCGGATTCGGATGAATGCCATCTTCAATGACCGTATTTACATGCGCTCGCTTGCAACCCGGGGGTCCCGAACAGAGCTGTCCCATTCGATACACGACGCGATTGAAGTGGTCAAAGCCGCCGGATATGACTTTATTATTGTAGAAACAAGTGGCATCGGCCAGGGAGATGCGGCCGTTACCGATGTAACCAACCTATCTATGTACGTGATGACCAGTGAATTTGGTGCTCCTTCCCAGCTTGAAAAAATTGATATGATTGATTTTGCCGACTTTATCGTCATTAACAAGTTTGAGCAGAAGGGATCAGAGGATGCCCTGCGTCAGGTTCGCAAACAGTATCAGCGCAGTCATATGCTATTCGACCAAAGTCCGGAAACCATGCCAGTGTACGGGACCATTGCCAGTCAGTTCAATGATCAGGGGACCAATACCCTCTTTCGTGCATTAATTGATAAACTGAACGAAGACTACCAATGGGATGTGACAACTTCACTGGAAAAAACAAAGTATGTGGAAAAGCAGAACCTCATTATTCCGAATGAGCGGAAGCAATATTTACGGGATATAGCCCAAACGGTCAGGGGCTATCATAAAAAGGCGGAACAGCAGGCAGAGGCCGCACGAAAGCTCTATCAGCTAAAAGGAGCTGCCGAGGATATCAAAGAGGGCTCGGTCGTAAAAGAGCTCCATCAGACCATTGAAGAGTACGAAAAACAGCTTGATCATGAAAATACGGAAATGCTGGAAAACTGGGATGAACTGAAAGAGCAGTATAATCAGGATCAAATAACGTATAAAGTACGCAACAAAGAAATTACGATGGATCTGAAAACGGAGAGTCTGTCGGGATTAAAGGTTCCTAAAGTGGCCCTTCCTGCCTATAACGACTGGGGGGATCGTCTGCTCTGGATGCTGAAGGAGAACGTACCCGGAGCCTTTCCATTTACGGCAGGAGTATTCCCGTTTAAGCGAAAGGGAGAGGACCCAACCCGTCAGTTTGCAGGGGAAGGAACTCCGGAACGGACGAACCGCCGCTTTCATTATTTATCCAAAGATGAACCTGCCAAACGGTTAAGTACGGCGTTTGATTCCGTGACGTTATATGGTGAGGACCCTGATGAACGTCCGGATATTTACGGAAAGGTTGGTGAAAGCGGGGTTAATGTCTGTACACTGGAGGACATGAAGAAGCTGTATGATGGCTTTGATTTATGTGATCCGACCACCTCAGTTTCAATGACGATTAACGGCCCGGCCCCTATTATATTAGCGATGTTCTTTAATACGGCAATTGACCAGCAGGTGAAAAAGTTTAAGGAAGAGCAGGGCCGGGAGCCGGATGCATCCGAATATGAAAACATTAAAGCGAAAACCTTATCGGTCGTAAGAGGTACGGTTCAGGCTGACATTTTAAAGGAAGACCAGGGACAGAATACGTGTATCTTTTCTACGGAATTTGCCCTTCGTATGATGGGGGATATTCAGCAGTATTTTATTGATAAAGACGTGCGAAACTATTATTCTGTGTCCATTTCCGGCTATCACATTGCCGAAGCAGGCGCAAACCCAATTACACAGCTGGCCTTTACGCTTGCCAATGGCTTCACCTACGTGGAGTACTATTTGAGCCGGGGGATGGATATCAATGACTTTGCGCCAAATCTATCGTTCTTCTTTTCCAACGGGCTTGATCCGGAATATTCCGTGATTGGCCGGGTGGCAAGAAGAATCTGGTCCATTGTGATGAAGGAAAAGTATGGAGCCAATGAGCGAAGTCAAAAACTGAAATATCATATTCAGACTTCCGGGCGCTCTCTCCATGCTCAGGAAATCGATTTTAATGATATTCGCACAACCCTGCAGGCGTTAATTGCTATTCAGGATAATACGAACTCCCTGCATACGAACGCCTATGATGAGGCCATTACGACACCGACAGAGGATTCTGTGCGCCGTGCAATGGCCATTCAAATGATTATTAATAAAGAGTTTGGTTTAACGAAAAATGAAAACTCCATCCAGGGCTCCTTCATTATTGAGCAGCTCACGGACATGGTGGAGGAAGTGGTTCTTCAGGAATTTGAACGAATCAATGACCGAGGCGGAGTACTGGGAGCGATGGAGCGTCAGTATCAGCGTGGAAAAATCCAGGAGGAATCCCTTTATTACGAGGGTCAGAAGCATTCAGGAGAGCTGCCAATTGTAGGTGTCAATACCTATCTGAATCCAAACCCTGTATCCGAAGACGATATTAACTCCATGGAGCTTGCCCGTGCGTCTAAGGAAGAAAAAGATCAGCAAATTAAACATCTCCGCCAGTTCCAGAACCAGCACAAAGACAAAACAGAAGAAGCACTTGATCGACTGAAAAAAACAGCAGCAGAAAACGGAAACATTTTCGCCGAACTTATGGAAACCGTAAAACACGCCAGCCTGGGCCAAATCACCAACGCCCTCTACCAAGTAGGAGGCCAATATAGAAGGAATATGTAGGCAGAAAAGCGGAGGCGACTGTTCAGGCCCGACAGCATAAGCATAACCCCCGGAGTGGCGTGGTTTTGGCCACGTAGGGGGTTATGCTTATGACTGCTTGGGCCTAGGAGCCGCAGCTGGACAGGCAGAAAAGCGGAGGCGACTGGGCCCCGCAGCTAGACAAAGAAATTCTGGAATGGCAGAATATAAAATGGAAGACATCATAACAAACTATAAAACGTAGAGATATTACATCCATTCATAATCATTGATGGCATGAACCGATGGAGGCGATGATGGCGGATTCCTGTTGCCTTTATTCTCCCGCCATCATCGCCTCCAGGAGTTCATCGTTTATCCTCTATATTGCAGGATGAAAAATATAACACTACCATTTTCAAACCTTAATCTCGCCTCATCACTTGAAAGTTAGTAGCATAAATGCTATTTTTTTGTATATAATGTATACTATGGTTAAAACCGGAAAACATGAAGTGTGAAGCGTTGTTAGGTTAGCAAATGATAGAAAAGGGAGTGCTGGTCATGGGCTTGGAAACATACACTCAAGAAGAATTAGAAGAAATGTCAATGTTAAATGTAGCCATTGAAATATTAGCTGAAGAAAAACGGGCAATGGAATTCAATGAACTATATAACCTGGTAGCTGAAGCAAAAGGGTTTACCACTGAGCAAAAAGAAGAAAATATCTCCCAGTTTTATGCTGAATTAAACATAGATGGACGATTCCTGACAGTGGGCTCTAATATGTGGGGAGCCAAGCGCTGGTACCCAGTTGATCAGATTGATGATGATGTTCATCATACAGGTGGCAAAAAGAAGAAAAAGAAAAAGAAGAAGAAAAAAGAAGAACCAAAAGAAGAATTGCCTGAAGCGCCCCCTGAGGATGACCCGGAAGATAACATAGAAGATGATTTAGCCGATCTTGATGAGGATCTGGATCTGGATGAAGATTTAGATGAAGACCTGGATGAGGGCTTTGATGATGAAAAAGGTGAAGACACCTCCTCCAGTGATAATAAAGATGAAGATTAAAAACAGTATTGACTTTCCTGAAAGAAATGGATAGAATTTTATTTGGGCTCTTTAGAACGGATTGAAGCGCTCCCGATGATAAGTCGGGGGCGCTTTTCGTATTTTATATAGAGAATGATAAGCTCTATAAAGAATCGGGACAACCCGCGTATTCTTTTGGTTATATTTACTTAAATCGGTCAAACTAAGGCCGTACATATTTTTAGTCAATTAGGAATCAGCTATAATTTTCACTTATACTATTTAGCTTTAGAAATGGAAGAGGGGTAGAAAATGACAAAATACATCTTTGTAACGGGTGGGGTTGTTTCCTCATTAGGAAAAGGAATTACAGCTGCATCACTGGGCAGATTGTTAAAAAATCGGGGACTGAGCGTAACCATTCAGAAATTTGATCCTTATCTCAATGTGGACCCCGGAACCATGAGCCCTTACCAGCATGGCGAGGTTTTTGTTACCGAAGATGGTGCAGAAACAGACTTGGACCTCGGGCATTATGAACGTTTTATCGACATTAATTTAAATAAATACAGCAACGTAACGACAGGAAAGGTGTATTCTTCTGTTATCCGCAAAGAGCGTAAAGGAGAATATCTGGGAGGCACCGTTCAGGTTATTCCTCATATTACGAATGAAATCAAGGATCGGGTTCTCCGTGCCGGGAAAGAAACCAATGCCGATGTGGTCATTACCGAAATCGGAGGAACAGTTGGCGACATTGAATCTCTTCCGTTTTTAGAAGCGATCCGCCAGATCAAAAGCGATATCGGTAAAGACAATGTGATGTACATCCATTGTACACTCGTACCTTACATTAAGGCAGCAGGCGAACTGAAGACAAAGCCGACCCAGCATTCCGTGAAGGAGCTCCGTTCACTTGGGATTCAGCCGGATGCCATTGTCTTAAGAACAGAGCAGGAAATCAGTCAGGGAATGAAGGATAAAATTGCGTTGTTCTGTGACATCAATAAAAAAGCGGTTATTGAGTTAAAGGACTGTGACGTGCTGTATGAAATTCCTCTGGAGCTTAAAGAACAGCAGCTGGATGAACTTACCTGTGACCACTTTGGATTATCCTGTGAATCCGCTGATATGACTGACTGGCATAAGCTTGTCGACAATGTAAAAAACCTGACGGAAACCGTAACGATTGCACTGGTTGGTAAATATGTTGAATTGCAGGATGCGTATTTATCCGTCGTTGAGGCGCTTAAGCATGCCGGCTATACCTATAATTCAGACATCGATATTAAATGGATCAATGCCGAGGATGTTCATGAAGAAAATGTTGCCGAAGTTTTAAAGGGGGCAGACGGAATTCTTGTTCCAGGCGGTTTTGGTGACCGGGGCATTGAAGGAAAGATTACCACGGCCAAATACGCAAGAGAACATCACATTCCTTTCCTTGGAATCTGCTTAGGTATGCAGCTTGCTTCCGTCGAATTTGCCCGTCACGTATTAGGAATGAAGGACGCACATTCATCAGAGTTTAAACCTGATACCAAAGCACCTGTGATTGACCTGCTACCTGAACAAAAAGACATTGATGATTTAGGCGGAACCCTTCGTCTCGGTGTTTATCCATGTAAGCTGGAAAAAGGAACGAAAGCCTACGAAGCCTATCAGGATGAGGTCGTTTATGAGCGCCATCGTCACCGTTATGAATTTAACAATCAATTCCGCCAGCAAATGGAGGAAAACGGATTTGTATTTTCCGGGACAAGCCCTGATGGTCGTTTAGTGGAAATTATTGAATTAAAAAATCATCCATGGTTTGTGGCTTCCCAGTTCCATCCTGAATTTAAATCCAGACCAACAAAGCCGCAGCCATTGTTCCGTGACTTTGTCAAAGAATCCCTGAATCATAAAAATTAACCATGCACAAAGGCTGATCTGAAAGTGTCATGTGGGCACTTTTGGTATCAGCCTTTTTTGTTAGCATTCAACTTAACCCTTTCATATTTCCAATTCTCATCCTGCAAAAACTTTCAAAAATCACCAATTATGTAAAAAATATAGAGGAATTTTTCTGATTATATCGAAATGTAAAGGTGTGTGTGTTGTGAACGGTTTAAATACGTTATACATAGGGTGATGTTAATGGAAGGAAAAATGATGTACATTGTAGATGACCAAATGGGCATACGATTATTATTAAAAGAAATTATTTTAGATGCAGGCTATGAGGTGAAGGAATTTGAGAACGGCCAGGAAATGCTGAAGGAATGTGAAACCGGACAGCCTGCGTTTGTTTTTGTGGATTATAATATGCCTCTAATGAATGGGAGGCAAGTTGCTGAAGAACTGGAAAAACGCTTCGGTGAGGAAACAGGGGTTTGTATAATGAGTGGTTTTTCCATTCAGGAGACCGATTTAAAGGAAACCCCATCGAATGTAAAGAAATTTTTGGAGAAGCCCTTTGATGTAGCTGAAGTAAAAAGCCTGTTAAAGCAACATGTCTCCTAGGAAGTCCATTCGGCTAAAACACTCATTTTATGAACGTTTTTGTCGACAGCGGTTGGCGCTCCTTTTGTTGCACATGGTAGTCTGTCTTGATATGCTATAAAAGTGATAAGATTTACATAAAGTAAGGATGTCAGGATTATCTCAAAGACAGCTCGTATGTGTAAAAGGAGGCTCTGTCATGCCGTTAGTATCCATGAAAGAAATGCTTAACAAGGCGAAAGACAACGGATATGCAGTCGGGCAGTTTAACTTGAATAACCTTGAATATGCACAAGGGATTTTACAGGCAGCTGAAGAAGAAAAGTCTCCTGCTATTTTAGGTGTATCTGAGGGTGCAGCGCGTTACATGGGTGGGTTTAATGTTGCGGTTTCTATCGTTAAATCATTGATGGACTCCTATGGCTCAACTGTACCTATCGCGATTCATCTTGATCACGGATCCAGTTTTGAGAAATGTGCTGAAGCCATTCAGGCGGGCTTCACCTCCGTTATGATCGACGGCTCTCATTATCCTTTAGAGGAAACTTTGGTTCATCAAACAAGTCATAACATTTATAAAAGGAAGCCGTCTGAGGGATGGTTTCCTTTTCATGCATGACTGAAATTAAAGGGGAGGGAATATCATGAAGTTTTTTGTCGATTCTGCAAGTATAGAGGAGATTCGGGAAGCAAAAGCACTCGGAGTATTAGCAGGGGTAACGACCAACCCGAGCCTTGTGGCTAAAGAGGGTGTCTCCTTTCATAATCGTTTAAAGGAAATCACTGCTGAGGTTGACGGCTCTGTCAGTGCAGAGGTCATTTCCGAGGATGCGGACGGAATGTTAAAAGAAGCAGAGGAACTCGCAGCCATTGCACCGAATATAACCATTAAGGTTCCAATGACTCTTGAAGGACTAAAAGCCGTTAAAACTCTAAGTGATAAGCATATCAAGACCAACGTAACCTTAGTATTCTCCGCAAATCAGGCATTACTGGCAGCGCGTGCAGGCGCTACATATGTATCTCCGTTTCTCGGGCGGCTTGATGACATTGGCCACAATGGCATTGATTTAATCGCCCAGATTTCTAACATTTTCAACATCCACGATATCCACACAGAAATTATTGCAGCATCCATACGCCATCCTATGCACGTGACAGAAGCAGCCGCAAACGGTGCTCATATTGCCACTGTCCCTTTGAAGGTTCTGAAAAGTTTAGTGAAGCACCCATTAACCGATCAGGGAATTGAGAAATTTCTTAATGATTGGAATCAACAGAAGTAAGCATAAATCTTATGATATGGTAAAAAATAATTGTATAAAATCTATAGGGAAGTATAGATACAACCATTTACAACTTTTGGTAGTTGTTAGAGGAGCGTAATCAAGATGGAAAAATTGTTAGTGGAGGGCGGGAAGTCTCTCAAAGGTGAGGTGCGAATCAGCGGAGCGAAAAACAGTGCTGTTGCGCTGATTCCTGCTACCATTCTGGCTGAGTCCCCCGTCACTATAGAGGGACTTCCGTATATATCGGATATACAAATTTTACGAAACCTGCTTGAAGAAATCGGCGGTAAGGTGGATCAGTCCGGACAGGATATTACCGTTGATCCTTCAGCTATGATTTCCATGCCTTTGCCGAATGGGAAGGTGAAAAAGCTCCGTGCTTCCTATTATTTCATGGGTGCCATGCTGGGGCGTTTTAAAAAAGCAGTTATCGGTCTTCCTGGTGGCTGTAATCTGGGTCCCCGCCCGATTGATCAGCACATTAAAGGATTTGAAGCCCTGGGAGCTAAGGTGACCAATGAGCAGGGAGCGATTTACCTTCGAGCGGATGAATTAAGAGGGGCAAGAATTTATTTAGATGTGGTTAGTGTTGGCGCAACCATCAATATTATGCTTGCTGCTGTAAAGGCAAAAGGAAAAACTGTGATTGAAAACGCAGCTAAAGAGCCGGAAATTATTGATGTGGCCACGCTTTTAACCAGTATGGGTGCAAAGATTAAAGGAGCAGGAACCGATGTGATCCGAATAGAAGGGGTCGATCACCTGAGCGGCTGTCAGCATACGATTATTCCTGACCGTATTGAAGCAGGAACCTATACGATTATTGCGGCAGCGATTGGTGAAGAGGTTCTGATTGATAATGTCATCCCGACACACCTGGAGTCCATTATTGCGAAACTGCAGGAGATGGGAGTCATTATTGATGTTGTTGAGGATCAATTAATTGTTCGTGGCAATAAGAGAATGAAAAGTGTTGATATCAAAACGCTGGTTTATCCGGGGTTCCCGACAGATTTGCAGCAGCCGTTTACAACCCTGCTTACTCAGGCAGATGGAACTGGGATTGTAACGGATACAATTTACCAGTCACGCCTGAAGCATATTGATGAACTGCGGCGCATGAATGCAGATATAAAGGTTGAGGGAAGTTCAGCTGTTGTAGCCGGGCCCGTACAGCTGGAAGGTGCTAAAGTAAAAGCAACTGATCTCAGGGCTGGAGCGGCACTTGTGGCTGCAGGCCTCGTGGCAGAGGGAATCACGGAAATTGCCGGGCTGGAGCATATTGACAGAGGCTATGAAGACCTGACAGGAAAATTAAAACAGCTGGGTGCAAATGTATGGCGTGAAAATATGACGGAGGAAGAAGCTGAACAATTCCAGAATTCGTAATGACATTGTTTTCCATGGGATATGAGAGAAAATATAAAAAGATAAAGAGATAGAGAAAATCAGGGGAGGAACTAACCATGGAAAGAAGTTTAACAATGGAACTCGTTCGGGTAACAGAGGCGGCGGCATTAGCCTCTGCCAGATGGATGGGAAAAGGAAAGAAGGAAGAGGCTGATGATGCAGCGACAACAGCCATGCGAAAGGTTTTTGATACCATCCCGATGAAAGGAAGAGTCGTCATTGGAGAGGGAGAAAGAGATGAAGCTCCCATGCTTTACATCGGTGAAAGATTGGGCAGTGGCGATGGTCCGGAAGTGGACATTGCGGTGGATCCACTGGAAGGAACCGATATTGTTGCCTTAGGTGTCTGGAATGCCTTAGCCGTTTTAGCTGTTACGGATCGGGGCAAAATGCTGCATGCTCCGGATATGTATATGGATAAAATCGCAGTAGGCCCTGAAGCGGTAGGAAAAATTGATATTAATGCTCCGGTAAAAGATAATCTGGAAGCTGTGGCAAAAGCGAAAAATAAAGATGTGGAAGATGTGGTCGTAACGGTACTGCACCGTGAACGTCACAGCCGCATTATTGAGGATATTCGAGAGGCCGGAGCCCGTATTAAGCTGATTCCAGCCGGCGATGTTGCCGCAGCCATTAATACAGCCTTTGATCATACAGGTGTCGACATGCTGCTTGGAATCGGCGGCGCCCCTGAAGGTGTCTTAGCAGCTGTTGGCTTAAAATGTTTAGGCGGTGAGCTTCAAGGGAAGTTAGTTCCACAGAATGACGAAGAATACCAACGCTGTTTGAAGATGGGCATCGATGACGTAAGCCGCGTACTCACCATGGAGGATCTCTGTGGCGGAGACGATGCCATCTTCACAGCCACAGGGGTTACAGACGGCGAGCTTTTGAAAGGCGTGCAGTTTAAGGGCTCCAAAGGAACAACCGAAACCGTCGTCATGCGGGCAAAATCGGGAACAGTACGATTCATCGACGGCAATCACAGCCTGCAGAAAAAACCAAACCTTGTGATGAAAGATAGCTAACAAATAGAAAAAGTGCTAAGCAGAGAACATCCTGCTTAGCACTTCTCATATGAAGGTTTTTTGGGGTATTTATGAACGGTCAGTTTTAATCCATAAATGCATTCCTTTATTTGAGTATCGAAGGAGATTTAGTTAACTTTTGCTCGCGTTTTGACCATTATCGCCTATTCAGTAGCTATAGCAGCTATAGGGGAAGATCTCTGACTAATCCAGATAACTTAAAGCCTGGTATCTAAATAAAAAATATTCTTATTAAAATAACAATAACTTCACTAGCAGTTGAAATACACGTAGACTCCTGCGGGAAAAGTGAGACAGGTGAGACCCCGCAGCGGAGCGAGGAGGCTCACCCGCGGAAAGCGAAGTGTATTTCAACTGCGGCAGGTTAAGCACTTATACTAATTGTTCTTCAGATTAAGTATAAGTTCAAACAAAATAAAGGAATTTCACATTTTGTATTGAATAAATTATACAAATAAGGTTAAAATGATAATGTTTTATAATAGATCCCCCTGTTCAAAGTGACTTCAGAACAGAATCACTTCATATTCTTCTCTCCAGAAGGATTTCCTATTTAATGGTTTCATATTGTTATATTTTAAATAAGTTTAATTAATAGAAAGCAAAAGTGGTGATATTGTGTCAACGATTACAATTGGACAACTAGAAACAATGACATTAAAAGAATTATATACACAGGCGAGAAATTTTAAAATCTCGTATTACAGTAAATTAACAAAACGAGAATTAATTTTTGCTATTTTAAAAGCACAGGCTGAAAAAGACGGATTTCTGTTTATGGACGGAATTCTGGAAGTCATCCCTTCAGAAGGATTTGGATTCCTGCGACCGATCAATTATTCACCGAGTGCAGAGGATATTTACATTTCAGCCTCACAGATTCGGCGCTTTGATTTAAGAAATGGGGATAAAGTTTCAGGAAAAGTAAGACCACCAAAAGAGAATGAACGCTACTACGGACTCCTCCATGTTGATGCAGTTAACGGCGAGGACCCTGAGACAGCAAAAGAACGGGTTCACTTCCCAGCCTTAACTCCTTTATACCCAGATCGTTTAATGCAGCTTGAAACCAAACCGAACAATCTCTCAACCAGAATTATGGACATCATGGCCCCTGTCGGTTATGGACAGCGGGGATTGATTGTGGCCCCGCCAAAAGCAGGGAAAACGATGCTCTTAAAGGAAATCGCTAACAGTATTTCGGTCAACCATCCGGACACGAAGCTAATCATCCTGCTTGTTGATGAGCGTCCAGAGGAAGTGACCGATATTGAACGGTCCGTACATGATGATGTAGATGTTGTAAGCTCAACGTTTGATGAACTGCCGGATAACCATATTAAAGTGTCAGAGCTTGTGCTGGAACGTGCCATGCGTTTAGTGGAAAACAAAAAAGATGTGGTCGTCCTTATGGATAGTATTACAAGACTGGCCCGTGCCTATAACCTGGTCATTCCTCCAAGTGGACGAACCTTATCCGGGGGTATTGACCCGGCAGCCTTCCACCGCCCTAAACGATTTTTCGGAGCCGCCCGGAACATTGAAGAAGGTGGCAGTGTAACAATTTTAGCCACTGCCCTGGTGGATACAGGCTCACGTATGGATGATGTCATTTATGAGGAATTCAAAGGAACAGGAAACATGGAGTTACACCTTGATCGTAGTCTGGCTCAGCGGAGAATCTTCCCGGCGATCGATATTGCCAAATCCGGTACACGAAAAGAAGAACTGCTATTACCGAAATCACATATTGAGAAAATGTGGGCCATCCATAAAACGATGCAGGATTCCCCTGATTTCCTGGAACGCTTCCTGAGAAGGTTAAGAGGTTCCAAAACGAACGAAGAATTCTTCCAAATGATGGAGAAAGAAATGAAAGGGAAAGTGAAGCGGGTCTGATTTGATAGCGTGAAGTTTTTATGCACAGGCCTGATGTGGGTGCATTTGTATAACAGCATTGGGAAACTTTATTATATAACAGGCACATGTGGTATTGTTCTTAAGCTTAAGCAGCCATTTTAAATTTAATTGACCGATTCTAATCATGGTTGCAAAAAGAATATCAGCTTGGTATAATCTGTTCATGTGAGCTTAAATTCAAACTAAAATCGTCTAACTGCGATTTTCGACAATTACTCTGTTTCCAAAGGATTCAGGGCAAAAAGGAGTGGAAAAGCATGAAAAACGGAATTCATCCAGAATACAGAAAAGTTGTATTTCTTGATACAAGTTCAGATTACAAATTCTTGAGCGGATCAACTCAATCATCTGATGAAACCATTGAATGGGAAGATGGCAACACTTACCCACTCATTCGCGTGGAAATCAGCTCTGCATCCCACCCATTCTACACTGGTAAGCAAAAAGCCGACAAAGTAGGCGGACGTGTAGACCGCTTTAAGAAAAAATATAATCTTAAGTAAGAAAGAAAAGCGAAGGCGGCTGTATCGGCCTTTAGCTCGACATAAGAGAAAAAAATCGGCTGATTAGCCGATTTTTCCTCTTTAAAAGCAAATCTATTTATGTTTTTCTCCCTTAAAGGAAAGGGCAGTACAGTTAAAAAAACAGGCAAACTTGCTTAAATTTGCCTGTTTTTTTATTCGTCAAATTCGTATAAACTAAGGAAGAAAATCATCAATTCTTAGCTTTGATTATTTGCCATTCATATTATCTTTTTATTTTTCTTATCATTGCCATGGTTCTACAGGATCCACTGCTGTAGGAATGACCACTAATCCTGCTTCAACAAAAAGCTAAATTGAAAAAACATCGAATCTTGAACATCAATATGTAACGATTGAGATAAGCAATGATGCATGGAAAGGGGAGAGGCTTCAGTGAATATCATGAAGCAAAGCGGCTGGGTAGAGGTTATATGCGGGAGCATGTTTTCCGGAAAATCTGAGGAGCTCATAAGACGGGTTCGCCGTGCTACATACGGTCATTTAAAGGTGAAGGTATTTAAGCCTGTCATAGATAATCGTTATTCGGATGAATCGGTGGTTTCCCACAACGGAAATTCTATTATTGCCAGACCCATCGAACACTCCAGTAACATTTATGATCACATTAATGAAAATGATGACGTCATTGGCATCGATGAAGTCCAGTTCTATGATGAGCAGGTCGTTGCTGTCAGTCAGGACTTAGCGGAACAGGGCTACCGTGTCATCGTAGCGGGCCTCGATTTGGATTTTCGCGGTGAGCCTTTTGGACCGGTTCCTGATTTAATGGCTTTAAGCGAATCCGTAACGAAATTGAACGCCATTTGCCCTGTGTGCGGCTCACCAGCAAGCAGAACTCAGCGATTAATTGATGGCAGACCGGCTTCTTATGATGATCCTGTTATTTTAGTCGGAGCATCCGAATCCTATGAGCCCCGCTGCCGACACCATCATGAAGTGCCAAACAGACCGGAAATCGTGGACAAGCTAAAAAAAACAACCGTTAAATAATTCAGAGTAGAGGCTGTGACGAAAGTGCTCTCGCTAAGAATAAATCTGAACTGTTGATAGGTGTTGGCCTCCGCTACGGAAATATACTTCGCTTTCACCCAAGGGCACAAGTGCGACATCTACTCAAACTCCCTAAGGTCGTTTTCGTAGTGTCTTCTTTGCCGTGGGCGGCTGGTGAGCCTCCTCGCGCTATCGCACTGCGGGGTCTCACCTAGGCCCTCCTCCCACGACGAACAGGACGTTCTAGTGTCGGTGTTGGCACAGGACGTGCCGCTTTTAACCGACCAGGAGTCTACGTATCTTTCCTCCGCTAGGATATCCTGTTATTCGGTTTAGGTGAAGCGAATGAGTGATATCCCGGCCTCTTTTTCAATATTTGAAAACAGGCCGGATGAATTCATAATATTTTAGACTTATTTTATGGTTGATTCCCCCGCTTATAGCTCCTTCAGCAGCCGTTCATCCCCTATTTGCCTCCATCCCAATTTTGACCATTGTACATATCCTATAATATAATAAGTATGGTTTATGAAAAGTAGAGGTGGAGAACATGTTAGAGAAGCTACAATCCATTGAAGATCGTTATGACAAACTAAATGAAATGCTAAGTGATCCTGAAGTTATTAATGATACAAAGAAATTAAGAGAGTATTCCAAAGAACAGGCAGATCTCCAGGAAATTGTGGAAAAGTACCGCCGTTATAAAGAGGTGAAGGATGAGCTGACTGATGCGAAAGCAATGCTTGATGATCAGTTAGATGATGATATGCAGGATATGGTCAAGGAGGAAATTTCCGAATTGACCACCGAGCAGGAGGAACTTGAAGAAACGATGAAAGTTCTGCTCATCCCTAAAGATCCAAATGATGAGAAAAACGTCATTATGGAGGTTCGTGGTGCTGCCGGCGGTGATGAAGCTGCATTGTTTGCGGGAGACTTATTCCGTATGTATTCCCGTTATGCGGAATCCAAGGGCTGGAAAATTGATGTGATTGAGTCCCATGAATCAGATGTTGGCGGCTTTAAAGAAATTATTTTTATGGTAAACGGAAACGGTGCCTATTCCAAATTAAAATTTGAAAATGGAGCCCATCGTGTTCAGCGTGTTCCGGAGACAGAATCCGGGGGACGTATTCATACGTCGACTGCAACGGTAGCCGCATTGCCGGAAGCGGAAGAAGTTGAAGTGGATATTAATGAAAAGGATATTCGTGTCGATACGTTTGCATCCAGTGGTCCAGGCGGGCAAAGTGTAAACACGACCATGTCAGCTGTCCGTCTTACCCACGAACCAACAGGCATTGTGGTGTCCTGTCAGGATGAAAAATCCCAGATTAAAAACAAGGAGAAGGCCATGAAGGTTCTCCGCGCCCGTGTTTATGAAAAATTCCAACAGGAAGCACAGGAAGAAATTGATGAAACACGTAAATCTGCCGTTGGTTCCGGGGATCGCTCTGAGCGTATCCGTACATACAATTTCCCGCAGTCCCGTGTGACAGATCATCGTATAGGCTTAACCATTCAAAAGCTCGATCAGGTTTTACAAGGAAACCTTGATGAAATTACGGAAGCACTCATTATTGAAGAGCAGACCAACAGACTTGAAGAAATCGGTGATTAATGTGACAGCATTTTCAAACCTTTGGGAGGCCCGCCGCTGGGCTTCCCTTTTTTTAAAAGAGCATAACCGTGAAGAAGGCGTAGCCGATTTGCTGCTAATGGATCTTATGTCGATGTCAAAAGCCCAGCTCCTGGCAGCGATGCGGGATGACTTTCCACAGGCCGTTCAGGACACATTTATCAAACAGATTTATCAACATGTGGAAAACGGTACGCCGGTTCAGCATTTGACAGGCTATGCCCATTTTTACGGGCGGAATTTTACCGTAAGCCCGGCTGTTCTCATCCCCCGTCCGGAAACCGAGGAGCTCGTCCAGCTTGCTCTCGGACAGATTGCTCAGGAATTTAAGGACAAGCAGCCTGTAAAGGTTATCGATGTGGGAACAGGCTCTGGAATTATTGCCATCACTCTGAAAAAGGAGCATCCATCCCTGCAGGTACAGGGTGTGGATATCTCAGCGGATGCTTTAAATGTGGCCAGGCAAAATGCGCAAGAACTTGAAGCTGATGTTGAATTTTTAAAGGGTGATTTTTTAACACCATTCATAAATGCCGGGCAAAAGGCAGAAGTTATTATTTCCAATCCTCCCTACATACCGCCGGAAGATGAAGCAAGCCTGGACGATGTAGTCCGTTTGCATGATCCCGGATTGGCGCTGTTTGCCGAGGATAACGGATTGGCCGCCTATAAAAGAATCATCGAGCAGCTTCCGAAAGTCGTGGCAGACAGTGCCCTGGTCGCCTTTGAAATTGGTGACAAACAGGGCGGGGCTGTAAAGAATCTGCTCCAATCCACCTTCCCGAATGTTGAGCCAAAAGTCGTTCAGGATATTAATCAGAAGGATCGAATCGTCTATTCATGGGTCTGATAGATAGATGAGAATAGAAACAGAATCTATCAAACTAAAAATTTTTATATTGGATGTATAAAATGCTAGATTGCTGCCCATACTTGTGACCAGAACGCAAGGTTAAGGGGGCAGAAGAGTCATGAAGAAGTTGATTTTTATCTTTGTAAGTGCATTTATATTTTTTTATAATCCAATGATAGGGTACGGAAATGCTGATGGGAATCAGGGAGAACAATACCAGGTGATCCCGGACGAATCCATTCGCCTTCGAATATTGGCTCATTCCAACAGCGAGAAGGACCAGGAAGTAAAGCATGAAATCCGCAATCAGGTCAATGCAGAAATTACGAAATGGGTGAACGAGCTGAACGATATTGAAGGCGCGCGTGAACTGATTCAATCAAAACTCCCGGAAATAGAAAAGATTGTAGGCACGGTTCTTGAGCAAAACGACATTAAACAAACATTTGATTTAAAATTTGGCGATGTCCAATTCCCGAGCAAACTGTATGGGGGCAAGGTCTATCCGGCCGGAACCTACGAAGCATTGTTAATTACCATTGGTGATGGAAAGGGAGACAACTGGTGGTGCGTACTGTTTCCGCCCCTCTGTTTTCTCGACTTTTCAAATGGGACAACAGTAGCATCCGCCGAGGAAGAATCAGCCACTCCAACACCGGATGAACAAAAGGTCGAAGTTAAATTTTTTGTCATCGACTGGTTCCATAATATTGTAGACTGGATAAAAAATCTATTTTCCTGACATAATTTACTCCCCATTTTCATAGAGTAATACTAGAAATGAAGATGCGGGAGTGATTTTTATGTTAAACATAGTACCAGCAAGCAAATATGATGCCACAACGGTCGAAACGTTTTTTGGTGACCATTGGACAAGCCAGACGAACCGCCACGAGCTGCTTACCCATGGTAGATTTATAGAAATAAACGGCGGCCGCAGAGGATTTTATGCGATCGTTCCCAAAGAAAAGGGAATCGGCCAGCTGCGAACCTTGTATTTTACCGAGCAGCTGCAGGCAAGTCTATTACTTACGCTCATTGACTGGATCAAAGACGAAGCAGCTGAAAATGGCTACCAGCAGCTCATGGTCTTCAGTCACCGTTTATCAACAGATACCCTGTTTGAAACTTGGGGATTCGAAAAAATCACCGGCAAGCCCCCGATTTCTGTGGATAAACCGAGTGAAGAGGGAGAATGGTGGATGACCCCCGTGACATCATCCACAAATGTGGATAAAACCCCTTGATAAATTGTGCAAAACTTGTGTATAACGTGAATAACCTGTGCATAACCCTCCTTCCCTTGTGGATAAGGAGGGTTGTTTTAAGTCTGTAAAGGAGCATCTGTGGAAAAGTGGATGGAAGTGTTTCGGGAAGGGGAGTAGAGTTCGAAACATATTCTTTTAAAAAATCCAAAACCATTCCGCTTCAATCGTTAGATTTCACTTGACTTGCCAACGCCCCCTCAACAAGCCCATAATAGAGTACAGAAAAAATTCATCTGGGAGTGCCGGAAATGACAGACAGACCATACGAGACAAAATACTGGAACGTTCAGCAAGAAGAAATTCAGGAAACAAACGAAAACATTCGGGAAGCAGCTGCGGCTATCCAGAGTCAGGAGGCGGTAGCTTTTCCGACTGAAACTGTTTATGGATTGGGGGCGGATGCGACAACTCCGGAAGCTGTGGATAAAATTTTTCAAGCCAAGGGCCGGCCTGGGGATAACCCGTTAATCGTCCATATTGCCACCCGTGAGCAGGTGGAAACGGTAGCTGAAAACATTCCCGATCAGGCACGCAAACTTATGGATGCATTCTGGCCGGGTCCATTAACGATTATTTTAAAGAGTAATGGATCAGCCGCGGAAAATGTAACGGCCGGTTTATCCACAGTAGGGATCAGGATGCCGGATCATCCTGTAGCCCAGGCGCTGCTTAAGGCCTGCGCGCTTCCGGTTGCTGCGCCAAGTGCCAACCAATCCGGCCGGCCAAGTCCTACGACTGCCAAGCATGTATTAGATGATTTAACCGGAAAAATTTACGGAGTTGTAGACGGGGGAGCAACTGGAGTAGGGGTGGAATCAACGGTTGTGGATTGTACAGGAGAGACCGCCGTTATCCTTCGTCCGGGAGGCGCTACAAAGGAGGACCTTGAGGCAGTCATTGGTCCGGTCAAAACAGCCACCGATTTTAAAAATGAAAAAGAACAACCCAAAGCACCCGGGATGAAATATACCCATTATGCCCCGGATGCCCCTTTTTGGTTAGTTGAGGGTGGAGTTGATGAAGTGCAGCAGGAAATCAATCGCCTGAATAAAGAGGGACACACGGTCGGTCTCATTGCCAGTGAGGAGCACACCGATCAGTATCAGGGCGCCACGGTCAGAAGCTGTGGATCACAGGAAAATTTGCATGAAGTGGCCCATAAAATATACGATTGCCTGCGATTCTTTAACGACTCCTCTGTGGATATAATCCTTGGGGAAACCTTTCCGAAAAAGGGAGTAGGTGTTGCCGTGATGAACCGGCTGGAAAAAGCAGCAACGAAAATCATAAAGTGAGACTTTAAACAGCTAGTCTAAACCGAACCCTCCCCGCATATATTGGAGGTAGCATGTCCGAGGAGGGTTCACATGATTTCATATGTAATCGGAGAATGGCTGACCTTATCATTAATGGCCATTGCAGTCGGAATGGATGCATTTTCAGTCAGTTTAGGAATGGGAATGCTCAATCTCCGCCTGCGGAAAATCGCTTTTATAGGAATATTAATTGGAATTTTCCATATTTTCATGCCGTTTTTCGGGATCGTACTTGGAAATATTTTATCGGAAAAATTCGGATCTTTCGCCATCTATGTGGGGGGAATCCTCCTCATTGTATTAGGCATCCAAATGTTTATCCATTCCTTTTCAGAGCAGAACAATACCTACTTAGTAAGAGGGTTAGGCTTATTCCTGTTTGCTCTCACCGTCAGCCTGGACAGCTTTTCTGTGGGACTGAGTCTGGGCATGTTCGGCGTCCGGACCGTTGTAGCCCTGTTTTTGTTCGGCTTTTTCAGCATGGTGCTCACCTGGCTCGGCTTTATTCTCGCCCGGAAAGCGTCCAGTCTGCTTGGCTCCTACAGTGAAGTGCTCGGCGGAAGCATCCTCTGTGCGTTTGGGATACAGCTGTTATTGTAAGTGGTAAATTCGGAGCTGTTGCGACTGAGGCTGTTGCTGAGATCGAGGGCGGCGGAATGGAACGTGATTCGGCCTGAAATTGTGGAGCGTGATCCGTGGTGATCCGTCCTGAAATTGTGGAATTGATCCGATTTTTATAAAATTCGTCTATTTTATCCAAAATCAATCCGCTCAAGCTCGGGATTAAGCCTGTTTTCGAAATAATTAATCCAATTCCGGAAATAATTAATCCTGTTTTAAAAATGATTCGTCCAATGTCATAAGAATTAATCCGATTTTACAGGTATTCATCCGGAATATTATTTATTGAGCTAACAATCACTTTTATCGGCGCACGTCCCGGGATTTGAGCGGAAAAAATCGGAATCAATCCGCTCACCCCCGGGATTAAGCCACCACGCCCCGCCCAATCCGCTCCACACCATACTCCGGCAGGCTCACCAACACTTATCCATACCATCTCCCATATCCACCCGAAAAGTGACAGCTCTCCCTGTTTAATGATATATTTTGGCTAAGAAGAAATGAGGGGGTACCAGCATGAATCATATACTGTTTGTCTGTACGGGAAACACGTGTCGAAGTCCAATGGCAGAAGCACTTTTAAAGCATAAATATAAAGATGCTGAAGTGAAGTCGGCGGGTCTTTTTGCCGGACAGGGAGCACCTGCATCTCCGCAGACAGAGGAAATCCTTGCGCAAAAAGGAATCCGGCTTAATCATCAATCCCAGCCCCTGACTCCCGATCTCGTTGAGTGGTCGGATGTGATCCTGACCATGACGGCCAATCATAAGCAATCTATCATCATGCAGTATCCAGCAGCTGAGGAAAAGGTATTTACTTTAAAGGAATATGTGGATGACAGCCAGCAGAAAATCTGGCAGGAGCTTAAGGAGGCGTATGCAACCCTCGAGAGTCATCGAGCACTTCTCAAATCCTCCAGCAACCAGGCATTCTCTGAAGAAGTAGAAGAAATTCAGGAAAAAATCGATCATCTGGAAAAACAGATGGACAGTCAGGATATTCAGGATCCATTTGGCGGAGATGTGAACGTTTATCGAAAAACCCTGGAAGAACTCGAAAAATATATTGAACTTCTTGTAAAAAAGTTGGACAATGGAAATAAGTAGGGAATCGGGAAACAGGGGGAGACGAGAATGACAGAAAAGCACCGTTTTAGCTTGAGGGTAAAGCTTGTCATTTTCATAACGGTTTTAGCTCTTATTACATACGGGACGAGCGCCTTCTTTATTTATGTACTAAGTGACTTTTTGCAATCGTTTTTAGGAGTATCGGAGGCAGTTTATACAATCCTGGTATTACTGCTCGGGATTTTCTGGTCAGGGATTTTGGCTTATTTTGCAGCGGGCCTGATTATTAAACCATTGTTGAAACTAAAGGATGCTGCCACAGAAGCAGCGAGCGGCAATATTGCAGAGGATGCCGATGTGTCAAAATCGGATGATGAAATTCGTTCACTTGGGGTAGCATTTAATACCATGCTGGCCAGTTTGCGTGGTATCATAACGAATATAGAGAAAAATTTTGATCAGACCATTCAGTCCGTGGGCGCCATCAGGGAATCGGCTATGAATGCGGAACAGCAGGCGACGTCCATTTACACTGCTGACATCCTTTTGAGTATTGGTAATAAATCCGGAAATATTCTGCACAGCATTTGAGCTTTCATCCGCCAGCTTACGAACTTCTTCGGCGACAACCGCAAAGCCCTGGCCATGCTCCCCGGCTCTGGCCGCTTCAATCGAGGCATTTAAGGCTAAAAGATTGGTCTGTTCAGCAATTTCCCCGTCCCAGACTATCACGGAGATTGCCTCAGGTGCCGAAAACTCTTCGTCATCGATTTTACAAACGGCAGATTCAGTAGAGGAAGCAACAAGATTGGCCAGAGAGGTCCAGGAAAAGGCTAAGCATTCCCATTCCCTGTCACAGGGGATGCTGGAGACGCTTGACCAGTCTAAAGGGATTATCGGAAAGCTCGTTACAAGTGTGCAGAATATCTCTAAAGACCAGGAAAACTCTTTGGAAGCGGTGGAACGTCTGGAGAATAATGCGACAGAGGTTGAAAAGATTATTACATTAGTGGTAGAGCGGATCCAAGGTCAGGTCAGCTATGCCAGACAGGAAGCTTCTAAAGGGGAAGAATCCAACGTCGCTATTGCCAACGTATCGTCCTCGGTCAACGAGGTGGCAGATGCTGTCGGACATATTTCTGACCTGATGGATAAACAACTAGAAACAATGGAAGCAACATCAAAGGAATCTCAAGAAGTTGCAGCAATTGCCGAGGAAACGACGGCTGGTACGGAAGAAGTAAGTGCTTCGATTCAGGAGCAGAATGCCGTTATTGAAGAAATCAGTCAAATGGCTGCCCAATTGGAACAGCAGGCGCAGCAGCTGAATAGGCAAATTCATAAATTCGAAAAATAGAGAAAGGAGCTGACCGCTATGAAAATTGTACTCGCATCCGATCACGGTGGTGTCAATCTGCGCCAGGAAATTGCAGGTCTTTTGCAGGAAATGAATATAGAGTATGACGATATGGGCTGTGACTGTGAAGGCTCCGTTGATTATCCTGACTATGGAATCCCGGCCGCGGAAAAGGTTGCAGCTGGAGACTATGATTTAGGGATTTTAATTTGCGGAACAGGCATCGGCATGACCATCTCTGCCAACAAAGTAAAAGGAATCCGCTGTGCTCTTGTTCACGATGTATTCAGTGCGAAAATGACAAAGGCGCACAACAATGCCAACGTGATTGCCATGGGAGAGCGTGTAATTGGATCTGGATTGGCAAAAGAGATTGTAAAAGCATGGCTGGAGACCGAATTTGAAGGCGGCCGCCATGAAAACCGCATCGGAAAAATCACGGAGTACGAGAATAAGTAAGTTTTTAACAAAATTACGGAAGAGACAGGGCATGCGCCAAGCTCAGGCTGCCCCGTCTTTTCGCGGAATCAGGTGATGGACTATGACTGATTTACAGACAGAAATCAAAAGTCATCTCAAGGAACTGGTTGACGATTGGCGCAGAAGTGAGTATTTACAGCCAGGTCAGCTGTTTGTCCTGGGCTGTTCGACCAGTGAAGTTGCCGGGGAAAGAATCGGGACCTCAGGCAGCGAAGAGATTGCCAGCGTTATTTTTCAGGAAATGCAGAGGCTGCAAAAAGAGAGCGGTATCCACCTGGCGTTTCAATGCTGTGAACATTTAAATCGTTCCCTGGTTGTGGAGCAGAAGGCGATGGAAAAATACGCACTCACTGAAGTGTCTGCTGTACCCGTACCAAAGGCAGGCGGATCGATGGCAGCCTATGCGTATCAGCATATGGAGCAGCCTGTATTGGTCGAATCCATCACGGCCCATGCAGGAATGGATATTGGGGATACGTTTATTGGTATGCACTTAAAGCCTGTAGCTGTCCCGGTGCGGTTAAGCCGGAAAACCCTTGGGGAAGCCCATGTTACAGCCGCCTATACCCGTCCAAAACTAATCGGAGGCGAGCGGGCGGTTTATTCTTTATCACGTATTAACTGGCCGTAATACCCCCACTTCAAGGCTTGAGGGTAAACCAACAAAAATAAGTGGGGGATAAACGGCCAGTAAATCCCTGATAAGTTCAACTAACAAGAAAAGCGGAGGCGACCGGTTAGATCATGCGGGATAAGACGAAGACATGGAGTGGCATGGGCTTGGCCACGGAATGGCTTTGGCTTATATCCGCCTTGACCTGGGAGCCGCAGCTGGCCAAATCATGGGGGATGGAGACCCCCCACTGATGGAAGTTTCACTTTATCAGAACAAGACTCATTAAACCATACATGTGATTAATCATGTGAGGAGGAGAAAGCTGTGGAGCATTTACAAAACGTAGATCCGGAAATCTTGGAAGCGATTGAGAAGGAAAAAAAGCGACAGCAGGATAAAATTGAACTGATTGCATCGGAAAATTTTGTCTCGGAAGCCGTGATGGAAGCAGCAGGATCCGTCATGACCAACAAATATGCAGAGGGCTACCCAGGTCGCCGCTATTACGGAGGCTGTGAGTATGTCGATGTTGCCGAAAATTTAGCCCGTGACCGCGCGAAGAAGCTGTTCGGTGCGGACCATGTCAACGTACAGCCTCACTCCGGTGCCCAGGCAAATATGGCCGTCTACTTCACGGTTCTTGAACCAGGAGACACCGTGTTAGGCATGAACTTAAACCATGGGGGTCACTTAACCCACGGCAGTCCAGTTAACTTTAGCGGAACCCTTTACAACTTTGTAGACTATGGGGTGGATGAGGACAGCGAACAAATTGATTACGAGGCTGTTTTAGCGAAAGCAAAAGAGGTACAGCCAAAGCTTATTGTGGCTGGAGCCAGTGCCTATCCACGGGAAATCGACTTTGCAAAATTCCGGGAAATTGCCGATGAAGTTGGCGCATACTTAATGGTCGACATGGCCCATATTGCCGGACTTGTCGCCACAGGTCTTCATCCTAATCCGGTTCCACAGGCCCATTTTGTCACAACAACCACCCATAAAACTCTTCGGGGACCGCGGGGCGGAATGGTTCTCTGCCAGGAGGAATTCGCGAAGAAACTGGATAAATCCGTTTTCCCTGGCATTCAGGGCGGACCACTCATGCATATTATTGCTGCCAAGGCTGTTGCGTTAAAAGAGGCGCTTGAGCCAGGCTTTAAGGAGTATGCACAGCAAATCATTGACAACGCCAAACGTCTGGGTGAATCCCTGACGAATGAAGGGGTCCGAGTCGTTTCTGGTGGTACAGACAACCATTTACTATTGCTCGATCTGCGCCCACTTGAACTTACCGGAAAAACAGCAGAAAAAGCCCTTGATGAAGTAGGAATTACGGCTAATAAAAATACGATTCCATTTGATCCGGAAAGCCCATTTGTAACCAGTGGTATTCGGATTGGAACCGCAGCCGTCACCACCCGCGGCTTTGATGTGGAGGCGATGGATGAAATTGCGGCTGTCATCGCACTGACGTTAAAAAATACAGAAGACGAAGAGAAGCTGAAGGAAGCAAAACAACGTGTAGCAGCCTTAACAGCGAAATATCCGCTGTATGAGGAGTAGATTTGTTTTGCCGGCCTGTCACGGAAAAGCGGGACGTTCTCAGCCCGTGACCTGGCGACCTGTGGCTGAGGCTGATTCCGGGGCAGAGCATGCCCGGCAGCTGAATAGAGAAAGACTGGCAAAGGACGATAGATGCCAGTCTTTTTTGTGAGGGATTTTGGGATGATCCGCTGATCCCGGCAGTCAGCAACAGAGAATAGCCCGCCAGCTGTAACGATTATGCCGGCACAATTATGAAACTTTTCAGAAATCCGTGATTCGGTTGAAACGACGATTTTATTTCAGTACAATTTGTAGGATATATCTTTTAATAAAGGAGAGTTCGGCTCATGGGAAAAGTGTACGTATTTGACCATCCATTGATTCAGCACAAATTAACATTTATTCGTGATAAAAGTACGGGAACCAAAGAATTCAGAGAGCTTGTTGATGAGGTTGCCACGCTGATGGCTTTTGAAATCACACGGGATCTGCCCCTTCAGGAGGTCACCATTGATACCCCTGTGGAGACGGCAACATCAAAAGTATTAGCGGGTAAGAAGCTTGGACTTATTCCGATTTTACGTGCAGGTTTAGGCATGACCGATGGAATTTTACAGCTGATTCCAGCCGCGAAAGTAGGACATGTTGGCTTATATCGTGATCCGGAAACACTCCAGCCTGTGGAATACTATGTAAAATTACCATCTGATATTGAAGAGCGCGAACTGATTGTGATTGACCCAATGCTTGCGACAGGTGGTTCAGCGATTGAAGCGATTCATTCCCTGAAAAAACGTGGCGCAAAGCAGATCCGTCTCATGTGTCTGATCGCAGCACCTGAAGGCGTTGAGGCAGTGAAAGAAGCGCATCCGGATATTGATATTTACCTGGCTGCACTCGACGAAAAGTTAAATGAAAAAGGCTACATAATTCCAGGTCTTGGGGATGCCGGAGACCGCTTATACGGCACGAAGTAATTTTTTGAAAGTTAGGGAGTGGGGAGAAGTGAACAGGCGCCTTCGAGTAATGACGATTTTTGGAACCAGACCTGAAGCTATCAAAATGGCACCCTTGGTTTTAGAATTGAAAAAGCGCAACAAGCAATTTGAACCCATTGTAACCGTTACTGCCCAGCACCGGGAAATGCTGGATCAGGTCCTGGGCCTTTTCGGAATTGAACCAGATTTTGATTTGAATATTATGAAACAGCGGCAGACACTGGTTGAAATAACAACGAGGGCTCTTGAAGGTCTCGATCAAGTTATGAAGGAAACCGCGCCTGACATGGTTTTGGTCCATGGGGATACGACAACCACCTTCACAGCAAGCCTGGCCGCCTATTATAATCAGATTCCGGTTGGTCATGTGGAGGCAGGCCTGCGCACCTGGAATAAATATTCTCCTTTCCCGGAAGAAATGAACCGTCAGCTAACAGGAGTTATGGCCGATCTGCATTTTGCACCGACCCATCAGGCTGAGCAGAACCTGCTTCAGGAAGGAAAACAGCGGAAACAGATTTTCGTCACAGGAAATACGGCCATTGATGCTTTAAAAACAACGGTCCGGCCTGATTATAAACACGAGGGATTAAAAAAGGCGGAAGGAAAACGACTGGTACTGGTGACGGCCCATCGCCGGGAAAATTTGGGTGGAAAAATGGAGCAGATGTTTCGTTCAATCAAACGTTTGACTGACAAGCATGAGGATATCCAGGTCATCTATCCTGTTCATCTGAATCCTGTCGTTCAGCAGACGGCAAAGGAAATTCTGGGAGATCATGACCGTATTGACCTCATCGAACCTCTCGAGGTCCTGGATTTTCATAATTTTGCCGCCAGAAGTCACTTTATCCTGACCGATTCAGGAGGGGTCCAGGAGGAAGCACCGTCCCTCGGTGTGCCGGTCCTCGTTCTCAGGGACACAACCGAAAGACCTGAAGGCGTGGAAGCCGGCACATTGAAACTCGCAGGCACGGAGGAAGAGGCGATTTTCACCATGGCCGATGAACTGCTTTCGGATGAAGCAGCCCACGCACGGATGGCCCGCGCCTCCAATCCATATGGTGACGGACAGGCCTCCGGAAGAATCGCAGACGCAATTATATCCCACTTTAATGAGAAGTGAAAATTAGATAGACCTGACTGCTTTTGTATAACCTGACTCTTTGGAGGGTCAGGTTTTTGTTTTGGTTTGAGAAAATTTATATTGTGTCTGGATTGATGTGGCTTAAATACCGGTGGGTTGGCATAATAACAGGAAGTGTGGCTTAATTCCGGAAATCCAGGCCGAAAAACCGCCTCTCCCGGCTAAATTCCGAAATCCAGGCCATACCCCACCGCAACCATCTGAATAATCCCCGGCCCCACAGCAAAAACTAATAAGAAAAAAGTGGGAGCGTATCAACAATGAACATTAAAGCCATCACTCATACGACCATTATTCTTTTCATCGTCACAGCAGCCATTTTCATGCCCATGAATCCCCAAAATAAGGTTACCGCTCTGGAGGAGGAGGTTTCAGTTATTGTTGAAGTGGAGGGGGATCCCTATAAATGGAAGGATTACATAGAAGACTATCATCCATTCGTGGAAGTTGTACATGTGTATGATACGCTGCTTAACGCCCTGGCGATTAAAGGGGAAGCGAAGGATGTTTATGGTATTGACAAGGAAGATTTTATCCAGCATGTGTTTCCGGCACAAAAATATGAAGTTCCCCAGCCGTCATTGCAATCCAATCAGCAGACAGAGAAAGGAGAACAATCAGACCGTTCTGAAGCAGAAAAAGCTTCCGAATCACCTGCGAAACAAAACCAAAGTCCGCAAAACGCTGATGCCATAGAGCCCCCTGACCGCCCGGTAGATTCCGAATATACCGGGGAAGGCATCAAGGTCGGTGTGATTGATACTGGTATCGCCTACGAACATCCGGATTTGAAAGCAAATTATCACGGCGGCTATGACGTCGTGGAATTTGATGAGGACCCGATGGAAACCCTCCCAACCCAAGGTCCGCCGACATTACACGGCTCCCATGTGTCGGGTATTATTGCCGCTAATGGGGAGATGAAGGGTGTGGCACCGGATGCGGACATCTATGCCTACCGCGCGCTCGGCCCGGGTGGTGTGGGTTCGTCCGTTGGGATTATTGCGGCTATAGAGCGGGCGGTAGAAGATGGCATGGATATCATTAATCTGTCTCTCGGAAGCACCGTTAATAGTCCGGACTGGCCGACAAGTATGGCTGTTAATCAAGCGATTGATCAAGGGGTAGCGGTGGTGATTGCCAATGGAAACTCCGGCCCTGAAAACTGGACGGTTTCATCACCTGCCACATCCGTCAAGGCTCTATCTGTAGGAGCATCCATTACAGAAATGAAAATACCTTATGTAACCGCGCCACTGGATGATAAAGCAATTGGCTTAACCCCAATGATGGGTGCGCCTGAATGGAATCTTCAAAAACCCTATAAATTGGTGGATGGAGGCTTAGGCAAAGAGCCCGTTGAGAATGCAGAAGGAAAAATCGTGCTCTTTGAACGAGGTGACATTCCCTTTACGGAAAAAGTACAGAAGGCAGAAGAAGCAGGAGCCGTCGCAGCGATTATTTATAATAATGAAAAAGGAAAGCTGGAAGGTGGCTTGACCGTGCCGCCATCGATTCCGGTTGCTGCCGTTTCAAAAAAGAATGGGAAATGGCTGCTGGAAAAAGCGGAAAAAGATTTGTGGCTTCGTACCTCCTACAAGCATATGGAGGATAAACTGGCCTCCTTCAGCTCTAAAGGTCCGGTTGTCGCCAATTGGGATATTAAACCGGAAGTGCTCGCTCCTGGGGTAAACATTGCAAGTACAGTTCCCGGGGGCTATCAGGAGCTGCAGGGTACGAGTATGGCGGCCCCGTTTGTTACGGGGGTTCTTGCCCTGATTAAAGAGGCCCATCCGGATTGGAGTCCGGAAAGGATGAAGGCAGCTGTTCTCTCAACCGCAATCCCCTTCAAAAATGAAGAGGGGGGCTTATATGCTCCCATTGCACAGGGGATGGGGGAAATTCAGCCGGAAAAAAGCATTAACCCGGAAGTTCTCATCCATGGAAGCCGGCTTACGTTTGGAAAAGTTACGAAAAGAAATGAAACGAAAACGGTAAATATGATGATTGAAAACCGATCAGATCAAAAGAGAAAGTTCCGATTTGAGATTCCGGATGATTCAGAGGGGGTAACGTGGGATGTTCCGCAGACCTTTTATTTAAAGCCGGGCGAGAAAAAGAAAATCAGCATAAATCTTCGGGTACATTCTGGAAATTTAGAAAAAGGAATGCATCAAGGCTGGCTGACCCTATATAATGAAAACAAACCCAGAAAGCTGCCCTACTTATTTGTCAATAAAACGGCCGACTATCCCAAAATTGATGGATTGGAGCTGTCAGTCTCACCATTTGAACAAAATCAGCTAAAATACCGGATGTATCTGCCTGATGGTGCGGATCAGTTAACGATTGATCTTTATGATCCGGAAACTCTGCGCTATATAAAAACCATTGTTCGGGAAAAAGATGTAGAAGCGGGGATGATCGACGGGATTATCCCAAGAAAAGAAGTAGGGGAAGATCATTATCTTGCACTTGTCAAGGTGTTAAACGGCCAAAAATACAGTTCAATTGTGACAGATTTTCAACTTTTACAGCACCCATCCGAATTTTAAATTGTGATATTATTGACACAAAAAGGGGACTATTGTATGCTAATCTAGGTGTATGATAGGGTTTTCACATAAAGGAATTTGAATGAATAACCCATGGAGGTGGCCTCATGGGTAAGGATCAAAAGCCTTTTCATGCCTTTGCGTTGACAAGTGCGATTGTTTCCTGTTTGTCAGGGAGTACGCTGGTGGGCATTTTTTTTGGCAGATGGATTGACCAGAAGCTTGGAACATCACCGACTTTTCTGATTATTGGACTTTTTATTGGCTTGGGTGCAGGGGTTTATGGCACAATTAACTTAGTCAATAAATACACAGGAGATAACTGACATGCAGCAATACAAGGTGATGGTCAATCGACAACGAAAATGGATGCTCTATATACTGGCCCTCTTTGTTCTTGGGTGGGGATTTTCGCCTTATCCCAAAATATTTTTAAGCCTGATCTTAGGCTCCTCTTTAAGCTTTTTTAACCTCTGGCTGATACAACGCAAGGTTAATCAGGTTGGACATGCTGCATCCAAAAACGTAACTTCCCGGGCAATCGGGACGTTTTCACGCTTTGCAAGTGCAGCACTCGCGGTGGTCATAACCATCCGCTACCCGCAATATTTCCAGGTAATACCCGTTGTATTGGGATTAATGACATCTTACTTTGTCATTATCATAGATTATGCACTACATCTAAAAGATTTAAACCCTAGGAAGTGAGGTGAAAATTTTGGATCACGAGGCACCGATATACCAGGATTTATTTGGTATTTCATGGCTGGACTTTAACCTTTCCAATGTGGTGATGATGCTGATTGCCGCAACGATCGTATTTATTATAGGAATTTTAGCCAGTCGGAATTTAAAGCGAAAACCGACCGGTCTGCAGAACTTTATGGAATGGTTAATTGATTTTGTTAAAGGAATCATTGGTGACAACATGGATTGGAAGACGGGTAAACAGTTTTTACCCCTGGGGATGACGTTGATTACATACATCTTCGTTTCGAATATTTTAGGGGTTATCATGCTGATTACCATTGATCATGATTTATGGTGGAAATCCCCAACATCTGATCCAGGCATTACATTGTCACTTTCTGTTTTGATTATTGTTTTAACCCATTATTATGGTGTGAAAACATTAGGTGCGAAAAAGTATGGAAAGAGCTATTTCGAACCACTCCCACTAATGTTACCTTTTAACATTATTGAGGAATTTGCCAACACGTTGACGTTAGGTCTTCGTCTGTTTGGTAACATTTATGCAGGGGAGATTCTTTTAACTCTGCTGGCAGGACTCATGACAACTGGAGCCGTTGGATTCTTAGGTGGTATTATTCCAATGTTAGCTTGGCAAGGCTTCAGTATCTTTATAGGAGCAATTCAGGCATTTATCTTTACAATGTTGACAATGGTCTATATGTCCCACAAAGTGAGTCAGGACCATTAATGTTATATTGAAAAAATCTAATTTCGAAAATATGAGGAGGAATTTCAAATGTCAGGAGCTTTAGCAGCAGCAATTGCAGTAGGTTTAGGAGCATTAGGAGCAGGTATTGGTAACGGTCTTATCGTAAGTCGTACAGTAGAAGGAATCGCACGTCAACCAGAACTCCGCGGTGCCCTTCAAACAACCATGTTCATCGGTGTAGCATTGGTCGAAGCACTCCCAATCATCGCCGTCGTAATCGCATTTATGGTAATGTAGGTTTAAAAGTGGAAGGGCCCCGCTTAGCTCCGACCGCATAAGCAGAATACGCGGAGTGGCGTGCTTTTGGCCACGGAGCGGATTATGCTTATGACGGCTTGGAGCCAATCAGACAACATCAACTGTAAAATCTCAGAAAAAACCGGAGGCCTGAAACTCCAGGCTTATTCGTTTCACAAACAAACGATTGTTTAACCCTTAACCTGGAGCTTAGCCTCCATAATTGCATGAAAAAAGCTTTTCGCCATCTGAACTTGTAGTGTAAGAAGCTAGGTCATCTGCTATAAGGAAAACAGCAAATGACATTAGCGAAGTATATTTCCGGAGCGGGTTATATGCACTATCTTAATGGCAGCATATCCAACATTAGGTGTTGTCCTAGCTTCATAAACAAGTTCGACGATTGAAAAGCCGATATCAAATGTTTTGGCGAAAGGAGTGTGTGGCGTGTTAGATACAAGCGTTCTCGTATTAAACGCTAGTGGGTTCAGCTTTAATGGTGGAGATATTATTGTTTCCTTACTAACGTTCACTATTCTGCTATATCTTTTGAAGAAATTTGCATGGGGTCCATTAATGAACGTAATGAAAGAGCGTGAGGATCATATTGCAAGTGAAATCGATACGGCAGAACAAAATCGCCAGGAAGCAGAACGCTTAGCAGCTGAGGCAAAAGAAAACATTAAGAGCACCAGACAGGATGCTCAGAAGATTATTGAAGATGCTAAGCAAACGGCGAAGGAACAGGAACAATCCATTATTAGCGCTGCTCGCAGTGAAGCAGACCGTATGAAAGAAACCGCTCGTCAGGAAATCGAGCAGGAGAAAGATAAAGCTATTACAGCCCTTCAGGATCAAGTGGCGTCCTTGTCCGTAAGAATTGCAAGCAAGGTTATTGAAAAAGAGCTTTCTGAGAAGGATCAGGAGGAGCTTATCAATGAATATTTAAAAGAGGTAGGAGATAACGATGAGTGATTCAGTTGTTGCCAATCGTTATGCCGTAGCCCTTTTTGAACTAGGACAAGAGAAATTAGCACTCGATCAGCTTTTAACCGAAGTTCAGGCGGTACAGACCGTTTTTAACGAAAGTCAGGACTTAACAACATTCCTGAGTTCTCCAAGCATTTCTATTGAAAAGAAGAAAGCTCTTCTGAAGGATGCTTTTAAAGATGTTTCAAAGGAATTATTGAACACTTTATTTATTATGACAGAAAGACATCGTGAAACGGAAATACCAGCGATGACAAGAGCCTTCATATCGATGACGAACGAATCTCGGGGAGTAGCTGAAGCCGATGTATATTCCGTTCGTGCATTATCGGATGAAGAAAAGCAGTCATTAGAAAAAGTGTTTGCAGAGAAGCTGGGAAAAAACTCTCTATATATTACCAATATCGTAGACCCATCCCTTATTGGCGGTGTGAAGCTCAAAATAGGGAATCGCATCTATGATGGTACGATAAGTAGAAAGTTAGAGCGTATCGAACGTGAGCTGGTTTCTGCAAACAAATAAGATAGGGGTGAAAGTGGATGAGCATCAATGCTGAAGAAATCAGTGCGCTGATCAAACAGCAAATCGAAAATTATGAATCTGATATAGAAGTAAATGATGTAGGTACTGTTATTACAGTTGGTGACGGTATCGCACGTGTTCATGGTCTTGATAATGTCATGTCCGGTGAGCTTGTTGAGTTCTCCAATGGTGTAATGGGTATGGCACAGAACCTTGAAGAAAACAACGTTGGTATTGTCATCCTTGGACCTTTCACAGAAATTCGTGAAGGCAGTGAAGTTCGCCGTACAGGCCGTATTATGCAGGTTCCTGTCGGGGAGGAGCTTAAAGGCCGCGTTGTAAACCCTCTAGGCCAGCCAATCGATGGTTTAGGGGATATTGAAACAGGTAAAACTCGCCCAATTGAATCACCTGCACCTGGGGTAATGGATCGTAAATCTGTTGATGAACCATTACAGACAGGTCTGAAGGTTATTGACTCTATGATTCCAATTGGCCGTGGTCAGCGTGAGCTTGTGATCGGTGACCGTCAAACCGGTAAAACAGCGATTGCATTAGATACAATCATTAACCAGAAGGATCAGGATATGATTTGTATTTATGTAGCCATCGGACAAAAGGAATCAACCGTACGTGGGGTAGTGGAAACCCTTCGCCAAAATGGTGCGCTTGATTACACCATTGTTGTTTCCGCTGGTGCATCCGACCCGGCACCACTCTTATACCTGGCTCCATATGCGGGAGTATCTATGGGTGAAGAGTTCATGTATAACGGAAAGCACGTATTAGTAGTTTATGACGACTTATCCAAGCAGGCAGCTGCATATCGTGAACTTTCCCTGTTACTTCGCCGCCCACCAGGCCGTGAAGCATTCCCGGGAGATGTTTTCTATATTCACTCACGTCTGCTTGAGCGTGCAGCAAAGCTTAGTGATGACAAAGGTGGCGGATCCTTAACCGCACTTCCTTTCGTTGAAACTCAGGCGGGAGACATTTCTGCATACATTCCGACCAACGTAATCTCCATTACAGATGGACAGATTTTCTTAGAGACGGATCTATTTAACTCCGGTGTACGTCCGGCGGTTAACGCAGGTCTTTCCGTATCCCGAGTTGGTGGGGACGCCCAAATTAAAGCGATGAAGAAGGTTGCCGGTACACTCCGTCTTGACCTTGCTTCCTTCCGTGAGCTTGAATCATTCGCTCAGTTTGGTTCCGACCTGGATAAAGCAACACAGGATAAACTGAACCGTGGTTCAAGAACCGTTGAAATGCTGAAGCAGGGACTTCACCAGCCACAGCCGGTTGAAAAGCAGGTGTCCATTATTTACGCATTGACCAATGGATATCTCGATTACATCCCAGTTGAAGACGTGCAGCGCTTTGAATCCGAATTGTTCGACTGGATGGATAAAAATGCAACCGAAATTCTGGAGCATATTCGTTCAACAGGTCAATTGCCAGAAAAAGAAGACTTCAACAATGCGATTGAAAGCTTCAAGAAAACGTTTGTTGTATCCGAATAAGTGATTTGCATAATGGCTAGTCCAGAAAAAGGTGGTGAAATGGTGTGGCATCCCTTAATGACATAAAAGGCAGAATTAATTCAACGAAAAATATGAAAAAAATCACGAGTGCAATGGAAATGGTTTCTACAGCCAAGCTGAACCGTGCTGAACAAAATGCCAAGTCATTTGTTCCCTATATGGAAAAGATTCAGGAGGTTGTAGCCAGCATTGCCTCTGGTGACTCTGACGCCAATCATCCAATGTTGACGTCCAGAGATGTGAAAAAGACCGGCTACGTTGTCATTACGGCAGATCGTGGTCTGGCAGGTGCTTTTAACAGTAACGTACTTCGGGAATTAAATAACAACCTTTCGAAGCACAAGTCAAAAGATGAATATACGGTCATTGCTATCGGAAAAATGGCCCGGGAGTTCTGCAGAAAACGGAACATGCCTGTCGCGAAAGAGGTTGTAGGTATCGACGACCAGCCGGACTTTGCCGACATTAAAGAACTGGCGACCGAGACGGTAAATCTGTTCGTTAATGAAGAAGTTGACGAAATTTATATGATCTACAATCATTTTGAAAGCATAATTTCCCAGAAAGTGACCGAAAAGAAATTGCTTCCATTAACAGATTTAGACAGTGGGAATCAGAAGACTTCAAGCTCTTACGAATACGAGCCTAATCAGGAAGATATTTTAAATGTTTTACTGCCGCAGTATGCTGAAAGTCTGGTATACGGTGCGATTTTAGACAGTAAAGCAAGTGAGCATGCCGCACGTATGACGGCTATGAAGAATGCTACCGATAATGCGAACGATATGATTGATGACTTAAGCTTAACGTATAACCGTTTACGTCAGGCAGCCATCACTCAGGAGATTTCCGAAATTGTTGGTGGAGCATCAGCTCTAGAATAGGACATGAATGCAGTAAGGAGGGAAAAGGATGAGCAAAGGATATATCACTCAGGTAACAGGTCCGGTAGTAGACGTGAAGTTTGATTCCGACAACCTGCCTGAAATCTATAATGCTTTAGTCGTTAAGCATGAAGCGCAGGATGACTCAAGCGTTGATATTGATCTTACATTGGAAGTTGCTTTGCATTTAGGTGACGACACCGTTCGTGCCATTGCCATGTCAGGTACAGAAGGTCTTGTACGTGGAATGGAAGTTCAGGATACGGGCGCGCCGATTTCCGTTCCGGTTGGTGATGAAACCCTTGGACGTGTATTTAACGTATTAGGCGATAAAATTGACTTAGAAGATGAAATTGGCGAAGAAGTGGATCGTAATCCAATCCATCGTCCATCTCCTGAGTTTGAGAACCTGTCAACAGGAACTGAAATTCTTGAAACCGGAATTAAAGTTGTAGACTTGCTTGCTCCTTATACAAAAGGTGGTAAGATTGGTCTGTTCGGTGGTGCCGGTGTTGGTAAAACCGTATTGATTCAGGAGCTCATTAACAACATTGCCCAGGAGCATGGAGGTATTTCCGTATTTACCGGTGTTGGAGAGCGTACCCGTGAAGGTAACGACCTTTACTTTGAAATGAAAGATTCCGGAGTTATTTCCAAAACAGCCATGGTATTCGGACAAATGAACGAACCACCAGGTGCCCGTATGCGTGTAGCCCTGACAGGTCTGACAATGGCTGAATACTTCCGTGATGTAGAAGGCCAGGACGTACTGTTGTTTATCGATAACATTTTCCGTTTTACACAGGCTGGTTCAGAGGTATCCGCGTTACTTGGACGTATGCCATCTGCCGTTGGTTATCAGCCAACCCTTGCAACGGATATGGGTCAATTGCAAGAGCGTATTACATCAACCGACAAAGGTTCTATCACATCCATTCAGGCTGTATACGTTCCTGCCGATGACTATACAGACCCGGCACCAGCGACCGTTTTCGCTCACTTGGATGCGACAACAAACCTAGAGCGTTCCTTATCAGAGATGGGTATTTACCCAGCTGTGGACCCGCTTGCTTCAACTTCCCGTGCCCTTGACCCTAACGTAGTAGGTGAAGAGCACTATGAAGTAGCACGTAACGTTCAAAGTACTCTGCAGAAATATCGAGAGCTTCAGGATATTATTGCCATCTTAGGTATGGATGAATTAAGCGATGAGGATAAACTTACCGTTGCCCGTGCCCGTCGTATTCAATTCTTCCTATCTCAGAATTTCCACGTGGCTGAACAGTTCACTGGTCAGCCAGGATCCTATGTTCCAGTTGAAGAAACCGTTCGTGGCTTCAAGGAAATTCTTGATGGTAAATATGACGACATTCCGGAAGATGCCTTCCGTCTGGTTGGACGCATCGAGGAAGTTGTTGAAAAAGCTGAACAAATAGAGTCTTAGGGGAAGTGCAAACTTTCTAATTAGAAGCCCAAGGAGGGGTTAACCATGAAAACAGTGACAGTGAGTGTTGTCACTCCTGATGGCCCTGTATTGGAAAATGCGTACGAAATGGTTAGCTGTAAAGCAGAAAATGGCGAACTTGGGATCCTGCCAGGGCACATTCCCCTCGTTGCGCCATTAACCATCAGCTCTGTACGTTTAAAAAAAGAAGGAGACGAGGATGAACTCGCCGTCAGCGGTGGCTTCCTGGAAGTCCGCCCTGACAATGTCACCATTTTAGCCCAATCCGCTGAAAAACCAGGTGACATCGATGTTGAACGGGCACGCAAAGCCAAAGAACGTGCCGAACGCCGTCTCAATGCCAAACAAGACGATATCGACTTCAAGCGCGCCCAGTTAGCCCTGCAACGCGCGATCAATCGTCTGGATATCGCAGGAACAGGAAAATAAAAGTTTAATGAAAACCGGAATTCTCATTATTGATGGGGATTCCGGTTTTTGTTGTTTATTCAGGGATGGGCTTGCAGTTGAGACTAAGCCGAAAAGTGGAGAATTGGTCTTATGCATGGGGGATTAATCCGGGAAGGGTAGAATTGATCCAGGCATGCGGGATTAATCTTAGTCAGGCGGAATCAATCCCCGGGGTCGGGAATTGATCAGATCCAAAACAATTGGAATTAATCCTGTAAGAAATTAATTATTTTATAAAAGCAATTATTAATCCGCTCCCCACCGGAATTAAACCTATTTTGGAAATAATTCGACCAGAATGGAAAATAATTAAACCTGATTTGAAAAAGATTAATCCGGATGGAGAGTATTTAAACCTGAAATGGCAGATATCGCCCTAAAAAAATCAATTAAACCTGTAAATAGCTAATTGATCCAATCCAGCCGTAATTAAGCCAAACCACCCAGAATTATCCCAAAACCAGCCTAATTAAAATTAATCCAAATGCCCCTAAACCCATATTCCCAAATCTCCCCGCCATTCAATTTTCCTGCATGACCCCGATCCCCAAGGCATACAAATATAACAAATGAACATGTCTATAACCCCTGCGCTATCGACAATTTCAGGTTATAGTGCTACAATGAAAGCGATTACAAAAATTTTCGATTATTCCGAAAATAGATTAAGAGAGGTGAAGCCATGGACTCTCTTCATGTCTATCAGAACAGCTATACGATGATTGTAGTATTTATGCTGATCGCTGTTATGCTCCCGATTGTGGCCTTAACAGCAGGAAGACTGTTGCGGCCGCATGAACCGACAAAAGCCAAACGGAAAATCTATGAAAGTGGAATTGAACCTTTTCAGGATGCGAGGGTCCGATTTAATGTCAGCTACTATTTGATCGCATTAATGTTTGTGTTATTTGATGTGGAGACGGTTTTTTTATATCCATGGGCTGTGGCCTATGAACAACTGGGGATTTTTGCCCTGATTGAGATGCTGATTTTTATTGTCGTTCTGTTTCTCGGATTAGTTTACGCATGGAAAAAGGGAGTGCTTAAATGGAAATGAATCTTGAGGATATTTCAGTGCAGGAACGGGAGGAAATGCAACGGAATGTCTTTTTTATGACGCTTGAGCAGCTTAAATCCTGGGCACGAAGCAACTCGCTCTGGCCAGTTCAGTTTGGCCTGGCCTGCTGCGCGATTGAGATGATGGGCGTCGGTGCCTCCCATTATGATTTAGACCGGTTTGGATCCATATTCCGTTCATCACCCAGACATTCCGACTGCATGATTGTTTCAGGTACGGTAACGAAAAAAATGGCCCCGATTATTCGCAGACTCTATGATCAGATGCCTGAGCCCAAATGGGTCATTGCCATGGGATCCTGTGCAACGGCAGGAGGACCTTATGTTTATTCCTACTCAGTCGTCAAAGGTGTCGACCAGGTCGTTCCCGTCGATGTTTATATTCCTGGCTGTCCGCCGAATCCGGCAGCACTCATTTACGGGATCAATAAGCTGCAGGAAAAAATCCGCTATGAAGCAAAAACCGGAAAGCGGGTGACAAATACATGACAGAGGAAAATGAAAACAAACCACAACAAAATGAGGACATAAGTTCAAAATCAGAAGAAGCAAAACCAAAGGAACATGAAAATCAGAAACAAGCACCCACAAACCAGGAAGATGCACCCACTGCAGAATCAGATGAAATCAACCAATCTTCAGACCGCCCGCCTAAAGCCGATTCATCAGAAACCACCTCCAAGTCTGAAAAACCGAAACGTCCACGGAAAAAACGCACGAAAAAAGATCAGCCGCCCGAAAAGCAGGAACCATCACCTAATCAGCCATTATTAGACCACTATGTAAAAATGATAAAAAACAGCCTCGGGGACGATTCCATCGAAGAAGCGTTCGTCAATCGTTCATCCAAAGAACTTCCTACCATCACAGCGACCCCAAAGAGCTACTTTTCCATTGCCAAACTCCTTAGAGATCATGAAGAACTCCAGTTTCAATTTTTGTCAGATTTACACGGAATTGATTATGAAAGTCATATGGAAATCTACGTATATTTATACTCCATGACAAAAAAACAGTCTGTGGCTTTAAAGGTAAAGCTTGACCGGGACAATCCTGTGATTCCATCTCTGGTTCCCCTGTGGAAGGGGGCGAACTGGCCGGAAAATGAGGCCTACGATTTGCTTGGGATTACCTTTGAGGATCATCCCGATTTGAAACGGATTATGCTCGGGGAGGACTGGGAGGGCTATCCTCTTCGCAAGGATTATGAACCGTATGATGTGGAGGTGTAGCGAATGATTCGTACCGAGGAAATGCTGTTAAATGTTGGCCCGCAGCATCCCAGTACCCATGGGGTGTTTCGCCTGGTCGTGAAAGTGGATGGAGAAATCATTAAGGAAGCTACACCTGTCATTGGTTATTTACATAGAGGTACGGAAAAACTGGCCGAGGATCTGCAGTATACGCAAATTATTCCCTATACAGACCGGATGGATTACCTGTCAGCCATGACAAATAACTATGTGATCTGTCATGCAGTTGAGACGCTTATGGATCTGGAAGTGCCGGAACGTGCGGAATATTTACGTGTCATTGCCATGGAGCTGGGACGGATCGCCAGCCACCTCGTATGGTATGGCACCTATTTAATGGACATTGGAACAACAAGTCCATTTTTGTATGCATTTCGGGAGAGGGAAATGATTATAAATCTACTAAACGAACTTTGTGGAGCTCGTCTTACGTTCAACTACATGCGGATTGGCGGAGTGAAGTGGGATGCTCCTGATGGATGGATTGACAAAGTACGGGATTTTATTCCTTACATGAGAGAACAGGTGAAGGGATATCATGAACTGGTTACAGGCAATGAAATCTTTCTGAACCGTGTTAAAGGAGTGGGCCAGTATACACAGGAGGAAGCTATTCAATATTCCTTAAGCGGAGCAAATCTCCGCTGTACAGGGATTCCTTACGATCTGCGAAAAGAGCAGCCTTATTCGATTTATGACCGGTTTGACTTTCATGTCCCTGTGGGTGAAACAGGGGATGCCTGGTCCCGCTACTTATGCCGTATGTCTGAAATGGAGGAATCCCTGAAAATCTTAGAGCAGGCGGTTGATCAGTTCCCTGAAGGTGGGAAAACAATGGGGAAAGTCCCACGGATTATTAAGCCGCCCAAGGGTGAAGTCTATGTTCGTATTGAATCTCCGCGGGGGGAGATCGGCTGCTATATTGCGAGTGATGGGAAGAAAACACCTTACCGGCTGAAGTTTCGCAGGCCTTCCTTTTACAATCTGCAGATCCTGCCCAAATTGCTGGAAGGAGAAAATATGGCCAATTTAATCGCTATTTTGGGTGGCGTTGATATTGTGCTGGGGGAGGTGGATGGCTGATGAAATGGATGAATGAATTACTGGCAAGCGAACCGGCAAGCTCGAATCTATTTACTTTTATCCTCATCACTATGCCTTTATTGTCCATTGTCCTGGGCTTTGTCACCTATGCCATTTTAGCTGAAAGAAAAGTGCTTGGCTATATGCAGCTGCGCTATGGCCCCAATCGTACAGGGGGAAGGTTCGGACTCCTGCAAACTGTAGCTGACGTTTTGAAGCTTTTAATTAAAGAGGATACACGGCCGAAACAGGCAGACCGGGCACTCTTCTGGTTGGCCCCGGTGATAGCCTTTGTTCCTTCGTTTATGGTTCTAGCAGCCATCCCTTTTACCGAATCGATTCTCTTCGCCGATTTTGGGGTAGGTCTTCTTTATTTTATTGCCATATCCGGAATATCAACTTTGGGAATGCTGACAGCAGGCTGGGCCTCTAATAACAAGTATGCCTTAATGGGAGGTATGCGCTCAGCCGCTCAAATGATTTCCTATGAGATCCCGCTTCTGATGTCCCTTATCGGAGTGGTTCTGTTTGCTGGCAGTCTCAATCTGGTTGAAATCGTTGAGCAGCAGCAATATGTTCCTTATATCCTGTTACAGCCAATCGGATTTATCATCTTTTTTATTTCTGCAACGGCTGAGCTTAACCGCATTCCATTTGATTTACCCGAGGCGGAATCTGAATTAATTGCCGGCTATCATGTGGAGTATTCGGGCTTTCGTTTTGCGTTTTTCATGCTCTCCGAATATGTCTACTTATTTGCGATGTCAGCGCTGATAACCGTGTTATTTCTCGGAGGTTGGAATCCCATCCCGGGACTTGGTTTTATCCCCGACTTTATCTGGTTCGGCATTAAGTTCAGCATCGTTGTGTACGTATTTATGTGGATCCGCGCAACCTGGCCCCGCCTGCGTGCTGATCAGCTCATGGAATTCGGCTGGAAGATACTATTGCCCGCAGCCATGGCCAATATATTCCTATCTGCTATCTTAAAAGAATTATTCTTTTAAAAGTGTTTAATATTTAACTGAACTCAATGGTTACATCTATACAAGCAGTTGAAATACACGTAGACTCCTGCGGGAAGAGTGAGACAGGTGAGCCCCCGCAGCGCAGCGAGGAGGCTCACCGCTCACCCGCGGAAAGCGAAGTGTATTTCAACTGCGGTAAGCTAGAGTATCATAAGGTATGTGCAAAAACATCCTTAACATTTTTAAAGGTGGTGGAATCATGAAAGGTTTAGCAAAAGGCTTAGCTCATACGATTCGTCATATGTCCAAAGAAAATTTGAGCTACTCCTATCCGGATGAACCGATCCCCATGCCTGATCGATTTCGGGGGATTCAGAAGTTCTATCCGGAAAAATGCATTGTCTGTAACCAGTGTGTGAACATCTGTCCGACTGACTGCATTCAGCTGACTGGGAAAAAGCATCCGGACCCGGATCGCAAAGGAAAAATTATTGAAACGTATGATATTAATTTTGAAATTTGTATCCTGTGTGATCTTTGTACAGAGGTCTGTCCGACTGAGGCGATTGTGATGACCAATAATTTTGAACTGGCGGATTACTCAAGAGATGAACACTTCAAGGACCTTCAATGGCTGGATGAAAATGATACAAATATTCGGGAGGAGAATTGACCATGAATGGGGAATTTCTCGCCTTTTTAATCCTTTCAGGTACAGCCATCCTTGGTGGGATCCTCATGATTAACCTGAAGAAGGTCGTGCATATGCTGTTATCTGTTGTTCTTACCTTTGTCAGTCTGGCAGGTATTTACGTTTTGCTGTCTGCTGAGTTTGTTGCTGTAGTGCAAATCCTCATTTACTCAGGTGCAATTACGATTTTATTGACGTTTGGCATTATGCTGACCGATCACAAGGCAGAGGAGGATAGAGTCTCCAGCCGAATCAGGGCAGCATTAGCCGGTCTTGGGGTAATCATCTTTTTCTTCACTGTATATGCGGGCATCCGTAATCTTTATTTTGGACCGGGGGCAGAGACGCTGCATGCAGACAACACCCGGAAAGTCGGGGAAAGTATTTTCAGCCATTACGTCATTCCGTTTGAACTGGTTTCCATCGTTCTGCTGGTTGCTCTCATGGGTGCCGTCGTATTGACACGAAGAAGAGAGGGGGAAGACCAATGAGTTCAATCCCTTTGCAGCCCTTTCTTATTCTTGCCCTGATTTTATTCTGTATCGGTCTGTTTGGCGCATTAACGAAACGGAATACGATTATTGTTCTTATTTGTATTGAGCTCATGCTGAACGCTGTAAACGTAAACCTGGTCGCTTTTAGTAAGTACGGGGCCCATCCGGATATTACGGGTCAGGTTTTCTCATTGTTTTCCATTACGATTGCCGCCGCTGAGGTTGCTGTCGGCATGGCTATTTTAATTGCATGGTACCGCAGAAAACATAGTGTCAACATCGATGACGGAAATGATTTGAAAGGCTGACAGACAGGTTAAGGAATTCTTTATCACGCATGAACTGACCTACCCCCAGTTCAAGTTGAGGGTAAATCAGTAAGACAAAGTGGGGGATAAACGGTCAATGAATTCTGATAAGTTCAGCTAACCATCAATGGGGGATGGAGAACCCCCCACAGTGGAAGTTTCACTTTATCCAGAAGGAAGGGATTTTAGAAATGATCGAATTCACATGGCTGATCCCAATAATACCTTTGCTTACGTTTATTCTGCTCATCGTTTTCAGGGACAAGATGAAAAACATAGGTGGCTACATCGCTGTACTGTCATCCGTTTTGGCCTTTCTTTTAGCTGCTCTTGTGTTCATTCAGCTGCTGGATACAGGAACAGCTCTTCAGGAGTGGACATGGCTTGTGATTGGTTCCACTCAGATTTCATTTGGAACACTGCTTAACCCTTTAAACGGCCTCATGCTGATTTTAGTTGCTTTTATCAGTTTGTGTATACATATTTATTCGATAGGTTATATGGAAAACGATAAGCGGCTGACGACCTTTTTCGCCTATTTAAGTCTTTTTACCGCTGCCATGCTCGGACTTGTTTTATCTCCAAACTTACTGCAGTTTTACATGTTTTGGGAGCTTGTCGGGCTCGGTTCCTTTCTGTTAATCGGCTTTTATTTCTATAAAAACAGGGCTAAGCAGGCGGCTAAAAAGGCTTTTATTATGACTCGCATCGGGGATATGGGACTGTTAATCGGACTCATCCTGATTTTCTGGCAAACGGGAAGTCTCCAGTTTGAAGCTATATTTACCGCGATTTCTGGTGGTCAGGTGGATGGGGGAATGCTTACCCTGATTGGAATTCTTATTTTTATCGGTGCGATTGGAAAATCAGGTCAGTTTCCGTTGCATACCTGGCTTCCCGATGCGATGGAGGGGCCAACGCCGGTTTCCGCATTGATTCACGCAGCAACCATGGTCGCCGCAGGGGTTTATCTTGTTGCTGTGATGTATCCTCTTTATATGGCCAGTACAACCGCTCTGATCGTAGTGGCCGTCGTCGGAGGATTTACAGCGATTTATGCGGCGACAATCGGACTTGTTCAGAATGATATAAAGCAGGTGCTGGCCTATTCAACCATTTCCCAGCTTGGCTTTATGATGCTGGCGATGGGGACGTTAGGCTATACAGCAGGTGTATTCCATTTATTTACTCATGCCTTCTTTAAAGCGTTGTTATTCCTGGCTGCAGGCGCGGTGATTCATGCGGTTCATACCCAAAACATTAAAAGAATGGGAGGTCTTCATCATCGCTTAAAGCTCACGAGTATCACCTTTGCGATTGGTGCTCTGGCCATAAGCGGCTTCCCGCTTTTCTCCGGATTTTTCAGCAAAGAGGAAATTTTATCGGCAGTCTGGGCGGATGGACAGTACGGGCTGTGGGTAATTGCACTGATTGCGGCATTCTTAACGTCTCTATATATGTTCCGTTTATATTTTCTCGTATTTCATGGGGAAAGCAGGGAGCCAATCGATCAGGTGCGCCCCATCCCATTTATGATGAAACTTCCGATGGTGATTCTGACTGTTTTCGCGGTGGCTTCAGGTTTTTTCAATACAAGCTGGTTCGGTTCCTTTCTGGGAGACTGGTTGTTGCGGGAAAGCCCTGCTTTAGCTGAAACCCATCATAGAAGTTCCGTATGGGTTATGGTTGCAGCTACCCTGGTATCGTTGGGAGGAATCCTGCTCGCTTACATGATTTATATAAAGAAACAGATGAATCAGGAAGCATGGAAGTCATCCATGGCGGGAACGTACAACTTATTGACCCGCAAATACTACATTGATGAATTTTATGACGCCTCCTTTGTTAAGGGTGCAGGATGGCTTGGCCGGATGTTCGTTTACGTTGAACGATATGGAGTTGGGTTCCTGGTTTCCTTTTTCCGGGAACTGGTGACTACGTTAAGTAAATCAGGTTCTAAATCACAAACAGGACAGACACAGACTTACACAGCGGTTGCTTTTTTGGGAATGGTTGTTTTTGTGGCTGTATACATGATGAAAGGGGGATTTTAAGAGATGGGTATCCTTACCTTGCTTGTATTTTCCCCTGTCATTGGGATTCTGGCTTTTCTGTTTACGAGAAATTCGGTTGATCAGCAACGCACTCACGTATTGGCATTAATGGCAAGCTTTGTTCCTCTCCTCCTTTCCATACTGGTATTTGTTCAGTTTCAGGCCGGAAATAGCCTGACAGAGCAGGTTTCATGGATAACTTTTCAGGTGGTTGAGCGGACGTTAATCCTGAATTATGAACTGGCAGCAGACGGGTTTAGTGTGGTATTGATTTTGCTGACCACGGTGGTTTCGTTACTTGCTATCCTATCAGCACGGTGGCTGATTGACAAAGACGTAAAATGTTTTTTTATCCTCATGTTTATTCTGGAAATGGGAATTCTCGGAGTGTTTTCCGCTGATAACCTGATCCTTTTCTTCGTATTTTTCGAAATTACCCTTATTCCGATGTTTTTTTTAATCGGCAAATGGGGCGGCACGGATCGGGAGGAAGCAGCCTTTCGCTATATCATTTATAACGGTTTGGGATCCATGCTGCTTCTGCTGGCGATAGCCGTTATATTTGTGAATGCTGGAAACACGAATTTTTCAGTCGTAGCGGAATACTTCAGCCGCGGGGAACAGGAAGGTCTTCAGCTGGGGATTGCTATCACGTTATTGCTTGCTTTTGGTGTCAAACTGCCCATTTTCCCGCTTCATTCCTGGATGGTTAAGGTCCATGTCCACGCACCGCCGGCTCTGGTGATGATTCATGCAGGGGTATTGTTAAAAATCGGAGCTTATGGACTGATTAAATTCGGGGTAGCGTTCTTTCCGGAAGCTTTTGGAAAACTGGCTCCGGTGATCGCCATTCTGGGATTAATAAATCTATTGTACGGAGCTTTTCTGGCCTTTGTGCAGGATGAGTTACGGGCGGTGCTTGCGTATTCGAGTATTTCCCATATGGGCCTGATTCTCCTCGGGGTGGCTGCCCTTAATGAGGCGGGAATTCAGGGAGCGATTTTCCAGGCCGTATCGCATGGGTTAATTTCTGCATTATTTTTCCTGCTTGTAGGGATTTTGCTCGTGCGAACGCAGACGACCCGTTTGGAACGACTGAGCGGCCTTGCCCGATTAACCCCGCTGCTCGCAGGATTTTTCCTGGCAGCCGCGTTAGCAGGCTTTGGACTGCCTGGAATGAGCGGCTTTGTCAGTGAATTTACCGTTTTTATCGGAATCTTTGAAACGATGCCTGTAGTTGGAGTAATAGGAACACTCGGATTAATCATGACCGTGGTCTATTTCCTTAGAGCCATATTAAATATGACATTCGGAAGCTATCGAAATACCTTTGGAAATCTTAAAGACTTAAACATGGATGAAGGGCTCTCAGCAGCGACTTTGCTTCTGTGTATCATTGGTATCGGCGTATTTCCGAACTCGATTGCACTGACCATCCAGCAGACACTTGAAACCATACTTATGGGGATAGGGGGATAAGTCATGGATTTACAAACATTACGAAGCTTTGAATGGGGAATGATGGCACCAGAGTTTACCATTTTAATTGCGGGAATTCTGCTGTCCCTGATTGATTTGTTTGGAAAAAAACAGTGGAAGGGGCATTTGCCTTGGCTTGCCATCATCAGTATTGGAATTTCGATCCTCTTCTTAGGGTTTCAGGCTGGGCATCAGGATGTGTCGATTCTCTATGATACGTATATCTTTGATTCGTTTTCCTTTTACTTTAAATTCATCCTGCTGCTGGGCAGTTTTCTGATTTTCCTCATGATTCTATCAAGAACCGCTCATCAGGAAATTGAAGACAGAGGCGAATATGTCTACTTACTTTTGGCGGGATTACTGGGAACCATGATGATGGCTTCCAGTGCCGACCTGATCACTCTTTTTGTAGGACTTGAGCTGCTGTCCTTATCCTCCTACATTATGGTCGGGCTGCGGAAACAGCATGCTCACTCCAATGAAGGAGCGCTGAAATATGTGATAAATGGAGGAATTGCGACAGCTTTTACGCTTTTCGGCATGAGCTACGTCTACGGAGTATCAGGATCAACCAAACTTGTCGATATTTCCCGGGAAATGTCCGGTTCACTCGGAAGCGGGGAGCCGGTTGCCCTCATAGGTTTTATCATTCTGTTTATTGGACTCGGCTTTAAAATTTCCACCGTTCCTTTTCATATGTGGACCCCAGATGTATATCAGGGTGCCGCCACTCCTGTCAGTGCGTTTTTAAGTGTCATTTCCAAGGCAGCGGGGTTTATGATTATCATTCGCCTCTTTTGGGACCTTTTCCATTCAATTGGGGTGGCCGCGGAAAATGAGGCACTGTTTGAAGCGATGTTTGGGTTTGTCGCCACCGTTTCGATTTTAACGATGGTGGTGGGAAATATCATTGCCCTCAGACAGAGAAACATGAAGCGGCTTCTCGCTTATTCAAGCATCGGTCACGCCGGTTATATTCTGATTCCGCTTGTATCGTTAACGCCGATGTCCCTGGAAAATATCTGGTTTTACCTGCTGGCCTATGTGTTTATGACGATAGGAGCATTTATGGTGGTATACATACTGGAACAGCAGAAAGAATCAGAGGATTTATCCATTTTCACAGGTTTATATAAAAAATCTCCCGAATTAGCTGTGGTGATGACCATTTTCCTTGCTTCACTTGCTGGAATTCCGGGTACAGCCGGGTTTGTTGGGAAGCTGAATATTTTTATAGGAGCGGTTATCGCAAACCCCGCCCAATATCTGTTAGCCGGAATGATGGCACTTATGACGGTGATATCCTATATTTATTATTTCAATATATTCGTCCAGATGTTTATCCGCAGACCTCAGGAGGAAGAGAGGCCGCGAATTACGGTGCTGCAATGGACTCCTTTGCTCCTTTGTCTGATTGGCACTATTGGACTGGGAATCTTCCCGTTTTTAGCCTTGAATTTCTTTTCATAATCCAATCGAATTGACATCGCCCGCCTTTCTATTGCAAAGTAAATAGAGACAATGTAGGAGGGTCGAAATCATGGAATCAATCGGAATAACAGCACTAACAGGCTTAGTTTCACATATTGTATTTTTTGTTCTTACATGGAAGGTTCTCGAGGGACTGCGGATTGAACAGTTTTTCAAAAAAGGCAAGGTCATGGAAGCTCGAATCCTATTCATACTTGTCTGCATAACCATCGGGACAACAGCCAGTAACTTCTTCCTTGATATCCTTTCCTGGGCACAGGATTTAATCTATTTATTTTAAAGGTACAATGGAAATAGCAGAGGACGCTTGATCTTCTGCTATTTTTATTTATAGGCTTAAATCTCCAATCCTGGCAAATAGGCACAGAATCCAGGCAAATAGATGTCATTTTACGCGAGCTTTTCGCCGAAGTCATCACCCCCGCACAAAAATCACTTCCCAACGTTTAAACCTTCTCCCAATTGCCCATAATGAAGACTAAAAAGTACGGGAGAGGGATTTCTAATGAATAAAATCTATAAAAAAGCAATCATATCTATTAGTCTATTAATTTTCTTTATGAACCTCAATCTGACTGCCCCCGAGGCTAAGGCGTCCCATAATCTGCAACCATTAAATGAGATCTATTCATTTTTTCAGAATGAGCAATTAGAGCTTTTAGAGTGGCAGGTCCTGATGCGTGATAAGGTAAAGCTGAAATCCAAAAGTGTGGAACAGATTTTAAACCGTCAATTCCCTGATGCGTCCGTTGATGTTCAAAGGCTGGATAACCAGGCCGAAAAAATTATAATAAACAACCATAATAAAATGGGCGGCTTTACCGAACAGTTATCCATAGTGCACCAGAAAAATTCTGCTACAGCTGAATTTAAATATATACTAAAAGGAAAAAAGTGGGACGAAAATGTCGAAAAAATGGTAAAACAAACATTAAACCAGCAAGTTTTGCAATTATTCGACAAAATACCTGCGATTTTCACTTGTATGAGGGCACAAACTAGTGATAATATTAAAAGTAATTATTTGGTTGATAAATTTCAGGAACAGACGAACATGGATAAGCTAAAAACGTTGAATGAAAAAAATTTTGAAACCGTATCAGGATATATTCACAAATGGACAATAGATGAAATACCTATATCACAGAGAGAAAAAATGAATGTTCAAATGGCTGTACGAAATGGTTTGGCGCATGGATCGAATGTCATCATAGGAACGCCAATCCTTGTAACTGAATATTAATATAGTGAAAATGAGGACGCGGAGGGGAAAGTATTGGATAAAATCATCGTAAGTGGTGGGAGGCAGCTTAAGGGTACCGTGAAGGTCTCCGGTGCTAAAAATGCTGTCCTGCCCGTCATTGCAGCAAGTATAATGGCAAGTGAAGGAAAAAGTGTGATTCATGAAGTACCAGCACTCGCTGATGTGGAAACCATGAGTGAAGTGATTCGAAACATGAATGTGAATGTATTATCTCATGATCATACACTCGTTATAGATTCAGCAAGACCTTTAACAACAGAAGCACCACTTGAATACGTCAGAAAAATGCGCGCATCTGTCCTTGTTTTAGGTCCTCTTCTTGCACGCTATGGCCACGCGAAGGTAGCAATGCCGGGTGGCTGTGCAATTGGCTCCAGACCCATTGACCAGCATTTGAAAGGCTTTGAAGCAATGGGAGCCAAAGTACATGTTGGAAATGGTTTTGTTGAAGCATATACAGACGGTCGATTAAAAGGTGCAAAAATATATTTAGACGTCCCAAGTGTAGGCGCCACAGAGAATGTTATGATGGCAGCCGCACTGGCTGAAGGAAAAACAATACTGGAAAACTGCGCCAGAGAACCGGAAATTGTAGACCTGGCCAATTTCTTAAATAAGATGGGTGCTAAAGTCATTGGTGCCGGAACAGAAACGATCAAAATTGAAGGTGTAGACTCTCTTAAGGGAACTGAACACACAACTATTCCGGACCGAATTGAAGCCGGAACGTTTATGGCTGCAGCTGCCATCACACGTGGAAATGTTTATATTAAAGGCGCAGTCGCCGATCATTTGACCTCAACCATATCAAAACTGGAAGAGATGGGGGTCATTATTGAAGAGGAAGAAGAGGGGCTCCGCGTAATAGGTCCTGAAGAACTTAAGTCGGTCAATGTAAAAACGCTGCCATACCCTGGATTCCCTACTGACATGCAGCCACAGATTATGACACTCGCGATGAAAGCAGAAGGCACAAGTGTGATTAGTGAAACGGTATTCGAGAACCGCTTTATGCATGTCGAGGAATTCGGACGTATCAACGGAAATATTCGTATCGAAGGCAGAAGCGCAATCGTTGAAGGTCCAGTTGACCTGCAGGGAGCTGAAGTTACAGCAACCGACCTGCGAGCAGCCGCAGCTTTAATCATAGCCGGATTAGTAGCTGACGGTTATACACGTGTGACCGAATTAAAACATCTGGACCGTGGATACGTAAACATTGTAGGTAAGCTGAAACAACTGGGTGCAGATATTATCCGGGTAAGAGATGCCTCTGAAGAACAAGAGGAAGAAGAAGTTATGACAGAAGCCGATGACCAAATCAGCTCATTATAAGTAGAATGGAATAGGATGAAGTGAGAACAGACGGGTTGGATTTTCCAATTCGTCTGTTTTTTTGAGCCCTTGTTTATGCATATAGCGGAGGAGGTTCAATTACCGGAGTTTTGGATGAATAATGGCAAAGTTGGCTTAAACCTGGATTTTCCGGCTCAATTAAAGATAAGCCGGATTAAAACAGACAATATATGCTGAATCAGGAGTGGGCCGGATTCATTCCATAAAAATCCGCTTAATTATATCAAAAGCGGACAGAAAACTACGAAAATAGGATTAAATCATTTCAGAAATGGATTAAAAGAATTGAAAATAGGCGTGAAAAGCGGTTATGCGGGCTTAAAAAGATTGAATTCCGCTCAATTATCACCAACTGAGACCAATCCCGCTAAAACAGGCATAATTCACATAATTTCGGATCAATCATCACATCCCCGCCACCCCCCCAACACACAGCCAGATCCGCATCACAAAATAATCGATCAATCTCCCATGAACCTCCCGAATTTTGTAGAAAAATGACATATGGAATGATAATATAGACGTACTACAAATGTATGATGATTCATACAAAATATAGAAACGTTAGATTGAGGTTATGTTTATATGAATGAGGAGATTGTCGTAAATACGGATACTTGCTATTGGCTGGCAGAGGAAAAAGCAGCTGACTATTTTAATATATTATATGATCAGATCCACCAGAAGACGCATATCCCGCCGCTGATAACAGATCTGAAATCCTGGAGTCATCACCGACGTCATCGTCATTCCCTTTTCTCCTTATTTTCATCACATAGAAAAAAGCCTGAAAGCTATAACCATTATGTTAAATGGCTGGAACAGAAAGGGAAGCTCGATGACTATTTAGAGCGGAGTGTCTCCTATATTTACCTTAGGGATATGGGCAAGGACTTAAGTTCGGCAGGTACTCGCATAAAGGTTCGGAATGTCGTGGAGCATCTGAAAAAGCAAATTTCCCAACGAAAAGAAAGTGATCTGGATGCTGAGCAATTTAATATTGCCTGGCTGTACCGGATTGCACAGAAATACCAGTTTGAGTCAACGATGATCTGGTTTATCGAGAAACTGAAGACAATCTCCTCAGTAATCCCCGAAGAAATGGATGCTGAAAAAGCCCAGCTAAAACTCATTAAAATCATTACCGGCGTGATGATTAATGAGCTGGAGGAAAAGGGGGAGGGGATGTCGCCCGAGGAGCTTTCCCGGACTCTTGATACAGCTGTCAGGCTTGGCTACGCTTATGGTCTGACCTATCCATTTATTGATGATTTACTGGACAGCAAGGTTTTATCAGAAGAAGAGGCAAAACGCTATTCCGAAATCATTCGGACAACCTTGGTAACAGGATCGGTACCAGCTTTAGGCAAGTGGCAAGGGAAGAACAGACATTTGGTTCAATTTGCTCATTCAGAACTGAAAAAAGCCTTTGAATATATCAAAAATCATCAGACCGAAAGCACGAAAAACAACTTTTTGGAACAGGCGTATGTGTTTTTCCAAGCACAGGAGGAAGACCGGAATAAGGATTTGCTCAATGGCCGCTATACCAACGAGGATATCTTCATTCCTGTCATACTTAAATCGGCTTCATCCCGTTTAATGATCCATGCGATAACCAGTGGTGAAAATACGGAAGGCCTGGACCAGTACACCTTTTATTACGGCATATACAACCAGCTTTCAGATGATCTGAGAGACATGTACAGTGACCTGAAAGAGGGTACGGTAACTCCATATACCTATTATTTAAAGCACCATAAAGAACGCCCCGACCTGATCAATCCATTTGAATTATACTGGGCCGTTACCCATAACCTGATTCACAACATTTATCACTCAGACCCAAAAACATGTGAAGTCATCCTGGGACGAGCAATCAATGGTCTGAAACGGTTAAGAGCACAGTTTGGTACAGAAAAATATAATGAATTAATGAATCGATTTGCCTCAGGGATTCCGAAGCTCAACAACCTGGTACAAAAGATAAGTCATAAAGTGGACGATGTGGCATTTTTAGATAAATTAATCAGAGATCAGCTGATTGCTGATTTAAGAAACAGCAGCAGGGAACAGGAGGAATTTTTCAAAAGCATTGAGAAAATTCATCCCCGGATTAATCAAATGTTAACGATGCCTGAAGAGGATGCATTACCACAAGATCCCATTATAGATGCGGCTAATTACAGTCTGAGTGGGGACGGGAAACGGCTCCGGCCGATTGTGACCTGGATGATGGGTGTGCATGGATATGGCCTGAAAAGTTCAGAAATTGAGCCATTGATCAAATCCTTGGAATACATGCATACCGCTTCCCTGATTTTTGATGATCTTCCATCCCAGGACAATGCAACGACCCGCAGAGGGAAGCCGACCCTGCATCAGGTATATCGTACAAGTATTGCGGAATTAACGGCTCTCTTTATGACGCAGCGGGCGGTCAGGGAGGAAACGAAGCTTGATGCATTTGACGCCGACACCGTTCTTAAGGTCATTCACTATTCAACAAAATCAACCGAGGAAATGTGTAAGGGTCAGGTGATGGATCTTAACGCTAAAGGAAAAAATCTGACACTGGACGAAATGAATACCATCTCCTTTTATAAAACCGGTCTTGGATTTGAGGTTGCCCTCGTCCTTCCAGCCATGCTCGCCCAGGCAGGAGAAAGCGAGATCAGTGCACTGAAAAAATTCTCCCGCCATTTCGGGATTACCTTCCAGATTAAAGATGATTTGCTGGATGTGGAAGGAGATCAGCAGCGAATCGGGAAAAATACCGGCATCGACGCTGAGAACAACCATTCAAACTTTGTATCCATCTTAGGAGTAGAAGGTGCCAGAAAAGCAATGTGGGATCATTATTGTGAGGCCATGGACGCCTTGCAGGAAGTCCCCCGGAATACCGCATTTTTAAAGCAGCTGTTAACCTATTTTGTAAACCGCGATCATTAATCCGAATATACGAAGAGAATATAGCAAGTGATGGACAGGTCTATTTTGGGCCTGTCTATTTTTTTAGCACGCATGAACTGGCCGTAATACCCCCACTTCAAGTCTTGAGGATAGCCCAACAAGACTAAGTGGGGGATGGAGAAAACCCCCACTGATGGAAGTTTCCCTTTACTATTCCATAGATACACAATTCCTCATTTTTTAGTTCTATTAAATCGGCCTCACGAATAAATATTTTAGTAGATTGAGAAAGGAGGCCGTATGCAGTGAACATCAAAAAGGTCAGTATATTCGCCGCACTTGTCATGATTGCCATCGTTGTTATTATTCCGACCGCTATTGTGACCCCCTTTATCGGTGCGGGAACCAACGATAACTATCAGGTGAAAACGACAGCAGCAAAAGATTCACCAGATGAACAGGCAACCGCGGAAGAGGATTCCTACGTTGTCTCCGTTTTCCGCTCACAGGAAGAAACGGTCGATAATGTACCACTGGAGAAATACGTCGCGGGAGTTGTAGCCTCCGAAATGCCTGCTGAATTTGAGCTCGAGGCACTCAAAGCACAGGCGCTCGCAGCCAGAACATATATTGTGAAGTATGTGCTGAATAAAGAAGAGAATCAAAAGCAGGAGCCCATCACAGACACGGTTCAGCATCAGGTTTATAAGAGCGAGGCCGAACTGAAGGAGCAATGGAAGGGGGATTTCACCTGGAAAATGCAGAAGATCAAGAAGGCCGTCAATGCCACCCGAGGCGAAATTATTACGTATAAGGGCAATCCAATTACCCCTTCCTTTTTTTCAACCAGCAACGGCCATACCGAAAACGCCGAGGATTACTGGCAAAACCCAGTCCCTTATTTAGTCAGTGTAGAAAGCCCGTGGGATCAGCAGTCCCCTAAATTTGAAGATCAGAAAATCGTGACCATTAAAGAAGCTGAAAAAGCACTGGGAATCAACTTCAGCTCCAATCCGGTTTTAAAGGATATCAAACGTACCAGCAGCAACAGAGTCGAATCCATTAAAATTGCCGGTAAAAATTTCACTGGCCGTGAAGTCCGGGAAGCTTTAGGCCTCCGATCCAGCGACTTTAAAATCCAGCATAAAAATGAGCACCTCATTTTCACCACGAAAGGCTACGGTCACGGCGTCGGCATGAGCCAATACGGCGCAAACGGCATGGCTAAGGAAGGCAATACGTATAAAGATATTATTAAACATTACTATAAAGGAACAAAAATTTCCCAAATTGAATCCAACGCTGAACGTGTGATGGTGTTGAACGAATAGCGGGCCTTAGCGGGTCCGTTTTTTGTTTTGGGTAGCCACACCCGATATAAACTTTTTTTATAAAAAACGCATAAAAAAATCCACTTTGTCGAAAAATAAGTGTAAAAAAATTTGAAAATAAGGTATATATCTTCCTCAATCTGCTCAGAATGGTTGCTGAGGTGGTGATAAAATGAATGAGGAAGGAAAGAATCCTAACTCAAAAAATTCCGGATGGAGGAAGTTAGTACGCAAAAAGTGGTTTTATCCAGCAGTTTATTTAACTTTTGCAGCATTGGTTTTAACTGGAGTTCTCTGGTATCAAAATGCAGCGATTGATTTACCAGAGGAAGAAGCTCAGGACCAGACAGACCAGCTAGACTCTGAAAACACAGACCAGGTTGGTGAACGTCCTGAAGGCGATTCAGTTCCAGTCATCGAGCAAGATGAGCAAGTTATGATGCCTGTAGCCAATGCAAAGGAAACCGAGATTGTAACGAAATTCTACGACTACAATGCATCAGAAAAGGAGCAGGAACAGGCACTCGTCCTTTACAATAATAAGTATTACCAAAGTAAAGGAATTGATATCGCATCCACGAATGAAGAGCCATTTGATGTAACAGCTGCATTGAGTGGTAAGGTTACCGACGTTAAAGACGATCCGTTGCTGGGTATGGTTGTTGAGTTAACTCACGAAAATGGAGTAACGACCAACTATGCAAGTCTTGAAGATGTAACCGTGGATTCTGGAGCAAAAGTTGAGCAGGGAGACGTAATTGGAACTGCTGGTCAAAACCTTTATGGACAAGCCAATGGTATTCATGTACATTTTGAATTGCGTAAAGACGGAACCCGCGTGGATCCGGAAGAGTATTTCAACAAATCTTTAAGTGAAATTAAACTTCCTTCAGACGGAAATGAAGAAGATGGAGATCAGGAAGACGGAAATGAAGAGGATGGCACCGAAGAAGATGGAGCATCTGAGGATGGAGCTTCTGAAGACGGAGCAACCGATGACGAAGCATCTGATGAAGAAACTTCTGGTCAGGAAGAAAACACCGATGACCAGGGAGACTCAGGTGATGAAGACAACGGTTCAGACGGTGAAGAAGATGACTCCACTGATGTACAGCCTGAATCTTCTGCATCCTCCGCAACTGCATAAGGAATGATAAAAAAGACTGTCTCAGTGAGGCAGTCTTTTTTTTGGCTCATCCCTTTTATCACGCATGAACTGGCCGTAGTACCCCCACTTCAAGTCCTGAAGTTACCCCAACAAGACTAAGTGGGGATGGAGACCCCCACTGATGGAAGTTTCACTTTATGATAAAATCAACTCATTGGCCATAAAATGAAGTCCGGCCGATCAGACGAATTCATCGAGTGAAGGGGTGTTGAGACTACATAAAATGAAAAAGCAAACAAACAACCAGCACGCATATACAGTAAAGGATTCTCAATTTTGGCTGATTACCATCAGCCTGGCTGTTTCGTCTTTTTTTGTTTTTGCGGCTATGTATTCCACCCAGCCGCTATTGCCTTTATTTGTACGGGAATTCGATGTCTCGGTATCCGTCTCGTCCCTTTCCGTGTCCCTGACCATCATTGGACTGATTATCGGATTAATTGTACTCGGATTTCTATCGGACCGTAATGGGCGTACGATGTTTATAAAATTATCACTGGCAGGGGCAGCGATCCCTTTTCTGTTGATTCCTTTATCAGACTCCTTTTTATTATTCCTGATTTTTCGTTTTTTACAAGGCTTTGCATTAGCCGGGCTTCCTGCTGCCGCGTTGGCTTATTTGATGGAGGAGATTGACAAAAGCAGCCTCCCTCTGGCAACTGCACTATATATATCCAGCAATGCGCTTGGAGGGATGGTCGGACGCGTAATGACAGGCTATGTTTCGGACCATTTATCCTGGGAAATGGCTTTTTATCTATTAGGCGGATTGGGGTTTGTGGTGTTAGTGGCGGTTTTATTTATGCTGCCTCACTCGCGTTTTTTTACACCCAGCCAATTAACCTTTTCCCGGGATATGAAAGGCTTTCTGTATCACTTAAAAAACCCGGGACTGCTGTGGATCTTTGGAATCGGAGTTGTTATCCAGCTTTCGTTTACCGGGATATGGACGTATTTGCCGTTTCATTTGGAAGGTCCGCCGTTTTCGTTGTCCTTAGAAGCCATATCCTATCTGTTTTTAGCTTATGGACTCGGAGTTGTCGGCTCTCCTGTTGCCGGCTGGCTTTCAGGGCGATTTGGCATTTTAATCGTTCGGGCAGCGGGAATTGTCGTTATGTCACTGGGGATTCTGATGACCCTGGCACCCACGGTATGGATGATCGCGATAGGGCTTTGTATCACCTGTCTGGGCTTTTTCACCGCCCACTCCATTACCGCCTCATCAGTGGGATTTGAGGTCACCCATCATAAAGGGAGTGCCTCCAGTCTTTATCTCGTATTCTATTATGTCGGCGTTTCGCTCGGAAGCTCAAGCTTTGGGGCCATTATGGAATGCGATGGGCTGGACAGGGATTGTGATTACGCTAAGCTGTATTCCTGTGCTTTATACATTAAGCCGGTTTACCGTTGTCAGGAAAAGGAAGCAAAATGCAGCGGAAAGAAATAGTACTAACGTCAATGGATAACCGTAAAGCATCTATCTTCTAAAACCGAAGCCAATAACCTGCAGAAGCGGATTTTGAAAAAGAAAACTGCACCTCAATGAATGGATCAGGCTCATATTGAGGTGCAGTTTATTTACGGCCACGAAAATGATAAAGTAAACGGTTTTGTGGATAAGAAATCCTGAGTGACCACGTCCGGCTCCAGCGCCCGGCGACTAGCGTGACTTCCTTCCCCTCCGTCCGATAAGTCAACATCGACTCACGCTGTTCGTCGTGTTTCCTTTATCTCCTCCGGCTCAGTCCAGTCCGTACGTCGCTAAACGGGCGCTTCCGCCTTTGTTATTAATTTTTCATGCTTGCCGGGATTTCGGTTAAATCAATGCCCCAGACTACCGGCAGCCAGAAGTAAATGGCAAGGGCAACGAGGAGCACACCGATGATGTTCAGGGCAAATCCTGCTTTAGCCATATCAGGAATCCGTAAGTACCCTGAACCGAACACGACCGCATTTGGAGGTGTAGCAACCGGCAGCATAAAGGCACTTGAAGCTGCAACGGCGGCAGCGATCATAACGGCATAAGGGTGTATCCCCAGAGCAACGGCCAGTGAAGCCATAATTGGATACATCATATTGGCAGTCGCTGTGTTGGAGGTTACCTCGGTCAGGAAAATAACCATGGCTGCTACAGCTAACAGGATAAGGAAAATATTGATTCCATCCAGCACGCTTAACTGACTTCCAATCCATTCGGAAAGTCCGGAGCTGCTGAATCCGCTTGCGATGGCGAGACCGCCGCCAAATAGCAGCAGAATTCCCCATGGAAGCTTCACAGCGGTATTCCAGTCCAGCAGATAATCGCCTTTCCGATTTTTGGACGGAATGATAAATAGAATCACCGCAGCTGTAATCGCAATGATCGCATCATTAATATTTTCATTGATTTGAGTAAGCAAAAACGAACGGCTGATCCACGCAAAAGCGGCCAGAACGAAAATGACCATAACTCCTTTCTCCTCAAAAGAGGCGCTGCCTAATTTCTCTTTTTCATTCTTAATTACTTCTCGTCCGCCAGGCAAATGCTTAAATTTAAGAGGGTAGGATACTTTCACAAGATAATACCAGATAATGAAAATAAAAATCCACGCAATAGGAACCCCGAAAAGCATCCAGCCGGCAAAGGTGATCTCAATATCGTACATATTATTAATCACACCCGCCAGTGCAGTGTTAGGCGGAGTTCCGATTAAGGTCGCAATTCCTCCCACAGAAGCGGAATAAGCAATCCCCAGCATCAGCGCCTTGCCAAATCCGAAGTTTTCTTGAGAGGTATCAATCGAATGGTCATCTTTTAATTGTTCGGCCACCTGATAAATAATCGCAAGCCCAATTGGAACCATCATCATAGAGGTTGCCGTATTGGAAATCCACATCGATAAAAATCCGGTAGCCACCATAAACCCAAGAATAATCCGCTCTGAATTTGTGCCAATGACGGAAATGATAGATAGGGCAATCCGCCGGTGCAGATTCCATTTTTCCATAGCCAGGGCAATCATAAAGCCTCCCATAAATAGGAAAATCGTGTCGTCCCCATAGGAAGAGGTCGTCGCCCCGATATCAAGACCGCCAGTGAGTGGAAAAAGGACAATCGGTAATAAGGAGGTAACAGGAATGGGCACAGCCTCCGTAATCCACCAGATCGCAATCCATATCGTACTGGCCAGAACCGCAACGCCGGCATCGGACAAGCCATCCGGATGGAAAAACTGTAACGTTAAAAAGAACAGTGCAGGGCCGAGAATCAGACCAATCATCTGTCCGGGTTTAAATAGCCGGTCCCCATTTCCATTGTTATTTCCATTTCCCCGATTGTTCTCGCGCCGAATCGTGTTTGGATTCGTACCTTCAGACCCGAGACTCGATGAAGAGGGCCTGGCAAAAAAACGCAGCAAATCCTTGGCCTGGTTATGCATATCCCATAACCAGTTCCATGCAGCTGTCATCATAGCATCATCTCCTTTGTCGTATAAATAGTACCAGCTAGAAAAGCAGTTGTTTGAAAGAAGAGAAAACTTCGATTACTGCAAACGTTATCAAAAATTTTCAAAATTTTAAAGGAAAAACTATTTGGATAATTATGGAGGAGTTTAGCTCTATCCCAAAGAGCTCAGCTCAATCCCGGAAACGCCAGCCCAAGCCCGCCTAATCCTCGAAATACTTAGCTCAGAATCCCAAGAATCCCGGTCCCTCCCTTTAAAAAAACCAACAAACACCTTGTCCTACTTGAATTTTAAGCATATTCGCACAGTTTCGTTAATAAAATGTTACAAACAAGTTCAAAGAAAGGTTTGAGGTGGGAAAGTGTGTGACGCAGCTAGAGGATTAGAGGGAATAGGAAACGGACTTCTGGATGGCAATCAAATTTACTACAGGTATCCCGGAAAAATCACCTTGTCTCATTTCACGCCTTTAAGAGATCCAACTCAGGGAGGCGAGTGGTGTGCACGATTACATCAAAGAGCGTACAATCAAGATAGGGAAATATATCGTGGAGACAAGGAAGACGGTCCGCGTAATCGCAAAGGAGTTTGGGGTTTCCAAGAGTACGGTCCATAAAGATTTGACCGAGCGGCTTCCGGAAATCAATCCCGAGCTTTGGAAGGAAGTGAAGGAAATATTAACCTACCATAAGTCGATTCGACATCTGCGTGGTGGAGCCGCAACAAAGCAGAAGTACAATGATGAGGACAAAAAGGAGCCGGTTTAATTGTCATTTTTATTTCCTTATGATGAACAACCATTCATCCGATCCATAAAAGATTTTCAGGCAGATCCAGCTTCCAAATGCTAATCTGACATCCAGTATATTTTAAATGGAATAACAACATTCCATTCAATCTCAAAATTAAAAGTCATTCAATATGGGAGAAAATCGGTTATTTAAATCCCACTATAATCATTCAAAAAATAACACCGTAGAATCACACCAAAGAGAACAGCACGAAGCCTCAACATATCAAAAACAACAAGATGAAAACATCACGACAAAACCACTGCAAATGCCTTCGAAACAAAGCTTCCAGCAACCCAGCTCACCTATTACAAACAGCCACGAAGAGAACTCATTCCAAAGCGAACAGCCCCAAGCCGCGTTCTCCCGAAATACTTAATGGACATGAGCCAGGTCGTTCGAAAACATAATCGGGCTTATCTTTAATCAGCGAACCAGCAGCCGCAGCAGAACCTGGACATAGCTAGAATAAACGTCGCAAAACGAATACATATGTTACATAAAATCTCTCTGCCACGACAGCACCTGTACAGCGACGCAGCACCGAATATGACAGTTTTATCTATACCAGGAAAAGTCCGCCACTGCATCCGCATCTTCATGCACCAGTCAACGGATATTGAATATATTTTTTTCGAAAAAATGTGAGACGATATGACAATTTTTATGTTAAAATGTAGAAATAGAGTAGTACGATTGCGGATAATAGGTGAAATGTAATATAGAAAGCTACGCAGGGAGGACGAATGGTTCATGTTTTCACGGGATATTGGCATCGATCTAGGAACAGCTAATGTACTCATTCATGTTAAAGGCAAAGGAATTGTTTTAAATGAGCCGGCAGTTGTTGCCATGGATCGAAACACAGGAAAAGTTTTGGAAGTTGGGGAAGCTGCCCGACGTATGATTGGACGTACTCCAGGAAATATAATTGCGATTCGACCGTTAAAAGACGGCGTCATTGCTGATTTTGACGTGACGGAAGCCATGTTAAGGTATTTTATTGAAAAAATCAATGTGAGAGGCTTCCTGTCCAAACCACGAATTTTAGTTTGCTGCCCGACCAACATTACCAAGGTCGAACAGAAGGCGATTAAAGAGGCTGCTGAAAAGAGCGGCGGCAAAAAAGTCTATCTTGAAGAAGAACCGAAAGTGGCTGCCATTGGTGCAGGCATGGACATTTTTCAGCCAAGCGGCAACTTAGTATTGGACATAGGCGGTGGAACGACGGACATAGCTGTATTGTCCATGGGAGATATTGTCACCGCCTCCTCCATAAAAATGGCCGGAGATACGTTTGATAATGAAATCATTCAGCACATTAAACGGAAGTACAAGCTGTTAATCGGCGACCGTACAGCAGAAGATATTAAAATTAATGTAGCCACCGTATTTCCGGACAACCGTTATGAGGAAATGGACATCCGCGGACGGGACCTTGTCACAGGGCTGCCACGCACGATTACGGTGAACTCAAAAGAAATCAATGATGCCCTGGAAGAATCGGTTTCCCTTATTGTACAAGCTGCGCGAACTGTACTGGAGCGGACACCGCCTGAGCTTTCCGCTGATATCATTGACCGCGGAGCTATTTTGACCGGTGGAGGAGCACTATTGAATGGGCTTGATCAGCTCCTATCCGAAGAATTAAAAGTACCTGTCATCATTGCCGAGGAGCCAATGTTCTGCGTGGCAAAAGGGACAGGCCTTATGCTCGAACAAATCGAAAAACTGCCCAATGTGAAAAATTAACATGGACTTGCCACCAGGAGGCTGAAATAATGTTAAGAGGATTTTATACAGCAGCATCAGGGATGATGACACAGCAGAGTCGTCAGGATGTGCTTTCAAATAATATGGCCAATGCGCTAACCCCGGGATATAAAGCCGATCAGACCACGATGCGGGCTTTTCCTGAAATGTTAATTGAACGGACCGATTCCAAACAGCTCCCTGTTCATCATTCCGTGAACATCCCGAATAATAAGCTGATTGGGAGTTTAAATACAGGTGTCTATATGCAGGAGACGATTCCTGATTTTGGACAAGGGGATTTAAAGGAAACAGGCATGTCCACAGATTTGGCCATCTGGAACGGACAAATGCCGGATGACACGGGTTCCCTGTTTTACACCATTCAGAATCAGGACGGGGGTACAAGCTATACCCGAAATGGGAACTTCACCATTGACGCGAACGGTTTTCTCGTGACCAACAGCGGACATTACGTTCTTGATGAAGGCGGGAACCAGATTCAGGTCAATAATGATGAGTTTAATGTAACCCGAAACGGTGAAATTCAGGCAAATGGCGGAGTGACCCCACTGGGCATTGTTTATCACCCGAATGCCGCACAGGATTTTACTAAAGGAAATAACGACCTGTACAACCTTGAGGAAGACGGTGAAGCACCGGTGAATGCCCGTAATGCAGGCGGAGTAACGTTTGAAGTTCGCCAGGGCATGATTGAACGGTCGAACGTGGATACCACGCAGACGAGGACGGAAATGCTGCAGACCTACCGGAACTTTGAGGCCAATCAGCAGGTATTAAAAGCATATGATAAAAGCATGGACATGGCCGTCAATCAAATCGGGCGTCTTCGCTAAAGGAGGATTTTAAATGCGTAGTTCATATCTTGCAGCCACAACGATGGGGCAGCTTCAGCAAAAGTTAAATCTAATCGGACATAATCTGTCTAATTCCAGTACAACAGGATATAAAGCAAGGACCGCCAATTTTTCCTCCCTGCTTCATCAGCAGATCAATCAAAACGGTATTGACGGGGAAGCACCAAGACAGACCCCTGAAGGCCTTCGCCAGGGGACAGGTGCTAAGCTGGGGCATACCAAAGTACGAATGGATGCCGGAACCATTACCCAGACAGAGCGTCCTCTGGATGTAGCCCTCAGCGGAGAAAAGCACTTTTTCCAGGTGCAGGTAACGGAAAATGGCGCCGCGGAAACGCAATATACGCGAGCGGGAAACTTCTATCTGCAGCCGATCAATAACAATCAGCAGGTCTCCCTGGTTACCGCTCAGGGAAATCCTGTGATCGGTGAAAATGGGCCGATTGTGCTTCAAAGCGACATGGATGAGATTTCTATTCAAGATAACGGAAATATTCTGGTGAGAAGAGGGGAACAACAACAAGTTGAGGCCTCCCTTGAAGTGATGGAGATTGATCGTCCACGCTCTCTTGAAACTGCAGGCGGTAATCGGTATCGGATTCCGGATAACGTTCCGGCAGCCGGCATGACCGCAGTGGCACCAGACCCAGGCCTGCACGTAGGCGCACTTGAATCGTCCAATGTGGATATGGGCGAGGAAATGACCAATATGCTGGAAATGCAGCGAGCTTACCAAATGAATTCACAATCCATCTCGATGGGCGATCAGATGGCCGGCCTAATTAATCAGCTCCGGAGCTAAGCTGGTTCATCAGCCTGTGAATTACAAATAAATCTTTAAAATGAACGAGGAGCTTCATCTATGGTGACAGAGCAAAAGAAAAGCCGTGCACAAACAAAAGAGGAAGCACGAAAACGCAAACGGTCAGCCCGGAAAGAAGAAAAACAAACCAAACGTGCCGAGCAAAAAAAGCAAAAATCGCAGAAAGCCGAAAAAAAGCCGAAAAAACCACGCAAACGAATTTTCCCCTTATGGGCACGCATTATCGTAATCACCATTCTGAGCGTGATCGCCTTAGCCGGGGGATTAATGGTTGGCTATGGCATCATCGGCGAAGGAAAACCCACAGATGTTTTGGACCCATCCACATGGCAGCATATAATTGATATCGTCAAGACGGAATAACCAGATGGACTTTCATTGATAAAGTCCATTTTTCTGTTTGAGGAAATTTTCTGGTATGATAAGAGTGATTCACATACATAAAAATGTTCAATGGAAAGCTGAAGGAGGTTCAGTTGATGGAGATGGACAACAGTCAAATTAAAGAAGTCATCCCGCACCGCTACCCATTTTTGCTGGTTGATAAAATTGAAGAAGTCGCACCAGGCGAGAAAGCAGTCGGGATCAAAAATGTATCCGCAAACGAGCCCTTTTTCCAGGGCCACTTCCCGGATTACCCAGTCATGCCCGGCGTCCTTATCGTCGAAGCCATGGCACAGGTAGGCGCCACATCCATCCTGCAAAAGGAAGAAAATCAGGGCAAGATCGGCTTTCTTGCAGGAATCGATAAATGCCGTTTCAAACGCCAGGTCAAACCCGGCGACGTTCTCAGACTCGAGGTTGACATCACCCGGGTAAAAGGCCCCATCGGAAAAGGCAAAGGCACCGCAACCGTAGACGGTGAAGTCGCCTGTGAAGCAGAAATTACATTTGCGATTGAGAAGTAAATAGTGAAGGTTAATGGAAACTACCTCCTGGTGCTGGGGTAGTTTTTTGGTGTTTTGGGCAGATTTCCGGGGACGATTTCTGGCAGGCTGGGATTGATCCGGAGTTGTGGGAATTAGTACTGTATAGAGTTTATTCGTCTGAAAATTTATGAATGGGTCCTTATACTTTTGAATGAGCCAGCGCAGCCGGAATTGAGCGCATTTTAAAATAATTCGTCCAATTTTAAAAAGAATCCATCCGGTTTTGGAAAGGAATAATCTGATGCTTAAACAATCAAGCCAATATAAAGACAATCATTCCATAAAACCGTTCATTAATCTTAAACATCGTCCATTAATCCTAAACCTGAGAATTTAATCCAGAAACTCATTAATTCAGCAAATCTCCTGCTAACCTAAACCATACAAGCAACACCGCACACTCACTGGCCAGCACGACCGTCAAGCGCAGAACCTAACTTTCAGCACAAAACCCGCATCAGCTGACACGGGTTTCGAGCTTAATTTTTATTTATCTTCTTCTTCCTCATCTCCGGTTAAATCTGCATCATTACCTTCGTTTAAACCTTCACCATTGCCGTTGGTACCATTTTCGCCAGTTTCGCCGCCATTTTCGGTAGTTCCATTTTCAGTAGTTCCATTTTCATTCGTTTCTTCCTCGTCTGGAAGCATGTCATCTTCTGTACCATTTTCGCCATTGCCATTGTCGGTACCGTTATTTTCAGTTCCATTCTCAGTACCACTATTTTCTGTTCCTGTGCCCTGATTACCATTCTCAGTGCCGCCGTTTTCCTCTTCTTCCATTGGTGTTTCTTCCTCAGCAGGTTCGTTGTTATCCTCTTGAGCACAGCCTGCTGCAAGGGAAAAGGCCATGAAAGAAAGACCCAATTTCCATAACCATTTTTGTGACATATCCATTTCCTCCTTCAATGAAAAGTTAATCATGCGTAGCTTTTCCTTAAATTTATAAAAATATGTCAAAATATAAGAAACAGGAAAAGCCATGCTTACATATAGCGTTCTTCATTTGGGAGACATTATTTATGAATTTACATGTAGGTGTTATTTGGTATGATCGGAAAAATGAGTTAAATCCTTAGCTAAAAGATATATTTTGACATTTTCAGACGAAATTTTACGAAAATTTTGTAAAATTTATTAACTTTTGGAAGATTTTGTAGTACAATTGTCCTGCATACTACATTTTTTCTGAATAGGAGGAGGTTTCATGGATGTAACGGATACATATCGGGTGAATCGGAAAACGATGGCGATTATTCCTCATTCTGGGCCTGATTATCAAAGCAGAATTATTGAAACCGGCAGAGAAATTTTTTGTACAAAATCAGTAAAGCAGATTCTCGAAAAAGCTTGCCTGGAGGGTGGTGCATCCCTAGATGGCAGACGAAAATCGGTCGAGTATATTCTGAATACGAATATCAAACTTCCGATCCCGGTCAATCCAGGTATGGGAGCATTCTTTTTTCCCAATAAATCACCAAAGGAGTTCAACTGCAGCTGGTTTTCCTTTTACCACATCGAAGAGTACCTCAAATCCAATGATAACAATGATAAAACCAATCTCGTCTTCTCGAACCGTACAACAGCAGTGATTGATACTTCATTTTTTACCTTCAGGCGGCAAATGTATGTGACTGCAACGGTGATCGCCGCATTATCCCGGGACATTCTGTGGTCCAGTGTTCAGGATGACGAAGAAGAGAAGAATAGAGATCAGGCCTCTAGTTAATAAGATCCATATAGATAAAGATTGAGGATAAGCCTTTCGTTGATTCACTTAAGCGAGAGGCTTTTAATTATGCCTATCATAGCGATTATTCGACAAATTCCGGGTCGTGACAGGCACCACAATGTATAATCCCACATAGACAAACGAATCCTACCGGAAAAAAGATGAAACCCATTTGCTTTAAATACGTACAAAATACTGGTATTGTTAAGGACTGTGTAATACATATAAATCGCGAATAAATTTTAGAGAATCTGATACATAAAAGGAGAGACGTGTCATGAAGTGGAAAAAGGGTATGGTTGTTTTACTTGCAGCTGCTTTTCTGATGACAGCCTGTACAAATGAATCCGATCAGGCGGATGAGGAAGAGGAGGAGCTGATTACGCCTGTGGAAACGGCTCAGGTTGAGAAGGGCTCCCTGACAATTGAGCAGACATTTTTTGGCCGTGTGACAGCTGATCGCATGGCACAGGTGATTCCAACAAATGCAGGGGAAATCTCTGAGCTGAATGTGGAAAATGGCGATGAAGTGGAAGAAGATGAGGTACTGGCCCGTACGTCACCGGGGAATCTCGCTATTGAAGCGCCCATTGCCGGGATTGTGCAGGATTTGACGATGAATGAGGACTCCCTCGTTTCCAATCAGAATCCGGTAGCATCCATTATTGATTTGGATTCGCTGAACGCAGGTATGCAGGTGACCGAGGAACAGCTGGATTTATTTAAAGAGGACCAGGAAGTTACACTGAATTTCTCCACACTCGAAAAGGATGTAACAGCAACGGTTGAAAGCATTGCGGTTAAGACCGATGATACCGGACTTTATCCAGTCTCAGCTTCCTTTGAAAATGAAGATCATAAAATAAAGCCGGGGATGGTTGCGGAAATCACGATTCCTGAGGAGAAAATTTCGGATGCTCTGATTGTCCCGACAGCGGCGATTGTGGAAGAAAACAACGCCAGCTACGTTTATGTCATTAAGGATAATACCGCCCACTATACAGAGGTTGAAGTGCTCGGGGCACAAACGGAGTCCACAGCCATCAAAGGAGATATCAAGAAAGGGGCAGAGGTTGTAACCAAAGGACAGCTGACTCTGACTGATGGTGGTAAAGTGGAAGTTATGAAGGGGGAAGAGTAAGTGAAACTCGTAAATACTTCAGTACGCCGTCCCGTTGGCGTTGTTATGATCGTAGCAGCTATCATAGCACTCGGAATTATGTCCCTTCGTAATTTAACCATTGACCTTTTTCCGGATATCGAATTGCCGATTGCGGTTGTTGCGACTACATATGAAGGAGCTGCTCCGGAAGATGTGGAGGAGCTCGTCTCAAGACCAATCGAATCAGCCGTAAGCTCCATTGAGGGCATTGATACGGTTCAATCCCAGTCTTCCCAGGGGTCATCCCTTGTGGTGATGATGTTTAACACAGGAGCGGATTTGGACTCGGCCTTACTGCGGGTTCGGGAGCAGGTGTCCTCGGTGCAGGGCATGCTCCCGGAAACAGCGGGTGAACCGAATGTGCTCCGCTTTGATCCGCAGCAAATGCCGGTCATGTGGGTCGGTTTAACCGGAGATAACGTAAAAGAACTGCAAAACATTGCCGACGATGATCTTGTTCCTTATTTTGAAAGACAGGACGGGGTTGCATCTGTAACAGTAGAAGGCGGAACCACCGATGAAATTCAGGTGGAGCTGAAGCAGGCTAAGCTCGCCCAATATGGGTTAAATACCCAGAGCATTATGCAGGCAATTGGAGCGGCAAACCAGTCAGGCTCGGCCGGTGTGATTGCCAAAGGGGATCAGGACCTGCAAATCCGTATTCAGGGCGATTATGCGTCCCTTGAAGATATCAAACAAACGATTGTTCAAACTCCAAATGGGGCAACCCTCCATTTAGAGGACATAGCGAATGTGAGTCGGGAAACTAAGGATCAAAGCTCGGTTTCCTACGTCAATAATAAATCGTCTGTCGTTCTGTCCATTCTGAAGAAAACCGATGGAAATACGGTAGAGGTTGCCGACACCATGCATGCTGCCGTTGAAGATATGCAGGGAGAGCTTCCGGATGGAGTCAATCTGGATGTTGTTTTTGATAATTCAACCTTTATTAAAATGTCCATCGATTCCGTTGTCCGCAACATGCTGATGGGAGCAGTTTTCTCAGCACTTGTTTTACTTTTATTCCTGAAAAGCTTCCGGGCAACACTTGTTATCGGACTTTCGATTCCAATTGCGATTATTTCAACATTTTCACTCATGTACTTTACAGGTGAAACCGTAAACGTTCTGACCATGGGTGGACTCGCGCTCGGAATCGGGATGATGGTCGATTCATCCATCGTCATCTTGGAAAATATCGTCTCGTACCGGCAGCGGGGTCATACATTGAAAGAAGCAGCCAAGCGGGGGGCATCTGAACTCGCACCAGCGGTCATTGCCTCGACAACTACAACGATTGTCGTCTTCCTGCCAATCATCTTTGTGGAAGGCATCGCGGCGGAAATGTTCGTCCCGCTGGCGTTAACCATTTCCTTTGCACTGCTGGCGTCGCTTGTCGTTTCCGTGACCCTGATTCCAATGCTTGCCTCCAAGCTGCTGACAAAATCAATGCAGGAGGAAGGCAGACGGTACTGGTTTGATAAAGTATTAGGAAAAATTAATGATGGGTACCGGCGGGTTCTGAAATTTGTGCTCGGCCACCGGAAAACAACCGTATTTGGCACGATTGCCGCGATTGCTTTAAGCCTGGCCTTAATTCCGATGATTGGGGCTGAGTTCATCCCTCAATCGGACCAGGGCCAAATTCAGATTAACGTCAACACACCAACAGGAACACATTTGGAATCAACCGAAGGAATAGCGGATCAAGTTGATGAAAAGCTCAGTAACTATGAGGATGTCATCGAAACCAACTTTGTCACCGTGGGAGGATCAGGCGGCATGGTTGGTGGCGGCGGATCGTCCAATCAGGCCAGCTACATGATTCAGCTCGTCCCTCAGGAGGATCGGGATGTAACCACCACGGAAGTCGTTACCCAAATGGATGAAGGCCTGCAAAAAATTCCTGGTGCCGAAATCACCGTAAGTGCCATGGGAGGCAGCATGGGCGGCTTAGGCTCACCTGTCCAGTTGCAAATTTCCGGACCGGATTATGATGTCCTTAAAGAATTGGGCGATCAGGTGGTCTATTTGATGGAGGATATTGAAGGCATACACAACCCTGAATCCTCAGCATCAGAAGGAAGTCCACAGGTGAATGTAAATGTGGACCGAGAGCGGGCCGCACAGTACGGCTTAAGCTACCAGCAGGTTATGAGCCAGGTGCAGATGGGCTTCACCGGCCAAATCGCATCCAGATATCGAACCGGCGGAAGTGAATTGGACGTAAGAGTGATGCTGCCTGAAGATCAGCGCACGACAATAGAGGACCTGGAAACCTTACCGATTCAGACTCAGACAGGAGCACTCATTCCGCTCTCAACGGTAGCTGAACTGGAACAGATTCAGGGACCAAGCACCATTAGCCGTCAAAACCAGCAGCGTCAGATAAGCATCAGCAGTGATATTGTCGACAGAGATCTGGGAAGCATCATGACCGATGTGGAAGAAAAACTCGACACCATGAAATTCCCTGAAGGCTACTCCTACTCGGTTGGAGGCCAGGCGCAGGATATGGCTGAATCCTTTGGGCAATTAAGCTTAGCCTTAATCTTCTCAATATTCCTGGTTTACGCGGTCATGGCCGTGCAGTTTGAGAACTTCCTGCACCCATTTGTCATTATGTTCTCACTGCCAGCCACCATTGTCGGGGTTATCGTCGGACTGTATGTCACCCAGACGCCGCTAAGCATACCGGCCTTCATTGGGTTCATCATGCTCGCCGGGATCGTCGTCAACAACGCCATTGTGCTGGTCGACTATATCAACATCCTGAGAAATCGCGGCCAGGAGCGGTATGAGGCCATCCTGAACGCAGGCCCAAGCCGAATGCGCCCGATTCTCATGACGACCCTAACAACTGTGCTCGGGATGATCCCACTGGCACTGGGTCTCGGCGAAGGCTCAGAATCCCAGCAGCCACTGGCAATTGTGATCATCTTTGGACTTACAGTTTCAGCAATCTTTACGTTGTTACTGATTCCAGTCGTCTACACCTATTTTGACGACTTTTCCCGGAAAGTTGTCGGGTGGTTTAGTAAGGAAAAATAAATAGGGACTGTCCCTCACCGCTTTAGAGAACTAAAGTAAATTAAAAAAAGTCTTGTGGAGAATATCTCTGCAAGACTTTTTTGTTTTAATAAAAATTCGAGCGAGGTACCAGGTAATGCCTGATGGATATGATTTGGAGCAGCGGCTTTTGGGGAGAATAAGCCGAGACAGGGGAATTATGCCTGTGGATTTGGAATTAATCCATTGTTATCATTATTAATCCAGCTACTCGTGGATTAAGCGCGTTTTAAAAGTAATTCCTCCAAATTTAAAATTAATTAATCCGATTTTGAAAGAGATTAATCCAAAAGTTGAAGGATTGATCCAGAAAGTTAATGATAAGTCCGCAGAAGGGTTCATTGATCCAGAGTTGTGGGAATTAAACCTAGATAGAGCATTATCGTCTGAAAACTGCTGAATTCATTCGAGATACTTCCAATTGATCCACCCCATCCCGGATTATTTTACAAATAATCCCTCCACTTTTAAAAATAATTCAACCCATTTCAGAAATAATTACGATTTTAAATAAATTAATCTACATTTATCGGAATTAATCCCCAAACAGATGAATTAATCCGCAACACCTGCGAATATCCCCAAACAACCAAATCCATCCAAAACCAATGAAATTAACCCGCAACCCCGCGAATCAATCCGCCACCCCACCCAAAATAACAGTTTTTGTCGATTCCCCATTCCCCTTATAAAAGCACCCCTGTTACTTAATACTAAGGGTAAGATTGGTCACAAACTCGACAAATTATGGTAAGATAATTAGAGTGAATTTACGTAAAAGCAGGGATAATATGTTTAATCTAACCGAATTAATTGTCGCTTTCTTCATAGCACTGATTTCAAGCCTGTTGTTAACCTATCCGATCAAAAAATTGGCGTTGAAAATGGGTGTTATGGACGTACCCAATCATCGAAAAATACACACAAGCGTCACCCCAAGACTAGGGGGGCTTAGTATATATCTGGGAACGGTTCTCGGAATGCTCTATATATTTCCGGATCATCCGCAGATGTCCGCCATTACTCTTGGCTCATTAATTGTCGTTGTTACAGGGATGATTGATGATAAATATCAGATCCGGCCGATCATTAAGCTTTCAGGTCAGCTGCTGGCAGCTGTGGTCCTGATTTCGGACGGGATTATTATTGAAAAGATCACACTGCCGGTTTTCGGTGTCATTGAACTCGGCTATTTCAGCATTCCGCTTACAATTCTCTGGATTGTAGGCGTCACCAATGCGATTAATCTCATTGACGGATTGGATGGGCTCGCAGCCGGCGTGTCCACGATTGCCATATCAAGCATTTTGGTGATGGCGATTATTGATTATCGTTTAATCGTCGTTTATATCTGTGTGTCACTGATTGGCAGTAATCTGGGCTTCCTGTTCCACAATTTTCATCCGGCAAAAATTTATATGGGGGACACCGGATCCCTGTTTCTTGGATATTCCGTCGCAGTCATATCTATGTTAGGGTTATTTAAAAATATTGCCTTATTCAGCTTTATTATTCCTATCATCGTGCTGGGTGTTCCGATTTTGGATACCCTGTTCGCCATTGTCCGCAGAATGGTCAATAAAGAACCAATCATGATGCCCGACAAAAAACACGTTCACTATCAGCTTCTTGCCGCCGGATTCAGCCATCGCACCACTGTCCTGATTTTGTATGGATTCAGTGTGCTGTTTGGCGGGCTTGCGATTCTGTTTTCGCTGGCAACGAATTTAACCGTGTCTTACTTGGTGATGTTCGCATTGCTGATTTTGATTCATATTTTTGCGGAGATTGTTGGGATTGTGGGAAAAGGGAAAAAGCCTGTAACGAAAATGCTGTGGAAGCTGTTAGCAAAAGAGAAGACTTACCAAAGAGAAAAAGATGTGGAGCAAAAGCCCTAAATCACTTCCTGTTTACCTGGTCGCATGAACAGCTGTCACTTTCCCGCATATTACAAATACATTAATTTTCAAGATAATTATTGACTGGAATATATGCAAATCTTACAATAAATTATTGTCATAATTTTATGGGGATATTGGATAATAAAACATTAGTAAACGTCATTATCCCATTGTATAATGATGAAAACAGCGTAAACAGACGTAACAACAAGATAGAATTAGCGGAGGGGCATAATAATGAGTATCCTGGAGAAAAATTCTGATATACATCGAAAAATTGAATTATTTTTTATAATATTTATTTTATTTCAGCCAATATTAGATCTATTAGCTTTTATAGGCTTACCATTATCCACACCAATACGTGCATTAGCTATGCTGATCGGTTTTATTTATATACTTTTTAAACCTGGTTTGAAACATAAAAAGAAGGCTATGATCTATATCTTTATTTTAGGTTTCCTAATGCTCATTAATTTGATTACTACCTTCATGTTTAGACAGGAGTTTTCCTTAACAGTTGAAATTGAGTATATCATTAAAACCACTTATGTTATTTTGATGGTCATGATTTATACGTATATTTTCAAAGCATTTAGCGAAAGAGAAGATTGGCAGCGTATCATCCAGAAATATGTTTCCATAGCCCTGTCCATGATAGGTGCTGTAATGGTAATTGCTGAACTGACAGACACAGGAAAACGAAGCTATAATGCCCTGGCTAAAGCAGGTCATTCAGGATGGTTTTTTTCAGCTAATGAATTAAGTGCCATTTTAGCCATGGGACTTGGAATCATTCTTCTTTATTTTATAAGCTCCAAAGTATTAACGAGAAAAATGATAATGTTGCCTTTTTTATTTTTTATTTTATGGTCGATGCTTACCATTGGCACAAAAGTAGGTTTAATAGCCATGTTAATTGTATTGGCAACGGTCTTGGTTATCACCCTGATTGATTTTATCAAGAACAGAAAAAAATGGCATAATCTTGTTTTAGTCAGTGTCCTGGCTGTTTTTTCAGTCTTTATGATTCCAAATACAGCCATCGGTAATAATTTAGATACGAAAGTTCTTGATTTATTTCAATTTAATAATCCGGAAAAACAGGGGTTAGATCAGGAAAAGGAAAATATTGAGAAACAGCCATCAGCGGAAGAAGTGAGGAAGGTGTTACTAAGTGGCAGAGGGGATTATCTGGCCAATCAGTGGGAGCATTACGATGATGCACCCATGATGCAAAAGGTATTTGGTATGGGGCGTATGCCAAAATTGGTTGAGATGGACTTTTTTGATTACTTTTTCAACTTTGGTGTGGTCGGACTCATTACTTTATTTGCCCCCTTCATATTTATTGGGTTTATAATCTTACGGAATATATGGAAAAGCAAATTCGCCCTTTTAAATCGGACGACAATGATTTTTGGGATTGGAGCAGGATTAGGGTTAGGTATTGCCTTTGCGGCTGGTCATATTCTTTCCGCACCGGCTTCAGGATATTATCTGGCATTACTGTTAAGTTTTCTGTATGTATACACAGATAAGTATAAGAATGCTCCAAAAGACGAAATGAAAGAAGAGGTAAATAAATAAATTATTGAGAAAGGGGCGTATCTACTTATGTGGCTACGCCCTATATACATTTTGAAAAATGAATGTTACAGAAGTTTCATTTTATAGGCCAAAAGTAAAATTGCCTATATTTAACCGGTTATGATAAAATCAAAATGGAAGTATGCCGAATGAAAATAAGTATGAAAACAATAAAAGGAGCTTTGAAATGAAAGTTCGTAAAGCAATTATACCAGCAGCAGGACTAGGCACGCGATTTTTACCAGCAACAAAGGCGCAGCCGAAAGAAATGCTGCCTATTGTGGATAAACCAACGATTCAATACATTGTGGAAGAGGCTGTAGAATCAGGAATTGAAGATATAATTATTGTGTCCGGAAGAGGAAAACGGGCGATCGAGGATCATTTTGATATTTCTTATGAGCTTGAAGAAAAGCTCGAGCAAAAAGGGAAGACGGAAATGCTTGAAATGGTTCGGTCCATTTCAAATTTGGCCAACATCCATTACATAAGACAAAAGGAACCAAAAGGACTTGGACATGCGATTTCTGTTGCCAGCAGGTTTGTTGGTGATGAGCCTTTTGCTGTCTTATTGGGTGATGACATTGTGCAGGCGGATACTCCATGTTTAAAACAGCTTATACAAACGTTTGATCAGCATCAATCTTCCATTGTAGGAGTTCAGGGTGTATCCGATGAAGAAGTATCCAAATATGGGGTTGTTGAACCTCTGGATGGGGAAGATTTAGGTCCCAATACCATTGGTGTAAAATCCTTTGTGGAAAAGCCCCCTGTTGAGGAAGCCCCTTCAAATTTAGCGATTATGGGGAGATATATCCTGACACCTGAAATTTTTGATATTTTGGAAGACCTTCCTCCTGGCAAAGGGAATGAGGTTCAATTGACAGATGCCATTCAGATTCTTAACGAAAGTCAGAAGGTACTGGCGTATAATTTCTCAGGGAAACGTTATGATATTGGAAATAAATTAGGCTTTATGAAAGCGTCGATTGATTTTGCATTGTCACGTAATGACTTAAAAGAAGATGTAGCAGACTATTTAAAACAGAAACTAAATGATTTTTGAATTTCAATAAGGGAAGGTTTTTCACATGAATATAGCTGTGATTGGTACAGGTTATGTTGGTCTGGTCACCGGTGTGTGTCTTGCTGAAATAGGACATCAGGTAACCTGTATTGACATTGATGAAAATAAAATTGAGGCCTTAAAAAATGGAAAGTCACCTATTTATGAAAATGGCTTAGAAGAACTTTTGGAGAAGAACATTGCCAAAGAGACGGTACGGTTTACAACAGACTATGAGGAAGGTTTAGAAGCAAAAGAAGCGGTTTATATTGGCGTGGGTACCCCTCAGGCAGAGGATGGCTCAGCAGATTTAACCTTTATAAATGCAGCTTGTGACAGCATTGCTAAGCACTTGAAAAATGATGCTATTGTAGTAACAAAAAGTACGGTGCCGATTGGAACTAATGAACATATTAAAAACAGAATTACTGAAAACCTGACTCAGAATATCTCCATTGAAATAGTATCCAACCCTGAATTCCTTCGTCAGGGCTCAGCGGTTTTTGATACGTTTAATGGTGACAGGATTGTAATTGGCTCGGATAATGAGGAAGCATTAAAGGCAATTGAAGACGTCAATAAGCCTTTTAATATTCCGATTGTGAAAACCGATTTACGCAGTGCAGAAATGATTAAATATGCTGCGAATGCCTTCTTGGCCACGAAAATCAGCTTTATCAATGAAATCGCCAATCTCTGTGACAGAATGGGTGCCAATGTAGAAAACGTGGCAGAAGGAATAGGTATGGATAAGCGTATCGGCAACAGCTTCCTGAATGCAGGCATCGGTTACGGGGGATCATGCTTCCCTAAAGATACCAACGCACTGGTTTCGATTGGTCGCAATGTGGATTATGAAATGCCAATCCTCCAAAGTGTGGTGGAAGTCAATGAGCAGCAGAAGAAAGTGATTATAGACAAAATGCTGCAAAGGTTTGGAGACCTGTCGGGCAAAACGGTAGCTCTATTAGGGCTGTCATTTAAACCGAATACGGATGACATGCGGGAAGCACCATCGATTCCTTTATCTAAGGATCTGGTTGAACGAGGGGTTAACATTCAAGCATACGATCCCGTAGCCATGGAAAACGCGAAAAAAGTCTTACCAAAAGATGTTGCCTACATGGATAGTATCGATGAAGCAGTAAAGTCTGCTGATTTTGCGGTTATTTTAACGGATTGGAAGGAAATCAAAGAGTATCCAATGGAAAAATATAAACAAAACCTTAATCAGCCGGTCTTATTTGATGGTCGGAATTGTTTTGCTCTTAATAAGGTGAAAGAAGCGGGACTTGAGTATTATTCCATTGGACGACCATAAAAATGATATTCCAAGGTGAAAGTTCCTTTTGTCTTTGATGAAAGGAGCTTTCATTTTGTTCAATGTAAAAGAAATTGATTTATAAACAGGCATTATTTATAATAAATGCACCCCTTATATGATAGTTACGTATTCGAATGATATAGAGCAAAGCAGCACCATCAGGCATGAGTTTCCGAATAGGTGAAGGTAATGGAGGAGTAAGATGTCCGTTAAAACAATGATCAATCAATTTAAGCAAAGTACCTTTCTGAAAAAATTAATGGAATCGTTTTTTGGGAGAATATCTTATTTAGTATTTACGATGCTCTTCTCATTACTATGTACCCGTTTGTATGGGGTTGAAACCTTTGGCGTTTATACATATGCATTTACAATTGTTACGTTATTAATGATTCCGGCAAAGGCCGGACTTGACAATGGATTAATGTACTCCATTCCCAAAAATAAATTTAAACATGTTTCCTTTAGTTTTCTTGTAAACTTTATAATGGCTTTTGGCTTGTCATTAATCGCCGGTTTTATTATCAATGAACCCTATATTTGGTTCACCTTACCTCTTATATGGTTAGCCTCAGCAGAGCAACTGTTTTTTGCCTTATACCGGTCAGAAGGTAAAATTAAGGAATACTATTTCATTAATGGCTTTGTAGCTATTCTGCTACGGGTGGCATTCGTTGTCGCATGTTATTTTTTTATCGGACAAAACGAATACAGTATAGCCATTGCTGTTTACATTTCCTTTATTATCGCGAATATCATATATATTTTTCATCAGAGGGATAAGTTTCAGGGGATTCATAAGGACTGGGGATATTTAAAATATTCCTTTCCCTTGATTTTTGCTACGTTGATGTCAACCATCATTAATAAAGTGGATATTATTATGCTGGGAAATATGGCAACCAGTAAAGAAGTGGGGATATACCAGATCACCTTTCAGATCTCCAGTACCATTTCTCTGTTTCTATTTGTGTTTAACACTGTATTTGCGCCAAGAATCTCCAACCTGTTTCACCAGGAGAAAATGGATGAATTAAGGTCTATTTACATTAAATCAACGAGAATTCTGGCTTTATTTGCCTTTGCCTATTTCTGTCTGTTATACATCTTTGACGATTTCGTCTTATGGGTATTCGGAGAGGAAGTTGTTGAAGGTCAATTCGCTCTGTTATTACGGAACATTGCACAATTCTTTAACGTAGCAGTAGGCAGCGTATGGATTATGCTGTCCATGACTGGAAAACCTAAGTTTCAAATGTATGCAAACTTTGTAGCGGCTGCAGTAAACGTCGTCTTAAACTACTTGTTAATCCCTGAATACGGGATGAATGGAGCAGCTTTTGCGAGTATGATAGCCATTATGCTGACAAATACCATTGGCTATATTGTCGTCTCAAGAAGATTCCAGGTAAAGGTTTATAAATTCTTTTAATATAGAACCTAATTTAACAATGTTAAAGGGGAAAACAGTATGAAAAGCAGGATTCAAAAGACAGTCAAAAAGCATTACGGAAATCATCCTTCTTTGTATACGATGTACGATTGGTCAACCGATCTGAAAAATATCCTGAAGAGATCGCACAAAATCAATCATAGTGAACACTTTAATCCATTCTTTATTGTTGGATCCGGGCGATCAGGGAATACACTGTTTCGCAGCATGCTCTCCCAGAAGGATGAAATTGTCATACCACCGGAAAGCTTTGTGCTGGGCGAGGCCATTCGAAAATATAAAATGTACCGCTATATGGAATGGGAAGACCTTTGTGGGGTCTTTTGTGCGGTGTTTGAACGTCATCATGGGTTTCCGCGCTGGGGCATGGATATTCGTGAATTCTATAAGGAAGCCATTAAAATTGAGAGGAAAAATCGTAATTTAGAGTTTCTCATCCATAGTTTTTACAGCTTTTACGGGCGGGAAAATAAAGAAACTTTTACGAGATGGGGAGACAAGACTCCCATAAACACCTTCTCCCTAAAGCTTATCGATAAGGTTTTCCCTGATAGTCAATTTATTCATATGATTCGTGACGCCAGAGATGTAGTCAGCTCCTACATCAAGGCAGGTCTTTATCAGGATGCAGAGGGAGCCAGTCAACGGTGGATTAATAGTATAAATACGGCTCAGAAATTCGGGAAGAAAGTTGGATCCAATCGTTATATGGAAGTTTACTATGAAGAGCTGGTCCGTAATCCGGAGCCTGTTCTCAGACAGGTTTGTGAATTTCTTGGAATTGAATTTGAAGAATCCATGCTGCATCACGTAGAAGGTGTGGATCAGTTAAAGGATACCCGTCTTTCACACCATACCAATTTATATAAACCGGTGAATCCAAGCTCAATTGGAAAGTGGAAGAAAAACTTAAGTGAAGAACAACAGCAAGTCGTGGAACAGTACTGCAGGGAGCTCATGGAGAATATGGGGTATACCTGGGGTCAGTCCCCAACTGCTTTAGAGAACTAAAGGATGTGCCCAGGGAGAAGCACCACTCCCCAAGGCACATATCCATGTGATGATAAATGGAAGACCTAAGTCATAAAAACGACTTAGGTCTTTTCATATATATCAGAAATCAAAATTCATATCCATATTCTTTCATTTTGGTACCGCATATATCCTCAATACGCTTGAGGTTTTTCTCTCCGAAGAATTCCTTCTTATTTACCTTTCGATTCCCTGCAGGCTGATATTGTATGTCCACCTTGCTGGAAATGTCGTTGAGAACCGGTAAATCCAGCTGTTCAGCTAATTTTTTTATCGAACCTTCCTTGTCAGCTATGAAATCCTCATACTTAATTAAAATGAAATCTTCCTTGTTTTGCTCATAAATTTCGATGCACTTTAACCAGCGATAAGCCATCCATTCGATATAATTATCTCCCGGCATTCCCAGCCATCTGCTGTCAATGACACGCTTCCAGTTGACAGGGGCCTTTTTCCATTCAGTCGGAAATGTCTCTGCCAAGTCTTCCACATTACCAGGCAGATCGACGCGGTTTAAAATGCTTCTTAGATTATCGCGGGGGTCTCTGACAATAAAGACATTTGTATTTGTTTCAAAATAGGATTTGATGTCATCATACAGAAAAGTTAAAGAAGGCTCCTTAATAATCTCTTTGGAGAAATCATATTTATTTTTTTTCACAAACTCAGGGAAGGTAATTTCTTGTTTATGTAATTTTGTTTGGTTAGGCTCGTAAATTCCTACTAAATCAATGGTAACCGACTTATTGGTGAGCTCAGCTAATAAAGCACCTATGGCAGAGGTACCACTTTTCTGGTTCCCTAAAACGAATAACGGACTTGGATTAATTGTGGCCTGCTTATTTAACTTTTGTCTTTCTATATTTCGGGGGATATGATAAATTTTTCTTAATAGGTTTTTCATGGATTTAACTCCTTACATCGTTATTCCACTTTATTGTATCAAAAAAATATATGTGAAGGAACATAATGTACATATGGATTTTCATTGTTCGTAAAACTGGTATAATAAACATGTTAAGGTGCATTCCATAACAAGTCTGTATAATCCGGTTAACTGAGCAAATAAATACAAATAAATGTATTAAGGAGAGTAGCACGTTGAGTATAAAAGAATTCATTATAAATATAAGCAAGCCCATTCTTACACCGATTACCCGTTTTGTTCTAAAGCGCCACTATCAGGCATCCAGGCCTTTAACAGAAGTAGGGAAAGCTCGAAAAGTTCTTGTTTTAGCCCCTCATATGGATGATGAGACAATCGGTGCGGGTGGTACTTTGCATAAACATACTCAAACAGGTGCTGAGGTCTACTGTGTATTCGTAACAGATGGATCAAACAGTGTCAGTGATTTAGATAAAACAGAATTAACAGCTGCAAGAAAAAATGAGATTAACCAGGTGCAGGGGATTATTGGGTTTAAAGATGTGTATTATATGGATTTACCAGACGGAAAGGTCAAAAGTAATAATGAATCTCAGGAGAAATTAAAATCTATAATTGAAAAAATTCAGCCAGACTTAATCTATTGTACCCCATTTGTCGATGCACATCCTGACCATGTAGCTACCGGTGAGATTCTATCTGATACTTTACGACAAATGAATTATTCATGTATGGTTCGGCTTTACGAAATTAATTGCCCCATCCCGCCTGATGAAATTAATTGTATTATTGATATTTCCGATACGCTAAAATATAAAAAGCAGGCCATCGATGTTTTCAGTTCTCAGGCGATTGCATTCGATGGATTTATCGAACTGAATTATATAAAAACAGAATTAGCGGCAACTGCTAGCATAACAGCGGTTGAAGGCTTTTTGGAATTAGATTCCTCTTCATACTACCGACAGTTTTCGCGTTTAAAAGAAGAAGGATATGATTATACGAAATTATTTAAACAGGCAAACCGGACAGCTACTTTGCTATGGGCAGTATATCAAAATTACAAATTAAAAAAGCAAATATATCAGAAGCGCTTGAATTAATATAGGATCAATCAAGCATTATGTATTTCTTGGAGGACCGAGCAAAAGATGGGTAAAGAAAAAAGAGTTTTAGTTCTAAGTAACATGTATCCGGGAAAGATTAGTCAAACATTCGGCATCTTCGTCAAAAACCAGGTGGAAGCCATTAAAGACAGAGGGATGGATCTTGATGTTGTCGCTGTACATGATCCGCGGATGGGCAAACCATTTGTCCTTAAGAAATACTTGTTATGGCTCATCCGTATCCTCCTCGTTTTCCTGACCAAAGGACGTCGTTATGACCTCGTGCATGCCCACTATGTATTCCCGAGTGGGCTCTTTGCATTATGGTTCAAGAAAAGGTTTGGCACGAAAATTGTCGTAACGGCACATGGCGGGGATATTGATAAAATGTCCAAAAAAGGCGGTTTCTTCTTTAAGAAAACCAAGCAGATTTTACAGGAGGCTGACTATGTAGTTGCGGTTGGAGAAAATCTGCGCAGGGATATTACAGAAACCTTTGAAGTGGATGAGAACAAAACAGCCGTCATCAATATGGGGGTCAATCGTCAGGTATTCCAGCCGATGGATAAAGGCCAGGCAAAGGATGCAGTTGGACTCTCCCAGGAGAAATTTTCCTTATTGTTTGTCGGGAACCTCATAAAGCAAAAAGGTTTACTGGAGCTGCTTGAGGCCTATAAAAGCCTGAAACAAACTAATCCTCATCTGGAGCTGCACTTAATGGGGCCGGTGAAAAATGAGGAATTCATGAATGAAATGAAGCACAAGATTCATGAGGAAGCTATGAAGGAGGTCCATATCCATCCGCCTAAAGATCAGGCCGAGGTTGCCACTTGGATGGCGGCAGCTGATGTATTTGTGCTTCCATCCCATATGGAAGGCTTTGGATTAGTAGCCCTGGAAGCCATGTCCTGTCACACTCCTGTTGTGGGGAGCGATGTCGGGGGCTTAACCTACCTCTTGCAGGATGCAGGGGTGCCGTTTGAGCCGAAGAATGCCGCATCCCTGGCTGACGCCGTCGAAAAGGTAATGAATAGCGAGGAATTACGCGCTACACTGATCGAAAACGGTGAAAGAAAAGCCTGGGAAAATGACCAGGAAAAACTGCTTGATAACCTTATGGACATATATGACCGCATAGGAGGAAAAGCACAATGAAAAAGAAGAAAAAGCTGCTTCTTATTTCATCCATAGGGGGCCACTTAACCCAATTATTACAATTAGAGTCCCTGTTTAAACAATATGATTATCATATCGTAACGGAGAAATCAGCCATCACGAAACAGCTCGGAGAAAAGTATCCGATGTCGTTTTTGGTCTATGGGGCACGAAATTATCCGTTTCGCTACATATTTAAATTTTCTTATAACATTATAAAGTCCTTGTTTATTTTTCTCCGCGAACGGCCTGACATCATTATTACAACCGGTGTGCATACAGCGGTGCCAATGTGTTACATCGCAAAGCTGTTTCGCAAAAAGGTTGTATTTATCGAAAGCTTTGCTAAATCGTCCAGTCCAACGATGGCAGGAAAAATGGTTTACCCCATTGCGGACTTATTTATTGTCCAGTGGGAATCCATGAAGGACGTTTATCCGAATGCCGTCTACGGGGGGTCAATCTATTGATTTTTGTGATTTTAGGAACCCATGAACTTCCCTTTACCAGACTCCTCGATGAGATGGAACGACTTAAGCAATCCGGTCTGGTGGATGATGAGATTATCGTTCAGAATGGGAATACAAGATATAGCAGTGAACATATGAAGCTGATTCCATTTATGAGCTATGATGAAATGGAAAGATTATTTGAGCAGGCCCGATTGATTATTACTCACGCAGGGACTGGATCTGTGACGACAGGTCTGAAGAAAGGCAAAAAAGTTATCGCTGCCGCCCGCCTGCAGAAATACGGAGAGCATAATGATGATCACCAGCTGGAGCTTGTGGATGTGTTTGAGAAGCAGGGACATATCCTGAGCTGGAGTGAAGGGGAAAGCCTGGAGGATGTGATTGAACAGGCGGAGCATTTTGAGCCGAAGCCGTTTCATTCCGGGAAGGACCGGATGCTGAAGATTTTGCATGATTTTATTGAGGAAAACTAGTTACAATACATGATATAATATTCTTTAGTTTGTAAAACTGATGAACTCAGAGTATTTAGAGGAGGTAAAACCATGACAATAGAAGCACATGGAGGCGTACTTGTAAATCGTGAATTGGAAGGAAAGGAAAGAGAAGAGGCTTTAAAAGAGGCAGAGTCACTCAAGACGTTAACACTTTCTCCCTGGGCCATTTCTGACCTGGAGTTAATTGGAATTGGAGGGTTCAGTCCTCTCACAGGTTTTATGGGCTCCAAAGACTATGAAAGTGTTGTCGAAAATACTCGTTTAGCTGATGGAACCGTCTGGAGTATCCCGATCACGCTATCCGTAAGCACAGAGGAAGCAGAATCCTTCCAGACAAGCGAAAAAATCGCCCTTAAAGGGGAGGATGGTTACATATACGGCACTCTCCAGCTGGAGGAAAAGTATACGTACGATAAAAAGCGGGAGGCACAAAACGTATACGGCACCACTGATGAAGAGCATGCGGGAGTGAAAAAGCTGTACGAGCGTGGCGATGTATACTTAGCAGGTCCGGTTACCTTGTTAAATCGCCCAGATCATGGTAGTTTCACCAACTTCTATATGGATCCAAGTGAGACCCGTCAAATGTTTGCCGATCTTGGCTGGAATACGGTTGTTGGCTTCCAGACCCGTAACCCTGTACACAGAGCTCACGAATATATTCAAAAGTGTGCACTGGAAGCCGTGGATGGTCTGCTGCTTAACCCGCTGGTAGGGGAAACCAAATCTGATGATATTCCAGCTGATGTACGTATGGAAAGCTATCAGGTGATTTTGAAAAACTACTACCCTGAAGATCGTACACGCCTGGTCATTTATCCTGCAGCGATGCGCTATGCCGGGCCTAAAGAAGCAATCCTGCATGCGATTGTCCGTAAAAACTATGGCTGTACCCACTTCATTGTCGGCCGTGATCACGCTGGTGTAGGCGATTATTATGGCACTTATGAAGCTCAGGAGTTTATCAGCCAATTTGAAGATGAGCTGGGCATTACCATTTTCAAATTTGAGCATGCCTTCTACTGCACGAAATGTGAAAACATGGCAACGGCAAAAACCTGCCCACATGATAAAGAGAATCATGTCCATCTAAGTGGTACAAAGGTTCGCGGATTGCTTCGCAATGGAGAAAAGCCACCAAAAGAATTCTCTCGTCCGGAAGTTGCTGAGGTATTGATTAAAGGGATGAAAGAATAAAAGGGGCACGTATGCATGACTTTTGAAATGATATTTGTTCTGGTCATGGTTGTGGCCATGTTGGCAGGGCTGCTTTTTGAAGTAGCCCGTCCTGACATGGTGATTTTTTCTGTTCTGGTTATTTTCTTAATCACAGGAATACTGGATACACAGGAGGCATTATCAGGCTTTGCCAATCAAGGTATGCTGACGATTGCTTTACTGTTTATTGTGGCAGGTGCGGTGCAGAAAAGCGGCCTAGTTGATCAGTTTATGAAATCATGGCTCAACCGGAGCAAAACCAAAAACGGATCGATGCTGCGTCTGCTCGTTCCATCATCTTTTTTCTCTGCTTTTTTAAACAATACACCCATTGTTGTGACGTTTACCCCATTAATCAAAAAATGGTGTGATGAACACAAAATTGCCCCTTCAAAATTTTTAATTCCCTTATCCTATGTCACCATTTTAGGCGGAACGATTACGCTAATGGGAACTTCGACTAACCTTGTTGTTCACGGGGAACTGCTGAACAGAGGGCTTGAAGGGTTTTCCTTCTTTCAGTTAGCTGTTGTTGGTGTGCCCATTGCACTTATAGGTATTATCTACCTCATGACGGTAGGACATAAACTACTACCGGAGCATAAAGGGATTCAACAGCAGGTACAGGAGGAATCCAGAGAATACATTGCTGAGCTTGTGGTCGGACAGGATTTCCCTAATATCAACCGCAGTGTTCAGCAGGCCGGACTAAGGGAGCTTGAAGGCTTATACTTAATAGAAATTATTCGCGGCAAGGATCATATATCACCTGTGCGTTCCACAACGGTGATTCAGGCTGGGGACCGTCTCATTTTCGCCGGACTGATTTCGACACTTGCTGAATTGCAGAAGAAAAAAGGCCTGTACATTGAAACAGGAACCAATATCGAAATTGATGATTTACGGGATGGAACCTCACAGTTGGTGGAAGTGGTGGTGTCCCATCAATCATCATTATTGTCCAAATCCATTAAGCAATCCCGCTTCCGCTCCAAATATGACGCAGGGGTGATTGCGGTTCACCGTAACAACGAGCGGATTCACAGCAAAATCGGGGAAATTGTCTTAAAACCAGGAGACACCTTATTACTGCTTGCTGGTCCTGATTTTATTCAGAACTATCATCAGTCGAATGATTTTTATGTGGTTTCCTCTTTGGATACACCGAAATCCCTAAGTGAGGATCCGAAAAAAGGCTGGTTCTCTATTACCGTATTACTTGCGATGATTGTGTTGGTGGCCCTTGGTGTTGTATCCATGTTCAAGGCCATGGCACTTGCGGTCTTTATCTTTTTAGTCACAAGGATTATTACACCAGAGGAAGCAAAAGGATACGTCCAATTTAATGTGCTGCTGATCATTGCCAGTTCTTTTGGCATAGGGGTGGCGATGACAAAAACAGACCTGGCGCAGCTTATCGCGGACAAGCTTATGGCAATAGGACAGCCTCTCGGATTTTTTGGAATCATTCTCGTTCTTTACTTACTCACCAATATTTTTACCGAATTAATTACAAACAGTGCTGCCGCGGTGTTAATGGTTGGAATTGGCCTGGAAATGGCGGACAAACTACAGGTAGATCCGATGGGATTTGCGGTCACCGTTGCCATTTCAGCCTCAGCCAGCTTCATCACGCCCATTGGCTATCAGACGAATACGATTGTCTATGGACCGGGAGGCTACCGGTTTATCGATTATATAAAGATAGGTGCACCATTAAGTATTATCGTGATGCTTACGACCGTAAGTATTGTAAATTTTGTATGGTTTTAGGAGGTTAAAACAATGGCAAAATCAGAAAACATTGTCTGGCATGATTCAAAGGTTACAAAGGAAGAACGACAGAAGCTGAATGGACATAAGAGTGCGGTGTTATGGTTTACCGGACTATCCGGGTCCGGGAAGTCCACGGTATCTGTTGAACTGGAGAAGGAATTGTATAAACAAGGCGTTCACACCTATCGATTAGACGGGGATAACGTTCGTCATGGGTTAAATAAAAACCTCGGCTTCAGCCCTGAGGACCGTAAAGAGAACATCCGCCGCATCGGTGAGGTAGCCAAGCTGATGGTTGATGCAGGCCTGTTTACACTGACAGCATTCATTTCTCCTTACCGTGAGGACAGGGATGCTGTGAGGGAACTGCTTGATGATGGTGAATTTATTGAAGTATTTGTGAAGGCCAGTGTAGAAGCCTGCGAAGCCCGTGATCCAAAGGGACTCTATAAAAAGGCACGAGCAGGAGAAATCAAAGGATTCACTGGAATTGATGCTCCGTATGAAGAACCAGGGAATCCGGAAATCACTGTCGAAACCGATCAGCAGTCCCTGGAAGAATCCGTGCAGCAGATTGTAGACTACCTGAAAGAGAATGGCTATCTCTAAGTGGGACAGGGGGACAGGTTCCCTGTCCCACCCATCAGCGGGACGAGGAACCTGTCCCTCCGTCCCCGTCCCCGCCAAAGAGAAAGGATGATTCAAAATGGCTGATTTACTGCAGTTAACACGCATTTCCCTAAAAGCAGGACAGGAAATTATGGATGTTTATGAGCAGGAATATACGGTAGAGGTGAAGGACGATGATTCCCCTCTAACCATTGCTGACCAACGCTCCCACCAGACAATTGTGAATGGGTTGGAAGCTGCCTATCCTGAAATTCCAATCTTAAGTGAAGAGGGCGCGGAAATTCCCTATCAGGAAAGAAAGGACTGGAAGCAGTTTTGGCTGGTGGACCCCCTGGATGGAACGAAGGAATTCATTAAGAAAAATGGCGAGTTCACCGTCAATATTGCCCTTATTGAAGGGAAATATCCGACTATGGGTGTGATTTATGCACCTGCACTGGATACGCTTTACTTTGGTAAGAAGGATCTTGGCGGCTATAAGCTGGAGGACGTTTCCAAGACAGAATTACAGAGCGAAGAGGATCTGATTCAAAAGAGTCAGCAGCTCCCGCTTACAACCTATTCAGATGTCACCCATGTTGTCGCCAGCCGCTCCCATATGTCCGAGGATACAGAAGCTTTCATTGATTCTCTCAAAGAGGACAACAAAACTGTGGATGTTGTGTCAGCGGGAAGCTCCCTGAAATTTTGCCTCGTAGCTGAAGGGAAGGCTGATTATTATCCACGCTACGCCCCAACGATGGAATGGGATACAGGGGCAGGACAGGCCATTGTGGAAGCAGCCGGTGGTAAGGTCATTCGACATGAAGATGAAGAGCGGTTTTATTATAATCGCGAGAATTTGAAGAATGGCTGGTTTTTGGTTTATAGGTAAGAGGATTTATTTACCTTCCTTAAATTTAAAAAGTGTTTTATCAAACAAAGCCCAAACCATATGAAATGGTCTGGGCTTTTTATAGATGTCCATTATTCAACTTTAATAAAGTCTTCCCTAGCTTCCGCATTTTCCATCAACTCCACAAAACTCTGATGAAATCGGTACTCTTTGAAAGTAGGTACAGCAAAATATACTCCCTGTGCATGGTTGGGAGTGATACGATTCATAAAATGTTTATAGGTTTCATCCTCGGCAAAATAAGGTCTAAAATGAACCTTTATATACTGAAGATCGGGCCGGACATATCGGGCGTGAATATTTTCAAACGCAACGATGCTGTCTTCAGGGAGATTATTGTACATTTCTTCAACCTCAGATATGGTTTCCTGATAGGTTGGAGTCGCATCCTGAAGAGAAGTAAAGCTTTTGTAACCAATATTAAACAGACAGGCTGCTCCAAGTATCACAATAAGGGTACTGCGCCATCTTCTCCATGCTTCTTCCTTCACCTGAGCGATCCATCCGACTAAAAATAACCAGACCATTAGTGTTGTTGGAGCTAAGAGTCTGAACCCCAACGGATCGAAATAAGCACTCCATCTCATATAAACAATCACGATAAAGTAAACCATTCCTGTAAATAAGAACAGAAAAGGAATATGGTACTGCTGAATTTGAAATAAGGACTTGATATGCTTCCAGCGAATAAAGATAAATACTGACAGAAGAACGAAAATCAGACTTTCCTGCATAAATATATTGGAATCAGTGGAGAAAATGTTCATTTCGCCCATAATCCCTTCATAAAGCATGTATAGAAATTCAGCAGGAGTCTCGATGGATGGAACACGCTCCATCCCGGTCATTAAACCTGTGTCTGCATAATTTTTTAATAGATATAAACCAGCGAGCACTAGTGGAATAGATCCGGCAAACCAGCAAATCACCATGTTCCGCCATTGCTTTTTAAACAGATAATAGAAGCCTAATAAACCGACAATTCCGGCACCGATCAGTCCAATATAGCGCATTAGAAACATAAAAAGAGCGGCAAGCATCATATGGATGCCGTACTTATACTGTTGGGTTTCCACAAAGTGAATCGCCAAATCATCCCAAAGAAAAAAGGGACCTCTGACCAGGTGTAGGAAAAATCCACAGTAAATGTACTAATGAAAAAAATCATGACGACAACTGGCGCACGGGCCTTAAACAAACGTTTGATTAACACAAACGAAAGACCCAGCATAATAAGATTTACAAGCTTGGAAGCCCAAAACACACTGATTCCTGTCAGGAAAGATATCCCTGCAATAAGCACGGGATAACCCACCGGCCAGGTAGCAAAATATGTACTTATATCCGGAACATAGGAAGGTGTAGTCATTCCATTTCCGTGTAATAAATTCAGTGCCATTTGCAGATAATGCGCAGAATCTGAGCTGACATAGCCATCCTGATTCAAGTAGGATTGGCTAAGAATAAAAAGGCTCAGCAGGAGATAGATAGCCAGCATACTTGTATTTGTTTTTGTAAATATTGATTTTAGCTGTATCCCCAACTACATCCACCCCCACCATTGAAATACGTAATAAAGGATAAGACTGACCAGTAGACCAACCACTAATCCGCCGATAATTTCTGTAAGGCTGTGACCCATTCGCTCACGCAGCTTCTTTCCACTATCATCTGAATGGAGGCGATTGATAATGAATGCCTGTTTTCCAACGGCAATTCTAAGGCCTGTTGCATCAAGAATGACGATAAATAATACGGTCACAGCCAATCCGAAAACAGGGGAGAGAAATCCTTCCCCCAGACCAATTAAAAAGGCAGTGGAAGAAACCGTTGCTGTGTGTGTACTTGGGAAGCCACCATTACCGGTATGCTGCCGGGCATCTTTTCCAAATTTAAAATAATGGATTAAGAATTTCAGAGAACCGGAAGCCAGCCAACCGGCAAAGGGTGCTAAAAAATACGGCATATGAACTCTCTCCTTATTGAAACATCATGAACTCTCTTTTTTCGATCGCAATGATTTGAAGGTATCAGATGCGAAAAAGACAATGATACCAATACCTACACCAAACCATAAAGTCACAAATCGGATAATCAGGGCGATACTCACGGCCAGACTACCGGTAATACCAAAATAGATGAGAAGCCCTGTAATACTTCCTTCTGCCGCTCCCAATCCGCCCGGAATCATCGATAGAGCACCTGCCAGTGTCCCGAGACTGAAGGTCAGGATGCTTTGAACCAGCGAGAACTCCTGTGAGAAGGCGGCTACTACAACATATAAACTGATGCATTCCAGCAGCCAGGCCAGAAAGCTGATAAAAAAGCTTGAGCTTAACAGAGGAAAGCGCAGCAGATAATAAACCTGCTGGTAGAAGTTTAATAGACTCTTTCTGAAGCGGCGCAGCTTATCCGGCTTCGTCAACAGATTGATGGTTTGCTTAATAAAACCTTCCCTGCGTACCACGACAAAGAAAAAAATTAAGAGCACAACAAAAATAAGAAAAGAAGTGGCGCCAAAGGGATACGCAAACAAGCCGATTCCAAGCAGGGCCGCCATCGCGATAAGGTCTGTCAATCGATCAAAAAAGACAATTGAAATCGACACTGGGTAAGGAACATCGGCTTTTTGCTGTAATAAATAAGATTTAATCAGTTCTCCTGCCTTCCCTGGAGTTATGGACATCATCAGGCCAATAAAAAACACCGTTGTATTATATTTCAAGGGGATAGAATAACCTGACCACTTGAAAAAAAGATGCCATTTACACAGTCGTAACAAGTAACTTCCTAATGTTAAGAGAAAAGCTGTGAGCAAATACCCAACAGGAATGGCACGAATATGACTGGTGACCTGTTGCAAATCGGTGAAGAACAGAAAAGCAGCCGTCACGATAATCCCCGCGATTACACCTAGGATAAGCTTGGAGACCAGATTAGATAAAGGCTGATTCACGGATTCTTTCATTATATATCGGTCCGTTTAAAGATTATTTCCGGAATCAGCTTAATAATACCCATGATGATAAACCAGAACCATGGGGTATAAACAACATCCCTTCGTTTAACCAGTCCATTTTGAATATCAGTAGCCACTTTGTTCGGATCAGCGAGCAGCTTAGAGTTTTCGACAACACCATAAGTCATCTTCGTATCCACCATCCCCGGCTTAACGGTCAGTACTTGTACTCCTGATGCATGGAGACGGTTGCGCAATCCCTGCAGATATACACTCAATCCAGCCTTTGTTGATCCATAGATATAATTGCTCTTCCGTCCCCGATCCCCGGCTACAGAAGAAACAGCACAGATAAACCCACGCTTCATTTCCTCAAAATAGTTCGCTGCTATGTTAAGAATTGAAACCGCGGATGTATAATTCACATCAATCATATTGCGGGCTGCTGAAAAGTCGTTTTCTGCTTGCTTTTGATCAGTCATTGCCCCATACATGAGGACCACTCCGTGAATATCCCCAGCCTCCTCAATAACCTCAGAAAAAAAGGTTTCGTGCTGATCAAAATTCAAGGCATCAAAGGACTTCAAAATAACGGATGCTGAATAGCGGATTTCCAAGTCCTGTTTTAAGGGTTTTAACTCCTCTGTATTTCTTGCCGTCAGTACAAAGTTCATGTTGCTGCGAGCTGCTAATTTGCGAACAGTAGCCTGTGCAATCGTTGATGTAGCACCTAATATTAAAATTGTGCGCATATACGCAACCTCCTATCTTAATGTTGAAGTGGATTTGTAGAGGATTAATCGGTAAGTCCTAACCTGCGACTCATAGACGAACGAAAAACCCCTTTAGGATCCACTTGCTGTTTAACGTTCAGGAATTCCTCCCAGCGTGGATACATTTGCTTAAAGGTCTCCTCATCCAGGCTGGCATCCTTAGCCAGATATACACGCCCACCGTGGGCAAGAACAATTTCATCCAATTCTTTTAAGAAAGGAAACAGTCCTTTTTTGTTCGGAATATCCAACGCTAACGTATATCCCTCCATCGGGAAGGACAGCATTCCATGATTAGCTTGTCCGGAACTCTTCAAAACCGCTAAAAAGGATGAGCGTTTGTCCGAGCTTAACCGTTCAAGCAGCTTGCGGATTCCTTCCTTAGGCTGCTGGTCTTTAGGAAAGACAGCCTGATATTGAACAAACCCGTTTCTTCCATATAGCTTATTCCAATCATCTATCGCATCCAATGGGTGGAAGAACGATGTTAAATCCTCCAGCTTAGATTCATCTTTAAATGAGGAATAATAAAGTTGATTAAATGCGGATATGCTCCAGTAATTAAGAGCCATTCCCGGTGCATGAACCGGCATTTTTAATGGAAACTTATTGGGTAAGGCATAAGGATCCTGCACGTTCATCGGCAAGTCGCTTTGTTTGGCGTGATCGCCGCGCATTAACACGGAACGGCCAAGGGATGAGCCTGAACTTAGGCAGTCAATCCAGGCGACGGAGTACTTATAGTTTTGATCATTTTCGATAAACTTATCGAAAGCCTCATCTAAATGGCCTGCCTTCTCATAGGTCACATTAATAAAGGCACTTTCGACGGGTATGAGGCTAATCGTGGCACGAAGGATGATCCCTGTTAATCCAATGCCACCGACCGTTGCCCAAAACACTTCCGAATTCTCTTCACGGCTACACGTCATAACCTCTCCACTTCCGGTTAATAAGTCAAAAGAGGTCACAAATTCAGAAAAGCAGCCATCCACATGATGATTTTTCCCATGGACGTCATTGGCAATCGCCCCTCCGACCGTAACCAGTTTTGTGCCCGGGGTAACAGGAAGAAAATAGCCCCTGGGCAAAAATACATCAATAATATCACTCAATGTAACACCAGCTTCACAGGTGAGAAGCCTCTGATCCTCATCAAAATGCAGAAAATGATTAAGCTGCTCCAGGCGAATAACCCCCTGGTCCTTATTAAGAGCTGTATCTGCATAGCTGCGGCCAAGACCGTAAGCAATGTGAGAAAAATCCTGAGTGCCTTCTATAATATCGTGAATATCTGTTTCATTTTCCGGACGGTATACAAAGCATGATTCAACCGGATAATTCCCCCAGCCTGATATCTTCTTCTTTACTGGTTTTGTCACCTTCATCAAGTCCTTTCTCTCATTACGTTATGAAAAATAAGTAAGAATAACAATCACACTCATGGTATATAAAATAACTGTGGCTAGAATATGCTTGTCTTCTAATAAGATTTTCTCCGGTGCACCTCCCAGTTTCTTAATATGGATTAAATAAAGATAGCGAAAAATCCCATAGATCACAAAGGGGATTGTCCACATTAAATAAGGAGAGTTTCTGGATGTAAATGTAAAAACTGCATAGCTTACAATGGTCGCAGATGAAACAATACTAATTAACTGGTCTAAAAAGGGCAAAGAGTAATTCTCCAGAACCTTACGATGGGACTTGTTTTCCTCCATGGATAACACCAGCTCATGCCGGCGTTTTCCGATAGCAAGAAACAGGGACAGAAGCATCGCACATAATAAGAACCATGGTGTAAAGGGAACCTCAATAATTACAGCCCCGCCAATAGCCCTTAATACAAAACCAAAGGCAATGATCATCATATCTATAATAACCACATGTTTAAGGTACAGGCTGTACATTATATTTGTGACAAAATAGACGATTAATATAAGGAAGAAAATCGGATTTACAATAAAAGAAGTACTGAGTGAGCCGAGTAGCAGTACCGCCCCAATACCCAAAGCAAGCTTAGGCTTCAGTAAACCGGAAGCCATGGGCCGGTATCTCTTTACAGGATGATTGCGATCCGACTCAATGTCTTTATAATCATTAAAGATATAGATACTGCTCGCTGTTAAACTATACGCAAAAAAACTGAATACCGATAGAAGGAGAGCATTTATGTTCCCATACTCCTGAGCAAAGAGTAATGCTGAAAATAAAAGCACGTTTTTGGACCATTGCTGTGGTCTCAGCTGTTTCCAGATTAGGTATATGGTTGACGTTGATTTCAAAGACATCTCCCCATTTTAAAACAAATTTCGCCATTTATTATAGCACATAAGAATATATTTGTAGTTATCATAATGGTGGGGATGACCTAATAAGTTAGTATTAGTGAAAAAATCATATATCCTTGCTTATTTCTCCCATTATATTATTAGTTTGAACAGGTGGTAAAAGACGTAATGCCATTAACAGTAAAATACACATCTGAGATTCTACAGGTATAGTGGACTGAAAGCATGGTTCACTATACCTTGTTATGTGTAATTTTGATTCTTTTCCGACAGAAGGCGTTTGGTTCTGTGTAGGAGGTTTAACTAATGCCGGCATCATAATACAGGTTTCAGTTAACCATTAGAGAGTGAGAGGAGGAATGGAAAGTAACAGCACATTTCATAAATAAAATTTGTGTATCATGCACATAACCCCGGACTTACGGTGAATTTAATTCCATTTGGTAAAAAAAACCTATCGGAGGTGATATTACCAGTAAATTTACCACATTGTTACACTTGAAAATAAACTGAAATCTAGTACAATAGTAATTGTCCTAGAAAAGAGGTTCGCCTTTCAAACAGCCAACTTTGCAGGAAATTGGATTTATTGGTGATTATTGTTGACAAATATTCTACTAATCTCTATACTATTTTAAGAACCAATTATTTCTAGGTTAGGAAAGCTATTTTCCTAGACTTACATACTAAACTGAATAGAAAGTAGTCTAGGTCCAAATAGACTAAATCAAGTAATTAAAGGGAGGATTACATTACATGTCAAACAAAAAGACTTATCGCAAGTTTGCTGCCTCATCCATCGCGGCAACAGCTGCAGTTGCAGCAATCGCTCCTGTAGCATCTGCGGCAACAGACGCAAGTGAATTCACTGATGTTCAACCAGGTGACTCTCACTATGATGGTGTGCAGTATGTTGTAGAAAAAGGGATCCAAGGTTATGAGGATGGATCTTACGGTGTAAAAGATTCCGTAACTCGTGAGCATGCAGCAATCTTTTTCGCTAAAGTACTAGGCTATGAAAACAATCTGCCAAGCGCATCTGATGTAAGTGACTATTTCTCTGATGTTTCTTCAGACCACACTTACGCAGATTACATTGCTGGTGCAGGAGAGCAAGGTGTATTCAAAGGTAACAGCAACGACGAATTCTCACCAGATCGTGCTCTAACTCGTGAACAAATGGCGTCTACAATCGTTAACGCATTTGGTCTTGAAGACAATGGAGCAGATGTAGATGTTAACCTTGAGAATGTACACCCAACTCATAAAACCAGTGTACAAATTCTAGCAAACCTAGGAATCACTAACCAATTAGATGATTTCCGTCCAGACGAAGAAGTAACTCGTGGACAATTTGCTACTTTCTTATATCAGACTAATCAAGTACTTAACGCTGAACCAAAAGTTGAGAGTGTAAGTGCGATTAACGCTAAGCAAATTGAAGTTCAGTTTAACCAAGCGGTAGACGGAGATACACTTTTTACTGATGCAGCAAGTGATGATTATTCCTTACTATCTTCTGCTATTTCAATTGAAGGTGACGCTGAAGCTGAATCTATTACGTTTTCTAATTTAGAAGGAAAATTAAGTGAGGACGAAAAAACACTCACAATAACTAATGCTGACGGTACAGAGTTTTTTGATGGGAAATATACTGTAACAGTTAATGATACAGTTAAAACAACTTCAGGTGATTCAATTGCACCATTTATTAATAACATTAATGTAGATGATGTAACTTCACCAGAAGTATCTGAAGTATCATATGATGCATCAACAGATAAAGTCACGGTAAAACTTTCTGAAGCTATTGACGGTACACCAGAAGTATTACGTGTAAATGGTAAGCCTGTTTCATTTGACACTGCAACAGCACCAATTACTGAATTAACATTTGATAGACCTGCATCTGTAGAAACTGGTTCAAATGCTACTCTATATATTGCTGGAGCGACCGACTATAATAGTAATTACTTAGAATCTTATAATGGTTCTGTGACATTTACAAAAGACACATCTGCTCTTGATGTTAGCTCCATAGAACAAGTCGATTCAGACTCCTTAAGAATTGTATTTAATAAAAAATTGGGTTCCATAAGCGCTGATGCAAAAACTGACCTTGGAAGTGCTCTAACAGTTATGAAAGACGGAGCAGCATTTGCTCCTGATAAAGTAAGAGTTACTCCTGGTGATACTACTGGAAAATCATTTGATATTGACTTCACGTCAGCTGACCTTTATGGAAATGATACAAGTCAAGATTTATCTCTTGTATTTGCTGATGATGGTTTAGTTGATGTTTATGGAAACAAAAATGATGCATCTTCTCACGATGTTACAATGACAAAAGATACAGTTGCTCCAACAGTATCTGGTGCAAGTGTATCTGATGATAACAAGACGATTACATTAGAATTTAGCGAAGGTGTAACTGTAGAAGAGAATTCACAATTTGTTGTACGCCGTGATGGTATAAATGTTTCAGGTTTATCTATTTCTTCAAACGAAGATGATAATACAAAAGTTGATGTAGAACTTTCTTCTGGTAATGCTTTTGAGGCAGGAACATACACTTTCCGTTTAGAAAGTGGAGCAGTTGCTGACTTAGTTGAAAATAACAAAAATGCATTAGCAACTACTAGTGTAAGCGTTGATGCTGAAGAATCAGAGGAACCTGAGTTAAACGCAACTGTTACAGGAACAACTCCAAATACATTTGAAATTGCTTATAAAGTTGATGGTTCTGGTGTAGAGCTAGATACAACATCTGCTCTTAATTTATCAAACTATAAATTAGATGGTGATGCATTACCAAGCAATGCAGACATCTACATTAAAGATGATAGTTCTAATAAGCACGTAGTTGTTATTGAATTGCCAGAGGGCAGTGTAAATATTGGAGATTCTTCAGGAACAAATGCCATTCTTTCAGTTTCTGGCGTAGAAGATGCTGATGGGAATGTAGTAACAGCAACATCAGATTCAGTTTTAGTTTCTGACAACACTCCTGCAACACTTCAAGGTGCTGAGCTAGTATCATCTAATATACTTAAACTCACGTTTAGTGAAAGTGTAGATGACACTACTTTTGATGTAAGTGATTTAACTCTTGAATCAACTAACGATACAATTGACTGGGATGGTAGTGGTTCTATACCTGATACAGTGTCAGCTGAAGCATCTGGTAATGAGTTAGTTCTTACAGTTACACCTTCGGAATCAAACTGGACAAATGTAGTAGATGGAAATGACCTTTCTGCTAAAATTGTTGATGTATCTGATGATGATGGATTGGCTGATTCTCTTAAAGATACAAATGATTACAATGTTAAAGCTGGAGATTCTGTTTCAGTAGAAAAATAAATATAAATTATTTCACATGAAATAATAGTTTGTAATAAGCAGGGGGAAGTTAATCTCCTTGCTTATTTTGTTATATGATAGTTAGATAGAATTTATCCATCTATAAGATGACACCTATCCCTGTCGCCTTCAAAAAGTCCATCCGTAACTAAAAGTAGTTAGTAATCTACCAAATTAGTAAAAGTTTAATGCTGAAATACGGTAAAAGAAGGGGAAATCTCCAGAAACGTTTCGTATGAGGCCTTCATTAAGGAAGGCAAAATATAAAAAATGGCATGACAAATAAGCCTTTTAAATTCCGGTTTTTAAAAAGGCTTGGATAGTTAAAATATTCAATTAGGCTGTGCTGGCAATTTAAGCAACTCTATTATACTTATGGTAAAGTCCATTCAGTATAGGAGTTGCTTTTAATTTTATATTCTCCGCATCTATAGGTATATATTCAGGTGATGGAACTGGTGTTTTATCGTTGATTCCTTGGTGTGTGCGTTCTGTATTGTAATATTGATCAATGTATTCCTTTAATAAACGCTCCAGATGGTTTTCGTTTAATGGAATAATATGATCAAGCAGTTCTCGTCGCAACGTACCATTCACTCTTTCTGCATAGGGATTTTGCCACGGTGAATGGAAGGAAGTTCCTTTTGATTGAATTCCAGAAGCTCTTAGAAATGCTTGAAATTCCTTTGAACGAAAGACAGGATCATTGTCATGTATTAAGTATTTTGGTTTTTGATCAAAAGGAGTAGCATTACGAAATTGTTGCTTCAGCCATTCAGCATTTGGATTTTTTGTTACAGCATAATGAATGATTTTGCGTGTTTTATGATGGATAATCACTAACACATAAAGAACCTCAAACTTTAAAGTAGGAATCGTCAAAAAGTCAGTCCCCCAAATTTCACTCTGATGATTATTCAAAAATGTTTTCCATGATTGTATTTGTTTTTGAGTAGGCGATTTGCGGGTATCTGGGAAGTATTTTGCAATAGTGTTCGGTGCTGGAGGACTTTTCAAACCTAAAATTTTTAGTTTTTCATGAATCTTTTCAGGTGATAGTAACGGATTTTCCTTATGTACGCGTTCTATAAGATTTATTGTGTCACGAGATATTTGTGGTCTTCCTTTTTTCTGTGATTTTTTTGCCCAATAAACGGAAAAAGCTGTACGATGCCATTTTATAATCGTATCCGGTTTAAACATGCGTTGGATTGATTTCCAGTCTGGTAAATACTTTGAAAGCAAGACCCAAAGCTGTCTAAAGGCAGGAGATGATTTAGGTTTCGGTAGATTATGAGTTTCATAGTGATGTTCGTAAAGAGATAATTGGCTTCTTAGTGCAATTACTTCCATTCTAAGTTTATAATTTGATGTTAAACAGAGTCTAAAGAAATCTAGTAAATAACGTAACCAATCTTTAAGGTATTGATACAAAGCTTTGCCATTAAGATTAAACATTCGACATCACTCCGCATTTTTTGAATATTATTTTAGCTTATTTTAAAGAATTTAACAACGCTGCTCAAACCATCTGATTCTTGGTTTCTATAGTTTCTCTCACAATGATATAATGAAAGAATAGTAGAACGTATAAAGGAGATTCTTTGATGAGTTATGGATTTGAATTACAAGATATCATGGACTTCGATGATTTAGCTGATTGGTTGGAGGATCATATAAATAAAATCGGACAAGAACTAGGTTTTGGTAAAGTACCTAAGAGTCTAAAGGGTGACATTGAGAAAGTAATGAAGGAAACCTTAAAGGATGAAATAAAGGAATACGGTTGGACAGGTGACGAGGAATTGCCATCGATTCTAAGTATTAATATGTTCCATTCTGTGTTTGCTACATTTAACAAGAATCTCTACTCCATCTGGTTTAGAAGAAACGTTGAAGAACTAGAGCCAGATAGTCCATTTATGTCTGAGTCAGTCTCAGTTGCAATGGATGAAATAAAGGAACAGTATGAAGAGGAAGGTGTAGAACTAACGAATAAATTACTTATTCAAGAATTAAAGCGAGGACTTCATGTAAGATTATTTGATATGGTGCAGTCGTTAGAATACACCCTAGAACACGAATCAAATGTCGCTTCCATCAAACCAAATGGATTTAGAGCAACTGATGAGGTAGTAGGTGAAATGGAAAAAGTCATGGAGCAAGCAATGCAAGTAGAGAAACAAGTGAATGGATTAATACAATCTATTGAGAATTTGGATTATAGCACAACGATAGATAGCTAATTGGTTATAGAACATTTTTTCCAGTTTATATAAGCTAGTGAATGCTTCTAAAGTCTCCATAACGAGTGAGGAAAAATTAATAGACATTAGTGTGAACGATTGCCTATTGTTGAAGACAATGAGGTTACACGTATCGTTGCGAGCAGGTCTCAGCATTTATTAAAAAATTAGAAGCAAAGCATGGAACGGTAGAAGTTGTTTCATCAGGAAGTTCTCTCAAGTTTTGTTTAGTTGCAGAAGGAAGAGCAGATTATTACCCAAGATATGCGCCGACAATGGAATGGGAAACTGGGCTGGACAAGCCATTGTTGAAGCAGCAGTCGGAATAGTGACGAGGCATGAGGATAATGAGCGGTTTTACTATAATAGGGAGCAACTAAAGAATGGGTGGTTTTTGGTGAGTAAATATTAATAAAGTGCGTATTTAAAAATAACAATTATCGTCTCAAGGGAAGTGGTGATAAAATATGATTGATGATTTTATAAAACAAACAGTATCGTTTCTTGAAAGGACGAATACCCGCATTCATACACCAGAGACACGAACCGTTACATACGAAGGGAATACAACTTCACTACTAATGTCAGACTCGGAAGTAGTTTATGTAAATACTGCAAACATTTCTGATAACGTCCATTTAGGAATAATGCTCTTTTTTAGTATTTTAGATGCAAAAGTTGATTTACTTTATCCGGAACTAGATGGTAAATCATTTAGGCAACGACATAAAAGGCTGCCTAAAACTAATGATGATGAACTTATTTTAAGTCAGCTATTTAGAATCTTAAAATTGTTAAGAAATGCTTCGGTTCATTCAAAGAACTCGATTATTATAAAGAACAATGAAATAACTTGTTCTTACATTAATAAAAAAACTAAATTTCAATTAATAATCACAAAACTAGGTCTGGAATTAATCTATTCATTAATACTAGAGTTCGTGAAACCGTCAATGAGTACAAGTTTATACTGGGAGTCAATAAGAAGAACTTATTATGATGATATAAAAGCCAATATTACGTTGTTTGTAGATGATTTGGGTGACAATAACCTTCTAGATATATCTAATGAAATAAGGTTAAAACGAAGTGTTAGATATAGGATTACAAATTCGACCTTCAAAATCGAAAAGGGTTATTTATTAATCGAGAGACCATATGGATTGAACGAAAATGAAAAAGAATGTCTTTCCTGTGATTATGAAGTTACCTATGGTGAAAAGGCTTATCTAATTCCAAGTGAAGCTCTTGATATAAATAACAAAATAGATGTGGCACACTTGTACTTATGGCAAGTGTAATAATGAAAATTACTGGGGTGATTTGACCAATTAACAAACTGGGATCATCTATCTATTAAACTTTTAAATTGGGAAAGTTACTTCCTGTAATTATTAAAATATAATGAGGATACTCTTAAACCTGTGTGGTGATTAAATGAACAATATAAAGAAAATTATTATGAAAGTGGTTAAGTCAGTTTATTTTTGGCTTACTTTAGTAATAGCGATATTAATGTCTGTATTATATATTCTTGGGTTTAGAATAACATACTCTCCGAACCTCGAAACTAGTTGGGATGCAGTTAGTGCTATTGGACAGTGGGCTGGGGCAATAGTTGGTGTGTTAATACCAATTGCAGCAGTTTACATAGACCATATTTTACAGAAGAGTAAGAGGGATATTGGTGAATCTAATATTGAGTTGTTAAATGAATTTCAGGCGTTTAAAGACGAATATTCCGAAAAGTTAAAAACGCTTTCTGATTTGGTAGATGATAATGGAAACATAAATAACGATGGCGGTAACCATGATGTAAGTAGAAAAGATAAATTAAAAGAAAAAGCTTTAAAGTTCATTAATATCTCAATGGTTGCAAAAACTAAAACTGTTGCTGAGCATTTAAATATTAATGAAGATGATGTATATGAATTATTAGCCGAAATGGATAGACATGATGACACTATTTCACATGGTGGTCAACTTAGGAAAGAAAATATGCACAATATTGTTTGGACAAAGAAAAGTAAATAAGGTTTTTAAATTTGGAAGCCTAAAACTGGATATTACGCGCGCTACCATTCCCATCCACAATCAGGACACTGTCATCTAACTATCCAATCCTCTTCTATACTGGAAATGCCGATTTTTCTACTAAAGTGTGTTGATTCGTAGTGATGCTGTTGTTCTTCTGGTATTGGATCACCTTGCAAGTTTACATGGCAGAAAGGACAGTATTCTTTTCTATCGTTTTATAGCCCCCTCATTCGGTAACTACATAAATTAACTCCAAAGACTACATTTTTAGTTTGCTATAAACAATCAAAAGGAGTAGCATTACGAAATTGTTGCTTCAGTCATTCAGCATTTGGATTTTTTGTTACAGCAAATGAATGGTTTTGTGTTGGATAATCACATCAAGAACGTCAAGCTTTAATGTAGGAATCGTTAAAAAGTTAGCCGCTCAAATTTCACTTCGATGATTATTCAAAAATGTTTTCCATGACTGTATTTGTTTTTGAGTAGGCGGCTTACTGGTATCTGGGAAGTATTTTGCGGTGCTGGAGGATTTTTTAAACCTAAAAGTTTTAGTTTTTCATGAATCGTTTCGGACGATAGTAATGGATTTTCCTTATATACACGCTCTATAAGATTGATTGTGTCACGAGATATTTGTGGTCTCCTTTCAGCATAGTAAGTGAGAAAAGAAAGAACGAGTATAAATAACTATTGGGAAAATCATTATGGGATTTTGAAGAAAAAACGTTTTTTATACATAAGTGGTGAGCTAAATGCTCACCACTTATGTATAAAAAATTTTATTTAGGATTATTATTCCAATGCCTGTAAACCCTCATAACTATGAATAGCAAAACCATCAAAACTTGACATATTCATATAATGGTTGGTTACCTCGTTAAATACATTATACATCAATTCATGTCCTGAATTATAAAAGGATAAGTATGGAATTCCTGATTGTTTAGTTTCAACACCAATAACGACTTTTTTGTTAATGCTTTCTGCAAAGTCTAACTCGTTCGAAACGAGCTTAATAATACCATTGTTACCCTCAGAAAAGTTACGATAAGCCATAATCGTTACGCCATCGGTATTTTGAATAACCCAATCACTTAGACGCCCCTCACCATATTTGTCAGATTTATAAAACCTTCCATCAAACCAAAATGGTATGTCCACATCAAAATTGATGTCTAATCGCTCAGTGAAAAATTTATATTGATGTAAGATATTTTGATATTTTTCTATGGCCTTATTTTGATTTATGTCCCAAATATCATTTAAATAAGGTTCGACATCAAGGTGAATTCCCTCAAATTGTTGTGATTGAAGAGCACGTTGCTGGTATTTTTTAATCCATTTTTTAAAAAGTAAGTTCCGATTGTTATTGTTATCCAACCATTTGGGTGATCCTTCTAATGCATAGACGGAAATACCATGATTTGTTGCTGATTGTACAAAACGTCGATAATCATGCATTGAAATATCCCGATTTATTTGCAGGTAAATGCGATTTACGTTTTCTTTTAATAGGTTATGAAGAAAGACTTCTCTATCGTAAATAACTTCTTTTGTATTCCAAACCCACGTTCGATAATTTTCTGTTGCTAGTAATTGATTTTCTTTCATTATCTCATTATTCTTATCAATCGAAGACAGACTTACAATTGATTGTGCTGAAACGCTTTCGAATGAGGTTAAAGAAACAACTGACAAAATAAAAGATAGGATTGTAATAAAAAAGTTTTTTTTCATGTTGTTTTAATCCCTTCTATAAAATAAGTATAGGCTAGCAATGCAAGGTAGCCTAACATTATTTTACCAATATACCGTATAAATGTATATATTTTTTAATAGAATTTTCCTATCCTAGTATGTATTTCTTTAGCAAAAATTACTTGATGATTTTATAGTTCCTTTGTACTAAAATTAATCCTTGTGACACCAAAGAAGTTCATATTAAAAAAGGGGAGATAGAATGCAATTTGATTATCGAAAATCAAATGCAACTGCCAATCAGCTAGGAAGCACTCAAAATCTATTTATGGATAGTTTTTTAGGAAAGACAATAGCAATTACAATATTTTTGCTTTGTATATATTTAATGACACTAGTTATTGATCACAACCTTGTTAAGGACTTTGATTATTATATAGGACTTCTTACTTCTATATCATTCATCTATTTCTTATTAAAGGTTGTGATTTCTTTTTTCTATAAATCAGTAAAGAAAGATCCACTTTCTGATCATAAAGTTTCTGTCGTATTACCTAGTTTCAACGAAGGTACCGAAAGTGTTAAGAAGTCGATTGAATGCCTTGTAAATCAAGACTATCCTGTCCACGAAATAATTTTTATTGATGATGGTAGTGATAGTATTGAAGCGTATGAAACAGCGGTAAAAATGTCTGAAGAATTTAAAGCTATAAATGAAAAAAAGCCTGACTCACATTTACCTAAAATCACCGCGCATCGCTTTACTAAGAATCAGGGTAAGAGGGCTGCTCAAACCTGGGCATTCAAGCGAGCAGAAGGCGATATCTTAATGCTTAGTGATTCAGATGGATATATTTATCCAGATGCAGTAAGAGAACTGTTAAAACCTTTTAGAGATAAAAAAGTAACATCTGTGGTTGGTCATATTAACCCAAGGAATAGTAAAGATAGCTTAATTACTAGATTACAAGATATCCTTTATACCAGTGCATTTCGAATTGGTAGAGGTGCACAATCAGTGACGAACTCTGTATTAGTATGTTCTGGTGCGTTATCAATGCATCGAAAGAACTTTATATTAAATAATTTAGATCGTTTTGCAGAAGGAACTGCGATGGGGATCAAAATGGATGCAGGGGATGACAGATGCTTAACCATGCTGTCCTTAGAAAATGGTGGTAAAACTAAATATCAAAGCACCGCACTATGTATTACCGATGTACCGGAAAAAACAGGTAAGTTCTTTAAGCAGCAAGTTAGATGGAATAAATCCTTTTATTTATATACGTTAGAGACATTAAAATTTGCCTGGAAGAGACCAAACGTTCTGTTTTGGGTATTAGCAGAAGGATTCGTGTGGCTAATCTTTGGAATTTCCAGTTTGGTTTCCTTGTTAACTGGATCTACAACTGCACTATATCTTCTCCTAATATATTCTATGGCTTATCTAACATTATCATCATTGGCTGGTGGAATTTACTATGTATTTAGAAATCCGTTAGTTTATTTACTCTCACCATTTTTTGCATTAATGCATATGCTAATCCTTTTCCCAGTACGAGTATTTTCATTATTAACCATAAAAGCAGATAACTGGGGAACAAGGTAATTAGTAGTATATGAAGTCTTAAATGAATAGAGAAACCAACAGATAATTAATTTGAAATTGGAGGAATATCATTGTCAACTTTAATGACAAATAAATTAGCTTATTTTAATCGTCTGAAGGATAAAATTGAAGAAAAGACGGCTGTAGTTGGTGTTATAGGATTAGGCTATGTAGGGCTTCCAAACGTAATACACCGGGCATCTTATGGATTTAATGTAGTTGGATTTGATAAAGATGAGTCTAAAGTTAATAATATTAACAATGGAATTAGCTATATTGATGACGTAGAAACGTCTGAATTAAGTAAATTAGTAAAAAGCGGAATGGTAAAAGCAACAGCAGATGCTTCACAATTGAATACTGTAGATGTCATTACGATATGTGTACCCACACCTATAGATGAACATAAGCAGCCAGACTTGAGGTTTATTGAATCTGCAATGAATGACGTTACTGAAAATGTAAGGCCTGGTAGTTTAGTTATTCTTGAAAGTACAACTTACCCGGGAACAACAGAAGAATATGTTGTGAATAAACTAGAAGAAAAAGGTTTTGAGGTTGGTCATGATATCTTTGTTGCTTATTCCCCAGAGAGAATTGACCCTTCTAATAAAGTATACGACTTACGTAACACACCAAGAGTAATTGGTGGGCATACAGAACATTGTGGTATAGTTGCAGAACTGTTTATTAGTGGGCTTACACACGTAGTAGAATCTACAAAAGTTGCAGAGATGGCAAAAGTATTTGAAAATACATTCCGTTTCGTAAATATTGCATTAGCTAATGAGTTAGCAGAAGTCAGTGAAAAGATGAACATTGATGTTTGGGAAGTAATTGATGCAGCTAAAACAAAACCATTCGGCTTCATGGCATTTTATCCAACTGCTGGTATTGGTGGCCACTGTATTCCGGTAGACCCTTACTATTTAACTTATAAAGCAAAGGACTATAGTGTGAATACAAGACTTATCAACACTGCTGGTGAAATAAATAGTCAAATGAATGATTATACTGTCAACAAGCTAATGCGTATCTTAAATGATATAGATGTTACGATGAATAATAGTAAAATTGCTATTTTAGGTGCAACGTATAAGAAGGATATTTCTGACGTAAGAGAATCTCCTATTTTTAACCTAGTAAATACGCTGGAAGAATATAATGGCCAGGTTGATATCTTTGATCCTTACGTCACAACTCTAAAGTCAGCCAGTAAGACATACAATGTAAAAGACGTAAACTATAGACAATTACGTAATTACGATGTAGTCATTATCTTAACAGATCACTCAACATTCGACCTGGATAGAATTAAAAAGTTCTCCAATATAATATTCGATACAAAAAACGCACTTAATATGAAAGAAGAAAAGGCAGTATATTATAAATTGTAGTTACGGTGCCTGTCACCACCCGAATTTTGTCGAATTTTGAAAGTGTGGCAATGTCCGCATTTAGAGGGACTTCGTGTTCTCCATAAAGGGAGGACTTTCCTCGTGTTAAAAGTGAAAAAGAAAGGGTATAAACATGGAGTACACAACTAATAAAAGTGTAAATAAATTATGTGCAATAGGTTTCTCGCTAGGAATTATATCTATATTTTTATCATTTATTGTTATTGTTCCATTTACAGGCTTAATAATATCAACAATCGGACTTTCAAGGTTTAATAGAAGTACTGATTCCATGATTTGGATGGGGATTACAGGAATAATATTAAATGGTTTGTATTTATTGGTAGCCATTTTCCTGGTATATTAGCAGCTATTATTCATGCCTAATCAAATTTGCAAAATTAAATATAGGGGTCAGTTCCCCCGCCGCTCTAAGGAACTAAATTGGAATGTATGGAAGTCTTGTGGAGATCAATCTCTGCAGGGCTTCTTTTTCAAACATTGGGATTGCTCGTCTCTAGGTTTTATATAACTAAGTGGGTATTGAAGAAAACTTGTACAAAAAAGCCTGTAGACACCCAAATCTACAGACTTTTAAATTGGCTCTAAAATATATGTTGGGGTGCCGACAATTTTCTGATAACTTTTCGGGGCATAAGAAAACACGCAATCTCCTAATTTTGTTAGACTTTGTTTAGACCAATAAACAACCACAAAAAGGAGATGCGTGCAATTGCATTCTAATTTTTCTTTACCAGGATTAGGAGAGTTTATCATTACCAACATTCGAGAAAGCCGCGTACTATCAACTTCATGTGGAGTTGGAGCGTGTACCTCACCAATGTCCGTGTTGTAGACAAGTTACGGATCGAGTCCATGATTACCGTGTACAAAAGATTAAACATAATCATATTTTTGGTAGACGAACAGTCTTATTTTACCAAAAACGTCGGTATGTTTGTGAAAATGAAAACTGCGGTAAACGGTTTTATGAAGATAATTCGATTGTGGAGCGTTATCATAGGCAGTCTCTATAGTTTAACCAGGCGATAGGTAGTGAGTTAATCAATGGTAAGAACTTTAAGGATGCCGCAGATCGCTTCGACACCTCTCCTACAACGGTTATGCGCCGTTTTGATCAGGTTAGTGCTTCGATGTTAAGTGAAACAAAGAAGTTACCTTAGGTTATTGCGATAGATGAATATAAGGGAGATGCAAGTGGCGAAAAGTAACAAACCGTTATTGCCGATTCGGTTGAAAGAAAGCCATTAGAGATTTAGAAAGACCACAAAAAAAGAGACACTAATGGCCTATGTACGAGAACATGGAGATAACGTTGAGTTCGTCGTCATGGATATGAGTCATTCCTTCAAAGCAGCTGTTGATCAAGCCCTGGGACGACCAATTGTAGTAGCTGATCGATTTCACTTTTGTCGGTATATCTATTGGGCTTTAGAAAGAGTTCGACGGAAGGTGCAAATTGAGTTTGATGATTACGATCGTAAGAAGTGTAAACGAATGCAACACGTGTTTTATAAGCATTATGAGAACTTAACCGACAAGCAGTTATGGTACATAAATTACTACAGGGAAAAATCAAGTGAATTAAACAGAGCTTAAAGAAAGCTTTATGCTTGTGGTTTGAAACAGCGAAGCAATTGGCCCCTGTTGGATTAAAAGAAATGCATTTGGTTTTAGACTATTTAGCCGCTTCAGAATAAATGTGTTATTACATCATCAGTCAAAATATAACATTTCGGATCGCATAAATTAGGAGTGAGCGATGTGCTCACCCCAGTATTTGACTTAGGAACTTGTAATTCGTATGCTACCTGCCGATGATAAGGCCCCCAAGTAATCATCCCTTTATCAATCACGCCAACACATTAGACAATTTCCGATAATTATTAGACACCGACCCATGAGGCACACCATATTCCTCGGCAATTTGAGATTGCGTAACCGTTTCATTCTTCAATACAACCTTCTGCACATAATACTCTAAAGCTGCTGCGTATGATTCCGGCTTTTTCAAAGATGGATGTTCCTTCTGGCTGTATTGATTCCAAAGAGAAATCCCTTTTAGGATAACTTCATCACTCATCTCCTTATCGACCATGTGATCGGCAAATATTTGGACCACTTCTTCATACTGTGGGTTTGTTTCACCCCCGTCGTGACCAAGCAGGAGAGCGTCGTTTAAAAAGGCAGGGAAATGTTCGGCTAAACCGCCATCCTTTTCCGTATATTCCTGCAATAGCTGTGGCACACTTTCCTCATCTTGTGGATATAACTTAATCATGCTGTAAAGGAAGTTCTGAGCCTCGATAAACGGAACCAGTGTACCAATCAGCACACTTCCCTCGATAAATTCATTCCCTTCATAGTAACGAATGGAATAAGTCTTATGGTCTCTTAAATCCTCGATAGTTACATAATGGGTTTCTTTATTAGTACTCAAGATTTTATAGACAGATGGCTGTCGACTTATCCAGTTTTCCATTCTCTTATACGTTTGAGGATGTAATGGTGCATCCTGTTGCTCCAGAAAGAGATTTAATAAAGTACGATGATTTTCAAATGAAGACACGTTTATGAGAATCCAGATTGTAACCCCCATTCTAAAGATATCAGCCAGGTCGCTATGTTTCTTTAGTTCCGGACTCAGATAGGATTCCACGAGTTTATCAATTTTTTCCTGATAATGGTCTTGTGAAAAGGAAATGAACTTCTGATGCAAGTGAGTCAGTTCTTCATTAATCAGGCTCACTTCATCGCTCTGGAACATACCGCAGCACTTCTTATATTTTTTGCCGTTCCCGCATGGACAGGGTTCATTTCTTTGAATCTTGCTCATATTATGGCACCTCGCGTTTCAATTTATCACTTGTTTATTATGCTTTAAAGTATCCTGTGTTTCAAGTACATCAAGTTTTAACTATGTTTATTTTAAAAATAATATAAAAAATTGTCGATATTTTTGTTAAAATAAGTCTAGGACTATAAGTAATAGGGGAGAGGCATATAGTGAAAAGAGCGAACAGGTTAAGACTTCTAATATGTTGTCTGTTAATTTTAGGATTTACATTTCATGCCATACATATACAGGCATCAACGGTAAAGGATGAGTACCAGGTATCAAGTGGAACTTACTATCAGGAATTACAGGTAGGTCAACAGGATTCTCCTAATTCCATGCGTGTCATGGAAATAGACTTAAGTGATACATATACGAATGTAGAGGTTGGCTATCCATCATCTTTAACCACATTGCAGGAAACAACGTCACAGGCCATGAAATATCATCAGGATGGACATCAGGTTGCGGGTGCGATTAATGGGGGTTTTTATTACACCCGTAACGGAGAACCCATGAATCTGATTTCCAAAGATAATCGCCTGATTAGCGCGGGCAAAGTGGGTGAATCAAATGAAGCCTATGTAAACGAATCCATTGCTTTTGGAATCGATAAAAATGGACAAGCTAAAATCGCAGAGTATGATCTTGATTTGATGTTTGAACATCAGGGGCATACATATGAAATCACCAGCCATAATAAAGAAAGAAAAAAAGATAATCTCATTTTATATACATCAAGCTATCATAATGGCTATGCCGACACCAATCCATATGGAAGAGAAGTTGTGATTAAAACAACTGCTGCACCCGATTTACAGTTTGGGGAGACATATAACGGAGAGGTTGTGGCCATTTATAAAAAAGGGGATCAGACGGATGTAGCCATTCCTGAAAATGGCTTTGTCCTTTCAGGTAATGGAGACGGAAGAACAATTCTTTCAAACTTGGAAGCTGGTGATTCTATTAATCTATCCATTGATATAAATAGTGAATGGATGCACTCAGAATTTATGCTGGCAAGCGGGCCAAGACTTGTGAAGGATGGGGAAGTCTCTTTAAGTATGAATCCGGATAGCTATCGTGCTTCATTAGTGGCACCAAGAACAGCCGTTGCGATTGATGCTACAGGCGAAAAGGTCTTTTTTGTCACCGTAGATGGCCGCCAGCCAGGATACAGCCGGGGGATGAATCTATCAGAATTTGCCAGGTATTTAGTAGATTTAGGTGCTGAATATGCTTTGAATCTGGATGGAGGTGGATCCACTACCATGGCCGTACGACAACTAGGTGATGAAAAGATAAGTGTGGTGAATTCTCCTTCCGGTGGATCTGAACGAGGGGTTTCTACCATATTAATGGGAATATCAACAGAACCGGCAGCACAATCATTATATTATCGGGACATATCACCAGGGGACACGCATTATGAAGGTGTTCATTGGATATCTGATAAAGGGATTAAGGGCTATGAAGATGGTTCATTCGGCCCTGGCAAAAGCCTCACCCGTGCTCATGCGGCTATTATGTTTACCAGAGCACTGGATTTGAAAACAGAGGAACTAACCAAAGAAACGTCAATGTTTAAGGATATCAGCACAGATCATCCATACGCCGAGTTTATTCATGCAGTTGACAAAAATGGAATCTTCAAAGGGAGAGATGGAGAATTCTTACCAGGTCAGTCCTTAACGAGACAACAAATGGCATCCACCCTTGTTAATGCCTTTGACCTTGAAAAATATCAAGCTTCTCATGTAGACATCAACTTAGGCAATGTCGGCAAGAGTCATAAAGAAAATGTACAAATTTTAGCAGATTTAGGCATTACCAATCAGCTTAATAATTATCGGCCGCGGGAGGCTGTCACCCGTGGACAGTTTGCTACTTTTCTGTATCTTTCCTATCAGGCAGTTAAGGAGTGACTGGGATTTTTTAGTTTTATAGAAAAATTAAATAGAAATATGGATGGCGGAATCATGACTGTTCTATGTTAAGGACATGATTCCGCCATGATTCTTTAATCATTCAAGCATTTTCTCATCACTTCAGGACGTCTAATAATTTATTTGCTGTTACAGGACCTGAAATTCCATCTACACTCAGACCATATTTCTGCTGGAAGGTACGGACGGCATCCTCTGTTTCCTGGTTAAATGTACTTGTTACATTCCCTAAAAAACCTATCCGCTTTAAATAAATCTGGAGGAGGGTAACATCAGCCCCCTGGTTCCCTGATCTTAGGTTTTGATTAAACAGAGAATCACCTTTGACTTCATGAATTTTATCAGCAGAATTCGTCAGCACAACGGCCATTTGCGCTCTTGTGACAGAGTCTCCAGGTCTGAATGTTCCATCCTGAGAACCTTCAAAGATGCCCTGTTGTTTCATATTTACGATAGCATTATAAAACCCATTGTCCTCGGAGACATCTCGAAAGGAAACATGTTCATTTGCTTTAGCCGGGTCATAAACATCGGATAGAACATTATCCAGAACAGCAGCCATTTGCTCTCTTGTTAATTCTGAACGAGGTTGAAACGTACCATCTAAACGTCCTTTAAACACCCCATGCTGCTGAACGATTTCAATGACCTCCCAGGCCCAGTAATCAGTCCCCACATCTGTAAAGGTTGCTGTATTCCCAAGGGGTTCAATAGGCTTTAAATCAAAAATTTTTACAAACAGTGCTGCGGCCTGAGCTCTGGTTAACCCATCGTTTGGTGCAAACGTTGTGTCAGTCCGCCCTTGAAACCAGTCCTTTTGATACGTATATAGAATTTCATCATGAGCCCAATGCGTCCGGGTATCCTTAAAGGGTAATAAATCTTTGGTCTGGTCGGCAGTTTGAACATCCGGGCTGTTATCTGGCGTATGCTCATGGTCTGACAGCCACATGCCATAGTTATTCCATACAGACGTGTTTTCCTGACCTAAACTCCAGGATCCTGTACCCTTGAGGTTATATTTATGGACAAGATCGATTTTCGCATGAATGGATTCATTATTTTCGTACCAGACCTCATAATTTCCAGGTTTCAATGTTCTTCCCGCTATTGTAGTAGCTGGATCGCTCGCTTTAATAGTAAACGTGGCTTTAGGGGATTGACTTTGTTCATCAAAGGTGACCGCACCATTATATTTCGAAATCAGCATTTCCACTTGTGTGTTCGATGCCCCATATCCCCCAGTACTTTCGGCATCATTCCAGTAGCGTCCGAAGAATGGGAGTCCTAATACAATTTTTTCTGAGGGGACGTTATCTCCGTTAATCATCGTCTGGATGGTCTTTTCCACCCAGGATATACTCGCTACTGGTCCTGGATCACCACCCTGGAAATGCTCATCATAAGCCATCACCATCAAATAATCTGCATATTTAGCTAATTCTTCGTTATCATAGGAGCCGTGCCAGCCCTTTGTCCACTGATTGGGATTGGCTGCAACAGCTACGGAGATTTCCTTATCAACCGGTAATTTCTCCCGAAGCAGTCGCACAAAATCGGTATAGTGATCACGGTCTGCATCTGTTACATTTTCGATATCTACGTTTACCCCGTCTAACTGGTTTTCAATAATAAAATTTGCGATCTGATCAGACAGGAGTTCTCGGTTTTCAAGAGCAGCTCTTCCTACTTCACGATCCCAGTGGTTGCTTACGAATGGAACGACACGAATGCCACGTTTGTGCATTTCATCCACAAAGGTTTTATCAAATTTACTGGTGATCGCCAAGGATCCGTCCGTATTTAAATCAAAGTAGGAAGGTGCAATCACGTCTAGATTTCCATTTGTCTGTTCAACCGATTGTATGTTTTGCTGTGTACTACCAAAATATAAATAAGACATATTAAAAGACGCATCATGCGCACTTACGTCCTGTAAAGGCACAGCCATTAAAAGGGTTGTTCCAATCATAATATTGGCCGTTACGATCCGGACGCCACGCATTCTTTTTTTAATAAACTGATGTACTCTTTCCTTTAGGTCTTCCTTCATTTCATCAGGTCTGTCGCCCAATTCTCTGGCAAACTCACTATCATTGGGATCTACATAGAGATAAATTTCATACCCATGTTCGGTTTCCTTTAATCTGTAGTGAACAAATTCCATTGAATATCACTCCATCATGGTAACCATGTTCATTTTAGTATGTCACGTCCATGTCGAATTTAAACGAATGAGTATTTTCTATTATTTTCATTTCCGGCAGAAAACCGTATAATAGAATCAGGAAGATTTACATAGGGGAGAGGATAAATTTGAAAAAGTTTAAAGCATTTTTAGTAACGTTAATTATGACATTGACAGCGATTTCAGTATTGACTTTAGTACCAGAAAATTATGAAGCTGGTAATCTATCTATTAAGGAAAAGAAAGAAATCATTTCAGATATTGCCCGTGAGTATGATATTCCGCCAGAAATTTTAAAGGCGATTGCCTACGAGGAAACAGGATATAAGCAGTTTAACGAGGATGGGTCACCTTATATTTCAACTGACGGCGGGATTGGGATTATGCAAGTAACACCAGGCAACATTGATTTTTCCGTTAATGAAGAAAAACTTAAGACTGACATTAGGTATAATATTGAGGTAGGCGCTAAGGTTTTAGATAATAAATGGGATTTGGATACACCAAAAATAAATAATGGAAGCCGTCATATCCTTGAAAATTGGTATTTTGCCATAGCGGCCTATAATGGGCTGTCACGTGGCAATGACCCCAATGTCAATTCAGGTGACACTTACCAGTTTGGTGTCTATAAACGTATAGAAGGTGCTTCATTAATTTTCTGGGATGAGTCACCAGACTATGTATACTTTGATTTTCCTAAGTTTGATATCAATTATGAAGACGGGGATAACCGGATGCATTTCCCTGAAGGCAAAAGCTATGTAACAGAGACAGTTACACCGAGTCAGCAAATGTATGAACAGGGAGATATTGTCTATATTGATGAGCGAGATGGGTCAGTCAGCTTTTATAAAGGAGAATATGACGGTAATCCCGACAAAAAGCTCTGGCCGTATACACCTTTAACAATCAAAGGGGAACCACAAGAATTAAACGATATCGATAACGATTATGTGTACTATAAGGTGGAAAGTGCAGAGGATACGGGTCAGGTAGCCTCAGCCTATTTGAACAAGGAAAGCAAGGACCTCATGTTCAGTGATCCGATTGATGACAAACGTGCAGCGGCACTTGCCTTTGCCGCAATGAATGACTATGTGCAAGGATATCAGGATGGCAGCTTTGGCTCCAAAGATAAATTAAGACGTGAGCATGTTGCGGTTATCCTGGATAATATTTTAAATCTTTCCGCGCCGGATAGTTATGAAATGATTTCTGATGATGTAAAGAAAACAAACGATTATTATGAGCAGCTAAGAGAAGTTGAATACCATAAGTTTCTCGGTGGCGGTGGAGAGCTTCGTCCAAATGAGTATTTAACACGCTCTCAGATGGCCCAGGTCATGACAGAGGCTTTCGATTCTTATTATAGCGAACCAACTGAAACTCATACATTCAAGGATCAAGGCAAAATTTGGAATTCTGAAGCGGTAAATAAAATTTATCAAAATGACATAACCGTTGCCGATCCATTCCGTCCGAATGAAGATATTACAAGGTCACAATTTGCTATCTTTATCTATCGTACAATGGTAGATTTCTAAGCTGATAGACGAATCTTATAAATCCCTTAAACTCCCATTGCGGAATTTGTCGAAATCCGTATAATAAACTTAGTAAGGGATGAGTAGAACTGAAAAGAACGGGTTAAGACTCGTTCTTTTTTTAATCTTATAATTGTTCAATAAAAATGTATCGGCTAAGAAAGTGCATGTGACAACAAACAAAAGACATACACAAAGGGAGATAGCCAAAATGAGACAGAATAAAACAATCAGAAGAATATCGCTATTATTTCTCATTGCCATGATGTTATTTCCTTCTCGTCTATTTGCAGCCCCCTTGGAAGAACAGCAGCCCTTAACGAAACAGAATAATATAGACGTAGCTGAAAAAGAAGTGGATGTAAATACCGTTCATGACCGGAGAATCATTATAGAAGTCGTCAATAATTTAGATAATTTAGCGTTTAACCCTAAGAAATACGGGGTTACTCTCGTTGAATCCTATAAAATTTTAAAAAATAACGAATTTATTGTAGTCCGTGTACCAGAAAGCAAAGATTTTTATAAAAAACTGCGGGAAATCAATCAGGACCCTGATGTTTCTATTGCTGAACCTGTCTATATAAGAACAAGCTCTTATGTTCCTGCAGATCCTTATTATTCCAAGCAATGGTATGCAAATCGCATGGATATGTCTGAGGCATGGGAGATGACAAAAGGTTCCTCAGATGTAACAATTGCAGTACTCGACACAGGGATAAACAAAAACCATCCTGATTTAAAAGGGCGCGTATTACCAGGCTTTGACTTTGTCAATAATGATTCCTTACCTGATGATGACCACTTCCACGGAACTTTTATTGCCGGGATTATTGCTGCAAATGCAGACAGACAGGGAATGACTGGACTGGATTTTCAGTCCAAAATTCTTCCCGTTAAAGTCGGAAATCAAAAAGGAACGTTAAGCATAGAGCACATTGTTGAGGGGATTCATTATGCCATGCAACAGGGTGCTGATGTCATAAATATGAGTTATTCTTCAACTCAGCCTAGCTTAATAGAGAAAAAGGCGATTAAGGCCGCATATGATGCTGGAATCGTACTTGTGGCTGCGGCCGGTAATGACAATGTAATCACGCCCCAATATCCGGCGTCATATCCAGGTGTCATCAGTGTTTCGGCCATCGATCAAAACGACCGTAAAGCTGATTTCTCTAATTATGGTAATTATGTTGATATAACAGCTCCAGGAGTGAATATTTTTAGTACCTACTATGAAGGAGGATATGCAACAGCCGCTGGTACGTCATTTTCCGCCCCAATGGTCAGTGCCTTAGCAGGTCTCATAAAGGCCGAACACCCTTCCTGGAAAAACTATGAAATTGAGTGGGCGCTTGAAGCTGGTGCGGAATCCGGGGAAGAGTGGGAAAATGTAAATGGTTATGGGATTGTGAATGGCTATAAGTCATTAGCTGTCAATTTACCTGATTGGACACAGGATGCCCCGGATACACAAGCAGACGCTAAGAGTATCAATTCCTCAGAGAAACAAAAGGTAGACCATCCTATGGATCAGGACTGGTATAGTTTTAAAGTAGATTCCTCGTCAACTGTGGAAATCAACATTCATAATCATTCTACTACTCTTAATCTAGTGGGAACGGTATATGATGATAACGGTAAACGCTATAAAATGGATCAAGGGCATATTGGAGAAGGGGAACAATATCAATTTCAGGCTGAAAAGGGAACGTACTTCCTGAAAGTCCATGATTTCTATGATCACTGGTCCAGTCAGCCTTATGAGATAGAAATAACCGGAACAGCAAATGCGGCAAAAAATCAAGATGTCAAGAGTGTTTTCCCTGATGTAGACCGCTACGTCGAACCTATCAAGCTATTACATGATAGAGGAATTATCCGTGGATTTTCAAACGGTACATTCAAGCCTGAGGCTAAGGTAACCAGACTTCAGGCTATTCAGATGATTTTGAAGGAAAAAGGAATAGACTTTGAAAATGCAGTTGTTCAGAATCCCGGGTATAAGGATGTAGATCCGGACACATATGGATATAAAGCGATAGCAAAAGCGTCCGAACTAGGTATTGTACATGGAAATTTAAAGGGTGAATTTAATCCTAAAGATAATCTTACCCGTGCACAAATGGCAGCTATCGTAGTTAATGCTTACGATTTAACAGGTTCCATGGAACAGGACTTTTCTGATGTATCGAAGGATTATTTTGCTTATGACGTCATCAATACCTTGGCAGCAAACGGGATAACAAAAGGTTATGAAGACAATACCTTCAGACCTTCTCTAAAAGTTAGCAGGGAACATTTCTCTGTTTTTCTCTATAATTATATTCAGCAGCAAAAATAAGAATTTTTAAAGAAATCATGAAAAAATACCCTATATTTTGTCGGATAACTAGTTTAATATTGTAATAGAGACTTACAGGAAGGGAGGGGAACAACAAGTGGAAATTAGGTTGAACCAAAAAATCTTAATAACTTTAATGATGATGTTCATTCTCGTACTTTTTCCTTTCATTGTACATGCAGATGGAACCAGTAGATATTCAGATGTGAGTCCAGAAGATTCCCATTATCCAGCTATAATGAAACTGACAGATATCGGGGTCATCAATGGCAAAGGCGATGGTACATTTGGATATAAGGAAAAATTAATTCGTCGGCACGGTGCAGTACTCTTTTATGAAGCTCTTAAGAACACAAATGCAAAAGAAATTCAGGCTAATACTAGCGAAGAAATTCAGGCTGTACTTAACAAATACTATGAGGATGTAGACATGGATAGTATGTACGCCAAACAAATTGCCGGAGTCACACCAGGTGTTTTTAAAGGGAATCATGGAGTGTTTGGCCCAACTGATAAACTAACCCGACAGCAAATGGCGACTACGATTGTCAAAGCCTTTGATCTACAGGATAATGGAACCAATCCTGGGATTAACTTAAAAAATGTCTATAAAGATCATAAAGTAAATGTAAAGATTCTTGCTCAATATGGGATAACAAATCAATTAGATGATTTTAGACCAGGCGAAACAATCACCAGGGGCCAGTTTGCAACATTTCTCTATAAAACCATGACATCCCTGGATTTAATAGAAGAGTATGGAACTGTACCTGATGACAATAACACGGTACCGAATGCACATAAAACAACGAATTACGATATAAATTTCTCCGATGTTATGAACAGACAAATGCAAAAGACCCCAAAAGTAGATGGAGCAGGTCAATTTTTAGCTAGTGAAGAATTAGTAAAATACTATGCAAATCCAGCAAACTTTGAAAAAGGAACCAGTGCATACTATCAATTTTTAGTTCTTTCTGGAACCTCTGGATTGTCAGCAGAAGAGATCAATAACAAAATACTTGCTGGAAAAGGAAGCCTTGAGGGTACGGCAGATGCATTTATAGAAGCAGCAAAGAAGTATAGTATAAATGAATTATACTTAATTGCCCACGCATTACATGAAACAGGGAATGGAACCTCTGCATTAGCTTCTGGATATCCAGTTTCAAAAGTAGATGGGAAAGAAGTCACTGAGAAAACAACGTACAATGTATTCGGAATTAGGGCGTTTGATTCCTGTCCAATAAAATGTGGCTCCGAGCATGCTTACAAAGAAGGATGGTTCACACCTGAAGAGGCTATCATTGGTGGGGCAGCATTTATTAATAATGGGTACATTGGACAAGGTCAGGATACATTATACAAGATGAAATGGAATCCAAGAGACCCTGGCGATCATCAATATGCTACTCACGTCATGTGGGCAGTCATTCAAGCTAAGAATCTGGAGAACATGTTTGAAAATGATGACCTTCATAAAAACGTAGCACTCCAGTTTGAAGTACCAAAATATAAAAATCAGCCTTCTGCATCAAGAAAGCCAACAGGAGAAGCAGCCTATCAGATTGATCATACTTTAAGAGGTGCATTAGGAAAAACATCAACATCTGACCTACGTATACGTAAAGCGCCATACGAAACCATTATCACAACCTTAAGCAAGGGTACAAAATTAGAAGTCATAGGTGAAAATGGCGGATGGTATAAGGTGAAAACAGCCAATCAGACAGGCTGGGTATCAGGAAAATATGTTGACTTTACCAATCTGCTGCAAACCATAAAAATCGACACCTCCTTAAATGTTAGGGTAAAACCTGAAGGCACCGTAGTCGGTTCTCTTGGAAACAAGGAAGTAGTATTTGGAGTACTAAACGATGAAGGAAACCTTGTTAAGGATGGGGACTGGTACAAAATTATTTATAATGGCGAACCAGCCTGGGTTCACGGAGACTTTATTAAAGAACTATAAGATTGGACAAGCTGCATCACTTAGGTGGTGCAGTTTTTTGTGCTTTGAAATAGTTTTGTAGCGTTCATTAAGAATGATTAAACAAAAAAGCCTTGCAGAGATTGCTTCTCCACAAGACTTCGTGTCTCCCGCTGCTTTAGTTCTCTAAAGTGGTGAGGGACAGTCCCCAGGTATGGTTTATTGATTATTAACAGGAAACACCTGCCATTTGGATAAATCCAGCTCTTCTGTTTGAATCATGGATGATGGAAAGATAAAGGTCCATGGTTTACTCGTGTTTGCCTTAACCTCAAAGTCCTCCAGTTTAAAGGTCCCTTTGGCAATGACCTCATTACTGCCATCTTTAAATGCTAATGGGATTTGCTGAAAGCTGATATTTTTCTCTGAACCATTACGAATCAGGACTGTTACGGACAAATCCTTTTGATCGGTCTGATTTGCACTGATTCCCATAAAGTTCACTTCACCTGGCTTTAATGGGGAAGCGTTGGCCACGATTTTCTCAAGCCCTGCTTTTGTCTCATCGGGAATCTTGTTTTCCCATGAATCCGGAAGATCCAGCTGATGCTTTTTCTTTAATTCAAAAGCTATCGCCCAGTCATCATTGTCAGATAGATCTACTTTATTTACGAGATCCTCTTTCCGGAAGGTGAATTTAAGTGGTCGAGCAGAATTAGGGGGTAAGGTTCCCAATTTACTCATATCAAATTCTTTACGTGCAACGACATTTTTGTCAGGATCCAGTAGTAAAATGTTTGTATTCCCAAATGAGATCGGCTTCTTTACTGTACTCCGAATTAAGGTATTCACACTATATCCATCATTCATTAATGGCTTTAGTTCTATTCCGTAAACAGAGATTTGATTCTTTTTCAATTTAGGGCTCACAGTATTATGGAAGGCATAGACATAACGATCTTCATTTCGCATGTTCCATTCGTCAGGGATGGACAATTCGGTTTCAATCCCTTCGACAGAATCATCAACCTGATTGTCCTGAAGCATATCTTCTGTAACAGTCTGACTTTCTTCCGCTTTCTTTTTCTTTCTTCCAAACATGAACGCATCCCCCTTAGTTATTCTGTTCCTTTTCTAAAATATTCTGGAAGAACTTCTTCATTTGGCTGCAAAGTTCATAATATAAGTCGTTATACATCGCCTCAAACATATCATAACCCTCATTTTGGAAGATACGGAATGGATCCTCTTGTTGATAGTGACGAATCCCAATCCCTTCCTTCAGTTGGTTCATCGCATCCAATTGACGTTTCCATAAAGTATCGATGACATATAATGCAATGTTCCGTATTGTGTTTTGCACATCCTGCTTATTTTCAAAATGCTGAAGGGTATCAATATGCCCCTGAATATAGGGTTTAACAAAGGATTCTACATCTTGCCGTGTTTCAAAATTCTGCCCTTCGAATGACAGGGTTGGCAACAGAATATGGTTCAGGGAATCCTCCAACTCTACTAAATTCCACTCCTCAGGTACAATTTCCTCGGAACAAAAATGAGCAATGATATCATTAGGAGTATTCTTTGTCTGCTCCAGTAAAAATTGAAGGGGGCTTTCTGCATCCAGCAGAGAGTCCCTAAACTGATAAATAATTTTACTTTGGTCATTAATAATATCTTCCAGTTTAAGGTTAAATTCACGATGCGAGAAGTGAACGCCCTCACTAATCTTTTGAGCTGTTTCTACAAACTTAGGAATGCCTTTGTTCGTGACAAGGCCTGTTTCATCTGATTTCAGCTTTGGCCGAAGTCTTTCGAGCTCGTCTGAAGCATAGCGTATGAAAAGATTATCCTCAAGAGATATAATAAATTGAGTTGATCCTGGATCTCCTTGACGTGCTGAACGGCCTTTCAGTTGGTTATCGATACGTCTTGCTTCGTTTCGTTCCGTTCCAATTACATGGAGCCCGCCAAGTTCAGCGACACCGTCCCCAAGCATGATGTCTGTACCTCGACCTGCCATATTGGTAGCAATGGTAATTTGATCCTTTTGCCCGGCCATGGAAATCAATTTGGCTTCCTGCTCAACACTTTTTGCATTAAGTAATTCAAAGTCCAAATTCGCTTCATTCAAATAATCCGCAATTTGTTCAGATTGGACAATCGTTCTGGTCCCAATCAATACAGGTTGTCCTTTATCATGACGTTTTTTGACTTCCTTCACAAGCTGGGCGTATTTCTGCTCTTTGGTTAAATAAACCATATCGGGCAGATCCACACGAATATTAGGCTTGTTTGGAGGTACCTGTACAACTTCCATGTTATAGACACTTTTGAACTCGGTCTCCTCTGTCTTAGCCGTACCTGTCATTCCGCTTAATGTTGGGTACATGCGGTAATAATTCTGAATGGTAATGGAAGCCTGCGTTTTGTTTTCGTCTGTATTTGGTACGCCTTCTTTAGCCTCAATCGCCTGATGAAGTCCATCACTAAGACTGCGCCCTTCCATGACACGACCGGTATTCATATCCACCAGCTTTACTTCATCCTCTTCCACAATGTAGTCGACATCACGCTCAAATAGCATTCGGGCACGTAACGCCTGCAGAAGGGCATGGAAAAGGGAGCTGTGTTCAAGATCAAACAAGTTATTAATACTGAAGATCTTCTCGCATTTATTCAGTCCCTGGTCAGTAAAGTTAACAACCTTTAATTCACGATCAACGGTAAAGTCTTCATCTTGCTTCAGTGTTTTAATCACCTTCGCACATACTCCATAAAGGTTCTGTATAGGCTTGTCTTTTCCGGCAATGATTAATGGAGTTCTTGCTTCATCAATGAGCACACTGTCAATTTCGTCAACAATAGCGTAATGATAAGGGCGTTGTACTTTTTGATCCAGGGAACGCACCATATTGTCACGTAAATAATCAAAGCCAAATTCTGTTCCTACACCATATGTAATGTCACAGTTATAGGCCTCTTTTTTTTCCTCTGAACCCATCATAGGTACATTCAAGCCAACGTTTAGCCCAAGAAATTCATGGATTGGGCCAATGAGTTCTTTGTCACGGCTTGCCAAATACTCGTTTACAGTAATTACGTGAACTCCTTTTTGTTCCAAGGCAACTAGATAGCTTGGCAGGGAGCCTACAAGAGTTTTCCCTTCACCGGTTGCCATTTCCGCCACTTTCCCGTCAAGAAGTGTCAGACCTGCCAGTAGCTGTACATCATAGTGGCGTAATCCAAGCACACGTTTAGAAGCCTCACGTACAACTGCAAAGGCCTGTGGGGCTATGTCGTGAAGAGTTTTTCCATTCGTAAGTTCCTTTTTAAATTCATCTGTTTTCGATCTAAGCTGGGCATCAGTGAATTGTTCAAAGTGGCTTTCAAGCGAATTGATTTTTTCTACCGTTTTTTTATATCCTTTTATATTACGATCGTCTTTAGTAAATGGTTGTTTATTAAGAACGCTCATACGTTTAATCTCCTTAATTATGGATTATGCTAAAAAATATTATAACATGAATGAAATAGCCAATCATAAGGAAAATGTGGGAAACTGTCTAATATTGTTGTTTATTATGCAAGGGCTTCATGTTAAAATGATAGAATGAAAATGTATTATCTGATGGTCGGTTATCGGTTGTAAACGGTCGGCATTCATGATATAAATGAATTTCATTGAGTATAGGGGAGATAAGCCCTGAAAAGGATTGAAAATAACATGGTAATTGGTATTGTGGGGAATTATGGTAATAACAATCAAGGTGACGAATCCATCTTAGAAGGAATTCTCGTTTTATTAGAGAAGACCCATAATATTGAACGGAAGAATATTATTGTATTTTCCAATCAGCCTGAATATACAAGCAGGAAGTATGGCGTTCAATCAACAAAGCTTTATTTCAAAAAGACAAATGGGTTTACTACACTTTTTCATACGCTGGTTCGCAATTGGAAAACCATTCGAAAAATCGATTTGCTTTTGGTTGGCGGCGGCGGTATTTTTATGGATTTATATGGACGAGAACCATTTTTATATGGGATGTATGGATGGATAGCGAAGTTAGCAAAGACTCCCGTTGTATTATATGGAGTTGGCGCTGGTCCGATTATTACACGCACGGGAAAGAAATTATTAAAATCACTGGCACACCTTTCAGATCTTGTTACAGTTCGTGACCCGAAGTCGAAGGAACTGCTTATCTCCATTGGTGTTAAATCCCCTGTATATGTCATTGGCGATCCGGCCTTTCAGGTTCCGATCCCTGAGAATATAGAGAAACCTTCTGTGAAAGGGGATAAAATCCGATTTGGAGTAACAGCTGTTCCCTTTTATAACAGCACTTACTGGCCAGAGGAAAATACGAATATGTACGTGGATTATGTGGAAGGGATGGCTGCAAACCTGGATATGATGCTGAGCAGGTATCCAAATGCTGTTATAAATTTCTTTTCAACTAAATATCCTCAGGACATGATGGTGACAAAGGATATACAGAAGAAAATGAAGTATTCAGACAGAACTTCTACATGTGATCAGGCCATGACTCATGGTGAAATTGTAGAATTTGCCAGTCAGCAGGATGTTGTGATTGGGACAAGACTCCATTCACTTATACTTGCTTTAGTATCTAATACGCCGGTTATTTCAGTATCCTATCATCATAAAGTGTACGACCTTATGGAAATGATGGATTGTACCGAATACACCATTGAGATTGGAGATCTGAATCAACAACCGTCTTTCTTCTATGAATCTTATCATCATATGGCTCAGAATTGGGAGGAAACCCAAAAACGTTTTGAACAAATATCAGAACATATGAAAGGGATGGCTTACCAAGGTATGGAGCTGGTAAAACAGCAGTTCCACCAGAATGAACAGGATTTGACTTATGCCAGGGAGAATGATTAAAAGGATAGGAAACACCATTAGTCACCCAGAAAAGAGGCGAGTACATTGCATTCGCGTTTTCTGAAAATATTAGGGGCTGTTGCGGTGATTAATATCATCTCACGGCTTCTGGGGTTTGCACGGGAAGTCGTCATTGGCTATCAATATGGAACCACCTCACACGCGGACAGTATTATCTCCGCCTTTACCATTCCAAACTTTTTATATATTGTTGTAGGCGGAGCGATCACAACCGCCTTTATTTCTGTTTATACAAAACTTGAGAAAGAACGAAAAGATACATTTGTTCAAACGATTTTTTCCGGACTGGCTTTATTAATGGGGAGCGCTACCCTTGTATTTTTCCTTTTTCCGGAATTTTGGATGAATGTATTTTTTTCTGGAATGTCAGGTGAGGCCGTTCGTCTGACAAGTGAACTTTTCAGGTGGATGGCTCCGGCTACTTTTTTCTTAACGATGGCGATGATTTTAAGCGGTATACATAATGTGAATGATCATTATCGGATCAGTACATTTGGTGCTCTCATATTTAATGCAGTCTTTTTAATCCTGGGAGCAGGGTTAACTTTCATTATGGGGGAGTACGCTTATGGATTAGGAGCCTTAATAGGTTCAATTCTTATGTTTTCATTCTTGCTTTATTTTGTACTTCAAAAAAAGCTGGCTCCGATAAAGTTTCGACTATACGCGCTCCCGGAAATGAAAAGATTCGTAAAGCTTGCCCTTCCGATTATGTTTGGAGGAGCGACTATTCAGTTTTATTTCCTGATACAGCGTATGTTTGCTTCTCATTTAGAAGAAGGCGTCATCTCAGCAATGAATTACGCCTCAAAAATGACTCAATTCCCTCAGGCTGTGCTAATGACAAGTGTGACAACCATCGTCTATCCAATGTTATCCAAAGCAGTTGGAGAAAACGATTTTGATAAAGTTAAGCGGGCCTATCAGAAAGGCTTTCGCATGCTCTTTATACTGTTGATTCCAGCCTCTATTTTTATTTTTATGTACGCAGAGGACATCATCCGATTTATATTTCAGTACGGGAATTTTAGCATGAATTCCACGGAACGGACCTACCCGTTATTGCAGATTTTTTCATTATCAGTATTAAGTCTGGCCCTGAACACGTATGTGACCAGATTCTTTTATGCAATGGAAAATTCCTGGATTCCGATTCTGCTTAATGTAATTTCCGTATTCGGAGTCAACATTCTGGTTATCTGGCTGCTTATCGATCAATATGAAGCCAAGGCGATTGCCATTGGGACGGTTATTGCTACCATGGTTAATCTGCTCTTATTAGTGATTTTAGCGAAAAGAAAACTTGGGTTAGTGGTCAGTAGTTGGCGCGAGATGGGCAAATTGCTTCCATTTCTGTGTATCTCAACATTTTTTATCATATTAAGTGGATGGATTCCTATTTCGGCACCTGTTTTTTCATTGCTGGCAGGTGGTGGTGTTACGCTGATTTTTATTATAGCAGGATTTTATCGATTTAGAAGCTGAGCCTTTCACAAATGAGTTGTGGGGGGCTTTTGTAAACCTTCTTGTGTGATTTACCATAGAATTCGTAAGCTGCATTCTTTTGTTATAATGTGGTAAGAATGTCTGGTAAGAAGCGCATACCGTGTCTGAAGAGTCTATATAGTGTGTTCATTAGATATGGTGTGGTAAAAGACGCTTTAAATGGTCATTGGCCATACATTATTAAAGCCGGATTAACCGTATGAGGGAAGTCTTAAGAAAATATTCTCAAGTTTATCATTGCTCTTGGTTTCATTCCTAAATCAATTTTACATAAATTCTACAATTATATTGCAAACGGATAAATGTATTGTATTTCCATTAAATATATAGTATCTTTATTAAAGGACAAATAGACTGTGAGTTTAAAAGATGAATTTGAAAGAAAAACTTAAAATAAATTGAAACCATTTTGATTTTCATAACGTCTAAATTTACGAGAGTTTTCATTGTGCGCGAAGAAGTAAGTATCTGTATGGAAAGAAAATGAAAAATCTTTAATCAGCAACCGGCATAAACATTATGCCAGTTTCGTAGACTTTATGAGTGAATGTGGACATTGAACAAAATACACGCCTTAGACATCGCAAAGGAGGATCCCAATGCTATATATCGCTGCCGTTTTAATATGTCTGGCTATTTCGATTGTATTAACACCCCTTGTAAAAAAATTAGCGATAAAACTAAATGCTGTTGACCAGCCAAATGAAAGAAAAGTTCATAAAAAAGTGATGCCTCGTATGGGAGGATTGGCGATATATGCTAGTTTCCTATTGGGAGTCCTCATCCTTTCTCCAGAAGGCGTTCATATATGGCCGGTGATGATCGGGGCAACCATCATCGTTACCATTGGAGTATTGGATGACCTCTTTCAACTCTCAGCAGGAATTAAGTTCGCCGGTCATCTGCTGGCTGCGTTTACTGTTGTATTCAGCGGCATTCAAATTGACTTTATTACCGTTCCATTTGGTCCAAAAATTGAATTTGGCTTTTGGGGCATTCCGATTTCGATCATTTGGATTGTCGCCATCACGAATGCGATTAACCTGATTGACGGACTGGATGGCCTGGCATCAGGCGTCTCAGCCATTGCCCTGATTACGATTTCCGGCATGGCGCTATCCATGGGAAGTATTTTTGTTGCAGCACTTGGATTATTATTATTGGGAAGTACGCTTGGATTCCTGTTCTACAATTTCCATCCGGCAAAAATTTTCCTTGGGGATACGGGTTCGTACTTTCTGGGTTACATGATTGGTATTCTATCGATTATGGGATTATTTAAAAATTTAACCTTTTTCTCCATTATTGTGCCGATCATCATTTTAGGTGTGCCACTGGTCGATACAACCTTTGCCATCATCCGCCGTATGGTACAGGGTAAGCCATTGAGTGCGCCAGATAAGTCCCACCTGCATCACTGCCTCATCCGCTTGGGGTACAGTCACAGGAAGGCAGTCCTAATGATCTATGGCCTGAGTGGGATCTTTAGTATCGCCGCGATTATCTTCACCCGCAGTACAATGTGGGGCTCGATGATGATATTGTTAGCATTAGCTGTTCTGATTGAGCTTACGGTTGAAATTACCGGGATGGTGAGTCAGAATTACCGGCCGGTGTTGAATTTCGTAGCCGGTAAAAAGCGAGTAGATCAATAGATTATTTGGATAGAGAGCTGACCATTAGGTTGGCTCTTTTTTGTTGATGATCTGCACTTTCTGAGGTTGGGCGACGTGATTGGGAGTCTTTGAACTCATACTTCTTTCAGTCACTGATGTTTACAGCTCTAAGACAATCTCCTAGATATCATCTCACAGAATCTGCTGCGAAAATTTCCACCCTTATGACGAATCGAATATCTTAATCGAGAAAGAAATCTTCTATTATTATCAATAATCGTATTTAAAGACTTTAAAGTTTACGGATGTATTAAGCGGCGATCGATTCCAAAATGAAAAAGGCTGAAACGTTTGTGCTGAAACGAACGACTGTATAATAAAGGGGGCAACACAAGTGAACAAAAGATTAATGATTCTGTTCATCCTGGTATCAGCGGTCTTCAGCTTAACGGCCTGCGGAACCGGAATAGGAGGAGAAGCAGGTAACGGTGCAGGTGGCACAAACGAACACGTCGTTATCGACTGGGTAGATTTTATTAAAATAAACGACACCCAGTACACCGGCCTGCATTCCAGCGTCATCGCAGATCCATCCATGATTGGGGAAAAAATCGGTGAAGTGGAGTTTAAAGTAGCGGATAATGTGTCGAATCCCCAGTATCAGGTCAAAAACGGGGATGCTGCGTTCCAGGATAAGGGGACAGAAATATTTGCAGTAAAAAATCTGCCTGACTTTGCTGCCATTAAAGATTCGAACGAGGTAAATGGCTACCAGCTGTATCAGGCGGATAAATCTGAGACTGACATTTCCCGGAGTTTTAAGGATGTGGATAAAGGCAAAATTAGCAAAGTGGAATTTTATCAGGAGAAATCTCCAGGGGAGCCTGAACTTTTGAACCAGCTTACCAGTCAAAAGGACATTCAGACACTAATCAGCCTGCTGGATAAGGGCGAAAGAAGAACCGATTTTGCACCGAACCATTCAGAGGGACCAGTCGACCGCCATCAAATGGTTCTCTATATAGACCAGCCGCTTGTAAATACCTATTCAATTAATTATGACCACGAAACTTGGTACTGGCACCCGAGGGATACAGAAATTCTGCCTGATAAAATTAGTGAATATATAACGAACTAAAGGAAATTTACGCTATGTATTCTCTGCTTACAATCAAAATAGCAGGGGGAGCATACGCTTTCGCCAGTTACTTACAAAAAGTTATTAAATTATTAAACTAGTTGAAATTTTGTATCGGATGTTGTAATATAATGGGTGGATATAGAAATATTTGGATTGGGGAATACTAGAAAGTCTAGTGTGCTTCAAAGATTAGATAAACAGACCTTTGAAGCGATCGGTTGGAATGGAAAATTACATCTGTTGCAGACGCCCTATGGAGTCTACTGAACTTATAAGTTACATACACAGCACAAAACCGGATGTAATAAACAAAAAATCATTGAAATGTAATGGGGTACCGCTTTCAACACTGGTAAAAGGTGTTGGAAGCGGTATTTTTTGTTGGGTTCGATATTGTCGGGCTTAATACTTTTGGAAACGGACCGATTCCGTACAAAACCGCTCAATTCTCTATCCTGGGGTTTAATTAATAGAAAAACGGATTAATTATAAAATTTTTGGCTTAATTATATAAAATCAAGTTTAATTAATTATAAAACTGGACGAATTATTTTCAAAATAGGATTAATTATTTTCAGAAAAAGACAGATAACGCTCTCGGACGCTCAATTCCGGGGAAATCGGCATAATTATAAAATGACAGGCTCAATCCGTGACCGCTCGCAGAAAATTCGACAAAATTCGGGGCGTGACAGGCACCACCCCGGGAGGCACCACCCACGGAAAGCACCACCCCCGACCACCCCCGCTCCCCCCCACAAAATTCCGTTTTGAGTTTCCTGGAATTTATGTAATAATAAGGATAGTTTGTTAAGCTTATGTAAATCTTTTGTGAAGATTGTCAAATAACGTTGTGGGGTGAAGGTGTGTGACGTTTAATGAAGTAATGGCATTAATTATGCCTTCAATCATAGGGCTATTGATTTATTCAAAATTGAAGAAGCGTGATCTGACATGGTTTGAATTCTTCAGTAACCTGGCCTTATTTATGGTAATCACCAATGCCATTTGCTATGGAATTTTAATTTTTATATTTGAAAGAAATTCCCTGTTGTTCAGCATTTCATTTACGATGAAGTACAGTATCCTGGCGATGTTTATTGCAGTAGTCATTGCCGTATTGTATCGAATTGTTGAATTAAATATCAAAATGAATGTGAAAGTGAAAGTTGCCGATGAAAAGAATCATTAAAGCCATCATAACCGTATTAACCTATATTTTATTAGCGACTACTGCATTGGTACTGGCAACAGCGATATATATCAGGCAGAGCTTTCCGGAACAGGGCATTGATGAAATGCTTTTTTACCTCACAAGTGGATTAGAGGGTACGTCCAATGATGTGTTTATTACCGGCATTCAACAGGGTATCATCCCATTTCTAATCATATTATTGTTCCTGATTCTGCCATTGATCAAGTTCAAAAAACGGGAGAATCGTATAGAAATCAGCATCCGAAAGAAAAAGCTTAATATTCACATTTTCCCTTTAAGAAGACTAAGACTTATTTATGCATTATTTACGCTGGCTATAGCATTGTTTGCATGCTATAAGATGCTTGGAGTGGATGAATACCTAGATCAGTTAAATGCTGAATCCACCTTCATCGAGGATCATTATGTAAGTGGCACGGATGTATCTATCACATTCCCGGAAGAAAAACGGAGCCTTATTATTTTGTACCTGGAGTCCATGGAAAACTCCTTCATTGACCGGGAGAGTGGGGGAGGCTGGCCATATACAGTCATCCCTGAGCTTGAGCAAATCGCAAGGGAAAATATCAATTTTTCAAATACAGGTAAAATAGGTGGCCCTTTACCGACTCAAGGGACCGATTGGACGGTAGCCTCCCTTTTTTCAACAACTTCTGGACTTCCCTTAAAAATTCCGGTAGGTCAAAACCGGTATCGTTACTCCGATGACTTCATGCCAGGCGCATATGCGTTAGGGGATATATTAAAACAAGAAGGGTACCAGTTATCCGCCATGTTTGGATCGAATGCCAAATTTGGTGGCCGCAAAAATTATTACAAAAGTCATGGCGACTATAAAGTATTTGATGTCAATACGGCTATTCATGAAGGAAAAATGACGGCAAGTGAAAAAGTGTGGTGGGGCTTTGATGATTCGGACTTATTTAAATGGGCCAAAGAGGAAATCAGTACCTTAGCCCAGGGAGAACAGCCCTTTAACTTCACGTTTTTGACTGCAAACACTCATTTCACAGACGGTTATCTGGAAGAAGGAGCGGGCAACAAATATGACACTCAGTACGAAAATGTCTATGCCTACTCCTCCAAACAGGTGCAGGAATTTGTGACGTGGCTAAAAGGGCAGGACTTTTATGAAAATACAACGCTGGTGATTCTTGGAGATCATCTGAGTATGCAGGGGGGAGGTTTCTTTCCTGCTCACCTCAATAAAGAGTATCAGCGAACGATTTATAATGCCTTTTTAAATACAACAACTAAACCTGTTCAACCAAAAAATCGCACATTCTCCCTGCTTGATATGTATCCGACGATTCTGGCCAGTATCGGAGTGAACATTGAAGGAGACAGGCTGGGACTTGGAACGAATTTATTTTCAGACAAACAGACATTGTTTGAGCAATATGGAAGAAAGCATGTGAACGATCAGCTGGCGGTAAATTCCCGTTTCTATAATCAAAACATTTTGCAGGATGATTATTTGGAGCTATTAAAGCAGGCAGAAGAAGAGCAGGTGAAAGAAAAGAAAGAAGAATAGGGTTTTACTTTTGCATGTTTTTTCATACAGACTGATTCGCTACGTGAAATCGAATCAGTCTTTTTTCCGAAATGGTTTTTATTTTGACAGCATGAGTCGTTTCATGATAAAGAATAAATTGTACACAAATCGGAGTGCTCTATTTCCTCTGTTTTATGTTAATACTGGTATGGAAGCATTAAACGTTCTCAGGAGAATCTTCAGGAGGAATGTTTAATGAGGCATACTGATAGAGGTGATCAGATATGGAAAAGCTGATAACCGTTATGGTACCGGCTTATAATGAAGAAATCGTGATTAAGCAGTTTTACAGCAGAATCAATGAAGTCATTAATGGGATTCGTAACTATCGTTTTGAACTATTATTTGTGAACGATGGAAGCACGGATCAGACTCTGGAGATTATTAAACAATTAAGGGAGACGGATCAGAGGGTATCCTATGTAGACCTGTCCCGGAATTTTGGGAAGGAAGTGGCGATGCTGGCAGGCTTTGACTACGCGAAAGGCGATGCAGTTGTCATTATAGATGCTGATTTACAGGACCCGCCTGAATTAATTGCTGAGATGATTTATTATTGGGAACAGGGCTACGATGACGTCTATGCCAAACGAAGGGATCGTCAGGGTGAATCCTGGCTGAAAAAAGCGACTTCCAAAGCGTTTTACCGTCTCTTGAAAAAAACAACCACGATACCCATTCAGGAGGACACGGGAGATTTTCGCTTACTGGACCGACGCTGTATCAATGCCCTCCGCCAAATCCGGGAGTCTCAGAGATACACCAAAGGATTATTTAGCTGGCTTGGGTTTAAGAAAAAGGAAATCCTGTTTACAAGGGATCCCCGTGCGGCCGGAGAAACCAAATGGAATTATAAAAAATTAATGAACCTGGCAATAGAGGGGATCACGTCCTTTACTACATATCCATTAAAGCTTTCCTCCTATTTAGGATTTTTCATTTCCATTGGGGCTTTCATCTATATGTTTGTCATTATTTTCAAGACCATCTTTTTTGGTGAACCTGTATCCGGGTATCCTTCATTAATGAGCGTCATTCTGTTTCTTGGCGGTATTCAGCTTCTTTCTCTCGGCGTCATCGGAGAATATTTAGGCCGAATTTTTAATGAAACGAAGCAGAGGCCTGTGTACCTCGTGCAGGAATATAATGGGGAAAAGGAATTTGTTATCCATGAAGATCATCAATCATGAAGTTTCTAAATACGCAATTTTTGGGGTATTAACGACGCTTGTCAACATATTAACATATATTTTCCTGACGAAGGTCCTGGCTTTTGATTACAAGACTGCAACCGTAATTGCCTGGATTGCTTCGGTCTTGTTTGCTTATTACACAAATAAAAAATATGTATTCAATGCCCGCTACACGAAGCTGATTCAGACGCTTAAGAGCTTTTTCCTGTTTGTATTTTACCGTCTACTCAGCCTGCTCGTGGACCTGGCAGTGATGTATGTTCTAATTGAGTTTTTCTATTTAGATGATCTGTTAACGAAAATTATTGCGAACGTCGTCGTGGTGATTTTCAACTATATCACAAGCAAATGGCACGTATTTTCAAAAAAGGAAAGAGAAGTTGAATGACATCAACCATCTTTTTTGTATAGAAATGGAGTTTTGGAAATGGGAACGAAAACGAAATTCAGCAGACATCATATATTGATGATTGCGATGATCCTGCTTTCTACGGTTATAACCTTATTCCTGTCGACACAGAAAATAAACTACCATCTGGATGAACTTCTTACATACAGCCTGTCGAACGGAACCGATTATATTAATATTAAACCGGGAGAGACCTACGAATTATACGGCAAGCACCAGGAAAGCTTTCTGACTCCATCAGGGGAGACAAGGTTCAATTATCAAAATGTATGGAAAAACCAGGCCGAGGATGTACATCCCCCATTTTATTATACAATCTTTCATACGATCAGTTCCTTTATGCCGGGGGAATTCACCAAATATATTGGGATTAGTATAAATATTTTCTTTAATGCACTGATTATTTTACTGCTGTATAAGTTTTCAATGCTTATTACAAACAGCAGAAAAGCAGCTTACCTGACCAGCTTGTTCTGGGCTGTGAATCCGGGAATTATGTCGGACATGATGTTTATCCGTATGTACATTATGACGATGTTTTTCTGCTTATTGATATCCTATGTTCATGTTAAGTTTATGAAGGACGTAACCCCCAGCAACAGCAGATTTTTTCTATCTCTGTTCCTGGTGTCTCTGGGCGGGGCTTTAACCCATTATTATTTTATCGTTTTCACCTTTTTCGTCTGTGCATTATTTGTATTCTATTTATTGTATAAAAAACAAATCAAGCACTTGCTGATGTACGTTGGAACCTATATCCTGACGATTCTTGCTGTCCTCGGGATCTTCCCTTCTGTTTATGATCATATTTTTGGCGGGGAAAGCCGGGGCCAGGAGTCCATGGAAAACCTAATGAATATGGGTGATTATCTGGGTTCCATTCAGGGGTTTTGGCGTATTATCAGTAATACCCTATTCGGAGGCGTCCTGCTCATAGCTGTGTTCGCAATCGGGATCCTGCTGATTATGATAAGTCTTCGCAAGCGGAAAATAGTGAAGACTGACCATGACAGGCAAAGCGTGCTCGATCGGCCATCCATCTGGAATATCGTCTATCTGTTGACGACGTGTTCCCTGTATTTCCTGCTGATTGCAAAAATTGCTGTTTATTCAGCAGAAAGATACATGCAGCCAATTTACCCCATCATCATATTAACGTTTACAGCACTACTCTACCATGCCATCCAGTACTTTTCGAAAAGAGCTCCTGTGTTTATCGTTAGTGCGGCCCTGGTTCTGATTTCGATAAATGGATATGTAAATACAACCAATTTTGAATATTTAAGGCTTCAAAGTGAGGAGGCCATTGAACTGGCGGAGAAATACAGTGATAAAGACAGCATAGTAATATTCGACAGGGTATGGAAAATCCCGGCAAGCTACGTAGAATTATCGAACTATAAAACCGTAACTTTCTATGATAAAAGTAAGCTCAATCCCCTTTATCAAAATACGGATTACGACGAATTTGTTCTATATGTTCATGGAGAAGCAGCCCCTATCGTAAAGGATATCGTAAATAAGCTTCCACAAATTATAAGCTACAAAAAGCTTAGCTCCTACGCCTATACAGACGTGTATTATTTACAGTAATGTGGGACGGGGACAGGTCCCTTGTCCTCCTGTCTAAGATTATTCGACAAAATTCGGTGTGACAGGCAGAGCGACCGAGCAAGGTCGTGACATATAGCGGGTGGGATACCTGCCAGGTAAGAGTTAGCCACTCACTTGTAGCGAGTTTTGGAGGCTCAGCCTAATTTACAATTCACATCAATGGCACACTTCATATAAAAAAACCGCATTAAGTCACCATATATTGATGAATTAATGCGGTTTAATGGGGGATTAAACATCTAATGAAGTAGTAATGTCATATTTAGACTTCACTTCTTCTAACCATGTCGAATATTCGTTGTTCACTCTAGTAGCCATTAAATCCTCTCTTACTTTTTCTTTTACCTCTTCAAATTTTGCTTCTTTTGCTTCAAATTTTTCCTCTACCCGAATAACATGAAAACCATTTTCCGTTTCCACAGGATCACTGATTTGTCCAACTTCCATTGAAAAAGCAGCATCTTCAAATGCTTGAACCATCTCTCCTTTGCCAAAGGTTCCTAAGTCCCCACCTGATTCACGACTCGCTTCATCTGTTGAATACTCTTTTGCTAAACTTGTAAATTCTTCACCTGCTTCCAGCTTATCAATTACTTCTTCTGCAGTTTCCTTGTCATCTACTAAAATATGACTGGCATGCACTTCTTCTTGTTGATTATACTGGTCTTTGTTTTCATTAAAATAAGTTTGCAGTTCTTCATCTGTAATGGTAATTCCTTCAGCAACTAATTTATTGGTTGCAAGATACGTTTCAATATCTTGTTCAATGGTTGACTGCTTGATTCCGTTTTCCTCCAGTAAGGACTGAAAGGCTTCCTCACCACCATAATATTCCTGATAATTCGCCATTTCAGCATCGATTTTTTCTTGAGATACTTCCACACCTTGCTTTTCAATTTCCATCTCAATTACTTTTTGTGTGACTAATGAATCTAATACTTCTGCTCCATATTGAGACACCAATACATCATTTAATTCCTGTTCACTAATTTTTGTGTCATCAATTTCCGCAACATATTTTGTTGATGAGTTGTATGAAAAGCCCCAAATTAAAAGAAGCAGGGCAACAATAGAACCGATACCCCAATATATCATTTTTGGTTTTGTCATCATGTTTTTCTCCTCTCTTAATACGTTTATTTGTTCATGATGTCAGAGTTAAATCATTCATTGACTATCTCTATTAAATTAAATTACATTAAATCGTTTTATTATCTACCATTTAAAATTTTCCTAAGAGGTAACCACTTAACTCGGTCAACTTTCACCTTATAAATTTGTGTTGTGCGGTTAAAGTCAAAATCAATCTTGATATATGTGTGATGAAGTTGGTAAAAACCCTTATGGTTCTTCGTTATATTGAGTAAATCAGGGAATTCAGTAAGAATAAATGATCTAACCCTTTGTTAGCTATTCGCTTTTTCCATCCAATTAACATAGTTGCTCTTTTATTATCATCACCTCTTTAGAACACAGAATTATTTTGATGTTTTAATCTCTTACAAAACTCACTTTACAAGGTGAATGTGTCAGGATGATGTCCAAAAAAATTACACTACCTCTATATAATTTTCAGAAATCCGACGAATAGCACGGGGGGACACGGGGACAGGTCCCTTGTCCCATCCCGGGATCCAGCTTTCAACACTGGTAAGAAGGTGTTTGAAGAAAGATTTTTTGCGCGTTTGATGTTTTCAGGCAGGCTTAATACGCGTGTGAACGGACCGATTCCGTACAAAACAGCTCAATTCTCTATGGTTTAATTAAAAGGAAAGCGGATTGATCATAAAATTTTTGGTTTAATTATATAAAAGCAAGTTTAATTAATTTGAAAACAGGATGAATTAATTTGAAAACAGGATGAATTATTTTTAAAATAGGACAGATAACGGTCACGGACGCTTAATTCAAGGAAAATCGGCTTAATTATTAAATTACACGCTCAATCCACCGCCGTGCAACGCCATACACCGAAAATAAAAACCCCCACCTGTCAACCAAGTGGGGAGTCGTCCTCGTCCCATTAGACCGGGACAAGGAACCTGTCCCTCCGTCCCGCGGGAGCCACACAAAAGATTATTCGACAAAATTCGGGTCGTGACAGGCACCAGCAGCACTAACCACCTCCTTTTCCGTCACATAACTCCCTGCCACCCCGAGCACTTCAGCAATCTGTGCAACAATAGGCTGTTCCAGGTAAGCCTGATGCAGGATGTCTTTCTGTTTGAAAATATCCCGGGTCGGGCCCTCAATCTGAACCCGCCCCTGATTAAATACAATCGTCCGCTCAAAAACCTCGGCGGCAAAGTCCATGTCATGAAGGATGCAGAGGACGAGCTTTCCCTGATTACGGAGCTCATAAATGATTTCCTTCAGCGTTTCCTTTCCTTCATGGTCCTGTCCCATGGTCGGTTCATCAAATATAACAATATTGGGGTCCATGGCCAAGATGGAGGCGATGGCGATCATTTTTCGTTCGGACAGGCTTAAATCGTAGGGATTCGTGTCCACGTATTCGTCCAGTTTAACTTTCCGCAGTGCCTCCATAGACTTCTCCCTGGCGTCCTGCTCATCCATCCCGATATTCAGTGGTCCGAACATGACTTCGCTGATGACGGTATTTTTAAAGACCTGGTCATTTGGATTTTGGAAGACGAGTCCAATTTCCTTCGCTAGGCTGGCTACGGTATAATCCTTAGTGTTTTTTCCATTAAGGACGATCTCGCCCTCTGTGGGAACAATCAGCCCTTTAAGCAATTTGACAAACGTGGATTTGCCCGCACCATTTTGTCCCACAATAGCGGTGGCTGCTCCATTCAGCGTCAAATCGATGCCTTTCAAAACATCATTTCCAGCTGTATAGGAAAAAGATAGATTTTTAATTTCGATGGAGTTCATAGGTATCACCAATTTCCCGGGACAGTTCCTTGAGTGTAACAGGATACAGTCCGTTTTGTTTATTTTGAATGCCCAGAGATTTACTGATTCTCGTTACTGCAGGAGCAGTCATTCCGTAGTCCTCCAGATCGTCACGGGAGAAGACCTCGCCCGGGCTGCTGTAATCGATCAATTTGCCGTCGTGCATGAATAGAATTTTATCTGCATAGCCGGCCATTTTATCGATTTTATGCTCGGCCATAATAATCGTGATGCCTTCCTTCCTCAGGTTTTCGATCACTTTAAATACTTCATCTGTTCCTTGAGGGTCCAGTTGGGATGTTGGTTCGTCGAGAATGAGAATATCGGGTTTCATGGCGATCACACTGGCAATGGCGACCCGCTGCATTTGTCCGCCCGACAGGTCAAAAGGATTTTTGTCCTGAATGCCGGTAATGTCAAGCAGCTCCAGGCTTTCATCAATTCTATGAATCATCGTCTCTCTGTCTAAGCCCATATTTTCCAGTCCAAAAGCGATTTCCTCGTACACGGTATATTTTGATCCGGTCATTTGGGAGAAGGGATTTTCGAATACCAGCCCGACATGCGAGGAAATTTCGCCGATTTCATGCTGCCTGACTTCCAGTTCATTGATCAAAACTTTTCCGCCGTAAGCTCCGTTAAAAAAGTGGGGGACAAGACCGGCCAGTGCAAAACAAAGGGTGGACTTCCCAGCTGTATTTTTTCCAATCAGACCGATATACTCGCCCTGTTCCACATCAAAGGAAAGATCATTTAACACGAGCTTATCAGTGTCCGGATATTTATATTTTAAATTTTCAACGCTTATGATCCCCATGTCACAATCCTCCAAACAATGGCTGCTATCAGTGCCGTCCATAATAGAATCTGAACCAATTTCTGGTAGCGGTATTCCTTTGATACGTTTAAAAAGGACCTTTGACGATTGGCATTAAACCCTCTGACTTCGAGTGCAATCGCCCGCTCCCGTGTCACGTTCAGCGAGTTGAGCACGACGGGGCCAATTAGCGGAAAGAAGGCTTTCATACGTACGAGCAGATTTCCTTCTGTTTCCATACCTCTTGAACGCTGGGCATCCGTGATTTTTCCCATGGTGGCACGCATTTGCGGAATCAGCTGCAGAACGGACAGCAAAACATAGCCGATTTTAGGCGAGAGCCCTTTTTTAATCAGCGCTTCCACCAGTTCATCATGCCGGGTTGTTAAAATTAAAATGCCAAATGACATCACCATGTTCATCACCCGCAACGTCAGCAAGGCTGCGTAGCTCAATCCTTCCTGATAAAAAGTGAGAAACCCGAGGGAAAAGAGCTCCGTTTGATTTTCCGGGTGAAAAAAGCCCTGAACAATAATGATGGAAATAATTAAAATAATACTTAAGCCTAATATCGGAACAATTTTGCGAAAAACCTTTCCTAAAATAAGCAAAATCAATGTAATCATGGCAACGGTAAAAACAAACGTCACCTCAGGAATGATGTATGTGATGGCAATGCTCACCATCACATACAAAAGCTTTGTTAGCGGATGTGTATTGTGTAAAATGGAATTTCTGTCTACGTACAGGGTCATTGTGCTCATCAGAATCATCCTCTATAGTTGTTCAATTTTGTCACTGCTGCGGAAAATCGTGTTGAAGTTCTTTGGAAGGCCTTTAAATATGAAATAACTGATAATGACGGATGCGATTTTGTCAGGAACATCGACAACGAAACTGTCCCCAAACGAAGCGAGCCATACCGGGACGTTATTGGATACTAAGAAGGCATAAAAAGCATCTCCCCACACGTTGCCGGTCTGACCGCCCCAGAAAATGATATTCAGAGGGGTTGAGATGATCGCCGCTGCAATCCCTACGACAAAACCAATGACAATCGCGGTTTTTACATTTTTCAGCCAGCCCTTATAAGCCATAACCCCGACAATCAGACCGATGGCACCACTGGTAATGGCGTATACTGTGGAAATAGGATCTACGGTGATTCCATAAATAATATTGTTAATGATTCCTGATAAAGCACCAATAATAGGTCCTGCCAGCATACTTGCTAAAACGGTCCCGATCGAGTCGAGCCACAGAGGCAGCTTTAACAATCCCGCAAATAATTTCCCTAAGTAGTTAATCCCGATGGCTGCAGGAATTAAAGCAATCGCGGCTGTTGAGAGCTTGAAAGACCACATACTCGTTTTACTCATTTCCAGTTCCTCCCTTAAAAATTAAAATGTATTGTGAATAGAAGCAATAGCCTCTAATGCCACCTGAATGGAATATCTTTCACCTTGGATTGGCAGGCTTTCCCCATCAACAAGGTCATTGATTCCGGACTGAAGATTCCCTTTTGACGGAACCACGACATTTAAAATTGATGCCGTCCTTATTCCTCGCAAAGCTCCGACGACAAACAATGTGGAGGTTTCCATATCGGAGCCGAGGACTCTTCGTCTAGACCAGTAGTCCTCTATTTGTTCTTCCTTATCGGTATAAAAACTATCATGACTTCGGACAATCCCTGTATGATAGGGGATATTCTTTTTGGAAGCGGCAGCACGGATTGCAGAAACCAGCTGATCATCCGCTACAGCAGGAAAGCCGGCTTCAATATAGGCATTGGTTGTACCCTCATCACGAACGGCCCCTGTAGCAACAATTAGGTCACCTAAATGAATGTGGTTCTGCATCGATCCGCTGCTCCCAACCCGGATGAGCGTGGTTACCCCAATATTGGCCAATTCCTCCACCGCAATCCCGGCTGACGGCCCGCCGATCCCCGTCGAAACAACCAGAACGGGAATGCCCTTATATTCTCCAATGATGCTTTTATACTCACGGTTAAAAGCCAATTCTTTCACGTTATGAAAATGCTTTTTGACCTGATCGACCCTCTTTGGATCCCCCGGGAGCAATGCATATTTTGCCTGAATTTCTTCGGTTAATTGAAGGTGTGGCTGCATTTCAGTGCCCATAAATAATCTCCCTTTCTATTCCAGCAAACTATTTTCCTTTTCATCACTCAGAAGTTGAGGATGGGGAACAATAATTCCATCTTCCTTGAACTTAATGACGTTCTTTTCAGCTAACTCCCGCAGGACCCGATTCACACTTCTTAACGTAACCGCGTGCAGTTCACTCATCTGGCTCTTGCTGACTCTCACAATATAATGATTACGCTGATAGGGGACCATTTCCTTTAATATAAAATCACAAAGACGATACTTGAGCGGATAGAGACTATCGACCCCCGCCTTCATCGCAAGGTTATATAAATATTTCGCCAGACGCCGGTTGAAATAAAAACTCATATGATGATCTACACTCATCCACTCAAGAAAATCTTTTCTATCGATGCTGATCAACGTTAAATCTGTTAACGCTTTCACATTTGAAACAGAAGAATACTGGTCAAAAATTTCAATCTCCCCAATAAAATCCCCTTTCTGATATATCGCCTGTGAATACGTCCTGCCGTTTTCGGAGGTGACGTAAATCTTCGCCGTCCCCTCAACAATGATATAAAAACGCTGGATTGAATCGCCCTGATAAATAACAATATCTCCCTGACTGATTTGATCCACAGACATTTTCTTCAGGAATCGATAGGGGCACTCTTTCACCATTTCATGTACATGATTATATTCCTCTATCAGCTCTGTCAGTTTCTCCATCCCATCAACTTCCTTCTTTTATTTTATAGGATTCGATCAATAGAGGACAGGACATCTGTCCACCCAGGATTGCTAATTTAAAGAAATTTCAGTTAAATCATAACCCATTTCGAGAAAAATGTCTCCCCATTCGACAAAATCCGGGCGGTGACAGGCACCACCCCAGTGGAGCAGGTATGCCCAGGGGCGCTATTCTCCTTCGGGGGGACAGAGGGACAGGTCCCATGTCCCTTTTAAGGTTTAATTAGTAGAAAAGTGGATTGATAGATGTATTAAAGGTTTAATTAGTAGAGATTTGGATTAATAAATATATTTCAGGCTTAATAAAGAGCTATGGGATCAATAAAATACATTTTAGGCTTAATCACAATAAATAGGGCTTAATCTTTTTATAAACAGGACGAATTAATTTTGAAACCGGACAGAAAAATTTTTAAATAGGACAGAATGGAAGAAGAAGCGCTTGATTCAATAAAAAAACGCTCAATTTTTAATACCTTACATTTATGCAGAGATAATCTTCTTCCCTCTAACCGGCCATTCTTTAGAATCTTGGGGGTTTGTCAAATGCTCTTCTAGACTAACTTTCTATAGGGGGGGGCCACCACACAGCTATCACTTGGTACGAACACCATTACCCCAAAATATGCTACTATTGAACTATACAAACGAATTCAAAAAGAAGGCAGGGGTTTCTATGAGCGACATGATTTTTGATATTTCACCTGACAAGTACCAGACGTTAAGTGAATCTGAACGGTTTTTGTTGAAATATATTTATGACCATTTAACGGAAACTTCTAAAATGTCTATCGTAAATTTAAGTGAAAAAGCAAATGTCTCAACAGCTACAATCGTCCGCTTGATGAAAAAGCTTGGGTATAATGGCTATACATCCTTTAAATACAGCATTCACGAAAAGCTCTCTACCCCGGATGATGAACCATCAGAGTTAAAGGATATAGACATGGAAATCAAACAGGCAATTTTTAAGAATGAACATGAAGTGGTAAAGACCATTCAAATGCAATCGATCGGCATGATAGAGGATGCGATACAAAAAATACAGGATGCTGATAAAATTTATGTTTTCGCAAGAGGCTTTTCAGAGATGATAGCTTCCGAAATGACCACAAAACTCCAGCTATTAGAAAAGAACTGCGAGATGCATAATGACCCAAATATTATTCGATTAAAGTCAAAAAAGCTCAAACAGAGGGAACTGGCAATTTTTATTTCATTAAGTGGGGAAACAAAGGAATTAGTAGAAGCTTGTAAAAATTTACGCATTAATAACATAAGTACTATCACTTTAACAGCAAAAATGGACTCTAGCCTAGCTTCTTTATCGGAATTATTCTTTTTAGGTTATAAAGATTCTCACTCCTATTTTCCTGACTATGAAGTTCGCTCGAGACTTCCGTTACAGGTTATCTCAAGAATTATTTTGGATGCCTATGTGATTCGTATGACGTAGAGATATTTGCCCGGGAATTTGTCCTCCATAGAGGCTTTCCTGGGTTTTCTTTTTATATAAACCTAAAGAATTGAATATATGAAAACCCTTTTACACATCCTGAAAACCTTTACATTAAATTATGTGCGATAATGAAATCAAGATAAAGGAGGTGGTTGGATGATATATACTTGTACGTTAAATCCGGCGATTGATTTATTTGTTGCAACAGAGAATTTTAAACCCAATCAGGTCAATCGAACCTATGATGAAGACTATCAGGCTAATGGAAAGGGAATTAATGTATCTATTATGCTTAAAAAGTTAGGTGTTGATAGCACTGCATTAGGTTTTGTTGCGGGATTTACCGGGTCTTATATTAAAGATGAGTTAAAACGTTTAGGCATTCATACAGATTTTGTAGAAATAGACGGAATCACCCGTGTGAACATTTTCGTTCATAATGATGATGAGGAATATAAAATTGTGAATAGAGGCCCGGAGGTAGAGCAGAAAAGCATTTATCAAATCAAGCAAAAAATCGAACAATTACCGGACCATTCAATACTTTTTGTATCAGGGAGCGCGCCACAGGGCGTTGATGAAGCCATTTATGAAGAAATTGCAAAGGTTTCCGATCAAAAAGGAATACACCTAGTCTTAGATATTAGTTCAAAAAATCTATTAAACTGTCTCCCTTATCATCCATACCTGATCAAACCAAATCGAGAGGAGCTGGCAAAATTATATAACCGTGATTCGATAACAGATGAAGAGGTTATTGAATTAGGCTATGACCTTTTAGATAAAGGATCCCAGCGTGTATTGATCAGCTTGGGAGAAGAGGGTGCAGTATATATCGATCATGACCATTTAGTAAAAGTCTCATCCGTAAATGGGAGCGTTGTAAATACAGCGTGTGCAGGAGATACAATGCTTGCAATGTTTGTTCAGAAGTTACAGGCAGGGTTCTCTATTGGAAAAGCATTAACCTATGCATCGGCAGCAGGAGCTTCAACTGCTTTTTCAAAAGGACTTAGTGATTTAAGCGACCTGAATGAGCTAGTTCAAAAAATTAAAATAGAAGAAAATGTAAAAGGGGGAATCAAACATGAGTAAGATTAAAATTGTCGGTGCCACAGGCTGTCCAACAGGAATTGCACATACATTTATGGCTGAAGAGGCACTAAAAAAAGCTGCCGAAAAATTAGGTGTAGAAATCAAGGTTGAAACACACGGCCAGGTAGGTGTTGAAAATGAGTTAACCAAAGCTGAGATTCAAGAAGCTGATGGTGTCATCATTGCTGCAGATAAAGACGTAAATGCAGGCAGATTCGTTGGAAAGCCAACCATCGATGTGTCGGTAGGACAAGGGATTAAAGATGCTGAAAATTTAATTCAGCAAATTATCGATGGAAAGGCACTCCCTTACAAGGGAAATGGAAGTAGTTCAAGTTCTGATGCTGCAGAGGAGGAATCATCTGAAGGAGGATCAGGTGTAGGCCGAACCATTTATAAACACTTAATGAACGGTGTTTCCCACATGCTTCCATTTGTTGTTGGTGGTGGTGTGCTGATAGCTTTATCCTTCTTATTTGGGATTCACTCAGCTAATCCAGATCACGAACAATATAATGAGTTCGCAGCATTTCTGAATAGTACAGGTGGTGTGGCCTTTGGACTTATGGTTCCAATTTTAGCTGCATTCATTGCTCAATCGATCGCACAAAGGCCAGGTATGATTGCTGGTTTTGTTGGCGGTGTAATTGCTAATGATGGTGGAGCAGGCTTTTTAGGCGGAATTGCTGCCGGCTTTATCGCAGGTTACATTGTTGTCTTATTGATGAAACTCTTTAAATCGCTGCCACAATCTTTAGAAGGGTTAAAAGCAATCTTCTTGTATCCGCTTATCGGGATATTATTAACCGGTGGAGCGATGAAAATTATTGTAGGACCAATGACAACCATAAACGAAGGTATGATGAATTTTCTTTCAAACTTCCAGGATTCCAACCCGATTCTTTTAGGCTTAATAGTTGGATGTATGAGTGCATTTGACATGGGTGGACCAGTGAATAAGGCTGCTTATCTTACAGGTACAGCATTGCTGTCAGACGGAAACTTCTATTTCATGGCAGGTGTATCAGCCGCATGTATTGCACCACCATTGATCATCGCATTTGCAACCGTATTCTTCAGAAAATATTTTAATGAGCAAGAGAGAAACGCTGGTATTCTAAACTTTATTTTAGGTTCGACGCATATTACTGAAGGAGCTATACCATTTGCAGCTAAGAACCCGCTTGTAGTCATTCCTATTTTAATGGTCGGTTCATCTATCTCGGCAATTCTAACTTACCTGTTTAACGTACAAGTACCGGCACCACACGGAGGATTCTTGGTATTACCTGTTGTTACTAACGCAATCTTATGGGTTGTAGCGATTTTAATCGGATCTTTAGTAGCTGCCTTTATTTACGGGGCTTACAAGAAACGTTCTTACTTAAAAAATGAAGTAGGTGTTGAAGATGCAGCATAATCAATTATTAGATAAAGAATTAATCCAATATAACACTGATTTAAATTCACAGGCGGAAGTGTTTGAACAAATTGCGTCCCTTGCTATTAAGCAGGGGATTGCAACAGATAAAGAAGCTGTTGTGAAGGGACTTATTCAACGTGAGGAGGAAAGCACAACTGGTTTTTATAATGGTTTTGCTATCCCCCATACAAAGGATTATTCTATCAAAAAGGCTGGAATTGTGATTTTGGTTAATGATAATGGGATTGAATGGGATTCAATGGACGGTGAACCTGCGAAGTTTTTTATTTCCTTGCTGATCCCTGACGAAGAAGGCGGTTCTACACACTTAAAAGTATTATCTGCTATTTCCAAAATGCTTATTCATGACGATGTTCGATCAGAATTATCAGAAGCCAAGAGTTCGGATGAGATCTATGATATTATCAATGGTTTTTTAAACGAGCATATGAATTAACAGGTAAAGATGGAGGTCATCCCAGTATGGGTATCATAGCGATTGATATGGATGGTACGTTGATTAACAGTCACCATCAAATTAGTAAGGAAAACATTGCGGCAATAAAAAAAGCACTGAAGCTTGGACATGAGGTTGTCATTGCTACAGGTAGAGCGCAATTCGATGTTAAGAAGATCCTGGATGACATCGATCTATCTTTATACACAATTGGGGCTAATGGAGCTACCATCCACTCTCCTGCTGGAACTAATATTCTCTCAGAATCAATGCCAGAGGCCCAAACCAGAAGAATTGCAGACTGGTTGAATCAGCAAAACTTTTATTATGAAATGTTTTGTGAAAGCGGGATTTATACCCCTGTTCAAGGGAGAGAGATTCTTAAGAGCGAGTTGAAAGAACTGGAAATTCACAGTTCAAAAATAGAAATGGAATCTATGGAGCAAGCGTATGAGAAACAAGTAGGACAAACCGGTTATGTATTCATGGAAAGCAATGAAAAGGTGTACCAGGATAAACAGAAAGTTTACAACATACTGGCCTTTTCTTTCCTGGATAAAAAAAGGATAAATGGATGGAATCATTTTGCAGGGGAAAAGGACGTAACGCTTGTTTCCTCATCACCATACAATTTTGAGCTAGAGCACCCTAGAGCCTCAAAAGGAAATGCGCTTAAATACCTGGCACAGGTGCTGAACATGAGTTTAGACAATTCTATTGCAATAGGTGACAGCGGAAACGACATTTCCATGTTCAAGGCTGTTTCCCATAGTTATGCGATGGAAAATGCAAAGGATTATGTCAAGAAAGAAGCAGATTATATTGCCATATCGAATGATCAGAACGGCGTCGCCAGGGTTATTCATAGCTTTCTAGATAATGAATAATTTTGGAGCATGGTACGCGCATCATGCAAATGAGGAGGATAAATCAATGAAATTAACACCAGGTAAAAAAAGAGGATTAGATGCAATCTCCAATCATAACCATATTGTACTGGCAACTGCTATGGACCAGCGCGGTTCATTGGGAAAAATGATTAAGTCCTTCAATGAAAACATTTCATATGGAGATGGACTTACGAACTTTAAAGTAGGAGTAAGTGAAGTCCTGGGCAATCAATCTTCATCCCTACTTTTGGATCCTGAATATGGTTGGAAGGCGGCTGAGAAACTGGAGGACTCAAGAGGACTCATTATGGCCTACGAAAAAACGGGCTACGATACGTCAGAAAAAGGTCGACTTCCCAACTTAGTAGACTTTTATGCCGTTCAGGATTTGGCTAATTCAGGAGCAGATGCAATCAAGCTATTGGTCTATTATGACACGGAAGAAGAAGAAAAATATAATAATATAAAGAAAACTCTAATTAAACGAGTGGGCGATGAATGTAAGGAAAATGATGTGCTGTTTATTCTGGAGCCTGTATCATACAGTGCTGATGGACTTGATTCAAAAGGTGTCGAATTTGCCAAGCGAAAACCACAAATTGTTGAATATTTCATGGAAGAATTCTCAAAAGAGGAATATGGTATTGATTTATTAAAAGTAGAAGTACCCGTTCAGGTTTTCCATATTGAAGGTAACGAGCAGTACGAAAATTACGAACCGGTATTTACAGCGCAGGAAGCAGGGTTTTACTACAGGAAATGCTCAGAAAGAAGTAGGCTACCGTTTATTTACTTAAGTGGTGGGGTTACAAATGAACAGTTTATTGATACCCTGCATTTTGCTAAAGACTCAGGATTGCCTTTAATGGCTGTCTATGTGGAAGGGCCATTTGGAAAGAAGGCGTCCAGCCATTTGCAAAAGATGGGAAAGACAGATATTATGAATGGCTTCAATCTACAGGTGTTCAAAACCTTAAAAAAGTAACCAAGGCCATTGAAGAAACAGCCACCCCATGGGACACAGTTTTAGTGTAGATTAAATAAATTTATGAAAGGCTAAGCGAACCTGTATAATCCAGGGTCGCTTAGCCCTTTTTCTCAAAAAATTGTTGGGTCGTAACAAAAACTACCCGAGCGATACTGTCCTTTAAAGCAGTATCGCTCGGGTAGAGTAAATTTATAAACTCAATCGGTTGATTCTGATCTAATCTATCAATGATTCGTTGTGATACTTATGGGAAGTAGGTGGAACAGTAGGGAAGTAAGTATCCTGTCCAACCTGACTATTTAAAATCGGGACAACGTACCTGTCCCTCCGTCCCACCACCAAAAACTATTTAACCGAAAAATTCTTCTCCCAGCCACCTGGATAAAGCTCATACCGCACACCGCGATACACCCAGGCGCCCTGAGGAAAGTCTGACATCACTGCCTCAAACACAACCTCAGCATCCTGATCATCAGTCACTTCAATAATATGACTCCGCTCGCCTTTAGCAACGTGCCCGAAGCCAAGCAGACGGTTGCCGGTGTCCTCCATATATTTCGCGCTACCGACGATATTCGTGAACAGCTCTTCACCGCGCTCCTCACCATAGGACCAGATAATCTCAGCGGTCTTTTCCTTCTCATTAATCCGGTACTGAACGCCGGCGCTGTAATCCTTCGACAGATCCTCATTTCCGCGGGTGACAACGGTGTTATTATCATAGATGAGCAGATCTATCGTATCCGGATTGTTATCGAAGTCCGGCATAATCGTTGCATCATGCTGGCCGGCTGGATATTTGAAATCCTCACCAACGCCTTCCACAACTAAATCCGCATAATCGCCTGTCCAACCCTCAGAGTCAGCCAGAATCCACTTAATCTCGTTCGTCTCGTAATCGATTTTCATCACTGTATCCGAGTTACGCCCGGAAATAATTATGCTGTCATCACTTTCATCATAGACGACCGAATTCTGGTGGAACCAGTCCGTCAGCCCATCCTTTTTCGGCGTGCTGTCGTAGTCCGTGTACATCTCTTCCGGAACGAGCGCCTTCAGATCAATAACCTTAACCACTTCACCGGTTTTGCGGTCGATCTCGATCATCGTGTCTTCCATATAATTGCCTTTTCCGTCATTCACGGTTAAAAGTAAATTCCCGCTCGGAAGCTCCGCGATATCGTGGTGGATCAGCGTGGACTCCATGCCATCCTGCTCCGCCTGGGCCGCCTCCTCGCTAATCTTAAAGGCATTAAACAGCTTCCCGATAAAATTCGTCTCAAATAAGCGGTTATACGCATTGCCGCTATTGTCTTCCTTACCTAAATAGAGAAGATTCCCATTCTCCAATTCCTTCAGCACGTGGCTGTTGTAGCCAGAACCGTACCAGCGGATGTCCCCATTTGCATCAAAAGCATAGGGATATTTCGTACTAGGAATCGCAAACGTCAAACTCGTGTCCGCCAGATCCATTTTTTCCTTCTGCACTTCCTCCACCTTAATGGTAGGAATGTAATCCGGCAGCGGATCGGTCTCTAAATTCAAGGTTTTCTCAGAAGTTTCCCCTGATTCCGTGGTTACGGTAAGATGAACTGTGTTTTCAGCATCAGGATACAGCCCTAAAATTGGAATTTCGTGATAGGTCTTGTAGCCATCAAACGTATTGGAAATATCCGCATCATCCGTTTCTCCCTCAACTGTTACCGAAACCTGAGCAGGCTCCTCGGTCGAAAAAATCGCCAGCGCGGATAATGGAGAACGATTGTAAGGATCCAGCTTCACATAAGGCTCTGCAAACGTGCTACCTTCACTTTCCTGCAAAATCGTCTCCTCCAGCTTTTCCTGCTCGTCCAGCAAATCCTTCGCAACCGTAGGCGGGTACTCATAATTCTCCGCCTGGGTAGTCGCCTCCTGTGCCGGATTGTCCCGGTCCATAATCCAAAACACAACCCCAGCAGCTATAATCACACCAACAATAAAAATTATACTCTTTTTCATAACTCTCTCCCTCTATTAATCTAATTTACACTTTTTGTTTTAAACCGTAAGTCAATCGTATTATACCATTCATGGACAAGGGATTATATATTAGGAAAGGAAAAAATGGTAGGTAAATATATGGATTTTATCTCGAGGTCGGGACTGATGATTGAAATAAGCTCAGGTTGACGGATAACAGAGGCGAGTTGATTGATAAAGAGCGCTTATTGATTGATAAAATATACAAACTGACTGATGCCAGCTCCAGTGATTGATAGAAAGTTAAAGCCGGCGGATGCCGGCCCCGAATCAGTTGATAAAAAGCCCAATTTAATTGAAACTAAATCAAAACAGGTTGATAGAAACCAAAAATCGACCGATGCCAGATCCGCCGACCGATAAAACCCTAAAACCAACGGATACCAGCCCCATCCCGCCCGATACCGATCTCCCCGTTCCTATAAACTCCCCATCTCCAACCTAAGCCCCGCTAAAAAAGCCACTCCCCCCTGGATAATGCTCCATACATTTCCTGCACATGAGATTATTGGCCGATGACAAGCCTTTGTCCCCTTGTTATAATACAAAAGAAGACAAAGGGAGACAGAAACCTCGCAATTTATCCGCAATTAATACATAATATAATAAATTTCCCAAAAATATTTACATAAAAATGAGTTTCTTAGGTGATACCTCCTTACCTTTATCAATGGAGCTACTCGGCTGTGCTGTGGGTGGAGATCAGACTCTCGACCTTAGACGCTTGTCGTCAGGGGTGCAGAGTGAGGAAGGGTTAAATGCCCATTTCATTATGTGTGAATATTTATGAGGTATGTATCAATTGTATGGATAAAGACGTAATGAAAGCGCACAAGCTCAATGTGCTTTTTCATTACGTCTTTATCTTGGGACTGTCCCCATATGCTTTAAAGCGTTAATGCGTTAATTAACCGAGGGACAGTCCCCGAAATAAAGAGGGAGCTGCCCAGCAAGATTATTCGACAAAATTCGGGTGGTGACAGGCACCAGCCCAAATGATATAGTAATAATGTTTAGTTTCAGAGATTTTCGCTAGACAATGCAACAAAAAACTCTATCAAAAAATCCAATAAACATAGATCACAGTACGCATTACGGAGGTGCGAACCACTAAAATGGAAGAAACCATATCATTGAAGGAAATTTATCAGACGTTAAAAAAGCGTGCACTTTTAATTTTATCCATAACGTTCAGCGCTGCATTTATTGCGGCTATTATCAGCTATTATTTTCTTACACCGATTTATCAGTCTTCATCCCAATTTATTGTCAATCAGCAGACCGAAAATCCACAGGGAGAATATAACGTTAATGATATTCGGACCAATGTGGAGATTATCAATACCTATAATGTCATCATTAAAAGTCCGGCGATTCTGGATAATGTAGTTAGTGAGTTAAACCTGGACATGTCCGTCGATGCACTGGAGCAGAAGATTCAGGTGAACAGTGCGGAAAACTCGCAGGTCGTGAATGTGGTTGTGCAGGATCCTGACCCGGATCGAGCTGTACAGCTGGCAAACACGATTGTATCCGTCTTTCAGGATCAGGTGCCCGTGCTCTTAAACGTGGATAACGTCCAGATTTTATCGGAAGCCCAAATAAAAGCCGACCCACAGCCGGTCAAACCGAATCCAATGTTAAACATCGCCATTGCCCTGGTGCTTGGCGCCATGATCGGTGTTGGACTGGCCTTCTTACTTGAATACCTGGACAACACCATCAAGACCGAAGAAGATGTAGAAAGAACACTGGAGCTGCCCGTATTAGGTGTTGTTGCTCAAATTTCCGACAGCGACATTCGGCCGGCAGGCAAACGAACACCAAACCTGCGAATGGACAGAAAGCGTGGTGGAACCTTTGGCGCGTAAAAAGAAACGATTCAGCGAACGAATCAGACAAATTATTGCCCATAAAAATCCGAAGTCACCGATATCCGAGCAATATCGTTCCATCCGAACCAATTTACAGTTCGCCTCGGTGGATCGTGACCTCGAGACACTCGTGGTGACGTCATCCGGTCCATCGGAAGGAAAATCCCTGACGACCGCGAATGTGGCTGTTGTCTTTGCACAGCAGGGGAAAAAGGTCCTTTTAGTGGATGCAGACCTGAGGAAGCCGACTGTGCACTACACGTTCCAGGTGGATAACACTACCGGATTGAGCAACTATTTAATCGGAGATGCGGATCTGGAATCGACAACCTCACAGACGGAAGTGCCCAATCTGGATGTCGCTACCTGTGGACCGATTCCGCCCAACCCGTCCGAGATTTTAAGCTCGAAGCGGATGCAGCAATATATAGCAGAAGCGAAGGAAGCCTATGATATCGTCATTTTTGACACACCCCCGGTATTGGCTGTGACCGATCCATCGATTCTCGCCAAGGAATGTGACGGTGTGCTGCTTGTGGTAAGAAGCAAAATAACTGAACATGAGGCAGCAGAAAAATCAAAAGAGCAGCTTGAGCAGGTACAGGCGAGAATTTTAGGGGTTGTCCTAAACGACCGGGAAGTCAAAGAAAGCAACTATTATTACTATTACGGAAACAAATAACACGTAAAACCATAACCTATCCAAGCGTTAGGCTGTGGTTTTTTTATTCATTAGTACTATTCTCTCACTCTAAAAAATACAATAAGCCTTAGAAAAAATCTTAATTTTTCCATTCTAAATCAGGAGGAAATCTCATACAGTTTTATGACAATCCATCAAAATCGCGAATTCAGAGATGATTTTCGCTAAATTCAGAGTTAAAATAAAACAACAAACGACACAAAACAATCGTTTTATACAAAACAACAGAATTTTCTCCCCTTTCAAATTATGGAAACCGGTGGTAAAATAGTACCTGTTCATTAAAATGTACGTTTAGTTTTGGAATGGAAAGGGGGAACGTGTATGATTGACATTCATTGTCACATTCTCCCCAATCTCGATGATGGGTCGAAATCGGTGGCTGAGAGCATGAAAATGGCCCAGACCGCTGCGAAAGATGGGATTTACACCATTGTCGCAACTCCGCATCATCTGGACGGGAGATATAATAATACCGGACATGAAGTGGAAGAAGCTGTACAAGCATTAAACGAAGCACTTGAGGATGAAAATATACCAGTTACCATAGTCCCCGGGCATGAGACGAGGATCAATGGGGATATGGTGGAACGATTAGAGAGAAATGAAATCCTGCCATTAAATGCTGCCAGTAAATATGTCTTTGTCGAACTTCCATCCAATCATGTACCGCACTATACCAACCAATTATTCTTTGATATGCAAGTGGCCGGCTACACACCGGTGATTGTGCATCCTGAGCGGAATTCCGCCCTTATACAGAAACCGGATCAGCTATACAGTCTCGTCAAAAGCGGCGCACTCACTCAGGTAACCGCAGCCAGTGCAACCGGCAAATTCGGCAAAAAGATCCAGAAATTCACAAAAGACATTCTAGAAGCAAACCTGACCCATTTCGTCGCCTCCGATGCTCATAACACCACATCACGAGGATTTCACTTACTGGAAGCTTACGAGCAGATTAAAAAGACATTCGGCAATGAAATGGTTTTTCAGTTAATGGAAAATACAGAGAGATTAATGGATGGCCAGGCGGTTGTTGGGGATCAGCCGCACCGAATCACACAGAAAAAATTCTTTGGCCTATTAAAAAAATAAAGAGATAAATAGATAAAGAGAAAAAGTTAGCGTCATACCATTCCAAAACCATATATAGACACTTAACACCAGAGAAGCAGGCGTTTGGGGAGAATACGGGATTCGAGCGGAAAAGTTTTGCCTGCGATTCAAGGTGGTTTTTGAGTTGCCTAAAAAGCGCAAGCCCTTATGTCTATATGAGCTTGATCGAGGATACCCAACCGTCAGCATACACCCTGAGTGTGTGTTGTTCGTGCCTGGGTATCCTTTTCTTTTGGATATTTGGATATGGTAACACTTACGATTCATAACGAATGAAGAAACCATCATTAAGCGGGTAATGTCTCCTTACCCCTATCAACGGAGGCACTCGGCCATTCTGTGGGTGAAGCAAATCCTCACCTTAGCGCCCGACGCAAGGGAATGGTGTGAGGTTCGGGTTCGATGCCCAATTTTCCACAAAATTAGACGAATAGATATATAGAGGAAATAAATGGTCAACGAAAGGCCATGATCATCATGTGGTTTTCCGTGAACCATTTAATCAAAATCTGGAAGGGGATAGACGAGATGAAGACTGTCAAAAAAGCGATTATTCCTGCAGCTGGTCTGGGCACACGCTTCCTGCCAGCGACAAAAGCGATGCCGAAAGAAATGCTGCCGATTGTAGATAAGCCGACCATTCAGTACATAGTGGAAGAGGCGGTGAAATCAGGCATTGAAGATATCATCATCGTAACCGGAAAAGGCAAACGCGCAATTGAGGACCATTTCGACAACAACTTCGAATTAGAGGATAACCTGATGAAAAAAGGCAAGTACGAGCTGCTGGAAAAAACGAAGCAGCCCGCACAGGTGGATATCCACTATATCCGTCAGAAGGAGCCTCTGGGGTTGGGCCATGCGGTCTGGTGCGCACGGAAATTCATCGGAAATGAGCCGTTTGCGGTATTGCTCGGGGATGATATCGTACAAGCCGACACACCAGCCCTCCGTCAGTTGATTGAGCAGTATGAAGAAACCGAAAGCTCTGTTGTGGGTGTGCAGCAGGTAGCGAATGACGAGACCCATCGTTATGGAATTGTGGATCCGAATACGATTGAAGGCCGCCGTTATCAGGTGAATGACCTTGTGGAAAAACCTGAGCCAGGAACCGCGCCATCAAACTTGGCGATCATGGGACGTTATATCCTAACCCCGCAGATCTTCCCATTCCTGGATAAGCATGAAAAAGGTGCAGGCGGTGAGATTCAACTGACCGATGCGATTAAGCAGCTGAATGAGCATCAGTTTGTTTATGCTTACGATTTTGAGGGGAAGCGGTATGATGTTGGGGAGAAACTTGGGTTTATCAGAACCAGTATCGAGTTTGCGCTGCAGAATGAAGAAATTGGCGATGAGGTAAAAGAAATTATCCAGACGCTGGCATCAGAGAAAGCAAATGTTTAATCGATAAACTTGGAGGTCAAAGACATGAATATAGCCGTAGTGGGAACAGGCTACGTTGGATTGGTGACAGGCGTTACTTTGTCTGAAATCGGCCACCATGTAACATGTGTGGATATTGATGAAGAAAAGGTAGCAAAAATAAAGATGGGGATTTCCCCAATTTATGAACCTGGTCTTGATGAACTAATGCAGAAAAACATGGATGCGAATCGACTGGATTTCACAACCAATCATCAAGATGCTTTTAAAAGTGCAGATGTAATATATATTGCAGTTGGCACACCTGAAAAGGAGGATGGCTCGGCTGACTTATCCTTTGTGAAAAATGTTGCTGTGCAAATCGCGGAAACCGTAACGAATGATGTGATTGTTGTAACGAAAAGTACGGTTCCAGTTGGTACAAATGATAGACTAAGAGACCTTCTCAATAAAAATCTGGACAACAACGTCAAAATAGAGGTTGTATCCAATCCAGAGTTTCTTCGTGAAGGTTCTGCCATTAAGGATTCCTTTGAAGGTGATCGAATCGTGATCGGCAGTGACAGTGAAGAAGCAGCTGCTACGTTAGAAAAAATCAATGAACCCTTTGGTGTACCCATCTACAAAACAGATATCCGCAGTGCAGAAATGATTAAGTATGCATCCAACGCATTTCTCGCAACCAAAATCAGCTTCATCAACGAAATTGCCAACATCTGTGACCGTGTCGGTGCCAATGTGGAAGATGTAGCAAAAGGAATGGGGCAGGATAAGCGCATTGGACCTCAATTCCTTAATGCAGGGATTGGTTATGGTGGATCCTGTTTTCCGAAAGATACAAAAGCACTCATTCAAATAGCTGGAAATGTTGAGTATGATTTCAAGCTGTTAAAAGGTGTAGTGGACGTAAATAAACAACAGCAGTCACTCCTTTTAGATAAGTTGAATGAGCGTGTTGGTTCGATTGAAGGGAAGAAAATTGCTGTTTTAGGACTTGCATTTAAGCCGAATACGGATGATATGCGAGAGGCTGCATCGATTATTGTTACGGAAAAGTTGATTGAGCAAGGTGCAGAAGTTGTGGCTTATGATCGGATTGCGATGGAGAATGCGAAAACAATCCTTAATTCTAATGTTGAGTATGCCGATCGTTTAGAGGATGCGATTGGAGATAGTGATGCAGCTTTAATTTTGACCGAATGGGATGAAATTAAGAAGATAAATCTGGATATCTTTAAAGCTATGAAGTATCCCTTAGTGATTGATGGCCGAAATGTATTTTCGCTTGATCAAATGAAAGAGTGTGGGGTTGAGTATCATTCTGTTGGGAGACCAGCTGTTGAAATGGTACAGACAGGCACTTATGTATAAGTTAATTCACTTGATGGGAAAGTAGGTGAATGGTCCTTGGAAGTATCGAAGTCAAAGGAAGAAATCGCAGAGAAAAGGATTCAATATTCGATTCATGAACAGATTCAGACGAATAATAAAACTTCTTATTTATTCTTTAAACGAGCCATAGATATTCTGGGTTCGATTTTTGGTATTATTATATTATCTCCATTATTTTTGATGGTTTCTTTATTAATAAAGATTGAGGATTCTAAAGGACCGGTTATTTTTAAGCAGAAAAGAATAGGTAAAGATGAGACAAGTTTTTATATGTATAAATTTCGTTCAATGGTTTCTAATGCAGAAGAGTTGAAGGAAAAATTAATTGAACAAAACGAAGCGACAGGGCCTGTGTTTAAAATTAAGGAAATCCCAGAGTCACAAGAATTGGCAGATTCATCAGAAGGACAAGTATTGATGAGTTACCGCAATTATTTAATGTATTAAAAGGTGAAATGACTCTTGTGGGCCCGAGACCGCCACTTGTAGATGAGGTTAAGGAATATACCAGTTATGAAAGGCAACGATTGTCTGTTCGACCAGGACTTACTTGTTATTGGCAAGTTAGTGGTAGAAGTAATTTGAGTTTTGAAGAGTGGGTTCGGCTAGATTTACAATATATTAAAAATAGAAGCTTTTGGTTGGATATGAAATTAATACTTAGGACATTTTTAGTGTTATTCGGTTCAAAAGACGCATACTAGAGGTGAAATAAATGGACTTAGATTCTAAAATTTATGTTGCTGGCCATAGAGGTTTAGTTGGATCAGCTATAGTAAGGAAACTTAAGGAAAAAGGGTATACAAACATTATATATAGAACCAGTAAAGAGCTGGATTTAACAGACAGAACTCAGGTTGATCAGTTTTTTGCAGAAGAAAAGCCTGAATACGTATTTATGGCTGCAGCAAAAGTTGGAGGGATTGTCGCAAATAATGAGTATCCTGCTGATTTCATTCGTGACAATATTATGATACAAACGAACGTAATAGACGCTTCCTACCAAAATAATGTAAAGAAACTGCTCTTCCTTGGCAGTACATGTATTTATCCGAAATATGCGCCACAGCCTATGAATGAAGATTCGCTGTTAACAGGTGAATTAGAACCAACAAATGAACCTTATGCAATTGCTAAAATTGCAGGAATAAAAATGTGTGAAGCTTATAATCGCCAATATGGGACTAACTATATTTCCGTGATGCCGACAAATTTATATGGTCCTAATGATAATTTTGATTTAGAGACTTCGCATGTTCTTCCTGCTTTAATAAGAAAGTTTCATGAAGCTAAAATCAATTCAAAACACACAGTCGAAGTCTGGGGCACGGGAAATCCTAAAAGAGAATTCTTACATTCATATGATTTAGCAGATGCTACTGTTTATCTAATGAATCATTATGAAGAGAATCAATTCGTGAATATAGGTGTAGGGAAGGACTTACCTATAAAGGAATTAGCAGAAAAGATAAAATCTGTAGTTGGATATGAAGGTGAAATTGTCTTTAATACAGACAAGCCAGATGGTACGCCTAGGAAGTTAGTTGATGTTACCAAGCTCAGTAATACTGGTTGGGAAGCATCAATCTCCTTAGATGAAGGATTGAAGAGTACCTATGATTGGTTTTTAAATAATATAGAAAATGGGACAAGAGTTACTAAGTAATGGAGGTTAATATGAAGAAAGCATTAATCACAGGAGTCACGGGACAGGATGGGTCTTTCTTAGCTGAATTTCTATTGGATAAAGGGTATGAAGTGCATGGTATTATTAGGAGAAGCTCAACTTTTAATACAGAAAGAATAGAACATTTATATATTGAGGAATTAAAATCAACAGAAAACTTTTATATTCATTATGGAGATTTGACGGATACTTCAAATGTGATTCGACTTATTAATGAAATAAAGCCGGATGAAATTTATAATTTAGCAGCTATGTCTCACGTTAAAGTTTCGTTTGAGACTCCTGAGTACACAGCTGATGTAGATGGAATAGGAACACTTAGGATTCTAGAAGCTGTTAGAATCCTTGGTTTAGAGAAAAAGACGAGAATTTATCAAGCTTCAACTTCTGAATTGTACGGTAAAGTTCAGGAAGTGCCTCAAAGTGAAACAACACCATTTTATCCACGATCTCCTTATGCTGTTGCGAAACAGTATGGTTATTGGATTACAAAAAATTATCGTGAATCATATGGGATGTTTGCAGTTAATGGCATTTTATTTAACCATGAATCTGAACGACGTGGGGAGACTTTTGTTACACGTAAGATTAGTTTAGCAGCTGCTCGGATTGCACAAGGTAAACAAGATAAGCTTTATCTTGGTAATTTAGATGCTAAACGTGATTGGGGTTACGCAAAGGACTATGTAGAGTGTATGTGGTTGATTTTACAGCATGATACACCTGAAGATTTTGTTATTGCTACTGGTGAAATGCATACAGTACGTGAATTTGCTACATTGGCATTTAAATATGCGGGAATTGAAATTGAATGGAAAGGTGAAGGTGTTGAAGAAGTTGGTGTGAACAAGGCCACCGGTGATATTATGGTAGGAGTTCATCCTGACTTTTTTCGTCCTGCTGAAGTTGAGCAATTGTTGGGAGATCCTACTAAAGCAAAGAATAACTTAAAATGGAATCCAACCAAGACTTCATTTGAGGAATTAGTTAAGATTATGGTCGAGGCTGATATGAATAATAGTGATTACAGAAGCTGAACCTTATCCACTAAAAATGAGGTATTTCAATATGAATAATTCGTGGGCACCAATTATTTTATTTGTATATAACAGACCAGAAAACACATTGAAGACATTAGAAGCATTAAAAAATAATAATCTGGCACAAGAAAGTGAATTATATATTTATTCTGATGGACCAAAGAAACATGAAGACTTGAAAAAGGTAGAGGAAGTTAGAAATATTATTAATGATATTAAGGGTTTTAAATCTGTATACATTTACTGTTATGAAGAAAACCAAGGTTTAGCCAATTCAGTAATTAATGGTGTTACTAAAGTATTTAAAAATTACGATAAAGTAATTGTGTTAGAAGATGACTTGTTAACATCAAAGAACTTTTTAACTTTCATAAATGAAGCTTTAAACTTTTATAAGTTTGATAATGATATATGGTCTATATCTGGTTATACACCTAACCTTAGTTTTCCAGATTCTTATCAATCAAATATCTATGTTTCTCCAAGAGCGAGTTCTTGGGGATGGGGAACATGGAAGGATAGATGGAAACTAATAGATTGGGATATTAAAGATTATCATGAATTTAAAAATAATGGTAAGTCAAGAAGATTATTTAATTATGCTGGTAATGATCTATCACCAATGCTTGATGATCAGATAAAAGGTATTATTGATTCATGGGCTATTAGATGGTGCTATAATCAATTTAAATTAAATAAATTAACAGTTTATCCAAGACAATCATTTGTAGTTAATATTGGCTTTGATAATGATGCTACACACGGTTCTATTGGTAAAAGCAAGTATCAAGTAAACTTAGCAGAGGAATACGAAGGTAATCTTGAAAGAGTAAAATTAGATCCTGAGATAATAAATAATTTTAGAAAAAAGTATAATCTAAGCTTCTATAATTACATTGGAAGAGCTTTAAAGAAAATAGGAATTTATAAATTAATAAAAACTATAATGAAAAAAATACGTCTTATATAAAGAGAAGTGATACTTTGTCCAAGGAAAATTTAAAAAAGAAAAAAAAACTGATTTTTATTGGGCCTTTGCCTCCTCCAATACATGGAGAAAGTATTGCCTTAGAATCATTATACAAATCTAATGAACTACATGACCTGTTTAATGTTAGAAAAATAGATACAAGTAAACACACAACAGATAATGCTGGGGTTTTTACTCTTTCTAAAACAATAATGGATATGGCAAATATCTTTCGCGCTTTTATGTCATCACTACTTTATAGGAATTCTATTATATATTTATCAATATCACAAACAAAACTAGGTCTTTTTAGAGACTGTATAATAATTTTTTTGTGTAAATTATTTGGTAACTGCAAAGTGATCACACATTTACATGGAAATAATTTAGCAAATGTAATTGATGAAACAAATGGTTTTCTTAATAAATTTATTTCATATACTTTAAAAAAAGTAGACATTGGCATAGTCTTAGGCAAAAAATTATCAAAAAACTATAAAGGTTTAGTGCAAAAAGTAAAAGTTGTTTCAAATGGTATTCCATTTAACTTTATTAAAACGGATGAAATTCATTCAAAACCAAACAAGGACTTTTTTTCCATTCTTTATTTAAGTAATTTAATGGAAGAAAAAGGGTATATTGATCTAATTAAGGCTACTACTGAATTAATAAATGAAGGCTATAATCTTCAATTAAATTTAGCTGGCAGTATTTTTAACAAAGAAGATTTTAATGAAGTACTACAATATATAGAAAATAAAAAAGTTGATAAGTATATAACCTATTGTGGAATAAAAAAAGGTGATGAAAAGAAAGATTTGTTTTTGGGTGCTGATGTTATGGTTTTACCAACTAAATATAAAGTTGAAGGTCAGCCAATGTCAATCATAGAAGGTATGGCAGCAGGATTACCTATAATTTCAACTAATAAAGGAATAATAGCTGAATTGATAGCAGGTTGTGGTTATATAATTCAACCTAGTGTTAAGGATTTAAAGGAAGCTATAAAAAAATTGTATAATGATAAAAATGAGCAATTGAAATTAGGGAAGAGTAGCCGGGATATTTATGAACATTATTATACAGAGGAAAAGTATATAGATTCACTAATAAAGACTTTTCAACAAATATAAGTTTTATAAGGAAGAGGAACATGCCAAAAAAAAGAATTGCATTCGTTGTTAATTATTTTTATCCTGATCTAGCTTCAACTGGGCAACTAATGACAGAGTTGTGTTTTGATTTAATTGAAGATTTCGACATTACAGTTATTGCAGCACAACCAGGATATGCTGGTGAAACTGTTCAAACAAAAAAGAGATACGAAGTAGAATATCTGGAGAATGGTATAAAGGTTATAAGAATCAAATTACCATCAGTTAAGAAAACTTCAAAATGGAGCCGAATAAAATATATCACTTCTTATTTTATTTTTGCGTTAATAGCACTTATTAGGGAAAAGAATATTGATATTATATATACTATATCACAACCTCCTATTCTAGGAGGATTAATCGGAACAATAGGAAAGTTCTTCAAAAGAAAGAAGCATCTCTATAACATTCAGGATTTTAATCCGGAGCAGGCAGAAGCAGTTAATTACACAAATAACAAACTAATTTATAAGTTTGCGATAAAGCTAGATAAACTTAATTGTAAGTATGCTGACCAAATAGTGTTAGTTGGAAATGATATGGTAGAAACCTTAAAGAATAGATTCAAAAAAGGGAATGTACCCAATTATACAGTTATTAATAACTGGATAAATGAAAATGAAGTTACTCCTCTACCTGAAAATACTGATGAAATTGAAAAATTCAAAGAAAAGTATGGGTTAAGAAATAAATTCGTTGTAATGTATTCCGGTAACATTGGATTGTATTATGACTTGGAAAATATTATTTCAGTAGCTGAACAGTTCACTCAAAAGGATATTATCTTTCTATTTATAGGTGATGGAGCTAAAAAGAAGGAACTTGAGGAATATGTTAATAATCATAGATTAGAAAATGTAATGTTTTTACCTTATCAACCGAAAGATTTTATTAAGTATTCTTTAAATGTTGGTGATCTTCATCTTGTTGTTAATCAAAAGGGGATAAAAGGGGTATCTGTCCCAAGTAAAATATATGGGGTTATGGCTGTTGGAAAACCTATCTTAGGAGTTATTGAAGAGGGTAGTGAAGCAGAAAGGCTTATAACCAAAAGTAGAAGTGGGGTAGTAGTAGAACCACATAAATATAATGAAATTGTTGAAAAAATAACCTACTTTTATAAACTGAACAAAAATAAACGAAGTGAAATTGGCTTAAGAGGCCGGAGATATCTTGAAACTTATTTAACAAAGGAATTATCAATTACTAAATATAAGAAAATATTAAAAAATTTATAAATTTGTATGCAAGTAATATTACTCTATATTAGTTGATAACCCGGAGGTGGGTGGATTCTCAAAAGTTAATATTTATACTGAGAATACTGTGAAATTAGTCAGATATCTAGAGAAGTACCACCAAAATAGATAATAATTTGATGGTCTATAATTCATATGGGTTATAAATTAAAGGAGAATACTATGAAGAAAAGTAACTACACAAGCTTAGCATTCAAATTAATTGTCTTTTTCGCTGTAACCACTTATGCAATGTATTTAGATATAACAATTATAACAAATAGAATATCAGCTGCCTTATCCTTGACTTTCTCATTTATTTTTTTGTATAAATGCAGAAAAAATGTTCCATTGTTTATTGTTGCTTTCTTCATTTTCTACTGTAATTATAGTATCGTTGTAGGAGAATACTTTATTGGGGGGAATCTTGGTGTACCAACTGAAGAAATAAAAACAACAGAAATTTATGGATTAACAATAAGAGTGTTATTAATATTTACTAGTATAGTATCTTTATTTTTTAAATCTAGGATAGCAAATATAGATAACTTTAGAATTATCCCGAGAGATAACATTATTATATTTTATGGATTATTATTAGTCTTAATATACATTTTTCTATTCGGTATTAATAGAGGTGATTTTTCAACATATACTATAAGCATCACACCTATGTATGAATACTCAACCATTATGTTTTTAGTTGCATATTTCTTTTCAGGGAAGTCATCTATAAGAAGGTATTTATTAATTGGGATAATGTTTCTATTCATCTTGCAAGATTTTTATTACGGGGGTAGGATAACATCACTTCAACTTATGATACTATTTTTAATGTTATTTTTGTTAGAAAGATTATCTGTAAAATTAATTTTATTAGGAGGGAGTATTGGGATATTTCTTAATAGTTTAATTGATGTTTACAGACAACAATACTCGTTAGAATCAATTAATCTTATAGGTGTTGCCACTAATTTAGTAAATAACTTTTTTGTTTTCAATACACCAGTTTATGCTTATCATGCATCAGCGACACATGTTGCCGCTGAGCTTCTAGTAACTATTAATGATAAAATTAACTCCTTTTTTATGTTTTTAAGTCATATATTTTTAGGAGCAAGTAATGATATGGGTGATGTTACCCACTATGTTAAGGAACATTATTTTTACAATCACGGTGGTGGATTAATACCTTCTCATTTTTATTTTTGGCTTGGGTGGTTAGGGGTTATTCTTATCTCAGTAATAGTTGTAATTATCCTGAACAAGCTAGGTTCCCGTAATAATCACTATCTGAAAATTGTTACGGTCACAATTATATTTTCTGTACCCAGGTGGTATTTATATACACCCCTTAGTTTAGTTAGACCAGTATTAATCGTATCTGTATTATTTATAATCTTTAATATTGTACATCACATTATAAAAGGAAGTGTAGGTGAACAAAAAAATATTGATTCATCGTCACTTTCTGTGAAAAATATACAATAAACATGAAAAAACTCGCTATTTCTTGGCAATTCATTTCATGGGGACCAATCAATGAACTGGAGGAAATAGCGAGTGAAAGCTAATATAAGTTTACCACTAGGATTGCCGGAATTTATGATTTTAAAAACAGACCATTCAAAAAAAGAATACTACTAGAGGTGGAAACGATCGAATCACCAAATCGATGCATTCACTGCGGTTTTTCAAACCTTAAACGACACGACAAACGTCTACGAAGAGTAAGGAATATGAATCTATTTCATAAAAATTTGCATCTACTCATTCATGTCAAACGATCGCGTTGTCAAAACTGCAAGGAAGTGTTTAGTGAACCTTTATCATCTGTACAATCTGGAAGCCATCAAACCTATCGATTGCAGGAGCACATATTTGAACAATGTCGTGATACAACGATTAGTTATGTGAGCCGTCAATTGGCGATGAGCTACAAAACAATCGAACGTATCTATTACAAAATGGCAAAGAATGAATTACAAGATGAACAAACTTCTAGTGTAGTTGGCATCGATGAATTTGCCGTTCGAAAAGTTCACCGTTACGAAACTGTTGTGACAGGTATTATAACGGGTAACGTCCATGAAATGGGCGCAGACCGTGACTATCAATCAGCTCTACTATCAATCAGCTCTTGAGATTATTGAAATGTTGAAAGACATAGTTTAAAAACCCTTGTTATGCACATGTGGCGGCTATTCCATAAAGCTGACAAATAGTTATATACAGGTGTCCCAATCGTGATTGATAAGAATCATGTAGTTCAAAAAGTGAATCACGCCTTTGATCAAGTCAGAAAAGCTCATAATGCCCAGATTAAAGGACTTAAAAAGGGTAGATTTGCCTTATTAAAGCGCCTTTGTCGTCTAACCGAAAAACAACATCAAAAGCTGGAAGAATACCATGAGGAATCACCAGAAATCGCTCATGCTTATTACTTAAAAGAATGGTTTTATGACTTCTATGAACAGTCAACATATGAGGAGGCTAAAGCATTTTTAAATACTTGGATTGAGCAAGCAAGGATGAGCCCTTTCTTAGCATTTCATGAGTATACAAAAACGTTGGCTACATGGAAGATTCATATCCTAGAATATTTTCGGTTACCTTATACAAATGCCAAAACAGAAGGAACGAATCATAAAATCAAAAATAGAAAACGGATTTCTTACGGATTTAGAAACCCAGAACATTTTCGAATTAGAGTAAAGCTAGAATGCTCTCAGAGTAACAAAGAGTTACATCCTTCTTCGGCTTCCAAAAGCGTAGTTGATGTCGCTTAAGGATCAAGACAAAAGCGCTTGACCCTTGCGCTCCATCAACTGAATGGTTGGTAAGCGCAGAAGGGATTCTACTGACCTATGGAAAGGCCTGAAATGTGCGAGTTCACAGAATATGACGAAGAGCCAAAATATTATTTAAAAAGTTAATAGAGTTATGGCGTCACAATAAAAGGAACCATATTTAAATATTTTATTTAAGGAGCACTTATCATGCTGGATTTTATGATAATAGGTGCACAAAAGTCAGCATCTACTTTTATTCATAGGTGTTTGGAAGAACATCCTGAGGTTTATATGCCTCAAGATGAAATCTCTGTATTTGAAAACCCAGACTATCACATGGAAGGGTTAAAAAAGTTAGAAACTATTATAGAAAATAGTAATGCACCGATAAAAGGTATAAAAAGACCTAACTATTTAGCTAAAGAGGAATGTCCTAAAAGAATCAGGGGTTATTCAGAAAATATTAAATTAATAGTTGTATTACGTAATCCTGTAAACAGAACTATATCTGCATACTATCATTATATGAGAATGGGCTTTTTACCAATAACACCTTTGGAAGAAGGAATAAAAAGTATATTAAATGGGTCTTTAAGCAAGAAATATCAATCAGCTAAGGATATTATAGAATACGGTTATTATTATAAACATATTGATCTATATTTAAAGTATTTTAATAAAAATCAAATATTGGTTATGTTTGATGAAGATATTAAAATGGATTCTATCAATACTTTGAAGAGAGTATATAATTTTTTAGGAATACAGAATAAAACTTATATACCTAATTCTTTAACTAAGAAACCTAATATGGGGATGTATAACCTAAATCGTTTAAGAATAAATAAAATAAAAAATAAAATTATATATAAATATAATAAAACTAATACTCGGTTAACTCAAAGGTCGGGACCAATAATAAATTTGTCAAAAATTTTATTTAGAGGCATTGATGAACTTGTTTTAAAAAGGATATTTTCTGAAAAGAAACCAGAACTAAGTTTTGAAATCAAAAGTAAACTTTATAGTGTTTATGAGGAAGATTTAAATAACCTAGAAAAGCTTTTAAAAATAAACCTTAGTCATTGGAAGGTTTAGGCAGTGTTGGAATTTTGATATAAATACTGAAATTATTAAATTATAGATAAATAAATTGAAAATTTATATGAGGAAGATTAAATATGACCAATAGAACTATTTGGATTGCTGATAATGTTTATAGTGGTCACCATAAATTATATATGGATACATTAAATGAATTGGATAATGTTAATAATATATCTCATGAATTAAGGTTTTCTTCGAATAGAAAAAATATAAAAAGATATATAAAAGAGAGAAGAGATTTCCTTAAAAAAAGCTTAAATAAAATAAATAATGGGGATGTTCTACATCTTCTATATTTGGATAATTTATATACAATAGGACCATTTAGTTTTGGTAATAAAAAGGTAAAGATAGTTGGTACCTTACATCACTACCCACAAACTCGAAAAAAGATGTTTCTGTTAAAACTTTTTTCAAAAAACTTAGAATATATAATAGTACACTCAAAATTTATAAAACAAAAACTTTTAGAGAATAAAATAAAAAATGTAATTGTTATAGATTATCCAGTTTTTAATGATTTTGAAGTCGAGTCTAAGCAAGTTATCCGAAAAGAGTATAACATTGATTTAAATAAGCTTGTTGTTTCAATTTTAGGCGGTACTCGTAAGGAAAAAGGATTGGATTTACTCCTTGAGGCTTTTAAGTATTTAGATGATTCATTAAAAAAAACAATAAAGTTAAATATTGTAGGAAAAGAAGAATTTTTCTCTAAAGAATATATACAAAAAAAAATAAGGCAGTATAACATAGATTGTCGATTAGAATTGGATTTTATTGCTAATAAAGATTTTGTTAGAAACATTGTAGTATCTGATTTATTAGTTCTTCCTTATAAAAGTGATTTTACTGGTAATAGTGGTCCAATGACTGAAGCGGTTTACAGGGATATACCTATAATAGGGCCAGATGAAGGTAATCTAGGATTTTTAATTAATTCATTCAACCTAGGATATACTTTTAAAAGTGAAGATCCAGCTGATTTATCTTTCAGAATTAAAAAATTCTCCCAAGAAAATTGGCAACAATCTATTGAGACAAAAAGGTATAAAAAAAATCTAGAGCCTTCATTATTCTTAGAAAAACATAAACAATTGTATAATAAAATATTATGAATATGAGGAAGATATTATGCCTCAAAAGAAACAATTAGCACGTAATAGCGGTATATATTTTATAATTAATATATTACAAAGGGTATCAAATTTTTTAGTATCGGTACTATTAGCACGAACCCTAGGTCCAAGTAACTTTGGAATATTCTCCTTAGCACAAACTGTAAAAAACTTCTCACAAAAAATAGGAATGTTTGGGCTAGGTTTAAATGCTCAAAAGGACTTTTCAGGGAAGGTAAATAATGAACAATATAAAAAAATATCACAATATATATTGATTAATTTAGTTTTTGCAATTTCAATTCCATTATTAGTAGTTTTATTATCATCTACAATAGCAAATAATGTTTTTGATGAACCTCAACTAGAAATAGTATTAAAGTACTTTTCAATTATTATTGGTGTATCTATTGTATCAAACTTCCTAGTTTCATTGCATAGAGCAAAAAGGAACCTAAGAGATGTTTTTTATACACAACTAATAGAGGGATTTTTTAAATTTATAATTTTATTAGTTTTAACTACAGTAATTGAATTGAAATTATTACATGTTATATATATTTATACTACAGTGGTGTTTTTTCAATTTATATATATAGTTATAAAATCTACAAAACTGGATTTATTTAATGGAATTAGAATAAGAAAACTACCAGCCATTGCTTTTCCCAATAAGGGTATGCTTATTTTAGGTGCCGAGACAACAATAATTAGTATGGGTTATTTTTTTAATCACCAGTTAGATCGTTTGATGCTTGGATTTTTTGATAATGCCACGGTTGTTGGTCAATATGTAGCTATTGTAGCTATAGTTGAAGTTATTTCTGTAGTACAAAATTCAATGCAAAATGCACTAATGCCAATGATTTCTGAATCATATAAAAATAAAAATTATGAAGATATCAAGTTGTCATATTTCTTTATGGTGAAGATAGTGACATTTTTAAATTTTGTCTTTGCGATTTTCGCAATCTCCTTTGGTCCTCTTATTATTAAACTATTATATGGTGAGCAATATCTTAATTCATCTATTAGTTTGGTGCTTACTTTATTAGTTTTCATTAAATTTGTCTCTTCTTGGGCAGGACCAACTGGTGCAACATTACTTATGACTGGCAATACAAAATATGAGTTTATGAATACATCTTCAACAATCATTATTAATATTATTGCCAATACCATTTTCATTTATTATATGGACTTAGATATTGTGGGTGCAGCACTTGCGACATTTATGGCCATGGTTGTTATTAATATAATTCAATTATTTCAAATAAAAAAAACACTTTTGTTTAAACCTATTTCAAAATTTCAAATTAGTGTAATGGCACTATTTGTATTATTTTTAATTACCCAAATATATTTGAGTATAACATTTCTAGTTCAATTTATTTTGGTGTTATTCTTTTCATTACTAGTAACTGTAGTAGAATGGTGGTTCTTAAGTATTAGTGATAAGACATTTTTGCGTAATAAAATTCTAAGTAAATTAAAGAAAGGAAAATAGCTGGTCATATGTTTAAAAAAAGTATAAAAAACTATTTATCTAAATCAATAATGCCAAGATTGATTGATCACGATACAGGTTTTGAAGTGAAGGAAAACGACATATTTATAGCATCTTATCCAAAGTCGGGAAATACGTGGATGAGATTTTTATTAGCAAATTTAATCTATAGTAAACAGAGGATTGATTTTGCTAATATAGAAGATTTTATAGTTGATATTTATAAACGAAAAAACAATGAAATTAAACGTAATAATGATATTAATATTTTTAAAACTCACAGTTATTTTAGGCCTAAATTCACGAAATATAAAAGTAATAAGGTAGTATACATTGTAAGAGATGTTAGGGATGTAATCATATCGTACTATCAGTATGTACAAAAAAGGAAAAATACCTCAATAGAGTTTAACGATTTTTATAATCAGTTTTTAGCCGGAGATATCGATAATTATGGAACATGGGGTGAAAACGTCGGAAGTTGGCTAGGAGCTTCTAAGGGAAATTCAAACTTCCTCTTAATTAAATATGAAGATATGTTAGAAGATATATATTCAGAAATGATTAAGGTATGTGATTTTTTAGATTTAAATGTAAATAAATCGGAATTAACCATGGCAATAGAGAAAAGTTCTTTTGATAATTTACAAAAAAGTGAAGTAGAAGTTCAGAATAAAGCTGAAGAGTTAAAGAATACAAACCAAAATATAAAATTCTTTCGATCTGGTAAGAAGGGTCAGTGGAATGACTATTTGACAAAAAAACAGATAGAAATACTTGAGTCACAATATAGTAATCTTCTTAAAAAGTTAGGTTATATTCAATAGAATTATTAACGGAGGTATAGTATGAGATTATTACTTCTTTCAGGAGGATCAGGAAAAAGACTGTGGCCACTATCCAACGATACACGATCAAAGCAATTTCTAAGAATATTAGAAAGTCAGAGTAATAAGCAATCAATGGTTGAACGTGTATGGGAGCAGTTGAAATCTGTAGGATTATCAGATTCTTCTATGATAGCGACATCAAAACTACAACGTGAAATGATTCATAACCAATTAGGCTTGGATGTTCCAGTGCTAACTGAACCAAACCGAAGAGATACCTTTCCAGCCATTGCATTAGCAACATCATATTTATATTCAGTTGAAGAAGTTAACGAAGATGAAACAGTAGTCGTCTTGCCAGTAGACCCATTTGTGCAGGATGATTTTTTTAATAGAGTGAAAGATTTGGATAATGCACTTAACACTTCTAATGCTGATTTGGGACTTATTGGTGTAAAACCTACCTATCCTTCTACAAAATACGGTTATATAGTTCCTAAAATGAATAACAGTGATGGGGTAGTAGAAGTTAGCCATTTTACAGAAAAACCAACAGAGGAAAGAGCAGAATCATTAATAAATGAAAATGCGTTATGGAACTGTGGTGTATTTGCATTCAAACTTGGGTATCTGATGGATGTATTAAAAGAGAAAGGGTTGCCTACTGAATACACATCGCTAAAAGATCAATATAATGATCTACCTAAAATAAGCTTTGATTATGAAGTGGTTGAAAAGGCTAATAGCATTGTTGCACTTCCTTATGATGGCTATTGGAAAGACTTGGGTACATGGAATACATTAACCGAAGAAATGGCGACAACTCAAATTGGAAAAGGTGTTGTAAGTGAGGATTCGGTAAATACTCATTTAATTAATGAACTGGATATCCCGGTTACAGTGCTGGGTGGCAAAGACTTAGTAGTAGCTGCAAGTCCTGATGGCATATTAGTTAGCGACAAAGCATCCAGTCCAAAAGTTAAGGATCTTATAAAGGATTTTGATCAGCCACCTATGTATGAAGAACGGATTTGGGGATGGTCAAGAACATTGGACTATACGAAATACGATGATGAACAAGAGATGGTAACCAAACGAATTTGTATAGAAGAAGGAAAGAATTCCAGCTACCATTACCATAATTTAAGAGATGAAGTCTGGACCATTGTAAAAGGTGAAGGAGAACTAGCCCTTGATGACCAGATCACCAGAGTAAAAGCTGGAGATGTTATTCACCTTCCTGCCGGTAAAAAACATGGTGTACGAGCTATTTCTGAACTCGAATTTATAGAAGTTCAAACAGGTGCAGGTATTAGTAATGATGACTTTAATCGTATATATTTCGAATGGGAAGATGTTATTGCCCATTTTCAAAAATCAAAAGCAACAGTTATTTCATAGGTGATCCTTATGAAAACTGTTGCTTTTTATATTTCTGATTACGGATTTGGCCATGCTTTCAGAAGTATTGCAATAATACGGGAATTGTTTCAGCAATATGGTGAAGACTTGAGAATGATTATTTGCAGTTCTTTTAGCTATGGATTTTTCACAAGAATCTTTAACTGGTCACAATGTTGAGTTTAGAAAAGTGAACACAGATGTAGGTTATGTATCTCTTGCTCTCTGCATAATTATTTACTGTGTGGGTTAATCCCCATTTTCCCACCTACGCTGGCATATGTTTCTCCTTTTTGATTTACCTCATGTCTGATATAATCAATTTTAGCCACTGCTAACATCTCCTTAATAACCTCCTGTCGAACGTTGTTGGTCCAACGAGGAGTTTAAAGTTATTTTGAGAGGTTGGCAAGTGGTTTTTTATTTATATACCCCCCTTTTGGGAACTACATAAATTAACTGCCAAAGACTACATTTTTAGTTTGCCATAAACACAGAATGCCTTCTATTCTAAAGTATAAATTATCTGAATTCTAGAAACAGCTATCTTCTTTGGAATTAATTTAGCTATTTTGCAGGATTTTTGTCATCTTTTATCTAATATATGTAAATAAAACACAGAGGGGGTTTTTAGTATGCCTAAAACTTACAATCTTTTTATCAGCCATTCATGGACATATTCAGATGCATATGATGGTTTAATTGAATTGCTTGATAAGGATGATAATTTTTTATATAAAAATTACTCTGTTCCTAAAAATGATCCAATTCATAATGCTAAGAATGAAAAAGAACTTTATGAAGCAATTAAAAAGAAAGTCAGTCCTAGCGGTGTGGTTATAATACTGGCTGGTGTTTATTCCAGTCACAGCAAGTGGATTGATAAAGAGATTGACATTTGCAAAACAGAATTTATTGTACCAAAACCTATTATTGCTGTAGAACCTTGGGCATCAGAAAGGACTTCAAAACGTGTAAAGGATAATGCGGACAGTATTGTTAAATGGCAGTCAAAATCAATAATTGATGCTATAAAAGAACTGGGATAAATAAAAGTATGTTAGATAAAACACTAGTATGCTAGTGATTTTATCTAATTTGACTTTAATTTAAGAGGTGTTGTTTGTGAATGAAGAAGAGTACGGTGATAATTATAAAGAACATTTGCTAGAACAGTATAAGTTATATGTTCAACTAACAGATAACACAACTGTGCAAAGAGGGAACACAAATAAGTTTTATATTACCGTTCTTTCAGGATTATTGGCTATAGTATCACTTTTTATTAAAAATAACTTTCCAAACACAATGATACTAATTATTTCTTTGTTAGGCGGTTTACTATGCTATACGTGGTACGTACATATAAAGTCGTATAAACAATTGAACACAGGCCGATTTAAAGTTATTCATGAGGTTGAAAAACAGCTTCCTTACTGTTGTTTTTATGAGGAATGGAATCACCTTAAACGAGGAAACGGAGAAAATTATACACGTTTAACTCAGATTGAACAAAAAGTGCCAATTTATCTTGGTTTTCCTTATTTAATAATAGCCCTTTATTATTTATTTGAGGTTTTTTCAATTTGGTAATTGATTTATCTTAATAATATTCCAATTTAAATCATTGCTTAAAAGGCGGATTGTACAATAAGGAGCGATATTTTTGGGTACTTCGGTATTTTTAAGTTATCCTAAACCACATCAAATAGTTCAAGAGAAATTTGTGGAAGAAATTAAGCAATATTTGAAGAGTAGTGGTCTTGAACCAAGAACTCTCGGTGTTACAGATTACGATATGGATGCACCGCTGACAGCAATTAGAAGGTTAATGCTAGAATCTAATGGAATTATTACAATTGCTTATAGACGATATTACATAAATAACGGATCGTTTAAGTATTCGCCTGATCTAGAAGGACAAGACTCGAAAGATATTTCAAATGTCTGGATGACTAGCCCGTATTCTCATATTGAGCCAGCTATGGCCTTTCAATTAGGACTTCCCATACTAATTTTAAGAGAGAAAGGTGTGACTGGAACTTATTTACCAGAATTTGATTTAAATGAAGATACACAGGATTATTTAGAAGGTGCTGAATTTCTCCAAATAATGGAGAAATGGAAAGGATACGTTAGGCAGGTTGTTCAAAGCAAAGGTACACCACCAAGACTATATTATTAGGTAATATAAGATTACTTCTCTTACTAGGATAGGAGTTGTTACACTATTTTTGTCTACTTTGGGTATTAACAATGATCTAAAATAAATTTAATAAAAGTAATGAAGATAAAAAGGAGTGACATTAAGTGAATAATTCGATTAAGGACATTGATAAAGGTCTATTTGATTTATTATGTAAAGTGATTAGCAAAAATCGTATAACGTCAATCAATCAAATTATCACAACAGCTGCTATAGATGGGTACAGTGAGCCAATCGTAAGGGATGCATTACAAACTTTAGTGGATAATGACATGATTTCTACACTTGAACATACTTTTTCATATGGATCGAAAACACAGAACTTTGCCATTAACCCAAAGTTTGACCGTTTTTGTCAACAATAACTACTATTGGCGGCGTGATATCCGTACCCGGTACCACAAATGGACAATTAGGGGTGTTTGTCCCTATGTGGTGGATAGAAAGGGCTTGTGGGATAATTCCTGCAAGTTTATTTTTTTGTATTGAATTAGTTCAAACTTCTATTTTGAGTGTCTTGTGATTGATAAAATATCGTTTTAATACTCTGGAATATGTTTTTTTACCCACTGAGAATTTTAAATTTTACTAGTTTGAGTTAGCACCGGGTTCTTGGATAAGATAGAAACATAGATATCACGTCACCGTTTTGAAAATCAGTCATGGGAGGTTGCTAGATTGGGAAGACAGAAAAGGATCTGGTTTCCTGGTGCGAATTTGCATATAACCACTCGTGGAGTAAGGAGGACGACTTTATTTCATGAGGACGATGATTTCCTGGAGTACTTAAGGATTTTAGAAGAGGTAAAACAAACCAAACCTTTTACACTCCATGCCTACTGCCTTATGACCAATCATGTTCACCTCCAGATGCAGCCACATGAACATCATCCCGGAAGAATCCTTCAGCAGGTTCACCTCAATTATGCCAAATACTTCAACAAAAAATATAAATTCACAGGTCATGTGTTCGAAAGCCGATATGCTTCTGAATATTTACATAATGTAGAGTACGAATTAGAGGTAAATAAATATATTCACTTAAACCCGCTCCGAGCCAACATGGTATCGGAATTGAATGATTATAAGTGGAGCAGTTATTTCGATTATGTAGATCGGGAGCGGAGTACAGGGTACGATCTATAGCTTAGCCAGTAACCCCGCAAGCTCCTGCTTCTCATCCTCAATCTCCTTACGACTTTTCTTAGCTAAAGGCTGCTTTTCTTTCTCCTTCTCCACTTCAAACCACTCCGGCAGCACTTCTCTTTTCCGTGAAACTCGCGGTTTGGACCTTTGCTTTTGATAAGTCTGTTCCTCTCCCTCTGCTTCTTCAACACTGGTAATCCCTTTTTTCTCCCAGCTTTTTAAAATACTCTTCACATACCCCCAGTTCGCCTTATTTCGCTCTAAGGCTCTTTTTATAGCTTGGATAACCAGTTCATCACCAACAGACTGAGCCCATTCCTGGACATCATGTTGAATATAGGTAGGCAGTTCACCTGCATTTTCCTCAAAGAAAATCACGGATGCAGTTTTTGCATTTGTTGTTGTAGGATTGGTTTGGTTTTCTTTCGTCTTTCTTTCTTTTATTAATGGGTCCGCACTGTGGTTCAAACTCTGGTCAGTACTCTGGTCCATCGTGTGGTCGGCTTTGGGGTTCGCGCTGTGGTCCATAATGGCCAACAGGCTGACCATTTGATATTCCGGAGCCTGATTTCCTCCCCGGGATCGGACGTGAATGTACCCTTTGTCCACCAGTTCCTTTCGCGCCCGCTTAAACGCACTATCCTTTAACCCGGATTTCGTTTTTAAAACCGTAGCAGCGACCGTAAATGTTTTCCTCCATCTTGTCAGATTGTTAATGTGCATTAACGCATGCCAAAGACTCACGGCAGAATTTGAGACAGGATTGGTTACGCCTAACGTATAAAAAGCATTAATCTCTTGAATATAATTCATTATGGATCGTCCTTTCGTTTCTATCATTTTTGGATGGGAATTGATTTTGAATAGCGGATTGATAGCGCAGCATACAGATCGCCGTTCGCTGGATTTGTTTTTCGAGCAGGTAAAAAGATTCCTTAAGTGGAAGTTCATCCCCGTTTCTAAATCGGATGATTGATGGATGGATTTTTTTCGAAGCGGTGTGATTGGAGATAAGCGAGTCAATGTGGGGATAAAAAATCCATTGGCAGTTGAAGTCGTTAGGGGAATGAGTCGGAAAGGCATAAATTTGCTGGTCGGGATAAATAGGAATGGGGACCTTGTGACGGAAGCTCGTTTGATACATAATGTACTGCCTCCTCCCATCATAAGATGACCCAGCCTCCAGACAGGCCCTCTTGATTAGCTGCAAGGGGGTTTTTCTTATATAAAGTTCGCGGCCTTTTTCTAATACGATGGTGTCATAGTCAAAATGTCTGGCGGGCAGTAAGGCGATGGTGGAGGGGGTAATGCGGTAGTTGCTCAGAATTTCAGTCATTGGGGACACTCCTTTTGTGGGGAAATTGGGGTTAAACAAATCGAAACTCGAGGCTGGTGCGGAGGATAAGAGGAGGAGAATGGGGTTAATTCATGTTCTTCTTGATCTCATCAAGTAATTCCCATGGGATATGCAGGGTTTTAGAAAGATGAATAGATTGAATACGTAAGGCATCGTCTCTCCCCGTTCCATTCTCCCTAAACTTTTGTCATGAATCCACGCTTGATAAGCGATCTCCTCTATAGAATGAACATTGATTTCCTTTTCCATTTCCATTCTCCTCCTGCGTAGAAATCTACCAATCACCAACTGTAATTCCTGATCCGTCAAAACGATCTCCCTTTTTTCTAAATTATCTATTGGGAGATAAAGACAAGACACAGCACGTTTGGAATTAAGACGGAGTTTTTTTGCGGGACATGGGGACAGGTACATTGTCCCAAGCGACCTGTAGGTCGCAATAAACAAGGTGGTGGGGATTAACAGGGATTGATTGTGAAGAAAGGAATGATAGTAGGAAGGATTAATAATACAAATTTTGGGAAGGATTTTGCGGAAATTTGTAGAAATATACTTATTATTAGAATCTTTGATTATATTTAAGAGGTAAGGATTTTAACACTAACTCCTGAAACATTATCTACAAAAAATTAAAGAATCACAAAATATACTGTTCTGAAAATGGTGTTCAAAATAACTGGTAAGGTATATGATTGACTCACTACTGAAATTCAATTGGTTGGAAGGACCTATGTTTTTAGCAATTGGGAAAGGGTTTGAAGTAGATAATGATTTTTTATCAAAAGTAAATCAGTTTATTAGTGAAATAGATAAGTGTAACAATTATTTTCCTATATTAAATGGAGAGCATGAAAAGGACGCAAGTGAGTATTTTGATTTATGAAGTATAATGTGGAAGATAAGCATATAGAGTCGGCTGCAGATAGAAAGAAAAGAGCGAAATAATTTTTTTAAAAAAGGTGAGAATGATGGTTGATACTGAAGTCACAGATAAAATAAAAGTGTTTATAAGTTCACAATGTGGTATTCCGAAATATGATGAAGTAAGGGAAAAATTAAAACAACTTATAGAAGAAACAGGATTAGCAAATGTATATTTATTTGAAAAAAATCGTCAAGGATCTACTCTTTCTGCTGAACAGGAATATTTATATGAAATTGATGACAGTGATGTGTGTATCTTTCTTATTGATAATAAAGATGATGTTACGCAAGCTGTCGTAAATGAAATTAATCGTGCAAAGGCAAAATCAAAGAAGTCAATATATTTATTTTGTAATGAAAAAGAAAAGACGCCTACCCAAATTCAAAATGAACTGATGGGAGCTAAAGGTTATCGGTTTTATGTAGTAGAAAATTTTACTGACTTTGTTGCGACAGGCTATGACAGTCTGATTAATGATATTGTGAAAATATATAAACTATACACCAAAAACCGTCTGATAGATCCAGAATTCGATGATTATGAAGACGTAAAAATTGAAGCCGGATTTCAAGCGGATGAATCAATGAATAAGAGTATACTAAAAGGTTTGGACAAATCAAAGAATTTTATAGTAAATCAGATGTCTAACTTTAAAAGTGATATAAAAAAAACAAATGAATTAGATGATTATAGTGAGGACTTTTTACATCTGGTATTTGGTAAACGAAGCATAAGGGAGTTTAATACATCCTTGCTATTTGACTATCTTGAAAATCAACAAAGCAGTAATTTACATAAGGTTGTAAAGTTACGCTGGAAATCAATACAGAGTTACTGGCAGGATGATTTATCCAGCTGTCTAAAACATTTAAAAGATGCATTAAATAAAGCCAAAGAATACTCTTTGCCGAAATGGTTAATCCAGGATATATTAATTGATCTTAGAAATGTTCAAGGAAGTTATGGTGAAGAGAGGAATCAATATTCTCTACAAAATGATGCACAAAAAGAGATAGATGGGATGAGTGAACCACTTTTTTATCCTATTCTTGACCGTTTCACAAATAGCTTATATCAAGAGCTTGATAAGCAAAGAATTAAAGAAAGGACTCAATCTCCTTACAGTGTGACTTTTGGCAATCATATTGACATCTTTGCTGAATTAGTAGCAAGTATTTTTGCAATTGCCATTTATAATGGTTCACTTACACATATTCTGATTACAGTCGACAGATTAGAAAGCATTGCTTTTTATCTCAGTGAAAAATATGAAGAATGGCAATTCCGTGTCTTATTACTGAAGATGGCTATATACAGAGGGAACAAAAAGCAAATAAATAGCTATATCAATACCTTTAATGATGTTTTTGGGAAAATGAACTCAAATGATGCATTAGATATATATGAATTTTCAAAAACTAAACCAATAAAGCACCAGAGAATGATTTCTACTTTGGAAGCATTTAAGCACCTGGGTTATTTTTTCTCAGATTATGATTATGCAAATATACAAAGAGAAATTTTAAATATGGTCAATGATTGGATTGAGGAAGAAAATCGGGTATTTGTTAATGGTAATCATATTTTTGAAGCCTTAAAGGCCAATCATCTAAGAATGGATAATAATAAAGTTGCTGAAACATGTATTAATGCAATAACAAAAAAAGTGTACAGATTTTACGATGATATATTTGATTTACTAGCAAGTATGGGTCTTAAATATGTAAGTGATCAAAACTCAAAGCAGATCATATTGTTAGTTAACGATATCATAAAGGATGAAGATAAGCGTGATAAAGTTCATAAATTATTGGATGCAGTAATAACCATTAGCCGCACTAAACCAGAGTTATGTGATGATTTACACCAAAATGTAATGAAATATCTACCTGATCACAGTAAAAAAGTTTATCAGATAGAAACAATGACAGACTCCTCTGGATATGATGAGAAACACATACTGGATTATATTGAAGAAATAAAAGAACGTAATAACACTCAAGGTCAAAATGGACTATATGCAGGCTTCGGTTCTGATCCCTATAAGACGATATTAAATATAATAAATCACAATAAGTTAGAGATAGCAGGGGACTTAGCAAATTTAATTATTGAGACTGCGTTAGAAACATTACTTAATAAAAAACAACTAATCTCAGATAAAATAAGCGCAATTCAATTAATTGTATTTATCGCAAAATATAAAAATGACATAGCTATTAAAGATAATCTATATAAAAGGATAGTGAACAATAGGGAAGTTGTTAAAAATGTAAAAAACGATTTTATTGATAGATATACAGCTACTACGCTTGAATTTAATTATTTGCTTTTGGAGGTACTGTGTGGAGTTGTAGACTTTAGAGCAATGTTTTATGTCATAAGTAGATATACTGAGCTGGACGACTTTGAAAAGATTGAAGCATTAAAAGCGGTTAATAATTTAATGAATGATGAGTACGCAGAAAAAATAGACAAAGATATTTTATTTATGACCTTGCAGTTCGTATTATCCATGAGTAATGACAAAAATCATGATGTGAGATTCTTCGCCACTAAAGCATTACTACAAATGATAACTATTAATACGGAAAAAACAATTTTAACTCAGTTATCAAAAATTATGGATTTTGATAGTGGTTATATAAAGAATACTATTATTAATGACTTTGATCAGCTAATAGTCATTAATCCAAAAATAACCAAACTAATGATGCAAAAAGCTAGTGTAGACAATAATTATGTTATTCGAGAGAAAGGAAAGGAATATCTGCAGAAATACCAATTGGAAGACTAATATCATTCCGGATACTATAATACGATTTATGTATAAGAACTAAGAAAAGCCAATACCTTCTATAACTTAGATATGAATAACCATAAAAGTGTGATTAATAGGCAAAGGATGTTAATAAGTGACTAAAAAAGATAAAAAGACAATTTCTAATACCGTTGCATCATTATTTCTATTAGTTAGTTTATTTTTATACTGGATTGTTTTCAAAAGTACTAATTTCTACATATTACTTAGTCTGATAATTGCAGCACCTGTAATAGAGAGAATTATATATTCTATTCTGCCAGACAAAAAAAGTAAAAAAAGTAGTTCAGGTAAAAAGAAGGGCAAGAACAAAAAGTTAAATAATATTTCACCAAATCGGCTGCGAGAAGATAAGTATATAATATGTTCTGGTTTAGAAGAATTGTCATGGCGAGAATTTGAAAGATTATGCTTTCTTTACTTTAAGGCCAAAGGATATAAACCAAAAGAAACGAAAGAGGGAGCTGACGGTGGTGTAGATCTAATCATCTATAATAAACACCATGAGGCTGAAGCTATTCAAATCAAACATTATATAGGCTCAGGAAATCAAATTACTGTAAGCCAAATAAGAGAACTACATTCCGCCAAGCGCAATCAGGGATGTGTACTATCACGATTTATAACCACTTCCGGCTATACTAAAGACGCTTTGAGGCAAGCAGATGACTACCAAATGCTCTGTTATGAATTGAATTGGGTGAAAAACAATATTGTAAAGTGGCAGAACGAGAAAAAGGGAAAAGCCCTGTGATTGTTAAACGAATGTTTTTACAAAACTAGTAAAACGAGATCAGAGTTGGCCAAATTCTGGAACAGGTACGTGTTGAAATTAATGAGAATAATATAACTGGGTTTATTATTGGACGGACGGAGGCGGTTAGAAAAAATTGAAAAAATACATTAATGTTTTTGATATTCGCCAATTATTGGAAAATCGTAAATAGATTTTTAATTACAAGATTCGTAGTACCCTTGAGGGCAAATCTCTAATTTGTTTACAAAAGTGAAAGTGTAATTGAAAGCTGCGACGATTGATTTCAGCGCCTTAGTTATTGGAGGATGAAAAATTGAAATAACGAGAGAATTTAAAAAGCTTGTTTTACCAACTTAAAGGAATGTTATATAGGGTATCAGAGTAATACTCACGCTGCAGGAGGTGCTTTACACTGAAAACCCATCATCTCAACTTCCTTAAATAAGATTTGCTCCCGGGGTTCTTTTTCTTTTAAAAGTTTCAAAATTTGATTCGCATATATTTTTTTCTTGTTTTGAAATGGTACTTCTGCAAAACGCGCGTATTTTTCAATTAAAGTTAATTCAGTAGAAGTTAATAACCCCATTATGCGTATGATTTCAAGATAAGGACGTACATGAGGAGCTTTCCTGCAAAGTACAGGTGAGCCCCAAATTTTATTCATCATGGTTAGGTCATGATGCTTTACTGCATGCTTTTTCCCCTTCTGTGACATATCCTTATGAAAGAAAACTTATTAGCTTCTCCTCCTGTAATCCCTGTTCGTTTTTCAATTTCTAAACACTTTGGTTATCAAGTTTTTGTACTAGCTTAAAACGAAACTGATTTAATTTCTGAGTACCAATCTTCTCCACAAAAGAATTTACCAGAGTCTTTTAAATAATTTATGAACTTCTACATTAATTGACTCTGTTTGTTTATTAATGAGGATCAAGGGTATAATCCTCTTGGGCTTGATTATAAACATTGCAACATTCAATATATTTCTTTAATATCACAATGGTTTATGGATTTATGGTTTATCACACTTACAACCCCCATCGTTAGGGCAAACAATCCAGCCACAAGTGGGGCAAATATGATCAGTTTTTTCATTCAGATTGTCTTTACAACTCCAACAATGAGGCTCCCTATCAATTTTTCTAAATCGCTTTGATTGATATAATTCACTTCCGTATTTTTTCCTAGTACTAGAGTCTGTATATTCAAAGTCTACCACATCTGCCTCAACGTATTTCTCTTGGATTCCCGTCATCTCTATTTGTTCATAACCTCTAACATTAATTATTTTTACTTTTTTATACGTTTCATCATGGTCATAAAAAACATAGATATCACCAACTCTCATGTTTCACCATCCTATCAGTTTTTTTAAACTAACAATTACACAATTTAACATACACAATGAATAATCCTTCTTTTATTGGCAATTTCTTTTTAAAATAGCTAAATCAAACCGGAATACATGTAGTCACGCCCTATACTCGTTACTATTTATATAAGTGATATCAGGTATTAATAACAAATCTTCACTTAGATCACTATTGTCCTTTTGTTAAAGACATACTTGGTCATTTGTCTATAAGAGATGCTGGGCAGAAGATATTATTTACAGAATCACCGCTTAATAATCATATACAAGTCATTGTCGTCGACCTCTGCTGCTCCATCAAGTATTCAATCTTATCTGGCAGAAACAGTTACTTTTGTTTAGCAGTTACACCACCCTTCAAAACCTCACAACCAGCCACTTCATTTGACAACCCCTGTTACGCAAAGCCTATAATAACCATGAACAGAAAAGACTGAATAATACCAATTTTGGTAAGCAAATACGATGGGGGTATCACATTGACAAATGAACTATTTACAAAATCAGTAGAGGAATTAGCAGCTCTCATGAAAGCGAAGGCACTTTCACCTGTCGAATTGACAAAGGTGGTATTGGACCGTGCGGAAGCGAGTCAGGGAAAAACGAATGCGTACTTAGATATTTATCGTAAAGAGGCGGAAGAATCTGCAGAAAAGGCAGAAGAGGAAATATTGAATGGAAATTACCGTGGAATGTATCATGGGATTCCAATGGGGTTGAAAGATAATATTTACTTTAAAGACAAAGTAACGACGATGGGTTCGAAAATACATAAAGATTTTGTTCCCCGATATGATGCAGCCATTGTCTCTAAACTTAGAGAGGCAGGGGTGATTTTTACCGGAAAGTTAAATATGCACGAATATGCGATGAGCATTACCAGTAATAACCCGCATTATGGGGGCGTAAGAAATCCGTGGGACCTTAACAAAATTCCTGGAGGTTCGAGTGGTGGTTCCGGGGCTTCTGTTGCCGTTGGTGCAAGTATGGCTTCGATTGGAACAGATACAGCTGGTTCGGTACGCATTCCATCAGCAGCTTGCGGGATTGTCGGTTTAAAACCTACCCGTGGAAGAGTGAGTGCACATGGCGTGTATCCTTTGTCATGGACGCAGGATCATGTCGGACCAATGACGAAAACAGTCAAAGATGCAGCTGGTTTACTGGAAATTGTCGCTGGACACGATGAAAAAGACCCAGCCTCCGCAGACACACCTGTCGAAAACTACTTAGATAAGATAACTGGCGATGTGAAAGACTTAGTCATTGGGGTCAATGAAGATTTCTTTTTCAACAACATCGATTCCAATATTGAAAAATCCACCCGAGCAGCAATTCAGGCTCTTGTCGATCAGGGAGCAAGAGTAGAGGAAGTTAACATCCCAGCTCTTAAGGATGCACAATCGGCCATGTTTACGTTCAATGTATCCGAAGCTTCCGTTATTCATATGAACAGTATATTAAGCAGACCAGAAGACTTTGGAGAAGATATTCAAGGATTTCTCCTATCAGGTGCCTTTCCTTCCTCAACTGCATATGCCCAGGCGCAAAGAGTAAGAGAACAGCTGATCGAGGAATTTAGGGAAATATTCACAAAGGTAGACGTGCTGATTTCACCGACCTTACCCGTCATGCCTAATAATATAGGGGAAGACCTCGTTGATCTGAACGGGGAAAATGTGGATTTACTAAGCAACTTTATTCGTCTGACAGGCCCGGCCAATCTTAGTGGAATTCCAGCATTGTCCGTTCCGTGTGGATTTAATGGGCAATTGCCGGTAGGTTTACAGATTATGGGGCCGGAGTTTAGTGAAAGCCGGCTGTTGAATGTAGGGTATGCAGTTGAGCAGATGAAACCGTTGGGAGATCGGGTGCCTGGGTTGTTGGGACAGGGGGACAGGTGAGCTGTCCCGGTTTCTAGTTTTCTTCGTTCAACTCCGTCAATACTTTATCACGCATTAACTGTCCGTAATCCCCCACTTCAGGTCTTTAGGATCACACAACAAGACTAGGAGCGGGGGATAAATGGCCAGTAAATTCCTGATAAGTTCAACTAACCATCAGTGGGCGATGGAAAACCTCACTGATGGAAGTTTCACTTTATATGAACGAGTCTGACCTACTTTAGTAAATAAATCCCGTAAATCAAAACTAATGATTTATGGGATTCGCTTTTTTTAATATATAGTCGCTTAACCAGGTCAAGGGCAAGGAGTCCTTTATCTTCAAATATTTTTTAGAAGAAAGAAATGTAAGGGGTAATAGACCTGGATGGCGACCAATTTCAATGGCACCGGTAATTGTTGCGTGGTTTATAACTTTTGGGACTGTAATATCCAATAAATTTGCAGCCCTTTCCGTTCAACTTGTTGTTGCTTCATTGAAATCTGCTCCAAATATAACAAAAGAAATAGGATAAGATTCTTCTAGTTTAGTTACTCTCCATTTTTTACTTAATTGTAGTGTATCTCGTTTTTCTTCTTCATTAAATTATCTTCTCTGATAGAAACCTTATTTTTCCTTAATATTTCAGGTTAGAATAACAGGAACCTCTCCATGGCTATATGATAAAATGTTCTCATTATAGATAGTTTTAAGCGATTCTAATCAAGAAAAGGAATTGATAATGATGAATGATGGGCTTATTTTTTCTATCATTATATTTCTATGTTTATTAGCTTCAGTCGTTTCATTGGTGGTGCTTACTATTCTAAAATTATTGGAGCAGGAATTTGATTACTTACAAATGGAAAATAAACAAATACAACTTGAAAAACAGGTGCAACAGATGGAATATATTCAGTTAAGTCAGCAAATCAGACCCCATTTTTTATTAAATAGTCTCAATACGATGATGTCTCTTGCCCGACTCGAGCGAAATAATGATCTGATTTTTTCGATGGAAAAATTCTCTACATTTTTAAAATATCAAAGTAAAAATAAGGAATCCCTGGTTAGCTTTGAAAGTGAAATTAATCATACCAAAAATTATCTGGCCATGCAGAAAATGCGTTATGGAAGCAAATTAGATATTGAATATCAGATTGAACAGGCAGCTTATGACAGTATACTTCCCCCATACACACTCCAAACTTTTGTTGAAAATGCATTTAAACATGGGCTTGATAAAAAAAGAGGAACGAAACAATTGGTGATAAAACTGAAAAGGCACGGAGATTGGGTAATTTTAAAAGTTGTTGATAATGGCGACTCAGAACCAGAACATCACCGTAACACAGGGATGGGCCTGGAAAATGTGAGAAAAAGGTTTGAATTAATATTTGATTTGTATACAGAAGTATCACTGAAAAAGAGTGAAAAAGGAACAGAAGTAAAAGCTATTTGGCCCTATACACCGGAGGGAAGAATATGAATGTTTTAGTTGTTGATGATGAGCCTTTGGAAATTGAACAACTGTCATTTTTAATAAAAAACAAATATCCAGATTGGGAAATCTATACCGCTGAAGATGCAGTTGAAGCAAAACAGATTTTTAAGGAAACGAAAATTCCGCTTTCTTTAATTGATATTCATTTACCAGGTCAGTCTGGACTTGATCTATGTGAGTATATTAGAAAATGCGAGATTAAAACGAGCATTGTTCTTATTACAGCCTATCAGGATTTTTCCTATGCCCAAAAAGCCATACGGTTAGAAGTAATGGATTATTTGGTTAAGCCTGTTATTGAAAGTGAGTTTTTTCAAGTTATCGATCATTTTTTAGAGAGTAATCCTGATATTGAAACAAAATCAGAAACCATTAATAAAGTATTGGACATTGTTCGGGAGGACTACAATCAAAAATTACAACTCCCCGATATAGCAAAGCGGGTTTATGTAACACCAGCATATTTAAGTAAAAAGTTCACAGAAGAAGCAGGTATTCATTTTACAGAGTATCTCAACTATTATCGTATTCAGAAAGCGAAACAATTTATCCTGAAGAAACCGGAATGGACACTTTTTGAAGTAGCAGAAAGAGTTGGTTTTTCCAGTCAAAATCATTTCAGCAATCTATTTAAAAAAATAGAAGGGATGACACCTAGTCAGTTTAAGGAGAATAAATATGATTGATTGGTATTTTATATTGTTTATCGCTTTTGGACTTCTTATTGTTTATATAGAAAAAATTGGTGAACATCAAAGCGTAAATCATTATATTTTATTTAATCGTGATGCGGGTTTAAGTGAGGGAAGTTATGCGCTAATTATTCAATTCGTGACTGGGGGAGTGTTCTATCTACCAATTTATATAACGAATCAAATTCAATTGTCCAGTTTTTTTGCTTTTGTTATTAGTGCATGTGCCATTTACTTCTTATTGGTGAAAGTTACTGAAAATGAGAATAACAAAAAAGTTCTTAGTTTGACTGATAAGAATGTGACAAATGATTTCAGTTTGTATATTCTTATTGTTTTTGGGCTATCTAATTTCATTTCACTCTTAGTTGAGCTATCCATATTAGGTTTTCTTTTTGATGAGGTTTTTAAGACCAGTTTGTTAGTGGGATTTCTATTATTCCTGAGTTTTGTTTTTAGCTATTTTGGCTTAGGTGGTTATTATGGAGTACGTTATATTGGCTCAAAGATATTTTTCTGTATTTATATTATTGGAGTCTTTATTGGATTAACGGTTTATATGCGCACGGGTATAGAGAATGTATATGAACATATTAACCGTAACTTTGCGAGTATTCTTGATGGGAGTTTTATTGATATAACTCTTATCACCTTCACGATAATCATGACTATATTTGGACAAGTGTGTACCAGTTTTTATTTCTGGCGATCCATTCAATCGATTAAATCAAATCACAGATTAACTGCATTAAAATTATCTATTTTTTCCTGGAGTGCTTTATTGCTATTATTTTTTGTCCTTTCTGTTTATTTATTTGCAGTTTCTGGTTCTAAGGGGGTTTTTTCCTTCTTCACCATAATTAGTCAGATGAATGGTCCTTTTCTAAGCTTACTAACAATCCTTTTTTTAGCATCGATTACGCTTGGTGTAAGTACACAGCTATATTCAATAATAAGTATATTCCTGTTTATCCTGAAAAGTCGTACGTACAATTGGACTGCTTATCGTCTGTTAAGGATGGGATACTTTTTTGGAATGATGGTTACATTCCTCTCCGGGGTTCTGGTCATGTTTACCTATAAAATCACAGGTGAGTGGATTTCATTGGCTATTGCTTTTTACTCTTCTGTTGGTATCCCTATGTTTTTAATGAATGTAAAAAGACGATCCCATTTAAAACTTTACTTTTATACAACATCCCTGATGATAGGTTTTAGCATTTTATTATCCAAATGGATCTCAGACATATGGCTGGTCTCTCCTATAGTTGTTATCGTTACATCCATGATTTGGGTTGTATTTATTAAACTAAATAATCAGAAAACAAATAAAATTTTATAAAATAATGATAAAATTTTGTAAATAAAAAGAACAGAAACCTAGTAAAATAGTTCTCAAATCATTGTTAGGAGGGAATAAATATGTCACAGAAGTTGTTTGAGGAATCCTACGTGTATGCTATGGATAAAGAAAACGAACCTGCTTTAACGGTAAAGTCTGGTTCACAGGTTGAAATTAATACCTTTGACTGTTTCCAAAATCAAATCCAATCAGAGAAGACGGAATTTAATTCAATTGATTGGAACCAGATTAATCCGGCTACAGGGCCTATATATGTAGAAGAGGCAGAACCAGGAGATATTTTGCAAGTAAAGATTGAGAATATTGAACTGGGAGATAAAGGGGTCATGGTTGTTGGTCCGGAACTCGGTGTTATGGGGCATAGGATTAAAAACTTTGGTGTCAAAATTATCCCTGTAAAAAATAATAAAGCGATTTTTGATGAGAAGCTTGAATTAGACTTAAACCCCATGATCGGAGTAATCGGTGTTGCCCCTGAAGGTGATGCAGTCAACAACGGTACCCCTGGAGCACACGGAGGTAATATGGATACAACTTTAGTCACTACTGGAGCAACGTTAAACTTCCCTGTATTTCAAAAGGGTGCTCTCTTGGCCTTAGGTGATTTGCATGCGGCAATGGGAGATGGTGAAGTAGGGGTGTCTGGTATTGAAATTCCAGCTAAAGTAACCGTTACTGTAGATGTTATCAAGGGATATAGCTTAAATTACCCTTTACTTGAAAATGAGGAAGGAATCGCTTACTTAGTATCAAAGGAATCATTGGATGATGCTGCAGATCAGGCGGTTGAAGAAATGATTGACTTATTACAGCCGCATACGAATCTATCCTTATCAGAAATTACTATGCTAATGAGTGCTGCTGGTCAATCTCAAATCAGTCAAATTGTGGACCCGCTAAAAACAGCAAGATTTTTTGTACCTAAAACAATCTTAGAAGCTTATGATATTATACTGTTTGGAAGAGGGGAAAAGTAAATGGCTGAAATATCCACAAACAATCAACCCAGTACTGGTTACAAACAAGAATTAAAACGCTCATTAACCTTTTGGGATCTATTAATATATGGTCTTGTTTTTATGGTTCCAATAGCACCTTTTGGAATTTACGGTGAGGTTGCTCAAGGCTCAAATGGTATGGTGGCACTTGCTTACCTGATTGGTATGGTTGGTATGATTTTCACCGCACTCAGTTATGCAAGGATGTCTGAAGCTTTCCCGATAGCAGGATCTGTATATTCATATGCTCAGAGAGGAATTAATGAATCAGCCGGGTTCATTGCGGGTTGGCTCATCTTATTGGATTATATCTTTGTTCCTGCTTTGCTGTATTTGGTAAGTGCCGCAGCTCTAAATGATATCGTTCCTGAAATACCGTTACTTTTATGGTTAGTTATCTTTATCGGTATAAATACAGTCATAAATGTATTAGGAATTGAATTTACTGCAAGAGCAAATAAAATTATTGTTGTATTAGAATTAATTGTATTGGCTATTTTTGTTGCAGTAGGAGTTACAGCTATCATCCAGGGGGTAAATGGAGCGGAGTTCACATTTAAGCCACTTTATAATGAAGACAACTTTAGTATGAGTATGGTGATGGGTGCTGTTTCCGTTGCAGTATTAAGCTTCCTTGGCTTTGATGCTATTTCTACCTTAGCTGAAGAATCAAAAGGTGGTAGCAAGGCTGTAGGTAGAGCGATTATCTTTTCATTATTAGTGGTCGGAACTCTATTTATTATCCAAACCTGGGTGGCAGCCCTTATTTGGCCAGATTATACGACGTTTGAAAATGTAGATGTAGCCTTCTATCAAATTGCAGAAATTGCTGGTGGTACATGGATGAAATGGATGACGATCCTTGCAACGGCTCTCGCATGGGGTATTGCGGATGCCTTAGTTGCACAGGCAGCAATTTCACGTATTCTATATAGTATGGCCAGAGACCGTAAACTGCCGAAGTTTTTATCAAAGATTCATCCAAAGTTCAAGACTCCATATGCAAGTACATTAGTTGTGGCAGCTATATCTTTAATAGTAACGACATTCTTTGCTTCAAAGATTGGTGCTTTAGCTTCTGTTGTAAACTTTGGAGCACTCTCTGCATTTTTATTTTTACACGTTTCGGTCATTATTTATTTCGTGAAAAAGCAGAAGAGTAAAAACTATGTTAAACACTTGGTATTACCTCTAATTGGGTTCGCTATTATTGGGTATGTATGGTTGAATTTGGATCCGTTATCTAAAAAATTAGGATTTATATGGTTAGCTTTTGGTATTGTATATCTAATCATACTCAAGGTTACCAGGAAAGATACTTCTTTGGACTTGGAAGAGTAAAATTTGTAGGTCTGCCCGGTATGATCGGTATCTGGTACCACTTCTTTAAAATTAAAAAGCCTGTAGAGAAAAGAAGCTTAATCCTTCTCTACAGGCTAAATTCAATTCATTAGTACTAACTATATCCTCTTGTGTTGGGTCAATAATAATATCTGCTGCCAGTCCTAACCTAACTCTCATCGCTGTTCATTTACTCGATCACAAAAATTTTACTGGCTCCTGCTTTTCGTAAATACTCAGTTAGAAGTAATCCAATAGACCTGGCGCCAAATACTGCTGTGGGATTTCAGTACATTGTCCCACCTTCAAATATTTTGGAGATTTATACCCAGTACTCATTTTGGTCAAATAAGGGTAATCATCTATGACACGTGGGATTGGGGTTGGATCATTTGCAAGAATCGGGTTATCGTAAAAATTAGTGAAATTGGGATAAGAACAGTTAAGTGGTAGAGGAAGACTTTGTGAAGAAGATTTTTTGAAATAACTTGAGCAGCTCTCATTATCATTTATTTCCAATTAAAAAACTGTGTAAGAAGACGTACTTAATACACAGTATAAAGCTATCAGTAAAAAATACATTAATCACCATTCATTAACTAATACAACCTTTCCAATAGCCTCTCCTGATTCCAAGAAGGCATCTGCATCATTGACTCTATCAAAAGTAAAAATTTGCTCGTTTACGAGTGGTTGTAGTTTTTTTCTTCCTCGATAAGACTTGGTACTTCTTTCAAGATGTTTCCGTAATCCTGTCTATGGGCTTTATTAATTATTTTTAAAAAGCATGAATGTAACATGTAAGGATAGAGCTTTGGAATGAAGTGGAGATAAATCATGCACTGAACGTACAGCAATCCATAGTACAGTTCCATAGGTGCCAGCGGCCTTGAACGATAGATCCAGATTTTCTAAATACAATATCAAACCCTTTGCCATCCGTATATTCTTCTACGTACTCCTCTATTGGCATTTCTTTGTAATTAATTGTCGCATTCGCTCCGAGACGCTTGCCAATATTTAATTTTTTCTCAGTGATGCCGAAGTAAATACCTCTACACCTGCGAGCTTTGCGAGCTGGATTGCAATATGACCTACACCACCCGTAGCTACGTGGACGAGTACAGTTTGCCCTGTTGTACATGAGCACGATTATAGAGCGATTCCCATGCTGTAATTGTAACCAGGGGAAGTGCAGTAGCCTGTGCCATAGTTAAGTTTTTCGGTTTAGGGGCTAAAAGCCGGTCCTCACACAACGCAATCAGGGATGGTTGTTTCTTTAACGGACGATAGGGGGCGGGGTTGTACAATACGTATGCAATGCCTTAAATTTATCCCATGTCTTTAATCAGCAAAACCGCAACGCCAGAACTTCACCTTATGTCTGTCGGGGGTGACCAAGGCATTTTGGCTTTTGTTCTCACCAATATATTTAAAAAATTTAAATTTTCTATTTTAAAAGCGTTTTCATTATGTTATAGTTTCATTAAACCGATTTAGTAAACCGATTTAGTAAACCGGTTTTGTAAAGGGATGAACAAATATGACAATAGAAAAAACGACGATTAGTGACGTGGCAAAGTATGCAAAGGTATCGAAAAGTACTGTATCTCAATTCCTGAACGAACGATATGAATACATGCGGGAAGAGACTCGGGAAAGAATAGAGCAAGCTATTGAAGAATTAAACTATCAACCTAACAATGTAGCCAGAAGTTTAAAGCTGAAAAGCACAGCTACGATAGGGGTTATTGTGGCGAATATTCTTCATTCCTTCTCTACCCAGGTGATTCGAGCGATTGAAGATACGTTAAACGAAAATGATTTTTCGACTATTATCTGTAATGCAGATGATAATCCAAAAAAAGAGAAGAATTATATAGAAACTCTATTAGCCAGACAGGTGGATGGCTTAATCGTTTTTCCTACAAGTGGGAATCGAGAACTTTATAAAAGATTGGTAGATTCAAACTTTCCGATTGTTTTTGTTGACCGATATGTAAACGGTTTGAACAGTGATGCGGTTATGCTAGATAACGAAAAAGCTATTCATATGGCTATAGAACATTTGCTCACCAATGGGTATGAGGATATTGCCGTCTTAACGACTTCTATTGATACGGCTGTTGTACCAAGGGTTGAGCGTGTTCAAGGCTATAAAAGCGCAATGAAAAGGTTTGATCTCCCGATACGTGAAGCTTACATCAAATCAAGAGATCTCCCGGTTTTAAAAAAAGGTATAGCTGAGCTTTTTAAGTTAGAAAAACCGCCACAGGCCATTGTTTCAGGAAACGATTTAACCTTAATGGAATTCCTGAAATATGCTTCGGAGCATGACTTGAAAATTGGGAGTGATGTCGGGTTAGTGACCATTGATGAAGTAAACTTTATGGAGATTCATAATCCACCAATAACTACAATCGCACAACCAACCTTTGAAATGGGGGAAAAGGCGGTAGAGTTATTACTCGATAAGTTTGATGATTCCAACCAGAGTGAGGGTGCACAAATATATCGATTTGACCCTTCAATAATCGTTAGAAAATCAGCAGAGAAAGCAGGTGTACGTATATGAACGATGTTATCACAATCGGAGATGCCATGATTACATTTGACCCAAGTTCTACAGGTCCCCTTCGGTTTTCAGATTCCTTTAAACGAAAGGTAGGGGGAGCAGAATTTAATGTTGCGATTGGATGTTCTCGACTGGGCCTCAATGTCGGATGGATTGGCCGATTAGGGAAGGATGAGTTTGGCCGGCATATTTACAACTTTGCTAGAGGTGAAGGCATAGATGTATCTGAGGTCAAACTTGAAAAAGGCTATCCAACCTCCCTAAATTTTAAAGAAATCCAAGAAGACGGGTCTGGAAAAACTTTTTATTATCGGGATAAATCACCTACTGAGACATTACTTCCAGAATCTTTAAATGAAGAATACTTTCAACAGGCTAAGCTGCTTCATATAACGGGGGTGTTCCCGGCAATCAGTGAGCAAAACATTCAAGTGATTGAACAGGCTGTTACTTTAGCTCACAAACATGGCGTGAAAATTTCCATGGACCCTAATATTCGACTGAAGCTTTGGAGTAAGGAAAAGGCACGTGAAACGTTGTTAAGATGGATGCCTTACGTGGATTACCTACTGACTGGGTTAGATGAGGCTGAATTGCTATTTGGTACGAATGATGTAACTGAACTGATCGAAAAAGCTAAGCAATATAATATTTCTCATTTGTTCATCAAGCTTGGGGTAGATGGTTCACTTGTTTGGACTGACGGCGAAATAGTTGAAGCTCCAGCTGTTAAAGTGGAAACAGTAGCTGATACAGTCGGTGCAGGAGATGGATTTGATGCGGGTGTCATTTGTGGATTATTAAACGTATGGGAGCCAAAACGGATTTTGCAATTTGCCAATACAATTGGATCGATGGTCGTTGGTGTTTATGGTGATAATGAAGGGCTGCCGTATTATGATGACGTCCTAGAAAGACTTGGGGAAAAAGAGTCTGTTGAAAGGTAGGGGGCAACGAGGATGATTCAAGTTGCGTTAGACCGTTTAACAAAAGAGGAATGTATCTCGATTACAGAGCAGACTTATGATCATATCGATTATATCGAGATTGGAACTGGCGTGATTAAGGAGTACGGAATGGATATCATTCGCGATTTTCGTAAGCGGTTTCCTGATAAGAAAATTGTTGCGGATATGAAAACTTGCGATGCGGGGAAGCATGAGACGCGCCAAGCACTTGAGGCCGGGTCTGACATTACAACAGTGATGGGGCTTTCCCATGATCAAACCATTCTCGACTCTATTCAGGTAGCTGAAGAATTGTATAAAAATGTGTTGGTCGATTTATTGGAGGTTCCAGTAGAGCGTTTTGCTAGATTAAAAGAATTAGGCGTAGAACTCGTCTCCGCCCATATTGGAAAAGATACACAAGATCATTCAGAGGGGAACTCCTTTGAACATTACGGATCTTTATCTGATGATTTCACGGTATTTGTGGCAGGGGGAATTTCACCAAAATCGGTTCAACAATCTGAAAAGCTTAAACCCGATGTCTTTATTGTAGGCGGTTACATTACAAATGCAAGTAACCCGGGTGAGGCCAGTCGTACGATGAAGGAGGTGATTTCAAAAAGATGAGGAGTGTTCATTTGGAAATTTTAGAGGAGCTTAAGCAAGTAGCTAAACATGTTGACCATGAGGAAGTTACTGCTTTCATAGATGCCCTGCAGCAAGCTAAACGTATTTTTGTCTGTGGGGAGGGTAGATCAGGCTTGATGGGAAAGGCGTTTGCGATGAGACTTATGCACGCAGGCTATACGGTTTATGTGATAGGAGAAACTATTACGCCAAGTATTCAAGAAGGGGATTTGTTTGTAGCCATCAGTGGCTCAGGAAATACCCCGTCTGTTGCGCTCGTAGCTGAACAAGCAGCTAAATCGAAGGCCCTGGTACACTTAGTCACGAGCAACAGAAAATCTAAGCTTCAAACATTAGTGGACCATCAAGTGATTATACCAGCAGCCACGAAAAAGCGTAGAAAAGATGAACCGGCAACCATTCAGCCGATGGGGAATCAATTCGACCAATCTGTTCATCTGTTGCTAGATGCTGTGGTAATTTCAATGACGACGGAGAAAGAAGATATTCACGACATGATGAATAGAAATCATGCCAATCTGCAATGAGAGGAAGATTAGATGTCTGACATCATCGTACAAAAGGAAGAGCTAAAGTCATTAGTTGTTCATAAATTAACCGAAGCTAAAGTAAGCAAAGAGCATGCTGAGGATGTAGCAGATGTGCTTGTACATGCAGACTTACGCGGTGTGGGCTCACACGGTGTATTGCGAACCGAGCACTATGTAGAGAGAATGAACGAAGGGGGCATGAACCCAAACCCAGAATTCCGAACGGAGCGTAAAGGTTCTTCAGCATTACTTTTTGATGGAGATAACGGAATGGGTCATGTGATTACAAAAAAAGCGATGGACCATGCGATTCAACTCTCTAAAGATAATGGCATTGGAATCGTAGGAATTATAAACAGTAGTCACTGTGGTGCTTTGTCCTATTACGCACAGCAAGCAGCAGAGCAAGATACCATCAGCATGATCATGACGCATACCGATAGCGCCGTCGTACCTTTTGGGGGAGCCGATTCCTATTTCGGGACAAACCCAATTGCTTATGGTTTTCCGGCTAGTAAACATCGCCCAATTATTTTAGATATGGCAACAAGTAATGTTGCTTTAGGAAAGATCTTACATGCTAGAGAAACAGGTAGTGAGATTCCAAACAACTGGGGAGTAGATGGAAATGGTACTCCTGTAACAGACCCAAGCCTAGTTAAACATTTACTTCCAACTGGTGGACCTAAAGGTTATGGTCTAGCTCTTATAGTGGATGTATTAACAGGTGTACTAACTGGATCTGCCTTTGGCCCTAGTATTTCTAGCATGTATGGGGACTATAATAACTACCGTCATTTAAGTCATACCATTATTACGATTAGTCCAGGGTTATTCATTGACCAACATCAATTCATGCAAAACATCGATAAGATGATTGATGAGTTACATGAAGTAAAACCAGCAGAAGGCTTTAAGTCTGTAATGGTACCTGGTGAGCCAGAACAGCTAAACGAGGAAATGAGACAAGTAGAAGGAATCCCGGTACCGGAAAGTATTTACAACTATCTCGAATCGTAAGTTAAGGTGAAAAACCTTTTCTTTATATTAATCTATTAAAAAATGGGAGGTCACTAATCATGAAGAAGTTTCTATGCTTTTTGTTTGTATCGGCACTGATTTTGGTTTTAGCAGCATGTAGTGGTAATGAGAAAGACGCTTCAGGTTCTGGAAATGAAGGTAGTGCAGGAGAAGGATCAAGTTCAGATTCAGGCGAAACGATTACTTGGAAGATGGGACACTTATCTAATGAGGACCACCAATGGCACAAAACAGCAGAAAAGTTTGCTGAGCTTGTTGATGAGAAAACAGATGGTCAGTTACAAATCGAAATTTATCCAAATGAGCAATTAGGTTCTGAAACAGAGGTTTTAAATGGAATTGAAGCTGGTACAGTGGATATGACGATTTCCGGAGAAACGATGGCGAACTGGGCTCCAGAAGCCGCATTGATGGCTGTTCCTTATGCATTTAAAGGTCAAGACCACTTACAAAAAGTTGTAGAAGGTGAAATCGGTGGTGAAATTGAAGATGCGATTAAAGAGGGGGTTGGCGTAACACCACTTTATTACCATATCCGTGCACCAAGAAATTTAACTTCTAATGAGCCAATTAAATCACCAGAAGATCTAGAAGGATTTAAAATGCGTGTACCAAACGTACCTTTATTCATGGATGCTTGGGAAGCAGCAGGAGCTAGACCTCAGGTTATGGACTTTAGTGAAGTATTTACAGGACTACAACAAGGGGTTATCGATGGGCAAGAGAACCCAGTTGACTTAATTCAAAGTGCTAGTTTCAATGAGGTACAAGATTATGTAAACGTAACCGAGCACGTATATTCTTGGATTTATGTTGTAGTTGGTAATGAACAGTTCAACGCACTAAGTGAGGATATGCAAGCAGCTGTTCAAGAAGCAGCAGCGGAAGCACAAGCATATGGTCTAGAATTATATGAAACTGAAACTGCTGAAATTGAGCAAGAATTAAAAGATGCTGGAATGGAATTCGTTGAAGTAGACCAAGAGGCTTTCGCAGAAGCGATGAAACCAGCTGTTGAAGATAGCTTAACTGAAAAACAATTAGAACTATTTAATAAAATTGTAGAAGCAGGACAATAAAAATTTAATTAGGTAACATATCCCCCTTTAGGTGTCTAGTTCCAGCACCTAGCGCCTCGGATCATAAGTCAGCCCTTTCTGTGGCAAAAACCGCCACTTCAGGGCTTGCCTATGCCTGACGGGGCTGAGCGAGGCGCTTGCGCTTTTCAGGGGGTATGTTACCCCATAATTTTATAAAGGGTGAGCAACAATGCAAGCTATACACATTCTTAGTCGGATACTAAAATTTTTAACGATTGCTAGTTTTTCTGCCCTCGTTCTCGTTGTGATCATCCAAATTACAGGGCGTTATTCACCATTTAGTTTTGTTTGGACGGAGGAACTTTCACGTTTCTTTTTTATCTTCTCTATTGCCTTTGCAGCACCTTTAGCGATGGAGCAACGTGAATATGTTCGAGTCGATTTATTTATCGATTTCCTTCCTGAAAAACTTAAAAAATATGTCGATGCAATGATTTACCTGATTTTAGGATTGTTTTCTGCTTTCTTAATATCCTATGCCTACGAGTTTACATTACTTGGGAAGAATCAATCTTCTGCCACACTAGCGATTGAAATGTATTACATTCACTTTAGCATGGTAATTTTATTTGTATTTTTAGCACTATACAGTTTTTTTAATATTTATGCCGTACTTAAATTAGATCAGTACGAAGAGGAAGAAGGTGTTAACCAATGATGGCCGCCATATTATTTGTAACCTTTATCCTTCTAATATTTCTCAGCGTACCAATTGCCTTTAGTTTAGGTCTATCATCTTTGGTTTATATTTTGATTGCCGATATTCCTTTAAATATAATCCCTCAGAAAATGTTTGGGGGTATTAACTCCTTTACTTTACTCTGTATTCCAGGGTTCATTCTGGCGGGAAACTTAATGAATGCTGGTGGTATTACAGAACGAATCATCGACTTTGCAAAAAAGCTAGTTGGGCATATACGAGGTGGTTTAGGTCTCTCAAACGTTGGTGCATCCATGGGGTTTGCTGGCATCACTGGGACAGCACTAGCGGATACTGCAAGCATTGGTTCAGTCATGATTCCCGCCATGAAAAAAGAAGGGTATGATGCTCCTTTTTCAGTAGCTGTAACTTCATCCTCTTCTACAATTGGACCTATTATCCCCCCTTCGCTTCCTATGATTATCTTAGGAACACTTGCGACGGTATCAATCGGCGATTTATTTTTAGCGGGTACTATCCCTGGCATTTTGCTCGGGCTATGCTTAATGGCTGCTACGTATGTGATATCGAAAAAGAGGAAATATCCAAAAGGTGAACGTCAAACATTCTCCGTTATTACCAAATCATTCTTCGGCGCCTTCTGGGCTCTTATGATGACGGTTATTATTTTATTTGGAATTTTAAGTGGTTACTTTACACCAACAGAGGCATCTATTGTAGCCGTTGTGTATGCTTTAATTGTCGGGATATTTGTTTATCGTGATTTAAAGCTGCACATGCTTCCGAAGATTCTATTAGATTCTATGGTTAGTACAGCGGGAATTATGGTGTTGGTTGGAATGGCGAATCTATTTGGATGGATTCTAGTAAGTGAGCAAATTCCACAACTAGTAGCAGATTCGATTTTAGCCATTTCTGAAAATCCAATAATCGTTATTCTTCTACTAAATGTGTTGCTGCTTTTTGTAGGAACCTTTATGGAAACCATCGCAGCACTTGTGATTTTGTTCCCAGTGTTATTACCTGTTGCCACTCAAATTGGAATGGATCCCGTTCAATTTGGGGTCATGATGGTACTGAACTTAATGATTGGTTTATCTACGCCTCCAGTAGGTGTATGTTTATTTGTGGCATCTAGTATTGGGAAAGTGTCCATTGGCCAGGCATCTAAGGCGTTACTACCATTCTTAGCTGTAAGTTTACTCGTATTATTAGCGGTTAGTTTCATTCCAAGTCTAACACTATTCTTACCAAGCTTATTTGATTAATAAAAGGAGGGCTTATAATGAAGGCAATTCAAGTAAAAGAACCAGGAACATTAAATGTAGTAGAAATGGAAGAGCCAAGTTTAGAACAGCCCAATGAAGTAAAAATACGGATGAGAGCGATGGGAATTTGTGGATCTGATATGCACATTCTTCATGGACAAAATCCTTTTGCGACCTATCCTCGGGTTATAGGGCATGAAATTGCTGGAGAGGTTGTAGAAACGGGCGATTCTGTAACTGGCTTATCTGTAGGAGATAAAGTAGTGATAGAACCGATGACATCTTGTGGAGAATGCTATGCTTGTAAACAAGGTCGTCCGAATATTTGTGAGAGTGTACAAGTTTATGGTGTGCATCGTGAAGGCGGTGGCCGTGAAGTGATGGTGATGCCCGAGCATTTAGTGCATCGGGTCCATAATGATAGAGATTGGTCTGAGATTGCCTTGATTGAGCCATTTACGATTGGGGCTCAATCTATCTATCGTGGTCAAGTTCAAGATGGAGATTATGTTTTCATCATTGGGGCTGGCCCAATTGGATTGTGTTGTTTGAAAATGGCAAAGCAAGCAGGTGCGAAGGTCGCAATTTCTGATTTCAATGATAAGCGTCTTGCTTTTGCGAAAGAGTGGGGGGTTGATCACATCATCAATCCACAAAACTCTGATGTAGAAGAAGAAGTGTTTGCATGGACTGGAGGCATGGGTGCCAATGTCGTCATTGATGCGGTTGGTCTTCCGCAGACAGTTGAGCAAGCAGTAGCGGTAACATCTGCGGCTGCACGAGTGGTTTTACTTGGTTTTGATACGAAAGTGTCTCAGCTTGCCCAAGTGAATATTACGAAGAAAGAGTTAACGATTTGTGGTTCACGCTTACAAACACACCGTTTCCCGAAAGTGGTTGAATTATTTAACACGCTAGAGTTTGATGTAAAGGAATTAGTAAGTCACCAATTTGAATTAAGTGAAGCTGAAAAAGCCTTTGAATTAATGGACCAAGCTCCGCCAGAAGCACGTAAGGTTGTTATTAAACTATAAAATTGATTTGTGAGACGAGGCAATAGGGAGGTAAATTCTATGAAAATGACGATGCGATGGTTCGGGGAAGATAATGACCGTGTCCCATTGGAGCATATTAAACAAGTTCCGGGTGTTGAAGGGGTTGTTTGGTCCTTACATGACGTCCCAGCCGGTGATGAATGGCCAATGGATAAAATTTTGGAAGTCAAAGAACAAGCCGATCGACACGGATTAAATATCGATGTGGTAGAAAGTGTTAATGTTCACGAGGACATTAAGCTTGGACTTCCTACACGTGACCAATACATTGAGAATTACATTAAAACGATTAAAAAGTTGGGCAAGGTTGGCGTGAAGGTGATTTGCTATAACTTTATGCCGGTGTTTGACTGGACGCGTACCGATTTATTTAAGGAAATGGAAGATGGCTCAACCGCTCTATTTTTTGAAAACGACAAATTGAAGGACATTGATCCGATGGAATTGGTCGACACCATTTCGAAAAACTCGGCGTATACGATGCCAGGATGGGAACCAGAAAGACTCGCTCATTTAGCGAATTTATTTGAAAAATATAAGAACGTAACGGAAGAGGATTTATGGGAGAATCTTCAATATTTTCTAGAAAAGGTCATCCCAGTCGCAAAGGAAAATGACATCAAAATGGGTATTCATCCGGACGATCCGCCTTGGTCTGTGTTTGGATTACCACGTATTATTACTAATAAACAAAGCCTAGAAAGATTTTTAAAGCTTGTAGATGATCCTTATAATGGTATTACCCTTTGTAGTGGTTCATTAGGAGCTAATCCTGAAAATGATGTAGCGGAAATGGTAAGAGAGTTTGCCGATCGAATTCCTTTTGCCCATATTCGAAATCTAAAAAGATATGAAACCGGTGACTTTATTGAGACTTCCCACCGTACTCAGGATGGGTCAGTTGATGTATACGAAATCGTTAAAGCCTATCACGAAGTAGGGTTTACGGGTTATGCAAGACCTGACCATGGCAGACACATTTGGGGAGAAGAATGCCGACCAGGTTATGGACTGTATGACCGTGCACTAGGGGTTATGTATTTATGGGGAATATGGGATTCCCTTGAGCGACTAAAAGAAAAAGGAGAATAATTTTGCTAAAGCTAAATGAAAATTTAGAAGGAAAAGTAGCTGTTATTACAGGAGGAAGTGGGGTGCTTTGTGGGGCTATGGCTCGTGAGCTTGGCCGCCAAGGAGCAAAAGTTGCAATTTTAAACCGTACTATAGAATCTGGTAAAAAGGTAGAACAAGATATCAAGGAATCTGGAGGAGAAGCCTTAGCTATATCCTGCGATGTTCTAGATATTGAAAGTGTTCGTAAGGCAGAAGAAATCATTACAGAAAAGTTAGGTATCTGTGATATTTTGATTAATGGGGCAGGCGGAAATCATCCTGATGGAACGACTACAAATGAAACCTTAAAGCCAGAGGATTTAAGAAATAAAGATATATCTACGTTTTTCGATATGACAACAGAAGGCTTTCAATTTGTTTTCAATTTGAATTTAGTCGGGACCTTTATTCCTACTCAAGTCTTTTTGAAAAAAATGGCCAATCGTAAGGGCGCAACCATTATTAATATGTCATCGATGAGTGCACCGTCTCCGATGACCAAGGTACCAGCATATAGTGCAGCAAAAGCGGGAATTGACAACTTTACTCAATGGTTGGCTGTTCACATGGCGGACGTTGGTATTCGTGTGAATGCGATTGCACCAGGGTTTTTCTTAACGGATCAAAACCGTAATCTATTACTAAACGAAGATGGTTCTTTAACTGAACGATCCAATAAAATTATTAGTCATACACCACAACAACGATTCGGTAAGCCTGAAGATTTACTCGGAACTTTGCTTTGGTTAGTGGATGAAAACATGTCTGGATTTGTAACAGGCGTCACTGTACCGGTAGATGGTGGGTTTATGGCCTACTCTGGTGTCTAAATGGCTGTAGACAAGGTATTGGAAAGGAGACCATAATGAGTAATCAAGCATCTTTAAATAGATTATTAACGTCGGGTATTGTAGCGGTTATACGAAAAGTAGATCCTGAAAAGGTCCCCCCACTCGTCCAAGCTTTTGTGGACGGTGGAGTTTCTGGTATCGAAATTACTATGGATTCAGATAATTCATCTGCAATGATTCGTGAGCTAAAACAGGTTCATGGGAACAAAATTCTAATTGGAGCCGGAACGGTTTTAAATAAGGAACAAGCAAAAGAAGCTATTGAGGCTGGTTCTGATTTTATTTTTGCTCCTATCTTAGATCGAGAGACAATAGAATATACAAAGAATCAAGGCATCTTAATGATTCCTGGGGTGTTTACTCCTACTGAAATCCATCAAGCCTATCAATGGGGTGCTGATATGGTAAAAGTATTTCCGGCTACCGTTGTTGGTCCTCAATTCTTTAAAGATGTTAAAGGACCTATTAGCCAAGTTCCGATGATGCCCACTGGTGGAGTGAATTTAGATAATTTAGGTGCTTTTATACATGCGGGAGCAGTTGCAGCAGGGATCGGCGGTTCTCTTGTCAATAAAACATTAATTGAACAAGGGGATTGGAAAGCACTGCAAAATTTAGCTGAGAGATATGTGGAGAAGGTTGCTCAGGTAAGGAATTCAAAATAAGCTAAGAGAATTCTGATTTAGGGGTGGGACATAGAGGACAGGTAAATTGCCCCAGCCTCTAATATTCTTGGTTCAATACCTGGCAATACTCGATATGCACGGGCCTGATTGCTTTAGCAATAAATCCCGTAAATCAAAATATAATGATTTACGGGATACGTTTTTTTAAATATATTGTCTCTTAACCAGGTCAAGGAGTCCTTACTCCTCCAAATACTTTTTAGGAGTAAGAAATGTAAAGGGTAATAACCCAGGATGGCGACCAATTTCAATGGCACCGGTAAATTGTTGCAAGGTCAAAACTTTTGGGACTGCCAGCGTATGGGTTTAGCAAGAACTCTCATAAAGATAAGAAGGCAAGAACCATTAATGAATTATATAACCTAAGATATAAAGAAAAATTCCGCTGATTTATCGATCGGTGGATTTTTTTTGTATTTTTTCTGGTTCAGGATAAAAAGAAGAAAATGGCCTAGCTATGCGTTTTTGTTTTTGAATATGGAAACCATTAAAGTATCTGTTCCGGTTTGGTTTTGGATTGATGTAGCGGTTTGCAATATATTTTTTAATGTAAGACATTCAATCAGTTCCCTTTATTACATAATGAGTTATTTTACTTTATGATAGAACAAAGGTTATTATTCGTTTGTAAGGCCTTTTTTAATAGATTTAGAAAGCTCACGTTGTAGAAAGGGAGGAGGGGAATAAATTCAAATCATAGCAGAATATAACCCACCTTTACACACTGCTATTCTATAGTGCAGAACCAATAAATCAATTAAATACAGAAATAGCGCAAAGCTTATAGCAATTGTAATGTTCGTATCAAGGTCAATAGATAATAAATATCCAACAGCCAGCAAATATAAAATTCTAAGTATACTCACACTCACGAAGTATGAAATTTTCGAATAGCCAAAGAAGGATAATAAAATCCTGGTTAAATTTGCCTCAAGGAAAAAACTGAAAACTAAGTACCATAACATTAAATAAATGATCTGTTTCTGATTTAAGGATAAGTTTAGAAATTCATTTATCAAGTTTAATGAACCCGTTAAAGCTAATATACAAATCGAAATAATGACTGAAACTAATAGCCCGAATACTGTGGAAACAAAAAGAGCAATTAAAAGAGGATGCTCTTGATCTCCTTTACTCTCACTTCTATAAGAAAAGAAAAGGAAAATTAGGAAAACCGTAATAAATATAGCGATGATTATGTAAATGAAGTTCAACATATTTCTCCCTCTGTTTGTGTTTTATATTTTACTGTAAAGAAAAGTGCAGATAAATTCCGTTTGTATAATCCGATTCAATCGTTTTATCCATAGATATCGCCCTAACATCATGTCGTGATGTCACACTTTAGCCTACCTATTAGGGGTTGTGAGAATGACCATTTCTGGAAAGCGCAGGTATTACCTCTCTTTTAGCAGACGATTAAAAGATTCTAATACAACATTAAAATCCTCAACAATTTCCTTAACTAAATCCGCCAGAGAATGTGCATCCCAAAAAATGTCCTCTTCAGATTTATTTATCTTCTCTACCAGTGCAGCTGGGCGTTTCAGAACCTTCCAGTCCATATTCCTGTTACTCATCTCTTCTTTTAAATCACTGTCTATCATTTTTCTCGCGGCATGCAATAGTTCGTTTCTTCCCAATCCTTCTATATCAATCATCACTACAATTTGATTTTGCTGGATATACTTTCTTTGTGTACATGTAACTCAACATGAACGTCTGGAGTTAAATGCTTCCACTCATAAAAACGAATTTGCTGATAGCCGCGCTTAACCGAAAAATCATATACCCATTTTCCCGTCTCCCAATACTCTTTCAGCAGATTTTCTAAATTTTTCAGGAAGTTTTGTTTTTGGTTTTCATAGGCCTTTTCCATTTCATCAATCATATCATGATGCTTCAAATACAACCGGCTTAGTTCCTACTGTTTTTCTGTATTATCCACAATATACCCCTCCAAATGCGTGAGAAACTCCTGGTACAAAAACCGCTCTTTCTCTTCTGTATTTTCCAGGTCCACCTGCTTTAATATCCTGATTAATTCACGATAACTTAAAGATTTGAAATAATGAGAAGCGGCCCGTTCCCCTTGTCTTGTAAGGAAGATATAGTGCCGATTAGGAATATATGAAAAAAGCATTTCCAAATCTTCATGATCTATCTATGAGTTACAAGATATGAACCTTAATAAAAGTATCTCATACACTGATCAATTAAGGTCATTGGTCCGGAAAGCAGACGAAATCAAGCAAGCATATTCTGAACAGACGCCAACCTTCCTTTCCGTTACAAATAGAGCCTATGATGAAAACCTGATTAGCAATTTATATTAAATCCCGAAATCAAAGGCATAGGTCACGAGGCACTTGCCCAACTATATAAGTGGATTTCGGGAAAAACTATTTCCGGGATAAAAAATGTTCAACTTTTTAGAGAATACCAGTTGAGGGACCATCGGCGGTTAGATTTATTGATTCTTTTTGATGATCATTTGATTGCGATTGAGAATAGAGTGTTAAGCAGTGAATCTGAGAATCAGACGAAATTATATCTGTGATAGTCCCCCTGTAATACATAGCATCAAACCAACTACAAAACAAACCAAACTAAGAGCTTAATACCCTTCCAAAAGATAATCGTATCAGGTTGATAAAACCACTTCCTATACCAGAAAATTTTATATATCATAGGTATCAAACAACCCTATATTCAGATTATTAAAATACTTCATATCCAGGATGTGACGACAATATAGGGACGGGGGAACAGGTGGACAGGATGTGGGCTTGTGGGGGGATTGCTACAAGCCTTGTTTTTTTATATTTAATTATTAATTTTGATAGATATGTTATTAATCCAAAATGTCTTATCCTCTAATTGTGAAACATTCTGTGAAACAATATTATTCGGGTGGTGACAGGCACCACCCCAGGGAGGCACCCCCCAGGGACGAGGAACCTGTCCCTCCGTCCCCCCAAAAAGTCCTATTTCAGAAAAATAAAAACATTCCCACTTGACAGATTTAATATATAACCGATATGATGTGAACAATTCAATTTAAAATTAAATATGAATCTCTTATCCAGAGTCGGGGGAGGAAACTGGTCCGTTGATCCCGCAGCAACCGTTACGCATGTAACAAGGTGCTAATTCCAGCAAGCATTTGCTTGAAAGATGAGATGATGTTGTTTTTAAAACCTCTACCTCATCGGCAGAGGTTTTTTTAATTCCCAAAAAGAAGGGGTGGAGAACATTCATGGGCTATTATTTGCATTAAACCAAGTAAACCTATGTGAACAGTATCGATTTATGTGAATGGCAATAGCGGAAACTGAATTTTAAAACGAATCAAAAGGGAGAGATTTTAATGACCACAACAAAAACAGATAGCTTATACCAGAAGTCCTACTTTAGCCGGATTACAGAATTGAAAGAACATGCACCAGAAGCATTTGAAAAGTTTTTTGCGTTTAACAATCAGGCACTGGCCCCCGGGAAATTATCCGTGAAATTAAAAGAGTTGATTGCTGTTGGTGTCGCCCATGTAACTGGATGCCCATATTGCATTGAACTTCATGTTGGAAATGCAAAAAAACAGGAAGCATCAAAGGAAGAGGTTTCAGAAGCTATTTTTGTTTCGACTGCTTTGAAGGCAGGTTCTGCGGCAGCTCATGGGGTGAATGCTTTGAATGCCTTTGATGGAGCTGGGGATGAGGAGCTATATAAGGCCTCCTATTTCAATCGTTTGAAGGAGTTTGCTGAACTGAGCGGGGATACATTCAAGAGTTTTTTGGATTTTGACCAGCAAGCCATTAAAACCAAGGAATTGACCGAGAAAGAAAAGGAACTCATTGCGGTTGCCTCAGCCCACACGACAGGCTGTGCGTATTGCATTGACCTTCACACCCAAAATGCGAAGAAGGCAGGTGCTGATTTGGAGGAAATCTCGGAAGCGATCTTTGTTGCGGTTGCTTTAAAGGCTGGTTCTGCCATTGCCCACAGTGTAAATGCCTTGAATGCTTATGACAGAGGCTGACGAATGGACCATCCTTAAAGAATTCAGCTAGTGTGAACCTTTTACGATTGCCGGGCCTTTTGAAAACGGCAAGCCGGAGTTGAACGTTTATCGCATCATAATGGCTATGTCCCGTGTCCAGCACGGTCTGCAGCATCATCGGCTTCCGTCAGACTAGAACATAAAAATCTCATCTACTGCGCCGGGTAAGTCTTCTTGGCAGTCGTTTTAAAGTATAAAAAATCTCTCAAAAAGGAGCATGATGTATGGGTAAGCAGATTCATTTAAATGGTTTTATACAAAATTCGCCGTCCCCTCATTCAACCGGTTTATGGAAACATGAAAAGGACAAAGGGACCGAGCATAATCGTCTGGATTATTGGATAGAGGTGGCGCAAACATTAGAGCGGGGAAAGTTTGATGCTCTTTTTATTGCCGATGTGCTTGGAACTTACAGCGTTTATGAAAACTCACACAGTGCGGCGACCCGCGGGGCAGTTCAGCTCCCGGCCCATGATCCGCTTATTCCTATTTCAGCCATGGCGTCCGTGACAGATAATCTTGGATTTGCTCCTACTATATCCGCCACATATGCACAGCCCTATTCGTTGGCGAGACAGTTGTCAACGTTGGATCACTTAACGAAGGGGCGGATTGCTTGGAATGTCGTCACCTCTTATCTGGAGAGTGAGGCTGTCAATTTGGGGCTTTCGGGGCGTCTGCCTAAGAATCTTAGATATGATCGTGCCGATGAGTTTCTGGAGGTTGTTTATAAATTGTGGGAGCACAGCTGGGAGAGGGACAGTGTGATTTATGACAGAGAGAATGATTCGTTTGCTGATTCTAAAAAGGTGCATTTAATCAACCATGAAGGAGAGTTCTTTAATGTCCCGGGCCCTCACTTGGTCGAGCCATCGCCGCAACGCACACCCGTATTATTTCAGGCAGGCGCTTCTCCAAGAGGAAGAGATTTTGCCGCCAAACATGCAGAGGCCGTGTTTACCAAAAATCATTCATTAGATGCTTTAAAGGAATATTCGGCTGATATACGAAGAAGAACAGAACTTCAGGGACGTAATCCGGATGAGGTACTGATTTTCCCAATGATCTTACCCATCGTTGGTTCCACAGAGGAAGAGGCGTATGCGAAACTTGAGGACCTGACGAACCATGTTAGCTATGAAGGTACTGCTGCCCTCTTATCCGGCCATACCGGGATTGATTTTTCCAAATACGATCCGGACCAGTATATAGAGGATATGGAAACCGATGCGGTGCAGGGGAATCTGGACATGTATGCAAAAGACCCGAATAAGAAATGGACGTTACGGGAAGCCGTTAAAAATCATGGTTTAGGAAATGGGACGGTGAAGTTTATTGGTACGCCTGAACAGATTGCAGACAAAATGGAACAGTGGGCGTTCGACGGTGATGTAGATGGCTTTAATATCGCGCAAACTTATTCACCAGGTACCCTTCAGGAATTTGTTGATTATGTTGTACCTGAATTACAAAGAAGAGGCATTTATCGAACGGAATACGAAGGAAACACATTGCGTGAAAATATGTTTGGAAAGGGCTATGCCCATTTACCGGAGCATCACCCTGCCAAACAGCTCGGTTTACAGTCCATAAATCGGTAGGACTATATTTTATATGGAAAGGAGAGGGAAATGGATACGTTAACGCTTTATACCTGGATCGGGTTTGGAGTCTTTCTGGTGGTAATGTTCGTATTAGGGTTACTTAGTGCCAGAAAGACAACGAGTGTTGGAGACTTTGCAATCGGCGGTGGAAAATTGGGGCCCTATGTACTCGGGTTATCCTTTGCGGCTACCTATTTAAGTGCAGCGACGTTTTTAGGATATCCCGGCTGGTCCCATGCCTGGGGATACTCAAACCTGTGGCTCTTTTTAGCCATGATTGGCGGAGGTCCCATCGGTGTTTTAATGGTAGCAAAACGAGTGCGAAAGCTGAATAATGGCCAAAAGTCCCTATCATTGCCAGATTGGCTGGGGGACTTTTACAAGAGTGACATCATCCGGGTAGGCACAGGCCTGATTTTGCTGTTCAACATTTTTTACATTGCAGCCCAATTTGTTGCCGGGGCTAGAATTTTCCAATACTTACTCGATATGTCTTATACGGGCGGCCTTGTGTTTATCGCAGCTATTGTTGTTATTTATGTGTTTGCAGGTGGAGCCTTTGCTGATATTTATACGGATGCGGTTCAGGCGGTTATGATGGCCATTGCAGGTTTGTTTATAGTTGTGTCAGGTATTGTAATCTTTTGGGAAGGCAGTATTTCCGCCACTTTTACAGGGATTACAAACGATTTGGCTAATCAGAGTGGTCATTTAGTAGAGGTATTTAATCCGGAATCGACTCACTTTCACTCCTTTGGTCTCGTGATAGGTGCCATCGTCATCCAATGGGCCTTTGCCTCTGCCCCACACTTATTTAACAAAGTGCTTGGATTGAAAAACGAACGGGATCTGGGGAAAATGATCCTGACTTATGTCATTGCATCTGCTTTTTCCCTTTTTGTTTTATTTGGAGGATTGTTTAGCAGAGCAGCACTAGGGGGAAATGTTGCAGCCCCCGACCTTGCTTTAATGGAATATGTGGTATGGGCGTTTCCTGTTGTAGTAGTAGCGATTTTTGGTGTGGTTATTCTTGCAGCGGCCATGTCAACCACTGATGGTTTATTTGTGTCTATTTCTACCGTTTTTGCTAACGATATTTTTCTTAAAGTTTTAGTAAAAAGGAAAATCGTGAATGTCAGTGAACAAAAAGCGCAAAAAATAGCCCTGCAAATCAGTCGCTTGTCCGTTCCATTGATTGGCCTGATTGCTTTTCTTATTGTATTAGAGCCTCCTGTTTTTATGGGAGATGTGCTGTGGATTGGCGTGTCAGGGGTTGCAGCCGGGACGATGGGACCTATCCTGTATGCGGTTTACGGGAAGAAAAAAGCACCTGCACGGGCAGCCGAGGTGTCGATGATCGTGGGACTCCTCTCGTATCTGGTTATCTATTTTGGAGGAATGATATCAAGTACCATGTCTGCGGGTGCAGTTTCGACGGCTATCGGGATTTTTACGATTGTGGTATTGGCTCGCGTGCTGAAAGACCCACAGCCGCGAATGATGTATGAGATTGAAAAAGAAGGCTCGAAAGCAAATTAGAGGAAGGAGGGAGCAGTCATTTTCGTAAATACGATGCTTTCCTTATGGCTCTATGGATTTATAACATGTTTAGTCGTAATCGGATTATCTCTGCGCAAATGGTATTTTAAGTAATTAGCGTTCAACAATAATCGACAAAATTCGGGAGGTGACAGGCACCATGCTAAAAAATTATGTAGGTGGGAAATGGGTAGAAGCTGGATCCCAGTATAGTGAGAAGGTGTATAATCCAGCAACAGGGGAGGTGATCGCTGAGGTTCCGCTATCTTCCCAGGCAGATGTGCATGAGGCTGTTGAGATTGCTTTTGAGGCATTTCAGGAGTGGAGGGAGGTTCCGGTTCCAAAAAGGGCTCGAATCCTTTTTAAATATCAGCAGCTGCTTGTTGATCATCAGGATGAGTTAGCTGAAATTGTCACGATTGAAAACGGAAAAAGTTTTAAGGAAGCACAGGGAGAGGTTCAACGCGGCATCGAAAATGTAGAATTTGCGGCCGGTGCGCCTTCATTAATGATGGGAGAACAGTTGCCGTCTATTGCTGATGGACTGGAATCGGGGGTTTATCGTTATCCGATTGGGGTCATTGGCGGCATTACTCCGTTTAACTTTCCCATGATGGTTCCCTGCTGGATGTTTCCCATGGCGATTGCAACAGGAAATACGTTTGTTTTAAAACCATCCGAGCAAACCCCATTGCTTGCGAATCGATTGGCTGAGTTGTTAGAAGAAGCAGGGCTGCCACAGGGAGTTTTTAATATTGTTCACGGTGCCAAGGATGTCGTCAATGGGTTATTAGACCACAAAAAGGTTGCCGCGATCTCATTTGTGGGCTCCCAACCAGTCGCCGAGTATGTATACAAACGAGGTACGGACAATTTAAAACGGGTCCAGGCACTTTCCGGAGCGAAAAACCATTCGATTGTTCTGCGTGATGCGAACCTGGAACACGCAACAACACAAATCGTGAATGCTGCATTCGGGTCTGCTGGTGAACGGTGTATGGCTGCTTCGGTTGTTGCTGTTGAAGAAAGTGTGGCTGACGAAGTGATTTCGTTGCTTATACAAAAAGCAAATACTATAAAAATCGGGAATGGCTTGGATGATGGGGTGTTTCTTGGCCCTGTTATTCAGGAAGAACATAAGCAGCGAACACTGGGATATATTGAGACCGGTGAAAGAGAAGGAGCAAAACTTGTCCGTGATGGCCGTAATGATGAGGTCGTACAGCAAAATGGTTATTACATCGGCCCGACGATTTTTGATGAGGTAACGTCAGAGATGAAAATTTGGCAGGATGAAATTTTTGCGCCCGTTTTATCGATAGCAAGAGTAAAAGACCTTGACTCCGCCGTTGAATTAACCAATCAATCCCGTTTTGCCAATGGGGCTTGCATTTTCACTAACGATGGAGGTGCGGTCAGAAGATTCCGGGAAACGATTGATGCTGGCATGTTAGGCGTAAACATAGGTGTACCAGCACCAATGGCCTTTTTCCCCTTCTCAGGCTGGAAGGACTCCTTTTACGGTGACCTGCATGCTAATGGGAAAGACGGATTAGCCTTTTATACGAGACAGAAGGTTGTGACAAGTCGCTGGGTTTGATTGGGTTTTGGTGCCTGTCACCACCCGAAAAATATTGTTTCACAAATGTTTCACGGCTTCCTGATTCGACAAATTTTCGAGTGGTGGCAGGCTAAGGACGGAGGGAAACGCCCCTCCGTCCGCTCTAATATGGTATTTTTTTAAAAAAAGAACTCGATTTTAATAGGAAAAGAGGGAAGTAAAAAATAGAAGAAAATCTCTGCTCAAAAATAAATTTTGCAACAATATGGATTAGTTCCTTTGAATTTCCTGTAAACGGAATTTTTATACCTTTCCTGCACTGGTCATTCGCCAGTTAGATGGCTCTCCAAACGAGACGTAAGTTCCTGCAAGTCTTTTTTTGCTTTGGATTTCTCCAATTTGCCATTTTGATTTTCTGGTGACTAATAGAATTAATTCAACACTGGCAACCCCTTGTTTTCTCCCACTATTTTCAAATATTCTCATATACCCCGGCACTCCTGCTTTGCTTTAAGGCTTTCATTATAGCTTCGATACCAGTTCATCTCCCGCAGACTGAGCCAAGTCCTGAATTTCATGCTTTAATATATTTAAAACGTTTAGCAACTCTTTAAATCTTATTTACGCGATCAAAATATAGATTTCACTTATTTGCTGAAACATTATTCCGCTAACATAGCTGACTAATATAAAAATGGATTCCGGTTTCTCTAAGGATATTGGTTTGCTGCTTAGACATTTCCTCTTACTGGCGGAAAATTAATAGGTTTAGTTGAAAGCGCTTTTACTATAAACTTCGAATTGTAGATAGATAAACCATACTTCAGGGAGGAATTATATATGAAGCAAATTCTATTAGCATGTTCATCAGGAATGTCAACAAGTCTATTGGTAAAGAAAATGCAGGAAGTGGCCAAAGAAAAAGGAATTGAGGCAGAAATTTGGGCTGTTTCACAGGATAAAGCAGAAACGGATATGGAGAAAGCGGATGTACTGCTTTTAGGTCCTCAGATGAGATTTTTGAAAAGGAAATTCTCTAAAAAAGCTGATGAATTAGGCTTACCGATTGATTCGATTGATCCAGTTGCCTATGGACGTGTGGATGGTGAAGCGGTTCTGGAAAAAGCTCTGGAGTTAATGGCTGATTAACTTCTCAAAAAGGGGGAAACAACAGTGGAAAATAATAAGTTTATGCAGCTCTTAGAAAATATTTTATTACCTATCGCTGATAAGTTAAATAATAACCGCTATTTAACTGCCTTGCGTGATGGCTTTATGATTGCGCTGCCATTGATTATATTTGGTTCTATTTTTGTTGTCCTGGCAAATTTTCCATTTTTGGATCAAATATTGAGTGAAGAAGCGTTTGCAGCATATCAAAGTGCTCTTGGTCCTGCATCTAATGCAACCTTAAGTATTATGGGAGCTTTCGTCATTATCGGTATAGGATATAAATTAACAGAGCAATATGAGATTGAAGGACCTATATACGGTGGGGTTGTGGCTTTAGCAGCATTTCTAATCTTAACACCACAAGTTTTGGAGGATATTACAGGAGTTATTCCAACATCTGTTTTAGGAGCTGAAGGTTTATTCCTGGGACTTTTCACTGCTTTCATAGCAGCCGAATTATATCGGTATTTTGTTCAAAAAAATTGGACGATTAAAATGCCAGCGGGAGTTCCGGATGCTGTTTCAAAGTCATTTAGCTCTTTAATTCCAATAGCCTTAACTTTAACAGTGTTTTTACTTATTCGTATTATCTTTAGTTTTACACCTTTCGAAACCGTCCAGAACTTTATTTATACAGTTATCCAACAACCATTGACTGTTTTAGGCAGCGGATTACCTGCAACCATTGTGGCTGTACTATTAATCCAAATATTCTGGTTCTTTGGTTTGCATGGCCAGATTATCGTTAATTCAGTATTCGATCCAATTTGGTATGCGTTAAATGATCAAAATTTACAGGCGTTCCAGGCAGGAGAAGAACTTCCTAATGTAATTACAAAGCAATTCATTGATACGTTCCTTGTAGGTATGGGCGGAACAGGAATGACTTTAGCAGTAATTCTTTTAATCTATTTAATTGGACGCAGCAGACAGCTGAAACAAATTGGTAAGCTGGGAACCCCTCCTGGAATATTTAATGTAAACGAGCCTATAATATTTGGTTTGCCAATCGTGATGAACCCATTGGTGATTATTCCATGGTTGTTAGCACCAGTCGTTGTAACCATTATTACGTACTTTGCAATGTCAACTGGAATGGTACCAAAGCCGGCAGGGATAATTGTTCCATGGACAACACCACCAATACTAAGTGGATATTTGGCAACCGGTAATGCATGGCAAGGTGCTGTTCTACAAGCCTTTAATCTAATTGTTGTTATGGGAATCTGGTGGCCATTCCTCAAAATTATGGATAAAAATTATTATGAAAATGAGAAAAAAGCATCCAAGGGTAATGACTAGTATTTAGAAGAAAAGCCCTTGACTATATAAGTAAATACAAGGGCTTTTTGGGTTACTTCGGAGGTGAATGAGTATGGATAAAATGACAGAAATCGCATTTCAAATTATATTATACGCTGGTAACGGACGTTCAGACGCAATGGAAGCCATTCAGTTAGCGAAAGAAGGGGATTTTCAGGAAGCGGATCGTTTGATTAAGAAGGCTGGAGAGGAATTAAGTAAAGCACATAGTTATCAGACGCAGTTGTTACAAGATGAAGTGAATGGTGAAGGAGAGTCAGTAAATGTAATTTTAGTACACTCTCAGGACCATTTAATGACATCAATGGCAGTAAAGGATTTAGCAACAGAATTTATTGATCTCTATCGTAATAAATAAAAGGGAGGAATTTCAACATGTCTTTACAGTATAAGTTTCCAGAAGGGTTTTGGTGGGGGAGTGCTACGTCTGCTACCCAAATAGAAGGTGCTGCTGATGAAGGTGGTAAAGGTCAAAACATTTGGGATTATTGGTATCAAACAGAACCGAACCGATTCTTTGATAATGTTGGTCCAGAGTCTACTTCAGATTTCTATCATTTATATAAAGAAGATATTCGTTTGATGAAGGAAATCGGACATAATACATTTCGTTTATCGATCTCCTGGTCAAGACTAATACCTGGTGGACGTGGTGAGGTTAATCCGGAAGCTGTAACGTTTTATAATAATGTGATTGATGAATTACTTGCAAATGATATTGAACCATTTGTGAACCTATTCCATTTTGACATGCCTCTGGAACTTCAAAATGAGGGCGGATGGGAAAAACGTGATGTGGTTGAGGCCTACCTGCAATATGCTAAAGAATGCTTTCGTTTATTTGGGGATCGAGTGAAAAAGTGGTTTACATTCAATGAACCAATTGTACCAGTAGAAGGTGGTTATCTTTACGATTTTCATTACCCGAATGTAGTCGATGCAAAACGAGCGTTTCAGGTAGCTTATCATACGATCGTTGCACATGCCAAAGCAGTAGAATACTTCCATACTCTTGATATCAAGGATGGACAAATTGGAATCATCCTGAATTTAACACCTTCATATCCAAGAAGTAAAAACCCAGCTGATCTAAGAGCATCCCGTATTGCCGACTTATTCTTCAATCGAAGTTTCTTAGATCCTGCAGTGCTAGGAGAATACCCGGAAGAATTAGTTGAGATATTAAGAGAACATGGTCAATTGCCTGTAACACGAAAAGGTGATCTTGAGCTTATTAAAAACAACACTGCTGACATTTTAGGGGTCAATTATTATCAACCACGCAGGGTAAAAGCTAAAGGACATTTACCTAATCCATATAGTCCATTTATGCCGGATTGGTTCTTTGATAATTATGAAATGCCGGGTCGAAAAATGAACAAGTATCGTGGCTGGGAGATTTACGAAAAAGGTATATACGATATTATGATTAATTTAAAGGAAAATTACGGAAACATTGAATCCTTCATCTCAGAAAATGGCATGGGAGTTCAGGACGAGGACCGATTTGTCGAAAATGGAGAAATACAGGATGATTATCGGATAGAATTTATTCAGGAACACCTGAAATGGCTGCACAAAGCTATTGAAGAGGGATGCAATGCAAAAGGCTATCATTTATGGTCATTTATGGATAATTGGTCATGGATGAATGCCTATAAAAATAGGTATGGATTTGTTTCTGTTGATGTTGAAACGAAAAAACGAACTCTAAAGAAAAGTGCTTACTGGATTAGAGATGTATCGAATAATAACGGTTTTTAAGGTTAGAGAAGATACACATCAAGTTAGTAGATAATGATTTAATTTATGTATCGTGTCGTTATCATTGGTAAGGGTACCTGATTCTACTTGGATCAGGCCCCTTTGGATTACGCAGAGAAAGCTGATTCATAGAAAATAAGGAGAAGATCCTTTATGTTAAACTTCCGTATGAAAGTTATTTTGCGAGAATTAATGGCTTCTCATTCACCATTAACTGGAAAATATTTAGCGAACATCAATCAAGTTTCATCAAGGACAACAAGAGAAGATATAAAGAAATTAAATGAAATTCTTTCTGAACATGGTAGTTCGATAAATTCAGTTATGGGAAAAGGGTATGAACTAACCATTCATCATGAAAATAAATTTCTGCAGTATTTAGACTCTGAGTTAAGTGACAATGCTTATGAAAACAACAATATACCACGGTCCCGGGAAGACAGAATTGTATATTTAATTAAAAGGTTGTTATTAAGTGAGGGCTACGTAAAGTTAGAAGACTTAGCTGATGAAATTTATGTTAGCAAGTCGACCATTCAAAATGACTTAAAAGATGTAAAAAAAATACTCAGCGAATATGAGATCTCACTGGAAGCAAGACCTAATTATGGTTTAAAGATTCAAGGGAGCGAACTTAAATTACGTTTTTGTATGTCAGAGTATGTCTTTGATCATTCTGATGAAAGAAAGGACTATATCCAGGAATTTTACAATTCAGCTTTTTCCAAAAAAGAATTGGACGCGATATTATCAATTATTTTGAATCAGCTAAATACACATAAAATAACTTTGTCTGACATCGCCATTAACAATCTGCTTATTCATATAGCCATTGCATACAAAAGAATTCAAAGTGGATATAAAGTTAATTTTTACCAAACTGATGTCAATCAGCTTGTTGATAAATATGAATACAGAGTCGCAAAGCAGATAGTAAATGAAGTTGAAAAATCGTTTCAGGTAGAGTTTCCCCAGTCTGAGATTGCTTATATAACAATGCACTTGCTTGGTACGAAAATGCTGTCAAAGAAAAATATAAACAATCGTGTAGTCGAGCAGGTTATGGACGATGAAACTTATCAATTAGTTCAAATCTCTCTTAATAAAATAGAAAGGGAAATGAATTTAGGAATAAGTGATGATCAAGAATTAATCATAGGCTTAGGCCTACATTTGAAGCCTGCAATAAATCGTTATAAATATGATATGAATATACGAAACCCTATGTTAGATGACATTAAAAGGAATTATCCTTTAGCTTTTGAAGCGGGACTTGTCGCTGCACTCGCAATAAAAGATCAAATAGGTACGGAGATGAATGAGAATGAGATTGGCTATATTGCGCTTCATATAGGTGCAGCAATTGAACGAAAAAAATTACAATCAGGTCCTAAGCGATGTTTAGTGGTTTGTGCTTCAGGTTTTGGAACAGCCCAACTCATTTATTACAAGTTAAAAGCCAGATTTTACAATGAAATCGAAGTGGTTGGAACGACAGAATATTATAAACTTGACGAGTATAATTTAGACAACATTGATTTTATTGTAAGTTCTATTCCAATACCACAAGAATTACCTGTACCCGTCATCGAAGTTAATGCAATTCTGGGAGATGATGATTTAAACAGAATAAAAAACTTTGTATCTGAAGGTGAACAAGGTTTGCACTCTCTGTTTCAGAAGGAGCTTATATTCTTAAATAAACAGTTCCAATCTAAAGAAGAGGCTTTATCATTCATGACAAATCAGTTAACAGTAAAAGGCCTCGTAGATTCATCATTTTTAGAATCCATATATGAAAGGGAACGAGTCGCACCAACATCGTTTGGAAATTTAGTAGCCATACCTCATCCAATAAACCCGAAGTCCAATCAGACTTTCCTATCTGTATGCACACTAGACAGGCCTGTCATATGGCATGATAAGCCGGTCCAATTTATCTGTATCCTTAGTGTGAAGAAAAACAGCGCAGAGAACTTACAATACTTGTACGATTTACTGGGTAATATAATCGACAGCCCTTCAATTGTGCAACAGTTAGTCAAGGTGAATAGTTTTGAGGAATTTATCGGTATTATTTCAGAAAATTTTATGATGAGCTGAGGTTTGATGGCGATGGGAATAGTAATGATCATGCCGATTGGGCTGAGGCTCGGTTTAAATAGGAGTCGGTATGAATTAGAAGAAATGATTGGATATGACTGAGGAAGATGGATATTGGAATGAGGTCTTGCAGAGGGGTTCTGCAAGGCCTTTTTTAATAGATTAAGAAAGCTCATATTATAAAAAGGGAGTAGGCGGGATAAATTCAGATCATAGCAGAAAATAACCCACCTTTATGTACTGCTATCCTTATAGTACGGAACCAGTAAATCAATGAGATACAGAAATAGCGCAACACTTATAGCTATAGATAATAAATACTCAAAACTTTTGTTGGTGTGAGAAAGTTGTAGCTTCACAAGGATTTTGAGACAGATATTGAGCGAGCCGAAGAAGCCATGATTGTAACACCATATTTGTCGGTGAATGTAATCACACATTGGAGAAAGCTCTTTGATGATTATAATAAGAAAAAAACAACTATTGCTTATGATATCGGGAATAAAAAGGGAGGTCGAAGAAGTGGAGTGGAAGGGCAAGTTAAAGGATGAGGATATGTTAATAATGTGTTCACCTTACTATGAGCATTATTACTAATATGTGCTTGAAGGCATTTACAGTTAAGGGATGGAATTATTTAAGGATTAGTTAAATGCTGTATTACTAGGGTTTATATGGTTTAAATAATTACTTTGTTCCTAAACCAAAAGGCATAAATAGAACTTTCTTAATATTTACATTTTTCTAACATATGTTAATTTGATTAAAGAAATACCATATAGCTAGTTAGTTAGATAGCCTTACTAACTAGGTATGTAGAAAGGAGGACAAGATTAACTTCTTTATAAGGCTTTTTCTTAGAAATTTGACAAGGAGGGGCATCAAGATTTACGAAAGGAGCTTCAAAAAAAATAAAATGGAAGGTGTTAATGTTTATGAGGAAAGTTTTCTATCTGTTTTTAGCAATCCTGTTAATAGCAGCTTTCTACCCTATGGTAGGATTTGCCCAACAGACGAAAGGCCAAGATGTCGAGCTTTGGAATGTAATAAAACCACTTGATACTACTGTAACTTTTTTAAATACTGGAGCACACCCTGATGACGAGCGAAGTGACCTGCTAGCCTATCTATCCAGAGGGCTAGGAGTAAAAACAGCTAGTATGATTGCAAATCGTGGAGAAGGTGGACAAAATGAAATCGGAAGTGAGTTAGGAAATGCCTTAGGTATCATCCGCTCAAATGAAATGATTGAAGCTTCAAAAATTACCGGTGTGAAAGCCTATCACTTAAGCGAAACAACAAACGATACAATTTATGACTTTGGTTTTTCTAAATCCCCTGAAGAAACACTAGAAAAATGGGACGAAGAAGTTACTTATAAGCGATTAATCAAATTTATTAGAACCTATCAACCAGATATTGTGATGCCCTCTTTCCGAAATGTGGACAGTCAGCACGGACATCACCGTGCCATGACAATCCTAAGTAAGCGTGCGTTTAAAGATGCTGGTGACCCTACCGTATTCCCGGAACAATTGGAAAATGGCCTAAATGTGTGGCAACCCAAGAAATTATACGTACCAGCTGAATCAGAAGAAACTGCAACTACATCCATCGAGATTGGTGATTATGATCCTATATATGGCATGTCGTATCCGCAGCTTGGCGAAAAATCCAGGTATATGCACAAAAGTCAAGGGATGGGAAATGATATCCCTGTCGAGCCAAGACAATTCCACCTAAAACTAATCAACTCTACTACCCCAGAGAATCAAACAGACTTATTTGCCGGAATTCCGTATGACTTTGATGAATGGGCGAAAGTCATTACTGATGAGAGACTTCAAACAAAATTAGGACAACTTCAACAAGATTTAGACTCCATTATTGATCTTTACCCTAACCGAGAAGCTATCTTCCCAAAATCACAGCAAGCTTTAAAACAAGTTGAAAATATCTATAACTTAACAAAGAAGGCAAGTATTGATGAAGCTACGAAGAATGATTTACTTCATAAACTTGAGATTAAAAAAGAACAATTACAACAAGTAAGTTTTGTATCATCAAGCCTTGAGGTGGAAACTTCTATTGATACTTATGTTTTAACTCAAGGAGAAGAAACAGAAGTTACAATACAGTTCACCAATAATGGGGATAGCAAAATACATCATATCAATGCATCATTGATAACACCGGACAACTGGGAAGTTAATGGTAACAATAAGGTTAAACACCTAAAACCAAATGAAACTAAGTCTGTAACATACACTGTTACGGTTCCACAGGATGCAAAATATTTTAAACCCTATGCCGAACCTACCATTCAAGCAAGCATTACGTTTAAAGAAAATGGTGTAAAATCATCACAAGTTATTGATTTGGATAACTCAGTAGCTGTTTTACCTGAATTAAGTATAACACCTGACCCAGTAAACCTTACCGTTAATACCGCTAATGTTCAGGAAGAGATTCCCGTTACGGTGAAGGTTAAAAATTATGCTAATGAAAAAAATCAGGCAACAGTTTCGCTAAATCTTCCAGATGGATGGATCAGTGAACCAGCACAAAGAGATATTACTTTGACAGATCGCTTTGACGAAAAGGAAGTGACTTTTACTTTAAGACCACCTTCTAATGTCGCGGAAGGAAATTTTAACATCGAAGCAATAGCTAAATCGAATGGAAAACAGTTTAACACAACGGTACAAGAAATTTCCTACGATCATATTAATGATTCGTACTATCAGTATCCTTCTACTATTAATGGAGTAGCCTTTGAACTCTTAAAACCAGATAATCTAAAAGTCGGATACATTGAAAGTGGCTTTGATAAAGTTGCCGATTATTTAATCGATGCAGGATTTGATATAACAAAACTAGATGAGGAAGACCTTATCTCCGCTGATCTATCCAAATACGATACAATCGTTACAGGAATAAGAGCAAGTCTTTCCCGAGATGACCTTGTAGAAAATAATGATCGTTTACTAGAATATGTGGAAAATGGCGGACATTTGGTCGTTCAATACCATAAACCATGGGATAATTGGGACAGTAAAACATCCGCTCCATATCCATTAGAAATCGGGCAACCGTCCATTGAATGGCGCGTAACAGATGAGAATGCGGAAGTTACCGTTACCAAACCCGAGCATAAACTATTTAATTATCCGAACAAAATTACAGATAGTGACTGGGATAACTGGGTACAAGAAAGAGGGCTATACTTCCCAATGAATTGGGATGAGCGTTACGAAACATTCGTTACCATGAAAGATCCTGGAGAAGAGCCTTTCAATGGTGGAATTCTACTCACTGAATACGGAGAAGGTACCTATCTGTACACTAACCTCGTATTCTATCGCCAAATTGATAACCAGGTACCAGGCGGTTATCGGATTTTCACGAATATGATTAGTTACGGGGTAGAAGATGAATAAGATTTAGATTTACATCCCCCCAAAGGTTGGACTGAAATCTGACTTTTGGGGTGTTTTTCACGATGTATGTATTCTACACAAAAGCGGAACTAAATTGTTAACCACTTAAAGTTAATACCAAGAAAGGTCAAGCATTTATATCATCTCTTCCTTGTTTGATGTCTGTGGTTTTATTGACTGCGAAATTCTTATTTTATTTTTCCACAGAGGTACTGTGGAAGTCTTATACACTCTGGTAAAAGAGCCAATAACAGTATCATATTAAATTTTCAAAACAATTTGACATGTATGCGCATACATTATATACTTACACTTAGTTAGATAGTTAAACTAACTAACATAGTTTGAAAAAAACAAGAATATAAGTGTAAAAAATTATATCTAAGTTACAAAATTAGCAGATGGAGTGTAAATATGCAGAAGTCCAGTTCTGAGATGGTTAAGTTGATGAATCGGGAAAAAATTGTAAATGAGTTAAAGCAGAATCCCAGGCAGTCAAGAGCTGACCTTTCAAAAAAAACTAATCTTAGTAAACCCGCTGTTTCTGAAATCGTTAAAGAACTAATAGAGGATGATTTGGTCTTTGAGACTGGATTGGGACCATCCACTGGCGGAAAAAAGCCAATATATTTAGAATATAATGCTCGTTCAAACTATGTTTTAGGTACTTTAATTGAAAATGAAACCATTTTCTTAGCACTTGGAGATATGAATGGGGAAATTATCAACTTTCATAAAGAAAAATTTACTCCATTCTCTGATGGTAACGTAATCGTCAATATCATTGCGGAAGGTGTTAGAGAGTTACTAAATAGAGAACAAATAGATGATGAGAAAGTTTTGGGTATGGTTATAGGTGTATCAGGTATAAAAATGAATAATGAGGAAGTTATTAGTTCATCACCATCGATTAACTGGGATAATGTTAATTTAAAACAAGAATTATCCACTCGCTTAAATAGTCAAATCATAATAGAGAACGATGTAAATCTTATGACAATTGGAGAGTTTTATAAAGGAGAGGGAATAGGAATTAATGACTTCATTTATTTGTTTATAGGAAATGGGATAGGTAGCGGGCTGTTTCTTGATGGTAAATTTTATAAAGGATTTCATTCAGCTGCTGGTGAGATAGGTTATATGGTAATAGGCAATCAACAACCATTAAGTGAAGATTTGGGTGTATTCGAAACAAATTATGGCTTATTTGGTGTTAGTAAAAAGTTAAAGCAGTTAAATATTGATATTCAAGATGAGAAATCACTTTTAAATTTTCTGCAAAAGAATTGTGATAATAAAGATATTAAAACTATCTTAGAAGATACGATCAATCAGTGGGCGAAAGCTGCATCCAATATCATCAGTATTATTGATCCTCAAGCTGTTATACTTTCTGGTGAACTTACATATTTGAATAATTTTTATTACAACCGTTTTCAAAGAATGATAGAATCCTATGTACCGAAAATTCCTCAAATAAAAATAACTGAACTTGAATCAAAAGCTGGTATATATGGAGCACTACATCTAGCATTACAACATTTCTATGAACCAAATTTTTAAATCTAAGAATATCCAGGCAGCTATCCATTTGTCTTTAAGTCGATAAGTAAGAACTAATGTAATGAAAGAAAGTTCTTACTCTCGACTATAAGAGTATATAAAATTACAAGGAGGATTTATTATGCATTACTTTAGAAAGAAGATATTTTTACTATTTTTTTTAATGTTGATTACCCTACTTGCTGCTTGTAGTCAAGAGTCTTCTGACAGTAGTAATGGTCAGGAAAATGATAGTCAGGAAGGTGGTAGTGGAGAATTAATCATTTATACTGCTAGAGATCAATCTATTGTAGACGAGGTAGTTCCAAAATTTGAAGAAAAATATCCAGATATCGATGTTGAAGTGTTAACAATGGGTGCACAACAAGTACTTGAAAGAGTTCGAGGGGAAAAGGCAAACCCTCAAGGCGATTTCTGGTGGGGAGGAACACAATCAGCCTTTGATACAGCAGCAAATGAAGATTTATTACATTCCTTCGAGCCCGAGTTTGCTCAATCCATACCTGACCAATATAAGGATCCTGAAGGCCGATGGTATGGAGAGATTATTTACCCAGAAGTAATTATGTATAATTCAGATGCACTTTCAAAGGAAGAAGCACCTCAGGATTGGGATGATTTATTAGATTCTAAATGGAAAGATGAAATTATCATTAGAGGTGTACTACCTTCTGGGACTATGAGAACGATCTTCTCATCAATGATTTATCGTCAAGGACCGGATAATCCTGAAAAAGGCTATGACTGGTTAAGGAAACTGGATGCTAATACGAAGGAGTATGCACAAGATCCTACCAATCTATATTTGAAATTGGCTCGTCAGGAAGGCACTGTATCGGTGTGGAACCTTCAGGATATCTTATTACAGAAGGAAGAAAATAATCAGCCTTTTGGCTTTGTAATTCCTGAAAGTGGTGCACCAATGCTAGTAGATGGTGTAGGTATTATTAAAGATGCACAAAATATTGAAAATGCAAAACTATTTGCTGAGTTTTTATTCTCTCCCGATATAAGGGCTCAGTTGGCAGAAAACAAGTACCAAATTCCGACTCGCTCTGATTTGGGCGATAACCAGCCTGATTGGTTAAAAGAAATTGATCTTAAGCCAATGGAACTAGATTGGGACGTTATGGGTGAAAATGAAATGGAATGGATGGAATATTGGGATCAAAACATAAAGAATCAAAACTAGTATCTATTAAATATTTGGCAGGGTGAGATTAAACTCATCCTGCTCTAATCATTTTCATGATTATCAGTATATTTGTTTAATCCAAAGTAATTATTCTTTATTAAGATCAGGAGTGAGTATATGAAAGCAACAGAAATACACGGAAGAGAACTAGAAAAACTTTCGGATGCTAACTTTGCTGTATTGCCCTTAGGAAGCTTTGAGTATCATGGTCCACATTCGCCCTTAGGTACTGATATTTTTTTGGCTGAGGGTTTTGGAAATTTAGTGGATTCTGATTTAAATGGTGTCATTTTTCCTACAATTCCGTATACCGCATGTCCTGGAAAGACGAGTAAATATAAAGGTACAGTTCCGGTCCGACCAAGTATAATACAGGAATATATTACTGACGTAGTTGAAGGAATCCTAAATCAAGGAATAAACCGTATTATCCTTTTAAATGCGCATGATGGTAATATGGGAGTTTCGCGTGTTGTTGCAGAGTATGTAACTCAGAAGTTTGAAAATGCAAGTTTTCTTTTAATTAACTGGTGGCAAATGGTTGAAATTGATAAGGCAGATGAACTGGGATTAGTGAATACAAAGGGGAGAGGTCATGGGGGTCCCTATGAAATGTCTGCTACAAAAGCATTCAAGCCAAATTTAATTCATGTTGAAAAGGATGATTCGGAATTCCCTGATGTGGAAAAGTATTCTTCATTACCATATATTCTTGTGGAAGGAACTCCAAAGTCTTGGGATGGTTATACTGGATTAATTCAACAAACATCACTTGAAATGGGCAATAAAATTGTAGGAGAGGCAGTTGAAAATATGAACAGACTAATAAAAAATTGGATTAATGATTAAGGCTAAGACAAAATGGTTTGCTCAAGAATATATTAGCGAAGCAAATTGATTACAATCCTAATTATGATAATAGATTCCATAAGTAAGATGATTTCTTGATCATCTTTTTTATAGCAGAGAAAGGTGATGTATATGAAGAGTGTGACATTAGATGGTATAACAAAAATGTTCGGTAATGCGAAAGGCGTAGAAGATATTAATGTACATATTAATTCTGGGGAATTTTTTACTTTCCTGGGCCCAAGTGGCTGTGGGAAAACAACAACGTTAAGAATGATTGCTGGATTTTATTTTCCAACTGAAGGTGAAATTTATTTTGATCAGGAAGATGTGACAGCTTTAAAAGCAAATAAACGAAATATTGGAATGGTATTTCAAAATTATGCACTATTTCCCCATATGACCGTTTTTGAGAATATTGCTTTTGGCTTACAAGTAAGAAAGTTATCAAAGGAAGTTATAAAGGAAAAAGTCCAGAAAGCACAAAGTTTTGTTCATCTGGAAGGTTATGAATCAAGGAAAATAACCGAATTGTCTGGTGGTCAACAACAGCGTGTAGCCTTAGCTAGAGCACTTGTTATCGAACCCGATATTTTATTGTTGGATGAACCCTTGTCTAATCTAGATGCTAAATTACGTGAAGAAACACGTGTGGAAATTAAGCGTCTTCAAGTTGAATTAGGCATTACAACTATTTATGTTACTCATGATCAACATGAAGCTATGGCTATGTCTGATCGGATAATGGTAATGAGTCAGGGTGAAATACAGCAAATTGGTACTCCACAAGAAATTTATAATAAGCCATTAAATCATTTCGTTGCTTCTTTTATTGGAGAGTCAAATATATTAGAAGGAGAAATAAAAGAAATAACCGATGAACATATTGTTGTTGATACTGGAGATAATACCCAATTTAAAGGATTAAAAGAAAATTGTTCACCCAATCTTGAACTTGAAGAGGGGAAGAATGTATTACTCTCCATTCGTCCAGAAATTATTGAAGAGGGTGAGGGTCCTAATTCTATACAAGGCCAGGTTCAGCTAAGTGAATTTTCTGGAGTAAGTATTAATTATATTGTTAAGGTCGGAAACAAAGAGATAAACGTAATGATTGTAAATTCGGGTTCAGATGTCTTAAAACGGGGAGATTCAATAAAACTAAATATTCCTGAAAGTGGTATATACTTTATGGATGATAGGGGGTAATAATATGACTAAAAGTGAGGCAATATCCCCAAATCAAAGTCTTTGGGCAAGAATAAGTCAATCAAAATACTTTGTTTATGTGTTAATATCTCCCCTAATATTTATATTAATAGGATACGTTATCTTTCCTATGTATAAAACATTCACTAATAGTGTTATGAGTCAAGAAGGTGATTTAACACTTGGTAATTATATAAGCTTTTTTACAACAGAAGCAACAATTGAGTCATTAACCAACAGTGTGTTCATCTCAGTAGTAAGTGTTGTGACTTGTACAATTGTCGGGGTTACCATGGCTTTTCTATTAAACCGTTATGAATTTCCGGGTAGAAGAATCTTGTCAGTCCTGGTGTTAGTTCCAATGGCATTACCACCATTAATTGGGGCTATCTCATTTTCGTTCTTATACGGTGAAAGTGGTATTTTTCCCCGTCTATTTCAATCTATTTTTAGTTTAGAAGAGGTTCCTTTCTCTCTCGATGGAATCTTGGGAGTCATTGTAGTTCATACCTTTACAATGTATTCCTACTCTTACTTAAGTGCATCAGCCGCTATACGTGGACTTGATATGTCATTGGAAGAAGCGGCAACAAATTTAGGTGCGAGCAGATTCAGAATATGGAGAAAAATCATTTTACCTATGTTAACACCAGCCATTGTAGCCTCATCTCTTCTTGTTTTTATGATTTCGATGGCTTCATACACAGCTCCACTTATGTTTGGTGTTGAAAGAACGATGACAATGCAAATTACTTTGTCAAGAACCAATGGGAATCTTGATATGGCTGCAACACAGTCCTTTGTTCTATCAATTGTTTCAATAGCCTTTTTACTTTTAATGACCTGGTATCAAAACAGAAGAAACTATCAAAATCAAAGTAAAGGTATTGGTGTTCACCGAACAGAGGTAAGGTCCTCCTTAATTAAGTATATATCCCTTATTCTTTCCATAATCGGTGTAGTTATTCTATTATTACCTATTTTGGTTATTGGTCTGATTTCCTTTGCTGTAGATGGGGAATGGACAACACAAATTATACCAACATCATATACCTTACAGCATTATATAGATTTATTCACAGATCAGGATACTTGGGAGCCTATCTGGAATAGTATCAAAATGAGTACTGTTGCAGTGATAGGGAACATTATTTTTGGAGTTGCTGCTGCCTATGCAATGGTAAGGTACAACTTTAAGGGAAAAGCCCTTATGGATATTTTAATTATGGTTCCATGGGCATTGCCTGGTACTGTTGTAGCAGTTAATTTAATTGCTGCATTTAGTGAAGAAAGTATTTTTTCATTTAATCAAATATTAGTCGGGACGTTTTGGATTTTACCTTTAGCATATTTTGTAAGACAGCTACCATTAGTTTTTCGAAATTCACAAGCAAGCTTAATACAAATGGATCAATCTGTCGAGGAAGCGGCTCACAGTTTGGGTGCTAATTGGTGGTATTCCTTTAGAAGAGTTGTTCTACCAATTATTATGCCAGGTATATTAGCTGGTACACTTTTAGCCTTTGTACAGGGATTAACTGAATTTGTAGCTTCGATATTAATTTATACACCTTCTGCAATGCCATTATCCGTTGGAATATGGAACAAAATGTATTCTTTTGAATTTGGAACCGCATGTGCTTACGGTGTTCTTCAATCAATCTTGATTATTATTGTGTTATTAGTAAATGAAAAATTAAAGGGAGATTCTTCTTCAACAGCAGCATTTTAACTTTTCATAGGAAGAAGTAAATAATTAGGTAAAGGTTAGTTTTATTAATGCTTCTTACTATATTAAAAATGAGAGGATGTTAGTTATGGAACTGTCTCATCGAAAAAAAATTATGGATTACGAAGGGATGGAGTTTCCGTCAAAAACATACAAAGATATTGTATTGGAGCCCGCTTATGATCAGGCAAAAGTAAACTTTGTTAGACCAATGCTTCAAATTCACTTCGCACATTTAATCATGCTGGTCGAAGAAGGGATAGTAAATCAAGATGACGCTACGAAAATAGTAGAAGCGATTAAAAAGATTAATATTGAGGAATTTAAAAAGTCAGAATACAATTCATCGTATGAAGACTTATTCTTTGAAATTGAGCATATTTTAATGGAAGAGGCTGGAGATATTGCTGGAAATCTACATATTGCTCGAAGTCGAAATGATATGGGTATTGCAATATATCGAATGAATTTAAGAGAGAGGACTTTAAATTTAATTAACGGAGCTCTGCACTTGCATAAAAGTTTAATTGACCTTACAGAAGAACACATTGATACAGTTATGATAGGCTATACACATACTCAACAAGCCCAGCCAACTACATTAGGACATTATTTTAATGCTATGACAGATTTGTTGTCCAGAGATATGAAAAGACTAATATCAAGCTTTGAAACGGTTAATCGAAGTAGTCTTGGTGCAGCTGCATTAACTACTTCAGGATTCTCTATTAACAGACAACGTGTGCAACAAATTTTGGCTTTTGATGAAATGATTGATAATGCCTGGGATGCAGTAGCAGGAGCAGATTATATTGGTGAGACTGCGACTGCTGTTCAATTAGCTGGTATTAATTTGGGTCGTTCCACTCAAGATTTTCTCTTATGGGGCACTCAGGAGTTCGGAGCATTTAAATTGTTTGCTCCATATGTTCAAATTAGTTCGATTATGCCACAAAAGCAAAATCCAGTATCTATTGAGCATATGCGCGGGTTGCTATCCAGTGTTGTAGGAGACAGCCAGACCGTGTTAACGATGATGCATAACACGCCTTTTGGTGACATTGTGGATACAGAAGATGACATGCAGCCGTATATGTGGAATGCCATGGAAAAACTTCAAAAGATTTATTATTTAATGTCGAGTGTTTTAATGACTATGGATGTAAACCGCAGTAAATTATTAGAACGTGCTCAAGGAAGCTTTGCTAATGTGACTGAACTTGCTGATACCTTAGTGAGAACTAATCATTTATCATTTAGAAAAGCACATGAAATTGTAAGTTCCGCTGTTAAAGGTTTAACGGATAAGGGACAGGAATCGCTTGATGCCTTTACGTTAAAACATTTAAATGAGCATGCAGAAAAAGTAATTGGTTCTAAGCTGAATTTAACAGAAGAGGAATTTAAGAACACGTTAGATCCAAAGCATTTTGTTGATATTCGTGAACTTGAAGGTGGTCCAAGTCCAAAAAGAATGAAAAAGACTATAGAGAAACGGTATGAAGAGCATAATGTATTTGCCAAATGGTTGGACGAGAAGAGAAAATCTCTGGATTCAGTAGACAAAAACATTGAGGATATTTTGCAAAGTTGGGTGACTAATGACTAAGCCAAGTGTTACTTATAGTACCAATAGTCATAGTAAATACAAACGAAATGATATTTTTATTAAAAATGAAGCTAATAACACAATTCAGGAGGAACATGCGGATCGGGCAGATATAGTACTCCCTCTAATAGCGATAGATGGGGGAGGAACTAATACAATTTCTACGATAGCTAATAGAAGAGGAAATGTGTTAAGTAAAGCTGAAGCTAGTACAACTAACCATCAACTTATTGGCAAAGAACGAACAGTAAAAACATTAAGTGAGTTAATACTAAAGAATATACAACAATTAAGAAATATATCACCGGAATATTATAGTCAAGGTAAAACAGTTACCTTTAAAATAGGAGTCTTCGCCTTGGCAGGAATTGATACACAGAGAGATCAATTAATAGTAAGAAGAATTGTTCAACAAGTAATTACTAATAGTAATATTCGCATAGAAAAAATTATTGTTGAAAATGACGCATTATCGACTTTGATAGGTGCCACAAACCATACACCTGGTGTCCTGCTTGCTTCAGGTACTGGCTCCATTGCTTTTGGTCATGACGGTAAGGGCAATTATGTTCGATCTGGTGGGTGGGGGCATATTTTAGGTGATGAGGGTGGTGGTTATTGGATTGGCAAAGCAGCCATTCAATCTATATTAAAAATGTACGATGGTAGAGGACCAAAAACGATGCTATCAGATTTAGTGCTAAATCATTTTGGATTTAAAGACCATGAAGAATTGTATGATTGGGTATATGGTTCCGATTTTACAGTAAATTCTGTGGGAGAATTAGCAAAAATAGTAGAAGAGGCATTTTGTTTAGGAGATAAAGTTAGTGAAAAGATCTTAGAAAGTGCAACACATGAGTTATCTCAATTAGCATTTGGGGTAATAAGAAAGTTAAATATTTCAAATCAGCCTTTACAGATATTGTTTTTAGGTGGAGTTCTACAAAATAATGAATATATTAAAAAAAGGGTAGAGAGAAATATATTAAATAAAGTTGAGGAGATTGAAATTCTGCCTAATAATCAAAAGCCAATTCACTTAATCCTTCAAAGGGGATTGAATGAACTTAGGTAAGTTTATAGGGGTGATAGATCTTAATAGAAACTCTAAATAGCAAAATAATGCAATAAATAGACGACCTGTAAGGTTAATGCTATCTTAAGTAGGTTGTCTATTTTTTTATTTAATAGATTTGTTAGATGTATTCAAGGCATTATATAAATATGATGTCTTTGTTAAGTTATGGAAGTGAAGGTTGCATAGATATTGAATCGTGTATTTGAAGCTATGCTAATGCAACTGTAATGTCGAGGGTGGCTGGTTGTCGCCCTGCGTTTAGGTTTTTTAAGACGGAAAGAGGGGATAGACCATGGAAACTTATCTTGAATACATAAAAAAGATAACTTGGAAGGAATAGTTTTTTTCGCATGAATGGTAGGACGAGGCTAGGAACCTGTCCCTCCGTCCCAGTTACATGTATAATGCTTATAGGAGCTTCAATCATCATGAGAATAAACTTTGGAGGACATACGATGAAATCCCAATATAACTATAAGAACGCACAACTAAGCAGTAAAATCAATATCCCGACCCCCGATTGCAGTGGAACCCCCATATTCATCAGTGATGAAACGATCCAATACAGAATGGAAAAGGTATTGCAGGAGATGAGGCGTTTGGAATTGGATGCCTTGATGATCTATGCGGACGTTGAACATGGAGGGAATTTTGAATACCTGGTTGGATTTATCCCTAGATTTGAAGAGGCTTTGCTGGTTCTTCATTCGGATGGAAGTGCCTTTTTGGTTCTGGGAAATGAAAACTATAACAAAGCCAAGTACTCAAGAATTCCGGCAAAGGCGATTCATTGTCCGCATTTTTCCCTGCCCAATCAGCCTATGGAACCTGCGAAGACTTTTTCGAGTATTCTCATGGAGACTGGAATTCAAAAGGGGATGGACGTTGGGCTCACAGGCTGGAAACATTTCACGAGTAAGGTGGAGAATAATCGGGACTTTTTTGATATACCTTCATTTATTGTAGATGAGGTTAAAGAGATGGTTGGAAATGGCGGTTCCCTCACCAATCGGACAGATCTGTTTATTGCTGGAAACCATGGAGTAAGAAGGGTTGGTATAGGTGCCTGTCACCACCCGAAAAATCTTGTTTCACGGAATGTTTCACACGTCCTGGTTCGACAAAATCCGGGTGGTGACAGGCACCACCCCCACAGGCACCACCCCCAAAGGAGGAATCCTGTTGCAAAATATATTCGAAAATCTATTAAAACTATACTCCAAAGATAGCAGCTCCATTAAAACGCCTCTAGAGGATTTTACAACAGAAATATTCTCTTCCATCCTATCTAAAGATAATCATCTATTAGACACTTTTATGAATCAAGTTTTGAAAATTGAAGGGGAAGGCTTTGCGATCGATACCCAACAACAGTATGCATTGGAGAATGATAGAGATTGCATCATTGATGTTGTTGTCTGGAATCAACATAGTATTTGCTTTTTGGAAAATAAGGTAAATTCACTTGAAGGACCCAGGCAGTTGGAACGATACAAACGAGTACTTAACAAATTAACAGGAGAGAAAGAGGTTTATCTGAGGTACTGCACGAAATATTATGATTTGAAAGATATAGAAGACATCAATTTTGACCAGATTCGCTGGCAGGATGTTTATCATTTTTTGCAGGATTACGAAGAGGATACGATTATTCAGGACTTTATGGATTTTTTGAGGAGGATGGATATGGCAGGTGCAGATTATTTTAATTTCAATGATATGCTCGTTATGAATCGTTTTTGGGAAACGTTGTCGAAAATGGATGAATGCTTAGATGCCATCACACCAAAATTCACAAGTGCTTTTGGAAAGCCCTACACGTATGATTATGAACGTTTAAAACAAATAGCTGCCTATAATAGATACACAATGTGGCGGGAGGATATTTTTGCAGGTGGAAAGAGAGCACATTCAAAGATTATTTTAGGATTTGAATTTAACGTAGTAGAACCGCAGCCTTATCCGGTGTTGTTTCTGGGGATAGTGTGTAACCGCAATCATAGTCGTTATCACATGGTCAAAGATGCAATTGAACGTCAGGGTGATTTTGATTATACCGAAGAGGAGTATTCCATATGGGGCTGGTATGAAACCCCAGTATCTAACTTTTTGTCAATGGAAAATCAATTTGATGGAATTAATCAATGGTTCAGCAGGAGTATTGATAGGTTGATAGGGTTTAAAGAGAATACTGAAAAGTTGGGGTGGAAGTAGGGTGGTGCTTGTCACCACCCGAAAAACTTGTTCCACAGAATGTTTCACACGTCCTGATTCGACAAAATTTAGGTGGTGACAGTGTACCTATAAAAAAGGCACCTATCAAAAAATACTTGAAATCACAAGTGCAACTTGGTATAGTAAAGTTAACAAAATTATCAGAAAATTTAACGGGGTTTAAAAATAAAATATATTCAGTTTATCAACTATTAATTGTAAGCGTTATCAAATGCTGTTTTGAAGTAATTAGGTGAGAAAATGAAACTTTCCGAAAAAAAGATGAAAAGAAAAAAAGAACAAATCCTGCGTTCTGCTATTAAGGTTGTCAACAACAAGGGATATGTCAAAGCGACTATGGAAGAGATTGCAGCTGAGCTTCTCATGACGAAGGGGTCTTTATACTATTATTTCAAAAACAAAAGCGATTTAATTTTCCAATGTCATCGTTTTATCTTATCTGATGCAGTAAAAGATCTGGAAACAGTATTAAAGCATGGTGAAGGATCAACCTCTGAAATCTTACAGCAAATGGTAGCCATACATATTGATTATGCCGTAGATGAAAAAGACACCTTTAACCTTATTATGGAGCCAAAAAACCTGTTTAACAACGAACAAATTGACCTCGTTTTAAACCTGAGAAAGCAGTATGAAAATCTTTTTGACCAGATTATCAAAAGAGGAATCGAAACGGGAGAATTTAAAACCAGGGATCAAACCATAGCTAGAATGATTATCCTGGGAGCAATGAACTGGATACAGCAATGGTATAGCCCAGCGGGGAGGTTATCAAAGGAAGAACTGGTAGAAACCTATACCGATTATATTTTGAAAATTCTAAAATAGGGAATTTCCGCTGAGTATTCACAATCACTGTCTCCAGCATTTAGCCAAAATTAAACAAAGCCATTTGGATTTATGGATGAACGGCCAAGAAATGCATAGGTAAAAACTTAGAATATTCCTTATAACACACCGGGGGGGAAGCAGAATGTTAAAAGAGCTTTCAAGCAAAGCCGTAAAGCTAAGAGAAGAATTAATCGAATTTATGGATGAATATGTGTATCCGAACGAAAAGACTTTTGAAGAACAATTGAATGAACAGGAGAGCCGCTGGGAAATTCCGCCGATTTTGGAGGAATTAAAGGCAAAAGCAAAAGCCCATGGGTTGTGGAATCTATTCTTGCCGGATGAAGAATATGGAGCGGGGCTAACAAACTATGAATATGCTCATCTTTGTGAGATTATGGGGCGTTCACTCATTGCACCTGAAATATTCAACTGTAATGCACCAGATACAGGAAATATGGAGGTCCTCGTCAAATACGGATCTGAGGAGCAGAAGAAACAATGGCTTGATCCGCTCCTTGAAGGTAAGATTCGTTCGGTATTTTCCATGACTGAACCTGATGTTGCTTCATCAGATGCAACCAATATCGAGAGTACAATTGTCCGTGATGGGGATGAGTATATCATAAATGCGAAGAAGTGGTGGTCAACAGGTGCCGTTGATCCGCGTTGTGAAATTGCGATTGTGATGGGAAAAACCGATCCTGATGCAGAAACATACCGTCAGCAATCTATGATTCTCGTTCCATTTGATACACCTGGTGTTGAAGTGAAAAGGCATTTAAATGTTTTTGGTTATGATCATGCGCCCCAAGGACATGCGGAGATTCATTACCATAATGTAAGAGTACCGGCGTCAAATATTTTACTAGGTGAGGGCAGAGGGTTTGAAATCGCCCAGGGAAGACTAGGTCCAGGCCGGATTCACCACTGTATGCGAGCGATTGGAAAAGCAGAGCGGGCACTTGAACTCCTCATTCATCGAGCAAACCACAGGGAAGCGTTTAAATCCCGCTTAATTGATAAAGATGGCGTGCGAGAAGCCATTGCAGAAAGTCGCCTGGAAATTGAACAGGCACGGCTTCTTACTTTAGAAGCTGCCAACAAAATTGATCAGGAAGGGGCCAAAGCAGCGAGAAAGGAAATTGCGATGATTAAGATTGCGGCTCCAAGAATGGCGTTAAAGGTTATTGATCGGGCCATTGAGCTATTTGGCGGAGCAGGTGTGTCAGATGATACCCCGCTGGCAGAATTTTGGGCAGATTCTCGTACACTTCGAATTGTTGATGGTCCAGATAAAGTGCATTTAAGGGATATTGCCAAACTGGAAATCAGAGAGCAATTGAAGGACAACTGAGGTCTTGGGTTAAGATAAATTTTTGAAAAAACCTGGTGAAGCGTTTTAAATCATGAATATTACCATGAAGACTGATTTTCTCCTTACCTCATAGCAGTAATACTTGGGATAGGATGTCAGGAATCTCCATGTCATACAGTCCTGCTTTTTACTAAATTGGAAAATTTTGTTTACCTGTTTTTGGTAGTGAAAAGTCATTCTACATAAAAACAATGCGGTTTAGGTCTTTAAAGAAAAAAGTCCGATAAGAAAAAAAGCTTAATCAAACTGAAAGGAGAGGCATATGACAATAGGAAATTATGTAGATCAGGACCAAATTAATTGGCAGCAGTTGGAAAAACATTTACGGGAATCGATTGAAGCTCTGCCTCAAGAAACGATGAAAGTGAAGAAGTTTTCGGAGGGCTATTCGAACCTGACCTACCTCATATCAATAGGGGATTGGGAAGCGGTGTTAAGAAGACCGCCATTTGGAGAGATTCCGCCCAAGGCCCATGATATGCATCGGGAATACACGATTTTAAGCAAGGTCAATCATGCATTTCCTCTGGCTCCCAAGCCATTATTGTATAGTGATAATCCCGAAATTATGAACCGCCATTTTTATGTGATGGAGAAAAAAGAAGGCTATGTGATTGATGATGAACTTCCCCCTAGCTATGGAGGATCGGAGCAAGCAGGACCGATTATTTCTGATCGAATGATTCAAACATTAACTAAAATGCAAGCGATTGATTATAAAGAAGCAAATTTAACCGATATTGGTAAGCCTGCTGGATATCTGGAGCGGCAAGTTCATGGCTGGATTAAGCGTTATCAGCGATCTAAAACCGATGAGTGGCAAGGCGTTTCTGAACTTGAGACGTGGTTCAAACAGCATATTCCGACGACAACGGAAACCACAATTGTTCACAATGATTTTAAGTTAAATAATCTCTTATTTGATCCTGAGGCCCCTGGTAAGATAAATGGCGTCTTGGATTGGGAGCTTTCAACCATTGGTGATCCCCTTACTGATTTAGGTTCAACGCTTGCCTACTGGGGCCAATCTGAGGATCCGGACTTAGGCATTCACTTTGTCACCAACCAGCCAGGCTTCTACAGTCGCCGGGAATTTGCAGAAGCATACGCGAAACAAAGTGGACGGGATATATCGAATATTACGTACTATGTGGCCTTTGGCTTTTATAAGCTGGCTGTTATCCTTCAGCAAATCTATTACAGATGGAAAAAGGGAGAAGCAGATGATGACCGGTTTCAGAATTTAAACCAAGCTGTTGCCAATTTATTGGAGATGGCCCATTTAACTCGTTCAAACCGGTTAATATAAAACAAGGGAGTATATCTTAAACTATTAAAGAATATTTATATGTTTATAATCTCTAATCCTATCAATCCTAAAAATCCTGCAAAAGGAACGTAGGGTCAGGAGATTTATATAGAATCAGATTTAGGATGGAGGTGGATCACGACGTAAATATTTTATACCTAATAGGAATTTCAAAATTTTTTAGAGGAGGGAAAAAATGCCGGAATTTTGGAAGGATATTGCTCCACTGGTTCATGAAGAATCAGTTAATGGGATTGACATGAAAACATATAAGGAAAGACCCCGTAATTTAAATGAAACGTTATTAGAGAGTGTGCAGCGTTATCCAGAGAAAACGGCGCTTGTTCATGGCGATGAGTGGGTTATTTACAAAGAGCTTGAGGAACAGGTCAACAGCGCAGCTTATCAGCTCAAAAACCATTATGGTGTGAAAAAAGGGGACCGGGTTGCTTTACTGCTCATGAATGGAACTCCCTTTGTGGTTGGCGTTTTTGCAGCATTACGAATTGGGGCCATTGCGGTTCCGCTTAACACGAAATTAAAGTCAAAAGAACTGGAATTTATGTTAACCAATTCAGGTGCAAAGGTACTGATAGCGAACAAGGAATGGTGGCCAAATCTTGAAAACATCATGGATCATATTTCGGTTGAAACCTGTTTTATTACTGACAAAAGACCGCCTGATGGAACGCTTCCTTTTACAAAGCTTACTGAAAAGAAGGTTAATGAACAAGTTTTTAAAAATGTGAATGAGCACGACCCTGCCTTTATCATGTACACATCTGGTACAACCGGCACACCTAAAGGGGCATTGATCTCGCATTTTAATATGATACACACGATACAAAATTATAAATATTGCTATAATCTATCCTCTAGTGACTCCACAGTAGTTGCAGTACCTGTCTTCCACATCACGGGTTTAGCAGCTCAACTTATGACGTTTATCTACTTAGGCGGAAAAATAGTTTTAATGCCTATGTTTAAACCTGTATCATTTCTAGAAATTCTTCAAAACGAAAAAATCACCCATGTTATTGCATCTCCAACTGTATATGTCATGACATTGCAACAGCCTGATTACCAAAAATATGATGTTTCCCATTTTAGAGTGGGAGGTTTTGGTGGTGCTCCGATGCCAAGTGATACTTTAAAAGGCCTTAAAAACTGGGTACCAGACATCAAGCTACACAATACTTATGGACTGACTGAAACAACTTCTCCAGTGACGATTATGCCTGATGAGCATCAACTGAATCATGTGAGCTCTGTGGGTGTAGCAACGCCTGTTACAGAGGCAAGAGTCGTGGATCCTGAAAAACGGCATGATTTAGCGCCAGGAGAAGTCGGGGAGTTGTTATTTAAAGGTCCAATGGTAATCGGAAAATATTGGAATAATGAAAAAGCAACCAGGAAGTCGTTTCAAGATGGCTGGTTCTCGACTGGTGATTTAGCGAAAATAGACGACCAAGGCTTTATTACCATTATGGATCGCATCAAGGATATGGTGAACCGGGGCGGTGAAAAAATCTTCTCGGTTGAAGTTGAAGATGTGTTGTATTCGAATCCAAAGATTGCGGAAGTGGCCATTGTCGGCGTACCAAATGAAAAATACGGTGAAGTTGTCAAGGCCTGCATTGTGCCCCGCTATGACGAAATCATCACTGAAGATGAGGTTAAGGATTGGGTAAGGAAGCATCTGGCTAAATTTAAAATACCTGAATATGTCGAGTTTGTGGATGTATTGCCAAGAAATCCGAATGGCAAAGTTGTCAAAACCGAACTGCGTTATGTGCCAGAAGTAAGTAAAAATTAAGGAGGAGATTTATATGAGTCAAAAAGTCAATACGGTATTAGGTCCGGTACCAGTGGATGAGTTGGGGAAAACGTTAATGCATGAGCACTTCTTTTTTGGGTATCCAGGGTTTTATGGAAATTCCCTTTATCCAAGAGATGATGAAGAAATTATGCGTGTAGGAATGGAAGTTGCTGCAACGGTTAAAGCACATGGGGTAAAAACCGTTGTGGATGCCACTCCGAATGAGGCAGGAAGAGACCCTGAGCTATTGAAGAGAATTGCTGAAAAAACAGGTTTAAATATCATCTGCTCAACAGGTTATTATTATGAAGGAGAAGGTGCTCCTGCTTATTTTACCTTTAAAAAAGCGCTGGGTTCAGCTGAAGAAGAAATCTATGAAATGTTCATGCACGAAATTACGAAGGGCATTGGAAAAACCGGAATTAAACCAGGCGTAATTAAATTAGGTTCTGGAAAGGATGCCATTTCGGACTATGAGCAAACATTCTTTAAAGTAGCAGCAAGGGTTCAAAAAGAAACAGGCATTTCAATTATCACTCATACGCAGGAAGGTACAATGGGTCCTGAACAGGCAGAGCTGCTTGTCTCTGAAGGAGCCGATCCAAATCGTGTTTTAATCGGACATATGGATGGAAATACCGACATCAATTATCATTTGCGTACATTAGAACATGGTGTTTTTGTTGGCTTTGATCGCTTCGGTATTCAAGGATTTGTCGGAGCTCCAATGGACAAAGACCGCGTAGGAACTTTGATGGGATTGATCGGACTAGGCTATGCCGGTCAGCTTATGATATCTCATGACACGGTTAATCATTGGTTAGGAAAAGCTCCTGAATGGCCGGATGAACTGAAAAAATTGATTGCAAATTGGCATCCAGGAAATATCTTTGAAAATATTATTCCTGCTCTGAAAAAGGGCGGAGTTACCGATGATCAGATTGATACGATGCTCGTCAAAAATCCAAATAAAATTTTCGGTGGCAGTGAAGCTGACAAGGCAGCTAAAGATAAGAAAGAAACAGCCAATTTGAGCTAAATGATTATAAGGTGTGAGGGTGAGAGGTGTTTCATCCTTACACCTTTTCTACGTGAATATATGATTGTATAGCAGCAAAAACAAAGGAACTTTAAGAATGTTTAACTTATTGAAGGAGTGACCCAAATTGTACAACACCATACGAACAGAACTAAACAAAGGCATACTAACCATATTTTTAAACCGTCCAGAAAAAATGAACGCCTTTACCGAACAGATGAAGGATGAACTGATCGGTTGCTACCAGAAGGCAGATGAAAATGATGATGTACGTGTAATCATCGTAATTGGCGAAGGAAAAGCCTTTTGTGCAGGAGCGGATTTAAGTGCAGGCGGATCCACCTTTGCATCAGATGAGGGAATGGAAAATTATCGAGATGGCGGGGGCCAAATCAGTTTGGAAGTTTATAATCTAAAAAAGCCTATTATCGCGGCCATTAACGGACCTGCTGTAGGGATAGGCTTGACGATGACGCTGCCTATGGATATACGAATCGTAAAGCCGGATACGAAAATCGGCTTTGTGTTTGCTAGACGGGGAATTGGCCCTGAAGCTGCATCAGGCTGGTTTTTACCCCAGTTAGTTGGAGTTGGAAAGGCCTTGGAATGGTTTTACACGGGAAAATATATTCCGACACAGGAGGCCCTTCAACACGGCCTCGTCCAATATGAACATGAGCAGCCGCTGGAAAAAGCAATGGAAATCGCTCAAGATATTGCAGAAAATACAACTGCAACGTCCAATAGTTTTGCGAGACAGCTTATTTGGCAAATGCCTGGGACCAGCCATCCATACAACTCCCATTTAATAGAGTCCAAGTTTTTGTATTGGGCAGGTAAAAATGCAGATGCTGAAGAAGGCGTTCAAGTCAGCAGGCGGTTCGATGCAAAAATTGTAATGCAGATATTACACCTTTTGTTTTTACACATGCATACACGATGGCATTTAATCAGAAAAAATCAATGGGAATTACATTAAATAAAGATGGTGCAGAAAAAGTTGCTAACGATGCAAAAAATTATATGAATACACCTGAAAATTCTATTCAGAATCCAGTTGTAACGTTTGCACCCCATGATTTAGTTGGAACAATGGCCCGTCTTCGTCCATTTTTAGGGCAATTAGGGACTACACCTTCTCGTCCATTACCTGACTCTCATAATGCAGGTGACTTCGGTCAAGCTCTGATTGATGCACCCCATGATTATAGTGTTTCAAAAGAACAATTAGAGGATCGTACGGATGGACACATGGATATTAATCGGGTTAGGGATGGCGCGATTCTGCTTTGTCCTGTTAAAGTTCCTGGTGGAGGAGTTTATGTTGGAGATATGCATGCCATGCAGGGGAATGGAGAAATTGCTGGTCATACAACAGATGTTTCTGGAATTGTAAGCCTGGAAGTTAACGTGATTAAAGGATTAGATTTAGAGGGACCGGTACTTCTTCCAGTCGTTGAGGACTTGCCATATCTAGCAAAGCCTTTTAGTGAACACGAAAAACAAGAGGCTCTAAAACTAAGTAAAGAATGGGGAGTAACTGAACTAGAAGAATCCTATCCCATCTCTTTTGTTGGATCGGGGGCAGATCTCAATGAAGCAACAACTAATGGAATGGAAAGGGCTGCAAATTTATTTGACATAACAGTACCAGAAGTTATGAACCGTGCAACGATTACCGGTGCAATTGAAATTGGTCGACATCCAGGGGTTGTTACCGTTACATTTCTTGCTCCTAAGAAGTACCTGGAAGATAAAGGACTCCTTGATATCGTAAAAAACCAATACATTTAAAATGTTTCCCGTAAATCATCCTATTTTGATTTACGGGATTTTTAAAAGGGACGGAGGGACAGGTCCTCCGTCCCGTCACTCTCCCCCGAGGGACAGGTGAACTGTCCCACCTCCGGCAAAGCAAAAATACATCTAGCCTATCAGCTGGAGGTATTCGTACCCAGTACCACTTATGCGGAATGTATCACGGACGGAAGTTAGGCTTATCCTTATCAACTGGGATAAGCCTAACTTTTTTTTCGACATCTATTTTATCATATTTAGGAGGAAACTTTTATGAGCCAAACCAAGAAACATCAAAGATATAGTAAGGTAATTAAATTAGAATCAAATCGACGTGTACTTGAGAAGGATGAATCTGTAAGTGTGGTTGAACAAACCTTACATGAGGCACAGAAAAAAAGAGGAACGGATGAACATACCATCTTACACAGTGACCAAGGTATGCAATACTGTTCCAATAGCACCTGATTTCATATTTAGATTAGTAAAAAGGTATAATTTATATTGATTGTACGTACGAATTATATTATTATAGGTATAATTCATACGTACAAAAATAAATGTAGGGAGAAGGTGTGAACAAAATGTTGGAGGATTTAAAACAATCAGTATTAGAAGCTAACTTGGATCTTACTCGATATGGATTAGTAACTTTTACTTGGGGTAATGTAAGCGGTATCAGTAGAGAAGATGACCTTGTTGTCATAAAACCAAGTGGTGTTCCGTACCATGCTCTAAAACAAGAGGATATGGTTGTCGTTGATTTAGACGGAAATGTTGTAGAGGGGAATTTAAATCCATCCTCTGATACGCCAACACATATTGTTTTATATCAAAATTTTCCTGAGATAGGCGGTGTTGTACATACTCATGCACAAGCATCAACTAGCTGGGCACAGGCTGGTAAGGGGATACCTGCTTTAGGCACAACTCATGCAGACTATTTTTATGGAACAATACCTTGTACACGTCCAATGACAGAATCGGAAATAAATGGTGCGTATGAGCATGAAACTGGAAAAGTAATTGTTGAAACCTTTAGGGACATTAATTCAAATGAAATTCCAGGGGTACTCGTTAATAGTCATGCACCTTTTACTTGGGGGAAGGATCCAAATGAGGCCGTACACAATGCTGTTGTTTTAGAAGAAATTAGTAAGATGGCCCAGCAAACTTATCAGCTTAATCCAGTGATTTCCTCAATGGATCAAGTGCTCTTAGACAAACATTATCTAAGAAAACATGGTACTAAAGCATACTATGGTCAGAAAAAATAGGGGGAGGAACTGAAAATGAGTAATAAATATACAATTGGTATCGATTATGGTACAGAATCTGGGCGCGCGGTACTTATTTCTTTGAAAAATGGTGAAGAAATTGCCGGTCATGTGACGCCCTATCCGCATGGAGTAATTGATCAAACCTTACCTGATACAAACGTAGAGTTGGGTTATGAGTGGGCTCTTCAGCACCCGGGGGACTACTTAGAAGTTATAAAACAATCGGTTCCCGCTGTGTTAAAGGAGTCAGGAGTTGATTCTGCTGACGTAATCGGAATCGGGATTGATTTTACTGCTTGTACAATGCTTCCCATAAACCAGGACGGAGAACCTCTTTGCCTCGACCCCGCATTAAGGAACAATCCACACAGCTGGGTAAAGTTGTGGAAACATCATGCTGCACAGGATGAGGCAAATGAGTTGAACAAAATTGCCGAAGAACGTGGTGAAGAATTTTTGTCTCGTTATGGAGGAAAAATATCTTCTGAGTGGATGATTGCAAAAGTGTGGCAAATCCTGAATGAAGCTCCTGATATTTATGAACAAACGGACCAGTTTGTTGAGGCAACTGATTGGGTGATTTCCGCCCTTACCAATAAACTACATCGAAATAGCTGCACAGCCGGTTATAAAGCAATTTGGCATAAACAGGATGGTTATCCCAGCAATGAGTTTTTTAAAACATTAGATCCTCGATTAGAGAATCTTACAGAAACTAAACTGAGAGGTAATGTGGTGCCACTTGGTACAAGAGCAGGAGGTTTAACGAAAGATATGGCTGAATTGACAGGCTTAAGGGAGGGTACAGCGGTTGCTGTTGGAAATGTTGATGCTCATGCAGCTGTGCCGGCAGTAGGGGTTGTTACTCCTGGAAAGCTTGTAATGGCAATGGGGACTTCTATTTGTCATATGTTACTTGGTACGGAAGAGAAACAGGTTGAAGGCATGTGTGGTGTCGTAGAGGATGGAATTATTCCTGGATACCATGGTTATGAAGCAGGCCAATCTGCAGTTGGGGATATTTTTGCATGGTACGTGAACCAAGGGATTCCGGCTTATGTTGAAAAAGCAGCAGAGAAAGAAGGGATGAATGTCCATCAATGGCTGGAAAAGAAGGCTTCATCATATAAGCCAGGAGAGACAGGCCTTTTAGCGCTAGATTGGTGGAATGGGAACAGATCTGTTTTAGTGAATACAGAACTAAGTGGCTTGTTACTTGGTGCCACTATTCAAACAAAGCCTGAGGAAATATATCGAGCATTACTTGAAGCAACAGCATTTGGTACAAGGAAAATTGTAGATGCTTTTCATGAAAATGGTGTACCTGTTTATGAACTGTATGCATGTGGTGGGCTTCCACTAAAGAACAAGCTTTTAATGCAAATTTATGCCGATGTAACCGATAGAACTATTAAAATTGCTGAGTCGAAACAAACACCAGCGGTAGGGGCAGCGATGTATGGCGCGGTAGCAGCAGGAGCAAAAAATGGAGGATATGATTCTATTCTAGATGCTGCCGAAAAGATGGCACGGATTAAAGATGAAGTGATTGAACCAATCCCTGAAAATGTTGAAATCTATGAAAAATTGTATCAGGAGTATTCGAAACTTCATGACTACTTTGGACGTGGAGAAAATGATGTGATGAAACGATTAAAAGCATACCGAAAAATATAAATCTATCAATATATTTAGGAGGAACATAATGTTATTTATAAAACCTTATGAGTTTTGGTTTGTAACTGGAAGTCAACACCTTTATGGGGAAGAAGCATTGTTAGAGGTAGAAAGTCATTCAAAAAAAATCGTAGAGGGATTAAACAAGGAGGGGAATCTACCCTTCAAGGTTGTTTTTAAATCTGTCTTAACAACATCTGATGAGATCAGGAGAGCTAGTTTAGACGCTAATTCTAATGATTATTGTGCTGGTCTTATTACATGGATGCACACCTTTTCTCCTGCAAAAATGTGGATATCCGGTCTTTCTAGATTACAAAAGCCTTTGTTACATTTACATACGCAGTTTAATCGTGATATACCATGGGATCGTATTGATATGGACTTTATGAATTTAAATCAATCAGCTCATGGGGACCGTGAATATGGATTTATTGGAACAAGAATGCAGATTGCCAGGAAGGTTATTGCAGGATATTGGGAAAGTGAGGACGTGTTAAGCAGGATTGCTCAATGGATGAGGACAGCAATAGGTATTGTAGAGGGAACGAATATTCGCGTGGCAAGGTTTGGCGATAATATGCGCAATGTCGCCGTTACGGATGGGGATAAAGTTGCGGCCCAAATGAAGTTTGGCTGGACCGTTGATTATTATGGGATAGGCGATTTGGTGGAACGGATTAATCAGGTATCTGAGGAAGAAGTGGAAGCTCTATTTCACGAATACCAGGAGTTTTACGACATTCCTATTGATGGGAAAGATGGAGAGTCGGTGAAGGAATCCATTTTGGAACAAGCCAGAATCGAAATAGGATTAAAAGCCTTTCTAGATGATGGGAATTATACTGCATTTACCACAAACTTTGAAGATTTACATGGTATGAAACAATTACCGGGATTAGCTGCTCAACGTCTAATGGCACAAGGTTACGGTTTTGCAGGGGAAGGAGACTGGAGAACAGCAGCGCTTCTTCGCCTCATGAAGATTATTTCAGATAATCAGGGAACATCCTTTATGGAAGATTATACGTACCACTTAGAACCTGGAAATGAAATGATTCTTGGGTCACATATGCTTGAGGTTTGCCCTACAATAGCAGCTACAAGGCCCAAAATCATTGTCAATCCTCTTTCTATGGGTGGAAAGGCGGATCCTGCCCGATTAGTTTTTGATGGCCAAGGGGGACCAGCGGTTAACGCATCACTAGTTGAACTTGGGGGCCGATTTCGTTTGGTGATCAATGAAGTGAATGCCGAGCAACCTAAAAAAGAAACTCCAAACTTACCTGTAGCTAAAGTGCTCTGGAAGCCAGAACCGTCCTTAAGTGAAGCAGCTGAGTCCTGGATCTACGCAGGGGGGGCACACCATACTGTACTTTCCTTTGCTGTCACAACGGAGCAACTATATGACTTTGCAGAGATGAATGGGATAGAATGTATTGTCATCGATAAAGAGACGAGTCTTAGACGATTAAAAAATGAATTAAAATATAGTGAAGCTATTTGGAGATAGATGTATGTTACGCAGGGCTGTGTGGTAAATATAGCTCTGCATTTTTTATTATGTTGATATCAAAATATCCAAAGGGTTCATTATCTAATGGGAACTTTAAAATTTCTTAAAGTAGTGAAGATTTTAGTAAGTATTGACTTTGTGATATGATACTTGTACGAATAAGTAGCGAAGCATAAATATATCTGTAATCGGGGTGTACATCGTGGAAACAAAATATAGTATTGTCAAACAAGGCATTAAATCCAAAATTTTAGATGGAACTTTTACTCCACATCAAAAAATTGGTACGGAAAGTGATCTTATGAAGCAATTTGGGGTAAGCAGGCATACGGTACGCTTAGCAATTGGAGATCTGGTCAACCAAGGATGGTTATATAGAGAGCAGGGCGTAGGGACATTTTGCGCAGATCGGAGTAAGCAGCAAAGTAAATCTGACTCTAATCAAAAGAATATTGCCATTATAACCACTTATATATCTGATTATATTTTTCCTTCAATCATACGTGGGGCAGAGTCCACACTTACTGAGGAGGGCTATCAAGTAAGTTTATTTAGTACAAATAACGACCACGAAATGGAAAGAAAACTCTTAGAAATCATTGTTTCGCAATCCTTTGATGGTGTCATAATCGAACCTACAAAAAGTGCTTACTCCAATCCAAATATTAGCTATTTCCTCAATTTGGAACGACTTTCTATTCCATATATTATGATTAATGCCTATTATGATGAATTGGAGCCACTTAGCATTTTAATGGATGATGAGAAAGGTGGATTTTTACAAACAGAGCATTTAATAAAGCTAGGTCATAAAGACATACTAGGTTTTTTTAAAACAGATGATATTCAAGGGACTAAAAGGATGAAAGGGTACTTAAAGGCTCACCGGAAGTACCAGATTCCAATAAATCCAAATAATATTGTTACGTACTCCACTACAGAAAAAGATAAGAAGCCAACTGAGAAACTTCAACAATTACTATCATCCAGTCAGAATAAGTCAACAGGGTTAGTGTGTTATAATGATGAGCTTGCAATCAAGCTTTTAGATGTATTACGGGAGAAAAAAATTCATGTACCAGATGACCTTTCAATCGTTGGGTATGATGACTCTTTTTTAGCTAACGTTTCTGAAGTAAAGTTAACGTCCATCATTCACCCAAAGAGTAAAATGGGGCAAGAGGCTGCCAAAACAATTATTGATTTAATTACTTTGAAGGAGAGTAGTAAACAAAACGATTTAGCGAAAATGGACTCTATCGTTTATTCTCCAGAAATAGCTATTAGAAGCTCAACAAAGAATTTAAATCCACGAGAAATGATTAATACATAAAAAAGCCTTTCTATAAGGCTTTTTTTTATATTAGAGGGTACAAAAATTGGTGGAAATATTCTAAAAATTCATATTGCAAATTATATTCTTATAAACTATAATAAATGTACGTACAATATAATGATTGTGTTCCGTAAGTTGTACGAACATATTCGAATTCCATAGTGAAAATGTAGAAGAGCGTTTGAGAACTAATATATTTTTTACTACTTTGTGTAAGCGCTATCTATACCGGGGATTTTTCTAACTATGGAATGACTACTCTATTACACGACAGGTGTATTGATTATTTCAGAGGGGGAATAAAATGAAGAAAATAGGCTTTATGCTGTCATTGCTGATCCTTGTGATCGCAATGGTAGGTTGTAGCAGTCAAGCTGGAGGTGGCAATGGTGATGGCGATCAAAAATTTGTCGGTATCGCAATGCCAACGAAATCATCAGAACGTTGGGTAAGAGATGGCGATAACATGGCTAAAGAATTTGAGGAACTTGGATATAAGGTAGATTTACAGTATGCGCAGGATGTTGTAGAAAACCAAATTTCACAAATCGAAAACATGATTACAAAGGGTGTTGACATTCTTGTAATCGCATCCATTGATGGTGAAGCACTTACGGATGTTTTAGAACAGGCAAAAAGCCAGGATATTCCTGTCATAGCGTATGATCGTTTAATCATGAATAGTGATCACGTAAGCTATTATGCAACATTTGATAATTTCCAGGTGGGTGTATTACAAGGAAAATACTTAGAAGAAAAGCTGGGATTAAAAGAGGGTAAAGGTCCATTTAATATTGAGCTATTTGCAGGTTCGCCAGATGATAATAACGCTTATTTCTTCTGGGATGGAGCAATGTCTATCTTACAACCATATATAGACAGTGGTGATTTAGTAGTAAAAAGTGGACAAACATCATTTGACCAAGGTGCAACTTTAAGATGGAGCGGAGCGGAAGCCCAAAAACGTATGGATAACATTTTGAGTGCTCACTATTCTAATGACACAATTGATGCTGTTTACTCTCCGTTCGATGGGATTAGTATCGGTGTTATTTCATCATTGAAAGCTGTTGGCTATGGAACAGAGGATAAACCAATGCCAATTATTACTGGGCAGGATGCAGAACTACCATCTATTAAATCTATTATTGCTGGTGAGCAGACACAAACGATTTTTAAAGATACAAGAGCATTAGCGAAAAAAGCAGTGGAAATGGCGGATGCAGTACTTAAAGGGGAAGAACCAGAAGTTAATGACACAGAAACTTATGACAATGGCGCTAAAGTAGTACCTTCTTATCTATTAGAACCTGTTTCAGTAGACATTAATAATTATAAGGAAGTATTAGTTGAATCAGGTTATTATACTGAAGATCAACTACAAAATTAACGATAGTTTTGTATTATAATAGATGATTTAGTGGTACTTTCGATACCGCTAAATCATCTTAATTATTTTCATTTCAAAGGTGTGAATAGAATGACTGAAACCATATTGGAAATGAATCAAATTACGAAAACATTCCCTGGAGTTAAAGCCTTAGACGATGTGAATTTAAAAGTAAAAAAAGGAGAAATACACGGCTTAATTGGGGAAAACGGAGCAGGCAAGTCTACTTTGATGAAGGTTTTAAGTGGGGTTCATCCATTCGGAACTTACTCTGGTGATATTGTTTTTAATGGTGATGTCTGCGAGTTCAAAACAATTAATCAAAGTGAAGCATTAGGTATTGTTATTATTCACCAGGAATTAGCGTTAGTCCCAGAGCTATCAATTGCAGAAAATATTTTTCTAGGGAACGAGAATGCAAATAAAGGAATCGTAAATTGGAGCGAAACTGTTACGATAACGAAAGAACTCCTAAATAAAGTAGGTTTAGATATTTCTCCTCAAGAAAAAATAAAAAATATCGGGGTAGGACAGCAACAGTTAGTGGAAATTGCAAAAGCACTATCAAAGGATGTAAGACTTCTAATATTAGATGAGCCGACTGCTGCACTTAATGAAGAAGATAGTGAAAATCTTTTAAACTTATTAATAGAATTTAAAGAACAAGGAATTACTTCCATTCTTATATCTCATAAGCTAAAGGAATTAACCAAGGTATCTGATAGTATTACGATTTTACGTGATGGAAAAACAATTGAAAGTCTATCATTAGCTGATAACAAGATTAGTGAGGATCGTATTATAAAGGGAATGGTTGGTCGTGATTTATCTAATTTATATCCTGAAAGAAATCCCGAGATAGGAGATGTAGTTTTTGAAGTTAAAAACTGGTCAGCATACCATCCCGTTACATCTGAAAGGAAAATATTACATAATATAAATATCAATGTAAGAAAAGGTGAGATTGTAGGAATAGCAGGTTTAATGGGAGCTGGAAGAACGGAATTGGCTATGAGTATATTTGGTAAATCCTACGGAAAAAAAATATCCGGACAAGCTATAAAAGAAGGAAAAGAAATCAATGTGAATGATGTAAGCAAAGCGATAAAACATGGAATCGGGTATGTGTCAGAAAACCGTAAAGAATATGGATTAATTTTAATTGATAATGTCAAAAACAACATTACTGTAGCAGATTTAGGTAAGGTATCAAAAAATAACTTCCTTAACTATAATCAGGAGATTAATGAAGCTGAATCGATCAGAAAGAGAATTAATATAAAAACCCCAAGTATCTTTCAAAAAGCATTAAATTTGAGTGGTGGAAACCAGCAAAAAGTAGTTCTTGGAAAATGGATATTTACGGATCCAGAGATTTTGATATTTGATGAACCGACTCGAGGGATAGACGTAGGAGCAAAATATGAAATCTATAAAATTATGAATGATTTGGCAGAAAACGGTAAAAGCATTATTATGATTTCATCTGAACTCCCGGAATTGTTAGGTATGTGTGACCGAATCTATACATTGGCTGAGGGGAGAATTACAGGAGAGGTTGATAATGATGAAAATATCAATCAGGAAACTTTAATGAAATATATGACGAAAAGTGGGAGGTCTTAATCAATGGATAATATAAAAAGTTTTATTGGATCCAATATGCGAAGGTTTGGTATGATTATTGCACTTATTGGAATTGTTCTGTTATTTCAAATCTTAACGGGGGGCATTATTTTAACACCGTTAAATATAACGAATATTATTATGCAGAATAGCTACATCATTGTACTTGCTATTGGAATGATGTTAATTATTATAACCGGTGAAATCGACTTATCAGTTGGGTCTGTTGCTGCATTTATTGGTGCAATTGCAGGCTTTTTGATCGTCAAATTAGATATGTCGGTATTTATGGGAATCCTCCTTTGTTTAGTAGCTGGTGCTATCATCGGTGCATGGCAAGGGTTTTGGGTAGCTTATGTTAATATCCCATCGTTTATCGTTACCTTGGCAGGTATGCTAATTTTTAGGGGATTAACATTAGTTGTTTTAGATGGACAAACGATTGCCCCATTCCCTGAAGGTTATAGAAGTATAAGCTCCTCCTTCCTGCCAGACATTTTTGGTGGCGAGGGAATACAATTGTTTACGGTAGTGATAGGAATTGTTCTTTCATTGCTATATATTCTTACTGAACTGCGACTACGCAAAAATGCACAAAAATATAATTTTAATGTAACTTCATTTGGTCTTTTCATATTAAAACTACTTTTATTTACAGCGGTAATATTCTCATTCACATATGTACTTGCTTTATATGAAGGTTTTCCTTATGTATTGATTGTTCTATTTTTATTAGTTATTGGTTATACATTCTTAATGAATAACACAGTTTATGGAAGACATATCTATGCAGTAGGTGGAAATGCGAATGCAGCTCAATTGTCTGGGATAAAAACGAAAAAAGTAAAATTCCTGGTATTCATAAACATGGGTTTATTATCGGCACTATGTGGAATTATTTTCTCTGGACGTTTGAACGCAGCAACTCCGCAAGCAGGTAATTTATTTGAATTGGATGCCATTGCAGCAGCGGTTATAGGTGGTGCTTCATTTACTGGTGGGGTAGGTACAGTTTTCGGAGCTGTCATCGGTGCGCTCGTTATGGGTGTCTTAAATAATGGTATGTCATTGATGGGTATAGGTATTGACTGGCAGCAGGCAATTAAGGGACTTGTTTTATTAGCAGCCGTCGCGTTTGATGTATTGAACAAAAATAAATAATATCATAGTAAACTTTACAAGTTAAGATACAAAGAAAAATTCCACTGATTTATTTATTGGTGGATTTTTTTTGTATATTTTCCGGGGAAGGATAAAATGAAGAAAAAGGCTTAGCTATGCGTTTTTGTTTTTGTATATGAAAACCATTAAACCATCTGTTCTGTCTAGGCTCGGATCCAGATAGCGGTTTATGATATATTTCTTTTTATTATCAATCATCTAATCATTCCTTTTAGACATAGGATATTTTTAACTTATGTTAGAATTGTGAATTTATGCGTGTTCGGCGTCCAGAAGGAAGGGATGGAGGGACGAGGAACCTGTCCCTCCGTCCCCCCCTGTACCTGTTATTTTATCTTAACATTCAATAACACAGTATCTCCTTGTGTCGCATGAGTATCTTTGGTTTTAGTTAGGCTATCAACCATATCTGAATTGGTAATGATTATAGGGGAGATAATGCTGTCGGCTTTTTCTTTTACCGCATCCAAGTCAAAGGTTACCAGTTTTTGGCCTGCCTCAACGCGATCACCCTGTTCAACGAAGCTTTCGAATCCTTCTCCTTTCATCGAAACGGTTTCCAATCCAATGTGAATCAAAATTTCAAGTCCATTATCACTACGAATCCCAACAGCGTGTTTGGTTGGGAAAAACTGAACAATTTCTCCAACTATTGGTGCTGCTACGATTCCTTCTGATGGCTCAATGGCAAGACCATCACCCATCATTTTTTGACTGAACATTTCATCTGGTACGTCCTCAATGCTGATAATTTTTCCTGAGATGGGACTCATAAGGTTTACTAATTTATCGTCTCTTTTTCCGAAGATTTTTTTAAACATACATAACGCCTCCATAGTTTTATTGTTCACCTATTAATTGTAGTTGAAAAGGCGAAAAGGAATCGTTTCACCTTTTCGCCTAGTTACTCTATTACGTTAATTCTGGCCAGTATTCTTTATTTGCTTCTATTAAGTCATCCAATATTTCTTTCGCTACTTTTGCGCTTGGTATCGTTTTAGAAAGAATTAAGGCCTGCCATAGTTTTTGATAGCTTCCTTCGATATAAGCTTGTACCGCTAGTTTTTCAACGGTCACTTGCTGATACATCAATGCTCTTTCAAATTCAGGGATATTTCCTTGGCTTAATGGCTCTGGACCATCAGAGCTAACTATACATGGAACTTCTACTACAGCATTATCATCAAAGTTTGCGATGGCTCCATTATTTTCAACAATCATCACCATTCTCTCATGAGTGTTGAAGGCAATAGCCCGAGCAAGGTCAACGATGAAGGTTGCATGGCTTCCAATGCTGAATTCACTGCCCTCTGATGTACCTTTTTCTACAATCGTTTTAGCTGCAGAAAATACTTCCTTTTCTCTACCGTCCATAACTTCATTGGCACGAGTATAGTCCGGATCTGATCCTTCTACTTTTACGACGTAGTCTGGATAGAGGTAATATTTTAAATATGTGTTTGGTAAAAATCTTGGTTCAACAGCCAGTAAGTCTTTCGCTTTTTTATGTGTTTCCTGCCAGCTTTGATCCATATGCTGTGTATCTACTTCAATTTGAGTCAGGTAACCGTGTTTCGATACATAATCACGAATTTCTGGTAAATACTCATGACCTTCTTTGTCTTTCACACTTGTCCACCAGCCAAAGTGATTCAATCCAAAGTAACGAACATCCAAGTCTTCTGGTGTTTTGCCGATAATTTGTGACATTCTGCGCAGGGTTCCTACAGGCATATCGCAAATATTCAAAACTCTGGAATTTGGTCGTAGAATGCGGCATGCTTCAGCGACGATGGCTGCAGGATTAGAGTAATTTAACATCCAACAGTCTGGTGAGTACTTTTCCATTATGTCTATCAGTTCAATAATGTCCCCGATACTACGCAATCCATAAGCAATTCCGCCTGGCCCACATGTTTCCTGTCCGACTACTCCATGTTTTAATGGGATTTTTTCGTCCAGTTCACGCATTTTGTATTTTCCAGTTCGAATGTGTGCAAAACAGAAATCTACATTGGTAAAGGCTTCTTCTGGATCCGTTGTATACGAAAACTCAATATCAGGTGCTTTTTCTTTTAATACAATGTCCAGTGCTTTCCCTAACGCTGCTTGTCGTTCCTCATCGTTATCATATAGTTTGAGTGTTTTAATAGGAAAACGGTCAAGGTTGTCTAGTAGCATCATAACGATTCCTGGTGTATACGTACTTCCTCCGCCTGCAATTACGATTGAAAATTTTTTCATGGTTATCTTCCTTTCCATAGTCTTATTCAGCTTCTTCTATTCCTAAGTAGTTATCAACGTCTTTTCTGATATTGCTAACCTGTAAACCATATACAACATGTACGTTCTGATCGTTTACAATCACGCCATTTGCTCCGGTTTCATTTTTCAATGTTGCTTCATCAACCAATTCAGGTTGTTTGAGTGTCAATCTCAGTCTTGTATAACAATTGGTTACGGTATTGATGTTATCCGCTCCACCTAAAGCGTTCACAATAACATCTGCCATTCCGGTATCACCTTGAGGAACCGGGTGTGTACCTTTCTCTCCTTGTGCCTTCTTTTCTTTGTATTCTTTTTTGGTATAGAGCTTTGTTTCCTGATCAGCATCTTCACGACCGATAGTTTTAAAATTAAACTTAGTAATTAAGAAACGGAATACAATATAATAGATGCCAAAGAATACTAGTCCTACTAAAATGAACATTGGCCAGCTTGTTTTCTCGAATCCAAGTGGTACATTATATAGTAGAAAGTCAATCATTCCATTAGGACCAATTGCACGCACATCTAATAGATTTAAAGTCACCATACTTAAACCACTAAGTGCGGCGTGAACAACAAATAATAATGGTGCTACAAACATAAAGGAAAATTCGATTGGTTCTGTTACACCTGCAATGAATGATGTAAAAGCAGCTGGTATTAGAATAGCTTTGGCCTTTGCTTTGTTTTCTGGTTTTGCGGTGTGATACATGGCTAAACATGCACCGATTAAACCAAACATTTTCGCAATACCACGTGCATCCCAAATGACACTTTCAGATAGACGGGAGACGGATGGGTCTGCAATTTCCGCATAGTAAATGTTTCTTGCTCCTTCAAAAACCTGTCCGCCAACCTCAGCCACACCACCAAGTTCTGTATATAGAAATGGGGTATAGATTAAGTGGTGCAATCCAGTTGGAATTAATAGACGTTCCAGTGCTCCATAGAGGAAAATTCCTATATTTCCAGTTCTTTGCATAAATTCTCCCAAACTATTAATACCGCTTTGGAAAAACGGCCAAATATACGTGAGAAGAACAGCAAGTGTTACAACAACAGGAATTAACACTATAAATACAAATCGTGATCCGCCATATATTTGAAAAGCACCTTTGAAATCGGTATCAATAAATTTATTATGAACATAAGCGGTTACAATACCGAGAATGATTCCAAGGAAAACCCCCATATCGAGGATTTGAACTCCTAAAACTAAGGTTTGTCCTGTACCTTGCAGAGATTCTGCTTCCTCTAATAAACCGCTTAATTCCATAAATTTGTTCATGGCGTTTACAAATACTAAATATCCTAATAAGGCAGTAAAACCAGCTACTGATTTTTCCTTTTTAGCTAGCCCGACTGTAACCCCTACACTGAAAATCAGACCTAAATTTCCTAGAATAGAAACAAGTGAGCTAGATAGGATAGATCCAAAGCCGGTAGTAAATGGATTATCCAAAAATGGAACCATTTCCAGTAAACGCTGATTGGTAAATACATTTCCTAGAGCAATTAAAATACCTGCGATTGGTAATATAAGAACAGGAATAAACATGGCTTTTGAAAACCTTTGCATAGATTCTTTCACTTTCTCCTTCATATGGACCACCTCCAGTAACTATCTTTTGTTGACATAAGTTAGTGTACTGCGAAAACGCTTACGTGTATATAATTTTTGAACGATAAAAAACGTGTTTCATAAGTTGAAACACGTTTCACCTAATACTTGAAATGTTCAATTGTATGTGGGTGTTATCTGTCAAGGCTAAAGGAAGTGGATAGATCTGTACACTAATTATGATTTGTTTTGATTCAAATAGATTTTTGTGATGAGTTCAAATATCAAAAGTAGGCGGGGGAAGAAAATGTTTGGTGCACTGTTACGATCGTCCAATTTGTTATTGTCTAAAATTCTAAAATTTATATCCGAGAGATCTGCTATTTGGCTTTTTGTCTCTTTCGTAAAGGACACAGTACAAATTCCATGTTCCTTTGCCGTGCGAAGTTTTTCGATTACGAGTTGTGTTTCACCGGATTTTGATATGACTACCAATGCCCCAATATCATTTAAGTTATTTTCAAAAACACCAATCGAATCTGTCCCGCTTGCCAATGTCGCCTTTTTGCCTAAAACCAAAAGTTTTTTATATAAGTATTCAGCAGCAATAGCAGAAAAGCCGGTTGCATAAATGAAAATATATTTCTGCTGGAGGTTCATAACAAATTTGATAAATTGCTCAATATCCTTCATCCTGTTAAATTTAAAAAACTCCTTACTGCTAATTTCAGGAAATTCCTTTGAAAAGTCTGTCTGCTGTTCTTCCACCTCTTTTACGAGTGGTAAAAGATTATAGTACATATCAATAAAACCAGTATAGCCTAGTTTTTTAGATAAACGAATAACTGTGGCAGGAGAGGTGTAATTTTCCTTTGCAATTTTCCGCACACCTTTATCTAACACACTATCCATATTGTCTAAAATATACATTAAAATTTGCACATCTAATTCAGACAAGTTTTTGCCTTTAATTAATTTACTAATATCAATCAACGTAAGTCATCTCACTCTTTTTGAAATGGTACACTATGATTGCTCATATGTTGTCAGACCGATTAAATTATATACTTTATATTATTTAATATTATACAAAATGTATGGAGTAGGCACAATGGTGCTACGGTTGGCTATTGTGTTTTAAAACAGGGACAGAGGGACAGGTACACTGTCCCGCCCTATGGTAATATCCTTTCATTGCGCTATATGCAAGCGACTAACCGCTTTAGCTATATCCCGTAAATCAGCATCAAGTGATTTACGGGATATATTATTTAAAAAGCTAAGAAATACGCGGATAAAACTATTGAAGTAGAATTCGATACAAGTGATATGTTCTGTAATATTACCGGTATTCCGGCCACAGCGCAGCCATGGGTCTTGTTAAAAATAGGATCAATCAAATATGGGCAATGCAAAAATAAATATGGCTTGTCAGATGAAAAAAGTATAAAATAGATAGAGGAAACCGCTCACCTAATAATAGCAATTACAGTTATAACTTCTCTAATCTTTCATTTTTTTTATAACCATATCGTTGACAAAACTCCGCTTTCCGTACTTGGTCATTCATTTTTCGCACTAGAGCTGCTACAAATTCTAAATTTTACCGCTTTGTAATTGTCATCAGTTCTCGATATGATAGAAACATAAATATCGGTTATCAGTATTTACACCTCACATAAAAAACTTCTCAAATTCAGACATGCATGAATTCAAATCAGCAGTACGTAATCGATTTGACTCTGTTGACGCAATATTAAAAGGACTGGGCAGTCAGTTTGAATTAACGAATGAAGCAAGAATTAATGATGTTAATTTTATTGTCGATAAAGTTCATAAGATAGAAAAAGAGCTTTATATCCTAAAAAATAAGGACAATAATTAAAGGATTACTCTGCATAAATCATACCTGATCGGGCGCAATGATTTTCCGCATCAATATCCCGTAATACCCCATTAAGAGTATTTTATTATTTCAGCAAGAACAAAATAACGGGAAAGGCCAAGGCGTATCGATTGGAGCCCTTGGCATCTCACTCAACTAATACAATAATAAGTACTTTATATGTTTTACTGAAGTGTTTAAATACTAGAATGAAAGAGGTGCTCTACCACTCAATCTCCTCAGGATAATCCGCTTCTAATCGTATCTATCTGCTCCGGCCGGCAATGGTTTTCAGCTGCAGCCTCAAGCACCTCACTCTTTACCGTCTGATATTCATCTCCCTGTTCAGATAACCGTCTGGCTAGAATCCAGATGTTTTTTGCCCGTTTTTCAACATCCCAATCAAGATAACGCAAAAGCTTGATAGAACTTTCCCTGCACCTTCTTGTGTACAGAGTATTGCATAGAATTTTCAGACAAATCATGCTAAACTAATCATAGCCAAAGACTTGAATAGGAGGAATAGATATGAGGATTGGTGTTGCAGGAGCCGGAGCAGTCGGCAGTTATTTTGGTGGAATGCTCCATCGCGCTGGACATGAGGTAACGTTTTTAGCCAGGGGGGATCATTTGGCAGCGATGCAGACGGAAGGGTTGTGGATTACGGGGGAGCAGGGCCAATTCCGTGTTTCCGGAACATTTATGGATCGTTTAAGTGATCTGACAAACTCAGACCTGGTATTATTCTGTGTCAAATCCAATGATACCGAGGAAGTTGCTAAACAGCTAAGGCATGTTTTAAAGGACAGCGCACTTATTTTGACGATGCAAAATGGCGTTGAGAATGAAGAAATATTAGAGGATGTTTTTGGCGAGGGACGAGTATTGTCAGCGGCTACGTATATTCAAGCCTCTGTGGAAGCTCCGGGCAGGATCCGTCAGCAAGGAAGAGTTAAGCTTGTCATAGGAGAATTAGATTCATCGGCAGCAGATGAATGTGCAGCCGTTATGGAGGAGTTGAATCAGGCAGGTATTGATACAGTACAATCCAGGCACATTCTTGAAAGGAAGTGGAAAAAATTACTTTGGAACGCTACCTTTAATCCGCTTTCCGCCGCTGCAGGTGCCCGGGTTGGCCAAATTCTGGATGATAAGTATTTGCACAACACCGCATCAGCCATTTGCTCTGAGGTCATCAATGTGGCGATTCATAAAGGCATTTCTCTGGACCCTGAGCCCACTCAGGCCAGGATTTTCTCGAATGCGGAAAAGGCGAGAAATCATCAAACCTCCATGCTGCAGGACCGCCTCCGTGGAAAGAAAATGGAAGTGGAAGCGATGTGCGGCTATATTGTCAGACAGGCCAATCTGCTGGATGTGCCTGCTCCAGCCTTACAATCCATTTATAGTATTTTAAGTTTCATCGATCAAACGAATAAGCCTGTTGCAAAAATGAAGTAATTCCGCTTCCCGGGGAGATACATAACTGCGCGATAAGCAGTCTTTATTACATAGGAAAGGACCGATTCAAAAGTGAATCCTTGAATCATTCTTGAATCGTTCGAATTCATGCAAATCCTATTATATTGATTTATAATTGAATCATTCAAGGAACTGAGCAGGCTAAAATCCGCTAAACCTGCTTCCATCTAAATAAAAATAAAAATTCTGAATTGTTACTAAACTGCGACCGGCAGTTATTTTTTTGCCATTTTTAGAACGGTTATCGTTATTTTGGCATGAAAATTGCATGATTAATAAACAAACGAAAAAAGGAAGGTGTATGTTTATGACCGGTGCTGTTTCTAATTAAATATAGCAAATGGAACCATCATTAAAAACTTATAGACAATGAAGGAATGGAATATAACCGAATTCGTGTTTGTCACAGATGATTATGGTAAAACCGATATTCTTAAAAACAGTGAAACATCCAGTGATGCAAGTGTTATAGATATGCTCAGGCTATTTTTGGCTCAATTATGAAAACGCTGTCAATAGAGCGGCGTGATTTTTCCTTGCAATAGCTGGTGACTTATTAAGGGCAAGCTGTTAAACGGCCTAAACAAAAAGCACAGCAACTGCGGTGGCTGGAGCAGCAAATTTTGTATAACCAAACTTGATCTTACTATATCACATTGGAGGTGATTGAAAATGGAGAGCCAAACCACTCAAACTCAAAAGCTTGATACCAAAATTAAGGAGAAGCCGGCCTTTATTGAAGAGATTTGGGAACATAGAAAAGAAAAATGGAATCTCGCAAGAATCTTCATGCTTATCATCAGTGTACTTGCGATAGGACTGTCCATTTTTCATGTCTATACCGCCGGCTTTGGGACGTTGTCATCGTGGCAGCAAAGGAGTGTCCATGTCATCTGGGCGCTGCTGTTAATCTTTCTTTTATTCCCTTATAAAAAGGGCAAAAAGTTTGGTGTTCTGGACTTTTTTATCGTACTTGCAACGTTAGCAACAGCCTTCTATATGATTACGGGGGCAGAGGCGATTCAGAGCAGGCAGGGGAATATCAGCAACAATGACATCCTTTTCGGCACGATTTTTATTGTCCTCGTACTGGAGGCTACAAGGCGAACAAATGGGATTTTGATGTCCGTCATTGGTGTATTCTTCCTTGCCTACATCTTCTTAGGCAGATATTTTCCCGGGGCTCTGGCACATCCTGGAGTGGGGTATGACAGGATGGTTGATCACATGTTCAACGGGACATTGGGAATATTCAGTGCCCCTATTTACGTAAGTTCAACCGTCCTTATCCTGTTTGTCATTTTCGGATCCTTTTTAATGAAATCCGGGGGCGGACAGTTTTTTACCGATTTTGCCTTTGGTCTTTTCGGAAATAAAACCGGCGGCCCTGCCCTGTCATCGGTTGGCTCGAGCGCCCTTGTGGCGACCATTACAGGAAATGGGGCAGCCAATGCCGCAATCACGGGTTCTTTTACCATACCGCTTATGAAGAAATTAGGCTACAGCAAGCGGTTCTCGGCAGCTGTTGAGGCGGTTGCTTCCCAGGGCGGTCAGATTATGCCGCCGATTATGGGAGCTTCTGTATTTATTATGGCTGAAACCATCGGAATTCCATATATCAGGATCGCTCTCTATGCGCTCATTCCAGCAGTTATTTACTTCTTTATTGCAGGGATGATGGTGTATTTTCACGCAAAACGATTGGAAATGGCAGGCATTCCTAAAGAACAGCTGCCTGATTTGAAACAGGTTTTGTTGAAGCAAAGCTATCTGTTTTTGCCGATTCTCTTGATTATCGGGTTAATGATTTATGGATACAGCCCGATGAAATCAGGTTTTTATGCGATTTTGGCTACGATTATTTTAAGCTGCATTCGCGAGGCAACCCGAATGAGTCTGATTGATATTTTAGCTGCCCTGGAAAACGGGGCAAGAAACGCTTTGATTGTGATTGCGGCCTGTGCTACTGCAGGAATAATTGTCGGCTCCGTATCCTTAACCGGGCTGGGGATCACATTTTCCCGGTTTGTGATTGATGTTGCGGGCGGGCAAATGCTTCTTTTATTAGTTCTGATTGCTGGGGCCTCCATCATTATGGGGATGGGAATGCCAACTGTTTCGGCCTATGTCATTTTATCCGTGCTTGGCGCGCCCGCACTGATTGATCTGGGCATCAATGTTGTTGCTGCCCACATGTTCGTTTTTTACTTTGGGGTAATGTCTGGCTTAACCCCTCCAGTCGCAATCACAGCTTATACAACAGCGGGGATATCCGGATCGAATCCAACGAAAACGGCTTTCTACGCCATTAAAATAGGCCTGGGTGGTTTCTTAATTCCCTTTTTATTTGTTTACAATCCTGAATTGCTTCTTCAGGGAGGGGATACCACCCGTATTGCGATTGCGTTAGTCAGCGCTTTTCTTAGCTGTATATTTTTTGCTGGGGCGCTTGAAAATCACCTCTTTGGGGCATTAGGCACAGTCAGACGGCTGATCCTACTGGCTAGTGCGTTTAGTTTAGTTATGCCGGGTCTTTTGACAGATTTGATCGGTCTGACTTTAGCGATTTTCATCATCATCTGGCAGAAAAAAAACCGTCCCTTTGCCGCGGAAAAGTCCGGGCAGGTGAGTGGATAGCGAAGTCTTGCGGGGCAGAGCAGGTCCCGCAAGGCCAATGAGGAGCTTTGGGCTTACTTCCGAAAAAATATTTGTGGAGATTTAAATGTAAAAGAGTTAGGTATGAAAATTGAAAGATATCGTAAGTGAGGAGTGAACAGGATGAAAAAATTAGTGATATCGATGGTGTTGATGGTTTCTTTATCCATTGTTTTGGCGGCATGTGGGGGCAGTGAGACGTCCTCGGATGAAAAAGGGCCAACAGCACCTAGTAAGTTTTTGAAGGTTGGAAGCGGTCCTATGGGATCTGGCTGGTATCCGATTACGACAGTGATGGTTGATGTTTACATGGATGGCTTCTCAGGTTTGAATGTTTCCCAGCTGGAGGGCGGTTCGACTTCTAACCTGGAGTCGCTGGAAAAAGGGGATATACAAATGGGATTAAACTACACATCTGATTTCACGTCAGCATTAGAAGGTGGAAAAGGGTTTGATAAGCCACTGAAGAATATTTCTGCCATCGGTGCTTTATATCCCGTTTATCAAACGATTGCGACAACCACAGACCATGAAGACATTAATTCGATCGAGGATATTGTTGATAAGCATATTTTCCTTGGACCAAAAGGCGGTGGCGGTCCGGTAGCCTTCTGGAAGATGGTGGAGGAGTATGGGATTGATGAGCAAACCATTGAAGAAGCTGGCGGTAAAATCTCTTACGGAAACTATTCGGATGGCGCTTCGATGTTAAAAGACAACAATGTGGATGTATTTGTCGGCGGCGGGGCCCCATTCATCCCCGCTTTACAGGAAATTGAGATCACGAAGCCCATTAAGGTCATCCCTATTGACGAAGAAAGGCTTCAGAGCATCAAAGAAAAAGGGGTCGGTATTGCTTCAGGAGATCTGCCGGCTGGTACCTATAAGGAACAGGATGAAGCCATCCCGACATACACAATGGTTACCATGCTGACAGCCAGAAGTGATATTGAGGAAGACTATGCTTACAACCTGACGAAGATATTCTGGGACAACATTCCGAAGTTTGAAGATCAAATACCTAAAAGAGCAAAACATTTTACCAAGGATACAGCTCTTGACGGAATTAACCCTGAGAACCTGCACCCTGGAGCTAAAAAATATTACCAGGAAGTTGGGGTCTTGGAGTGATTTGGCTTTGCGAGGTTTAAAAGGGGGTGAAGGGATTGAAACATGTGCAGGAACCCAGATGGTATAAAGCCTATCCACCGGAAGTGAATCCAAATATTGTATGTCCGGAAGTCCCGCTCTATTCTCTGCTGGAGAGAACTGTTGAAAAGTTTGGAAGCCGCACAGCCATTATTGCTGAAGACAGACCATTCTCCTACGAGGAATTTAAGGATAAAGTGGATCGGCTCGCGGCGGCATGGGATGCTATGGGATTACGTAAAGGGGAAAGAATAGGGTTAATGCTGCCCAATCACCCTGACTACATGATTGCTTATTATGCCGCCATGCGATTGGGGTTGATTGTCGTTCAAATTAACCCGCGTTATACCGCCAGAGAACTATTACACATTGCAAGTGATGCAAATATGAACTATTTAATAGCTGAACAGGATAACCTGAAAACCGTCCATCAGGTCAATGAGATGTATAAGTTCGGCCATGTCTTTGTATCAGGATCCAAGGATGACCCCCCTCAGTCCTTAGATTTTTTAATCAGGAATTCCACGCCAATCACCAGGGAGATTCCAATCTCACCGAGGGATGATGTTGCGGTGATTCAATACACAGGCGGAACAACAGGGAAGATGAAGGGAGCGATGTTAACCCACTTCAACCTGGTAGCCAATGTTTTCCAAAGTAAGGAGATGTATGGGAACAAGATGCAGGCTGGTCAGGAGGTGGTTCTGACCGCTACCCCGCTCTATCACGTGTATGCTATGACAAGTGCGATGAATCTCGGAGTCTATGTCGGGGCATCAATTCTATTAATCAAAAAATTCCAGGTTGACGATGTGCTGGAGAAGATTAAGAAGTATCAGCCCACATTTTTTCCTGGTGTGCCCGGGATGTACAATGCGTTTGTCAATCACCCGGATGTCGAATCCTATGGTTTGGATTGCTTGAAAATCTGTTCCAGCGGCTCAGCCCCGCTGCCGATTGAAATTATAAGAAGGTTCGAGGGCTTAACAGGAGCGATCATCGGTGAAGGCTTTGGTCTGACAGAAGCCTCACCCTCCACACACCGGAACCCGGCGAGCGGTGTCCGAAAAGTCGGAAGCATCGGCATCCCGCTCCCAGGGACAGACTGTAAGGTTGTTGATGAAGATCATAAGGAACTGCCGGAGCATAGTGTTGGTGAGTTAATCATTAAGGGACCGCAAATCATGAAAGGGTATTTTCAGAATGAAGAGGAAACCAATCAAGCATTACGAAACGGATGGCTATACACAGGAGATTTAGCCATGTCAGATGAAGAGGGTTACTTCTACATTGTAGGAAGAAAAAAAGAAATGATCATCAATGGTGGGTTTAATATCTATCCACAGGAAATCGAAAGTGTTTTATACGACCACCCCGACATACTGGAATCCGCTGTCGTCGGTATCCCTGACCCGGACCAGGGCGAGGTAGTCAAAGCCTATGTGGTCCCAAAAGCCGGTCACACCATAGAGCTTGAAGAATTAAAAGGCCATTGTTACCGCAATTTAACCCACTATAAAGTCCCTAAACAATATGAGATATGTGCCGAACTGCCAAGAAATACAGTCGGAAAACTATTAAAACGGAAATTAGTAGAGCAGGAGAAGAAGAAGCAGTAGAGTTGGTGCCTGTCACGCCCCGAAAAATCTTGTTTCACAAAATGTTTCACAAATGAAGACACGTACCAGGTACACTTATGGACAACCCTGCTATGAACAGGCAGAGCTGAATGGAAGATCAGCTCTGCCTGTTTTGATATGGATAACGCATCTATCCTGAAAACATTGAGGATTTTTTGCCTTTGAATAAAATAAAACCAACGCAAAGAAAACATAATTTTTCTAATTTTCCATTGACAGCTGATTTTCCCTCCTATACAATGACATTAATCTTTTTTCGGAAGATGCCGATAAAACGTTCGATAATTGAATAATATGAAAATCTCTTATCAAGAGTGGCTGAGGGACAGGACCGATGACGCCCGGCAACCGTTCTTACAAATGTAAGAAAAGGTGCTACTTCCTGCAAAACTGTTGATGTTTTGATAGATGAGAGAGGTCGATTATATTTATTTGTGTATAAGCCTCTCCATTTTTATGGAGGGGCTTTTCTTTATACTACATAATTTTTAAAACAAAAGGGAGAGAAAAACATGAAAAAAGTATTTGGTCTTTTATCTGTCATTTTTATTGCAGCTATGATTTCAGGCTGTGGGGCTGGTGATGCTGAGACATCCACATTGAGCGAGGATTCTTTGAAAGTAGGAGTCACAGCCGGTCCACATGAGGAAATTATGGAAGTTGTGAAAGAAGTTGCGGCAGAAGATGGTTTAGACATTCAAATTGAAGTCATTAGCGATTATATTACCCCCAATACCGCGCTGGCAGAAGGGGATTTAGATGCTAACAGCTATCAGCATAAGCCGTTCCTGGATCAAATGGTGGAGGATCGTGATCTTGACCTTGTTGAGGTTGCGAAAACTGTAAACTTTCCAATGGGGATCTATTCCGAAAAGATTTCTGATATTAGTGAGTTAAAAGAAGGCGATAAAGTTGGCTTACCGAATGACCCTACAAATGGAGCACGTGCATTAATGCTGTTCGAGCAGGCAGGATTAATTACTCTGCCGGAAGAGGTGGGGGCAAACGCTTCTGTGAAGGATATTAAGGAAAATAAACGAGGACTGGAATTTGTTGAATTGGAAGCAGCACAAATTCCGCGTCAGCTTGGTGAACTGGCCGCTGCTGCGATTAATACTAATTACGCTATGGAAGCTGGCTACGTTCCAACAGAGGATGCGATTGTTATTGAACCAAAAGATTCACCATGGGTAAACCTTATCGCAGTTCGCAGTGAAAACCAGGATGATCCGGTTATTGAGAAATTCATTAATGCGTACCATTCAGATAAAGTCAAGCAATTTGTTGAAGAAGAGTTTGCCGGTTCCGTGGTCGTATCCTGGTAACAACAAGGAAATGAGCTGCACAATGCGGCTCTTTCTTTTTATCACGCATGAACTGGTCGTAATACCCCGTTTCAAGTCTTGAGGGTACCCCAACAGGACTAAGTGGGGGCCAGTAAATTCCTGATAAGTTCAACTAACTATCAGTGGGGATGGAAAGTCCCCCACTGATGGAAGTTTCACTTTATAAACATTGGGTGAATGATGAAATCCTTTTGAGATCTCAGATATAAAATTTGCCGAGTTTTCTTTAAACAGAAGGAAGGAGATTCTACATGATTAAGATTGACCACCTTTCAAAAACATTTCAAACAGAAAACGGGCCAATAGAGGCCTTGAAGGATGTCTCTCTTGAGGTGAAAAAAGGGGAGATTTTTGGGGTGATTGGTTATAGTGGTGCTGGTAAAAGTACATTGGTTCGGAATGTGAATCTACTGGAAAAACCGACATCAGGTACGGTAAGTATGGATGGGACGGATTTAACCTCTTTATCTCCTAATGAATTGTTAAAAGCAAGACGAAAAATTGGAATGATTTTTCAGGGTTTTAATCTATTAAAAACCGCAACCGTTTATGACAATGTTGCGATTCCCTTAAAGCTTACCGGGGTTCCGAAAAAGGATATTAAAGAGCGGGTCAATCGTTATTTAGATATTGTCGGGTTAAGTGATAAGGCGGATACCTATCCGGCACAGTTATCTGGAGGGCAAAAGCAGAGAGTTGCGATTGCACGAGCGCTTTCCCATGAACCAGAAGTGCTGTTAAGTGATGAAGGGACGAGTGCGCTGGATCCGGACACAACCGATGCTATCCTTGATTTACTGTTAAGAATCAACAAAGAGTTAGGGATTACAATTTTGCTGATTACTCATGAGATGCATGTGATTCAACGGATTTGTGATCGAGTAGCTGTCATGGAAAATGGAGAAGTGGTGGAACAAGGGAAAACCCTTGATGTCTTTACATCACCAAAACATGAAACGACGAAAAAATTTGTGAATGGTATTTTCAACCATCCATTATCCAATGACATGATTGATTCGTTAAAAGAAACAGGTAAGATTTATTCGTTAAAATTCACGGGAGATTCAAGCGAGGAACCAGCTCTGGCTATTGTTACAAAGCGTTTTGATATATTTCCAAATATCTTATCCGGAAATATTACGCAATTAAAGGATGATCCGTTTGGCACTTTACTCGTCCATTTTAAAGGAGAAGATTCTGAAATTCATCAAGCCATATCCTACCTGCAGGAAAAAGGTATTCAAACAGAAGAGGTGATCACCTATGAGCAAAGTAAACGCATTTCTTGATGAATGGGGCTCCTATTTGTGGGTTGCCCTGATCGAAACCTTTCAAATGGTTTCCATTTCTTTAGTGATATCGATTTTAATCGGATTACCAATGGGGATTTTGCTTGTGCTGACAAGACCGGGCAAAAGTCTGGAAAATCGGTTTTTAAATGGGTTTCTTAACATGATTATTAATGTCATTCGGTCGATTCCATTTATTATTTTGCTTTTCTTTATGCTTCCGTTTACGAAAATTCTAGTCGGGACCACCATTGGAGTAAGAGGGGTCATTGTCCCGCTTGTTGTCTTTACGGCCCCCTATATTGCCCGCTTAATGGAAACGTCTTTACTGGAGGTTGACCGCGGTGTCGTGGAAGCCTATGAAGCCATGGGCATTAAAACGAAAGATATTATTTGGAATGTAATGGTGCGGGAGGCAAGACCCTCGATTATATTAGGGTTAACCATCGCAACCATTGGACTAATTGGTGCAACAGCAATGGCTGGTTTAGTCGGAGCAGGTGGACTTGGGGATTTAGCCTATCGTTTTGGACATTTGCGTTATGAACCATCCGTTATGTATATCACCGTGGCCGTGTTGATTATTCTCGTTCAGGGGCTTCAGTCACTGGGTAATGTCGTTGCTGCCAAACTCAAAAAAGATTAGAGGTGTATGTCCATGTCTGATGAGGCTGTAAAAAGCAAGCTATCACCAATCTATCGCTATAAGGATTTAGAAAGGCATGCCCAAAAGAAACTCAGCCATGAAGTGTTCACGTACATTCAAAGTGGATCCGGCCACGAGGAGACGTTACGGGCAAATGAAGAGGCTTTTAAAAAATGGAAGCTTGTTCCGGAGTTTTTACAAGATGTATCAACACGGGATTTATCCATTTCGGTACTAGGGCAAACCTATCCATCGCCATTTCTGCTGGCCCCTGTAGGTCATTTAGGGGCGGCTCATCCGGAAGGCGAATTAGCGGTTGCGAGAGCAGCACGGGGGAAACAGGTCCCCTATGTTGCCAGTACCGTTTCCACCTATACACTGGAGGAAATTGCCGATACACTTGGAGATACACCGAGATGGTTCCAGTTATATTGTAGTAAAGATCCAGAACTAACGGTAAGCTTCCTCCGACGAGCAGAAAAAGCTGGATACTCAGCGATTGTGATAACCATTGATACTCCGGCATTAGGGTTTCGGGAAGCTGATTTGACGAATCAATTTTTCCCTGTACGAGAAGGGTATGGTTCGGCTAATTACTTTCAGGATCCTGTTTTCCGAAATCGTCTAGACGTAACTCCTGAGCAAAATCGGGCGGCCGCTATCGATGAATTAGTAAACATCACCTTCCAGCCAAAACTAACCTGGAAGGACCTAGCCTTTTTGCGTGAACAAACCCATCTTCCCATTATTTTAAAAGGTGTGCTCCACCCGAATGATGCAAAGAGAGCTATCGATTACGGGGTGGATGGTGTTGTGGTATCCAATCACGGCGGAAGACAATTAGACGGTGCCATCGCTTCACTGGATGCACTGCCAAAAGTCGCAGAAGCTGTAAATGGAAGGATTCCTATCCTCTTTGATAGTGGGATTCGCCGCGGACCTGATGTTGTGAAGGCGATGTCTTTAGGTGCTGATGCCGTATTGATCGGTCGTCCGTATGTTTATGGATTAGCTTACAACGGCCAGGCCGGAGTAGAAGAAGTCCTGAGCCACCTGTTAGCTGATATCGACACGACCCTCGCAACCGCCGGCAAAAGCTCGATTCGTGCCTGTCAAGCTCCGGAATTTGTACAGCATTTATCGAACTCATGATTTTGTCTATGATGTTTTGCCGTGAACATTTTGCACAGAGGATTGCCTCAGCTTTCGACAGCATAGTGAATAGACTGGAAGATTCATAGATTAGAGAAGGGGAAGTGTGCGAGGCTATAGCTTCAAACGAATATCAAACCAAAAACCATCGGGTGACAGGAACATCCGATGGTTTTTTTGTTTTAGCCCTTTTCCATATGATTCATGTCTGTTTTTGGTGGGATTTGCAGTACCTTGCAGTCTCCTTATTGATGATTACTATTTTATAGGGAATCGCCCAGCCTTCCGATTCGAATGGCTGCCTCTTCTAATCGTTCTGCATCTGCTAATAATCCGAGGCGTATGTATCCTTCGCCATAGTACCCAAAGCCAACACCAGGTGCAGCGACTACATGTGCTTTTTCGAGAAGTAAATCCGCGTACGTTTCAGAGCTGTAGCCTGCTGGTACACGCATCCATACGAAAAAGGTTCCACGTGGTGCTTCCACCTCGATATCCATTTCCAGCAGTTTTTTAATGAAACGATTGCGTCTTTCCTGATAGGTTTGCACAAGTTCACGTACGGGCTGCTGATCACCGGATAAGGCTTCGGCAGCTGCGTGTTGGATGCCACCGAATAAGCTCATGAACATGTGGTCCTGCAGTAATTGGATGCTTTGAATCACAGATGGGTTTCCCACTGCAAAGGCTACCCGCCAGCCTGCCATGTTATAGGTTTTGGACAGTGTATAGATTTCAACTCCCACTTCTTTTGCACCTTCTGACTGGAGGAAGCTTTGTGGTTTTTCCCCATCAAAACCGATGGCTCCATATGCAAAGTCATGAACGACACAAATGTTATGTTTTTTCGCTACAGCAACGGTTTCATCAAAGAATTCTTTTGTTGCAGTCGCTGTCGTGGGATTATTAGGGTAATTTAAAAACATGACTTTCGCCTGATCTTTTAAATCTTCTGGAATAGCCGTATAGTCCGGCAGAAAGTTATTTTTCTCCAATAGAGGCATAAAAATAGATTCAGCATTTGCAAGAGCAATCCCGGACATATAATCGGGATAACCGGGATCCGGCATAAGGGCAATATCACCTGGATTTAATAAGCAAGGACTAATTTCTGCCAGTCCGGCTTTGGCCCCAAAAAGGATGGCTACTTCTTTATTTGCATCGATTTCTACTCCATATTCCCGTTTATAGAATGTGGCAACCGCGTCCTTTAAAAGGTCATATCCCTGGAATGGGGAATATTGATGGGTCAATGGATCTTCCGCCGCATGCTGCAATGCTTTAATGATATGAGGTGGCGTCGGTAAATCCGGGTTTCCCTGGCCTAAATTAATAATATCGTGCCCTTGCTGTTGCTTTTCTTTTACCTTTTTCACTAGTCCTTCAAAGAACTGTGCAGGTAGTCTCTGTAGCATTTCTGACTGTGGAAAGGTTCTCAAACTTCTCATCTCCTAAGACGTATCGAATAGAATTATTTTACTAATCATATCTATTTGACTATTTTTTGTAAAGTCAAAATTGACAAAAGGTTTTGCCATTTAATTGACAGGAGGTGTACCAAGTGGGATAATGATTGATAATTTCATATATTTTTAACTCTTATAAAGAGAAGGTGGAGGGACTGGCCCGATGAAACCCGGCAACCGGTACATCATTGTACACGGTGCTAAATCCTTCAACATTAGTTGGGAGATAAGAGGAAATGTGTTGCGGACGCTCTTCCTCTGACTGGAAGAGCTTTTTTTATGGGGGGATAAACAATGAAATCACTACAAGTGCGAGGGGCACCGAATTTTTATCAATGTGAAGAAGGAATCCTTCAGCAATTGCCGGTGAAACTATCCGAGCAAAAGCTAGAAAATCCTGCCATTATTCATGGTGAAAAATCCTGGGAGGCGGCTAAAGACTATATATCTTTAGATAACGCCGTCGTTCATGTTCCATACAAAGGGGATTGTACTCATGAAGAAGTGGCAAGAGTTGCTGATAAATTAAGAAATAACGAGGCAGATGCAGTGATTGGTGTTGGCGGAGGGAAAGTACTCGATTTAGCTAAAGCAGCAGGAGATGAGTTGGATCTCCTGTTATTTTGATTCCGACCCTGGCTTCCAATTGCTCACCCTGGACCCCGCTAAGTGTATTTTATGACGGGGCTGGAAACTTTCTGCATTATATCGTTTTTTCGAAAACCGCCCATATGGTACTGATAGAGCCGCGTATTATTGCTGATTCACCAGTAGAATACCTGCGGGCCGGAATAGGAGATACGATTGCGAAATGGTATGAAGCCGTTGCATTAACGGATGAAATAAAGCAAAAACCGTTATCATTGGATATAGCCCTTCATGCTGCCCGGCTTTGTCGGGATGTGTTGCTGGATAAGGGAACAGAAGCCATTGAAAGTGTCCGGAATCATCAAGTCACACCTGCTTTAGTTAAAGTAGCGGAAACCATTATGATGGCAGGAGGAATGGTTGGTGGTTACGGTGATGAATACGGAAGAATTGCCGGAGCACACGCGATTCACAATGGGTTAACGACCATTCCGGAAACCCATAAATTTCTCCATGGGGATAAGGTCGCTTACGGCATTTTGGTTCAATTAGCCTTGGAAAATAAATATGATGAAGTGACAAAACTCTTACCCTATTATAAAGAATTAAACCTGCCAACCACACTTGCAGAACTGGGAATTCAGGAACATGTAAAGGAAGCCATTGATGCCTTGTCTGAAAAAGCCACCATTCCCGAAGAATCCATCCACCTAATGAGCGTGTCGACAACAAAGGATGATGTCATTCATAGTATTCAACGATTAGAAGAGTATGTGGTTAATCATATAACGCCTGGTTCACCATGAATGAACGATCTGTAGACCTCACTGAATGATAAAAACAATGATGGTAGAGCGAATAGCTGATAAAGTCCTGATAAGTTTCGCGAACATTCAGTGGGGGAGCCCCACTGAATGAAATCTCACTTTATAGGAGGAGGGACTCTGTTGACTTTGAACGTTGCTTTGCTTCAAATGGATATTGAATATGGAAACCCGTGGGGAAACTATGAAAAAGTGAAAACAAACATAGAACAGGCGGCAAAATCCGGGGTCGATGTGGTGGTACTTCCCGAATTGTGGACGACTGGATATGATTTGTCGCGCCTCGATGACATTGCCGATATCGAGGGTGGGGAAAGTCTCAACTTTTTCGCAGAACTGGCAAAGGCGAATCAGGTTCATGTGGTCGGCGGATCGGTTGCCAATCAATCCAGAGAGCAGGCAGCCGAAGTGAAAAACACCATGCTCGTTGTCAATGCGTCCGGGGAAAAAGTTAAAGAATATAGTAAAGCGCATTTGTTCCGGCTAATGGATGAAGAAAAATATTTAGTCGAAGGAAATGATAACGGATGGTTTACGCTCGCAGGCATACCCTCTGCCGGATTGATTTGTTACGATATTCGCTTCCCGGAATGGGTACGCATGCATGCACTTGGAGAAATGAAAGTCTTATACGTTGTCGCCGAGTGGCCAAAACCACGCATTGACCATTGGCGTGCCTTATTGATTAGTCGTGCGATTGAAAATCAGTGCTTTGTCATCGCCTGTAACCGTGTCGGAGCTGACCCCAATAATACCTTTGGCGGCCATTCCATCGTTGTCGGCCCATGGGGAGAAGTTTTGGCCGAAGCCGGTGAAGACGAAACCATCTTATATAAAGAAATCGACGTAGATCAGGTAGATAACGTACGAAAAACCATCCCTATCTTTAGCGACCGCAGGAGTGATCTTTATCGGTAGAGACGTTGGTAACTTGATCTAGGTGCCTGTCACGCCCCGAATAATCTTGTTTCACAGAATGTTTCACGGGTGAAGGCACGTACCAGGTACACTTTGGACAACCCTGCTATGAACAGGCAGAGCTGAACGGAATATCAGCTCTGCCTGTTTTGATATGGAAAATAGTTAGAATCAGTAGTAGCCTTGCAGCTCCCTTGTTAGAGGAGCCTGTCAGATATCGTAATACAGATGTCTCCTCGCTAAACCTTTTGTATTAGTCAAAAACTCAGGTCTATCTATGTAAGCGATTACATAGACTGGCAGTAGAACGACGATTATTTTTGGTAAAAGGGAGGCATTCAGTAATGGGTAAATTAGATGGTAAAGTTGCTGTCGTAACAGGTGGTTCACGTGGACAAGGGGCTTCGCATGTCCGCCGGTTCGTTGAGGAAGGTGCCAAGATTGTTTTCTCTGATATTCTTGCGGATGAAGGTGAGGCGCTGGAGAAGGAACTTGGTGAGAATGCCAAGTTTGTCAGGCACGATGTAACAAAGGCTGATGAATGGAAGCATGTGATTGATGAAGCAGAATCCGCATTTGGTCCTGTAAATGTCCTGGTGAACAATGCAGGGATTGTTGTTACCAAAAAATTTGATGAGCTGACGGAAGAAGAGTACCGCAAAGTCGTTGATATTAACCAGGTTGGCGTGTTTCTGGGGATGAAAACGGTTCTTCCATCCATGAAAAAAGCAGGTGGCGGATCCATCATCAATGTTTCTTCCATAAATGGACTTAGAGGAGCGGCTGGGAATTCGGCCTATGATTCTTCAAAATTTGCGGTGCGCGGGATGACAAAGAGTGCAGCATTGGAATTTGCGGAATATGGCATCCGCGTAAATTCCGTTCACCCGGGAGTTATTCAAACACCTATGATTGAAGTAGAGGGATCGAGGGACCTTGTTGAGCAATTGAAAAAGACCATTCCAATGCAGCGGACTGCGCAGCCTGAAGAAGTATCCAAGCTCATCTTATTCCTCGCATCCGAGGATTCCAGTTATTCTACCGGATCGGAGTTTGTGATTGATGGTGGGGTAACGGCTTCTAATTAAATCATGTGATCAATAGTGCCAAAAAAACAACCTGAAAGCTGATGATACACAGCTTCAGGTTGTTTTTTATATAGATAACGCGCCAGCACGTCAAATACATTTCGAACTTCTTATGGAAAGTACCGATAATCCCCTTGTGTATATACACATCCCTATTTTTGAATGTGACGCAAACCACGATGCCACCAAGCACAGGCGGCAGCCGGGCTAAAATGTAAATAAATATAGTGCTTGATTAAGCATGAGAAAAGCAACATCGACACATATGGCGCTGCTCATAAAATTGACTATTCCAATAAGAGGTAGTATGTCCAAAATATTCAAATACAAATTTTGTTTATACGGCTCCTGATGGGATTCTATTGTTCATTCATAGCATTTCATTCACGATCATCGTAGAAAGGAAGACGGAATCATGAGTAAAGAAGTTGTCGTTATTACTGGAGCAGGAAGTGGATTGGGAGCATCATTAGCGAGACGATATGCTAAAATGGGAAGTCATGTTTGTTTATTGGGCAGACGGTGCCTATATGGGTGGAATGAAGACCGAATTTTGGGATGGCATCTTTGAAGAAAGTGAAATGGAAGGTTTAATGGATCTGGAAGATATTGCGGACATTATCGTAAACAACGTGAAGCCAAGAAAAAATCTCAATGTGGATCAGGTGGTTATTAAAAACCATTGATCTTGATTCGGTGCCTGTCACGCCCCGAATAATCTTGTTTCACAGAATGTTTCACGGACCGGATTAGCAGGTCGTACAGGGCATGAGAAAGGGAATGACACCAGTTATGGCTGTCATTCCCTTTGTTTAAATTAATATTCGACAAAATTCGGGTGGTGACAGGCACCGTTTTTAATCATTTAATCCCTTTCCATTGAATATATGCTCTGTATACTTTTCGATCCTTGACTCACGGGTTTTGGATTGTTTGGCTTTAGAAAAGTAAAGAATGTAGGCTCTTTGCCTTCCTGGAGTCAGTGCTTCAAATGCTTTTTTAAAGTCAGGGGATTCATCAAACTTTTTCTGAAGTTCATCAGGAATTGTGAATTCTGTAGTCTTTTTAACTTCCAATCCCGCTTTTTGCACTTCAATGGCTTCATTAATATAAGCCTTCAATGTGGCTTCCTTTTTAACGATTTCCTGAACATCGGTAAACCGAATCTGGCGCTGCGACTGTGAATTCTCCCCGGGCCTGGTCAGAATACTCTCTGGATCTTTTAACAAGGCGCCTTTAAAAAACATCAAAGCACAGTAATTTTTAAATCCTTGGATGATTACAATGTTATTGTTTTGAAACGTATAACAGGGCAAATTCCACTTCAATTTTTCAGTAAGCCCACAGTCGAGAATAATTCTTCTTAGTTCCTCAAATTCTTGTTGCCATTTATGGGCATTGCTCAAAAAATCATCAATCTTGGGATTCATTTTAGAGTTTGTCATTAAAATACCTCTCTTTACTTCAGGTACCTGTCATCACCTGGAATATTTAGAATGTAATTCAGCTCCTGCTACAATAGGAAAGCAACTATATATAAGATTTAAACAAAATATCGTACTCGGGACAAGAGCAAGTAATCACCTCGCTCCAATGCTTGGTGAGTTAAAAAGGGGAAAGTCATAACAAGAGTCACTCATCTATTTGAAGAACAGATTAATAAAATAAATGCTGGACAATAAATGCTTTATCACTAGCTTTCGCCTATGATTGTTGGGTTCAGGGACTTTGTTGAGATATGGAGAGGAGACCATTAATACGAACAATATCTATTACTTTATTTAAAATGTTCGTAAATTTGTTGACGCACATCAATCTATCATTTATGATGAAAAAAACTTAATCATTTAGAAGAAACACCGTCGTATAATTTTGGGGATATGGCCCATAAGTTTCTACCGGACTGCCGTAAATGGTCTGACTACGAGGGTGATTGTATACATTCTAATTTTTCCGATTCAGGTATGCGTATTATGTTGAAATCTTCGGAATTTAAACGTGTTTTTGATGACTGATAGTAAAAGTTCTGTTGGTGCGCCGTGAATTATGATGAAGCAACGTTTTATCCGAACTTCTTTCTTCAGGGTTGAGGGATGGCGAATTGTATGCAATTTCCTATCGTAATAAGCAGACACTTCCGGCTATAGCTGGGAGTGTTTTTTTGTCCTCTTTAAATAGGGGGGAGTATAATCTGCCTGGCACAATGACTTTACAGAAACACCAGGCAGCCGGTCCGTTTCTAACCATTTATCCATACATAAGGAGGCCAATATCTATGGAAAAAGGCAATTTTATTTTGAACTTATATCCATCAACAAAGTTTATGCTGCCTTTGTTTGTCACGATTTCGATTTTTTTCGTACCAGGGTACCTGTATGCCTACCTAATGCTGCCGTTGTGTATCCTGATTGCCTTTTTTGCAGGCAAGGCGAAGGAGCTGGTGAATTTAGTTGTGAAGGGCTTGCTCGTTTTGGTCTTATTTATTTTTATCATCCAGTCGGTGATTGCACCTGGTGAAGAAATTTTCTGGAGCTGGGGAATCATCTCCATTAAGCAGGAAGGGGTGATGCGGAGTTTATCCTTAACCTCTAAAATCATCGCCATCGCATCGGCGTTTTTATTATTTTTTCGAATTACACCGGTCAAAGATATCAGTCAGGCACTGGAGAGGATCGGCATGTCCCCGAAGTTTTCATACGCCATTATTGCGACGTTTCAATTTATTCCTGAAATTAGTAACCGTTCAAAAGTGATCATGGAGGCGCAAAAGTCCAGAGGGGTGGAAACAGAAGGCAACCTCCTGACGAGGGCAAAGGCTTTCATCCCTGTTTTGGGTCCGCTTGTCTTAAGCTCCATTACAAGCACGGAAGAAAGGGCTATTGCTTTAGAAACCCGCGCATTCTCAGCGATAGGAAAGAAAACAAGTCTGAATGAGCTGACCAAAAGAAGAATCGATTACATCATTCAGGTGGCAATGGTGATTCTGCTCACGATTTTACTCATAGGGAGGATTTGGCTATGGAATTAATTCGGGTCAACAATTTGGATTACATGTATCCGATTAACGATGGGGAAAAGGCACTGAAAAACGTCAGCCTTTCTATTAGAGAGGGAAAGCTTTATGCCGTAATTGGAAAAAATGGTACCGGAAAAACCACTTTATGCAATGTCCTGCGCGGCTTTATTCCTCATTTTCATAAAGGGAGTTTAGAGGGGGAAGTCGTTGTAGAAGGAAAAGATATTCGTCATTGGACCATGAGTGAATTGGCAAAAAACATTGGCTTTATCTTCCAGAATCCTTTTACTCAAATTAGCGGCGTAAAGGATACCGTGTTTGGTGAAATTGCCTATGGACTCGAAAATCTTGGCGTTGAGGTTCCGGAAATCAAGAAGCGTGTTAAGCAGGTAATCCAATTACTGAACATTGAGGAATTAGCGGATAAAAACCCGTATGAATTATCAGGTGGACAAAAACAGCGTGTCGCTTTTGCAGCTGTCATTGTGATGGATCCGGATATTCTGGTGATTGATGAGCCGACATCCCAGCTTGACCCAAAAGGGACCAGGGACATTTTCGACATGATTAAATGGATGAAGGAACAGGGGAAAACGATTATCCTTGTGGAGCACAAGCTTGAACTCATTGCCGAGCATGCCGATTATCTTTTTGTTATGAATGACGGCCGGATCATAACGGAGGGAAACGTTGAGGATGTTCTGTCCAATCCTGCTCTAATCGATTATGAGGCGGGCCTGCCCCAATATGCACGACTGGGAATCGAGCTGAATAAAAGGAGCTCAGATTTTGGCCAAATCCCGATTCATCGATCACAGGCAGAAGCAGAAATCAAAAAATGGCTGGGGATCCACGTCAACCAGGGAGGTTCAGGGTCATGAGCTTTATTGAAATTCAGGATGTGAGCTTTACCTATCCGAATGGCTTTGTCGCCGTTAAAAATATTTCGGCGAGTATTGAAAAAGGGGAAAAGCTGGCGATTATTGGTCAGAATGGAGCGGGCAAAACCACGACAGTGAAGATGTTAAATGGTCTTCTAAAGCCTACCTATGGAACGATTACCATTGATGGTCAAAATATGAAAGGTTATACAACCGCTCAAATTGCAAAACGGTTAGGTTATGTGTTTCAAAATCCGGATGATCAGATTTTTCAAAGTGATGTCTTTAGTGAGATTGCTTACGGACTAAAAAAACAGGGGATGACCGATGATGACATTGCTGAACGGGTAAGGCGTGCGGCACAGCAGGCAGGCATCGAAGGCTATCTTGATGAAAATCCATACAACCTGCCCTATTCGACTCGAAAATTTGTCACGATTGCCTGTGTGCTGGCTATGGAGGTTGAAGTCGTCATTTTAGATGAACCAACAGCCGGCCAGGATTATGTCGGCATGCAGCAAATTGCGAAAATCATCAACCATTTGCAGGAAAAGAACATTACTGTGATTACAATTACCCACGATATGGAGTTCGTGGTAAAAAATTTTGATCGTGTCATCGTTATGACCAATAAACGGATTGCTGCTGATAAGGATAAGAGAGAGATTTTCTGGGACTTTGATGTCATAGAAGAAGCCAATATCAAACAGCCTTATATTAGTGAATTAGCCCATCTTTTAAGGGTTGAAGAGCGGATTCTGTCTATTGATGAATTTGTGGATTCACTATTGGAGATGAAAGCGAAAGAAAGGGTAACTTCCTGATACAGTTTCGTTGGTTTCAAGCTGTAAATCAGCTGAAATATAAATCTACCTAAAAACATGAGGGGGAATTGCAATGAAAAAAGAAAAAGGTCTACTGCATGATTTTACACTTTTAGCCATTTTATTAATTCCAGTAGGTATAGCCTTGAATTTTGTAACGAGTCAGATTGTCCAGCTATTACGATTACCTCTCCACTTTGATGTGATTGGAACCGTTGTTGTATCTATGATCGCAGGACCCTGGGTGGGGGCGGTAACAGGGGTAGCCACGAATGTCGTTACATCCCTGACGAATCCAACAAGTCTATTTTTTGCTCCTGTATCAATCGCTATTGGTCTATTAATCGGATATATGTCCAGAGCTGGTATGTTTAAGAAGTTGTGGACAACGATTGTATCAGGGGTTGTGATAACGTTAATAACGGTAGTTGTGTCAGCACCTATCTCCGTCCTGGTTTTTGGAGGGGCAACAGGAAAATCTGTTGACACTGTTACGGGAGTCTTTCTGGCCTCCACTCAGGATATCTGGACTTCCGTTTTCTCAAGCTCGATTTTAGTGAACAGTGTGGACAAAATTTTATCTGTACTCATTGCCTATATAATCGTTAAGAAAATGTCCTCACGCTATCTGGCGAAGATGAATTATGGTGATCCTTTTATCACGCATTAACTGGCTGTATACCCCCACTTCAAGTCCTGAGGGTACTCCAGCAAGATTAAGTGGGGAAAAACGGACAGTAAATTCCTGATAGGTTCAACTAATCATCATTGGGGGATGGAGAAAACCCTTACTATGGGAGTTTCACTTTATATCTGGATGATTGTGATTTCACCGGTACCGTAGAGGGTTGTTGTTCTTTAGGGGTGCCGGGTATGATTGATGAACCATTATCTTTTAAGGATACCTGATAAAGGATATCTGATATCAGTAAATGGGCATTTGTCTTTTCAATAAATCCTGTGGAGGTGTTTGCTTTGAAGAAAGTTATTTTGGATATGGATACGGGCATTGATGATGCATTAGCTATAGCCTATGCTGTGGCCAAGCCTGAACTTGAAATACTGGGGATTACGACGGTTTATGGGACCGCACCCGTAGAATATACCTATCGAAACACCGTTAAAGTTCTCGAATCAGTTGGAGAACCATTGCCAGTCCGGAAAGGTTCCGACAAGCCGAGAGAACGAATTCGGGAGTATAATGGAAAAATTCATGGGATGGATGGGCTTGGTGAAACACTGGGTGAACTGAAGGAAGACGGTTTGGTTCCATCCCAGCATGCGGTCGATTTTATCATTGAAGAAACGGATAGATGTGGTGAAGACTTAACCATTGTGACAACAGGTCCATTGACGAACCTGGCGGCGGCCATAGAAAAAAGTCCTGCCATTATGAAAAAGGTAGGCAAAATTGTGACGATGGGCGGAGCGGTTGCAACCCCTGGGAATGTGAGCAAATTTGCCGAGGCAAACATTGCCGTAGACCCTGAAGCGGCCGACATTGTATTTAAATCAAAGCTCCCTGTCACACTCGTTGGACTCGATGTAACGCGAAAAACATTATTAACAGATAAAGACGTAGAAAAATGGAGACAGCTGGGTACACCCACTGCAGAACTCTTTGCTTCCTTTACGCAGTTTTATTTACACGAATATAAAAAACTGCATCCATATTTAGAAGGCTGTGCGCTGCATGATCCATTAGCGGTAGGCGTAGCACTATACCCGGACCTGGTGAATACTGTCCCTATGCATATCGAAGTTGATAAGACAGATGAGGCACTGGGGAGAACCGTTGAAAATTTACACGTAAATGAGGACGAAACACCAAATACACAGGTTTGTTTCCAGGTAGATGCCCAAGCCTTTATGGATGATTTTTTTGGTACCTGTCACCACCCGAATTTTGTCGATTAATCTTGGTGAAATGCTGCTGCGGTATTTGGTATCAGCCGTGAACCATTGTCCGAAAAGTACCCGGCACAATTTCTGCAGAGAGGGTGTAAGTGTTGCAAATTGATCTGTTAATTAAAAATACAAGTCTATTGAATCCGGCATTGGAGGTTGCAGAGAACCAGGCGATCGCCATACATAACTCGGAGATATTAGAGATAGGAAACTCAGATGATGTAAAGAAAAAGTATCAGCCGGAAAGTACGTTAGATGGCCAGGGGAAGCTCACCATGCCAGGGCTGGTGGATGCCCATACCCACACGTGTCAGCAGTTGTTAAAAGGACGTACGATGGATGAATACCCAATGATCTGGTCTCGTATTCTAGTACCCTTTGAAGGAAATCTGGATGAAGATGATGTCCGTGTGAGTGCCCAAATGAGCTGTCTGGAAATGATTAAGTCCGGCACGACGGCATTTGCTGAGGCTGGAGGTGTTCATACTCACAAAGTGGCTGAAGCAGCCATTGAATCAGGCATGCGGGCAGCTATTACCAGATCCACGATTGACATGGGCGACTTTTTACCGAAAACGATGAAGCACCCAACAAATGAAATTCTAAGTGATATTGAAGATCTGTATAAGGAGTATCATGGAGCAGGTCATGACCGCATTCACATTTGGTTTGGGATGCGACAGGTCATGTCCTGTTCACCGGAATTAATTGAACGTGGAGCAGAATTGGCCGGGAAATATCAAACCGGTTTACACGCACATCTGGCCGAACACCGTGATGAGGTTCGCTATTGTCTGGAAAAATATCAACTGAGACCAGTAGAGTACCTCAATTCTTTAGGAGCTCTCGGACCCAATTTGTTAACGGCTCATAATGTTGCCTATTCTGAAAAGGAATTGGAAATTTTAAAAGAGCGTGGTGTAAAAATAGTTCATTGCCCACGTGTGAACTTTGGATCCCACGGTATTCCAAAGACTCCGCGCATGGTAGAAATGGATATGCCTATCGGGATAGGAAGTGACGGTGCCTCCTCATCAAACTTAAGTCTATTTGATGAAATTCGTGTCTTTCGATCAGGAATTCATGCCTACTGGGGACTCCCTGTATTTGATCCTGTAGTGTTGGCAGCAAAAGAACTCGTGAAAATGATAACAGCCGGCAGTGCAGCAGCTCTTCAGTTTGAAAAGGTTAAGGGTGAAGTCGCTACAGGGAACAAAGCCGATTTAACACTAGTAGACATCAATCAGCCCCATATCACGCCGACCAACAATATGGTCAATACAATAGTAGAATCTGTAACGAGCCGGGACGTGGAGGATGTCGTCATCGATGGAAAAGTTGTAATGAAAAACCGAGAAGTCCTAACCCTGGATGAGGAACGGATCATGTTTGAAAGCAGAAGACATATGAAGAAAACCGTTGTTTGAGGTGCCTGTCACCACCCGAATTTTGTCGAATAATCTTAGCGAAGAGCTCCAAATTTAAAAGAGAGTTCTGGTAAAATGGTATAATCATCGGAAAGGAAATCTTCTATATTTAGAACGCAAAGAGGCAATAAGGACAGTAGTCTGTATTTGACCGACACTTTTAAACAAACGTTTGATTGAATCTAGAGTTCAGATGATATCAGGCATTTTCGGGGAGTGGAACATGTGAACAAACCTATTATCTTCATCATTACGAAAGAGATTGATTTATACCATACATTCAGGGATAAGATCCACGAAATTTTTGGTGGTGAGGTTCAGCTGCGCAGCAATCATTTTCCGCCGGTAGACTTGGAAGAGGTGGATTTGATTCTGTCATCAGGGGCGGAGGAGATTTACAGAGATATTGTAGATACTTCGAAAGTGAAGGCTCCTCTGGTGGTGGCCAATCGTTCTATTGACTTTAATAAGCTTGAAATTCTTTTTGAGTTGCCAGTTGGGACAAAGTGTCTTTTGGTAAGTAATACGAAGGAAGTAGTCTATGAATCCATGTCCATGCTGGAGCGGCTGGGCTTTGATTATTTAGATTTTACACCTTATTCTCCAGACATGGATGTCATTCCGGATGTGTGCCAAATCGATGTAGCTGTCACGCATGGGCTTAAGGACCTGGTACATGAGGGAGTTCAGCGGGTCATTGACCTTGAAAATCGGAGTCTGGATTTAAGTACTTTATTCGAAATTGCAAAAATTCTTAAACAGCCATTTGATCAGTCGAGACATATGACCATGGATTACGTAAAAAACTTTGTGCGGATTGGTCGGGAATTAGCCCAGTCGGTCCAAAACGAGCTTGAGATGAATTCTTACCTGGAGTCGGTTCTGGATGCAGCCCAGGAAGGGATTATTTTTATTAATGCTGATGGGAAGATTACCGTATTTAACGAAGAAGCAAGCAGTATCTTAGGGCTAGATGGACAAGCTTCACTTGGGAAAAACTATACGGAAGTGCTGCGGGATTTCCCCATTGAACAAGTCATGGCCAAAAAAGAACCCTTCCCTCGACAAATGATTCGGTTTCAGGGCTTAAATATTTTAACGACGATGAAACCTTTACTGCAGGATGGAACCTTTACGGGTGCAGTCCTTACATTTCAGGATGTGACCTATGTTCAGCGAATGGAGCAGGAGATACGGAAGAAAAAGTTGGATACGGGTATGACGACTAAATATACGTTTGATGATATTATCGGGCACAGCGATTTAATGAGGGAGACACGGAATTTGGCAAAAAAGCTGGCCCGCAATGATTATACAGTCCTGATTATGGGGGAGAGCGGAACGGGAAAAGAAATATTTGCCCAAGCCATTCATGAACATTCTTCACGGAGAAGTGGTCCGTTTGTGGCGGTCAATTTTGCAGGGATAACACAATCGTTGGCTGAAAGTGAACTATTTGGGTATGAGGAAGGAGCTTTCACAGGTGCATCCAGGGGTGGCAAGGCAGGATTATTTGAATTAGCTCAAAATGGTACGATTTTTTTAGATGAAATCGGCGATGCTCCTCTGAAAATTCAGGCGGCCATCCTGAGAGTTTTACAGGAAAAACAAGTCATGCGTGTGGGTGGTAACAAAATGATTCCTGTGAATGTGAGGGTCATAGCAGCGACAAATAAACCCCTCTATGACATCATCAAAGAAGGAACGTTTAGAGAAGACCTGTATTATCGACTTAATCAGTTACCCTTGGAGATACCTCCTTTGCGAAATCGGAAAGAGGATATACAGGATTTGGCAGAGTGCTTTTTGCAGAAAAACCAAATTCATATGCGGTTTACCCCGGAGGTTTTCGACAGGCTTTCTGTCTACCACTGGCCCGGAAATGTCAGGGAATTAGAAGGACTCCTCACTTATCTTTCCGTGACTGTAGATGGTGTGGAGCCTTCTGTTCAGAATCTTCCCCGTCATTTGACGATAAAAAATGAAAATACGAGTGATGTAAATAAAGTGATGAAATTGCTTGAACAGGCCGGGGACAAAAGGATTTTTAAGGAAATTCTTCAATGTCTGTCTCTATACCAGGGTGGAAAATCCGGTATTGGCCGTGTAAGGTTAAAAGCGATGATGGATCAGCCGATTACGGAAGGACAGTTACGTACGAAGCTGGAAATTTTGAAAAAGTGTGAGTGTGTACTTACAGGTGCGAAAAAGCAGGGGACAAGCATTACTGAGTTTGGAAAGCAGGTGCTTACCCAACTTTAGGGATATAGGTTGTCTTATAGGATTTATACATACCCATAAGATAACCTATATTTTGTGTTTTTGATAAAAAATGTCGAAATGGCGGTGCGTAAAATTTGGCACGATTTTTGCATTAGAAATGGTGAGAGGATTTTATACAAAAAGTGAGGAGAGATATTATTTCGTATAGCTTCAGATGCTGAAAGGGCTTGGCCGCAAGGGTATTTATTTTAATAGTAATTTTTTGAAAATAATCAATGTTCATTAAATGGAGGCAGCAACATGATTACATTAATTAAAAATGGAGAAGTTTACACGCCGGATTGTATCGGAAAACAGTCCATCTTAATTCTGAATGGGAAGATCGCTATGATTGGACATGTCGACCAGGAAGCGGTTGAAAAGATGGGAGTGGATACCGAAGTCATTGATGCTGAGGGATCCATTGTGGTCCCGGGGTTTATTGATCCTCATGTTCATTTGATTGGCGGGGGAGGAGAAGGTGGTTTTGCGACAAGGACGCCTGAGATTCAGTTGAGTGATATGATTCAGTCCGGAATTACCACAGTTGTTGGATTGCTTGGAACGGATGGTACGACCCGACATATGACGTCGTTGCTTGCGAAGGCGCGTGGGCTGGAAGAAGAAGGGATATCCACTTACATTTATACGGGTAATTATGATGTGCCCACGCCAACCATTACATCAAGTGTTAAGGACGATGTGATTTTGATTGATAAAGTGATTGGCACTGGAGAAATTGCTATTTCAGATTCACGATCTGGTCAGCCTTCTTTACATGAATTGGCGAAGCTTGCCGGGGAGTCACGGGTAGGCGGCTTGCTGAGCGGAAAAGCAGGTGTCACTCATTTTCATACGGGGCCTGGGAAAGAGTACCTTTCTTTATTACACGAACTTCTTGAAAAGTATGAGATTCCTCCGTCCCATCTCTATGCAACCCATGTGACAAGGAGTCAGGAGCTGCTTGATGATGCCATAGCACTGGCTGGAAAAGGGGCCTACGTGGATATGACAGCTGATGTAAAGACAGGGGAATGGATTACGTATTACAAGGAAAACCGCGGAGATATGTCGCGCCTCACCTTATCATCGGATGGGAATGGCAGTCTTCCAAAGTTTGATGAGGGGGGAAACCTGATTGGCTTTGGTGTAGCGAGTACGAAAACACTGTATGAGCAGGTGGTTGCGGCTGTTAAGGAACAAGGATTGCCGTTAGAAGAGGTGCTGTCTTTAGTGACAAGAAATACTGCTAAGGTGCTGAGGCTGAGGGATAAAGGCAGGATTGAGGGAAAAGCAGATGCGGATGTATTAGTGCTCAACAAAGAAACCCTGGAAATCGAGCACGTACTGGCAAAAGGCCAAAACATGCTAAAGGATCAGGAGATTGCTGTGAAGGGGACGTTTGAATAGTGGGGGTGCCTGTCACAACCCGAATTTTGTCGAAAAATATTTAAAGAGGAGGATTTTGTATGAAACGAGAGCCGAATATATTTGAGGCTTTTTCACCGATTGTTGTCATGCTGATTTTGCTTGCTGTTGGTTATGGTGTATACGGTTTTAACCCTGAACCGCTTTTAATCTTATCATCTGTTTATGCAGGAATGATTGCCCTTCGTCTCGGTTTAAGCTGGGATGAAATGATGGAAGGGATACAGGAGAAGATTAAACAGGCCATGCCGGCGATTTTAATTCTTATTTCAATTGGAATTTTAATTGGTACATGGATGATTTCAGGTACGATTCCAATGATGATTTATTATGGTCTGCAGGTCATTGATCCTACGTTTATTGTCTTAATTGCATTTGTGGTTTCAGCCATTATATCCATTGTAACCGGTACCTCATGGGGATCTGCTGGTACTGTCGGGGTTGCGTTAATGGGCATTGCGACAGGTCTTGGGGCTAACCTGCCTGCAACAGCAGGTGCCATTGTGGCAGGTGCTTATTTTGGAGACAAACTTTCACCACTATCTGATACAACAAACCTTGCTCCAATTGCGGCAGGCAGTGAGTTGTATGAACATATTCGTCATATGTTATGGACGACGGTTCCTGCAGCGATTATCAGTCTATTAGTTTATCTATTTGTTGGCTTTAATCTATCTTCAGGTAATGTAGAAACACCGGAGACTATGAATAAGATGCTGCGGACATTGGCAGAAATGTTTGAGTGGAATCTCTTATTGTTACTTCCGCCTATTATTATTTTGTATGGTTCCATTCGAAAAAAACCAACTCTTCCAACGATTATCCTTTCATCTTTTATTGCCGCGATTCTAGGGAAATGGCTGCAGGGATTTTCAGCTACCGATATTTTTTGCTTCTTCGGTTTCAGGATTTCATGTATCCATGGTTAACCAGTCTGGTTTTGATCCGGAAAGTGTGATTTTTGAAGTAACGAGACTTGTGAACCAGGGTGGCATGCAGTCCATGACTGGCGTGGTTTTAATCGCATTTAGCGCCTTTATCTTTGCGGGTATTATGACCAAGTCCGGTTCACTGGAAGTTATTATCAAAGCGCTTATGAAAATTGTCAAGCGTACGGGTGACCTGGTTCTGACAACGGTTCTCTCCTGTATTACGATGGCATTAGTCACAGGGAACTCTTACCTATCTATCATCGTACCTGGCGAAATTTACAAAGATACTTACCGTAAACAGAAACTGCTGGCGAAAAATTTATCCAGAACATTGGAAGATTCCGGTACTGTGGTAGTCCCTCTGATTCCATGGTCTTCAGCAGGTGTGTTTATGGCTGGGACCTTGGGTGTTCCGACGCTCAGCTATGCACCGTGGGCGATTTTATGTTACGTAGGTTTTATTTTTGCGATCATCCTTGGTTATACAGGTATTGGGATTGCAAAGAGTGTAAATGTGAATGAAATAGATAAGGATGAGGATGAAGTAAGTGTAAATTAAAGAATATCCAAATGGTGACAGGAACGGTCTCCAACGACTATAATGAATGTAACGATACCATTGGAGGAATCGCAATGACACATTCAATCCTGGACCAGATACAACTGAAATATCAGACACTGAGCAGGACGGAGAAAAAAATAGCCGATTATGTGATCGAGCATAATAAGGATTTGTTAAACATCCATATTCAGGAGCTGGCGGATAGAATTGATGTGTCAGTTGCGGCCATTACACGATTTTGTAAAAAGATTGATGCAACCAGTTTTGTGGAGTTTAAAATTTTATTGCGTGATGCGGTTGAAGAGACCCATGAAGCGGATGATGCGATAACGGCCGTCAATCAAATTTATGAATCCATCATCAAATCAACGAACTCTCTTACGAACATTGATGCCTACAAACAAGCTTGCGAATGGATTCTACAGGCGAACCGGATTCATATATTTGGTATCGGCAGCTCCGGTCTGTCAGCAGAGGAATTAAAGGCCCGACTCTCGAGAATGGGGATTGCCGTTGATACACATACGGATTCACATGCGATGATTATTTCGTCATCGATTTTGGATACAGATGATTTGGTGATTGCCATTTCCAGTTCGGGGCAGACAAAGGAGATTATCGATGGGATAAACGTGGCCAAGCGTAAAGGTGCGAAGGTTATTTCCATCACCAGTTATTCGGAGACTCCTCTGGCAGAAAAGTCTGATCTCATGTTATATACATCCAACATTATGCCTCACCTGGTAAAGGGATTCCTGAATAGTCAACTATCGATTCTATATTCCATTGATGTGTTGAGCATGCTGCTGCTAAGTAATCAGGAAAAAATGCACATCCACGAAAAAACGCTGCATGCACTAAATGAATATAAAAAAATTTAGGACTGGCACTTGGCCAGTCCTGTTTTCATTGTCTAAACGGGCGTTTCCGCCTTTGTTTTTTCTTACGGTCGTTTACTTGCCTTATTTACTTCTGCTGCAAATGACTTGGTAATCAGCTGCGGACGAGTGATGGCACTGCCTACCACTGCAAAATGCGCACCAAGTTCGATGGCTCTCGCTGTTTTTGCCGGGGTATCGATTTTTCCTTCCGCGACAACAGGAATGGAGACGTGCTCCACGAACTGACGAAGAAGTGAGAAATCATCATCAGCCAGACTCATACCCTCAGTATATGGGGTATAGCCAATTAACGTTGTTGATACGCAGTCAAATCCGAGCTGTTCCGCGCTTTTAGCCTCTTCTAATGTTGACACATCGGCCATGAGCAAAACATCAGGGGCATTTTCCCGTACATAACGGACAATATCCGTCAGTTTCTCATTCCCGGGACGTTGACGATTGGTCGCATCAATCGCAATCATATCCGTATCTGCTTCAAGTAATGCCTTTACTTCTTTAAGTGTGGGCGTGATATAAATCTCACTGTCTGAATAATCCTGCTTAATGATTCCAATCACGGGCAAATTGACCTGCTGTTTGATTTCCGAAATGTCGGATGGTGAGTTGGCCCGGATACCGGCTGCTCCACCTTCGTAAGCGGCCAGCGCCATTCTTCCCATGATAAAAGAGGAATGTAAGGGTTCATTATCCAATGCCTGACACGATACAATTAGTTGGTTTTCCAGTTTGTCCAGTATACTCATTGTCTATTTATCTCCTAACGCTTCTTCTACTTCATTTTTAATTCCGGTCACTTCAGGGCCGTAAATGACCTGTACGCCATTTCCGCTGGCTACAACCCCTTTTGCACCTGTTTTTGTTAAATCGTCTTTATTAACAAGATCCGATTGATTGACACTTACCCGCAAACGCGTGGCACAAGCATCGACATCTTTAATATTTTCTTCACCACCAAGCCCGGCTATAATTGCATTTGCCCGCTCAGTCTTCGTATAGGACATTTCTTCCATTTGCTCATCTTCACGACCAGGGGTTTTGTAGTTAAACTTCCTAATCATAAATTTGAATGTGAAGTAGTAAAGGAAGAACCATGGGATCCCGATAATCGGAACCATAAACCAGTTCGTCTTGTCTGCTCCCTGCAGGACACCAAACAATAGGAAGTCAATAAAACCACCCGAGAATGTCTGACCAATCGTGATTTCAAAAAGATGGGCCATCATAAAGGCTAATCCATCAAAGAATGCGTGAATGACATACAATACTGGTGCGATGAACAAGAATGAAAATTCAAGTGGCTCTGTAATACCAGTCAGGAAGGATGTCAAACCGGCTGACAGCATAAGCCCAGCTACTTTCTTTTTATTCTCCGGTTTAGCTGTGTGATAAATAGCAAGTGCCGCACCAAGCAGACCAAACATCATCGTGATATGACGTCCGGACATGAAGCGGGCCGTTCCCAAAAAGAATTGCTCAACGGATTCCGCATTAGCCAGCTGGGCAAAGAAAATTCGCTGTGTTCCTTCGATAAGTGATCCATCGATAATCATTGAACCGCCAAGACTGGTTGTCCAAAATGGCAGATAGAAAATGTGATGCAAACCGAATGGACCAAGCAAACGCAAAATAAAACCATAAATGAGTGTACCAACGTAACCTGTTGCCTCTACTAGTCCACCTAAGGAGAAAATCCCTCCCTGAACAATCGGCCATACATAAAATAAAATGATTCCTAAAAAGATGGACGCAAAAGAAGTTACAATTGGTATAAAACGTGAACCGCCAAAGAATCCTAAAAACCTTGGTAATTCAATTTTATTATAACGGTTATGCAGCCAGTAAGCTAATAGACCAAGGACGACACCACCAAATACACCCGTTTCCAGTGACTGGATTCCTAAAACCATGCCTTGGCCAGCTTCAGCAATACTATCTTCTGCCAGCTTACCTGTAATAGATAGCATCGCGTTAATTGTTGCGTGCATGACTAGAAAGCCCATTACCGCAGCAAGACCGGCTGTTCCCTTGTCTGATCTGGCAAGTCCAATCGCAATACCTACTGCAAAGATGATAGGCAGGTTCGCAAAAATAATATTCCCTGCCGAACTCATAATGGTGAAAATTGCTTGCAGCCAGGCAACATCTAAAAATGGATAGGCTTCGATGGTAGCTGCATTACTGAAAGCACCACCTATACCCAGCAGTAAACCAGCAGCAGGAAGTACTGCAATCGGTAACATAAATGATTTCCCGAACCGCTGAGCTTTTTCAAAAAATACGTTCTTCTTTTTCTTCTTCGTCATATTGTCACCCCTCCCGTTAATATGTAAACCGTTTACATTTATATAATAATATTGAAAACCATTTTTAACAAGTGGAAATTGAAAGACTTTTTGTAATTTTGGTTTTGCTGAATACGTAATGAAAGAGGAGCTCTGAATTCCACCAATTTAAAAAAACTATTGACAATCGACTGTAAGCGCTTTATATTATCTGTAACGGGTTTCATATACCCCTTTTATTTCGAACAATCTGTAACCGGTTACAGGTTAGCTTTATAAGCGGAAATTAACTATTTATAAACTGCTGAGGTGGGGTTCATGCCAACAATCAAGGACGTTGCAAAACATGCGAATGTGTCCGTTGCAACGGTATCCCGTGTACTTAATGAGAATGGATATGTTAACGAAGATACAAGGGAAAAGGTCCTGGAATCTATCAATAAATTAGACTACCAGCCTAACGAACTGGCGAGAACTCTATATACGAGACGTTCCAGGATGATTGGTTTAATCGTACCTGATATCACCAATCCCTTTTTCCCGGAACTTGCTCGTGCGGTAGAAGATGTTACGAATGCAAAGAATTATACCTTTATATTGTGTAATTCTGATGATCAGGTATTAAAAGAAAAAAATTATATTGACGTTTTAAGAAAAAAATATGTGGATGGATTTATTATTGTTACAAGTACTCTGACCAATGATCATTTGGAAGGAATCAATACTCCGGTTGTTGCCCTAGACCGTAATTTTGAACCGGATATTCCATGTGTATCAGCCGATAATTATCATGGGGCAAAGCTGGCGGTGGAACACTTACATAATATAGGCTGTAAAAAAATTGCCCATGTTGCCGGTCCTGAATTTGTGATGAATGCTCAACACCGCTTGCGGGGATATTTGGATATGGTTGCCGATAAGCCTTTCTTTTCAGAGGATTTAGTCGTTAACGGTGATTATCATTTACAAAATGCCAAGGAAGCCACAATGAATCTATTAAAAGCTCATCCGGATATTGATGGGATTTTTGTAGGGAATGATTTGATGGCTGTTGGGGTTTTAAAAGCAGCGGAAACCCTTGCTATTAAAGTTCCTGATCAATTATCAATCGTTGGCTTTGATGGAATCACTTTAGGTGAGACGACTTCTCCGGCTTTAACAACAATAGCCCAGCCCATTTATGATATGGGAGCTAAAGCAACGAACTTGTTGATGGATATGATTGAGGGCAAACCAGTTGAGGAGACTGAATATACATTTCCTGTTCAATTGGTTGAGCGTGAATCAGCAAAGAAAGGAATGATGCTTAGTGAATAGCCCTAAGGTTACAGTTGTAGGAAGCATCAATATGGATTTCACAGTGCAAACGGAGCGAATGCCTAATCAGGGAGAAACGGTTTTAGGCTCCGGATTTGCTACATATCCTGGCGGGAAGGGGGCAAATCAGGCAGTAGCTGCTGCGCGCTTAGGAGCAAAAACGACGATGATTGGTGCTGTTGGCCAGGATATTTTTGGAGACCAATTGATAAAAAACCTGGATGATAACGGAATTCTTACGGACAATGTGAAACCGGTTACAGACGCTGAAACGGGTACTGCCCACATCATACTATCTGAACGGGATAATCGAATTATCGTTAATTCGGGAGCTAATTTCTCAATCACAAAAGAAATGATTCAAGCCTATAAGGATGTTCTGAAAGATAGTGATGTTATTTTATTACAATTGGAAATTCCGATGGAGGCTGTTATTGAAGCGGCCAAAATAGGGAAAGACGCGGGGGTTAAGGTTGTATTAAATCCAGCCCCATTCCAGCCCATTCCTAATGAGTTATTAAACTTAGTTGATTACATGACTCCTAATGAGTATGAATCCGTAGAGCTGATGATGCAGATAGAAGATCCCGATAGCTTTAAGCAAAAGCTGATTATCACAAAAGGAAAGGATGGTGTTGAAATTTATAAAAATAGCCATTCAGATCCACTGCTGATTCCTGCATATCGGGTGGAACCTGTAGATACCACTGGTGCTGGTGACTCATTTAATGGGGCTTTTGCTTTTCAAATAGGCCAGGGGGTTCCTGTTGAAAAAGCATGCCGCTTTGCTAATGCTGTTGCTTCACTCTCTATTACAAAGCAGGGAGCACAAGCTGGATTACCTTCTATGACAGATGTTGAAAGCTTCTTAAAGGAACAGGAGGAGATGGATTATGAAAAAGCACGGAATTTTGAATAGCGACATTTCAGCCATTTTATCTAAACTGGGACATACGGATCAGATAGCCATTGCAGATTGTGGTTTACCGATTCCCGATCATGTACCAAAAATCGATCTTGCTTTAAAGCTTGGTCAGCCATCTTTTGTCGATGTTCTTCATGAGGTTCTGGAGGATATGGAGGTTGAAAAGATGATCTGGGCTGAGGAGATTAAGGGTAAAAATACGAAACTGCACAATCAAATGGAAAATAAACATCAGCAAATTCCTTTTGATTATGTGTCACATGAAGAATTAAAAGAGGCTTGTAAAAATGTGAAAGCGGTGATTCGTACAGGGGAGTGTACCCCGTATGCCAACGCTATTTTACAGTCGGGGGTTATTTTTTAAAAAAGGTGGTGAATAGATTGCCTGAACAGCCATTTGTAGAAATGAAAAATATTCATAAGGGCTTTTTTGGAAACCAAGTGCTTAAGGACGTTCATTTTGAAATTAAACCTGGTGAGGTTCATGCCTTAATGGGGGAGAATGGGGCAGGAAAATCAACACTCATTAAAATATTGACGGGAATTTACGCACGTGATGAAGGTGTTGTTAAGGTTAAAGGCAATGAAGTTCATTATTCCAATCCTAAAGAAGCTGAAAATGACGGAATTGCTGTTATTCACCAGGAGCTTAATATCATCCCGCATTTAACGGTTGCTCAAAATATGTTTCTTGGAAAGGAATTAAAAGTTGGAAAAACCGGATTTCTTCGAGAGAGGGAAATGAAGAAGCAGACGAAAGATAGCCTTCAACAATTAGGAATCGATATCGATCCTGATATGGAGGCAGGGGAGCTATCGGTTGGAAAGCAGCAAATGATCGAAATTGCCCGGGCTCTTTCGTCTAATGCCGAGTTGATCATTATGGATGAGCCAACAGCGGCTTTAACGAACCGGGAAATTACTTCCTTGTTTAAAGTTATTAAACAGTTACGTGAACAAGGTGTAAGTATCGTTTATATCTCACATCGTATGGAAGAAATATTTGAGATTTGTGATCGTATTACCATTTTACGTGATGGTGAGTATGTCGGTACAAAGCTGATTTCAGAAACAAATTTTGAGGAAGTCGTTAAGATGATGGTTGGTCGCGAATTGGGAGAACGTTTTCCGGATCGGAACGTAATGCCAGGTGAAATAAAGCTTGAAGTCAAAGGATTGGCTCGGGAAGGATGGTTCGACAATATTTCCTTCCAGGTTCGTGAAGGTGAAATTCTTGGTGTCGCGGGTCTGATGGGAGCTGGAAGAACAGAGATTATGGAAGCTGTATTTGGAGCAAGAAAGCGCTCCAAAGGTGATATTTATCTGGATGGAAAACGTCTATCCGTTAAACATCCTGCTGATGCAATCAGGGAAGGTATTGGTTTTATCACTGAAGATCGTAAACAGGAAGGGCTTGTGTTACCGTTCAGGATTCAGGAAAATATGTCCATGGCAAATTTTAAAGCGATTTCAAATTTGGGATTCATTTCAAATCATAAGGAAATTGAAATGGTGGATAGATTGATAGAAAAGTTAAGTGTTAAAACAACCGGACGTAATCAGTCTGTGAAGTCACTAAGTGGAGGGAATCAGCAAAAAGTTGTGGTTGGTAAGTGGCTCGGTATTGATCCCAAAGTATTAATTCTGGATGAGCCCACACGAGGTGTCGATATTGGGGCTAAAAAAGAAATCTATCAAATTATGAATGAGCTTACTGAAAATGGTGTGGCTATTATTATGGTTTCTTCTGAACTACCTGAGATTCTCGGGATGAGTGACCGGATTGCGGTTGTTCGTGAAGGTGAATTAGTCACAATCCTTAACAGGAATGAAGCGGATCAGGAAAAAATTATGCAGGCCGCAACGGGAGGGATGTAACATGAATAAAAGTATAACATCTTATTTATCAAAGCTTGGTCCAATGATAGGGCTTATTCTACTCATACTTGTTCTGGCATTTACAAGTGATGACTTTTTTACATTAGATAATATTTTAAACGTACTCCGTCAGGTATCCATAAATGCCTTAATCGCATTTGGTATGACCTTTGTTATCTTAACCGGTGGAATTGATTTGTCAGTCGGCTCCATTCTTGCACTGGCTGGCGCTCTTACAGCCGGGATGCTGGCATCTGGCGTGGATCCGATTTTGGCCATTCTTCTGGGTGTTTTATCTGGAGGTGTGATGGGGGCATTTAACGGTTTAATGGTAACAAAAGGTAAAGTTGCTCCATTTATTGCAACACTGGCAACCATGACGATTTTCCGGGGACTAACTCTAGTATATACAGAAGGTCGTCCAATTACCGGATTATCAGAGAGTTTTACATTTGAAATGATAGGTAAAGGTTATGTATTTGGGATTCCTTTTCCTGTAATTATGATGGCGGTTTCTTATATCGTATTGTACCTTATATTGAAAAAAACTGTCTTTGGCAGGCAGGTATACTCGGTTGGTGGGAATGAGGAAGCTTCTATTTTATCAGGAATAAAAACAGACCGAGTGAAAATCTGGGTATATGCCATTTCTGGTATATTCTCTGCAGTGGCAGGTCTCATTCTAGTGAGTCGTTTAAATTCAGCACAGCCTACAGCTGGTACGGCTTATGAGCTGGATGCCATTGCTGCTGTTGTTCTTGGAGGAACTAGCTTAACCGGTGGACGGGGATGGATTTTTGGAACACTTATAGGGGCTCTTATCATTGGGGTGCTAAATAATGGATTAAACCTCATGAACGTATCCTCGTTCTTCCAGCAGGTTGTCAAAGGAGCTGTCATTCTATTAGCCGTATTACTGGATCGTAAGAAGGCTGCATAACTGGTTAAAAAGTGTATTTTGACACTTTTAATATAAAAAATTTTATGGGAGGGTCAATCAATGAAAAAGTTATTAAAGCGTTTTGGGTGGTTACTTGTTGTGGTCATGATTTTTGCTGGGTGTTCAACACAAGCTCCAGGTTCAGATGATACTTCGGAAGGTGGCGATGAAGGTAAGGACGATACGTTAACAGTTGGTCTTTCAGTATCAACACAAAATAACCCATTCTTCGTTACCTTAAAAGAGGGGGCTGAAGCTGCTGCAGAGGAACAAGGTATTGATTTAACGGTAGTTGATGCTCAGGATGATTCGGCTAAGCAGGTTAGTGATGTAGAAGATTTAATTCAACAGGGTGTAGACATTCTTCTTATTAACCCTACTGATTCTGCAGCTATTGTTTCTGCTGTTGAGTCAGCTAACAGTGCTGATATCCCGGTTATAACTGTTGACCGCAGTGCTGAAGGTGGAGACGTTGTTGCCCACATTGCTTCAGATAACGTTAAAGGCGGTGAAATGGCAGCAAACTACATCGTTGAACAGATTAATGGAGAAGGAAAAGTAGTAGAATTAGAAGGAATCCCTGGTTCTTCAGCTGCCCGTGAACGTGGAGAAGGCTTTCATAATGTAGTGGATGAGGAAGAGGGAATTGAAATCGTAGCAAAACAGACGGCTAACTTTAACCGTTCTGAAGGGCTTACGGTTATGGAAAACATTATTCAGGGTACAGATCAAATCGATGCAGTCTTCGCTCATAATGATGAAATGGCTTTAGGTGCACTGCAGGCATTAAGTGCAGCTGGTCTTGAAGATGTTACTGTTGTAGGATTTGACGCAACAGACGATGCAGTTAAGGCTGTTGAAGAAGGAAGACTGGCAGCAACAATCGCCCAGCAACCTACATTAATTGGTGAGAAGGCCATTGAAACGGCTGTAAAAGTATCCAAAGGGGAAAGTGTAGACGAGTTTATTCCAGTTGAGCTATCGCTAGTTGAATAGTCGTTTGTTTAACTGCAAAATGATAGAAAAAGTGATGGGCTTAAGCTCATCACTTTTTTTCGGGCGTCGGGGGTGGTGCCTGTCACGACCCGAAAAATCTTGTTTCACGGAATGTTTCACAAATGGTTGTGTCTTTCCCAGTTTATATAGCTTGTTAATCTGATTGGGATTTGACATAATTCGGATAGTGACAGCACGTATTGGAAACAGGCACACGTATGGAAGGAGGTCCATGATGAATCAAAACAAACACTTAACCCAGAACCAGAAATTCAAAATTGCCCATCGCGAGGCTCTCATCGGATGTGCTTTGGCTTTATTTAACTTCATCTGGTGGTATGGGTTCGCGTATGGTTTAGGATCAGCTTCCCCGGAGGAATATACATTTGTTTTTGGCTTTCCGGCGTGGTTTTTTTACAGCTGTATCCTGGGATTTATCGTTATGGTTCTTTTGGTTTGGGCGGTTGTGAAGTTTGTCCTTAAGGAAGTTTCCTTTAACGAAGAAGATGAGGATAGGGAGGAGGAGAGGTCCTCATGAATTGGGGAGTCATGATTCCATTGCTTTTATTTGTCATTATTGTTTTTTTAATAGGGATTTGGTCCAATCGGAAAATGGCGGGATCTTCATCCTTTCTAAGTGATTATTTTATCGGCAGTCGTGAATTTGGCGGGCTTGTCCTGGCCATGACGATGGTTGCTACATATGGAAGTGCATCGAGTTTCCTGGGTGGTCCGGGGGCTGCGTATTCTATTGGACTTGGCTGGGTGCTGCTGGCGATGACCCAGGTGGCGACAGGATATTTTGTTCTATTAATATTGGGGAAAAAGTTCGCAATCATGGCCAGACGCTACAAGGCAGTTACATTAATAGACTTTTTGAAAGGGAGATATAATAGCAAAGCCGTTGTTATTCTGTCTGCTATTAGTATTATTGTCTTTCTATTTTCCGCTATGGCCGCACAGTGGGTTGGCGGGGCACATTTGATTCAATCCTTAACAGGCCTGTCCTATGTCTCGGCTTTATTTATTTTTTCTATATCAGTCTTACTATACGTCACCATTGGCGGATTTCGGGCCGTAGCTTTAACGGATACGATTCAGGGGATTGTCATGTTTTTTGGCACATTAATTTTACTTATCGCTGTTGTCGCTGCTGGTGGAGGTCTGAATAATATATTTTCGGATTTAATGGCGGAAAATCCAAATTTAGTAACTCCGTATGGACAAGACGGTCAGCTTAGCTCATTTTATGTATCTTCATTCTGGATTCTCGTTGGAGTTGGTGTCGTCGCCTTACCACAAGTAGCTGTACGGGCTATGTCCTATAAAAATTCGAAGTCGATGCACCGGGCGTTGCTGATTGGAACCGTTGTTGTTGGATTTATCATGTTAAATATGCATTTAATCGGCGTATTTGCCCGTCCGGTACTGCCCGGGATTGAGGTGGCCGATCAGGTTATCCCGCTAATTGCTCTTGAGGTTTTACCGCCGTGGCTGGCTGGGATTATATTGGCAGCGCCTTTAGCAGCCATGATGTCCACCGTCGACTCCCTTCTTCTATTGGTCAGTTCTTCGGTTGTAAAAGATTTATATATCAATTATATGAAACCGGACGCAACAGAAAATCGAATCAGGAAAATCAGTATGGGGATAACAGCAATCATTGGGGTGATTGCCTTTCTACTATCCATTCATCCACCAGAGCTGCTCATCTTCCTCAACCTATTTGCATTTGGAGGTTTAGAAGCTGCGTTTATCTGGCCACTTGTTCTGGGACTTTACTGGAAGTCCGCCAACAAATATGGAGCCATAACATCGATGATTGCCGGAATAGGCTCCTATATAGGTATTCATTTTTACAATGAAGCGAATGGGAATCTATTAGAGGTGCATACCGTTACGATTCCGGTGGTTGTTTCACTTGTTGTATTTGTAGGGGTTAGTTTGATTTTCAGGCATGGTGGTGCCTGTCACGGCCCGGATTTTGTCGAATGATATAAAGTAGTTTTTGTAAATTAACAGAGGGTGAAACGAGCAGTTTTCATCCTCTGTTTTTTTATGTTTTATTAACGGAAGGGAGCTTGAAACACTTTGTGAAACAAGATTATTCGGGCGGTGGCAGTACCTTATTTTAAATTTTATGAAAATTATGATAAAATGACGTATTAGATAATAAACATACAATAGCCAGGGGATGTTGTCTCTATGAATGGTAAAAAGAAGACTTCAACCATTTCACATGAATATAAAGTTATTAATGGCGTAAAAAACATAGTCAATTTTGTAAGCGATTTCAAACAATTATTTACAAAAGGCTTAGAGTTACAGAGGATAATCAAGCATTATTTGAAGCCTTTTAATAAATTCAGAGGAGGTTAAAAATTCATGTCATTATTAAACCAAACCATTGGCGAACTACTCGAAAAGGAGGCCATGGAACATCCGGACCGGGAAGCCGTCGTATATCCTGAGAGTGGTTTAAGGTGGTCGTATCAACAGCTGGATAAATTGTCCAGCCAGGCTGCCAAAGGGTTTATGTCTTTAGGGATTGAGAAGGCCGAGAATATCGCAATTTGGGCAGATAACCAGCCCGAATGGATTTTATCCCAGTTTGCCTCGGGGAAAATGGGGGCGGTTTTGGTAACCGTAAATACGAATTACCAGGCGGCTGAGCTGGAATACCTGCTTAAGCAATCGGACACTACGACTCTGATTTTGACAGAGTCCTATAAAGATTCTTCCTATATTGATATTCTAAATGAAGTTTGTCCGGAGTTAAAGCATAGTGAGAAGGGGGAGCTGAACTCAAGTAAATTGCCTAACTTAAAAAATATCATCGTGATCAGTGAGCATAGCTATGACGGCTGTTATACCTGGAAGGAAATCATGGAAAAGGGGCAGTCGGTTACTGATGAGAGCCTTTTGGAGCGGAAGGACAGTTTGCACTATGATGAAGTGATTAATATGCAGTATACATCAGGTACGACCGGCTTTCCGAAAGGTGTGATGCTGTCCCATTACAATATTGTCAATAATGGGAAACAAGTGGCTGAACGCATGAATTTAACCGGGGAGGATCGCTTATGCATTCCTGTTCCTCTTTTCCACTGTTTTGGCTGTGTGATGGGGACGTTAGCCTCTATATCTCAGGGGGCAACGATGGTCATGGTCGAGCATTTTGATGCAGAAAAAGTTTTAAGAGCTGTCGATCAGGAAAAATGTACCGCATTACATGGCGTTCCAACAATGTTTATTGGCGAGCTCAATCATCCTTCCTTTGATCAATACGATTTGAGTCATTTACGCACCGGTATCATGGCCGGATCCAATTGCCCGATTGAGGTGATGCGGTCGGTCATGGATAAGATGGGAATATCGGAAATCACCATCGCTTACGGGCAGACTGAATCCTCTCCAGTTATTACCCAATCCAAAACAGATGATCCCATTGAACTCAGAGTCAGTACAGTCGGGAAGGCCCAGCCGAATGTGGAAGTAAAAATTGTCGATCCCGCCACGAATGAAACATTGCCTCCGAATACACCCGGCGAGCTTTGTGCGAGAGGCTACCTTGTGATGAAAGGCTATTACAACAATGAAGAAGCGACGAAAAACACCATTGATGAGGATGGCTGGCTTCATACCGGGGACATCGGCATCATGGACGAAAATGGCTATGTGGAAATTACAGGACGAATCAAGGACATCGTGATCCGCGGCGGTGAAAATATCTATCCAAGGGAAATTGAAGAGTTCCTGTACACGCACCCCGACGTTCTCGATGTTCAGGTCATTGGAATCCCGGATGAAAAGTACGGGGAAGAATTAATGGCATGGATTATTCCTAAAGAGGACTCAAGCGTAACAGAGGAAGACGTCCGTGAATTTTGTAAAGGAAAAATCTCAAGACACAAAATCCCGAGATACATCAAATTTACAGAAGAATACCCAATGACAGCCAGCGGCAAAGTTCAAAAATTCAAGCTTCGGGAAAAGGCGAAAGAAGTCCTTGCTTAGGTTGGTGCCTGTCACCACCCGATTAATCTTGTTTCACAGAATGTTTCACGGCTTTAAATAGAGGCTTATCCCCTGATCTTAATTAGGGAGGTGAGCCTCTTTTGGTAATTCGACAAAATCCGGGTGGTGACAGGCACCTCCCCAATATATCGCATATTTCATCATAGTATTTTTTGATGTATACTATACTCATACAATATGAAGATGTAGAAAGGCGGATATCCATGCCAATACCTGCAAATTATGCCAAACATGCTCGGCAGTCTGCGAAGGAATATGCGTTTACACAGATCCAGCAGTGGATTATTGATGGAACGCTCCTTCCAGGTGAAAAATTAAATGATAAGGAGCTGGCAGATGCATTAGGAGTTAGCCGGACGCCGATTCGTGAATCCTTGCAGCTCTTGGAAGTACGGGGGTTTGTCAAAATGTATCCTGGGAAGGCGACACAGGTAACCGAAATTGAACGGGAGGCCATTAAAGACTTGCTCCCTCCACTGGCCGCATTACAGTCATTAGCTGCAGAACTGGCGATTGACCACATGACAACAGATCAGCTTGCCCAACTTGAAGCCATTAATGGACGCTTCGCACAAGCCATCCACTCCAATAACAGCTATGCGGCGCTGAATGTTGATGAAGAATTCCACCAGCTGATTGTCGATATCGCAAATAACCCTTATATCCAGAGCAGTCTCGAGTCTTTGCAGGCGCATGTTCACAGACATTTTTTCTATAACTCTATCATTTTGACGGAAGAATCCATTGATGAACACAAGTCGATTATTAACCTAATGAAACAAGGTGACAAAGAGAAGGCGGCATCCATCATGAAAGAAAACTGGCTTCGAACCTTGCCAAGGAGTTTCAGTCAATAAAAAGCAGGCCCCCTCGATAAGGAGGAGGCCCGCTTTTTTTGTCTATGGTTTGAAGTTTTGAGTGTAAAGCCATGTGCAGCTTCAGCGCCCAACGAAAACCGATACTTCCCTCATCGCTAGTCGCTAACCAGGCGATTCCGAATTTGTTAACATATTATGATGCATGAAGCTCAGCTGCTTTTTGAAAACGGCTGATCACACCGGTGACTGCAATGACGGCAACTGCCGGCAGCAGCCATCCGAGTCCCTGATTGTACAACGGTAATGATTGTTCATAGAAGTTTACAATCGGCTGCATCCAACCGAAATACTCAATTCCCAGTGATTGACAGAGTGATTTAAGTCCATCAAAAATACTGATCAAGAACGTCGCTGTAATCGTTGCCGCATAAACAAGACGTGCATGGTTAAACAATGGCGACAAAAATGTCAGGAGCATGAGTACAATCGCCAGTGGATACAGGAACATGAGAACCGGCACAGAATAAGTGATAATGTTCGTCAATCCAAAGTTTGCGATGACAAAGGTTAAGGTTGCAAAGAAAACTACCAGTGCTTTATAGCTGATTTTCGGAAACAGTGTGTGAAAATATTCCGCATTGGCGGTCGTTAACCCGATGGCAGTGGTCAGACATGCCAGTGTAATCGTAACCGCAAGAAGAATGGATCCGAACGTTCCAAAATAATGGGATGCGGCGTTACTTAGAACTGGTCCGCCATTTTCAAAGATTCCGAATACCTGTGTGCTCGTTGCTCCTAAATAGGCAATGCCGACATAAATCATTCCGAGCAGCAAGATGGCGATACTGCCCGCCTTTACAGTGATCCTGAGAACATCGGCATTGGATGTAACACCTAAGGAGCGGATCGCATTTATGACAATAATACCAAATACCAGCGATGCCAGTGCATCCATGGTGTTATATCCTTCAAGGAAGCCAGTGATAAATGCTCCGCTAGAATAAGCTTCCTGAGGTGCTTCCATTGCTCCGATCGGATTAACGATTGCTGTAATCAAAAGAACCGCAAGCAGAACAACGAGTCCAGGTGCCAAAAACTTCCCGATATTATCAACAAGCTTTGCAGGCTTTAATGAAAATAAAAGTACGATTGCGAAAAACACTAATGTAAAAATAAATAGGGCGATCTGCTGTGAAGACTCACTTACAAAAGGTGATATACCAATCTCAAATGCCACCGTCCCTGTACGAGGAGAAGCGAAAAATGGTCCGATTGTTAAATAAAGCAGTGATGTGAAAAATACAGCATAAACCGGGTGTACACGGCTTGAAAGCTCCTGGAGATTTCGACTCCCTGAAAAACTCATAGCGATAATTCCAAGCAGCGGCAGCCCTACTCCTGTAATTAAAAATCCAAATGTTGCCGACCAGACGTTAGTACCAGCATTCTGGCCGAGGTTTGCTGGAAAAATAAGATTGCCAGCTCCAAAAAATAATGCAAATAACATGACTCCAATGACTGCGTAAGACGAAAAAGACAGTTTCCCTTTCATGATAAGTGCCCCCTTTGGTGCTAAATAATGGATTACCCATATGCAATATATCGATGGAATCTATAATACTATTCTCCGTGTCGAAATGCAATATATTACTTAGAATTTTTTGATTATTTCATACTTAGGTGCCTGTCACCACCCCGTGTCACCGCGCGCAGGACATGGGGACAGGTACACTGTCCCAGGACAGAGAAACGCAACAAAGCAGACAGTCCAGAAGTCTTGGGCGCCATCTATCACTGACCCAGCTATATTGTGATACATTTTGTGAAACAAGATTTTTCGGGTTGTGACAGGCACCATCCTGGCCCGCTAAAGATTTTAGCGATGCAGTCGATATTAAATGAGGAGCTGAAAAAATTCATCTGTACCTATTACGGCGAATTGTTAGCGTTTGTACTGTAAATGGGTGGAGAAAAAAGAAAACTTTTAACAAAACAAAATTATTTAAATTGAGGAAATGAGGAGATAGATAAACATTAATACATATTTAGATAGATTGATTTATGCATATAGAAACTTTGGTAAAAAGGCACTGGAATTTCATCTCCAGACCTTTTATCACGCATTAACTGGCCGTATAACCCCCACTTCAAGTCTTGAGGGTAACCCAACAAGACTAAGTGGGGGGATAAACGGCCAGTAAATTCCTGATAAGTTCAACTAACCATCAGTGGGGGATGGAGAAACCCCCACTGATGGAAGTTTCACTTTATCAACAAGAAAAGACAGAGGTGACATCCTATGAAAAATCTAAAAGTATTCAACTTTAAAAGCATTAGATCAAAACTTTTCGCAGCTTTTTCAACGATTATTTTATTCGTTTTAGTATTGGGAATCACAACGTTAATTTTCAATCAAAATTCGAATGATAAAGTAAAAGAGTTAAATGATGATCATTTAAATTCATTAGTGAAGGCGGAAAAGATTGCATTAAATATGTCCCAGCGAACCAATTTGCTGCGGGGATTTTTGTTATATGAAGATGAGACATACAAGGAAAAATTTCAAAATGGTATAGAAGAGAGCATTGCTTTGGAAAATGAGTTGCTGGAACTGGATAAGTCCGGTAAGGTTCAGGAGCTGATTGATCAGAAAATCGAATGGGGTACCCTGACAGATCAGGTGTATGCGGAGTACGAGAAGGGCAATAAAGAAAGAGCTCTGCAAATTATGGAAACTGAGGTTCAGCCGCTGTCAGATGAATTAATTCAATCCTTTGAAAAACTGGCGATTGAACGCGAAGAACAGATGAATCAAACAGGAAATGATATCGTAAATGCGAGTAGTGCAAATGGGAATATTAGTCTGATCATTATGATTTTGGCTGTCATTTTTGGAATCCTGATTGCAGCACTTCTCTCCCGAAGCATGACGAAACAGCTTAAGACGGTTATGAATCGCATGAAAAAAATTGCAGATGGGGATTTATCCGACGAAAATTTACAAGTGGAATCCAAGGATGAAATCGGCCGGCTTGTAGAGTCTACGAACGATATGAGTCAGAATATGAGGGAACTTTTAGGTAAAATTCATTCTGTATCTGAGACTGTGTCTGCTCATAGTGAAGAACTTACACAGTCCGCAAATGAAGTCATGAGGGGTACAGAAAAGGTCTCAGCTGCAATGGAAGAAATCGCTTCAGGAGCTGAAAATCAGGCGAATCATGCCAGTCAAATGGCGGATAATACAACAGCTTTCTCTACTAAATTAAGAGAATCAAATGAGGACAGTGAGCTAACCTATGATGCCTCGAAGCAAGTTTTGAATATGACGAATGATGGAAGAAAGCTGATGAACCGATCTGTAAATCAAATGAAGTCCATTTACTCCATTTTTGATCAATCGGTTGAAAAGGTAAAAGGTTTAGATGCCCAGTCGAGTGAAATTTCAAAACTAGTAACCGTCATTAAGGATATTGCAGACCAGACAAATCTCTTAGCGTTAAATGCTGCCATAGAAGCTGCCAGAGCAGGAGAGCATGGGGAAGGATTTGCTGTAGTAGCTGATGAAGTTCGGAAATTAGCTGTACAGGTGTCTGATTCTGTCACAGAAATTACGACAATTGTAGGCAGCATTCAGGAAGGATCCTCAACCGTGGTTCAATCACTTGAAGATGGTTATGCTGAAGTGGAAAAAGGAGCAAATGAAATTCAATCGATGGAGGAAACCTTTGAGACCCTTCGTATAGCCATCGATGAAATTGCTGCCAGTATCGGATTTGTTACGAATAATCTTACGGAGATGGCTAATTCAAGTCAAAAAATGGATGCTTCTATTGAAGAAATTGCTTCTGTATCTGAAGAGGCTGCATCGGGAGTGCAGGAATCAGCCGCTGCATCACAGCAGACAAACAGTACCATGCAGGAGGTAACCGCAAGTTCTGAGCAGTTATCACAGCTTGCAGAGGAGTTAAACGGTCTGGTGCGTCAGTTTAAAATGTAAAAAACTACTCTTACAAATCGAACAGGAAAAGCCTTTTGATTGCTGTTATAGCAGTCAAAAGGCTTTTATCTTTTCTAAGGCAAATACTGCCCTTTTTTATGAAAAAACGTTGTCGCATTAATATTTAAATAAGGTAGCGACTAATTCATGACCTGCTCCGACTGTCCAGAACAGCACGTAGTCCCCACGCTGGATGCGTCCATCTTCAATTCCTTCGTGTAAGGCGATAAAAGGACTGCTTGTACCTGTATATCCAAATCGATCTCCAACATAGACGATTTGTTCGTCATCAAGGGCAAAATGTTCCTGAATTCTCAGGATGTTGCTTAAAGCAAATTGCGATAAACAGTAGGCCTTAATGTCTTTAGGATCCAGGTGATTCCGTTCTAACAGGGTAGAAATCATGTCATACGCTGGGGGTAAGGCCTTGGACCCATCAAACTTCTGCCAGCGGATGGTGGAAACACTTTTATCCTCTAAGATGCTTTTCGATAAGCCGTCTTTAGGAAATCGGATCATATCGCGGATAAACGAATCGGTAAAATACGTAGAATCGATAAATCCAGTGTTCTCCTCCGTTTTTTCTAAAATCACAGCAGCTGCGGCATCTCCATAATTCGCATAAGTGATTTCTTCATCGGGATTACTGACAAGCGTGTTGTAATCAGAACCGATGATTAAAGCCTTATTGACGTTAGGATTCCCTTTCATATAATAAGATGCCTGCTCCACAGCAATCGTCATACCGGCACAGTTCGCATTTGTATCCATTGTAATGGCTTGCTTTTTAGCGTTAATGGCATGATGGACATAGATAGCATTGGTAGGGAAGGTGGTTTCCGGAACCTGAGTTGTAAATACAATCATGTCAATATCGTTTCCGGTTAATTTTGCTCTCTCAAGTACCTTTTTACTCGCTTCAATACCCATCGTTAATCCGTTTTCCTCTTCATTATCAATCACGTATCGATTTTCTCTCCCCATGACCTCTAAGAAGTGCGATATATCCTTTTTATCTTTAAAATGTTCAATGAAAAAATCGTTATGTACAATCTTTTCGGGATGATAAATAGCGACTTCTTTTATCTTGATGTTGTTCATTCTGATTTGAATCTCCTTTTTCTAATAAAATCGTTTCTTTTGGCATGCAATCATTTGTGTAAATGTAATGGGATGATGTGGATAAATGACTGCATACTCAAAGACATCAATGTGATTCTCCTGTTTGTTTAAACGTCTACGGTCTTAGCGTTTTTAAGGCCAATGCTGCGTGCTAATCTGTGCAGTTGCAGCTTCAGAACGGCATTATTCCGGATATTAAGCTGGACCGTATGAAAACCGGACTCCTTATACATATTCAAGGAAGCTTCCATTTGCGGAACCATATCCTGTGTCAAAATATCCAAATTGGTACAATCGATTTCTAACGTATACTCTCCAGCCTTAATACTCGATACCGCATTTTGATAATCCCTCATAAAATTTTGCACATCCTGCTCCGAGAAACTGCCACGAACCACCATATCAATCGTCTTTTTCTCATGCTGAACCTGAATATCATACTTTTTCATGCTGAACCTCCTTTTTGGTGCCTGTCACCACCCGAATTTTGTCGAATTTTTGAGAAGCCACTATATTTATATCGGATTTGTTTGTGAAATTTTAAGTGCTCGGGAGGTGGTGGGACATGGGGACAGGTTCATTGTCCCAGCTCTTTTAGACATGAAGTCATTAAAATAAAGGAGAAGGAGTTTATAAGTTTCCAATAGGGAGAATTTCCTTTTTTATTATATGTGAAGAGATTGTGCAGATGGGGGGAACAATAGAACGAGATTGGTATAGGAGATGAATAGGCACCTTCTTTTCTTCCCACTACAGCATTTGCTATTATAAAAGGAGATAAAATTTTACAACAAAGAGAGGATCCTGGATTATGGCAAGACAATTCACAGGTTATATTGGAACATATACAAAAAAGAATAGCGAGGGCGTTTATCGTTTTACGTTGGATACGGAAAAGAAACAGATTACGAATGTAGAGGTTGCGGCTCACCTGGATAACCCTACATACTTAACGGTTAGCAAGAAAAATGAATATCTTTATGCGGTCTCTAAGGAAGGGGACCAGGGTGGTATCGCTGCTTTTAAAATTACCGGTGAATCCGGTGATTTAGAAAAATTAAACAGACAGGTTACAGACGGCTCGGCTCCCTGTCATGTGAGTGTCAACAGCAGAAACAGCTTAGTTGTCTCGGCTAATTTTCATACGAAGCAGGCAGAGGCTTTTCTAACGAAGGAGGATGGGTCGATTCAGCCACCAAAATCCGTTGAGCATGAGGGAAGTGGCCCCCATGAGCGACAGGAGAAACCGCACCTTCACTTTGCAGGCTTCACACCAGATGAACGATATGTAGTTGTCATCGATTTAGGAAGTGACAGGATAACAACTTATCAGCCGGATGGAGATGTTTTGCGTGAAGTAAGCGTGCGATCCGTGAAACCTGGAAGCGGCCCCCGTCATATTGCTTTTCATCCGAATGCTCCGTATGCATACGTGATGACGGAACTCAGTAATGAAGTTATTGTGCTTAAATATGATGAGGAGGAAGGGACCTTTGAGGACGTTCAATATATATCTACCCTTCCAGAGGATTTCACGGAAAATAGTCAGGGCAGTGCGATTCATCTTTCTTCGGATGGGAAGTTTGTTTATGCTGGCAACAGGGGGCACAACTCGATTGCCATTTATCGTGTAAAAGCGGATAACAAGCTGGAATTTATCGAATGGACCCATACAGAAGGGGACTGGCCAAGGGATTTTGTACTGGATCCAACAGAACAGTTTATCGTAGCTGCCAATCAGGAAACAGGAACCCTTGCCTTGTTTGAAAGAAATCAACAGCAAGGAACGCTCACCTTGTTGCAGAAGGATGTACATGCGCCAGAGGCTGTGTGTGTGAAGTTCTTAAATTAATGGGGAGATGCTTTTTCATATTTCTCCAGTATGGATAGACCGGGTACATAAAATGCCCGGTCTTTTTATGTGGGTTGACGGTCGTAAGGGATTTGTAAATATTCCCGGTTGATGGACTGTCAATCAAATGGTTGCTTTCTGATGTAGTGAAGGACACTTCGGCTCGTTTTTAGAGCTGGATTGGCCTTCATCATCGTTATGAAGGACCACTCGGTGTTGTTTAAAAGGTGAAGCGTCCTTCATGAATGCAATGAGGGACACCATTCTTGCAATTCCTATGTTTTTCTGTGCTTCATCGGGGCCATAGGTTTAAACTTGAATTATATAAAGCGTGAAACATTCTGTGAAACAAGATTATTCGGGGCGTGACAGGCACCAGCTGCGGAGGCACCAGCCGTGGAGATACCACCCCCGAAGGCACCATCCCCGACCTAAAGCTCACTGAACACACGGCGCAGGTTTTCTGGTGTGAATTGGAGCTGATCCGGATAGGCGGATTTCCAGCTTCTGTATGAATTACCGGTTAATTTTTTAATGAGTTCATCGGTATTATAAATCTCCACGTCGTATACCCAGTTGGCGATCATTAGAATAGAAGCCATATGGGCCCCTTCGTTAGTGGCACCGCACATATCCTTCACCAGATGTACCTGGTAGTCACGAAAGTATGCATCAAACACAGATGTCATTAAACATCCGTCTGTTACAAAGCCACCCATCAGCAAATTCTTAACTCCCATATTCCTGAGAATCAGATCCAGGTTGGTACCATAAAAACTGCTCCATCGGTATTTATCAACCACAATATCATGTTCTTTGGGTTTTATTTTATCCAAAATTTCAACAGCATCTGTTCCATCATGATAAAAGACCGGTGTTCCATCTTCCTTCAATGGCTCATGATTTGAAAGACCAATCGTATCTTCACGGTTAATTTGGCGGGTATAAATGATTGGAATGCCCTGTTTCCGGCATTCCGCAATTAATAATTCAGCGTTTTGAACGGCTTGCTCAACCCCCTGGATGCCGAATTCACTCTCTTTTTGTATATCAATTAAGACTAGTGCTGTGTTTGTTTTCTCCACTGTAATCGTCCTCCTCTTAACGTTTTGCAGGAAAATATTCAAAGGTGTAACACCATAGATAACCTTTGTCTGGCAATGGCATTAATGAGAATATCTTGTGATTTTTTAACTTTTTGAACCCTATTGGACTGAACTTGTGTCAAACCTGGTGCTATATGATTGTTAAGTTTAATTTATTTAATATGTTTTGAACAAAATAACTAAAATAAATTGTACGTTATCGGGGAAGTTGCGTCAATATTGGTCTGCTCTTCTTAGTTGAGCTTGTGAGTTCGCGGATCTGGAAATGAGTAACTCAACTCTTTTACTGAAGGCTTCTGATAAACCTGATGAAAAAAACAGGAATGATCGATTGATGATTGCATACCGTATTGATTATTTACCCGAAAACATTCAGGCGATGGGGAGGTCGTTGAAGAATTATAAAATATCTATAAAAAGACATTGAGCGAGCCTGCCAGGCCAGATTTTTTATTATTTTTGTGTGAAACATTTTGTGAAACAAGATTATTCGGGGCGTGACAGGCACCACCCCGAAATATATATAAATTCATCCTTCCACCTGAATGAAACCCAAAAAATCTCATTTTCCTCTACATACCTTTTGGATTTTCATTACTCAGTGTATCTGTATTTAATTTTCCCTGATGTGCACGGTTTTGCAGCAAGGAGTATACTAACCTCACACTCAGGCGCAGACAGGTTTCGCCTGAGGAATAAAAATAGTGTGAGGTGAGCATGATGGGGAGAAAAAAGCGGATTTGGGAGCCTGGATATTTTTATCATATTGTTTGTCGCGGGAACCGTCGTGAGGATCTCTTTCTGGAGCAGGAGGATTTTTTGACATTCCTTTATATATTGGAGCATGTGTATCGAAAATGTCCGTTTGAGGTGGCTTCCTATTGTTTGATGACCAACCACGTTCACCTTCAGCTTCGTTCACAGGAGCAGGAAATCTCAAAGGTGATGGCCCGGGTGAACAAGCGTTATGCGGATTACTTCAATTATAAGTATAAGCTCACGGGCCATGTGTTTGAAAAGCGTTATTTTGATCGATTGATTGCCAATGAGGAGAGTATGCTTGAGACGAGTCGCTACATCCACCTGAATCCACTTGAAGCAAATATTGTTTCCAGACCCCAGGATTATGCGTGGAGCAGCCTGCAGTATTTTTGCGGTAATCAGGAGGAACGACCACCGTATATGAATATGGACGTGCTGTTAGACCATTTTTCCGGAACCAAGGACGAAAAGGGGAAAAAATACCGCAGCTGGTGCCTGTCACCACCCGAATCCGGTCGAATTTTGTCGAATCGAACATCAGTACATTTGTGAATACAGATTATAAATCTCGTAATCCAATAGGTATTCCTCCAGAGTTTTCGGGTGAGGGATAGAGGACCAGTATTCCTCCATGGGCTCTTGTGGATTCAGGGCTTGCCGGACCTGCTTTTTTGCCTCATAAAAGTCTTCAAACAGAGGATATTTTTCTCTGTATCTCCGGAATAAAAAGAGATGGCTGCTGTTTAATTCTGTTCCCTCAGAAAGGAAAATTTCTGCGAGAAGGCACTTTTCCTTAAAGCTGTACAAATTGTTCAGGAAAATGGCCTGGATGAAAGGCTTAATTCCTAGTTGCTCTGCTTTCTCTTGGTAAGAGGACGGGATGAGCTGGTTGCAATTGGACAGACGGTGGCGGTGGTTTAGGCTGGGACTTATATACAGCATACACGTCCTGGTTTCATGTTTCATTTGTATCCTGGAATGTTCGTGTCTGGAACCTGATAGCCACAGCTGAAGTGGCTGGCTTCGTTTTTCAAAAAAGGCCTTGCCCAGAATCTTCTCAATAGAGCGAGGGTTCATTTTCCACTCACGGATTAACTCATAATAAAGGAGTTCCACGTAGTTTATGTTCTCGTTTCTCTCTACACAATGCTTGAGCATGGATACCTTTCGTTCCTTTTCTGATTTAAAAGGTCCCACCACATAACAGAGGAGAGGGGATTTTCTCCGCAGCTGCTTCATCGCCGAAACATATGAAAATCCACTAATCACGTTATATTTATGATCCATTCGTTTTTCGACAATTATGTAAGGGTTGACGGCATTCCGCATTTTTGAGGTATAGCGAAAAGCTGTTTGACGGTCAACCTCCTCCATGTAAAAGGCCACCAGTCTATCATAAGTCAGTTTTACATGTCTCATGAAAAAATCACCCCGCATGTATTTGTTGTTAGAGTATATGTGGAGGGGATTTTGTCCTATTCAGGTGCCTGTCACCACCCGAATTTTGTCGAATTTCATGTACAGGTTTTTGTTTTATTGATATAATTTTCATATGAAATTAAGGGGAGTAGCTTTAACAGTAATGATCGTCAAAACAGAGTCGACTCTCGGCATTATTGGCGACCTAACCATTGTTAGCAAGACCTTTGCTTTAGTGCAGGGGTCTCTTTTTTATGCAAATACCAACATGAAATTGTGAGAGGAGAAAGGACATTGGAATCAATCTGGATTGAATACGGATGGACATTACTTGTGCTGATTGGTCTGGAAGGACTGCTATCAGCTGATAATGCGCTTGTATTGGCCATTATCGCAAAACATTTACCTGGTGATCAAAAAAACCGGGCCATTAATTATGGCGTTATGTTAGCTTTTATTTTTAGATTTTCGGCTATTTTTGCCATTTCATTTCTTGCTAATGTTTGGCAGGTTCAGGCAATCGGTGCTGCTTACTTGATTTATTTAGGGATGAAGCATGTGCTGGGGTCGAATAAGGAGGACGATGAGAACACAGTACTTTCGAAGGGGTCAGGCTTTTGGCCAACAGTTGCCAAGCTTGGCCTTGCAGACGTGGCTTTTGCCATAGATTCGATTTTAGCAGCGGTTGCCCTTGCCATCGCACTGCCGGAAACGCCGCTGCCGGCATTTGGTGGAATGGATGGAGCAAAGTTTGCCATTGTTGTGTTCGCGGGGATTGCAGGACTTATTCTGATAAAATATGCAGCAACATGGTTTGTCAGATTGCTAAACGACCGGCCGGGATTGGAAACTACCGCTTATCTTATCGTTGCCTGGGTGGGGGTGAAGCTTGCGGTCATTACATTGGCTCATGAGGATGTCGGAGTATTACCGCACGAGTTTCCTCATGGTATTACCTGGACGGCTGTTTTCTGGTCGGTTTTACTATCCACTGCAATTGGAGGGTGGTTCCTTTCCGGGCGAAAGGAATAGACCGGGTGGTGCCTGACCGGGTGGTGCCTGTCACCACCCGAATTTTGTCGAATGAAACATTTCCCATATATCCACATTCGTTCCTCTATGATACGATTAATAAGGAATAAACGCGGTAGATGCATAGAGGAGTTCGTATGATGAACAGCAGAGATTCGTATTTTTTTGATAGAAAGAGTGCCGAACTGGGGGTTGTGCTAAATAAGGTCCAAAAGCAGGCGGTTTTACATACAAAGGGTCCGCTCCTGCTGCTGGCGTCTCCGGGTTCAGGTAAAACGACAACGATCATCATGAGAATTGGATATTTAATAGAGGTTCAAAAGGCCGATCCTTCCCGAATAAAGGCTGTTACATTCAGTAAGGCTTCGGCCAATGATATGAAAGAGCGGTTTCAGCAGTTTTTTCCCAATCTTCCTTCTATACATTTTTCTACTATACATAGTTTGGCTTTTCAGGTCGTGAGGGAGTATTTTAATCGGCAGGGAATCCGGTATGAGCTCATTGAAGGGCAGGGTGAGCTGAATAAGAAGCAAATTCTGCGGAAAATCTATCAGTCTGTACACGAGGAGACGATAACGGAAGATCAGCTTGAGGCGCTCACTACCTATATCAGTTATATTAAAAACCGCCTGATCCCTGAGGAAAAGTGGACGGCCATCACATGTGATGTGTCTAAAGCCGCAGATATTTTAAAACAGTACGAGGACTTTAAAAAATCCCGTTCTGACCAGTTGCTTCTTGATTATGATGATATGCTTACCCTGGCGAATGATGTGCTGAAAACAGACCAGACGCTGCGGGTGAAATATCAGCAAAAATTTGATTATGTCCTCACCGATGAAAGTCAGGATACGTCACTGGTTCAGCATGCCATCATTGAGCAGCTTGTGGAGGAGCACAAAAATTTATTTGTTGTTGCCGATGATGATCAGTCGATTTATATGTGGCGGGCGGCCGAGCCACAATATCTGCTCGATTTTCAAAGAGTTTATCCGGAAGCGAAAATTCTCAAGCTTGAGCAAAATTACCGCTCCAGCCAAGAGATTGTAGATGTTTCGAACAGGTTCATTAAGCGCAATAAAAATCGCTATGAAAAACAGATGTTCACGAAAAATCCTTCCCGTGAGCAGGTTGAGCTGACTGCGCTAAGGGATTATCATGAGCAGCCGGGCTATCTGGTGGATAAAATTTCTCTGCTTGAAAATTACCGGGATGCAGCGATATTATACCGGAACCATTCATCCTCAATTCCTCTGATTGATGCGTTTGCCCGGGCCGGAATTCCTTTTTATATGAAGGATCCTGACAACCGTTTTTTCACCCATTGGATTGTGAAGGATGTCCTGAATTTTATGCGGCTCGCTTTTGATGCCAGGCGGACGGATATTTTCGAAAGGGTTTATGGAAAGTTTAACTGGTATTTATCGAAAAATCATATGGAGCAGCTTCATAGAATGCAGAATGGTGAATCGGTGTTTGACAACCTGATTCGTTATACCCGTTTGAAGGATTTTCAGAAGGTGAAGATTAAAAAGGGAAAAGAGATTTTTCGTGAAATGAAGCAAATGGATCCAGGACAGGCGATCCGCTCCATACGTACAGAGCTTGGGTATGAAGACGTCTTGAAGGATATGAGTAAGCGGCTCGGTTTTAATAAGGAAAATCTATTTGATATACTGAACACTTTGGAGGACATAGCCAAATCAGTGGACAGTGTGGCGGGTTTCGGGAAACGGATTAAACACCTGGATGCCCTGATGGCTTCCTCAAAGTTTAATAAGGGTGAGGATGCCGTCACATTTTCTACCTTTCATAGTGCGAAGGGGCTGGAATTTCCAAGGGTGTATATGATTGATTTGATCGATGGTGTGATTCCGGCGCAGTCTGATCTGGAAAGTGCAAAGGATGGGGTATACGAACCGCTGGAGGAAGCAGTCCGGCTTTTTTATGTTGGCATGACCCGGGCCGAGCAGCATCTGGAGCTTGTTACCTATCAGCGCAAGTACGGGAAAAAAGCGCGGCCGTCACGCTTCTATCATGATGTGGAGCGGATTGTACATCCACCCAAGGTTATTAAGGAAGATGAGAAGACAGGGAAGAGGGAAAGCCGGACAAGCACCAAAAAGACCAGAATCCCTTATGACCCGAATGCGATAAAAGAGCGGGATGCTTTGCAGGAAGGGATGATGGTCAAGCATCGAGTCTTTGGCCGGGGTGAAATCGTGTCCTGCAGCGATGAAATTATAGAAATCCGCTTCCCCAAATTCACCAAAAAGTTATCTGTTGATAAGTGCCTGGAGATGGGACTATTAGGTGCCTGTCACCACCCGAATTTTGTCGAATAATCATTAATGGGAGGGGTTTTCATGAAATACAGTTATGTTTCGCATCTTTATTGTCCGAAATGCGGGAAGGAGTTTCATACGAAGGAGCAGCATCAATTGTGCTCGTGCGGTTCGCCGCTCCTGGTAGATTATAATCTTGATGAGTTGCAGAAGAATTTTACTGCTGAGGATCTGAAGGGACGGGAAAACTCTATATGGAGGTATCATGAGCTTCTTCCTGTTGAAGATCGTGAAAATGTCGTGTCCTTAGGGGAAGGAATGACACCGCTTGTTTCCTTTACCAATCTAGGGGAGGACATGTCGCTTGAAAATCTCTATATGAAGGATGAAGGACTGATTCCTACGGGGTCATTTAAAGCGAGAGGCGCGGCAGTCGGTGTATCAAAAGCAACAGAAATAGGAGTGGATGAGCTTGCGATGCCCACGAATGGAAATGCCGGGGCTGCATGGTCTTTATATAGTGCGAGGGCCGGACTTCAATCCACCATTGTTATGCCCAAGGATGCTCCGGAGATTACCAGAACAGAAGTATCCTTATCCGGATCTAATCTTTATTTAGTGAATGGCCTCATTAGTGACGCTGGAAAAATTGTGGGGAAGGCTGTAAAGGATTATAACCTGTACGATGCCTCAACCTTAAAGGAACCTTACCGGATAGAAGGAAAGAAAACAATGGGGCTGGAAATTGCCGAGCAACTCAATTGGAAGCTTCCTGATGTTATCGTATACCCAACAGGTGGTGGAGTGGGTCTGATCGGCATTTATAAGGCTCTGAAGGAATTAAAAACACTGGGCTTGGTTGAAGGTTCATTACCTAGATTGGTTGCGGTTCAGTCAACAGGATGTGCCCCTATTGTGCAAGCCTGGGAGAATGGGGAGCGTGAATCAGAGTTCTGGAATGATTCATCAACACTTGCCTTTGGTATTAATGTGCCTAAAGCCCTGGGAGATTTTCTTGTGCTGGATGCCCTATATGATACGGATGGATGTGCGGTGGCTGTAGATGATCAAGCCATTTTGGACGAACAGGAAAAAATAGCAGGCTTGGAAGGAAGCTTCGTATGCCCAGAGGGAGCAGCCACATTTGTCGCTATCCGCAAACTGCGGGAGGAAGGCTGGATTGGGCAAAATGAGACCGTAGTAGGATTAAACACAGGAGCCGGCATAAAGTATCCGGACACTGTTCAGGTAGATCCTGAGATGCTGGAGAAGAATGATACACTATAGGCTGGTGCCTGTCACGACCCGAATTTTGTCGAATTGCATACGGAATAAGTAAGGGGTATGACATATGTATTGTCATACCCCTTTTTACATCTATCAGGAACGTTTGTCGTCAAATAAAAATCGACAAAGTTCGTGCGATTTCGGGTGGTGACAGGCACCTCACCCGCGAACTTCTTCACCATTCTTCCCTTCATACCGAAGCCCCCAGCCAGTTAAGGCAGCAACCAGCATGATGATGACGAGGAACCAGCCTTGAAAGACAAAAGGAAAGACGGACGTTGGATTCACAACAGGGAGCCATTCATATTGCTCCTGCATTGACTGGATGGTTGACCAGCCCAAAAGGACAGGCGCACCCCAGGGAAAAATGTATCCCAATGCTGAGGTGATGGCGTCCAGCATATTGGCTCTGCGATAACGGTGAATCTTATACCTGGTTCCAAGCTCTCGTACAAAAGGAGCCGCAGCAATTTCAGCCGCCGTATTAATCGTTATGGCACTATTTAGCAGGGCAACAATGCTCCACATGGCGATTTCTGCTCTACGTACAGATTTTTTAATCCATTTAATCATCATACCTGTAATCACTTCCATCGTACCGCCCAGCTTCAATAGATGACTGGCTGCAACAATGAGCAGAATCAAAACAGCCATATTAAAATAGCTGGTGATCCCCGATACTAATGCACCTTCTACAATCATATCCGATTCAGGATTAAAATTCAGAATTTGTGTCAATGGCTTGATATTCAGAATAGCAATGAGCGCAATGGCAAACACAATTCCCCATGTCAGGGATGTCAGCAAATGGTGTCCCCGCAAGGCTAAAAATAGCACGAGAGCAAAGGGAACAAGCATAATCAGTCCATTTGGTGAAATGGATTCAGCCATAGAGCTAATTGCGGCCTGATTACCTTGAACATTGCCGCCCCCGCCAAATATCGCAAATAATAGGAAAGTTGGAATCGCGGCGGCAATCGAATATTTAAAACGTGAGCGGACTACTCCGGGAACGTCTGCATCCTGGGTAACAGCCGATACAATGGTCGTGTCGGAAACCGGTGCCAGGTTATCACCAAAAACAGCCCCGGCCAGGATTGCAGCGAACATAAAGAGAGGGTCTGCTCCAACAGCAATACCGGATGGATACATCAGCGTACTGAAAGCAACCACCGTTCCATATCCAGTTCCCACCGCGGTTGAAAAAGTTGCAGACAGAAGGAAGGTCATTGCAACGAACAATCCTCCACTCAATCCTGTAATGGATCCAATCCATACCAGTCCTTCAACAAGCCCGCCAACCTGTAATACTTGTGCAAACATTCCGGCATAAAACCAGGCAACAATGGCAATGACACCAACCGGCTGTGCCAGTCCATCAAACAATCCCTGAGCATAATCCTCCCATTTACTCTTTGAAAAGAAAAGTCCCAGGGTCAGCCCCATAATGGCCCCTAGAACAAGCCCAACTTCGGAGGAAAGCTGGAGTACACTAATGGTGATCGCCCATATTACAAAAAACAACAGGGGAATGGCCGCACCAAATGCCCCCAGCCTGAATTCCAATGATTGAACAACTGCTCCACCCGTAGCTTTATCTATATCTTCATTGTTTGGCATATGTAAACCTCCTTTTCGGGTATGGTGCCTGTCACCACCCGAATTTTGTCGAATGATTTTTAGTCAGTAGTAGTATCTTATCAGGAAATGGGGGTGGATGTCACTATATGATATAGATATTCTATCAGTGAAATCAGGGAGAGCACGGGGAATTACCAACAATTCTTAAAAAAACCTTTAGCTGTGATTCCTAAAAAGTTTTATTTTTATATTGAATTTTTAGAAAAATTTAATTATAATCAAATTTAGAAAAACAGAATCTTAATTCCACATTGCGGAATTATGTCATTTTTAAAAGGAAGGTGATGACCTGGCAATCCATATATCTCTAGAACTGTACATTATAAGGGAGGACATAAGAATGAAAAAGTTAATAAACTCAAGTGATGCTCTTAATGTAATTAAAAATGGGGATACATTACTTGTTGGAGGGTTTGGATTATCAGGAACCCCTTTGACACTTCTTGATGAAATTGCTGAATCAGATAAAACGGATTTAACCGTAGTCAGTAATAATCTGGGAGAGGCAGGCAGAGGACTTGGCAAGTTACTACTGGCCGGAAATTTAAAAAAGGCAGTCGGATCCTATTTTACCACTAATCGTGATGCAGTGGAGGCCTGGAATAATGGAAATCTGGAAATTGAATTAGTCCCCCAAGGCACATTAGCAGAAGCGATTCGATGCGGTGGAGCAGGAATTGGCGGCTTCTATACCAGGACGGCTGTAGGGACAAAAATTGCTGAAGGAAAAGAAGAGAAAGTGATTGATGGAGAGAGATATATACTTGAAAAAGCTATCAAAGGAGACGTAGCCATTATTAAATCTTTGAAAGCGGATACACTCGGAAACCTCATCTATGACCACACCGCAAGAAATTTCAACCCACTAATGGCAACAGCAGCCAAGACTGTAATCGCAGAAGTCGATGAAATTGTTGAAGCTGGAGAAATCGACCCTCATCAAGTAGTAACCCCTCATTTATTTGTTGATTACGTAGTGGAAAGTAAATACGTGAAAAAGGGAGGGGTCTATATTGAGTCAATCTAATCGAATCAAAATCGCCAAAAGAGTTGTAGAAGAACTTCCGGAAGGTGCCGTTGTCAATCTTGGTGTTGGCATTCCTACCTTAATTCCGGATTATTTGGATGGTAAGAAAGTTTATTTACAATCGGAAAATGGTTTGCTGGGAATCGGTCCAACACCAGATGAAGAAAATGTAAACATGGATTTAATCAGCGCGAGCAAGAAACCGATTACAATGGATACTGGCGCTTCGTTATTTGATAGTGCTGATTCCTTTGTCATCATACGTGGCGGTCACGTAGATGCAGCGGTTTTAGGTGCCCTCCAGGTTGATCGTTATGGAGAGATTGCCAATTGGGCTGTTCCAGGTAAGAGTATATTAGGTGTTGGTGGTGCGATGGATCTTGTGGCAGGGGCGAAGAAAATCATTATTGCTTCTACTCATCAGGCCAAAAACCATCAACCAAAATTAGTAGAAAAGCTAACCTTTCCAAGCAGTGGAATCAGGAAGGCAGAAATGTTAGTTACAGAGCATGCGGTTTTTAAGTTTACAGATGATGGCCCGGTACTGATTGAAAAATTATCAGATATATCTATGTCTGAGCTTCGGGATATTACTGGTGCTGAATTTAAAGAGAAAATTAAACTGTGAAGGAGGTCTCAATATGAAAAAAGTGATTTGGTTACTGTCAGCTACTATTTTTATGGCAGGAATTTTAATAGGCTGTTCCTCATCAGGAGGGGCAGGTTCAAATAATAACGGGCAAGGGGACAATACAGCTGGTGGAGTCCCTGGTGAAATGACGTTTGGTTCAGCTACCCAAGGGGGGTTTTGGTATACATTATCAGGTGCAATGTCAGACAAAATGAATGATCTATTCCCTGACTCATCTACAACCATTGTAGAAGGGGGGTCTATATCTAATCTACTTGGCTTAGGGCAGGATAAATTTCATATTGCTTTTAGTAACGGGCAGACCGTACCAGAAGCATTGAATGGAGAGAAAGCATTTGAAGAACCGATAACAAACGTAAGCACGGTTGCTACACTGTACCCAAATGTTTTTCATATTGCCGTTCGTGCTGACTCAGATATACATTCTGTTGAAGATTTAGCGGGTAAAACGGTTAGTCCAGGTATTAAAGGCTACAGTGGTGAACTTGCATTTCAGGAGATCCTTAAATTGAATGATATGAGCTATGACGACCTCGAAGGTATTGAATATGTAGGAACATCTGATGGTGCAGATTTACTTAGGGATGGGCACATAGATGCCATTACAGGAATGCTGTCAGCACCTGTTGCCGTATATCAGGAATTAGATACAACATTAGGGCTTCGATTTATACCACTTAAAAAAGAGACTGTTGAAGCACTTCATGCCCAAAATGAAGGGTATCTTGAACACACCATCCCTGCTGGTACGTATCCAAACCAGTCAGAAGATGTCCTAACCACAGCCGGATATACTGTACTGTTAGCAAACAATAATTTGATGAGTGAAGATACCATTTATAAGTTAACAAAAATGATCATTGAAGAAAGAGATTCCTGGGAAGATATCTCTAAAGTAATGAGTGACTTTAACGCCGAGTATTCGGTGAAAAATAGTGTTGGAGAATTACACCCTGGTGCAGAAAAATATTATAAGGAGATAGGAGTATTGGAATAGCTCGTTCTAAGCTTCTCCCGAGGAGGGATGATATGGCGGGAAACCATGTTGACCTGGATGATATTCAGCAGAACCAGACGGAAGTGACCAATGAAAAATTGCGTGCGTTGAAAGGATTTGCAGGCAAACTAATATCCATAATAGCCATTGCCATGTCTATTTTCCATTTGTACACAGGGCTGTTTGGCGTATTTGAGTCCATACTTCAGCGTTCTGCACATTTGGGTTTTGCCTTAGTTCTGGTATTTGCCATCTATCGGCCAACAAAAAAAGCAGGTAAAGAGAAGTTACATTGGTACGATTGGTTATTAATGATTTTATCAATCGTCTCTTATTCATATTTTGTCTTTAACGCTCAGGAGATCCAATCTCGTATGAGCTATATTGAGCAATTAACAAGTTTAGAAATTGTTCTTGGTTTTATTGCGATGTTTACGTTAATTGAGGCTACCAGAAGAGTAATAGGGAAGACGCTCGTTGTGCTGGTTTTTATCTTTCTGGCCTACGGATTCTTTGGCCATTTTATTACTGGAGCATTAGGGCATCGGGAATTTACAACCATGTGGATTATGGATCATTTATTTTATACAACAAATGGTGTGTTTGGAACAGCACTGGGTGTATCTGCAACCTTTATATTCCTTTTTGTTTTATTTGGAAAATTTCTTGAGGTTTCCGGTGCCGGAAATTTCTTTATCAATCTGTCTGTCTCAGCCATGGGACAGTATCGGGGAGGCCCGGCTAAAACAGCCATTGTTGGAAGCTCCATACTTGGTACCATTTCAGGAAGTGCTGTTGCGAATACAGCCACAACAGGTGCATTTACAATTCCACTGATGAAAAAAACAGGCTATAGAAACTACTTTGCAGCTGCTGTAGAGGCTGTGTCTTCAGCTGGTGGCCAAATTATGCCGCCGATTATGGGAGCATCGGCATTTATTATTGCTGCGTATTTAGGGGTTCCGTATATGGAATTGGCTGTAGCTGCAATTATTCCAGCTGTTCTTTATTATCTATCACTGTTTTTGCAAGTAGACCTGCGTGCAAGACGGAATAGAATGGTGGGTATTAAAAAGGAAGAACTGCCAGGCACATGGGGAATCTTTAAGAAAGGTTTCCACTTCCTGATTCCTCTGGTTGTCATTGTCGTTATGCTTGTGGGTGGAAGTTCACCTATGAAGGCAGGGCTTTATGCTATTATAAGCACCATTTTAGTGGCAGCTATTCAGGCTTCTACCAGACTTTCAGGGAAGCAAATCGTGAAGGCTTTAGACCTTGGAGCAAAGGCGTCCCTGGAAACTGTTATCGCATGTGCCGCAGCGGGATTAATCATAGGAATGATAGGTTTAACGGGTATTGGACTGAAGTTCAGCAGTCTGATTATTGAATTATCTGGCGGTATCTTACTGATTGCGCTTATATTTACGATGATTGCAAGTATCATTCTTGGCATGGGATTACCAACAGTTGCTGCGTATATTGTACAGGTACCTTTAACCATTCCCGCATTAATAGAGCTTGGTGTAACACCGGTTGCTGCTCATTTATTTGTCTTTTACTTTGCATCATTGTCAGCTATTACACCACCAGTAGCACTTGCCGCATTTACCGGAGCGGGAATTGCGGGGTCTGAACCGATGAAAACAGGTATGACTGCTGTACGATTAGGCATTACAGCATATATCGTACCTTACCTGTTTGTATATGGAGAACAGCTTCTGTTAATCGGATCTGCATCTCAGATTATTCCATCAGTTATTACAGCTATTATTGGTGTTATTGGCATTGCCTGCGCTGCTGAAGGCTGGGTGCTTCGACACGCATTTTGGTATGAAAGAATGCTTTTATTTGCAGGAGCCATCGGAATGACTATCCCGGGAATTTACTCGGACATTATAGGTGTTATCGTTCTGGTAAGCATCTATTTTCTTCAAAAAACATTTAGAAAGGACTTACTAACTAGTAGTAATTCTAGTAATGCAAAGGAGATGTCGTCATGAATCAATCCGCTGTTGTTGGTGCAGGAGTGATGGGAAAGGGGATTGCTTATGCATTTGCGATTTCCGGATATGAGGTTTTTGTGAATGATGTTAAAGAAGAGGCCCTTGAGAAGGCTGAACGTGACATTGAGTCTCTTCTTGAAAAGAGCTGTGATAAAGGATTTTTAACAAAGGAAGTTTATCATACGGCGCTGGAGAATCTGCATTTTGAAACAGATCTGACAAAGGCGGCCAAAAACGCTGATGTCGTCGTAGAGGCTGTTCTTGAAAAAATAGATTTAAAGATTTCTATTTTTCAGCAACTTGATGAAATTTGTAAGCCGGAAGCGATTCTTGCCACGAATACCTCAACGATGAGTCCAACTGAGATTGGTGCACAAACCTCCCGTCCAGATAAAGTTGTGGCGATGCACTTTTTTAATCCTGTACACAAAATGAAGCTTATTGAAGTGATTCGTGGTCTGGATACATCAGATGAGACTGTTGATCAGGTCAGAACGATTTCCAATCAGATTCAAAAAGAAATGGTTGAAGTCAATGAATTCCCTGGATTTGTGACCTCCCGGATGAATTGTTTGATCGGGAATGAAGCCATGAACATGTTTATGGAGGGTGTTGCAAGTGCAGAGGATATAGATAAAGCTATGAAACTCGGATTAAATCACCCAATGGGTCCGCTTGAACTGGCGGATTTAGTAGGCCTTGATTCCCGTCTTCGCAATATGGAATATCTCCATCAAACATTGGGTGAAAAATACCGTCCTTCACCAATCCTCACAAAGTATGTGAAGGCAGGTCGGCTTGGTAAAAAATCAGGAAAAGGGTTTTACAACTATTCTTAAAAGAAGGGTGAAATCATGAATCAATTTCAAAATGTCGATATCCAAACAGAAGAAGGTATTTTTTGGATAACCCTTAATCGTCCGGAAGTACGCAATGCTTTAGACGCAGCCATGCTTGAAGAAATTGATCAGGCCTTGGATATAGCAGAAAAAAGTCAGGATACAAAAGTAATCATAATTCAAAGTGCAGGGGAAAAGTCGTTTGCTGCAGGTGCAGATATTAAGCAACTACATGAAAAAGAACCTCTGGAAGCCATTGTTCCCGGTATGCAGGCTCTTTATTCTAAAATTGAAAATTCAACAAAGGCCACCATTGCGGTTGTTCAGGGATTTGCCCTGGGAGGTGGGTGTGAATTAGCCATGGCTTGTGATATTCGTATTGCTGGCCACAGAGCGAAATTCGGTTTACCTGAGCTCAATCTGGGGATTATACCGGGAGCCGGCGGTACTCAGCGAATGGCACGGATCATTGGCAAAGGGCGTGCACTGGATATGATTTTAACGGGAAAAATGATTGATGGAAAAGAGGCCGAACGAATTGGGTTAGCCAGCTATTATGTACCTGAAGAAGACAGCCTGACTGAAAAAGCCCAGGGCGTAGCAACAGAGATTTTAAAGAAAGGACCGATTGCTATCCACTTAGCTAAAATGGCCGTTCACAAAGGATTTGATATCGATGAGAGTACGGCAATGTGGATGGAAAAATTATCGCAGGCTGTTGTGTTTGGAACAGAGGATAAACAGGAAGGAACGAAGGCCTTTATTGAAAAAAGGCCGGCATCATTCCAAAACAAATAAGAAAAGGGGCTATCAATTATGGATTTTACTTTATCAGAAGAAATAGAGTTCTTACGTGAAAATGTGCGTAAATTTGTAAAAGAAGAAGTGGAACCGGTTGCAATGGAAATTGAAGAAAACAATGAAATCCCGGAAAAAATCATTGAACAGTCCAAAGAAATGGGATTGTTCAGTCTAAGTATCCCTGAAGAGTATGGGGGCCTGGGCCTTGGCATGGTCGATAAATGTGCCGTATTTGAGGAGCTTGGCAAAACTCATAACGGTTTTACAACTTTGATCGGAGCACATACCGGAATCGGGACAGTCGGTATTGTCGAGTTTGGAACAGAAGAGCAAAAACAGAAATACTTACCGAAAATGGCCACAGGTGAATGGATTGGCGCGTTTGCCCTAACGGAACCATCTGCGGGCTCAAATGCTGCAAATTTAAAAACAACAGCTGTAAAAAAAGGGGATAAATATATCATTAACGGATCCAAACACTATATCACCAATGCTGTTGATGCGAATGTTTTCACTGTTATGGCTGTTACAGATCCTGAAAAGGGTGCCAAAGGAATTACTTCATTTATTGTTGAGAAGGATTTCCCTGGTTTTTCTTTAGGTAGTGTAGAAGAAAAAATGGGACTTAGGGGATCTCACTCTGCGGAATTATTTTTTGAAGATATGGAAGTCCCGGCTGAAAATGTACTGGGTGAAGAAGGGCAGGGCTATGTAAATGCATTAAAGGTACTTGCCAATGGTCGTGCAGGTCTAGCGGCTCGAAACCTGGGCTCCTGTGAAAAATTACTGGAGCATTGCCTAAGCTACGCAAAAGAGCGGGAGCAGTTCGGTAAACCAATTTTGGAAATCCAAACCATCCAGAATATGCTGGCGGATATTAGTATGCAGATCGAAACGTTAAAATCCTTGACATACCGGGTGGCATGGATGACCGATCAAAAGCAGCGTGTGGTAAAAGAAGCGGCGATTGCTAAATTATATGGCTCAGAAGTCTATAACAAAGTAGCTGACCTCGCTGTCCAAATTCACGGAGGCATTGGATACATGAAGGATTACCCAATTGAACGCTATTACCGTGATGCTCGGATTACCAAAATCTATGAAGGTACATCTGAAATTCAACGAAATATCATTGCTGGGGAGTTAATTCGCGAATTAAAGAGAAGGGAAGGATAAAATGGAATTAAGAGAATCCTATATTATTGGTTCTGTGCGTACAGCAGTAGGAAAAATGGGAGGAACATTAAAGGATGTAACTCCTGATTATCTGGGAGAAAAAGTGATTCGGGAAGTCCTTAATAGATATGGAGCGGACGTAGAAGTGGATGAAGTCATTCTGGGTCAGGCTAAGCAAAGTCAGGATCAGGCAAACCTGGGAAGACTGGCGGCATTGCGTGCAGGCTTACCTGTAAGTGTATCTGGTTATACAGTACACCGGCAATGTGGCTCCGGATTACAGGCTATAAATAATGCGGATATGCAACTTAAACTCGGTTTGTCTGATGTCGTTGTTGCAGGTGGAGCAGAAAGCATGAGTACAGCTCCCTTTTACCTGCGAAATGCCAGGTATGGATATAAAGCTGGCAACGGAGTTTTAGTGGATCCGAATACAGAAAGTCAGCCATGCTCCCAGCCAAGAGAAGAATATGGTGAGCTAACCATGGGGCTAACAGCAGAAAATCTGGCCGAAAAATATCAGATTTCCCGAAAAGAACAGGATGAATTTGCTCAACGCAGCCAGGAGCTTGCAGATCAGGCTATCAAAACAGGCCGATTTGAAGATGAAATTGTACCCTTTGAAGTAAAAGAACGGAAAAAAACGCTCACATTTGATACAGACGAACATCCAAGACTGACATCGTTAGAAAAATTAAGCACACTTCCTGCCGTATTTAAAGATGGGGGTTCCGTTACACCAGGAAATGCCAGTGGACGTAATGATGGAGCAGCAGCCCTGTTAATGATGAATAAGGAAAAAGTGGATGAGTATGGAATCAAGCCTCAGGCGAGAATTATTGCCCAGGCGACCAGTGGTGTATCACCGGACATCATGGGAATTGGACCTGTTGAGTCTACGGCAAAAGCATTAAAGCAGGCAAATCTATCAATGGAAGATATCGGGCTGATCGAATTAAATGAAGCATTTGCTGCTCAGTCCATTGCGGTTATCCGTGAAGCAAACATGGATCTGAACAAAGTAAATGTCAATGGTGGTGCCATAGCCCTTGGTCATCCGATTGGTGCCACCGGGGCGATAATTACAACAAAGCTTCTGCATGAAATGGAAAGAAGAGGCGAAAAGTACGGCCTGGTTACCCTGTGTATAGGTGGAGGACAGGGAATCTCAACGATCATAGAATATTTGCAATAAACGGAAGTGACTGGCAACCTGTAGTTGCCAGTCTTCACGATTATTAGGGAAAACGATGGAGCCCATCCATGTTTGAACCCGTGCATGGATCAGCGCCTGATATTGCCGGTCAGGGATTAGCTAATCCTTTGGCTGCCATCTGGTCTGTTGCCCAGATGATGGACCATTTTGGTGAAGAGGAATGGGGGAGAAAAATTGTTTCAACGATTAAACAAATCATCGATGAAGGGGAGGTATTAACCCCGGATTTTGGAGGAGATGCATCAACAGAAGAGGTTGGGGACCAATTTATTAAGCTTTTAACTAGCTATTAAACATAGGCTTCATACAATCTTAGTTTATTTAGGGAATATTTAGGAAAGCTGGTTTGATTATGTTTCGTTTTTGTATGATTATTAGTATAAGTGGCCTATATCTTTTAACTCAATTGCTAAACTACGATACAATGAATCTAGTCTTACAGGTCCTTTGTATTTTTGTTTTCTTAATGGTTTATAATAAATTAAACCCCAAGAGAAAAATCTTAACAGGAAGTCTATTTTTGCTGGGAATTTTGATTCATTTTTTCCAAGGCTATACAGGCTTGAATCTGTTTAATGGGATCACTCAAAATCTTGCACTATTATCTATTATTATTTTAGCTCCATTATTATCCATACCTTTGAGGCAGGAAGGTATTATTGATGGAGTTGTGACTATGTTTGAAAAAAGAAACGACGATGAGCAAAAAACCTTTTATGGAACAAGCGGTTTTATGCTTAGTCTAGCTCCTATTTTAAATATGGGTGCACTTAGAATCGTTCATGGTTTTCTGAAGGATATAAAAATTCAGCCTAAAATGCTTTCGCAGGCTTATTATAGTGGATTTACCCCTTCGATTATCTGGTCACCATTTTTCGCTTCAGTCGGTATTGTTCTGTTTACCTTGGAGATGTCCTACTTGAACTATATGCCCATTGGAATTATATTTGCAGTTATACAAATCCTGATTGGTTTTTTTATTCTGCGCCCCCGGAAAAGAGATGATGAAATTCCGGAAAAAATTTCCCTGAAAGAAGACAATCAAAACAAGAATTTTGTTCTTCTGCTAGTTTTCGTTGTTAGTCTCCTCATGTTATTAGTTTTACAGGAAGCAATCATTGACCAGCCAATGTTAACCCTTGTTTGTATGAACTGTATTATTATTCCTGTTGTATGGGCAGTCATACGACAAAAGTGGGGGAGAATTAAAGAGGTGTTCCTTCCATATAAAAAGCAAGTAGCAAATGGAATAAATATGGAAATTGCGATCTTTTTAAGTGCGGGTCTTTTTGGAAATGCGCTGGTGAACACAAGAATTGTTGATGTAGTTGGAGCGATTTTGGTCTGGTCATCACAAATCTCTATATTCCTTTTATTTTTACTTATCCTCTTATTAGTGACTATTATGGCGTTGTTTGGTATGCATCAAATCATAGTTGTGCCTATCATATTAACACTACTATTATCAACAGATATTCAGGTCAGTGCGATGGCCATTGCTTTTATGTGTACGTTTGCGTGGATGTTATCATCTGCCATCAGTCCATTAAACGCACTAAACATCATTATAAGTAACTGTGTCAGAAATGACGGCTGGACTGTTGCGTATCGATGGAATGGAAAGTATTTCTTTGCGGTTACTCTATGTGCTTTTATATATGTGTATATTATAGATGTTTTATAGCATAACAAAACATGAAATAAATAGGGTGAATGGTTTATGAGTCAAAGTTTATTAAAGGCTATAAAGTTATTAGACTGTTTTAAAGACAAATCCGAAATGACACTATATGATTTGGTGGAGGAATCAAACTACCCCAAGACTACCGTGTTCAGGCTTGTTACCTCACTGGAGGAAGCGGGATTATTAGTGAAAGTTAAAAGGTCCAGTCATGATGTCAGGTATCGGCTCGGCTTAAAATTATTAGAGTTAGGAAAGCGTGTCAGTGATCAGCTGGAATATCGAAAAATAGCCCTTCCGTATATGAGAAAGTTAAATTCAAAGTTAAATGAACTGGTACAAATGGCAGTGATAGAGGGGGATGAGGCTATTTATGTAGAAAAACTGGATAGCACGAAACCTGTACGGCTCGTCATACATGTAGGAGGCCGGTCTCCTCTATATGCGGGTTCAGCTCCTAAATTACTGCTTGCCTATATGAATGACGAGGATCGTGAGGATTATCTGCAGAATATAACGCTTGAAAAGATGACTGAAAATACCATAGATAATCTAGAGCAATTAAAACAGGAATTGGATGTCATTAAACAACGAGGATATTCAATCAGTAAAGCAGAACATTACCGGGATACCATGGGCTTTTCCTATCCTATAAAAGACTTTTATGGGGAAACAGTTGCTGCTTTAGGGGTCAGTATTCCCATTACCGACTACTCAAAAGCACGTGAGGAAATCATTTTAGAAGAAACACGAAAAACTGCAGAAGAGATTTCCAGAGAGTTAGGGTATAGAGGTTAGGGTTGACCATACCAAGTGTTGCGATATCTGTCTGATGGATTAAGCCATTAATCTTAGTCGGCAAAGGATGAGAACAAAAGGGTCCCCACACTATCACATAGATTTGAAAAAAATGGCTCGGGAAATAACGCCGGAGCCATTTTTTATTGGTGAATTCGACAAAATTCGGGTAGTGACAGGCACCTAGATAAACACATTCGCTACAAGTAATAGAATCATAGCGACAAACCACATGACAGTAGTTGGGACGGACCATACCAGCATTTGTTCTTTTACATTGGTGATTCCAAGCATACGGTTTACGACCCAGAAGAAGCTGTCGTTAAAGTATGAGAATACAAGAGAACCCATTGTAGCTGCAACTACGGCTAGTGCCATGTTGACATCTAATGTAGCCAGGATTGGTGCTGAGATGGAAGCGGCTGTCATCATGGATACCGTTCCACTCCCTTGGATAACACGTACAAAGGATGCGATAAAGAATGGAATCAGGATTGCTGGTAATGGAAATTCGGCAACCTGGTTTGCGATATAATCGCCAGCACCGCTTTGGGCAAGTACTTCACCCAAGGCACCACCAGCACCGGTAACAAGAAGGATAATACCAGCTGTCTGTACGCCTTCCTCCATGCGTTTCAGTGCATCATCACGGCTGATATCCCGAACGAGTAGATAAATCGCCAGCAGTAAGCCGATTCCGACAGCTATAATTGGTTGTCCTAAGAATAGAATATAGCTGTAAAGGCCTTCCGTTAAATCTAAAGCTGATAGAGTTGTATTCATGAAAATAAGCAAAATCGGAATTAAAATCGGTGCCATGGATCTTCCTAATGAAGGAAGCTTTTTGGATCTTTCGTCCATAATCTCCAGTAGTTCCGGATATCCCATTTCTTTGTCAGGACGGGAGAATCCTGTATCAGATTCCTCATCAGGAAGCTGATAGATTTTTTTGCCAACCCATTTTGCGTATAATACTCCGACAACTACTAGTGGGATACTGAATAAAATTCCTAAAAGAATAACGAGTCCAATATCAACGCCAAAAATACCGGCTACTCCTAAAGGTCCTGGGGTTGGTGGGACTAATGAGTGTGTGACAACAAGTCCCGCTGCTAAAGCTACCCCGATGGAAACCACTGATTTACCTGTTCGTCTTGAAAGGGATTTGACCAAAGGGTTTAAAATAACAAAGGCTGAGTCCACGAAAATCGGAATGGAAATAATGAAACCGGCAATTGCCATCGCCCATTCTTCCTTTTTCTTACCTACAAATCGAATGAGTGAATAGGCTAAGGTTTCGGCAGCTCCTGAGACTTCCAGTAAGCGGCCCATCATTACTCCAAGTCCAATGACAATACCGACAGATCCCAACGTTCCGCCAAATCCTGACGAAATTGCGTCTGCAACAGCAGGTGGGGCCATTCCGCCTATTAAACCTGCGATTGATGCGGCAATGATGAGTGCTAAAAATGTGTGCACCTTCGTCTTCAGAATAAGTAAAATTAAGACAATGACGGCTAATACTAAGCCGGCAATCATTTGTGTTCCGGATACGGAATCCATTTCTCTTCCCCCTTTGAATGCGATTACAATTTTATTTGAGAGATAAAGGATGATGAGAGGCACCATCCTTTATCATGTTACAGAGCTTCTAGGCTAAATAGCTTTGTAAAAACTTATTTTGTCAGACTCTCAGCTGTAAAACGCGGTGCATATTCCCCGGCAACCTTAATACACTCTTCCATGCTGATGCTTTCCGCAATGTTTTTACCCGCAATATCAAAAGCGGTTCCGTGATCAACGGATGTTCTCAAGAATGGAAGACTGTTGGTAATAGATACAGTACGGTGGAAGTCCGTCATTTTCGCTGCAATATGTCCCTGGTCATGGTAGAGAGACAATACTGCATCATATTTTCCATTTAAAGCCTGAAAGAACACAGAGTCCGCTGGTACAGGTCCTGTTACATCAATTCTATCTTCTTGGGCTGCTTCAATGCCTGGTGTGATTTGTTCAACTTCCTCCATACCGAACAGACCGCCTTCACCACTGTGTGGATTTAATCCGGCTACAGCAAATTTTCTGCTTTCAACCCCTAATCGTTGTAATGCCTGGTCACAGCGATTCAGGTAGTTACGGACACGCTCTTTTGTCATTTGATTAATGGCATCTTTTAGAGATAAATGGCGTGTCAGGAAGAAAATTCTCATTCCATTTACCTCGAACATGGTCAGTGGATCTTTTGCTCCCGCCAAATCCTCAAGCATCTCAGTGTGTCCGATGTAAGGCACTTTTGCAGCTTTCAGTGATTCTTTGTTAATTGGGGTGGTAGCCAGTGCTTTTACCTTTCCATCCATGGCTAAGTCAACGGATGTTTTGATATATTCGAACGCACCCTGACCACACTGGGCAGACACTTCTCCATATTCAAACTGATTCATATCAATATTATCCAAGTCAATCAGGTCCACGGTTCCCAGCTCGTATTTTCCTTCTTCCGGAGAACTGATTACGTTAATTTCTAAATCAGCCTCAACGATAGATATGGCTTTTTCAATAACCTTTGCATCACCAACGACTAATGGCTTGCAAATATCATAAATCTTCTGTTTGGTCAGAGATTTCATTGTGATTTCAGGACCAATTCCGGCTGGATCTCCCATTGGAATTGCAATAATGGATTTTTCTACTGTTTTCATGTGTATGTCCTCCTTTAGAATGTTGATTCTTGATAAGCCATTCCTGACTTTCATCAGGATGTCTTTGAATTTACTGTGTTTAGCCTATGTCTGATCAGATCCGGGCGTCTAAGCTAGCAAACGGGCGCTTCAGCACTAGTGCTTTTAATGGCATTTGGATAACAAAAACTTAATGCATGTGTACATTGCCTTTTTATTTCCAATCATCCCACCTTTCGTGATGATCGGGAGTCCATCAAAGTGGCCTCCAATGAGGGTTCCATAAGCGACAAGCGGAAGAACTTCATCTTCTAATTTGATTCCATCCGCCCGGCTTAGCGAGCAAATCGATGCAGTTATATCACCACCGCTTGAGAATACTCCCCCAATTTCGTGGGTGGTTTTTTCCATAACCATTCGGGTGATTTTACCTAAACCATCTGCAATACGTTTGGCCAGAAAATCTTTAGATACTCCCGCTTCCTTGGCTTTTGCTTTTAAGTCAATCTTTTTTGAATCAGGAGCATTGGTGGTGATGACTAAAAGATCCTGCTTTTCAATTTTCTGTAAGGCTAAATTTGTTACACGATTCACTTCCTCATCCCAGGATTCATCGGAAGTGGTAGCGAGCTTTTCGACATTCGCGTAGACGGGATCAGCGTTCATCCCATCGGTTAAATAATGCAATTGCTTTTTACTAATGGACGTAACACTGCCCACGGTTACAAGAATTTTCTGACTGGCCTCATAGTTCTGGCTGTAAGCTCGGGCGTATTCTGCCGTTAAAGGACCTGGATCAACCGGAACCAGCTGGTATTCTTTAATGCGTGCCATGGTCTGTGCGATTCTTTCAATTTCGTCCTCTGTAACTGCATCAACAACAATAACCCGGTTTCCTTCCTTGATTTGTTTTCTGAGTGCTGCCTCCAGTGCGTATTTCCCTTCTAAAACGGTTTCAAGTCCAATGTGTGTAACAGGATATGGATTGTCTTTCTGTAAAATATCCGGTACATACGATTTGAGAAGAGGGGCAACGGGATCCTTGGCTACATCAGTTTCCTGGACAGGGATCCCATCAATTAACAGGTAGCCTCCTGATGTGATTCTGCCGGTATCCGGAAAGGAAGAAACGACAACAGCCACGGAATCCTCACCTAGTTCTGTGAGAAGAGTTTCGAGTTCGGAACCGATGTTGGTTCCTCTGATGGTGCTGTCAATGCGTTTACAAACAATATCAGCACCCCAGTTTTTGAAATGATTTGTTACCGTCTTCACACGCATGGTTGATGTCTCTCTTGCTGCATATCGGCTGTCTGTATCTACACAAATGGCATCATACTTGCCATTAAAGGTCGGTTCATTGTAAAACATCATTGTTGCAGAGCTGAATCCTTGAGTTGATAAACGTACACCTGTACCATTAGCTCCAGTTAAATCATCTGCTATGACTCCAACTTTCATGATCGTTTCCCCCATTTGCTTTCATGACGTTTAAATGCTCTTTTAATAATGATTCATATTCTTTATCGATGGTCTGATCGGTAATGATTCCATCCAATTCAGAGAGACTGCAAACCTTTGTGAAAGATTTTTGTTTAAATTTACTGGAATCTGAAACAAGCCAGACTTGATCAGCTGCTTCAATCATCAGCTTCTTAATGGAAGCCTTTTCAAAACCGGGAGCTGTTATTCCGGCATTTATATCAATGGCATGAGCCCCAAGGAAAAAGAGGTCAACATGGATTTCACGTAAAATGTTTTCGGTTACATTTCCAAATAACGCTCCGATACGATTCTGAAGTTCTCCACCGGTTATAATCACCTTTACCTCACTGTCCATTAGCTCAGCAGCAATCTTAATATCATTGGTTACGATGGTTACGTCAGATCGATTTTTCATCAATCTGGCAATCTCTAAAGTCGTTGTCCCTGAATCCAATAGAATCGTAGCCTGATCAGGAATAAGCTGGATTGCTTTTTGAGCAATATGCTTTTTCTGCTGAGAATGCTTGCCTTCTTTCAACTGAAAAGGGGACTCATTAATCAATGGTTTATTTAATACCGCGCCTCCGTGGGTTCGGATGACTTCTTCCTGCTCCTCGAGATAGGATAAGTCCCGTCTGATTGTCATTGTGGAAACATCAAGCTCTTCAGCAAGCTTTTCAATGTCTATTTTTTCTACCTCTGCTAATCGTTCAAGAATTAGTTGTCTTCGCTTTTCCTTCGAATACATATCATCACCTGTTTGTAATTAACATCTTATGTGCTAATTATGTTTCAAATGAACAAAATAGTCAAGAATTTTTTGTCTAAAATGATAGAAATGAACAAAGAGTAGTGGAAATGGTTTTTGTATCTCATGACTGTCTTCTAGGGGAAGGTGCCTGTCACCACCCGAATTTTGTCGGATGATAATACCTGTTTATATAGCCCAATTATAGGCTTCTTACTATTTTTGTAGTACAAAGGAAGGAGGGTACACCTATAAAAATATCGAAAAATTAGGTATTTTTACTTGTTTTTATCGACATTTCTAGTATTATAGGGGTGAGAAACAAATAATCACCTAAAATATGACTACTATAAAAGTAAGGATTTCAGACTACGGACATAATGTCAATCTTTGAGGAAAACGAAGATGAAGTAACGACAATTGAATCGTCTGTTTCATATAAGAATCAGGCGGGAATACTAACGAACAGGATGAACACCTTGATGGAACAATGCAACAATGCGCTGGACGCTTAAACTCTCACTTATTGACGTTTCACTTTACGTGATAGGAGTGGAAATATGGCTGATTTTAATGAAAAGTTGCTGGAATTAATTCAAGAGAAACGCCAATGGATGATTCAGACCGCGAAAGAAAAGGGGATGAACCACCAGGATACAATCAATGCCAGTCAGGCCCTGGATTACTACCTTAACCTTCACCATCGACATATAAGCCAAAATGAAAAAATAAGTGAGCAAACATGGAAAGGTAAAGAGCGTCTGGAAAAGGAAGCTCAGTAATCCGCTGAAAAGGCTTCTTTGTAAAGGTGTTGCATTAATACTATATAGCTATACAATTTTAAACAACCAGCTCAATCCTGTTAAAGGGAGGGGCTGGTTGATTTTTTATTTAAAAGACGCTGTTATAATCTATTGCTGATAAAGATCAACACCAGAAACATTTCGACAAAATCCGGGTAGTGACAGGCACCAATCCCATGATAGAATACTAGATACATATGAAATTGGGACGGTTAACTTACTTTTTGTCTCATAAGGGGCATTTGCTATGTCTTTTGAAATGATGTTTGTGCTTATTATCATTATTGCTATGCTGGGTGGGCTGCTTTTTGAGGTGGCGCGTCCTGACATGGTTGTTTTTTCAGCGCTTACAACTTTATTAATCACTGGTATTTTAACACCTGATGAGGCACTGCAGGGCTTTTCCAACGAGGGAATGCTGACCATTGCCTTGTTATTTATTGTAGCGGGTGCGGTTCAAAAGAGCGGCATCGTGGACCGGGCCATGAGCAGCTGGCTGGACATGGGGAAAACAAGGATTGGCTCGATGTTTCGTTTTCTGATTCCTTCCTCACTGTTTTCCGCTTTCCTGAATAATACCCCGATTGTCGTTACCTTTACGCCCCTCATAAAAAAATGGTGTGAGGATCATGGGATTGCACCATCGAAGTTTTTAATACCCCTATCCTATGCCACCATTTTGGGGGGGACAATGACTTTAATGGGGACCTCTACAAATCTGGTCGTCCACGGGATGCTGCTTGATTATGGTCTTGAAGGGTTTTCCTTCTATCAGCTGGCCGTGGTTGGTCTGCCTATCACGATTGCCGGGATTGCTTATCTATTCTCTATTGGCTATAAAATCCTTCCTGAAAACAAAGGCTTTCAACAGCAGATCAAAGAGGAATCAAGGGAATATATTGGCGAAATGGTCGTTGGCTCTGATTTTCCTCATGTGAACAAGAGTGTGCAGGAAGCAGGACTTCGTGATTTGAAGGGTCTGTATTTGATTGAAATTATCCGGGACCATGACCGGATTTCTCCTGTGCGCTCCACTTCAACGATTCAGATAGGTGACCGTCTTATTTTTGCAGGGCTCATAACGACACTTGCGGATTTGCAGCGGATGAAAGGGTTATATGTGGAAACAGGGACCAATATTGAACTTGAGGATTTGCGGAATGGAACCTCGCAGCTGGTAGAGGCAGTTGTTTCCCATCAATCAGCCCTATTATCAAAGTCGATTAAAGAGTCAAAATTCCGTTCAAAGTATGATGCAGGGGTTATCGCTGTTCATCGAAATAACGAACGAATCCATAGTAAAATTGGGGATATTGTGCTGCGACCCGGGGATACACTCCTCTTACTGGCTGGACCTGATTTTATAGAAAATTACCGGCAATCGAATGATTTTTATGTGGTCTCCTCCCTTGATGCACCTAAATCCTTAAACGCAGATCCCAAAAACGGCTGGTTCTCCATAGGACTCTTAATCGTCATGATTCTGACGGTTACACTCGGATGGCTGTCGATGTTTAAGGCGATGGCATTGGCAGTGCTCATCTTGTTTGGTATGCGAATCATAACCCCGGAGGAAGCGAAGCGAAATGTACAGTTTAATGTTTTATTGCTGATTGCTAGCTCCTTTGGAATTGGTGTAGCCATGACGAAAACGGGGCTCGCGGAATGGATTGCAGAGGGCATTCTTGCCGTTGGACAGCCGTTGGGGTTACTGGCGGTATTATTTTTAATGTATCTTTTAACGAATGTGTTTACAGAGCTGATTACGAATAGCGCGGCAGCTGTTCTTATGCTGCCTATAGGTCTGGAAATGGCAGCAAATCTCCAGGTGAATCCGATGGGCTTTGCGGTACTCATTGCTATCGCGGCATCGTCAAGCTTTATGACCCCGATTGGCTACCAGACTAACCTTATTGTCTATGGTCCGGGAGGGTATACATTTACGGACTATGTAAAAGTCGGAGCTCCCTTAAGTATGATTGTCATGGTGATTACAGTTATGATTGTAAACTTTATTTGGTTCTAGGAGGGTATTAAATATGGGAAAATCAGAAAATATTGTATGGCATGAATCAAAAGTAACGAAAGCAGACCGGGAAAAATTAAATGGACACAAGGGAGCTGTTTTATGGTTTACCGGTTTGTCAGGCTCCGGGAAGTCAACCATTTCTGTTGAGGTTGAAAAAGAGCTCCATGCCCGGGGGATTCATACCTATCGTCTGGATGGGGACAATGTTCGTCACGGTTTGAATAAAAATTTAGGCTTCAGCCCGGACGACCGTAAAGAGAACATTCGCCGTATTGGTGAGGTTTCCAAATTAATGGTGGATGCAGGCCTGGTAACTCTTACTGCTTTTATCTCTCCATACCGTGAGGACCGCGACAACATTCGTGAGCTTCTGGGGGACAGGGAATTTATTGAAGTGTTTGTTAAAGCAAGCGTGGAAACCTGTGAATCCCGTGACCCTAAAGGGCTGTATAAGAAGGCACGTGCCGGGGAAATTAAAGGTTTTACCGGAATCGACGCCCCATACGAAGAACCAGTGAACCCGGAAATCACCGTGGATACCGATAAACAAACCCTTGAAGAATCCGTGCAGCAGATTGTGGAGTATTTCATCGGGTAGGTGCCTGTCACCGCCCGAATTTTGTCGAATAGGTGACAGGCACCACCCGGAAAATGTCGAATGAAAGGATTATGAGATCTATGGCTGATTTAGTAAGGTTGATGGATATTACATTAAAGGCTGGAAAGGAAATTATGGAGGTTTATCAGGAGGAATTTGATGTGGAGCACAAGGACGACCATTCTCCACTAACAATTGCTGATAAGCGTTCCCATGAAACGATTATGAAGGAGCTGAAGGTTGCCTATCCGGAAATTCCTGTACTCAGTGAAGAAGGAGCCGAAATCCCATACGATGAACGCTCTGATTGGGATAAATTCTGGCTGGTTGATCCTCTTGATGGTACGAAGGAATTTATTAAGAAAAACGGAGAATTTACAGTTAACATCGCATTGATCGAAGGAAGTTACCCAACAATGGGTGTGATTTACGCGCCGGCACTGGACACTTTCTATTTTGGAAAAGAAGGTTTGGGTGCTTTCAAACTGGAAGAGGCCTCTGAAAGCAAAGCGGAGAATGAGACAGATCTAGTGGAACAAAGTGAACAGCTGCCAAATGTGAAGGAATCTGATGTGATTAACGTAGTCGCCAGTCGCTCCCACATGTCTGATGACACACAAGCGTTTATTGACGAGCTTAAAAAGGGCGGACAGCAAGTAGATGTCGTTTCAGCAGGAAGCTCACTGAAGTTTTGTCTGGTAGCAGAAGGAAAAGCCGATTATTACCCCCGTTATGCACCGACGATGGAATGGGACACAGGTGCCGGACAGGCGATTGTGGAAGCCTCAGGTGGAACTGTACTTAGACATGAGGATCAGGAAAGATTTTATTATAATCGGGAAAACTTGCGGAATGGCTGGTTTTTGGTAACCCGATAAGGTGCCTGTCACCACCCGAATTTTGTCGAAAAATATTGTGCTATACTGAACAGAGGCTTCCTGAGCTGAAAACGTAACTTTTATCCGGATAGGCAGGAAGTTATCGATTATAAGGGGAATTGGGACGATTTCCTACAGCAGGTCCAGAGTTGAATTATTACTGTGTAACAGGGGAAGCAAAATGAACTGCAGCAGGTGATTATCCGCTTAACCAAATTTACGGTGGCAGAAGAAACCGCTGATGATTTAGCTTATTGGATTGGATTCGATTACTTAAAGAGAGAATACGTGAACTGGAAGGGGCGTGAGGATAACTGGTCTGATTCTCGCGTCCCTTATTTTTAAGGTGTCATCCTTTTGCATTCTAAATTATACAGCATTATAATATCGTGACTGGATAGAGGGACTCCTCTGTGTCCTAAAGTTGTAATCAGTCTCTGTAGCTGATAAAATATGTTGGAAAAATATACGTGGAGGAAGCAAAATGCCAAACGAACGGATGAAAAATAAATTAATTGAAGTGATCGATAACCAGCTTCAAATGGATGAGCCAAAGTGTACGAAGACCAACCTCGACAGATTAATCAATGCTGGCTATACAGAACAGGAAGCAAAGGAAAAAATCGGCACCGTTTTAGTAGAAGAAATGTATGATGTAATGAAACAGCAAACACCATTTGATGAAGAGCGTTATTGCAGGAAGCTCGGGAAACTGTAGAGTAGGTCTGCAGACAATCCCGCTGCACCCGGGTGCCTGCAGTAGCATAGGTGCCTGTCACCACCCGAAAAATCTTGTTTCACAAAATGTTTCACAAGCGAGCGTAAAGGAGCGTTGCCATTTGATAGAGGTTTACACAGACGGTGCAGCAAGGGGCAATCCAGGACCTGCCGGAGTTGGAATTTACATAAAAGCCCAAGGGAATAAGTATGAGTATTCCTTTTCACTGGATACCACGCTCTCCAATCATGAAGCAGAGTTTATCGCTGTGATTAAAGCACTGGAGATCTGCAGGGAGCAATTCCCTGATGAAATTTTATCCTTTCGATCCGATTCCAAAATCGTCGTGGATGTCATTGAAGCGGATTTTACGAAAAACAATGTCTTCCAGCCACTGTTAAATGAAATCAGAGAAAAAGCGGATCCTTTCCCTTTCTTTTTCATCAAATGGATTCCGGAAAAGCAAAATAAGCACGCGGATGAACTGGCACGAAAGGCGATCTAAAGTTGGTGCCTGTCACCACCCGGATTTTGTCGAATAATCGTTGCGGTGATAGGGCTTGGATTCCTCCTTTTTTAGAATCCAAAATTCGGTATGCTATTATAGCGTTATACTCGAATATTAAAGGAGGTCCAATCATGAAAATCGCTTTTATCTCAGACATCCACGGAAACGCAACGGCAGTAGAGGCTGTTTTAAAGGATATCCAATCCAAAAATGCAGATCAAATTGTGGTTCTTGGTGACCTTTGCTACCGCGGTCCTGAGCCTGAACGTTCACTGGAGCTCATTCAATCGCTGAATCCCACAGTTGTGAAGGGAAATGCGGATGAATGGGTGGTTCGCGGCATTCGTGAGGGAGAGGTACCTGACCAGGCGCTGGATATGATGAGAACGGAGCAGAAATGGACCGCAGACCGGCTTTCGAATGAAGATATTGATTATCTTAAGGGCTTGCCGGCAGAGGCAACCATTGATTTAACGGCCCAGATAAAAATTCATGTCTTTCACGCCACCCCCAATAGTCTTTTTGACATCGTAAAGCCTACTGAAGCTGATGAAATAGTGGAAAGCAAACTTATGAAGGAAGCATCAGCCGACATTTATCTTTATGGTCACATTCACCTCCCCTATGTTCGCTACATAAATGGCAAGACAGTTGCCAATCTGGGAAGTGTGGGCCTTCCGTTCGATGGCATGAATCATGCATCCTATTTGATGGCTGAAGGAGAGGGGGAGCATTTTAAAGTCGGTATTCAGCGTGTAAAGTACGATACAAGTCAGGTGATTCGGAAGGCAGAAGAAGTCGCTTACCCCAATCCTGATTTTTTAAAACAGGTGCTAGCCAAATAGAAGGCACTAACATGCATCAATCCTTGCAAATCATCTATTCAGGCGTATCTATGGATCATAGGTACGCCTTTACTTTGGACAGCAGCAAACTTAAATATTATTCGACAAAATCCGGGTGGTGACAGGCACCGCAATAATGATACGATAATAAATGATAAACAATGACAAAATTGGAGGTATTTCAAATATGGCTATTGAAGCACATGGTGGCACGCTTATTAACCGGGAGCTTCAGGGCAATGAAAAGGAAGCTGCTCTTGAAAAAGCGAAGAACCTCAAAACCTTAACCCTGTCCGCATGGGCCATTTCTGACCTTGAATTGATTGGAATTGGCGGTTTTAGTCCATTAACAGGATTTATGGGACAGGCTGATTATGAGAGCGTCGTTCAAAATACCCGTCTTGCTGATGGTACTGTATGGAGTATTCCGATTACGCTGTCTGTAGCAAACGATGAGGCCGATCAGTACCAGGTTGGGGAGGAAATTGCGCTAAAAGGGGAAGACGGCGTTATTTATGGAACCCTTCAATTAGAAGAAAAATATACATATGATAAAAAGCTTGAGGCCGAGAACGTTTATGGCACAACCGACGAAGAGCATGCAGGAGTGAAAAAGCTGTACGAACGCGGCGGCGATGTGTATTTGGGTGGTCCGATTACGCTGTTAAACCGTCCTGATCATGGAGATTTCACTGACTTTTATATGGATCCAAGTGAAACCCGGCAGATGTTTGCGGATCTTGGCTGGAAAACCATTGTTGGCTTCCAGACCCGTAACCCTGTACACAGAGCCCATGAATATATTCAAAAATGCGCGCTTGAAGCTGTCGATGGTCTTCTCTTAAATCCACTTGTGGGTGAAACAAAATCTGATGATATTCCGGCGGATGTGCGTATGGAAAGCTATCAGGTGATTTTGAAAAATTACTACCCTGAAGATCGTACACGCCTGGTCATTTATCCTGCAGCGATGCGCTATGCCGGACCAAAGGAAGCCATTTTGCATGCCATTGTTCGTAAAAACTATGGCTGTACCCACTTCATTGTCGGCCGTGATCACGCTGGTGTAGGCGATTATTATGGCACCTATGAAGCACAGGAGTTTATCAATCAGTTTGAAGATGAGCTTGGCATTACCATTTTTAAATTTGAACATGCCTTCTATTGCACAAAATGCGAAAACATGGCAACAGCGAAAACTTGCCCGCACGACAAAGAAAACCATGTGCATTTAAGTGGTACAAAAGTTCGCGGTCTGTTGCGCAACGGAGAGAAACCGCCAAAGGAATTCTCCCGTCCTGAGGTGGCAGCGGTATTGATTAAAGGAATGCAGGAAAATTAAAGGATTAAAAAGGTTGAAACGTATTACCCCAATTGTAGGATCGACTCCGGCAATTGGGGTATATTTCTGTTCGGGCTGTTATAGTGGCTGTAACCCCGTGCTTTTATCGTTAAAGAGCGATCCTTCATCGTGTATCTGTAATATGGCTTAGATGACGGAAAAACGACTCTGTACATTAGGGAAGCTGTCCATCATTAAGTATGAACCAACCTCATTATCTCCCATTCCGCCATTATTGAAGTCTTATGCCCTCGTAATAAAGCTGCATTCTCTAAGGGAACGTTAAAAAGCTCATATATCCTTCACATCGGGGAATACTAACCTAAAACACCACGATATAGGAGGATGAAAATGTTTGAATCCCTGGGCCTTTTGGCAACCATTTCGAGTTTGAAGTTTATTCGGAAAAAAATTGTCCCCTCAACCTCTAAAAAAAAGCTGCGCAAAAATCGAAACCAGCTTTTAAATTGATAAAAACAGGGGATGGAAGGCCAACTATTGAATGTATTAAGATACGGTATAAATCTTGCTTAAGACATAAAGGAGAAACCACAATGGATGAACGTTTAGATGTTTTGGATGAGAACCTGCAAGTAATTGGTCAGGAAAATCGAAAGACCGTTCACGAACAGGAATGGCTGCATGCGGCCTTTCAATGCTGGCTTTATACGTATCTGTATGACGTTCCTTATCTGCTCTTTCAAGTCAGAAATGCTCACGTGAATTATCCTAATTTACTTGATATTACAGTTGGCGGGCATTTAAAAGCCGGGGAGGGACCTGAAGAAGGATCAAGGGAAATTAAGGAAGAAATCGGGTTGGAGGTACCATTTCATGAGTTAACGCCCCTGGGAATCGTCCGTGATACTCTTCAGCAGCCCAATGGCAAACAGGACAGGGAATGTTGCTATGTTTATGCTTATCATTATAAGGGGGATATAACAGAACTTAGGATAAATCCTGATGAAGTAGCAGGGATTGTTTGTCTGCCAATGGATGATTTTAAGCAGATAATTGAGAGGGATTATGAGAATTATAGAACAGAGGCCTTATCTTATCAGGGAAATCAGGTCAAATCCAAAACCCTGAATCTGACAATAAAAGATTTTGTTCCACACACCGAGGCTTATTATGAATTTGTCCTGTATCACCTTTCTCAACTACAAAACGCAAAGTAATCCCATACTCTATTGTAAAGATGAATAAATAGAAGTGAAAAGGGGAACATAATGAACGCAGGCGTGTAAGGGAAGTGGAGCAATGAAACTAAAATGACTGATGGTAGCTCTGCAATACATAGGACCTTTACGTGAAAAGCAGGAAGGTCAGGGGATGCTGCCCTGGCCTTTATTTTAGTGCCGCTTTTTTCATTTCTTCAATATAAAAATGCCATGCTGCCCTCCTTCTTCAGTAATGGCTGAACCCGTATGCTTTTCCAAATATGATTTGATTTTTTCATAAAGCTGGCCCCTATTTTCACATTTCTCATGCCTTTTCTGAAATAATCCCCTGTAAGACATTTCCTATCGATATAATGTTTATCTGGATAATAAAAATTCCCGGAGACTCTTTTCGAGTTGAAGCGGAATCCCCGGCTATCCAATTTCAATGGTTTTAGATGATAGTATAATTTTGCACAAACCCTTTGTACTAAAATTATATATTGAAAGCACTTCCAATACTGATTTAATCGTATTATAATTAGATTAAGTTAGCTAACGTAATCTTGTGAATATAATTTTTGCACTAAAGGCCGGGGATCCCGATGACACTGGACAAAAGAAGTGTTCATATTTTAAACCTGTTTTTGGACAGAGATGATTTTTATACGGTTCAGGAACTATCCAAAAAAGTCGGAATTTCCAGAAGAACCGTTTATTATGATCTCAAGAAGATTAATGCTTGGTTGAGTGAACACCAATTGGAAAAGATTCAGCAGCAAAAAGGAACAGGTTTTTATTTAAAAAAATCTGTAAAGGCAGAAATTCCGGAACTGATTAATGAGCTGGATGAATGGCAGTACTTTCATAATAAAGAAGAGCGGTTAGCATTACTGGCCGTGAAATTAATGACAGATTCACAACCTCTGTTTGTAAAAGATTTTATGTCGCTGACCCGGGTAAGCAGAGGAACTGTTTTTAGTGACTTAAAGATGTTGAAGACAGAATTAGGTGAATGGTCTCTTATCTTAACCTACCAACATACAGATGGTTATATCATCGAGGGAAAAGAATCGACCAAGCGAAGTGCATTGGTGCATTACGCAACAAATCTTATTTCAAAAGATAAGTGGAATGATATTTTGCTCAATATTAATCAGATTTCATCAATAGAATCTAAGAATCTTCGTTATTTTAATCAGCATCATTTAAATCAAATGAAAACGGTTATTTTGAATGCTGAGACATTTTTGGGTAATGAACTAACCGATGAAACCTTGCACTTTCTAGCTATCCAATTGCTCATACTGCAACAGAGAATTGAGCAGGGGAATCGTGTTTCTGTCGAAGAATCTGAAAAGGAAGTGCTCAAGGAAACCAAAGAGTTCGAGGCAGCATACTGGATATCTGGACAGTTAAAGGCTGAAGGTGTGAATCTGCCAGAGGATGAAATTTACTTTCTCACAATGAATTTGCTAGGTTCACGTGTAAACCACTCTGATTATAATGAAGCAAAAACTGAAGAAATGATGGAACTGAAAAAAGTTATTGCGAAAATGGTAACAGATTTTCAAAAATATGCTTGTGTAATGCTTCGTCAACGAAACGAATTGGAAGAAACCTTATTTACTCATCTTAAACCTGCCTATTATCGGATTAAGTATGATGTTGAGATTCATAATAATTTGACAGAATCAGTGCAAGAAGAGTATCCAGAGGTATATAAATTAACAGCTAAAGTGACTTCACACTTAGAAGCACTCCTTAATAAATCAGTTGGAGAACAGGAAATTGCCTATATTACTATCCATTTTGGCGGATGGCTTAAGAAGGAAGGCAAAAGACCAAAGCCGAGAAAAAGGGCCTTAATTGTTTGTGAGAATGGGGTAGGTACATCTAATATACTGCGTGTACAACTTGAAGAGTTAATCTCATCCATTGATATTGTAGACAATGTTTCAGTTAGACAATTTCATCAGCAAAGCTGTTCAGATGTAGATGTGATTTTCTCTACGACACCAATTCAAAGCTCATCGATACCTGTTTTTGTTATTAATCCAATATTAAATGAAAAAGAAAAAGAATATATTTTAAGGCAATTTAATTTGTTAAGCACAAATCATGATGTAGAAGATGCAAATTCTATTTCCGAATTAATAAATTTGGTAAAAAAACATGCAACCATTTCAGATGAAACAGCTCTTTTTCATGATTTGACAAAGTATTTTAATTTAGATAGCAAAGAGGAGCTAAAGGAGTTTGGAAAGCCCATGCTAAAGGATTTGTTAACAGTAGATATGATTCAGATGAAAGACAGTGTTTCAAATTGGGAAGAGGCTATTGAAATAGCTGCTGAGCCATTGCTTCATCAAAACCTTATCACCAGTGATTATGTGAAAGCAATGATCTCAGATGTCAAAAATTTGGGTCCGTATATAGTGATTGCACCAAGAATTGCGATTCCGCATTCTCGTCCTGAGAATGGCGTGAATCAGGTTGGCCTTAGTATGCTCCAATTAAAAAATAGTGTTTCTTTTTCTGAACAGGAAAAGCACAAAGCCAATCTATTATTTGTATTAGCGGCTGTTGATAATGAAACACACTTGAAAGCCCTTTCGCAGCTGACGAATATGCTTTCTGAGGATTCTAATGTTGATTACTTGATTAATGCTTCAAGTAAAGATGAAGTCATTGGTCTGGTTGATAAATATTCAAATTAAAAGGGGGAGAACAAATGAGTAAAATTCTAGTTGTTTGTGGTAATGGCTTAGGAAGTAGTTTTATAGTAGAAATGAATGTGAAAAAGATTTTGAAGGGAATGGGAGTAGAAGCAGATGTATCCCATACGGATTTAACAACAAGTAAAACAGAAAAAGCAGATTATTATCTAGGGTCTAATGAAATTATAGAAGCTTTGGATGACGGAACCAGAAACGTAATAAAGCTAAACAATTTAATGGACCAAAATGAATTAAAAGAAGCGCTCGAACAGCACTTTAAGGAGGAATAATTGCTATGATTGATTTAATTATGAATGATATTTTAGGTACTCCTTCTATACTTGTTGGACTATTTGCTTTCTTTGGTCTCCTATTACAAAAAAAGCCAGTGGCCGATGTAGTTTCTGGTACTTTAAAAACAATCATGGGTTTTGTCATACTTGACGTGGGGGCCGGTGTTATTACGGGTTCCCTGGGTCATTTCAGCAGCATGTTTGACCAGGCTTTCAACTTAGAGGGAGTTATTCCAAACAATGAAGCGATTGTTGCGCTGGCACAGGATGCATTTGGTACTGAAACAGCAATGATTATGTTATTTGGAATGTTATTTAATATTGTTTTAGCACGTCTGACTCCTTTTAAGTATATTTTCCTGACAGGTCATCATACGATGTTTATGGCTTGTTTAGTAGCAGTCATTTTAACTACTGGTGGTATAGATGGAACTTTACTAGTAGTTCTGGGTTCCTTTATATTAGGTTCTTTAATGGTACTTATGCCGGCTATGCTACAGCCATTTACCCGTAAAATTACGGGATCAGATGATTTTGCTGTCGGACACTTTGGTTCTTTTGGTTATTTAGTAGCAGGTGCTGTAGGAAATGCAGTAGGGAAGAATTCTAAATCTACAGAAGAGCTAAAAGTTCCAAAATCACTCGGATTTCTACGAGATACTTCGGTTTCCGTTTCTTTGACAATGGCTATTCTGTTCTTCGTTGTTGCCTTATTTGCCGGTCCTACATTTATTGAAGGAGAGCTTAGTGGAGGCACCAACTTCCTGGTATTTTCACTTATTCAAGCAATTACATTTGCTGCAGGTGTATATGTAATTTTAGCCGGTGTACGTATGATCTTAGCTGAAATTGTTCCGGCATTTAAAGGAATCGCTGACAAGATCGTACCAAATGCTATTCCGGCTCTTGACTGTCCTGCCGTTTTCCCATTTGCTAATAATGCAGTAGTTATTGGTTTTATCTTTAGCTTTATTGCTGGACTAATTAGTATGTTTATTTTACCTTTGCTAGGGTTAAGAGTCATTGTACCAGGATTAGTTCCACACTTTTTCACTGGTGCGGCTGCAGGTGTATTTGGTAATGCAACGGGCGGACGTAAAGGAGCAATCTTTGGTTCAATGGCGAATGGTGTATTAATCAGCTTCCTGCCAGCCATTTTGCTTCCAGTATTAGGTTCTCTTGGATTTGAAGGTACTACTTTTGGTGATGCAGACTTTGGAGTTATTGGCGTAGCACTAGGTTATCCAATTCAGCTGTTCTCTTCAACTGTATTGTTCGCTCTAGTTGTTGTAGTGATTCTTATTGCTATTTTCGTTGTGGGTACTATCTCCAGTAGGAAAAAGAGAAACCTTGAAGGAGCTGGTGAACAACAATCACTATAAAAAGTAAGATATTAATCCTCTACGGAAAAAACCGTAGAGGATTTTTTGACGCACTGAACTTTAGCACGTTAACACTTTAAAACAACCGGGGACAGTCCCGAATTTTTTGAAAAATCACAAAAACCTATTGCATAAATATTAATAAGAAAGTATAATTATCCGAAAAATAAAAATTTTAGGAGTGAAGCATTTTGAGGGTTGGAATAATTGGTGCAAATGGCTACAGCGGAATTGAACTGATACGACTGCTCCATGAACATCCACATGTCACACTGAACCTCATTGTCTCGCATTCAACAAGTGGAACACCCATCACAGAACTATATCCGCATTTGCAGGCCATTTACGAAGAGCAACTGGAAACATTGGACACAGACAAGATGGCAAGCCAGGTGGACCTGGTCTTTTTTGCTACACCAGCCCGGGTGAGCAAGGACTGGCTGCCCGCTTTCGCAGAGAAAGGTATCCAGTGTATCGATCTTTCCGGAGATTTTCGCCTGAAGGACCCGGACGTCTATCAGCAATGGTACAAGGCTGAGCACACAAATCCGGCTTACCTGCAGGAAGTGACGTACGGACTGGCTGATGTCTACCCGGAAAAAGTCAGGCGTGCACACGTGATCGCCAACCCCGGATGCTACGCGACGGCTGCTTTACTAGGCCTTATTCCTTTGGTGGAGAAGAAATTAATTTCCCCAGAGTCGATTATTATTGATGGCAAATCCGGTACTTCCGGTGCTGGACGTAAGCCTTCACTTACAACGTTATTTGGAGAAGTGAATGAAAATGTCAAAGCTTATAAACTTGGCAAGCATCAGCATATCCCTGAAATGGAGCAGGTTTTAACAGAGGTTTCCGAAGAGCCCATTCAGGTAACGTTTTCGACACATCTTATTCCCATGACTCGTGGGATTATGTGTACGATTTATGCCGATTTACAGGAAGCCTATTCGGCAAAGGATGTCATTCATACCTTTGAATCGTATTATGATAGCTCTCCATTTGTCCGGGTGCGCCCTGAAGGAACCTGGCCTTCTACCAAGGAGGTTTATGGCTCAAACTATTGCGACCTTGGTGTAACCGTGGATGAACGGACCGGGAAAGTGACCATTGTGTGCGTCATCGATAATGTCGTCAAAGGCGCATCAGGTCAGGCGGTTCAGAATATGAATCTGTTAAATGGCTGGGATGTGGATGCTGGACTCCGGCATTCTCCGGTTTATCCATAAAAATAAAACGAAGATTAATAGGAAAGGAGAGAGAACGGTTGAGTACATTTTATCAGGTAGCTGAAAAATTGGAGCATTTACATGTGTTAGAAGCGGGGTCCGTAACCACACCCAAAGGCTATACCGCCGGAGGAATGCACTGTGGAGTAAAATTTAAACGAAAAGACCTGGGCTGGCTGTATTCGGAAGTTCCAGCCGAGGCTGCGGGCGTATATACGACGAATCGGTTTCAGGGTGCTCCTTTAGTGGTCACCCAGGACAGTATTGCCCGGGAAGGAAAGCTCCAGGGAATCATCGTCAATTCGGGCAAAGCCAATACCTGTACAGGTGAACAAGGTCTTCAGGATGCCTATGAAATGCGCAAAACATTTACCGATTCCTTAGGTATAAAAGAGCATTATGCTGCGGTAGTGTCAACTGGAATTATAGGTGAGCTTTTGCCAATGGAGAAAATCAATCAGGGCATCCAGCAAATTCCTTCCGCTCTGCAGCAAAATGAACCGGATCATTTTGAAAAGGCAATTCTGACTACTGATACCTTTACGAAAAATGTAGCTGTCCAGATGAATATTGGTGGGAAAACCGTTACGATTGGCGGCGCAGCAAAAGGATCCGGAATGATTCACCCTAACATGGCGACCATGCTCAGCTTTATTACTACGGATGCCAGTATCGATCAACAGGATTTACATGCCGCCTTAAAACAGGTCACAGATCAAACATTTAACTGTATTTCGGTCGACGGCGATACGAGCACGAATGATATGGTCCTTGTGCTGGCCAATGGTCTGGCTCAGAATGAACGTCTGACGAAGGATCATAGGAGTTGGGAAACCTTTTTGGAGGGGCTCCGATTTGTCTGCGAATCACTGGCCAAACAGATTGCCAGAGATGGAGAGGGTGCAACAAAGCTGATTGAGGTTCAGGTGAGTGGAGTTGAGAGCGATAAGGGAGCCCGTCAGATTGCGAAAAGTGTGATTTCCTCCAACCTGGTCAAAACAGCTGTTCATGGCGAGGATCCAAATTGGGGACGCATTGTCTGCTCAATTGGATACAGTGATGCTCCTTTGAATCCGAATGACTTAACGGTTTCCATCGGCTCGGTAAAGGTTGTGGAAAACGGACTTCCACTGCCATACGATGAGGACAAAGCACGTGAGGAATTACAAAAGGAGCATGTCACCCTGTATATTGATTTTCATGAGGGTACAGGGACAGGAAATGCATGGGGCTGTGACTTATCCTATGATTATGTACGAATCAATGCCTCATATCGGACGTAGGTGGTGTCGCATATGAAACCTTTAGTAATCAAGTTTGGAGGGAGCGTTCTGGAGGAGCTCCCTCCTGCATTTTATCAGGATATCGTTCAGTTACATAAAAGTCGCAAATGGAAGCCAGTCATTGTTCATGGCGGAGGTCCGCTGATTACAGAGATGCTCACACAATTAGCGGTGGAAACCGAGTTTGTCAATGGAATGAGAAAAACAACAGATGAGGTTTTGGATGTTGTTGAAATGGTGCTGAGCGGAAAGGTGAACAAACAAGTCGTCCGCAATATTACACAGGCAGGCGGCCGGGCAGCAGGCATAAGCGGAGTGGACGGCAACCTCATTCAGGCAAGACAGGTAGAGGAAACAGAGCTTGGCCAGGTCGGACAGGTGGAAGCCGTACAAACAGAGATTTTACAGTCTCTGATGGATAGAGATTTTATTCCGGTCATTTCTCCCCTGGGTGCTGGATTAAGTGGGGAGCGATACAACATCAATGGGGATGTAGCCGCAGCCGCTATGGCCAAAGCATTAGGCGGCAGTCTTTGCTTTGTCAGTAATATTCCCGGAATTTACCGTGAAGAAAATGGTGAAAAAAAGGTGCTTCCCTACATATCAGAGCCTGAGGCAAAGGGGATGATAGCTGATGGTGTAATTAAAGAAGGGATGATCCCCAAAATTCAATCCGCTTTGGATGCTTTAATGTATAAAGTCCCTGAAGTCGTCATACTGGATGGTACTGAGAAGGGAAGTCTCATCTCCTTTAGTAAGGGACACTCCGTTGGGACACAGGTGGTATTGTAAAAACGCTAACAAAAAGTTATCGTTCAAAAGTCTCAAAATTTAGTAAATATGTTACCATAATACTAGAAAGAAAGATACAAAAGCTGATGAGGGTTTTCGATCAAGTACAACTTCTGCCAAAGGGGGAGTTCGGAAATGATCAATCCTGAGTATGTTTCTTTTAAAGCCTTTGTAGTTGGTGGAGCTTTTGGAGCGTTATTGGGTTTAATCGGCAGCTTTTTGTAATCTTTCATTTAATTACTTTTAACTTTAAGGGATGGATCAAGCATGGGAGGAATTCCATCTTGATACCTTTGTTGGCCTGGAGCGTTGTTTCCAGGCTTTTTTGCTGTCAGGAAAATACTGAATGTTATTGGCAGGTTAATAGTTTTGGATGCTGTAACAAGGTCAGTCCCTATTGCGCTAAAGTATTAGTGTGGTGGGGGGACTGAGCTTTTTTTCTTCATTATCCTACTGCGATTTCCGCTGTAATCTAGTACAATATTCATATAAACATTGTAAAAAATTAGGGGTGTGTGTCGATTGGAATCAGTGAAATTAAAACTGGCTAGGTTTGGTAGGAAAACGATTCGCTTGGCTGAATTGGAAGACTTAATGAAGCAACAATTTCATACATATGAGGACTTTGCTAATTCTGTTTTACAAATGGAGGATGAAGGCATTTTAGATATGGTCAAGTCTAAAGGGAGGACCTCTAGAGTGCCGGCCTTAGCTTTTCAATATCGGATTAATAAAAATTACTTGGCTAAAGACCATCATAAACAATTGCAGCAATATCGAATGCAGTTACACCCTCTTATTAATATTGATTATTTTTATAATCAGGATCCGGCTGTTTGGGAAAAGGATTTAGGGTACATATTGAAACTAGATGACTATTTAAAATCAGCGGATCTACCAATAGAACCGGTACCAGCACCAGAACAGAGCTTTGAATTAGTTGGTGACGAGAAGTGGATTACGGAAAAAGGGGGAAAAGAACTATTGGAAAGAGTAGGGCTTTGGGAGCGATTGAACATTATTCCTGTTTCGGAGCCACTGATGTTTGCGATTAATGTTAATAGAGTAAAGGATTCGAACCAATACCATCTTATTGTCGAAAATAAGACGACGTATCAGGGGTTACTTCCAGCCTTAAGTGAAACGGTCTTTGCTACGTTAATTTATGGGGCTGGAAAAGCGGTGATTAAAAGTATGGAACAATTCCCCTTGCAATATCCGGTAGAGTCCAATCACCACTTTTATTACTTTGGGGATTTGGATAAAGATGGGATATCGATTTGGTATTCCTTGTATAACAAGCAACCTATTAGACTAGCTTTGCCTTTTTACCGGGCTAGTCTTGAAAAGGAGAGTGCCATGGGTAAAGAATATCAAAGGGTAAATCAAGAAGCGAAGGAAACGTTTTTATCATTTTTCAATGCGGAAGAACAACAACAAATCCACGCATTGCTGGAAAATGGATACTATCATCCGCAAGAGACGTTAAAAACGAGAGAACTGCAAAGGGTTTGGAGGGAGTCGAATTGGACAAGTTAGAGTTACAAGATATCACGAGCGGTTATCGGGAACGAATGCGTAGACTTGCTCTATTTGATCCCTTATTTGATTTGGACCGGAAACGAGAAATAGACCAAGCCAAGGTTTCTATTGATATGAAGGGACTTGGGTTGTTAACCTTATTATTCTTTTTTGAACAGAAGTTAATGCGTCACTATAAGACGGGGATAAAAGAGTTGGCGGCCTTTTTACAGCAGTTAACCGCTGGGAAGTATCAGTTGGACACATCCGATTATATGCGTTTGGCACGGACAATCATACAGACTTTTCGGCCGACAACCGGGAGAAAGCGTAGTTACTCCTTCTTTAACTGGGAATCTTCTGTGAGTGAGGAGGTCGGGTATTCGATTTTAAAAGCGAATAATTTTGATGTGAAAACCAATACCCAATATTATACGCTTGATGAGGATGGGCTTGAGCTAGTTTTTGCTACCAAGGAATTTTATAGTGAATTTCAATTATCTATTAATCAATTAATGCTCCGTAAGCAATTGGATAAAGGGGAGTTTAAAGGGGCGCTTAGGCAAATTAATGAAATGCATATCGATGTGGAGAATTTGCAGGAACGAATGGTAAAGCTTAAGCATGAAATTCAGCGTAGTATCGTCTCTGAGGAAACCTTTGAAAGGTATAAGCAGTTGTTGGAAGATATCTATGGAAGGCTAACGCGAGAAGATGAGGAGTTTAAAGAGCTCCGTCAATTTGTCAAAGAAACACGGGAACGACTTTTTTCCAAGGATGTTCATAAGAAAGAAGAAAAAACCTATCAACTTGTGATTCAAATAACTAGTGAACTAGAATCCGTACACTATGAGCACTCTGGATTACTTGAACAAACACTAACTTTAAAGAATACCACACTCGTTACCGCCCAGGAATCCCTTTATTATACAGGGATTCAGGCGTTTAATTTTGACCAGGACCTTGTCTCTCCTATTGTTTCGAATCCTTTACCACTTGAATCTATGGAAGGAATCCTTCATCCATTCCTAAAGGTGGAAGAGAAACAAAGCTGGTCGCCGTTAATCCTTTTCGCGGAACAAAATATCACCGAAGAACGGGAGACCGATAGTCAGCAAGGCTTTGTGGAAGTGGAGGATGGAGATAAGGATGATCCTTATCGAAAAAGGCTCATGCAACAATTTAAATTAATCATGCATTCCTATCTCGATGCGGTTGACAATGAAGCAGTCGATACTTTATCTCGTTTTATGGATTATTTGGAGGAAATAGGGCAATCAACCATGTTTGAAAAACGGTATTTTTATGATTTTTGGATGATTCTTCATCAGCGTTCCCCGATTGTCCAAGGGCAAATAGAGGATGAAGAGGAAGGCAAAACATTGTTAGGTGATGCACTTCGATTGCTTGGTGATAGGACGTTAACGATTACAGAAGGGGAAGGAATTATTAACCGTGTGCAGCGCTATTCCATACAGGAAATGAAGATTCGTTTGGAGGATGAATATGATGCAATATCCTGAACAAAAAGTGATGAAAGCTTTTCAAATTTATACAACACTTGCCCGTGATGGGGTGGCTGATTCGGAAGCGGTCCAACAATACCGAGCCGATGATGCGATCCGTGGCTTGTTGGAAGCCTTTGGTCGAGAGGTAGACTGTGTGATTGTGACGACGAGTGAGCAGATGTTTCTCATTCCTGAGACGAGGCTGTCCCCTTTCCATGTTCGTAATGATTGGATCAAGCGAAACTACTTGCGCTCAGGAGCTACTAATGGGGATATCTATCTATTATATTTTGCGAGTATTATTCTATTTGGGACATTCTATGATTCCTATCATAGCCAAGCACCCACAAGACAGTTCCTTCGTTTAGACGAATGGGCAGCATCGATTCAAGAGCGAATCGAACAACTGAAAGCCCATGACGAAGAGGAGTTAAAGGAGCTGGAAAAAGAGTTTTCCTATAATTGGAGCTTAATTATTGAGAAGTGGGATGATATGGATGCGATTAAGGAAACCGCCAAAAAACAGGCGGGCAATACCATCAGTCGTCTCAGCTTTATCGATACGGTGAAAAAATTTCTCGTAGACCAAGGCTTAATTCAAGAAATCGGGAATGATGAATTAACGATTACGGAAAAGGCGAAGACCATCATTCAGCGCTTCTTTATGGAAATCGAGTATAACAAAGGAATATTTGAATTTATTTATGGGTTGGAAAGGGGGCAGGAAAATGCCAGCTATTAGTAAAATTCGGTTAACCAACGTGGTGTATGAGGATGGAAATAAACGATATAATGACGAGTTGTTTTTATTTGATGGCCACAATGGAGGCATTCTATTAGAAAATGGCGGAGGAAAAACGGTACTGATTCAAACGGCCCTACAAGCTGTCCTGCCTCATGTTGATTTAGCAGACCGAAAATTAAAGAATACCCTGTTATTAGAAAATGCTCCCGCTCATATTGCCATTGAGTGGATTGACCATGATCATCCGAGGCGCTATGTTGTGACCGCTGTTACCCTTTTTTTAACGAAGTATGGCTTAGATTCCTTACGTTACGTATATGAATATGACGCAGGTGACCCGAATGGGATTGAAGGCATACCATTTGTAAGAGAGGGGAAAGAAGGGAAACGCCCAGCAGAGCGGGGAGAAATGCAAGATTACTATAGTGGCATGAAGGAGAAGTCTTCCTTCTTTGCTCGTACGTTTGACACGATCAAGGAATACCGAGCCTTTATCGAAAAGCAATACCATATTATCTCCAGTGAATGGGAAAGTATTGTGAAAATTAATAGTACAGAGGGTGGCGTCGAGGCCTTTTTTGACGATTGTAAGAGTACGAATCAGTTGTTTGACCGTTTATTAATTCCTACGGTGGAAGACTCGATTGTTGGCTATGATAAAGCGATGTTTGCCGATATGTTTGAAAAGCAGCACCAAAGCTTTAAGAATTATAAAAAGTTAAAAGAAACGATTGAGGAAAATAAGCGAATACAAGAGAAGCTAGCGAACTATGTGATGGCCTTTGAAAAGCTTCATCATAAGCAACAAGCATATCGGAAAATCAAACAACAAGCAAAAGGGATATGGAACTTAACCCTTTCGCAAAAACAGCAAATGATGGATGAACGAATGGAAATCGAGCGGATGATGACGGAATGGGAAGCAGATGATTATAAGCATAAGCTGCAAACAGCCTCTTATAAAATTGGGGTAGAGAAGGCAATATGGAATGAAAAAGAATCAGCATACAAGGAGAAATACGCCCATCAGTTAGATAAAGAAGAGGAACGAAAGCATCATCAAAAGAATTTTTATTCGTTAAAATTGGCTAAACATAAATTAGAGTGGCAAGAGGAGCAAGATAAGTTAACGCTTGCCAATGAGAAGCTTGCCGATTTGGAACAAGATGAGGAATTAGTTGACTTACAAGGAGAATTAGAGGAAACAAAACAAGCCTTGTTAGGAAGTTACCTAACAGAAATCGAGAAAATAGAAGGAGAAAAACAGGGACTTACCTATCAACTGAATCCGATTTTAGAGCAAATGGAACAGGTAACCAATCGTAAAGCGGCAGTGGCTGAAAATATTGTGGGTGTGAAACAGCAGCTGTCTCGAATTCAGGCAACGATTACTGCAAGAACAGAAGACATGGAAAAGCTCGAACAACAACTTCTTGCTAACCCACAACAAGAACAGGTTGCCACCGAATTTAAGAAGTGGGAAGCCCGTAGTAATGAGTTAGATGAGGAAATTGTCCGTTTGAATCAGGAAATAAAGCAATTAAATAGAGACGTTCAGGAAGCTGATGAGCAAAAGGATAAGCTATTGAAAGAGCAAGCAGAACTAGAGAAGAACAAGAATGAAGTGTCCTTTCAGTTGAATGAATTACAGGATGCCCAAGGGAATGTGATTATCCGCTTAGCAAGCTTGCGTCCCCAATGGGCTAGTGTAGAGGATATGTATTCGATCCAACAAACGATTGAAACCAGATTGTTCGAACAAATCGAAAAGCTGAAAAAGGAACGGAACAAGCTTTTGTATCGGGAACGCTTAGCTTATCGCTTTGTAGATGATTATGGTCAACAGGATTTCTTCTTTGGCGATACTTTTCTAGAAGAACAGCTAGCTTCATGGAAAAATCAGCTCGATTATGTCGTAACAGGTGTTGAATATCTACAAAATGTAACGGAGGAAGAACGAAACAAGAAAAAGGATTTTGCCCTCTGGCCGTTAACCCTTGTGACCACCAATAAATCGAAGCAGCAACTGTTGGACAAGCTAAAATCCATCGCGGATCGCTTGCAATTTCCCATCACCGTTTTGACGACAGAAGAGGCGCTGCGAGTGGACGAAACCCAAGAGCAGGCGTGGATTGCACCCCAACATTGGCAGACTAATCTCGAACTAGATGCTTTTAATGATTGGAAAAAACAGATAGAAGCGGATGCCAAACAAACTACCGCAGATCGAGAACAGAAGGAAAAGGAACTAACAAACTGGGAAGATGGCTGGAAAGCATTTCAGCAATTTTTAAATAAGTATCCCTATGCATCCTATTCCCGTTTAAACTCGGAGCTATCGGAGTGGAAAAATCGATTAGAAGATGTGGCTATCCAAATCAATGCTAAAAAGGAAAAAATGGCAGAAACTCATGTGTTGGTGGATGCTAATCGAAGCAAGATAAACAATCATACGGATGAGATGCAAGGCTTACAAGCAAAAATAAAGGATGGGCTAAGATTTCTTTCCTATCAGAAAGAAGTAGAAGAGGAGCAAAAAAGAGAAGAGAGCGCGTCTGCACATTTGCAACAACTGGAAAAGGATCAGTTGAAACAGGCGAGGCTATTGCAGAGTTTTAATGATGAAAAAGAAGAGTTAGAAGGACGGATTAACGATTTAAGTATCCATTTGGGAATTGTGAAAGGGGAAGATGATTATAAAAAGGTGGAATCCCTGGAGCCTATCTATTCTGGTGAAAGTAAACAAAGCCTAAAAGATAAGATTGCGGATTTTAAAAAAAGTATGGATAAGATCACGGTTACCCAAGGGGAATGGCTCGCGAAACGAGATGCTGCCATGGATGCGATGAATAAAATACATGCACAAATGGAGGAGATTCGTAAGCTACAGAGCGATGTGGATAAAAACCAGGCCTTTCCGAGTGACGGGCAGCAATGGATGGATACCTTATGGGGAAAAATAGTGGATTTAACGAACGAGCTAAAAACCATTGAATGGGACGTTCAACAAGCATTATCGGATAAAGAACAACAAATAGGTAAATACAAATTAAAACGAGAGCAGTTTGAGTCAGATTTTCCAGACCAAGAGTTAGAAGTGTTTGAACAATCCTTAGATGATGTTGCTACAGCTTTACACAAGGAAAAGGAGAAACTATCCGAAAGGAAAGCATTCTTGGAGCAACAATATCAGCGAAACCATAAGCAGTTAGATAGTATAGAAGAGGCAGAACGGGAGCTAGAAAAATACATCGAGAGCCATCACTTTAACGCACCTGATTTGCAGGAAATTGACTTAACGGATGAACAAAAGCTTGATTTTAATTATCAGCGTAAAAAGTACGTTCGAGCTGTGATGGAGGAAATGAAAAATGCGAAACAAGTAGTAGACCAAGAAGCAACCCAAGTAGACGAAGAAAAAGCCGATGTTCGTGATTTTTGTAGAAAAGAGATCTCAGATATTAAGCTCCAACAGATGGCGATTAATGGACTGGAGCATAAACAAACCTATCAAGATGTGATTACTTTTAAGAATAATATGTTTACTAGCATCAATCGAATCTCGAAATATGCTAATGAACATATTAGGAAAAGTGATGAGGATTTACAGCTATTTATTAATCAAATTCATACCCATTTAAAAAATATGGTGGACGAATTAAAACAGATTCCGAATAAGACAAAAGTGAAAGTGCTCGATCATTGGAAACAAATCTTTACGTTTTCCATTCCGGAGTGGGATGAAGAAGAGGGAAAGACAAGAATCAGAGATCACATCGAATGGATCCTGCATCAGTTAGAGTCTGAGCGCTTTATTAATGACCAGGGCTTGCAAGATGAAGGGAAAGTTAGACAAGATGTAGAAATGTGGCTGCAAACCAAATCATTGCTGCAAATCGTCATGAATCAAGAAGTAATGAAAGTTAGCTGCCGAAAAGTGACCAATGATAATAAAGTGACATCCCGGTCGTACTCATGGGAACAGAGTAACGTTTGGTCTGGAGGAGAAAAGTGGAGTAAAAATATGACTCTTTTCTTAGGGATTTTGAATTATGTAGCGGAGAAAAAGCAGCATTTACAGTCGAATATGAAACGACATCGAGCCGTTATTTTGGATAACCCATTTGGGAAAGCATCCAGTGATCATGTATTAAACCCGGTATTTTTCGTTGCCGAACAACTAGGCTTTCAAATTATTGCCCTAACTGCCCATGCAGAAGGGAAATTTTTGCAGGATTACTTCCCAATTATCTATAGTTGCCGTCTCCGGTCATCTCAAGATTCAAGTAAAAGAGTGATGACAAAAGAGAAGTGGCTACATCATGCGTATTTCCAAGACCACGAACCAGAAGGAATGGAAAGGTTAGGTGAAGAAGAACAGATGGAATGGTTTTAGAATGCAATTTCTTGGCTTGCCGCTGAATGGGGTCACCCATCTGATAATCTCGGAGGCATTCTGGCCGTTGCTGACTATGTCAGTCAGGAAGACTTAGCAAGGGAGAAAACCCGATACGTGTTGAAGAAGTACTGGAAATGATGATTAAAGCTCATGAAATTCAGGGAATCCTTGCACTGGAAAATAGCCTGAATCGTGTAGGACTTGATCACGTATTATATGTAAAAGTCGCTACTACAGCCGTGGTAACTAAAATGCTAGGTGGTGGACGGGAAGAAATAATCAATGCATTGTCCAACGCCTGGATTGATAATTCCAGTCTCCGTACATACCGGCATGCACCCGACACCGGGTCTCGAAAATCATGGGCTGCCGGGGATGCTACCAGCAGGGGGGTTCAGCTGGCCATGATGGCGGTCAATGGAGAAATGGGCTATGAAACTGCCTTAAGTGCTCCAAAATGGGGGTTCCAGGATGTCCTGTTTAACAACCAAAACATTGTACTTAGTCAGCCCCTTGGTAGTTATGTCATGGAAAACGTGCTATTTAAAGTATCCTATCCAGCCGAATTTCATGCTCAGACTGCAGCAGAAGCGGCTGTACAGTTACACCCGGATGTGAGAAATCGTCTAAATGAAATTGATTCTATTCAAATTACAACTCATGAGTCCGCCATTAGGATTATCGACAAAAAGGGGCCTTTATATAACTCGGCGGATTGGGATCACTGCATCCAGTACATCACAGCTATTGGGCTTATAAAAGGGGGGATTACAGCAGAAGACTATGAAAATGAAGCGGCTGCTGATCCGAAAATCGATGAATTGCGAGATAAAAATGATTATACAAGAAAATGAAGCTTACACGAAAGATTACCTTGATCCGAATAAACGATCAATTGCAAATGCTGTTCAAGTCTTCTATACGGACGGTACTGCAACGGAAAACGTGGCTAGTGAATACCCACTTGGACACCGGTTCCGCCGAGAAGAAGCGATCCCTAAAATACGGAAGAAATACAAAGACAATCTTTCTACAAAATTTACAAAAAAACAGGTAGAGAAAATAGAAGCTGTAAGCTATGATTATCAGAAGCTTTCAGCAATGGACGTAAATAAGTTTGTTGACTTGTTTTTAACGTAATATATAAGGAATTCCACTTTTTATCACGCATTACCCGGTCGTAATCCTCCCACATCAAGTCATAAGGGAAAACCAACAAGACTAAGTAGGTGATAAACGGCCGGTAAATACCTGATAAGTTCAACTAACCACAGTGGTCCATGGAGAATATCCCTCCCTAATGGAAGTTTCACTTTATAAGATTATTTGATAGTTTACGGGTCTGGTAGGAATAGATTCATGCTGGGATAGCTAATATGTTTTTCAGATCTAAATGGGAATTGTATCTGTCCAATGCGAAGGAGGATCCTAACAATGGTATGGATGATTGATGAGTTAGCAACACAAGAAGAATTATCGAGTCAGTTTAAGAAACGAATGAAGAATGCTGATATCCTGCAAATTCCTGGAGCCCATGATGCCATGGCTGCTCTTGTCGCCAAAAAGACGGGTTTCTCATCCCTTTATCTTTCAGGTGGTGCCTATACAGCAAGCCTTGGACTCCCAGATTTGGGGTTGATTACCTCAACAGAAATGGCAAACCGTGCTAAGGAATTGGTTCGGGCTACTAATCTTCCCGTCCTTGTCGATATCGATACTGGATTTGGCGGTGTTTTGAATGTAGCCCGCACTGCTGTTGAGATGGTCGAGGCGAAAGTAGCTGCTGTTCAAATTGAAGATCAGCAACTTCCAAAAAAGTGTGGGCATTTAAATGGGAAACAACTCGTTACGAAAGAGGAATTGGCACAAAAAATTAAAGCAATCAAAGAAGTAGCACCTACCTTAGTCGTTGTGGCACGTACGGATGCAAAAGCAGTTGAAGGTATTGATGCGGCAATAAAACGGGCAGAATTTTATGAGGAAGCCGGCGCAGATGCTATTTTCCTAGAGGCATTACAGACAGAAGAGGAGTTTCGTCTATTTGCAGAGAAGATTGATGCTCCACTACTTGCTAATATGACAGAGTTTGGCAAGACACCGTATTTCTCCGCACAGGAATTTCAGAATATGGGCTTACGTATGGTAATTTATCCTGTTAAGTCCTTAAGGGTAGCTGCAAAAGCCTATGAGCGAATCTTCCAGCTCATTATCGAAGAAGGAACCCAGAAAAATGGGCTTTCTGATATGCATACGCGCAAAGAACTGTATGATAGATATCAACTCGTTGGCTGAATTTGAAGAATTAGATGGGAATATTGCAAAGACGGTTTTGAAAGAGGAGGGTGGGGGAGAGTAGCCGTATATAGGTGACATGATATGTGAACACTAAACTGAACAAATTTTTAAGGAACATCGTCAAATTTATAGTATTCAAGGTTTATTTGCACTCTCTTGGAAGGTAGTACTACATGCAGTTTTTTCACTTAGCTTTGAGTCTCTGCGGGCAAGATCATGAACCAGGATGGAACTGCGTTAGGAACGGGCTTAAACACTTATAAGGATTATCCAGAGATTGCGGTCACGTAAATTTTTAAAACCGCCATAATTTATTGGTAATTTTATGTGGATTGGTATCGAATCACTTATATTTAGAAACTAAAACTTCACGGTGTTATTACATCGTGGAGTTTTGTCTGTTAAGCTTTTAATCTCAAAGGATTTTTAAGAACTGTTATAGAAGTTTATTTAGTAGAATAGTTAAATAATCTGAAATCGAAAAAGAGAAGGTAGATAGTTCTTGTTCTCTAATAATAACAATCACCTTACATTTTTCCATAGGAGGTTCTAATCATGGACTTAAACCTAAAAACAAAAACCGTCATTGTCACAGCAGCAAGCAAGGGTCTTGGAAAAGCAACAGCAAAACAGTTTGCTGAGGAAGGTGCCAATGTCGTCATCTCAAGTCGAAGTAAAGAGGCTTTACAAAAAACGGCGGCTGAAATTATAGAGGATACAGGAAATAAAAATGTAATGGATCAAGTTTGTGACATTACCAACCCTGAAGACATTAAAAATCTCGTAAACTATACAACAGAGACGTACGGCACGGTAGATGTATTAATCAATAATGCCGGCGGACCCCCTGCTGGCGGGATTGATCAATTTACAGATGAGGACTGGCAAAACGCTTACGAATTAAATTTATTAAGCTTTGTTCGGCTGATTCGTGAAGTGTTACCCTCCATGCGTAAAAATAAGGAAGGCAGAATTGTTAAAGTTGCCTCGTCATCGATAAAGCAAACCCTGGATAATCTATTATTGTCCAATACATTTCGGGCTGGCATAGTAGGGTTGTCCAAAAGCCTTTCCCAGGAATTGGCACAGGATGGAATTTTGATTAATACGGTGGGACCGGGCCGGATTGGGACGGATAGAGTTGCGAGTCTGGATGAAATTCGGGCAGAGAAGCTCGGGATATCCCCTGATGAAGTACGTCAGCAGGCAGAAGCCTCCATTCCCATGGGCAGGTATGGCCAACCTGATGAATTTGCCAAAATGGTGGTGTCCTCCGAAGCGAATACCTATATAACAGGGCAATCATTTGTTGTTGATGGTGGTTTAGTAAAAGCTTTATAAGTAAGGACGTCTAAGGTTAGGCTATTTACATTTTCTTTATAAAAAAATCAGAACTTCGGAATTGGGAGAGAAAATAACGGGAGAGGGGGCGCATTAGATTATGGATGAAAAACTCATAGAATACATCCGTGAATTGATCCCGGAAGATCAAAGAGTTTTAACCGATCAAGCCGATTTGTATAGCTATTCCTTTGATGCATCATTTGGCATGCACGTTCCGGAACTAGTAGTGCAGCCGAAACATACAGATGAAGTCGCGGCAATTATGAAGCTGGCCAATCAATATGATATTCCCATTTATCCCAGAGGTCAGGGGACGAGTTTGAGTGGAGGTCCTTTACCAGTGAAGGGCGGGGTCGTACTCGATTTGTCAAAATGGGATTCAAAGCTGGAAATTGATGCAGAGGATATGGTGGCGGTCGTTTCTCCGGGAGTATTAACAGCGGATATTAATGAGGCTGCAATGGAGAGAGGTCTGATGTATCCCCCTGACCCCAGCAGCTCCCATGTTGCAACCATCGGCGGAAATCTGGCGGAGAACTCCGGTGGGCCCCGGGGGTTAAAGTATGGAGTAACCAAAGACTATGTGATTGGGCTGGAAGTCGTAACCCCGGAAGGTGAGGTTATTCAAACTGGAGGAAGGACGATTAAAAATGTAACCGGATACGATTTGACCAAATTAATCGTAGGATCGGAAGGAACGCTCGGGATTATTACCGAAGCCATTTTACACCTGTCCCCTAAACCGCCGGCAACAGAGACACTAATGGCCCTATTTGATGATATTGTTGATTCCGGTCGGGCCATCTCCCAGGTTTTGAGTGGTGGTATCCTGCCTTCTAAAATGGAAATGATGGATCAGGCGTCCATACAGGCAGTAGAGAACTATCAGCCATTAGGTTTACCCACCGATGTGGAGGCTCTGTTGTTCATCGAATTAGACGGACACCCGGCAGCGATTGAACAGGAAATCACAGAGATAAAACAGATTTGTCTGCAGGCAGGAGCCCGGGAAGTAAAGGTAGCTCAGACAAATGATGAAGCCCGGGAATTATGGAAGGCAAGAAAGCTTGTATCCCCGGCCATTGTTCGGGTTAAGCCGACGAAGATTTCTGAGGATGCCACCGTTCCCAGAAGCAAAATACTGGATTTATTTCAAACATTAAAGGAAATAAAGGAAAAACATCAAGTGGACTTAGTTGTATTTGGCCATGCGGGGGATGGCAATCTCCATCCGAATATTATTGCCGATAAACGGGACGAGGAGGAAATGAAGCGGGTGGAAGCAGCGGTAGAGGAAATTTTTGAAGCGGCCATTAAGCTTGGTGGAACCTTGTCAGGGGAGCACGGAATTGGGACCATGAAATCCCCATTCTTAGAGATGGAACTAGGTGAAGTGGGAGTGGATATGATGAAAAGAATTAAGAATAGCTGGGATCCCAACCATATCTTAAATCCCGGAAAAATTTTTCCCGATCCTGGGCAAAGGCTTGTGTTAACGGATGAGTCATGAATCATTAGCCTACGAAAAGACGTTTGATTGTGTCCAGTGCGGCTATTGTTTACCAGCCTGTCCAACTTATCTGACTATGGGAAAAGAAACCCACTCCCCTCGTGGACGCATCCATTTAGTGAAAATGGCCGCTGAAGGAAAAATTCCTTTGTCCGATTTGGAAGAACCGATTGAATTATGCCTGGGCTGCCGTGCGTGTGAACGGGTCTGCCCAACCAATGTACAGTATGGAGACATACTGGATTCGGCCAAACATGTTTTACAGCAGGAGAAAAAGAAAACCATGCCCAATCGGGTAAAAATGCTGCAAAATTTCATGTATCAAAAAGCGATGCCGAAAGAACGGGTTCTGAATTCCATGGGCACCGGGCTGGCCGTGTATCAGAAATCAGGTTTACAGAAGGTCGTTCAGAAATCAGGTTTAATGAACGTATTTCCTGAGCATCTGTCAGCCTTTGAAAATATTTTGCCGGCTGTCGAAGGACCGATGAAAAAAAGAAATCGTCAAAAAGACTATCCGGCGGCAAACAAACCCGTGTACAAAGTGGGATTTTTTAAGGGCTGTATTATGGATACGATGTTTTCCTCCATTAATACATTGTCGATGAAACTATTACAGGCAGCCGGGTGTAAAGTAACGATGATTGATGAGCAAACCTGCTGTGGAGCGATTCAACACCATAGCGGGGAGACCGAAACGACGAAGGAACTGGCCAGGCGGAACATCGAGGCCTTTGAGCAGTATGACTTCGACTATATTGTGAACAGTATTGGCGGCTGTGGTGCTATGCTGATTGAATATGACCATTTATTTGCGGGTGATCCGGACTGGAAGGATCGTGCACGGGCATTTGCAGAGAAAAATGTTGAAATTAGTGTGCTTTTGAATGAGCTCGAGCTGCCCTTGCAAAAAGAAATACCCAAAGCTGTCACCTATCAGCCGTCCTGCCATATGACAAATGTGCAAAAACGGGTTCACGAACCATTACAGTTGTTGAAACAAATTCCTGGTATTCACTATATAGAAATGCCCGAAAAGGATTTATGCTGCGGGTCTGCAGGAATTTATAATCTTGTTCATTATGATGAATCGATGGATATTCTGGATAAAAAAATGAAGCATGCAACAATGGTGAAACCGGAAGTCATCGTTACGACAAATCCCGGCTGTCATTTGCAAATGAAACTGGGGATAGAACGGGAGAATGCAGGCGACCAGATGGAAGTCGTCCATTTAGTCGAATTATTAGCTGAGGCGTGTAATATTTCAGATGAATAGATTAGGATTTGAGCCATAAGTTTTACAGGTGGATCTGTCTTGATGTACGAACTGTTCTATCCTATACTTCTAGTAAAAACCGAGGTGATAGACATGCATGCACACGTCATTGTCAGCGGCAGAGTCCAGGGTGTTGGTTTCCGGGCGACTGCCTGGCAGAAGGCAAGTGAATACGGACTGAACGGCTATGCCCGTAATCTTCCAGACGGCACTGTGGAAATGGAAATAGAGGGCCCTGAGGACAGCGTTGAAGATTACTTGAAAGATGTTAAAAAGGGTTTGAGTCCATTTATTCGTGTGGAGAATATGGAAGTGACCCGATCAGAAACGGAAAAAGGCTTTAAGCGGTTTCGTATGGAATAAAGACGTTCTGCAAAATAGACACTATTTTTTTCCTCCCTGCGATTATAGAAGTAGAAAATAATCAAGGGGGGATTTTTATGTCCTTTCATCAAAAGAAGTTTTCCATTACGAGAAATTACATACAAAAGGGGCCGGCCAGAAGCGGAGAGGAGATTCAGAAGGTGCACTTTATTGTTGCCCATGATACGGGAAATCCAGGTTCCACAGCAGCAGGAAACCGGCGCTATTTTCAGTATACCCAGCCAAATGCATCGGCCCATACGTTTATCGATGACCGTAAAATACTGGAAATCATTCCGCTAAGAGAAAAGGCCTGGCATGTCCGCTATAATGTAAGCAAGGATAATCATCAATTTGGAGTGGATGCCAATGATGCGGCCATCGGAGTCGAGCTCTGCTATGGCGGAAATATTGATTTCAAAGAAGCCTACAAACGGTATGTATGGTATCATACGTATCTCTGCCGGAAATTTGGTCTGAATCCCCGGAAGGATATTATTGCTCATGCCACGCTGGATCCTGGACGCAGGACAGATCCTCATCAAGCGTTAAATAAACATGGGATAACTTTTGCACATTTTATAAAGGACGTAACGAAGGAGTTAGAAGGAGTTTCTTCCGGTAACATTCACCGGCGAAAGCCACAGGTTCGTGAAATTCCAACGAATGTGAAGCAAATTCGAATCAAGGATATTGGAGAAATTAGAAGAGAAGGTCTTCATACTTATGGAACTCCGGACTGGGAGGATAAAACAGGGCCGATTGTCGAGGAGAACTATATTTTCACAGTAAAACGAAAGCTGATTGTAGACGGATATGCGATGTATCAGCTTATCAGCGGGTGGTATATAACGGCTGCAGATAAATATGTGGATGTTTATAAATATAAGTGATCAGGGGCGTGGCAGCACGTCTCTTTTTTATTATGGAATAAGGTGAAAAACTGTCTTCATACAAGGAGGTTTTCAGAAAAGTCTGGCGAATATATTTGACAATAGACAAATCATGTACAGAGGTGAAGATCAAATGACGAATTGGCTGGAGAAATTTCAGGATCTGCCTGTTACGGCGGTTTCAGATGGGTTGGATAAGTATAATCATTTGTGGCCAACCATTAAACCAGTAAAGGAGACTCAAAAAGCTGTGGGTTATGCGAAGACTGTGCAAATCCCACCAGGAGACAATCAGCTGGTCCTGAAAGCGATTCGTGAAGCACAAGAGGGGGAAATACTCATTGTGGATGCAGGTGGCTACGTGGACCGTGCAGCAGCGGGGGACTTTATCATGGGACTTGCACAGACAATGGGATTCACAGGTGCGATTATTAATGGTGCTGTCCGCGATATACAAGAGATACGGGACCTGGACTTTCCGGTATTTTGTGCAGGATCGACACCTGCTGCAGGATTTAAGCATGGACACGGAAGCATCAATGAGCCCATTTCCTTCAACGGTGTGGTGGTGCATCCAGGGGACCTCATTGTAGCTGAAGAGGACGGTGTGGTATGTGTTCCCCAGGACCGGATTGAAAAGGTTTATGAGAAGGCACAGAATAAGCTGAAAAAAGATGAAGAGCGGGAGGCGAAGGTTTTAGGAGATCGTGCAGCTGTGGTTGAGTATTTGGATGGGCAGTTGAATAAATAGATTTGCATGGGCCTCGTACAAAATGAATTTCCATGTATTAAACCATTGTGGCAGACCATATCCATCATAAAGAACCATTCAAAGCAACAATCTCACAAACTCTTAAATAACAACCTGGCAAAGGAGCTGATCAACCCATGTACGATTTTATAATTGTTGGAGGGGGCATTGTTGGTTTGTCCGTGGGCCTGGCAATAACCAGACAGCATCCGTCCAAAAAAGTACTCATTTTAGAAAAGGAAAAGGAACTTGCGGCTCACCAGACCGGGCATAACAGCGGGGTCATCCATTCCGGAATCTATTATAAACCGGGCAGTTTGAAGGCGCGTCTGGCGAAAAGCGGAAATCAGTCAATGGTGGAGTTCTGCCGGAAGCATGGAATCAATTATGAGGTTTGCGGAAAGGTGATTGTCGCAACGAATCGTGATGAGCAGGCCCAGCTGGAAAAGCTCTATCAGAGAGGAATGGAAAATCAATTAAACATAGAAAGGCTGAATCGCCGGCAACTGCAGGAACGAGAGCCACATGTTAATGGGATTGAGGCCATTAAGGTTCCTTCTGCTGGTATTGTTGATTATAAGCAGGTATCAAATCAAATGGCTGAGTTGATTAGAATGCAGGATGGTGAGATTCGCTGTGGGGAAACGGTCCAGTCGATCACTGAGCAATCAGACCAGGTTACCGTCGAAACAGACAAGAATACCTTTAACGGACGTTTTCTGATCAATTGTGCCGGGCTGCACAGTGATCGAATTGCCTACTTGGCGGGCTACTACATCGATCTCAGGATTGTTCCTTTTCGAGGTGAATATTATAAATTAAAGCCTGAAAAACGGGAGCTGGTCAACCATCTGATTTATCCAGTCCCTAATCCGGATTTTCCGTTCCTGGGAGTACATTTTACGAGAATGATCGATGGCGAGGTTGAAGCAGGACCTAATGCGGTGCTAAGCTTTAAGCGTGAAGGATATACTTTTTCTGATTTTGATCGAAGGGATTTTGGGGAGTTTATGCGTTACAAAGGATTTTGGAAGCTTGCCCGAAAATATATGCGGGAAGGACTTAGTGAAATGGCCCGTTCTCTGTCCAAAGAAAAATTTGTTAAAGAGCTGCAGAGGTTAATTCCTGAGATAAAGTTGGAGGATGTCGTATCAGGAGGTGCCGGCGTTCGGGCGCAGGCACTGAGATCAGATGGCACGCTTGTTGATGATTTTGAGATCATACATGGCAAGCAGAGTCTGCACGTATGCAATGCGCCATCACCCGCAGCAACCGCATCCCTGGAAATAGGCAGGGAAATCGTACGGCAAATGACAGGAAGAGAGATTGTTGTTTAAGGAGAGAGGCATAACCCTTCGATGACCCTTCCGATTTCATCATCGATTTTCCATGGATAGCAGAGGATTGTTGCCTCTGCTTTTTTGTTGTATCAGGAATGTCAAAGAAATTTGATTTATATTGTTAAGGGTTTTTGGGAGATGAAAAAGTCTAATTCCTGCACATATGAAGTACACGTTCAAGATCATGCTTATGTAATTCACCTATCTGGCGTTTTAATTCAGGTCCATGCACAGAAATAATTTTCGAAGTACGTGCCATAGATGGTTTTAACAATCCAGCTTCGTTCCAATATTCCAAAACAACATCAAACTGATTTCCCGGCTGTTGACTGGTTACTGGAGCTATAATGACATCTACATCCAGTGCCAATTCATTTCCGACAATAATAACAGGGCGCTGCTTAGTCTGACGAGTTCCTTTAAAAAGGACATCCGCTAACCAAACATCACCCTGTTTCATCCTACTGCTCATTGTAGATGTCATCCTCCTCATTATCCCACCAGGCATAATTTTCACTTAGTAATATAACATCTCTGGACATATATTTTTCTTTAATTTTATCGAGTACCTTTTGCCTTTCTGCCTCACTCAACATGTCAATTTCCTTAATAATTTTATCGGGAGTAGACATATTATGCACCTCCATTAATCTATACTCTTATTATAACTTATACCCGCGCTGACATAAATGTTCCGATAAAATCTGTTTTTTAAGCTTATCTTCAATTCGGTCAGTAGTTTCGTTATCACGCATGAACTGACCGTAATACCCCCACTTCAAGAATTGAGTGTACCCCAACAAGACTAAGTGGGGGGATAAACGGTCAGTAAATTCCTGATAAGTTCAACTAACGATCAGTGGGGGATGGAGAAAATCCCCACTGATCGAAGTTTCATTTTATCTTTAGCGAAAATATTCATGTCCCGGCCTATATGCACGTTAATAAAATTTCCCGTGACGATACACAATGGTAGACAGTTTCATAACCGCATGGATGTAGCAATTTTCCCGTAACGGAAACGGGTCATTAAAAAACTGTGGCAAAATCGCATCAAGGGTATGCTGCATTTTATCGTGAAGCATTTTAAAGACCTGTTCTTCTGTGTAAAACTGGGTTTCGCGCCCCTGCAGCCACTCGAGGTAGGATACAATGACCCCACCAGCGTTAGCGAGTATATCAGGGACAATGATCACGCCCTGATCACTTAACACTTTGTCCGCCGCACTTGTTACGGGAGCATTTGCCCCTTCCACGATCACAGGAGCTTTGATTTGATGGACATTGTCTTCACGTATTTGGTCTTCAAGGGCAGCCAGAATTAACGCATCCACCTCTAAATACAGAACTTCCTCCCGGCCCAGGATACTTGCTTTTACACCGGATTTTTCAAGCTGTTCTTCTGTGGCAGGGAGATCGCCCTGATTCTGTCTGGTAAAATCAATCAGCCCCGGGATATTCAGCCCCTCTGAATTATAAAGGGTTACATTCCGGTCACTGACTGCAACCACCTTGTTCTGCAAATGGGTACACTGATAGGCTTCCAAAGCGGCAACAGAGCCTACATTCCCAAAGCCCTGTACAGCCATTTTGAGTGGACGGTTGGCAGTCTCAAGTGCTGTTTTGGCAAAGCGGTTATCTGTGTTCGTTAAAAGCTGATGCTGCTGGTTAACAAAATCATGGATTAAATAACGGAAGGTAAAATAGACACCTTTCCCTGTTGCCTCCCGCCGGCCTAAGGATCCTCCATTAACAACACTTTTTCCGGTAAAGCTTCCCCGGTAGGGTTCACCTGGTTTGATGCTTTTATATTCGGCCATCATCCAGTCCATTTCTCTTTCGCCCGTGCCCATATCAGGCGCAGGAATATCCTTATCAGTTCCTAATGCGTCACTAAAGTAATGAACATATTTCACCGCAATTTTATGAAGATCTTTTTCGGAAAAATCCCTCGGGTTGATGATGACTCCACCTTTTCCGCCACCAAAAGGAACTTCGTGGAGAGCATTTTTTAAGGTCATAAGTGCTGCCAGATTCGTTACCTCATCCTCATTGACCGATTCATGAAATCTTATGCCGCCTTTATACGGTCCAAGGGTGTTATTATGCTGGACGCGAAAGGCGGGTATGCGCACCACTTTTTTATTTTCCAGAGCAACGCGTAAAAAGGCTTTATGTATATGGTTCGGTGTGGAGAGTATCGATGCCAGGGAGGTGAAGGCCTGTTTACGTGCATCTCCCGTCAGATTTGGCAAAAAGGTTTCATCTTCAAGCAAGGCATCCAATGAATACTGAACGATGGCTTCTGTACGACTGGCCATTAGACATCCTCCTTTTGTATGATTTAATGCTACGTTTAATGGTAGCATGAATTGGGGGTTATGTCTTCCGAATGTTGCAAAATTTCAGTTATTATAGCGTTCTATCCAGGGGTGGTGGTGGTCTACAATAGATGCTAAAATAAAAATAATTATCATATTAATCATATACTTGAGTTGTTAACAGGAGGAGATTAAATGGCGTGGAAGGATGATTATCAGCGGTGGAAGGAATTTAAGGAACTTGATCCTGATTTGCGTCAGCAGCTGGATGAATTATCTTCAAATGAGACCCGTTTAGAAGAAGCATTTTATAAACCGCTCACATTTGGGACAGGCGGGATGCGCGGGGAGCTTGGCCCAGGAATTAATCGAATGAATATCTATACCATTCGTAAAGCGGCTGAAGGACTAGCTAAATACATAGAAAACCAAGGAGAAGAAGCGAAAAAGCAAGGGGTTGTGGTGGCCCATGATTCCCGTCATCAGTCACCTGAATTTTCCTTAGAAGTTGCTAAGGTCATGGGTGCCCATGGAATTAAAACGTATTTGTTTACGTCGTTACGTCCTACTCCTGTGCTTTCCTTTTCTGTTCGTCATCTGGGGACAGCTGCAGGAGTCGTCATTACGGCAAGTCACAACCCGCCGGAATATAATGGGTTTAAGGTTTACAATGAAGACGGAGGGCAGGTACCTCCCGCACAGGCTGAGAGCATTGTAGAGGAAGTTAATGCCGTAGATAATGAGTTAGCCATCGAAATTGTCGAACAGTCAGAATTAGAGGAAAAGGGATTGCTCCAATGGATGGATGATGCTGTTGATGAAGCCTATCTGAGTCATTTAAAATCCATTACGTTAAATCCTGATGTTATTCAGAGTCAGGCGGATGACTTAAAGATTGTGTTTACTCCTTTACATGGCACTGCCTATCAATTTGTAAAAGAGGGTCTGGATCAGCTGGGCTTTCATCAGGTGACCATTGTGGAAGAGCAGGCCAAACCGGACCCTGAGTTTTCAACGGTGGATTCACCCAATCCTGAAGAGCACCAGGCTTTTACACTCGCGATTGAGTATGGGAAAAAGGAAAATGCGGATATTTTAATTGGAACCGATCCGGATGCTGACCGATTAGGTGTGGCAGTGAGAGGCTCTGATGGTGAATATACCGTTTTAACAGGAAATCAGCTGGGCAGTCTCATGCTCGACTATATTTTAGCCAATAAAACCCCATTACCTGACAATGGCATAATGATTAAAACAATCGTGACTTCAGAATTGGGACGAGCAGTGGCCGCCTATTATGGAGTGGATACGCTGGATACTCTGACAGGTTTTAAATTTATTGGAGAAAAAATCCTCGAATTTGAGAAGACAGGAGCCCATCAGTTCCTGTTTGGTTATGAAGAAAGCTACGGCTATTTAATCAGTGACTTTGCCCGGGATAAAGACGCCGTTCAGGCTGCGATGATGGCTGCTGAACTGGCCGCTTACTGGAAATCTAAAGGGAAAACCCTTTTTGATGCTCTTGATGAAATTTATCAGCGTCATGGCTACTACTTAGAGGACCTACATTCCATTACGCTTAAGGGAATTTCCGGAACAGAGCAGATTGAACAGATGATGGCTGATTTCCGTGAACATCCCCTTGAAAAAGCGGGTGATTTAAAGGTTCAAGCTGTTGAAGATTATGCGACATCAGAGCGTACGTACTTAGCGGATCGTAGTGTGGAAACGATTGATTTACCAAAATCCAACGTTGTGAAGTTTTTACTGGAAGATGACTGCTGGTGCTGTCTGCGTCCATCAGGAACCGAGCCTAAAATTAAGTTTTACTTTGGAGTGAGAGGCGCAACACGAGAAGAAAGTGAACAGCGGCTTGAGCAAGTGAAAGATGCGGTGCTGAAGAGGGTGGAGTAGGTGCCAGCTGGAGTAGGTGCCTGGCACCACCCGGATATTGTCGATAAATGTCGACTTGAGAATATTCCATGAAGAATGCCTGGATTTCAAATGATCCAGGCATTTTTGGTTCCGATATTAAAGCACAATGCAGTCGTTTTTCCAGGAGTGAAGACCATATTTCTTTTGTTTTTGTATGGAAGTGGCCTTCATCAATGTGATTAAGGCCACTTCCACTTTACTTAAGCCTTATGATGTTCTTCAATGATTTTATGAAGGCCATTACCTCAATTTTTCCGGATTGCTCTGTCCTTTATACACCCCATTGCCCAGCCATTTAAATATTATTCGACACAATTCGGGGCGTGACAGGCACCATCACCATAAGGCTATTCGACAAAATCCGGGGCGTGACAGGCACCATACGATTTTACGAATAATTCCATCCCTTTTCTAATATATGTAATATAGATCATCTTTTGTCCAAGTTATTACATCTATAACTGATTTCAGGAAAGGGAGGAATTTTTAATGAAGTATGAAGCGCCGAATCATCCTGGTGCAGTCGTTGAGTTTCGGGAGCGTTATGACAATTTTATCGGGGGTGAGTGGAAGGCTCCGGTAAAGGGGAAGTATTTCGAAAATGTATCGCCGGTAACTGGGGAAGTTTTTTGTGAAATCGCCCGTTCAACAGCAGAGGATGTTGATATGGCCGTAGATGCTGCCCATGAAGCGGCAGCGAGCTGGATGAAAACCTCACCAACAGAAAGAGCCAACATCCTCAACAAAATTGCTGATCGCATGGAAGAGAACCTGGAAACGCTGGCGGTAGCTGAAACATGGGATAACGGAAAGGCTGTACGAGAAACATTGGCTGCTGATCTTCCACTGGCCGTGGATCATTACCGCTATTTTGCAGGTGCCATCCGTGCCCAGGAGGGAGGCATTAGCCAGATTGATGATGATACTGTCGCCTATCATTTCCATGAGCCACTCGGTGTGGTAGGGCAGATTATTCCGTGGAACTTCCCGCTTTTGATGGCAACGTGGAAGCTGGCTCCTGCCCTTGCCGCCGGAAACTGTGTAGTCATGAAGCCTGCTGAGCAAACCCCTGCCTCTATCCATGTGTTCTTAGAGCTGATTCAGGATCTGCTGCCAGCTGGTGTGGTAAATGTCGTCAATGGTTTTGGTGTGGAAGCTGGTAAACCATTAGCCTCACATGATCGAATTGCAAAAATCGCCTTCACCGGAGAAACCACTACTGGCCGGTTAATTATGCAGTATGCTTCAGAGAATATTATCCCGGTTACCCTCGAGCTGGGAGGCAAGTCACCAAATATTTTCTTTGACGATGTGATGGATAAAGACGATGCCTTCTTGGATAAAGCGATTGAAGGTATGGTTATGTTTGCCCTGAATCAGGGGGAGGTATGTACGTGCCCATCCCGTGCGTTGATCCACGAATCCATTTACGATAAGTTCATGGAAAAAGCATTAAAACGGGTGAACGAAATTAAAATCGGTCATCCACTGGATACAGAAACAATGATGGGCGCCCAGGCTTCAACAGAGCAAATGGAAAAAATCACCTCCTACCTGGATATTGGCAAGCAGGAGGGAGCAGAGGTGCTTGTTGGCGGTGAACGGAACTACCTGGACGGAGGCCTTGAAAAAGGATTCTATGTCAAGCCAACCATTTTTAAAGGAAACAATAAGATGCGCATCTTCCAGGAGGAGATTTTCGGACCGGTTCTATCCGTAACTACCTTTAAAGATGATGAAGAAGCCCTTGATATTGCCAATGACACCCTTTATGGCCTTGGTGCAGGTGTATGGACAAGAGATTTCCACAAGGCTTACCGTTTTGGACGAGGAATTGAAGCCGGACGTGTCTGGACGAACTGCTACCATGCTTATCCTGCCCATGCAGCATTTGGCGGTTATAAAAAGTCCGGAATTGGGCGTGAAAATCACCAAATGATGCTCTCACACTATCAACAAACAAAGAACCTGCTCGTAAGCTATAGCAAGGACGCTCAAGGATTATTTTAATTAACCTTGTGTGTCTTTAACAGGGGGAGTCGACTGTGGCTCCCCCTATCCTGAAAACTCAGCTACCATAAAATCCTTTAAGAAAGGATGTGAAAAATGACGGAGAAGGAAAGAGTAGTGGCCACGGATGCCGCGCTTGAACTGATTGAGAGCTTAAAAGAGCAGCACGGGCCGCTGATGTTTCATCAATCCGGTGGCTGCTGTGATGGAAGTTCGCCGATGTGCTATCCCCGGGATGAGTTTCGAACAGGGAATTCAGATGTAAAAATAGGGACGATTGGAGATACCCCTTTTTACATCTCCAAAGATCAATATGAGTACTGGAAGCACACCCAGTTGATTATTGACGTGGTTGATGGACGTGGGGGAATGTTCTCTCTGGAGGGCCCTGAAGGCAAACGATTTTTAACAAGATCAAAGGTTCTCTAGTACACCTGAATTTGCAGGTGTATTTTTTTGTCCTCCTTTATTATATTTCAGAATAACTTTAAGGATCCCGCACACATCCCACCACTACTAAATCCTACGCGCATTCACTTAACCTTCTACTAAGACTATTAAACCAGGAAATTTATAATAGTTTGTAAAATAAAAACAATTCAAAATAATCATGCAATAGATAAACTATTATTCTATAATATAGTTCATAAATCAAAGGAGGTATTTATTTGAAAAAAAGGTTTGTACTACCAATTATTCTATCGTCAGCGGTTGTTTTAGGATCTGCGAATAGTGTACTGGCTCAGCCGCAGAACTCTCTGGAAACAGCAAAGGCAGAAAGCGGGACTGTGTGGAATCAAAATGCGAATGTTCCCCTGTTTGTAGAAGAGAAACTGGCTGAGAAGCAAAAAGGCAGCTCCTCGCAACATGCTCTTAATTATTTGGCTGAAAATGAGAAAAAGCTGGGGATCAGGAACCCGAAGAAAAATTTTAAGGTGAAAAATGTTCAAAAGGATAAGCTGGGTATGACTCACGTTCGCTTCCAGCAGACAGAAAAGGATGTACCTGTTGAGGGAACGGAAATTATCGTTCACTTCAATAAACAGAATGAAGTGGTTGCGGTGAATGGGCATCACAATCAGGCGGTAAAAAATGCTGATGTAAAAACAAATGCCGATTTAACAGCAAGTGAAGCCGTAACCATTGCAAAGTCAGCTGTCAAAGCACCTGAATCTCTAACCTATAAGCCAACTTCAGAACTAGTGGTCTATACCTTTGAAGGCCAAAATACGTTAACGTACAAAGTAAACTTAAACTTCCTCGGTGATCAACCTGGAAACTGGTTTGTATTTGTGGATGCGAATACAGGAGAAGTTGTCGATCAGTATAATGCGTTATTGCATGCCGATGACATGAAGAAAAAAGCGATAAATGGAATTGGACAAGGGGTTCATGGAGAACAGCGAACTCTTCATACGACAAAAGAAACACAATCTGGACAGGAGAGTGTTTTTAAACTCTACGACGAAACTCATCAGAATTTAGAGGGTATTTACACATTTGACCATAATACAGGTGATCTTTTTGAAAATAATAGTAACGCATGGGTGTCTGATTATGCTAGCCCAGCCGTGGATGCTCACTATAATTCTGAAAAGGTATATGACTATTATTTAAATGAACATGACCGAAACTCTCTGGATGGGGAAGGAATGCCGATTATCTCCTATGTTCATTTTGGTGAAAACTATAACAATGCTTTCTGGAATGGCCGCTTTATGACTTATGGTGACGGAGATGGTGAATTTATGGTTCCTTTATCCGCAGGTCTTGATGTGGCCGCACATGAAATGACCCATGGAGTCATCACTCACTCAGCTAACCTGAATTATCGTAATCAATCCGGTGCTCTTAATGAGTCCTTTGCCGACGTGTTTGGCGCTCTTATTGATGCGGATGATTGGGAAGTTGGGGAGGATATCATGGCTTCTGAAGCAAAAGAAAGTGGCCGGACATCTTTGCGCAGCTTAAGTAACCCTGATAAGTATCCGGTATCTGATGACATCGCTCCTTTTGGTGATGGCCAGTATCCTGAACATATGAATGAATTTTATGATCTGCCACTTGATATTGATAATGGCGGGGTTCATATTAATTCATCCATCACTAATCACGCTGCCTATCTCATTGGTGAACAGCTTGGAAAGGACAAGCTCGGCCACATTTATTATCGTGCCCTGACCACCTATTTAACACCAACTTCCAACTTCAGTGATGCAAGGAAGGCAATCGTACAGTCAGCAGAAGATTTATATGGGGAGAGCAGCGAGGAAGTAATGGCTGTAAAAGATGGCTTTGATCAGGTTGGAATCTATTAATACTACTTCTTTAAAGTAAAGCAAGTTTTCATCTTTAATAGAGACGGTAATGTTTTATCATTACCGTCTCTATTTTTGGTAATAAGACCATCCGGTAGATGACATTAAGTGAGTGAAGTTTCTTATAAAAAAAGTGAGATATCACATAACTGGTATAGACATGTATACTTCTAGTTTGATTTTTAACCTGTAAGGCGTTAAAATAAAAATGAAACAAGATATTGTAGGAGTGGACTTATGGGGGAAGCTACTAAATGAGTCCTTCAAATCAAGCATACATTCGAATCGGATGATAGGGATAAATCCACCTAACTCCGGGGCATTCGAATATTAAACTTGTATTTATCGGCCCTGTAAACTGATTTTGTATATTCAATGGGTGTATTTTCGCCTTCCAGATAGGTCGTCCGTTGAATAACGAGTACTGGATCTCCATGATCAATTTTTAGCAGCTGAATTTCTTCTTCATTGGCAAGAGATGCTTCAATGGACTGATCGCCATATGCAATGGAGAACTGGCGTTTATTTTCCATGAATTCATAAAAAGACATATGAATATCTTCCTGTGTCAATTCACCTATTCTTTTTTGCGGTGTGTAAGTGAATTCCAGGGCTACAGGTTCATCATCTGCAAAGCGTATGCGTTTCATTTCATATACTAAATCGGATGAATCTATGTTTAAGGCAGCAGCAACTTTGCGATCTGCGTACATCAGCTGAAAATTCAGCAGCTGGCTTGATGGCGTTAAGCCACGGTTATTCATTTCTTCACTGAAGCTGGTAAGGCCGGACAGGTCCTGTTCAAATTTTTTCTCAGCAACAAAGGTACCTTTGCCTTTTTCACGGTATAGAAGTCCTTCGTTGACCAGGTTATTGATCGCCTGTCGTACAGTCATACGGCTGATCTCGTACTTTTCTGCCAGTTCACGTTCGGAGGGAAGAAAATCTCCAGGTGCGTATATATTGCTTTCGATAAATGTCTTTATTTCCTGTTCCAGCTGGTAATAAATAGGTATGGGTGAATTTTTATTAATCATCTTAAGCATCCCCTAATGTAAGTCTTTTAATATGAGAAATTTTATCAAAAAATTATAAAAATGTACAACTTGAGGTCTAGACCACTAGAAGTGTTTGAAAGGGGAGAATGACATTGAGCAATCAACCTTTGCTTATAAAAAATGTAACAATCTATACAGAAGATGAAGCTATCTCTAATGGAAACATCCTTATTAATAATGGTGTTATCCAATCAATTGATCGAATGAACGAGGAAAGTGAGACCATACCGGAAGATGCCCGTATCATTGATGGCTCTGAAATGACAGCGATTCCGGGCTTTATTGACGGACATATTCACGGGGCATATGGAGCGGACGCTATGGATTCCACAGAGGAAGCATTGGATACGATGGCGTCCTTTTTACCAAAAGAAGGGACAACAAGCTTTCTGGCTACCACGATGACGAACTCCACAGAAAACATTGAGAAAGCATTAGCCAATGCTGAGAATTATAAACAGAAGGACGGGTATGCAGAGATGATTGGTGTGCATCTGGAAGGTCCGTTTGTTGAGAAATCCAAAGCGGGTGCTCAGCCTCAGGAACACATTTTAGAGCCGGATTTAGAAAAGTTTAAGAAATGGCAGGAGATGTCCGGAAATACGATTCGAACCATTACGATGGCCCCTGAGCACGATACGGATGGTTCGTTTATGCAGGAATTGGCTTCCCAAGGTGTGAATGTCTCTGCGGGTCATACAGATGCGAATTTTGAAGGAATAAAAAGAGCTATTCCTTTTGGCTTGCATCAATTAACCCACCTTTGTAATCAAATGAATGGGATTCATCATCGGGACATTGGTGCTGTAGGGGCCGCATTCCAGCTGGAGAATTTGCAAGCGGAATTGATTGCAGATGGTGTCCATGTAGCTCCGGAAATGCTGCAATTAATTTACCGGAATGTCGGTAGCGATCGGTTAATTTTAATCACCGATGCGATGCGGGCAAAAGGTTTACCGGATGGTGATTACGAATTAGGAGGCCAGCCTGTCATCGTTTCGAATGGGAAAGCAGTGCTGGAAAACGGGACATTGGCCGGTAGTATCTTAAAAATGCGGGATGCTGCCAAGCGTATGCTCGAGATTAATGATGCAGACATCCGGGACATCATTAAAATGACGGCTGTGAATCCGGCAAAACAAGTCGATGTTTATGACCGGAAAGGAAGCATTTCGAAGGGGAAAGATGCAGATATTTTACTCATAGATGATGATTTGAATATTCAATACAGTCTGTGTCGGGGAACGATTGCATATAAAGGAGAATGAGCGATGGATATAATTAGGGTTAAGAATTATCAGACGATGAGTGAAAAAGCATGCGGGTATCTTGTAGATAAAATTCAGGCAGCCCAAAAGCCTGTTCTTGGACTGGCAACCGGGTCAACCCCTGAAGGCCTGTACAAGCAGCTGATTGAAAAATATCAGGAAGGAGCGGTTTCCTTCAAGGATGTTTCAACGTTTAACCTGGATGAGTATGTCGGTTTGGAGAGGAAGGATCCGAACAGCTATCATTATTATATGAATGAAAAATTATTTAAGCATGTAGATCTCTCCATCGAAAATGTGCATCTGCCTAATGGCGCAGCTGGTGATCTTCAGCAGGAATGCCGGGATTATGAAGCTTCCATTAAGCAGGCCGGCGATGTGGATGTGCAAATTTTAGGACTTGGGTTAAACGGCCATATCGGTTTTAACGAGCCAGGGACTCCGTTTTCAAGCAGGACCCATGTGGTGGATTTAGATGAAAGCACCCGCGAGGCGAATGCAAGATTTTTTGAATCAAAAGCGGATGTTCCAACGCAGGCCATCACCATGGGCATTGAATCCATTATGGAAAGTAAGGAAATCGTATTACTGGTATCAGGTGCAAAAAAAGCAGAGGCACTGGCCAGATTAATAAATGGGGAAATCAGTGAAGACTTCCCGGCCTCTGTATTGAAACAGCACCCGCAGGTTACGATTATTGCGGATGAAGAAGCATGTGTTCATATTCGGGAGCATGTGCATAGTTAAGGACAGCGTATGACATTTCTATTATTTGTAACGAACATGAATAACTCCGAAAATGATAATGCGCCGCTTCTCCTGTGGCTGAGCAGGAGAAGCGGTGCTATTTTTTTGCTCTAAATGGGTTTCTTATTTAACTCTTGGTATTTTAAAAAATCAGGATCACAAAGGTCGGCCCATAATTATTGCAAAAAGTTGTTAGAATTTTGTGTTAAAATTAAGTGGAAAGGATTTTGTGTTAACGAAGCAGGATATTAAAAGAAAAGTTTTTCTGTAAACTCATAATGAGGTGAAGAATTTGATTAGAGTATTTTTAGAATTATTGCGTATAATGGCTATATTCTTATTCTTCGGTGTTGCAATAGGAGGTTTATTGAAGATTGTTTATACAAGTATGGGGATAAGTTTAAATAACACCAATGGCTCTTGGTTAGCAGGGCTTGCAATTATTATTTTGCTTTTTGTGTTGTATAGAAATAAACTTCAATTTTCTGGATTTTATAAGGGGAAAGGAAAAGCAATACTTCCGAAAAAAGTCGGTATTTTTCTGATTTCCTGTTCAGTTTTGATGCTTTTATGGCCCCTTTCATCCGCTAATGAGGTTAATCTTTAAGAAAGTTAGTAGTTTTTTAATAGGAGTTCTTTTTATTTAATAAATAATAAATGTGATGTGAGGGGATATTCATGAAAAAAGGGTTAGTCTATTTCATTGCGCTTATATTTTTATCAGTATTTTTATTCCGGGTTGTTGCAGGAACACTGACAACCAGCTTTCCGACCATATCATTTTTTCTTGCCATGTTAGTCAGTCATTTCATTCTTGATAAAAACCAATGGATTGTTGATTTTTATGAGAATGCTTATTCGGGAAAGTATGAAATATCCAGTGAGGATGTGAGGAATAATCAATAATTCAACCATATATTATGGTATGTACTTAGCAATAGATGACTTTAGTGAAACAAAACATAATCCCCTCTAAGTAGCAGGTTTTATCACGCATACCCCCACTTCAGGTCTTGAGGGTAGTCCAACAAGACTAAGTGGGGATAAACGGCCAGTAAATTCCTGATAAAGTTCAACTAACCATCAGTGGGGGATATAGAAAGCCTTCACTGATTCAAGCTTTTCCCAGTCCATTCGTCCTGAAAAATCGCCATCATATAGGCATCATGGTAGCTTCCGTTCAAATAGAAATGCTCTTTCATCTCTCCTTCTATATGAAAGCCGATTTTTTCATAAATGTGGATCGCCTTTTTATTTTCTTTGGCTACGACCAGATGGACTTTATCACGTATTAACTGGCCGTAATACCCCCAATTCAAGTTTTGAGGGTAACCTAACAAGACTAAGTGGGGGATAAACGGCCAGTAAAAACCTGATAAGTTCAACTAACCATCGGTGGGGGATGGAGAAAACCCCCACCGATGGAAGTTTCACTTTATGTAAATTCAGGATACGGAATGCATAGTCTGCCATCATTTCCGTAGCCTTTGTTGCATAGCCCTTTCCCTGATAGGCAGGGTCCATCATAATGCCGAATTTTGTATTACGATGGATCGGCTCAATATCATAAAGACCGGTCAGCCCGATGTTCTCTTCATCCTTGCAGATGACAAAACGTCGATGCCTGTCCGATTCCTTCATCTGTTCATACCCACTCGTAATTCTGTCCTGCGGGTAATAAGCTTCCAAAAACCAGTAGTCCATAATGCTTTTCTGGTTATACAATTTGTGCATGAAAGGGATGTCGTCTTTTTCCAGTGGACGTATCCGGATTTCATTTTCCATGTTCCTCTCCTCCTGTTTACCAAGTTCTATTTACGATTTGCTTACTGCATCCATATCCTTTTCCGAGACATAGGAGTGGATAGCTTCTAAAAAGATCTCTCCATATTTATCAAGCTTAGCCTGTCCTACCCCTTTAATCGCCAGCAAACGGTTTTGGTCCTCCGGGTAGTACATTGTCATTTCCTTTAAGGTTGCATCAGAAAAAACGACATAAGGTGGAACTCCTTCGTCATCAGCCAGCTGTTTCCGAAGAGTTCGTAATCTTTCAAAGAGCTCCTCATCACCTTCCGTCTGCTGTTGTTTAACAATGGTCATTTTCTTATAAACCTTGGCTTCCCCTTTAAGGATAGGTAGGACATTTTGTGTAAGCTGAACAACGGGATATTTTCCATCGGTTAATTTTAAATACCCTTCCGCCAGTAAATAATTGACCAGCTCCACGATTTCCTTTTCCCGGCGATTTTTCATAAGCCCGTATGTAGAAAGGTTCTGAAAGCCGAGCTCTCTCATTCGTTTATTTTTGGACCCTTTTAATACCTGGGCAACGAGGGTAACCCCGAATCTTTCGTTCATTCGTTTAATACAGGAAAAGATCATCTGGGCTTCTTTCGTCATGTCGACCTGCTCCCGTTGATCGGTGCAGTTGCTGCATTTTTCGCATCGATGGAACGAACTTGGATCATCGAAATACTCTAGCACATAGGACTGCAGGCAGCTTTCAGTATGGCAATACTGCACCATTTGCTGAAGGCGGGCGTATTCCTGTGTCCGCTGCGTCTCGTTTAGATTGCTCTCCTCAATTAAAAATTTATGGATTTGAACGTCCTGCGGGGAAAACATCAGATAGCATTCACTATCCTCCCCGTCTCTTCCAGCCCTTCCAGCCTCTTGATAATAGGATTCGATATTCCTGGGCATGTTGTAGTGGATTACAAACCGCACATTGGATTTATCAATGCCCATACCAAAAGCATTTGTCGCTACCATAATCGAAATGTTATCAAGAATAAACTGCTCCTGGGCTTCCTTCTTTTCCTCTTCTGAAAGTCCTGCATGATATTTCGCGACAGAAAAATTTTGCTTACGGAGGAATTCATAGAGCTGATCGGTTTCTTTTCGGGTGGAAGTATAAATAATGCCTGATTGATTGGGACGTCTTTTGATATAATTAAGAATAAAATCCCGCTTATTGCCTCCTTTGATAACCTGAAAAGACAGATTTTCCCTTGCAAAGGTTGTAAACACGGCATTTTCACGCGGGATGTCGAGTAATTCGGTAATATCCCGGGCAACCTCTTTTGTTGCTGTTGCTGTCAGGGCAAGGAGAGGTGCACGCTGATTCAGTTCTTTGAGGACCGGAATAATAGACCGGTAGCTGGGCCGGAAATCGTGTCCCCACTGGGAAATACAATGGGCCTCATCAAAGGCAATTAAGGAAATCTCCGTCTCCTGAATCGTCTGCAGGAAAAAGCGGGATTCAAATCGTTCCGGGGCCACAAACACCATTTCATACATACCGGCCTGGATGTCCTCCAGACGTTGATCAATCTCCGGAACAGTCAGGCTGCTGTTAATAAATGTAGCCGAGATTCCATTGGCATGCAGGGCGTCCACCTGATCTTTCATAAGGGAAATCAGGGGGGATATAATGATAGCTGTCCCCGAAAGAACTAAGGCCGGAATCTGGTAGCACAGGGATTTACCGCCGCCTGTCGGCATAATGCCAAGTGTGTTTTGCTGATCCAGCATTTGCTGAATAATATCTTTTTGTCCGGTTCGGAACTCGGTGTACCCAAATGTTTGATTTAATACGTTTGTCGCTTCGTTTAGCATATTGTTTTGCGGCCTCCTATTGAAAACACAGATCAGACACCAGGATTTAAGTTCGTGACGTTTATTTTCTATATTTTATCATTGATCGGTACATGGCGTACAGTTCGTGAAAAAGGATCGTTGCTTTGTATGCGTGTTCAAACATGAAAGTTTCCTTCTAAGAAACTCAAAAAAAGCCTTGAAAGCATCAATGAATATTGAATTTCATCACATTTGAAGTTCTTTAGCGCTTTAAAGCATGTGGGGACAGTCCCGAAAAAGGGGGAGGATTTATATGAATTGGGAGAAGGTGAAGGAGTTGTATCCGTCGCTAATCAGGTGGAGACCGGATATGGAGCTGAATGTTGATGGATATACCTGGTTTGAAGGGGAGAAGGGTCAGGTATTTGGGATAAGCAAGGAGGAATTGACCGATCATGACGAGATCCTGTTAGCCTCTGTTTTAAAAAGAGCTGAGGCAGTAGAGCGGGAACGAACCGAGCAGGAAAGGTTCTGGAGTCAGACTTTGCTCGGGGAGGGAAATGGAAGTACCCCGGCTGATCGTCCTTTCCGGTTTATTTTCTTCAGACTGAATACCGGACAAATAGACGCAAGCTTAATAGATGAAGGGTTAAAAGGAATTTTTCCTCATGAAGTCTCTCTGCTGTGGCTGGATCAGCAGTCCGGTGTGATTGTTGAAGAATTTGAAGGTGGAAGAGAAGACGTAGTTGATCTGCACAATGTGATAGAACTATTGATGAGTGATTTATCCGTCAATATTCATTTGTTTGTTGGGGAACGATTGCCGGAGATGGATGGAACCGATGTCCGGAAATCATTTACATGGATGAAGCAGACCGCAGATTTTGCGTTTCAGCACTCAACGGAATACGTGTCGGAACTTGCAGATGTTCTTCCTCCATTACTGGTTTCAAAGCTTGCCAGAGAAGAAAGAGAACGAGTAGCCGCCCTCCTCCTGAAAGAAGCAAAGGATGATCAGGAGCTGTTAAGAACGGTACAGACTTATCTGGAAGCAAATTCAAATATAACGGAAGCGGCAAAACGAATGTACATGCATCGGAATAGTCTTCAATACCGAATTGATAAATTTATAGACCGGACACAGATTGATATTAAAACCTTTCAGGGAGCAATCGTCTGTTATTTAGCCTTAAAAATGCTGGATGTTTAATCCGGTATTTTTTTGGCTTTTTTTCGTTACCCTCGCTCCAGTGCCTGAAACAGTAAAATTCCTGACAAACTCCGGACAATGGTCTCATAACAATATCGGTCTTCAGGCTGAATGAATTTCGTGCTGCCTGCCGTTAAGCAAAAGGCGGGGAGAACGTATACTGAACTCATCAAGTTACAAGAGGTGAGAAACATGCAGTATACGATTTATGAACTGGAACGGCTGATCAGAGAAAAACGGATCAAGTAACGTTAGGAAAAATTTAAAACAGAAAGGAGAATGGAAATGAATATTTATGAAATGGAAAGCTTAATTGAGTCAAGAAGATTATAAACCATCTACTATTAAATTGAGGTGATCAACAATGATAAATAAAAATTGATAGTATGGAGGTAGTAAGGTTCTGATGGATACATTAAACAAGGTCGAAGAGTAATCCCTTTCTGATCATTTAATAAAATGGCCGGAAAGGGATTTTTGTTGTCATACGAGCCGCCTATACCCTCAATTTTGAAATTCACACCCTGCCCTAATCTCATGCTTATATCACTCTCCTCCTGTACCGGAATTTTGTTAAATAGAATCCCCGCCAAGGCAGCCTGCACAAATAAGCCGGATATTTTTGTGCACAGTGTCTATTTCGTTTCCTGAAGAAGTTAAGTAGACTGATAATAAGATGAAAAAGCGTTTACATAATTGAGGAGGTTAACCTATGGCAGATGTAAAACTGGATCATGTGTATAAGGTTTATGATGGAGATGTAGAGGCAGTTAAGGATTTTAATTTGGATATTCAGGATAAGGAGTTTATTGTGTTTGTCGGTCCGTCAGGCTGTGGAAAATCAACCACTCTTCGTATGATTGCGGGTCTGGAGGAAATTACCGATGGGGTTCTTTATATTGATGATAAGCGCATGAATGATGTGACCCCGAAAGACCGGGATATCGCGATGGTGTTTCAAAATTATGCCCTTTATCCCCATATGAATGTTTATGACAATATGGCTTTTGGATTAAAGCTGCGGAAGTTTAATAAAAAAGAGATTGATGAGCGTGTCCAGGAAGCGGCCAAAATCCTGGGGCTTGAGGATTATTTAAAACGGAAACCTAAGGCTCTGTCAGGTGGTCAGCGCCAGCGTGTGGCTTTAGGTCGTGCGATTGTCCGTGATGCCAAGGTGTTTTTAATGGATGAGCCCTTGTCGAACCTGGATGCTAAGCTGCGGGTCCAAATGCGTGCGGAGATTCAGAAGCTGCATCAGCGCCTCAGGACGACGACCATTTATGTTACCCATGATCAGACGGAGGCCATGACGATGGCAACCAGACTTGTGGTGATGAAGGATGGGGTCATTCAGCAGGTGGGCTCTCCGAAAGAGGTTTATGATAAGCCGAATAATATGTTTGTGGGCGGATTCATCGGATCGCCGGCCATGAACTTTCTGGAAGGTACATTAACAGAGGATGGATTTCTGCAGTTGGAGGATAAAAAGATAAAAGTTCCGCAAGAGCGCTTGGACGTTTTAAAAGAGAAACAGCTTGTGGGGAAAGAAGTGATTCTGGGTACTCGTCCGGAGCATATCCATGATGATACAGCCTTTCTGGAAGCGTCTCCTGAAACAGCCATATCTGCAAATATTGAAGTGGCAGAGCTGATGGGTTCTGAGACGATTTTATATTCAAAGGTGGGGGAGCAGGAATTTGTGGCTCGCGTGGACTCCCGTACAGATCTTCAGGGTGGAGAAACGATTCAGCTTGCCTTTGACATGAGTAAGGCTCACTTCTTTGACAAAGAAACAGAAGAACGCATTGATTCGTAAAAAATGGAGACAGCCTCCCATAATCATGGACGGAGGTCTAATTACTATGGAAAAAGGCGGGTGAGGAGCATGGAGAATCGAGATTCAGCTTTCCAGAGATTATTTGGGAGCCTGGAAGACACACGCAGTTTTTTTGCACCCGGGCGTGTAAATGTCATCGGTGAGCATACGGATTACAATGGAGGCCATGTATTTCCGTGTGCCTTAAACATTGGGACTTATGCAACTGTCCGTAAGCGTCCGGATCAAAGGGTTCAAATGTATTCGGTTAATTTTCCCGACCAGAACCGGATCGAATTTGACCTGGAACATGTATATTACCGGGACGAGGATGACTGGGGGAATTATCCCAAAGGTGTCATTGCACAGTTTCAGCAGGCTGGGTACACACTTAATTCAGGGTTTGAGGTTGTGTTTGAAGGAAATATCCCCAATGGTGCTGGGCTATCCTCATCAGCATCCATTGAACTTGCCACAGCTGTGCTGGTCAATCAGCTATTTCACTTTAACCTGGATATGCTGGAGCTTGTGAAAATGGCTCAAAAGGCAGAAAATCAATTTGTCGGGGTTCATTGCGGAATTATGGATCAATTTTCGATAGGTTTTGGGAAAAAGGATCATGCCGTACTATTAAATTGCAAGACCCTTGCGTATTCTTATAGTCCAATCAAACTCGATGGACTGACCTTAATGATTGCAAATACGAATAAACAAAGGGGACTGGCTGATTCAAAATACAATGAGCGCAGGCAGGAATGTGAACGGGCGTTACAGGCGCTGCAGCAGGCGTATAATGTTCAGAATCTGTGTGACCTGACTCTTGATGAATTCCGGCAGTGTGAGCAGATGATTCCCGATGAAACAGACCGGAAGCGGGCCCGCCATGCGATTTCAGAAAATGAGCGCACCCTTAATGCCCATCATGCTCTCGTGAACGGGGATCTTGGACGTTTTGGGCAGTTAATGAACGAATCTCATCAATCTTTGCGGGATGACTATGAAGTGACAGGTCCGGAGCTGGACACATTAGTGGAAGCAGCCTGGGAATATGGAGCGCTTGGAGCCCGAATGACGGGTGCGGGCTTTGGCGGCTGTATGGTGAACGTGGTGGAATCATCCAGGCAGGAGGAATTTATCAGGAATGTGTTCCGGAAATATCGGGAAAAAACCGGCCTGGAGCCATCCTTTTACGCTGTTGCCATTGCAGACGGGGCCCGTGAACTCTAAAATAAAGATAGATGAATGAAGATTGCGATAAACAGGAGGAATGTGAAAATGTCCGTGTTGGTAACTGGTGGCGCTGGTTATGTAGGGAGTCACACCGCTATTGAACTTATGGATAAAGGCTATGAAGTGATTATCATCGACAACCTTCAGAAGGGTCATGAAAAGGCCGTGCTGAATAAGGCAAAATTTTACAGTGGAGATCTCCGTGATGAAAATTTTTTACATAGGGTTTTTGAGGAGAATGAAATAGAAGCCGTCGTTCATTTCGCAGCCAACTCTCTTGTAGGAGAAAGTGTCGAGCAGCCGTTGAGCTATTACGATAATAACGTTTATGGTGCTTTAAAGCTGCTGCAGACGATGAAAAAGTTTAACGTGGATACGATTGTCTGTTCATCCACAGCAGCCGTTTATGGCGAACCGAAACATATTCCGATTCTCGAGTCGGATCCAACTGAACCAACCAATCCTTATGGGGAGACCAAGCTTGCCATCGAAAAAATGATGAAATGGTCCGCTCAGGCTCATGGGTTGAAGTACACAGCGCTTCGTTATTTCAATGTGGCGGGTGCTCATACCAATGGACTGCTGGGAGAGGATCACCATCCGGAAACCCACCTCATTCCGATTATTTTGCAGGTTGCTTTGGGGAATCGGGACAGCATTTCCATTTTCGGGGATGACTATGATACACCCGATGGTACCTGTGTGCGGGACTATATTCATGTGACGGATTTAGCCGATGCCCACATTCTTGCACTGGAGAATTTGAAGGCCGGTGGTGAAAGTGGTGCCTTCAATCTGGGAAGTGGCCAGGGCTTTAGTGTGAAAGAGGTCATTGAAACGGCTCGCGAGGTAACAGGGAAGGAGATTCCTGCTGAGGTAGCTCCGCGCCGTGCAGGTGACCCGGCTAAACTGGTGGCTTCATCAGAAAAAGCGAAGAAAATCCTCGGGTGGAATCCAAAGCGTGAGAGCCTGCACGAGATGATCGGCTCTGCCTGGAACTGGTTCCGGAATCATCCTGGTGGCTATGAGGATTAATACTTGATAGAACTGGCATGGAATGAAGCCCTGTGATTTTGGGGCTTTTTTTGTAAATAAGCGAAGGAAGCTATTTGGCAAAATCCCACATGAAAGGGAGGCTTCAGATGAGTATCCATATTTATAAAGAGCTGGAGCGTTTAATCCAATACGGACTTGAAAAAGGACTAATTGAAAAATGGGATGTGGAATTTGTCCGCAATCAGCTGCTGGACGCTCTAGACCTGCAGAACTGGGAAAGGGTTGAAGTGGAGAATGAGCAGCTTGACAACCCTGTCCCTGTTTTGCAATCGATTCTGAACTGGGCTGCTAAGCATGGACGTTTCTCGCCGGATACGGTTACTGAACGTGACCTTCTGGATACCAGATTAATGGGAATTTTCGTTCCTCACCCATCCACGGTCATTCACAAATTTGAGAAAATCCGTTCAGAGCTTGGAATGGAACGGGCTACGGATTATTTTTATCAGCTGAGCCGGGATGTCAATTATATTCGGACCAATCGTGTGAAACGTAACGAGCATTGGCTCAGCAGGACGCCGTATGGGGAGCTGGAAATCACTATCAATCTGTCCAAGCCGGAAAAGGATCCACGGGATGTTGTCAGGGCAAAGAAAGATAATTCCAACTATCCCGCCTGTGTGCTGTGTAAGGACAATGTGGGCTATGCCGGGCGCAGTCAGCACCCGGCCCGGCAGAATCACCGGGTGATCCCTGTAACACTGAATGGGGAGCAGTGGTATCTTCAATATTCTCCCTATGTCTATTATCACCAGCATGCCATCGTATTTTCGGCAGAGCATCGTCCGATGAAAATATCAGCATCGACGTTCCGGAGATTGCTCGCCTTTGTGGAGCAATTTCCGCATTTTTTCCTCGGGTCCAATGCGGATTTACCTATTGTAGGTGGTTCCATTTTAAATCATGACCATTATCAGGGGGGACAGCATGAATTTCCAATGGCTGAAGCCGGATATGAAGAAACTTTTCACATCAAAAAATTTCCTGAAGTGAAGGCGGGAATTCTTCATTGGCCGATGTCTGTGATTCGGCTCCAGGGATTCTCCAAGGCTGACCTTACAGCTGCAGCGGATCATATTTTGCAAAACTGGGTGGATTATGAGGATCCTGAGACAGGAATTTTGAAGGAGACGAATGGGGAGCGTCATAACACGATTACGCCTATAGCACGGCGCAGAGATGAATTTTATGAGCTTGATCTCGTTCTGCGCAACAACCGCACAAGTGAGGAGCACCCATTAGGAATTTTTCATCCCCATGAGCAGGTTCATCATATTAAAAGAGAGAATATTGGATTAATAGAGGTGATGGGTCTGGCTGTTTTGCCTGGCCGCCTGAAGGGTGAACTGGAAAAACTGGCCCACTATCTTTCTGGACCAGATGCCCTTTCCCAAATCAGGAAGGATCCAGATACACAAAAACATAGCGATTGGGCACGACGTCTTATGGAAACCTATGATATGTCCGGTTTGGATAATATCCATACGATGCTAAAGCATGAGACAGGTAAGGTGTTTCAGACGGTCCTCGAGCATGCCGGGGTCTTTAAAAAGAATGCAGAAGGAAGGCGTGCGTTGCAGCGATTTTTGCAAACGCTTTAACGAACTAAAAGGTGATGAGGATGAAGGATATTTCCGTTTATTTAGGCTATTCGATTGGTTTTCTTCTATTTATTATTTGTTTTGGCTATACGCTGTACTTTGGCAAGCAGACGTTTCATTTAGATCAGATGGAGGTATCCCAAGCCCAGAATTATGATTATCATTTTGTCCTTATTCCTGAAGAAAAAGGAAGTGAGTACTGGCATCTGGTCAGAGAGGGAGCCATGGAGACAGCCGAACAGCATCATGCTTATCTGGAATACGTGGGAGGTGCCCAGACCAGTGAGGAGGAGCAGTTCCGGACACTGGATAAGGCGATTGATGCGAAGGTGGACGGAATCCTGACACAAGGAATGGAAGGAGAACGCTTTGTCGAACTGGTTCATCTGGCCCGGGAAAAAGGGATTCCTGTCGTTACCGTGGATGCGGATAATCCAAAAAGTGAGCGGAATGCCTATGTAGGCACGGATAATTTTCGTGCGGGCTACCTGGCTGGAGAAGCCTTTGTGAATGAGACAACAGGAAAACAGAACGTTGCTATCATTATCGGACGCTCGGAATCCCCTAATCAGCAAAAGCGCATTGAAGGCTTTCAGAAGGCGATTGATAATGAAGAGCGGGTACAGGTGATAACGATTGAGGAATCAAATATTTCCATTGTTGGAGCTGCCCAGGCAACCTATCAGGCTTTGAAAAAACATTCAGAGATTAATGGTTTCTTTGGAACGAACGTATTGGCCGGGATTGGAATCTCCCAGGCGATCACGCAGACGAACAGAAAGCAGAACCCATATATTGTTACATTCGATACCCTGCCGAAGACGCTGGATTTGATGAGGGATGGAATCATCGATGCGACCATCGTTCAGCATCCGTACAGAATGGGGAAAACCGGAATTAACCTTCTTTTAGATGCGGGGAACAGCAAGTATGTTGAGCCTGTTCAATATACACCTTCATCCATTTTATACAAAGAGGACATCCATAAAGCCAAGTATGGGGAGGAGTACAGCTATGAAATCAATTCGCAGTAAACTTATGGCTTATTTTTTTGTATTTGTGCTCCTCTTTAACGTCGTTTCGGTCCTGATTTATTTCAGCAGTGACCGGCTCCTGAATGAATATCATACGAGTATTGAACGATTTTTAATTTTAAATCGTGTATCCCAGAAATCAATTGACTTATATGATAAGGTCAATCAGTTTGTCTTAACCGGTGAAGAGCAGGATTTTGAAGCCTTCTATAAGACAAAGTCAGAAATCGTTCAGGAAAAGGAGCGGCTTAATGAACAGCTGACAGGGGTGGAGGATGTGCAGCTGAATAAGCATATCCATATGATTGAAACGCTCGTACAGGAAACCGAAATGACAGCAGGTTTTATGCTGAGAAACGATATAGAGAAATACACCCTCCATCTGCAGGAAGCCCGGGAGACGTCCAATTATATTCAGGAAACCACCCTTCAATTAATCGATCTTGAACTGACCGAATATCAGGATCTCTATCAGGAACTGGCCCAGCGGAATGAAGCGTTTAAATCGTTTACCATCTTTCTGTTCTTAACGACAGTATTGCTGGCCATTGGAGCTGCTCTCTGGTTTTCCAGAGGGATTAATCGTCCCATCCGCTCCTTATGGCATGGAGCAAGAGAGGTTTCAAAGGGAAAGCTGAATGGTCCTGAAATTGAGATTAAGTCCAATGATGAACTGAAGCTACTGGGGGATACCTTTAATCAGATGCGCACGAATATCCAGCGACTGTTTCAGGAAATCAAGGAGAAGTCCGAGCTTGACCAGCTGTTAAAAGAACTCGAGTTAAAGCATCTGCAAAATCAAATCAATCCTCACTTTTTATTTAATACTCTGAACACGGTTGCCCGGATGTCCTACCTGGAAAATGCAACGTCCACAACAAGATTAATTGAGTCGATCTCCACCATTCTCCGTCACAGTTTAGGGGATCTGGATAAATCCGTTGCTTTGCGGGATGAGGTACAGGTGGTAGAAGAATATTTTTATATCCAGCAGACGCGATTTGCGGATCGAATGACGTTTTTACAGAAGGTGGATGAATCCTGTCTTGACATCCCTGTTCCACGTCTCACATTGCAGCCATTAATTGAAAATGCGTTTATTCACGGCATTGAGAAAAAGGAAGAGGGTGGAAGGATTTCCTTAACTGTCTATCGAGAACAGGATCATATCATGGTAGAAATATCCGACAATGGTGCAGGGATGTCCCCTGAACAAATCGAACCGTTTATCAATCTGTCGAAGGAGGAACCAGTGGATGAACATACGGGGCATTCCACAGGTCTCGGACTGAAAAATGTACTGCGGCGTTTGCAATTATTTTACCAGCGGGAGGATATAGTAGAAATTGATTCGGAAGTGGGAGCTGGAACGATGATTCGCTTAAAACTTCCGAACACGATAAGCAGGGAAAAGGGGGGAGCAAGTGCATGAAAACAATCATTGTCGAGGATGAATACTTAGAGCGCAAGGCGATGCGAAAATTTTTAGAGGAAAGCTTTCCTGGTTTAACGGTTGAGGAAGCTCCAAATGGGCGAAAAGCTATAGAAATGGCCCGGCAACTGTCCCCTGATTTTATGATTGTGGATATTCGAATGCCTGGAATCGATGGTCTAGAAACGATAAAAGCCATTCAGCAGCTGGCTCCCCGGATGAAGTTTATCATTGCCTCTGCCTACGATTCCTTTGATTATGCCAAAACAGCCATGAAGCTTGGGGTTAAGGAATATATTTTAAAACCGAGTAAAAAGGAGGAAACGATTAAGGCCATTTCCCGAATCCGGAAAGAAATCGAACGGGAGAAGCAATGGGCACAAAAGGAAGATGAGTCAGAACTGATCGCAAAGGAGCATTTTTTGTTAAAAATCACCCGCTATGAGTATGATGAATCATTAAAGAGGCTTAAGAAGGAGTATTTCCCGAATGTGAAAAGTGGCTGCTTTTTCATCCTGGAGCCCATCCATGATGACTTGATGGATAAAGTGGACGACTATGTAGAGGAGATGAATGGACAATCCTGTATCACGCACAGGCAGAATGATCAGCTTGTCATCCTTCTTCTTGCGGAAACGCAGCTGCAGAAAAGTGACATATTGCTGTTTGCCCGCCTGCTCTATCTGAAATTGGATTCCAGCGTATCCATCGGAGCAGGTTTTCCGTATGCTCAGCTGAAGGATTTCTCCCAATCCTATTATGAATCGGTGAAGGCATGCAAGCAATTGCTCAGTTCTCAGAAGTCCGGCTATGGCCTGCCTAAAGGAAAACAGGCCGAGGATGCTGATGCAATGGTTGAGCAGTTCCTGTCAGCCATTCAGATGGGCCATGAACAGCAGGCAACCATGGTGATAGAAGAGCTTTTATTCACTCAATCCCCACAGGATTTGGAGGAGCTTTATTTTAAAGTCAAGCACAGGCTGGAAGCATCAGGAATTGATATAAAAGAGATCCGTTTAAAAGATTATAAGAATGAGACGGAATGGAAGAAATTTATTGGGTACTGCTGCCTTGAAATTCAGCAGCACCATCAATCCTACCGGTATATTGAACGGGCAAAGGAGTATATCGGCGAGCATTATCACCGTCCTGTATCCTTAGAAGAGGTTGCTCAGTATGTGGACCTTAGTGCCAATTATTTTTCAAATATGTTCAGAGAAGAGACAGGGCAGACCTTTATCGATTATGTGACAGATATTCGTTTGCGGCAGGCCAAGCAACTATTGAAAGAAAATACATTAAGCCTGAAGGAAATCAGCTTCAAAGTAGGTTACAAGGACCCTAATTATTTCAGCCGGGTGTTTAAAAAGCATGAACAGCTTTCCCCTAAACAATTCCAGAAGCAAATCTTAAAAATATGAAGAAATTCATAAAATAGTGTAGGAATTTATATGCCTGGGTTGTTTCATAGATTTATATAATAGGAATTGTAAACGTTATCATATATTAAGATGAAGGGGGAACACAAATTGAAAAAGATTTGGGTATTAACAGTACTGATTATGACTGCCCTGATCTTTGCTGCCTGCAGTTCCGATGATGCTGCAAGCTCTGATGAAGAATCAGACGGTGGTGAGGGCGGCGAAGAAGGAACGACCGTTGAAATTTTCAGTTGGTGGACAGGTGCAGGTGAAGAGGATGGTTTATTGGCATTAATTGATTTATTCAAGGAAAAGCATCCTGATATTGAGGTGGAAAATGCAGCGGTTGCCGGGGGTGCAGGAACGAATGCAAAAGCTGTTCTTGCCAGCCGTATGCAAGGGGACGATCCACCATCCACTTTCCAGGTGCACGGTGGTGAAGAGCTGAACGCCAGCTGGGTGGCAGCAGGTAAAATGCAACCATTAAATGACTTTTATGAGGAAAATGATTTAATGGATAAATTTCCTCAGGACTTAATTGACCTGGTCAGTGATGATGGAAATATTTACTCCGTACCCGTAAATATTCATCGCAGTAATGTAATTTTCTACAATAAAGCTGTGTTTGCAGAGAACGGTATTGAAGTACCTACTACATTTGATGAATTCTTCGCAGCAGCTGATGAGCTGGAAGCAGCAGGGGTTACTCCATTGGCTTTAGGGGATAAGAACTCCTGGCCGGCTACACAAATTCTCGAGAACATTTTACTGGCTAAACTAGGTCCGGATGACTATAAAGGATTATTCTCTGGTGATGTCGCTTTTGATGATCCAAGAGTTGTAGAATCTGTTGAAACATTTGGTCAAATGCTTGATTACATTAATGATGACCATGCTTCCCGTGTGTGGCAGGATGCTGCACAGCTCGTAGCAGAAGGAGAAGCAGCGATGACGGTAATGGGAGACTGGGCAAAAGGATACTTTAGTAATGATCTAAACTTAACGGTTAACGAAGACTTTGGCTATGTGACAACTCCGGAGACTGAAGGGTTGTTTATGGTCATCACCGACACATTCGGCTTGCCTAAAGGAATTGAAAATGAAGAAGAAACGAAGGAATTTTTGAAGGTCTTGGCTTCTGTTGAAGGACAGGACACCTTTAATCCATTAAAAGGCTCCATTCCGGCCCGGGTGGATGCAGATGAATCCAAGTATGACGAATATGGTAAAGATGCCATGGATGACTTCAAGAATGCAGATGCCCTTGCGCCAAGTATCGCGCACGGCTCCGCTGCACCTGAAGGGTTCCTGACGAAGATGAACCAGGCTGTAAATATCTTTGTTACACAACGTGACGTTAATCAGTTAGTCAGTGCATTAGTCAATGCTTCTTCAGAGTTTTAATGAGCTGAACGATTACGGCTCTTATAAACACCCCATCCCATGGTTTGATGGGAATGGGGTGTTTCTTTCCTACTTTTGAATGGGCATGAAGGTTTCGTCTGGAATCGCTCATTCCGATTCCACTTAAGGAGGCAAGGTGATGGCAACAAAACAGAAAACGAAACAGAAATTCAGCAAAGATCAGTGGCTGGCAATAGGATTTCTTGCGCCTTCCATTCTTTTAATTTTAGTATTCGTTTATGGATTTATCAGCTGGACAGGATATGTGTCATTAAGTAACTGGAATACCATCGTTCCGGACTTTTCCTTTGCCGGCCTGAAAAACTACCTGTATTTATTCAGTGACTTCCGCTTCCAGTCAGATTTACGGAATATGCTCTTTTTCACCATATTATTCATCGGTGCGGTTATTATCCTCGGATTAGGATTGGCGATTTTACTGGATAAAAAAATCAAAGGAGAATCGTTTTTCCGGAATATCTTCCTGTTTCCGATGGCTCTGTCGTTCGTCGTTACCGGGGTTGTCTGGCAGTGGCTGTTAAACCCTTCTACAGGGGTGAATAACTTTTTAAAGACCTTTGGCATAGAGCCGTTATGGTATACAGATACAAATATTTTAGCCGGCTTCCAATGGGGACAAATAGAATTCGGTGTCCCGGTCGCTATTCTGTCCATTGTGATTGCTTCTGCCTGGCAGATGACAGGCTTTGCGCTTGCAATGTATCTGGCAGGACTGCGCGGAATTCCTGAGGAGCTGAGAGAAGCAGCTCGTATGGATGGGGCCAGTGAGCTTCAGATTTACCGGAAGATTATCCTTCCGCAGTTACGCCCGATTACGGCCAGTGTGGTTATTATGATGGCCCATATTTCACTGAAAATATTCGACTTGATCTATGCTATGACAGGTCCTGGAGCAAACTTTGTCACAGACGTACCTGGCTTGTATATGTTCGAGACCACATTCAGAGGGAACTATTATGCACACGGAGCGGCCATTGCCATTATCATGCTGCTTGCGGTTGCCATTTTCATCGTTCCTTACTTGTGGAACAATAGGAGGGCTGATTCATAATGACGACACCATCCCATTACTTTGCAAGACTATTAAAATATTTCATTCTCATCGTTCTGGCATTATTCTTCTTAATGCCTGTTTACGTCATTCTGGTCACGAGTCTGAAGCCCCTTGATGAAATTTCATTGTCACAAATGTGGGCACTCCCAACCTCAATCGACTTCAGCAGTTATGTACAGGCATTTGAAGAATTAGGGCCGAACTTTTTGAACAGCTTTTATCTGGCCATTCCCGCGACATTATTATCGGCTCTGCTGGGAGCTATGAATGGCTATGTGCTTTCCAAATGGAAGTTTAAAGGATCGGAAACCTTATTTACCGTTATTCTTTTTGGGATGTTTATTCCTTACCAGAGTATTTTAATCCCGTTAATTCAGTTTCTTGATACGATCGGTTTATATAATTCCATTTTAGGACTGATTTTTGTTCATGTCGTATATGGCCTTCCGATAACGACACTTATGTTCCGGAACTTTTATGCGAATATACCGGATGAAATGCTGGAATCAGCCCGGATCGATGGTGCAGGGTTTTTAGGAATCTTCCGGCATATTATTCTTCCCCTGTCGATTACAGGCTTTGTGGTGGTAGCGATCTGGCAGTTCACAAATATCTGGAATGAATTCCTGTTCGCTGTAACGATTACCCAGTCTGATCAGCAGCCGGTTATGGTCGCTTTGCAGAACCTGTCCGGAAGCCAGATTGTCCAATGGAACGTTCAAATGGCCGGAGCATTTATCGCCGCCCTGCCAACCTTACTCGTTTATATGATTCTCGGAAAATACTTCGTCCGCGGATTACTTGCCGGGTCGGTGAAAGGCTAGGGACTGTCCCCACATGTTTTAAAGTTCTAAAGCGCCAATAAAAAACCGGACGCATGAAGCGTCCGGTTTTTTATTGGAGTATTTTTTCCAGTACCTTTAGTGAACTGACGGCATCTTTCCCTGTTACTACGGGCTCTTTATCCTGGATAATTGCATCAATAAACGCATCGATCACTCCGGTTTTTGTCTGGTTATCATTGGTTTGAATAGGTTCCAGTTGATACTGAATAACTTCTCCATCTTTAGTCTCCACAATTAATTGATTCTCAGGATCATGATAGATTTTTAAAATTCCTTTTTCACAATAAATGGTTGTGGTATTATCCTCAGAACCATAGTAAGTCCAGGAAAAGGAGGCGGTACCTAAACGGCCTTTTTGTGTCTTTAACGCACAGACTACGTTATCACACACTTCGATGGGCTTTCCGTTTTCATCCACCTTGTCGAGAGCCCCTGTAAAAGAATGCACATCTGTAATTTCATCATCCAGCAAATAATGAATAAGATCAATTTTATGTACACCCAAATCTCCGGCTACTCCGGAATGGGAACGTTCTTTTTTAAAAAACCATGTAGAATTGGATTTATTTACTCCCCAATGCTCGGGTCCCTGATGCCCAAATGAAGTTTTAAATGTCAATACTTCCCCAAGTTCTTTAGATGCAATCAATTCTTTTGCTTTTTGATGTGCTTTTGTAAAACGCTGATTATGATCGACCATCAGCTTCTTTCCTGATTTCTGCTGAGCTTCCAGGATCTGCTCAGCTTTGTCTACACTGACCGCCAATGGTTTTTCACATAACACATGCTTTCCGTTTCTAAGTGCTTCTGACGTATTGAGATGGTGGTTCTCATTTGAAGAGCAGTCACTAATGGCTGTGATTTCAGGATCATTCCATAGTTCTTCAACAGACACGACAAAACGTCCACCGAATTCTTCAGCTAAAGCCTTTGAACGTTCAACATGCCGGTCATAAAAAACGATTTCATCCACATAAGGATTTTCAGCATATTCAGGCGCATGCCTAAAGCGTGTGATCGATCCGCAACCAATAATTCCTACTTTAATCGTATTCATAGCCAATCCTCCTTAATCTCTCTTTTGGAAAAGTACAGCAATGACAATAATGAGTCCCTTGACCAGACCTTGTAAGTGCGGGGAGATGTTCATTAGATTCATCATATTATTGAGAACACCCAATAACAGTACCCCGAAGAAAGTTCCGATAACTTTTCCTTTTCCTCCTGTCATTCTAGTACCGCCGATAATAACAGCTGCAATCGCGTCAAGCTCGTAAAGATTACCTGAACTGGAGGAAGAAATGGAATTTAAACGAGACGTTTCAATTAAAGCTGCGATACCAACTAAAAATCCACATAGAGTATAAACGCCAATTTTAATTCGATCGACTCGTATAGCCGAAAAGAGTGTCGCTTTTTCATTACTTCCTAAAGAATAAACATAACGTCCAAAACGGGTCTTTTGCATAAGGATGTAAATAATTAATGTTAAGCCTAAGAAAATAATGATTGGTGTATCCACAGGTCCAAGAGCGCTATTGGAGATATACATAAATGAACTGACTTCAGATGCTATACTGCCGCCATCTGAATAATATAAAGCGATGGAACGGGCTCCGGCCATCATTCCAAGGGTAGCAATAAACGATGCAATTCTTCCTTTTGCAACCAGCAGCCCATTAATCAGGCCTGCCAGCGCTCCCACTGCAAGTGCTGTCATCACACCAATTAGAATGCTCTCTGAGGCGTTTAGGGAAAGAATGGAAAATACACCTGCCATCGCAAGTACAGAACCCACGGACAGGTCAATCCCCCCGGACAACATCACGACAGTCATCCCTAATGAAATAACGCCAATTGTAGATACTTGCATAAGAATGTTCATTTGATTTTCAAAATACAAAAACCGGTCATTCATAATCGTTGCAGCTGCAAAGATAATAATAAATGCGATAATGACACTATATTCGCTCCATATCCATCCAAAGTTTATTCCCTTAGAGGAAGTCTGGTTTTCATTCGTCTTGATATTAGCCAATCTGTTTCTCTCCCTTCTTTGCCCCGGTTGCATATTCCATTAATAGTTCTTCTGTTGCATCCTCACGACGAAATTCACCTGTAATTTCACCCTGGAACATTACGAGAATCCGGTCACATATCCGTAAAATTTCAGGAGCTTCAGAAGATAGAACAATGATGGCTTTTCCTTGTTCTGCCAGATTCATAATGTGCTGATAAATTTCATTCTTTGCTCCTACGTCAATCCCCTGAGTAGGATTATCAAAAATAATAATATCTGAGTTAACCTCAAGCCATTTGGAAATGACCACTTTTTGCTGATTTCCGCCACTTAAAGAGTCAATGTTGATTTTAGGATTGTGAACTTTAATATTTAATTCTTTCTGATAGTCTGCAAATTTGTTACGTTCATCCCTGGTTTTAATCCATCCATTCTTTTCGAAGTGGCCAATAGAGGATAAACTCATATTTTCAATAACACTTAAGTCTTTCACGATTGCATTTTCTTTACGGTTTTTCGGGACAAACCCAATCCCTGCCTGTAAAGCTTTTTTAGGATGGCTGATTTTAACTGTTTTTCCGTTAACTTGAATTTCTCCGTCGTTTTTTTTCCTGAGACCAAAAATACTTTCAAACAGTTCTGTACGCCCATCTCCGGCTAAGCCTGTAAACCCAACGACTTCACCTTTTGAAACGGAAAAATTAATATGTTGAAAATCACTTTCATTCGATAGGCGGTGAACATTAAGAATGGTTTCCCCGACCGAGTTTTGATGATAGAGTGCATCCGTAGATACAGATTTTCCGACCATCAATTTTGTAATATCATTTAAATTCGTATTCTCGATGTTGCCATTTCCCGCAAAGGAACCATCACGTAAGACGGTATATCGATCACAGACAGCTTGTATCTCCTTTAGTTTGTGGGAGATATAAATGATGGAAATACCAGATTCTTTAAGGGACTCCATAAATTCAAATAATCGCTCCGCCTCATTGTCTGTTAGGGCCGTGGTCGGTTCATCCATAATAATGATTTGCGAATCTCTTAACAGTGCTTTAGCTATTTCAATCATTTGTTTATAAGAGGTTTCCAAATCTCTTACATAAGTTTTAGGATGTACGTAGATGCCCAGTTTCCCTAAAACATCATTGGTTTGTCTGCACATTTCCTTGACATCTAAAAGCCCCCATTTATTTCGAAGCTCTGAACCCAGAAACAAATTTTCATAAACCGTTAGATCAGTGACTACGTTAAGCTCCTGGTGTATAAAACGAATGCCTTGCTCCTGTGAAGTACGAGGGCTATCCATCGTCATGGGCTGGCCGTTTAAATAGATCTGTCCTTCATCTGGTTGATGGATGCCCCCCAGGATATTCATAAGTGTGGATTTTCCCGCTCCATTTTCACCAAGGAGTGCATGGATTTCCCCTTTATATAGCGAGAAGTCTATCCCATGCAGTACTTCAACCTGATTAAAAGACTTTTTGATGCCGTTCATTTCCAAAATGGTCTCTTGCGCCATGTTGTTTCCTCCTAAAATCAAAGAAATAGGAAATACGATAGACATAGAGAATCTACCGTATTTCACCTATTTATTATTTTTAAAAGACAGAATCAGGATCATAGTGCTCATCAACATTTTCTTTGGTAACAGGTGTGGCTTCGAGAATCACTTCACTACTTTCTGGTTCTTCTCCATTCGCGAGGCTTGCCCCAACTTCTACACCGTCTCTAACCATTAGCGGTGAGTAGAGGAAGGTTGCGGAAATTAATCCATCTTCTTTAATATTTTCATAAACTTCCTTACTTCCTGCAGCCCCTGTTACAAATTGAATGTCTTCACGGCCAGCTTCTTTAATAGCTTGAATAACACCAAGAGCCATCCCGTCATCCTGAGTATAAACAGCGTCAATTTCAGGTTGAGCGGTTAAAATGTTTTCCATAACCTGAAGGGAAGTCTCTTTTGAAAACTCTCCAGATTGAGAGGCTATAATTTCGATGTCAGATCCTTCAATCGCCTGTCGGAAACCATCACTGCGCTGTTGTGTGACAGAGTTAGATGGCCCGGCGATTTCAACAACTTTACCACTTCCATTTAATTGCTCTACAAAATACTCACCGGCGTTTTCGCCAATTCCTGTATTATCCCCTTTAACAAGAACATCAGCGGCATCATTGGTAAGCTCACGGTCAACAACCACTAATGGTATTCCTTCATCAGCAATTTTTTGCCCTGCTGGTGACAAAGCTTCAGACTCAATTGGAAGCATGACAATAGCATCTACCCCTTGTGCAATTAAGTCATCCACATTATTTGCCTGATCTGCCGGGTTTTCAGCAGTCGTAAATTCGTAATCATCAATCGTCCCATTATCCACTAATTCCTGTGCCTTTTCCTCGGCATTTTGAATGAGTGCTCCCATCCATCCGTGTGTTGCAGAAGGAAGGGCAATGCCAAGCACAACCTCATCATCTCCCGAATCACCGGAGCTATCATCCGAACCTCCTGAACTTTCACCAGAACAACCGAAAAGTCCAATTGTTAGTAAAAGAGCTAATGAAAATGTTAACCATTTCTTCATGAAAAATTCCCCCTTTGTAAAGTTAAGAAATGTTTGTTTTCCACGTAATCGTTTTCATTTTATTTTGTTAAAAAACGGGTTTCTTGAACACCCGTTTTACCGTGGATTAGCCCATGGTCGACTCTCGAATCACTAATTCATGATCCAGAATGACACTTTCAACATCCTTGTTATGAATTTTCTTGATGAGCATGTCTGCTGCGGTACATCCCATTTTGTACATTGGCTGGGAAACAGTTGTTAAAGTAGGATTGGTCATATTTGAAAAGCTAATCTTATCAAAGCCAACGAGTGCGATATCTTCTGGGACGTTCAGTTCATGCGCGTTTATTTCTTTTAAAGCACCAATAGCCAGAGTGTCAGAGACTGAAAAAACAGCTGTAGGTTTTTCGTCGGTTTGTAACAGCTTCCTCATCGCCTGCTGACCGAACTCAAATTCAAGGTGATTTGTGTGGTAGATCCATTTTTCCTGTATAGGTAAGTTAAATTCACGAAGGGCCTGTTCGTATCCTGCTCTGCGTTCCCTTGCGTATAGAAACCTTTCGTCTGAATTTATAAGTGCAATTTTTTTATGTCCCAGTTTAATTAAATGCTTAACAGCCCGGTAAGCAGCAAGTTGATTATCAATGGTTACATATGGAATCGTTCCTTTTTCGTCATACTCACTGCATTGAATAATAGGGTATTGCATAGCTAAGCCATTTAATTTTTCCATATCTACCGCGGGATCCATAGAAATAATTCCATCTGCTAATTTGTTTTTGACCATATTGAAATAGATATGCTCTCGTTGCGGGTTTGAGTCGGTATCGCATAAGAGAATATTATAGCCATTTGTGATCGCTGTGTCCTCAATCCCATTAATAATTTCTGTGTAAAACGGGTTAGAAATACTTGGAATAAGGACAAGAAGTAACCTACTCTCTGAATTCCGTAAGTTTCTGCCCAGCATGCTAGGTTCGTAGTTTAATTCTTCAATTGCTGTTTCAACCTTAAGTCTTGTCTTTGCTGTTACAGTTGGATGCTGATTAAGAACTCTCGAAACTGTTGCTACTGAAACTCCAGCCTTCTGTGCTACTTCCTGAATATTTGCCATGATGTTTCCTTCCTTTTTTCATCTGATTATTAAGTATGTAGGTGGTAATGTAGATACACAGAATCCATACAAAATGAAAATTATTGTAATCGATTACATCACGAATATATAATTTAGCGGAATGTTTGTCAATAAAATTTTGAAAATTCTTTGAATCAGGTGTGAGGAATTTTGAGTATTTAAAAAGTCTCAAATGGATTATAAGCCTTATTATCAAGGGATGAGAGGGGTTGATGTTTCATAAACGTACGGATGAACTGAATTTAAAAGAAGAAAATATTGATTTTTTACAAGTATTCTTTTAACCTATAATGTAATGGATTACAATTCAGTCAATTCTGAAAAATATTAGGAGGGACTTACTTTGAAATTAGGTGTATTTACTGTTTTATTTTCTGATAAGAATTTTGAAGAAATGCTGGATTATGTAGCAGGTAAAGGAATTGAAGCTGTTGAAATTGGAACAGGGGGTTATCCTGGAGATGCTCATTGTAATGTTGATGAATTATTGGAGGATGAGGGAAAGCTAGCGAAATTTCAGGAGAGTATTGAGAAACGTGGTTTAATTGTAAGCGCTTTAAGCTGTCATTCGAATCCTCTGCACCCTCAAAAACATATTGCCCTGGAGGGAGATCGGTTGTTTGATAAGACAGTACAGCTTGCTAATAAATTAGGTGTGCAGGTTGTGAATACATTTTCGGGATGTCCGGGGGACCATGAAGATGCTAAATACCCGAATTGGCCTGTATCTCCATGGCCTAATGATTATCAGGAAATTTTGAAATGGCAGTGGGAAGAAAAGATAATCCCTTACTGGAAGGAAAAAGCGGTTTTGGCGGAACAATATAATGTGAAGATCGGCTTGGAATTACACGGAGGTTTTTCGGTACATACACCTGCCACTTTATTGCGATTAAGAGAGGCGTGTGGTCCGGCTATAGGAGCTAACCTTGACCCGAGTCATATGTGGTGGCAGGGAATTGACCCGGTTGAGTCTATTAAAATTTTAGGAAGGGAAGACGCCATTCATCATTTTCATGCAAAAGATACCATTATTGATCAGCCCAATATGAATCGGAATGGTCTTACTGATATGACACCGTATTCTGAAATGAAAGATCGTGCCTGGTATTTCCGCACAGTCGGATTTGGACATGATTCTAAAGAATGGTCCGATATGATAAGTGCTTTAAGACTGTACGGATACGACCATGTGGTGAGCATTGAACATGAGGATGGTCTAATGTCAGTGGATGAAGGCTTCACCAAAGCTGTCGAAACCCTAAAGCCAGTAATGGTAAAAGAATCCGTCGGGGAAATGTGGTGGGTTTAATAGTTGGGGACTGTCCCCACATTTTATACAGCGTTAAAGTGCTAAAGTGTTATTTAGGCCGTTGCTGGTATTGCAACGGCCTTATCTTTGGTATAAGCATAGAGGCTGCTTTTGAGCCAGGAGAAGTTATGCTTATGCTTATGATGATTGCTTGACTGGGGGCCGCAATTAGACAAACGGGCGCATCCACCTTTTTTATTCTACAATTAAAAGTTCTTCACCGTTGTCTTCATTTAAATGGCTATTTACAAATCCATGATAATCGAGCCCATTTTTGTCAGGGAAATAAGATAATACTTTTTGCGTCAGGATATCGGGAAGAAACAATGGTGGAGAAGATAATGGATGGGGATTATTAAGGTAATAATAGTAACTGCTCCAGGGATAGTTTTCTGCTTTAGTTAGCAACCCTGCTTTAGAAGGATTCAAATGAATGTAACCGGAGACTTTCAGGAGATAATCTGAAGAATGAACGATTTTGGATTTGAAGCGATCCTGAAATAAGTGACCAACCTTATCATACTTAAAATTAAAGTACATAGCATAGCGTGTATGGATGTTTTTAATAACCTGACTGAGTGGGACTTCGCTCATCTCCATCAGCAAGTGGACATGATTGGGCATGAGGCAGTAGGCGTGAAGACGATAAGGGTAATTCTTTTGGGCATCGGTGAGATACGACAAATATTTACGATAATCCCGGGTGTCCAGAAATATTTTTTCCTTATGGTTCCCCCTGGCCGTAATATGATAATTTTCCCCCGGATGCCAAACTCGTAGCTTTCTCGGCAAAAAACATCACCTCCATTTTTTAATACATTTCAACATGTTTTTGCAAATTCCTTCATAAATTTTCGGGACTGTCCCCACATACTTTAAAGTGCTAAAGCGCATGTTGTTACAATTCCTGTAAAATGGTAGAATACTATATTGTAAGTTAAGTTATCATGCTACCCATTTAATCTTAGATGAGGTGAATGAGGTGAATTCATTGAGCAGACAAGATAAGCGTGAAAAAAGCAGGAAATCGCGTAAATCAAAATATTTAAAAATAATTCTTGGCATTGTTCTGGTCCTTTTCGCCGGAACAGGTGCCTATGCATATAGTATTTGGAATGATGTAAAGGACACTGTTGATAAGAAAATTCATAAGCCTGTCGACAGTATTGAGCACACCCCGGAACAAAAAGAAAAGATTACCAAAGAGGAAACACTGAATATTCTGCTGATGGGGGTAGATGAACGAAAGCATGACAAGGGACGGGCAGACACGCTCATCATTTTGTCCATCAACCCTAACATTAATAAAATGCAGATGATCAGTATTCCGAGGGACAGTCGTACCCTGATAAAGGGCATGGGATTTAAGGATAAAATCAATCACTCGTATGCATTCGGCGGATCAGATATGACCATTTCCACGGTGGAAAACTTTGCTGATATTGAGCTGGATTATTATGTGAAGCTGAATATGGAAGGCTTAGTGGAACTTGTGGATGCTTTAGGTGGCATTACCGTTCAAAATAAGCTGGACTGGTATGATTCTGGCTATTATGAGAAAGGCTTCCATTATGCCAAGGGTGAACTGGAGTTAAACGGTGAGCAGACAATGGGCTTTGTCCGTATGAGGTATAAGGACCCTAATGGTGACTTTGGCCGTAACGAAAGACAGCGAGAGGTTATCCGTGCCATTATTGATAAAGGAGCATCGATTGGCTCCATTACGAAAATCGATGAATTCCTCGATGTCATTGGAAAGAACGTAGAAACCAATATGACCTTTGATGATATGAAACATCTCTTTTCCGATTACCGAAGTGCCAGTCAAAACAGTTCATCTTATCAGGTGAAGGGGAACGGAACCTATATAGATGATATCTATTACCTGATTGTATCTGACCAGGAACGTCAGAAAATCCATGAAATGATTACCGAATTTAATCAGAAAAAATAAAGTCCCGAAAAAAGCTCCCTCGCACTGGGAGCTTTTTTTCGGGACTGTCCCCACATGCTTTAAAGCGCTAAAGCGTCGAACATTTTCTTGCTTAATTATTAAAAAAATGGCAACATATTAAGAAGTTATTCGTCTAATTTTGTAGAAGACTGCAGTTTAACTTTTAAATGAGGTGTCTGATAGATGGGTAAACGTACGGAATATATACAGGCGAAAAAGCGCAGGAAAAGGCCCTTAAAAATCTTTTTATGGATGCTGGCAACAGTCTTTTTAGCTGTTGGCGTCTATTTTGTTTATGTTTATGATCAGGTTAGAGATACAGTCAAAGAAGATATTCATGAGAAAGTTGAAAGTATATCCAATGAATCCTCAGAGAAAAAAGCTTCTGAAGGCCAGGAAACTTTAAATATACTGCTTATGGGTGTCGATGAACGAGAGAATGACACCGGGCGTGCAGACACACTGATTCTTATGTCCTTAAATCCAAACACCGACAGTCTGCAAATGGTCAGTATCCCCCGTGACACGTATGTTCCGATTGTGGGCTACGGGAAACAGGATAAAATAAACCATTCCTATGTTTATGGCGGTGCAGATATGACGGTAGCTACCGTGGAAAATTTCCTGGATGTCGAGCTTGATTACTATGTAAAAATCAATATGCAGGGATTGAGTGACCTTGTCGACGCGGTTGGTGGAATTACCGTGGATAATCCAATTGAATGGGTTGATAATGGCAAAGCTTACATCAAAGGCTACCACTATAAAAAAGGAGAAATCACTCTGAACGGACCAGAAGCACTGGGATATGCCCGTATGCGTAAGCAGGATCCGAATGGCGATGCCGGACGTAACTTACGCCAGCGCCTGGTTATTGAAGCGATTATTGATAAAGGGGCAAGTGTAGGGTCTGTGACAAAAATTGATGATATCCTGGAAGTAATGGGAGACAATGTAAGTACCAACATGACATTCAATGAAATGAAGGATATTTTCAGAAACTACCGAAATACAAGGAAAAACATAAACAATTACCAGGTAAAAGGTGACGGACAGTTTATTGGTCCCATCTGGTATTTAATGGTTTCCGATGAAGAACAGCAAAAGGTTCATGATATGATCAAGGATTTTAATTCTGACTCCTGATGGGAAAACCGCTGCATTTCGCAGCGGTTTTCTTAATGATGGAGGATTTGTGGCCGGGAAATTCAGGAGAGACCCCCGAGCGCTTCCGCCTTTGATTACACCTCAAACTTCTCCATTACACGCTCTGTCATTACGGAGCGTGTTTCTTTTTTAATTTGTTCATACTCCTCTTTAACTGCGTCTGCTTTATCCGGATCATAGCCATTGTCTTCTAACTCCTCCTGTAGCCGCTGGTAAACTTCCTGAAAGGATTGGTCTGTTTTTTGCTCCAACTCCTGAATCGCCTGATTATACTTCAGGTATAAGCCGGGAAGATTGGCTGAATCTCCTTGTTCATATTCCTGGTGGGCCTCTTCCAGTAATTGATTCAGTTTTTCCTCTACGTGCTTTTTCAAATCAAGAAGTGTATCTTTATAGTTATCAATAATGGATTGGGCTGAGCTCTCTTCGTCCAATGCAGTATCGTTAAGTTTCCTGTTCTGAATATTTTGCTGGAATGGATCCTGCCGCTGACTGGAAACCTCCTTTTCAGGTGTATCCAGATCAAACTCATCATCGACAATTTCATTCAATTTATCATCTGCGACAGAAAATAACTGCATCGGATCTACGTAATAAAAAATCACACCACACATAAACAAAAATCCAGTGAAAATGACTTTCTTCATCTAACCACCATCCTGCACGATCATCATTTCATATACCTTTCATTATGGACAGCAAATCAGTCGTCTATACCACTGAAAGCAATATTTAAAGACGGTTATGAATATTAAAAGTGGAAATGTTTTCATGGTGTCGCGGAATATCTGCTACAATAAATGAAGAAATAACAGGGACAGGAGTTAGATACAATGAGGAAATGGTGGTACTGGCTATTTCCAGTCGGATGGATGGGGATTATTTTCTTCTCGTCATCACAGCCTTATGAACAACAGAATCTTAAGCCTTTCTTTAGTGAATATATGGACTTCTCATTTTTAATTCCGATTGTGGACCGGATTTCCTTTGTTTATCATCACAGTGAGGTCAGTGTACAAGCACTGGGGATCAATGGGTTTGTCGAATTTTTCATTCGCAAAGGAGCCCACTTTGGAGTGTTTTTCATCCTTGTGTTTTTGTTTATACTGGCTTTTCAAAAATCGACAGCGCTTCCGGCAAAATGGATGGTGAGTTGGTCCTTTCTGCTCACTGTACTCTATGCAGTGTTCGACGAATTTCATCAGGGAATCACCCCAAACCGTACTCCATATATAGGGGATGTCATCATTGATACGATTGGGGCCGTGGCAGGTGTGTTCATCTATGGCATGTTTTCTGTTTATTTAAGGAAAAGAAAAGGAAAAAAGATGAAATAACTTGAAAAAATAGTGTTTTATTTCCTTACAATGGATAAAGTTGAGAAAATCGCCTCTTGAAATGATGAAAAAACCGCCACTTTCATCATGATTTTCTCAACCCTGAAACCATTGCCTGAAGGGGTTTGGTATATTACAATAAAGACATCCTCGATCATTTTATGGAATAACTAGACGCTACTGTATTTGGCTGCCTTTACAAGGGCAGCCCTTTTTTTATCACGCATTAACTGGCCGTACCCCCCCAATTAGTCTTGAGGATACCCCAGCAAGACTAATTTGGGGATAAACGGCCAGTAAATTCCTGATAAGTTCAACTAACCATCAGTGGGGGATGGAGCCCCCCCACTGATGGAAGTTTCACTTTATGAAATGAAAACCATTTGCCGACAAAAACTCGAAAAATTAAACATACATAAACCGACAGCATTTCCCGGGAAATATTGTCGGTTTTTTTCGATTTAATTCAGCCTCTCACAGAGTTGAGTGTAATATGGAACCGCACGTGGCCATTTCATCCCTGAATTCTATTCGGAAGTCATCAATCGTTAACCTTTCTTAACAATAAAAAATCAGTGGAAAATCTCCCACTGATTATCAACCTGAAATCATCGGCTGTGGCACTAACCCTGCGAACAGCCTCAAATTTCTATTTCCATATAAGTTTCATCCCCTTCAGCGATGTCGGCCTGATCACTTGTGAGATTGACCATCCAGTCTGTAAATGCTTCTTCCTCTCCTGATTCTACATAAACGTGGAAGGTAACCTTATCTAAATAATCGATGGTTTCTAACAAATAATCAGATGAACGTAACTGGTTTTCAAGCTTGCCTAAAAGGGTATAGTCAGCTGTAACCTTCATTTGCTTCATCAGCTGTCTTTTAACAACACCGACATGGTCAATCGCCTCTGATGTCGAATTGGAATAAGCACGAATAAGTCCGCCTGCACCAAGCTTAATCCCACCGAAATATCGGGTTACCACAACGGTTGTATCTTTCAGGTCTTTTTTCTTTAAAACTTCCAGCATAGGAACACCGGCTGTACCACTAGGCTCCCCATCATCATGAGCCTTCTGAATCTGATTCCGCTCTCCAATCATATACGCGGAACAGTTATGAGTCGCATCATGATGTTTTTTCTTTATCTGCTGGATGAATGCCTGTGCTTCTTCCTCTGTTTCCGTGCGCTTTACATAGCCAATAAAACGGGATTTCTGAATGACGATTTCGTGCGAGCCTTCCTGTTTTATAGTAAAATATTTAGTTAACAAGATTTAGACCTCCTGTTTAATTAGAATATAATGGTAATGGTCGCTAATATTTATTATAAAAATATTTAAAGGAAAAAAAGCTATTTAAAGAAAGGTCTTACTTAAAAGTATGATTAAGTAAAAGAATAGCACAGGAACGGAAACATATAAATGAAAAAGAATTTTGTAGTCAATCCCCACAAAAAGATATAGGTCTATCGTAATGTGTAATTGGAGGAATGGAAATGACTAGCTCTAAAGTCGAGTCAAATGCTCTGAACAAGGTTTTGGAAGATATGGTTTCAGTTGTGACCAATAGTAAGGATGAAATTTTTGAGATAGGCGAGCAATCCCGTAAAGAGTATGAACAGGTGGAAAAGGAATTGGAACAGGTCAAAGCGGATGCCGTAAATGTTATTGACGAGGGTGATGAACTGGAAAAACAGGTGAAGAAAGCCCGCGTTCGCCTTTCCGAAGTGAGCAAAAATTTTCATCAATACCCAGAAGCTGAAGTGAAAGAGGTTTATGATGAAACCCACAAACTTCAATCAGAGTTGTTCGTTTTAAGAGAAAAGGAAGAACAGTTAAAGACACGTCGCAGTGAATTGGAGCAACGGTTAATCTCCATATCCAATACGGTGGAGAGGGCAGAGAATTTACTGGGGAAAATCTCTGTTGTTTTAAATTATTTGACCGATGATCTGCAGGACGTCTATGACACGATTGAAACCGCCAAGGAAAAAGAGACTTTTGGACTAAAAATCATTGACGCTCAGGAAGAAGAGAGAAGAAGACTGTCCAGAGAAATTCATGACGGCCCGGCACAGCTGCTGGCCAATGTCATGCTGCGATCAGATCTGATTGAAAGAACGTTCCGTGAGCGCGGACTTGAAGAGGCAATTAAAGAGGTTCAGCAGGTTCGACAGTTTGTCCGAACAGCTTTGTATGAAGTACGCCGCATCATATATGATTTACGACCAATGGCATTAGATGATCTTGGGCTTTATCCTACACTGAACAAGTATTTAGACTCCGTTTCTGAGCATAGTGGCATACATATTAAATTTACATCAAGAGGTCAGGAGCAGCGTCTGGCATCAAAATATGAAATAGCCTTCTTTCGTTTAGTGCAGGAAGCCGTTCAAAATGCAGTGAAACATTCGGAGGCAAGCCTTATTCAGGTTCATATGGAAATGAAAATAGATAAGGTCAACATTCTTATTGCTGATAATGGGAAAGGGTTTGACCTGGAGGAAAAGGAAAAATCCTCTTTTGGTCTGATTGGAATGAGAGAACGAATCGAAATGCTCGGTGGAACGCTTCAAATTAATACCGAACCACAAAAAGGAACGAAAATTATCATTCAGGTTCCACTAAAAAATTAACTGAGGATTTAAATAAGGGTTAGATTGTTGGAACAGACTCATGTATAATAAAAGGATAGAGAGAGAAAACTAATCAGTTAAGCTAGTTATATACATATCCGGATTGGAATTACTTTATTTCGTCAGGAGGTCGAGGAGAAGTGGGGGCAAGAATCGTATTAATTGATGATCACAAGCTTTTTCGTGAAGGCATTAAACGCATTCTGGATTTTGAAGAAGATTTCGAAGTGGTTGCTGAAGGTGATGATGGAAACCAATCAATAGACTTAGTTCGTACGTATCATCCGGATGTGGTGTTGATGGACATTAATATGCCTTCGATTAACGGTGTTGAAGCCACTAAAAATCTTGTGAATCAATTCCCAGATTTAAAAGTTATTATTTTGTCTATCCATGATGATGAAAATTACGTCACACACGCCCTGAAAACAGGAGCACAGGGATATTTACTAAAAGAGATGGAAACGGACGAGCTTATAGATGCCATAAAAGTCGTTTATAACGGTGGATCTTACCTGCATCCGAAAATTACTCACAATCTTGTAAAGGAATACCGTCGATTGGCGAACGGAAACAATGGGGCCAATGCTCTGAAAAGGGCCGAGCACCGCAAGCCTCTTCATTTGCTTACGAGGCGTGAGTGTGAGGTGCTGCAGCTGCTGGCAGACGGAAAAAGCAACAGGGGAGTTGCTGAGTCGCTGTATATCAGTGAAAAGACCGTCAAAAACCATGTATCTAATATTCTGCAGAAAATGGACGCCAACGATCGAACCCAGGCCGTTGTACAGGCTATTAAGAACGGCTGGGTGGAAGTGCAGTAAGATATAAATAGAGATCAATTGGAAAACAGACCCTTTTGTTGGGGTCTGTTTTTTCGTTGTGCTTGAATGATGGTAGTGCTGCAGGATTCGGGGCGGGACCAGCGTCTGATTTGGCTTGGGAGCGTGAGTGAGTCTGTGTGTATACAAGTATTCGGCCTGTTAGAGTCGAATTAAGCCAGATTCGCAGTATTAAACCGATAAAATCGGGATTTATCCTGTCTTAGTAATTATTCAACCTAAAATGAGAATAATTCGTCCAGTTTCTGAAATAATTGAACCAATTTTGTAAATGATTAAACCAGAAATGGGAGAATTTATACTGGAGGAAGAGAATTCGTCCGGTAAATGTACGATTCGTCCAGGAAGAGCGGGAACTGTCGAGATAATTAAGAATTAAGCCGGAACCCATCCAATTCACCCAATAAGTGCAGCGTTTGTCGTGATCATTCCGAATTAAGCCCAAATCCATCCAATTCATCCCAAAATCTCACTAATAATCCAAACCTCAACCCCAGCCTCCAAATCACCCCTAATCCCCACCGCCTCAGCCCTAACCCCACACCTGATTCCACATTTTCCAATAAAATTCCGTCTTCATTAATGCAATTTCTAATGAATATGTGTAAAATATTAGAAAGGTATAACGTACAAATGGAAATGAGAGATAGAGAATTCTAAAAATAGATGGGAAGGATGAGTGAATATGGTGAAGACGGCGGTGCTGACCGATAGTACGGCTTATATTCCCAAGGATCTCCGTGATAAGTGGAATATATATATGGTTCCCCTGAATGTGATTTTCGGCAATGAATCCTATCAGGAGGAAGTAGATATTGAGACAGATGAATTTTACCAGAAGATGCGCGAGGTGGAGGAGCTTCCGAAGACCTCTCAGCCATCGATTGGTTTAGTGAGAGAAAAGTTGGAGGAGCTGAGTGAGGATTTTGACGCGGTCATTGCGGTTCATCTTTCCAGCGGCATCAGTGGAACGCTGCAGGGAACCGTTGCGGCAGGAGAGACAGTTGAAAATCTAGATGTTTATGCGTATGACTCTGAGATTAGCTGTATGGCACAGGGATTTATGGCCCTTGAAGCAGCTGAGCTTGCAGAAAAGAACACCCCTCCAGAACAAATCATTGCCCGACTAGATGAAGTAAAAGCCTCAAACAAAGCTTATTTTATGGTGGATGACTTAACCAATTTACATAAGGGAGGACGCCTGAATACAGCCCAGGCCATGCTGGGAAGTCTCCTTCAGGTAAAACCCATCCTGCACTTTGTTGATGGACAAATTGAACCATTTGAAAAAATCCGCACACGTAAAAAGGCCTTAAACCGGGTGCGTGAGCTTTTTGATGAGGACGCCAGTAGCGGTAAACAGATTGAAGCCTGTGTGATTCATTCCCAGCGCGAGGATGAAGCTAAGCAGTGGAAGCAGGATCTGGAGAGCAAATATGAGAACGTAACCTGCAAAATCAGCTATTTTGGCCCTGTTATTGGAACCCACTTAGGGGAAGGCGCCATCGGACTGACCTGGTATGAAAAATAAATAGCAATTATATGATTTATCCTTTCAAGATGCAGACTCTGAGCAGCGTCTCAGGGTCTGCTATTAATCCTCTCATTGAAAAGATATACAAAAAACTTTCCGCAGTCACTTAAATAACCCTTTTCCTCTTATATCCCCAAAAGGAGTGTTGAAAAATGAATACTATTGTACCAGAACACTCTCCTGAGTCCCCGGAGCTAATCCCCTCAGATCACCCTTTATATCCAATCACCGTATTTTGCCAATCCAAGCTCTTACTGCGACAGGAAATCCCCGCCTCAGATGAAGAATTCCAGGATCTCATAATAAAACAATATATTCAGGAAATCCCGGGCATTGAGGAAACAATAACCGGACATGTGTGCAAACGCTGCGGCAATCAGAGCCGTCACTGGCTTGGAAAAATTCCTCAAGGGCCCATCCAGGCTGTCTACTGTCGTAAATGTATAGAAATGGGGCGTGTCAGTACGTTTGAGCCCTTATACAGATGGACAGGCCCGGAAATGCCAAGTCCAAAGGTTGAGAATCCTTGTCAATGGGATGGGAGCCTGACAAAATTCCAGGAAGCCGCCTCCGAAAAAATTAAAGTAGCCATGGCCGACCGTGAGCAGCTGCTGGTCTGGGCGGTGTGTGGAGCCGGGAAAACCGAGATGCTGTTTGAAGGATTAACGGACGCCATCACGAGAGGAGACCGAATCTGCCTGGCCACACCAAGGGCTGATGTCGTCCGCGAACTTGTTCCCCGGTTTAGGGAGGCATTTCCCGATGTAGCCATTTCGGCCCTGTACGGCGGGTCTGAAGAAAAAAGGGAGGGTGCTCAGCTTGTAATCTCCACGACCCATCAGCTGCTCAGGTTTGAAGCGGCTTTTGATGTAATGATCATTGATGAAGTGGATGCCTTTCCCTACCATGCGGATAAATCCCTGTTCTTTGCTTCTGAGCGGGCGAGGCGCACATCCTCCAGTCTGATTTACTTAACGGCAACTCCAAGAAAAGGGCTGAAATGGAAGGCCCGGCTGCAGTGGGTACCTGTCGTGTTTGTTCCCGCCCGTTATCATGGGCATCCGCTCCCGATTCCCCGTTTTGTTTCCACCTTCCGTTTCGCAAAGCTTCTTTCCAAAAATAAGCTTCCTAAGACGATTCAAGCCTGGATTCAGGAAAAGCACCGCCAGAAAAGACGATTCCTGTTATTCGTCCCAACCATTGAGATGGCTGAAAACCTGTCCAAAATGAGGGGCATCGAATGTGTGGATGCAGCCGACCCTGATCGAATCAATAAAATTGAGAACTATCGCAGGGGCGAGATGAACGCTTTAATCACAACGACAATTTTGGAGCGCGGGGTGACGTTTCCTTCCATTGATGTGGCTGTGATTGATGCGGGGCACAACGTCTTTGATGAAGCCGCACTCGTACAGATTGCCGGACGTGCCGGCAGAAATGCAGCGGACCCTGATGGGGATGTGGTCTTCTTCCATCAGGGATTAACGAAAGGAATGAAAGGAGCCAGGAAGATGATTACGATGATGAACCGGCTGGCAAGGAGGAAGTGAGATGTACTGTTTATGGTGTCATGAAGAAATGATTCCGGAAATTACGTGGGGGAATGTTTTCCGATTTTTTGCAGAACCCCCTCCGCTTTGTGCAGATTGTCAGGAAAAACTCCCTTTGATTGAAGGATCCGTCTGTCCTGGTTGTTCAAGGCCCTCTGAAAAGGAGAACCTGTGCCCGGACTGCCTGAAATGGAGATCCCATCCGAACCTTTCAGGGGTGTTAAAGCGGAATGTATCCGTCTACAGCTACTCTCCTTTTATGAAGGAAGTGATGGCCAAGTGGAAATATCGCGGCGATTATGAGCTGGTCCATATGTTTAAGAACAGCATTCAGAAGCGTTATAAGGAAAAATTACAAAAGCAGGAGTTGACGGCCGTGCCGATTCCGTTAAGTGAAGCCAGACAAAAGGAAAGAGGATTTAATCAGGCGGAAGCCATTGCGGGTTTACTGAACTTGCCCCAAACTCCTGCCCTGACAAGAATAAAAAATGAAAAACAGGCGAAAAAATCCCGTGCTGAACGGCTGAAGTCCCCCAATCCTTTTCAGATTTCTCAAACGGTTCAGTCCCCCGTCCTCCTCATTGATGACCTTTACACAACCGGTGCGACCCTGCACTGGGCAGCTTTCATCCTGAAATCCAACGGCACTCCTGAGGTGTACAGCTTTACCTTAATTCGAAGCTAAAGAATTTTTTGTTCCCTGACGATATTATAGATATAATAGAGATAGAGAAATGAACGGAGGGAGAGCTCATGGGGGAATTAGCGAATTGCCCAAACTGTGGAGCGTTGTTTGTTAAAGGAGCACGAAGCGTCTGTGATCAATGTTATAAGGAAGAGGAAGCAGCCTTTGAAAAGGTTTATAGTTATATAAGAAAAAAAGAAAATCGCCGGGCTACACTCTCTGAAGTAGCTGAGGCAACAGGTGTAGAGGAACGTCTGATTATGAAATTTGTAAAGGAAAGACGTCTCCATACCAGTCAATTTCCCAACCTCGCTTATGATTGTGAACGATGCGGGAACCCTATTCAGGAAGGGAAAATCTGCGGGAACTGCCGTGATGAATTGCAGCGGGATTTAGCCAGGGAAGAAGCAGCTGAATCGATAAAGGAACAACAGGGGAAAGATAAATCCCGGACGTATTTTAATGTGGACCAAAAATTCAGGCGCCATTAATTAAACTTTTTCATGTCTTAGCCGATATACTGAATAGAAGAACGGAACGGTAATTAAAGAGGTGAAATGTATGAAAATTAACGGATCCAACTCGACTCATCTGAATCCGTATCAAAAACAGTATCAGAAGCAGCAGCAAGCCACGAATCAGGCAAAGCCAGCTGCTGATAAACTGGAAATTTCCAGCCAGGCACAGAATATGCTGAAGGGCAATGAGGTAAAAGAAGCCCGTCAGAAGCAGGTGCAGCAGATTAAGCATGACGTACAAACAGGAAATTATAAAATCAACTATCAGGAAACCGCACAGAAAATGATTGATTTCTGGACGAACCGCGGATAAGGAGGACGACAGCTTGTCAGCACATGAAGTGATCACCATCATGTCAAAGTTAAAGTCATTGCATGAAAGTCTATTAAAGCTTTCCTATGAAAAAACAGATTTATTGAAGGAAGGAAAGATCGATGCCTTCCAGAAGCTATTGGTCAATGAAAATAAACATGTACAAGCTGTCCGTCAACTTGAAGAAAAACGAGTAGCCTTAACGGAGCAATGGTTCTTACAGCAGGGACTGGCCGGCCATGAACACACGGTGTCAGAAATGCTGAAAACTTTGGAGGATGGTGAGGAGAAGGACGAACTCAATGCCATCTTTGAAAATATGGTTGTAACCGTAGCGGAATTGAAGCAGCAGGAGCAGCTGAATAAGGATTTACTACAGCAGTCCCTGCAGTTTGTGGAGTTATCCCTGGATATGCTTCAGCCTACCATGAAAAATATGAATTACAGTGATAATCAGAAATTCGGAAATCCGGCCCAGAACCGATCCGTATTTGACTCGAAAGCTTAGGAGGAAATTTGCATGTCTTCAACATTCAGTGGATTAGAGGTCGCCAAACGTGCCTTATTTACCCAGCAGAGTGCCTTAAGTACAACTGGCCATAATATCTCCAATGCCAATACCCCCGGATACTCCCGCCAGCGGGTGAATTTTGAACAGACCAGTCCTTATCCGGCGATGGGAAGAAACCGTCCGGAAATTGAAGGACAGATTGGACAGGGAGTGGAAGCAGGATCGGTTCAGCGCGTGCGGGACCAGTTTATTGATTTGCAATATCGGGCCGAAAATAATAAAACCGGCTACTGGGAATCACGGGCAGACGCTTTAAGCCAAATGGAGCAGATTATGAATGAACCGAGTGAAACAGGCTTATCGGACACTATGGACCAGTTTTGGCAGTCTTTAAATGACCTTGCCGGAAACCCTGAAGATTCAGGTGCCCGTTCCGTTGTTCAGCAGCGCGGGATTGCCGTCGCGGATACTTTCAACTACATATCCGATTCCTTAACAGCTGTGCAAAAGGATCTGGAAAATGAGATTAACGTAACAACGAAGGATATTAATTCGGTTGTCAGCCAGATAAAAGATTTGAACGATCAAATCAAGGCCGTAGAGCCCCATGGATATCTCCCTAATGACTTGTATGATGAGCGTGACCGTCTGATTGATGAGCTCTCCAATATGGTGAATATTGATGTAGAGTATAACTCCAGCAGTGACAGCGCGAAGGATATTGCACAGGGGATAGCTTCCATCACGCTTCAGAACAGTGAAGTGAAGGCGATAGAAGGTGGCGCGCTATTAACAAAGGACAATGTGGCCAATCAGCTGGATGTTGCCGTGAAAAATAATGACAGCGGGCAGAGGCTTGTAACGAATATCCAAATTAACCAGATGGATAAGGATGGAAATAAAATCGGTCAGGAAGATTTTACGCCATCTGATTTTTCATCGAACGGAAAGTTAAAAGGCCTGATTGAATCTCATGGTTATCAGATCGAAACTGACAGCGGACAAAAGGAAGCAGAAGGAATCTATGTATCTATGCTTGAGGATATTGATAAGATAGCCTATGCTTTCGCAGATTCTTTTAACATTCAGCATCAGAAAGGATACACTTTGACAGAAAATACAGATGGATTACCAAAGCAGGGTGGAGCCTTTTTTGACACAGGATCCTATTCAACAGATGACTATATTGGCTATGCATCGGAAATGGATCTGACATCAGACGTTAAAAGCAGTGAAGACAATATTGCTGCCGCTTTATTAGTCGATGAAAGTGGCAATCCTCTGGCACCGGACCAGGTCGAGGCAGGCTCATACTTCGGTAATGGGGAAAATGCTCAGGCTCTGGCTGATGTTAAAGGAAAAGTGAACGCATTCTTAGGTGAAAACACATCCGTCCAAAGCTACTATGAAGGTATGATTGGTGACTTAGGGGTCCAGGCTCAGGAGGCCAACCGTATGGCGGATAATGCGAGTACCCTGCAGCAGGCCGTTGAAACGAGACGCCAATCAGTCAGCGGGGTGTCTCTGGATGAAGAAATGTCCAACATGATTAAATTTCAGCACGCCTATAACGCGGCCGCACGGAATATGACTGCAGTGGATGAAATGCTGGACAGAATTATTAACCAAATGGGACTGGTAGGAAGGTAGGTGAATGACCCATGCGCGTAACGCAATCGATGCTCAGCAGTAATTTTTTACGGAATGTAAGCAACAGCTATGAACGAATGGGAAAATATCAGGAGCAACTCAGTACAGGTAAAAAGGTGACCAAACCCTCGGATGATCCTGTTGTGGCAATGAAGGGTATGAATTATCGCACAGAGCTAACGGAAGTCCAGCAGTATCAGCGTAATTTAGGTGAGGTTCATACGTGGATGGACAACTCCGATGCGGCCATGGACAAAATGACGAAGGCCCTTCAAAGGACAAGGGAGCTGGCTGTTCAGGCCAGTAATGATTCGTATGAAGAAGGCCAGCGTGCAAATATTGCCAAAGAGGTGCGCCAATTAAAAGAGCATCTGATCGATTTAGGAAATACAAAGGTGAATGACAAACATATTTTTAATGGGACATCCACTACGAATCCCCGGTTTGATAAGGACGGAAATCTGGATACTGCAAATGCAAACAGTGCGGCGGTAAACATTGAAGTATCAGATGGTGTGAAAATTCGCGTCAATACGAACCCATCCAATATTTTCGTTGATTCCGAGAGTGGTCAATCCATGATGGAAGCCCTGGAAAACTTCGCCACAGATTTGGAAAGTGGAGAAACCGGAGAAACCGGTGACCAATTAGATGACCACATTGAAAACATCGATGGCTTCATTAATCAGGTGGTCAATGAACGTGCCAGTCTCGGGGCCCGGATGAATCGTGTTGACATGATTGAGAATCGCCTGAACTCACAGGAAATCACCACTACCCAGGTTTTATCGGACAATGAAGATGTAGATGTGGAAAAAGTGATTATGAACCTGAAGTCGCAGGAAAGTGTCCATCGGGCAGCTTTATCCACAGGGGCCCGGATCATTCAGCCGACATTAATGGATTTCTTAAGATAAGAGCTATCTGCCTTGATCAGATAGCTTTTTCCATATCTGAATTGGGATTGTGAGGGATAAACTTGAACATACCACAAATACGTATTCAATCACAGGATGCTAAAATCCAGCTAAATAAAACCCCTGCTGCACAATCAATCGAACAGCGAAAGGCGACCCTGTCGATTGAACAGCCGAAAGCGGATATGCAAATTCAAAAAACACCAAGCAAGCTCTCAATTGATCAAACACAGGCCTGGCGGGACATGGGCATGGTGAATCCTGTTGAATTTGCCAGAAACTTGGGCCAGGACGGACGTCAGGCAGCTATGGAAGGAACCGCACGCCGGGCCCGTGAAGGCGATGAACTTATGAAAATCGAAAATGGTGGCAACCCTATTGCCAGTCAGGCCAAACGAAATGCATATGAACCGATGAAGGAATTCAACATCGGCTGGATTCCATCACATAACGCAGTGAAAATTAACTTTGATCCAGCTGAGGTAACGACAGAATTCAAACGGAACGAACCAAGTATATCAGTGCAGCCGCAAAAGCCCATCATCAATTATCAGCCTGGTTCAGTGGAAACACAATTGAAACAGCATGCGGATTTGCAAATTGATTTTGTCTCCATTAAGGTTTAGAGATAAGAGCTCAAATTCTATAAAAGAAGTGGTGTAAAATGAAAATTGATACGTTATATTTTGGCGAAATAAATATTGATCAGGAAAAGGTGATTACTTTTGAAAATGGCCTGCCGGGATTCCAGGACGAACAGGAATATACGCTATTAAACCTGCCCGACAATCAGGCCTTTCAAATTTTGCAGTCTGTACATACACGGGAATTGGCGTTTGTTTTAACCGTTCCGTATTTTACTTATCAGGATTACGAGTTTGATTTAGATCAGGGAACCGTCAGTCAATTAGAGATTGAAAAACCAGAGGATGTTACCGTTTATTCGATCGTGACATTACATGATTCTCTGAAAAATTCCACCTTGAATCTGCAGGCACCTGTAGTCATCAATGTGAAAAATAATAGGGGAAAACAGGTCGTTCTAACCGATACAAATTATAAAACGAAGCACCCACTCCAGCCAGAAAGTGAGGGACAGGCCCATGCTAGTACTCACGCGGAAAATCGGTGAATCCATCCAAATTGGCGATGACATTACTATTAAAGTTGTTGGCGTGGATGGGGATCAGATCAAACTTGGGATTGATGCTCCTAAACATGTGGATATCCACAGGCAGGAGATTTATCAGATGATACAGGAAGAAAATAAGGCAGCGAGTCAGTTGACGAGAGGTGTGATTGATTTACTGTCGGGGAAATAGTGCAGGCTTGATATTAATGTTTTTAAAGGACATTAATATCAGGCTTTTTATTTGGACGAAAAAATAAAAAAAGGCTCTAAAATATGGCTCTAAAATATATGTTGGGGTACAGAAAAAATTCAGACAAATAAAAACACGCAATCTCCTAATTTTGTTAGACTTTGTTTAGACCAATAAACAAACAACCACAAAAAGGAGATGCGTGCAATTGAATTCTAACATTTCTTTACCAGGATTAGAAGGGTTTATCATTACCAAATCATTCGAGAAAGATGGATATTACCAACTTCATGTGGAACTGGAGCGTGTACCCCACTTATGTCCTTCTTGTAAAGAGGTAACGGATCGAGTTCATGATTATCGTATACAAAAGATTAAACATAATCAAATCTTTGGTAGACGAACAGCCTTATTTTACCGGAAACGTCGGTATGCTTGTGAAAATGAAAACTGCGGTAAACGATTTTATGAAGATAATTCGATTGTGGAGCGTTATCAAAGGCAGTCCCTAGAGTTTAACCAGGCGATAGGTATTGAGTTAATCAATGGTAAGAACTTTAAGGATGTAGCGGAACGCTTCGACACCTCTCCTACAACGGTTATGCGCCGTTTTGATCAGGTTAGTGCTTCGATGTTAAGCGAAACAAAGAAGTTACCTGAGGTTATTGCGATAGATGAATATAAGGGGGATGCAGGTGGCGAAAAGTATCAAACGATTATTGCCGATCCGGTTGAAAGAAAACCATTAGAGATCTTGAAAGACCGCAAAAAAGAGACGCTAATGGCTTATTTACGGGAACATGGAGATAACGTAGAGGTTGTGGTCATGGACATGAGTCATTCCTTCAAAGCAGCTGTTGATCAAGCCCTGGGACGACCGGTTGTAGTAGCTGATCGATTTCACTTTTGCCGGTATATCTATTGGGCTCTAGAAAGAGTGCGAAGGAAGGTACAAAATGAGTTTGATGATTACGATCGTAAGAAGTGCAAACGAATGCGCCACGTGTTTTATAAGCATTATGAAAACTTAACGGACAAGCAGTTATGGTATTTAAATTACTACAGGGAAAAATCAAGTGAGTTAAACAGAGCTTATCAACTAAAGGAAGCTTATCGCTTATGGTTTGAAACAGCGAAGCAATTGGCCCCGCATGGGTTAAAAGATATTAAAGAGCACTTATACCAATTTTATGATCTGGTCAGGACTTCAGGGATGAAGGAATTTGAAAAAGCGATTGAAACCTTTCATAACTGGCAGAAAGAGATTATGAACAGTTTTGCGTATAATCTACATAATGGCTTCGTAGAAGGCATTAATAATCAAACCAAAGTCATTAAACGAAATGCATTTGGTTTTAGACGGTTTAGTCGCTTTAGATTAAAGGTGTTATTACATCATCAGTACAAAAATATAAAAGTTCGGGTCGCATAAATTAGGAGTGAGCGAAGTGCTCACCCCAACATTTGACTTGGAACCATAAAAAAATTATCAAAAAGACTAAAACAAGTGGTAATCGTGTCGATATAAAAAGTGTAGTTAAATTTATTACTAAAGGCGGCCGACTTTAGTATCTACCAAATTAAAGCCACAGGGACGTGGCAAGTTAAATTTCAAGGAGGAATTTTATAATGAGAATTAATCACAACATAGCGGCGCTTAACACGTATCGTCAGTTAGGTAGTGCACAAAGTGCACAACAAAATTCAATGGAAAAATTATCATCAGGTCTTCGTATTAATAAAGCTGGAGACGATGCAGCTGGTCTAGCTATTTCCGAAAAAATGCGTGGACAAATCCGTGGTTTAGAACAAGCACAAACAAACGCACAAGATGGTATTTCTATGGTTCAAACTGCAGAAGGTGCATTAAATGAAACCCACAGCATTTTACAACGTATGCGTGAGCTGGCTACTCAAGCATCAAACGATACAAACACTGCACAAGACCGTGGTGAAATTCAGAAAGAAATGGACCAATTGACTTCTGAAATTAATCGTATTGGTAATACTACTGAATTTAATACGCAGAAGTTATTAAATGGTGGTAGTGAGAGTACTTCGTCGGTTGATATAACAACTAATGCCACTGCTGTTGAAGCTGCTAATGCAACTGTTACCGGGGAAATTAGTGATGTTACGGCAAAAGGTGAGTATGATGCAGGTACAAAAGCTTCATCAACTGCCGAAAATACTGCTGATGCTTCAGGTGATTTCTCCGGTATTACTAGTGCAAGTATAGATGTTACTGTTGGATCAACTACTTATACTATGGATAATGCTGCGATTGCAGGACTTGGTGATTTATCGTCTACAAGTGAAGCTGATTTAGCAACAGAACTAGGTAAAGCAGAATCAAGTGGTGGAGAAAAATTATCAGAAGTTGCTGATGTAAAGATTAACAGTGATGGAAAGTTAGAAATCACAGCTCAAAATGCTGCTTCTGGTACAGACGTTAGTGTGTCAGTCACAAATGCTACTGCTACTGATGGCAGTACTTCAGTAGAGGGTGTTTTTGGCTTTGGGACTACGGATGACGTTTCAGGGGCTGATGCAACACCAGAAAAATTCGATTTCTCCATTGACACACAATTTGGAGTTGGGGACCAAATTACAGTTGATGACCAAACTCTTACAGCTGTAGCTGCAGATGCAGCGTCTACAAGTGCCAATGAGTTTAAAATTGGTGAAGATAAAGAAGCAACAGCATCTAATATAGCGACTGCATTAGGTACTAGTACTAGTAATTATAATGTCTCTGAATCAGACGGTACTTTTACACTAACTCAGAAAACTGCAGCAGATCCAAGTAGTAATGAACCGACTGTTACCCTTGGAGGATCAGCAACCGCTGGCGATTATAGCTTTGATTTGTCACAACCTAAAGCAGACGATAAGATTTCAATTGATGGTGAAGAGTTTACATTTACAGATGATCCTTCACAAACCGGAGCTGGTTATGTACAAATTGGTGCAGACTCTGATGCTACAGCATCAAATCTAAGATCAGCCATTGATGGAAATGCAACTTTAAGCGGTAATTATAATGCTGCAGGTGGTTCAGGATCAACTATTAACCTTGTTCAATCCTCTGCTGATGAAACTAATGGAGCACCAGAAGTTGAAATGACAAAAGCTGAAGGAAATGGCTTTTCTGCTAATTTCCAAATTGGAGCTAATACAGGTCAAAGCCTAGGAATCGAAGTAAATGATATGCGTGCGTCTGCATTAGGTATTAGTGGTTCTGAAGATGGGTCTATTACTGTAACAAATTCTGATGGTGAACAGGTTACTGCTACTTTTTCAAGTGATTCAGATGTAACAAACGGCACTGATAATACAGGAGTAGAAGCTGGTTTAGATGTATCTACTCATGAGAATGCATCTGCTGCAATTTCTGTACTTGATGATGCTATTAATGCTGTTTCTGCAGAACGTTCAAAACTAGGTGCGGTTCAAAACCGTCTAGATCACACAATCAATAACTTAGGTACATCTTCTGAAAACCTAACTGCTGCGGAATCTCGTATCCGTGATGTAGATATGGCAAAAGAAATGATGGAACAAACGAAGAACTCGATTCTTTCTCAAGCTTCACAAAGTATGTTGGCTCAAGCTAATCAGCAGCCACAAGGAGTTTTACAACTTCTACAATAATCTATAACTTCTAGCAAGGTTTTAGTTTAGAGACCTTAGATTCTATTAAATCTAAGGTCTCTTTTTTAGATTAAACTCGGAGGAAAATGAATATGAGAATCAATCATAATATAGCGGCACTTAATACTTACCGGCAATTAGGCACAGCAAATAATGCACAACAAAGCTCAATGGAAAAGTTATCGTCAGGTCTTCGTATTAATAATACTTCTGATGATGCAGCGGGTCTCGCAATCTCCGAAAAAATGCGTGGGCAAATACGAGGGTTAGAACAAGCGCAAACAAATGCCCAAGATGGTATTTCTTTGCTTCAAACTGCTGAAGGTGCCTTAAATGAAACACATTCCATATTACAACGGATGCGTGAACTAGCGACACAAGCAGCAAATGATACGAATACAACTGAAGATCGTCAAGAGATTCAAAAGGAAATTAATCAATTGACATCGGAAATTAATCGCATAGGGAATACGACGGAGTTTAATACGAAAAATCTATTAAATGCTGGTGTAAGTGATTCTGATACTGTGAATAACATATTAGATGGAATTCAGAATAAAGGTTGGTTGACTCAAGCCGAGGATCGTATTTTTAATGAGTTCGGTTTAAAAGGGAATGGAGAAAATCTTGAAATAAAGTTAGAAACTGATTCTCCCGGTGGAACAGCAGCCTACGTAACAGGTTCGACGGGAACAACAGACCAAACCCTTACCATTGATGTAAGTGACTTCACTCCAAGCTCTGGTAATAGTGGGGATAATGGAACGGGTGGGGCAGGATATAGTGATCGAATTTTAGCCCATGAAATGGTTCACGCAACAATGAATTCGGAATTTGGTGTAGAAGACACAATTGAAATGGCAAGTTGGTTTAAAGAAGGTTCAGCTGAGTTAATTCAGGGTGGAGACGAAAGATTAGAGGGTTACATTTCAGATGGTGTAGGTGGTCTTGATTCTGATAAGGTAGATGATATGGTTTCACATGCAACAGATCTTTTAAACGGTGCTGAATGGAATGGAGACAGTAAAGATTATGCAGCAGGATATTTAATCATGAAATATGTTGATGATCAGGCAACTGGAACGATGGCAGATCTAATGGGAGATATTAAGTCATCGGTAGGTGCTAAGACAGGAAGCGAAGCGGTTGAATCTGCAATTGTAGGTAATACTTCAGCTGCAGATTTTAGTGCCTTTGTATCTAATTTTTCCTCATTAGATGCAGCTGCACTAGACGGTTTTATTAACTTTACAGATGGTGCAGAAGCAGATACGGGTCCTATAGGTGGTTCTGATAACGGAGGTTCCGCTCTTACTGCTGAAAATGTCTTTGATAACACAACAGGTGTTACAGAAGGTCAAGTTTCAAAGAATTTTAATGCCACTCTACCAGATGCAAGTGATGTATCGTCAACTATTAACTTACAAATAGGTGCTAATACAGGACAAAGTATGAGCATCAATCTAAAGGATATGCGTGCTGATGCTCTAAATGTTAGTGGTGGAGCAGGAGAAGAAGTTACTGCAGAGGATGGCGAAACAAAAGCATACTATACGGAAATTAATAATTCAGATTCGTCTAGCGGTGTAACAAATGGGACGGATAATGAAGTGGTAGAATATGCCTTAGATGTGTCTACCCATGAAAAAGCGTCCGCAGCAATTGAAGTTTATAATGATGCCATTGCGAAAGTATCATCTTTCCGTTCAGAGCTAGGGGCATCACAAAACCGTCTTGAACATACAATTAATAACCTAAATACCTCTGCAGAGAACTTAACTGCTGCTGAGTCTCGTATCCGTGATGTAGATATGGCGGAAGAAATGATGGAACAAACTAAGAATTCAATTCTTAGCCAAGCATCACAATCAATTTTGGCTCAAGCCCAGCAATTATCACAAGGAGTACTACAACTTCTACAGTAATTGTTGGCAGGGCGTCTTATCTAGTAATAGATAAGAGCATAACTAGGTGAATTGCTGGAACTTCCTAAAACTCTTTTCATCACAACGTAGCTGGAAATGGCAAGCGTGAAGGTTCAAAAAGGAAAGAGATACATGGATAATCAGCAGCCAAGCTCCTGTGCAGAAATGCTGGATAAGGTTCAACGACTAGAGAACACGGTCTAAGGTAAAAACTATGACTATGAATCTCGTAGGGTGGCAACAGCCATTCGAAGTGCCTAGCCCCACAAATGAAACAATGGTGGGTGAAGATATAGTCTATTCTATGATTGAAAGACATAGCGGCAAAGCAAGCCAACCAACAACCACAAGGAGTACTACAGTTACTTCAATAAGGTTAAATTATATAGAAGAGACTCTAGTATAGCTAGGGTCTCTTTCTTTATTAAATTCAATTTTTGTAGGGAGACACGGGAATGGATAATAACCATCAAGAACATAAAAATTTCTTAGAAATACAACTGCAATGGTGCAAGGAACAGGATAATCTATTAGAACAAATGGAAATAAAACTTTATGAAATGAGGAAAATAGCAGAATACGCTATTGAACATGACCTAACAACAATAGAGTCGATTAGGCTAAATGCCAAAATGGACATCTTGAAAAGTGAAGTGCTTGATTTGCAACAGCAATTATACTCAATTCTTCAGTAATAATAAGAGGCTTATTTTAAGCACTTTCGTCTTCGATCTTTGGCTCAGGTTGTACATAAGGCTTTTTATTTTTCATAATACTAAACACAATATTCACCAACCGTCGCTCCACATACACCATTGCTTGTTTCTTCTTTCGACATTCTTTCGCATACTTATTATCTTTTGACCAGAACTGTTCTCTACAGGCACTATTCCTGCAATTTTGGCTAACTTTGCACTGTTTGGAAACCGATTAATGTCTCCGATGTTTGCGATAAGTGTAGCAGCTATAATGGTGTCTATACCACTTATGGTTTTAATAGGATAATTTGTTTCCTGAATTAAGACGTCTCTAGCTTTTCTTTCAATTTTTCAACTTCGTCTTCAATTTGGTTACAAAGTCTATATAAGAGCGAATGAGGTCATTACGTTCTTGCTGGTATCGATTGTCCCAATAGCCACTTTCTTTCACTTCTTTTATAATTTCCTCTGCTTTATTCAAAGGGGCACTTTTGTTATATTATTGTCTTAATACATTTTTGTTCATCTATATTTTTTAGAAATATGGTGATGGAAAGTTATAAAAAAATCCTCTAGATGTTTTACTATTTAAGTCCTTGAAAAAAGATTTGTAGCTTGGATAATGATGACTAACAAGTTGTGTAAACTCACTTTAAAGTTTGTAGCCATATTCATATAATTGTTTCGGCTGTTTAATGTTTGTTTTAGGCCTTTCCATAGGCCAGTAGAATCCCTTCTTCGCTTACCAACCATTTTGTTGATGGAGCGCAAGGGTCAAGCGCTTTTGGCTTGACGCTTAAGTGACATCAACTACGCTTTTGGAAGCCGAAGAAGGATGTAACTCTTTGTTACTCTGAGAGACTCTAGCCTTACTCTAATTCGAAAATGTTCTCGGTTTCTAAATCCGTAAGAAATCCGTTTTCTATTTTTGATTTTGTGATTCGTACCTACTGTTTTGGCATTTGTATAGGGTAACCGAAAATATTCTAGGATATGAATTTTCCATGTATCCAGCGTTTTTGTATACTCATGAAACGCTGAGAAAGGGCTCATCCTTGCTTGCTCAATCCAAGTATTTAAAAATGCTTCAGCCTCTTCATATGTTGATTGTTCATAGAAGTCATAAAACCATTCTTTTAAGTAATAAGCATGAGCGATTTCAGGTGATTCCTCATGGTATTCTTTCAGCTTTTGATGTTGTTTTTCGGTTAGACGAAAAGGGCTCTTTAATAACGCAAATCTACCCTTTTTAAGTCCTTTAATCTGGGCATTATGAGCTTTTCTGACTTGATCAAAGGCGTGATTCACTTTTTGAACTACATGATACTTATCAATCACGATTGGGACATCTGGATATAATTGTTTGGCTACTTTATGGAATGGCCCCCACATGTCCATGACAAGGGTTTTCAACCCTTTGTCTTCCAAACTTTCAAGGATCTCTAGAGCTGATTGATATTCACGGTCTGTGCCCATTTCATGGACGTTACCCGTTATAATATCTGTCACAACGGTTTCGTAACGGTGGCCTTTTCGAACGGCAACATCATCGATGCCAACTACACCAGAAGTTTGTTCATCTTGTATTTCATTCTTTGCCATTTTGTAACAGATACGTTCGATTGTTTTGTATCTCATCGCCAATTGACGGCTCACATAACTAATCGTTGTATCACGACATTGTTCAAATATGTGTTCCTGCAATCGATAGGTTTGATGGCTTCCAGATGGTACAGATGATAAAGGTTCACTAAACACTTCCTTGCAGTTCTGACAACGCTATCGTTTGACATGAATGAGTAGATGCAAATGTTTATGAAATAGATTCATATCCCTTACTCTTCGTAGACGTTTGTCGTGTCGTTTAAGGTTTGAAAAACCGCAGTGAATGCATCGATTTGGTGGTTCGATCGTTTCCACCTCTAGTAGTATTCTTTTTTCTTGAATGGTCTGTTTTAAAATCATAAATTCCGGCAATCCTAGTGGTAAACTTATATTAGTTTGCACTCGCTATTTCCTCCATTTCATTGATTGGTCTCTATGAAAAGGATTGCCAAGAAATAGCGGGTTTTTTCATGTTTATTGTATATTTTTCACAGAAAGTGACGATAAATCATTTTTAATAAATCGATTAATCCTAGATTTTCAAATGTTGAGAAGTTCTCTTTTGATAGAATAATCTTTCTAGGTACGTTTGAATGAGTATCTATTTTTAAGTTGCCGTCATCCTGATACCTATGTCAGTAATCCGATTAAAATACTGATATAAATAGGGAAAAGGAATAATCTTTTTGCGATTGTTATACTAGATAGACTCCAGTTCAGTAACCATAGATGACGTTATAGATAAAACATAGAAACTTTCTGTAAATCCGTATTTTACTTGGTTGTTTTACGATGCTTCGGTTGGTTTAAAGGTATAGATTTTTCTAGTTCATCATAGCAATGACATACCCATTCAACATCTTTACAGGTATGAGTGAACTGAAATCTTGGCTTTCTACCTTTTTGTTTTGGTAATGGAACCATCCCCAAGCAGTTTCCCCATCATTTTAGATTTAAATGCATTATCAGCAGCTAGCTCCCCCCTCTCTACAAACGTGTGTTCCTATAAATATAATATACTTTGTCAAAAATAACTCAATTAATATATTTATAGATGTTGACAGTTTTTACATTAATATATCCAATCTGAAATGAGAAATTTTAAATCGCGAATCTCCGTTCTATTAAGTTAAATTGATTGATAAAATACAATATAAACACAAACTAAAGATTTCTGAGTAATTGCCGATATTCATAGTAGAAGAATACACGGAATGATAACCTGAGGAGTGAATCATAGATGAGCGATATGCGAATCGGTGGACTGGCAAGTGGTATGGATATAGATAAGATGGTGAATGACCTGATGAAGGCGGAGCGGATGCCGCTTCAAAAGATGGAGCAGGATCAAAAGTGGATGACCTGGAAACGGGACGCCTATCGGGAAATGAACACGTCATTGTTTAATCTTGATCAGATGGCCCTTGATTTAAAAATGTCGGATACATTTCAAAGTAAATCGACCTCATCCTCAAATTCAGCAGCTGTGACGGCAACAGCCAATACCACAGCCACAGAAGGGAACTACAATATACAAGTCGAACGTTTGGCTACTGCCGCTATTAATGTAAGTGATTCAGGGATATCTAAGCCTGATGGAGAACAAATTGATCCGGATAAGTCTTTGTCATCTCAGGCGGATAAGTTTAAAAATCCGATTGAATACGGTGAGTTTGAAATTGTTACCTATAATGAAGATGGCAATCCCAATGATCCGTTAACCGTAAATGTAACAGAGGATATGTCTTTAAACGATGTTTTAGGCGAAATTAGTGATAGTGATATTGGGGTCAGAGCCTTTTATAATACAGAATCAGATAAAGTTGTGCTGGAGCGAACTGAAACGGGCAATTTCAATCAGGATTCAAGCCGGTTTTTAGGGGCCGAGATTGGTTTTAATGGTCAGACAGCTTCGTTTCTATCTGACACATTGCAGGTGAAAAATGGAAATTATAACGACGCAGAAGGAAAATGGGAGCTGAATGAAGATGGGGGTCAGGATGCAAAATTTACGTATAATAATGCCCTGACTATTGAGACACACAATAACCAGTATAACTTAAATGGCGTAACTTTTAATTTTCACAATACAACCGCAACCTCGGACCCTGATGTTTACAACAATGTAAAAGTGTCTGTCACGAATAACACAGATCATGCCGTAGAGAAAATCACGAAATTTGTTGAGAAGTATAATGAAGTGATTGAAAAGGTTAACGGCAAGCTGACTGAGGATCGTTATCGTGACTATAAGCCGTTAACAGATAAGCAGAAAGAAGAAATGGATGAAAATGAGATAGAGCTGTGGAATGAAAAGGCAAAAAGCGGTCTTCTGAGAAGTGATAGCATTCTTAGTAACAGTCTGTATGATATGCGCAGTGCATGGTATGGGAATGTAGATACGGGCAGCAAATTCTCTCAAGTTGCCGAGGTCGGAATTGAAACGACCAGCAACTATCTTGATGGCGGTAAATTAACGATTGATGAAGATAAATTAAGGAATGCCATTAACGAAGACCCTGAAGCTGTTCAAAAGTTATTTAACAATGATGTAGAAGGTGAGTCCAGAGGGATTTTAAATCGGCTGGAGGACTCTCTTCAAGGGGTTAGAGACAGAATTTCCGAACGGGCAGGAAAGGGCGGTCAGACTCTTCAGCAATATACGATGGGAAGAAGACTTGATGACCTGAATGACCGGATAAGTGCCTTTGAAGATCGACTCGTACAGGTTGAGGACCGCTACTGGAGCCAGTTCACTGAAATGGAAAAGGCCATTCAGCGGATGAACTCCCAATCAAACTATCTCATGCAGCAATTTGGATAATAGAAGTCAGTAATAACAGGGGAAAATTTATGAATATAAAACCAATGTTAAAGTGAGCGTTTAGCTCACTTTAACTATTTTCAAGCATAACTTTTCCAGTAAATGATCTCTCTCCTCTCAAAAACTACTGAAACTACTCTTCCTCAGTTTTCTCGCAATTTATGTTGAAAATTAACCCTTCCCGCATGTCACAAAATCATCACATTTTCTTTTTTATATACTTTAAATCAATAGTAAATTTTACCGATATTGACATTGTGCCTAATCAAAGGTTCATTCAAAAACTACATACAATGGGACAAGGAGGCATGAGGATTGACAGAAAAGCAATGATCGCCGCAAAAATCCAGCAAGACTATACATAATAAAGGAGCCAGACAACAACTATGAAATTTTTATCATCAATGAAATCCAAAATGATTATATCCTTCCTGTTAATCACTCTCATACCAATCGTCATTATTGGATTAACGCTGAGCAACAAGACAGCAACAGAATTGGAAGAATCTTTTAAGAGTTCGACACAGTCACAGGTTCAGCTGATTAATGAGTCGATCAACACCTATTTCGAAGGGGTTGAGGAGAATGTCAACCTGCTGGCGGATCATGCGACCATCAGGCAGGCGGATGACAGCATCACCACCTACATAAACGCAACGAAGGCTAATGGAAATATCACCATGACCCCGTCTGAAAATGGTGGTATTGAAGCTGAGATTTTTAATGTGTACAAGAATTTTGCCGCCTCTCACCCGAATACAGCTTATGCCTACATGGGGACGGAGGATGGTGGCTATGTACAATGGCCGGAAGGGGATACAAACGAAAATTATGATCCAAGAGAGCGTCCTTTCTATAAAAAAGCTATGGAGAACCCGGGTGAGGTTGTTCGGACAAGTCCGTATTACTTTGCGGCCGATGACTCCGAAATTATCAGTACGGTCCGGACCATTGAGGATGAAGAGGGTAATGTGATTGGCATGCAGGGACTTGATGTGAGTCTTGAGGGTCTCACGAGCATGGTTGAGGATATAAAGGTTGGAGAGACCGGCTATGTCATGCTCGCGGATGCAGACGGGACCATCCTGACGAACCCGAATAATCCTGAGACCAATTTTAAAAACATCAGTGAATTGGATATTCCTAAGCTGCAAAACATAGCCAGCATGGATGACCAGACGCTTGAGGGGAACATTAATGGATTGCCGCATTTCATGAATGTCTTTACCTCTCCGGAAACCGGCTGGAAGCTTATCGCCGTTCAGAAAAAATCAGAAATTGGGGATAAGGTAAACGAAATTAATACTTATATCCTGATTATATCAGCGGTGTTTGCTATTATGGCGGCTATTTTTGCTTATATAATGGCCAAGCGTTTTTCCAATCCGATTTTACAGGTTGTCGGCCATCTGCAGACCATGGCGTCCGGTGATTTTTCCGAGGAAGTCCCTGATAAGCTGGCCCAGCGGAAGGATGAAACCGGAACATTGGCTAATGCTCTGAAGACGACCCAAAGCAGTGTGCGCAGCCTGCTGAATAAAGTGCGTGATTCTGCACTTACCGTGATTGACTCGTCCAAAACATTAGCTGAAAGCACGGAACAGACACGTACAGCCACGACTGAAATTTCACAGGCCATTAACCAGGTAGCGACAAGTGCATCCGAACAAGCAGAGAACCTTGAGGATGGCGAATCGAACCTGCAGGCGTTAAATGAGCAGATTGAAAAAGTATCCAATGAAAATAACGTCATCAATGATTTAACTGCGCAAATGAACAGCCTGAAGGAAAGTGGTCTGACAACCGTTGAGGACCTGATGAATAAAACGGAGGAAAACCGTGCATCCACGGATGAAGTGAGTCAGGTAATTGATGATATGGACCAGCTATCTCAGGAAATAGGAAACTTTACAAGTACGATTTTAGAAATAACGGACCAGACAAATCTCCTGGCGTTGAATGCATCGATTGAAGCAGCGCGGGCTGGTGAACATGGGAAAGGATTCGCTGTGGTTGCGGATGAGATTCGCAAACTGGCGGATGAATCTGCGCAGGCTGCCGATCAGATTAAATCGATTGTCAGCAAGGTACAGAGCCAGTCCAGACAAGCTGTAGAATCCATCGATAAAACGAAAGGCTTCACGTATGAGAATGAAGAAAAAGTCAATGCAACGAAAGAGCTGTTCAATGAACTATCCACCATTGTTCAGACCTTGACGGAAAACACAGGAAAAGTATCCGACTACTCGAACACGATGCTTGCGAAAAAGAATGAAATGACCGATGTGATTCAATCACTTGCGGCTTCCAGTCAGGAAACGGCATCCAGTTCTGAGGAAGTTTCAGCATCAGCGGAAGAGCAACTGTCCGTCGTTGAAGAGCTGAGTAACCATTCCGAAAATGTGAAAGAGCTGGCTGAATCCCTGCAGCAGGAAATCGGGCGTTTCCGTGTTTGATGCTACAGGTGACGGGCTCTATACATGTTTATTGGATTAGAATCTATTAAATTAGATTCTAATCCTTTTTTTAATTTCTTTTCCTCAACATCTTCCATTTCTAACCGATATATATATATAGGCACCTATTTTCTGAGAGGAAGGATTTATTACATGAAATCATTAAGAAATCAATTTTTACTCATTACACTATGTCTAACATTCTTACCAACAATCTTATTGTATTCTATTGGTAAACAGGAGATTTCCATTTTAATTTTAACGCTGAGTATCGTTTTGTCACTTTTGATCATTGCAATAGCATTTGTATTTTTACATAAAAAGGTCATGCAACCCCTTAAAAATATTCATGGTTTTTTAAGCGATGATAAGCAGGAGACGGATATTAACTTGCATCGTTCCTTACCAAAAGAATGGAAGGATCTTTATCAGGCTGTTCAAAATCCTGAGGTACGTCCACAAATGGAATCGGCTATTGCACCAGACACATTGACTGAATTGACATCCATCCAAAGTGAACTGGCCAGTACTTGCGAAAACCAAACGTATCAGGAATTAAGCGCTAGTGCACAGGATGTTTTAAAAGGTGGAAATTTACAGTCAGAAAATGTGGATAAAAGCATCCATTTAATGACAGATATCGTGGATCGGGTTTCGGATATTTCCCAAACGACTCAACACGTGACGGACTACGCCAACGATGCCCTGAATACTTCTCAGGAAGGCAGTTCCTCCATAAGTAATGTCATGAATCAAATGGAATCCATCGATGCACGCTTCCAACAATTGTCAGATGTCATTATGAGATTAGATAAGCATTCTGGTGACATCGGGGATATTATCAATGTTATCACGGGTATTTCAGAACAAACGAACCTGTTAGCTCTAAATGCCAGTATTGAAGCAGCAAGAGCAGGTGAAAATGGAAAAGGCTTTGCAGTAGTGGCAGAGGAAGTTCGAAAACTGGCAGAAGAATCAGCCACATCAGCGAAAAAAATTGAAGAGTTAATTCAAGCTATACAGACCGAATCTAAAAACAGTGTGAAGTTTATGAAAGAAGGAAAAACCCAAGTCACAGCAGGTCTTGATCTTGTTAATCAGGCCGATCACTCATTCGGTAAAATTGAAAACACAATCAATCATTTAACAACGCAAATTGAAAATGTATCCAGTTCATTGCAGGAATTAACAGCAAGTACAGATGAAGTTATCAATATTACACAGCTTACGAAAAAGTTCCAGGAAAGCGGCAATGAGAAGATTGAAAGTGTTGTGGAGCTTGTGGAAGCAGACAAACAATTATATGACAAAATTGAGGAACTCCATCGTCAGTTAGGAGCCATAACTTCAAGGTTGGGTGCGGGTTCGTCCATTTAAAGAGAAAGAATTCTATCAACCTTTTACTATTGAAAAGGAATGATAAAGAAGAATAGGAGTTTAGTCAATCATGCAACATAAAAATTTTTACACAAATGCTTTAAAATCCAGTTTTTATCAAACAAAATTTGCGAATGAGAATCCGATGAGTTGGGATAATTTACCTGTCACTACGAAAGAAGAATTACGTGAAGTGGAACCATTGGATCTATTAGGTACTGATTTCTCTCAGGTAGCCACCTATCATGAAACTAGTGGTACAACGGGAACGCCTACACCAAGCTGGTATTCTCATAATGATGTGGAAAAAGAAGCTGAAACGATTATTAGATCTGAATTAAACTTAAATGAGCAGGATTTAGTTTTAACCCGACTTCCATTTGCTCTGGCCATACCAGGTTTTATTATGTATTGGGCCTGTCAAAAAACAGGTGCTGGTCACTTAGCAGCAGATAAACTACTGCAAATTACACCAGACATTAGAGTGATTGAATTGATGAAGCGAACGGAACCAACCATTCTATGTTGTCTGCCTTCAGAAGCAGAGAAGTTATATGAAGTTTCCAGACAGGCTGGAGCGGAAAATCCTTCACCTAAACTTAGAGCTCTAGTACTGGCTGGGGAACTTATCTCACCAGCTCGAAAGGCACATTTTGAACGTCTATGGGGAGTTCCAGTGTATGGACTGTTTGGAAGTACGGAAACAGGGGGATTATATACAACCTGTGAAAACGGAAATTACCATATGGACCGGGAAGATGTCATCATTGAGATTGTAAATGAACATCATGAACCACTTGGAGAAGATAAAAAAGGGTATTGTTTAATTTCAACAAAAAGAGAAGGAATGCCTCTGGTTAAATATTCTAATCAGGATATTGTTGAAAGAAAGCAGAGCAGCTCTTGTGGCTGTGGCAATTCACATCCTGTTTTAATGCATTATGGCAGACGCTCTGATGAAATTCATTATCAGGGTCAAACGATTTCCCTATATGAACTTCAGGAAATGGTGTATACCTTAACTTATGTCCCTGTGCGCTGGCAAGTAAATGTATATAAGGATCGATATGAATTTGTCTATCAAATTGTTGGGGACAAACGTGAAGCGACCAGAGCAACGATTGAAGAGGAATTGCAGGCAAAATCAGATATCCCTTTTCAAGCTCGTACAGAGGAATTGATTGATGAGAAAACCTTGCTGGACAAGCCGGCATGGTCGAAGCATTCGTTTATTAATAAATATGAATAGATTTGCTGAGGTTGTTTTTTAGTACACTAAGGGAATCATTGGAAGTTATCCTTTTATCTTTACGATGAGTCTATTATGATGATATCAAAGGAGGGTTTACATATGGATATACCTGCTATGTCAATGGGCTTAAACCATGCAGGCCTAAAACAGGATGTAGGGTTATCGCTCATGAATAAAACGATGAATCAGGCTGAATCTAAAGGTCAGAACATGATTAAAATGCTGGAAGAATCTAATGTGAAGACGATGCAGCATGCGGCCCAGCCTCATTTAGGAAGCTCAATTGATGTAAAAGCTTAAGTAAGCGAAAACGTCCATCTGCTCAGCAGATGGACGTTTTATTATTATATTTGAATGGAGAGTTTCTTTCGACAAAATTCGGGTGGTGACAAACCCGGGTGGTGACAGGCACCTATTAAAGTTTAAACCGCTCGACCAGGTTCCGTAATTCATCGGATAGTTTGGATAGTTCATCTGAGCTGCTGGATACCTCTTCCATAGAGCTATTGGTCTGCTGTGCTGATGCCGATGCTTCTTCTACATCAGATGCCGTTTCTTCTGAGGAAGTGGCAATTTCCTCGATGGAAGATGTCATTTGCTGACTGGCAGAAGCCATGTTGGATAGGTGATTGGCAACGGTATCGATACTGTCTGCCATTTCCTCCATAGCCTGGTTGATTTGGCTAAAGGTCTGCCCTGTGTTTTGGATTTGACGGGTACCTTTTTCAACTTCAGAATAGCCATTTTCCAAGGATTCCACAACTCCGCTCGTTTCGCCCTGGATGGTTCCTACAATTTCCGTAATATCCGTCACGGAATTCGCCACCTGCTCGGCCAGCTTTCTCACTTCATCAGCTACAACGGCAAACCCTTGTCCATGTTCTCCCGCCCGCGCGGCTTCAATGGCTGCATTTAAGGCCAGCAGGTTTGTCTGTTCAGCAATATCACGAATGACGGTCACAAGCTGGGTAATCTTCTGTGACTGGTGGTCCAATTCCTGAACCTTTTCTACGGAACGCTGCACAAGGGTATCTACATTTTTCATTTGCTGTACGGATTCTTCCATAAGCTTAGCGCCGTCTTCCGTCATATGTAACACATGGGTTGAAGTCTGTTCCATCTGCTCCCCTCGTGAATTCGCCTCCTGAACATTGGAGGTAAATGATGTGGCATTTGAGGATAAAGTCTGGACATGGTTGGCTTGTGTTTCAGAGCTTGAGGCGATTTCCTCCATGGTAGCGGCGATCTGCTCTGAGCCCTGCTTCACTTCATCCGCAGATTTCGTTAATTTATCACTCTGATTGGATACGGTTTCAGTTACAGAATGGATTTTTTGCAACAGCTCCCGTGTATTTTCGTTCATTTGATTCGTAGCCTTGACTAATTGCCCAATTTCATCATGGGATTGAATGTCCAAGTAGTCATGAGATAAGTCCCTGGCCGCAATCGCCTTCATTCGATCCATCACTTTTGTAATCGGTTTTGAAATGCTGCGGGATGTCAGTAAAGCTACGATGATACCAACGATGATGATCACGATAGCCATAATGCCGCCCGCAATCCACACTGTTTGTCCGGTCGCTATAACGGATGTTCCGGATTTTTCAATCACACTCTCCTGGTTGGCCCCCATTTCTTCAAAGTTTCTCATAATCTGCCGGGCTCCGGGACTAACCTGTAAGTTCATGATATGCATGGCCTCTTCTTCATTGCCATTGTCATAGGCCGTAAAAACATCTGCAATTTTCTGATCCCATTCTTTCTTCTTATTAATAAATTCCTGTGCCTGCTCAGAATCCGTGAGGGACAGCATCTCTTTTTCCAGTTCCTTATTGATTTCCATCAGTTCGTTATAGTCCTGGCGGGAGGAGCTGTCGTTATATAATAAAAAGCTTCGTAAGGATAAGGTTCTCTCTGCGATGTTATAAGCCATTTTTTCACTAACTGTGAGTAAGGGTAAATCCTCATTCAGGATTTGTTTTACTTCCTGATTCGAGTTGTCCACGGCAACAAAGTTATAGCTGCTTAGGATGAGGACAAGGACCATAATAATGGAAAACCCAAATAATATTTTGGATTTTAATGTTTTGAATCGAAATCGAATGTTAAACGGAAATTTTTCTTTCATCTTTACACCTCATTTTCATGCTGTATTTGCTGTTCGTGTACTATTCGGTACATGGATATACAGAATATGTCAGCAGAAGGAATGGAATAGGTCTATTTTCTCTCACAAACATCCTTAAATTTCCTTTATATGAAACTTTTAGTCCACCACTAAAAGATTAAGATTTTTTCATAAAAACGTCAAATTTTTAAATTCTGCAGTAAAGATTATTAGTTTTTCTTTTGAGTGGGCTAAAACTATTAAAAAAATTACCGATATAATGATTAGAAATAAAACTGAGGAGTTGCTGAGCATGGATGTAGGTAAAGTTTTATCTGGGTCCCAACTCCTGCAGCGGTCCGAGCATCATATGAATATTTCATCAACTAGAGAGAGTACCAATGCGGATGGGAAACGTAGTGATGATCAAAAAGCAGAGGATTCATATGCAAAAACGTTAAGCCGTGAAGAAGCAAAGCACATGATTGAAGGATTAAATAAGTTTTTAGAACCAACAGATACCTCGATTCGATATGAATATCACGAGAAACTGGAAGATTATTATGTGACGATTGTTGATGAGAAATCTGATGAAGTCATCAAAGAAATTCCACCTAAGAAAATGCTGGATATTTATGCAGCCATGGCGGAATTTATGGGATTTATTGTTGATGAAAAAGTATAAAGTGAAACTTCCATCAGTGGGGTTTTCTACATCCCCCACGGATGGTTAGTTGAACTTATCAGGTTTTACTGGCCGTTTATCCCCCACATAGTCTTGTTGGGTTACCCTCAAAACTTGAAGTGGGGTATTACGGCCGGTTAATACGTGATAGATAGCAAGAAAGCCGCTTTTTTTGAAATACAAAAGGTGGCACAATGGAATGAGAGAAGGAGGACCTTACCGTGGCAAATCCATATGCAGCTAAACAGCAGGCCTATCAGAATAACGCTGTCAACACCGCATCACCAGGAGAGTTAACCTTGATGCTTTATAATGGCTGTCTCAAATTCATAAGACATGCCAAAAAAGCCATGAATGAAAAGAACTATGAGACAAAAAATACAAATATCCAAAAAGCCCAGCGAATCATTCAGGAGTTAATGGTAACCATGGATCCTGAAAGCGACATTTCCGATCAGGTCATGCCGCTATATGATTACATTAACCGTCGTCTTATGGAAGCGAATATCGAAAATGACCCTGAGATTTTAGATGAGGCGTCCGAGCTTGTGACAGAATTCCGGGACACCTGGAAAGAGGTTATTCAGATCACCCGTCAGCAGCAGTATGGCCAGGGCGGGAATGCTTAATGAGCGCTGTAAAGGAACTACATACAATCACCACAGACTTTTACAATTATCTTTATCAGCAGGAATTGGACAGAGATCAGGAATCGTTACTGGAAAGCCTGACTGATTTCCTGAATAAGAGAGAAACGTTCATGAATCAGATCAAACCTCCTTATACAGATGAGGAAAAAAAGCTGGGGAAAGAGATCGTTCGTATGGACCGTGAAATTGAAGATTCTTTCCAGGAGCAATTTACCCAGCTGAAAGGATCCATGAAGCAAATTCAGAGTCAAAAACGAAACAACCAGAAATACATTAATCCTTATCAAAATGTATCCACAGTCGATGGGATGTTTTTTGATAAAAGAAATTAGGTGAAATGGTGGCAAATTTAGAAGTACAAGAAGTGGAATTCCTGCAAAAATATCATGAACTGCTGGAGGGGATGAGTGAAGCCCTGGAGCATCTTGGCCAGATGCCGGATGTTGGAGAGTCCAGTATAGCTGAAACTCTTTTTGCCGATTTAGTCAAAGGCATGCAGCAGCTTCATGCCAGTCATGATCAGCTGGCCCCTCTGCTTAACGTAGAAACCCTTGACCAATTCGACAGGCTCGTCCAGTCCATGTCGAAATGGTTTGAGCAGGATGTGGATAAAGCGGCTCTATTATCCAATGAAGTGATCCCTGCTTTTCTTGACTGGAAACAGGATATGGATGATCGGATTGAGCCTTTGATTGCGCATTAAAATCGAATAGATAAAGAGTTGCAAGCCCCTGTCATGATGAGTTCGTGTCAGGGGTTTCACTTAAGGAAGTGTGGGGTTTGGAGACAAGGAAATCAGACGGTGTTCGACAAAACGTGACACAAGATCCTCACAAACAAACTTTTTCGTTTATAGAGGAATTTTAGGGGGAATGGTAGAATAAACAATACATAAGGATGAAAGGAGGAACTTCTTATGAACTTTAACATAAGAGGCGAAAATCTTGAAGTTACAAATGCAATTCAGGAGTATGTAGAGAAAAAGATCGGCAAGCTGAAAAAGTACTTTGACAGCAAAATCACTTCTGATGTGAATGTGAACCTTAGTGTTTATGAGGGAGAACAGCGCATTGAAGTAACGATACCTATGCAAGACCTCCTATTACGAGCTGAAGAACATCATTCCGATTTATACGCGGCAATAGATTTGGTTGTAGATAAACTTGAACGTCAAATTCGTAAATATAAAACAAAAATCAATCGAAAATTCCGTCAGCAGGGCGCACCTAAATATGTCTTTGCAGAAATGGAAAAAGAGATTTTTGATCAGGATCAAGCATACGAAGAAGACGACGATTTTGAAATAGTACGTACAAAGACATTTGACTTGAAACCAATGGCATCTGAAGAAGCTATCCTCCAGATGGATATGCTTGGACATACATTCTTCGTATTTACGAATGCGGAGACAGGTGATACAAATGTGGTTTACCGTCGAAATGATGGACGTTACGGTTTAATTGAGCCCAGCTAATCAAATATATGATACATCCTTATGCTTTAGTTAAGTCCTGCCTATGTACAGGGCTTTTTCTTTTTTATCACGCATTAACTGACCGTAATACCCCCACTGATGGATGTTTCCCTTTATAGAATTAAATCATTCAGGAACGTCCGCATTCAGCTCAATCGCCCGGCGACAAGCGAGACTTCCTTCATCCTCTGGCTCTTTCGGATTCGTTTCTTTCTGCCCTATATAGATTATACAAATGCTGTTTAAAATATGTATTCCAAAAAAATACTGCCTTTTGAAAATTTGTCCAAAATTTAATTTTAACTAAAGAAACTTCATGTAATACCCCTAAAACTGACAAAATTCGCCACAAAACCGTCAAAATCCGACCCTGTTTTTTAATTTCAGCGATTTTTCTTCCTTTCCTGTTCGTGGTATAACTATTTTAACGAAAGCAAAGGAGGCGTATTCATGTCCCACCAAAGCTGCCCTCACTGCCAAAGACAAGAGAACCGGATCAAACAGCATGAAAAGTACATAGCACAACTGGTTGAATATGTTGCTAAAATGAATCAGCGTATGACCGATTTGGAAAAAAGGCATGTAAAAAAAGTTTGATTCCTCTTATTCCACGGTTTCCAGCAGGGGGCTATCCGCTCCCTGCACACCTCTCCATTCCGTTTTGAATACGGTTCCTCAATATATGCAGCCACTGCGCTGCATTTTTTCTTTTTTATAGGGTCGCAATCTATGTGCACTACGCCTTTTATTGTCATGATGAATCCTTTAGTGTTATGATGTAGTGAGGACTATTATAATAAAGTGTGATCTTACTAAATAGAGGTGCGAATGTATGCGAGGATTATTGAAAAAAGTTTTTGGCGATGGAAATACACGCCAGCTTAAAAAACTGGAAACAACAGCAGAACAGATTGAAGCACTTGAACCCGAAATCAAAAAATTATCAGATGATGGATTAAGGAAAAAAACAGAGGAATTTAAACAACGTCTCGAAAAGGGCGAGACCTTAGATGATATTTTAGTAGAAGCTTATGCCGTTGTCCGTGAAGGAGCAAGACGTGTTTTGAATATGCGTCCTTTCCATGTACAGCTGCTGGGAGCGATTGCCCTTCACAACGGTGATATCGCAGAAATGAAAACAGGTGAAGGAAAAACGCTTGCCTCCACTATGCCCGCCTATTTGAATGCTTTATCAGGCAAAGGCGTTCATATTGTTACCGTCAACGATTACCTGGCCGACCGTGATGCGAAGGAAATGGGCGAGCTTTATCAGTTTCTTGGACTAACGGTAGGCCTGAACGCGAACGGCATGTCCAAGGAAGAGAAGAAGGAAGCCTATGCAGCGGATATTACGTACGGAACCAACAATGAATTTGGTTTTGATTATTTGCGTGACAATATGGTGCTTTACAAAGAGCAGATGGTTCAGCGTCCGTTAAATTATGCCATCATTGATGAGGTAGACTCAATCTTAATCGATGAGGCCCGTACACCTCTGATTATTTCCGGATCTGCCTCCCGTTCTGAAAATATGTATCTTCGTGCGGATCAATTTGTCCGTACATTAAAAAATGAAGAAGACTATACCTACGATGAGAAAACGAAAAACGTACAGCTGACCGAGGAAGGAAACAACAAGGCTGAGCGCTTCTTCAATATCGACAACCTGTATGATTTATCCAACGTATCCCTGACTCACCACATCACTCAGGCGTTAAAAGCCCATGTGATTATGCAGCGTGATGCGGATTATGTGGTGCAGGAAGGCGAGGTTGTCATTGTTGACCAGTTCACCGGCCGTCTGATGAAGGGACGTCGCTACAGTGATGGTCTGCACCAGGCCATTGAGGCGAAGGAAGGCATGCAGATTCAAAAGGAAAGCATGACCCTTGCAACGATTACCTTCCAGAACCTTTTCCGTATGTATCAGAAAATTGCCGGTATGACCGGTACCGCGAAAACAGAGGAAGAGGAATTCCGGAATATTTACAACATGAATGTCGTTGTGATTCCAACCAACAAGCCGATTACCCGTGATGACCGCCCTGACTATATTTACAAAACAATGGACGGCAAGTTTCGTGCAGTCGTCAACGATATTAAAGAGCGTCATGAAAAGGGACAGCCTGTGCTCGTGGGTACGGTTGCGGTTGAGACTTCGGAATTAATTTCGAAAATGCTTAAAAAAGCCCGTGTTCCGCATAACGTGTTAAACGCAAAAAACCACTTCCGTGAAGCGGAAATTATTTTAGAGGCAGGGAAACAGGGTGCCGTGACCATTGCAACCAACATGGCCGGTCGTGGTACGGATATTAAACTCGGAGATGGAGTTGTGGAACGCGGCGGTTTAGCGGTTATTGGTACCGAGCGTCACGAATCACGGCGAATCGATAACCAGCTCCGTGGACGTTCCGGACGTCAGGGAGATCCGGGTATATCCCAGTTCTACCTATCTCTTGAGGACGAATTGATGCGCCGCTTCGGATCGGATAACATGAAATCCATGATGGAGCGTCTCGGCATGGATGAGGATCAGCCGATTGAAAGTAAAATGGTTTCCCGTGCAGTGGAATCTGCTCAGAAACGGGTGGAAGGAAATAACTTCGATGCCCGTAAGACCCTGCTTGCCTACGATGATGTATTGCGTCAGCAGCGCGAAATTATTTATCAGCAGCGCTATGAGGTGCTTGAGTCAGACAACCTCCGGGAAATTGTTGAGGGCATGATTCAGTCAACCGTTGAACGTGTGGTTGGATCCTATACAGCCGAGGATGTACCGGAAGAATGGAACCTGGATGGCCTAGTTTCTTACGTGAACAGTAATCTTCTGGAGGAAAATGAGCTTTCCCAAAATATGCTGAAGGGTCTTGAGCCGGAAGAGATCACAGAGCATATTATCAATATGATTAAGCAAAAATATGATGAGAAAGAGCAGGAAATTTCCTCAGAGCAAATGCGTGAGTTTGAAAAAGTAATCCTGCTGCGTACGGTTGATACGAAATGGATGGACCACATCGACCAGATGGATCAGCTTCGTCAGGGTATTCACCTGCGCGCGTATGGACAGAACGATCCACTCCGCGAGTATCAAATGGAAGGCTACTCCATGTTTGAGCAAATGGTGGCCGATATCGAGGAAGAGGTCTCCCGCTATATTATGAAAGCCCAGATCCGTGACAACCTGCAGCGTCAGGAGGTTGTTAAAGGGACTCAGGCTGTATCAGGCGGAGGCGAAGAAAAGCAGAAGAAACGCAGGCCATACGTAAAATCCCAGGCTGTCGGTCGTAATGATCCATGCCCATGCGGCAGCGGTAAGAAATACAAACACTGCCATGGTGCATAACAATTCAAGAGACACTCCATCCCCATCTTTGGAGTGTCTCTTGAATTGTCTGTGTTAGGATAGAAGCAGTGCAGGTTATAGTAAATTAGAGATTGATTTTAGAGGTGATAATGATGGATTTAACAGATATTAAACAGGAAATTGACAAAATGAACAGGCGAATCGATGACTTTAGGGGGTCTCTTTGACTTAGAAGAGGATCGTAAGCGAATAGCTGAGCTTGAACAGGAAATGACCGCTCCGGGATTCTGGGATGATCAGGAAACGGCCCAGAAAGTCATTGGAGAGGTGAACAGTCTAAAAGAACTCGTTCAGTCGTTCGAAAAAAATGAAGAAAGTCTGGAGAACCTTGAAGCCACGTATGAATTGGTAAAAGAAGAAGATGATCCGGAGCTTAGAGAAGAGCTGGAAGAGGAAGTTAAAACTGTAACAAATGATTTAAATGAATTCGAGCTTTACTTACTTTTAAGTGAACCGTATGATAAAAACAATGCGATTCTCGAGCTTCATCCGGGAGCCGGCGGTACCGAATCACAGGATTGGGCGAGTATGCTGCTCCGTATGTATACCCGCTGGGCGGAGAGTAAGGACTTTAAAGTAGAAACACTGGATTACCTGCCGGGCGATGAAGCCGGCGTAAAAAGTGTAACGCTATTAATTAAAGGTCATAATGCCTATGGTTATTTGAAAGCGGAGAAGGGCGTTCATCGTTTGGTGCGCATCTCTCCATTTGATTCATCAGGCCGTCGTCATACATCCTTTGTTTCCTGCGAGGTTATGCCTGAATTCGATAATGATGTTGAAATTGACGTTAAGCAGGAGGATTTAAAAATTGACACCTACCGTTCCAGCGGGGCAGGTGGTCAGCACGTAAACACAACTGATTCAGCCGTTCGGATTACCCACCTGCCAACAAACATTGTGGTCACGTGTCAGTCCGAACGCTCTCAGATTAAAAACCGTGAACAGGCCATGAAAATGCTGAAATCCAAGCTGTATCAAAAAGAAATTGAACGACAGCAGGCAGAGCTGGATGAAATTCGCGGGGAACAAAAGGAGATTGGCTGGGGAAGCCAGATCCGCTCCTACGTTTTCCACCCGTACTCCATGGTGAAAGACCACCGAACCAACGTTGAAATTGGCAATACACAGGGAGTTATGGATGGGCGCATTGATCCATTTATCGATGCTTATTTACGTTCGCAAATGTAATTTATTTAATAAATGGGAAACCAGAGGGAATTTGCCCTCTGGTTTTTTTGGTTTTGCCCTCTGGTTTTTTTGGTTTCTTAAGTTGGATTAATCCATCCTCTGCTTGATTGAACAGCGGGAAGCCCAATACTACTTTTATAAAAAGAATTATTCCAAAATGCAGATAATTAAATCAAAATTCTATGAATTGTGCCTGTACCACAGGGAATTCAACCAGTTTTGAAAATAATTAAACCTGTTTTAAAAATAATCTGTCCTGCATTTGGAAAAATTAATCCGGAATCGGGGAATTTAATCTGAATTTCGCCGGATTAATCGTAAAAGTGGAAAATGAATCTCAACACAGCATCATTCGTCCTTATATGACCGGATTGATCCGTCCAAGTCAGGATTAAACCTGATCGACTGTTATTTATCCATATCGACCGGAATTCAGCCTGCCCGGCCCATGAAAAAATCCCCCGACCTCTCACTTGTTCACCGCGTTACTACTGTAAAGCGTTAATTTGCCGGCGTTCACAGGCGTTTTTTCGTATGTTATAGTTTTTAGCGGTACGCAAAGGTTTGACGGAAAAAGAGGTGTTTCTAAATGATGGAGAACCGGGAAGGCAATCGTATGCAGTTTGTTGCATTGGAATATTTATATGTCATTTTAGGTTCATTTTTTGTTGCGATTGGATTCAACTTATTTTTGCTTCCTAATGGGGTGGCTTCCGGCGGAGTGTCCGGGATTAGTACGTTAACAGATGAATTGTTCGGCTGGGAACCGGCGTTTGTGCAGGGATTTCTAAATGTTCCTTTATTTATCGCCGGCGTAGTTATTCTTGGGGCTAACTTTGGGCTCAAATCATTTCTTGGAACGATTATGCTACCGATCTTTGTTTATTTAACAAGAGAGTGGGATCCTGCAACGCTAAATCCGCTCTTAGCATCGGTGTTTGGTGGAATTTTAGTCGGGGCAGGTCTTGGTATCGTCTTCCGTGGGCGGGCGTCTACCGGCGGAACAGATGTAGCGGCTGCTATTTTACATAAATTTACCGGTATTTCTCTGGGAATCTGTATGGCATTCATTGATGGGTTGATTGTCACATCAGCGGCGTTTGTCTTTAATCTTGAGCATTCCCTTTACGCACTGGTTGGATTATTTATGACCAGCCGGACGATAGATATTATTCAGGTTGGTTTTACGACTTCAAAAAATGTCATGATTATTACGGATAATCTGGAAGAAATGCGGAAAACTATTTTTGAAGAAATAGATAGAGGTGTCACCATCCTGCGCGGGGAAGGTGGATACACGAGAGAAAATCGCAACATTATGATGTGCGTGGTCGATCAAAAAGAATTCACCAAATTGACAAAAACCGTGAACAAGGTTGATTCAGAGGCATTCGTCATTGCCATGTCTGCAGCAGAGGTACTTGGCGAGGGTTTTAAAAAACAATGAATAGGTTATAATATCCATGAGATGCAGTATTTGGCATTTCAATATACGAAGAAGGGGGATTTGTTCAAATGAAAAAAGCACTAATAGCCATGCTGTTCGGCTCTGCTCTGGTACTTGCAGCTTGTGGCGGTGGTGATGATAATGCAGGTGAAGACACTGGCAACAATGATGCTGGTACTGAGCAGCAGGCAGAAGAAAATGGCGACACAGGGAATGCAGATGGCGGAACTGTTGATACCGCAGCTGCTGAAAAAATCGCACAAAACAACTGTGCAACCTGCCACGGCGGAGATCTCTCCGGACAGGGAAATGCAGCTGACTTGACGACCATTGGATCCAGACTTTCAAAAGAGGAAATTGTAGACGTTATTCAAAATGGTAAAGGCGGTATGCCACCTGTAAACATCAGTGAAGAAGATGCAAATACCGTTGCATCATGGTTAGCTACTAAAAAATAATAATAAACAAGTAACCTGAAATTTGGCCAAGCCCATTTTTCGGGTTTTCTTTTTTTTCTCCGATATCCCCATATCATACGGTTTTTCCAGGCGATAATTACCCTTTCCTCCGATAACCTCCTTCACCACACAACACATTCTTTCCATTGAAATACAACTGTAATAAAATTCCCCCTAAAAATTTTGTAGATTGATGTTATAATAGAACATAGTAAAATTACACTAACCGATAAATTGGCCGTAGTTTCAACAACGTTATATAAAAACCAAAATTTTTCGTGAGAATGGACATGCAATGGAAGTACATAAACATACAGCTACAACAGAATTACAACCGGAGAGGCATAGGTGGTATGAAACATGATTGAATTAAGAGATGTAAGAAAAACGTATCACAATGGTGTTACGGCTCTTCAGGGAATAGATGTTAACATTCAGCAGGGGGAATTCGTTTATGTAGTTGGACCCAGCGGTGCCGGGAAGTCAACGTTCATTCGACTCATGTATCGGGAGGTTAAGCCCTCAAGTGGTGATGTCGTGATAAACGGCCACAATTTAGCAGAAATCAAAGAGAAAGAAATCCCTCATTTAAGAAGGGGCATTGGGGTTGTTTATCAGGATTTCAAGCTTTTACCCTCTCTGACAGTCTATGAAAATGTTTCCTTTGCCCTTGAAGTTATAGAAGATTCGCCCAAAAAAATCCGTCGAAAGGTGATGGATGTTCTTGATCTGGTAAATTTAAAAAATAAAGCCCGCTTTAAGCCGGATGAACTTTCCGGTGGTGAGCAGCAGCGTGTATCCATTGCACGTGCTATTGTGAATAATCCTCATTTAATGATTGCTGACGAACCAACAGGAAACCTCGACCCTGATACTTCATGGGAAATTATGAAAATATTTGAGGAAGTCAACGCGAGAGGAACGACCGTGATTATGGCAACCCACAGCAAAGATATCGTTAACACATTAAAAAAGAGAGTCATAGCAATTGAACATGGACGAGTCGTTCGTGATGAACAGCGAGGTGACTACGGATATGAAAGCTAGGACATTCAAGCGTCACCTAAGAGAAGGAAGCAAGAATATTTTTCGTAACGGCTGGATGACTTTTGCATCCGTAGCTTCGGTTACCACAACGCTGATCTTAGTAGGCGTCTTCCTCGTCATTATGCTGAACTTAAATGAAATGGCAGAAAAAGTGGAAGAGGACGTGCAAATTCGGGCCTTTATTGATCTGGCAGCGAATCAGGAGGATATTGATTCCTTAAAGAAAGAGATCACGAACATACCGGAAGTTTCCACAATTGAATTTTCTTCAAAAGAAGAGGAACTGAAAAACTTAATGTCTAGCTTAGGTGCTGACGGAGACATGATGGCGATGGTGAATCAGGATAATCCGTTAAATGATGCATTCATTATCAAAACGGAAGATCCCCTTGATACATTTGATGTTGCCAGTAAAGTAGAGTCTTTGGACCATGTTTCTTCGACGGAATATGGCGACCAGGTGATTCAGAAGCTTTTCACCTTTAATGAGTATGCGAGATATATAGGGATTGGCTTAATTACCGCACTGGTTTTAACAGCCGCCTTTTTAATCTCTAATACGATCAAAATTACCATTATGGCCAGAAGTACAGAGATTGGAATTATGAAGCTGGTTGGTGCGACAAATGGTTTTATACGCTGGCCTTTCTTTATTGAAGGACTATTAATGGGGATTCTCGGTTCGATCATTCCGATTATTTTCGTCGTAAGCGGGTATTATTACTTATTTGAAAATATGAAGGACAAGACATTCGTGCCATTTTTTGAGCTTATACCGTTTAACCCCTTTGTATGGCAGGTTTCTCTGATTCTATTAGGAATTGGCGCCTTTATCGGGGTCTGGGGAAGTATTATGAGTGTACGAAAATTCCTTAAAGTTTAAGTTTCATAGATAAAATGTTGTTTGGGGGAGGAGTCAGAGCCTTGAAAAATCGAATTTTTTCCGTACTGAGTATTTTAATGCTGCTCGCAGTAACGTTTTCTTTTTCAGGTGTGGAAAAGTCTTATGCCACTTCTGAAGGGGAACTTCGAGATGAAATTGATGATCTGGAAAATAAGAAAGATAATACCAATAAAGAAAAAGAGGAACTGGAGAACAGTGAACAGGAAATAGAAGAAAAAATAGAAGAAAATCAGGCTGAACAGGATCGTATCCTGAGCCAGATTGAAGAAATCGATCAGGAAGTAGCGGAAACACAAAAGAATATAGAAAATACTGAACAGGAAATCAGCCAGACAGAAATAGAAATAAAGAAATTAAAAGAAAACATCAAAGAAACTGAAAAACGGATTGCTGAGAGGGACGAGCTTTTGAAAAACCGTCTTCGCACAATGCAGCAAAATGGGGGATCCGTGAGCTATTTAGAGGTTCTGCTAGGTGCTCAGGACTTTGGGGACTTCCTGACTCGTACAAACGCTGTGTCTAAAATCATGGATTCTGATAAGAAAATCCTGGAAGAGCAAAAAGCAGAAAAAGAACAGCTGGAAAAGGACAAAGCTGAAGTAGAGAAGAAGAAAGAGGAGCTTGTGGCTAAGAAAGACGAGCTTGAATCTGCAAAAGCTAAACTTGATCGGCAGAAAGAGGAAAAAGCAGCTCTTGTTGCTAAGTTAAAAGAAGAAGAAAAAGAGCTTCATAAGCATAAAATGTCACTTCAGGAAGAACAGGAGATTTTACAAAAGCAACAGGAAGCTTACAAGCGCATGATTGAAGAGAAAAAAGAAAAATTAGAACAGTTAAGCACTCCACCAGCCAATAATAATAGTGGCGGAAGTGGAACTCCACCTATATCGAGTGGTAAATTTACAGTACCCGCAGAAGCGATGGTAACGTCAGAATTTGCAAGTCGCTGGGGAAGAATGCATTATGGTATAGACGTTTCTAAATATGGGAAAGTTCCTATTGTAGCATCAGCATCAGGTATGGTTTATCGGGCATATCGCTCATCCTCATATGGAAATGTGGTCTACATAACGCATAGTATGGGCGGGCAGCAATATACAACCTTATATGCACATATGAGATACTATACGGTCTCTGAAGGTCAGTACGTACAAAAAGGACAAGTGATCGGTTATATGGGTAATACTGGTAATTCTACAGGACAGCATCTTCATTTTGAATTGCATGAAGGACCGTGGACAAGTGACAAGCGTTATGCTGTCAACCCTCGTAAATACATCAGCTTCTAAAGCAGACATGTTTACGGTGACAAGTTCATATAGTAATATTAAAGGCATCGCACATATTTACGGTGGGATGCCTTTACATATTGGAGAAGGATTCATACACAAATCTTCCACAGCCAGGATGAGTGGTTATTGTTGAGGTGAGAGAAAATGAACGTGAAAAAGAGCTATTTGGCTGTACTTGTGATTGTAGCTATGGTTCTGGGATCTGCTCTGACTTATGTAGGTACAGAGGTAGTGGGCCTGGGGCAATCCGGTGAGGCCGAAAATGGTGGACAATCAGAAATAAGCACAGATGAAGAAAAGAAGGAAATCATTGAAGAGTTCGGTGACATGAATGCTTTTTCAAAAGTGATGCGTGCATATTCCATTATTGAAAGCAACTATGTTGAAGACGTGAAGCAGAAAACAATGATCGAAGGCGCGATCCGTGGAATGCTCGATTCACTGGAAGATCCCCACAGCGTTTATATGGACAAAGAAACGGTTGATCAATTTAATCAGAGTATTGAGTCATCCTTTGAGGGGATTGGGGCGGAGGTAAGCATGAGCGATGGACATGTTACCATTGTTTCCCCGATTAAAGGCTCCCCTGCGGAGGAAGCAGGGCTGCAGCCGAAAGATCAAATACTGAAGGTGGATGGAAATAGTCTTGAAGGGCTCAGCCTGAATGAGGCTGTGGCAAAAATACGTGGTGAAAAAGGGACGGAGGTTGAATTAACCATTCAGCGTCCAGGTATATCGGATACGATTAAAGTATCTGTTGTCCGTGATAATATTCCAGTGGAAACCGTTTATCCTGAAGTAAAAAATGAGAACGGTAAGAAAACAGGAGTCATTCAAATTACCTCGTTCTCTCAAAAAACAGCGGAGGAATTTAACAAGGCTCTTTCTGATTTAGAGGATAAAGGCATTGAAGGCTTAGTCATTGATGTAAGAGGCAATCCAGGCGGGTTGTTTACATCTGTGGAAACCATACTGGAGAATTTCATCCCTGAGGACCAGCCCTACGTCATTTTTGAAGAAAAGAATGGAGAAAAAGTACGCTACTACTCTGGAACGAAGGAGAAAAAAGATTACCCGATTACCGTGCTCACCAACCAGGGCAGTGCATCAGCCTCGGAAATTTTAGCCGCTGCAATGAAGGAAGCGGGCTATCCTGTTGTGGGGGAAAAGAGCTATGGAAAAGGTACCGTGCAGAAAACACTCGGTATGGGCGATGGAAGCCAGATTAAACTGACAACATTCAAGTGGCTGACACCAGATGGCAAGTGGATTAATGAAAAAGGAATCAAGCCGACTGTTGAAGTAAAGCAGCCTGAATTTTTCTACACGACACCTGTCGATATTAACAATTCATTAACCTACAACATGAATAATGAAAGTGTAGCAAACATTCAGAAGATGCTGGAGGGCATTGGTTATGAGCCGGGCAGAACGGACGGCTACTTCAGTGAACAAACGGTAGAAGCTGTGGAAGCCTTTCAAAAGGATCATGATCTTAAGGTTACCGGAGAGGTGAATCAGAAAACAGGTGAAGAAATTCAGACACTCGTCATTGAAGCTGTTTCTTCACCGGAAAATGACCGTCAATTGAACCGAGCTTTAGAAGTTTTATACCAATAGCAGTTATAGAGAGGCAGCCTGTCATTCGGAAGGAGTGACAGGCTGTTTGTTTAAAAATTTCTTCTCCAAGAATCAATATCTGGGACTAGCAGGATTAGATAATATTTTGTAGAATTTATAATAACGAATGCATTACAAATCGGAGGTACAACATGATAAATCTTTGGCTTACGGAAATTGGAGAGGGCTTCATTTGGTTGATTGGACAACCCCTGCTATATTGGGCGATTGTGTTAACCATCCTTACATCTTACTATCGAAGAAAACAGGAGCGGACGGACTTCGGTTCCAGTGTTTATAAGTCTGGTACAGAATGGAAGAGAACATGGCTGCTCTGCGTCATTAGTGGCATCGTGATTTCTGCTTCCCTGATTGTTACGGGCGGAATTTTATCCTATCCTGTCTGGTTACTGATTTCCGTGTTATCGATCATCGTTACCATTACTGGACGTCTCTATTTGCTTTCGGCCGGATATCTTATGGGAATCACGGTTATCCTCCTGGCTGTTATGCAGCAGTATACGCTGACCATTGATGTGCTGCCGGCACAGTGGATGGAGGAACTCATGAATGTCAGTCCTCCTCTTATCCTCGCTTTAACCGCCGTATTCTTAATTATAGAATCTATTTTATGGTTTACGGCCGATAAGGAGTATGCTTTTCCTAAACTTATTAAAGGAAAGAGGGGAAAGTATATTGGCTTGCACAATGTGAAGCGATTGAGTGTTGTACCTATGCTTGTGCCTGTTCCTGGCGGGGCGATTGACGGCCTGTTTTCCTGGTGGCCGCTTCTTCCCATTGGTGATCATGGTTATGGACTCATGCTGTTTCCTTTTCTCATGGGTATACAGCAGGCATTTCAGGGTCACTTCTCCAATCAGGGTGGAAAACTGTTTGGGAAATGGGTGCTGACGCTGGGGCTTATTACCGGTATTTTTGCGGCTGGAAGCTTTTATGACCCGCTCTTTATCTATATAGGTGCGGCTGTCGCGATATTAGGACGGGCGATCATACAATTATATGTCCGGTTTGTAGATCGGGAAAAAACAAGCATTTTCAGACCGCAGTCAGACGGCTTAATTATTTTAGCCGTTATTAAGGATTCACCGGCCGATAAGATGGGACTGAAAACCGGTGAAAGAGTGGAAAAGGTACACCAGATCCCCGTCACAAACGAAATTGAATTTTACGATGCGTTGCAGGAAAGCCGGACGTTTTGTAAGCTTGAGGTTCGGGATGTTCATGGAGAAATCCGCTTTGTACAGGGACCGATGTATCAGGGAGATCACCATGAGCTGGGGCTGGTGTTTGTGAAAGAAAAGCCGAGATTCAGATTGTATCAGGATTTACCTAATCATGTTGTATAATGGACAGAACGAGGACCAGGTGTTCACAGCACCTGGTTTTTTTGGTAGCTAATAGATGGACCAATTCAAACAAAAAAGTATACCAAAGTATAATTTCCACCCTTTTCCTTACGTGGTATGTTATGTGAGAAACGAGAAGGAAGGGGAATGGAGAAAATGAAAAAAGTCTTATCAATAAGTTTTTTGATTATGCTTGTTATGGTATTTACCATTGGGTGCAGCTCTATCACGATACCTGGTGAAAACGGTGAGGAAATGGAAATTGATCTATCAGAGACTGAAGATGGAAATGTAGATGTATCAATGAAGGCTTCGGAAGGAAATGAAGAAAGCTTTGAAATGAGTTCAGATGGGGAATCGGCTACAATCTCCTCCTCGGATGGAGAGACCTCATTCAGTAGTCAATCCGGAGAGAATGTGTCTTTGCCCAAAAGCTTTCCCAAGGATTTTCCGATGCCAAGTGGAGCCGAACTGATTGCGGTATCCGAAATGAATGATCTGGCACGGGAGGGTGTGGAAATAGATTCGGTGAGCTATAACTTTTCAGGCGACATTAACAAGGCTATGGATGATTTTAAAACATTTGCTGAATCCAATGGCTATGAAATTGTAGCCGAGACCAACATTAATGGCATGCTGACCATTCAAGCTGAAAAAGGCGAGAATGAGTATTTTTCCGGTTCACTCATTCCAGAAGCGGAAGATGAAACACAAATTGCAGCCGATGTACAAATTGGCTCCCCTAATTAATGCCCCATTGATGATAAATTCTAATAGGTATAAACCTTTGCCTGGATGCTTTCGTCCAGGTTTTTTTGTTTTAAGCTTAATTAAGGTAAAGAACGATGAATCCATCCCTATTTGGCAGGATTCGCTTCCTTATGGATCAATTCTCAAAATCTCCGCTCAAATGTCTCCCAATATCCATTTAATCTCTAACCACGAATCAACGTCCAGACTATCCTTTAAAAAACGATAACCTCTATTCCAGCAAAAAATGAACATGAATTTTCCCTGGAAGGTAAACCTAAAACTACAAAATGTGTGAGAAATTGTTGAACGATGGATGAAAACCTTTGCATAACTTGTATGTACAAGTTATATAACACAAAATAATCTGGAATAGATTTAGGAGGTCTTTCTGGTGATCGATAAAGAAAGAAATGATCGGGAAATGATTGTTGCGCCTCTCAGTGGTGTGATTAAAAATATTGAGGATGTACCGGATCCCACATTTGCCCAGAAAATGATGGGGGATGGAATGGCGATTGAGCCAACAGAGGGTAAAGTCGTCGCCCCTGTAGCCGGTGAGATTGTACAAATTTTTCCTACCAAACATGCCGTTGGTCTTCGCAGTGAGTCAGGTATTGAAGTGCTCATCCATATTGGACTGGAAACCGTTGCATTAGATGGGGAAGGCTTTGAAGCCCATGTAAAGCAAGGGGATAAGGTAAAAGCCGGCGACCCGCTTGTAACGTTTGATCTGGAGTTTATTAAGGAAAAAGCGGCCAGTCATATAACGCCCGTTGTGATTACCAATGGCGATGCTTTGGAAGTGTTTAAAAAAACAGAGGAAGAAAACGTAACAGCCGGAGAATCACCACTTTTCCAGGCAAAGGTGAAGGGCGATCAGGATAGTGAAAAACCGGAAGATGAAGGGGCGGAAGAAAAGCCGGCTGAACAGCCACAGGCCCAGGCTTCAAATCAAAGCGGCGGGCAGTATAATGATGAGGCAAAGGTAATTGTTGATGCTGTTGGTGGTTTAGACAACATCATGGCCGCCACACATTGTGTAACACGACTTCGCTTTGCTTTATCCGATGAAGAGAAAGTCGATGAAGAAAAACTGAAAAACATGGATTTGGTCAAAGGTCAATTTGCTGCCAATGGTCAATATCAGGTGGTCATTGGACAGGGAACGGTAGATAAGGTTTATAAAGCGATGGTCAAAGAGACAGGAATTGAAGAAGCATCTAAAGAGGATGTAAAAGCAGCAGGAGGCCAGCAGCAGAACGCATTACAGCGCGGTGTAAAAGTACTTGCTGATATCTTTATTCCGATTCTTCCTGCCATTGTTACGGCCGGTTTACTGCTTGGTATTAACAACATACTGGTTAACCCGATCTTTACGGATGAATCCATCATTGAAATGTTCCCATCCTGGTCGGGAATTGCGGACATGATTAACATTATCGCCAATACGGCCTTCACATTCCTGCCAGCATTGATCGGCTGGTCGGCCGTGAAACGATTTGGCGGAAATCCGCTATTAGGTATTGTTTTAGGTTTAATCATGGTTCACCCGGATTTAACCCCTGCCGGTGATTTTGCTCAGGGAAAAGGGGAAACATGGAATTTATTTGGATTTCAAGTTAATCAGTTAAGCTATCAGGGTCAGGTTCTGCCCGTATTAGTAGCAGGCTGGGTACTTGCGAGAATCCAAGTCTGGCTGGAAAAACGGGTCATGGACTCCCTGCAGCTGTTGATTGTTCCTCCAGTTGCTCTTTTAGTTACTGGATTCCTTGCCTTTATCATTATAGGACCCGTCACATATACAGTGGGTACGTGGATTACAGATGGCGTTGTATGGGTATTTGAGGTTGCACCTATTATCGGTGGTCTGCTCTATGGCTTCCTTTATGCACCGCTCGTTATTACCGGTATGCACCATACATTCCTGGCTGTGGACCTACAGCTTATCGGAAGTACGGGCACAACCTTCCTATGGCCAATCGTCGCTCTTTCGAATGTTGCTCAGGGTGCTGCCGTATTTGCGATTATGCTGGCGGCTAAAGATGAAAAAGTCAAAGGTCTGGCCGGAACATCGGGAATTTCCGCAATGCTCGGAATTACGGAACCGGCGATGTTTGGTGTGAATTTACAGTATAAATATCCATTCTATGCCGCTATTTCCGGTACAGCTATCGCTGGTGCGTTTATTACCTTCCAGGATGTATTAGCAAGCTCGATTGGAATTGGAGGTCTGCCAGCACCACTATCCATTCAATCCGGAGTATGGTCCTTCATTATCGGAATTGTAATAGTCCTCATGATTCCGTTTGTGATTACCTACTTCATTGCCAGAAGAAAATTTCGTTAATTTCGAACAACAGGAGTGAGTCACGTGTCAGAAGCATGGTGGAAAAAAGCAGTCGTATACCAGATTTACCCAAAAAGCTTCCGGGATACGACAGGAAATGGAATGGGAGACATTCAGGGGATTATTCAGAAATTAGACTATCTTCATAAGCTTGGTGTCGACGTTATCTGGCTGACACCGGTTTATAAGTCTCCGCAGAAAGATAATGGCTATGATATTAGCAACTATTATTCCATTGAGCCCCAGTACGGGACGATGGAGGATTTTGAAGAGCTGCTGACGGAAACCCATAAGCGGGGTATGAAGCTGATCATGGATCTCGTCATCAATCATACGTCAACTGAACACGAGTGGTTTAAACAGGCGGCTTCGTCAAAAGACAACGAGTACAGGGACTTTTACATCTGGAAGGATCCTGTTGATGGAGACATGCCGAACAACTGGCAATCCAAGTTCGGCGGACCAGCCTGGGAGTTTGATGAAAAGAGTGGTCAATATTACCTTCATTTGTTTGATGTAACACAGGCGGATATTAACTGGGAAAACCCCGTTGTTCGGGAAAAGCTTTATGACATGATCAAATTCTGGGCGGAAAAAGGCATCGATGGCTTCCGTCTGGATGTCATCAATCTGATTTCCAAGAATCAGGATTTCCCAAGTGATGATACAGGGGATGGCCGGAAGTTTTACACGGACGGACCCCGTATTCACGAATATTTACATGAGATGAATCAAAAAGCCTTTTCTCCTTACAACATGATGACCGTTGGGGAAATGTCCTCAACCAAGCTGGAAAACTGTGTGCTGTATACCAATCCGGAGCGGGAAGAGCTTGATATGACTTTCCAATTCCATCATTTAAAGGTGGATTATCCGAATGGGGAAAAATGGACGAAGGCACCTTTTGATTTTCTGGAGCTGAAAAAAATTCTTTCCTATTGGCAGAAAGGCATGCATGAAGGCGGGGGCTGGAATGCACTCTTCTGGTGTAACCACGACCAGCCTCGTGTCGTCTCCCGTTTTGGTGATGTGGAGAACTATCATGAGAAATCGGCGAAAATGCTGGGAACCACCATTCATATGATGCAGGGAACCCCTTATATTTATCAGGGAGAAGAGTTTGGCATGACCAATCCCGGGTTTACATCGATCGATCAGTACCGGGATGTGGAGTCTTTAAATGCCTATAAACTTCTGCAGCAGGAAGGAAAATCTGACGAAGAAATTATCGGGATTCTTCAGCAGAAGTCCCGGGATAATTCCCGTACACCGATGCAGTGGAACAGTAGCGAAAATGCAGGATTCACCGAGGGGACACCTTGGATTGGTGTGGCTGATAACTATCAGGAAATCAATGCAGAGAACGCTGTGCAGAATCCAAATTCAATTTTTTATCACTATCAGCAGCTGATTCAATTGCGCAAAAAGTATGATATTATTACGTATGGAGATTATCAGTTACTGTTGGAAGATGATTCACAAATCTTTGCATATACACGTAATTGGGAGAATGAGCAGCTGATTGTTGTAAGCAACTTCTACGGGCAGGAAGCAAATGTAAAGCTTCCGGTAAACGCTGAAGGAAGTATCGAGATTCTCATTTCCAATTATGACGATTCGTCCACAGCATTGGATTCTTTGCAGCTAAGACCTTATGAATCGGTCGTGTATCATGTGAAATCATGAGGGATGGGGAATGAAGAAGAAATATCTTGCTATTTATGAAGATTTAATCCAAAAAATCAGGGAGCATACTTTAGCCGCTTCTACATTGCTTCCTTCTGTGAATGAACTGGCTGGTGAATATGCGACCTCCAGAGAAACGATTCGGAAGGCGCTGGATTTACTTTCACAGGAGGGTTACATTCAAAAGATTCACGGGAAAGGGTCGGTTGTGCTTGATTTAAGTAATTTTTCCTTTCCTGTTTCCGGAATTGTCAGCTATAAAGGACTGGCTGATCGCCTAAAGCTTGACAGTAAGACACATGTAAAGGGAATGAATGTACTGGAAGCGGGTTCTGATGTTCATAAGATTCTTAAAGCGACGGATAAAAGTCAAATTTGGAAGGTTGACCGTGTAAGAGAAATTTCCGGGAAAAAATCATTCTGGACAAAGACTATTTTCTGTCTGAGTTTGTCCCCTTCTGCCCCGGGAGATTTGTGAGAGCTCGATTTACGATTATGCCGAACGGGAATTAGGCTTAACGATCAGCTTTGCGGAAAAGGAAATTACCGTGGAAGAACCAACTGAAGAGGATGCAGAGCTTCTTGATTTAGAAGGGTATTCCAGTATCGTCGTCATTAAGAGTCTTGTTTATTTAGAGGATACAAGTCTTTTTCAATATACAGAATCACGGCATCGTCCGGATAAGTTTCGCTTTGTGGACTTTGCCAGACGAGTGTAAACATGAAAGCTGTCTCCTGCAGGCAGCTTTTTACTATAAGACAGGTAAACAACAAGAACTGTTACATAGGAGGATAAATAAAAATGGAAAAAACCTGGTGGAAGGAAAGTGTCGTTTATCAGATTTATCCCCGAAGCTTTAATGACAGCAATGGGGATGGAATTGGAGATATTCAGGGAATCATCGAAAAACTGGATTATTTAAAGGAACTGGGCATCGACGTCATTTGGCTGTCTCCTGTTTATAAATCCCCAAATGATGACAATGGTTACGACATCTCGGATTACTATGACATTATGGATGATTTTGGAACGATGGAGGACTGGGAGCGTTTGCTGGATGAGATCCACGCCCGGGGGATGAAACTCATTATGGATTTGGTTGTGAATCATTCCTCCGATGAACATGAGTGGTTCCAGCAGGCGAAAAAATCGAAGGACAATCCATACAGAGACTATTACATCTGGCGTAAAGGGAAAGACGGCAGGGAGCCGAACAACTGGAAGTCGACCTTCAGCGGCTCAGCCTGGGAATATAACGAAGCGACGGGCGATTATTACTTACATATTTTCAGTAAAAAACAGCCTGACTTAAACTGGGAAAATCCGGAGCTTCGACAGGACGTTTATAAGATGATGAAATGGTGGCTCGATAAAGGGGTTGACGGGTTCCGCATGGACGTCATTAACTTTATCTCCAAAGTTCCTGGTCTGCCGGACGCTCCCAACCCAAATGGAGAACCTTATGTATCCGGCAGCCGCTACTTTAAAAATGGGCCTCGCATTCATGAGTTTCTGCAGGAAATGAATGAGGAAGTGCTGGCCCATTATGATGTGATGACTGTTGGGGAAATGCCGGGGGTTGACGTTGAAGAAGCAAAAAAATATACCCATTTTGAGCGTAATGAGCTCCAAATGGTTTTTCAGTTTGAGCATATGGATTTAGATTCCGGACCGGACGGCAAGTGGGATTTAAAGCCACTGGATTTAAGGGACTTAAAAGCGAGCATTTCCAGATGGCAGAATGGCTTAAATGGAGCCGGATGGAACAGTCTTTACTTAAATAATCATGATCAGCCCCGTGTCGTTTCACGGTTTGGCAATGATCAGGAATATCGTGTGGAGTCAGCCAAAATGCTCGCCACCTTCCTCCATATGCTGCAGGGAACCCCTTATATTTATCAAGGGGAAGAAATCGGAATGACCAATGTTCATTTTGAAGATATTGAAGATTATCAGGATATCGAAATTCGGAATATGTACAAGGAAAAAGTGGTGGAGGGAAATGCAGACCACGACCAGGTGATGGAATCGATTTATACCAAGGGCCGGGATAATGCCCGTACGCCTTTTCAATGGAACGACCTGGAGCATGCCGGCTTTACAACGGGAGAACCGTGGATCAAAGTAAATCCAAACTACAAACACATTAACGCAGAGAAAGCGACCGCTGATCCAGATTCCATTTTTCATTATTATCGTCAATTAATTCAGCTTCGGAAACAGCAACCCATCATTGTTTATGGGGATTACGAGTTAATTCTTCCGGTGCACGAGCAGATTTACGCCTATATTCGCCATTACGAAGGAGAAAAATTGCTGGTTATTACAAATTTCGGTGAAGAACCGGTGGATTTCTCTCTTCCTGAGGAGATTGAATTTGAACCGGAAGAACGATTAATTGGCAATTATGCTGATGATCAAAGTCATCCAGGTTCTTTTACATTAAAGCCATATGAGGCAAGAGTATATAAAGGAAAATAGTGCCGAATCGACAAAACACCACCATATTCTTGGTGGTGTTCGTTATATCTCATATGGTATACTGTTTTCGAAATATTTTAAATATTTTAAGGTGGTCGTTTCGTCATATGGCCTTTAAAAACTCGAACCAGCAAAATCGAATTCCCTCCTTTCATCCATCCGATTACGATTTTTTTATTGGACGGGAAGAGGAACTGAATGAATTGGAAGAATTATTGACTTTACCTGAAACATCGCCGTATAAAATGATTTATATCCATGGGATTGCCGGAATTGGAAAAACCCTCCTGGTCAGGATGCTTCAGTATCGACTGTCCCTTGAAGAGCTTCCGTTTTTTACGCTGGATTGCAGAGGGTTAAAGGCTATTCCTGACTTATTTACCCAATCACTGGAGGATATCCTGAACAATCATTCTCAGAGCTTTCCAGGCTTTACACAACGGCAGAATAAGCCTTTTCTTTTATTTATTGATCATTATGATGAAGAAAATCTGATTGCAGAATGGATTCAGGAGCATGTCATCACGGAAATTCCGGACGATGTAAAAATTATCCTGGCCGGACGGAATTCACTCCGTGGTGAATGGCTGGCATCACCAGCCTGGCAGCAGTCCATTCAGACGATAGAATTAAAAAAATTATCCTTTCAAGAAGTGAAGGAATATGTGAAACGTCGAGGCTTTCATCAAACCTCGACGATTTATAAATTATGGCATTTTACAAAAGGGCACCCGCTTGCTCTGTCCTTATTCACAGCGGCTTTGGTAAGAGATAAAAGTGCTGAGCTGAATTTCCGTGAACAGTTTGAGGTCATCGAATATCTGGTTCAGGCATTTTTGAAAGAAGTTGAACGGGACCCGGAGTTCCGCTATTTACTGGAGATTTCCACCATCCTGCACAGCTTTAATGAGGAAGGTCTGTCTTATATTAATAATAAGGAAGTGTCGAGTTTACAATTTGATCGTCTGGTTACATTGTCCTTTGTCAGGCAGGGCAAAAATGGCTGGTTTCTGGACCCTTTCATTCGGCAGGTGATGAATGAATATTTTAAACACCGCCACCCCCAACGGTTTGAAGAAATATCCAAGCGGGCTGCCGCTTATTATCGGCAGAAAATCTTTTCCAGCTCGGGCCGGAAAAATCTCGAATACTATATTTCGGAATTTATTTATCATTTAGGGGATGATTTAATAGGTACGTCTTTGTTTGATTTGGCTGAAGGCTCGAATTATCGTCTGGAAACCGGAAGCCGGCATAATTTTCTCGAGATTGCAGAGTATTTTGAGGGGCGTCAGGGGCATGCGCCCAACTATGAAGTGGATTACTATCATCCAGGTACGGATCAGAATCATCAATTTCGGGTGTCGAGTGAACACAATCAGCGTGAAAATGAATTAATTGACGTTCAGACGTTGAAGCAGCTCGGCTATGATGTTTTTAAAATGCTTAAGGACGAAAAAGGAAAAACGGTTGGCATATCGATAGTCATCCCCATCCACCGTAAAACGATCCCTACTTTAAAGAATATGCCGGTTACGAGAAGCTATTTTAATAGACTTTCAGTAGGAGAGCTGAGTGAATTAAAGGTGGCTGAGGATGAGGTGGCCGGCTGGTTTATCCGGATGATTGATGTTCATAACCCTGAAGACCCGGTGAAACGATCCTATTTGCTGTACAGACTTATGCCTCTGCTATTATCCGGGGGACGCATCATCGCATCCACACCGTTAAAAATGTATCAGGAAATGCTGCAGCGGCTGGGCTTTCAGCAGGTAAAAGGTGCTACCCACTTTGATTACGGTCCTAATGTCCCATCTCCTACGTTTATACTGGATGTCCGAGGGCCCCGGCTTGTCTCCTATTTAGATGAACTGGCTTCAAGCCTTGCACGGCAGACCAACCTGAATCTGCCGAAAAAAAGTCTTCCCTTTTCACCAAGAGAATTCGAGGTTGCTGAATTAATTGTAGAGGGGCTGACAAACGGAGAGATTGCGAATCGATTATCCGTAAGTCAGATAACAGTAAAAAAGCATGTCAGTCAGCTACTGAAAAAAATGGAGGTGAAAAACCGGGCCCAGCTCATTCGCCGCCTGCTGGATTATGTGAAGGAATCGGATTAATAGATGATGATCATTGGATAGGAGTGAAAACCCCGGCGTGGTGGCCGGGGTTTTTGCTGATTCTGGAGTTGGAGACAGGTGCAATGGTGAGGGCCATCTGTGCAATATTTTATAGGGGAAATGGCCTTCATAAAGGGAATGAAGGCCATTTAAATATAAGAATCCCTGGCTGGTTGCCTTCAACCAGGGGATGAAGGTAACTTTGGTGAACAACCTGCAGGCTATAGTCCTTCATTGCCTTTCCACTTCCTTTGCAATACGCTGCAAAAAAACATATCCTATTAATAGAACAGAAAAGAAGTGTAAAAAAATAGAATGTTTGTTCGTTTTTTGTTATACTTTAGGAAGACTTGATGAGCCAACGAAAAAAATATGTGAAACGTCGATTTCGGAACAAAGTACTGGGAAACAGGCTTTGATTATACATTGGTTGTCGGAGAATGGAGGTTCGGTGATTGGATACGCAATTTCAGTTGGAGTCAAAATACAGTCCACAGGGAGATCAGCCTACTGCTATTAAAGAGCTGGTGGGTGGAATTCAGAAAGGCACGAAGCATCAGACACTGCTTGGTGCTACGGGGACAGGGAAGACGTTTACAGTTTCGAACGTGATTAAGGAAGTGAATAAGCCTACCCTTGTAATTGCCCATAATAAAACATTGGCAGGCCAGCTCTACAGTGAGTTTAAGGAGTATTTCCCCAACAACGCTGTGGAATATTTTGTGAGCTATTATGATTATTATCAGCCTGAGGCCTATGTGCCGCAGACAGATACCTTCATTGAAAAAGATGCAAGCATTAATGATGAGATTGATAAATTGCGGCACTCGGCGACATCTGCTTTATTTGAACGCCGGGATGTCATTATTGTGTCGAGTGTTTCCTGTATTTATGGCTTAGGTTCCCCGGAGGAATATGGGGAAATGGTAGTTTCCTTACGTATAGGTATGGAAAAGGATCGGGATGCATTGCTTCGTGATCTGGTTGATATTCAGTATGCCCGTAATGATATTGATTTCCAGCGGGGGACCTTCCGTGTGCGTGGAGACTCCGTCGAAATTATTCCGGCCTCCCGTGAAGAGCATTGCCTGAGGGTGGAATTTTTCGGTGATGAAATTGATCGGATTCGGGAAGTGGATGCTTTAACCGGTGAAATTATTGGGGACCGTGAGCATGTGGCGATTTTCCCGGCTTCCCACTTCGTCACCCGGGAAGAGAAAATGAAGCGTGCGATTACGAATATTGAGAAGGAGCTGGAGGAGCGCTTATCCGAGCTTAGAGCCAATAACAAGCTTCTGGAAGCTCAGCGGTTAGAGCAGCGGACCAACTATGATCTGGAAATGATGAGGGAAATGGGCTTCTGTTCCGGAATCGAGAACTATTCCCGGCATTTGACCTTCCGTGAACCGGGAGCAACACCTTATACATTGCTTGATTACTTTCCGGATGACTTTCTTCTGGTTGTGGATGAGTCACACGTAACCCTTCCTCAGGTACGGGGAATGTACAATGGGGACAGAGCCCGGAAGCAGACGCTGGTTGATCACGGTTTCCGTCTGCCATCCGCTTTGGACAACCGTCCGTTAAAATTTGAGGAATTTGAAAAGCATATTAACCAATCGATTTTTGTATCCGCAACACCAGGTCCGTATGAGCTTGAGCATACACCGAAAATGACCGAGCAGATTATCCGGCCAACCGGCTTGCTGGATCCGGAAATTGACGTCCGTCCAATCAAAGGACAGATTGATGACTTAATCGGTGAAGTGAAGGAGCGTTCGGAGCGGAATGAACGTGTACTTGTCACAACTTTAACGATTAAAATGGCTGAGGATCTGACCGACTACTTAAAGGATGTTGGATTTAAAGTTGCCTATCTCCATTCTGAGATTAAAACCCTTGAACGAATTGAAGTGATCCGGGATTTACGCCTCGGAAAATATGACGTATTAGTCGGAATTAACCTGCTCAGGGAAGGGCTGGACATTCCTGAGGTGTCCCTGGTAGCAATTCTTGATGCGGATAAGGAAGGATTCCTGAGGTCACAGCGCTCCCTGATTCAGACAACAGGTCGTGCTGCCCGGAATGCTCAGGGTAAAGTCATTATGTATGCCGATAAAATTACGGATTCCATGCAGATTGCTATCGATGAAACCTATCGACGCAGGGAAAAGCAGATTGCCTATAATGAAGAGCATGGAATTGTGCCACAGACGATTCAAAAGGATATTCATGATGTGATCAAGGCAACAACAGCTGCAGAAGAAGAGGAAAAAGAGGATAAGGTTCAGTCGCTGACAAACCTATCAAAGGAAGAAAAGCAGAAGACCATCGAACAGATGGAAAAGGAAATGAAGCAGGCAGCGAAAGATCTCGATTTCGAACGGGCAGCAGAATTAAGAGATATTATCTTGGAGTTAAAGGCGGAAGGATGAGTGTAACATGGCAATGAAGTCAATAAAGGTACAAGGGGCAAGAGCCCATAATTTAAAGGATATAGATGTAGATATACCTAAGAATAAGCTTGTTGTGATGACCGGTCTTTCCGGATCGGGAAAATCCTCTCTGGCCTTTGATACGATTTATGCAGAAGGGCAGAGAAGATATGTAGAGTCTTTATCAGCCTATGCGAGACAATTTTTAGGACAGATGGATAAGCCTGATGTGGATGCCATTGAAGGTCTTTCACCAGCCATATCCATTGATCAGAAAACAACCAGCCGAAATCCCCGCTCAACCGTAGGAACCGTAACTGAAATTTATGATTATTTGCGTTTGCTTTATGCCCGAGTAGGACAACCGTATTGTCCGAAGCACGGGATTGAGATTACCTCACAGACCGTAGAGCAAATGGTGGACCGGATTATGGAATATCCCGAGCGGACAAAGATGCAGATTTTAGCACCGGTGGTTTCCGGCCGAAAAGGGGAACATGAACAGGTCATTGAGAACTTACAAAAGGAAGGCTTCGTGCGGATTCGTGTAGATGGGGAAATGTACGAGGTCACAGATGAACTGAACCTTGATAAAAATAAAAAACATTCCATTGAGGTGGTGATTGACCGCGTCATTGTAAAGGAAGGGGCCGAATCCCGCTTGAGTGACTCGGTAGAAACCGCTCTGAAACATGGGGACGGAAAGGTTATCATTGATATCATTGGTGATGAGGAACTGCTGTTCAGTGAGAAGCATGCCTGTCCTATTTGCGGTTTTTCCATTGATGAGCTGGAGCCTAGGATGTTTTCCTTTAACAGTCCGTTTGGTGCCTGCCCTACCTGTGATGGACTGGGGACGAATCTGGAGGTGGACGTTGATCTGGTCATTCCGGACAGGAACCTGTCTCTAAATGAACACGCCATTGCCCCATGGGAGCCAACAAGGTATCAATATTACCCGCAGCTCCTGAAGAGTGTATGTGAGCATTATGATATTCCGATGGATGTGCCTGTGAAGGATATTCCGGAAGATCAAATGAATAAGATTTTATATGGAAGCGGAAAAGAACGTATTCATTTCCACTATACGAATGACCGTGGCCACGTCCGGGATAATCACGTTTATTTTGAAGGTGTCATACGGAATGTGGAAAGACGCTACAGAGAGTCCACTTCGGATTGGGTCAGGGAACAAATGGAAAAATATATGGTTCATAAAGCCTGTCCAACCTGTCAGGGATATCGTCTCAGCGAAGAGGCTTTATCCGTTAAAATCGATGGAAAACATATCAGCTTTGTGACGGATTATTCGATTGCAGAAGCCCGTGAGTTTTTCCAGACCCTCCATTTATCTGAAAAAGAAGAGCAGATTGCCCGCATGATTTTAAAGGAAATTTCCGATCGTCTCACCTTTTTACAAAATGTCGGTCTGGAGTATCTGACCTTATCCCGTTCAGCAGGCACACTCTCAGGAGGGGAAGCTCAGCGGATCCGGCTTGCGACTCAAATCGGTTCGGCTTTAACCGGAGTGCTGTATGTACTGGATGAGCCATCAATAGGCTTGCATCAGCGGGACAACAACCGGTTGATTTCCACACTGCAGCAGATGCGTGATTTGGATAATACGTTAATTGTCGTCGAGCATGATGAGGACACGATGCTGGCTGCTGATTATATAGTGGACATTGGACCTGGAGCAGGCTCTCATGGCGGGGAGCTTGTCGCCAGCGGTACGCCAAAGCAGGTCATGAAAAGACGGGGTTCATTAACCGGGCAGTATTTATCCGGCAAAAAATTCATCCCGCTTCCGAATGAACGGCGAACTCCGGATGGCCGCTTTATTGAAATTAAAGGTGCGGAGGAAAACAATTTAAAAAATGTGGACGTTCAAATTCCGCTTGGGATTTTGAATGTCGTGACCGGTGTTTCCGGATCAGGGAAAAGCTCGCTGATCAATGAAATTTTATATAAATCCCTGTCTCAGCAGCTGTATAAAAGTAAAGTGAAGCCAGGTCAATTTGAAGAAATCAACGGTCTGGAGCACCTGGATAAAGTCATTGATATTGACCAGTCTCCAATTGGACGTACGCCCCGATCTAATCCGGCTACGTATACAGGCGTCTTCGATGATATTCGCGATGTCTTTTCCCAGACGAATGAGGCTAAGATTCGCGGGTATAAGAAAGGACGTTTCAGCTTTAATGTCAAAGGCGGCCGCTGTGAAGCCTGTCATGGAGACGGAATCATAAAAATAGAAATGCACTTTTTACCAGATGTGTATGTTCCGTGTGAGGTTTGTCATGGCAAGCGCTACAATCGTGAAACCCTTGAGGTCAAATATAAAGGAAAAACGATTGCTGATGTTTTAGAGATGCGTGTAGAGGAAGCGCTCGACTTTTTCGAAAACATTCCGAAAATCAAGCGGAAGATTCAGACGATTGCCGATGTCGGACTGGGATATATCAAGCTTGGACAGCCGGCAACCACATTATCCGGCGGGGAGGCTCAGCGTATGAAGCTGGCCAGTGAGCTTCACCGTCGTTCCAATGGGAAAACCCTCTACATTCTGGATGAGCCTACAACCGGATTACATGTTCATGATATTAAACGCTTGCTGACGGTTCTTCAGCGTCTGGTGGCGAATGGAGATACCGTGTTAATCATTGAGCATAATCTGGATGTCATTAAGACTGCAGATTATTTAATCGATTTAGGTCCTGAAGGTGGAGAAGGTGGAGGTAGCATTGTCGCTGCCGGAACACCAGAGGAGGTAGCTGACCAGGAGGACGTTTCTTATACCGGAAAATACTTAAAGCCCATATTGGAGCGTGATCGCAAACGTATGGAGGATATGGTGAAGGAAAAGGCCACTTCATAGAGGAGCATGTGATTATAGGTGAAGAGAGGAGATTTTTTGATGAAAGCAATTGAAATGGATGAAGTCCAGAAAGCACTGGAACAGTATGCTGAACAGGATGTATATATCCATGTGGAAACCACCAATGGGGCGTACGCAAAGCATTTTGACCGTAACGCCCATAACGTTGGTGCTTATGTCCGTAATACACAGGTTCAATATACACAGGCCAAAATTGTGGATGCAGAGGATGCATTTCGTGTCGGCCTGAAGCTGGAAAAAGGCTGGATTTACGCAGAAGGTCTTACCGATTGGGAATGGAATGAAAATGGAGAATTGCTGCTGGCAGGCCATGACGCAGAGGGACGGTTAATGGTAGCCCTTCAGATTAGCAAAAATCCATTTCGGTATTAATGAAAAGAGAGGGGAATTTAGTCGTGCATAAACATGTGGTTGTCATTTATCCGCATCCAGATGATGAGTCATTTGGAAGTTCAGGAACTATGACACAATTTCGGAAAGAAGGGGTTCCGGTCACTTATCTGTGTGGAACGCTTGGAGAAATGGGCAGAAATATGGGGAATCCCTTTTTTGCCAACCGGGAAACCCTTCCAGATATTCGAAAAAAAGAGCTGCTTGATGCCTGTGAAATTCTGGATGTTGATGTAAAAATGCTGGGGTATCGTGACAAAACGATTGAATTTGAATCAAGGGATGAGATGGCCGAGCATCTGAAGAGTTATTTGGATGAACTAAAGCCTACCCTTGTGATTACCCATTATCCTGGGGAAGCGGTCCATCCTGATCATGATGCCATGGGTGCCGCAGCAATTGAAGCTGTAAAGCGGATCAATCCTGAGGAGCGTCCGGAAGTCTGGGCTCAGGCGATTACCAACAGACGCTATGAAAAGCTAGGCCGTCCGCAAATTGTAAACAATGTCGCGGACGAATTCGATATAAAACTCTCGGCCATTCAGGCGCACCGCTCCCAGTTTGAAGGCATGTTCCAGAAAATAAAGCAGAGCCCTGACTTTAAAGGGCAATATGAGGACGTATTAGAACGATTTAAGCAAGAGGAATTTTATAAATGGACATTTAATAACTAATCAGCGTATGCGTACGCTGATTTTTTATTGCTGTAGGAAATTATAAAATTACGGATTTATGGATAAAAAATCAGGAGTGGCCACGTCCGGCTCCCATTCAGATGATTCAAATAACTCTTGTGTTTCCACTGACACTTTAGTACTTTAAGAGAAGAAGCGATTCAGGAAGGAGAATCATGATGGAACAGGAGCGAAAACGGATTTTAAAGCTGATTGAAGAAGGGAAACTGTCCGCAGATGAAGCAAATGAGCTTCTGCAGGCACTTGATGATGCTGAACAGGCAAAGGAAAAGGAAGAAAGCAGTAAACCGCAGTTTCCTTCAACTGTTGTTCATGAGGATCAGGAAAATCAGCACCGGGAGAGGAATGAAACATCCAGACAGGCCTCGACGAAAGAGAAGATATTTGACTTTATTGATGCCACCGTTGAAAAAATAAAAAAAGCAGATATTGATTTTAACTTTGGGCCTCATAAGCAGGTTTCGCACATTTTTCAGTACCAGGATACCTCTGTTTCATCATTTGAAATAGATGTTGAAAACGGAGGCATAGAGGTTAAGTCGTGGGATGAGAAGGATATTCGACTGGAATGTAAGGCCAAAGTGTACAAAGCAAACGATGAAAAACAGGCGAAGGAAATGCTGCTGAAGGAAATGTCAGTGGATATCGATACCGGGCAACTGAAGGTTAACCTTGATGCAAAAAGAATAAAAGCAGATTTTCGAATATGGATTCCGGAGCATATGTATGAAGCATCTTCCATAAAAGTCTTTAATGGTTCCGTTAACGTGCAGGATATGAAGGTTCCGAACCTGAAAGTGAAAACCTCAAACGGAAAAATTGAATTAAGTAATATGACAGGTGAAAAGTGGGAGGTGGAATCGGTCAACAGCAACATCCGCCTTGACAATGTAAAAGGGAACCAATGTGAAATTGAAACCTTAAACGGATCGATCTTTGTAGATGGCGAGTGGGAGGAAGTTGAGTCCCAGGTGATTAATGGCAGTATTAAAGGCTATTTACGAGGAGAGAAAGCGAAAAGTGGATACTTTAAGTCGACCACAGGCTCCATATCCTTGTTTGTCCCTTCCGATCAATCCGTGGATGGAGAGCTTTCATCCAGTGTCGGAAACGTTCAATGCTATTTACCCGGCCACACTATGCTCAAAAGTGAAAAGGAAGTGCTGAAGAAATCCATGCATTTCCAGACCAATGGACATGAGCCTGTACTGTATTTAGAAGCCGAATCCAAAACGGGTACAGTGAAGGTAAGTCCACTTGACTAAGTAAAAGCTTGGAAGGAGGAAAACCTATGATTAAAAACTGGGCGTTATCCATTGTGTTAAACGCCGTGGCCATACTGGCGGCTGCGCAATTATTTGATGGCATGATTGTAACGGATTTTGTAACGGCTATTCTTGCAAGCCTGATTCTGTCTCTGCTAAACGTCATTGTTAAACCTGTTTTAGTTTTCTTCACTCTGCCAATCACAATTTTTTCCCTGGGGCTTTTCCTGTTTGTGATTAATGCCATCACACTGATGATCACCCAGGCGATTATCGGGGATGCCTTTATCATCGAAGGTTTTGGAACCGCAATCCTGGCTGCAATTGTATTATCTGTGCTGAATGTATTGCTGCAAAAGCTGGTCGTAGATGCGTTTAAAAAATAAGCCTGCTCCTCCTCATAAGGGAATAGAATCACCAGCTGGTTAAACTTCCTGATCTTTTTGTGAAACCAAAAGCTTTAGTGTAAAATAAACGATAAATCGTGCTAAAATAAGGAGCAGCAATGGAACGCATGTAGGAGGAAAAATACATATGGCTAAAGTACGCACGAAAGATATTATAGAACGGTTTAATCTTGAACTGGTTGCAGGTAAAAATGGCATTCACCGGGAGATTGTAAAAAGTGATATTTCAAGGCCCGGACTGGAAATGGCAGGCTATTTTAAGCATTATGCCGCTGAACGTATTCAGTTATTAGGAAAAACCGAAATTTCTTTTTTCAGTGAATTATCTGATGATATGAGGCAGGATCGGGTGATGAGGCTTTGTACAGACGTAACTCCCGGGATTATCATTTCACGGGCAATGGACGTGCCACAGGAGCTGATTGAAGCGGGACAAAATGCAGGAGTTCCTATTATGAGATCCCCGCTTAAAACGACCAGTGTGATTAGTCGAATGACGAATTACCTGGAATCAAAATTTGCCCCTTTCACCGCTATTCATGGGGTGCTTGTGGATATTTACGGGGTTGGTGTTCTCATCACCGGTCAAAGCGGGGTGGGGAAAAGCGAAACGGCATTAGAGTTAGTTAAAAGAGGGCATCGCCTGGTTGCGGATGATAGTGTGGAGATACGCCAGGAGGATCTTGATACTCTTATCGGAAATTCCCCGCCACTTATTGAACATTTACTGGAAATTCGCGGTCTGGGGATTATCGATGTGATGACGCTGTTTGGTGCCGGTGCAGTGCGCAGCCATAAGAGAATAACTCTCGTGATCAACCTCGAATTGTGGGATAAAGATAAACAGTATGATAGACTTGGTTTGGATGAAGAAACGATGAAAATTATGGATGTTGAACTGCCACAGGCAACGATTCCTGTCCGGCCTGGACGGAACTTAGCTGTTATTATTGAGGTAGCAGCGATGAACTTCCGCCTGAAACGAATGGGGATTAATGCTGCCAGAGATTTTACTCAACGTCTTACGCAGATGATTGATTCTGATGATGATAAATACGAAAAATAAGGAGAGGAAATCATGTTTTTCAACATACAACCCTATGACCGAGTCTTTATTGAACTAGGACCTGTCCCTATTTACTGGTATGGCGTGATCATCGCTACCGGTGCTGCACTTGGTTTGTGGCTGGCAACCCGGGAGGCAAAACGACTGGGTCTTAAGGAAGACATTTTTGTTGATTTACTTATATTTGCGATTCCTGCAGCGATCCTGTTTGCGAGAATCTATTACGTCATCTTTGAATGGGATCGCTATGCCGGCGCGCCATGGTGGAAAGTTTTTGCTGTCTGGGAAGGTGGTATTGCCATTCATGGAGCCCTGATTGGTTCTGTTTTAACCGCCTGGCTATTTGCCAAAGTGAAAGGAATATCCTTTTGGATGCTGGCAGATATCGCCGCACCAAGTCTTTTGTTAGGTCAGGCGATTGGCCGCTGGGGTAATTTTATGAACCAGGAGGCTCACGGAGGTCCTGTGACTGAAGACGCCTATAACAATTTCATTCAGTACATTCCCGATTTTATTACCAATCAAATGATTATTGAGGGTGTCATGTATCAGCCTACTTTTTTATATGAATCTGTCTGGAACATCTTAGGACTCATTCTGCTGCTTTATTTACGTAAGGTTAATCCAAGACGCGGAGAACTATTTTTCAGCTATCTAATCTGGTATTCCTTTGGGCGATTCTTTATCGAGGGATTACGAACAGATAGTTTATATCTAATGGGAACAGATATTCGTGTAGCTCGGCTCATCTCGGTATTACTGATTGCCGCCAGTGTGGCGCTAATGTACTTTCGTCGTAAAAAAGGCTATGCAAATGTACATTACAATGGGCAATTACCATCTAAAAAATAGGAGGTTATGTTGTGTCAGGAATTTTACAGCGTGGACTTAAAAGTGGACTTTCGTTAACGTGGATGCTCGGAAAAATTATATTTCCTGTCACGTTAATCATTACCATTATTGGCCATACGCCTTTTTTTCCAATCATTATCGACTGGCTGGAACCTCTGATGAAGCTGCTGGGACTTCCTGGCGAAGCTGCAGTTCCACTGGTACTGGGGAATTTTTCTAACCTTTACGCCGGTATTGGTGCGATTATCACCTTTGATTTTACGGTAAAAGAAGTATTTATAATGGCCATTATGCTATCATTTTCTCATAACTTATTGATTGAATCGTCCATAGCTTCCAAAGTTGGCGTAAGTTGGTGGCTGATTTCAGGCATTCGAATCGGACTTGCGGTCATCTCGGCGGTCATCATCAACCTGTTCTGGAGCGGCGGACAGGAAATGGCTCAGTATGGGCTTATTTCATCCGGTCCTGAACCGGAAACCTGGGGTGGAATTCTCTATTTAGGTCTGGAAACCGCCGTTATTGCGATTCTTCAATTAGCAGCTATTGTCATTCCATTAATGGTGGTTATGCAGTGGTTAAAGGAAAAAGGCTACTTCACCGTTATGTCCAACTGGCTGGCTCCTTTCACGAAAATATTAGGAGTTGAGCGCAATGCATCGATGACCCTTGTTACAGGTCTGACGATTGGTTTAGCCTATGGTGCCGGCCTTATGTTTCAGGCTGTTCAGGAAGAGGGAATTTCGAAAAAGGATATGACTCTGGTTTTAATATTCCTTGTATCCTGTCACGCAGTTGTAGAGGATACACTTGTCTTTGCACCACTTGGGATTCCACTTTGGCCATTACTGCTCATCAGGCTGATAACGGCTATCATTCTTACCGCAACAATTGGCTTAATCTGGAATCGCATGGAACTTCATAAGAGAAAGGATACGACAGCACATGAGCATACGTACACTTCTGTTTGATCTGGATGGCACCTTAATTGATACAAATGAACTGATTATCTCTTCTTTTCTGCATACACTTGAGCAGTATGTTCCTGGTAAGTATAAGAGAGAGGACGTATACGATTTTATCGGCCCTTCCTTATGGGATAGCTTTGGTCAGGTTATGCCGGACAAAGTGGATGAAATGGTAGAGACCTATCGAAAACATAATTTGGAGCATCATGATTCCTTTGTGGTTGCCTATGATGGCGTGCCTGAAACGATTCAGAAACTGAAAGAGGATGGCTATAAGCTCGGAATTGTCACAACAAAAGTTGGGGATACCGCCAAAAGAGGACTAAAGGTTACAGAACTGGCCGCTTACTTTGATGTTCTGATCGGACTGGATGATGTCCGGCACGAAAAACCTCATCCCGAACCGATTTATCAGGCTTTATCAGCTTTGGATGCAAAAGCTGACGAAGCCATTATGGTGGGAGATAATACCCATGATATCCTTGCCGGACAAAATGCGGGTGTGAAGACTGCCGGTGTTGCGTGGACGATTAAGGGAAGAGAAACCTTAGAGTCCCTGAATCCGGATTATATGCTTGATAATATGCAGGATTTGCTAACGATTGCAGGGAAGTGATGATGTGAGAAGAACAGACCGATACCGTGTCGAGGGAGCGAATTCCTTGTGGCATGTTTATAAGACTGTACCGTTCTGGAAGGTCGTCAAAAATTTCATTGTCATTCAACTGGCACGGTATACGCCTTTTTTATCCATGAAAAATTGGATGTATCGAAAGTTTCTGAGGATGAATGTGGGGAAACAGACCTCCTTTGCCTTAATGGTCATGCTTGATGTGATGTTTCCCGAAAAAATTTCCGTGGGCCGAAACACGGTCATTGGCTACAACACAACGATTCTAGCCCACGAATATTTAATAAAGGAATATCGTCTCGGTAAAGTGGAAATTGGAGATGAAGTGATGATCGGAGCCAATTCCACCATACTTCCCGGAGTCAAAATCGGTGATCATGCCATTGTTTCCGCAGGTACCGTTGTCCACAAGGATGTACCTGCCGGGAGCTTTGTAGGCGGTAATCCGATGCAGCTGATTTATACAAAAGAGGAAATGGATGAACGGAGAAAACAGGATACCTATTTTTCTCATAAAGAGGTTTAAAACGCTGGTTTTATGAACGGAATGGTTCATAGGGCCTGCGTTTTTTATTTCGAGGATCGTTTATGGGATTCCAGGGAGGCCATAACATTCAGGTTTGATACGTCTTGAGTATATAGCATGACTTATAGTTCAATTCGACCTGCAACCAGTCGTTCATAAAGTGAAACTTCCATCCGTGGGGGTTTTCTCCATCCCCCACGGATGGTTAGTTGAACTTATCAGGTTTTTACTGGCCGTTTATCCCCCACTTAGTCTTATTGGGTTACCCTCAAAACTTGAAGTGAGGGTATTACGGCCAGTTAATACGTGATAAAACTTTAATAGAATGTCAAGGAAAATTGAGCAAAAATTCTAGTATTTCTCACATTTATATAATAGAATAAAAGTACGCGGCAGGGTTATAGAATCTAATGATTTGAATGCTGGTGTGAGCATTCAAAATCCTTGAGGAGGATATTTTCTATGAAAAAGATTGTGAATGACCCTAACAAAGTTGTTGAAGAAATGCTGCAAGGATTTGTTGCTGCACATCCCGATGATGTTAAGCAATTACCAGGTACAACCGTTATTGCACGAAAAGATGCCCCTGTATCAAATAAAGTGGGCCTTGTGAGTGGAGGAGGAAGCGGTCACGAACCCGCACACGCCGGCTATGTAGGCGAAGGGATGCTGGATGCTGCGGTTGCCGGTGAGGTTTTTACTTCCCCTACTCCGGATCAGGTATTTGAAGCGATTAAAGCCGTTGACGGTGGATCAGGTGTATTTTTGGTTATTAAAAACTATACAGGCGATGTAATGAACTTTGAGATGGCAGCTGAAATGGCTGAAGCAGAAGGAATTAAAGTCCAGCAGGTCGTTGTAAATGATGATGTAGCTGTTGAGGATAGTTCATTTACGACAGGACGCCGGGGAATTGCCGGTACAATTTTTGTTCATAAGATCGCAGGAGCTAAGGCTGCTCAGGGTGCTTCTTTAGATGAAGTAAAGGCTGTGGCCGATAAAGTGGTTGCAAACGTCCGCTCAATAGGAATGGCCCTGACCCCATGTACCGTTCCTGCTGCCGGTGAACCGAGCTTTGTCTTAGAGGAAGACGAAATGGAAGTGGGTATTGGTATCCACGGAGAGCCGGGAATTGAGCGCAAAAAAATCACAAGTGCTGATGATATTGCAACCGAGCTAACAGAAAAAGTATTAGATGATATGAATCTTACAGGCGGTGAAGAAATCGCTGTGATGGTGAATGGTCTCGGCGCAACCCCTGAAATGGAACTATATATTGTGAACAGGAAAGTAAATGAGCTGCTTTCCGATAAAGGAATTAAAATCTATGACTCATTTGTCGGAGAGTATATGACATCGTTAGAAATGGCGGGGTGCTCTGTAACCCTTCTTAAAGTGGATCAGGAGTTAAAGAAACTTTTAGAAGCAGATTCCAAGGCTCCGGCATTTCGTCGCTAAAATGGGGGGAACCATATGGAATTACAAGTCAAACACGTGATAACCTGGATGGAAAAAGCCAACGAAAAAATACAATCCAATAAAGAATACTTAACGTCCCTTGATCAGGCAATCGGTGATGGGGACCATGGGCTTAATATGGCCCGGGGATTTCAGGAGGTCGTAAATAAAGTTACGGAATCTGACTATACCAATGTTTCTGATATTCTTAAAGACGTATCCATGACTCTTTTGTCAAAAGTAGGCGGAGCATCAGGCCCGTTATATGGTACGGCTTTTCTGAAAATGTCTACTGCTGTAAAAGGAACAGAGAGCGTTGATTTTCCCCGGTTCAGGACTGCAGTAGAGGAGGCAGTTAATGGTGTGAAGCAGCGGGGAAAAGCAAATCAGGGTGAAAAAACCATGCTTGATGTATGGGAGCCCGTTGCAGAGTTGTTACAGAATCAGGAAGACCTTGAAGCAGAAGAACTTGCTTCCACAGCAAGAAAAGCAATGGAAGCAACCAAAGACATCGAAGCGAAAAAAGGTCGTGCTGCCTACTTAAAAGAACGTTCCATCGGTCATTTAGACCCTGGTTCTGTCTCATCCTATTACATTTTCTCGGCACTTGCGGAAGTGCTGGACGAAGGAGCTTAACTCATCATGTCATATGTAGGAATTGTACTGATTTCACACAGCCCAAAAGTTGTAGAAGGAATTAAAGATATTATCCGGCAAATGGTTCCGGATGTACCTGTTGAACCCGCCGGGGGTACGGATGATGATTCCATTGGTACCAATGTGGAAAAAATTCAACAGGCCATTGAAAATGCCTACAGTGAAAAGGGTGTACTCCTCTTTTTCGATTTGGGGAGTGCCATGATGAATGCGGAATTAGCGGTTGAAATGGCGGATTACGATCAGGTGAAAGTCGTGAAAGCACCACTGCTGGAAGGATCTTACGTTGCTGCGGTGGAATCAGGAATGGGAAAAACATTAGAGGAAGTTGAAAAGGCTGCTCAAAGCGTCTTAGAAGAAATGGAATGACATAAAGAGGTTCCCTCCAGAGATGTATAGATTGCTCTCTATGGAGGGATTCTTTTATATAGAGTATTATTGTAAAAGCAGAAGTACTAAAAAGAGGGGAGTGTCCTTTTGGGGGATTTTAATAGCAAAATTGTTCCTGCACTTCGGAATAATAAAGATTTTGAACGAATGTTGGAAAGTGACCATGAAATTCTTGTGTTACTTGAAACAAGGCTTTCACAATTGTCAGGATTGGTCAAATATGCGCATCAGCGAGAAAAAAAGGTATTTATTCATGCTGACCTTGTTCAGGGACTGAAGGCAGATGAATACGGAATCGAGTTTCTAATTAACAACATTAAAGTCGATGGGATTATTTCAACGAGAGGAAATGTTATTACATTAGCCAAAAAGCATCGCATCTTTGCCATTCAGCGATTATTTGTTCTCGACAGCCACGCACTGGAACATAATCTGAAAATCTGTAATCGGGTCCAGCCGGATTATATCGAAGTTTTACCTGGAATTATTCCTAAAATCATCAAAGAGGTTTATAAAAAAACAGGTATTCCTGTTATTGCAGGCGGATTGATTCGGTCAAAGCAGGATATTGATGATGCATTGGAGAGCGGTGCTGCAGCTGTGACAACCTCCAACTATGAGCTTTGGAAATAAAAAACTATTAAATCTGAATAAATTATGAAAATACTTATTGACAGCGTTTTCATATTCGTGTAATATGATAGATAACAAGTTAATGATCGTGATGGAGATAATGAGAGCCACACTTTTACCGTACTATCTTTTACGAAAGAAGTATGCAGGAAAGGTGTGGTTTTTTTATTGTTCTATCACAGCACGTGCTAAAAACTTGTTGAATCTGGTTTTATAAAATAGTATATCGGGGAGTGTTGGAGATGTCTGAATTTCTTGCAGAAGTTATTGGAACCATGATCCTGATCATCTTTGGTGGTGGCGTTGTTGCCAGTAACGTACTTAATAAATCAAAAGGGGAAGGCGGCGGCTGGGTGCTTATCACACTTGGCTGGGGACTTGCAGTTGCTTTAGCCGTTTTTGCCGTCGGAAGTGTATCAGGCGCACATATTAATCCAGCTGTTACGTTAGGATTTGCATCGATTGGAGATTTCCCTTGGGAAAAGGTACCAATGTATATCTCAGCACAAATCATAGGTGCATTCATTGGAGGCATTATCGTATTCTTCGCTTATTTACCCCATTGGAGAGAAACATCAGAAGCAGGCCTGAAGTTAGCTGTCTTCTCAACGGATCCAGCGGTTCGCAGTCCGTTATCAAACTTTGTTACAGAGCTGATTGGTACATTTGTTCTTGTTATGGGATTACTTTTCATCGGAGCTAACGAATTCACAGAAGGCTTAAATCCATTAGTTGTCGGTTTACTCATTGTTGCGATTGGTATGTCTCTAGGGGGACCTACCGGCTATGCCATTAACCCGGCTCGTGACTTAGGGCCAAGAATTGCACACACTGTATTACCCATACCAGGTAAAGGAAGTTCTGACTGGGGATATGCATGGGTACCAGTATTAGGTCCGGCATTAGGTGGTATTTACGGTGCATTGTTCTATGCAGCGATCTTTACAGGTGAGTATTCTGGAGCATTTTGGGCAGTAAGTGCTATTGTAGCTGTGGTATTAATAGCGGCAGCGGGAACAGAACTGAAAAAAGCCAATGAAGCTCCAGTTGATCATAAAGCTTCACAATCATTATAAGGAGGAGAGACACTATGAGTAAATTTATTCTATCTTTAGACCAGGGAACAACAAGTTCACGGGCGATTTTGTTTAACCATGAAGGGGAAATCGTGGAAACCGCCCAGAAGGAATTCGAGCAGTTCTTTCCAAAGCCAGGCTGGGTGGAGCATGATGCCAATGAAATCTGGACATCTGTTCTGTCCTGTATTTCAGAAGTACTTAGAAAGGCAGACGTTGAACCTGATCAGGTAGCAGGAATTGGGATTACAAACCAGCGTGAAACTACTGTAGTCTGGGATCGGAACACAGGTAAGCCAATTTACAAGGCGATTGTCTGGCAATCCCGTCAAACAGAAGGCATTTGTCAGGAGCTGCGTGAACAGGGACACAACGATCTGTTTAATGAGAAAACCGGACTTCTTCTGGATCCATATTTCTCGGGTACAAAAGTAAAATGGATTCTGGATAATGTTGAAGGGGCGAGAGAAAAGGCTGATAAAGGTGAGCTTCAATTTGGTACCATTGACACTTGGCTGGTTTACAAGCTTTCCGGTGGTAAGGCTCATGTTACCGACTACTCCAATGCATCCCGTACACTAATGTTTAACATTTATGACCTGAAATGGGACGATGAGCTTCTCGATATTCTGACTGTACCGAAGAGCATGCTTCCGGAAGTTCGCCAGTCCTCTGAAGTTTATGCAAATACGGTTGACTATCACTTCTTTGGCAAAGAGGTTCCAATTGCAGGTATTGCCGGTGACCAGCAAGCTGCCCTGTTTGGTCAGGCCTGCTTTGATGAAGGAATGGTTAAAAACACTTATGGTACAGGTGGATTCCTGCTCATGAACACAGGGAAAGAAGGCGTTAAATCGAAAAATGGTTTATTAACCACACTTGCCTGGGGTGTTGACGGAAAAGTTGAATACGCTTTGGAAGGAAGTATCTTCGTTTCCGGTTCTGCGATTCAGTGGCTTCGTGACGGTCTTGAAATCATAGATAATTCACCACAAAGTGAAGACTATGCCACAAATGTAGATTCCACAGATGGTGTCTATGTAGTACCAGCTTTCGTTGGTTTAGGTACTCCTTACTGGGATAGTGAAGCACGAGGAGCGGTATTTGGACTTACTCGCGGTACAACCAAGGAGCATTTTGTTCGTGCTACCCTTGAGTCACTGGCTTATCAGTCCAAAGATCTTGTTGATGCCATGGTCGCTGATTCAGGAATCGACGTTAAATCGCTGCGTGTCGATGGTGGGGCGGTTAAAAACAACTTCCTCATGCAATTCCAAAGTGATATCTTAGGCGTTCAGGTAGACCGGCCTGTCATTAATGAAACCACTGCCCTAGGTGCTGCTTATCTTGCTGGTTTGGCTGTGGGCTACTGGAACGACAAAGAGGAAATCGCAAAGCAGTGGAAGATTGAGCGTACATTTAAAGACAATCTTGATGATAACAAACGTAATGAACTATACGAGGGCTGGAAGAAAGCTGTTTCTGCAACCCGTGCATTCAAGTAATTAACAGATAAATTCGGTTTTAAGGGAGTCATTTGTATCTCTGTCAATCCCCTACAACACACCTAATGGGGAACCCTGCCCGCGCACACGAGATCGTTAAAATGACTTCCCATAAACCGGTTCGCGTGTTATAATAAAATTAAGTTAATAGTTTGGACGGAGAATCCTGAGAGACCACAAATACTCTATACATTGTATAGGGGACATTTGTGGTCTCTTTTTTGGTTGTATCCGTTTGCAATAAAGGTTAACCATATTATTAAGAGTTTTTTATGATAAAAGGAGCGATGGACGATGTTCTCAAGTCTAAATCGTAAAGAAATGAAAGGGAAAATGAAGGACGAATCTCTGGATTTGCTTGTTATTGGGGGAGGAATTACAGGTGCAGGTATTGCGCTTGATGCGGTAACACGAGGAATGAAGGTAGCTGTAGTGGAAATGCAGGACTTCGCAGCAGGTACATCAAGCCGATCAACAAAGCTCGTTCATGGTGGTCTTCGTTACTTAAAACAATTTGAAATCGGGGTTGTTTCCGAAACAGGTAAGGAACGAGCCATTGTTTATGAAAATGGTCCTCATGTTACAACTCCGGAATGGATGATGCTGCCATTTTATAAAGGCGGCACATTCGGTCCATTCACCACGAACATTGGTTTACGTGTTTATGATTTTCTTGCCGGCGTTAAAAAGACAGAAAGAAGGCAGATGTTTAAACCGGAAGAAGCCATAAATCGAGAGCCACTGTTAAATGCAAAGGGTCTTAAGGGGGCAGGTTACTATGTAGAATATAAAACCGATGATGCCCGTTTGACGATTGAAGTGATGAAAAAGGCTGTAGAAAAGGGAGCACTTGCCCTGAACTATACAAAAGTGACAGATCTCATTTATGACAATAACCGTGTTGTAGGTGTAGAAACAGAGGATCAAACCGATGGAAGTCATGACCAGCTATATGCGAAAAAAATTGTCAATGCAGCAGGTCCATGGGTTGATACCTTACGAGAAAAAGACAACTCCAAGCGTGGCAAATACCTGCATCTTACAAAAGGGATTCATCTTGTATTTGATGAGGACCGTTTCCCTCTGAAGCAGGCCATTTACTTCGACACCCCTGATGGCCGTATGGTTTTTGCGATTCCGAGAGAAGGAAAAACCTATGTAGGGACTACGGACACGGTTTATGAGGGCAATATTGCACATCCCAAAATGACGGTAGAGGACCGGGATTATGTCTTAAAGGCGATTGATTATATGTTCCCGACTGTTGGAATTAAAGCCGAGGACATTGAGTCAAGCTGGGCAGGTTTACGTCCGCTTATCCATGAAGAAGGGAAAGACCCTTCCGAAATCTCCCGTAAAGATGAAATTTTCGTTTCGGACTCCGGGTTCATTTCCATTGCAGGCGGAAAATTAACTGGCTACCGTAAAATGGCCGAAAGCATTGTTGATTTGGTTGGGAAACAGCTTCATGAAGAAGAAGGTAGATCATTCCCGGGAACACAAACGAAAGAGTTACGAATTTCCGGTGGAGACGTAGGAGGTTCTTCAGGCTTTGAAAGATTTGTCCCTCAGAAGATTCGTGAAGGAGCAGAAGCCGGCCTTGATGAAGGCGTTGCAGAATCTCTGGTTAAACGCTATGGTTCTAATATTGATTCTATTTATGATATATATCAGAATGAGCAGGACACAGCCAAAGCTGAAAATCTGGACCCCGTAGTCTATGCCATGCTTCGATACGGCATTGAGCAGGAGCTTGTTTATAAACCGGTTGATTTCTTTATAAGACGTACAGGTGCTTTATTCTTTGATATTAACTGGGTTCGTGAGCATAAAGATTCGGTGATCACCTATATGGCTAAGCAATTTACTTGGTCTGATGATCAAAAGAAAGAATATACCGAACAGCTTGAACAGCTAATGTATGAAGCCACACATCCAGTGGAAGAAGATTAATCATATCACGCATGAACTGGCCGTAATACCCCCACTTCAAGTCTTGAGGGTACCCCATCAAGACTAAGTGGGGGATAAACGGCCAGTAAATTCCTGATAAGTTCAACTAACCATAAGTGGGGGAGGGAGAAAACCTCCCACTGACGGAAGTTTCACTTTATACGAAGGGCTGACCACACTTTAAGGTCAGCCTTTCTTTATATATTGAGAGTGCTCATTTACTATTTATAAAGTTCTTCAAAAACCTCCTTCACACGCTCTACAGCTAAAGCACTGCCTCCATCATCCTGGACATTTTTAAGCAGCATAGAAATCATAAGGTCCTGGTTTTCGGAGTCATAGGCAACAAAGAGACCGTTTTCCTTTCCTTCTTTATCCTGACTTGCCTTTAGCTCGGCAGTTCCTGTTTTACCGGCCAGAGGAACCTGCTGGATGTTTGCTTCCCGGGCTGTTCCGTTTGTACTGGAAACGACTTTTCTCAGAGCCTGGTGAATGTAATCTGCATGTTCAGCACTGACCAGATTTTCTTTCCAGACCTTGGGTTCCTGTTCCGCCAAAAGCTGTGGTTTGATAAGATTTCCTTCGTTTAAAACAGGAGTAAACATGGCTGTCAGGTGCAAAATGCTTACCTGCAGTTCTCCTTGCCCATATCCGGTGTCAGCAAGCATAATTTCTTCATCCAAGTTCCCGCTGTTTGAAATTTTGGATTGCGGAATTCCATAGGGGTAAGGGATATCTTCATTAAACCCAAAATTCTTAAGTCCGGAAACCATATTATCAGCACCAATGTCCAAGGCCGTTTGTGCAAAGTAGATGTTATCTGAATAAACCAGTGCATCCTCCAGGTTTACAGGGTGGCCCGGATCGGTTACTCTGCGGACGGCATAATTTCCCCAGCCATCCTTTTTCCACGTTTCCCCCTGAATATTTCGGGTTTGTTCAGGTGTGATGGCTTCCGATGACAATCCAATCATCGCTGTTACAGGCTTAAATGTTGATCCTGGAGCATATAAGGATGTGAAACGGTTAAGTAATGGTTTGGTCTTATCTTCCAATAATTTAGCATAGGCATTGGACGTTAGTCCGTTTGGATCAAAAGACGGAGAACTGACAAGGGCAAGTGTTTCCCCGGTTTTTGGATGAATGGCAGCGGCCGATCCTTGTCGCTGATTCATTTTTTCATAAATCGTCTTCTGGACCTTTGAATCAATAGTGACGTGAATATCCTGGCCTGCTTTTGCCTTTTTAGAAGCAACGGTTACTTTCTGCCCATTGGCCTTTTTGATAGAAATATCTGCTCCCGGTTCACCTCTGAGTTCCTCTTCATATAAGAGTTCAAGTCCTCGTTTTCCTATTTTGTCCTGGGCAGAATAACCGCCGTCTTCATGCTCCTCTAATTCCTCTGCTGTAATATCGCCTGTGTATCCGACGAGATGGGCGCCCGCTTCACCTAACGGATAGTAACGTCCGACCTGATCCTGGTAAAAGACGCCCGGCAAGGCCATTAGTTCGTCAAATAGCTCCTGATCATTTGGATTGATGGTTCGAAGCGGAACAAATAAATCGGGCTGTACCCAATCCTGATTCAGCTGTTGTTTAATGTATTCCACATCTAAATGCAATTGCTCCGACAATGCCTTGATTGTTTCCTGCTCATGTCCTTCCATGGCTGAAGGCTTAATGCCCATTAGAGGTAACGTATCGTTTATCGCCAATCCATTACCATTCCGGTCAAAAATCTGTCCGCGGGGAGCGGCGGTTGTATCGAGGCCGACTTCATCTCCATCTTCAAGTTGTTTAAAGATATAAGTGGTATCCCAATTTACATACCAGTTTTCTTCTTCGTTACGGGTTTCTTTCACCAGTGTCATTTCATGGTCAAAAGAGACAGGACCTGCAATGGACTTCATTTCCACATGTATGGGAAATGAAGCTTCTTTCACTTTTTCATAATCGGGCTGTTCATCGTCCGACGGCTTTTCAAAACTGACTTTAATATCGTTTATTTCCAAGTCACTGTATAAATCCTTATAGCGACCAGCCATGTCCTCTTTTGCATAGTTCTCTTTAGCCGTTGCTGACAAATAATCCTCATACATTTGATCAAAATTCTGTTCATTCCACAGGCTGATGTATTCCGACAGGCGTTCATCCGGTGTCACCTGATCACCTTTACATGCGCCGAGGAATGATAATAACAAAATGGCTGAAAACAAAATCCATTTCCTTTTCATACCAGCCACATCCTTTTTATGTAATATTATTACTATTTTACCCAGTCGTTGACGTTGCTTCAAGATATCAAATGACTCAATAATAAATATATGGAAACGGTCTTCTGAACCGGGAAATTTGTTGTAAAACGATTTTCTCAATCATTTTATTCCTCACCTGAGTGTGTTATACTTTTAATGGTTATATGTGTTGATAGGAGGCACTTCATGGCAAATACCGAGAATCACCAAATTGATAATCAATTAAATGTCATCCCGTTCTTATTGGAAGGGGAGTTTTATTTTTCACAAGGTGTAAAAGCCTTTCAAAAGCATAACTTTCAAAAAGCAGAGAAATGGCTGAAGCGGGCGATTGAACTGGAACCGGACAATCCACTTTACCCAAGCCAGCTGTCTGTACTATATACTGAAACAAAAGCCTATGATCAGGCGAACCAGATGCTTATGAAGGTTCTTGATGATTTTGGCGAGTCCTATGTAGATTGTTATTATTTACTGGCTAATAATTATGCTCATCTTGGTCTGTTTCAGGATGCTCAAAAAAATATAGAAATTTATTTGAATAAAGCCCCAAATGGAGAATTTGCAGATGAGGCAAAGGAGTTACTGGAATTATTAAAGGCTTATAATGATGATATTGAGGAAGATGAGGATGAGTGGATTTTTGATGAGGAGGATGAATTATTAACTTATCAGGAATCGGCTTTTTATTATCTTGAGCATCATGACTGGGAGCAGGCACTTCCAATTATAGAGCACATGATGGCCCGCTATCCTGACTATGTTTTGGCGAAGCATGACTTTGCCTGGGCCTTGTTCTTTTCAGGTCAGCAGGAGAGAGCGCTGAAACTCGAAAAAGAAGCCTATGAAGAAGACCCTTCCAGCATTCACAGCATTGTAAATTTAGCGATATTTCATTGGGAAATGGGTGAACAGGATACATCCGGCCAGTACATAGAATGGCTGGAAAATGTTTATCCTATACATGATCAGCAACGGCTTAAAGTTGCAACAGCTTTTGCCCATACAGAACATTATGAGCTGGCATATCAACGTTTTAAAGATTTACCGAGGCATAAACTGAAAAATCACCTTTCTTACTATAAATGGTACAGTATTGCTGCTTATAAGATGGGATTGAAATCAAAGGCTGTTGAAGTCTGGAAGGAAGGATGCAATCGACATCCCCGTTTAAAAGAAATCGGCAGGCAGCATCCTATTGAAAGAAATGATTGAGCATTTCAATAGACGTTTAAATCCCTATCTAATACGATAATACTAAAGGGTAAAGAAATGTATGAACGAAGGGAATGATAGCAATGGCTTCCGAGGACAAAATTTATGATGTCATTATCGCCGGTGCAGGTCCAGCTGGTCTTACAGCAGCTGTTTACACGTCGCGTGCCGACCTGGATACGCTAATGCTTGAAAGAGGAATTCCGGGTGGTCAAATGGCGAATACAGAGGACGTTGAAAACTATCCGGGCTTTGACCATATTTTAGGACCTGATTTGTCTAATAAAATGTTCGAGCATGCGAAGAAGTTTGGTGCAGAATATGGCTATGGAGATATAAAGGAAATCAAGGACGGGAAGGAATATAAAACGGTTATAGCAGGTGAAAAGGAATATAAAGCCCGTGCCGTTATTATTTCAACCGGTGCTGAATATAAAAAATTAGGTGTACCTGGTGAAGAAGAACTGGGTGGCCGGGGCGTTTCCTACTGTGCAGTCTGTGACGGTGCATTCTTCAAAGGTCGTAACCTTATCGTTGTGGGCGGCGGAGATTCTGCTGTTGAGGAAGGCGTTTATTTAACCCGCTTTGCAGATAAAGTAACGATTGTACACCGTCGTGATGAACTGCGTGCGCAGAAGATTCTGCAGCAAAGAGCGTTTGATAATGAAAAAATCGACTTTATCTGGGATACCGAAGTGAAAGAGATTAACGGAAAAGACGGTAAAGTGGGCAGCGTAACTCTTTATAATAATAAAACAGAAGAAACGTATGAGAAGGATATCGATGGTGCATTTATCTACATTGGTATGCTCCCGCTTAATGAACCATTTAAAAATATGGGAATCACGAACGAGGAAGGCTATATTAAAACGAATGAAAACATGGAAACAGAAATTTCAGGGATTTTTGCAGCCGGAGATATTCGTGAAAAGGATTTACGCCAGATTGTAACAGCAACAGGTGACGGAAGTATTGCTGCTCAATCTGCACAGGTATATGTGGAAAACCTGTTAGAGGAATTGAAGGTTGAACAGTAATACAGATTTTAAAGGAGATTTACTGAAACGTAATTTCCTTTTAATGCTGTTGTAATGTGTGTGAAATAATTTTTGGGTACAATAGAATTAAGAAAAAATTGACCCCCTTTTAAAAGATAGATTCACTATTAGGCACAGGCCATTTTATAGCCTGTGCTTTATTTTTGTATTTCTTCATTATACCCTGACTTTAATAAAGACGAGCCTGGCAATTATAAACAGTGGGATTTCATATCGGGTTCATTGGTTTTCCTATTTTTTCGTAGTATAATAAAGGGAGAGACAAGGGGGAAACACACCCTGATGGATTTTTTCCACGCACAACGAGCTGTAATTAAGGATGATGGTGTGTGACTTTCCCATTTGAGGTGATGAATTTGCAGCGCGTAACAAACTGTGTTTTACAATATGAAGATCATATTTTAATGTTGAAGAAACCGCGAAGAAACTGGTATGCCGCACCAGGAGGTAAAATGGAGCCTGGTGAGCATATTCAGCAATCAGTCAGGCGGGAGTTTTCGGAAGAGACAGGATTAACACTCGTGGACCCGGAATTAAAGGGTGTTTTTACATTTGTTATTAAGGAAGATGATCAGACGATTGATGAGTGGATGATGTTTACCTTTTCCGGTCGGCAATATCAGGGTACGTTAAATGAATATTGCAGAGAAGGAGAACTGGAATGGGTACCGGTCAGTGATGTGCTGAACAAGGACATGGCTGAAGGAGACCAGGTGATTTATAAACATATACTAAATCGAAATGATGTGTTATATGGTACATTTACATATACATCAAACGATGAACTTATCTCATTTCAGGTCGATTAAGCAGTAAAGGGGGCAATCCTATGAGCGAACAATCACAAAAAGTGGAGCTGGTGATTATAACAGGAATGTCAGGGGCAGGAAAAACAGTGGCCGTACAGAGCTTTGAAGATTTAGGGTATTTTTGTGTGGATAATTTACCGCCCGCACTGCTTCCGAAGTTTCTGGAATTAATGAAAGAAAACGATCAGCGTACACCTAAAGTAGCTGTCGTGATGGACCTAAGAGGAAGAGAGTTTTTTGATACATTAATTGATACATTAGTTCAGGTCGGGAAAGAGGACTGGATTTCTGAACAAATCCTCTTCCTGGAGGCAGATAATGATGTACTGGTTTCCCGCTACAAAGAAACGCGTCGTTCCCATCCTTTAGCTCCGGATGGCCTTCCTTTAGAGGGGATTAAAAAAGAGCGCGAGTTACTCGATGAGCTAAAGGGAAGAGCACAAATTATTATCGATTCATCTGATAAAAAACCACGAAAATTAAGAGAGGAAATTCTGCAGGCTTTTAAGGATCAGTCCCAGCATGTTTTCTCCATGAACGTCGTTTCCTTTGGATTTAAGCATGGGGTTCCGATTGATGCCGATCTGGTTTTTGATGTTCGCTTTCTTCCCAACCCCCATTATGTAGAATCGATGCGTCCTTTAACTGGAAAGGATGCTGAAGTTGCGGAATATGTTTTTAAATGGGCTGAAACAGACACTTTTATGAATAAACTGTTAGATATGCTGTCCTTTATGCTCCCGCAATATAAAAAAGAGGGTAAGCGTCAGTTGGTTGTGGGTGTAGGCTGTACAGGCGGACAGCATCGTTCTGTGGCTATTGCCGAAAAAATAGCCGACTATTTCCAAAGCGAATATGACACATATGTAACGCACCGAGAGATTGACAAAAAGAAAGGATAGCCATGTTTATGAGAGATAAACGGAAACCCAATGTAGTGGTGATTGGCGGCGGTACAGGTATGCCGGTGTTAATACGCGGACTGAAGGACTATCCATTAGATTTATCTGCTATCGTAACGGTAGCTGATGATGGAGGAAGTTCCGGACGCCTGCGCAGCGAAATGGCCATTCCTGCTCCTGGTGATATACGTAATGTGATTGCAGCCATGTCTGACGCAGAACCGATGATATTACAGATGTTTCAGCACCGATTTGAAAATGGGAACAGTTTATCCGGGCATTCACTGGGGAATTTGCTGCTCGCTGCCATGACCTCGATTACCGGTGATTTTTACAAAGGAATTAAGGAAATTTCCCGTGTATTAAATGTAAAAGGCAGGATTTACCCGATTGCAAACCAGAATATGTTTCTCCATGCGGAAATGGAGGATGGAAGTATCATCTCAGGTGAATCCCAAATTCCTTTAGTTAATAAAACGATTAAACGGGTATTTTTAAGCCCTGATCATATTGAACCACTTCCTGAAGCGATTCAGGCTATTAAAAATGCGGATTTAATTGTGATTGCCCCGGGCAGTCTTTATACAAGTATCCTTCCCAATATTATTATTCCTGAAATTGGAGAAGCTCTGAAAAAGCGGACAGGTAAAACGGTATATGTCTGTAATGTTATGACTCAATACGGAGAAACACAGGGCTATACAGCTGCCGATCATGTGCAGGCGATTCAGGATCATACTGGAGATCAGTGTGTGGATTCTATTGTTGTTCACAATGCGCCCATCGAACATGATGTTCAAAAGCTTTACGAAGAAGAAAAGGCAGAACCGGTTGTCTATGATATTCAACGCCTGCTTAAGATGGGACTGGAAATTATCGAGGGGGACATTATTGACCACACGAAAGTAAAATTACGACATGATACAGATAAAATTGCAAAACTATTATATTCATTAATGGAAAAATGAGTGTGAGGGGGTGCGGGAAGTGTCATTTGCTTCAGATATCAAAAAAGAATTAACGAAGGTCGAAGTTGATGCATGCTGTGTTGAAGCGGAATTGTCGGCATTAATTAAAATGAACGGGTCCATCTCCATATCGAATCAGGAATATATTTTGGATATCCAGACGGAAAATGCTGCGATTGCCCGGAGAATGTACACCTTACTAAAACAATTATACAGCCATCCGATTGAATTACTGGTACGAAAGAAAATGCGGCTGAAGAAGAATAATGTGTATATTGTCCGGCTCAAAAAAGACGTTCAGCCTCTCCTCGAGCAGCTTGAGATCCTGGATTCTCCGTTTAGCTTCAACCATGAAATAGCCGAAAAGTACATGGAAAAAACCTGCTGCAGGCGTTCCTATTTACGTGGGGCTTTTCTGGCTGGCGGATCTGTAAATAATCCTGAAACATCCTCATATCATTTGGAGATTTCATCGTTACATGAAGATCACAATGAAGCCTTATGTGGCCTCATGAATAAGTTCAACTTACACGCAAGAACGCTTGAGAGACGTAAGGGTTACATTACGTATTTAAAAGAGGCAGACAAGATTACGGAGCTTTTAATTAATTTAGGGGCTCATCAGGCACTGCTGAAATTTGAAGATGTGCGGATTATGAGGGATATGAGGAATTCGGTCAACAGACTGGTGAACTGTGAAACCGCCAATTTAAATAAAACAATCGGTGCAGCTTTCCGACAGGTTGAAAATATCCGATATATTGAGCAGACGGTTGGTCTGGAAGCTCTGCCTGACCGCTTGCAGGAAATAGCTGAACTTCGATTGAAACATCAGGATGTTTCTTTGAAAGAACTGGGTGAATTGGTTTCGACAGGTAAAATCAGTAAGTCGGGTATTAATCATCGTTTGAAAAAGATTGATGAGTTTTCTGAAAAACTAAGACGTGGAGAAATAAGTGAAGTGTAATACAAAAGGTTAGGCAAAGGATATGGGTCAGTACCCATGTCCTTTGCTGTTGCTTAGGAAATTATAAAATAAGCGATTTGTGGATAATAAAGACATGAGAGGCCACGTCCGGCTCCAGCGCCCAGCGACTAGCGAGACTTCCTTCACCTCCGTACGATAAGTCAACATCGACTCACAAGGTTTCTCGTGTTTCCTTTTCCGCGAGTTAACCGGCTGTAAGACCCCCTGTAGAAATAAATGGGGGGTCAACAGACAGTAAACACCCGATTTGTTCAACTAACAATCAGTGGGAATGAACCCCACTGATTGAAGTTTCACTTTATCTCCTACGGCTCAGTCCAGTCCGTACGTCGCTAATAGAAAAGCGGAGGCGACCGTTTAGGCCCGACGGCATAAGCAGAATATCCGGAGTGGCCGCTTTTTGGCCATGGAGGTTATTCTGCTTATGACCGCTTGGGCCTGGGAGCCGCAGCTGGACAAACGGGCGCTTCCGCCTTTGTTCCATCTTAAAATGAATGAATATTCATTTTATTTTTTCGTTTTCTTTTTGCCTTTTCCATGGTATAATGGCTTTAATTAAAACGCTTTCATAAATGATTTTTTGCTGGTTTATTCCTTTGGATAGCCATTGTACATATATTATACAAACATAGATATGGAGAGCAGAGAGGAGAATACAGATTGGTAGAACGAAAGGTTACGGTTGAATTGTCAACAGGCTTGCAGGCAAGGCCGGCTGCAAAATTTGTGCAGGAGGCCAATCGCTTTTCAGCAGATATATTTATTGAAAAAGATCAAAAACGTATAAATGGCAAGAGTATTATGGGATTGATGAGCCTGGCTATTGGGAGCGGTGAGGAAATTCTTCTCCAGGCCGATGGATCCGATGAACAGGATGCCATAAATGAACTAGCCACATTCGTTATGGTGGAGTGAGTGCACACATTGAAAGACAAAAACAAAAGGCATACCAATCACAGCGATTGGTATGCCTTTTGTACGGTGTTTTCGGTTTTCAGCTAAACTGCTTAATTCTTTGTCTCCATTACCTGGTCAATAAGTCCGTAATCAACGGCTTGCTGAGCGGACATGAAGTTGTCGCGGTCTGTGTCGCGCTCGATGACTTCAATTGGCTGTCCTGTACGCTCAGACAGGATTTGATTTAACTTTTTACGCATTTCAAGAATACGCTCTGCATGAATCTGAATGTCAGAAGCCTGCCCTTGTGTTCCACCAAGTGGCTGGTGAATCATGACTTCACTGTTTGGAAGGGCATAACGTTTACCTTTTGCTCCGGCATTAAGCAGGAATGCACCCATGGATGCAGCCATACCAATGCAGATGGTGGAAACATCAGGTTTAATGAACTGCATGGTATCGTAAATCGCCATACCTGCAGTGATGGAACCACCCGGAGAGTTAATGTAAAGGGAAATATCTTTATCCGGATCTTCAGCTGCAAGGAAAAGCATTTGGGCTACGACAGTGTTGGCAACATTGTCGTCAATTCCGCTTCCCAGCATAATAATACGGTCCTTCAGCAGTCTTGAGTAAATATCATAAGCACGTTCACCGCGATTGGTTTGTTCAATAACCGTTGGGATTAAATTCATAAAGTGATCCTCCTTGTTTCCTAAGTATTTTCGTCTGGCTAACTGATTAGCTAGCTTTTACTGGTCATTTTTTTGTTGACATGTTTATCATACCTAATTGGTCAATAAAGGTCAAACGAAAAACATTCATTCTCTTTATTGTTTTCATTCGTGCTTTTCTTTATCTTTCCTGCCAGACTTTTACCTTAAATTATATGTATCACATCAGAAACTAATCCCTACTATCCTCTCCTGTATAGGATAGAGATATACAAGGGGAATTTCATCAGGTATATAGGGTGAAATGTCTTTGATTGATGATAATATTTAATTATCACGTATTAACTGGCCGTAATACCCCGACTTCAAGTTTTGAGGGTAACCCAACAAGACTAAGTGGGGGATGGAGAAAACCCCCACTGATGGAAGTTTCACTTTATTGAACAGCTTCTTATTCCCCCCTTGCGTTTTTCCTTTTTCAGCTTTATAATAAAATATGTCGCTTTCTTCTTAACATAAAAATATGCCCTCGTGGTGTAACGGATAGCACGCGAGATTCCGGTTCTCGTAATAGGGGTTCGATTCCCTTCGAGGGCGCTCATTAATCAAAAAAAGGCAGCTTTTACAGCTGCCTTTTTTGTATTTACAATTTAGTGGATTTTTGCTCGGAAATCTTAAGAGGCCACCCAGCGTCATTTCCGCCCTTGATTACACTTCCTCATCCGAGCGGAACAATAACGGCAGACAAATCAATCCGCAGATTCCGACAACGGCATAAATTATACGGGGTAATAATTCATCCTGATCACCGCCTCCTAATAGTGCAGCTACCAGATCAAAATTAAAGAACCCGATTAATCCCCAATTAATAGCTCCGACAATGGTTAAAAACAATGCGAATCTTTGCAGACCATTCATATTTTGAACCTCCTTTAAAAGTCCTTACTTTTAGGATGTAAAAAAGTGGAACATTTATGCAAAATTTTAAAACTCTTAGGAAGGCAACTTTTTGGTATAATTTATATAGATAAACTTCTTTTTTAAAGGGGAGGCGTAAGGATGAAGCCAAAATTAACGCAGGAACAAAAGCTCACCTGGAAGCTGACACAGCAGCTCGGGCAGGCTATTGAACTCCTGCAGTATAATGGTTTTCAACTTCAGCAGTTTTTAGAAAAGCAAATGAAGGAAAATCCCCTGATAGAAGTAGAAACGGAGAGGACGGTACCTGATTATACACCTGCTAAACGTGGAATGGGATTTGATGAGAGCTTCTGGATCGATGATAGCCAGGATTTAGCCGGATATGTAAAAGAGCAGTTGCTGGATAAGAAACTGTCACCTACATTTAAGCAGATTGTAGAGTATGGCATTGATTCCCTGGATGAAAATGGCTATTTAACGATTGCATTAACCGATTGGCAATTTGCTTTTCAGACAGATGAGGAAACGATAGGAGAAGCCTTAGAGCTGATTCAAAGTCTGGATCCGGCGGGCATAGGGGCCAGAAACCTCCAGGAGTGTCTTGCTCTTCAGCTTTTTCGGAGTTCAGCGCCCAGTCGCCTGGCTATAAATATCGTTACCAACCACCTGGATTGGATTGCTGATGACCGGGTGGAAGATTTAATGATGGAGTATGGAGTTTCTGAAGCAGCCATTGAGGAGGCGATTCAGGATATCCAAAGCCTTCATCCGAAACCGGGCATACTGGTTGCCGGGAATACATCGTCTCCAATCATTCCTGATGGCGAGGTATTTCAAAGTAATGGGGTCTGGAAGGTGGCACTGACTGGTTGGAACAGTCCGACGATTACGATTGTTGACTATTCTATAGATCATAGCAGATTATCCCCGGAAGAAAGAGATTTTTTTCAAAAGTATACACAAGAGGGGAAATGGCTGCAAAAAGCACTTTCCCAGCGTTTGGACAGTCTTGATCGGGTTTTTAAATCCATTGTCAGACGACAGATTGCTTTCTTTGATTATGGTCCTGAGCATTTGAAACCACTGGTACTGCGGGAGATCGCTGAAGAAACAGGCTTACATGTTTCTACTGTAAGCCGTGCTGTGAAGGAAAAATACTTACAAACCCCTCATGGCATGTTTCCTGTGAAGTTTTTCTTTCAGCCCGGACTTCAGGGGGGAACAGGTGATGTGAGTGCCTATGCAATCAAACATCTTATTAAGGAAATGATTTCGCATGAGGATAAGCAAAAGCCTTTATCTGATCAGAAACTATCAGAAATGCTGAAAAATGAGTTTCAGATTGAAGTCTCAAGGCGTACCGTGGCAAAATACCGATTAGCACTTAAGCTGCCTTCCTCGAGCAAACGAAAAAGGAGACGAAACAAATGAAGAACAACATTATTTTTTATACCAAAGAGAATTGTCCGCTATGTGATGAAGCACGCAGCCTTTTAATGCTGCTGCAGACGGAATATGAGTTTAATATAGAGGAAAAGGATATTTATCAGGATGATCAGCTACTGGAGAAATATCAGATTTCGATCCCTGTTATTCGTGTGGATGGGGAAGAAATCGACGGCTCGCAAATGAATCTTCAACAAATAAGAAAAGTTTTTGACAAAAAGCTAAGATAATTGCATAATGAAAAGTGGATTGATAAACTAAGAATTAAGAATTGATGTATTTTTTTGCAGCATTCGGGACAAAATAGTCCATGGTGGGACGAAAACAACCCGATGGTCAGCAAAGGCTTGGTCACACTGATGTATCACTTAAAAGGGGCTTGCACATGAAAGACCTGATTTCTTTACAACAGAAAGTTTTCCCGGAAGTTATGGAAATTATGGAACGGCGCACAAATTTATTAAAAAGTATAGAGTTGTTACAGCCTATTGGGCGAAGAAGCTTAGCCGAACAGGTCAAGCTTACGGAACGACTCGTGCGCGGGGAAGTTGAATTTTTCCAGAAGCAGGGCTTTGTGGACATTACTTCAAAGGGAATACATATGACAACAGAAGGAGCAAGGATTGCCGAACAGCTGGAGCAGCTTATGAGAGAGATTTCCGGTGTGAAGGTTCTTGAGCACCAGGTAAAGGAAAAACTCCAGCTGGATAAAGTAATAGTGGTACCAGGTAATAGTGACAAGGAAAGAAGGGTAAAACAAGAGTTAGGTAAGGCTTGTGTTTCCTACTTGAAGGATGTCATTAAGGACCACATGACCATAGCGGTTACAGGTGGTAGCACCATGTCACTGGTTGCTGAATCTATGACACCTTTAAATAAAAAGGATTGCCTGTTTGTCCCTTCCCGTGGTGGTCTTGGGGAGCAGGTTGAAAATCAGGCCAACACCATATGTGCACAAATGGCCAAAAGAGCCCAAGGGGAATACCGGCTTCTTTATGTACCCGATCCAATCAGTGAAAAAGCCTATCAATCCATTATAGAAGAACCAGCTGTGAAGGAAATATCCAATGAAATTCAGAATGCAGATATCGTTTTACACGGAATCGGTGATGCGATCACGATGGCGAACAGAAGAAAAACGCCGAAAAGTCAGTTGGAGAAAATAAAGGAAGCTGACGGTGCAGGAGAAGCTTTTGGATATTACTTTGATAAATCCGGAAACATTGTACACAAAGTCCGGACCGTTGGATTGCAGATGGAAGATTTGCAAAAGATAAACCAAGTTATAGCTGTAGCAGGTGGAACATCCAAAGCTGATGCGATTGAATCCTATTTCAAGCAAGGGCAAAGCAATGTTCTTATAACCGATGAAGCTGCAGCAGAAAAGCTGTTAAAGGGATAACCCTTTCACATAAAATATGATTTAAATTTCTAAGGAGGAATTATAAATGGTAAAAGTAGGGATTAACGGTTTTGGCCGAATTGGTCGTAACGTATTCCGTGCAGCACTAAATAACAATGATGTAGAGGTTGTGGCTATCAATGATTTAACTGATGCTAATATGCTGGCCCACCTTCTTCAATACGATACTGTTCATGGGAAGCTTGACCAGGAAGTAACTGTTGATGGTGAAAACCTTGTCGTAGGTGGTAAAACTATTCAAGTACTTTCTGAAAGAGATCCTGCAAACTTAGGCTGGGGAGACCTTGGCGTTGAGATTGTTATCGAATCCACAGGTCGTTTCACTCAGCGTGACGATGCTAAGAAACACCTTGATGCAGGTGCGAAAAAGGTTATCATCTCTGCACCAGCTAAGCAGGAAGACCTTACAGTCGTTATGGGCGTTAACGAAGACAAGTATGACCCTGAAAGTCATCACGTACTTTCCAATGCATCCTGTACAACAAACTGCCTGGCACCATTTGCGAAAGTGCTAAATGATAAGTTCGGTATTAAGCGTGGACTTATGACAACTGTTCACTCTTATACAAATGACCAGCAAATCCTGGACTTACCACATAAAGACTATCGTCGTGCCCGTGCAGCAAGTGAAAATATTATTCCAACTACAACTGGTGCAGCAAAAGCTGTTTCCCTTGTACTTCCAGAGCTTGAAGGCAAATTAAATGGTATGGCTATGCGTGTGCCAACACCAAACGTTTCCCTTGTAGACTTAGTGGCCGAGCTTGATGAAAATGTAACAGCTGAAGATGTAAATGCTGCGCTTAAGGAAGCTGCTGAAGGTGAGCTTAAAGGTGTACTTGGTTACTCCGAAGAGCCATTAGTTTCCCGTGACTATAACGGAAGCACAGAATCTTCAACCATTGATGCGCTGACAACTCAAGTACTTGAAGACAACATGGTTAAGGTTATTTCCTGGTATGATAACGAGTCCGGTTACTCCAACCGTTGTGTAGACCTGGCTGCATATATTGCCAGCAAAGGTTTATAATACCAGTAGAGGAAAATAACCTCCCCTAACAGGATAGATTTAACACAAAAGGAGGAAGGGAATATCCCTCCTCCTTGTAATGTTTTTAAAATAGCTTATACATATGGCTCAACAAAAGGAGGGCTTTGTCATGAACAAACAGACAATCCGTGATGTTGATGTGAAAGGGAAGAAGGTTTTCTGTCGTGTTGATTTTAACGTACCGATGAAGGATGGAGAAATCACCGATGAAACCAGAATAAAGGCAGCCTTGCCAACCATCGAATTCCTTGTTGGAAATGGTGCTAAAGTTATTCTGGCCAGTCACCTGGGGCGTCCAAAAGGTGAAGTGGTTGATGAATTACGTCTTGATCCTGTTGCCCAACGGTTGAGTGATCATCTCAACAAACCGGTTACCAAAACGGATCAGGTTTACGGTGATGAAGTAAATCAGGCGATTAAGGAAATGGAAAATGGCGATGTTGTTTTACTTGAAAATGTACGTTTTGAAGCAGGAGAAAAGAAAAATGATGCAGAGCTTGCGAAGGCCTTTGCAGATTTAGCAGATTTGTATGTGAATGATGCATTCGGAGCTGCTCACCGTGCCCATGCTTCCACTGAAGGTGTGGCTCAATATCTCCCAGCTGTAGCCGGATTCCTTATGGAGAAAGAGCTGAAAGTATTGGGCAATGCATTAGAAAATCCAGATCGTCCATTTACAGCCATCATTGGTGGTGCCAAAGTTAAAGATAAAATTGGAGTTATTGATCACTTGATTGATAAAGCCGATCATTTAATCCTTGGCGGGGGCCTTGCTTACACATTTATTAAAGCCATGGGTCATGAGATTGGAAAGTCATTATTAGAAGAAGATAAAATTGATATGGCCAAGGATTACATGAACAAAGCCAAAGAGAAGGGCGTAAACTTATACCTTCCTAAGGATGTTGTTGTAGGCGATGACTTTTCTGAAGAAGCCAATACAAAGGTGGTCTCCATTGAAGATATTCCTTCTGACTGGGAAGGTATGGATATTGGACCGGAAACACGGAAGACCTTTGACCAGGTTATTAAAGACTCCAAACTGGTGATTTGGAATGGACCAATGGGTGTATTTGAGCTCGAATTGTTTGCCAATGGTACAAAATCTGTTGCCGAATCTCTTGCTGAAACGGATGCTTATACCGTTATCGGCGGTGGGGACTCTGCAGCAGCTGTCGAAAAGTTTGGCATGGCTGACCGTATGGACCATATTTCAACCGGTGGCGGTGCTTCCCTTGAATTTATGGAAGGAAAAGTTCTTCCAGGTGTTGCAGCCTTAAACGATAAGGAGTAATTCCTATTTAAAATAGAATTTGTTGATGAGGTGATCGAATGCGCAAAAAGATTATTGCAGGAAACTGGAAAATGAATAAAGTGGTTTCTGAAGCCAAACAGTTTTTAAGTGACGTCAAAGAAAACGTTCCATCTTCAGATCAGGTTGAAAGTGTTGTATGTGCACCATTCGTATCCCTTCCAGCTTTAGTAGAGCAGGCAAAAGGAACAGATGTGAAAATTGCGGCACAAAATATGCACTTTGAAGAAAATGGCGCATTTACAGGTGAAGTCAGTCCTGTCATGCTTCAGGATCTTGGCGTTGAATATGTAGTTTTAGGCCATTCCGAGCGCCGGGAAATGTTTAATGAAACCGATGAGTCCGTAAACAAAAAGGTTCATGCAGCCTTTTCCCATGAACTGACACCTATTGTTTGCGTTGGAGAAACGTTAGAGCAACGAGAAGCCAATGAAACGAAACCTCATGTTGAAAAGCAGGTAAAAGCCGCTCTTGAGGGTCTTTCTGAAGAGCAGGTAAAACAAGTTGTTCTTGCTTATGAGCCTATCTGGGCCATCGGTACAGGCAAAACTGCAACTTCCGAACAGGCAAATGAGGTTTGCACACATATCCGTGATGTCGTTCAATCAGCCGTTTCTGAAACAGCAGCAGATGCCATTCGTATTCAATATGGCGGCAGCGTGAAGCCGGCAAATGTTGATGAATTACTTGCACAATCCGATATCGACGGTGCGCTTGTAGGCGGTGCAAGTCTTGAGGCTGACTCCTTCTTAAAATTAGTGGAGGCAGGCAAAAATGAGTAAGGATAAATTAGCAGCATTAATTATTTTAGATGGTTTTGCAATAAGGGACGAGGAAAAAGGAAATGCGGTAAAACAGGCAAACACACCTAATTTTGACCGTTACTGGAGCCAGTTTCCGCACACACAATTGCAGGCAAGTGGAAAAGCAGTAGGACTTCCTGATGGCCAGATGGGGAACTCTGAGGTAGGCCACCTGAATATTGGCGCAGGACGTGTGGTTTACCAGAGTCTGACTCGAATTAACCTATCTATTGAGGATCAGAGCTTTTTCCAGAATGAACAATTTAACGACGTTGTTGAGCATGTAAAAAGTAAGGATAAAGCCCTTCACATCTTTGGCCTCTTATCTGATGGCGGGGTTCACAGCCATATTGAGCATTTATACGCGCTTCTTAAGATGGCAGCTGACAACGGCCTGGAAAAAGTGTATGTCCATGCGTTTCTTGATGGACGTGACGTAGGTCCAAAAACCGGTTCGACATACATTAATCAGACCGAGGAAAAAATGAAGGAATACGGTGTAGGGGAATTTGCTACCATTTCCGGCCGTTATTACGCAATGGACCGTGATAAACGCTGGGAGCGTATTGAGCTTGCTTACCGTGCGATGGTCTATGGCGAAGGACCTAAATTCAATAATCCTCACGAAGCATTAGAAGATGCCTATGAGGATGAAGTCTTTGATGAATTTGTTATTCCGGCGGTTATGACGGATGAAAACGGCGATCCTGTTGCAACCATTGAAGATGAGGATGCCATCATCTTTTATAACTTCCGTCCGGACCGGGCTTCCCAGATGACCAGAACTTTTACGAACCCGGACTTTGCCGGATTTGATTTAGGAGAAAAGGCACCGAAGAATGTACAGTTTGTCATGCTTACTCAATACAGTGATGACATTGATGCCAACGTTGCCTTTGGTCCGAATAACTTAAAGAATACGATAGGTGAGGTTGTTTCAAAAGAAGGTTTAACTCAATTGCGCATTGCAGAAACAGAAAAATATCCGCATGTGACCTACTTTATGAGTGGGGGTCGTGAGCAAACCTTTGAAGGTGAAGACCGAATTTTAATAAATTCGCCTAAAGTACCAACCTATGACCTCAAACCGGAAATGAGTGTCTATGAAGTCACAGATGCATTGCTGAAGGACCTTGACGAGGATAAGCACAATGTAATTCTCTTAAACTTTGCAAATCCTGATATGGTCGGGCATTCCGGCAGGTTAGAGCCTACAATAAAAGCAATTGAAGCGGTTGATGAATGTTTAGGAAAAGTTGTGGACAAAATTTTAGAAAAGGGTGGCCATGCAGTTATTACAGCCGATCACGGCAACTCAGATGAAGTGATTACGCTGGATGATAAACCAATGACTGCTCATACGACAAATCCAGTCCCTGTTATCGTTACGAAAGAGGGCGTGGAATTACGTGAAGAAGGGATTTTGGGAGACTTATCTCCAACCATCCTTGATTTACTGAACGTTGAAAAACCGATTGAAATGACAGGTGAATCGTTAATTAAAAAATAAAAAATGATTTGGCTGACAGGATTGAATGTCAACATAACGAAATCATACATGAAATGAATAGAAAAAGGAGAGTATCAATATGCCATACATTACAGATGTTTATGCTCGCGAAGTATTGGACTCACGCGGCAATCCAACCGTTGAAGTTGAAGTATATACAGAATCAGGTGCTTACGGTTCTGCACTTGTACCTAGTGGTGCATCAACAGGTGAATACGAAGCTGTTGAATTACGTGACGGAGATAAAGACCGCTATCTTGGTAAAGGAGTTTCCAACGCAGTAAGCAACGTAAACGAAATTATTGCACCGGAACTCATTGGATATGATGCCACTCGTCAGGTGGACATTGATGAAATTATGATTCAATTAGATGGCACAAATAATAAAGGCAATCTGGGAGCCAATGCGATTTTAGGTGTATCCATGGCTGTTGCACATGCGGCTGCCGACTATGTTGGTCTTCCTCTTTACCAGTACTTAGGTGGATTCAGCGCAAAAGTGCTTCCAACTCCAATGATGAATATCTTAAACGGTGGTGAGCACGCAGATAATAACGTGGATATTCAGGAATTCATGATTATGCCAGCAGGTGCTCCAAGCTTTAAAGAGGCTCTTCGTATGGGAGCAGAAATTTTCCACAGCCTGAAAAAAGTGCTAAGCTCCAAAGGCTATAATACTGGTGTTGGTGATGAAGGTGGGTTCGCGCCAAACCTTAAGTCAAATGAAGAGGCCCTATCCACGATTGTAGAAGCAATTGAAGCAGCTGGCTATAAACCAGGTGAACAAGTGAAGCTTGCCATGGATGTTGCTTCCTCTGAGATTTATGAGGATGGAAAATATAATCTTAAAGGGGAAGGCGTTGTTCGTACCTCTGAAGAAATGGTTCAATGGTATGAAGATCTTGTGAACCGATTCCCTATTGTTTCCATTGAAGATGGTCTTGATGAGGATGATTGGGAAGGCCACAAGCAGCTTACCGAACGTATCGGTGACCGTGTGCAGCTAGTAGGAGATGATCTGTTTGTAACCAACACGGAACGCCTTGGACGTGGTATTGAGCAGGGCGTAGGTAACTCCATTCTTGTTAAAGTAAACCAGATTGGAACACTTACCGAAACCTTCGAAGCCATTGAAATGGCGAAAACGGCCGGCTATACAGCTGTTATTTCCCACCGTTCCGGGGAAACAGAGGATGCAACCATCGCAGACATTGCCGTTGCTACCAACGCAGGCCAAATCAAAACCGGTGCCCCATCCCGTACCGATCGAGTAGCTAAGTATAATCAGCTTCTAAGAATTGAAGATATTCTTGGTGCAACCTCAAACTATGCAGGTGCAGAAGCCTTTTACAACCTGAATAAATAATGATTGATATAAAAAACGGCATCCTTTTTGGGTGCCGTTTTTCTGTAGTTATAAATGTTTGATGAGGGCAAGTAAAAGGCAGCCTTTAAGCTGCCTCAATGAAAATCATATTGTACCTGATTAGTATCCGCCGCCGTATCCATAAGGGGAAAAAGGATAGAAATATGGGTATGGGAACATTCTTCCTATAAAGCGGAATGGGAATCGTTGTCTGCGGAATCGGCGATATCTTCTCCGGCGGGGACGACCGTATCCGTCGTAGCCATCTCCATTATAGCCGTACCCATAATCATTGTCTCCATAATCATAGCCAAATTGTCTGTTTGTGATTTCTCCGTCAATGTCTTCTGCGACTAATATGACGACATTTTCCGCATCGATGTCGTCGATAATCCCATCGAACTGTGAACCATCATTTAATTGTACGATAACATGATAATTCATATACGTTTGACATTGGTTTTTCATGTGGTCAGGCTGAAAACTTCCCTGAGTTTGAGTCTGATAAGGATTCATTTGATTATAGTGATGCACTTGTAAATCTCTCCCTTCTTTTCATTCATTTCCAGGATATTCAACTACTAATTAGGTTGTTAATGAATGGGAGAAAAAATCATTGATATTTTATAAAAGGCTATTTTAACTTAGTTTGTTGCTCTAGCCACCGCAGTTGAAATACACTACGCTTTCTATGGGTGAGCGGTGAGCCTCCTCGTGCTCTTAAAATTACGGTTATTGCAAGGGCCTGAATGGCAATAACGAAAATAAACGTCGGACTGATTCCCATCACATCAGAGCTAATTGAAAAAGCTGTAAACTCATCATCATAAAATCCTCCCTGTTTTGGAAATCTGCCTTACCAATGGTGATTCTTTCTATCTTCATTGTGCAGGGGGGATCTCCGAGTTCCTTGATTTAAAATCTAGTTTTTAGAGAATATAAAAAACCGGCAAACGATTGTCTGCCGGTTTTATATCATTATGATTCCGTAATGTTTTTTACGAACTCAACAACTTCTTCTGCTGTTGATTTTGATAAGATTTCATCCTTGTAAGAGGAAATCTCTTCTTTAGATAGTTTCAGCAGCTGTGAGCGTGCGGGTAAAATAGAGGTGGCGCTCATGCTGAATTCATCCAGACCTAAGCCTAAAAGAATTGGAATCGCAATAGGATCCCCGGCCATTTCGCCGCACATACCTGCCCATTTTCCTTCTGCGTGAGCCGCTTCAATCACATTGCTGACCAGATTTAGAATAGCAGGATGGTATGGTTGATATAAGTATGAGACCTTTTCATTCATACGGTCTGCTGCCATAGTGTATTGGATTAAGTCGTTTGTACCAATACTGAAGAAATCGACTTCCTTGGCAAATTGTCTGGCAATAACTGCAGTGGAAGGAATTTCAACCATGATACCAACTTCGATATCATCAGAAACTTCTTTTCCTTCCTGTTTCAAGTTATCTTTTTCCTCAAGAAGAATGGCTTTTGCCTGTTTAAATTCGTCAATGGTAGCCACCATTGGGAACATAATTTTCAGGTTGCCATAGACACTTGCACGTAGTAAGGCACGTAACTGTGTACGGAAAATATCGTCACGTTCCAGGCAGAAACGAATCGCTCTAAATCCTAAGAATGGATTTAATTCCTTAGGTAAATCCAGGTAATCAAGCTCTTTGTCTCCACCAATATCAAGAGTACGAACAACGACAGGCTTGTCACTGCCTACACCTTCGAGAACGGCTTTATAGGCATCGTATTGCTCCTCTTCTGTTGGAAGACTGCTTTTTCCCATATAAAGAAATTCGGTACGGTAAAGACCTACACCCTCGCCACCATTACGTAGAACACCTTCTACATCATCCGGAGTACCAATATTGGCAACGAGCTCGACACGTTTGTCATCAGCAGTTACAGATGGTTCATCCTTTAATTTGGCCCATTCTGCTTTTTGTTCTTCAAACTGTGCCTGCTTTTGTTCATAGGCCTTTCGTTCACTATCATCAGGATTTATCAGAACTGTACCATCCAATCCGTCAATAATAACCATATCTCCATCATTAATGGTTTGGGTGACTTCCTTTGCACCAACTACAGCAGGAATCTCCAAAGATCTTGCCATGATGGCGGAGTGTGAAGTACGTCCTCCAATATCGGTTGTAAACCCTTTGACGAACTGCTTGTTTAACTGGGCTGTATCGGATGGAGTTAAATCCTGGGCAACCACAACAACCTCCTCATCAATTAAGGCTGGGTTTGGAAATGGCCGTTCTAATAAATGAGCAAGGATTCGTTTGGTAACGTCGCGGATGTCAGCTGCGCGCTCCCGCATATATTCGTTATCCATGTTTTCAAACATTGTGATAAACATATTAGCGGTTTCATCCAGTGCAGCCTCAGCGTTTACCTGATCTGATTTGATTTTATCTTCAATCGGCTGGATTAACTCAGGATCATCTAATACTAATAGGTGAGCAGAAAATATTTCAGCATGTTCATCACCCATTTTTTCCTTTGCATGAGCTTTAATCTTTTCCAGCTCTGATTTTGATTTCTCAATTGCGGCTTCTAATCGTTGAATCTCCTCTTCCGGATTCTGATCTTTTTTCGTCTCAAACGTAAGGTCAGGTGTTTCTAAAAGGTAAGCCTTTGCAATGGCAATCCCATTAGAAGCCGCAATCCCTGTTAATTGACTCATAAAATTACTCCCCCAGGTTTTCATTTTTCATTACGTCAGCGAGTGCGTTAATCGCGTCTTCTTCGTCGTTACCTTCAGCTGTAATTTTAACTTCTGCGCCAGTTGGAATCCCGAGAGACATAATTCCCATAATGGATTTCAGGTTTACTGACTTTTCGTTATATACCATATTTATATCTGAATTAAATTTACCTGCATTTTGTACCAATAAAGTGGCAGGGCGTGCATGAACCCCTTCAGCTGCTGTAATTTTAAAAGTTTTTTCGACCATAGTGATTTCCTCCTATATTATTGTTTCTTTATGTTTGTTACCGAATTCATAAGTGAGCAATGTTATTCATTCTTTTAGTTTCATCTACTTAATGGTAAATATTCTTATACGGTATTTAGGGTTAAAAATGAATTCAGTAGACAAACCTTTAATCACTTCTATAATTTTATCGCAAGGCCAATATGAATATCAATGAAAATCACTTACTTTTCATCAAAAAACGACATTTTGTTCACAAATTGTTCTCTTTACTTGCTTCTATGGTTTCACCTTGCTACGTATATGTTTTTATGCTACATTTAGTAGAGATATAAACATATGCTAAATAGGGATTGAGTGTTTTTATATTACTTTTTTGATATAAGTTGTCCCGCATGTTATTGGAGGTGCAGGAAATACCATGTATGGTACACTGGTTACGTTACTAATTATTGACGCTATTATTATGATTGTTCTCGTTTTATTACAATCAGGAAAAAGTGCTGGTCTGTCTGGAGCGATTTCGGGTGGTGCTGAGCAGTTATTCGGGAAGCAAAAGGCACGTGGAATTGATGCTGTACTTCACCGTGCAACGATTGTTGCTGGAATACTCTTTTTTGTCATTACATTTGCGTTAGGTTATATTGTTCAGTAAACAGCAAGATTTACTTGCTGTTTTTTTATATGTTAAATAAGGTATAGGTAAATACACCGAATTTCCCAGTACTGGTGAGATTCGTGTCTTTCTAATGGGCGAAAAATGATAAGGCGAAAAATTACATAGGCTACGAAAGAGGAGTTGACAAACATGAAAATCAAAACACCTGAACCATTTACATTTGAAGCTGGAAAACGTGCGGTGCTCCTGCTCCATGGATTTACCGGTCACTCTGCTGATGTCCGGATGCTTGGCCGATTCCTGCAAAAGAAAGGCTATACATGTCATGCACCTATTTATCGTGGACATGGTGCACCCCCGGAGGAGTTAATTAAATATGATACAGATAACTGGTGGGAAGACGTTCAGCAGGCGCTGCATCACTTGCGTATCCTTGGGTATGATGAAATAGCTGTTGCCGGGCTGTCACTGGGAGGTGTTATGGGCCTAAAGCTTGCCTATTCTGAACCAATCATGGGTGTTGCACCTATGTGTGCCCCTATGTTCTTTGATAATACCTCACAGCTGTCCAAAGGTTTTCAGCAGTTTGCCAAGGAATATAAACAGCTGGAAGAAAAGGATAGTGATCAGATTAAGGATGAAGTCCGCCAACTGATGGAAAATTCCACACATACATTTGAAAAACTTGGAGAATTTATAACCGACGTTCATGATCATATTGATGAAATTTATACGCCAACCTTTGTTGTTCAGGCCGGAAAAGACGAAATGATTAACCCGGAAAGTGCCAATTACATTCATGATCAGGTAGAAACTGACGAAAAACAAATCAAATGGTATGAAGACTCTACCCATGTCATTACCCTATCCAACGAAAAAGAACAACTATACGAAGACATTTATCAGTTTCTCGAATCCCTCGATTGGACATACTAGGTAGAAAAGCGGAAGGGGGCTGGTTAGAACCGACTGTGTAAGCAGGTCCCATGGAGTGGCGAGTTTTTGGCCATGTAATGGGAATTGCTTACATCAGCGAGGTTCTGGCCCCTGTAGCTGGACAAAGAAAAGCGGAGGCGACCGGTTAGGTCATACGGGATAAGACAAAGACATGGTGGTTTTGCCACGTAATGGCTTTGGCTTATATCCGTTTTGACCTGGGAACCCCAGCTGGACAAAGAACAACGAAGGCGAAAAAGCGATGAAAAACATTCCCCCTTCAAAGGAAGGTGAGAGAACATGAGTGAAATTAAGGAAAAAATTCTTTCCTATTTTAATGAAAATGCCAAACCACTGTCTGTACATGAAATTGAGGAAGTTCTTGAATTAGATGAGAATGTAGAATCTTTTAAAGATTTAGTCAAAACGTTAAACGAACTGGAGCAGGAAGGGGAGCTAGTTCGGACACGTAAAAATCGCTATGGATTGCCTGAAAAAATGAATTTAATCCGTGGAACCATTCAGATGCATGCGAAGGGATTTGCCTTTTTAATCCCTGATGAGGAAGAAAAAGATGATGTATTTATTAATCACCGCGATTTAAATTCTGCGATGAATGATGATCGGGTATTAGTACGGATTGAGTCAGGGGCAACTAGTGGCCAACGCCCTGAGGGAACGGTTATACGTATTCTGGAAAGGAACACAAATCGTATTGTCGGCACTTTCCAGGACAATGGTTATTTTGGTTTTGTCATTCCGGATGATAAACGAATTCCTAACGATATTTTCATCCCAAAAGGCATGACAAGCGGGGCCGTTGATGGCCATAAGGTAATTGTGGAAATTACGAAATATCCCGAGGACCGCATGAGTGCCGAGGGGGCAGTAGTGGAAATTCTTGGTCACAAAAACGATCCTGGCATTGATATTTTATCCGTTATTTATAAGCATGGAATTAAATCTGACTTTCCGGATGAAGTGATGGAGCAGGCCACCCAGGTTCCGGATACCATTGACCCGTCTGAATTGAAAAATCGCCGGGATCTTCGGGATGAATTGATTATTACCATTGATGGTGCCGATGCGAAAGACCTGGATGATGCGGTTACGGTTAATCGACTGGAAAATGGGAACTACAAATTAGGCGTCTATATCGCGGATGTTTCCTACTATGTAAAAGAAGATTCGCCTATTGATAAGGAAGCATTGGAACGTGGTACCAGTGTATATTTAACAGACCGAGTCATTCCGATGATCCCGCATCGTCTGTCTAACGGGATTTGTTCATTGAATCCCCGTGTGGATCGCCTGACGCTATCCTGTGAAATGGAAATCACGGATGAAGGTGAGATTGTTAATCACGATATTTTTCAGAGTGTTATTAAAACAACCGAGCGCATGACTTATCATGATGTAAATGAAATTTTAGTCAATGAGGATCAGGAACTGAAGCAGAAGTATGAGCATATCACACCAATGCTTAAGGATATGGAGGCTTTGGCACAGATTCTCCGGACGAAGCGGATGGAACGTGGTGCAATTGACTTTGACTTTAAAGAAGCTAAGGTCGAGGTGAATGAGGCAGGAGAAGCTACAGATGTCGTGTTAAGAGAACGCTCCGTTGGTGAAAAGCTGATTGAGGAATTTATGCTGGCTGCCAATGAAACCGTAGCTGAGCACTTCCATTGGATGCAGGTTCCTTTTATCCATCGTATTCACGAGGATCCAAAACCGGAAAAACTGGAGCATTTCTTTGAGTTTATCGCCAATCTTGGCTATGTGGTCCGGGGAACCGCTAATGACATTCACCCGAAGGCTTTGCAGTCTGTCCTTGAGGAAGTAAAAGGGACCCAGGAGGACATGGTGATATCCAAACTGATGCTCCGTTCCATGCAGCAGGCGAAGTATGATCCTCAAAGCTTAGGTCACTTCGGGCTGTCAACAGAGTTTTATACCCATTTTACATCACCAATCCGACGTTATCCGGATTTAACGGTTCATCGCCTGATCCGGACGTACCTTGTTGAAGAGAAAATGGACGAGAATACAAGGGAAAAGTGGAAGGATAAGCTGCCTGAGATTGCGAGACACACCTCGTTTATGGAAAGACGGGCTGTCGATGCAGAGCGTGAGACGGATGACCTCAAAAAGTGTGAATTTATGAAGACGAAAATTGGACAGGAATTTGACGGTGTGATTAGTTCAGTTACCGGTTTTGGACTGTTTGTCGAGCTGCCAAATACGATTGAAGGTCTTGTTCACGTCAGCTTTTTAACCGATGACTATTACCACTTTGATGAACGTCATTATGCCATGATTGGTGAACGGACAGGTAATGTCTTCAGAATTGGTGACGAGCTGACGGTTCGCTGTGTCAATGTGAATATTGAAGAGCGTGATATTGATTTTGAAATTGTCGGCATGAAACCGCGAAAAGAGAGACCTGTAAAAGAACGGCCTACGGTGATTAAAACGAAAGAAAAGAAGTCGAAGCCGAAAGAAAGCAAAAACGGTCCTAAGAAGGAGAAAAAGGGCGGTAAGAAGTCAAAGCATAAGCCGTTTTATCAAAGTGCACCGAAAAAAGGGAAAAAGAAGTAAAAAAAGCTGGAACAAATTGTTCTTTTAAGAAGTTTCTGAATTAGGGTTGGTGTTTAAAACCGCTCCGGAAATATACTTCGCTTTCCGCGGGCGGCTGGTGAGCCTCCTCGCGCTTTCGCACTTGTCCAGTTACGGCTCCCAGGCCCAAGCAGTCATAAGCAGAATCCACTACGTGACAAAAAGCGTGTCACTTCATGGATTCTGCTTATGCTGTCGGACCTAAACGGTCGCCTTCACTTTTCTTTGCGGGGTCTCACCTAGGCCTTTCTCCCGCGACGAACAGGACGTTCTAGTGTCGGCGTTGGCACAGGACGTGCCGTTTTTAGCCGACCAGGAGTCTACGTATATTTCCTGCGCTAAAATGGTTTATAAATTTCGTTATATCCACATTAGATTATGGTGAACGTTTCCCATCTGTTTCCTTCCAGACTCCGTGTAATACCCATGGCTTACGGATTTCGAATGAATCAAGGTTTTTTGCCCGGTCCAATCCTTCCTGCATGAAGTCAATCCATAGTCTGTGTTCCGTAAAGTTTGTCTCCAGTTGATTCATAACTGTATCCCAGAAACCAGGCTGTTCAAAGTGATCATTCCACGGATACATCACCATAGCATAAAGCTCTTTCTTCTGATCCTCTTTCATGATAAAGAAACGGGTTCGATCTTTATTGGCGAAAAATAGTGATTCCGCTAAATCTTCGTTTGTCAGGAAGTTATCCTGATAAGGGAATGGATAATAGCACTGATAAGGAAAAACTTCAAAATCACTTTTCTCAAATAAATTTAAAATCTCACGCTTTTCCTCTGTGGTTTCAAGCTGATCCCATAGAGGCCCAGCTGTTCCCTTAACCGTTTCCCCATTATTAAGTTTTACTGGATATAATGGAGGGTGAGATGGAAACCCGAGCTTTTCAAGAACTTTTAAAGCAGGCTTGTTATGAATTTCTGTATTGGCTCCAATCCATTTAATATCCTTTCTTTCTTTTAAATCCCTGATGATATGTTTAAGGAGCTCAGTCGCATTGCCCTTAGCTAAAAAACGCCGATCGCTTCGGAGTCTGCCGAGCATCGCATACTGACGCAAGTAGATGGAGTACCCGGCTACCGTAAGCATCTGGTTTCTATCAAACAGACCGTATAAAGCATGCTCATCGCTATGAATAAGCTTTTGGAAAATCCGGACTACATAATCATCTTCAATCCCTGTCTTCATATTTGTTAAATACTCAAAATCATTGTCATTCAGTCTGCGAATTTGCAACAGTCGATTGGTCATGATGAAGGACCCCCTAAGTATAATTTCCCCTCCTTATATTCTCATAAAGGAAAAAAATAAGTCCATGAAAATGTTTGAAATATGTGAAGAGTTCTTTTACACGCTTATTATAACCTTTGTTTTCTTTTTATGAAGGGTGACTTTTGTGTTAAAATAAGGGGTATGTGACGAATAGGAGGTTTTGCTATGCCAAAAGGTCAAGGGAATGTCATAGCGCAAAATCGTAAAGCCAATCATGATTATTTTATAGAAGAAACGTTCGAGGCAGGTATTGTGTTAAAAGGGACGGAAATTAAATCTGTCCGGGATCGCCGTGTCAATCTTAAAGACTCATTCGCCCGGGTTGAACGTGGGGAGGTCTTTCTTCATAATATGCATATTTCCACGTATGAACAGGGCAATCGGTATAACCATGATCCGGTACGTACGAGAAAGCTGCTGCTTCATCGTAAGGAAATAGACAAATTAGTCGGGAAAACCCAGCAGGAAGGGTATTCGTTAATTCCGCTCAAAATGTACATCAAAAACGGTGTAGCAAAGGTTTTAATTGGCCTCGGTAAGGGGAAGAAGAAGTATGATAAACGGGAAACCTTAAAACGCAAGCAGGCCAAGCGGGATATGGAGCGGGCGATGAAGAATCAGTTTTAACAGGAAGTACCAGCTTCAGCCTGTTGAAAATCGCTGCTGATGTGTTATAATAAGTATTGTCGTTGAAAGAGACGACATTGGCGAACTCAAGGTCGCTATCTCTTAAAATAATCCGGGGACGTTACGGATTCGACAGGGGTAGATCGAGCTTGGGTTGCGTGTCGAGGTTACGTCTCGTAAAACGTTACTCAGTTAAATATAACTGGAAACAATAATAACACTACTCTAGCAGCAGCGTAAGCTCTGCTAGGATCCTTCCTGCTATCGCCCATGTGGCAGATTGAAGGGTCTCAAACTATAGTGGGCTATGCTGTTAGTCGCCGTCTGAGGCTGACAGAAGAATTCTAATCAGACTAGCCACTTGGAAGCCAGTCGTTAGGCTGAAAAGCTGGCGAAGGACAATATAACGACTACACACGTAGATACCCGAGTGACGATATCTCTGGACGTGGGTTCGATTAGACGATAGTCGCCTTATGTGGTAACACATAAGTGAAAATCCGGCTTTATCGGTGAAACCTAAGTCACCATACGGGTGATAAGGCAATACCGAGCAGTATGTGGAGCAATCCAACAGCTGTGTATCGACTTATAGGCTGCCATTCTAAAATGGTAGTACTAGGATGTGAAATGCTGCCGGGGCAACCGGTAAATCTAAATTTCACATAAGACGCCGGAGGACCTGAGGAACAGGTTCAAGATATAGTCAGTGCCATGACGAAAGCATGGAAGTGCACGTCCCACCGTCTCCACCATACATAATATGGTGGTTTTTTTATGTCTAATATTCATAAAACACCTTCTCAATCCTGCTATCTTTGTTTGAAGCCCTCCATTAAACCAGCCATTTATTTGATTTTTCCATTCCAGGTTATGAATCGCTTTTTGGTTTGTTTTTTCCGATTAATAGAGAAACTTTTGTGAATGGGGATTCCACTTATAATTATCCTTTGAGTTCCCGTTTTGAGGAAATGGATACCATTGTTGTTTTTGATGATGTATTGGTTCCATGGGATCGTGTTTTTTTTCTACAATAATATTCAGGTTGCCAATACCTTTAAGGAACAAAGTACATTTCTTCCCTTTACCCTCCACCAAGTGGTATCCAGACAAGTGGTTAAAGTTGAATTCATTCTCGGTGTTGCCCAGTCTATTGTACACACCATTAATATCAGTGAATATCAACATGTGCAGGAGCAGGTTTCAGAAATTATCATAGCTCTGGAATCAATGAAAGCCCTGCTGACCAAGGCTGAGGTGAACGCTGCTATTGATCAATTTGGACTTATGAGGCCTGAGGTAGAACCACTCAAAGTTGCTATAAGTTATTTCCCGAAAGTCTATCCCCGATTAGTGGAAATCATACAGCTGCTTGGTTCCAGTGGGATTGTGATGCTCCCCGGTGAAGAGGACTTTGCTTCGGAAATAAGGGGAGATTTACATCAGTATTTACAAAGCGCAACGAAAAATGCTGCGCATCGGGTGAAATTATTTCGGTTAGCCTGGGATTTAACCATGAGCGCTTTTGGCACACGCCAGACCCAATATGAACGATTCTTTTTTGGAAATCCTGTTCGGCTAACCACTGATTTATATTGGAATTATGATAAAATTCAGGTGCCTGTCACTTTTGCACAAGGGAAAAAGTGACAGGCACCTATTTTTAATATCCAAATCGATTCAGTCTCTCATAGTAGTTTTTAAGGAATTCAAAAAACACCTGCTCTGATGGGGCGACTTCCCGTTTTGATGGCAGGATAATTCCGACGGTACGTGAGACGTTCGGCTCAATAATTTCAATGGATTTGGTATCCCGCATCGGCAGGTCAGTCAGGGTGATTTCGGGAAGGATGCTCACACCAAGTCCGGCCGAAACCAGCCCTTTAATCGTATCCACATCTTCCCCTTCAAAAGCAATTCTTGGCTGAAAACCAACCTGCGTACAGGCCTTCATAATAATATCCCGAATATGATATCCCTGTCTGAAAATGACAAAAGGCTCATGTCGTAATTGCATGAGTCGTAAATAGGGCTCGTTTGTTAATTCGTGACTGGCTGGTAATAAGGCCATCATTTTTTCGGTAAAGAAGATGTGCCCTTTCACATCATCGTGGCTGGTTGGAACAGGAGAAACGAAGGCAATATCGATTTGACCGGAAATTACTGCGTCTGTTAATTCTTTTACGGTTCCCTGATGTAATTGAAAGCCGATCTGCGGATGTTCCTTTCGAAAGGCAGAGATCACATTCGGCAGAGTTTTTGCCGCCAGACTTATCGGAAAGCCGAGCCGGATGGTACCACTTTCCGGATTTAAGAAATCATAAACCGCTTTTTCTGCCTTATCGAACTCAAGCATCGCCCTCTCCACATGTTCAAGGAAAAGCTCTCCGACTGATGTGAGCTGAATCTTCCGCCCCCCGCGTAAAAACAGCTTAACCCCAAGTTCATCCTCCAAATTCGCAATCTGTCTGCTTACAGCTGACTGAGCGACGTGTAATTCCAGAGCGGCCTCACTCACATGCTCCAATTCCGCGACTTTTATAAAATATTTAATTTGCCTGAGTTCCATCCTCTCACCCTTTAATGAACTGTTATCTCATTTTGCGATGAATCATATCTCATATATGTATTGAAAGCATAACAGAAAAATTATAGGATATAAATACCTTGTTGTCGTACTTTTTATAATTTTTTAAATAAATTCAAATTTGTTGGAAACATGGAAGAGACACTCGCATCTGGCGAGTTTATTTTTTCTAAGAACATAAGAATGTCTGCGAGCGATTTTTCTCGATTGGCATTCGGAAGGTTCTATGATTTGATCTGTCAGTTACAGTTCTTATTTAAATCAATGGAAAAGGTGGGATTAAGCAATGATTCAGACAGGGCTTCCGAAACAGCAGGGACTGTATGATCCCAAATTTGAAAGTGATGCTTGTGGTATAGGTTTTATTGCAAATATAGATGGTCACCAAACCCATCAAATGATTCAGGATGCCATTACGATCCTCTGTCGCCTGGAGCATCGTGGGGGGCGAGGATCGGATCCAAATACAGGTGACGGTGCAGGAATCATGATGCAGATTCCGGATGAATTGTACCGGAAAGAATGGAACCAGATGCTCCCGAAGCAGGGAGATTATGCTGTTGGGATGCTGTTTTTGCCACAACAGGAACATTTAAGGAAGAAAGCCGAGTCTGTTATAGAGCGGGTGATAGAAGAGGAACATCATGAACTCATTGGCTGGCGGACCGTTCCTGTAAATGAGTCCATTCTATCAGAGACTGCTGCATCCACCATGCCATACATCCGCCAGGTTTTTATTAAAAAGCCTGAAGAGCTGTATTCTGATGAAAAATTTAAACAATCGCTTTACTTAATTCGGCGCATCATTGAAAAGCGTGTCCATAATATGGAAGAGCTTAAAAAAGGCCCGTTTTATTTTGCCAGTCTCTCTCCTGAGACCATTGTATATAAAGGAATGCTAACCCCGGAACAGATGGATGAATTTTACCTGGACCTAAAGAATGCAGTCGCTAAAACCGCATTTGGTATGGTCCACTCCCGTTATAGTACGAATACGTTTCCTTCCTGGGAGCGGGCACACCCGAACCGTATGTTAATGCATAATGGGGAGATTAATACCATTACAGGAAATGTGAATTGGATGAAGGCCCGGGAAACTGCCGCTGTATCTCATGTTTTTGAGGAACGTCATAAGGAATTGCTGCCGATTATTGATGAGGATTCCAGTGACTCGGGGATGCTCGACCAGACTTTTGAGTATCTGGTGACCAATGGACGTTCCATGTCACAGACGGCGATGATGATGGTGCCTGAGGCCTGGGATCTGAATGAACAGATGCAGGATCCTGAACGGGCCTGTTTTGAGTATTTAAGTACCATCATGGAGCCATGGGATGGACCTACAGCCATTGCGTATACAGATGGAAAGCAAATTGGAGCATCCTTGGACCGTAATGGGCTCCGTCCGGCACGTTTTTATATTACAGAGGATAATCGCATTGTGCTGTCTTCGGAAGTAGGGGTTGTAGATATTGAGCCGGAGCGGATCGTTCAAAAAGGACGACTGGCACCAGGGGAAATGATTTTAGTTGACATAGATAAGCATCAGGTCATGTTTAATGAAGATATCAAACGGGAGATCGCATCAAAATTCCCGTATCGTGAATGGCTGAAGGATTCACAGGTGCAGTTAAAAGGATTACCGGAAACAGACGCCTTTGAGGAAATATCCGAGGATGAACTTCTTCCGTTTCAGCTGGCGAATGGCTATACAAAAGAAGAAATGATGAAAAACCTTTTACCCATGGTCACCGAAAAGAAAGACCCAATTGGATCCATGGGAAATGATACTCCGTTAGCTGTACTATCAGAGCAGCCGCAGCTCCTGTTTAACTACTTTAAGCAGTTATTTGCCCAGGTGACAAATCCACCCATTGATGCCATTCGGGAAAAAGGGGTAACGTCAACGACATCCTATCTGGGTCCCCGTCATAATTTCTTAGATGATGGACCAGAGCACTGCAAACGAATTCGGCTATATACACCGGTTCTGACAAAGCAGGAGTTTGATGCAGTGATTCATAACAGCCGAAGTGACTTCCGCTTTGAAAAAGTATCCATGACCTATCCGGTTTCACACGGAGCAAGTGGAATGGAACCTGCTTTGGAATCCCTTTTTCAGCAGGTGGAGCGGGCTATAGAACAAGGGGTTTCCATGATTGTATTAACAGATCGTGATCTATCGAGTGAGAGAGTGGCGATCCCATCATTATTGGTTGTTAGTGGTTTACACCATTACCTGGTTCGTAAGGGATTACGGACAAAGGCAAGCTTGCTTTTGGAAACCTCTGAAGCACGGGACGTTCATCAGTTCTCCGTCTTAATCGGATATGGTGCAGATATTATTTATCCATATCTAGCTTATCGTTCCATTCAAAACCTGGTGGATTATGAATTTGTTGAGGACTATAGCTACGAGCAGGCCATAGAGCGCTACAGGGATGCAGCCACTTCCGGTATCGTTAAAGTAATGTCAAAAATGGGGATTTCCACCATTCAAAGCTACCGGGGAGCACAGACCTTTGAAGCAATTGGTATTGACCGTGAAGTCATTCATAAGTACTTCTATGGTACATCTTCAAAGATTGGAGGCATTGGTCTCGAAACCATCGCCCAAGAGTCTCTGACCCGGCACCGTATCGCCTATGAAGACAGACGTTCCACATTACCATCCGGTGGTGACATGCAATGGCGTCATGATGGGGAGTACCACGGGTTTAACCCACAAACCATTCATACTCTTCAGCATGCCGCACGGATGAACAGTAAAACCTTGTATAAAAAGTTCTCTGATTTAGTAGAAAACGAAAAAGTGACGTACTTACGAGACCTGCTGGATTTTAATTTTGATAAATCTGAATCCGTGCCACTTGAAGAAGTAGAATCAGCAGAGTCCATTTGGAAGAGGTTTAAAACCGGGGCCATGTCCTATGGTGCTCTCAGTCAGGAGGCACATGAGACGCTGGCCATCGCCATGAACCGTATTGGCGGAAAAAGTAACAGCGGTGAAGGTGGAGAAGATCCGAATCGCTTCACACCAGATGAAAATGGAGATTTTAGAAGAAGTGCCATCAAGCAGGTTGCCTCTGGACGCTTTGGGGTTACGAGTTATTATTTAACCAATGCTGATGAAATCCAAATTAAAATGGCTCAGGGAGCAAAACCAGGAGAAGGGGGCCATCTGCCAGGTAAAAAAGTACACCCATGGATCGCTGACGTACGTAAATCCACACCAGGTGTCGGACTGATTTCTCCGCCGCCGCATCATGACATTTATTCGATTGAGGATCTCGCTCAATTAATCTATGACTTAAAGCATGCAAACACGGATGCACGCCTGAATGTAAAGCTTGTTTCAAAATCAGGCGTTGGAACGATTGCAGCCGGTGTGGCTAAAGGAAAGGCTGATGTCATACTTATCAGTGGCTATGAAGGGGGCACGGGTGCCTCTCCTAAAACAAGTATACGTCACGCAGGATTGCCATGGGAGCTTGGCTTAGCCGAGGCTCACCAGACCTTAGTTTTAAACGGGTTACGAGAAAGAGTTCGTTTAGAGACAGACGGTAAGCTTATGACCGGTCGTGATGTGATGAAGGCTGCCCTGCTTGGAGCCGAGGAATTTGGCTTTTCAACGGCGCCAATGGTCGTACTTGGCTGTATTCTGATGCGTGCCTGTCACCTGGATACATGCCCTGTTGGGATTGCGACACAAAATCCTGCGCTTCGGGACAAATTCGTTGGTAAGGCTGAACATGTGGTGAACTATATGCGTTTTGTTGCTGAAGAAATGCGGGAGATTATGGCCCAATTAGGTGTCCGCACACTAGATGAACTAATCGGACGCACAGATTTATTAACTCTTAGTCCCAAAAAAGCGGACCATCCAAAGGCTGATCAGCTTGACTTTGAACCATTGTTATTCACTGCGGATGCTGACTGGCTCGAAGCTGAGCGGAAAGAAGTAAATGTTTTTGATGAACAGCATATGGATACGTTTCAATTGATCCCGCAATTGGAGGATGCATTAGAGTATGAAAAGCCGCTTCAGTTAGATCTGCCCATAGAGAATACAAATCGAACAGTGGGGACCACACTTGGATATGAAATCTCCAGGCGCTACGGTGAAGAAGGTCTTAAGGAGGATACCATTGACCTTCGTTTTACAGGATCAGCGGGTCAGAGTTTTGGTGCGTTTGTTCCCCGCGGTGTAACCATGCGTGTAAAAGGGGATGGAAATGACTACACAGGCAAAGGATTATCCGGTGGCAAGCTCATTTTCCGCCCAAATTTACCTTCTGCATTGCATCGTATGGAAGAGGTCATTATCGGAAATGTTGCCTTATTTGGTGCCACATCTGGGGAAGCCTATATCAATGGTGGTGCAGGTGAACGCTTTGCCGTCCGAAATAGCGGTGCACATGCTGTTGTCGAAGGTGTTGGAGATAATGGATGTGAATATATGACAGGCGGTCGTGTCGTCGTTCTCGGTTCTATTGGGAAAAACTTTGCAGCCGGAATGTCAGGTGGAATTGCTTACATCTGGGCGAACGATATCAAGGAAGTAAAAAAGAAATGTAACAAAGAACTGGTATTATTCGAAAAGCTCGATGATCGGGAGGAACAAAATGCAGTGAAAGAGATGCTGCTTAAGCACGTGCAATATACAGGCAGTAAACGGGCGAAGTATCTCTTGAATCATTGGGATGCTGCAGTTCGCCAATTTGTGAAAATTATACCTGAAGAATATAAATCAATGCTGGCGCGTGACAAAGATTCGAGTCATGAAAAAGTGGTGCAATAAACGACAAAGGAGGGGAACAGCATGGGTTATTTAACAGGGTTTATGGAATTCAGCCGAAAAGACCAGAAAGTTCGCGATCCAATCGAGCGTATCAAAAGCTGGGAAGAGTATGTCCTTCGCTTTGATGATGAGGAATTAAAGCGACAAAGCTCACGCTGTATGGACTGCGGAACACCTTTTTGTCATACAGGTGCGGAATGGGAAGGTGCGTATGTCGGCTGTCCTGTGAATAATTTTATCCCTGAGTGGAATGAGCTTGTGAGTGAGGAAAACTGGCAGGAGGCGCTCGCACGGTTAGAGGAAACAAATAATTTTCCGGAATTTACTGGCCGCGTGTGTCCGGCCCCGTGTGAGGGATCCTGTACTCTAGCCATTAATGATGATCCTGTAACTATTAAATCAATTGAAAATGAGATTATCGAACGAGGATTTGAAAATGGCTGGGTGCAAGCTAAAGTTCCGGCACGCCGTACAGGGAAACGTGTAGCTGTTGTCGGCTCAGGACCTGCTGGACTGGCGGCGGCTGATCAGCTGAATGAAATGGGTCATCATGTGACGGTGTTTGAACGGGATGACCGGCCGGGCGGCTTGCTCATGTACGGGATTCCGAATATGAAACTGGAAAAGGAAACGGTTGACCGCCGCATCAACGTCATGAAGGAATCGGGGATTGAGTTTACATGTAACACAGAGGTCGGTGCAGATATTACCCGGGAGGAATTGAATGCCTCGTACGATGCCGTCATTATGTGTACAGGAGCTCAGAACCCACGGGATATTCCTTTAGAGAATCGTAATAGTAACGGCATTCATTTTGCCATGGACTATTTAACCGCTGCGACAAAGGCCCTTGAAACCGACCCGAAAGATACACCAATTTCAGCACAAGGCAAAAATGTAATTGTGATCGGTGGCGGGGATACAGGAGCGGACTGTGTAGCCACGGCCCTTCGCCAAAATTGTAAGCGGGTCGTTCAGTTCGGCAAGCATCCGGCAAGTCCGGAAGAGCGGACAGATGACAATCCATGGCCTGAGTTTCCGATGACGTTCAAATTGGATTATGGGTATAAGGAAGGCGTCAATGCCCAGGGAGAAGACCCGCGTAAATATGAAATTTTAACCCAGCGCTTTGAGCAGGATGAACAGGGACAAGTGAAAGCCCTGCACACGCTGAATGTGGAAAAGGTTTATGAAAATGGGAAACTGGTAACAAAAGAAATCCCGGGTACGGAACAGGTGTGGGAGGCTGATCTGGTTTTAGTAGCTATCGGTTTTACCGGTCCAGAACAAGAGGTTTTAGAACATTTTGGTCTGAAAACGGATGAACGGGGTCGCATATGGACGGCCGACGGAATGAAGGACTACCGTACAAGTGAAGAAGGGGTTTATACGGCAGGTGATGCACGCCGTGGTCAAAGCCTTGTAGTCTGGGCCATTCGTGAAGGACAGGAAGTTGCCGAACAGGTCCATGGATACTTAACAAGTGAAACCACAAAGCAGATTGTATAGGGACATGGGGACAGGCTCCTTGTCCCTTTATGCTGCCACCTCATATATACTGAATACTGATATACAGCACCCCGAAAATGACATACCTGACCTTATTATGGTATTTTATTGATGTTGTGGAAAAATGACACTAGGAATTCTATAATACGCCGAAAGGAGATTTGCATCATGGATTATGTTACCTTAAACAACGGAATCAAAATGCCACAGCTCGGTTTTGGTGTTTGGCAGGTAGAAAATGACGAAGCAACCAAAGCCGTATCAAAAGCACTTGAAACAGGTTATCGCTCGATTGATACAGCGATGATTTATCAGAATGAGAAGGGCGTCGGAAAAGCCATTAAAGATTCAGGTGTTCCCCGTGAAGATCTATTTATCACTACGAAGGTCTGGAATAGTGACCAGGGCTATGAAAATACCCTCCGTGCGTTTGATGAAAGCCTTGAAAGACTGGGGCTCGACTATGTGGATTTATACTTGATTCACTGGCCGACACCTGAGTTTGATGATTATGTGGATACTTATAAAGCAATGGAGAAACTTTATAACGATGGCCGCGTAAAAGCGATTGGAGTATGTAATTTTGAAATTGAGCATTTAGAACGTATTCTTGAAGAATGTGAAGTAAAGCCTGTGCTTAATCAAGTGGAATGTCATCCTTATCTTGCCCAAAATGAAATGAAAGAGTTCTGTGCCAAGCATGACATTTTTGTAGAAGCATGGAGTCCTCTGGATCAGGGCGGGGAAGCGTTGCGTGATGAAACAGTAAACAAAATTGCTGAAACTCATCAGAAAACCCCTGCCCAGGTAATCTTACGCTGGCATCTGCAAAATAACACGATTGTGATTCCGAAGTCCGTTACACCATCCAGAATAGAAGAGAATTTTAATGTATTTGATTTTGAGCTCACAGCTGAAGAAATGGATGGGATGCATCAGCTTAATCGAAACAGACGAAATGGACCTCATCCAAACGATATGAATAAGCGCTAGAAACAGAAATCATAATCGTTCAGGCGGAAGGACACCTCGTGTGATAAACCAGGCGGGCCCGTGCCCGCACTGGTTCTTTTTAACCCATAAGCATTAATTTCTCAAAATAATATAAACCATATAGGCGATATAAAAGGCGATGAGAATCAGCCCTTCCCGTTTTCCAACCCTGAAGTTTGTACGGGAAAAAATCAGTAAAACAACCGTTATAAGCAGCATAAGATACACATCTGTGAAAACTTTTCCGTTCACGGCAAGAGGTGTAATCGCCGAGGAAACTCCAAGTACAAATAAAATATTAAAAATATTACTTCCTACAATGTTCCCCAGAGCAATCTCACTTTCCTTTTTCAAAGCAGCGGTAACAGAAGTGACCAGTTCAGGGAGAGACGTACCAATGGAAACAATCGTCAGACCTGTTAAGGTTTCGCTCATCCCCCATCGGTAGGCAATTTCAGTCGCATTAGAGACAACCAATTCGCCCCCAATAATGATGCCCGTTAATCCAAAAATGGTAACCAGAATATTTTTTCCCCACGTGACATCAACGGCCATCGCGTCCGCTTCTGTGTTTTTTCTGTTTTTGAGTGCAACCTCAATGACATAGGACATGAAAATATAAAGAAACAGTAAGAAAATGAGACCGTCACTGCGGGTAATAAAATTATCATTTAAACCTTCCAATGTGACATCACTCATAACCACCAGTAAGGCTACACTTGCCAGTAAAGTGAAAGGAATCTCTTTACGGACGGTTTCTGTCTCCACCTTTAAAGGGAAGATTATAGCAGCCGTACCAACCACAAGTGTTAAATTAAAAATGTTACTGCCGATAACATTCCCGAGTGAAACCTCAGCACTATCCTCCAGTGCAGCAACAATACTTACCGTTGCTTCTGGTGAACTGGTACCTAAGGAAACAATGGTTAAGCCAATGATAATCGACGGCACACGTAGCAGCCTTGCAATATTAGAGGCTCCATCCACGAAAAAATCAGCACCCTTAATTAAAAAAATAAACCCAATGACTAAGAAAATGTATACGCTCATATTCCCAACTTCCCGTAAAATAGTAGTTTTCCTTTCATAACTTTACCCGATTTTTTATCTTTCATTCCATCGTCAGGTTTTCATCGTTCCTCTTCTTAAAATAATCCTATCATTAAGAAGGGATTCTTTAAAAAATAATGAATGAAATAGTAGAATGCTTGTTAAAAAGGAGAGAACGTTATGGCCACATTGGAAGACTTTCAGAACCTGGATATTCGTATTGGTACTGTGAAAAAAGCTGAACCTTTTCCGGAAGCCAGAAAGCCTGCCATTAAACTTGAAATTAATTTTGGAGAATTAGGTGTGAAGCAATCGTCGGCTCAGATCACAGAACGCTATGAACCAGAGCAGCTTATTGGCAGACAGGTGGTTGCAGTCGTCAATTTTCCACCGATGCGTATTGCCGGTTATAAGTCAGAGGTTCTGGTGATTGGAGGCGTACCTCGTGAAGGGGATGTTGTCCTGTTGCAGCCTGATCAACAGGTCCCTGATGGCACTCCTATAGCTTAAATAATTAAGTGAGTCCAGCGCAGCAGCCGGACAAGGAAAAGCGCGGGAACCCGTTTAGCCTCGACAAATGGGTACCTGCGCTTGTACATTTATCACGTATTAACTGGCCGTAATACCCCCACTTCAAGTTTTGAGGGTAACCCAACAAGACTAAGAGGGGGATAAACGGCCAGTAAAAACCTAATAAGTTCAACTAACCATCAGTGGGGGATGGAGAACCCCCCACTGATGGAAGTTTCACTTTATATCTTTGTTCTCCCGTCAATTGTCTGATTACTGCAGAAAGGATTCCCCTATAAATGTACCCCTTTTTCCCATGAGCTAAAAGACTATTATACATAATAAGTGATTGAATATTGTGAAAATTATTTATATATTAAAGTGAAGAAGGTTATATGAGAAGGACTTAATGAATCTGATTTTACACAGTTTTAGCGGGAGGTGACACTTTTCAGCCTGATTTTTCATAGCAAAAGTTAAGCGCTTACATTATTTGTAGAAGCCGTGTATTCATGATGCAGAGGAGGGCATTTATGTTTAAGTTATTTTGCAGGGTATACCAGCGAGTAAGCCGTATCGTAATGGGATTATTACCATGGCGCGAACCTGTTTTGCTGGAAGGAGAAAACAGTTTAAGTGAGCTGCCGCCATTATTAAAAAGAAAGCACCTTGATAAAGTTTTAATTGTCACTGATGAAGGGATTCGATCCATAGGATTAATGGATCAAATGCTTGAGGCTTTTAAGAAAGAAGGCATTCATTACGTCATTTATGATCAAGTTGTTCCTAATCCAACCATTGGGAATATTGAAAACGCTTTAAAGGTTTATAAGAACAATAACTGCAAAGGGATCATTGCCTTTGGCGGGGGATCTCCTATGGATTGTGCCAAGGGCGTAGGTGCAAGAGTAGCCCGGCCAGGGAAACCTGTACCAAAGTTAAAAGGCTTGCTTAAAATACGAAAGGAAATCCCGCCTCTTATAGCGGTTCCTACTACAGCGGGAACAGGGAGTGAGGCAACTGTTGCATCGGTAGTTTCCAATCCTGACACCCATGAAAAGTATGCCATTATGGATTTATCCCTGATTCCCCAATTCGCTGTGCTCGATCCATTGCTGACCCAGAAACTGCCTCCACACATAACGTCTACAACAGGAATGGATGCTCTGACTCATGCGGTTGAAGCCTACACAAATCACGGGGCCTCGGAAAAAGCAAAACAGAGCAGTCGGGAAGCGGTGAAGCTGATTTTCGATAATCTCTATGAGGCTTATGAAAATGGTGGAAATCTGGAGGCCAGGGCCAATATGCAGCGGGCCGCCTATTTGGCAGGTGTCGCTTTTACACGGGCTTATGTTGGAAATGTACATGCGATTGCTCATACCCTGGGTGGGTTTTATGGGGTTCCTCATGGCCTGGCAAACGCCGTTATTTTACCTCATGTGCTTGAGTACTACGGAAGCACTGTGAATAAACCTCTGGCTGAACTTGCTGATTTAGTGAACATTGGGGATCCATCAGATAATGAGGAGCAAAAGGCAGCGAAATTTATTGAGGAGATTAAGGGCTTAAATGAAAGGATGGAAATCCCGGACAAAATAGGCGGAATTAAGGAGGATGATCTTCCATTCATGGTTAAACGTGCACTTTCTGAAGCCAACCCGCTTTATCCTGTTCCAGAGATTTTCGGAAAAAAAGATATGCAATTCTTGTATCATACCATTATGGAATAGGGAGGAGGAGAACATTGGGAGGCTACCAGACACTTGTACGGAAACAGAGGGAATTTTTCCAAAGCGGGAAAACAAGAGAGGTTTCCTTTCGCGTGGAAATGCTCGAAAAATTAAAGCGTGCGATTCAGGATAATGAAAAGGAAATTATGGATGTCCTGAAAATTGATTTAAATAAGTCGGAATTTGAAGCTTATTCAACAGAAATCGGAATTGTACTGGAGGAAATTGGCTTTACATTAAAGCGACTGCGTTCGTGGATGAAGCCCAAAAAGGTAAGAACACCGATTACACATTTTGGCTCTTCCAGCTATATCTACTCTGAGCCATATGGGGTTTCCCTGATTATCTCCCCTTGGAACTATCCATTTCAGCTGGCACTGGTTCCTCTGATTGGAGCGATTTCGGCCGGAAACACAGCCATCATTAAACCATCGGAATATACACCGGAAACGTCAGACTTTATGGAACGTTTAATTGCCAGGCTTTATCCAGAGGAATTTGTCTCCGTTGTTCAGGGTGGGGTAGAAGCAAGTCAGGAGTTATTGAATCAGAATATTGATTATATCTTTTTTACCGGAAGTGTGCCCGTAGGAAAGATTGTGATGGAGGCCGCGTCCAAAAACCTGACACCAGTCACCTTGGAGTTAGGAGGAAAGAGTCCTTGTATTGTACACGAGGATGCCAACCTGAAATTAGCTGCCAAGCGCATAGCCTGGGGTAAATTTACCAATGCCGGTCAAACGTGTATTGCCCCTGACTACGTGTATGTTCATGAAAATATCAGAACGGAATTTTTGGAGGAATTTAAAAAGGCGGTTCACCATTTATATGGTGAGGAGCCTTTAAAAAATGAAAATTATACACATATCGTCAGTGAAAAACACTTTAACCGTCTGAAAATGTTTCTTGAAGATGGCGAAACGTTTATGGGAGGACAGATTGATTCCACAACACTTGCTATGGAGCCAACTGTGCTGACGGATATTTCATGGGAGGATCCCGTGATGAAGGATGAAATATTCGGTCCGATTTTACCCGTGATGGAATATCAGGATTTAGATGAGGTCATTGATGGTGTTTATCAGCATCCTCATCCATTGGCCCTGTATTTATTTACAGCCGAAAAAAATATCCAGTCAGAAGTGCTGAGTAAAATTTCCTTTGGAGGCGGCTGTATTAATGATACGGTCTATCATTTTGTCTCGCCTTATTTACCTTTTGGCGGCGTAAAATCCAGTGGAATCGGCTCCTATCACGGGAAGGGTAATTTTGATGCCTTTTCCCACAAGAAGAGTATCGTAAAACAGACGAACTTATTCGATATCCCTTTCCGATATCCGACGATGAAAAACGGTGTAAAAAGGATTAAATGGTTTCTTAAATAAAAGTTTTTGCAGGGGAAATAACGGCAAAACAAGTGGTTTTATTTAATTGAGAATAGAAAAATAGTGAATTTTAAAGTCAGGAGTGTTTGAAATCACAGAACACTCCTGACTTTTTTGGTTTAATATAACTAAGAAATACTTTGTGCGGGAACGCTTATACTAATCTTTATAATAAAGGAACATCTCATTTGACAACTAATACTATAGGGGGGTATAGTATAATTAGAATAGATAAGGAGGGATGCTGAGTGGGTGAATTCCTGCATGATCATCCGGTAACCCCCAGAACGGACGATGAAAAAGCAGCCGTAGTCAATCGCTTAAAACGTATTGAAGGGCAGGTCCGGGGAATTCAAAAAATGGTTGAGGAAGATCGTTATTGTCCGGATATTTTGGTTCAAATCAGTGCCATTAACGCAGCCTTGAAAAAAGTGGGCTTCTCTATTGCAGAACGACACACCAAGCATTGTGTCAGTGACGCAGTAAAATCAGGGAATGGTGACGAAGCAATCGATGAATTGATGGAAGTCATGAAGCAATTCTCTAAATAAAGCTTTGAAAAGTGACTTCCCATCATGTTCAGTAAGGAGGGAGAAGCATGAGTGAACAAGAGCATACAACCCTTGGTGTCACAGGGATGACCTGTGCAGCCTGCTCAAACCGAATTGAGAAGGTCTTAAATAAAATGGACGGTGTCGATGCTCAGGTGAATTTGACCACGGAGAAAGCAAGTATCGATTATGATCCATCCACAGCATCCGTTGATGATATAAGCGAAAAAATCGAAAAACTGGGCTATGGGGTTCAAACCGAAAAAGCCGAACTCGATGTGATGGGCATGACCTGTGCAGCCTGTTCCAATCGAATTGAAAAGGTTTTAAATAAACAAAAGGGCGTCAAACAGGCAAGTGTCAACCTTGCCACCGAGAGTGCAACGATTGAATATACGCCCGGGTTCATTGAAGAAAATGATTTTATCGGAAAAATCCAGAAGCTCGGTTATGATGCAAAGGTTAAAGCCGATCAGGAAGGGAAACAGTCACAGAAGGAAAAGCAGCTTAAACAAATGAAAACGAGGCTGCTCGTGTCAGCCTTGTTATCCGCTCCATTACTGGTGACCATGCTTGTGCACTTATTTGGGGCAGACATTCCTGATATTTTCATGAATCCATGGTTCCAGTTTGCCCTGGCGACACCTGTTCAGTTTATCATCGGCTGGCAGTTCTATGTTGGGGCCTATAAGAATTTGCGAAATGGCAGTGCCAACATGGATGTACTGGTTGCATTAGGAACGAGTGCAGCCTATTTCTACAGTCTGTATGAAGGGCTAAAAACGATAGGAAACTCAGCCTATACCCCCCATCTCTATTTTGAAACGAGTGCGATTTTAATTACGCTGATCCTGTTTGGAAAATATCTGGAGACTAACGCGAAAAGTAAAACCACTGTCGCGCTCTCTAAACTGCTGAACCTGCAGGCAAAGCAGGGCCGGGTCATCAGAGATGGAGAAGAGGTGATGATACCGGTGGAAGAGGTTACAGTCGGGGATCGCCTCATGGTTAAGCCCGGCGAGAAAATACCCGTAGACGGTACCATCGTTAAAGGAAGAACCTCTGTTGATGAGTCGATGATCACAGGTGAATCCATTCCTGTTGAAAAGGAAGCGAATGCGGAAGTCATCGGTTCGACCATGAACAAAAACGGAACCATCGAAATGGAAGCAACAAAAGTAGACAAGGATACCGCCTTAGCTTCCATTGTAAAAGTTGTTGAGGATGCCCAGGGTTCAAAGGCGCCCATTCAGCGTCTGGCCGATGTGATTTCCGGCTATTTTGTTCCGATAGTTGTAGGGATCGCTGCACTAACCTTTATTGTCTGGATATTTTTCGTTTCACCAGGCAACTTTGAAGCATCCCTTGTCGCAGCTATTGCGGTGTTAGTTATCGCCTGCCCATGTGCGTTAGGCCTGGCCACCCCTACCTCCATCATGGTTGGAACAGGCAAAGCAGCGGAAAACGGGATCTTGTTCAAAGGCGGAGAGCATTTGGAAAGAACCCACGATTTAGATGCGATTATTTTGGACAAAACAGGAACCATCACTAAGGGTAAGCCTGAGGTCACTGATTTTACTGGCGATGAGGAAACCCTGCGCCTGTTGGCCAGTGCAGAAAAAGGCTCTGAGCATCCTTTAGCTGAGGCCATTGTCTCCTATGCGACAGAACAGGAAATTCGTTTACTGGATACAGACGATTTTAACGCCATACCTGGAAGGGGTATTAAAGCAGTCGTATCCGGGAAAACCATTCTTGTCGGAACAAGAACCCTTATGGAAGAAAATGAAGTAAGGGTGGAAAATGCCGAACAGCAGCTGGTTGATTACGAAAACAATGGAAAGACCGCTATGCTTATCGCTGTAGACGGTGAGTACCGCGGCATTGTTGCAGTAGCCGATACCGTTAAGGAAACAGCTATCGAAGCAATAAAAGAACTGAAAGAACTGGGGCTTAAGGTAATCATGCTCACAGGCGATAACAAACGAACCGCAGAATCCATTGCCGATCAGGTAGGAATTGATCAGGTCATTGCCCAGGTTCTCCCGGAAGAAAAAGCCAATCAGGTAAAACAAATACAGCTCCAGGGGAATAAAGTAGCGATGGTAGGAGATGGCATAAACGATGCGCCTGCATTAGCTGTTGCAGACATCGGGATTGCCATCGGAACAGGAACAGAGGTCGCTATCGAAGCAGCGGATGTCACCATTTTAGGAGGCGAACTATTACTCATTCCTAAAGCGATTAAAATGAGTAAAGCCACCATTAAAAACATCCGTCAGAATCTATTTTGGGCTCTGGCCTATAACAGTGCCGGCATTCCGGTTGCGGCACTGGGACTGCTGGCTCCATGGATTGCCGGCGGTGCGATGGCTCTAAGTTCAGTTAGTGTGGTGTCTAACTCACTTCGATTGAAGCGAGTGAAGATATAAAATATTTAATTTTGAAAGGGGTAATGAATCATGCAAACAATATTAAACGTACAGGGAATGTCATGCGGACATTGCGTACAATCTGTAAAAGGTGCTTTAGAAAGCCTTGATGGAGTGTCATCCGTTGAGGTCGACCTAAGCACTGGCAAAGTCGACGTAACCTATGATGACTCCAAGGTTACCGTAGAAGCAATGAATGAAGCCATTGAAGAACAGGGCTATGATGTTGTAGCCTAATGAATAAATGAAAGAGCCTGATTCATGATGAAGGGATCAGGCTTTTTTTATTGTACTGGATGGGGGGATGGATAGATTATTGAATTTGATGGATAAATGAGTGAGAGTGATTGATAAAAGTGTGGAAATGACGGATACATAGAGTGAACAGCCTTGAAACCAGCATGAATCGGTGGATAAATGCAGGGATCAGAAGTGGTAGATCAGTTTTGATTGATAAATCTAAGAAACTGATTGATAAAACCAGCAAACAGCCTTGAATATAAACAGACTTGATTGATACCCAGCAGCAATTGACAGATAACCACGCCAAATGAACCGATTAAAGAACAGCCTGAATAGCAAAGGTTGATAGATTTAAAAAAAGACGTGATTCACTTCAAAATCGGTGGATAAAACCCCAAAACTAATTGATAGAATCCTCCAACCGGCGGATACCACCCCCGAATCACAAAATCCAACCAGCCAACTCCCTGCAAAAACGCAAAAAACCATCCTGGAAATCTAATTCAGACTCCAGGATGGTTCATTTGCCTGACTGTCAAAGCCAGAAACCAGCCTGTTTTAAAATTTTCGTTACCATTTAAAGCTTTACATTAATCCCTAACGCCCGATATCTTCCACAACACCCCGACCTGCTTTCCTGCCAGAAAATAAGCATCCGCCCAAAAAGGTTCCTTCCAGGGAGCGATACCCGTGAACACCGCCACCGCCGAAACCGGACACTTCCCCGGCGGCATAGAGTCCTTTGACAGGCTCACCCTCATCATTTAACACTCTGCCTGAGAGATCGGTCTGAAGTCCACCGAGGGTTTTACGGCTTAAAATGTTAAGACGTACCGCAATCAGTGGTCCGTGTTTTGGATCTAAAATTTTGTGAGGCTTTGCTACACGAATTCGACGATCACCGCGGTATTGGCGTGCTCCTCGTAAAGCTGTTACCTGTAAATCTTTTGAAAAGGAATTATCCATCGCTCGGTCTCTAGCTTCTATTTGCCTTTTAATATGAGAGTAATCAAGCTGCTGTTCTCCCGTAAGATCATTCATTCCCTTAACGAGTTCTTGAAGGTCTTTGGCAACTATAAAATCCTCACCTTTATCCATGAATGCCTGCACAGGCCCAGGAGGACCAGGCAGCACACGTGACAGGACCTTGCGAATGCTTTTTCCGGTTAAATCAGGATTCTGCTCGGATCCGGACAAGGCAAATTCACGTTCGATAATGGTTTTTGTTAAAATAAACCAGGAATAATCATAGCCTGTTGAAAGAATGGCTTTCAGCGTACTCAATGTATCAAACCCGGGTAAATTGGGTACCGACAGGCGATTGCCATTCGCATCAAGCCAGATCGAGGAGGGGCCGGGAAGAATTCGTATACCGTGCTCCGGCCAGATGGGGCTCCAATTTTTAATACCTTCCGTGTAGTGCCACATCCGATCCCGATTGACAATTTTCCCTCCTGCTTTTTCCGAAATGGCAAGCATGCGCCCGTCTACATGTGCTGGCACTCCGGAAATCATATTTCCAGGTGGCTTACCTAGTGGGGAAGGCCAGTTTTCACGAATGAGCTCAAAGTTAGCCCCAATACCACCACTTGAAACAATCACAGCATCTGCACTAAATTCAAAATCATCAACCACAGTTCGAGAGCTTTCTTCCCCTCTGGAAGCGTCACTTTCCTCCAAAATTGAGCCTCTTACCCCCACGATCTTACCATTTTCAGTGATAAGCTCATCCACCTGGTGCCGTGGACGATAATCAGCGAGTCCCTTTTTCATGGCTTCACGTAATTTATGTTCAAATGGTTCCACAATCCCCGGACCGGTTCCCCAGGTAATATGGAATCGGGGAACGGAATTTCCGTGTCCTTCAGCCAGATAGCCCCCACGCTCGGCCCAGCCTACAACAGGAAAAAAACGGACCCCTAAGGATTTTAACCAGGCCCGCTTTTCACCAGCCGCAAAATCCACATAAGCCTCAGCCCACTTTTTTCCCCAATAATCCTCATCATCTTCACGATCAAAACCGGCAGTACCCAGCCAGTCCTGCCACGCCAATTCTTTAGAGTCTTTAATTCCCATTCGCCTCTGTTCAGGGGAATTAATCAGAAATAGCCCGCCAAAGGACCACCATGCCTGTCCGCCTAAAGATGCTTCTGGTTCCTGATCTAACAGTAATACTTTTTTTCCTGAATCCGTTACTTCAGCCGCAGCCGTCAGCCCTGCCAGACCAGCTCCTACGATAATAACGTCATAGTTCATATGGTCTCCCCCCTAAATGGAACCCACGTTATTTTTCTAATGTATATTTTTCATTCCTTCTATGTATTCGACTTGTAAGCACTTTCACCTGCAATTCGCAGGACAAAAATTGAATTTTCAATTAATTAAAGGATAATCCTCATGAACCAAGAAGTTATATAAATAGAATGTTAAAAAGGCTGTGGCCAATTACGCATAAAAGAAAGGAGCAGAAATATGAAAAATGAACAAATTTTATTAAAATCCAGACCAGAAGGAACACCTGCAGAGGATAACTTTGAAATTAGAGAGACAGAAGTACCGGAATTAAAAGAGGGGCAAGTTCTGATTCAATCCCTGTATATATCTGTGGATCCATATATGAGAGGAAGGATGAGTACAGCAAAATCCTACATCGAACCATTTAAAGTGGATGAAGTGATATCTGGTGGTGTTGTAGGGGAAGTAGTTGAATCCAAAAGTGACAAACTTAAGGCTGGCGATAAGGTGACAGGTATGCTTGGCTGGCAGCGATATAATGCAATGGATGCTTCTCAGATTCGGAAAGTGGATGAACAGCTCGCTCCTCTGTCAGCCTATCTTGGAATTCTGGGAACAACAGGTTTGACCGCTTATTTTGGGTTGCTGGATATCGGACAGCCAAAAGAGGGAGAAACGGTTGTTATCTCAGGTGCTGCCGGTGCAGTTGGTATGGCTGTCGGACAAATCGCCAAAATGAAGGGCACACGAGTGGTAGGGATTGCCGGTTCAGATAAAAAGACAGAATACCTGGAAAAAGAGCTGGGATTTGATGCCACCATTAACTATAAAACAACGGAAAATATCTATAAATCTGTGAAAAAGGCGTGCCCGAATGGAGTGGATGTCTATTTTGATAACGTTGGCGGTCCGATTTCAGATGCGGTGACCAGCCTGCTGAACGATTTTGCGCGAGTACCGGTTTGCGGGGCTATTTCCTCTTACAATATCACAAGTCTCAGTGAGGATATGGGTCCTCGTATTCAGCCTAAGCTGATTAAAACACGGGCCTTGATGAAAGGATTTATTGTAAGCGACTATGCTCCACGATTTAAGGAGGCAGCAAGGGATCTTGGACAGTGGCTCTCAGAAGGAAAGTTAAAATATGAAGAGACAATTGTAGAAGGATTTGAAAATGTTCCACAGGCATTTATCGGTCTCTTTAAAGGTGAAAATTTAGGGAAGCAAATTGTAAAAATAAATCAGGAATAATGTTTTTTTACGCTATATGAAATTTAAAGTGGTGTGATTAGTAGAGGCCACGTCCGGCTCCAGCGTCTAGCGACTAGCGTGACTTCCTTCACCTTCGTACGATAAGTCAACATCGACTCACAAGGTTCGTCGTGTTTCCTTTATCTCCTATGGCTCAGTCCAGTCCGTACGTCGCTAAACGGGCGCTTGCGTCTTTGTTATAAAAAAAAGGAGGAGAGTAAAATGGCGGTGGTTCCAAGCATTCAGGCATTCCTGGATGATCTTAAGGCGTTACCTGAGATTGATATGGACCAGGTGACCCCTGAGCAGTACCGGGCCAAGGAAAAGCAGATGCTTGCTATGGCTCAAGGGGGAGAGCGTGTTGAGAAGGTGGAAAACCGGGTACTGTCTCTTGAAGGCAGAGACATCCCGGTTCGTGTTTATACACCAGTGGAAGGAGAGGCTCCATATCCGGGACTGGTTTATTATCATGGCGGTGGATGGGTGATTGGCGATCTGGACAGTCATGATTCCATTTGTCGTTTGATCGCTAATCAGGCTAAATGTGTGGTCGTTTCTGTAGATTATCGGCTTGCACCTGAGCATAAATATCCGGCTGCTGTTGAAGATGCCTATGATTCGCTCGTCTGGGTTGCCGAGCATGCCTCAGCATTTGATATGGATGGACAGCGAATTGCGGTGGGTGGCGACAGTGCCGGTGGAAATCTGTCTATTGTAACTTGTATCAAAGCTTATGAACAGGGAGGTCCTGACATCAAGCATCAATTCCTTTTATATCCTTCAACAGGATTTAAAGGAGAAACACCACCTGCATCCATGATGGAAAACGCAGACGGCTACTTTCTAACGCTGGAAATGATGCAGTGGTTCAGTAAGCATTATTTCAATCATCCAAAGGAACGCAACCATCCCTATGCCTCCCCTATAATGTTTAAGGAATTAGATAAACTCCCTTCCGCAACACTTTTGACGGCAGAGTATGATCCGTTGCGTGATGAAGGAAAGGCTTTTGCTGATGAGTTAAAGTCAGGCGGTGTCAACGTTTTCTATAAAAATTATGACGGACTTATTCATGGCTTTGGAAACTTCATTGGCTTTTCTCCTGAATCAGAGCAGGCATTAAGAGAAGGAGCAGAGCAACTGGAAAAGGTCTTTGCACATAAAAACGAACCCCAGCGGTAGGGGTTCGTTTTTGCCGTTAAATATTGATATAATTAAGATAGGGAAGATGTTAAATTTAACGGATTGTGCTTGTTATTTCATGATTGAGAATTGAGGTGAACAACCATGAGTCGTAATCACGTACTTAGAGAAAAATTATTAATTGATTTAAGGGATATTGTCGTTAAAACATTAGAAGATGAACCGGTAAAAGTATATCTTTTTGGTTCTTGGGCCCGTGAAGAAGAAAAACAAACATCAGATATAGATGTTGCGATACAATCGGATGGTGAAATTCCAATGAGAAAGTGGGTAGAACTACGAGATCGTATTGAAGAATCAACAATCCCCTATCATGTGGATCTTGTCGATTTAACTGCTGCTAATGAGCAACTTAAAGAAAGAGTAAAGGAAGAAGGGGTATTATGGAAAGATTAGAAGAAAGAATTAAACTTGCTAAACGTGCCTTAACAGCTTTTGGTGAAGTGTTAGAAATATCAAAACCCTCTAATGTAGAAAGGGATGCCGCGATACAAAGGTTTGAATTTACTTTTGAAGCATGCTGGAAGGCAGGGAAACAGTTCTTATTTGATATTGAAGGGTTGGATGCAGGTTCACCAAAAGGGGTTATTCGTTATTCACGGGAGATAGGTATGTTTACTGAAGAAGAAACCATACTGGGGCTAAAAATGGTAAATGACCGAAATCTAACGGTTCATACTTATAATGAAGAGTTAGCAGTGGAAATTTTTAAACAACTGCCCGAGTATTACGAATTACTACGAAAATGGCTAAGCCATATAATAGAAAAATTTGATAGAATGAAGTGAAAAAAGAAGCCTGCTTTCATCAGCAGACTCCTTTCACAATCCTTAAGATTCCATTATAATACATAGAAATAAACCGATAGAAAATGAGCAAGGCTGCCGAGCAGAATAAAGATATGGAAAATCTCATGAAAGCCCATATGTTTAAATTCCAGGAACTTAGGCTTGGCCCCGTAAATCACGCCACCTATGGTATACAAAACCCCGCCTGCAATGAGAAGGGTCATTCCTCCTGTACCGATCACATCTGATAGAGGGGAGAAAAAGAAAATGACCATCCAGCCCATAGCAATGTAAATAGACGTCGACAACCATCTTGGGCTGTGAAAGAAAATCAATTTATAAGCCACCCCAAATACAGCAAGGCTCTGAATAATAATAAAGAGAACCCATCCTAATGTACCTTCCATGCTGATTAAACAAAACGGTGTATACGTACCTGCAATTAAAACGAAAATCATCGAGTGATCAATCCGTCTTAAAAATGCAATGACATGATCTCTGGCCGTGACCATATGATAAGTCGCTGAAGCGGAGTATAGCAGAATCATGCTGACCCCAAAAATAATAACAGCCATTATATCTACAGCCGAAAAGCTGTTCATTGCAGCCTTTATGACTAAAGCAAGTAAACCGGCAAAGGAAAAAACAGCACCGAATAAATGGGTAAATCCATTTATTGGCTCACGAATATATGCACCCACAAAATCCCTCCAAAACGTTATGTAGTTTTAATAACTACATATAATGATACAATGATAATCACATGCAGTCAACCTTTACTGTATAAAAAGGTTCCCGTATAATAGAATCATAAAACCATTTTAATGAGGGAAATTTTATGGAAAATATCGATGAGTTACTTGAAGAATTGGAATTGTACAACCACTTAACCCCGGAGGATATACCGGACCTGGACTTATATATGGATCAGGTGATTCAATTATTCGAGAAAAAATATAAAGATTCAAAGAGACATGAAGAGGATAAAGTTTTAACCAAAACGATGATAAATAATTATGCGAAGGGCAAGCTGTTCTTTCCGATTACAAATAAAAAATATTCCAAAGACCATGTATTATTAATCAGCTTAATCTATCAGCTTAAAGGCGCTTTATCTATCAATGATATAAAAGCAGTCTTAGAAGGTATCAATCAAAAAATGACTGAGGGAGACTTTGATCTCGACCGATTTTACCGCAGCTACATTCATTTATCTGAACAAAATGCGGAGACCTTTTCCAATCATACAAGAGATAGTGAAGAAAAGGTGGAGGAAATAGCCAATCAACTGGATGAAGAGGATCTGGATTACTTAAAAAAGGTATTTCTTATTTCTTCTTTTGTAAATATGAGTAATTTTTACCGTCGTGCGGCTGAGAGACTGGTAGACGAGTTATCAGAAACTGATGATAAAAAATAGAATATAATTGAGGGAGCAGGATGAAGAAAAAGATTATCATTATCGCAAGTATTTTTTTAGGACTGGTTATCATTGGCGCAGGATTTGCCGTCAATTATTTTTATGGCGAGGCCGTTAAGCGTGGACAGGAAGTAGAGCTTTATCGAGGATCAGAGCCGGCAACAGCAGAGGTGGAAGCTGAACACCAAATTCTTCAGGAAGCAAAGCAGTGGTACCAGAATCAATCTTTTGAAACCATTACACAGAACTCCTATGACGATTTAACCTTAAAAGCGGACTTCCTGAAAAATGAGCAGTCAACAGGTAAAGCAGTGATACTGGCTCATGGCTATCGCGGTCACAAAGAACAGATGGATGATTATGTGAAATTCTATTATGATCAGGGATTTGATATATTAATGCCTGATGCACGAGGACATGGGGAAAGTGAAGGAGACTATATTGGCTACGGCTGGCATGATCGCAAGGACATATTAGGCTGGACTGATATTTTAATAGAAAAGAAAAACGCTGAACAGATCTTCTGGCATGGAAATTCTATGGGTGCAGCCACTGTTTTAATGGCAAGCGGGGAGCAGCTGCCTGAAGAAGTAAAGGGGATAGTTGCTGATAGTGGCTACACAACGGTCAAAGAGGAATTAACCCACCAATTAAAATACTTATATGGATTGCCTTCATTCCCATTGCTGGATCTCACAAGTCTGTTTACGAAGGTGCGGGCAGGCTATACCTTTGAAGAGGCTTCGGCTATGGAGCAGGTAAAGAAGAATACAAAACCGCTCTTTATTATCCATGGGGCGATTGATGAGCTCGTTCCAACTGACATGGCACACGAGATTTATGAAGCAGCAGGTGGGGAAAGGGAATTGTGGATTGTACCGGATGCAGGACACACTAAAGCATTTACAGTAGCGCCAGAAGAATTTCAGCAGAGAGTAGGTTCATTTATCGAGCAAAATACAAAGTAATCGTTTTTTTGTAAGAAAAGAGCAGGTTCATAGCAGAATCTGCTCCTTCTTAATTTTTGGGTATTGCAGCCATCGGTGATCCTTTTATAAAGGTGTGCCTGGCTGGGTACTTGGAGGATTAGAAAACAGACTATTGCAATCAGTTGTGAAAACGCATACAATATAAAGTGCATACAGTTGGTAACCGTTTTATTTTTTTACTTAAAATTTACTGAATATTAAATATTTTCAAATTACAGGAAGGGTTGATAAACAATGATGAATACGCCTTTAACGTTAGTTCAGAAGATTGAACGGGCTGAAAAGTACTTCAGCAAAAAACAGGTGATCTCCCGGACAGGTTCAACCATTCACCGTCTGACCTACAGAGATATCGGGCAGAGAGCACGTGCCCTATCCAGTGCCTTGGAAAAGCTGGGGATTCAAAAGGGAGACCGTGTGGCTACACTTGCCTGGAATCATCATCGTCATTTAGAAGCCTATTTTGCTGTACCTTGCATGGGAGCCGTACTGCATATGGCTAATTTTCGGCTGTCTCAGGAGCATTTGAGCTACATCCTGAATCATGCGGAAGATAAAGTACTGTTAATTGATGAAGATATCATTCCAGCGGTTGAACAGGTTCAGGATAAATTGGAAACTGTAAAGGCTTATGTCATTATGACCGATGGAGATCAAGTGCCTTCAACATCACTTTCACCTGTATATTCGTATGAAGACCTTATTGCTGAGGGGGATTCCGACTATCATTATAATGTTGACCTACTAGATGAAAATGATCCCGCAGCCATGTGCTATACATCTGCAACTACAGGAAAACCTAAAGGAGTGGAATATACCCATCGCGGGCTCGTCCTGCATAGTATGGCATTAGGATTAAGTGATACGCTTGGTCTGTCCGAATCTGATGTATTGATGCCGGTTGTACCGATGTTCCACGTGAATGCCTGGGGACTTCCGTTTGCTTCCACATGGTTTGGAACCACGCAGGTTTTGCCAGGACCAATGTTCACGCCAAAGCTGTTAGCTGAACTCATTGAAGAAGAAAAGGTTACTTTGACAGCGGGTGTACCAACCATCTGGTTAGGACTGTTAAACGAACTGGAGCAGCACGACTATGATATGAGCAGCTTACGTGCAGTTGTCTGCGGGGGATCAGCTGCCCCTCGAGGGATTATTCGTGCCTTTGAATCACAGCATGGGATCCCATTCTTACATGCCTATGGTTTAACAGAGACCACTCCAGTTGTGACTGCAGCAAGACTGAAAAGTTATCAGCAGGATTTACCTGAAGAAGAGAAGCTTGATGTCCGCTCCAAACAGGGAATTATTGTCCCTGGGCTGGAGGCGAAAGTAGTCAACGATCGTGGAGAAGTCAGAGCAGATGGAAAAGAGATGGGAGAACTGCTTGTCAGAGGCCCGTGGATTGCAAGTGAATATTATAATGATGAGCGCACAGCTGATGCCTTCCAGGATGGCTGGTTGCATACAGGTGATATTGCAACCATTGATGAGGAAGGAAATATTAAGTTAGTGGACCGTACGAAGGATTTAATTAAAAGTGGCGGAGAATGGATTTCTTCCGTTGATATTGAAAATGTACTTATGGCACACGAAGCCGTTTTCGAGGCTGCCGTCGTTGCCGTTCCACATCCGAAGTGGATGGAACGGCCTGTTGCATGTGTCGTCTTAAAAGATGCCTATAAGGATCAAATAGGAAAGGAAGACCTGCTGGATTATATGCGTCCTCAATTTGCGAAATGGTGGCTTCCGGATGATATTGTCTTTATGGATGAATTGCCAAAAACCTCCGTTGGTAAATTCCTGAAACGTTCGCTACGGGATCAGTTAAAGGATCATTTAATGGAGAATGCTTAAGCACATAAAATGCAATTGAAAAAAATATATGATAAAAGAAAGGTATGTGATAACGAATCACATACTTTTCTTTTTCCCGGGAATGTTCAGTGGAAAAGACCTGAAATGGAGAGGATAATCCAGAATGAAACCTATTGGGGATTTGGTTGAGAAGGTGACATTTCACAAAACAAGGATTCGTTCACATCCTGATGAGCTTATCTTAATCGGTAAAGGAAGAAGTGCTGCTGTATTTAAAGTTGCAAATACAGACAAGGCAGTTAAAATATTTTATCCCTCCTGCGAATACCTGGCAAAGCAGGAAATAAATATTTACAGGCAATTAAATAACGATCAGTATTTCCCTGCTATTTATGGTGAAGGCAGGAATTATTTTATCTTAGAATATTTATCTGGGATTACCTTTTATGAATGCCTATGTCAGGGAATTGAAATAACTCCTGAGATGGTAAAACAGGTAGATCAGGCGATGAATTTTGCCAAATCAAAGGGATTAAACCCTTCTGATACTCACTTGAAAAATATCATTCTTACCGGTCATGGGCAGGTAAAGCTTATTGATGTTGCCCGCTTTAAACAAACCAAAGAATGCAGGCAGTGGGACGATTTAAAGGCCACCTATCAGAAATTTTATCGCTTAAAATATTTCCCGAAAAAGTTTCCAAAGCTTATTATTGAAATGATTGTGCGTCTATATCGGTATAAATTGCTGCCTCAGTCTATTTTCTAACCTGATAATACGGAAACATCCTGTGTGCATAATAGTATAGCTGAAATTCCCTTTTGCTTTATTTTTGTCTAAAATTAAGGATATAATATGAAAAGATGAATTTTTAGGAGGACTAAACATGGAAGTAAAAATCAACCGCTTAGCCGGTAAGGAACTCAAACGTATGTTAGCGACCAAGGAAGCTGAAGGAAAAATGATACGGGTCAGTGTTTCCCATGTACACGGAGATCACGCCCATTATGATATTGGTATCGATACACCTAAAGAAGATGATGAAATTGTAAAGACAGATAAAGATGTAGAAATTTTATTAAGTAAACAGGAAGAAGAATGGCTGGATGGGATTTGGATTCAGTTCTTCCAGGTTCCGGAAGAAGAGTTTGTCGTTACAAATCCGAAAAAGGGACACCATCATCACCATTAAATTTCATAAATCCCTCCATTCAGTAAAACATAATGAGAGGGGGCAAGGGTTTCCCCGCAGAAAGGTCATACTCGAATCTGGAAAAGAGGAGAGATACGGATGACCGAAAGAAATAACAATAAAATTCTTGTACCAGAGGCTCGCCAAGGCCTGGACCATCTGAAGGCACAAGTTGCTCATACCAATTCTCCCGATGAGGCTAAATATGAAATCGCTGAGGAACAGGGAATACCCCTTCAGCACGGTGACAATGGGGATTTAAAAGCAAAGGATGCCGGGAAAATTGGTGGCGAAATTGGCGGCAACATGGTACGGGAAATGATAAAAATGGCTGAAGAGCAATATAACCGAAAGCAGTAATAGAAAAGGGAGCTATCATATACAGATAGCTCCCTACTTATATCCGTATTTATGTTGAAGCTGATAAATCTCATTCATCATTTCCTCACTGACAACTTCATCATCAGGATACGATTCCATCAGAACACAATAAAATATGAGGTGATAGATAATTCTGAAAACTAATCGGATTTTGTGATATAATCTTGGGAAAAGCTGGAGGTCAAATGAAATTGATTTCCAGCTTTTTTAAATCATTTACAAATGAGGTGTATAGATGGATTTGAAAACGAAGGTGACTGAACGTTTGCTTATTCAGTATCCGATTATTCAGGCCCCTATGGCTGGTGGTGTAACTACATCAGAATTGGTTGCTGAGGTATCGAATACCGGGGGATTAGGTATGATTGGAGCAGGTTATATGACTCCGGATCAAGTGAGAAAGCAAATTAGAGAAATCAAAGAATTAACGAATGCTCCCTTTGGTGTGAATCTGTTTGTTCCCGGTGAATTTGATACGACCGAAAAGGAATGGCAAGAAGCAAATCAGGCCTTACAACCTATCCGTAACCAGTTGAATATTCCTGATGATAAGACGGATGCTCCTGTATTTGATCATTTACTGGAAACCTTTCAGGAACAAATGAAAGTAATTCAGGAAGAAGAGGTTCCGATTTGCTCCTTCACATTTGGGATTCCTTCCAAGGATACCGTAAAGCAATTGAAAAGTCAGGATATTATATTAATAGGTACAGCTACAACAGTTAAAGAAGCAATAGAAATTGAACGAAGCGGTATGGATATCGTTGTTGTTCAGGGGAGTGAGGCTGGCGGACATCGGGGGGATTTCAGTCCGGATAATCAGGATGGTTTAGTTGGCTTGATGTCTTTAATTCCTCAGGTAGTTGACCAGGTTCGAATCCCGGTTATTGCGGCAGGAGGAATAATGGATGGAAGAGGCTTAATGGCATCTCTCTGTTTAGGAGCTGAGGGGGTACAGATGGGAACGGCATTTCTGACATGTAAGGAAAGTGGAGCCAATCCCCTGCATAAACAGGAAATCCTTCAAGCCCAGGAAGATCAGGTTGTTTTGACCCGGTCCTTTTCAGGTAAATGGGCAAGAGGCATACATAATCAGTTTATTTCTGAGTTCAGTCAGAAGGAAGCTACTATCCCTGATTATCCAGTACAGAATAGCTTAACAAAAGGAATCAGGAAAGCTTCTGCATCACAAGGGAATCCGGAGTATATGTCCTTATGGTCCGGTCAAAGTCCAAGGCTTGCGAAAGATCAAACGGTAAAGACATTAATGGAGAGTGTCATTACGGAGGCGAAACAGGTAAGTGTGGAATAAACAGTTCATTGTAAGATAGAAATCGTTCATTCTTAAAGCTCTCCTATCAAGCAGAAAACTGCACCCTTAAGGATCAAATCATCCTTTGAGTGCAGTTTCATTTTTTTGCTAAATTTCCGGGCTGTGTTTTTTGGTTATCTATTTGTTATTGGTCGCCTGAGTCATTTGATGCCAGACAGAACCTTTAGCTTCATGTCCTCCTTCAATGCGTTCAATGGCCATGTTAATTTGGAGACGAACTTCAAACTCAGAATCATCCGCGGCTTCATGCAAGGCAGGAAGAGCCGATTCATCGCCCACTTCATATAGGAACATGGCTGCCCTCCATCTCACCAACTTACTCGAATCTTTTAAGGTTTTAACCATTTCCGGTATAGCTTCCTTAAAACCAAGGTCTGAAAGGCAATCGCCCGCTGTCCGGCGAACCGTAACGACTCTGTCCTGCAGCGCCTTATAAAGATAAGGGAGGACTTTACGATCTTCAATCATACCTAAGTAGGCCGTTGCAATCCTTCGTACAGACATTTTTTCATCATCCAGGGCCTTATCTAAAACAGGCAAATCTTCCAAGTCTGGATCATCCATTCGATCTAATGCTGCATAGCGTACCTTCCAATCCGGGTGATCCAGTGTTTCCAAGGAGACTTTATGTTTTTCTTTCGTTTTTGCAGACTCTTCTTCCGGTTTGGGGTGAAGAGCCTGTTCGGCCAATTCATCCAGACGCTCTTCATCATAGCTCGCGGATAATTCTTCCACAACATCTTCTCCGATATCTTCGGGAGCTCCATAACGAGGACTTTGCTCCACCCATTTTCTCTCCATTACAAAAGATGGTGTCTCTGCTGAAGCTTTCATGACGGCATTCATAAACCGCTCAGGTAAGCCGAATCGTTTTTCTTCATTTCCGTCCTCAATTTTTACCTGCATGGGAATATCCCGGAACATTTGAATAAACACACTGATCTCACCAAATGGCTCCCGGTTCAGAGCACCAGCTTCCTGTGTATTTTCCGTTTCGCCGGATTCTCCAAATACTTCCCGCACTTTAGGTAAGATTTCCTCCCATGCCAGCCTTGGATTCCGATCCAGCGCAATAAAATCAGCCACATGATAAATATTTTTTACCCCTTCAATGGCAAACAGATCCTTTATAAATGAAGGAGCATTATCCAGATTGTCATCCGGTTTATAATTGTATGTTTCTCCTTCAGGCAATGGTTCACTCAGAATAATCTTCATTGAATTCGGACTTGGTGTCGGTTCAATTGAAATAATCTTCATAACTACCACCTCACTGACAGCTTCTTTGCCATTATTGTAAACGATTCGGAAGACAAAGAAAAGCAAAGGTAACCTGTTGGGTGAATGAAAGGATCTTCGTATATAAAACGGACAAGAGACATATGCCTTAGTAAAGGAATTTTCATAATTTTATGATAATTTAACAAAAATGAATGGGGTGGTTACATGGAAGGTTTCGGTCTGTTAGTGCTGATTGTTTTAGGTGTTCTCTTTATTATTTTTGCAACGGCCAAATGGAAGCTTCATCCCTTTATATCACTTATACTGGCTTCGTTTGGCATTGGTCTCTTTGGCGGATTGCCGTTAATGGATGTTGTTGAAGCTGTTAATGGCGGATTTGGAGGTTTAATGGGTGGTATCGGGTTAGTTATTGTGTTTGGAACCATCATTGGAATTATTCTGGAAAAGTCGGGTGCTGCCCTTCGAATGGCTGAAGTAATCCTGCGTATAGTTGGGGAAAAACGGCCTCAACTAGCGATGAGCCTGATCGGATCAATTGTCAGTGTACCTGTTTTTTGTGATTCAGGCTATGTGATTTTGTCGTCACTCAAAAAAGCATTGGCTAAAAAAGCTAAGGTCGCAGTCGCATCAATGGCAATTGCGTTAGCCACAGGTTTATTTGCGACCCATACGTTAGTTCCGCCAACTCCCGGACCCATAGCTGCAGCAGGAAACATTGGGGCGGAAAATTACCTGGGAACCATTATTCTGATTGGTGTAGTGGTTGCCATTCCGACAATTATTATGGGCTATATATGGTCTGTGAAAGTCGGTACAAAAATTAAAATTGAAGGAGAGGCTGATGACCAATCTCCTTACGACTATCAAACGATCATTGATCAGTTTGGAGAAATGCCGTCTGCTGCCAAATCCTTTATGCCAATTGTTGTCCCTATTCTGCTCATCGGATTTGGATCTGTGATTACATTCGCAGGGTGGTCTGGTACCATCTTTGACATATTTCTATTTTTAGGTTCACCGGTCGTTGCTTTATTGGCAGGGGTTCTGTTTGCCTTTCTACTATTGCCTAAATTCGATGAAGAGACTTTGTCTGAGTGGATTGGAATGGGCATAAAGGAAGCAGCCCCAATCTTACTTATTACAGGAGCAGGGGGCGCTTTTGGGAATGTAATCAGTTCTACTTCTGTTGCAGAATATATTCAGGGATTTGGCGACAATGCATTTTTTACCGGTGCCATGTTCCTGTTGATTCCGTTCCTGATTGCAGCAGGTTTAAAATCGGCTCAAGGCTCTTCAACGGCTGCAATTGTTATTACATCTACACTTGTTGCGCCTTTATTGATGGAAGTAAGTATTTCAGGTGCTGTTCCTCTTGCGTTAGTTGTTATGGCCATTGGAGCAGGTGCTATGGTCGTATCCCATGTGAATGACAGTTATTTCTGGGTGGTAAAAGAATTCAGTGGTATGTCCGTGACACAGGCGTATAAAGCCCAGACAGCAGCCACACTCCTCCAGGGCATCGTCGCTTTTGTTTTTACCTTTATTTTGTGGATTCTGTTCGTCTAATGTCCTGCCAGTTGATGAAGTGAGATTAAGCTTCCAAAGTCATTTGCTTTGGAAGCTTTTTTATCACGCATGAACTGGCCGTAATATCCCCACTTCAAGTTTTGAGGGAAAAACTGAGACTAAACGGCTGATTCCTCAGATGTATATCCACCAGCCCTGTTCCCGGCACAGAAGGAGCACCTCCACATCCCCAACCGACAAACTCTCCTAAAATAACAAAAAAAGTTCTCTTGAATATGTATTGACAATCATTATCAATGAGCTATAATGGAGATGTCTAATTGATAATGAATCTCATTTTCATTATTTGAAATAATTCTAATGTGGGCAGATAAAAATCAGATCAACGTTGGTCCAGATTAAAATGATTTTAATTTTTACAGGTAATGAGGAATTTACATGAAGAAGAGATATTTACTCATTGTACTTCTGATTCTTTCCGTGATATCACTGTTTATCGGTGTATCGGATATTTCACCATCCGATTTATTGAACCTGCAAAGTGAAGAGGTACAAATCTTATATGTAAGCAGGGTGCCACGCTTAATTAGCATTATTATTGCAGGGATGAGCATGAGTGTCGCCGGTTTAATTATGATGCAGCTTACAAGAAACCGGTTTGTATCGCCCACAACAGCAGGTACGATGGATTCTGCCCGGTTTGGGATCTTAGTTTCGCTGATGGTCTTCACCTCAGCAAGTCCCTTACAAAAGATGCTTGTTGCTTTTGCCTTTGCTTTACTGGGGACCTTTATCTTTATGAAGATCCTTGACCAGGTGAAATTCAAGGATACGATATTCATCCCACTGGTAGGCTTAATGTTCGGGAATATTGTGAATTCATTATCGACCTTTTTTGCTTACAAAAATAACCTGATCCAAAACATGTCGTCCTGGCTTCAAGGAGATTTTTCTTTAATTATTCAGGGTCGTTATGAATTGTTATTTCTAAGCATCCCGCTGCTGATCCTGGCTTACTTTTTTGCTAATCGCTTTACCATTGCCGGGATGGGAGAGGAATTCGCAAAAAACTTAGGCCTGAATTATCGTCAGGTCGTAAATATTGGCTTAGCCATAGTTGCGATGGTGAGCGCTGTTGTTGTTTTAACCGTAGGAATGATTCCTTTCCTGGGTCTGGTCATCCCGAATATCGTTACCATTTATCGAGGAGATCATTTAAAAAACAATCTGCCGCACACAGCGATGCTTGGGGCCATATTTGTCCTTGCATGTGACATTTTAAGCAGAGTCATTATTTATCCTTATGAAATCGCTATAGGACTTACAGTAGGTGTTGTTGGAAGTGCAATATTTGTTTATTTACTAGTTAGGAGAAAGGCATATGGGCTATAAGACAAAGATCTCCGTTTTAACTGGACTAAGCGCAATTCTTATTCTCGTATTCTTATTTACCGATATTTCCGGGAATTGGAGCTATATATTATCCAGAAGAATCACAAAACTCGCAGCTATAATCCTGACAGGAGCTGCGATTGCATTTTCAACCGTTGTCTTTCAAACGATTACAAATAATCGAATTCTGACTCCCAGTATCCTTGGCTTAGATTCATTATATATGCTCATTCAGACCTTTTTGATTTTTGCATTTGGTTCTATGAAGTTGACCATGCTCAATCAAAATATGAATTTCCTGCTTTCTGTCGGACTTATGATTGCTTTTGCGGGCCTGTTATATAAACTCCTGTTTAAAGGCGAGCAGCAGAACATTTACTTTCTTCTATTAATCGGGCTAGTGATTGGTACATTATTTGAAAGTCTATCAACCTTTATGCAGGTTTTATTAGATCCTAACGAGTTTATGGTCGTTCAGGATCGGATGTTTGCAAGCTTTAACAATGTCAATGATGAGCTTTTAATCATATCCAGTATTGGTCTGGCAGCGATAACCTTATACGCACTGAAATTTCTTAAGTACCTGGATGTTCTCTCGTTAGGTAGGGACCAGGCTGTTAATTTAGGCGTCAACTACGACTATGTAATCAAGCGTCTGCTGATTATTATTGCGGTGATGGTTTCTGTTTCCACAGCCCTTGTTGGCCCCATTACATTTTTAGGATTGCTGGTTGCCAATGTGGCCCATGAGTTTATGAGAACCTATCGTCACCATTACTTAATTCTGGGTGCTGTTTTAATCAGTTTCGTCGCGTTAATTGGTGGCCAGCTGCTGGTGGAAAGAGTTTTCACCTTCTCCACAACATTAAGTGTGATTGTCAACTTTGTCGGCGGTGTGTATTTCATCTATCTTTTGTTAAAGGAGAGTAAAAAATGGTAGAGTTAAAAAATCTTTTAAAAGAGTATGGAGATAAGCCAGTTGTAGAAGATGTATCATTAAACATTCAAAAGGGAAAAATCACTTCTTTTATCGGACCGAATGGGGCTGGTAAAAGTACCCTTGTATCCATGATTGCTCGTCTAATTGCAAGGGATGAAGGTGAGGTCTATATCGATGGAATGGAAATCAGCCGCTGTAAAAGCAATGATCTTGCTAAAAAAATCGCCATTTTAAAGCAATCTAATTTTATTAATATTCGCTTACGTGTGAAGGAACTGGTTTCATTTGGGCGCTTTCCTTACTCAAAAGGGCGTTTAACAAAAGAGGACTGGAAATTTGTAGATGATGCCATTGCCTATATGGGTCTTGAGGATATGCAGGATAAATATCTGCATGAATTAAGTGGAGGTCAGAAGCAGCGTGCATACATAGCGATGGTGCTGGCCCAGGATACAGAGTATATCATTTTAGATGAGCCGCTTAACAACCTGGATATGAAGCACTCGGTTCAGATTATGAAAACACTCAGGAAGCTTGTTAATGACATGGGAAAGACCATTGTCATTGTTATACACGATATTAATTTTGCTTCCTGTTATTCCGATTACATTGTCGCATTAAAGGATGGGAAACTGGTGAAGGAAGGAACCACAGATGAAATCATTGAGCCATCTGTTTTAAAAGAAGTATACGGAATGGACTTTAATATCGAAAACATCGACGGCAATAAAATATGTGTGTATTTTTCATAGAGTGATTCAGTGAGGAGGAGTCATATGAATATCAAAAAGATGGGAATTGCAGGGGTTGTCTTCATTTCCTTATTGGTACTTGGCGCATGTGGTGGAGGAAATTCTGATTCATCACAGACTTCAGGAGGAGAAACGATCACGATTGAACACCAGCTAGGTAAGACTGATGTACCGAAGAATCCGGAAAAGGTTGTCGTGTTTGACTATGGTATTCTGGATTCCCTTGATAAGATGGGGGTTGAAGTAGCAGGCGTACCGAAAGCGAGTCTTCCGCCTTATCTATCCAAGTTTGAATCGGATGAATATGAGAACATAGGAAGTTTAAAAGAACCGGACTTTGAAAAAATTGCCGAAATCAATCCTGATCTGATTATTATTTCAGGAAGACAGCAGGATTTATATGAGGAGCTGAACGATATTTCCTCTACAATTTTCCTTGGGGTGGATACGACCAGATATATGGCATCCTTTAAAGAAAATATGAAAACCCTGGGGAAAATCTATGAGCAGGAAAACTTCATTAAGGAAGAACTGGCGAAAGTAGAAGATTCCATAAAGGACATTCAGGATAAAGCAGAACAGGTGGAAAATTCACTTGTCGTTCTGTCCAATGAAGGAAGTCTTAGTGCTTATGGACCTGAATCACGTTTTGGTTTGATTCATGACGTATTTGGTCTTCCGGCCGTAGCCAAAGACTTGAAGGTATCCACACATGGTCAGAGCATCAGCTTTGAATTTTTAGTGGAAAAAGATCCTCAGCATTTATACGTCATTGACCGAACCGCAGCCATTGGCGGGGATGTTTTGGCAGAAGAAGCTTTGGATAACAAGCTTGTAAGAAAGACACGTGCCTATCAGAATGACCATATTACTTATTTAGATCCAAATTACTGGTATTTATCCGGTGGCGGTCTGGTTTCCGTTTCCGAGATGATCAGTGAAATTGAAAGCAGTTTGGAGTAAATAAAAGAATAACGGGCTGTTTGGCGTAAATGGTTATTTTCAGGCTGAACAGCCCTTTTTGTATAATGATATGTAATTGTAAAACATTTGTAAATAATCCCTTGCTATACCGCGAAATTGCCCATTACTTCCTTATTCTGCTTTTGATCTTACTTGAATTATGAAACCAAACATGATTCAATAGGATTTGCATTCTAAAAAGAGGAGTGAACATTCATTTATGAAAAAGCTTTTATTAAGTTTGGCTGTTATTCTGGTCCTCACCCTTGCAGCATGTTCAGGTGATGAAAATGGGGACAAGAAGGAAGAAAGCCAAAATTCCAATGATCAAGAAGTAACGAAACAAGTTGATGATGATAAAACAGTAGCAAAAGTTAATGGTGAAGAATTGAAGGGTGAAGAATTCAATTTAATTTATCAGCAATTTTCCTCCAGACTTCAGGGACAGGATGTTTCTGAAGAACAATTGGAGAAGAGAGCATTAGATCAATTTGTTGGACAAGAACTAGTGTTACAAGCGGCAGAAAAAAATGGCCTTGAAGCAACGGAAAAAGAAATTAATGAAATGTTAAATCAGCAATATAAATCTCAGTATGATAGTGATGAGGCCTTCCAAAAAGATTTAGAGAAGAATAATTTAACAGAAGAAGATATAAAAAGTAATATTGCGGATCAGTTAGCATTCAGTAAATATGTTGAAGAAAATACAGAGGTAAGTGAACCAACAGAAGAAGAAATTCAGAAAGCATTTGAACAGATAAAAAAATCATCGGAAGAAGACGTTAAACTTAAAGATGTAAAGCAAATGATTGTTTCTACAATTAAACAGCAAAAACAGCAGGAAGAAGTCCAAAAACTGTTTGATCAGCTAAGAGAAGATAATGAGGTTGAAATCCTGCTTTAAAACGGATATGAAAATGAAATAACACGGTGTTAAAAAGGCATACCTATCCACAAAGTGGCTAGGTATGCTTTTGTTTTTGAAATATTATATATAACCAGAATATAGGACTAACCTTTATCCAAATGGGCCTTTTTCTCATTTTTCCTGTTATACGTTTTGACGCATGTAAATCGGGGAAGGTATCTGCACGTAATAAACCCGTAAATGAAGTGTAATGTGATGTATCCCCATCCTGGCGATCAGGGATCCGAATACTGTAACGGATCATGATTTTGCTAAAAAGAGGTGAGCGTGATGAGGTCTGAAACAAAACGGGATCCTTATTTCGATAATGCGAGATTTATTCTTATTTTTCTTGTGGTGATTGGCCATATGATTAGTCCTTATCGCGATCATTCGCAGCTACTGGATACGGCGTATAAATTTATCTATACCTTTCACATGCCGGGATTTATCTTAATTGCCGGATATTTTGCCAAGAACGTATTCCGGAAAGGGTACACTCAAAAGCTGATGAAAAAGCTACTGCTCCCTTATTTTATTTTCCAGACGATTTTTTCCGGATTTTTTCTTGTTGTAGAGGGGAATCAGGGGTTTACCTTATTCGATCCTGAATGGACTTTATGGTTTTTACTAAGTATGCTTGGTTGGCATTTATTGTTAATTGTCTTTGCCAGAATCCCCTATTCCCTTACACTGGCACTCATAATTGGTCTTGTTATTGGGATGGTACCAATGATTGGAACGTACTTGAGTTTATCCAGAACCTTTGTGTTTTTCCCGGTCTTTCTTTTAGGCTACAAGCTGAAAAAAGAGCATTTTGAAATCTTAAGAAATCCAATTTATCAAAAAGCAGCTATTGTATTTTTAATCGGGCTATTCATCTCCTATCATACTATATTGAGTGATTTAACTACGGACTGGCTGCTGGCATCTTCCTCTTATGCAGATATTGGTGTTGAGGAAACGTATGGTATATGGATGCGTTTATTTATTTATGGAGCTGTCTTCCTGGCGACCTTTAGTGTGCTTTCACTGATTCCGAACCGAAGTTTTCCATTTACCCATCTAGGGGGGAGAACCCTTTACATTTATTTGCTGCATGGATTAGTGGTGAAAACGCTGGATTTAACGCCAATATTTGAAACAATCACGGAGTCGGGCCAGCTGTGGCTATTTCTTGTGCTATCTATTGCAGTGACGCTTCTATTAGGTTCGCGGCCTGTAACGAAATCGGTAAAGCCTTTAATAGAGCCGTATAAGGTCTTCAGTAGTTAAGCGAGGCTTTGACAAAGTGTATTCGCTAAAGGTAAATTCGAATTATGATAGGAGTAGGAACCGCCGCTACGGAAAGATACTTCGCTTTCCGTGGGCGGCTGGTGAGCCTCCTCGTGCTATCGCACTGCGGGGTCTCACCTAGGCCTTCCTCCCACGACGAACAGGACGTTCTAGTGTCGGCGTTGGCACAGGACGTGCCGCTTTTAGCCGACCAGGAGTCTACGTATCTGTCCTCCGCTAAGGTAGCCTATCATCCGGTTTATGACTAAGCGAATGAGTTATGTCCCAGTCTCGCTTTGTTTACGTTTAGCTCCTAACTAAGAGGCCTTCTTTTTAAAGGTGGGAGCAGCAGGCAAAAGGAAGCCATGAAGCCCGGAAGAGCAGGATAAAATTATTAAAGTGTCCTTCATCAGGTTGATGAAGGACACTCAGGGAAAAAGTGGAGAACGGAATGGCCTTCATAGAGGGAATTAAGGCCAAAACCCAAGCATAAGGCAAGGAGAGTGTCCGTCACAGGTGCCTGCACCACGCCCAAAATGACATTTCACCCAGATAAGAAGACCGCCAAGCCCTGTGTTATGAACTGACCATAGTGCCTCCATTAACATGAATCACTTGCCCGGATACATAAGCGGAATCGTCTGAGGCTAAGTATACATAAGCGGGAGCAAGCTCATAAGGCTGTCCGGCCCGGCTGAAGGGAACGTTTTGGCCAAATGTGCTCACATGCTGCTCGGAAAAACTGGCTGGAATGAGAGGGGTCCAGATAGGTCCGGGAGCAACTGCATTCACATGGATTCCCTGTTTGGCTAAGTTTTGAGACAGGGCTCTTGTAAAACCAACAATGGCTCCTTTTGTTGCTGAGTAATCAATCAGCTGGTCATTTCCCTCATAAGCGACAACGGAGGTAGTATTAATAATTTTTGCTCCTGTCTGCAACGATGGAAGAGCAGCCTTGGTTAAGTAAAAGTATGGATAAATATTCGTTTTAAAAGTTAAATCCCATTGTTCAGAGGTAATATCAAGAAAATTTTGCTGAGGAAATTGGACCGCATGATTATTGACCAGGATATCAATTTGGCCAAAGTGATTCATCGTCTGACTGATTACATGTTGACAGTGGGATTCATCCTTCAGATCCCCTGGTATCGGCAGACATTCTTTCCCAAGCTCTTCTATTCGGCGTTTTGTACGCTCAATATCCTCCTTTTCATAATCAGAAAAATACGGAATCACCAATTGAGCCCCTTCCTTGGCAAAGGCAATAGCGGCAGCAGCCCCAATTCCGCTGTCCCCGCCGGTAATAATGGCAACTTTGTTTTTTAGTTTATCAGCACCCTTATATGCTACATCCTCAACTAAAGGACGCGGATTCATTAACGATTCTATTCCGGGCTGCTGAGGCTGGTGCTGAGGAGGAAATGCTTTTGGCTGATTTTGTGAGGATTGATTCAAACTGGATCATCCTTTCGTTTTCATCGTGAAATTATTTTTAGCTGAATTTCAGGTAATCCTTTAAGTAGTATGTGTAAGGAACAGGAGGTTAAAAGGATTTTTTGTACCTGATGACTAAAATGTAAGGAAAGGAATTTTAATGGGAGGTCAGGATTTAATCATGAAAAGAGTAGCGCTGTTTCTTTTGATCATAATGCTGGCAGCCTGCACAAATGAAAATGAGCAGGCTCCTGACAGGCAAAAGGATAAACAGGAGGCAAAGGAGACGATTCAGTCCGAAAACCCCAAAGTGATTGCTGAAAACCTGGACATCCCCTGGAATATCACAAAGGTTGAGGATACATTTTATTTAAGCCAGCGTGGGGGTTCTATTCAACAAGTGGATGGGAAGACAGGAAGGACAGTCTTACAAAATATCAACGTTACAAAAGACATTGTTCATGCCGGAGAAGGAGGATTCCTGGGTTTTATTTTAGCGCCGGATTTTGAATCCACAAACGAAGCCCTGGCTTATCATACATACGAGCAGGAGGGAAGTCTTTATAATCGTGTCATCCGCATACAATTGCAGGAGGATACCTGGGTGGAAACTGGCATTTTACTGGAGGGGATTCCGGGTGGTCAGATCCATAACGGGGGAAGACTGAAAATAGGACCTGATCAAAAGCTGTATGTAACAACAGGTGATGCCGGAGAGGCTGACCTGGCACAGGATTTACATTCATTGGGCGGAAAAATTTTGCGAATGGAATTAGATGGAAGTATACCGAGTGACAATCCATTTTCAAATTCCTATGTGTATTCCTATGGTCATAGAAATCCTCAGGGACTGGCGTGGGATAAGGATGGTCAGCTATACAGTACCGAGCATGGACAGACCGCTCATGATGAAATCAATAGGATAGAACCCGGAAATAACTACGGTTGGCCAGTGATTCAGGGGAGTGAAGAAAAAGCGGGAATGATCCCCCCTTTTTATCATACGGGTAATACAACCTGGGCTCCATCGGGGATTGATAGCAGGGAAGGAAAACTGTATATTGCAGCATTAAGAGGTACAAAAATTATAGAATTTGATATAGACACAAAGGAACAAACGGTCATTTATGATCAAAGAGACAGAGTGCGGGATATTTTTATTCAAAATGATTCCTTGTATGCCATAACGAATAACCGTGACGGACGGGGTACTCCTAAAGAAGGGGACGATAGGCTGATTAAAATAAATTTGGAAACAGAAGGCTGAAATACTGAAGATATCAGAAAAGTTGTGCCATTTTTTTAAATCATTTAGAATAGATAGCATAAACCCTATCAAACAAATCGGAATAATATGAACAGAATGAACTTTTGAGGAGGAATTCAATTGTCAGACTTATTTTCCCCTTTTATAAAAACAGACCAGCATAAAGAACTGTATCAACTGGTAAAAGAATTATCCGGTCGTGTAAAGAAGAGAGCAAAGGAAACCGATCAGCAGGCTGCCTTTTCAGAAGATAACCTGCGTGATTTAAAAGAGACCGATTATGTCACGCTGACTTTACCAAAAACATACGGGGGCAGGGAGATTTCTATTTATGAATTGCTTCTCGTTCAGGAAAAACTGGCGGAGGGTGACGGTTCAACTGCTCTTTCCATGGGGTGGCATTTAGGGGTTGTCAAAGAACTGGCAGAGGATGATCTATGGGATGAAAGCGTCTTTGACCGGTTTGCCAAGGAACTCAGCCAGGAAAAGAAAATCGTAAACCGTATTGCGTCAGAACCAGCGACTGGCAGTCCATCGAGAGGAGGAATCCCGGAAACACGCGCTGTAAGAGAGGGGGATTCCTATATCATCAATGGACATAAAAACTTTGCAACGATGGCTAGTGTGTTAGATTACTATATTGTGACAGCCTACGTTGAGGATAAAGAGGAAATTGGGTCTTTTCTCATTCCAAGTACAGCCTCAGGGATAAAAGTAGAGCGTACCTGGGATACACTTGGTATGCGTGGAACCGCCAGTGATGATTTACTATTAGAGGATGTACGAGTCGACCTGGACCACTTAGTTGAAATGAAGCAGCAGTCGAAAAAGCCTAAAGGATGGCTTCTCCATATTCCGGCCTGCTATTTAGGGATTGCTATTGCTGCCCGTAACGATGCGATCGATTTTGCCAAAAGCTATCAGCCGAACAGTCTAAACACACCGATTTCTGAAGTACCCCATATTCAGCAGAAAATTGGAGAAATGGACTTTGAGCTTCTAAGAGCACGGCAATTTATGTATGCTGTTGCAGAAAAATGGGATCAGTATCCTGAGAAACGTATGGAGCTGGGAACTGAATTAGCTGCGGTAAAAGTAGCTGCGACAAACGCAGCCAGCAAGGTAGTGGACTTAGCGATGAGGATCGTTGGAGGAAGAGGCCTGTCCAAGCATTTTGATTTTGAACGCTATTATCGGGATGTCCGGGCCGGCCTGCATAACCCGCCGATGGAAGATGCCGTCATTCAGATGCTGGCCAGAAAAGCCATTGATTAATCTGAATTAAAGTGATGACCCTCCAAAAATATTAAATACAAAAAGCCCCGTATCACTTTTAATGGGATACGGGGGGGTCTACGTACCTAGGCATTCGCGCGCTTAAAGCTGACGGTCGACAATAAAACAAGAATAGTTGTAAAAATACCAATAAATAAAACTTCTTCAAAAATCGTAATCTGTCTTCCGAATAAGGATATGTTCAGCCCCATGGCATCCAGAACGGGTGCTGATAAATTTTCGATATCAACCATAACCTTCTTCATGACATCGACCCCGTATGTCACAGGGTTGATTTTTACAATGAAATCCATCCAAGCGGGCATATTGCTAATCGGAAATAATGCTCCCGACAGGAAAATCATTGGCATTACCAGGATTTGTACAGTTAACTGAAAGCCCTGAGTTGAATTGATTAAACTGGCAAAAAGCAAGCCGAGGGAAGACAGCGCACACCCCAGTAAAAACATAAAAGGGATCACTTGAATTAAGGCCATCACATCATAGGATAACCCTAATAACGGAATCAGCAAAAAGAGCATAACTCCTTGAATGGTGGCAACAGTCGCTGATCCCAGCATTTTTCCGATCGCAATGCTGACTCGGGAAATTGGAGATACCATAATTTCCTTCATATAGCCAAAATCCTTATCCTCAATTACAGACATGGCGGAAAAAATCGAGGTCATAAGCAGGGTCATGGCAACAATTCCTGGAAAAACGAATTCCACATAGTTGAATCCTTCTGCCCCTTTCGGCATACTACCGGCCATCATTGTCTCCATCGAACCGCTCATTCCTCCACCGAAGATCAATAAAAACAGTATGGGCATGGTGAAGGATCCGAACAGCCGGGCTTTATCCCGGAAAAACTTAAGCAGATCCCTTTGCCAAATGGCGATAATTCCTTCCATGATCAGGCCTCCTATTCTTTCACCGTTTCCCCGATTTTTCTGCCTGTGAATGCTAAAAATACATCGTTCAGAGTCGGTTTACGAATATTTAATCGGGTAATTGGAATATTTAATGTCTTAATAAAGGATGAGATAAAGGCATCACTGCTCGCTACTTTAAGGTGAATCGTATCCTCTTCAACAGTGACCTTTGCTTCCTTCACTTTTTCGTTAATTTCCTTCAGGGCCTGCTCATTGTCCTCTGTAGACAGTTCAATAATATCGCCGCCAAGCTGGTCCTTTAAGGCTGTTGGAGAATCTATGGCAATAATCTCACCCTGATCCATGATAGCCACACGATCACTGATTTCAGCCTCATCCAGATAGTGAGTCGTGAGGAACATGGTGATGCCTTCTTTTTCTTTTAAGCGTAAAATATATTCCCACAAATGGGCCCGTGTCTGCGGGTCCAGGCCGACTGTCGGCTCATCGAGAAATAATACTTTTGGATAATGAAGCAGACCTCTGGCAATCTCCAGGCGACGTTTCATTCCCCCGGAGAAGGTCTCTACCCGCTGCTTCTGTTCATTGACGAGGTCAACGATTTCCAGGACTTCCTGAATTCGCTCCTCCCGTTTTTCTTTAGGAACCTTATAAAAACGACAATGAAGCATAAGATTTTCATGGGCCGTCAGCTTTTCATCAAGTGTATTTTCCTGAAAGATGATCCCGATGCTGCCACGTACAGCATCCTTATCCTTACTTACATCGTAGTCATTAATAATAATGCTGCCTGATGTAGGCTTCAGCATTGTACAGATCATATTGATGGTTGTACTTTTTCCGGCTCCATTAGGTCCCAGAAAGCCGAAAATTTCCCCTTCTTCAACCTCAAAATTAATGCCTTTTACCGCTTCCGTATTCTTGTAGGATTTCCTCAGGTTTTTTACAGAAATAATAGATTCCAAAGTTATGACCTCCATTGGAAAAAAATAGCTATTCAATATTATCCTCTTATTGAAGGAAGAAGTCAAAAACAACCCCCCCTCAATAAACAGGGCGATGAGGATAAGGGTCCAGTATCATGTGACAAAAATTCTGATTGGAGAATTAATGATAATGTTGGGTCCACGATATGAGCAGCTAAAATGGTTATAAAATAATAAAGTGGTTTGGAATTTTATGTTAACATAAGGGTAGAGTCAATGAGAACGTTTAAGTAACGATCGACAATAGAAGGTTTAGTGATTGGATTCATTACTGGATTAGGGGGTGGCGAAAATCCGGAATATACGTATTGCCATAGTTATTTTAATGGTCATGCTGACAGGATGTTCTTCTTCACAAGGAAAAGCAATTGTATCGATTCAAGGGGAGATTGTGACGATAGATTCAGAAGATCATTCTGTCTTGGTAGGTTGCACCGATGATCTTCATTTAAAGGAAGAAGATAAGCACAATCTCATTCAATATTTATGCACGGTGAAAATTAGCGAAGAAACAATTATAAAGGCAAAAACAGGAGAGCGATTGAGTTTCAGTAACCTTAACGAGGGACAACTAGTAAAAGTGATTTTAACCAGGCCACAGGAAGTGAACAAGAATCAGGAAACCAGAGTCATGACTGCAAAGGAAATCATTGCTTATTAACCTAATATAAGGGGACTGTCCTCTCTTAATCAAGGGGACGGTAATGAAGTAATAGATTAAAAGGAACGGGGGGGAGTGGCTAATGAGTGAAAAACAGGAAACTCCTGAACAAAGAAGAGAACGGTTAAGACAAGAGGAGGGAAGAGGAAATCCTGCTGGAGATATGAATGATGCTGCGAATAGAGCAAGTAATGGAAGTCTTGTTGATTTAACAGGGAGTCTGGGTTGGAAAGGAACTGGAATTCTTGCTCTTTTTATGGTATTGGCATTTATCATTTATGCTGTATTCTTTCGCTAAAAGGGAAGGATGTAAAAGTTTGTGAAGGAATGTACTTAAGCTAACGGAGCAGGTTACTTTAATAAGGGATGAAACTAACTTGAATATTTATCGTCGTTTATATATGGGAAAAAATTTGTCGGGGATGTGTGGAATTGAGGATATACTTTCTTTTACCAGCAATAGTAATAATAGTTCTATGGTTTATTATCAAAGGTATTACCGTCATTTATAGGAAGAAAAAATTTGATTTAAAACAAGAAATAATCAATCTGCTTTTTTTGGTGAGTGTACTATGGATAATTGGAATGACCCTTTTCCCTATTGAAATTGGTATTCCTCATAGATATGGTCCATCAAATAATTTCGTACCATTTTCAAGTATAAAAGACTTACTGAGCCACTCTTATTTTATGGTACCTTTAAGAAATATTGCTGGGAATATTATTTTGTTTGTGCCGTTCGGGTTTATGCTTGCATTAAAATTCATTAAATTAAGTAGTGTACTAAGAGTTGGATTGGTGGGTTTACTGAGTTCTACATTTATTGAGTTAGTACAACTATTGATGCCAATTAGGGCTATTGATGTTGATGATATTATATTGAACACTTTAGGCTCTGTGATAGGCTTTCTTGTACTAAAAACAATTGAGAGCATCTTTCAGTTGTCTGCCAAACATAATTAAAGGTGTTCTTCAACAAACGGAGGCTTATCTGGAACAAGGGGTACAGCCTGATATTGTAAAAAGAAGCAGTAGTAAGAAGATGGTAATAAGGGGTGAAAAAAATGATTAACTTAGCTAAATTGGAAATTTTGTTGGGGTTATTAACGATTTTAACAGGAATGCTTTATTTAATAGGCGTTTTTGGTCCAACAGAGTCAATAGTCATTACTTGGGGTTTCATTGAATTGGTTGTTGGAGGAATCGTTGTTTTCTTAGGAATAAACAAGAATAAAATAGCGGACTTTGTAGAAATGGTCATAGTCTTTTCCTTGGTGTTAATTCAAGCACCTGCTATATTCTTATGGTTTGCCTTTAATGGTAATGGTATATCCGATGGAACACCACCAACCACTTTTGTAGCTCATTGGATATTTGCAACACCTCATTTGGTAACCACTTTACTCGGCATTGTTGTAATTGGCTATTTATTTAAGAGAAATACGACGTGATTTTTGAAATCAACAGGCTAATAAGACTCTTTAATTATTTCAGTAAAGGGGGCTAACCTTCAAGAGGGAAAATGACTTTTCCTATTGAAATGTAGAAACAAAGGTTCGTATAACAAATATAATTAAAAGGTGTGTATAATCATTGCTAATAAACATTCAATCAAAAGAGTTAAAATAACAAGCATATTAGTATTAGAACTAATACTTCCAACCATATTCGTTAGTTTTGACTAAAGTTTTGCTGCTTTCGGCAAAGAGTTTAACTTATAAGAACTGTAGGTGGAAAAAATGTTCGTTTTTTTACTGATTCACATAACAATAGGTTTAGCCTTAATTTACTTTTATGGAAAATTGCCTAAAGGAATTACAACATTTGCAATTGTCTTTTTAAGTATGAGTTTTATATATTTTGGATCAGTTTTCTTCAAATCATTATTATAACTTTGTTTCATTATTAGTGAAGGAAGCTTAAATGGCCAAACGAATCAGTACAGTTGAACAAAAAAATACATATTAGGAGAAGTCATGTGGAGAAATTAGTATGTTTTGGCGATAGTATTACGGCAAGAAAAGAAGGCTATGATACACCTATGCTTACAACAAAGTTAGCTGTGCAATTGGAAGGTTTTGAAGTAATAAATGCTGGTGCATCAGGTAATAACACTTACGATGCTCTATCAAGAATTGAAAATGATGTGATTAAATATAACCCCAATTTAGTAACAGTAATGTTTGGTGCTAATGATGCCGCATTTCATAAAATGGTGGATTTAGAAACTTATAAAACGAACATTTATAAAATCACACAAATGATTAAACCTAAAAGAACAATTTTAATAACACCAGCCCCAGTTGATGAAAAAGTTCAATTTGCGAGAACTAATGAAGTTTTATTCGATTATGCTTTGTCAGTTAATCATGTAGCAGTGGAAACTGGATGCCATTTCATCGATTTTTTTTCAAAGATGATTGCTTTGGATAACTATCCTCAAATGCTTAAAGGGATAAGAAATGATGGACTTCATTTTGGAGCCAAAGGTTATGATTTTCTTGTTGGCTTATTATTAGAGAAGATTAGAGAGGTTTGTTATTAAGCTAACGGGTGATGGATGCTGAACAAGGGTATTCCCTCCCATCAGTTTAAGGCAGAACATTGGAATAACACGAAACATTCCTTCGATGAAAGCCGTCTAATTGATGGGAGGGATAGGTACATATGAAACCAACAAAGATTTTATTTGTTTTAATAATTATAGTGTTAATGGCAGGTTGTCAGAATACAGAAAACTTAACTAATACAAATCAGAAAGAAGATAACATTCCAGATTACCATCCTTCATCTGAAGATATTGTGGATATGCACGGGGACATTGAAAATATAGATAGATTTAAAAAATTTATAAACAATTTTGACAAGGGACAGAAGGATAGTATTAGGGTAATCAGATATACAACAGAAGGTGACCCAGTGCTTCGTGACCTTGAATATGATGGTGATGCTATCATATCAACATCCGACATACGAAGGGATAGATATGGGAAGGGGAGCATAAATACTGCAACTTGTGAATCAATTGAAGTGGTCGAAACTGCAGAAAGAACGGATTACTTACTTGATGATTGTGAAAATATTGCAGATCATACGCTTTTAGTGATTTGGAAATAGCAAGAAACTCTTTGTTCGACAAACGGGTGGTGTTTTTTCAATAAGAAGGGCGCAGTATTGAGAAGTAAACGGGTTGCAAAGTTAAATGAGGAACAGGGTGTCTGACAGTGACGAGAAGGTATAGCTGACTTTCCGAATCAATTTGCTATCTGACAGGATTTTTAAAGAAGAACATTAGAATTCTTAGGGAAGGAATTTATTATGGATATAGATTTGAAAGATAATATAAAGGGAGTCATTCGACCATATAAAGAAAAGGACTTTAATAGAATACAGGATTTAAACAAAGAAGAAGGATGGACGAATTTAGTCGAAAATGCTTTGAATACAAAGGAAGCGTGGAAAAATTCAAATGTAGCCTTTGTTATTGAAATAAAGGGTAAAGGAGTAGTTGGCTATTTAAGAGGATTTACTGATACTCGTATAAGCCTGTTTATTTGTGAATTGCTAATTGATAAAAAGTATCGGGGATTAGGATTAGGAAAAGAATTCCTTCACTACTTACATAATGAATATCCAGCCACAAGGATTGAATTACTTGCAAATTGTTCATCTCGTTCATTTTATGAAGGACTTGGTTTTCGATCGTTTTATGGATTTAGGAAATCAAGACAAGAATAAAGTTTTTCTTCTTGTTCTTAAGGGACTTATCTGGAAGAAAACAATAGATGAAATATAAGGAGAGGAATTATGCTTTATAGTGTCTTAGTAGTCTTGGCTTCACTTATTCTGGGGTTTATACTATATCAAGTTCCACTGGTTCAAAGTATTTTAGACATTTCAGGAATGTTCCAAATTGCTAATTTTATAATGTTGGTTGTTATTCTGTATTTGCTATTAGAAAAACGTAGTGAGTAATAAGCTAACGGGGCTTGTCTGGGTAAATGGCCACTTTATGTTCGAAGCATCATTTCTTATATAGGGATATTCAATACAAAACTTTTTATACTGGGAACAAGCTATTCATGGGTCAGGATGCATCAATGTTTGTTCTGAATTCAAAAAAGGGCATCGGTAATGAATAGAGGTATAGACTTCACGGATAAAAGGGATTGTTGTGAACTCTCAGGTGCGTTCATTCAATTCAATTAAAGGAGTTCCATGCTAAAGGGACCTGGAAAAATTCCAAGTCCCTTTTTATAGTGATAACTAATATTTATACAATGTGAATTTCATTGTCGTTGTTGATGCAAAATTTTGTGTTTTCCCTTATAGCGGAACCCCTCTAATACTTCGGCAATGTCGTTCCATTTACATAAAGGGAAGGGGTTGGATTTTTTACATAGAGTTCTCTTGGAAAATCAGCAAGAGTTTCACAGCCGTTATCGGTGATCCTGATTGCCTCGCTGATTTCAACTCCAAAATCGTGATACCATAATCCCGGGATTAAATGCAGGGTCATGTTTGGCTGAATAACTGTCTGATCTCCAGGGCGAATGCTGATTGTATGCTCTCCCCAGTCAGGCGGGTAGCTTAAGCCTACGGAATATCCGAGTCGTGATCGCTTATAGAACCCATGTTTTGCAATGTTGCTTTGCCAGACTTCCTCAATCTCCTCACTGGTTACTCCGGGTTTGATGAAATCAAGCGTCTCATTAAGGGCTTCCACAATGACTTTAGAAGTCTCTGCCAGTTGATAGGATGGTTCGCCTATGACCATGGTTCGGGCAAGAGGGGAATGGTAGCGGTTATAACAGCCAGCAAGTTCAACAATAACCGGATCATTCACCTGATAGCGCTCATCGGTCCACGTGAAGTGAGGAGCTGATGTTTTTCTTCCGGACGGGATCATCGGTACAATGGCTGGATAGTCGCCGCCATGTTCGGCTGTTCCACTGATTTGCGCCTGAAAGATATTGGCAGCCACATCACATTCCCGGACATTGGCATCAATCGTTTCATAGGCTCTTCGCATCGCCATTTCAGCATTTTGAGCGGCCTTTTTCATATAGGCAATTTCCTGTGGAGACTTAATGCATCTTACCCAATTGACGAGCTGATCAGCGTCCTTAAAAGTTGCATTAGGTAAATGATGGATTAATTTTAAATAAGAGAGCGCACTGAAATAATGGGTTTCCATTTCAACTCCTATATATCGGTTGGCCTGCCCAATTTCTTTTAAAATATTCGCTACAAAATCCATAGGATGCTTATTGTCGGATTGTATATAGTCATCAGGATAAGGGATAATGTTATCATTGTTCATCCACGTCGAAATGCGGGCACTATTGGCATCCATTTCTCTGCCGATCCAGATCGGCTGTTCCTCATCAATCATCACAATAATCATCTGGTGAACGTAAAAAGACCAGGCGTCATATCCACTTAAATAGTTCATGTTTGAAGGATTAACCAGCAATAAGACTTCGATTCCTTGTTCGTTCATTTTTTCCTTTGTTTTTCGCATTCTTTCTTTGTATTCTTCCACCGTAAACATCCTTTTCACTCCTTTCGTGCAGCTTTCTGACATCAAAGAGCCTATTGACCGGGTTGAAATGCTTTAAGGTAAATTGAAGCAAACAACTTTAGGGTCTGTCATTTCATGGATGGCAAATTGAATGCCTTCCCGGCCAAGTCCTGAATTTTTCACACCTCCGAAAGGCATAGCGTCAATGCGATAATCACTGCTGTCATTGACCATAACTCCGCCTACTTTTAGTTTATGAATCGCTTCAAATGCGCGTTCCAGGTTTTTTGTAAAAATTCCAGCCTGCAGTCCAAAATCAACATTGTTTGATTTTGTGATTGCCTCATCAAGGTCAGAGACAGAATAAAGAATAACGACAGGTCCAAAAACCTCTTCTGAAGCAAGGATACAGTTATCAGGTAACTGCTCCAGTACGGTAGGATCATAATAGGCTCCGTGCCGTTTACCGCCACAAAGTAAAGCAGCTCCATGATCGACGGCATCATTTACCCAATTTTCGACCCGGATGGCCTCACTCTCTGTAATGAGCGGACCCATATCCGTTTCCGGTGACATTTTATCGCCGGTGACATACTGTTTCGTACGCTCTACAAATTTTGTTTTAAAGTCCTCGTAAACGCCTTCTGCTATATAGATACGCTGAACACCTATACAGTTTTGACCGGCAGCTGCGTAGGATCCGGATATCGTCGATTCAACAGCCTGATCAACATCGGCATCATCCAGGATAATGGACGGGGAATTTGAGCCAAGCTCCATCCCAAGTTTTTTCACACCAGATTTTGCGGTAATTTCCTGGCCTGTTTCCACGCCTCCTGTAAATGAAATCATTCGTATATCCTCATGCTCAATCAGTAAATCGCCTATTTCGCTTCCACGGCCGGTGATGACACTGAGTACTTTTTTGGGCAATCCGGCCTCTTCCATTAAAGCGGCCAGTTTAAGAGCACTTAAAGGAGTTGTGGATGCAGGCTTTACAATTAATGCATTTCCACTTGCTACAGCCGGCCCCACTTTGTGTGCGACCAGATTTAGCGGATCATTAAAAGGAGTGATGGCGGCAATGAGTCCAATTGGAAAACGGTAGTAATATCCTACACGATTCTCACTGCCTGGTCGCTGATCAAAGGATATGGTTTCACCTTTGATACGCCTTGCTTCCTCGGCACTGATCTGCAGCGTTTCAATGGCTCTGTTTACTTCGCTACTGGCTTCTGTAATCGTTTTGCTTCCTTCTTTCGCAATGGTTTCCGCAAATTCCCGTTTCCGTTCAGATAATAGACTGGCAGCCCGATTCAGGATGGATATTCGTTTATGAACAGGCAGTTCTGCAGCATTGTCCACCCCTTTTTTCGCTTCCTCTATGGTGTTGATCATGTCTTCTTTGCTTGCGGAGGGGACACTGGCAATCAGTTCATTATTTTGTGGATTGAACACATCAATCTTCTGTTCACGATTCACCCATTCACCGCCGATACACATTTTCACTTGCTCCACTTGTGCCTTCATACTTTAACACTCCTTTCGATTCAAATTTTCATCCATAAAGGACTGTCTATTGAATGACCTTTCGTTCCATATTAATGATGTCAATTAAGAGAGAATATCCGGTTTCAATAATGCCGGCACCCGCGCCCATTAAAGTAATCGGTCCTGATAAGTCACATTCATAGGTGGTGGCGTTTATGGCACCTTGAACACCGGCAAGGGGATCCGTCATATCTACTTTTTCAGGCTTTACGGATGCATAGACTTGATCATCCTGTCTGGTGATGCGCCCGAGCATCTTCCAGCGTTTGTTTTCCTGCTTTGCCTCGTGAACATCATCTATGGTCAGGCTGGAGATTCCCTTACAGAGTACATCTTCTTTTGTCAGAGGGATTCCCATAATGACATTAGCTAAAATGACAACCTTATAGAGGGCATCATAGCCTTCCACATCACTTGTCGGATCGGCTTCGGCATATCCGAGGTCCTGGGCCTGCTTCAGTGCTGCTTCATACGTCATTCCTTCTTCCATTTTCGTCAAAATATAGTTCGTTGTTCCATTAAGGATGCCGCGAATCTCCTGTATTTCATTTCCTGTCAGGGAAATCAGGGGCATTCGAAGTGCGGGTGTTCCGCTCATGACCGTACCTTCAAAGCCCCAGCTTACACCTCTATCTTTTGCAAGCTCACTAAGCTCATCGTAAGCAATGGCTACGGGACCTTTGTTGCTCATAACGACATTTTTGCCATTCTCGAAAGCAGCTTTACAGTGGTTAATTGCGGGCTGCCCCGTCTGAACATCTGTATAGGTGATTTCGACAATGGTGTCTGCGTTAGACTTTTCAATGGTCGTTAAACTATCCCAGCCTTTGATGAGTCCATCTTCCTCGGGGTAATCCTCTAATTGGCCTGATTCATCCATAATGGCAGCGATTCGCTGTAAATCAAGGCCATCAGGATGGTAAATGGAGCCTTTTTTTAAGTCAGAAATCGCTACAACCTCGATGTCTAATCCTAAATTGTTCGCCAGATTTCTTCCTTTGTTTAACAATATGTCCAATAACCCCTGCCCGACTCCACCAAAGCCGATAAAGGCAATTTTATGGGTCATAATCATTCCCTCCCTTATTGAATGAATGAATAGCTTCCTTTTAAAAACCGGCAGGCTGTTTCGGCAAGGATACTAACCCCATATATCAGAGCTTTCTCATTAATATCAAATTCAGGCATGTGAAGCCCGCGGTTTGGCTGATCATCTATTTTTGCTCCAAGAAACAACATGGCACTCGGTACCGTTTCAGCTATATGACTAAAATCCTCTCCTGCCATCCCAAATGGTTCATGCTTAATCGTAAACGAAGGGAATAAATCACAGACTGTGGTTTCAAACCAGTCTGTGATAGCAGGATGGTTGTACAGGACAGGCTCCCCGTGAGTGATGTCTAATTGATAGCTTCCTCCCATAGATTGTGAGATTTTTAGTGTCTGTTCCAATTCTGCTTTAAGCTGTTTGCGAATATCCGGATGATAGCTGCGAATGGTTCCCTGGAGATGGACTTCATTAGGTATGACGTTATAGGATGGTGTCGTTCCAATGTGTGTTACCGATAAAACGGAATGTTCAAGTGGAGAAACCGTCCGACCTGAAATACTCTGGATAGCAGGTAAAATACTGCCTAACATTCTGATAGGGTCGGAAGTCTGCTGTGGATAAGCGGCGTGCCCACCTGAACCATAGATTGAGGCTCTAAAGGTATCGACACTTGCCATACTGTATCCTTTATTGATTGTAACTGTGCCTGCTGGTTGAACAGGATCCATATGAAGGGCAATCGCTGCATCTGCATCATCCAGAATTCCTGCACGAACCAGGTAGGGGGCTCCGGTCCATCCCTTTTCATCGGTGTCCTCTTCAGCAGGCTGAAAAATAAATTTGACCTTTCCCGTCAGCTCTTTTTTCCTTACTTTTTGTGCCAGGATTTTGGCAGTACCGAGGGCAATAGTGGTGTGAGCATCATGACCACATGCATGCATCACACCATCATTCTGTGAACGGTATTCATGCTGATTTTCTTCTAAGATGGGTAAAGCATCGATATCAGCGCGAATGGCGATTGTCGGTCCACTCCCATTGGAAATGGAACCGACAACACCTGTTTCTAATCCAATCGCTTCTTTCCCTGAATGAACGGTTAATCCTTCGATGCTTTGAAGATATCTTTTAATAAATTCAGTTGTTCTATATTCTTTAAAGCTTAATTCCGGCTGACGATGAAGGTTTCGTCTGATGTTGATTAATTCATCGTGAATCGCCTGAGCTTCCGGGTGTATGTTCATGCAAAGGATCACTCCTTGAAACAAAGCTTCATTTACCTAGCTTTTTACCGTAATATAGGACAAGGCATTTTCAAGATCAGCAATCAGGTCATTTACGTCCTCAATCCCCACAGAGTAACGGATTAACCCTTCAGGAATTCCGAGGGCTTTTCGTTCTTCAGGTGTGCATTCAATATGGCTGGTTGTACGGGCAGGACCTACAACAGTTTCAACGGCACCAAGGTTGGCGGCCCGATTAGCGTATTGAAGTTTTGGTAAGAATTCCCTTACTCCATCCAGACCATCTTTGAGGGAAAAGCTCAGCATCCCTCCAAAATTGCTCATTTGCTTTTTAGCAATGTCATGATTCGGATGATCTTCAAGTCCTGGATAGAAAACATCCTCAATGGCATCATGCTGTTTTAAATAGTTGGCGATTTTCATTGCACTAGCACATTGGCGTTCATTTCTTATATCAAGTGTTTTCATACCGCGTAAAAGTAAATAGGCAGCCATTGGGTCAAGGGTGGCCCCGTTAATTTCCCGGTAATGGAAAATCTGCTCGACTAAATCCTCACTGCCAACAACGACGCCGCCAAGAGCATCGGCATGCCCGCCTAAAAATTTGGTAGCACTGTGAATCACTAGGTCAGCACCCAGTGCAAGCGGATTCTGATTCATAGGTGTTGCAAAGGTATTGTCAACAAACACAAGTGCATCCACGGCTTTAGCCGCTTTAACCATTCTTCTAATATCCGTAATTTTGACCGTTGGATTTGTAGGTGTTTCTAAATAGAGAATATTGCATCCCTTTGCAATTTCTTCTTCCATCTGTTCATGGTTGGCTGTTTCACAAAGTTCGACATCAATATTCAGCTTTGGCAGAAATTCAGAGAAAATCTTGTTCGTTCCCCCATAGGTATCCTTAATCGTTACAACCCGATCACCAGGCTGCAGGAAGGTAGCAAGGGAATTACTGATGGCGGCCATTCCTGTTGAGAAGCTTGTGGCACTTTCTGCTCCTTCTAAAATTTTCACCTTATCCTCAAAGGACTGCACGGTTGGATTGGTATTTCTCCCGTAAATATGTCCGTCTTTTTCTCCAATAGCTACGTCAAACCATTCGTCAATGTCTTCGTAACCAAAGGAAACGCTGTGTACAACCGGAACCTGTGTGGCTCCATGAACCAAATATTCTTTCTCGCCAGCCCAAACGGTTTTTGTTGCATTTGTCAGGTTATGATCCTTTGTCATGGGTCAACCTCTCCTTTCATATTTGTGAAATAAAAAGTTTTTTTAACAAAGAGATTTGCGATGTTTGCTGTAAAAGATAATGTGATAGGAATCGATTTATTTTTATGGTATGATACAAATAAAAAATTGAATATTCGCAAATTTGTATGAAAATATTCTTTTTTCTTTTGTCATTTTGCAAAAGGAAACGGGAGGGATCCTGATGAGACTGGCGATGGAGGAGATTTTACAGCTGGATTTGCTTGATGAGGGTTCCGTTGTTACTGATGAGCACACCATTCGTGATTCCATTGTAGAGTGGATATCTGTGATTGAAATGCCGGTAGAAAATTTTGTCCGGAAAAATGAATTTGTACTAACTACAGGTGTGGGATGTAAGGATGATGAGGAGTTACTCTTTCAGTTTGTGAAAGAGGTAATTGAATCAGAGGCATCTGGTCTCGCGATTGCGATTGGACGATACATTCATAAGCTGCCAGAAAGGATTATTCATTTTGCGAATCAGCAGGACTTTCCTATTATTTTGCTGCCCTGGGAAATTCGGTTTGCTGATGCCATCCAGGTGGTACTGCATGCATTAAAACAGGAGGAAGAGCGTCTTGTCGAAAAAAATAAAGAGACCCAACAAGAACTGCTGAACCTTATTTTAAAAAATGGCAGCCTGTATGATGTTGCGGATTATATTGAAAAGAAGCTGGGTAAAGGTGTCATTATTACGGATACAAGAGGACGGGTAAAAGGAAAAAGCAGAGGTGCATCAAAACTGGAAAAAACCTGGACAGAATTTCTCCAATCAGAGGACTATCGCTTCATGGTCACTTCTTTTGAAAATAACCATCCTTACAGTACTTCACCGAATGCCCGTGTAATGTCGATTGAAGGAAAAAATGTCCTGCAATTTCTTGTTCATTCAGCCAGTGAAATCCAGGGTTTTGTCATTGTGGAAGGGCTGACAGATGATGACGTGGATTATTTATTGGGACAGCAGACCGTACACCTGCTGGAGCACGCCGTCACAGCCATAGCCCTCTGTTTTTTAAAGGAAAATACCATCATAGAGACGGAACTAAAGCTAAGAGATGATTTTGTGTGGAGTTTAGCAAAGGAAAAGGATACCTCCTGGGATCAGGTGCTATCAAGGGCTAAGTCCTTAAAATACAATGTAAATCTTCCCTATGTGTGCATCATTGGCTATCCTGAAAATTTTATGGACGTATTTCAGAAAAACCTGGACCAATCCACCTATGAAAATTGGGAGCAGACGATTACGAGAAGAATTGAGGATGAAATTTATTATTCCGGAAAGTCGATGGCCAGTCAAACGATGATCACCTTTCAGCGTAATCATTTCATTATTTATCTGGAGGTAAACCATCATCAGGTTACAGAAACCGTTGAACAGTTTTTTCAGCATTTGGATAAACGGTTAAATCAATTCATACCTGAGCTGGTTTTTAGCTGGGGAATTAGTAAAACGGCAGGCCTCCGCCGTTTTTATGAAAGCTATCAGGAGGCACAGAAAGCGTTGGAAATAGGTCGTCGTCAAAAAGGACCCGGCTTTCAGAATATGTATGCAGATACGAGGGTGGACCGGGCTCTCATGAATCTTGTTCATGACAAGGAACTGAAGAACATTACAGATCAGACGATTGGGACGTTATTAAACTATGATCAGGAGCGGGGCATTAATCTTGTGCATACCTTTTCAGTTTATAACAAGAACAGGGGAAATGTCAGTCAAACAGCCAGAGAGCTTAATCTGCACCGGCAGTCGCTCCTTTACCGTTTACGGAAGATTGAATCACTGACCGACTGTGATCTGGATAAACCTGATGATCTCTTTCTTATTAATCTCTGCATAAGACTCTGGACTTTAGGGATTCTGGAGAACCGCAATGATGTCATTTAATTTGTAGAAGAAAGTAGGGATATCATGAATTCAGTACAAGCTAAAATAACCAAAGGAATCAACGCAATCAAAAAGGTAATTATGGGACAGGATGATGCCATTGAGCTTTTATTTGCAGCCTTATTAGCCAATGGTCATGTTCTGTTGGAAAGCGTACCGGGATCCGGTAAAACGAAGCTGGCGAAGACCTTTGCCGAAGTAGTCGACGGCCGGTTTGGACGTGTACAATTCACCCCGGATGTTCTGCCTGGAGATGTTACAGGCATTCAATTTTATAATCCAAAGACACAGGAATTTGAATTACGAGCAGGGCCGGTGATGACCAATGTTCTGTTAGCCGATGAAATCAACCGTGCGACTCCTAAAACTCAGTCAAGTCTGTTGGAGGTCATGGAAGAAAAACAGACGACCATAGATGGGGAGACCCTTGTTTTGGAACCCCCATTTATGGTGATTGCAACCCAGAATCCGATTGAGTCAAATCAGGGAACCTTTCCTCTTCCGGAAGCCCAGCTCGACCGATTCCTGCTGAAGGTAAGTATGGATTATCCTTCTTTTGATATAGAGAAGGAGATTCTGCATATATACCGGACGGACGAGCCCTTAAATGATATTGTTTCGCCAAGTTTATTAAAGGAAGAAATTTTGTCTTTGCAGGAGGAAGTCAAACTCATACGTATGGGAGATGCTGTCACCGAATATTTATTAAATATTGTAAGGCAAACCAGGCAGCACGCAGATGTTGAGGTCGGAATCAGTACAAGAGGGGCCCTTGCCCTTATGCGGGTCTGTCAGGCCAGAGCATTTATCAGAGGAAGAGACTATGTGAGACCTGAGGATATAAAGGAAATGGCTCCTTACGTTTTTGCTCATCGGCTTGTGTTATCCATGGAAGCATCGCTGCAGAAGAATCCGTCAAAGGTGATCGCTGATATTCTGGAATTAATAGAAGTTCCGGTAGAGATTGGAGAAAGCGAGTAATATGCAGTGGGACAAACAGTTTGAGGATAGCCAAAGCCAGTATTATGAGCTTCTCACCATTATTACGGTTCTCACGTTCTTTTTAAGTTTAATTTTCCAGCGTTCTTTATTGTTTCTGCTTGTAGGTTTATTACTGGCCTTAATCATACTCAGTAAGGGATATGACCGTATTGCAGGTAAAGGCTTAACGCTGGATGACTCCAAGCAGCAAATCAGGCTTTTTCCCGGGCAGGAGTCCACGATTCATTTTGTTTTTCAACATCAATCCCAGCTTCCTATGGTTAATGGAAAGCTTTCATTCCGGGCCGAGGATGTTATCGAGGTCGTTAAGTTTAAGGCAACAAGGGTGAGGGGCAAGAATCATTATGAAATTCCGTTGTCTGTTCTTTCAAAAGGTGAGACAAGGTTGAGGGTCGCCATAAAGGCTGTAAACCGAGGGGTTACTCGAATGACTAATATTCAATACGAATTTCCGCATCTTATCCATTTCCAGTCCGTTTTCTTAAAGCTTCGTCCCTTTTATCCGACAGAAATACTTGTGTATCCAGCCACGCTACCTGTTTCTGGAATGGAGGAAACCAATTACGACACGATAGGGGAGCAGAGGGCCCGATTTTCACCGTTTGAGGATGTAATGCAGCCAATTGGAACAAGAGATTATCACAATGACGCCTTTCATCGGATTCACTGGAAGGCATCGGCCAAAAGACAAAATCTACAGACGAAAGTGTTTGAAAAGACAAGGGATCACACCTGGGTATTAATCGTTAACCTCAGTGCCAGAACACGATTGGGAAATATTCATTGGGATGAAAATATGGAAAATCGATTATCTTATGTAGCTTATGTTTGTCAGTACCTGACGAGGAAGGGAATTTCCTATGAGCTCTGTATCAATACCAATCAGGGAAAACTTCAATCAGGAATAGGAAAGGAGCATTTACGTAAGGCGTTAGAGATATTGGCAAAAATATCGGGAGAACAAAATCTCATTCATCCTTCCCGGTTATTTCAGCAAGTGGACCAGCGAATGGAGCAGCCCCAAACAGTCGTCTGCTTTGGGGATTTATATGAGGAAAATCAATTCTATCTGCTTAAATGGCAGAAGCAGGGCATGAATGTCTATCAAGTAAAGGAATTTGAATCCGGGGCACAACTGGAGCCGGCACTTAAAGCAGGTGAACAGTATGGATAAGTGGAACTCTCTCCTGTTATTTTTGCAACAGACACTCGTGATTTATCTGATAGGTGTGCCTGTCCTATATCTGCTGAATGAGTTTTTGCCATTGCCGGAATATTTACTGATGGTTTTTCTCATCGGTTTCGTTCTGATTGAAATGAGGCAAAGGGTTAAAACGTATGCTCCGTATATTCTAACAGTACCGGTTGTCATTCTGTTTTGTACTCAATTATTAAAGTTATCCTGGTTCAGTTCCATCGTGCTGGCACTCACCCTGATCCTCTTATTTATCCATCAACTAAAAGAGGGAAGTTTCGAAAACGAAAAAAACGTTTTGCTTATAACTTTTTCACTAGCAGTTATAGAGGTGCTGATTTTTTCCCGACCTGAAGTGATCTGGGTAGCGGTTCTGCAATTTTTTCTGCTGTATGCAGGGTTTTATGTGAGGCAGTATACATCCATTCAAAGGCATACAGCGGAGGATGTCCCTGTTCAGCAGGTTATGAAGCTTCCCGGGCTGCTCGGTATTATTTTTCTGTCCATGGGCCTTCTCGTTTTTATGGTTTTCACTCCTGTACGAGCGGTTTTTCGGCTAATGCTTGAGGGAGTAGCTGTTATGCTCACAGCGGTTTTACAGTTTATCGGGCTTGGGATTGATTTAACAGGCATAACTGAGTTAGAGGTGGAGGATTCAGAGCAGTCTTCTATGAATACCTTGAACGAAGACATGAATCAAAATCAGTATCAATTTGTCAACGACGGGGCAGCTTCCGTCATTAATCAGTCCGTAAATGTATTGTTATGGATTGGAATGATTCTGCTGTTTATCGTGGCTATTTTGCTTGCAAAGAAGTTTTTCGGCAGGGAGCTCGTTGGCTATCAACCGAAACAAAATCCGTCTGATGTTGAATATATACTGGAAAGTAGTGAAAACGATCGTCTGCGAACCTCACTTTTAAAGCGCTTTTCCAGAAAACCGAATCATCAGGCGCGGCGGTTGTTTTTTCAGTTTGAGCAATTTGCCATAAAGCATGGATTTGGTCGCAAGCCGCATGAAACCATAGAGAATTGGTTTACGCGAATTGATTTGCCTTTATCTTCCGTCGATACTTATCAAAAGGTACGTTATGGAGAAGAGGAGACTACACCTCGGGAAGTAAAAAGATTAAAGAAAGAACTGGACAAGAAGAAACAGGAATTAATGAACAGGGAAAAGAAGAAGGAGGATGACCAGTAGGAAACCGGTCACCCTCCTCTTCAGATTTGGAAGAAATAAAAAACACTCAACACTATGATAAGACTTAAACCAACTGACGTAGTTAAATATAGAAAAGCAGACGCCCATTCCCGCTGTTCAATAAGTTTGATGGTTTCTAAACTAAAGGTTGAAAAGGTGGTAAACGCCCCGCAAAAGCCAATACCAAGGATATGTACCCATTGTTGCTGAATATCGATTCCAAGAATAATCCCCAGCAGAAGCGAGCCGACCACATTGACCAGCCAGGTCCCCCATGGATAATCATATTTATTTAGCCAGTGACTTATCCATGCTCTGGAAAAGGCACCCAAACATCCTCCAAGAAAGACATAGCCAATCATGATGGTTCACTTCCTATACGTTTTACCATCCATGTATAACTCAAACCGCTAAGAAAGAGTCCCCCGATTATACTTCCGAAAATATACAAAACAAAGAGCAATGTGCTGCCACTCTGGAGCAGCTCGATGCTTTCAGTGGAGAAGGTAGAAAAGGTGGTGAAGGACCCAATCATACCTGTTCCTATAATCTTTTTTAAATGAGGGTGCATACGGGGTAATAACAGAACAAACGGCAAGAAGAGGCATCCGATGTAATTGGTCATTAATGTGGCCCAAGGAAAGGCTGAAGCATCCAGTATGACTGATAATGCATAACGCAAAGCAGCACCAATTCCTCCACCAATCGCAATCCCTAACCAAATTAGTTTTGACAAAAGTCTTACACCACTCTTATTTTCGTGATTTTAAAAATAGAACAATCCCTAAAATAAGGGCTAACGCTACTACGATAGTGCCACCAGGCGGTATTTCAAAATAATATCCGCTGATAAGACCTGTAATAACGGAAAGTTCACCAAACAGGATACTATAAAAAATCGCCTGTTTAAAGCTTTTCGCCATTCGAATGCTGGAGGCAACCGGCAGAGTCATTAATGCTGATACCAGCAATACCCCAACAATTCTTATGGAAGCCGAAATAGCAAGAGCGGTTAACAGGATAAATAAAAAGTGGATCCATTTGGCATGAATTCCGGAAACCCGGGCATATTCCTCGTCAAAGGATACAGCAAACAGCTCTTTGTAAAAAATGATGACGGCAGCGACGATAAATAAGGAAATCCCTAAAATAAAATATAAATCCTGCTGACTAACCGCTGCCACAGAGCCAAATAGATACGCATATAAATCTGTGTTAAATCCGTCTGCCAGAGAAATAAAAATAACACTGAGTCCGACCCCTACAGATAAAATAATTGGAATGGCAATTTCCTGAAACGATTGATAAACACTCCGCAGATATTCAATGATAATGGCGCCAATAATAGAAAAACCAATCCCTGTATAATAAGGGGATATCGCTAGGAATGCTATTTTCTTTTCTAAAAACAGACCAAAGGCGATACCGGACAGTGTCACATGGGAAAGCCCATCCGCGATCAGGGATAAACGCCGTACAACGATAAAGGTACCCAATAGAGGAGCAATCAGACCGATTAACAATCCTGTATAGAAGGTATTCCGTAAAAACTCAAATTCTAAAAAGCTTTCTATCATTTTTGTTCCTCCCGTTAATGGTTATGAGAAATGGAGTGCATGGAATGGCCGTAAAACTGTGACAGCTCATCATCTGATTTTTGATGAAACTCAGAAGGATTTCCATGATAATGAATCGTTTTATTTAAACATAATAAATCCGAAACATAGGATGTGATGGTTCCGATATCATGAGAGACTAATAAAAGGGTAATCCCTTCCTTTTCATTTAATCGGGCGAGCATTTTGTAAAAACGCTCCACATTTTCTGTATCCACTCCTACAGTTGGTTCATCCAGAATAAGCAATTCAGGCTGGCTGACCAGAGACCGGGCAATAAATACTCTCTGCTGCTGACCACCGGATAAATCCCCGATGTTCCGATCTGCATACTCCCTCATTCCCACGTTTTCAAGTGCACGGTAAATTTGTGCTTTATGTCCTTTATTTAAAAAACGAAAATAGCCGACTTTACCGGTCAGACCCATGGATACCACTTCATACACCGTAGCCGGGAAGCCACGATTAAATGTATTGGCCTTTTGGGATACAAAGCTGACTTTGTTCCAATTTTTGAACTTATGAATCGGTGTCCCGAATAACTCAATTGTTCCTTTCTGCAATCGTAAAAGCCCAAGAATGAGTTGAATAAGTGTCGTTTTTCCTGAACCATTTGGCCCGACCAGACCCGCAAAGGATCCTTGCTGAATCGTAAAGTTAACACCTTCAAGCACATTCTGCTGTTCGTACTTATAGTCTAGTTGTTGTACTGATAGAACAGGAGCAGAAGCATCCATTCCCAATCCTCCCTTTTAATCTGGTGATACCGACTACTGATAAATGATATGTTTTAAATCAGCTGAATCCTGATCATAACTCTATCGTAATCATTGTCGTCACAAATCATTCATTATAAAACGTATTTAATTTTACCGAACTATTTTTAATTTGTAAATCATAATGGTTACGATTTATTATTGGGAAAAGCGGAGGCGACTGTTTAGGCCCGACGGCATAAGCAGAATCTCCGGAGTGGCCGCTTTTTGGCCATGTAGGGTATTCTGCTTATGAGGGCTAGGGCCTGGGAGCCGTAGCTGGACAGAAGAGGCTTCCGCTTTTGTTCATAAACATATTACTTGCCTGAAGCCTTTCTATGTCCTACGATAACTATATTTGAAAAGAATAGATTTAGGAGATGACAACATGAAAGGCATACTTCAAAATAAATGGTCGGTTATTGCTATAGCTGTGTTTTGTTCCATCCTGTGGGGCAGTGCATTTCCGGTACTGAAGATAAGCTATGTGGAAATGCAAATGGCGGCAGATGATATCATTGCAAAAATTGTGTTTGCGGGGATGCGCTTCTTATTAGCCGGACTTATTGTGTTATTATTTTTAGTTTTTATGAATCCATCCAGCATTCTCGTTTCCCGTAAACACTTCATGATTTTACTGATTTTAGGGATTGTACAAACAGCCCTTCAATATTTTTTCTTTTATAATGGATTAGCCAAAGTTTCAGGAATGCAGGGGGCTATTTTGAGCTCAAGCGGGACCTTCTTTACCGTACTTCTGGCACACTTTTATTATAAAAATGACCGGTTAAGCTGGAAGAAGGTTGTAGGATTGCTTGCCGGCTTTTCGGGTATTGTGATTGCCAACTGGGGCCAGGAGTTTCAGCTCAGCTTTCAATGGGATGGAGAAGGATTTATGATCCTGTCAGGTGTTACGAGTGCAATTGCGACAATCATGGCCAAAGAGCTCGCGACAGGTATCCATCCCATTGCTGTCACTGGCTGGCAGTTGTCCTTAGGCTCTATACTTATGCTGCTCGTTGGTGTTCCACAATTAGCGGAGGGTGCAATTGTATTTACAACTTTTGGATGGGGTTTACTAATTTATTCTGCCTTCCTTTCAGCTATAGCCTTTACCCTTTGGTATTCACTGCTGAAATACAACAATGCAGGAATTATCAGTATGTATAAATTCATCGTTCCAGTTGCCGGTACGCTACTTTCTTCCATATTTATACCGGAAGAACAGTTGAATATTTTCATATTATTGGCTATCGCAATGGTTGCACTGGGAATAATTATCGTGAACTTTAAAGGAAGAGAAAAAGCCCACCTGCAGCAGAACGAGGCTGTGGGAGTTAAGTGAGATTAGGGCTGCATGAAGAAATTCTTAAAATTAATAAGATGATTGATAAGCCTATCCAGCTATGTGTTAGGTAGGCTTTGTTTGTGAAATTTAGGGATTCACGCTTGATTGGCTGTGGATGACGGGTGAATCCGCCGAGAGAAGGAGAGTCACGGTAGATTCAGATGAAAAGGAGAATGAATCCGCCGAGAGAAGGTGTGTCCCGGCAGATTCAGGTATAAATTCAATAAGAAAGAGCCGTGATAGGAGCAATCACGGCTTATATCTTTTTTATACCAGCCCTTCCCCGCTCGCCTACGCTTTTCTGTGTCCAGCTCCAGGGCCCTTCCGCTTTTCTTCACTGCAAATAGGGCAATTGGTTTTTGTAACCGGCGTATTGCTGATAGCTTTGTTGCATTTTCTGCTGGTCGGCAACTTCCAGGCTATACCAGCCATTTTTAAACATAAGATCGAACAGGTTGCGCTGGCAGTCCTGAGTTTCTTTAAAAATTAAGGAAACGTCCTGATATAACCTCTGATTACTGACCTCGTTCATAGCTGTGGTATAGGATGCGGTCATGTATTTTTCTGTAGCAAGCATATCATTTACAAAATCACGTTCGTTCATTTGAGGGGTTTTTGGTACTTGGGTTTCCTGATTGGAAATGGTTTGACTCTGTTGTAGATTTTGTATCTGTATGTTCCGCTGCGCCTGCTGTTTTAATTGATCTTCGTTTGTCATATCATTCACCCTTTCTATCATTCACTTTTAATGATTTACCTGAGGACTGGGATTCTGATTTAAATACTGCAGGATTTTCTCATAATGGCGCTGATGCATTTCACCAGCGGATTCCAGTGCTGTTTTCACTTCCTGATTCTGACACTGCTGAGCAAAGAAATGTGCTTTTTTACTTGCAAGCAGATTCCATGAAAGCATATCTGATAAGTAGGACTGATCTTTGGTACTGATCATATTTGGCGGTGCTGGCATAGGATTGGTTTGCTGATATTGATTATTTTGCTGTTCCTGAGTCATTTTCAATAGCCTCCTTTTAATAATGTCACTATTTTTTAGCATGTCACATATTTTTGAGAAAAAACCGTTGCGAAAAGTCTGAATATATTTTATAGTTAAATTAAGACTTGGATAGGAAACTATCTAATTTTTTTCGCACAAAAATGAATGAGTATTCATTCGAAAGGGATAGGGGGAAATAGCATGGAGCGATCAATCAAGCGCGCAGCTGTTTTAGGCTCAGGAGTGATGGGGTCCGGAATTGCTGCACACTTGTCGAATTTAGGGATTCCTGTACTAATGCTTGATATTGTACCTCGAGAACTGACTGACGACGAAAAGAAAAAGGGATTAACCCTTGAGGATCCAAAAGTTAGAAATCGTATGAGTAACCAGAGTAAACAGCAGCTGAAAAAGCAGAAGCCATCGCCGATTACCAGCAAGAAGAGTCTTGATCTTATTGAAACCGGAAACATGGAAGATGACATGGAAAAGCTTCGGGAAGTGGACTGGATTATTGAGGTTGTTGTTGAAAATCTTGATATTAAGAAGAAGGTATTTGAGCAGGTAGAACAATATCGGAAAGAAGGAACGATTGTCAGCTCAAACACGTCAGGAATATCCATTGAAGGGATGGCTGAAGGTCGATCCGATGACTTTAAAAAGCACTTCCTGGGTACACACTTTTTCAATCCGCCACGCTACTTAAAGCTTTTAGAAGTTATTCCAAATAAGGAAACTGACCCGGATGTATTATCCTTTATGAAAAAGTTTGGAGAAGATGTCCTTGGTAAAGGTGTAGTAGAAGCGAAGGACACACCAAACTTTATTGCCAATCGAATCGGTACGTACGGGTTATTGGTTACCGTTCGGGAAATGCAAAAAGGCGGATTCAGTGTCGGTGAGGTTGACTCTGTTACAGGCCCATTAATTGGACGTCCAAAAAGTGCTACCTTCCGTACATTGGATGTTGTAGGTCTGGATACCTTTGCCCACGTAGCCAAAAACGTTTATGACCAGGTTGAAGGAGAAGAAAAGCAGGTATTTGCAGTGCCTGACTTTATGAATCAAATGCTTGAAAAAGGCTGGCTGGGTGCAAAGTCAGGCCAGGGATTCTTCCTTAAGAAAAAAGGAAAAGATGGAAGCGTTATTTATGAGCTGAATCCGGAAACGTTAGAGTACGAAGACCGTAAAAAACTTAAAACCTCTGCTACAGAGGCAGCTAAACAGGAAAAAGGACCTAAACGTAAATTGAAAGCGCTTGTTTCGGCAAAGGGAGATCGTGCCGGAGACTTAGTCTGGTCTATCTCTAAGCCAGCACTCATCTATTCAGCAGAACTTCTGGGTGAAATTGCCGATGATATCACTGCCATTGATGATGCGATGAAATGGGGCTTCGGCTGGGAGCTCGGTCCATTTGAAATGTGGGATAGCATTGGTGTAAGGAAATCTGTTGAACGTATGAAGGAAGAGGGAGAATCTGTTCCACAATGGGTAGAAGACATGCTGAACAAAGGCTATGAGTCTTTCTACAAAACCGAAAATGGAAAAGTCTATTATTACGACCAGGGTGAATACAAAGAAAAACAAGTAAATAAAAAGGAAATAAATCTAAAATTACACAAAGATCAGGCAGGTGTCATTAAGAAAAATAGTGGTGCCAGTTTAATAGATCTTGGTGATGACGTAGCCTTGCTGGAATTCCATTCACAGAGCAATGCCATTGGTTTAGATACGATTCAGATGATCAACAAAGCCCTTGAAGAAGTTAACCAAAATTACCGAGGATTGGTTATTGGTAACCAGGGTAAGAACTTCTGTGTCGGTGCTAATTTAGGCATGATGTTAATGGAAGCACAGGACTATAACTTCATGGAATTAGGAATGATTATTAAGCAATTCCAGCAAGCCATGATGAATATCAAATACAATGAAAAGCCTGTTGTAGCCGCTCCTTTTGGAATGACACTTGGTGGAGGTACAGAGGTATGTCTGCCGGCTAGCTCCATTCAGGCATCTCCTGAATCCTACATGGGTCTTGTTGAAGTCGGTGTAGGTCTTATCCCAGGAGGAGGCGGTAACAAGGAGTATTATATCAAGGAATTAAAAGGACTTCCTGAGGGTGTGGACTTTGACCTGCAAAAAGTGGCCAATGATGTATTTGAAAAGATTGCCATGGCTAAGGTGTCAACGTCTGCCGAGGAAGCAGGAGAGAATGGGATTTTAAACAGTAAGGATGCTATCAGTAACAACCCGGATCATTTAATTTATGATGCAAAACAAAACGTTCTGTCACTGGATAAAGCCGGCTATCAAGCACCTAAGAGAGATAAAGTACCAGTAGTTGGGGAAGCAGGATATGCAGCCATGTTGCTTGGTGCCAAACAGCTGAACATCGGCGGATATGCGTCTGATTACGATTTTAAGATTGCTGAAAAACTGGCATTCGTCTTAGCAGGTGGCAAATTAAAACAAGGAACACTGGTAGATGAGGATTATTTGCTGGATTTAGAGCGGGAAGCGTTTCTTAGTTTAATAGGAGAGCCAAAGACTCAAGAGCGTATGCAGCACATGCTTTTAAAAGGAAAGCCGCTTCGCAATTAATTAGTTGAAAAAACTCCAATAAGCAGAGGGGGAAGAAATGTGAAGGAAGCTGTAATTGTTTCAGGTGCCCGTACACCTGTTGGAAGAGCAAAAAAGGGTTCACTTGCCAACACACGCCCTGACGATCTTGCGGCGCTTACTGTAAAGGAAACATTAAAGCGTGCAAATAACTATGAGGGCAATATAGATGATGTAGTCATTGGATGTGCAATGCCTGAAGCTGAGCAAGGGATGAACATGGCACGTAATATTGCGGGTCTTGCCGGTTTATCCATTGATACACCTGGAATAACGATTAATCGTTACTGTTCATCAGGACTTCAAAGTATTGCTTATGCAGCAGAACGGATTATGCTTGGTCACAGTGATACCGTTCTTGCGGGTGGTGCTGAATCAATGAGTCTTATCCCAATGGGAGGGCATGTCATTAAACCAAACCTTGAATTGGTAGAAAATGCACCCGGCTATTATATGTCAATGGGACACACAGCGGAGGAAGTGGCAAAGCGTTTTGATATCTCCCGTGAAGATCAGGATGCTTTCGCTGCAAGAAGTCATGAAAGAGCAGCAAAGGCTCTTCAGGAAGGTAAATTTGATGAAGAAACGGTTCCGGTTGATGTCACCGTTCGTGAACTGGGAGATGACAACAAAGTTCAGGAAAAAACATTCACGTTAAAACAGGATGAAGGCGTACGTCCGGGGACCACTCCGGAGGTCCTCGGGAAGCTGAGACCTGCCTTTTCCATTAATGGAAGTGTAACGGCTGGAAACTCATCACAAATGAGTGATGGTGCCGCAAGTGTACTGGTTATGGATCGTGAAAAGGCAAACACAGAAGGCCTGGAACCTCTGGCTAAGTTCCATTCCTTCGCCGTTGCAGGTGTGGAACCGGAAATCATGGGTGTCGGCCCGATAAAAGCAGTCCCTAAAGCACTGGACATCGCCGGACTAAGTCTATCAGATATAGGCCTGTTCGAATTAAATGAGGCCTTTGCTTCTCAATCTCTGCGTGTAATCAGAGAGCTTGGTTTGGATGAGGATAAAGTGAATGTTAATGGTGGAGCGATTGCTCTTGGTCACCCACTTGGATGCACCGGTACAAAGCTCACCTTATCTTTAATCCATGAAATGAAGCGCAGAAACGAGCAATTTGGTGTTGTTACGATGTGTATCGGCGGCGGTATGGGAGCTGCTGGTGTAATTGAACTTTTATAATGGGGAGGAAATAACATGAGTGAAACGAAGGATAAGTTAATTAAAGGTGGAGGCTTTTTAGTAGAGGATTTAGCTGGTGAGGATATTATTACTCCAGAGGATTTCTCTGAAGAACATCATATGATTGCTAAAACAACAGAGGATTTTGTTGAGGGTGAAGTTGTACCAAAAATTGATCAGCTTGAAAATCATGAATTTGATGTATCTGTCAAATTGCTAAAGCAGGCAGGTGAACTTGGTCTGCTGGGGGCTGATGTACCCGAGGAGTATGGAGGACTTGGACTGGATAAAATCAGTTCCTCACTCATTACGGAAAAAATGTCTCGTGCAGGTGGTTTCTCGATTTCCCACGGCGGACACGTAGGAATTGGTTCTCTTCCTATCGTATTCTTTGGTAATGATGAGCAAAAGAAAAAATATCTGCCTGACCTTGCAACTGGTGAAAAACTGGCCGCCTATGCGCTAACAGAGCCAGGCTCAGGTTCAGACGCCCTTGGAGCAAAAACAACAGCAAAATTAAATGAAGCCGGTACACACTATATCTTAAATGGGGAAAAGCAATGGATTACCAACTCTGCATTTGCTGATGTTTTTGTTGTCTATGCAAAAATTGATGGGGATAAGTTCACTGCATTTATTGTTGAAAGAGAATTCCCTGGTGTGTCTACTGGACCAGAGGAAAAAAAGATGGGGATCAAATCTTCCTCTACCCGTACACTCATTTTAGAGGATGCAGAAGTTCCAGTGGAAAATGTACTTGGTGAAATTGGACGCGGACATGTGATTGCCTTTAACATCCTGAACGTTGGTCGTTATAAGCTTGCCATAGGTGGTGTAGGTGGATCCAAGCGTGCCTTTGAAGTAGCGGTTAAATATGCGAATGAGCGTAAACAATTTAAGACACCTATTTCAGGGTTTTCACTAACTAAGGAAAAGTTCGGTACAATGGCTTCCGAAATTTATGCTAATGAAAGTGCAGTATATCGCACAGTGGGTCTGTTTGAACAGCGCTTAGGAAATCTTTCTCAGGAAGAATTAAATGATGGTGGGGAAGTTGCGAAAAGCATAGCTGAATATGCCATCGAATGTTCCATGACCAAGTATAGTGCAACAGAATTACTTGATTATGTGGTGGATGAAGCGGTACAGATTCATGGTGGTTATGGATTTATGCAGGAATATGAAGTTGAGCGTGCCTATCGTGATTCTCGTATAAACCGTATTTTTGAAGGTACGAATGAAATTAATCGTCTAATTGTTCCAGGCACATTATTAAAGAAAGCGATGAAAGGCGAACTTCCTCTATTACAAAAGGCAACCGCCCTTCAGGAAGAAATTATGATGATGATGCCGGAGCAAGTAGGCGATGAGACACTTGAACAGGAAAAATATCTATTAACGAATGCTAAGAAAATTGGCTTGCTTGCAGCAGGTGTTGCAGCTCAGAAGTATGGCGAGAAGTTGGAAAATGAACAGGAAATACTTGCCAATATTGCGAATATGGCTGCTGAAATCTATAATATGGAATCAGCCATTTTACGTACGGAAAAAGCGATCAATAATACAGGTGAAGAACAAAATAAGCAAAAGCTTCTATATACACAGGTCTTTACTCAGGAAGCATTTAACCGTATCGAAGCTCATGCAAAAGAAACATTAGTAGCCAGTGAAACAGGGGATCAGCTGCGCATGATGCTATCTGCCTTAAGAAAGCTTACCCGTCATGACCCTACGAATGTCATTGCAAAGAAACGTGAAATTGCAGAAACAGCCATTAATGAAGAGAAGTATACCGTATAAGCTTTGTTTGACTGATAAACGGACCCTTTACCCTAAAAGTAAAGGGTCTGTTTTTTGTTAGGTCTCTGGCAATGGACTTGGACCAACGGGCGCTCTCGCTTTTGATTCATGAAAGGTGATAATGGGAGCAGGAATATGTTAAAATATTGATAATTGAGCTGGAGGGGGTAAAACGATGTCCTTAAAAGTATATCAGTATCCGAAATGCGGGACTTGTAAAAAGGCCCTTAAGTGGCTGGACGAACATAAGATTGATTATGAATCCATACATATCGTCGACAATCCACCATCAAAAGAGGAGCTTGCATCTCTTGTCGAGAAAAGCGGTCTTCCTACTAAGAAATTCTTTAATACAAGTGGAAAAAAGTATCGTGAACTCGGTTTAAAAGATAAGATAAAAGAGGCAACGAATGAAGAAATGATTGATTGGCTGGCATCAGATGGAATGCTAATCAAAAGGCCAATTGTTACAGATGGTGACCAGGTTACGGTAGGTTTTAAAGAAGATTCATTTGAACAAGCATGGAATTCATAATATAGGAATAAATTGGAGGGAATAGAATGAGTTTACCAAAGGATCTATACTATTCAGAAGAACATGAATGGGTAAAAGTGGAAGGGAATAAACTTCGTATAGGAATCACGGAATTTGCTCAATCTGAATTAGGAGACGTCGTATTTGTGGAACTTCCGGAAGTGGGGGATGAAGTAGAGGCCGATGAACCATTCGGAAGTGTTGAATCTGTGAAGACCGTTTCCGAGCTGTATGCCCCGGTAGGAGGAAAAGTGGTTGAGATTAATGAGGATTTGGATGATAGTCCGGAATTTGTTAATGAATCTCCATACGAAAAAGCATGGATGATCGTTATTGAACCGGACGGAGAGCCAAAGTTAGACCAATTAATGTCAGCAGAAGCGTATGAAAAAATGGTCAACGAAGAAGAATAATATGTGGCTTAAAGAGACAGGCAGTGTGCACACGCTGCCTTTTTATTACGCATTAACCGTCCGTAATCCCGTACTTCAAATCTTAAGGGTAACCTAACAAGACAAAGTGGGGGATAAGCGGCCAGTAAATGCCTTATAATTTTCCTATCTATAAGATTAATAATTACATATAATGTTGTGGTGATTGTTATGATCGAGGTAGAGAAAGTCATCATTGTCGAAGGGCGTTCCGATTATAAAAAAGTGAAAGAAATAATCAACGAGCCTCTGCAGATTCTTTACACAAATGGTACGATAAGTATGGATCGGTTGGAAGCTCTTGTAGACGAACACTTCCTGAATGACAAGGAAGTTTATATTTTAGTGGATGCAGATGATCCTGGACATAAGCTCAGAAATCAACTTAGACAAGAGCTCCCCCATGCTATTCATTTATATGTAGATCGTTCTTTTCGGGAAGTAGAAACAACCCCGAATCATGAATTAGCCTCTGTCTTAGCATCCGCAAATCTTAAAGTACACACGGATTTTCTAAAGGGGTATGGTTATCATGCAGGAAATTAACGAAAAAGACTTGCCCATTATTCTGGAAAGTCAATATAAGCAATTTATTTTTCTATACACACCTTTTTGCGGGACGTGTAAAGTGGCGGGGAAAATGCTGGAGACGCTGGAGAATATAGAAAATCTCCCAGACTTTCATACGATGAATGCCTCGCTGTTCCCTGGTTTTATGCAGAACTATCAAATTGAAAGTGTTCCATGTCTGGCTATTATACAGGAAGGACAGATTTTAGATAAAACCTATGCATTCCATTCTGTCCCATTTATGTATGAGAAACTGCTTAAGTATACAGCTGACAAAGAATGACAGCATATGTCAGATTTCCCGGGAAATAAATACGTGAAAAAACAAAAGATATTCAGCGAAAACTGTTGACTGGTTCTAACAGACTATGCTAATATATCAATTATTCAATAAAAATATGAATCTCGTCTTATCAAGAGAGGTGGAGGGACTGGCCCTGTGAAGCCCGGCAACCTTCAAATCATTCTTTGTCTATGATTTGAAACGGTGCCAAATCCTTCAAAGTTAGAGCGCTGGCTTTGATAGATAAGAAGAGAGATAATCGGTTTGTGTTTATCCCTCTTCTTATGGAAGAGGGATTTTTAATTGAATAAGTGAATAGATCTCTTATCACGAGTGGCGGAGGGACTGGCCTGATGAAGCCCGGCAACCATCAGACAAAAATGTTTTGTTTGAGAAGGTGCCAATTCCTGCAAAGCGTATAGCTTTGACAGATAAGAGAACAGAAGATAATCCAGGCTTTTCTGTTCTCTTGTGAACGGAAAAGCTTTTTAATAATTGTTTAGGAAATTATAAAATAGGCAAATTGTGGATAAGAAAAACAAATGAGGCCACGTCCGGCTCCGGCGCCCAGCGACTAGCGAGACTTCCTTCACCTCCGTCCGATAAGTCAACATTGACTTACAAGGTTCGTCGTGTTTCCTTTATCTCCTACGGCTCAGTCCAGTCCGTACGTCGCTAAACGGGCGCTTCCGCCTTTGTTCTAATCAAAACGCAATCATGAAGAGGGTGAGTAAAAGTGATTTCCATTAAAAACCTTTCAAAAATATATAAAAGTAAAAACCGGGATGATGTAACGGCCGTTGATAACATAGACCTTTCGATAAATCAGGGAGAAATCTTTGGAGTTATCGGCTATAGTGGTGCCGGTAAAAGTACATTTATTCGTCTGCTTAACCGTTTGGAAGAGCCGACAGACGGCAAAATCATCATGAATGAAAAGGACATGACGAATTTAAGTAATAAAGAATTACGTAATGAAAGACAAAAAATTGGAATGATTTTTCAGCATTTCAATCTCCTGTGGTCCAGAACTGTATTTGACAATATCGCCTTTCCACTTGAAATTGCCGGGATACCAAAGGAACAACGGAAAAGCAAGGTTCAGGAGCTGATTGAGCTTGTTGGTCTTGCAGGCAGAGAAGATTACTACCCTTCACAGTTAAGTGGAGGGCAAAAGCAAAGAGTGGGAATTGCAAGAGCCCTTGCCAATGATCCGAAAGTTCTTTTGTGTGACGAAGCAACTTCTGCGCTGGATCCGCAAACAACCGATGATATTTTGGATCTGCTGGTGAGCATTAATCAAAAGCTTGGGCTTACCATTATTGTCATCACACACGAAATGCATGTCATTAAAAAGATTTGTCAGCAGGTTGCCGTTATGGATAATGGGAAAGTCATCGAGCAGGGTGAGGTTCTGGAGGTCTTTATGCATCCGAAAGAGAAAACGACTCGCCGTTTTGTACAGCAGGTGATGGGCGAACAGGTGGAGCAGAGCCCCATTCATTATTTCGTGAAGAATTATGAATCTGGCAAGGTTCTCCGGCTTCACTTTGTTGGTGAAACAGCAAATCAGGCTATAATCAGTAAACTTGTAAAAAGGTTTAATGTTGAAATCAATATTTTACAGGGGAACATTACGCAGACTAAAGATGGAGCCTATGGTACTTTGTATGTCCATATGGATGGTCCAGAAGAAGTAGTGAATGAAGCTATTAAATATATACAGCAAACCTCGGTAGAACTGGAGGTAGAAGAGAATGCTTAGAGAATTGTTTCCGAACGTTGTTATGGAAGATTTGAAAGTCGCGACAAATCAAACACTTTATATGACAGGGATATCAGTCCTTGGAACATTGATTCTCGGAATTTTACTTGGATTATTACTGTTTTTGACGGATCGCCAGGGCATACTTAACAGGAGTTTGAATTTTATTACAGCTACTATTGTGAATGTCTTTCGTGCGATACCGTTTATTATATTGATCCTCCTCTTATTCCCTTTTACAGATTGGCTGATGGGAACAATTAGAGGACCAAAGGCAGCTTTACCAGCTCTTATCATTGGGGCTGCACCATTTTATGCAAGGCTTGTGGAAATTGCACTGAAGGAGGTGGATAAGGGGGTAATTGAAGCAGCCAGAGCAATGGGAGCAAAAACGAGACACATCGTATTTAAGGTTCTTTTGCCAGAATCTATGCCCGCTTTAATTTCAGGCTTAACGGTAACAGCCATTAATTTAATTAGCTTTACAGCTATGGCAGGAGCAATCGGTGCCGGTGGTTTAGGAGACTTAGCTTATCGGAAAGGGTTTCAGGCCTGGGACTTTGATGTTGTGTTTGCATGTACTGTACTTATTGTAATTATTGTGTTTATTTTCCAATTTGCAGGGGATTTCTTATCTAAAAAAATTGATAAACGATAAAGGAGAGAGAAAAAAATGAAAAAATTGTTCACATTATTATTTGTTTCCTTGTTTGTTTTTGTTTTAGCAGCATGTGGTGGCCAAGATAGTACACAGGAAGACACAAATGGCGATGATAGCCAAACGGAAGGGAATACTACTGAGCAGGCGGAAGAAAGTGAAGAAGAAGCGACAACCATTACGGTAGGAGCTACAGCCATTCCTCATTCGGAAGTATTAGAAGAAGCGAAACCATTACTTGAAGAAAAAGGCATTAACCTGAATATCGAAACCTATGATGAATATATCCTTCCAAATCGTGATTTGTCTGAAGGACGTATTGATGCTAACTATTATCAGCACACCCCATTTTTAAATCAGCAAAAGGAAGAATTTGACTATGACTTTGCCAGCCTTGGCGGCATTCATATCGAACCAATGGGTGTTTATTCCAAGAATATTAACAGTGTTGAGGAAATTCCTGATGGTACTACTGTTATTTTAAGTAACTCTGTAGCTGATCATGGACGAATCCTTGCCCTTTTTGAGCGTGAAGGACTTATTTCCTTTAAAGATGGTGTTGATCCACAATCTGCTACGTTGGATGATATTACTGAGAATCCAAAAGACCTGAAATTTGATGCAAAATACGAAGCAGCTACTCTTCCGCAATATTACGAACGTGAAGAGGATGTACTTGTTGCCATTAATACAAACTATGCGATTGAAGCAGGGCTGCAGCCTAGTAAGGATGCATTAATCCTGGAGGGTTCTGAGTCCCCTTATGCGAACCTTGTTGTAACGAAGAGTGAAAATAAGGACAGTGAAGCTCTTCAAACATTGGTGGAAGTTCTTCGATCAGAAGAGATTCAATCTTTCATGGAAGAAAAATATAACGGGGCTATTGTTCCTGTCAGCGAATAAAAAGAACAGTAGAGTTATAGGAAGAATCACGTTCTATTTATAAAGAAAGGAGATGTAATTTTCGTATAAGAAGTTACATCTCCTTTTATATGTTCTAAGATTTGAATCTGCCCTTTGTTTTAACAGGAAATGAAGTGGTATACTTCTTACATATAATATTGAAAGGATGATTTAGTTATTTCTTCTGACAGTTTAGGATTACAGTATACTGGTGAAATGGAAAAAGCCATGCAGCAGTCCCATGGGATGGGATATATGGAGTATAGCCGTAAGCTTGATAAAAGAATGTTAGTTGAAAAGCGAAGGGAAATGAGCTATCAGAAAAGCAGGCAGGTTGTTGCTGAATATGATCGTCAATTATTCAGATAGACTTTAAAGGAAAAGGGCTGGGCCAGCGGAATTTGGTCTCAGTCCTTTTCTTTTTAAGTTTTACTTCATTAGATCCTCTCATAATTTTTTTAATTACAACGAAAAAGTGTTATAGTTAATTTAGATATAATTCTCAATTCTATAAGCTTACATATCAATGGTGGACAAGTTATCAAACTGAGAATTCCTGTACCATGGATCATGCAATGTCGCTGGTTCACTCCCTGGTTAAAAGTGGGATATTTCGCCTATTCTGCTAATGAGGTCCTGTATGGATTCGGTTGCCCATGTTTTCTTTATAGGAATACAGGTGCTCATTGTTGAATCCAGTTTCTATTTGTTATAAGATTGTAATGAGAATAGATTGAGAATAATAGTTATTTTATTAAATACAATAAATGGAGGTATCGTTATGGCAGGTTCAACATTAGAAATCAAAGATCTTCATGTCGAAATTGAAGGAACAGAGATTTTGAAAGGGGTTAACCTTACAATAAATAGCGGAGAATTCCATGCGGTAATGGGACCTAATGGTACAGGTAAATCCACTTTAGCTTCTGCTATTATGGGGCACCCGCATTATGAAATTACTCAAGGAAGTGTAACCCTTAATGGAGAAGACGTTCTTGAGATGGAAGTGGATGAGCGTGCAAAAGCAGGATTGTTCCTGGCGATGCAATATCCAAGTGAGGTCAGCGGAGTAACGACATCTGACTTTCTGCGTTCTTCCATTAATGCACAGCGTGAAGAAGGCGATGAAATTCCGCTTATGCAATTCATTAAAGAAATGGATGAAGCATTGGATTATCTTGAAATTGATAAAAACATGGCACAGCGTTACCTGAATGAAGGATTCTCAGGCGGTGAGAAGAAGCGTAATGAAATTTTACAGCTTCTTATGCTGAAACCGGAAATTGGTATCCTTGATGAAATTGATTCTGGTCTAGATATCGACGCCTTGAAGATTGTTGCCAAAGGAATTAATAAGCTGCGTGATGAAAACTTTGGCTGCTTGATCATCACTCACTATCAGCGTTTGCTTAACTATATTACACCAGATAAAGTTCATGTAATGATGAACGGTCGTGTTGTGAAATCCGGCGGTCCTGAACTTGCACAGCGTCTGGAAGCTGAAGGGTACGATTGGATTAAGAAAGAACTAGGAATTGAAGACGAATCGGTAGAACAAAAAGCGTAATCAGATAGGAGGGTTATCATGGCCGTAGAAACGAAATTACCATACGATAAAGAGTATGTGAACCAATTTTCTGAAGGACGGGGCGAGCCGGATTGGATGAAAGATTTTCGTTTAGAAGCACTGGAGCAAGCTGAAAATCTTCCAATGCCTAAACCGGAAAAAACGAGAATTAAGAATTGGAACTTTACAAACTTTGATCATAATGTTTCCGGGGATAAGGTAAATTCCATCGATGAACTGCCAGAGGATATAAAAGTCTTTTTAGATCAGGATCCTGAAAATGTAATCATTCAGAGAAACGGCAGTGTAGCCTTTTCATCCGTAGCTGAATCGCTAAAGGAAAAAGGGGTTATCTTTACCGATATTCGTACTGCCTTGATTGAACATGCAGACCTGGTTAAGAAATATTACATGAAAGATGCAGTTAAAGTTGATACCAATCGGTTAACAGCACTTCATGCGGCATTGTTAAATGGCGGAGTTTTTATCTATGTGCCGAAAAATGTAGTTATTAAAGAACCTCTGCAAACCATTTTCTGGCAGGAGGATAATGAATCCGGCCTGTTCAACCACGTTTTACTTGTAGCTGACCAGGGCAGTGAAGTAACTTATGTTGAAAATTACCTTTCTCAAAACCATGAGAAGAGTGCTGTTGCAAATATTATTTCTGAAGTTATTGCTCATGATCAGTCCAAGGTTCTATATGGTTCAGTTGATAATTTTGCACAGGGAACCACAACTTATGTAAACCGTCGTGGTGTTGCTTATCGTGATGCAAAAATTGAATGGGCATTGGGACAAATGAATGACGGCAATACTGTTTCTGAAAATCTTACTTATTTAATGGGGGATAATTCCTATTCTGAAGCAAAATCTGTCTCTGTAGGACGTGGAAAACAGAAACAGGATTTCGTCTCCAATATTACACACTATGGTAAATTCACAGAAGGATATATTTTACAGCATGGGGTTATGAAAGACCAGGCAAGCTCAATCTTTAGTGGAATTGGAAAAATTGAATATGGAGGTTCCAAGTCAAATGCCGAGCAGGAGTCCCGTGTTTTAATGTTAGATCACGGAGCAAGAGGGGATGCAAACCCAATTCTGCTCATTGATGAGGATGATGTTGAAGCTGGTCACGCAGCGTCGGTCGGACGTGTTGACCCTGTTCAATTATATTATTTAATGAGCCGTGGAATTTCCAAGAAGGAAGCAGAAAGACTTATTATCCATGGATTCCTTGCTCCCGTAGTAAACCAGCTTCCTATTGAGTCCGTTAAGAATCAGCTTACGGAAGTTATTGAAAGGAAAGTATACTAATGGATGTAAAAGAGATTCGAAAAGATTTCCCGATATTAAATCAGGAAATTAATGGCCATCCTTTGGTTTATCTCGACAGTGCTGCAACTTCACAAAAGCCACAGCCTGTGATTGAAAAGATCAATGAATATTACTCTATGCACAACTCAAATGTGCATAGAGGTGTTCATACCTTAGGCAACCGTGCTACGGAAGGATATGAAGGGGCCAGGGAGAAGGTAAGGAAATTTATTCATGCAAAAAGTACAAAGGAAATTATCTTTACCAGAGGAACAACAACATCCATTAACACCATTGCCTACAGTTATGCACGTACCAATTTGACTGAAGGTGATGAAATTGTTCTTACTCCAATGGAACACCACAGTAATATTATCCCGTGGCAGCAGGCGGCAAAAGCTGTAGGTGCAGAACTGAAGTATCTCCCTTTACAATCTGATGGAACGATTCGTTTAGAAGATGTGGAAAACACTGTATCAGAACGAACAAAGATTGTGGCTATGGGGCATGTTTCCAATGTTTTAGGCACCATTAATCCCATAAAGGAAACAGCTGAGATTGCTCATCGTAACGGTGCAATTATGGTTGTGGATGGAGCCCAGAGCACTCCTCACAAAAAGGTAGATGTTCAGGATCTGGATTGTGACTTTTTCACCTTTTCAGGACATAAGATGTGCGGTCCAAGTGGAGTTGGAGTTTTATATGGAAAAAAAGAACTTCTGGAGGAAATGGAGCCTGTTGAATTTGGTGGAGAGATGATTGACTTTGTTGGTTTATACGATTCCACCTGGAAGGAACTGCCATGGAAGTTTGAAGGCGGTACACCAATTATTGCCGGTGCAATTGGACTCGGAGCTGCCATTGACTATCTGGAAGATATAGGTCTGGAAAACATTAATAAACATGAGCAGGAGCTTGCTGCTTATGCATTAGATCAATTTGATAAGATAGAAGGTGCTGAGGTATACGGTCCTAAAGAACGGGCTGGCTTGGTCACATTTAACCTGGACGGAGTACATCCTCATGACGTGGCTACAGTACTGGATCAGGATGGTATTGCCGTTCGTGCTGGTCATCACTGTGCACAGCCATTAATGAAATGGTTAAATGTAACAGCTACAGCAAGAGCCAGTTTTTACCTTTACAACACCAAGGAAGATATTGATATACTAGTAGCAGGACTTCAAAAAACAAAGGAGTTTTTTGGTGATGTCTTTTAATAATCTTGACACACTATACAGGCAAGTCATTATGGACCATTATAAAAACCCAAGGAATCGTGGTACCTTGGAAGGTGAAGATCACTTGAGCATTGATATGAACAATCCGACGTGTGGTGACCGCATTCATCTTCAATTACAGGTAGAGGATGGAAAAGTGACGGATGCCAAATTTGAAGGTGAAGGTTGCTCTATCAGTATGTCATCTGCTTCCATGATGACACAGGCGATTAAAGGGAAATCCGTAGATGAGGCATTAACACTTTCTAACTTGTTTTCTGATATGATTCAGGGAAAAGAAATTGATACAAATGGTTTAGATATAGGAGACATTCAAGCCTTAGAAGGAGTGTCCAAATTTCCTGCACGAGTGAAATGTGCAACCCTGGCATGGAAAGCCATGGAACAGGGTGTAGGAGAGGACAGTAAGGAATAGGATTTGGCAATGGAGTTCGGTTTCTTGCGTTTTTAAGAAGTGAGAGTTTAGCTCTTTTCTAAATTAAAGGAGGTATGAAACATGGCTAAAAAGGCACCAGAGATTGGTGATTACAAGTACGGGTTTCATGATCGGGACGTTTCTATTTTCCGTACTGAACGAGGCCTGACTGAAAATGTTGTTCGTGAAATTTCCAGAATGAAGGAAGAACCAGAGTGGATGCTTGAATACCGCCTTAAAGCATTGGAACACTTCTATTCAAGACCAATGCCACAATGGGGTGGAGATTTAAGTGAACTTGATTTTGATGAAATTACCTATTATGTAAAACCATCCGAGCAGACACAGCGTTCATGGGATGAAGTACCAGATGAGATTAAACAGACATTTGATAAACTGGGAATTCCTGAGGCTGAGCAAAAATATCTTGCCGGTGTTTCAGCACAGTATGAATCAGAGGTTGTTTATCACAACATGAAGGAAGATCTTGAAAACCTGGGAATTGTATTTAAAGATACAGATACAGCTCTCCGGGAAAATGAAGATTTGTTTAAGGAGTACTTTGGTAAAGTTATTCCATATTCCGATAACAAATTTGCTGCATTAAATTCAGCTGTCTGGTCCGGTGGTTCTTTTATTTATGTACCAAAAGGTGTAAAAACGGACACACCATTACAAGCGTACTTCCGTATTAACTCAGAAAATATGGGACAATTTGAGCGTACGCTGATTATCGTTGATGAGGGTGCTTCTGTTCATTATGTTGAAGGCTGTACAGCGCCTGTTTATACAACAAACTCCCTTCACAGTGCGGTTGTTGAAATTTATGTGAAGAAGGATGCGTACTGCCGTTATACAACAATCCAGAACTGGGCGAACAATGTTTATAACCTTGTAACTAAACGTGCAGAAGCACATGAGAATGCCACCATGGAGTGGATTGATGGAAACCTTGGTTCTAAGTTAACCATGAAATATCCATCTGTACACCTTAAAGGTGAAGGTGCCCGGGGAAATACACTATCCATTGCGTTTGCCGGAGAAGGACAATTACAGGATGCGGGTGCGAAAATGATGCATTTAGCGCCAAATACTTCTTCCACTATTGTTTCAAAATCCATTTCTAAAAATGGTGGTAAAGTAACGTATCGCGGAATTGTACACTTTGGTAAAAAGGCAGATGGTGCCCGTTCCAACGTAGAATGTGACACATTGATTATGGATAAAGAGTCCACATCAGATACCATACCTTATAATGAAATCTTAAACGAGAACATTTCACTTGAGCACGAAGCCAAGGTATCAAAAGTATCTGAAGAGCAGCTCTTCTATCTCATGAGTCGTGGTATTTCTGAAGAGGAAGCAACTGAGATGATTGTTATGGGCTTCATTGAGCCATTCACAAAAGAGCTTCCAATGGAATATGCAGTGGAAATGAACCGTCTGATTAAATTCGAAATGGAAGGTTCTATTGGTTAATCCTTCACACACATTATAAAATAAAGAAAAACCCGTTTCCGGTTATCCAATCGAAACGGGTTTTTCTTTTCCAAACAAACCAAATCATGTAAACTGGGTAATAAGAAAAGCGAAGGCGACCGATCAGAACACGATCGCATAAGCAAGCAGGCTTAGCTTGTTTGCAGAACATATAGACATAAAGCAGGGATGGTATTTTGGTATACATTATAATGTTAGCATTAGGATTTCTATCTGCCTTTGTAGGAAGTATAGCAGGCCTGGGTGGAGGACTGATTTTTGTTCCAGGAGTGTTACTGCTCTCCGAATACTTCTCATTTTTTTCATGGGCTTCCCCGCAGGTTGTTGTAGGGATGTCCCTGTTAGTGATGATCATTACAGGTTTCTCATCGACATATACATATTTAAAATATAAGCGTGTAGACTTAAAAAGCGGTGGAATCTTTTTGGCAGGAAGTATTCCGGGAGCTTTAAGCGGGGTATGGACCAACCGTTTTGTTGAAGATAGTTCCTTTCAACTGTATTTCGGTATTTTAATGATTGTCCTGTCCCTTATGTTTTTTCTCAGAAAACAGGGGGATCCGAATCCTCTGATAAAAAACGGAAGTGGAATCAATCGTGAGTTCATATTAAATGGAGTCACATATCGTTACAGTTTTCCTGTTTCATTGGCTCTCATTATTTCTTACGCTGTAGGCTTCTGCTCAGGTTTATTTGGCATTGGCGGAGGCTCTCTTATGGTCCCTGCCATGATTCTGATATTTGGTTTTCCGGCAAAGATTGCAGCACCGACATCCATGTTTATGATCTTTGTTTCCAGCAGCGTCAGTTCGATTGCCCACATATCACTGGGACATATTATATGGGAATATATTTGGTTTTTTATACCAGGTGCATGGATAGGTGGGACGGCAGGGGCCATCATAAGTCAGCGTTTAAAAGGAAATACAATCGAATGGATCTTACGTATTCTCATGATCATCGTAGGCATTCGTCTCATATGGAATGGTTACACAAATCTGTAAGGATAAAGGCTTTAGATGGAACATCAGGATAGGTTTTTGACGTAAGGAGAATGCTCTATGAAAGAACATCTTTATTTATATTTCACGAGTGATTTACATAGCCATTTTGAAAACTGGCCTAAGGTTGTCCACTATTTAAAGGAACAGACCGAGAGACATAAGCGGAACGGAGAATCGTATTTTATCCTGGACAATGGTGATCATTTAGATCGTGTCCACCCTATTACGGAGGCTTTTCTGGGGCAGGCAAATGTAGACTTTCTCAATGAAGCCCGGTTTGATGCGGTGACGATTGGAAATAATGAAGGAATCACATTACCTGATGAAGATTTGTATAATCTCTACAATCAAGCCAAGTTTGAAGTCGTGTGTGCAAATTTACATAAACAGGACCGGCCATCACCAGACTGGCTAAAACCTTATACAATTCTTACAGCTGAAAGTGGTTTAAAACTTGGAGTACTGGGACTAACGGCTCCATTTAATCTTTATTACGAGGAAATTGGCTGGCACGTGAATTCTCCTTATGAAGCGCTGGATAAGTATATTCCTGAATTAAGAGAAAACTGTGATATTCTTTTACTCCTTTCTCATTTAGGTATAAATGAAGATGAGTACATCAGTTTGAACTATGATGAAATCGATCTGATTATAGGTGGCCATACGCATCACCTTTTTAAAGATGGTGAGCACATCCATAACACATTAGTAGGTGCTGTAGGGAAATTTGGACGTTATGTGGGTCGGAAGAATTTAGTCTGGGATCATCAGAAAAAAAGGCTGATAAAAAAAGAGGGTTCTGCCATAGATATCCTTGAAAGAGAAGATGATACGGAAACCTTTGACTTGATTCGCCGTTATCGAGACAAGGCTGCCGAGGTCTTAAATGAACCTGTTGCTATTATAAACAAGAACTATGATATTGATTGGTTTGAAGAAACCGAACTCATGAAACAGCTGGTTCACACGTTAAGAGAGTGGACGCAGGCTGACTTTGCCATGCTTAATGCCGGGATTGTTCTGGATGGCATTCCAAAGGGGAAGGTCACTCGTGGAGATCTTCATCGGATATGTCCTCATCCAATTAACCCATGTAAGGTTCGGCTGACAGGAGAAGTCATTATTGAAATGATTCGTATGGTGCGTTCTCAGAGGTTCGCTGAATTCAAGCTGATTGGATTAGGTTTCCGCGGAAAAGTAATTGGAAAGATGATTTTTTCCGGCATTGAAGTGAGTACAGATGAAGATGAAAATGAATATATTCATGAGGTTTGGATCAATGACACTCCCATTGAAAGGAAGAAGGAATATGATGTCGCAACGGCTGACATGTTTACACTCGGGAGACTCCTTCCTCCATTGGCATCAGCCTCGCATAAGAATTACTATCTTCCGGAATTTATACGGGACCTGCTCGGGGAGACCGTAAAAAAATTAAAGAATTAGTTCACCTTCACGCTCTTTCCTCATACATTGTAGCAGAAGGGAGCGTGATGCATGTTGGTAACCGTTGAACCTTTATGGATCAAGGATAAACCTTTTACAGCAGTACAGGTTAAATTACCGAAAACAAATTTATTGGTGGTCTCGAATGAAGTCGGGTACATTATGTGTGGCGCGCTGGATGTTGACTTATTAAGTGATCGATTATATGAAAGGGAAATTGTTGCCGGCCGGGCTTTAGGAGTGAAAACCATTGATCAGCTTCTTGAAGCCCCTCTTGATAAGGTAACCATTGCAGCTAAGGAGAAGCATGGCTGGGAGGAAGGCATGAACGCAAAAGAGGCCTTGCTCCGTTTATAAATTTCGTATAAAAGCCCGTTGGATGGTTCATGAATGCCATTCAGCGGGCGCTTCTGATGGATATACTTCTGTAATTTGGAATTAAACGTCAAACATGCTTTTTAAAAATGTGGTCAACCCCTCAGGAAATTGTGCATATATATTTCTCAAGAGGGGGCTATTTCATGAGGAGAAAAATGCTGTTACAACGTAGACCAGGACGGCCTCGTGTGGGTCAAGTTTTTATTTTAACCTTATTAGTTTTTTTTGCTACTGTGTTCTTAACTTTATGGCTGATTGATGAAGGCATCGAGCCAACACTGATGAACATTGCAGAAACAAAAACCAGACAGGTTGCCAGAGAAGCAATCAATGAAGCAGTTGATAAACGAACCGCAGATGAATTGGAAAATGAAAACATGATCGAATATAGAACTGATGATGAAGGAAATATTGTCGGGGCAGGCTGGAATTCTGAATTAGTCAATGAAGTACATAGAAATACAACAATAAGAGTACAGAACTATTTAAAAAAAATCGAAAATGGGGAGATAACCCCGGAGCAATCGCTGGATATTGAAGCCCAGCAGGAAAGTGAAAGTGGTGTAAATACCGAAAATATTAATGAGCATCCTGCTATTGCTGATATCCCTCTTGGTCAGGCAACCAATAATACGATTCTTGCAAATTTAGGCCCAAGAATACCTGTGCATTTTCAACTATTAGGTGATGTGCAGTCGGATATCGTTGATGAATCCGAGCCTTTAGGTATTAATGGTGCTATTTTAAGTCTGTATGTAGAACTTCGTGTTTCCGTCCGTATTGTTGTACCATTTTCAACGGATACTGCAAAGGTTACGCAAAAGGTTCTGGTGGACAGACGAGTCATTCATGGAGATGTTCCTGAATTTTATGGTGGGGGAAGTGAAGGTGGTGGCAGCAGCCCTGATGTGACGGTTCCATATGATTCCTTGCAATAGTTCAAAGGTCATGATAGAATTTAAGAGTGAAAAATGAATAATGACTTTAACCTTATCAGAACGATGAGGTAGAGGTGCAGTTTTCAAGAGTACTCAATGGGAGGATGACAAACGGTGATCATTGAGGAAAGGGGAAGTCTGCCGAAGTGAAAATGAGGATCACCGAGTTTTCGCTGGTATATTTCTAAATAGGAAATATACTGTCATGCAAGGAAATGGATTGCATGAAGCGCTACTGATCGTGATTAGGACAACATATTACTGCGAGGTAATGATTGGTTGCTAATCATTGCCTCGTTTTTTTATGCTCAGTAAGCTTCCTTCATCAATCCTGACAATTTTGAAGGGAGAGATACACATCATGACAGGAACGATTTATTCATTAATTCCACCACTTATTATGATCATCTTAGTATTACTAACGAGGAAGGTTCTCCTTTCCTTGGGTGCAGGAATTCTTCTGGGGGCACTCTTTATTCATCAATTTGATATAGGTGATTCACTGAAAGAAGTTTGGAATTCTTTTTATGGAATCTTTATTGATGGAAACGCCCTTAATATCGGCAATTTCTATTTGCTATTATTTTTAATTTTCCTTGGGATGATGACGGCATTTATGACTGCTTCAGGCGGCACACAGGCATTCGGAGCGTGGGCCAGCAAGAAAATAAAGACCAAAAGAGGAGCTCAATTACTGCCTTCTGTCTTAGGAATTATTATTTTTATTGACGATTATTTTAATAGTCTTGCCGTTGGACAAGTTTCCCGTCCACTTACAGACCGTCATAAAGTTTCCCGGGCAAAGCTTGCTTATCTGATTGATTCAACATCTGCACCTATGGCGGTATTATCACCTGTTTCAAGTTGGGGTGCTTATATTATTGGTACGATTGGAATTATCATTGCGGATCATGAATTGACGAATTTTCAGGCGTTAGGTTCCTTCGTTCAAATGATTCCGATGAATATTTATGCCATTATCGCTATCGTATTGGTCTTCTTTGTCACCCTGTTCGAACTTGATCTGGGCGCTATGAGAAAACATGAACAGCGTGCAGAGGAAACAGGTGATTTAGTTGATCCGGAAAGAAAAGATATACCAGGTGACCTTAAGGATCAATTCGCACAGGTTGAGTCCGGCCGTATTTTCCACCTTCTTGTACCGATTATTGTTCTTGTTATCTCCACGGTTTCAGCTATGATTATCACAGGTATGCAAAATAGTGGGGCAGGCGCTACATTGCTTACAATCTTTGAAAATACGAATGTAAATAAGTCTTTATTTAGTGGAGGACTTATAGCCGTTTTACTTGCATTTTTATTTTATCTCTTACAGGGTGGAAAGAAATCTCCTTCCCTTAAAGTTCTTGCTGAAGGAACAAAATCCATGCTTCCGGCTATCTATATTTTAATTCTGGCGTGGATGATTGGTACGATTATTGAAAACCTTCAGACTGGCGAATATCTGGCACAGGTCGTACAGGAATCTGAATTAAGTTTAGCTTATTTACCATTAATTATTTTTCTCGTTTGTGGATTTATGGCGTTTGCTACAGGTTCTTCCTGGGGAACATTTGGCATTATGCTTCCGATTGCAGGGCAAATTGCCGTTGCCATTGATGTGAATATGCTTCTGCCAGCTCTGGCTGCGGTGCTGGCTGGTTCAGTATTTGGAGACCATTGTTCACCGATCTCTGATACAACCATTCTGTCTTCTACAGGAGCAGGTTCGCACCATATCGATCACGTCATCACTCAAATTCCATACGCCGTCATTGCAGCACTGGTTACAGTGGTAGGATATCTTATCTTAGGATTTACCGGCTTTGTATGGATTTCATTATTCGCTTCCATTTTACTGTTGCTTGTCATTGTTATGGTTTTAAAACGAATAGCAGGATAATATACTGAAGAGCAAGGCTTAGGCTTTGCTCTTTTTTCTTGGCCTAGGAAATTATAAAATAAACGATATTTGGATAAGAAAAACAGGGGAGGCCACGGCCGGCTCCAGCCCCCAGTGACTAGCGAGACTTCCTTCACCTCCGTCCGATAAGTCAACATCAACTCTCTACGTTCGTTGTGTTTCCTTTTCCGCGTGTTAACTGGCTGTAAGACCCCCTGTAAGAAATAAGTGGGGGTCAACAGCCAGTAAACACCCGATTTGTTCAACTAACAATCGAACCCCCACTGATTGAGTTTCACTTTATCTCCTACGGCTCAGTCCAGTCCGTACGTCGCTAATTTAAAAGCGGAGGCGACCGTTTAGGCCCGACGGCATAAGCAGAATCTTCGGAGTGGCCATATTTTGGCCATGGAGGAAATTTTGCTTATGATCGCTTGGGCCTGGGAGCCGTAGCTGGATAAACGGGCGCTTCCGCCTTTGTTCTATTCGTCATGATGAAAAGAATTTCGACATTGAAAACGCATACTCAAAAATAATCCTTTGACACTAGGACTATTTGTTGTATAATACAGACAAGTTAAAATTATCTGAAAACAGGTAATAATCTAAATAAAGGGAGGTCCTATTCATGCAAAATCGTTCACAATGGGGAACAAGATTAGGTTTCTTACTTGCTGCCATGGGTTCAGCTATTGGACTTGGCAACATCTGGCGTTTTCCCGCAACAGCTTACGAAAATGGCGGGGGAGCATTTTTTGTTCCTTATTTATTTGCATTACTAACAGCAGGTATTCCATTGCTTATTATGGAATATACAATTGGGCATAAGTATCGTGGCTCTGCACCAAAATCACTTGGCCGTGTAAGTAAAGGCTTCGAATGGATTGGATGGTGGCAGGTATTAATTTCCTTTGTCATCTCTACATATTATGGAGCCATTATCGCATGGGCAATTATGTATTCCTATTATTCCTTTGGGCAAGTATGGGGAGATGATACTACAGGATTCTTTACTGGTGATTTCCTGCAAATGACAGATGCGGGTGCATTTGGAGGATTAGTTCCAACAATACTAATACCTCTCATAATCGTTTGGGTATTAGTATTAGGTATTCTGCTTGCAGGTGTAAAGAAAGGGATAGAACTTGCTAATAAAATTTTCATCCCACTACTTGCGGTATTATTCTTGATTATTGTTATTCGTGCTGTAACACTTCCAGGTGCTGCGGAAGGATTAAATGAATTCTTCCAGCCAAACTGGAGTGAAATCATGAATGGATCAGTTTGGGTAGCTGCATATGGACAGATTTTCTTTAGTTTATCGATTGGTTTCGCTATTATGATTACGTATTCATCTTATCTTAGCAAGAAATCAGACATTACAAATAATGCCTTTATTACAGGTTTTGGTAACTCTTCTTTTGAATTACTGGCAGGTATAGGTGTGTTTGGTGCCCTTGGGTTTATGGCACAATCTACTGGTCAGGAGTTTACCGAAATAGTTCAAGGAGGAGTTATGCTGGCGTTCTCGGTATTCCCGCAAATTATTAATGAAATGCCGGTAATGTCAGGTCTGTTTGGTTTCTTATTCTTTGCCTCTTTAACATTAGCAGGTTTATCATCGCTAATATCCATTTCTGAAACCTATGTAGCTGGTGTTCAGGAGAAATTTAATGTTTCAAGAACTGCTTCAGTGCTCATTGGCGGCGGTATTGCAGCTGTTATTTCGATTGCCTATGCCAGTCAAGGTGGTCTGGTTCTCCTTGATACCGTTGATTACTTTATCAACAATTACGGTGTAGCACTGGCCGGCTTGTTTGAGGTAGTTGCAGTTGCCTGGTTCGCCAGAGGATTGAAGGATCTGCAAAACCACGCCAATTCGGTATCAGATATTCAACTTGGCGGATGGTGGCGTTTCTGCCTTGGTTTCATCACTCCGATTGTACTGGGGTACATGATGCTGCAAAACATACGTAATGAAGTTACAGGGGAGCCATATGAAGGCTATCCAATTGAGTTCCTGTTTAACTTTGGCTGGATTGTTGCTCTAGGTGCAATGATGCTAGGAGCGGTTATCACCATAAAGAGATGGCCGAATCGTGATTTGGATTATAAACGCCATTCATCTGTAGAAACATCAGAAGATAAGGAGGTTGCGCAATAATGACAGGAAGCGCCATTGCAATGTTCGTTATCGGTGGGGTGATTATCTGGGGCGGCCTGCTTGGAAGTGTATTTTACGCAAGAAAGGTTGCCAAAACGAAAAAATAAGGAGAAAAAAGCTGTTTCACTTTTGTGAGGCAGCTTTTTTTCTCCTTATGCAGTCGGGTCTAATCAGTCGCCTCCGCTCTTCGTTGTCAAGCTCCGGCTCACAGGTCTGCGCGGATATAAGTTAGAGCCATTACGTGGCAAAATCGTACCACTTCATGTCTTCGTCTTATCCCGCGAGCCCTATTCGTTCGCCTCCGCTCTTCGTAAATAAGGATAGGGGTCAAAGGAGTGTTCGGTTTCTCCGGTGTCTTTGTACATTCCATAGTGCAGATGGGGAGGGAATTTGCCGGATGTTCCCTTAGGACCATAGCCTGATGCTCCTACATATCCGATAACATCCCCGGGTTTAACAACCTGACCGACCTTAATATTGTCCTCGTATCCATTTAAGTGAGCGTAATAATGATAAATGTTGTGTGTATCCCGGATTCCTATGCGCCAGCCTCCGTAACGGTTCCAGCCTTTCATCTCAACTACACCATATGAGGTGGAACGGACGGGGACACCATAATTGGCAAAAATATCTGTACCTTCGTGAATACGTCTCCCGCCAAATCCGCGTGGATCTCCCCATGTATTACGGTAACTGTAATTGTAGCCTTTTGGTAAAGGGAAAGCGTGTTCCTCTAAATTCAGCGTTTTAAAAGATTTATAAACCTTTGCCGTATTCATAATGGTCTGTACAGATAATTCCCGATTATAAAAATCCCAAATAGCAATTTTAATGTCCTGTTTTGAATGACCACGTCTGGAGAACCAGTCTGCCATCGTCTGGATAATATCTTCATCATCGGTTCTGTCAGCAATGTTATCACCGTTTCCGTCTGCTCCAATTCCGTTAAAGAGGTCAATGAATGCCTTATGCTGTTGATCATTTTCAGAAGGATTGGTCTTGCCATTCCATAAATTTTTTGGAAAGGTGATACTGATAATCCCGCTTTCTGAAGCATATTCATCATGGATATTTCGTTCATATTGATCTATGGCAGCATAGTAATACCAGGGGATTTGAGAAATGGCCTCTGCTTTTTGATAAAGTGCCATGCGCATTTCCTGTTTTTCTTCATCTGTTAATTCTTTTTCTTCTGTATCTGATTCAGCCATTGTATAATGCGGAAGAAGTACGATTGCAATCATAACGGCCAGAATTTTTACTGCGAATTTCATACTTTCACCCCGTAAAATCAAATGATATGTCTATTATTTGATAGTTATAGGAAAACATAATTGGAACATTTATCCTTGAGAAATGTGAACTCAGGATTTAAACTTTCTTAATGATAAAAAGGCTGACAGTGATTCCTTTATGATCCATAAGATGAAAAGCGATTAGAATCAAAGGAAATCCCTTGTCTGATTCTGACAAGGGAGAACGTTTTTTTCACGCATTCACTGGCTGTAATACCCCACTTCAAGTCTTGAGGGTAATTCACCAAGAACTAAGTGGGGATAAACGGCCAGTAAATTCCTGATAAGTTCAACTAACCATCAGTGGGGATGGGGAAATCCCCACTGAAGGAAGTGACACTTTATTTTGCTTAGGCCTGTTACATTTGATTTTCTGTTTCATGGATCCCCTCTTCAGGGGCTTCTTCCTTTATTTGTTCAATTAATTCATCAACTGCACGCTTGGGTCCGTCCTCTGTTGTTGTATTGTTACTTAAACTCTGTAAATCATCAAAGGTATGAGATTCGGTTGAAATGTAGATATTGTACCATTGAGGGAGGAAGGACATCGCTGTTTTTTTGACTTGTTCGGTTGTATGCCCGGTATCTTCTGATTCTTCAGAAGGAGTATAGGCAATGAATGTGTGGCTGTCTGTTATTAACGTCGCAGCTTCTTCAACAGTCGGCATTTGCAGTAAGGTTTTCGTAATCATATCTGCCATCTGCTCCCGATCGATTTCAGGCTCGAAGTTCTGTTCCCTTTCTGTATTCAATTGTTTTTCATTGTAACGGACATATCCATATTGGGAATTCTGTTTTTCTTCAGTTGTTCGAGTATTCATATTATCAGGTGTTTTCCCCTTAAGTGTGCCATTGTCAGCACCCTCCTGCATGGTACATCCTGACATAAACAGTATGAAGATACTCATTCCACCATAAAAAATGGCTTTTTTCATAGACGAAACCTCCTGTATATTCAATGTTCTAATGAATGGGTCCATCCTATTCATACTATCCCTTAGCTTGTTTCAAAAATTTCTGTTCATGCTAAGAATTATGCTCTCCTGTAAAATGGAAAATATGATACACTGTATACAGGTGATAAAGATGTTAGAGTTTTACGGAAAACAATATGAAGTGCTGGATAATTACCGAAACGGTTTTCAGGAGGATGCTGTTAAGGAAAGATTTAGTGATATTTTAACGAAGTATGATTTTATCGTAGGAGATTGGGGTTATGGACAGCTGAGAATGCGAGGCTTCTATGATGATCAAAATCCCAAGGCATCCTTTGATACGAAAATTTCCACGCTGGAAGATTACTTGTATGAATACTGTAACTTTGGTTGTGCCTATTTTGTTATGAAAAAGCAGGATGTTTAAAACCCGTTGGATGTGGTTGTCCAACGGGTTTTATTAACTTCTGCTGTAATCCATTTCAGTCTTCTTCATCGTGGGTAGGATGTGAATGGGGGAACTGTCTTGGTAAATCTTCATGTAAGTGTTTATTTTCATAGTTGAAGCCGGTATAATGCCTTTGTCCTTCAACAATCTCTTTATTTTCAACTTTTGAGTGTTTACGGATGGGTGATCCATAAGGTCCATCAGGTAATTCTTCAGGTACCGCATATTCTCTTTGGACCTCGGCGTTAGCAAAATCATCATAGTCCTTCTTTTCACGATCACGACGTTTATAACTCAAATGCAAAACCCTCCTTTGAACTATTATTATAGCCCGGGAAGGGGATTTTCATGAGTAATCAAAGAACCTCAAAAAGGAACTCCCTGAATTCTTCTGCTTCAATTTCGGTTAAATGGAAGGCATGCTCTAAGTATCCCTTCTCTCTTAAATCATCCTCACCAATTATGGCAAATCGACTTCCCTGGAGATCCATGACCACCTTTTTCCCATAGTAGCGATCTGTTGTAATAATAGCGAGATCATAACGGCTATCCTGTCCCATAAAACTGACATAACGAATATCCGCCTGTTCCTGTTCATCATACAAAAAGAATCTTTCTTCCGCCATGTTCGTACACTCCTTTTATTACGAATGAACGAGCTGTAATTCTTGCCACAAGATATGTGGAAAACAACGGTGAAGTTGGCGCTTATCAGCTCGTAACTGGATCTTGTTCCTTATCATAGCAAATTTAAGGGATAGATGAAATATAACTTCCTTTATTCAACAATAAAATTAATTTATGGTAAGATGTTATGGAGAAATAACTTCAGGAAGCCACTAATTTGGAGGGGTTAACCATGTATTTTGTTGATCGGGATAAAATTGAACGGACGTTATTATATAACGAAGTGGTGCTGCAGCAGTTTCAGCAAAATCATTATGAGACATTTTTGGAAAAGATGGCCCTGGAACGTATGGCTCAAATGTTCATAGAATCTGTTATTGACGTAGGAAATATGATGATTGACGGGTTTATTATGCGTGATCCCGGCAGTTATGAGGACATTATTGATATTCTGGTTGATGAAAAGGTTCTTCCGGCTGATGAACAGGATCAATATAAAGAAGTGTTTCAATTACGAAAAACAATGGTAAGAGATTATTTAAATGTGGATCATGAAAAGATAGAAAATGTGCTTAAAAAGAATTTGAATGCTTTTAGTACGTTTAGTGAAAGGGTTCGTACATATCTGGAGAATGAATTAGGCCCTGTAACTGCCTTTACAAAATCTACGGATGAACAAACCGACGTTTGATAAGGAGATTGGAATGAAAAATTATCAAGGCTATTTGATTGATTTAGATGGAACTGTATATCTTGGAAAAGAACGTATTCCCTATGCTCGGGAGTTTATTAATGCCCTCAATGAGAAAGGGCTTCCTCACTTATTTGTGACTAATAACTCCTCTAAACGTCCAGACCAGGTAGCAAAAAAATTACGGGATATGGATATTCCGGCTGAAACAGATCAGGTCTTTACAACCAGTATGGCTACAGCAACGTTTTTGTCTAAAAAGAAGCCGGATGCCAGTGTTTATGCCATTGGAGAGGTAGGGCTATTGGATGCACTTAGTGACCATCAGCTCGAGCTTGTGGACGAAGACGCTGATTTTGTTGTGATTGGGATCGACAGGGATGTTACCTATGAAAAACTGGCCAAGGGCTGTTTGAATATTAATGATGGCGCGGGTTTTATTTCTACAAATGCTGATGTAACCATCCCGACTGAACGAGGCTTTTTACCTGGGAATGGTTCACTGACTTCTGTTCTAGAGGTTGCGACAGGACAAAAGCCAACATTTATAGGAAAACCTCAGGCGATTATTATGGAGCAGGCCTTGGAAAAGCTTGGACTTCCTAAAGAAGAAACATTAATGGTAGGGGATAACTACCCGACTGATATTTCAGCCGGAATGAATGCCGGCCTGGATACCCTGCTTGTTTTAACAGGAGTGACGAAAAGAGAGGATTTAAAGCATGTTGAAAAACAGCCAACTTATGTGATGAATCATCTTAAGGAATGGCTCGATCAAATGAAATAGAAAAGATGGAAAAAACCAGTACCCTGAATAGGGACTGGTTTTTGTTCTTCATAAATAAGGTTAATCATCCTGAAATAGCTCATCTTCATAGGTATGGGCTAGTCGGCTTGAGGCGGCGGCTGCGATTGCCCCAACGATATCGTCTAAGAAGGTGTGACATTCCCCGGAGGATTTGTCATTAAGCTTCTTCAGGATGCCTGGCTTTTGTTTATCGATATATCCATAATTGGTAAAGCCAATTGACCCGTAGACGTTAATAATGGAAAACGCAATAATTTCATCCACGCCATACAAGCTTTCATCTCGTTCGATAATATCCTGCAGGGGCTGCTCCAATTTATTTTGCTCGGCCAGCAGATCTAACTGGATTCCAGTAACGATGGCATTTTGGATTTCGCGTTTTTTTAAGACTTTGTCAATGTGCCGCTCACATTCTTCCATTGTTAGTTCCTCATGGTAAGGAGACTGAAGGTAGTGCACTAATTCTCCGATATCGTGAATGGTTACGCCTCTTTCCTCCATCCAGGTTCTTGCTTTCTGCTCTAAAGGCTTCATCTTGTTTTTGCTCATTTTTTACCCACCTTACACATTCATAAATATTTCTCCGCATATAGTTAGTATAGTCAGTTTGAACAAAAATCTTGTCCACTTTAGGAAAGAATTTTTTTGTTGTTTAAAAAGGAGAATGAAAATGAGGGAGCTTTTGAAGGAGAAGTTTTTATTCCACAGCGAGTCCGAGACGAATCTGCTGGGTTTTCCTGCCTATAGAGGTTCAGATGGATATGCTGTTGTCATTCCCGCTGATTATACAGATGAGAATTTTATTACGGAACAATATGTTATTGCAGATTATTTGAACCAGAGTGGATTTTCACATATTGCCAAGCCCTTGTATTCGAATGAAGGAAAATTTATTGTGCCGATTGACGAAGAGTCTTCTGTTTATACGTGTCATGTAGAATCAATACCTTCATCTGGTGAGAATCTTCAGGAGCTGATTTCCTTTTTATCTTCCTTTCATCAGGCGGGTCATGGCTTTCCGTATTCACCTGTTCATTTAAACCGATATGGACAATGGAAAAGCAACTGGGAGCAAATCATCAATCAGCTGGAATGGATTCGCAGTGTGATTATCGAAAAGTCCTACATATCAGACTGGGAACGGTTATGGCTGGAAAGCTGTTTTTATTTTATTGGCATAGGAGAGAATGCCATTCAGTTTCTTCAGGAAAGTGAGCAGGAAAACCTTTATAACCAGTATGACCAGCCTGTTTTTACATTTGAACGGATGACTCCCTTTCCTCATCAGGAGATTGTTCTTCCCAATCGAATTGTTCATGATCATCCATCCCGGGACCTGGCTGAGGTTATGCGTTATTATATCCTTACACAAGGCATAGAAAGTTACTCTAATCTATCAGGTATGCTGAATACTTATCAGAATCATCGCTCACTTAGTGTCTTTGGATGGAGACTGTTATTTGCCAGGCTGGCGTTTCCGATTCATTTTATTGATTACACGGAACAGGTTTTAAGCAAAGAAAAAATAACTCAGCAGGATTACGATGATTTTCAAAAGCTATTAGACCATCAATCCCGTCATGAGAAAGGACTTCAGTTTGCTGCCCGCGAAATGGAAAGAAGTCTCGGTTTTGATTTAGAAGTCATGGACTGGATTTTTAACAGTTAAAGAATATGCTACGATAAGCGCAGGAGGTCTAATGATGAAGCCAAAGATATATATTTCCAGAAAAATTCCTTCCCGGTTTATTGAGCCATATAAGGACAGTTGGACGATTGAAATGTGGCCGGAGGAAGATGAGGTAGTGGAACGGGATGTTCTGCTGAAGCATGCCAGAGAAGCAGATGCTTTATTTACCACGCTGACAGAAAAAGTGGATCGGGAGCTGCTTGATCAGGCAGTAAATCTAAAGGGGGTTGCAAACCTGGCTGTGGGCTATGACAATATTGACGTTGAATATGCACGGGAAAAAGGGATTGTCGTAACCAACACTCCTGATGTCTTAACAGATACAACGGCAGATTTAACGTTTGCTCTCCTGATGGCCACCGCAAGACGAATCGTCGAAGCTGAAGCATTTATCAGAAGCGGAAGGTGGACAACCTGGACTCCATTTCTTATGGCAGGTGCGGATATCCATCATAAGACGATAGGAATCGTTGGAATGGGCAGGATAGGTGAAGCTGTAGCCAGACGTGCACGAGGATTTGAAATGAATGTTTTATATCATAACCGCAGTCGTAAAGAAGAAGTTGAAAACAATCTTGGTGTACAGTATGTATCCTTTGATGAACTTATCCGTACAGCAGATTTCGTTGTCAGTATGACGCCACTTACGAAAGAAACTGAACATATGTTTGATGATTCGGTATTTAAAAAAATGAAGTCCTCCGCCATTTTTATAAATACATCCAGAGGCGGCGTGGTCAATGAAGAGGATTTATATCAAGCTTTAAAGAACCATGATATTCAGGCGGCCGGATTGGATGTCTTCAGAAATGAACCGATTGCTGAAAACCACCCGCTTTTAAAATTAGATAATGTAACAGCCCTGCCTCATATTGGTTCAGCTACTTACGAGACCAGATCAAAGATGATTGAATTATGTCTGAAGAATATTGATCACATATTAAAAGGCGAAGAACCGGTGACACCTGTTCAATAGGAAAGAACCTGCTGTATGGGCATAAGCCAGTTTTTCCTTCCTTAGAAAATAACGATGGATATAGCCTGTCAACTCACCCAGTGGTTGATAGGCTATTTTTTTTATTTGTATAAAAGATTAGTTGAGTGAAAGAGCCTCGTGATGGAATCAGCCGAAAGTGTTCCTGATCTCCCTGATTACTGATAAAATTTTAACAAAAATTCGCACTTTTCTTATTGATACATTGTTTCATTCGCGTTATAATGTCTATCATATATAAACAAATGTACTTTTGAAGTGTATACATCCGGGATTAGGGGGAAATAAAATGGCTGCATGGAAAGGATTGCTTCAGGAATATAAAGAATTTTTGCCTGTTGGAAACGAAACACCACTCAACACGCTTCATGAAGGGAATACCCCTTTAGTGAAGCTTCATCGTTTATCTGACAAGTTGAATACAGAGGTTTACACAAAAATTGAAGGATTAAATCCGACAGGCTCATTCAAAGACCGTGGAATGGTGCTCGCGATTGCCAAGGCATTAGAGGAAGGCTCAAAAGCTGTCATTTGTGCATCAACAGGGAACACTTCAGCATCAGCAGCAGCATATGCGGCGAGAGTTGGATTAAAATGCATTATTGTGATCCCGAACGGAAAAATTGCTCAGGGAAAACTTGCGCAGGCCGTCATGCACGGGGCTGAAATTGTTTCAATTGAAGGCAATTTTGATGAGGCCCTGAATATTGTCCGAACAGTAAGTGATACAGAGCCGATTACCCTCGTTAATTCGATTAACCCTTATCGAATTGAAGGTCAGAAAACGGCTGCATTTGAAGTATGTGAACAATTGGGATCAGCTCCGGATTATTTGTGTATTCCGGTTGGAAATGCAGGAAATATATCTGCCTACTGGAAAGGGTTTAAGGAGTTTCATGAAAAATTTAACTATGATTTGCCAAAGATGATGGGATTTGAATCCAGTGGCGCAGCAGCAATCGTCCGTAACCAGGTAGTGGAACAGCCTGAGACGATCGCTACAGCCATCCGGATTGGAAACCCTGCCAGTTGGAACATGGCCATAGATGCCTATCAGGAGTCAGGTGGAAATATTGATGAGGTAACGGACGAGGAAATCATAGAAGCCTATCATTGGCTGGCAAAACATGAGGGCATTTTTGCTGAGCCTGCCTCCTGTGCCTCAATAGCCGGGTTATTTAAGGCCAGCAAACAAGGAAAAATAAAGCCAGGTTCGACGGTTACCTGTGTTTTAACAGGAAATGGACTCAAGGATCCTGATACGGCTGTCGAAACCAATCAGTTTGAACCTAAGGTACTGCCTAATGATCCGGATGTCATTTACGAAAATATCAGAAGGCGTGTGTCATCATGAAGAAAAATGCCTTTAAAATTAAAGTTCCCGGTAGTACGTCGAATTTGGGCCCAGGATTTGATTCTATCGGTGTTGCATTAAATCTTTATTTAACCATCTACTGTACAGAGAGTGACGAATGGAGATTTGTTCAAAAGGAAGAATCCAAGCAGCATCTGCCGACGGGAAAGGATCATCTATTATATCAATGTGCAAAATTTGTTGCCGATAAGTTCGGCTATGATTTGCCTCCTTATAAGGTAGATGTGGAAAGTGAAATACCGATAGCCCGGGGATTAGGAAGCAGCGGTGCGATTACAGTTGCAGGAATCGAAATGGCCAACCAGATTTTGAATCTCCAGCTATCCCTGAAAGATAAAATGCTTATTGCTTCTGAATTAGAGGGTCATCCCGACAATGTTACCCCTTCTTTTGCAGGTGGATGTGTGGTTGCTTATTATCATAATGATGACCTTTATTATATGAACAAAAAGGAAATGGAGAAGGTAGATTTTGTTGCCATGATTCCATCCTTTGAACTGAGAACAAAAATGGCACGGGAAATTCTGCCTGCAGAGCTTCCATTTATGCAGGGGATTCAGGGAAGCGCCATCGGAAATGTCTGTGCAGCGGCTATATTTCAGGAGGATTATGTGTTACTTGGAGAGTTAATGGAAAAGGACCTGTTTCATCAGAATTATCGGAAGAAGCTGATTCCACACTATCAGGAAGTAACAGCCTACATGAAAAAGGAAGGAGCCTATGGGACGTTTCTGAGCGGTGCAGGCCCTACGATGATTAGTATATGCGAAAGAGGATGGCCGGCAGAGCAAGGACAAAAGTGGAAGGAAGACTTACCTGATTTGGAATGGAGAATTTTAAAGGTGGAAGACGAGGGAGTCCGTGTCGAAAAAAACTAAGCTGGTGCCATTGAGCACCAGCTTAGTTTAATCTGGGAAAATATAAAATAAAAAACAGGAAAAGCCGCGTCCAGCTCAAGCGCCCGACGAGTCTTCCTTCATCCCGGGCGCCTCTGCTTTTAGTTTAGAATACTTGTTCAACTTCTCGAATGCCTGGTACTTCAGCTGTCAGGGCGCGTTCAATACCAGCTTTCAGGGTAATGGTTGAACTTGGGCAGCTTCCACACGCTCCCATCAAACGTAGACGTACAATACCATCTTCCACATCAACTAGTTCCACATCCCCGCCGTCACGAAGTAAGAATGGACGGAGTTTGCCAATTACTTCATTTACTTCTTCAAACATCAACCATCTTCTCCTTTCTTACTCTTACACTTATTATAAAACGTTTACGTGAAAAAATCTATTCTTGATGACCAGGAATCTTAAATTACTTGAGAATCATTATCATTTTAACTTTTTCTGCGTATTTTGTAAAATATAATTAACCAGGAATGAAGGGGGAACTGCAAACGATGGAAAAGGAGATTACAATTACGGTTTATGGTGCGGATCAGATTTGTGCAAGCTGTGTGAATGCACCCGGTTCAAAGGATACGTATGAGTGGCTTCAGGCTGCTATTGCACGTAAGTATGGGGATGCCAATATTCATTACACTTATGTGGATATATTTTCTCCTCCAGAAGATGAAAAAATACAGGACCTCGCCCGGCGTGTAGCAGACGATGAGTTTTTTTATCCCCTGGTGCTTGTAGACGATGAGATTGCAGGAGAAGGGAATCCTCGCTTAAAAACGATCTATTCCAAATTGGAGGAAAAAGGTCTGCAGCCAAAAATGTAAAAGAAAATCAAACCAGCAGCTAATTTTAAGGATGGAGTGGGTGTCGTGAAAATCAATTTTACCAAAATGCATGGGCTGGGAAATAATTATATTTACATTAATATGTTTCAGGAGACGTTAAAAGAGGAAGATCTCCCTTCCATTGCAGTGGATGTGTCCAATATAAATACGGGTATTGGTTCAGATGGGCTGATTCTCATTACCCCTTCAGACAAAGCGGAAGTCGGCATGAGAATTTTTAATAAGGATGGATCTGAAGGCAGAAACTGCGGAAATGGTTTACGGTGTGTTGCTAAATATGCCTATGAGCATCACCTGGTCCATTCCGATCATTTTACGATAGAAACGAAAGCAGGGATTGTGGATGCTTATATAACGCTGGAAAATGGTGACGTTTCTGCTATTACCGTTGATATGGGGATTCCCGAACTAAATAGAAGGAATATTCCTATGATAGGAACCAATAGGGAAAAGGTTGTTTCCGAGCCCTTTGACATTGGTGCAGAAACGCTGGAAGTAACAGCTGTATCAATGGGGAATCCACATGCTGTCTTTTTTGTTGATGATATTGAAAAAAGCCCGTTATATGAATTAGGACCTTCTATTTCTACCGACCATCGTTTCCCTGAAGGTGTTAATTGTGAGTTCATTGAAGTTGTTAATCCCCGTGAAATTAACTTTCGGGTGTGGGAAAGAGGTTCAGGCGTGACGCAGGCCTGCGGAACAGGTGCCTGTGCATCTGTAGTCGCTTCTATATTAAATGGATACAGTCGTAAAAACGAGGAGGTTTGTGTTCATTTAGGCGGAGGAGATTTATGGATCAAATGGGCAGCCGATGGTCATGTCTGGATGAGAGGACCTGCTGAAACCGTAGCGAAAGGGGAATATTACTGGTTAAATGGATAAATTCATCATTTTATTTCGATTTAGAGAACCAGAAAATTGAAGTAGCCATTTAAAAATGTTACTATACTGACTAAGAAAAGGAGGTTTTAGTAAATGGCTATAACCATCACGGAAAATGCAAAAATGCAAATTAATGAAATGATGAAAAATGAAGACGAGCAAAGTGTGAATTTACGCTTTGGTGTAAAAGGGGGAGGCTGCAGTGGCCTATCCTATGCACTTGGTTTTGACTATGATATTACCGATGAAGATGAACAAATGGAGGTAAATGGCATTCCGGTTGCCATTCGCAAAGAGGATATCCCTATTGTTGAAGGAACAACGATTGATTTCAAACAAAACATGATGGGCGGCGGTTTTACGATTGATAATCCGAATGCCATTGTATCATGCGGATGCGGCTCCTCATTTAAGACGAAAACAAATGTAGGATCACCGGAGAAGTGCTAATACATGTCCGCTGAAAGTCTGCCTGAATGTTCATGAAATACACATTTAGGCAGACTTTTTTTATTTAATAAAATTCCGGTGACAGGGTTTGTGTTGTTTGGCAAAAGATTATTTTTCACAAATGTGGACGTGTTAGAAAAAATGGACAAGGTGATAAGGATAATGGAATAACCGAATGAATAGATTTGGAAATAAACGTTAATACCTTCTCAAAAATGAACAGCCATACTCGAATGATTTAATAACATTTACATATTCAGATAACTTTAAACAGGTCCAAGTGTATTTTCCAAAAGATTTCTGCGGGATCATCGTTGTTCACAGAAGGTTAGGGAGATTTACCAAGAAGAGAGAGGAGCAGGGTACTTTATGAAAAAACCAAGTTTATTAACGCAAATTTTACTGGCTTTTGTTATTGCCATTATTTTGGGGGCAATAGTAGGACCGGATATTAAGGTTGTACAGCCCTTGGGAGATTTATTTCTCCGTCTCATTCAATTTATTATCGTTCCGTTAATTTTGTCCACACTAATCGTTGGTGTAGCAGGTACCGGAAATGTGAAAAAACTGGGACGTATGGGTGGTAAAACCATTATTTACTACCTGGCAACCTCGGCAATTGCTATCACTATTGGACTGGGAATTGGTTATGTTTTACAGCCTGGAGCTGGAGTTGACATACCTTCTGAATCTGTTGGGGATGAACCAGTGACGGAAGAACAGAACGTGACGGACACCCTTCTGAATATTATTCCACAGAATCCATTTCAGGCTATGGTTGAGGGAGAAATTCTCCAAATAATCTTTTTCGCTCTTTTTGTGGGTATAGCGATATCCCTCGTCGGTGAAAAAGCACAGACTGTCTACCGATTCTTTGAAGGCTTTGCGGAAGTGATGTACAAAATCACAGGAATGATTATTCTCCTTGCGCCTATTGGTGTGTTTGGATTGATTGCACCGGTAGTTGGAGAATATGGTATTGGTGTTATTCTGCCTTTATTAAAAGTTATTTTAGGTGTACTTATTGCTTGTCTTCTTCACGCCATCATTACCTATTCCATGGTTGTCAAAGCTTTCGGTAAAATGAATCCGCTCGTTTTCTTTAAAGGAATTGCTCCTGCCGGGTTATTTGCGTTTAGTTCTGCCAGTAGTGCAGGTACATTGCCGTTAACCATGAAAAACGCACAGGAAAATCTGGGCGTGTCTCAGAAAACCAGTAGCTTTGTCCTTCCACTCGGGGCAACCATAAACATGGATGGTACGGCCATATATCAAGGTGTAGCAGTGCTTTTTATTGCCCAGTTCTATGGGATTGAGTTAAGCATCTCACAGCTTTTATCTGTCGTTCTTATTGCAACATTAGCTTCTATTGGAACAGCAGGGGTGCCAGGTGCGGGGATGATTATGCTGACCCTCGTACTCACGAATATCAATTTACCGCTTGGGGGCATTGCGCTTATTGCCGGTGTGGATCGTATTTTGGATATGTTCCGGACTTCTATAAACGTCATTGGTGACGCTGCCGGAGCTGTAGTTGTAGATCGTACAGAGAAAAAGCATGCGGATGAAGATAAGAATCTGGAATATAGTGTGTAATAGCGAATAGAATTTATTATTTAACAAAAACCCCATTCACATGAAAAGAATGTGAATGGGGTTTTATCACAATAAATGGTGTATTCTACTTATGCCGTCGGACCTAACCGCTCGCCTCCGCTTTTAATTGTCCAGCTGCGGCTCGCAGGCCCAAGCGGTCATAAGCAGAATCCCCTCCATGGCCAAAAAGCGGCCACTCCGGAGATTCTGCTTATGCCGTCGGACCTAACCGCTCGCCTCCGCTTTTAAATCTACTGCGGGAACATGCTTGTGGAGTGTTTTGGCTGGATTTTTGCTTTTGGGTCCATGTATTGTTTGGCATTGTTTACCGCTGTTGGACCTTCTCCAAACCCTGATGCAATGAGATTTACTTTGCCAGGATATGTACAGATGTCACCGGCTGCATAAATGCCGGGGATGTTTGTTTCCATTTTTGAATTGACAACGATGCTGTTTTTCTCGATTTCAAGTTCCCAATCTTTTATCGGTCCCAATGATGAAATGAATCCATAGTTTACGATGATATCATCAACAGCTATGGTTTCTGTTTCTTCTGATTTGGCTTTTTGTAGTACGACTTTTTCAATTTTATCCTCACCAATCAGCTCATTTGGAGCATAAGGCGTTTTAATTGCAACTGATGAATTCATCAGACGCTCTACACTGTGTTCATGAGCACGGAATTTATCCCGACGGTGAACCAAAGTGACTTTTTTGGCGATTTCCTCTAACATTAAGGCCCAGTCGACTGCTGAATCTCCACCTCCGCAAATCATGACTTCACGATCTTTAAAGGCTTCCATATTCGGAACATGGTAATGAAGGTTGGTCTCCTCAAACCTTTCACTGTCTTCTATTTTTAATCGACGAGGCTGGAAGGCACCATTTCCTGCTGTAATAATTATCGTTTTTGTGTAATGGACTTCCTTATTGGTTACCAGTTTAATCGTACCATCTTCTAATCGGTCAACAGTGTCAACCGATTGCTCCAGGACAATCTCAGGATCAAACTGATTGGCCTGCTCAAGCAGGTCATCCACTAATTTTTGTGCGCGAACCTTTGGAAATCCGGCAACATCATAAATATATTTTTCTGGATACAGTGCGGACAGTTGCCCTCCTACATGTGGAAGACTTTCAATAATTTTTACACTAGCCTGCCGCATTCCTCCGTAAAAGGCTGTGAATAAGCCAACAGGGCCAGCGCCGATGATGGTTATATCATAAATCTGATCTGACATGGTTATTCCCCCAATCTGAAAAATTCAGTGTATGAAAATAAACTTATCCCGAATAAGTGTAAAGAGCTAAAGAGCTTAAAGACAACGTACATCCTATATTGTAGCATATTGTTATTTTGAATTCTTTTCTTGTTTCATGTCTATTCATGAATTTTATTAATAAGATATATAAATTTATAATATATCAGAATAATCAGAATAATTTCAACATGGATATTGAACTATAAAGGGTTGAAAATAACATAAAAAAGTTCTATTATTGTCATGGGTAAATCATTATAACACTTTTGTGACAGTGCTTTCGTCTTTATATCTTTATTTACATTTACATAAGTGAATGATGTCACAAGCGGTCGTATAAGACTAAGGCTATGTATACCTGGAAAACAAAAATAGCAAATGGATGTGATAAAAAATGAGAAATCCCAGAGTTGTGATTTTGGGCGCCGGTTATGGCGGAATCATGACAGCTGTCAAATTGCAAAAGATGGTGGGAACAAATGAAGTAGATATTACTTTGGTGAACAAGCATGACTACCACTATCAGACCACATGGCTGCATGAAAATTCAGCTGGTACGTTACATCATGATCAGACAAGAATTCCAATTAAAGATGTTGTTGATTTTAACAAGGTGAACTTTGTACAGGATACCGTAGAATCTATTGATCCAAAATCTCAAAAGGTTCAATTAGAGAATGGGGAACTGGAATATGATTATTTGGTCGTAGGATTAGGCTTTGAAACAGCAACCTTTGGCATAAAAGGCTTAGAAGAAAATGCATTAATGATTAGTAATATTAATAATGCCCGCTTAATTCGCGAACATCTTGAATATAATTTCTCCCGTTATAACAATGAACCTGAAAAACGTGACGATTTGATTACGATCGCTGTTGGAGGAGCAGGCTTTACTGGTATGGAGTTTGTTGGTGAGCTGGCCAACCGTGTACCTGAACTATGTAATGAATATGATATTCCACGTGAGAAGGTACGTATCCTTACTATTGAAGCTGGTCCTACTGCATTGGCAGGCTTTGATGAAGAGTTAGTGGAATATGCCATGAATCGTCTGGAAGCTAAAGGCGTGGAATTCTTAATTGGTACCCCTGTTAAGGAAGCTACTGAAGACGGAATCATTGTCGAGAAGGATGGTCAGGAAGAAGAGATTAAAACGAAAAACTTCATCTGGGCTGCAGGTGTTAAGGCGAATTCCATCGTAGCAGAGTCCGGTTTTGAAGTGAACCGTGGAAAAGTGGAAGTACGTGATGATATGCGTGCTCCTGATTATGATAATGTATTTGTGGTTGGAGACTGTGCTCTTATTATGAATGAAGAAACAGGCCGTCCTTATCCTCCAACTGCACAAATTGCTATGCAGGAAGCTGAAGTTATTGCTCATAACCTGAAAGCACTGGTTCGTGGCAGCAATGAACTTGAGTCCTTTGAATTTAACAATCGAGGTACCGTTGCTTCCCTGGGCTCACGTGATGCCATCGGTGTTGTCTTTGGGGATAAGAAGCTTTATGGCTGGACAGCATCCGCAATGAAAAAAATTATTGATAACCGTTATTTACTGAAATTAGGTGGAATTGGTCTGTTACTGAAAAAAGGGAAGTTTAACTTTTTTCATTAATCGTTAAATAAGGTCTATGAAATAGCAAAGGCTTTTGGATGCCTTTGCTATTTTTTTGTGATATCTTTTATAGTATACATACCTATGTGTAGGGGGAGAAGACTTTGGAGTTTAACATTCTGCATCTGATCGTGGGTTCATTACTGTTTTTTGTCCTGTTCTTTGGAATTGCTTTTATACTGAATATGCTTTTAAGAAAAACCTGGGTAATGGCTTTTATTTATCCCTTTATTGTATTTCTGATTGTGGATGATTTTACATTTGGAAATTATTTTACAAATACTGCCTGGGCTCTGCAGGAATTAGGTACGAACTTGCTGCAATTAAAAATGATGGATATTGTGATGCTATCTATGGGATTTATAGGAACCATTGTCTCGGGTATTGTAATCAGGACCCTGAGGTCAAAAGGTTATCAAATGTTTTAACAGACAGAAAAACTTCGCTAAGAAAATGTTGGCGAAGTTTTTCTATTTAATGCAGAAATTAATCTCTAATTTGTATAAAAAAACGTAAAGTGGACATGATGACATCCAGAGAGGTGTTATCATGAAAAGGAAGATTTTGAGAGGAACCATTACTGGAATTCTTCTTTTAAGTGCCTTGTTCACAACGTATATGAGCGTTGCAAATCTATCTGCAGAGGACTTAAAAGCCTGGTTCCGTAATGATGGGGAAACCATAGTAGTCTCTGGAAGTATGAATGATTTGAAGCATGAGAAGAAGACACTGGACCTTAAGGAAAAGAATATTAACAACATACGTCCAAGTAAACGATACATTTCGAGTCAAAAGGTAAATGCACCAGAAAGTCTTCGTGACGCTATTGATTTTTCAAAATATCCAACAGAAACAGTAATGGCTACAGGATATACAGCAGGTGCAGAATCGACAGGGAAAAACCCCGGCCATAAATTGTACGGAATTACGTACTCAGGTGTGAAAGTGCGCCGGGACTTATACTCAACGATTGCTGCAGATTTGGATAAGTTCCCTATTGGCACGATTTTGTTTATCCCTGATTATGGATATGGGGTCGTCGCTGATAAGGGTGGAGCTATTCAGGGAAATAAAATTGACTTGTATTATGAGACTGTTGAAGACGTTTATGATCACTGGGGTAAAAGGAAGGTAGAGGTTTATGTTGTCAAAAAAGGCGACGGTACCCTTACTTCTGAAACGCTGAATAAACTCAATGAGAATGAAGCCCTGCAGGTGTTTCGTGAAAGAATTAAAAAGAACTAAGGGCAATCCATGAAGGAATACTGATGAAAGAAGTATCCAGACAACTTTAATTGGTGGCATTAGCAGCCAAAGCGCTCCGAATACTGAGCGCTTTGTTGCGTTTAGATTGAAAAATCATAGAAAGAAAATCAGGCCAGCTTTGAAATAAAGGATACTCGTTTGACTAAAATGACGGCCAGAGATGCCACTAGAAATGTCAGACCGGTGTCTTTAATAAGAAAAGGCAGCATTATCACCCAGGCTCCTCCGTATGAAATAGCTCCTCCAATCCAGGTGTTTAAAGCAAGATAAAGAAAGGAAGTTCCTATTCCATAATTTACGAGAAGTCCGGCAAAACTTGCAGTGATGTATGTAGCGAATGAGGGAGAAGAGCTTTTTTCCACAATGTAACCGGCAATCCATGCAACAAAAATGAAGGACAGAATAAATCCCCCTGTAGGCGTCATTAACTGAGCAAAGCCCGCCTGCATGTCAGCAAAAACAGGTACCCCGATAATTCCAACCATACAATAGACAAACATTGAAAATGCGCCAAGTCTTCTGCCTAACATTAAACCGGCGAGAGTTGCAAAGAATGTCTGAAGTGTGATTTCTACGGTGGCACCTCCAAAAGTAACCTTTAAAAAGGGCAACCATACAACAATATTTGCACCTATTGCCATCAAACCTACAAATAAGGCACCAAGTGTTAAGTCTATTGTATGGAAGTCATTTTTTGATCTGTTAACCATGCTCCTCACTCCTTTATAACATATCTTAAAGGGGAGCACGCCTATTGTCAACTTCATATTTTAAAAGGTTAACAATAATGGTCATTTACCAGTGTAATTCCATAACCAGCCTGCAGCAGTCCATATCCTTTGTTTGTGCAATTAAGGTAATCCGAATATTATCGGGATTAAAATCCACTTCAGCCGGATGGGAAATATCCAGACTGTTAATGAGATTTTTAACTTTTTCATGCTCTGATTTTTGCGCAGCATCCATAACTTTAAAGGCAAATTCCTTTGAATGGGCAAATTCCTCAATAATGATTTCAGCATCCTGCATGAGAACCTGAAATGCCTGAGCTGATTCTGTGAAATTTGTGGTGTCAATGTCCGGATAGGGATTCTGTCTGAAGACTTTTGGCTTGTGATCTGTATGAAAAAAGCTAGGGATATAAAAGTAAGGGGGTAACAAATAATGCATTGTATCAGCCTCCTTTATCATCACTATATGATGAAGGAAGGCGGGTGTGTAAAAAAGTGGATTTATAAAAAATGCTCCATGGTTATTGCTTAATAAACCGGAATATAGCAAAGGTTTATTGAAGACCGAAACCTCTATACTATTGGCCGATATAGGCTTGAAATTAATTGATACATTTTGCTGCCTGACGGATATTTGCACGACACGGAACGAATACATAAGCAAATCGACCAATAAATTCATTGAATCGATTATTAGCTCTTTTTATAATTTAATTAAAAAAAAAACTATCACGGTGATCATGCCGTGATAGGGGAATTGTGATTGATTAACTGAATTTTCGGCCCAACCTGTCGCCTTCGCTTTTCTACTTAATAATCGTGTCCAAGGCGATTTCCATCATGTCGTTGAAGGTGGTTTGTCTTTCTTCTGCTGTCGTTTCTTCACCGGTAATAATGTGGTCACTCACTGTCAGGATGGACAGGGCTTCCCGATTGAATTTAGCAGCAAGTGTATACAGTGCTGTAGTCTCCATTTCAACAGCCAGCACATTATATTTAGCTAACAACTGATTTAGTTCCTGTGCGTTGTCACGATAAAAGCTGTCACTGGTAAATACGTTACCTACTTTTGGTGCGATATCTTTATTTGTACTTACATCATATGCATTTTTAAGTAAATGAAAATTTGCAGAAGGAGCAAAATCGATGTTCCCAAAAGTCACTCGATTCATTTGGGAGTCAGTTGTTGATGTGGATGCTAAAATAACATCGCGCACATTTACATCCTTCTGTAAAGCACCACAGGATCCAACACGGATGAGCTTCTGAACATCATACTCCTGAATCAGCTCGTTTACATAAATCGATATGGAAGGGACACCCATTCCTGTCCCCTGAACAGACACTTTTTCACCTTTGTAAGTTCCTGTAAATCCATACATACCACGAACCTCATTGTAGCAGACCGGATTTTTAAGATAGGTTTCAGCTATGTATTTAGCCCGCAGCGGATCGCCGGGTAACAGGATTTTATCTGCTATTTCACCTTTTTTTGCGCCAATATGTACACTCATGAATATCTACCTCCTGATTAATCTAAGTTAAAATTATCACATACCCATTCGAAACACAAATAAGGAAGGGTCAATCAATTTTGCTCTTTTTCGTTTTTTGTTATAATACATTTAAATAGGTACTGAAAAAGGTTGTGACTGCAGAATGGAATTTTTATATTTCCCTGAAGATAAAATGGAATACTTCCCCGGAATCATTGTTGTTCTGTTTTTCTGTGTTATTGCCGTTATTGTGACACGGATGTTTATTAAAATTTCCAAGAGAGAAGAAGCAAAGTTTGATGAACAATATGGTGAAAAAATGGACATTAACCGCCAGAATAAGCAGGATGAATAAATGACTCACCTCAACTCAAAAACTGGAGTTGAGGTGTTTTTCTTTGTCCGGTTTAATTTAACAGCTCTTTGGTAAAACTACCCTTGTAACCTAACGATGAGAAAGGTAGTTGTTCGTTGTGAAATATGTACGTACCTTGTTCATGTTCTTGATTTTGATGGCTTTAACTGCTTGTCAGGATGAAAGCCGTTCTCCTATTGAAATTGACATGTACAATCCAGATGGTGATTCCCTTGGCAAAGCCACTTTAGCGGAGGATCCAAATGGAGTTAAAATTACGCTTAATTTATCTGGTCTTAAACCTGGGTTGCACGGAATTCATGTTCACGAATTCCCAAAATGTGATGGCCCTGATTTTAAGTCTGCGGGAAACCATCTGAATCCTGATTCCAAGCTGCACGGATTAATGCATCCGGAAGGTCCGCATCTGGGAGATATGCCAAATATTGAAGCGGATCCGGACGGAAAGCTGTCCGATGTTGAAGTCACTGTGCAGGAAGCTACATTAAAAGATGGAAAGAAATCGTTATTAAAAGGCGAAGGGACGTCTTTGATTATTACCGAAGAGCAGGACGATGGAATTACCCAGCCGGCAGGAAATTCTGGGAAGCGTATGGCGTGCGGAAAAATTACGTTAGGAGAAAGCAATGAATCAGAGACGCCATCAAACCCTGCTGATGATGGGCCGCAGAAAGAAGAATAAATAAGAATGGGAAGTAAAAAATGCTTGGGTTACCCAAGCATTTTTTGTGGATTTAATTACATATCTTTTAAAGCTGCTAAAATACGATTTACACCTTCTACCACGGTTTCTTTAGGACAGGCAATATTCATTCGCATAAAACCATCACCTTCATGCCCAAAAGAAAGTCCGTCGTTTAATCCGACCTTTGCTTTGGATTGGAAAAACTGTTTTAATTCACTGGAGCTTAAATTCATGCTGCGACAGTCGAGCCATAGCAAATATGTACCCTCTGAATCTAAAACGTTTATGAGATTTGTATTGTCATGAAAAGCTTTTTGTACATATTCTTTGTTTTCATGTAATACCTCAAGCAGCTTGTCAAGCCATTCCTCGCCATGTAAATAAGCAGCTTCCATTGCGACAATCGCGAATGTATTCAGCATACCAAGACCCTGGCTGGAAAACTGGTCCTTGATCTTTTGGCGTTTATCTTTATTAGGGACAATTAAATAGGACCCCTGCAGCCCCGCTAAATTGAAGGTTTTTGAAGGTGCCATACAGGTAACAGCATTCTGACTGAATTTTTCTGATAGGGAGGCAATGGGTACATGAGTATATTCTTTATAGGTTAAATCCCCATGTATTTCATCTGAAACAATGGTTACGTTATGTTTTAAACAAATGTCAGCCATTGTCGTAAGCTCCTCCTTCGTCCAGACACGTCCCAAAGGGTTATGAGGACTGCACAGAATAAACATGGTTACCTGATGATCAATGATCTGCTGTTCAAAATCATCAAAATCAATCTCGTACTTTCCTTCTTTTAACTGTAGACTGTTTTTTACAACATGACGATTATGCTTTTTCACGGCATCATAAAATGGTGGATAAACAGGAGTCTGAATTAAAACATGATCTTCTTCATTTGTTAAAGCCTGAACCACCATATGTAAAGAAGTGACGACTCCTGGACTGAAAAGAAGCCAGTCTGTATTGATTTCCCAGTGATGCTGCTTGTTCACCCACCCATGGATTGCGTCCTTTAAAGGCTGGTCAGTCACACTGTAGCCGTAGATATTATGCTTAGCGCGCTCGGTGATAGCCTCCTGAACGGCATCGACGGAAGGAAAGTCCATATCAGCAACCCACATAGGCAGTACATCTTTATCTTTAAAGAAGGTTTTCGTTAAATCCCATTTCACCGATCTGGTTCCTTTACGATCCCATTTCTGCTGAAACTTTTCCACTTTAATCACCTCTCCTAACTACAATATGATATTATTATCATAACGAATAAGGAACAAAAAGAGAAATGATTCATACAGAAGTCAGGCAAAGCAAAAAAAAGCAAAGCGCCTAAAACGCTTTGCTACACAGGGGGAATACGAGAAAGTCTTACGTTATATAATATAACCGCATTATACAATTCTTAAACATGATTTTTTAAATTTTTTGTGGGTGAATCGAACTAAATTATACTCTGTACCAAATAAAATTCAGGCTGCAAGTCCTTTTGCCTGCCACCTCAGTTTATGATAAAATCATATATTGCGTAAAGAATCGAGAAAAAATAGTCGGGAGTTGTTTTGTGATGGAAGAGAAAATAGAAGTTGGTCAGGTCATAGAAGGTAAGGTGACAGGAATTCAGCCTTATGGTGCCTTTGTAGCACTAAATGATCAAACACAGGGGCTTGTTCATATTTCTGAGGTTACTCATGGGTATGTAAAAGATATTCATGAACATTTAAAAATTGGGGATGTCGTCCAAGTTAAGGTTCTCAATATTAATGAAGAGGAGGGGAAGTATTCTCTTTCAATTCGTGCTACAGAAGAGCCTCCTAAAAAACAGCCGGTCCAGGAACAAAAACCAGCACGTACTAAAGAACAGCCTGATACAAACGCGGCAGTTGGCTTTAACACACTTAAGGACAAGCTGGAGGACTGGATTCAGCAATCAAAAGAACGTGAGGAAACCTATCGTCATTAAGAACTAAGACGTACTATTTCGTACATGATAAAAAAACGGCATCGACTGATTCTCAATCAGTATCGATGCTTTTTTTAAGAAAGGAGCTTATACAATGGAAAACTTCACTTTTTATAATCCGACAAAGCTTGTATTCGGCAAAGGACAAATGGAAAATTTGAAAACCTTCATCCCTGCTCACTCAAAAAATATATTGATCGTATACGGTGGGGGAAGCATAAAGAAAAATGGAGTTTACGACAAGGTAGTAGAAGAGCTGACATCTCTGAATCTTAATATTCATGAGTTAGCTGGTGTTGAACCTAATCCCCGATTAGCAACAGTAAAAAAAGGTGCTGAAATTTGTAAACGGGAGAATGTTGATTTTATCCTTGCAGTAGGAGGCGGCAGTGTGATTGATTGTACCAAAACCATTTCCGCTGCAGCTAAATACGACGGAGACCCTTGGGATTTCGTTACGAAAAAGGCCAGACCTGAGGATGCTGTACCATTTGGAACCGTGCTGACATTGGCGGCAACAGGTTCTGAGATGAACGCCGGAGCTGTGATTACCAACTGGGAAACGAATGAAAAGTATGGCTGGGGTAGTCCATTGTTATTCCCGCAGTTTTCCATACTTGATCCGGAGAATACATACACCGTGCCTGAGAATCAGACGGTTTACGGGATTGTCGATATGATGACTCACATTTTTGAACAATATTTCCATCAGCCAACCTATTCACCGGTTCAGGACAGAATGTGTGAAGGGGTGCTTCAGTCCATCATTGAAACTGCACCTAAACTGCTGGAGGACTTAGAATCCTATGATCATAGGGAGACCATTCTGTATGCAGGTACGATAGCACTAAATGGCATGCTTCAAATGGGTTACAAAGGGGATTGGGCAACTCATAATATTGAGCATGCCGTATCAGCCGTGTATGATATTCCTCATGCAGGTGGATTGGCCATCCTGTTCCCAAATTGGATGAAGCATAATGTTGAAGTGAATACAGAACGTTTTAAACAATTAGCCGTTCGTGTCTTTCATGTGGATCCGGCAGAGAAATCGGACGAGCAGATTGCCTTGGAAGGTATCAATGAGCTCCGTAAATTCTGGGATTCACTGGGTGCACCTAATCGTCTTGCAGATTATGATATTGATGAATCCAAATTTGATCAAATTGCTGAACACGCAATATTTAACGGCGCATTCGGAAACTTCCATAAGCTTGAAAAGGATGACGTTTTAGAGATTTTACGCAAATCGTTATAATTTTGCGGTTTGTCCTTGTTTATTCGCGATATAATAAGAGTGAACCAACACAGCAAAGGAGTAATAGCTATGACACATGTTAAGTTTCGCTACAATTATGCAACAGATTATGTCCAGGAGCATGAGATTGACTATATGAAAGATGCTGTAAAAACAGCTCACCATACTTTACATAACCAGACGGGTGCCGGGAATGACTTTTTAGGATGGCTTGATCTTCCAACGAACTATGATAAAGAGGAATTTGCAAGAATTGAACAGGCGGCTAAAAAGATTCAGCAGGACTCCGATGTTTTACTTGTGATTGGAATTGGGGGCTCCTATCTTGGGGCTAAAGCTGCTATTGAAGCTTTAAACCATTCCTTTTATAACATGCTATCCAGTGAACAGCGCAAATATCCACAGGTGATTTTTGCCGGTAATAACATTAGTGGTCCTTATGTAAAGGAATTGTTTGATGTATTAGAAGGTAAAGATGTTTCGGTGAATGTTATTTCCAAAAGTGGAACTACAACGGAACCTGCGATGGCGTTTCGTGTATTCCGTAAGTTCTTAATTGATAAATACGGGGAAGAAGAAGCGAAAAAACGTATTTTTGCCACTACAGATAAAGAAAAAGGTGCCCTGAAGAAACTGGCAACCGATGAAGGCTATGAAACCTTTGTTATTCCGGATGATGTCGGAGGCCGTTATTCTGTACTGACAGCTGTTGGTTTACTGCCTATTGCTGTAACAGGCGTGGACATTTCCAGTATGATGCAAGGGGCGGAACAGGCCTCGAAAGATCTTAACCATGAAGATCTGTCTGAAAACCCTGCTTATCAGTATGCAGCCATTCGAAATATTCTGTATCGCAAAGGAAAGTCCATTGAGCTGTTAGTTAACTATGAGCCGGCTCTTCAATACTTTTCCGAATGGTGGAAGCAGCTCTATGGAGAAAGTGAAGGGAAGGATCATAAGGGTATTTATCCATCATCCGTCAACTTCTCAACAGACCTCCATTCCCTGGGACAGTTCATCCAGGATGGACGTAAGCAAATGTTCGAAACGGTCTTACAGGTAAATGAGCCACGTACAGACATTGACATGCCGGAAGATGACCAGAACCTTGATGGATTAAACTACCTGGCAGGAAAAACCTTTGATGATGTCAATAAAAAGGCATTTCAGGGTACATTGCTCGCCCATACAGACGGTCAGGTTCCAAACTTAATTCTGGAAGTACCGAAACTGGATGCTTATACATTCGGCTATCTTGTTTACTTCTTTGAAAAATCCTGTGCCATCAGCGGATACTTGATGGGCGTAAACCCATTCGACCAGCCAGGCGTAGAAGCCTACAAAAAGAACATGTTCGCCCTCCTCGGCAAACCAGGCTTTGAAGAGGAAAAAGAAAAACTCGAAAAACGATTTAAGTAAGAAGAAAAGCGGAGGCGACTGTTTAGGCCCGACAGCATAAGCATAACCCCCGGAGTGGCATGGTTTTGGCCACGTAGGGGGTTATGCTTATGACTGCTTGGGCCTAGGAGCCGCAGCTGGACAAAGAAAAGCGGAGACGACTGTTCAGGATCTAAAAAACCGCCATTTCATATTTATGGAATGGCGGTTTTTCATATTTCGGCTCTGATTGATAGTGGCCGGAATTTTTTATCCGTCAAATTACGAGTTCTATCGGTCGATTTCTCCTTGGTATCGACCGATTTACACTTTAATCGCGTCAACTAGTTGCATTTATCAGTCAAAGATCAATTTTAAAATAATCCATCAGTTGATTTTGAGCTGATATCAGTCACCTGTAGAAGGGTATCCACGAAATTAAGCCTTTATCCACCGATTTTCCAATGACATCAGTTGAAATGCAACATGAATCAGTATAATGGAATCCTATCGGTTATTAACCTCCATTAATCAATCAAAATCATGGATCAATCCGTCAGTTTTATGGATTAATCAATCAGTAATACGGATTTATCCGTCAGAGCACTCCAGAATCCAGCCCCCACCCCCAATAGCAGGTCCAGTCATAATATGGCAACTCATATATTCATGGGAACAAGAAGGAACGGTTATACTATGCCTAACATTCCTATAGAAAAGGTGAGTTGTTATGCTTCAATTAGATTCAGCTATTGAAAATCAGGTATTTTCGTTAAATGAATTGGAAAATAAATTAAAACCCCTTAACTTTACAATAGGCAGTAACTGGGAATACGATCATGGTTATTTTGATAATCAACTGCAAAGTGAGGGTACCTATTATTTTTTGCGTATTCCCTTTAATGCAGAAATTGGTCAATTGGATGAGCCGGGTGTCCAGGTAAGAGTAGGCAGACCCTTTTTGTTAGGACACCAGTATGCTTCGGGTACGGATGAGGATGCTGTGATTGGAAATATGACAGCCATTGTGAACCAGTTCCAATCCCCTGTTGATCCTGATACTGAAGTACCTGAGGATATTCAGAGCAAGGGTGATGAGCTTATAAAAACAGTGGAACAGGCATTACTCTCTTAAGGAAACGAGAACAATCAGCTTATCTCCTTTTTCCAAATCCATCTGGAAGGGCGGATTAATCAGTACATCCCCTTTCCGGATGATTCCCAATAATAATTCATCTTTTTTTACATAATCATTCGAGCATTCCAGAAATGTCCGTCCTATCTGCTCGTCTGGCAGTTCATGCTGATTATATTGCTGGCTGGCCAATTGCTCCAGCATAATGTCAAACGGTTTGACTGGCTGTTCACGGTAAACCTCATGGAAAAAAAGCGTACTCATAAAATCATTTGACCGAATAACCGTATCCGCACCTGCTCTCTCAGCATTAGGAATTTGGTTTTTCGTTAAAATTTCCGTACTAATCGGTACCTCGGGGTTTACTCCTCTGACGGCAACCGTTGACAATATGGCCAATTGATCGGCTTGTTTTTCAGGTCTTGATTGATCAGAAGTAATAATCACGTGTCTTGCTTCAGATATATTTGCTTTTTTTAACGTATCATCCAAAGAGGCGTCCCCGTGAATAAAATGGAAATGGTAATGATGTTTAGGGCTTTTGCTCAGGGAATTATCAACCAGCACAACCTCTTCCGTTGGTTTAAAATCATTAATCATATTTAATAGTTGCCTTGACCTTTCATTCCAGCCAATGAGAACGACATGATTTTTTCCTTTATAAGCGACATTGCCTTTTTCCATCTCTTTTTCACGTTCCACGGCCCCTGAAGCTACCGTCACCATGTAGTATGTAACAATTCCTCCTCCTGCAAGAATCATCAAAATACCAATAACCTTTCCCAGAATGCTATTGGGTACAAAATCTCCATATCCTACCGTTGAACCCGTAACAAAGGCCCACCAAAGCCCGTCAAAAAGGCTGGGAAAATTAACAGGTTCCACAAAATGCATGACACTGCCAAATAAAAACATGAAGAAAATGACCGTTAACAAAAGCCGTAAATATATAGGAATCTGAAAATACCAGCGAAACAACATTTGAAGCATTCTTCCCCGCACCTTTCAACGATCTGTTAAGTTTGATATACTTTTTTGGCCAGATGTGCTATTTTTTCTCATATGCACTAGTTTGACTAAAAGCATTTCAATACATACATGAAGGAGTGAAACCTATGCTTGAAAATCAATCTTTTTTAATGGATTTATTAAAAACCCCATCTCCATCCAGTATGGAAATGGAAATTCAGAAAAAATGGATGAACTACATCAGACCGTATGCAGATGAAATTAAAACTGACCATGCCGGAAATGTGATTGGTGTATTAAACCCGGACGCAAAGTTCAAAGTTTTGCTGGCCGGTCATTCTGATGAAATTGGGTTTGTAATTACAAGAATTGAGGATAATGGCTTTCTTCGTATAAGCAAGATGGGTGGTATAAGTCCTAAGATTGCAGTTGGGATGAAGGTACATATTCTCGGAGAAAACCAGACGTTAACAGGTGTGATTGGGGCTAATGCCGAGCATCATGGTGGCGTGAAAGAAAAGCTTGAATTTGAAGATTTGTACATTGATTGCGGTGCGAAATCCAAGGATGAAATCGCAAAATCTGTACAAATTGGTGATCTGGCCATTTATAAACGGGAACCAGAAGTACTGATGGATCGATATATTACAGGCAGAGGACTCGATAATCGGACAGGTGCCTTTATGGTTGCTGAAGTGCTACGAAAATTATCTGAAAAGGACATTCAGGTAGGGGTTTACGCGGCTAGCACTGTAAATGAAGAAACCAATATGGGAGGAGCTTATTTTGCTGCAGCTGGTATTAAGCCGACGATGGCCATTGCCTGTGACGTCACCTTTGCTACAGATTACCCAGGTGTAAATACGACAAAACATGGGGATATCCAATTGGACAAAGGACCTGTACTCGCGAAAGGGGCTCCTATTAATCGTAAAATAAACAAACTGCTGCAGCATTCAGCTCAAAATTTAAATATGGCTGTTCAATATGAGCTGACACCAAGAAACACAGGTACCGATGCAGATAAGATGCGTTATACAGGTGCAGGTGTCCCTATAAGCCTGGTTTCCCTGCCGCTTCGGTATATGCACTCACCTGTTGAAACTGCCAGCATGAAGGATATGGAGGAAGAGATTGATTTAATCGTTCATATGATTGAAGGATTAAAGGGGAATGAATCGTTGAATCCATTGGAGGACGAACATTAAAAACTTTAAGCAAAACACTATGCATATGAGGATAAGTACGCTATAATATAGATAAATAAAAAAATGAATAGCCATTCAATCTTCGGGGCAGGGTGAAATTCCCGACCGACGGTGATGAGCTTCACTGAAGTTCTAAGTCCGTGACCCGTGAGGTAATAACCGAGCGGCTGAGCCAGTGTGAATCTGGGACCGACAGTAAAGTCTGGATGGGAGAAGATGTGAAGCGATATAGGAAAAGCGGAGACGATAAGGCAGGATGTAAAAGCTTGCTTTGGTACTCATTGACGGCTTCTATATATGGTTCAGAACCTTTAATACAGGCCATTGCTGAATTGTCCAGTTTTGTGCAAATAACGGACAAACGATTATGTGGAAGTACGTTCATCATATGTCTCCGGACTTTATTACCCGCTGCTTGCAAACCCTAAAGCCCCTTATAGCTTTAGGGTTTATTATGTTTTGGCAGGTTTTGGGGGTCGCTTCCCTTCACTTTTGAGATTTGAATGGTAAAGTGAGGGAGGAGAAGGATCGATGCAACAATCATCAAATTTATTAAAGCTTATTATTTTAGCTATCTTATCAACTATTGCCATGGTATTAATGCTGCTCAATTTTCCCTTGCCGTTTTTACCAGGGTACCTGAAAATTGACTTTAGTGATGTGCCGGCAATTATAGCAGCCTTTATATTTTCACCTGTAGCCGGTGTAATTGTTGAAGCAATGAAAAATGTCATTTATTTTCTTTATTCAGGAGCAGGAGATCCGGTAGGCGTTGTTTCAAATTTTATTGCCGGTGCAATGTTCGTATTACCGGTTTCCATCTTGTATCACAAATATAAGTCAGTAAAAAGTGTTATTTCAGGTATCGTTACAAGTACAGTAATTATGGCTATTGGGATGTCGGTCTTAAATTATTTTCTCATTCTGCCTGCCTATTCATGGTTCATGGGCTGGGAAACGATGAGTGATACAGTGAAATTATCCACAGTATTAGTGGGGATTTTACCGTTTAATGCCATTAAGGGAGCAGTTGTTGCCTTGCTGCTGATTCCTTTATTTGTAAAAATCAAGCCATGGATAGAGGAAAAGCAAATGAATCTGGCCAGGTAAGAACTAATGTGGAAGCCTCCGTTTAAAATTTCTATACAACAAAAAAAGGAGTTGTCTCCCTTTCAGAGATAACTCCTTTTTTCATAAACTTGCCGCAACTGGACAAAGAAAAGAAGTGGAGCCGGAGCTGGATCAACGGCCGCTTCCGTCCTTTGTAGGCTCTAGTCACGTTTGGAGACAACACCAAGTGTACATCTGGATATGGAAATTAATTGGTTATTCTCATCCTCAACTTTAATTTCCCATACCATGGTCCGGCTTCCGATATGTATTGGCTCAGCCGTACCTGTCACCATTCCTGAACGCTTACTTCTTAGATGATTGGCATTGATTTCAATTCCAAATACGTTTTGCGTTTCGATGTCAATATTTAAAGCACCGCCAATGCTGGCAGCGGTTTCAGCCAACGCAACACTGGCACCGCCATGCAGATAACCAAAAGGCTGATGGGTTTTGGGACCTACAGGCATGGATAAAACCACTCGATTTGGATTCATTTCAACCATCTCGATATCTAAGGCTTCAAGCATTGTATTGGAAGTCTGCATCATATCCATATGGTTTCTTCCCTCCCGGAGCAATTTTTTATTACGCATTAACTGACCGTAAATTTAGTTTACCATGCGTGAATGGGAAGTGCTACTCTTTACAAAGAAACATCCGTAAAAATTTAACAGTCAACAATTGAAGCGTTCCACAATCCTGTTGTAAGGGGAACTGCTTGAGATACAGTGAAAAAGGGATTAAAATAAGATTGGATTTTAAGTTCCGTGTTAAAATAATAAAAGTGTGTGTAAGAAGTCCCTTTTGTTTTGGAGGTAGTGAAAATGATCGAAACCCGACAGCAACGGTTTACCGAGTCTATAAGTGAAGCACTTGATTATCAGGCTCACAAGGATACACCACAGCTGTTTAGCTATACAGAGAAAATAGCAGGTGTTGAGGAGATCAACCCGATTGCTGTTTTTCAATATACACAGTCTTTCAAAGGATCGAGATTTTTCTGGACAAGTCCTGAAGACGGAATGGTCCTTATCGGTTTAGGGTCGGCCTATCAGTTTAAAGAGAATAAAACTAACGGAGACCGTTTTGAACATGTCCACTCTGAGTGGAATGACTTGCTGAAATCCGTTTACATCGATAACCCATATAACCAGCCTGGCACAGGACCCGTCATCATGGGTGGTTTTTCCTTTGATCCTGAAGAATCCAGTGAGCTTTGGGAAAATTATCCGAGCAGTCAGATGACGTTACCTGAGTATATTATTACGATAGATGACAGTGACGCCTATCTAACCTGTCATATCCGGTTCGATGGACAAGTGGATATAGAAAATTGCAGGGCGTCATTTACTCAGATGATAGAGACAATGAAGCAGCATCCACAACAAGGTTCTAAGGATCCTGAATGTGTAAATCAGCAGGCGAAAAGTGCTGAGGAATGGAAAGAAACGGTGAGATCTGCAACAGAACGTATTGAAAATAAACAGATGAATAAGGTAGTCCTGGCTCGGGAATTGCGGGTATCCTTTACTCAGACGATCCCTGTTTCCAGGGTGCTGGAAAACCTGCTGGAGCAGCAAAAGCAAAGCTATATTTTTGCATTGGAAAGCGGAGAGGACTGTTTTATTGGAGCAACTCCCGAAAGATTGGTGAAGGTGGAAAATGGAGAACTCCTTTCCACCTGTCTCGCCGGTACCTCCCCGAGAGGTGAAACACCCCAAGAGGATGAGGTGTTAGGAAACGAACTGCTTTATGATGAGAAAAATCGGATGGAGCATGCTTTTGTGGTTGATATGATTAAGCAAGCTATAGAAGCCTGCAGTGACAATGTAGAAGTGCCGGAATCTCCTGTACTGTACAAACTTCGAAATCTGCAGCACTTATATACACCAGTAAAGGGGAAGTTACGGGAAGGACATTCTTTATTAGAGGTAGTCAGAAGTCTCCATCCTACACCGGCTATGGGAGGGGTACCCCGTGAAGAAGCCCTATCATTTATAAAAGAAGAGGAGAAGGCGGACAGAGGCTGGTATTCAGCTCCTATTGGATGGATGGATGCGATGGATAATGGTGAATTCGCTGTAGCCATCCGGTCTGGTTTAATCCAAAAAAATGAAGCTTCTTTATTTGCGGGCTGTGGTATTGTTAAGGATTCAGATCCGGAAAAAGAATTCCAGGAAACCCAGATAAAATTTTCACCTATGCTAATGGCGCTAGGAGGATTACAATGAGCCACCAGGAAAAACTAACCTATTATATTGCACAATTCGTAGATGAGCTTGCGAGAAGTGGGATTACAGACGTTGTCATTTCTCCGGGCTCACGTTCCACTCCTCTGGCGCTAACGTTCGCTGAGCATTCATCAATCAAACACTGGGTCAATCTTGATGAACGGTCGGCAGCGTTTTTTGCTTTAGGCATGGCAAAAGAACAAAATCGTCCGGTCGCATTAGTCTGTACTTCCGGAACGGCTACCGCTAATTACTATCCGGCTATTATTGAGGCCTATTACAGCAGGGTTCCGCTGGTTGTTTTGACAGCTGATCGTCCGCATGAGCTTAGGGACGTGGGAGCTCCTCAAGCAATTGACCAAATCAAAATGTATGGGGATTACGTCAAATGGTTTCATGAAATGGCCTTACCGGAAAAGCATGAATCGATGCTGAATTATGCACGAAGTATGGCTTCCCGTGCTGCAGCAACAGCATATGAAGGTAATCCCGGACCGGTACAGTTGAATTTTCCATTACGCGAACCTCTCGTCCCTGATTTTCATCTTCCGGATATTTGGGAAAGTCCGACAAAAGATGTTTATTTTCCCCATGTTTCGGGTATACGTACATTGGATGAACGTCAGCTTGATCGAGTACTCACCCAGCTTGCCGACAGAAAGCAGGGGTTATTAGTCTGTGGTCCGCAAATGGATACAGGGCTGCGTGAGAGTATTGCCAGGCTCGCTAAGACCTGGAATATCCCGATTTTAGCGGATCCCCTTTCCCAGATCAGAACAGGACCTCATTCCAAAGAGCTCGTGATTGAAAGCTACGATTCTATTTTAAAAAGCTCCAAGGTTCGCAGTTCGCTAAAGCCTGACTTCATTATACGCTTTGGTGCTATGCCTGTTTCCAAGCCTTATCGTTTCTTTATGGAGGAAAATCCGGACATCCTTCACATTGTGGTTGAGGCATATGAGGGCTATCGGGAACCAACCCTTACAAACACACATTACATATACAGTGACCCTGCCCAATTCTGCATACAGAGCGCTGATTACAGTGCTGGTATGGAAATGGATCCCGATTGGACAGATAAATGGAAAAAACTGAATCAGATGGTAAGACGGAAATGGGCAGAAGGGGAAGAATTAACGGAAGGTCATGCTGTGTCCATTCTTAATCAGGTGATAAAGGATCAGCATCTTCTGTTTGTCGGAAATAGTATGCCTATCAGGGATGTGGATACATTCTTTACCGCTATTGACCGGGATTGTGTCATTGCGGGCAACCGGGGAGCAAATGGAATTGATGGAACGATTTCCTCTGCTGCTGGAGCTGCGGCACATGGGAGAAAGGTTACATTATTACTGGGGGACTTAACCTTTTTCCATGACTTAAATGGCTTACATGCGGTCAAACAATATGGAATTGATTTAACCGTGATTGTTATTAATAATAATGGCGGGGGAATATTTTCCTTCCTCCCACAAGCGAAGGAATCATCGGACCATTTTGAGGTCTTATTCGGTACACCTCTCGACTTGGACTTTCAGCACGCGGTGACCATGTATGGAGGTCATTATGAAAGAATAACCTCTCTGGAACATTTAAAGTCTTCTTTAAATCAGGCCTATAATAATGGAGGATTAAAGGTTCTAGAGGTTCAGACCAACCGAGAGGAAAATGCGGAGTGGCACCGTAAGCAATGGAATGAAATCGAAGCGTATGCCCTGGAAATTTCAGGTGAAAACTGATGTATATGAACGTTGATGGAAAAAAATATTGGGTAGAAGAGGAAGGAACAGGGGAACCCCTCGTTCTTTTCCACGGGTTTACAGGTTCAACGAAAACCTGGGCTTCCTTTATTTCGCAATGGTCAAAAAATTTTCAGGTCATTAACCTTGATCTTCCAGGGCATGGGAAAACCATTGTTCAAGAACCATTTTCCATGGAAAGCGTTTGTGATGATTTAGATCAGGTATTGAAAAAACTTGGTCTGAAGAAGGTCCATTTGCTTGGTTATTCGATGGGAGGAAGGACGGCTCTATCTTTTGCCCGTTTTTATCCGGAAAATATAAATACCCTGATTCTGGAAAGTGCCTCACCAGGATTAAAGACGCAGGAAGAGCAGGAGAAGCGTCAAAATAGGGATGAACAGCTGGCCAAAAAAGTGGAAACAGAAGGGCTGGCTTCGTTTGTGGATTACTGGTCGGCCATTCCTTTATTTGAAACCCAGAAATCCCTTCCTAAGCGGGTTCAAAATCAGCTGAAACAGGAACGTCTCAGTCATGAACCAAAGGGACTGGCAGCCTCGCTTCGTTATATGGGGACAGGTACACAGCCCTCGTGGTGGAAGGAACTACGTGAAGTTCATGCACAAACGTTATTATTGACAGGCGCTCTTGATGCGAAATTCACTTCCATTAATCATGAGATGCAGGAAAGGCTCCCCAATGCACAGCATCAGATCATTAAGGATGCCGGCCATACAATTCATGTGGAAAGACCCCGAATTTTTGGTAAAATAGTAAGTGATTTCATCTTACATAAATAAGTTTTAAGGATTAGAAGGAGGATTTTTATATGGCAGTTGAATGGGTTAAAGAACGCGAATATGAAGAAATTATGTATGAAACGTATAATGGTATTGCTAAAATTACCATTAATCGTCCAGAGGTTCTTAATGCATTTACCCCTCTGACTGTAAATGAGCTTATTGATGCCTTTTCCAGGGCTCGTGACAACTCTGACGTAGGTGTGATTATTTTAGCAGGTGCCGGGGATGAAGCATTTTGTGCTGGCGGTGACCAGAAAGTACGCGGTCACGGAGGCTATGTAGGAGATGACCAGATTCCACGTCTGAACGTATTGGATTTACAACGCCTGATTCGTGTCATTCCTAAGCCGGTTGTAGCGATGGTCAGCGGCTATGCTATCGGCGGCGGTCACGTACTGCATGTAGTCTGTGATTTAACTATTGCCGCGGATAATGCTGTATTTGGACAAACAGGGCCAAAGGTAGGAAGCTTCGATGCAGGATATGGTGCAGGTCTTCTTGCCCGTATGGTAGGTCATAAGCGTGCCCGCGAAATTTGGTATCTGTGCCGTCAATATTCCGCTGAAGAAGCGTATGAAATGGGCTTAGTAAACACAGTTGTTCCTCTTGATCAATTGGAGGCTGAAACGATTCAGTGGTGTGAAGAAATGCTTGAGAAATCTTCAACCGCTCTTCGTTTCCTGAAAGCATCCTTTAATGCGGATACTGATGGTTTAGCCGGATTACAGCAAATGGGCGGAGATGCCACCCTTCTTTACTATACAACCGATGAAGCAAAAGAAGGACGAGACGCCTTTAAAGAAAAAAGAAAACCGGACTTCAAGCAATTCCCGCGTTTCCCTTAATGGTTTCGTTCCCTTATTTTACAGAACCCTTGTCGTATCCAGCGATAAGGGTTTTTGTAAGTGAATAAGTTTAAACCCGAAAATGAAATTAAGCAGAAACAAAGAAAGGATGCAAACGAGTGACATATATTCCGCACTGGCTGGAAAAGCGCTACGATTTAACGCCGGAAAAAACAGCCATTCAATTAAAAGACCGGACGAAAATCCCCTTTTCAAAGCTGCGACAGGATTCCCTTGAGATGGCCGGAAAATTAAATCAAATAGGCATTTCCCAAAATGACCATGTAGCTCTGTTATCCAAAAACAGCTATGAAATGGTAACAATCATCCATGCCATTACCTATTTGCAGGCGACCGTAGTGTTACTGAATACGCGCTTAACAGCAAATGAGTTATTATATCAATACGAAGATTCCGAAAGCAGCTTTTTCCTATACCAGGATGATTTAGAAGAGAAGGGAACAGAAATTCAAAAGAAACACCCTGATCAGATGTACAGCATTCAAACAATCAAACAGCAGCAGTCCAAGTCCTTCGCCATCCCCGAGGAAATGAATCTGGAGGACACGTTTACCATTATTTATACATCAGGCACAACCGGTTTTCCAAAAGGTGTTCAGCTTACGTACGGAAATCACTATTGGAGTGCCGCTTCATCCGCGTTAAATTTAGGGCTTTATGAAAATGACCGCTGGCTCGCGATGCTTCCGCTCTTCCATGTCAGTGGCCTCTCGATTCTTGTAAGAAGTCTTCTCTATGGAATGCCTGTTCACTTACATGAAAGCTTCAATCTGGAGGAGGCTTTCCGTGAGATTACAGAGGAAGGGGTAACCATTGCATCTGTTGTTACCATTATGCTCGAACAAATGGTGGATCAATTAGGTCATCGGTCCATTCCGGATACATTACGCTGTTTTTTACTAGGAGGGGGACCTGCTCCCAAGCCATTACTGGAAAAATGCAAGTCAAAAGATATACCCGTATTTCAGAGCTATGGGATGACGGAAACAGCTTCTCAAATTGTTACGTTAAGCTCACAAGATGCCCTGAGAAAACTTGGTTCTGCTGGTAAACCCCTGTTCCCGGCACAGCTTCGGATCCAACAGGAAGATGAAGGGAGCAATCGACCTCATGAAACAGGAGAAATTATGGTAAAAGGTCCGATGGTTACAAAGGGGTATTATAAACGTGAGGAGGCTAACCGGAAGTCTTTTGATCAGAATTGGCTGAAGACAGGGGACCTGGGATATCTTGATGAGGATGGCTACCTCTATGTAGTGGATCGTCGCAAGGATTTAATCATATCCGGCGGGGAAAATGTGTACCCGGCTGAAGTGGAATCTGTATTAAAAGAAATAAACGAGGTTCAGGATGCTGGCGTAGTAGGGACTGAAGATGATAAATGGGGACAGGTTCCAGTAGCCTTTGTTGTGGGAAGAGAGAACCAGAAGATGGATAAGGACCGAATCATGGAGTATGCCGGGACAAAGCTTGCTTCCTACAAAGTCCCAAAAGAAATTTATTTTGTGGACACTTTACCTCGCAATGCATCTAAGAAATTGCTCAGATCAACCCTTTTGGAGTGGACGAAAGGAATCCATAACCATGATGAATCTTAAATATATACAGCTTAATCAGATATCCATGCCTCTGAAACAGCCCTTTACTACACATGCTGGGGCTGTCAAGGAAAGGGAGGTTATTTTAATTGAAGCTGTTGATGAATATGGGACAAGCGGATGGGGAGAATGTGTTCCGTTTGCCACACCATTTTATACAGCCGAAACCATTGACACTGCCTGGATGTTATTAACGGATTTACTGATTCCCATGATCCTAAGTGCGCCTATAGAGCACCCTGCAGATATTGCGCACCGGCTGAAGGCTTTTAAAGGAAATCAAATGGCAAAAGCAGGTGCAGAAGCGGCTATATGGGATCTGTTTGCCAGACAGCAAAAGATGAGTCTGGCTAAATGCATAGGAGGAGTCAGAGATAAAATAGATGCCGGGGTTGTTATCAGTCTGGGTGAGGACTTAAAGGAAAGACTGGCAGAGTATGAAGCGGCAGGTTATAAACGATATAAGCTTAAAGTGGAAAAAGGAAAGGAACGTCATCTGCTGGATCAGGTTCTGTCAATCAATCCAAATTTACCGCTAATGTTTGATGGAAATGGCATGTATGGCGAAAAGGATATCGACCATTTAGTTTCCCTTGATGATTTAGGTCTGCTGATGATTGAACAGCCCTTTCCGCCCGGTGATTTCGTTTTGCACAAACAGCTTCAGCAGCGAATGCAAACACCTATCTGTCTTGATGAAAGTATTGAAAGCTATCATGATGCCTGGCAGGCTATACAGCTCAAAAGTACGGAAATCATCAATGTCAAACCGGGAAGAGTAGGAGGACTTACAGAGGCTCTCAGCATTCATAACCTTTGTGCGGACCATCATATTCCGTTATGGTGCGGGGGTATGCTGGAAACAGGTGTTGGCAGGGCTCATAATATTGCCCTGGCATCCTTGCCTCAGTTTACTATACCAGGAGATATTTCAGCCTCTGATCGTTACTATGAAAGGGATATTATTACTGAGAAAATTGAAGTAACAGAAGGTGAAGTTCAGGTTCCTGAGGGCTATGGCACAGGTGTTAAAATTGACCGTGAATATGTAGATTTTTTGACAACTCGAACATTGACCCTTTAAGAAGGTGATTATTGATAGAAAACTCTTGAAACGATAATCATTTTCAATTAAAGTATAAAGTAAGAAGAGTTTTCATATACATGAGTTGTGAAGAATTTGTTCGAACATAAAAAAAGTCCGGCTACTTACGCTGAATACTAACGGACTTTACAATTTTTATTCTCTCACTTCAAAGGAGAGGTTTCAATGGAATCACTTGCAGCCAATCAATTAACACTTGGATATGGTGACGAAATTATTATAGATGATTTGGATATTACGATTCCAAAGGGAAAAATGACTGTTTTTATCGGAAGCAATGGATGCGGAAAATCTACGTTGCTGCGCTCATTGGCCCGTTTAATGCAGCCTAAAAATGGTGAGGTTATATTGGACGGTACGGATATTGCCAGTTTGCGTACAAAGGAAGTAGCCAAAGAAATGGCCATCCTTCCACAGAGCCCTTCGACACCTGAAGGATTAACTGTTCAACAGCTTGTAAAATTAGGACGTTATCCCTATCAGGGTCTGATGAAGAAGTGGAGTAAGGATGATGATGAAGCTGTTGAAAAAGCTCTGGAATCCACCAATATGCTGGATTTAAAGGACCGTCTGGTTGATTCCTTATCCGGTGGTCAAAGACAGAGGGCATGGATTGCCATGACATTGGCCCAGGATACAGATGTTATTTTTCTCGACGAACCGACAACATACCTGGATATGACCCATCAAATAGAAATTCTGGATCTCCTATTTGAATTAAATGAAACCGATAACCGTACCATTGTGATGGTTCTTCATGATATTAATCTTGCCTGCCGATACGCAGATCATATTGTTGCCCTAAAGGATAAAAAAGTATGGGAGCAGGGGAAACCTGAAGATATTGTAACGATTGACTTTGTCCAGAACGTTTTCCGTATGGCCTGCGACGTAACCTATGATCCTTTATTCGGTACACCAATGTGCATCCCTCACGGTAAAGGAAGATGTTTGATTAAGCAGGAGATGCAAAAAGCAAGGTAACTTATAAATAATGATATTAAGCATAGCCCAGGTCTAGTGTACTTGGGCTTTTTTACGTGAGATTTCATCAAGTCTCTCTATTCTGGACAACAAGAAAGCCTCTGTGAATTTACATTGCACGAGAAAATCCGTATATCATTTATATCCCCACTATTAGGAAGTCATTGAACTACCCACTACCTTAGCGGAGGGAATATACGTAGACTCCTGGTCGGTTAAAAGCGGCACGTCCTGTGCCAACACCGACACTAGAACGTCCTGTTCGTCGTGGAGGAAGGCCTAGGTGAGACCCCGTAATGAAAAGTGAAGGCGACCGTTTAGGCCCGACAGCATAAGCAGAATCCATGGAGTGACACGCTTCCTGTCACGTAGTGGATTCTGCTTATGACTGCTTGGGCCTGGGAGCCGTAACTGGACAAGCGCGATAGCGCGAGGAGGCTCACCAGCCGCCCACGGCAAAGAAGACACTATGAAAACGACCTTTGGGAGTTTGAATAGATGTCGCACTTGTGCCCTTGGGTGAAAGCGAAGTATATTCCCGCAGCGGTGGTTAAGTGCGCTCATTTAAATTTAAAGATTCCACGCAAAAAACGATTCATAATTATCCCGCCATTGTAAAAGGTATAAATAGGAGGGATAGTTATGGACAAGGAAAAGTATTATGTAAGCCTGGGAACTCAGGAAATTTCACGTTTAAAAGCCTTCAATAATGAGGACTTTGTCATATATGCAACTCCGGAAGAAGTCATTGAACTTCGGGAGTTATTTGATGAAATGTACGACGCGGATCGAGGTGCATTCTGGCGTGCCCATGTCCCAATCAGGGAATACCACAATGATGAAGTGAATGACGATTTTGATGATGGACTCATTAATGTTCTGCAAGTGCTTTATCGTTTAGGTGACGATCAGACCAGGGAACATATTGCTTCAATGGGTGTTCTGGAAAATCCGGATGATTAGAGATGAAACCTGAAGTACCATATGATAAGTAGAGTAAAACCCTTGCCAGTATTACTGACAAGGGCTGTTTTATTTTACTGAAATTACGCTTCCGCCTGTTCTTACGGCTTTAATTCCTTTGCATTATTTTTTACGTTTTCCGGTAGTTTAATATCACCTATTTGATTAAATTGGCTGTAGGTAGCATCGATGGCCGTATCTGTTTTTGTTGTCTTTCCATTCTGTTTGCTATTGGTTTTCATTGACATGGAATAGGTTTGAGGATAGTATGTTTCCTTGTCAACTTCTAAGGATATTTCTACGTCATGAATAGTAATATTTTGCAGTTGTTTTTCGGTAAATTGTTGATCTGGCAGTTCATTTTGCCTAAGCTGTTCCAGGACATAGCTTTTCATTTTATCTCCTGAAGCTGTAATGGAAAATACGTAATTGTTCTTCTTTTCCTCCATATTTAATTCATCGACAAACTCCTCCAACTGAGAAAGCTGTTCATTTGGGGAGTGTTGTGACTGTGTTAACTGATTGATTTGGTCGACTACCTCTTGCGGAGCCTTCATCCAGTTTTCCTCATCGGATGGTTTTAAATAAAATTCATCATTTACATAATATACTTTTACTTTCTGACCCATCATATCCATTTCCTGATACATGGCTTCCGGATCAACTTGAACCTTTGTTTTGCTTGTCATGCTCATTGGCAGCGACTGATTCATGTCAGACATTTTGATCTTCTGCTCCATTTCCATATCTACCTGGAAGCTTTGTATATTTTCACTTTCCTTTAATGCCTGCTGAAAGACATCTTCCGGTATCTCAGCTGTTCCACATCCTGTTATAAACAATGGAACAAGAAGCAGCGTCAGAATAAATATTCTTTTCACAAATTTTCCTCCTTAAAATAAAAATATCATGAAAGATTTGGACAAAAGTTTATATATATGAAATCAAGGTATATAACTTATGGGAGGTATTCTTCTTGGACTTATTAGGTACAAAATCACTATTACTTATCGTAAGTTTTGTTCCATTTATTAGCTTATCTCACCATGACAATATTTTACAAGAAATTCAAACGAAAAATATTCCAGTAGAAGAGAGTCATGCATCATCCATGCATGAAGAGATAAAGGAGGCTGATGACTTAACACATGAACAGATTAAAGGATTAACAGAAAAATTTATGGATATCCTGGTTCAGGAAACGAATCAGGAAAACAGGGTTCTTTCATACAATACAAAGGATCAATTAGTGCAGGAACTTAAAAGTATCGCCAGCTTATCGCTTGCAAAAAAGTATGTAGATTTATATTATAAAGAACGGAATCAACAATTATATATCATCCCAACAGAAACTCCACCCTGGTTTATCCCGGATAACTCATATGATATACAGACAGAAAATGGACAAGCCACCATTGTTCAGTCTAATAGCAGCGAATTATATGGGAATTATAAGATAAGGATAGAGTTCAAATATAAAGAGCAAAAAGGCTGGGTTATTCATAATGTATATTACCCCTGACATGTTATAAGAGACTCAGGGCTCTTTGATAAAGTGCAGGAGGGAACATCATGCGCTACTCCCTCCTCATAAGTCCCGCTTAATAAAGGTAGTGAATAATATATGATAACGTTCAAGGATTATTATCAAAATAATGTTAAGCTTTCTTTTACAAAAAATCCATTTTCTAAACAGCCCAAGCATGTATGGGTCATTACAAAATATAAACACCAATGGCTTCTGACTAAACATAAAGACCGCGGGTTGGAATTTCCGGGTGGCAAAGTGGAAGAAGGAGAAAAGGCTGAAGACGCTGCTGAACGAGAAGTTTATGAAGAAACAGGAGGTATTATATCGAATCTTAAGTATATCGGCCAGTATTTTGTGGACGGAAAAGGTGGGGAGGTTATCAAAAACGTTTATTACGCTGAGGTCGATCAGCTGATAAAGCAGCCCACTTATTTTGAAACGGATGGTCCTGTACTTTTAGATACGCTTCCCGAAGATATTCAGGAAAGCTCCCTGTTCAGTTTTATGATGAAGGATGCTGTATTACCCCAAAGCTTAAAAGTGATTAAAAAAATGGAGGCCAATTCCTTAAGGTAAACATTCGCTCTGCGATTTGATCTTACCTTAAGGAACAGCCTCTTTTTATTTCACTTCCGGTCTCGTTTATCACGCATTAACTTTATGATTTATGGTTAATAAGTTTGTTTTCAATGGCTTCCACGATTTTGTACATTACTGCGGCAAAAATGGCAATAACAATAAGACTTAACAGGACAAGGTTAAAATCGAATACCTGGAAGCCGTAGACAATCATATAACCTAATCCTCTTTCAGATACTAAAAATTCTCCCACAATAACCCCGACCCAAGATAAACCGACATTGACTTTTAATGTGGAAATCATCGTTGGGAAGGAGGACGGTAAAATGGCTTCTTTAAAGATTTGTGCTCGGGTAGCCTGGAAGCTTTGCAGCACTTTAATATAGTTTTGATCCACTTCACGAAAAGCCGAATAAACATGAATAGTGGTAATGATAACAGATACAAGAATCCCCATGGAAATGATGGATGTGTAACCAGGACCCAGTGCTACGATAAGGATAGGTCCTAAAGCCACTTTAGGCATGGCATTAAGAACCACTAAATAGGGATCCAGGATTTTTGACAGGGTGGAAGACCACCACAGAATGGTCGCCATAATAATCCCAAGCAGGGTGCCTAGAATAAAGCCTGCAATCGTTTCCAGTCCGGTAATTTGCAAATGGCTTAGCAGGGATCCGTCATTGATCTTTTCAATAAATAAACGCCCTACTTTGGAAGGTGAACTGAAGATGAGCGGGTCAATCCAATGAAGTCTGCTGGCTGTCTCCCACAGAATGAAAAACACAATGAAGATGATTCCCTGCCATGATAGCACAAAACGTTTTTCCTTCTTCTTTTTTTGCCGGTATTCTTCGTATAGACGTTGATCATCTGTATTACTCAAGACTCTCCAGCTCCTTCCATACAGTTTGGAAAAAATCGGAGTATACTGGGCTTTGTCTGGAATCAAAAGGAGTTGTTTCTACAATCTCTTTTGGTACATCAAATATCTGTGCAATGCGACCTGGATTTGAATTCAGTAATACAATACGCTCACTCATTGCGATAGCTTCTCCGATATCATGGGTTACAAGTACTGAGGTCATTTCATATTTTTTCAGGATTTCCAGTACCAGGTTTTCCAGTTTAAGCTTCGTCTGATAATCAAGAGCTGAAAAGGGTTCATCCAGCAACAACAGCTTCGGATCTGTAATCAAAGTTCGTGCCAGGGCTACGCGCTGTCTCATACCACCTGATAATTGGCCTGGATAGGCATCTTTCGTTTGCCCAATGCCAATTTCCTCCAGCAAATTTGCTGCTTTTTGTTTGATTTCCTCTGTAATATTTTTTTGAATATGCGGGCCAATCAGTACATTTTCCATAATGTTTTTCCAGGGAAATAAATAATCCTGCTGCAGCATATAGCCGATTGATGAATTCTGGTGATCAATTGGCTCATTTTCCAGTAGAATTCTTCCTTTTGACGGCTTAATTAACCCTGCTATGATGGAAAGCAGGGTTGTTTTTCCGCAGCCGCTCGGGCCGATAATTGATACAAAGCTTCCTTTATTAACATCCAGCGAGATTTCCTCAATAGCTTTTGTATAATCCTTTTCTGTAAAATATAAGTGAGAGATTTCTTCTACCGTCAGATATGCCAATGATCTTCACCTCTACTCATTCATAATTTTTTCGGCGATTTCGGTGTTTACAAGAGTATCATGCTTGATATCCTCAGGAAGTTCGCCTGCTTCATCCATGATATCCTTCAGATTATTCCATTCCTCTCTATCGAGTACCGGGTTTAAGGCATAGGCTCCTGAATCTTTGTATCTTTCCACAGAATCAGCAATAATGTCTGAATCAGTATCCTCAAAGTAAGGCTGAATGACTTCTGCCACTTCTTCACTACTATGGTTTTCCACCCATTTTTGTGCTTTGAAAATGGCTCTTGTAAATTTCTCAGCTGTTTCCGGATTATCGTTCAAAAAAGATTGCTTTGCCATGAATACGGTATACGGAACCTTCCCGGATGCTTCACCAAAGGAAGCAAGCACGTGACCGACTCCCTGCTTTTCAAATTTACTTGCGGTAGGTTCAAATAGCTGAACGTACTCATAGTCGCCGCTTTGAAATGCCCCGGGAATGTTGCCGAAATCGACATTCTGGGATAGGTTCAAGTCCTGGTGAGGATCAATTCCGTTTTGTTTCAAAACAAATTCACCTACCATCTGCGGCATTCCACCTTTACGCTGACCGAGGAAGTTACTGTCTCTCAAATCATCCCAGGAAAAATTATCGTGTGCTTTTTTGGATACTAAAAAGGTTCCATCCTTTTGAGTCAATTGAGCAAAATTTATGACTGGATCATTCGCACCTTGAGAATGAACATATATAGAGGTTTCAGAGCCTACCAATGCGATATCCGAACTGCCGGAAACCAGGGAAGTCATTGTTTTGTCGCCACCCCAGGTAGTGGTTAAATCTACACTCAGGCCTTCCTCCTCAAAAAATCCATTTTCAAGGGCAACATATTGCGGTGCATAGAAAATACTTCTTGTGACTTCAGCCAGTTTAATGGATGATTTTTCATCCTGGCTGTTATCGGAAGAACAAGCTCCAAGAACAGCTGCTAATAAAAGGCTGCATACGACCGTTACAAAACCCCGTAGACCTCTCATGTATTTAAATCCTCCTTGTTTGTTAAGTAAATCTAGATGTATCCTATGCGAATGCCTATATTTGTGTGACCAAAAAAAACTGCCTGCAATTTATGCAAGCAGCCTCAAATCTATATAAAAGGATATGAGAGAAGCGAAGTTTATTGCGGGGTATAAAGTGGTCCCGCATTTTTAATGTCATCTGTGATGTGGTTGAATTTCCTGAAGTTTTCATGAAATTTCACAGCCAGCTCCCGGGCTTTTTGATCATATTGTTCCGGCTGATCCCAGGTTTTCTTTGGGGTCAAAACCTTGCTTGGTACACCAGGACAATGAGTTGGAATGTTGAGCCCAAACACATCATCCCTGACTGTTTCTGTCTGATTTAGTTCTCCATTTAGAGCGGCATGGATCATTGCTCTTGTATAAGACAGATCGATACGATTTCCTGTACCATAAGGTCCTCCAGTCCACCCTGTATTGACGAGATAGACGTTTGCGTTAAACTGATCAATTTTTTCGCCGAGCATCGTTGCATAGGTCACAGCAGGAAGAGGGAGAAATGGTGCACCAAAACAGGTGGAAAACGTAGCCTCTGGTGAAGTTACTCCTCTTTCTGTGCCTGCAAGCTTACTGGTATAGCCACTTAAAAAATGGTACATGGCCTGTTCTTTTGTTAATTTGCTGATCGGCGGAAGTACGCCAAATGCGTCAGCAGTAAGGAAGATAATTGTATTCGGATGTCCGGCGATACTTGGCTGTACAATATTATCAATGTAATCGATCGGATAAGCGGCACGGGTATTCTCTGTTAAAGTTGTATCGTCATAATCGGGTAATCGCGAATGTAAATCAACCATCACATTTTCCAGCACAGAGCCAAATCGGATGGCATTATAGATTTGCGGTTCTTTTTCAGCTGAAAGATTAATACACTTTGCGTAACAACCACCCTCTATATTAAAAACTCCATTATTGGACCAGGCGTGTTCGTCATCTCCAATCAGTTTTCGCTCCGGATCTGCCGATAAAGTGGTTTTGCCTGTGCCTGATAAACCGAAAAATAAGGCTACGTCACCCTCCCGACCAACATTTGCAGAACAATGCATAGACAAAATATCCTGATTAGGAAGTAAGAAATTCATTACTGAAAAAATCGATTTTTTAATTTCTCCTGCATATTCGGTTCCTCCAATCAGAACCATTTTATGCTCGAAGGAGATCATTACAAAACATTCTGAATGAGTTCCATCTGTTTTCGGGTCTGCTTTAAAACCTGGAGCAGAAATGACAGTAAATTCAGTTTGATGGTCAGTTAATTCATCGTCATTTGGCTTAATGAACAGCTGCCGGGCAAAAAGGTTGTGCCAGGCAAGTTCCGTTACTACGTCTATTGGTAAACGATAATGAGCATCAGCGCCAGCGAATCCCTTAAAAGAATAGAGTTCATTTTGTTGTTTCAGGTAATCCATAACTTTATCATACAAATTGAAGAAAATATCCTCAGAAATAGGCTGGTTAATGGATCCCCACTCCACCGCACTTTCACTCAATGAATCTTTTACAATAAATTTATCTTTAGGTGAACGTCCTGTATATTTTCCCGTAGTCGCTCGTATCGCACCGTTAGACGTCAGAATTCCTTCCTTACGATTTAAAATTTTTTCAACTAAATCAGCAGTAGATAAATTGGTATGCATAGAGCCCATAACATCTTCCAGACTAGTTTTCATGGCCTTTTGACTCACTTTGTTCATTTCGCGTTTCCCCTTTATCAACATATTTGAATGAATCTGTCATATTATTTTTAATTAGTATAACATATTTATATTAATCGTCCATACTATTTGTGCAAAAAATTTATGGCATCTTTTTTATCACGCTTAACTGTCCGTAATACCCCACTGATGGAAGTTTCAGTTTATGGATGATTCCGTTATGTCGAGCGGTTGACATTCTGATTCCTTAGCGCTATTATTATTGTTGCGGAATAGCGTCTGAAAACTTCGTACAGCTAAGTTTTGGATGCTAATAAGGAGGAAATAAAAAATGGCTGTAAAACGCCGGCTTTTTACATCAGAATCTGTTACAGAAGGTCATCCTGATAAGATTTGTGATCAGATTTCTGATGCTATATTAGATGAAATTATTAAAGACGATCCGAATGCACGAGTAGCCTGTGAAACAACTGTGACAACGGGTCTTGTTCTTGTTTCAGGGGAAATTTCTACAACTACATATGTAGATATACCTGCCATCGTGAGAAATACGATAAAGGATATTGGTTATACACGTGCAAAATTTGGATTTGATGCAGAAACGTGTGCTGTTTTAACGGCTATAGATGAACAATCCCCGGATATTGCTCAGGGCGTTAATGAAGCATTGGAAGCCAGAGAAGGCAGTATGTCAGATGAGGAAATTGAAGCTATTGGTGCAGGTGACCAGGGATTAATGTTCGGCTATGCTTCAAACGAAACTTCCGAACTCATGCCGCTCCCTATTTTCTTAGCGCATAAGCTGTCCAAACGCCTGGCTGATGTGAGAAAGGACGGGATTATTGAGTATCTTCGTCCTGATGGAAAAACACAGGTGACAATCGAGTATGATGAAAACAATCAGCCCGTTCGTGTGGATACCATTGTTATTTCTACCCAGCATCATCAGGATATTTCGCTGGACCAAATCAATCAGGATATCCGTAAGCTTGTCATTGATGAAGTGGTTCCGGATCATTTACTGGATGAACAGACAAAATATTTCATTAATCCTACAGGACGATTCGTCATTGGTGGTCCTCAGGGTGATGCCGGATTAACCGGACGTAAAATTATAGTGGATACGTATGGTGGATATGCGCGACATGGGGGAGGAGCCTTTAGTGGTAAGGATCCGACAAAAGTGGATCGTTCAGCCGCTTACGCTGCAAGATATGTAGCCAAAAATATTGTTGCCGCAGGACTGGCTGACACCTGTGAGGTTCAATTAGCCTATGCAATAGGTGTAGCACAGCCGGTTTCCATATCCGTTCACACATTTGGAACAGGGAAGGTAAATGAGGAAGATATGGTCCAGGCGATACGCAATACATTTGATTTAAGACCAGCAGGGATTATCAAAATGCTCGACCTGAGACGACCTATTTATAAGGACACCGCCGCATATGGCCACTTCGGCCGCATGGATAAGTCCTTCCCTTGGGAACAGACCGATAAAGTAAACGAATTAAAAGCTTCCCTTAGCGTATAGTTATATCATGCCGTAATGTGCTGTAACCCCCACCTTTATGATTTGTGAAACGAATTGTGAGTATGGGGGACAAATCGAAAGTGCCTTGATGTGTTTCGTTAACAATCAGTGGGAAGGTAACTCCACTTATTGGATTTTCTCTTTAGTGATTGAGCCCTTGATTTTTAAAATCAAGGGCTTTCTTATACTTTCCTTCATAAAGCATCAGTTTTATCGAGTGTGGGGGTGAACGACCAGTAAATTCCTGATAAGTTCAACTAACCACCTGTGCCCCCCACTGCTGGAAGTTTCACTATATGGATTGTCGTATACCGTAATACATAATTAATATGATATACTAAAAATAATAAGGGTAAGAACAACGAAAGAGAGGACAAACATCATGTGTGGTTTTATTGGAATGATTCGGCACAGCAATAAACAATTAAATGATGCGGAAATGAATCAGTTTCAGCAGCAAAATAATATGATTACACATAGAGGACCTGATGATGAAGGCTACTTTCATGATGAATTTATTTCCTTAGGATTCAGGCGATTAAGTATTATTGATATAGATAGTGGAAAGCAGCCGTTCAGCTATGAAGATGATCGCTACTGGATGGTCTTCAATGGTGAAATTTATAATTATCTGGAACTGAAAGCAGACTTGCAAAAGGAAGGATATGAATTTACGACAGAGTCTGACACAGAAGTGATATTAGCCATGTATCAAAAATATGGAGAAAACACCTTCGAGCATCTGCGTGGCATGTTCTCCATTTTAATCTGGGATAAAGCTGAGCAGATGTTGACTGGTGCACGGGATCCTTTTGGTATTAAACCATTGTTTTATTTTGAAGACGATGAACGTACCTTCTTCAGTTCTGAGAAGAAAAGCCTTTCCATGATCCTGAATCAGGAGAAAGTGGACTTGGAAGCTTTACAGCATTATTTGAGCTTCCAATACGTCCCTGAGCCATTAACGTTAACAGATGGAATAAAGAAAGTAGAACCAGGCCATTACTTTATTCAGAGGCCAGGTGAACGTCCAAGCTTTCATCGTTATTTCCATGTGCAGTTTAAGCCTCTTCTGATGGATAAAAAGGATTGGAAGAAGCGGATTCAAAACGTGCTGTACAATTCCGTGAATGTTCATATGCGCAGTGATGTTCCTGTAGGCTCTTTCCTGTCAGGAGGTATTGATTCCTCTATCATTGTGGCATTGGCCAGAGAATTTAACCCGAATATTAAAACCTTCTCTGTTGGCTTTGAGCGTGACGGCTATTCGGAGGTTGATGTAGCGAAGGAAACAGCAGAAAAACTTGATGTGGAAAATATATCCTATGTCATCACCCCAGAGGAATACATGAATAAGCTTCCTAAAATTATGTGGCATATGGATGATCCACTTGCCGACCCAGCCTGTGTACCACTTTATTTTGTAGCCCGTGAGGCAAGTAAGCATGTGACGGTGGTGCTGTCAGGTGAGGGATCCGATGAACTTTTCGGAGGCTATAATATATACCGGGAACCCGAATCCTTAAAAATTTTCAACTCGATTCCGGGACCTGCAAAGGATTTATTGAGAAGAGTGGCCCAAACCCTTCCTGAAGGAGTAAAAGGGAAGAGCTTTTTAGAGCGGGGAACAACACCTTTAAGTGACCGTTATATTGGAAATGCAAAAATGTTTGATGAAGCTGAAAAGCAGCATCTATTGAAGCAATACAATCAGGCTAATCCTTACCAGCAAATAACGAAACATTTATATCAGCGAATTGACCAGGAGCCTTATGTAAATCAAATGCAATACATTGATATTCATACATGGCTTCGTGGGGATATTTTACTTAAAGCAGACCGAGTGACCATGGCTCATTCGCTGGAGCTGCGCGTACCTTTTCTGGATAAAGATGTCATGAAGGTGGCCAGTGAAATTCCAGTCGAATACAAAATCGGAAATGGAACGACAAAATCGGTTTTAAGAGAGGCTGTAAAGGGAATTGTTCCTGATCACGTTTTAGATCGTAAAAAGCTGGGCTTCCCGGTTCCTATCCGTCATTGGCTGAAGGAGGAAATGTTTGACTGGGCTGAGAACCTGATTCAGGAGAGCCAGACCGGCCATTTACTTCATAAAAAGGTTGTACTGGATCTGCTTTATCAGCACCGTGAAGGTAAAGCTGATTATTCACGTAAAATCTGGACTGTACTCATGTTTATGCTTTGGCATCAAATTTATGTTGAAGGCAAATATTCTTTTGAACAGCTGCAAAATGAAGACCTTACAGAAAGCAAGCTTGCTATTTCATAAAGAAAAAAGGCGGAAGCACCCGTTGTCCAACTGCCAAGTGGACAAGCGGGGCTTCCGTCTTTGCTATATTTCCTGTTTTGATGTAGGTGGTTTTATGGTTATGGCCTGGTTCCCCATTTGCTCCCATGCTTCTACAAAGTCATCAAATGGAGCTTTCTGCTTTTTATCCAATGGGTCATTGAAGTATATATAATCTTCATCATATCCGGTTACCAGCACCGAATGCTCATTCATTGTAATTTCGACCGGTCCTTTGGAAGTGTACCAGGTTTCGAAAGCCGACTCTGGGAGTTTTTTGTATTTAGCATTGATAATGACCACAACAGGTTGCTCCTGGTTTAAAGCCCTGAGAACGCTGTAAAAGGATTCGCCACTAAGATTTTGTACTCTCTCCTTGCCGACATACTTTTCTGCCAAATCAGCAAGTGGCTCGTTATAAACACCGTATCCTGGTTCATTAAACGTGTACATATTCCCCACAAATCCTATATGGGGATTTCCGAAATGGATTTTCCCATTCTCTTCTCTATAACGAGAAGGGTCTCTTGTGATTTCTTTGGCGAGGGTCATCTTATTAGCATCAATCCCATAATATTGCAAAAGCATCGTTAACGATGTGACTTCACAGCCGCGGGGCAGTTCAGGTAACTGAAGGACGTGCGGCGCTTTTATGTTCATGGATGATTGGATCTCCACCTCCTCAACGAAAGGGGAAAGAGAGATTTCCTCGTGTGCTGATACAGCAACAGCATTTACTTTGTCTGAACCTTGCCGGCTTGCTTCCGGTCCAGAAGGCCATGTTTGTTTATATTCAGAAATGGTTACCATAACAAGTACCAGAGCTGTTATGAAAAATAACCGGCTGTAGGCTGCAGCTGTTTTTTTAAAGGATGGAAATGATTTTTTTGTCTTCCATAAAAGAATACTCATAAAAAAACAAAAAAGAACAAGAAAATTGAACAAGATGAACCCTCCTCTCCCTTATCTTATGGAAGGTTTGGCTGCTTACGTGATGGATTTTCTGCTAATAGAGTAAAATATCACCATCAGCTTCGTTCCTGTAAGGATTTATAGTATTGTCCTTTATCAACATAGGTCTGCCGTACCCGGTCCATCTCTTTTATATCTTTATCGGTTAATTCACGAATAACTTTAGCCGGGCTGCCAAACGCCATTGTACGAGGAGGGATTTTCTTGCCGGGTGTAACCAGACTTCCGGCACCAATAAAGGCTCCCTCTCCAATTTCGGCGCCATCCAGAATTTTGGCACCCATTCCAATGAGGGCATGCTTACGTATTATAGCTGAATGAAGAAGTACCTGATGTCCTACCGTTACCCCATCCTCTATAATCAGTGGAAGGTCAGGACTCTGATGAAGCATACATTGATCCTGAATATTGGTATTCTGACCAATTTTTACGGAAGAGACATCGCCACGAATAACCGTCTTAAACCAAATGCTTGCGTATTTTTCGATGGTTACATCTCCTGTAATCACAGCATCATCGGCGATAAAAGCTGAAGGATCAATCTTTGGGTTCCATCCTTTATATTCATCAATCATATGTACAATCCTCCCTGTAAAAAGTATGTTACTATAAGTATATCAAATGAACAGGAGGCATTGTTCTTGAAGAGAATTCAAGAATCAAGCAAAGGTACCATTGTTCTTGTCCATGGCGCGTTTGAGCATGCAGGGCGCTATGAATGGCTGGCGGATAAATGGGAAGAAGCCGGCTTCAATGTGATTTGCAACGATTTGCCCGGTCAAGGCAGAACAGATGGATTAAGAGGTCATATTGATTCATTTGATGAGTACATTGAGGCCATATCCGGCTGGCTGAATGAGGCAAAAACCTATCGGAAGCCTGTATTTCTGTTTGGACACAGTATGGGGGGCCTTGCAGTAATCCGAATGCTGGAAGAAACAAGACCGGACCTTAATGGGGTGATTTTATCCTCACCTGGTTTGGGCTTCGCATCGAGACCACCTAAGTGGATTTTGTTTTTTACAAGGATGCTGGAAAAAAGAATACCCAAGTTTCAGGTTAAGCTCAATCTCCACCCTTTTATGTCTACCAGAAATACTCGTTTGCATGATCGGAATAGGGAGGATCCTTTATTTTTGAAGAAGGTCTCCATCCGCTGGTATCATGAGTTTGAACGTGCGATTGCACAGGCTTTCCAAAAGGTCAGCCAATACCCGGAAATCCCTACTTTAGTTTTGCAGGCGGGGAAGGATCTAATTATACAGGCGCAGGAAGTTCAACGCTGGTTTAAAAAACTTCCGATTCAAAATAAAAAGTATATGGAATGGCATGGTCTGTTTCATGAACTCTTTAATGAGCCGGAAAGAGACGATGTTTTTCAGTTCACACAATCATTTGTAAACAAAAAGATTGAATAAGACAATGGAGGATGTACGTTGAAAGACAATATACCAACAAAGCCATTACCCTTAATGGTTACAGTCTATCGAAAAATATTCCCGGATGTGAACAAAGAGTTAGATGCATGGAAACAAATAGCGAAAGAAATCCCTGATCAGGAGCTACGTACACAGGCTCTGGCAAGTATTGAATCTAAAACCTTTCATTGTGAAGGCGGAGGGATTTATGCTTTGTTAGCAAGTGAAAAACGTCCGGAGGCTATTCAATTTATCGTCGCATACCAGACAATCAGCGATTATCTGGATAATTTATGTGATCGCAGTACGTCACTTGACCCGCAGGATTTTGAATGGCTGCATCAGTCCATGCTTGATGCATTATCTCCCGGTGAAGAGGTTAAGAATTATTATGCGTATCGCGAGGAACAAAACGACGGCGGTTATTTACCAGAATTGGTGCGCACCTGTCAGAATATACTGGGCAAAATTGAGAATTACAACGAGCTTAGCCCCTACCTGATTCATTTGGCATCCTTATATCGTGATTTGCAGGTACACAAGCATGTTAAAAAGGAAGAACGTGTTTCCAGATTAACCAACTGGTTCCATTCGCATCAGGATCAATGTCCGGACCTTACCTGGTATGAATTTTCTGCTTGTACCGGATCAACATTAGGGGTTTTCTGTCTTGTATCCTATGGTTTAAGTGGTAAATCTTCTGCAGAGCTGGCAGATATCATTTTTTCCGGTTATTTTCCTTATTTGCAGGGTCTTCACATTATGCTTGATTATTATATTGATCAAAAAGAGGATGCAAATGAGGGTGATCTTAATTTTTGCAGCTTTTATTCAAATGAGCAGGAATTAGAAACCCGGTTCATGTACATTTTTAATCAGACTGGAGAGCATTTGCATTCGATTCCGAATAAAGCCTTCCATCAAATGGTACAGAAAGGCTTGGTGGGATTGTATTTAGCCGATAAAAAAGTAGAGCAATTAAAAGATGGAAGCCGGTTCGTCAAAAACTTTTTAAAGGTTGCTGGTTCAAAAGCAAAGTTCTTTTATGTAAATACGAAGCTTTATCATAAAATTAAGCCCGCTTTGTTACGAAGATAACATTAGCGGGCTTTTCTCTTCTCAATAGCTAGCAGAAACGGGGGGTTATTCTTCTGATTAATAAAACTGTATTCCAGCACACTGAACTCTTTCTGATCCAGCTGCTTGACCATTTCTAACAATTCCTCTTTCTCTTTGTCTCCTCCTTGATGTCCATAATAAACGACTAAAACAATGAGTTTCCCTTCTCTTAAATTTTCCAGCAGCTGCTGTATGGCAGGGATTGTCGACTCGGGCATGGTAATGACCGATTTATCACTGCCGGGCAGGTATCCTAAATTAAAAATGGCCCCACCGATATTTTTGTGCATATGTGTTTTTAAATGTCTGTCCAGCTGACTGTGACTATCATGAATGAGAGTGGCGTGTTCAATGTGGTGCTCCTGAAGACGATGACGCGTATTCTGAATCGCCTGCTCTTGTATATCAAAGGCTAATACATGACCTGTCTCTCCGACGAGGTTGGCAAGAAGCAGGGTATCGTTCCCGTTTCCTGCTGTGGCATCGACAACGATATCTCCTTTTTCCACTGACTGTTTTAGTAATTCATGTGAGAATTGAAGGGCTTGTTTGACCATTTTCTAATGCTCCTGTTCTTATTGTTTTCATCATTTATTTTAGCATTCTTTCCAGAAAAGAGAAAAGTTGGCTATTGATCTGCGGTATAGATGTACAATACTGGTTTACATTAAGAATGAGGTGATGCTGATGGCAACCCGCGACTCCATGGAACAACTCATCACAGAGATTAAAGACAAAATCGATACAGCAAAAAAGGAACTGGATGAGACCAACCGCAATGGGTATGACGTGGACAGCGAATATACCAATGCCCAAACGAATTTAGAACAGGCGGAAGCAGAGATTGAGCATATGAAGTTAAGTGCCAATCATCAGCAGAGAGAACAGTTGCACAGGTTACACCTCCAGGTTTCCCAAGTATTGAATGATATGTATTTAGATCAAGTCGACCTTAATGAATACAGCTAAGAAGATTGATCGGAAGTGCAAGCGGCACTTCCGATTTTTTTCATATATTCAACTTTACATCACCTTTGTCATAGTGTACTATTTAACTAGTACAATTTTTACAAAGGGGCGTTCGATATGAATAGGCGTGCTTTTATGGGAGCTTGGAGAAAAGAATGGAAAATGATGAAGCATTCTTTTGCTTTTATTTTATTTATTGCCATGTTACTGGTGATTGGAATGTTTGGAGTAACAACAGAGCTTGAATCAGGCTTTACCAGTCTTGGTGTTGGTGTGTTTATGTTTCCGGCTTATTTTTTGCTTAGTTTAAATACGGAAGCTCTTCAGATGCAGCAGTTTTTACATATGAATAAATCTTTACATAACGTCATTTTGGCTAAATTTTTGAATGGGTTGTTATTGACTGTTTCCTATGCTTTTGTAATGGGGATCATTCTCTTTATCATAAATCAGATAAATGGTCAGATTCCTGCAGCTGAATTTGTAATTAATTTGATTTTACTTGTGACGAATATTCTCTTGCTTACTGTTTTTCCTACAATGATTATTTTCCTTGTTTGGAGTCTTTATCACGTTGTTCGGAAATTTCATACAGCCATCGGAATTATTGCCATTATTCTGTTTTTATACGTTTTTAATGAAGGGTTTCGAGCATTTGATGATACAGCCTTATATGATGCTTTAACCAACTGGGGAACAGTAACCTGGGAAACCGGCTTTCCTGTCGTTGATTTTGGTACCTATTCCGCATTCCCTCTTACTTCGAGTGGCGATATTCAATTTCAGTCAGGTACGATTTTGTTTTATGCGTTTTTGTGTCTAATCTTTTACCTGATATCCATGTACCTTCTTGAACGTAAAGTGGAGGTGTAGCCATGGGGATAGATTTTAAACCGGATAAGCCCATTTATCAGCAAATTATGGACCGGATTTCCAGTGAAATTATTCGTGGGGAGCGTCAGGCTGGGGATAAGTTGACATCTGTAAGGGAATATGCGGTGGAAGTAGGAGTGAATGCAAATACAATACAAAGGGTGTATCGAGAATTAGAGCAAATGGAAATCGTTGAGAGCAGAAGAGGACAGGGAACATTTATTACTGAAAAGCAGGAACGGCTTCATCAGTTGAGGGAAGACATGAAAAGGCAATACATTCAATCTTTTATCTCTGATATGCAAGGAATGGGATTTTCAGTTCATGAGATGATTGATGGGATACGCCAATCCAGTGAGGGGGAGGATAACAATGATTAAGTTTGATGCCGTCTATAAAAAGTACTTCCTAAACGTTGCCATAAAGGATTTTAGTATTACTTTAGAAAAAGGAAATATCATAGGCATTATAGGTGAAAACGGGAGCGGGAAATCAACTCTGTTACGACTAATCGCTGGTCTTCTCAATCCCAGTAAAGGAAATATTACAGTAGATGGTGAACATGTATCAAGGGAAATACGTGAAAAGATTGCCTATTTAACGGATCAGGATTATTATTTTCCTTACTTTACGATTCGCGAATTAATGAATTATTATCATAGTCAATTTTCTGACTTTAACATCACAAAAGCAGAGAACATGATTGACTTTTTACAGCTTGATCCAGGTACAAAAATCGGACATTTATCCAAAGGCAATCGGGGCAGGGTGAAGTTTTTAATGACCATATCCCGTAACGCACCGTATATTATTATGGATGAACCTTTTAGTGGACTGGATCCAATGGTACGTGCTTCGATTATTAAAGGATTAATTCAATTTGTTGATTTGTCAAGGCAGACCGTTATCTTAACTACCCATGAATTAAAGGAAGTGGAATCTGTTTTGGATGAAGCAGTGGTGTTAAAGGCAGGAAGGCTCTTAGCCAAAAGTTCAGTTGAACAAATAAGAGAAGAATTAAACATGAGTGTTCTTGAGTGGATGGAGCATCTGTATCAGGAGGAGAAGAGACTGAAGGCTTAAGGCTTTTGCCTGATTTTTTGCCGATTCTTGACAATTTTTCTCTCCTTCATTACAATTATCATACATATAAGTAACCACGGGAAAATGACGATGAGAAGGAATAGTAATGAATGGTCAAGAATCCAGAGAGACAGCGGCTGGTGTGAGCTGTCCTTGATGTTCATGAACTCGCCTTTAAAGTTGCAGATATGAACATCATAGTAGTATCTGACGTGAGCTCGCGTTAAGAGCATCAAGTGAACACTGCTATGTGTTAATTTGGGTGGTACCGCGGGAATACAACTCTCGTCCCATGTTTGACTGGGATGGGGGTTTTTTATATTCACAGATATACATAAAGAGAAGGAAAACTAGATAGGAGGAAAAGAGTATGGCATTCGATCACAGAAGGATTGAAAAGAAATGGCAAACCTACTGGGAGGACAACAAAACCTTTAAAACCAATACAGAAAGTGAAAAAGAGAAGTTCTATGCCATGGATATGTTTCCGTATCCATCAGGCTCTGGCCTGCATGTTGGTCATCCTGAAGGGTATACCGCTACGGATATACTTTCCCGGATGAAACGCATGCAGGGGTATGAAGTGCTTCATCCGATGGGCTGGGATGCTTTTGGTCTCCCTGCTGAGCAATACGCACTTGATACAGGAAACGATCCGAAAGAATTCACGGATCAGAACATCGAAACCTTTAAACGGCAAATTAAGTCTTTAGGTTTTTCGTATGATTGGGATCGTGAAATCAATACAACGGATCCTGATTATTACAAGTGGACCCAGTGGATTTTTCTTAAACTTTATGAAAAAGGTCTCGCTTATATTGATGAAGTAGCGGTAAACTGGTGTCCTGCACTGGGAACCGTTCTTGCAAATGAAGAAGTGATTGATGGAAAAAGTGAACGAGGGGGCCACCCTGTCGTTCGTAAACCGATGAAACAATGGATGCTGAAAATTACCGAGTATGCCGATCGTCTGCTTGAAGACTTGGAAGACCTTGACTGGCCGGAAAGCATTAAAGACATGCAGCGCAATTGGATTGGCCGATCAGAAGGAGCACAGATTACGTTTTCGGTAAAAGATTCAGAGGAAACATTTGAAGCATTTACCACTCGTCCTGATACGTTATTTGGTGCAACTTATGCTGTGTTTGCACCTGAGCATCCACTGGTTGAAAAAATAGTCACACGTGAACAAAAAGAAGCTGTCGACAGCTATTTAAAAGAAATTGAGACCAAAAGTGATTTGGAGCGAACAGACCTGGCCAAGGATAAAACCGGTGTATTTACAGGTGCTTATGCAGTGAATCCTATTAATGGTGAACAAATGCCAATCTGGATTGCAGATTATGTATTAATGTCTTATGGTACTGGCGCTATAATGGCTGTTCCAGCACACGATGAGCGGGACTACGAGTTTGCGAAAAAATTTGATCTTCCTATTAAAGAAGTTGTGGAAGGCGGTAATATTGAAAAAGAAGCCTATACAGAAGATGGGAAGCACATTAATTCCGACTTCCTGAACGGTCTGGAAAAGGAAGAAGCGATTGAAAAGGCTATTGAATGGGTTACGGATCATGGACATGGTGAAAGAAAAGTAACCTATCGTCTGCGTGACTGGTTGTTCAGCCGCCAGCGTTACTGGGGTGAGCCGATTCCAATTATTCACTGGGAGGATGGCACCCTGGAACCATGGCCTGAAGATAAACTTCCTCTTGAGCTTCCTGAAGCAGATGAAATCAAACCATCAGGAACAGGGGAGTCACCTCTTGCCAATATTAAAGATTGGGTTGAGATAACGGATCCTGCCACCGGCAAAAAAGGACGTCTCGAAACAAATACAATGCCACAATGGGCCGGCAGCTGCTGGTATTATCTGCGCTATATTGATCCGGACAACAGTGACCAGCTTGCTGATCCGGAAAAACTGAAAAAATGGCTGCCTGTTGATATTTATATAGGGGGTGCAGAACACGCTGTACTTCACCTGCTATATGCAAGATTCTGGCACAAGGTCCTGTATGATATTGGTGTTGTACCGACAAAAGAACCATTCCAGAAGCTCTTTAACCAGGGAATGATTCTTGGAGAAAATCACGAAAAGATGAGTAAATCCAAAGGGAATGTTGTAAACCCTGATGATATTGTAACGACTCATGGTGCCGACACGCTCCGTCTCTATGAAATGTTTATGGGACCTCTGGATGCAGATGTGGCTTGGAGCGCCAATGGATTAGATGGTTCACGTCGCTTCCTTGAACGTGTGTGGCGATTGTTTGTTGATGATAATGGAGAGCTTAGGGAAACGGTTAAGGATGAACCAAATGATGATCTTATCCGTGTTTATCACGAAACGGTCAAAAAGGTGACAGAAAACTTTGAAGGGCTGCGGTTTAACACAGGTATTTCACAAATGATGGTATTCATTAATGATGGATATAAAGCACCGCATATTCCTAAAGAATACGCAGAAGGATTTGTAAAGCTTTTATCACCAGTGGCCCCACATCTTGCTGAAGAGCTATGGTCCATCCTGGGTCATGAAGAAACCATCAGTTATGAACCATGGCCACAATTTGATGAATCCAAGCTCGTAGAAAATGAAGTAGAAATCCCTGTTCAAGTAATGGGGAAAGTAAGAGCAAAAATGATGATACCGAAAGATGCATCGAAAGAAGACATGGAAAAACTGGCGCTTGAAAATGAACGTGTTCAGGAGTGGATAGAAGGAAAAACGGTTCGAAAGGTTATTGCCGTACCAGGGAAATTGGTCAATATTGTAGCGAATTAAACATATATAAGATAAGAAAAGGATAGACTTTTACTCTCTCTATCCCTTTCCTTTTGACTTTTTAAAAGGAGGATTTAAAAATGGCTGATGAAATAAAAGAAATCACCCCTGAGGAAGTAGAGGAAACCTTACATACAGACAACTACACTGTTATCGATGTAAGAGAAGATGAGGAAGTTCAGCAGGGAATGATTGAAGGAGCAAAACATATCCCTCTGCAACAGATACCTGAATCGCTTGACCAGTTAGATAAAAATGAAGAATATGTGCTTGTATGCCGTTCAGGCCGAAGAAGCTACAATGCATCTCAATATTTACAGGAACAAGGGTATAAAGTACGAAATATGACCGGTGGCATGTTAAATTGGAAAGGTGAAGTCACCTTTTAAACCTTAAAAAAATCCTCAGAATAATGATCTGAGGATTTTTTTATTACGTTCCTGACAAGTTCGACGAAAGAACCCCCACTGATGGAAGCGAGAACCCTCCGAAAATTAAAGTTTCGCTTCTTGATATAGGCTCCCGTTAGATAGATGGTAAAAAGTGGACTGTTTAAATGTATTGATAAAAAATCATACACATGGTATATTTATTTCTGCCGTTGAAAAAGGGCATTTAAATCATCAAATTGTTACTGGGTTTTAGTTGTTTGTGATAGAATAGTAATTGCAAATAATACTTGTATTATGTATAAATGCTAATAATAGCTGATTGAAGTTAATCTTGACTTTCATTGGTTCATGTGTTACATTTAAATATGTTGCATTTGAAGCGACAATGCTTTATAAATTAGCTGTTGAAATTAATCACAAAGCATGTTATATTATTATCTGTCGCTTTAAACGGCGAACAAAACAAACTAAAAAAGTTATTGACTTTCAGTTGATAACTTGATATACTAATTAAGTTGCTTTAAAGGCAACTGACTTCGAACTTTGAAAACTGAACAAAACAACCAGTACGTCAATTCGCTATTTAAATAGCATTTTGAATATGAGCATTATGGATTTTAACATCCAAACTTATTGGAGAGTTTGATCCTGGCTCAGGACGAACGCTGGCGGCGTGCCTAATACATGCAAGTCGAGCGCGTGAAACAAGTTGATTCCTTCGGGATGAAACTTGTGGAACGAGCGGCGGACGGGTGAGTAACACGTGGGCAACCTGCCTGTAAGATCGGGATAACTCCGGGAAACCGGGGCTAATACCGGATAACACCTCCGACCGCATGGTCGGAAGTTGAAAGACGGCTTTTATGCTGTCACTTACAGATGGGCCCGCGGCGCATTAGCTAGTTGGTGAGGTAAGAGCTCACCAAGGCAACGATGCGTAGCCGACCTGAGAGGGTGATCGGCCACACTGGGACTGAGACACGGCCCAGACTCCTACGGGAGGCAGCAGTAGGGAATCTTCCGCAATGGACGAAAGTCTGACGGAGCAACGCCGCGTGAGTGATGAAGGTCTTCGGATCGTAAAGCTCTGTTGTCAGGGAAGAACAAGTACAAGAGGAACTGCTTGTACCTTGACGGTACCTGACCAGAAAGCCACGGCTAACTACGTGCCAGCAGCCGCGGTAATACGTAGGTGGCAAGCGTTGTCCGGAATTATTGGGCGTAAAGCGCGCGCAGGCGGTTTCTTAAGTCTGATGTGAAAGCCCACGGCTTAACCGTGGAGGGTCATTGGAAACTGGGAGGCTTGAGTGCAGGAGAGGAGAGTGGAATTCCACGTGTAGCGGTGAAATGCGTAGATATGTGGAGGAACACCAGTGGCGAAGGCGACTCTCTGGCCTGTAACTGACGCTGAGGCGCGAAAGCGTGGGGAGCGAACAGGATTAGATACCCTGGTAGTCCACGCCGTAAACGTTGAGTGCTAGGTGTTAGGGGGTTTCCGCCCCTTAGTGCTGAAGTTAACGCATTAAGCACTCCGCCTGGGGAGTACGGCCGCAAGGCTGAAACTCAAAGGAATTGACGGGGGCCCGCACAAGCGGTGGAGCATGTGGTTTAATTCGAAGCAACGCGAAGAACCTTACCAGGTCTTGACATCCTCTGCTACCTCTAGAGATAGAGGGTTCCCTTCGGGGACAGAGTGACAGGTGGTGCATGGTTGTCGTCAGCTCGTGTCGTGAGATGTTGGGTTAAGTCCCGCAACGAGCGCAACCCTTGACCTTAGTTGCCAGCATTTAGTTGGGCACTCTAGGGTGACTGCCGGTGACAAACCGGAGGAAGGTGGGGATGACGTCAAATCATCATGCCCCTTATGACCTGGGCTACACACGTGCTACAATGGATGGTACAAAGGGCAGCGAAGCCGCGAGGTGAAGCTAATCCCATAAAACCATTCTCAGTTCGGATTGCAGGCTGCAACTCGCCTGTATGAAGCCGGAATCGCTAGTAATCGCGGATCAGCATGCCGCGGTGAATACGTTCCCGGGCCTTGTACACACCGCCCGTCACACCACGAGAGTTGGCAACACCCGAAGTCGGTGGGGTAACCTTTTGGAGCCAGCCGCCTAAGGTGGGGCCAATGATTGGGGTGAAGTCGTAACAAGGTAGCCGTATCGGAAGGTGCGGCTGGATCACCTCCTTTCTAAGGAAGATAAGGTCACTTCGTGACCAAAAAAGAGCGTACTCGGTTGTTTTGTTTAGTTTTGAAGGATCGAAGGATTCTTCAGAGGAACTTCTGCTAAATTCGTCACGTCCTGTGACAACGCAGAAGCCTGCACGTCCATGTGCAATGAGCACCTTGAAAACTAGATAAGAAAGCAATCAAGAGCAGACAACGGACAATGATGTCCGTGTGCGTTATAAGTTAAGTGAATAAGAGCGCACGGTGAATGCCTTGGCACTAGGAGCCGATGAAGGACGGGACAAACACCGATATGCTTCGGGGAGCTGTAAGTAAGCTTTGATCCGGAGATTTCCGAATGGGGAAACCCGCTGTCCGTAATGGGGCAGTATCCTTATCTGAATCCATAGGGTAAGGAAGGTAACCCGGGGAACTGAAACATCTCAGTACCCGGAGGAAGAGAAAGCAAACGCGATTTCCTAAGTAGCGGCGAGCGAACGGGAAACAGCCCAAACCAGAAGGCTTGCCTTCTGGGGTTGTAGGACACTCCATACGGAGTTACCAAGAAATCAGGTAGATGAAACGGTCTGGAAAGACCTGCCGAAGAAGGTAACAGCCCTGTAATTCAAACCTGGTTTCCTCCGGAGTGGATCCTGAGTACGGCGGAACACGTGAAATTCCGTCGGAATCCGGGAGGACCATCTCCCAAGGCTAAATACTCCCTAGTGACCGATAGCGAACCAGTACCGTGAGGGAAAGGTGAAAAGCACCCCGGGAGGGGAGTGAAAGAGAACCTGAAACCGTGTGCTTACAAGTAGTTGGAGCCCGTTAATGGGTGACAGCGTGCCTTTTGTAGAATGAACCGGCGAGTTTCGATCTCATGCAAGGTTAAGCAGAAGATGTGGAGCCGCAGCGAAAGCGAGTCTGAACAGGGCATATGAGTATGAGGTCGCAGACCCGAAACCGTGTGACCTACCCATGTCCAGGGTGAAGGTAAGGTAACACTTACTGGAGGCCCGAACCCACGTACGTTGAAAAGTGCGGGGATGAGGTGTGGGTAGCGGTGAAATGCCAATCGAACACGGAGATAGCTGGTTCTCTCCGAAATAGCTTTAGGGCTAGCCTCAAGAATCGAGTTTTGGAGGTAGAGCACTGATTGGACTAGGGGCCCTCATCGGGTTACCGAATTCAGTCAAACTCCGAATGCCAACAACTTGAGCTTGGGAGTCAGACTATGGGTGATAAGGTTCATAGTCGAGAGGGAAACAGCCCAGACCGCCAGCTAAGGTCCCTAAGTATACGTTAAGTGGAAAAGGATGTGGAGTTGCTTAGACAACCAGGATGTTGGCTTAGAAGCAGCCATCATTTAAAGAGTGCGTAATAGCTCACTGGTCGAGTGACTCTGCGCCGAAAATATACCGGGGCTAAACGTATCACCGAAGCTGCGGATTGTACCGTTGGTACAATGGTAGGAGAGCGTTCTAAGCGCAGCGAAGTCCGATCGGAAGAACGGGTGGAGCGCTTAGAAGTGAGAATGCCGGTATGAGTAGCGAAAGACAAGTGAGAATCTTGTCCACCGAAAGCCTAAGGTTTCCTGAGGAAGGCTCGTCCGCTCAGGGTTAGTCGGGACCTAAGCCGAGGCCGAAAGGCGTAGGCGATGGAAAACAGGTTGACATTCCTGTACCACCTTTCATCCGTTTGAGCAATGGGGTGACGCAGGAGGATAGGGAAGCGTGCTGATGGATATGCACGTCCAAGCAGTGAGAGTGATGAGCAGGCAAATCCGCTCATCGTAAGCTCGGGCTGTGATGGGGAGGGAAATAGAGTACCGAAGTTCCTGATTTCACACTGCCAAGAAAAGCCTCTCGTGAGGATGAGGGTGCCCGTACCGCAAACCGACACAGGTAGGCGAGGAGAGAATCCTAAGGTGAGCGGGATAACTCTCGTTAAGGAACTCGGCAAAATGACCCCGTAACTTCGGGAGAAGGGGTGCTCGTTCAGGCTTCGGTCTGGATGAGCCGCAGTGAAAAGGCCCAAGCGACTGTTTATCAAAAACACAGGTCTCTGCGAAGCCGAAAGGCGAAGTATAGGGGCTGACACCTGCCCGGTGCTGGAAGGTTAAGAGGATGAGTTAGCCCTTCGGGCGAAGCTCTGAATCGAAGCCCCAGTAAACGGCGGCCGTAACTATAACGGTCCTAAGGTAGCGAAATTCCTTGTCGGGTAAGTTCCGACCCGCACGAAAGGTGCAACGACTTGGGCACTGTCTCAACGAGAGACCCGGTGAAATTATACTATGCGTGAAGATGCGCATTACCCGCGACAGGACGGAAAGACCCCGTGGAGCTTTACTGTAGCCTGATATTGAATGTTGGTACAGCTTGTACAGGATAGGTGGGAGCCATCGAAACCGGAGCGCTAGCTTCGGTGGAGGCGCCGGTGGGATACCACCCTGGCTGTACGGACATTCTAACCCAGAACCGTGATCCGGTTCGGAGACAGTGTCAGGTGGGCAGTTTGACTGGGGCGGTCGCCTCCTAAAGAGTAACGGAGGCGCCCAAAGGTTCCCTCAGAATGGTTGGAAATCATTCGCAGAGTGTAAAGGCAGAAGGGAGCTTGACTGCGAGACCTACAAGTCGAGCAGGGACGAAAGTCGGGCTTAGTGATCCGGCGGTACCGAATGGAAGGGCCGTCGCTCAACGGATAAAAGCTACCCCGGGGATAACAGGCTTATCTCCCCCAAGAGTCCACATCGACGGGGAGGTTTGGCACCTCGATGTCGGCTCATCGCATCCTGGGGCTGTAGTCGGTCCCAAGGGTTGGGCTGTTCGCCCATTAAAGCGGTACGCGAGCTGGGTTCAGAACGTCGTGAGACAGTTCGGTCCCTATCCGTCGTGGGCGTTGGAAATTTGAGAGGAGCTGTCCTTAGTACGAGAGGACCGGGATGGACACACCGCTGGTGTACCAGTTGTTCCGCCAGGAGCACGGCTGGGTAGCTACGTGTGGAAGGGATAAGTGCTGAAAGCATCTAAGCATGAAGCCCCCCTCAAGATGAGATTTCCCATCATTTTAAATGAGTAAGATTCCTCAGAGACGATGAGGTAGATAGGTCCGAGGTGGAAGCGTGGTGACACGTGCAGCTGACGGATACTAATCAATCGAGGACTTAACTTATACGAAAAGCGCAGGCGACTGTTCAGGTCATGCGGGATAAGACGAAGACATGGAGTGGCATGGTTTTGGCCACGGAATGGCTTTGGCTTATATCCGCCTTGACCTAGGAGCCGGAGCTGGACAATACGAAAAGCGTAGACGGACTACTAGCCAATAACTGCTTACATGATTGCCTTTCTTATCTAGTTTTGAGGGTGCTAGTCACCAAAGCTAATAATGATAAGGAATTATAAGGAAGTTCTGCTAAGGGCGCTCACGTCCTCGAAAAAGCAAAGCTTTTTCTGCGAGGTAATGCTCCCGTAGTATTCCCTAGTGTGAGCAACGCAGAACGACCTACATCCTGTAGGCCCAGTGGCGATGGCGGAGAGGTCACACCTGTTCCCATTCCGAACACAGTAGTTAAGCTCTCCAGCGCCGATGGTAGTTGGGGTTCTTCCCCTGCGAGAGTAGGACGCTGCTGGGCAATTAAAGAAATCCTCAGATATCATTAATGATTCTGAGGATTTTTTATTTTTCACGCATTAACTGGCGGTAATACCGCAACTTCAATTCTTGAGGGTAACCCAAACAGGACTAAGTGGGGGATGAACGGCCAGTAATTTCCTCAAGGATACTCTTTTCTTCATAGCTGACAGACATAAAAAGGAGCGATACCATTGGCTAACACACACACTTTCAGTAAAGGTGAGGAAGCTGCAAATTCAATTACACATGCTATAGGGATTCTTTTTAGTATGGTGGCATTAGTATTATTGATTGTCTATTCTTCAATGTATGGATCCGTCTGGCATGTTGTAAGTTTCACTATATTTGGGTCTACAATGCTTCTAATGTATACATCCTCAACTCTTTTGCATGCATTTCCAGAAGGCACTAAGGTTAAAGATATTTTTGAAATCTTTGATCACTCATCAATCTACTTTTTTATCGCAGGGACTTACACTCCATATATGTTCACAGCAGTTCCCGGCTGGCTGGGGTGGACGATTTTCGGGATTGTGTGGGGAATGGCCATTGGTGGAACAGTTTTTAAATCTTTTTTCGTAAAAAGATTTTTATTTACATCTACCGGGTTATACGTTTTAATGGGTTGGCTCATTGTTTTGGCATGGGGACCACTAACGGATAATCTGGATCCAAAAGGTTTAAACTTCTTAATTATAGGTGGATTACTATATACATTAGGGTCTGTTTTCTACATTTGGAGGGGATTCAAATATCATCATGCAGTGTGGCATCTTTTTGTTATTGCCGGTAGTGTGATGCATTTTTTAAGTGTGCTGACCCTTTTGTAAACAAAACATATTGCTCTGATTATTCAGAGCAATTTTTTATATTAAAACATGGAAAATGAATAAATTACAAATTATGGTTAATGATATAGTTAAATCCCATGGAAAGGAGGTAAGGAGAATGGATGTAAATATGACTTCTTTCGAGGTGTTGTCAGAGATCAGACAATTAAGTGAAAGTGGACATAGTTTGAGTAAAAAGAAGGTAAAGAGTACCAATCCACAATTAATGAGAAGTGCATTACATTATTTTCCGAATTGGGATTCCGCTGTAGAAAAAAGTATTGTTGATTTATGAAGACTTTCCTTATCCAGTTACATAACCCCCTTCCTGAATTATAGGAAGGGGGATTTTTAATAGAAAAGATGTTTGGTTTTATGGATCTGTACGTTTTGCCAGGTTCTGTCTAAACCTGCATGTATTGAGTATACTCAGCTGCACTTTTTCCGGCTACATGGCCGGTTGAAAAAGCCGCGGTAATGTTAAATCCACCTGTATAGCCATGAATATCGAGAATTTCACCGCAGAAATAAAGGCCATGCATTTTTTTCGACGCCATTTCATTTGGAACGACTTCTTTTAATGAAACCCCGCCTCCTGTGATAAAGGCCTTTTCAATGGAGAGTGTTCCGTTTACTTTGACGGGGAATGCTTTTAGAAGCTGAGCCATTTTACGTACCTCTGTTTTTACCAGGTGGCTGTAGGTTTGTCCCGGGTCAATATCGGTTCTGGATAAAAGAAAGTAGAAGTAGCGTTCAGGTACCAGTCCACTCCAAACGTTTTTAATGGCCTTTTTTGGTGAATCCTTAGCCAGCATTATGAGCTTTTGAAAAACTTCCTCCTCATTCTGATCCGGAAAACAATCTATGGTTACATCGACAGCTTCCGTTTTGAATTTTTTTAATGCCTTAACCACAAATTGACTAAGTCTTAGGGCAGCCGGGCCGGATATTCCCTGATGGGTAAAAAGAATATCCCAACGATGTGTTTTAATGGCTTTCCCTTTAGGATTGTGTACAGTGATATTAATATCCCGTAATGAGAGGCCCTGCAGTGTACGATCTCCTATAAATTTTTCATTGGATGTGAGCGGGACTTCAGTTGGATAAAGGTCTGTAATAGTGTGGCCGGCTTGTTGTGCCCATGCATAGCCATCTCCAGTGCTTCCGGTTCTTGGTACGGATTTTCCCCCTGCAGCAAGAATAACAGCCTTTGTTTCAATGCCCTCGCCGTTTTTGAGAGCAATTTGATGGGTATGTTCTCCATAGTTAATGGTATCTACAGGCGTGTTCATTCTCACTTCAACATTAAGCCTTTTCAATTCATTAATCAGAACTTCTACTACCTGCTTTGCGGAATTGCTGACAGGAAACATTCTTCCTTTATCCTCTTCCTTTAATTTGACACCCAGATTTTCAAAAAACTCAATAATACTTTCGTTATTAAAAATCGAGAAGGCACTGTACAAAAAGCGACCGTTACCGGGAATATGCTCGATCAATTCGGATTCGGGCAGTCGATTGGTTACATTACATCTCCCACCGCCTGAAATAGCAAGCTTTCTTCCTAATTTATTTCCTTTATCAATGAGTAATGTTTTCGCTCCGTTTTTACTTGCAGTGATGGACGCCATTAATCCTGCAGGTCCACCACCAATGACAACAACATCATATGCCAAAATGAATTCCATCCTTTCCGTACTATTTCCCTGCTGTATCGACTATGAATAGAAATGTGATAAAATAAATTTGTCTATGTATACGAAATAAATACAGGGGAAGTCAAAACATGTCAAAAATACTACGCGGCACCTTGCTTATAACAGGTGCGAATTATTTATCAAAAATTTTAGGAATCTTATATGTCATCCCGTTTGAAGCATTAGTAGGCGGGACGGCATTTTCGTTATTTTCCTTTGCATATACACCCTACACTATTTTAATTAGTATATCCACTATGGGCATTCCACTTGCGATGTCCAAGTTTGTTTCCAAATATAATACGCTTGGTGATTATCAAACCGGACGCAGGATGTTCAGACTGGCGATTAAAGTGATGATGATTACGGGCATTTTAGCCTTTTTACTATTGTTTTTCAGCTCAGAGTTTATAGCAAAAATCGCTATATCAGGTGAGGGAACGAACTTTCCTTATTCCGTTGACCAGGTTTCCTTTGTTATTAAAATGGTCAGCTTTGCCTTGTTAATTATTCCAGCCATGAGTATTGTGCGTGGTTTTTTTCAGGGCTACGGATCTATGGGGCCTTCTGCTGTTTCAACCGTCATGGAGCAGATTGTCCGAATTATTTTCCTGCTTGGCAGTGTTTTTCTTTTACTTAAGGTTTTTGATGGGACCATTACGAATGCAATTGGTATGGCTACTTTTGCGACCTTTGTAGGTGCATTGGGTTCCCTGTTTGTATTAGGCTACTTCTGGAAGGTGAGGAAGCCCTATCTGGATCAGCAACTTCATACTCAAAAGGTAAAAACCAGACACTTTGATTCAAAGCAAATGTTTAAAGAGCTCATTAGTTATGCCGGCCCCTTTGTTCTGGTTGGGCTGGCAACGCCTGTTTATCAATTAATTGATCAGTTAACGTTTCCGCGAGCGATGTCAGCGATTGGTATGGGCGAGGATCATGTAGGTTTGGCCTATTCCGTTATCGTCATATTGGGACATAAATTAGTCATTATTCCTGTTACATTGGCCACAGGCTTATCCTTAGCATTGCTTCCGGTTATTACAAGTTCTTTTACTGCACAGAAAAGAGATTTATATATTCAGCAAATTAATCAGGCTCTGCAAATTATTATGCTTATCATTATTCCGGCTGGTGTTGGCTTATCCATACTGGGCTACGAAGCATATGGAACATTCTATGGCATTGATAAGTATTCGGAATTTACGGGACAGCTATTAAGCTGGTATGCCCCTGTTTCATTGTTTTTTGGCCTATTTACTGTCAGTGCTTCCATATTGCAGGGAATTAACAGACAAAATTTTGCACTGATATCATTAAGCGTCGGGGTTGGCATTAAGCTTGTGTTAAATATGCCTTTTATTTTCCTTTTTGAAGCTAAAGGTGCGATTTTTGCCACCGGCCTGGCAGTGCTTACTGCATCTTTCCTGAATGTATGGAAAATTAAACGGACAACCGAAATGCCATTTAAGGCTCTGTATAAGCGTACATTATTAATTTTAATCTTCACAGCCGTTATGGCATTGGTGGTACTGCTTATCAAATGGCTGCTTTCTTCCTTCATTTTTATGGAAGATAATCGGTTCTCATCCATTATGATTACGTTTATAAGTGCAGGTATTGGTGGATATTTATACTTATGGTTATGCTTCAAATCAACTCTTTTAGAAAGAGTCCTGGGCAGTCGTGCAAATAAGTTAAAACGCATATTTATATAAGAAAATGGCCTTTGGAGGTAAAAAACGATGCGACTAGACAAGGTTTTAGCAAATATGGGATTTGGCAGTCGAACAGACGTTAAAAAGCTGATGAAAAAGGGAGTCGTACAGGTTGATGGGACCACAGTCAAAGACGGAAAAACACAGGTCAACCCTGATCAGCAGGAGATTCTGATCAATGGAGAACTGGTGGAATATAAAGAATACATTTACTTAATGATGAATAAACCAAAGGGGGTGATATCTGCTACTGAGGATCATGTTGAAACAACGGTTGTCGATCTGCTGGAGATGGAAGACCAGATTTTTGATCCATTTCCAGTGGGCCGTTTAGATAAAGATACTGAGGGGTTATTGTTGATCACCAATGACGGCAAGCTGTCCCATGAACTTCTTTCTCCAAAGAAAAAAGTCGGTAAGAAATATTGGGCGAAAATTGACGGGAATGTATCAGAAGAGGATGTACAGGCCTTTGCAAATGGAGTGGAACTTGATGATGGATATATCACAAAGCCGGCAGAATTAAAAGTCCTGTCAGCTGGTGGGGTTTCGGAAATCGAATTAACCATTATGGAAGGAAAATTCCATCAGGTAAAGCGGATGTTTCTTTCGACAGGAAAAAAAGTGTTGGAGTTAAAGAGGCTGCAAATGGGGCGGCTGCACCTGGATGCTGACCTTGAGCCAGGGGAATATAGGGAGTTAACCGATGAAGAGCTCAGCCTGCTTGGAAGACAGGCTGATTCTAATTAAATATCTTTTATTATATAATTTAGGCATAAGCAAAATCTCCTCCATGGCCAAAAAGCGGCCACTCCGGAGATTCTGCTTATGCCGTCGGGTCTAAACGGTCGCCTGCGCTTTTCTGTCCAGCTACAGGGTCTAGACCCTCGCTGATGTAAGCAATCCCTATTGCGCGGCTAAAGTCAAGCCACTCCATAGGGCTTGCTTACACAGTCGGGTCTGAGCAAGGCCCTTCCGCTTTTCTGATTTTCTATGAAATTTTTACTTTCTTTTTTGTTGTGGTCCATTTTCCTCTACTTGGGCTTCTGACAAGGCCATTATAGGATAATACATGAAGGTCTCTTTGAACGGTTCGATCTGTTATGCCAAACTCCTCTGCTATATCTGTTGTTGTAACTGTCCCATTCTCCTTTATGTAAAGATAGACAGCTTTTACCCTCGCTAGCATTCGGGAGGTTGAACGATTCAAATAACCACTCCTTAAGGGATTTTAAGATCTTCTGTGCTGTTTAGGGATCGATGTTGTGTCCGTTTGTATTATTATTATACCAAAACACAAAAATTTTTCGTAATTTTTATCTAAATATTTATAAAAAATTTAGATAAGACGATAAAAAACGTTAGAAAGGAGGGAAGGAATAATGCTTATCTTGCGCAAGCTTTTTATCAAAATGGTAGATTTGAGTAATCGTCTGTTATTCCTGTTCAGCTTCTTACTGGTTGTCTTTAGTACGATTTTCATTATGAAATTAGATCCGGAAACCTTTACAAACTGGTTTGAAGCACTCTGGTGGGTGATGACAACCGTTACCACAGTCGGCTATGGGGACTATGCTCCCATAACGATGGAGGGAAGAGTTTTTGCTATGGTCCTCTATATATTGGGAATAGGCCTCATTGGAGTAGTGATAGGAAAAGTTGTGGATGGTCTGTCAACTTTCCGGATAAGAAGAGAGGAGGGAAAAATTATGTATAAAGGAAAAGGTCATTATATTATTATAGGATGGTCAAAGAAAGCTAATTATGCCCTTCAGGAAATGCTGAAAACGAATGAGGATATCGATATTGTAATCATTGATGAACAGGAAAAAGCCCCTGTTCTTAGTGAACATATTTATTTTGTTCGAGGATATGCTGCCTCAACAGAAACCTTGGATAAGGCGAATATAAAAGAAGCTGAATCCGTACTGATTTTCGCTGATGATTCGATTGAAGAGACTCAATTAGTAGATGGGAAGACGTTGTTAATTGCATCGACCGTTGAATCTATTGCTCCTGACGTACATACCGTGGTTGAAGTAATGGATGAATCTCATATTAAAAATTTCAAACATAATCAAGTGGATGATTTCATATTTTCTCATGAAACCATATCCTCATTAGCCGTTCGAAGTATATTCTCAAGGGGAATTTCCGAGGTATATGATCAATTGCTGCAAAGAAAGCATGGAGACGATTTATATCAAATCCCTAAAAAGCCAGAGTGGCATACTTATGGCGATGCTTTTCAGGAACTGTTAAAGGAAGGTGCAACGTTAATAGCGGATGGTAACAATTTAGGAATTAACCGTATGCTAGGATCACCAATCAGGGATCATGCCAAGTTATACGTAGTTTGTGATAAGACGACCTATGATAGATTAATTTCTAAGTCATAATGTAAAAATGCATATAGCTCAGAATGAACCGGTTTCTCTTAGGCAGGATAACTAAGGAGAAATACAATACAGAAAGGAATTTGATTATGGGACAACATCCGCATTATTTTATCGGAATCCCTATTCCAGAAGAACTAAGGAGCTGGCTGAGCAGCTGGCAGGAGGAAATCTCCAGTGCTGCAATGTATAAAACATGGACGAACGAAGAGGACTTTCACATTACCTTAAAGTTTTTAGGTGGGATGAATACGGCTCAATTCGATCGGGTGGCTGAGCTCATTGATAACCTTGAACCTCCTGAAGTATTTTTTACCGAAATTGGTGACCTGGGCTTCTTTGGAAAAAAGTCTCAGCCAAGAGTTGTCTGGGCAGGTGTTGATCCCTCTCCATCGTTACTGGGCCTGCAGAACCAAATTGAAGAAAAGCTATCCGAATTAGGAATTGAACAGGATCACCGGCCGTATAAGCCTCATATAACCCTGGCAAAAAAGTGGGCGGATCCTGATTCTTCTTTACCTTCTAGAGAAGAGTTGAAAGGAAATCTGCCAGGACCGATCACACAAAGGATGCTCATTGATGAATTTCACATCTATCAGATTGAACCACAAAAAGAAGTGAAATATAAGCCCATTTTGACGAAAAAATTAAAAGAATAAGGTCTGATAATCATGGCACAATTAATCAAACTTCAAGATTATATTTCAAGGTATGAAACAGATATATATCGATATCCTGGACAATTTATCCGGCTAAAGCAGGAGAACTGGAGGAAGCTTCTGGAAAGATGGGAACAGGAATATGCTGCCGGAACAGTGGATCTCCAACAGGAAAAAACAGAAGAGTCGAATCACACTAAAAAGCGATTTTCTATTAAAGATTTATTCAAAGGGAAAAAGGAAGAGAATGTCTTTACCCCATTCCCCGAAGAGCATCAGGATTTCTATCTTCCTCCTAAAGATAAAGAAACATTGAAGTATGATTTTCTGGATCATATCTTTAAATTTCAGCTTAAGTGGGCTTCAAGTACAATCCGGGAGTATTCCACAGTGGATGACAAGTTTAGAACAGATGCCAGCCTAAGGTATTTTTTGCAAAGGTTTCCTGATACGTTCCTCGTTATGTATAAACCAGTTTTTCAGCTTCAAAAAGCATCGGTAGAAGCGGATATCATTCTCATTACCCCTGTCCAGGTGATTTGTCTTACGGTTATCGAAGAAAATGATAAGGTTACATTTCTGCCTGAGGATGGAAGGACATGGTTCAAGGAGCTTGAGGGTGTTCAGACACGGATGTTAAGTCCGATGATTGGTCTGAAGCGTACGGAAAACATCGTGAAAAGTATACTAAAGAAATACAGCGTCGACATTCCTGTTTCAAAAGTCATTTTATCCAGAAATAATAAAATAAAATTTCAAAGTGAGCCCTATAAAACAGCATATATAGGCAGAGAACAATATCAGGAGTGGTTTGAGCAATTAAGATCATTTACATCTCCTTTAAAGCATATACAACTAAAAACAGCTGAAGCTTTATTAAAGGATTGTCATTCCGTATTTACCCAGCGGCCTGAATGGTTTTATGAGGATGACCCATCTGTATTTAATTTTTAACGGTTTTGCAGAATAATCGTGTTCCATTGTGAATGATTAAGGGGAATGGTTATGTATCTATTCATTGTAAACCCTGTGTCAGGAAGTGGCAGGGGAAGGAAAGTCTATGAAAAAATTAAGCAGGAACCTCTTTATATGAAAAAGGAATGCCGTGCATTTTTTACCGAATATGAAGGTCACGCCCGCTCTTTGGCCAGTCAGCTTGCAGAAATGTTTAAAGATCGCGTGAACGCTATTCTAGTCGTAGGCGGAGACGGTACCTTGCATGAAGTAGTTAATGGACTCCAGCGGTATCCAAATGTGAAATTAGCGTTTATCCCCGCTGGTTCAGGAAACGACTTTGCCAGGGGCTGTAAGCTGACTTTAAAAAATGAGTCCCTCTTTAAACAGATATTACAATCCCCATCATGGAGACCTTATTGGCTTGGCAAGATTAAAAATATCAGATCTGAAAACCAAGCCCTGTATTTTGCTAATAGTATCGGATTTGGCTTTGATGGTGAAGTGGCAAGCGCCACCAATAAGGCAGGCTATACAAAGCTTCTTAGTCTGTTAAAGCTGAGCAGGCTTCAATATGTGATTGCTCTATTGCAGGTTTTACTTTCCTATCAGCCTAAAAATTTAGAACTTGAATTAGATGGAAAAAAGAGAAAAGTAGAAAATGCTTTTATGGTGACGATTACCAACCATCCGTATTTTGGTGGTGGAATGAAAATTGTACCAGACGCGTCCATTCATCCCCATCATCTATACGTCATTATTATTGAAAACATATCCAAGTTAAAAGTACTCTTTTTATTCTTCACAGTCTTTTTTGGAAAACATTTGTCCTTTAAAGAAGTGAAAGTCTATCAAGCTGAAACGATTCGGGTACAAACAAATGAAAAGATTGATTATCAGGTTGACGGAAATTCAGGAAAATGCACGAACTGCACGGTTTCTAAAGAAAATTCGACAAGACAAATTCATAGATTTTTATAAATGGGTCTTGAAATCAGCTATGAATATGCGTTATTCTAAAAAAATTCGTCTATTTTTGAAATATGAATGAAATATATGTCACATCGTTGAAAATAATATCGATAAACATAAAAATTGCTCTAAAACAAAGCAAACGTATACAAGTCTGCACGATGATAGGTTTGCTGATAGAAGGTGAATGAGATTGGAACAAATACTAGGTAAAGAGTGGACAATAACACCAGCAGGAGGCTCAACAGGTGAAGCCTACTATGCCCAGCACCAGGAAAAACGACTATTCTTAAAGCGAAATTCTTCTCCTTTTATTGCAGTTTTATCTGCGGAAGGAATTGTTCCAAAACTCGTTTGGACAAAGCGTCTGGAAAATGGCGATGTCATTACAGCCCAGCACTGGCTTGAAGGCAGACATTTAGAGCAAACAGAAATGAAGCATGAACGGGTTGCCTCTTTGTTAAGCAAAATTCACCATTCTTCAGAGCTGCTTCACATGTTTATGCGAATGGGAAAAAAACCACTTGAACCTGAAAGTATTTTACAGCATTTAAAAGATATTCATCATGATCAGAGTAAGTTGGATACAAGTCTTGATATTCATAAGGGATTAAAGTTTTTACAGGAATATTTGCCTTATGTCCGGAATCAGAAAAAGGTGGTCTGTCATTGTGATGTCAATCATAACAACTGGTTACTGGCAAGAAATGATGAACTTTATTTGATTGACTGGGAAAATGCGATGATTGCTGATCCCGCCATGGACATAGGATTGTTATTACACAACTATGTACCTGAGGATGAGTGGCAGGAATGGCTGAATATATACGGTATTGAACTGGACGAACAATTACGATATCGTATGAATTGGTATGTTGTCGTCCAATCCATCTCATTTATTCAATGGCACTTTGAACGAAATGAATTCCAGGAAGTCAGTAACTGGATGAAAACTCTCCAGACTTTTTTCCGTAAAATAGGCTTTTAAAAATTATATGAAAAGCATCATAAATTCCTTATTGTTTGCTGCAAAATAATAGGGAATTTTTTTATCACGTATTAACTGGCCGTAATGCCCCCCACTTTATCACTTTTAAACATAATTAAAATCCGTCAGATTAGGATGTGAAGAAATGAGACTAAGAAATAAGCCCTGGGCAGATGACTTTATAAAGGAAAACCATCACATAACAGAATTATCACCTCTTTCTCATAAAGGAAGCTGGAAGGATCTATTTGAAAATCACCAGCCTATCCATTTGGAAATTGGCACTGGAAAGGGGCAATTTATTGCGAATATGGCGAAACAGCATCCTGATATTAACTTCATTGGCATGGAGCGGGTGAAAAATGTCATTGTTGGTGCTATCAGGAAAGTGGACGCCGCGTATGTGAGAAATGTGCGTCTTATTAATGAAAATGCGAAGGACTTAAGAGACTTTTTTGCCCAAAATGAAATCGACCAAATCTATTTGAATTTTTCTGATCCTTGGCCAAAGAACCGGCATGAAAAAAGACGGTTAACCTTCCATACGTTTTTAGAGCAATATGAGGATATCCTGAGACCTGATGGTGAGATTGTCTTAAAAACAGATAACCAGAAGTTCTTTGAGTATTCCCTCGTGTCTTTTTCCCAATATGGAATGAAACTTGAGGAGGTAACACTGGATTTACATGCTGTTGAAGATCCTTTAAATGTTATGACTGAATATGAAGAGAAGTTTTCGGAAAAAGGCCAAAGAATATACCGTTGTCGTGTGCGTTTTTCATGACGTTATGTACACATAGGAAGTATTCATTATTCTCAAAAAAACGAACAAGCAGTCATCTACTGCTTGTTCGATACACTATATGTTAAACTTAATCTGGGAGGGGATATTTTGGAAACGTTAGAGGTAGGTCGTGCTAAGTTAACGTGGTTAAATGGTGGTGTGAATCATCTTGATGGCGGAGCGATGTTTGGGGTGGTACCGAAGCCTTTATGGACCAGGAAGTATCCTGTAAATGAAAAAAACCAGATTGAATTGCGAACAGATCCGATTCTATTACAGATTGATGGGAAAAACTTTTTGATAGATTCAGGTATTGGTGTTCACAAATTTACTGAAAAACAAATTCGGAACTTTGGTGTTTTGGAACAGTCAAACGTTGAGCAGTCTTTACAGGAATTAGCCATGACAACACTGGATATTGATGGTGTACTCATGACTCATCTTCATTTTGACCATGCGAGTGGGTTAACGAAATGGCAGGAGGAGAATTTGGTGCCTGCCTTTGAAAACGCAACCATTTACACTACAGAGGTGGAATGGTATGAAATGAGAAACCCCAATTTACGTTCACAGAATACCTATTGGGAAGATAATTGGAAGCCCGTACAGCAACAAGTGGAAACATTCTCCGGTGAGTTGGAAGTTGTACCAGGTCTTATGATGATACATACAGGTGGACATAGTGATGGTCATGCCATACTTGTATTTGAAGAAGGGGAAGAGGTGTTTATCCATATGGCCGATATTATGCCGACCCATGCACACCAAAATCCATTATGGGTTTTAGCTTACGATGACTATCCAGTAACGTCCGTACATCAAAAAGAGAAGTGGATGAAGACTGGGTATGCTAAAAAGGCCTGGTATACGTTTTATCATGACGCACATTATCGGGCTTTAAAATTTGATACTAAAGGTGAATTGATAAATCAGGTACCCCGTCAACGGTATTCATATGAGTAGTCATGAACACCCCCTTGTTTATTCTTCTTCAGGCAAGGGGGTTTCTGTATTTAATTGAATTCTGGAAATATCAATAATAGAGCCTGTTCGCGCATCTGCGTAAAACTCATATTGAATCGTTTCTCCATCAATTTCCCGTGAGATCCCACCTCTGTAAACCTGGTCGTTTACATCTTCTCTGGTTAATCGTTCAGGCTTCATGTAAATCCAGGAACCTGAAATAGTACCTGCCTCTCTAAACTTTCTCTTCGTCATATTAAGGACTTTCTCAGGTGATAAAGAAGGATCAGGGATGGCTTTCCCCAGAGCAAATCCAATGGAAGTGCCGACTCCAAAGCCTATAAGTAAATTCCTGAAATTCATATATTTTCACTCCTTATCCATAACTGTAGTCAGTCATTCAGCCTAGCCGGTCGCCTTTGCTTTTCACTGTCCAGCTACGGCTCCCAGGCCAAGACGGATATAAGCCAAAGCCATTCCGCGGCAAAAGTCATGCCACTCCATGTCTTCGTCTTATCTCGCATGACCTAAACAGTCGCCTTCGCTTTTCTTCATTATAACGGATTTTTTCCGGTTTGATAAATTTGATTGGAAAGTTTGAATATGTTTCGTTAGAATATAGGGGACATGGTTTTTCTGTTAGGTTGTGGAATCGTTACATACTTATCACAGGATTTCATTTCATGATTTTTTGTAAACGTGAAAGTATATGCATAATTACGGATAATACGATCAACAAAGGGTTAATTTCTGATTGTATAGATTGATGAATTGGAGCTGATACATAATGAACCAAGAGACAATGGAATTATTTCGTACCTTAACTGAGCTTCCGGCAGCACCTGGAAATGAACATCAGGTACGTAAGTTTATGAGACAGGAACTTGGAAAGTACTCCGATGAAGTTATTCAGGACAATTTAGGAGGCGTATTTGGCGTCAAAAAAGCCAAAGGCCCGAAAGTGATGGTGGCCGGTCACATGGATGAAGTAGGATTCATGGTCACGCAAATCACCAAAAATGGTATGCTCCGTTTTCAAACCTTAGGAGGCTGGTGGAGCCAGGTTTTACTCGCTCAACGTGTTGAAGTGATCACGGAAAATGGTCCTGTTACAGGGGTGATTGGCTCAACTCCTCCACATAATCTGACACCGGAACAGCGGAAAAAACCTATGGATGTGAAAGACATGTTAATTGATATTGGTGCAGATGATGAAGAGGATGCCAAAATTATCGGAATCAAACCTGGGCAGCAAATTGTTCCCGTTAGCCCATTTACGCCAATGGCCAACGACAAAAAGATTTTAGCCAAGGCCTGGGATAACCGTTACGGGTGCGGACTTTCGATTGAATTATTAAAGGCATTGCAAAATGAGGATTTACCAAATGAATTGTATTCAGGTGCTACTGTGCAGGAAGAGGTGGGATTAAGAGGTTCAAAGGTTTCAGCAAATATGATTAACCCGGACCTTTTCTTTGCATTGGATGCTTCACCAGCGAATGATATGTCGGGGGATGACAGTAAATTTGGACATATTGGTAAGGGGGCACTATTACGAATTTATGACCGCTCGATGATTACGTTACCTGGTATGAAAGATTTTATCCTGGATACAGCAGAAACAAACAATATTCCTTATCAGTATTTTGTATCGAATGGTGGTACGGATGCAGGAAGTGTTCACTTGTCAAATAACGGGATACCTTCAGCTGTAATTGGAGTCTGCTCAAGATATATTCATACTCATTCATCCATTCTTCATGTAGATGACTATGCAGCTGCCAAAGAGTTAATTATTAAATTGGTGAAATCTGCTGACCAAAATACAGTGGATACGATAAGTAACAAATAACTTAGAATGATACTTCAGCTTAAAGGGATGATCTCATGAAAATCATTGTAGGCTCCACGAACCCGGCTAAATTAAATGCTGTAAAAAAAGCTTTTTCAGACATCGATGTTGAAGGGTTCGAAGTAGAAACCCGTGTATCTTCGCAGCCCTATTCAGATGAAGAAACTCTTGAAGGCGCGATCAACCGTGCTAAAGAATGTGTAAAAATTGAAAAGGGTGTCATAGGAATAGGTCTGGAAGGTGGTGTCATGGAATTTGAGGATCGTATTTATTTATGCAATTGGGGCTCCTTGATTGATGAACAGGGGAATGTATTTACAGCAGGTGGTGCACGAATCCCTCTTCCAGATGAAATAAGAAGAGGCCTTGAGAAGGGAAAAGAACTGGGCGATTTGATGGATGAATATACCCAGAAGCAGGAAATTCGTAAAAATGAAGGGGCAATCGGTATATTTACCCATCAGCAGGTTAGTCGAGGTGACATGTTTGCACATGTTGTAAGTCTGTTAAAAGGGCAGTATGAATTTTTTAATAATAAAACGGATGGGTAAACCATCCGTTTTGTTGTTTTATTGATAAATATAGTGTAATACGTCCAGGGCCTGATCAACGGTTTCTACAGTTACATTTGCACGATTGGATAATTCTTTAAGAGGGTGGACCAGTGACTCTGGCCGAATTAAGATTAAAGGTTTGTTTAATGTTAAGGCCATGCTGGCATCCATAGCTGTATTCCATTGTTTATACTTCTCACCGAAGAGGGCGATAACCAGATCTGCTTTTTGCATAAGAACCTGTGTACGCAGATTGTTAATACCGGAAGCGGCATCGTCTCTGGTAACGTTGTTGGGTTGACTTCCAATAATTTTTTCCCCAATAGCATCTGACAAGTCATGGTTTTCCTGGGGTCCTACAAAAGTTAAAGGAAGCCCGCTTTCCGCTGCTTTTGATTTTAATTGCTCACGCCAATCACTATGAATTTCCCCAGCTAAGTAGACAGTTAATTCCATCCTATACCTCCTCTTATATATATCTACTCATATCTTCCATTTATTACTACCACTTGTCAAATTTTATATCCATAGTATGATAATAAGAGAGAGATTTCGACATAAAAATGGTCAGGAGTGGAAAATCGTGAATTTAAGAAAGGTTAAACGTCAATTCTTAATTCTAGTAAGTCTGGGTTCCGTTTTATTTTTAAGTGGTTGTTTATTATCTGAAGAAAAAGCTCTTGAGAATGCTGCTCAGGCAGCAGAGGAATCCTTTAATTCTGAGTCTGCAGAACCGAATCAGAAAATCGACGTGATTTCATTACATTTACCAGATGATGTGAAAATTGAAGGCAGTTCTAATAATAATGTCTTTTTAAAGCAGGGAGATCAGCAATACTTATTATTTTATAATCAGTTTGAAGGAGCAGAAAGCCGGCATCTGTTTGATGGAATTAAAGCAAGAGAAGATAGCCTTCTGCAGGAGTCCTTTGAAGCTGACAGTCGTTTTGGTTACATTGCTGTTTTTCCGAATTCAAAAGAGGAACAATATGAATTACAGGTTGGTATTGGCGGCGTAAAAATTACCACAATGACAACAAAAGAAGAATTGGAGAATAAAGCCGCAGAAATGATGGACATTGTAAATTCCGTTGATATGAAGGTTCAGGAGACTCAAGAGTAAATAAGAGGGCTTTTGCATTAAGCAAAGGCCCTCTTTAATTTATCACGCATTAACTGGCCGTAATACCCCCACTTCAAGTTTTGAGGGTAATCCAACAAGACTAAGTGGGGGATAAACGGCCAGTAAATTCCTGATAAGTTCAACTAACCATCAGTGGGGGATGGAGAACCCCCACTGATGGAAGTTTCACTTTATACTTCACCATTTACGTTCTGATCTGATGACTCACTGAGTCCATGAAGATTTGTCTGAAGAGTTTCTCTTTGATACTGCTCCTCAATGGTTTCCTTTTCTTCCTGTTGATCGATGTCCTGTTCAAGCGGTTCATCATCTGTTTCCTGGTGGATTGAAAATTCATGGACTTCAGCTTTCAGCTCCTGCGACAGAGCGTGTAAATCAAGGGATGACTGATTTAGCTGATCAATGGTTTCTGCCTGGTTTTCACCCGATGCAGCGACTTCCTCAGCAGTAGCTACTGATTCTTCAGCAATCACACTAACCTCGTTAATTTTATGTCTCAAATCAGCGTTGGATTGACGGATATCACTGACAGACGAGGAAACCTCCTCCATTTTGTCATTTATGCCATATACCTGTTCGGTAATGCTTGTAAATGCTGTTTTTGTTTCATGCACAGATTGTGTCTGTTGCTTTTGATAGTCGCCAAACTGATTTGCCTCCTCAGAAAGATTGGCCATTTGTCTGTTCATATTGTTGATTAATTGGTAAATTTCCTCAGCTTCTTCCTTTGAACGCTCGGCCAGTTTTCGGACTTCATCTGCTACAACTGCAAAGCCTTGGCCGGATTCACCTGCTCTTGCAGATTCTATGGCAGCATTCAGGGCTAACAGATTGGTGTTATCTGCAATCTCCTGGATTGTAGAGACTATTTGGGTAATTTTTTGGGATTGTTCCGCAGCTTCACGTACTTCATCTGTTAAATGATTGGCCAGATCAATAAACGAAGATGAGGTTTCTTCCAGTGTTTTTACTTTTTCTATCCCCAATTGACTATCCTGCTCTGCTTTCTTTAGTTCTTTCAATATTTCACCATTTGCTATGTCAGTCTGATCAATAGCTTCTGTAACATGATTGATTAAGGTTGTGCTTTCTTCAATTTGACTTGCCTGTTCCTGTGCACCAACAGCCACCTGATTGATGGCTTCTGCTACCTCATTCGTCTGAACAGAGGATTTTTTTGAAATATCGGTTAGTTCTCCTGATGAATGACTTAGGATATTGGCTGCTTTTAATACTTTAACAAGGGATTGATTCATTTTATCGGCCATCTTATTAAAGGATTCAGCTAAATCAGCCATTTCGTCCTTGCCCTTTATGTCAACACGATAGGTTAAATCGCCATTTTCCATACGATTGGCTCCATATTTTAAATGATTGATAGATTGAATAATTGATCGATTTAAGATGTAGCCAGCGATTAGGATAATAAGAAGGATGAACACCCCTGTTAGGATAAATATCGTAGTAATCAGTTGCTGGGATTTTTGCTGCTGACGAATCATTTCCTGACTCTGCTGAACCGTTATATCATTAATGGCTTGTACCTCTTCATTAATGCTGCCAGTTAATTTACTCATTTCTTCTGTAATCTGCTCGCTCTGGTTCAGTGTATTTCTAACACTTTCAATCGATTCCTGATAATTGTTGAGGACTTCCTCAATATCCCCTATTGCGTTTGTTCCTGTGTTCTCATTGTTTAAATTTGCTAGAAGGCTATTTTTTTGTGATTCAAAATTTGAAAAGTTAATCACGTTTCCGGTTGAAAGATATTTACTTTCATTTAATCTCATGGATAAAGCTGTCTGTGTAAATTCTGGATTATTGAGTTCTCGTAACAGAGAATAAAGATTGCTATAATGAGAGGCTACGTCCTGCATTTGACCATCTGCCTCTGTAAAACCTATCCTTCTTTGTAACTCGATCCATGTTTCTAATTGATTTTGATATGTATCTATATTTTCCATGATGACACCAAAGCTTGCTGCAATATCTTCGTTCCCCTGATTTTCTTTTTCATATTGTGCTGCTTTGGAAGCTAAAGATTCAGCGGAAGAAAGCAGTATTTCAGCCTGTTCCTCCGATGGCTGATTGGAAAATACCTGCTGCTGATAGCGGGTATTGGCCATTTCAAATTTTAATTCCTCGCTTTGTGCGAGAGTGGCCTGTATGTCCTGCATATCAACAGTCATTTTGCTCTGTTCATTGAAGTAGTAAATAGAAAAAAGAATAAATGCAGATAAACTTAAAATCGATAAAATCAAAATAAAATAAACTTTCCCTTTAATTGTCTTCATCGTCCGTATAACCCCTTAAGTTTTAATAGTTAATAAAATAAGAAAAATGGTGAATTTTGTAGAAAATTATAACTTTATTATAGATTTATTTGGATATATTTACAATCACTATGCGTAAATTCCTGATAAGTTTCGCTGACAATCAGTGGGGGAAGGCCCCCACTGATGGAAGTCTCACTTTCATTAGGCAGATGATTCGTTTTATTCCATGAGATTTGGTAATATCTATGATTAGAGAAGATAAGTAAACGATATTGTCGTCAGTTACATGAAGGAGGAACAACCATGATTGAATTAAAATCAGAACAACAGTTAAATACAGACTTTGCAAATGACCATGTAATTTTGCTATTTTCCGCTGACTGGTGTCCGGATTGTCGTTATCTGGAGCCATTCATGCCAGAGCTGGAAGAAAAATATGAGAAGGACTTTATTTTTGTTTATGTCAATCGGGATGAATTTATCGACTTATGTGCCACTTACAATGTTTTTGGCATTCCAAGCTTTGTTGCCCTTGAGGATGGAAAGGTCGTTGACGACTTTGTAAGTAAGAATCGTAAAACAAAAGAAGAAGTGGAAGAGTTTCTGGAAGGTGTAAAGGAAAAAATGAAAGGAACCAGAGCTCAATAAACTAAGGAAACAGGTATTAGAAAAAGGTTGCTTATCTGAAAGCAGCCTTTTTCATTGTACTGCAGGAAATTAGGAGAAAGCTGATTTGCGGTTAAGAAGTCAGGAGAGGTATATCCGGCTCAGGGCTTGGACTATTTCCTGTCACACATGTTTCATGGTAAAATAAACGTTGGTTTGATTTTGTACGAATAAAAGATGACAGAAGCGAGCTGAGGCAGATTCAGATTTGTGTTTGCTTTAGGAGGATTAAATATGAAAATGACCAGTCTTAAAATGAAAAAGAAGCTTGAGGAAATATTCGCAAATCCTGAGTGGAATACTTCCTTTGATCGTGATAAAGATTTGTTCCGTGTTGAGTGGAAGGATAACAAAATGGGGGTGAATATCTCACTACCAGGGGTTATATCAAAATGGGAAGCGAAAAAAGATCAGGCCCTGGATGAGCTGTCCGGTCACATCCATGAGGCGTTACGAATTATGCATGAAGAACAGGATTTACAGGGGAAGGAAAAGAACATATTTCCTGTGATTCGTTCCGCTTCCTTCCCGACTGAAACCAAGAGTGGAAAAGCCATGATCTACGAGGAGCACACAGCAGAAACACGAATTTATTATGCATTGGATCTTGGTAAGTCCTATCGGCTGATTGATGAGGATTTAATGGAGACGGAAAATTGGTCAGCGGATCGCCTGAAGGAAATAGCAAGATTCAACCTTCGTTCACTTTCAACGGATTATAAAAAAGATGAGGTTGCCGGAAACACGTTTTATTTTATTGCAACTAACGATGGATACGATGCCAGTCGGATCCTGAATGAAGCCTTTCTTGAAGAAATGAAAGCAACTTCCAAAGGAGAATTGGCATTAGCTGTTCCGCACCAGGATGTGTTTATTTTAGCCGATATTCAAAATCCCACAGGCTATGATGTACTGGCACAAATGACAATGAAGTTTTTCACAGAAGGTCATATTCCGATTACTTCTTTATCATTTTTATATGAAGATAAGAAGCTCGAGCCGATATTTATTATGGCGAAAAATAAAAAGAAGGATGACCAATCTGGAAAGGAGTAATAAATGATGCAAATTTTTTATAATAAACAGGGTATTGGCGATGTACTTATGATTTCATTTAAGCCGGCAGGACTGAATCATCAGTTTTCCAAACATGGTGATGTTGTGAAAATTTATCAGCAAGAAACTAGTGAAGTTCTTGGTTATAATATTTTTCAGGCATCTCAATATATCACAATTGATGAACAGGGCTCTTTATCCGTCACACAGGAATGGGTGGATCAAATTCATGAGATTTTCCAAAATAATTCATTAGAGGATAAATTAGATGTGGATTTGTCTCCAAAGTTTGTCGTTGGATATGTGAAAGAAAAGCAGCCGCACAAAAATGCGGACAAACTTAGTGTCTGTCAGGTAGACGTTGGTGGCGAGGAATTGCAGATTGTTTGCGGGGCACCAAACGTTGATCAGGGTCAAAAAGTGGTTGTGGCCAAGCCTGGAGCAGTTATGCCTGGTGGGATGCTTATTAAAGAAACGGAATTAAGAGGAGTTCCATCTTCTGGTATGATATGCTCGGCAAAAGAACTGGAACTGCCTGATGCACCAAAAGAAAAAGGAATTCTGGTACTGGATAACGACTACAAAACCGGAGAACCATTTGAGTTTTAAGAAAAAACCGCTGCCAAGCGGTTTTTTTGTTAAATAAATATCTTTATTTCCCAATAAGGGTTATCGATTTCTATAAGTATCAAGTATAATGAATGATAGAATATCTATAAAGAATGTGAAACTATGAAAGAAAGAGTGATACATCAATGTTAGATCGATTGAAAAAATGGCTGAAGGAAATCTTTGCAGAGGATACCACAGCCACAGAATCAGATATGTCAGAAAATCGATTGCCTCATCAGGATATACATTCATCACCTTCATCATCTCAATCTGTAAGAACGAAAATGTCGTTCCAATATCCGGAGCAGACTTCTATTCAAATTCCGACGATTCCGGAACACTCTGGCCGGTCACCACGAAAGGAGAACCGGTCTGTACGAAAGCGGATGGATGAGAAGGAAGATAAGAATCACGAATTATATGAAACTCAGAATTATGAAACACCAAAAAAAGTACAGGAAAATTTCAGGGCTAATTTTCAGCCAACCGATGTACCATCACCGATTTATGGATTTCAAAAACGCAAATCAGAAGATACAAATGATCAGATAAATGAAATTCCGGCATACAAAAGAAGGAATGAAACAAATTATGAAAATGTTCATGAATTAAAAGCAGAGAAAAATAAGCATCGTTCTGATCATACGGATTTGAAAGAAGAAAAGGCTTCGGATAAGCAGTCGCCGCAGGGAACGTCAAATTCGGAAATACATAAAAATATAATTCCGTTTCAAGCCAGAAAAGATAGAGAAACGACAAGTTTAACAGATACAGAAGATGGACCAGGTACCAGACAGGAACAAAACAGGGAGGAACAACCCTGGGAACATACACGAAAACCTGAGGAAAAGAAAGAAGACATTGCACGAAAAGAAGAATCCGGTTCTTTTCAGTTCACTTCAAGACCAAAGTCAGCAAGGCCCTTTAATGTAATGATGACACCGAGTGACAAAAGAAATCTTCAGCGGCATCAGCAGAAGGAAGAGCAACAGGAAGAGCAACAGCATCAGGAGGAAGTGCAAGGTCCAGGGGCTCCTCCGCTCCATCTGTTAAATGATCTCCCAGTCAAAGCAGCTGATGATACAGAATGGCTGGAAAGTCAGCAGAAAAAGCTTGAAACGACTTTAAACCAGTTTAAAGTCAGGGCACAGGTCACGAATGTTAAAAAAGGACCTTCTGTTACGAGATTTGAAGTACAGCCCGATGTTGGCGTGAAAGTAAATAAGTTCACCAACTTAACCGATGATATTAAGCTGAACCTGGCTGCTCAGGATATTCGAATGGAAGCTCCAATCCCCGGGAAAAGTGCAATTGGAATTGAAGTCCCCAATCAACAGCCTAAGATGGTCAGTATGCTGGAAATTTTGCAGGATGACACTTTTCAGAATCATTCATCCCATTTAGCCGTTGGTTTGGGACAGGATATCGAAGGAGAGGCTGTAGTTACAGACCTGAAAAAAATGCCCCATGGTTTGATTGCCGGCGCTACTGGTTCGGGTAAAAGTGTATGTATTAATACTGTGCTGGTAAGCTTACTTTATAAAGCATCTTATGAGGATGTGAAATTTCTTCTCATTGATCCAAAAGTGGTTGAATTAGCACCTTATAACGATTTACCTCATCTTGTTGCACCGGTTATAACCGATGTAAAAGCAGCTACTGCCTCCCTGAAGTGGGCTGTGTCAGAGATGGAGGATCGGTATGAGAAGTTTGCTGCAGAAGGTGTACGTGATATTGACCGCTTTAATGAAAAAATAAAAAAAGACGATCGGCAATCAGAAAAAATGCCTTATATTATTATAGTCATCGACGAGCTCGCTGATTTAATGATGGTTTCACCACAGGATGTGGAGGATTCGATAAGTCGTATTGCACAAAAAGCAAGGGCGTGCGGAATTCACTTGCTTCTTGCAACACAGCGACCCTCTGTAGATGTTATTACAGGTTTGATTAAAGCAAATATTCCAACCCGTATTGCCTTTAGTGTATCCTCTCAGGTTGATTCGCGGACCATTATAGATTTAAGCGGTGCGGAAAAGCTATTAGGAAAAGGGGACATGCTTTTCCTGCCAAATGGATCAGGAAAAACGAGACGTATTCAAGGTGCCTTTGTTTCTGATGAAGAGGTGGAAAGAGTAACAAGTTATGTGAAAAAACAGGCATCCCCACAGTATTTGTTTGATCAGGAAGATTTAATACAGCACCACTCCCTGGAAGAGCATGAGGATGATCTGTTAAATGAAGCGATTGAATTGGTCGTGGAAGAAGGTCGCGCAAGCACATCCTTGTTACAGCGAAAAATGAGTATTGGATATAACCGGGCAGCACGAATGATCGATCGCATGGAAGAAATCGGTTTAATCTCCGCTCAGAATGGAAGCAAACCGAGAGAAGTATTGATGAACCAGGAGCAGGCTCAGGAAATGTTTTTAAATAAATAGACATATAGAAGCCCCCTGCTTATTCCCTGAGCCGGTTTGTGGTATAATAGTCGGGATGATGAAACCGATTAAGATAACAACCATATTTCGTGATAAAGAGGGATTTTATATGAAGGAAATCACACGTAAATTAAATGGGGAAATCAAAAGATTAACAAACAAAACCTTTAAATTCGATGAACGAGTCGGAGAAGGCTGGTTTTCAGCAGTATACTTTTTAAAAACGAGAGATATTGTCCAAAATGAAATGCCCGAGAACAGGGTTACCATGCAGTTTTTCCAAAAGCAGCATGCAGTTTTATGTGGAACGGATGAGGCCATTGCTCTTATACATACCTTTGCGGAAAATCCGGAAGAACTCGAAATCTATTCTTTGAAAGATGGCGATAAAATCAGCCCATTTGAAACAGTCATGACAATTTCAGGTCCATATCAGAGCTTTGGCTATCTGGAAGGAATCATTGATGGAATTCTAGCCAGAAGAACTTCCGTAGCTACGAATGTTTATAATGTTGTGAAAGCAGCAAGAACCTCAGGAAAACAAAAGCCTGTCATTTTTATGGGGGACCGTGATGATCATTATACGCAACAGGCCGGTGATGGCTACTCAGCGTATATTGGCGGTTCTACTGCACAGGCTACTCACGCCATGAATGAATGGTGGGGAAAAGAAGGGATGGGCACGATGCCACATGCACTCATTCAATTATTTAATGGGGATATTGTAAAAGCAACCTATGCTTATCAGAAGACCTTCCCGGATGATGAACTGATGGCTCTTGTTGACTATAATAATGACGTCATTACGGATGCCCTTAAAGTGGCCAGAGAATTTGGTGATGAACTTAAAGGTGTCCGGGTTGATACATCAGGAAATATGGTGGACCAGTACTTCTTCCGTAACTCAGATGTCATGGGAACCTTTGATCCAAGAGGTGTAAACCCCGAGTTGATTTTCGCCCTGAGAAGAGCTTTAGATGATGAAGGATTTAATCATGTAAAGATTATGGCTACAGGCGGATTTACACAAGATAAAATCACTAAATTTGAAGAAGCAAACGTACCTGTTGATATGTATGGAGTCGGCCGGAGCTTATTAAAAATGAAAATCGGATTTACCGGTGACAGCGTCATGTTAAACGGAGAACCAGAAGCAAAAGAGGGACGAAAGCTTCAGTACAACCCACGTTTGGAAAAAGTTGAATATATTCCACAGGACGAGTCATAATTTTTATTACGCATAAACTGGCCGTAAAACCCCCACTTCAGGTGGTGTCGAGAGTACCCCAACAAGACTAAGTGGGGGATAAACGGCCAGTAAATTCCTGATAAGTTCAACTAACCATCAGTGGATGGAGATATCCCCGACTGATGGAAGTTTCTCTTTATACGAACCCTTGTCTAATAAATAGAGATAAGGGTTTTTTCGTTCAAATGGTTTTACAGTCTGGATAGAAATCATACATTCACTCTCAGATTGGAATCTGTTATACTTTTAGAGGAGCTTAGGATCTTTTGTAACATGAATTTGGATTGTTACGATATAAATGAATAGCAAGTGAATAGGCAGATACATATAGTAAATTAGAATGACGTATGTGGAGGTTCAATTTATGACAACATACCACTTCATTGGTATAAAAGGAACAGGAATGAGTGCTTTAGCACAGATCCTTCATGATACAGGAGAGAATGTGCAGGGCTCAGACGTTGACAAACGTTTTTTTACTCAGGAAGCTTTAGAAAAGCGGAACATTGAAATTATGACATTTTCAGAGAATAATATTCATGAAGGCCTAACAATAATAGCTGGAAATGCGTTTTCGGATGATCATGAGGAAATTCAAAAAGCTAAAGAATTAGATTTACCTTTTTATCGTTACCATAATTTTTTAGGAGAATGGCTGAATAGTTATGTGAGTATTGCGGTAACCGGATCCCATGGCAAAACATCAACCACAGGGCTCCTGGCCCATGTACTGCAGCATGTTGAGCCTACATCTTATTTGATTGGGGACGGTTCCGGATCAGGTCATAAAGATAGTAAATACTTTGCTTTTGAAGCCTGCGAATACAGAAGACACTTTTTGTCTTATGAACCTGACTATGCAATCATGACGAATATCGACTTTGACCATCCGGATTATTTCACCAGTATAGATGATGTATTTGACGCCTTTCAGGAAATGGCGATGAAGGTTAAAAAAGGGATTATTGCCTGCGGAGACGATGAGGAACTTCAGCATATACAGCCAAAAGTTCCTGTTGTTTATTATGGACTTTCGGAAGGCAATGATTTTCAGGCGAAAAGTGTGGAAGAAACAGAAAATGGAACAAAATTTGATGTGTTTGTCCGTAACACTTTTTATGATACCTTTGAAATTCCCACTTATGGAACGCATAATGTTTTAAATGCACTATCAGTAATTGCTTTATGTCATTATGAAGATATTTCCTCTGAAAGAATTAAAGCAATAAAGACCTTTAAAGGTGTAAAAAGAAGATTTACGGAAAAGGAATGGAAGCATAAGCAGATATTAATCGATGACTATGCTCATCATCCAAAGGAGATTGAAGCGACCATCGATGCTGCACGAAAGAAATATCCTGATAAAAAAATTGTGGCCATCTTTCAGCCTCATACGTTTACAAGAACGAAAACATTTTTACAGGAGTTTGCGGACGCATTGGAACTTGCCGACTATGTATATTTGTGTGATATATTTGGTTCAGCACGGGAAAAGTCGGGCAATTTAACCATTAATGATTTACAGGCGAAAGTTAGTGAGAGTTCCATTCTGAATCTGGAAAATACAGATGGATTAGCCGACCATGAAAACAGCGTATTGATTTTCATGGGGGCCGGAGATGTTCAGAAATACCAGGGGAAATACGAAAATGTTTAAACAGGGAAGCTGCTCTTAAGGAAAAAATTTAAGAGCAGCTTTTTATCACGCATTAACTGGCCGTATTTCAAGACTTGAACGTAACCCAACAAGACTTAAGTGGGGGATAAACGGCTAGTAAATTCCTGATAAGTTCAACCACTAGTCATAAATCTTTAGTGAATTGTATATAATGGTAGGTAGGAATTTTGCTAATGTTTGACGAAATATTTATTGAGGTATAGATTAGATGTATAAGGAATCATTGGTAAATGAAGTTACATTTCCCAATTAACTTCCAAATAGTGAAAATACATAGTAAGGAGCTGTGCGGTAAGATGGAAATCCTACTTTATATTGCTGTACTAATAGCAGCGGTTGCTTTTGCTGTATTAGTCATTTATCTGGCGGGAACATTGAAAGAGACAAGAAGAACCTTGCACAATGTGGCAAATACGCTGGAGGGACTTGAACAGCAGATGCAGGGTATAACAACCGAGACGACAGCATTATTAAACAAAACGAATCAACTGGCTGAAGATGTTCAGGAAAAATCAAAAAAACTGAACAATTTAGTGGAAGGGATTCAGGGTGTTGGGGATTCCGTAAAACAATTTAATGGTTCATTGCAGAAGATATCAGACGAGATTGTAAAGGAATCTGAGGAGCATAAGCAAACAGCAGCCCAGACAGTTAAATGGGGACAAGCCATTTTAGACTTATGGAAAAGATATAAAAAATAAAGTCTATTGCTAAAATCTGAGGAGGTATGATTCATATGAGTAATCAGGAAGAAAACCAGAACATTAACAGTAAGGACTTTTTACTTGGAACATTAATTGGAGGAATTGTTGGCGCGTCTGTTGCATTATTATATGCCCCGAAGCCAGGGAAGGAATTGCGCCAGGATTTAAACGAGGGAGCAAGTATGGTAAGAGATCGTGCAGGAGAATGGAAGGATGCCGCTTATGAAAAAAGCTCTGAGTGGCGCCAGTTGGCACAGGAGAAGTCAGGTGAATTCTCCACAACACTTACGGATCGTACAAAAGATTTAACCGACCGTGTCCGAAACACAAAAGATCAAATTCAGGACAAGGTAACTGATTTCAGGAGTCAGAAAAATGCAGATGAAACCCTCGCCGATACAATAGAAGAAGCGGCCGACGCTATCGAAGAGGATACTAAAGAATAGAAAGGGAGGGCAGATGGTATGGAAATTTTGGAGGATAACAGGGACTTTCAAGAGGTTCTGCAAAAACAGGACCGTTTTTTCCTTCTTAAACATAGTCTTACGTGTCCAATCAGTGCTGAGGCTAAACAGCAATTTGAAGCATTTTCTGAGACGACTGAACTTCCTTTATATATATTACATGTGCAGGAAGCAAGGCCATTATCAAATGAAATTGCAGATACTTATGGAATAAAGCATGAATCTCCCCAGGCGCTGTATTTTAATCAAAATCAGGTGGTCTGGGATGCATCTCACTGGGATGTTACAAGAGAAGCTCTGACGGAAGCGGAAACTAAATATGCAAATAAAAAAGAGCCAAATTCATAATTTGGCTCTTTATCTTTTTGTATAACTTTCAATCCATTGAATTCGAACCTCATCATGGGGGGATAGCTGATCTGTAAAACTGGCTTCCTGATCGTTAATGTACAGCTTGAATTGTTTTCCCTTTACATTCGTGACATCAATGTCGATATAACGGAAAATATCCTGAAAAATAAAGGGTTCAGGTGTAAATTCCTTCATTGTTAAATGGTCACCGGCTGTTACCATACTGCTATCCTGCAGTTTTTCAGCATCTTTGAAGAATTCCCGTTTCTTTTTTTGTAACAGAATGGTTTTTGCATCAAAAGTAATCGGAATTTCTTCGTGCATCGTTAAATCTAATTTAATTAAAAGCTCTTTTAACGGGAGTTCCTCAGTTAACTCAATGGAAACATCATCTCCATCATGGAGCGTAGAAGTCGGGGTTGCCTTTTGACCGTTAATAAATAAAGTACAAACCTGTTCATCCGTCATATGTAATTGACCATTGATATAAACAGTAAAAGGAGTATTTTTATCTGTATATTCCATTTGATGAATGCTCTTCAGAAACTCACCCAGCGTCTCAACCCTCTGAATATCAATAGAATCCCCATCGTTAACGATGTAATCATGGTCTGCTTTCTTACCATTTAGGATAATCTCGGGATGGATTTTATAAGGCTGATTCTGAAAGGAAATGTTTTGGGTGCTGTATCCTTCTGTTAACTCCTTAATGCTTATTTCCGGTGATTTTCCGTCGTTTCCAGCTTCAACTGTCAGTTCATCTCCATGTTTGATCGGACTGTTTACATCCGCATGTTCATGATTCCGTTTAATCAAAGGCGGTTCTCCAAGAGTTCCCGGAATGGAAAGCTGTCGACCATTAACTTTTACCATAAGAGCCATTCCGGGTTTTCCATGAATTTTATTTACTCTGATCCCGGCAGCCAGCAGACAGTCTCCCACAGTCAGTTCTTTAAGATCAAACAGACGAACATTTCGTTCATTCACTTTAACGCTGATATACTGTATAGGAGATTGCTTGGCTGCAATGGCAATACCGATCGGCGTTACAAAGGAGGGACCTTTAATGAGATCATGTTCTTTTTTAAGGTTCTGTATGGCATCCGTCCCTCTCACGGCTACACGATTCTCCGGAAGCTTCAGATGATGAGCAATTCGTGATGTCAGTTCAGGGGTCAAACTTCCTCCCCCTACGAGCATAACAGCTTGTGGTGACTTATGGTTCAGAGTGAAAATTTCTTCACAAATGGAATTAGCTAAATGATTGATGGTATCTGAAATCCGCTCGACCAGTTCCTGATCATGAATTTCTGTCTCCATTCCTAAAATATCTTCTGCAACTGCTTTTTGGTGTTCAGTTATTTGGCGTTTCACTTCCTCCGCCTGTGGAAAATCAAGTAAATAAGCCTGGCTGATCGCATCGGTAATCTCGTCTCCGGCAATAGGAACCATGCCATAACCAGTAACAGTCCCATGGTTAGTAATGGCAATATCACTTGTTCCAGCACCCACATCAACGAGAGCAACATTTAATCGTCTCATAGAAGGAGGGATTAAAACATTGATGGCTGCAATGGGTTCAAGTGTTAATGCATCCATTTCCAAGTTGGCTCGTTGAAGGGCAGAAATTAAAGATTCGACGACTACTTCCGGGAGAAAAGTCGCAATGATTTTAACCTTGGCTGTGGTTCCCTGCTGATCAATTAAAGACCCAATTTCATCCCCGTCCAGTTGATAATGGAGAACGGAATATCCCACACAGTAATATTGGGTGGTTTCTTCCCCCTGTTCTGCTAATTCATACTGGGCCTGCTGAACGGCGCTTAATTCGAGATGGGAAACGTCATTATTCGTCAGGATGGGGTGCTGACGCAAATCTGTTTCAATCTCTGTCTGCTGTGTTTTTAATGCTCTTCCTGCAGCTGCCACACAGACCTTTTTAATGATTCCGTGCTTCTCTTCCAGCTTTTCCTTTACACTGTTGATGACATTGGAGACGGCAACAATATCATGGATTTGACCGTCCAGCATCGATCTTTTCTGATGCTCCTCCGTTACAATATCGATCACTTCAAAATGGTTCTCTTCCTTCTCCAGAATCATACCGACCACAGAGCGTGTCCCGATATCAAATGCAAAAATTCTCTCTCCCATAATAACCGTTCCTTTCCTTACTCTCTGGAAGCAAATATGTATAAAAATGCAAATTAATTATAAAAAATTCAAAAAACGGTGATGACAATCTCAAAAACATTCGTTATAATAATGCCTAATTATTTATATTCTATTTTAACAAAAAACCACCGAACTTGCGTATTTAAAGTAAAGAATGGGGGATTAATTATGAGTAATGAACAGTTGGACCAATTAAGAAACGAATTGGATAAGGTGAATCTGGATCTTTTGTCACTCATCAACAAGCGGGGAGAGCTTGTTCAGCAAATTGGTGAAGTCAAGGAAAAACACGGAATGAACCGTTTTGATCCAGTACGTGAACGGGAAATGCTTAACCATATATTACAGGAACATGATGGTCCTTTTGAATATTCAACAGTTGAGCATTTATTTAAAGAAATCTTTAAAATGGCTCTTGAACTCCAGGAAGATGACCATAGTAAGGCGCTCCTTGTGTCCAGGAAGAAAAAACCTGAGGATACCATTATTAACATCAAGGGTCAACATATTGGTAACGGTGAATTACAATATATTATGGGTCCATGTTCGGTTGAAAGCTACGAGCAAGTGGCAGAAGTCGCGGAAGCCGTTAAAAAGCAGGGTCTGTCATTGCTGAGAGGTGGAGCGTTTAAACCAAGAACCTCTCCTTACGATTTCCAGGGTTTAGGGATTGAAGGATTAAAGATTTTGAAGCAGGTTGCCGATGAATATGACTTAGCCGTAGTCAGTGAAATTGTAAATCCTGCCGATATTGAAACGGCCTGTGATTACGTTGACGTTATCCAGCTTGGGGCAAGAAACATGCAAAATTTTGAGCTGTTAAAGGCAGCAGGATCTGTGAATAAACCTGTATTACTAAAAAGAGGTTTAGCTGCACAAATTTCTGAGTTTATTAATGCGGCGGAATATATTATCTCCCAGGGCAATGAAAATATTATCCTTTGTGAACGCGGGATTCGAACCTATGAAAAGGCTACACGTAATACGCTGGACATCTCAGCCGTCCCTATTCTGAAAAAAGAAACCCACTTACCTGTATTTGTGGATGTCACTCATTCAACAGGTCGTCGTGATTTGCTTCTGCCAGCGGCTAAGGCAGCTGTAGCCATTGGAGCAGATGGAGTCATGGCCGAGGTTCATCCCGATCCAGCGGTGGCATTATCTGATTCTCAGCAGCAAATGGATATCCCTACATTCGAATCGTTTATGTCAGAATTGAAGAAAATGGAACAACGTTAATATACAATTCCTGATAAGTTCAACTAACTATCAGTGGGGGATGGAGAACCCCCCCACTGGAAGTTTCACTTTATCTGGATTTATTAAGAACCCTTCATTCTTAAATAAGAGAGTGAAGGGTTTTTATGCTGTTACACAATACTTTTTATGGTGCAAAGAGAATGTTTATGGAAAATTTTTGACAAAATAGATGATAAATAGGCATCTTTGTCCTTTCTTCATTGCTTGAAGCTTTAATCTGTCGTATGATATCTATATAATAAATGAGTATCGGTATTTTTAAGGAGGATAAATGAAATGAATGTGACGATATACGATGTAGCAAGAGAAGCGAATGTATCAATGGCTACAGTTTCCAGAGTTGTGAACGGGAACCCGAACGTAAAACCAGCAACAAGAACAAAGGTGTTAAATGCCATTGAAAGTTTAGGGTATCGTCCTAATGCGGTAGCACGTGGACTGGCAAGTAAAAAGACAACAACAGTTGGTGTCATAATTCCGGATATCTCAAGTATTTTCTTTGCTGAACTAGCCAGAGGAATAGAAGATATTGCTACGATGTATAAATATAATATTATATTAAGCAATTCAGACCAGAATAAAAATAAAGAACTCCATCTGATTAACACAATGCTGGGGAAACAGGTAGATGGAATTGTCTTTATGGGTGGAGATATTACGGAGGATCATATTAAAGAATTTCAATCAGCACCTGTCCCTGTAGTTTTGGCTGCAACCATTGATCCAACAAATACGGTTCCTTCTGTAAATATAAACTATGAGCAGGCCGCATTTGAAGCCATTTCCAGACTGATTGAAAATGGAAATCGGAGCATCGGTTTTGTATCTGGACCATTAGATACGGCGATGAACAATCAGAAAATGGAAGGCTATAAACGCGCATTACAAAAGGGTGGCCTTGAGGTAGACGAAGACCTTATTTTCCGGGGAGATTATACATATCAATCAGGTCATGATGGCTTTACCAAGCTTATAGAGCAGGACAAGCAGCCATCTGCTGTGTTTGTTGCTTCGGATGAAATGGCTCTGGGTGTAGTACATGGAGCTCAGGACAAAGGATTTAAAGTTCCGGATGATATAGAGGTTGTCGGCTTTGATAATACACGGCTTGCCACGATGGTTCGTCCAACCCTATCCACGGTTATTCAGCCGATGTATGATATTGGTGCAGTTTCTATGAGATTATTAACGAAATTTATGAACGAGGAAACTGTAGATGAACAAAATGTAATTCTTCCTCATCGATTGATTGAAAGAAACTCAACAAAATAAAAAAAATGCCGATAAAGAATATAAGAGAAGTTTTTGATTAGGGAGAGAATGATTTTATGAAGCGTAAGGATATTTTAACACCCATCGGTATTTTTTTAGGCCTGACAATGGTTCTTTTCGGTATATATACAAATGGAGGGATTGGAGGAGTCTCCTCATTTGTACAGGCGTCTTCAATACTTGTAGTATTAGGAGGTCTTTTAGGAGCCATTCTTATTAATTTCAGTTTGAAGGATTTGAAGCTGACACTAAGAGTATTTAAGGAAGCCTTTAACAATGAGAGCTATGATTTAAAAGAGTTAATCCGTTTATTTGTCGGTTTATCGGAAAAAGCCAGAAGAGAAGGTTTACTGGCACTTGAAAATGAAGTGGATAAAGTAGAAGATCCATATATTCGAAAAGGTGTGCTGTTAGCGATAGATGGATCTGAACCAGAAGTAATTAATGATATTATGAATGCAGAAATTGTTGCCATGGAAGAGCGGCATCAGCGGGGAAGAGCTATATTTCAAAAGGCGGGTGAGTATGCACCTGCCTGGGGAATGATTGGAACTTTAATTGGTCTTGTTTTGATGCTTAATAACTTATCCAATCCGGAAACGATTGGTCCAAGTATGGCTGTCGCATTACTTACGACTTTTTATGGGACTTTACTTGCTAACTTAGTCTTTAATCCATTAGCAGGAAAATTGGAAAATAAAACGGATGAGGAAACCTTTTTAAAGCAGGTAGTCATTGAAGGTGTGATTGGGGTTCAGTCCGGTCAGAATCCGAAAATACTGGAGGAAAAGCTCAGTGCATTCTTATCCAGTGAGGAAAGAAATGATCTTGAGAAGGACGAAGAGGAAGATGTAGAGGAAGAACAGCAATTTGCAGGTGAGTCTGTCAATGGACTATAAAAAATTTCAACGCAGAAAAAAGAACACGGGCCAAGGCAAAAGCAGCTGGTTAAATACCTATGCTGATATGATCACTTTAGTTTTAGTTTTCTTTATATTGCTGTTCTCTATGTCACAAATTGATGTGAAAAAATTTAAAGCTGTGGCTGACTCCTATCGTGAAAGAGCAATCTTTGACCTGCAGCCTTCCATTATCCCTGCAGATCAACCGGCTGAAAATGGTGACGACATGGATAATCAAAGTAATAACGGGGAACTTGAAGATATGCCAGCATCCGAGAAGGAGGATGAACGTGACGCTGGACAATCAGGCGAAAATGAGGATTCGCTTGATAAGGTTTTGAATGAAGTACAAAAATATCTGGAGAATGAAGGATTGACTGACGTCGTTTCTGCCAATCGAACGGACCGCGGGGTTGTATTAATCCTCCAGGAGAATGTTCTGTTTGAAACAGGTGAAGCAGAAATTATAGATGAGGGTAAACCATTTCTGGATAAAATAGGCGTACTGTTAAACCGTATCCCTAATCATGTAAGGGTAGAGGGACACACCGACAGTCGTCCCATTGCCACCTATCGATACCCTTCCAACTGGGAGCTTTCAGGAGCAAGAGCAAGCAGTGTCATTCGGTATATTATTGATCACAATAATGTTAAGCCTAATCGCTTTCAGGCTGTTGGCTATGCCGATACGAGACCGAAAGCAGAAAACACATCTCCTGAGAATTGGCAAAGAAATCGCAGGGTGGAAATGATTATATTGGAGCCAAAAAACAATTCATAACAACACGAAAGACTCAATGACAGGTAAACAGGTCATTGAGTCTTTTTGATAGTCTGGAAAATTATAAATAAGCGATTTGTGGATAAGAAAAACAGGAGAGGCCACGTCCGGCTCCAGCGCCCAGCGACTAGCGAGACTTCCTTCACCTCCGTCCGATAAGTCAACATCGACTCACGCTGTTCGTCGTGTTTCCTTTTCCGCGTGTTAACTGGCTGTAAGACCCCCTGTAAGAAATAAATGGGAGTCAAAAGCCAGTAAACACCCGATTTGTTCAACTAACAATCAGCGGGGGATGAACCCCCACTGATTGAAGTTTCAATTTATCTCCTCCGGCTCAGTCCAGTCCGTACGTCGCTAATAAGAAAAGCGGAGGCGACTGTTCAGGTCATGCGGGATAAGACGAAGTCATGTAGTGGCATGGGTTTGGCCACGGAATGGCTTTGGCTTATATCCGCCTTGACCTAGGAGCCGCAGCTGGACAAGAAAAGCGTAGGCGACCGTTTAGGCCTGGGAGCCGTAGCTGGACAAAAGGGCGCTTCCGCCTTTGTTCTTGAGTGATTATTGAAATAGACCATTCTTAAATTGTTTTTGGTTTTCAATAAACTGCAAGGCTTTTTTTAAGGTTTGATGGTTCTTTTCACTAATATCGTTTTTCCTTGGAATAGGCTGATAGATATCATTATCATCCTGCCATTTCTGTGGTAATGTGACAGGTGCCTCCTGTTGAACCTTTTCCAGCCATTTTTCCGGCAGCGGACCTTGACCGGTTTGATTGAAAGACATAACGTTCCATATTTGCGCCCATGCTCGTGGAACCACACGCCAAATGTCATAGCCTCCGCCACCCAGAGCAATCCATTTTCCATTACAATATTCATGAGCTAACTCATGAGCCAGGGCGGGGATCGATTCATAAATGTGCATGGTTCCGCATAAATGAGTTAAAGGATCAAACGCATGTGCATCAGCACCATTTTGAGTCACGATAATATCAGGTCTAAAATGCTCTGTGATTTCCTTCATGGCAGTTTCATAGATTTCAAGAAAGGATTCATCTTCCGTAAATGCGTCCAGGGGGATATTATAAGAATACCCATATCCTTCACGTAAACCTCTTTCGTTTACATTTCCAGTGCCTGGAAAGAGATACCTTCCTGTTTCATGTATCGAAAGGGTACAAACATTCGGATCATCATAGAAAGCCCATTGTACCCCATCCCCATGATGGGCATCGGTATCAACATAAAGAACCTTCAGATTATAATGCTTTCGAATATACTGAATCGTAATAGCTGCATCATTATAAATGCAAAACCCTGATGCTTTTCTCTGGAAGCCGTGATGGAGACCGCCACCTAAATTTAACGCATGCTTTGACTGGCGGCCTTCTAATACGGCGTCAACAGCTGAAAGCGATCCCCCAGCCATTAATGCAGCCGCCCGATGCATGCCCTTAAAGATAGGGGTATCCTCTGTGCCTAAACCGAATTCAACCGCTTTTTCTTCTGATAACTCTCCCTTTTCGGCAGCTTTTACAGCTTTTATATAAGCCTCGTCATGGATCATAGCTAACTCCTCATCCGTAGCGAGTCGCGGTTGGATTATTTGTTCATCCGTCAATGCATTTGCTTCCTTTAAGAGATCAAAGGTGAGCTGAACCCGTTTTTGATTAAAAGGATGATGAGTATGAAAATGATATTGTGTATATTCATCTGAATAGATAAAGGCAGCTGAACACTTCATTTTGTCACCCCTGGTATATTTGGCCATAGCACCTCGTACCCATGGTTTTTAAGAGATTCTATGACCGGGATTGGGTTCATCGTCTGGATACGGAAGACAATGATTTTTTTACCTGAATGACGTTTATCCGGATAGATGAATACCGATGAAATATTTACTTTATGTTCTCCAATAAGGTTGGTAATTTTTGGGAGAGTTCCGATTTTGTTCTCAACACGTAATTCAATCTGTGAGCTTTGTTCATGTATGCCGGTTAATTGAATAAGCGTATAGAGGACATCTTTTTCGGTTACAATTCCAATGAGTTTCTGGTTATCTGTAACAGGTACACAGGCAATCTCATTCTCATAAAAAATTCCTGCAACTTCTTCGACAAAATCTAGAGGGTGAACGGTGATTACAGGGCGGGACATAATGGTCTGGATTTCATTGGTGAGTTGTTCGGAATGGTTCTGATCAAAGATAGACGGACTGGCATCACGTACGTCCCGATCGGAGACGATGCCAAGCACTTCATAATGATCATTTACAATCGGAATGTGCCGAATATGATGTTTATTCAGCAGCTTTAAAGCGGTTTCAATTTTTGCATCTGGAGGAAGCGTAATAACTTCCTTTTTCATGACTTCTTCCACTAACATGAACAATCCTCCTTATAACCATCTTTGCTGGTACTTACCCAGAAATCTAAGCTTGTCAAATTTTTGAATCGATTCCTCTGGTACATTTTCACCAATATAAACTAATAAGCAGTTGGCCGGATGGGAATTGATTTCGGGATCGTCGGTAGGGTAAGGCTTAAGCCCGCCAGCACCCATCATTTTCTCCATTACATAACGATAATCCCAGACACTTAACCCCGTTTCTTTTAAATCCCAATGCCAGTAATACTCAGTTGTCAGGATGATATAGTTTTCCATATAGTCATCCATCATAGCTACCTTTAAAAGTGTTGAACCGATTTTGTAATTGCGAAATGGTGAGGCAACTTCAATGGCCCCCAGTTCCAGTAAATCTTCCATTTTAAATTCAGACCATCTTTCAAGTGGATCAGGATAAAGAAAGGTGACATAACCAATGATGGTATCCTGTGTTCGTGCAATAAGTATTCGTCCTTCTTCAAAATCTGCAATATCCAGCAATGCCTCAAATTGCCTCTGGGGAGGGCGAAATGCCTTTAATCCCTCATGGAATTTATATTCAGATAACTGATCACTTGAAATTGGCCCTTCTATTGTAATGGGTTCGTTTTCTGTTTCAATTTTAGTGGAATGATAAGTCTTTTCATGTTTCATTCCAACACCACCTAAGTCATAATAAATGTCTTTGCTTAGTTCCCATTATACAGAAAAGTGAGACGTTTTAAATGTGAAATATCATCAAATTTGTAACAGATAACGGACTTAGAGATAAAGTGAAACTTCCATCAGTGGGGGTTTTCTCCATCCCCCACTGATGGTTAGTTGAACTTATCAGGTTATTACTGGCCGTTTATCCCCCACTTCGTCTTGTTGGGGTACCCTCAAAACTTGAAGTGGGGGTATTAGGGCAAGTTAATACGTGACAAAAAACCAGCATACCAGTTGACGGAAGCTGGTATGCTGGTTCTCTTGCTTATTTAATGTTTTTCATAGAAGGAATAGGGAGCTTAAGGTCAGGTTCCTTCATTATTTTTATCCTTATCATTTCCGTTCCCGTTCCCATTGCCATTATTTCCATTATCATTATTGCCATTGTCTGAAGGTGGTTGGTCCACGGGTTTTGTCGTTACATTAATGCTTTTCCCCTGACTCTCATCTCCATCCTTATCAACAGCAATAACGGTGTAGGTATAGGATTTATCAGGCATAATATCTTTATCTACATAAGAATTCCCTGTAATTTGGTTCCCTGCAACTTTGGAATCTTTGGTAACCTTCACGTGTGAAAAATCGTCTGATTGAGGATTATTCCATGTCAGTCGCAGCACGTCCTTGCTTACGGATGCGGATAAATTATTGATATTTAATGGATTGTTGTTGATATCCCCGTGCACAGCTGGTTCTGAAATTGCTGATTCCTGACCAAAGTAATCGATAGCCGTAACATAATAAACCTGGTTCTTAGAAGGAAGAGTAAAATTCGTCTTCTTTGTATTTCCAATCGCTTCACCAGGTTCGCCTGGCTCTCCTGCCATGTGAACACGATAACCAATGACATCTTTTTCAGGTGATGCCTTCCAGCTTAATGTCTTTCCGGAAATCGAAACATTTGTTGGTGCTGATGGTACCTTCCCATCATTAGAAAGCTCTTCCATCTCAGGGATTTGTATTTTTTCCCACTTTTTATTATTAGGAATGATTTTTTCTAAATTAGATACATCATCCCAGCCCTTTTCTTCTAAAAATTCAGGGTTTAACATAAAGCCTTCCTCTGTAAATTCCTCTGGTGTACCTTCTGCAGCCGGATAAAACTTGCCATCGACCTTAACGTAATCACCTTTAATTAAGCTGTTGTCTTCTTCAGTCGGGACATATTTAGCATTAAATAGATCTGTTGTAATTAATCCTGCTTCTTCACAGGCCTCGCTAGGAAGTAATCCTGAAACTGCACAGACACTTCTGGTAACAATGCCTCCAGGATTTCCAAACCTTTGATCCGGTGCCATTAAGTCAGGACGGATTTCAGTGGCGGCATTGACAAGCTGTCCCCAGAAAAGAATGTTCCGATTACTATAACTTAACCCTGATCCTGTACTATAATTCAGATGAATCAGACGGTCAGGATCGTTCCATTTGTTATCATTTGGATGTCCGTACCCGTCTCCGTCACCGTCTTTGTCATAGGTGTCATAGCCTATACGGGTACCAATGGTTACATTAGGATTTGTAGCAACAAACCAGGCATCCTGAATATTTTCTGTAGAACCGGTTTTTCCGGCCCAATCAACACCAGGATTGTTTAGAACACTGTTTACGTATGTTCCTGTTCCTGATGAAATTACGTCACGCATAAGGTCCAGCGTTAAATAAGAGGTCTGAGGACTAAACACTTCCTCTTTTTCCGTTTCATGTTCATAAATGACTTCTCCGTCTTTGGTTTCAATTTTTTCGATCATATAGGCATCCACAAACGTTCCCATATTGGCAAAGGTAGCAAAGGCATTCACGTTTTCTTCTACAGAAACCCCGAGTGACATACTGCCAATAGACATAGATGGATTTTCATAATCGCTTGTGTATTCATTCTCAATAAGAGTTGAGAAGCCCATACGATCAAGATAGGTTGCTGGTGGTGGCTGATCGCCGAGCATTTTTTTGTAAATTCTTGCTGTTGGTATGTTCAGGGACTTTGTCAGTGCTGTACGTGCTGTTGTAATCCCTGATTCAGAGCTTGCCACATAGTTGCTTGGATACCAGCCATCCTCACCCTTTGCGTCCAGAACCGGTGAAGCGGGTTGAATCATTCCCTTTTCCATAGCAGGTGCAAAATCCAATAATGGTTTCATTGTACTACCATTTGGACGAGGGGTATCCAGCGCATGATTATTTTGATTTTGCTGGTAATCACTTCCGCCAACAAAGGAAAGAATACGTCCGGTTTTATTTTCTATTAATATTGCACCTGGCTGTACTTGAATTTTCTTCTGTTTCATCTCTCCTGTTTCCGGATCTTTCACAAGTATGGTGTGAGATGGTTTGAAGTGTTCATATTTCTTCGCTATTTCCTGATGAGCATCATAAATTTTCTTATCGACGGTCGTGTGAATTTTATAGCCTTCCTGCTGTAAATTTCTTTTGGCTATAATGTTGTATTGTTCCTTCAGTTGATCGTTATTTTCTAAGTCCTCTTTTGTATAGCCGTCCTCTTCAGCGAGTCGCTCAGCCAGAATACCTGCTGCTTTTTCTTCAATCTCAAAGGTTAAATGAGGATACTCCTGAACCGGAGAAGGCTGTGGATCAATAAAGTCTTTCGTTAAATCATAGTTTAATGCATCCTGGTATTCCTGCTCCGTTATATAGCCTGTTTCAAGCATCCGGCTTAACACGGTTTTCATTCTGTTAAACCCTGGCTCCAGACCTTCTTTACTCTTTAACTCCCCGCCGTTGGAAAATGGAGAATAACCGAATGGGCTTTGTGGGAGCCCGGCTAAAAATGCGGCTTGAGGAATATTTAAGTCCTTGGAGTCTACACCAAAAATTCCCTGTGCCGCTGTCTGAATACCCGCGATGTTCCGACCTGATGAATCACGGCCATAAGGTACAACATTTAAATAGGCTTCAAGGATTTCCTCTTTTTTAAAGAAGTTTTCAAGCCTTAAAGCAAGCAGAATTTCCTTAGCTTTACGCTCAAATGATACTTCATTCGTCAAAATCTGGTTTTTAATGAGCTGCTGTGTCAGCGTACTTCCACCCGATTGGGTCGTTGAGTTCGTGAATTCCTGGAATAATGCTCGTAAGATTGCTTTAGGAACGATTCCCTGATGATCTTTAAACAGTTGATCCTCAGTGGCAATCACAGCATTAATCACGTGATCGGATACATCTTCAACATCCACCTCTTCACGATGCAGATTCGAGCGCAGTTTACCTAAATAGTTATTATCAGCAAAATAAAGTTCGGTCGTCTCTTCGTAGTTATAAATGTCCTGTCTCATATCTGCATAGCTTCTGATAGGCTCATCTTTTACCAGTGAGGCAAAATATCCTACTCCTAATCCTCCGACAAAAAATGCCCCAATTAATCCAAAGACTAAAATGATCAATATAATATTCCAAGTTACATCACTGGTGATACGTGAAAACCGCTGCAGTTTTCCTGCTTGCCACCATGATTTAACTTTATGTACGAACTGGCTAAATTTCTCGTTCATAATACACCCCCTAAAATACCATGAATATTATATCATACTGTTGCTTTAATGAGGGAGGAAAAAATGGTGATTTTGTCGAGGTCGGAGCACGTATGAAGGAATGCTGTCATACAAAAAACAAATGGCATTTACTTGATTTTGAAAAAGCGCATATGTGAGTGATGTTTTGTGATTGGGTTTAAGTATAATATTTGTGGATGATTCGAATTTTACTAGTTCTGTTCGGTAAAGTTTTGCTCATTTCCGCTGCTTTTCTGTACTTGACATTATGTTTCCTATTGTGCTATATATTAATAATTAACAACAACTAAATGATCAATGCTGGGAAAGGATGCAGTAGTGGTCTGTTTCTGTTGCAGAGAGCTGGCGGCTGGTGTGAGTCAGTACAGGACAGGTTAACGAATTACGTCTGGGAGCATTTTTCTGTTAATAGCAGAAAACGGAGACCAAACCGTTATGATTTGGCAAAGTGGCAGTCTGTTGTACTGCAACTAGGGTGGTACCGCGGGAAACCTCGTCCCTGTCTATTGGATAGGAACGGGGTTTTTTTGTGCACACATTACTTAAAATATAATTTTGAGGAGGATTTGTATGGATATCATACAGGATTTGAAAGACCGGGGACTTGTAAACCAAATTACCGATGAAGAAGCCCTGAAAAAACATTTGGAGGAGAATACAGTAACCCTATACTGCGGCTTTGACCCAACAGCTGACAGTCTTCATATCGGACACCTCGTTCCATTACTGATGCTGAAAAGGTTTCAGAGGGCAGGTCACCGCCCTATTGCACTTGTAGGTGGCGGAACAGGAATGATTGGGGACCCAAGCGGTCGAAATACGGAAAGACAGTTGAATGAGGAAAATACAGTAAGGGCGTGGAGTGAAGGACTTAAAACGCAGGTGAAGCGGGTATTAAATACAAATGAAAAGGAAGCGGATGTCATTCCTGCTGATAACTATGACTGGTTATCCAGCATGAATATCATTGAATTTTTACGTGATATTGGGAAGCACTTTGGGGTTAATTACATGCTGGCCAAGGACTCCGTTGAATCCAGAATCGAAAACGGGATTTCGTTTACTGAATTCAGCTATATGATTCTTCAATCCCTTGACTTTTTAACTTTATATAAAGAAAAAGGGTGCACACTGCAAATTGGCGGCAGTGACCAATGGGGCAATATTACAGCAGGTCTGGAGTTAATTCGTCGAACCTCAGAGGATGGAGAAGATGCCAGGGCATTTGGTCTGACCGTACCTCTTATAACAAAGGCTGACGGAACTAAATTTGGGAAAACAGCAGGTGGGGCAGTTTGGTTAGATCCGGAAAAAACCTCTCCATATGAATTCTACCAGTTCTGGATTAATACTGACGATCGGGATGTCATTAAGTTTATTAAATACTTTACATTTATGGAGCAGGATGAAGTGTCTGAGCTGGAAAAAGAGGTGGAAACACAGCCGGAAAAACGTGTGGCACAAAAGCGGCTGGCAGAGGAAATGACCATCTTAATTCATGGCGAGGAAGCACTTGCTCAGGCTCAGAGAATTTCCCAGGCTCTCTTTAGTGGAGATATCAAGTCCCTGAATGGAGCAGAAATTGAACAGGGCTTTAAAGATGTACCTTCCTTTACGTTGGATGAACAGGAAAAAGGTTTAATTGACCTGCTTGTAGAAGCGAAAATCTCCTCATCCAAGCGTCAGGCACGAGAAGATATCAGTAATGGAGCTGTTTACATTAATGGAGAACGGGAGCAGGATCTAAAATATACGGTTACTTCAGAAGACAAAATTGACGGTAAATTTACCATTATTAGAAGAGGAAAGAAAAAATACTACCTTATCCGTCACAGTTCTTAATATAAAGCTTAAGTATTTCCATGATTGCAGCGCTGTTCTCCATTAAATCACAGCAAACAGGCGAATCTGGACTTGATGTTGTTTATGGTATTATTCTTACAAATATCGCCATAGTCATTATTTTGATGATTATTGGTGACAGTATCGGAAACCTGATGGAACAAATGAACCCAATGAATCAAATGCAACCAGGTTCAAACTTTTATAATGGATTTTAGATAGGTATCGTTTAGAGCAGGAGTCTTTATTAAGACTTCTGTTCTTTTTATTAGATTATAAAAATGGGCAGGGCGTGTAAATCTAAAAATATGTGTTTTTTTGTAATGTAGAAAATCAGGAAGGTGGTTTGATGCTTATCTTTATTGGTAAGGTAGTCTTTCTCTTTCTTCTATATATAGGTGCGATACGATTTCTGGGTAAGACTGCTTTAGCTCAATTGACCCCTCATGATTTTGGAGCCATATTCTTTTTAGCCTATATACTATTTGGTGCAATTAAAATAGACGGGATATTCGAGGGACTTATTGCAGGAATTATGATTGTTGCCGTTTACTTACTCATTGCCAAACTAACCCTTTGGAACAAATTAAATAAGCTATTAGTTGGACAACCTACATTCATCATTCAGAAAGGGGATATATTAGTCGAAAATTTAAAGCGGAGTCGTTATTCCCTGACAGAATTACTGTCAGCGATTCGTACGGCTGGCTATTTTGATATCAGTGAAATTGATTATGCTATCTTAGAACCGAATGGGGAAATCAGTATCCTATCGAAGCAAAATAATCATAAAGGACTCGCTGTCCCTGTGATCATTGAGGGGGAAATTCAACATCAGCATTTACATCTTGCTAATATAGATGAACAATGGTTAAAACGTGAATTGAATCATAAGGGCTATCGTCGCCTCAATGACATCTTTTTAGCTACCATTCGCGACAAGGATTTAATATTAAATGTTTATACATAAGGCTGTGGTCTAAAAAATCCATGAAATGATGCTAAACCAACTAAAAATTCATTCGACATTATTTTAACATCAAACGGTGAATGGAGAAGAGCGGAAAGGTGTACAACTCAAATAAGAATTGTATACCTTTTAGTTAGTTATTAGGTTAAATAGACTCGCTAATTGCTTGAAGAAGTGAGTACAACAATCTGGTCATTCTCTTCAATAATTGTATTTTTCGGTTTAATGATTACTTCCTGATTTTGTTTGATACCAATCATCTTTTTCCTTTTTTTTTAATAAATAATTGGAACAATATGTTTCCTAATAATTCATTAGGTACTTGAATGGCTTCACAATTTTGTTGTGTTATCTGTGATAGAATGTAATCCCTTGACCCTTGCTAATAAAGTTGATGGAATATAAGGAGTGTAAAAATGTCTGAAAACCCCGGCAACACATATTCGGTATAGACTAGCTACTTCCAGTGAATGGAAATTTTTTCGATTGTTTGGGAAGGTTCACTAATAAACAAAATTTTATGGAAAGTATCTGTCATAACGCAGGTTTGTTCGCTGGTATTGGAGATAATAGACCAAATGGCTTTGGACGTTTTAAAATTAGTTCCTTTAAAGTTCAGAGAGGAAGGAACGACAATAGTGCCTAAAAGTCGTCAACCTTATAATGTTTGGGTGAAAAAATTCGCCCTATTATATGGAAAAGGGATAAGAGAAGATGTGTTAAATGTCAGGAAAAGGTTGCTTTAACTGATTGCCATATAGATCATAAGAATGCAGGCATTATGGGTTCAAATAAGATTTCTGAACTAAGAACACTATGCAAGAGTTGTCATGCATTAAGAAGTTGCTATTTACATCGTGGTCTAACAGCAAGGGCGATTGAAGTAGGAATCATTCCACCTAATTAGAGAGAAATGACTTGGGAGGACGAAAGGGTATAAAATTCGAAACTAGGATTCCCCTAGTCTAATCAAGGAATATGTACCTCCTTGATCACTGATGAGAAACGGGTTCATGCAGGTTAAACCTGAATACGGTCAGGTTCAGAACGGTCTAGTGGGGTATAGTACTGTTCGGCAAGGTTTTGTTAGGTGTGGTTTGGAATAAATGATCTTGATGCTCAATTAGGTCATACAATTTTAGAGTGCAATTATAAAAAGAGGTATGCTACGTCATTTGTAAACTTGCATATCTCTTTTTTGTATTGACAGTCTTTTTCATATTTACCAAGTGAAGTCGTAATTTTAAAAGGGTTAAGTGTCTATTAGATTGAATAAATAAATAGATGAATAAATAAATGAGGTGAGTTATGTGAGGCGACAAGAACATATTAATGTAGAAACAATTAAGGACATTGTTTACAGAAAGGCAAATACTAATGACAAGGAATATTTATATGTGTTAGCGAAGAGTTTAGCAACAAGTTTTGATGTAAATGAATTTGATTTTTTAGATGTTTTCAAATCACTTTTAGATGATGAAAATGTTGATTTAATTGTTGCTGAAAAGGAACAAAAGCTTATTGGTTATGTATTGGTCTTTCACCATTCAGCTTTTTATGCAAACGGACTAATCAGCTGGGTTGAAGAACTTTTTGTGTTAGAACAATATAGAAGAATGCATATCGGAAAGCATTTAATGGAAGAAGTAGAGAAGCTATCTAAAGAACGTGTTTCTAAATTGGTTGCACTTGCTACAAGAAGAGCAGATAAGTTTTATAGGTCGATAGGTTATAGTGAATCCGCAACTTATTTTAAGAAAACATTTTAAAGGTACATTATCTTTAGTTTTATTCAATTAGGGAGGTTGTAATTATTCAAGAAGAACAGCGCTTCTGTGGAACGTTGGTAGTTTGTTGAATAATGGCTTTGAACAAGAAACGGTAGCTAAAATCATGTCCGGCAAGATGGACTACCACTCAAATACAGATCGATATTGAATTAGTAAGGAGGAATATTTTTGAGGAACTTTGAAAAGGAGTACCTTACATTAGCAACAGGGCAATTTAAACACTTTAAAGAACGTGCAGAAAAGGGCATACAGCAATTGACAGATGACGAAATACACTGGAAGCCAAGTGAAGAGTCCAATAGCGTTGCAATTATAATCAAGCATATAAGTGGGAATATGAATTCACGCTGGGTAGATTTTCTAACTAGTGATGGAGAAAAGTCTTATAGAAATAGAGACTTGGAATTCGTTGATCATAATGAATCAAAAGAACACCTAATGCAAATTTGGGAAGAAGGCTGGAATCTACTTTTTAATACAATTGAAAACCTTAATCAAGAGGATTTAAATAAAACTGTTTTTCTGAGACAGCAGCCATTAAGTGTACTTCAGGCAATTCAGACTGAAGTAGCCCATATAAGCTATCACTTAGGGCAAATTATTTATATTGGAAAACAAATAAAGGACAAAGATTGGACTGTTTTAAGTATCCCTAAGAACGGTTCGAGAGAATTTAATCGGAAGGTATCAGCCCAAAAAGATATGGAATAATTTATTGGAAATTTTAGGTGGATTGATAGAGGTTATCTATTCAACATCAAATGGCAAGCTTGTCAATATTGCACTTAAACTATTTGGGAGCATCTCTTTATTCACTCCCCCTTAAAGAGCGAGCACCTTCTTCAATATACATCAGACCATCCGGAAGGGATGTAAAGGCTGCCCTAATATATAGTTTTGATGATTTACATTCAGTTAAAATCAACCCCAACTCTTCGCTGTTAAGAATGTTCATAACTAAATAGTTAGTGAGCATTCCCCTGTATTAACTAATAAATAGATCTGAGGGTGATACTTCTGGATGTTTTTCTAGAAATTCTTGCTCGGCTTTATCCATTATTTCTTTATTATCTATATAAGTCCCTTGTTTTTCTTCTTTATTCTTCAATACCCACTCTTCATTTTGTTTATGTAAAGTCCATATCCGATAAGTTCCATCATGCTCCAAAAGTAATATGTATCCTTTATCCTCTTTTGTAAACCCTAACGGATAATAGTCACCAACATCACTAGATAAAGAAACAGCTTCCGCGACAAATTCACTAGGAAATGTATTTCCTATATCGCTATATTTAAAATCTTTCATGTCTACATTAAATAAGGATTCAAATTCTTTTCGTACAGTAGATTGTAAAACATTTTTTTTATAATCTTTGAGGTCCTCTAAATGATCTTCCACAGACACTTTTTTCTCGTTCTGTGCTGATTCGCTTTCATTCATGTTGTTTGTAGTAATATAGACAGTTAAACCAAAAGCAATTACCACTAATAAAACAATAATATTTTTTTTCATTCAAAATCATCCTTACTTTTGTATGATTATGTATGATAAATGCCCCAAAATACAGGGCATCTTAGAATTGTAAACGGCAGATATTAGAGATTTTAATATGAGTAAATAACCAATTCACCAGTTTCAGCTATTGGACTTTCAGAATCACTACCATCCTCGTATGATACATAGCCCGATATCAAAGTGTGTGAAAAAGATTAGCTTCATAAAACTCTTCTCGAACACCGAAATCAAGTTCAGATTGGCTAGAAGCTGAGTGATCATCAGAGCCAACAGAAGTTCCATCTTCATACAAAGTTAGTGTATTGCCAATCTTCAGCAGCAAATGCACTGGTAACAAATAACGTTGAGAGCTTTAAAATTGTTGTGGTCAAAGCTACAAGTTTATTAAAACATTTTAATCAACCTTTTCCCATAGATATTTAGATTTGGACAAATCTTTCGAGATATCTCTTATTCAAATTATATAATTTTTCCAATATTTTGTCTCCAGTTTAAAGGAAATACAAAAAAATAATCTGTTCAGCATTTGTTTAAATAAAGACAAGAATTATTTTGAGATTAGTCCATAAAATTAGATTAAATATTATTAGATTTTTATAAATTTTTGGAGAATAATGGTTAGAATATCCTGATATATTTTGGAAGTTAATATAGTCAAAATAGATTATTACTCAAGTTGATAGATGATAAAATGGCCATATTCATTCGGAACTAGTGTAAGCTTTTAGTTGCCTTATTCCTAATTATGAAATATTTAATTTTACAAAAGTGTATCTCAGAGTTTATTGTGTTAACGGGTGCGAGAGTTGAAGAAATGAAAAGTCAGGATTTGATAAAGAGGGCTTATTTAGAGACGCAAGAAAAATAGGTGATGAGTATTGGAATTTATGGGAAATGAGTATCTTAGAAACTGAATGGATTGAAAGAAATAAAGTTTAGCCTTATTGTGCTAAAAGGGGCTTATGTTGAACAAGAACTCCTATAAAAAGCAATTACACAGTACAAATATGATAATCTTCATCAAAGGTGTAATATATGTGATTTATTCTTTATAGTGGAGAAAAATGGGGAATAACTGAAAGGATATGAATGGATGAAGAGCAGTAAAGAAAATTGTCCGCATTGTAAAGCTGATCTGCAAGGAGTGCTCGTTTCGGTATTGAAATTGCTGGTGACCTCTATATGCCAAATGATGCCGATCTTACACAAAAGTATCCTGCATTAGTGATTGGTCCTCCATTTGGAGGCGTCAAGGAACAGAGCCCCGGCGTTTATGCGAATCAGTTGGCACAGCGTGGATTTATCGGCTAGCTTTTGATCCTTCTTATCATGGATATAGCGGTGGGGAGCCGCGTATGGTCGGTTCTACAGATATTTATGCGGAGGACTTCAGTGCCGGAGTGGACTTTCTTGGATCGCAAGCATATGTTGACAAAGAACGAATTGGTGCAGTCGGTATCTGTGGCAGTGGTGGTTTTGCCCTTTCTGCAGCGGCTATGGATTCACGAATTAAGGCAATTGCTACAAGTGTAATGTACGATATTAGTAGTATGGGGAATGATATGACAGGTGAGGCTCGTTTTGAGATGTTGGATCAACTGAGCCAGCAGAGATGGACGGACTTTGAAAATGGAAAGCCGGCATTTCAGCCTACTTTTCCAGAAAAGCCTGTAGATCAAATTCCAGAAGGACTTGATCCGGTTTCTGAGGAATTTTTTACCTTTTATGGAATGGACCGAGGCTGGCATCCTAATGCATTTGGCAATGTGACAAGTACATCTATGCTGTCTCTGATGAATTTTCCTTCTTTGGCACATATCAATGAAATCGCTCCACGTCCGATTTTGTTTATCGTGGGTGAGAATGCACATTCTACACATTTCAGTGAAACTGCCTACGATAATGCGGCAGAACCGAAAGAGATCTATGTCGTTCCAGATGTAAATCATGTTGACTTGTATGATCAGGTGGATAAAATTCCTTTTGATAAGCTCGAATCATTTTTCACGGAAAAAATGTAAAATGAATAACTTAATTGATGTTAAAGAGTTGATGGACAGTGAAAAGGCAATACTTATAAGATAACATGAATTAAAAGAACTATGTAAATCTTAGAGAACAAGATAAGTTTTGATTTTGTGGAATAACTGGTAAATGATATAACCTTAATTTGAATTAAAGGTGTCTTAAAAAGCTTGCTTTTAAGACACCCTTTTTTATACTATAAGAGTTTATAAGTCCATAATACTAGGCTTTCGCCGTAAGGACTTAGCGACAAATCCTGGTTTTATAACTTTAGGTATATGAGAAAATGATTAATCTTCTTGACTTATAGTTAACTATAATTAGTAAGTTTATTATAGAAAAGGTTATTTTTAGAAGTGTGAATTTCTTTAAAATATCTGAATATTAGAGGTGAATAGTAGTGAGAGAAATTCTGGGTATATATTTAGCAGTTAGTTTCATATTAGCTGGCTGTTCTTCAAGTAATCAACAAGATTCAATCAATAATGAAGAAAATAGTCGAAATGAACAAGGGAATGAAGAATTAGAAGTGATAGCTGAGGATCTTAATGTTCCCTGGTCGATTGAAAAACTTAACAACACATTCTACCTGACTGAACGCCCCGGAACCATGTCAAGATAGAAAATGGAGAAGTAGAGAGGCAAAGCGTAGAACTAGAAAAGGAAGTTTCGACGACTTCAGAGGATGGGGTATTGGGTTTTGTACTCGCGCCTTATTTCCAAGAATCAAATCTTGCATATGGGTATTATACATACGAGGACAACACCGGACAGTTTAACCGTGTCATAACACTTCGTTTAGAGGGTAACGTTTGGAGAGAGGAGAGCTTGCTTCTCGATAAGATTCCAGGTAACTCCTGGCATAATGGTGGAAGACTTAAAGTTGGACCTGACGAAAAACTTTATGTGACAACCGGGGATGCATATGAAAGCAGTATTTCTCAAGAACCTAATACATTAGCTGGAAAAATACTAAGAATGAATTTAGATGGAACGGTTCCGAGTGATAACCCGTTTCCGAATTCATACGTCTATAGTTATGGTCACCGAAATCCTCAAGGGATTACTTGGTTACCCGACGGAACGCTATACGCTAGTGAGCACGGGAACGATGCAAATGATGAAGTAAATAGGATTGAAGCCGGTCAAAATTACGGCTGGCCAGTTATTGAAGGCTATGAAGAACAAGATGGTATGGTTTCACCTCTATTCACTTCTGGAGATGCATCAACCTGGGCACCGTCCGGAATCGATTATTATAATGGCAAATTGTATGCTGCCGCTTTAAGGGGATCTGCTGTTTTAGAATTTGAACTTGAAACAGGTGAATACCGTGAAGTGATAACCGGACTTGGAAGAATTCGAGATGTACACATTGAGGATAACTATCTTTATTTCATTAGTAATAATAGAGATGGGCGAGGTAATCCACAGGAGAATGATGACAGGTTATACAGAATTTCGCTTTCTGAACTAGACTAGCTATGGGAGAACGAATTGTTATTACCATATTGAAACATTAGTAAACGGTAAGAAACTTACATGAAAACAGAACGGCTACTTGCCTAGAAGGTCTAATAAAAGAAAGAACCAAGATAATAAGATGAAATTAGGAGGAGAACCAAATGAAACGATTCATTATGACTCTTGGGTTACTGCTAGCCCTTACCCTTACTGCTTGCAACAACAATGATAATGAAACTATGGAAACTTCACAACAGATGCAAGAAGAAACGTCTGAACAAAACCAAGAATTCGCTGAGATTGGCTCTGGAGCTCATCTTGTTGAATTCCCAGAAAACCTTGAAGAAGGAATTGTGTTTGCAACATATGATCGAGGAAGTATTCATGAAGACATCTATATAAATAGTGAGGAATCTGCGCAGTACAACGATACTGGCTAACTTAGAGACGATTACCCCAAAAGTAATCGTCTTTTTCTTATTCAAAGGCTAAAAGTATAGAAATAAAGAAACCACCCATAATTAGTTGGTATCTTTGGTGTTTGAATAGGTAATCCTTAGTTTACAAATCAAAACTAAGGTGGAGATAATTGTTATGAACTTCGGATAATAAGCGGTAAAGAAAAGTTCATTATAGAGAAATAATTTTCTGAACATTTGAATCGTTTCGCATTGGAATCCTTCTCTTTTAAAGTAGTCAAAGTACCCTTCTTCGTTTTTGATAAAAAAATCCATTATCACTTTTATCCATGATACCTTGTTGCTAATTTTACTTTTCTTAGAGAAGCAAGGCTCAATTGCTATTATTCTCCCACCCGGATCAATTTCTACATATTTGCCAGGTTTACAAAGATTACAGTTCGCACCTGTTCCTGCTCCAAAATCAAGTACATTTTTGTCGTGTAGTTTTAGATGCTTTTGAATTCTATTATGAATATACATATGATTAATCCATTTAGGTCGAATTAATCGATGATATATCGCTGGAGAAAGCTCAAATTTAATCCCACTTCCTTTTTCTTTATTACGTGACATTTCATTTTCATGACATTTTAGAAAGTCCATAACTTCCCCTACCTTTAAAAAAATAAACCGATGGAAATTAACTAAAATTTAGTATGTGAACCATGTATTTTTCTTAATTGATTACAAATACTGAGGTTAAGATTTTGAGAAAAAGGGGGTACATCCTTGGGAATTGAGATGATGGATGAAAAAAATGAATATTATGACAAGGTGATAGATTTAAAAGGAATGGCAGAACTAAAGAACAAGCAATGGAATTATCAAACAACAACAATTCAGAAAAGAAGTAACTCGCCCTTAAAGCAATTAAAAGACCAAGTTATTGTTGTTACGGGGGCATCTAGTGGCGTTGGGCTGGTCACTGCAAGAATGGCGGCTTCTAAAGGAGCTAAGGTCGTATTGGCTGCTAGAAATGAAGAGGCATTAAAAAAAGTCACAGAAGAACTGAGAGAAAAAGGGTATCCAGCGACTTATGTAAAAGCGGACGTGGGACGTGAAGAGGATGTCCAAAAAATTGCCCAAAAGGCAATTGAACAATTCGGACGTTTTGACACATGGGTGAATAATGCTGGTGTTACGATCTATGGCTATGCGATGGATGTAACAATTGAAGACATGAAGCGGATGCTCGATACCAACTATTGGGGTGTCGTTTATGGGAGTAGAGTTGCTGTGAATCACTTTAAAGAAAGAGGAGTCACAGGTGCTTTAATCAATGTTGGTAGTCTTTTCGGCGATCGAGGGACAATCATTCAATCCACATATGCCCCTACTAAATTTGCTGTGCATGGATGGACAGAAAGTCTAAGAATGGAATTAGAAAAAGAAAATGTCCCTGTCTCCGTTACGTTGATCCATCCTGGAAGAATCGATACACCGTATAATGAGCATGCCACCAGTTATTTAAACGAGCACCCGGTACATAATGGGATGATTTATCCACCAGAAGCTGTTGCAGAAGCAATTCTATTCGCTGCGGAACACCCAAAAAGAGATATATACGTAGGCTCGCAAGCTAAACTTCTAGAACTGATGGGCACACTTCTTCCAAGACTCACTGATCGACTCATTGAATTTTTGATGCCACCTACTCAGTACGCAAACAGACCAGCTTTGAATAGAAATAGTGCCATATATCAAGCTGGTTACGGATTACATGAACGGGGAACGAATACCGGCTGGATTCGTTCAGAGAGTCTTTATGTGAAAGCTAGTAAACATCCGATCCTTTCTACCATGGCAGTTATTGGATTAGGGGCATTAGCATTAGCAGCAACTAAGCGAAGATCATGAATCATTACGATAACACGAAGGAGAGAACGAAAATATGGTAACGAATCAATCGCTTCCGCATGATGACAGTTTAGATAACAGTCTAGCGTTATTAAGAGAAGGCTATCTATTTATCGAGAATCGAGTAAAACGATATGAATCAGATATTTTTGAAGCTCGTGTACTAGGCAAAAATGCTATTTGTATGAGAGGGGAAGAAGCTGCAGAAGTGTTTTATGATCCAGAAAAGTTCCAACGAAAAGGAGCGGCTCCAAAACGCGTACAGGAAACGTTGTTTGGAAAAAATGGTATTCAAACGATGGATGGGGAAGCGCATCTACATCGGAAATTACTTTTTATGTCCTTATTAACTCCGCCTAACCAACAACAGCTTGCTAAGCTTACTCGTGAGCATTGGGAATCTGCCTTAGAACGATGGGAGAATGCGGAAAGGATTGTACTTTTTGAGGAAGCGAAGAATATCCTAACTAATGTCGTATGCCAGTGGGCTGGGGTTCCTCTAGCTGAGTCAGAAATAACGGACCGTGCCAATGACTTTATTTCGATGATTTATGCCTTTGGAAAAGTTGGGCCAGAACATTGGCAAGGTAGAAGAGCACGTAATCGAGCAGAGGTATGGATTAGAGGAGTCATCGATAACGTCCGAACTGGAAAATTACAATCGGAAAAAGGGACAGCCCTTTATGAAATGGCATTTTTTAAACAACCCGATGGAACACAATTGGATACCCAAATGGCAGCAGTAGAACTCATTAACGTGTTACGACCAATTGTGGCGAATGCAACGTTTATTACATTCGCTGCCTTAGCTCTTTATCAATATAGAGATGAAAAAGAAAAGCTTGAGACTAGTACCAGTGACGACATGGAAAGTTTTATTCACGAAGTTCGACGTTTTTATCCTTTTGGCCCATTTGTAGGTGCTAAGGTCCGAAATGATTTTACTTGGAAAAACTTTCAATTTAAAAAAGGAACAGTTGTATTTTTAGATATGTATGGAACAAACCATGATCCAAGGTTATGGGAAAAACCTAACGAGTTTAAACCAAGTCGGTTCAAAGATTGGAATGGCAGTCTTTATAATTTTATTCCACAGGGTGGGGGTGACCCTGCTAAAGGGCATCGTTGTCCTGGAGAAGGTGTTACGCTCGAGGTAATGAAAGCAACGTTAGAGTTTATAGTTAAAAGAATTAATTACGACATCCCGAACCAAGACTTAAACTATAGCTTAGATGAAATGCCAACCCTACCCAAAAGTGGATTTGAAATGAGCAATATCAGACGGAGATAGGCACATGTGGACGGTTCTTGCAGCACATTAAAAGTGAATCTGTTGACTTAATTTATTTAGATCCTGTAACTGGTATGTTATTTACAACAAGTAATATTCGATAATTCTTATTACAAACGGAGTGTAATAATACAAAGTCATTTGCTGCGCAGTTCAAGGATACTACGTAATTAACGACATCTATTTGTATATAACTATGTGAAAAAATGTACTTAAAGTAAAGATGAGCGTTTCTGAAACAAGTAGGAACGCTTGTTTCTTTTGCCTAAAAGGGGAGGATAGAAAAAAGCTATCTAAGCTTGAAAATGGAGAGTAAAGTATGCGTCATTAGCTGTAGCAATAGGTTGCTTATGTAGTGTTGTTGCCACTTTTGGAGAATATTGGTTTATGGCAACGTTATTAATAGTAAGTGTGATAATTTGTGGAACGATTACTTTCTTTGATTTAAAGCGTATCTTTAAAAAGAACACTTAGAGTTTGTTCAAGTTACGGGTAACGATTGTTGAAAATCGAACCGCATTTACCAATAGGGTATTATTTAAAATAACGGAAGGATTAAAAGTCTAATCTCCCCTTACTTTATTAGGCCGTAACAAGTGGCAATCACCGATAAGAAAAATGCCAGCAGTGGTATATTTTTATGGCCGTAATCTCAAGTAGTATTTGTTTTTCCTTCTTCCTTCCATTCCTTCACCCATGCTAGTAATTTTTGTTGGCCCCAGTTGGCCCCAAATCAGTGCATTGTCCTGCATTATTTTGCAAATTAAACAAAAATAAAAAACCCCTGAAAACGTTGATTTAACAACATTTCAAGGGTTTTTTGTGTGTTAACCTGCAAACTATATAGATTAACGAGAGTAGTACTCAACGATAAGAGCCTCGTTAATTTCAGATGGCAATTCTGAGCGGTCAGGGTAACGATTATAAGTTCCTTCAAATTTATTCTCATCAAAGGAAAGGTATTCCGGAACAAATGTGTTCACTTCCATAGCTTCTTCGATGATAGCCAAGTTTTGGGATTTTTCTCGGACACCAATTACTTGACCAGGTTTAACACGGTAGGATGGAATATCAACACGTCCACCATCTACAGTGATGTGACCATGGTTAACTAATTGACGAGCTTGAGCACGAGTTCTGGCTAAGCCCAGACGGTAAACAAGGTTGTCAAGGCGGGATTCAAGAAGAATCATGAAGTTCTCACCATGAACACCTTTCATTTTACCAGCTTGATCAAAAATGCTGCGGAATTGACGTTCATTCAATCCGTAAAGGAAACGAAGCTTTTGCTTTTCCTGCATTTGCAATCCATACTCTGATTGCTTCTTACGTTGATTTGGACCATGCTGTCCTGGTGCGTAAGGACGTTTTTCCAATTCCTTACCTGTACCGCTCAATGAAATGCCGTATCTACGAGACTTTTTCCAAGTTGGACCTGTGTATCTAGCCACTTGACATTCTCCTTTGATATAAAATTTTGCATAAAATAAAACTGTGTTCCTAAACGATGCTCATTTTGTTTTCATGTACCTTCGCCCCAGCAGCCGAGAGTTACGCGATACACCTCTTCGTTTAAGAGGAACAAAATGATAACAACGCCGGTTCACCTAAGCTACCTTTTATTTTACACAAAGAGTATTATAGAATTTATTTACAAATAAGTCAAGTAAATTCATCATCCTTCCGTTATTACTGTGGATTTTTTATTTTTTAATCCGATTTATGAACTTTTTTCATTTTTTAGCATGAGAATATGTTAGAATGATAATGGGTAAAATTTCCTAATGATATAAAAAGTTCAGGTGATGAGTAATGACGGGATTCCAATCTGTCAACGAACTTAGAGACATTCTTAAAGCAAAATTTTATGATCTAATGATTCATCATCAAAATAGATCTTTTCCATCCATGATGTTGGAAATATCTAAGCAGCTAAAAGACGTTTTGGCTGTTAATGAAAGCAATATTTATCTCTTGAATGAATCTTCACAGCAATATCAGTTATTTTCATCCAATGCTGATGCTCCAGCTAACACGGATGTCTTCACTATCGAAACGTTTAAAAAAATGACCGAGTCTGTACCCGTTTATTTCCAAAAGAACGGGGGTTCCATTTTAATGTCTTCGGATACTGCCATTTCGACTGTTATTATACCTTTACATATCAAAAAAGAAAATGATGGTTTTATCCTATTGATTGTCGATGATGATTCTTTTCCTGACTCAGACTTTTTCTTAGAAATAGCTGAGCAGACAGGCCCGGTTATCCATACGCTCATGAGCTATTGTCAATCCATTGATGAGGAAGTCAAATATGAACGACTGTATCAGGTCACGTCTAAATTTCATTCTACAATGAACATAGAAGACGTCCTTCGGGAAGTCATTAAGACCTTAACGGATCTCTATCCTGAGCTTGATTTTTATTTGCTTTTGATGCAGGACAACCTCCAGATTGAGGATTTACCCATTAAAGAGCTCATCTATGATCGGTATGAAAAGGATGCCGTAACAACAGCCTTTCTTACCGGGCAAATTCAGTTCGAGGATATTTCCGGTGATACTGCTTCTTTATATGCACCTTTAGTTGGCAGGCAGGCAACATATGGCGTCTTACAGGTACTGAAGCCTAATACGCTATTCTTCAGCGAGAATGATATTGAATTTATTTCGATCCTTGCCAAAACTGCCGGTAATGCCCTGGAAAATGCACGTCTGTATCAGCAATCCCAAAGATACATTACAGATTTGCAATTAATTAACCAATCGTCGCAGGCCCTTAACTCTAAAAGGACTTTATCCGCAACATTTACTTATCTGGAAGACTTAATGATAAGTAAATTTAATGCAGAAGAGGTAGGGTTTATTCTTTATGATGAGAGAAATAATCAACAGGATTTCCGTGAATATAAAGTGCTGAAAGAAAGCACATCCTTCTTCTCGACTAAAGAGGGAAAATGGTTCCTTTCCTTTTTAAACAGCAAAGTGAAACAAAACATCCATACGATTTTTATTGGTGATTTTAACAGCACTCATTCAGATCATGATATCCCTTATCAGTCCGTGATGGCAGTGCCGATGATTCATGATGAAAAAGTGATTGGATTCGTTGCAGTACTGCATCCAAATGAGTATTTTTTCTCATTTGAAACCTATAAGCTGCTTCAATCCCTTGTCCAGCATTCAGCTTTAACGGTTATTAATTACCGGTTAAAAGAGGAGTTAGAACAATTAGTTCGAACTGATTATTTAACAAAACTGTATTCCCGCAACTATTTGGATAAAATGATGAATAAACATCTGAAAGTAGGAAAGCACGGAACGTTTATTCTGATGGATATTGATAATTTTAAACAAATTAACGATCAATATGGGCATGATACCGGGGATGAAATTATATGTCAGGTTGCCGAAATTATCCGGAAAAATATTCGCGCAAATGACATAGCTGCAAGATGGGGTGGGGAAGAACTGGCAATCTATTTACCGAATACAACCATGAAGGAAGCTCAGCATGTGGCTGAACGGCTGGTGCATACAGTGTCGGAAAAAACATATCCAAAAGTGACCATATCCTGTGGTGTTTCTTATTGGGATGATAAAATACACGGGGAAACCAAAAGTCTCTTTTTAAGAGCAGATAAGGCTTTGTATCTGGCTAAAGAAAAAGGGAAAAATCGAGTTGTAAAAGAAAACGAAATCGTGCTTTAATAACGATTTCGTTTTCTTCAAATATTGGGTTAATTACAAATGATTGCTAAGAATACTGGCAAATTCTTCTAAACCTTTCTGATCTGTTTCATCAAAGCGATTCAGATTCGGACTGTCAATATCCAGTACACCTATAATTTCATCATTCTTATAAATAGGGGTGACAATTTCTGATTGACTGGCTGAATCACAGGCAATATGTCCGGGGAATTCATTAACATTTTCCACTCGAACGGTCTGTCTTTCTTTTAGTGATGTGCCGCATACTCCTTTGCCATATTCAATTCTTACACATGCCGGAAGACCCTGGAAAGGCCCAAGAACAAGCTCTCCATTTTTGTAAAGGTAAAAACCTGCCCAATTAACGTCATCTAAAAACTGAAAGAGGAGAGCAGATGCATTGGCTAAATTGGCAATAGTATCTGACTCATCTTCAATTAAGGCTTTCAATTGTTTATTGACTAACTCATAATCTTTTTCAACTTGCCCTGTATAAGCTTCTTTCTGGAACAAAACAATGACCTCCCCAAAATAATTTGTGATCTTATAAGAGATTCTGTCGGAATTTCTTTTAAACTCATAAAAGGAATTCCCCGGCAATAAAAAGAAAAAATAAAACAGGGGGGAATAGGATGAGTCAAAAAACCAAAGAAAAGGTTGCGAATGCCGCTGTGCACTTGTTTTATTTAAAAGGGTTTCATGGTACCTCTGTACGGGATATTGCCTCCAGTGCAAAGGTGAATGTTTCCATGATCAGTTACTACTTCAAAAATAAACAGGGACTCCTGGAGCACCTTATCATTGACTACTATGAAACCTATTTGCAGGAGCTGGAAGATACACAGGCAGAATTCGACACAACAGATTATCCCGAAGACCAGCTGAATCAATTAATTGATGTTATTATACATTACAAGTATGAACATCATCAATTTACAAGTTTTATACAAAGAGAACTATCTAAAGATAATATTTTAGTAAGAGAGTTATTGGTTACCTATCTTGCTAAAGAAAAGTTTATACTTGAGGAAGTCTTTCTTCGTTTATTCACCTCATCTTCCCGCTCAACTATAGAAAAAGAAATGTTATTCTTTCAATTGTATGGTCTGCTGCATATTCCTTTTAATATGTCATACGAATGGAAGAACGTAGTAGGGATGAACCGATCTACAGACGTATACATAGACACCTATAAACGATCCATAAAACAATGGCTGGAGACACTTATGGTATCTGAAAAAGATACATAAGTGTCTTTTTTCCGGCGTAAAAATTCGGCCGATGTTACGGGCAGCTTACACACCATCTCAGTTCATTTTACGGACACTTAAAAAGGGAAATCGTTCATTCATGACAAAATTGGATTTTATGGCAAAGAAATTTGAAAAAATTTAGCAAAAACAGGCGAAGACATGATATTATAGTAGCAACACAAAATTTTTAAACGGAACGGTAAATATAGAAAGTGGAACCTGAGATGGGAGGCTTTTTAATGGAATACATCATTGGAGCCATACTTTTAATCATCATATTCATTATAATAGGTCTCATCCTGCGAAAGAAAGTCTATGATCGTGTTGATGAGTTAGAAGAATGGAAATTGGCCGTTATAAATAAAGATGTGACTAAACAATTATCAAAGATTAAAGATCTGAATCTGTCAGGAGAAACCCAGACTCGATTTGAAAAATGGAGAGATGACTGGGATTATATCGTGACGAGAAAAATGCCTGACCTGGAAGAGGATCTGTTTGATGCTGAAGAGGCTGCTGACCGCTATTTGTTCCGTAAAGCAAAACGTATTTTAGACCATACTCAAAAAACCCTAGAAAAAACGGAACAATCAATAGACCAGATGTTTGATGAAGTGGAAGAATTAGTAAGCTCTAAGGAAGACAGCCATAAACAGGTAGAGGAAATCCGTCCGCGTATTAAAGAAACAAGAAAGTACCTTTTACAAAACCGTTATCAGTTTGGTAAGGCTGATATTGTATTTGATGTGGAATTAGATGAAATTGAAGAGGAAATTTCACAATTCGACGATTTAACGGTTGATGGGAATTACATAGAAGCCCAAAGCCTGGTGCAACAGGTGAGTGAACGGCTAAACCTTCTTAATGATAAAATGCAGAGTTTTCCTGCACTATATCACGCCTGTAAAATTAAGCTTCCCCAGCAGTTAGATGAGTTAACGAGTGGTTTAAAAGAAATGAAGGATTCAGGCCATGAATTGCAGCATTATGGGTTTGAAAAAGAAATCCAGGACTATCAGGAACGTCTTCTTTTATTATTGGATCGATTAAACCAGGGGAATCTTGAAGGTGTTGATCAGGAAATTCTTGAAGTGGAAGAACGCATTCAGGAAATATATGATCAATTAGAACAGGAAGCATTAGCCAAGCAGTTTACGGAGAAGAAATTAAAGGTTATGGAAAATGAACTTTTTCAAATGGACAAAAACCTGCAGGAAACCAAATCGGATGTGAAGACCCTGCAGGAGAATTATGAGTTTACTGAGGAAGAACAGGAAACACTGGTTTCATTGGAAAATCAAATGAATCAGCTGAAGCTCTTAGCGGATAAAATTCAAAGCGAAATGGAAAAGGATAAAAAGCCTTATGCAAATATTCGCGGGGATCTGGAAAACTGGTTATCTCAATGGGAAAACATTCGTCAGGAGCATGAGTCATTTGTTGTGAGAATTCAGTCCTTAAGGCATGATGAAATTCAGGCGAATAAGCAAATAAATCAGCTTCTGGGAGAAATGGGACAGATAAGGAGAAATCTGCAGAAAAATAACCTTCCTGGTGTCCCTGAATATATTTACGAAGCAATGAGTGAAGTGGCTGTAAACATAGATGAAACTTCAAAACAGTTAAACCAGCACCCTTTAAATATGGAAAAGATTAATCATCTATTGGGCAAAGCAGAAAAAGACACAGAAATGGTAAAGGAACAGACAGAATATTTAATTGAGCAGGCGAAGTTGTCTGAGTATGTTATTCAATATGCGAACCGGTACAGAAGTCAATATCCGCTGCTGGCCGCTAAATTATCAGAAGCAGAGTCTGCCTTCCGCAATTGGGACTATGAAGTGGCTCTGGAAACAGCCTCAACAGCACTTGAGGAAATTGAACCAGGTGCACTGCAACGCTTAGAAGGGTTCCTGAACGAGGAATTAACGGCTGCGAGGAATTGAATAAGATGAAAAGAATTCTTATGATCATCCTTTCCATTTTCGCTGTTAGCATATGGATATTTACCATAATGGTTATAGCTGCACCTGATCAGGAACCTAATCGTTTTGCTTCATTCCATGAAAAAGTTAAGATGAATCAATCTCATAAAATCATAACTGATCGTTTTCAAAATACCTTAAAATCGTCTGCTGCGGGTAGCGAAGATTCCTCTCCTGATAACCCTGCATTAACGTATGCTTGGGTTGAGGAGCAATCAGTAGACCGGGTGGCTTCTATCGATCAGGTGTTACGTCTTTTAGATGAGCGTAAATGAAAGAGTCTGACCTTGTAACATCACAGGTCAGCTTTTTTATGGCTTAGGGAATTGTAATATTGAAGCTCTGGGACAAATGAGTTTCAGCTTTTGTGCACTCCTTTTTTACTTTTATTGTTAACAAGGGTGTGGTAAGATTAATGATTGCAAAATTGGTTTAAAGGAGAAATGACTCATGATTTATTTAGATAATAGTGCGACAACAAGCCCTTATCCTGAAGTGCTGGAGAGTTTCAGAAAGGTTTCAGAAACTTACTATGGGAATCCGTCTTCCATTCACCAATTTGGAGGAGAGGCAGAAAAACTGCTGAAAACATCTAAAAAACAAGCGGCTGACCTTTTAAAAGTAAGTGAACAGGAACTGTTTTTTACATCAGGGGGTACAGAAAGTAATAATACGGCCATAAAAGGGATTGCGCTCAAGCATCAGAACCGTGGACGCCATATTATTACGTCCCAGGTGGAGCATCCTTCCGTCCTGGAGGCCTGCGCGGCATTGGAATCATTGGGCTTTCGTGTCACGTATCTATCTGTAAATCATGAGGGAAAGATAGATCTGGATGAACTGAAAAGAACCATAGATGGTGAAACGATTTTAATATCAATCATGCATGTAAACAATGAATTGGGTACCATTCAGCCGATTAAGGAAATTGCAGATTTGGCTGCTAAGTATCCTAAACTGTTTTTCCATGTAGACCACGTGCAGGGGTTAGGAAAGGTGCCTCTTGACCTGTCCCATCCCGGAATTGATTTATGTTCCATGTCCAGTCATAAAATTCATGGTTTAAAAGGGACCGGGGCACTATATATTCAAAAAGGAACGACGCTATTTCCACTATTACATGGAGGAGGACAGGAATCCTCCCAACGTCCAGGTACTGAAAACCTGGCGGGTATAGTGGCCATGGTAAAAGCAATGAGATTAACTATGGAAAAACAAAGACATTCTTATCAGCATCTTGAGAAATTGTCAGCTATCATTCGCACGGCTTTACATCAGGATCATCGAATTGTGATTAATTCCCCAGAGGATGGAGCGCCGCATATTTTAAACTTTTCGGTACCCAATTTTAAACCTGAAGTAGTGATCCATGCTTTGGGAAAGGAAAATATATTTATATCCACAAAGTCGGCCTGTTCTTCAAAGCACTCGGATGAAAGTGCAGTCCTGGCAGCATGTGGATGGGGAGAGGACCGTTCTCATTTCGGATTAAGAATCAGCCTGTCCTATCAAAATACAGAAGAAGAAGTCCGTGAATTCTGTAAAACATTTATTCATGTTTTGGATCAATTAAACAATGTAATGGGGTAGATAATAATGCAATATGATCATATCGTCATCCGTTATGGCGAATTATCCTTAAAAGGCAAAAACAAAAAGCAATTTATTGGCCAGCTTAGAGAAAATCTAAAGCAAAAGCTAAGGCCATTTTCCAATATAAAACTGTTTCAGACACGTGACCGAATGTATATAAAATTAAATGGGCAGGAACACGAGCCTGTGATTGAAAAGTGCCAGGAGGTTTTTGGTATTCAATCCCTGAACCTGGCGATTCGGGTCGAAAACTCCATAGACCAAATAAAAGAAGGCGCTTTGTGGGCTCTTAGGGAAGAAAAACAGGCTAAAACCTTTAAAATTACTACCAAACGTCCAAATAAAAACTTTGAAGTTTCTTCACAGGAAATGAATCAGATTCTGGGAGGTCATCTTTTATCCAATACAGATAACCTTACCGTTGATGTTCATAACCCTGATGTTGAAATACGTGTGGAAATTCGGCACGACGCTGCGTATATTATGGCTGGAAAAATTCCTGCTTCCGGTGGGTTACCAGTAGGCACAACAGGTAAGTCTCTTTTGCTGCTGTCAGGTGGAATTGACAGCCCTGTAGCTGGGTATCTTGCGATGAAACGAGGCGTACAAGTGGAGGCTATTCATTTTCATTCTCCACCTTATACCAGTGATCGGGCCAAGCAAAAGGTATTGGACCTGGCTAGGGAATTAACAAAGTTTGGCCATGAAATTCGTGTACATGTTGTACCGTTTACAGAACTTCAGCAAAAAATATTCCGTGAAGTTCCTGAAAATTACGGAATGACCGTTATGAGAAGGCAAATGATGAGAGTCAGTGAGCGACTGGCCGAGAGGGAAAACATTCTTTCATTAACAACAGGGGAAAGCTTAGGTCAGGTTGCCAGTCAGACAATGGAAAGCATGAATGCGATTAATGAAGTGACCAATTATCCGGTTATCAGGCCGCTGGTAACCATGGATAAAGTGGATATTATTGATATCTCCAGAAGGATTGGAACCTATGAAACGTCGATCCTTCCTTATGAAGATTGCTGTACCATTTTTGTTCCTAAACAGCCAAAAACAAGACCAAGCCGGGAGAAAATTCATCAGTTCGAGCATCATGTGGATTTCACTCCGGAGATTGAGAAGGCGTTAGATGGCATAGAGACCATTACATTAACTGAACACGACCAAACAAAATCAGAGTTTGAAGATTTATTATAAGGCGCCAAAGTAAGAAATAAATACCAGTACTTTTTTTGCATGAGGTTCACCTTACCTTCACATCATAATGGGTGACAAGGAGGTGATTCCATCATGGCAAATAACAATAGCCAAAACTCAAACCAACTTGTTGTACCTGGCGCTGAACAAGCACTTAACCAGATGAAAACAGAAATTGCACAGGAATTTGGTGTACAGCTGGGAGCTGATACAACCTCCCGTGCTAATGGTTCTGTAGGTGGTGAAATCACAAAGCGCCTTGTAAGTGTAGCTCAACAGCAATTTAGCGGACAACAACCACAATAAAATAGGATATAGCTACGAAAGGGGCAGGTTTACTGCCCTTTTCTTGTGTTTAAAATAAGAATATTATTTATCCGTAACAGCTAAAAGTTGCGACTTCTATGATTGTTTTACTATACTTTAACCAATGTTTTATCACTTTAAGCAGTTTAATGGATATTCAAGTGAAGGAGAGGAGAGACACGAATGGGAAAGTTATGGTTTGGTGGTACCATTTACACCATGCATGATCCAGGTGAAACCGTTGAGGCCGTTTTCACCCAGCAAGGTCAAATTGTTGATACAGGGACAAGGGAATATCTGGAGAAACTTTATAAAAATCAGATAACTGACAAGCATAACTTAAAAGGTCATGTGATGTATCCTGGTTTTACAGACAGTCATCTACATATTATTGGCCATGGTGAACGATTGCTTCAACTGGATTTAGCGTATGCAAAGTCACCTGAGGAGGTCCTGGAATTAGTACAGAGAAAATCTGAGGAACTTCCTGAAGATCAGTGGTTAATTGGTGAAGGATTTAATGAAAACAACTGGAGCGATCCCAGAATCATACATCGATATGAGTTGGATGAAATTTGCCCGGACCGGCCGGTTATGCTGACGAGGATTTGCCGACATGCGATTATTGCAAATACGAAAGCGATGGAGATAGCAGGTATTACATCTCAAACTCCAGAACCGGATGGTGGCATCATTGACCGTGATCAGCAGGGAGAGCTGACTGGATTTTTTAAGGACACGGCCCAGGAGTTAATAAAAAGCCATATTCCTGAAGTAACGACAGGATATCTGGAAAAAGCCATTCACGCAGCAGTAGAAGATTTGGTGAGGCATGGAATTGTCGGCGGACATAGCGAGGATTTGAATTATTACGGAGGCTTCAAACGAACCTATGATTCATTTGCAAGAACCATTGATGGAGAAAGACACAAGTTTCGGGCAAATTTATTAGTACATAATGGTGTTATTGAAGAAATGGATGAAAATCATTTGAGTTTTAACCAGGGGACAGACTGGATTGAATTGGGAGCCATGAAGATTTTTGCTGACGGAGCATTTGGCGGAAGAACGGCCTGGCTGTCAGAGCCATATGCTGATCAGCCTGATGAGTTTGGGGTTCAAATCTACTCCGAGGAGCATATGAAAAAACTGATGAAAAAAGCAAGGAAACGGGAGATGCCGGTTGCGGTCCATGCCATTGGCGATCATGCTGTTGAAATGGTTGTGGACATGATTGAACAGTTCCCGCCACCTGAAGGAGTTCGTGACCGTATTATTCATGCTCAGTTAGTCAATCCCGCATTAATTGAGCGAATGTCAGCTTTAAATATCATTATAGATATTCAGCCAACCTTTGTTGCCTCAGACTTTCCGTGGGTTCTGGAGAGAATTGGAGAAAATCGATTGCCTTTTGCATATCCATGGAAATCCTTTATAGATGCAGGAATTGTCTGTGCAGGGGGCTCCGATGCACCTATAGAAGAAATTGACCCATTAGAGGGGATGGCTGCGGCAGTAAACCGGGTTTCCACTTTAAATGGACAGGTTTATGGTGAACAGCAATGCTTAACACCATTCGAAGCTGTATCCTTATATACCACAGGGGCAGCTTATGCCATTGGAATGGAAAATCAGCAGGGGAAGATTGGGCCTGGTTTTAAGGCAGATTTTACTGTTCTGGATAAGGATCTGTTCTCTATTGATCCGAGGGAAATTCCAAACGCCAAGGTTCAGCAGACCATTATAGACGAAACCGTCGTTTATGAACGGCATGAATAATCACAGCGAAACAGTCCTTCACCCTCTGTGAAGGACTGTTTTGCTTCCAATAATATGCTATTGGGCCTTCATAACGTATGAAGGCCTTACAGAAACGTTCTTTTTACTCGATCCCAAAATGTGTTGTTTTTTAGCTTGATGGTCTTTATGTGTTTCTTGCTCAGGGACATATCCAGGGTTTTAATGTTGCGAATGGAATAGGCTTCATTGTCCAGGCCGATAATAGGGTAATCATTTCCGTCCTGGATAATTTCAAAACGTAACGTGCGGTCTCCGCTAAGAATAAAGGAAGCCCCCAAAGTACGGTAACGATTGTTGTTCAGTGAAGCGAGCTCTGTGACTTGAAAGCCCTGAAGCTTAGGGTCCATAACTGCTCCGTTTGAGGATTTGTTATAGCCTGTACTTCCTGTTGGAGTAGAAACAATTAACCCATCTCCCCGAAATGTTTCAAAGAATTGATGATCAATAAAAACATCCAGTACGAACGATTTTATGATGGAAGAACGAATACTTAATTCGTTTAAACAATTAAACTGTGACTCATCATTATTTACGGATACGTTCAGAATCGGGAATCTCCGTACCTCCAGATCCTCGTTCATCATGATATGCACCATTTCGTCAAAAGAATTCAAATCAAAATCACAGTAAAGTCCAGCTTCATCATCATTCTTTATGCCCATGTATAAACAATCCTGACGAAACCCGGTTTGACGAACAGCTTGTAAGAATGCGCCATCCCCGCCAATACTAATGATTATATTGGCATCCTCAGAATTTTTGACAATCTCAAATCCATTTTCTTCTGCAATCTGAACGAAGGGCACAAGCTTCTTTTCCACGGAACTGTCCTTTACATAAAATAAATAAATATTTTTTCGTGTATCCATAAATCTCCCTCCTGCTTCTATCTGTCCTATTTCCATGATACACCATAATAATGAAATAAAACCAAATAAAACGAGTATTCGTTTAAATCCGTCGTGAATGGAAAAGAATAGTAAAGAGGTGAGTATGGTGAACTGGTGGGTACTGATCCTGATTATCCTGGCTGTTTTGGTTTTATTGATGATTTTATTATTATGTACAAGGATTTACATTTCGATTAGCTACACCCATGAGAAGGATAATGACCTTTTAACGATACAACTGCAATTCTGGAGGTTCATCCGTATTCACCGTCAGATGTCTTTTGATGATGTGAAGGAACAGCCTGCTTCGTTTCAGAAAAGGAATCAGGATGAAGAGGAAAATGGTGAACAAAGCAAGGTATTTCATCGCTTTCAGAAAGTGAAGAACCGATTTGAATCCATTAAACAGGCTTTTCCCATTGCAAAAGAGTTTGTTCAGAAAATCAGGATTTCCGAATTTTACTGGAGTACTCATATAGGTATTGAAAATGATGCTGCCATAACTGGCGTGATTTCAGGGTTATTATGGAGTGTAAAAGGCAGTTTAGCCGGTTTAATGTATCAGCATATGAACGTATTAGCCCCGCCTCAAATTAATATTCAGCCGAATTTTCAAAGGGATTTAATCAATACTCACCTGCAATGCATGCTTTCCTTCCGAATTGGGCAAGCTATGTACGCCATACTGCAAATTGCCCGGAATCAAAATCAGAATGAACAAATGAAGGAATAGAATGTTCAGAAAGGAGTCGAAACAATGGCAGAACATCCAATTCAGGGACTCATGACAACTGCTATGGAAAATTTAAAAGAGATGGTCGATGTCAATACCATCATTGGCGACCCGATTCAAACTCCGGATGGGAAGACAGTCATTCTACCTGTTTCAAAAGTAGGCTTTGGATTTGCAGCGGGTGGCAGTGAATTTAATGCACAGTCATCTTCTCAATCTGACTCTGATGACGAGAGTGATAGTGAGAGTAGCAGCGGTGGAAGCAGCAGTGGCAGCCTTCCTTTTGGGGGTGGAAGTGGTGGAGGTGTTTCAATCACCCCAATCGCCTTTGTCATTGTAAATGAAAATGGTGCACAAATGGTTCATTTGGATCAGCAGACACATCTCTATGAACGTATTCTTGATTTAGCACCTCAAGCTGTTGACAAAATTCAGAGTTTATTAAAGTCTCAATTAGGCAGCTCTGATAAAAAACAGGGTGACAAAAAGAAGCAACAGAACAGTAAGCAAAAAGGCGAAGAGGATAAACAAAAAGATGAGGAAAAGAAACAAGGAGAAGAGGAAAAAAGCAAGGAGGACGGAGGCAGTAATACACCGCCAGATACGTTATAAGTTTATGATTAGACAAATGAGAACCATGCCTTCATAATAAATATTGAAAAGAAACTTTGATGAGGAGGAGAGACGAGATGGCAAATGTTACGTTTGGTGGAGACCCCGTTACTTTACTGGGGGAGGAAGTGAAAGTAGGAGATCAGGCCCCTGACTTTACAGTGTTAAACAATGATCTTGAGGAAAAATCTTTAAAGGATTTTGCCGGGAAAAAGATTATCACTGCAGTTCCTTCCCTGGACACGGGCGTATGTGATGCAGAGACCCGTCGTTTTAATGAAGAGGCAAATAACCTGGGCGATGTTACTATACTGACCATAAGTATGGACTTGCCTTTTGCTCAAAAACGCTGGTGTGGTGCTGCAGGAGTTGAAAATGTCATCACGCTGTCTGATCACCGGGATGCTTCTTTCGGTCAAGCTTATGGAGCATTAATCAAAGAGCTTCGGTTATTAGCAAGATCAGTATTTGTTGTGGACGAGAACAACAAAGTAACATATGTAGAATATGTTTCAGAAGTAACTGATCATCCAGACTATGAATCCGCTTTGAAAGCAGCAAAGGCATAATAAAGCATTAACATACATAGCTCCCGGCTCTTGGTTAAGGCCGGGAGTTGGTCTGTCATTATACATAGAATCAGAAGTGAATTGAGGGATAGGATATGGATCAGGAAAAAGTAGAGAAGCTGTTTAAATGGTTTGATGAAACAACCACGATCATTGAAAAAGAAGAGAACATTCCTTATTTAGATGGATTGGCTGAAGCATGCGGGCTGCTCTTTAGCGGGGATGTAGCTGAAGAGATCGAGGAGCCTTTTAAACAGACCCTGCTTAAACAAATTCAAGCTGAGAAGTTAGATGATTATTCTAAAGAGGAAATTCGAAAAGCACTGCAATTAGCGATTCTGAAGGGAATGAAAGGAGCAACACAGCAGCAGCATTATATTACACCGGATGCAGTGGCCATATTCATGGGCTATTTAGTGAACAAATTTATGGGCCATAAGAAAGAACTGAGAATTTTTGACCCTGCAAGTGGAAGCGGAAATCTGCTGACTGGTGTCATCAACCAGCTTTCACAAAAAATTGAGGCATATGGCAGTGAAGTGGACCCAACACTAACTGAACTTGCTTATATGAATGCAAATTTACAGGAACATGAAATTGAGCTGTTCCATCAGGACAGTCTGAGAGACCTGTTACTGGAACCTGTGGACGTCGTTGTTTCGGACTTGCCTGTAGGATATTATCCTGACGATGACAATGCTAAATCCTTTCAATTAAGAGCAGAAGATAACCAGCATTCCTATGCGCATCACCTGTTTATTGAACAGTCCTTACATTATACATTGGCCGGTGGGTATCTTTTCTTACTCATCCCTAATTTTCTGTTTGACAGTGATCAATCAGACAAGCTTCACGAATATTTAAATGAACAGGCACATATTCAGGGAATCATACAATTGCCTATGTCCATGTTCACCAGTGAAAAAAATGCAAAAAGTATTTTTATCCTGCAGAAGAAAGGAATTGAGACAAAAAATCCAGGCAAGGTTTTAATGGCTCAATTGCCGTCATTTAAAGATGTACATGCGATGGATCGTAAGCTAAATGAAATTGATCAATGGTTTAAAAATGACAGAAAATAAAAACATTCGGCTGAAAGCGTACTCAACAAAGGTTCTTTCTTGTGCTTAGAATATTAGTATTTTAAAGTATGTATGGTACCTGAATAGAATAGATTCCTTATTTAGCTTTTTCTTCCATCAATGGAAAAAGGTTAAATGGGAAAGGTAAAAGTGAATTTCTAATTACAAGAGGAGTTGAGTACTGTGAATAAGGTGTTAGCCATTAATGCTGGCAGCTCTTCGTTAAAGTTCCAATTAATCGAAATGCCAGATGAAACGGTTTTAACGAAAGGACTTGTGGAGAGAATCGGGCTGAACGATTCCGTCTTTACAATTGAAGTAGATGATGAGAAGGATACAGAAACAAAGGATATTGCAGACCATGAAGTAGCTGTAAAAACCTTATTAGAGAAGCTGCTCAATACTGGTGTCATTCAGTCCTATGATGAAATTGAGGCGATTGGGCACCGGATTGTACATGGTGGTGAAAAATTCAATGATTCCGTCCTTATTACGGAAGAAGTGATAAAGGAAATAGAAGAGGTATCTGAACTGGCTCCATTGCACAATCCTGCTAACTTAGTAGGAATTCGTGCCTTTCAGGAAATTTTACCGAATACGCCTGCAGTGGCTGTATTTGATACTGCTTTTCACCAGACTATGCCAGAACAGTCTTACCTGTATAGCTTACCTTATGAATATTATGAAAAATATGGAATCCGTAAATATGGCTTCCATGGTACATCCCATAAGTATGTATCACAACGAGCTTCAGAGCTATTAAATGTACCACTCGAAAATCTTCGTCTGATTTCCTGTCACTTGGGAAATGGTGCAAGTATAGCAGCTATTGAGGGTGGAAAATCCATCGATACTTCAATGGGCTTCACACCATTGGCAGGTGTAACTATGGGAACCCGTTCTGGTAATATTGACCCTGCTCTCATTCCATTTATCATGGAAAAGACAGGAAAAAGTGCGGATGAAGTCATTAATGTATTGAATAAAGAAAGTGGTATGCTTGCTTTATCCGGTTTTTCCAGTGATTTAAGAGATATTGAAGAAGCTCAGAAAGAAGGCGATCATCGCGCAGGTTTAGCCCTTGATGTCTTTGCAGGTCGTATCCATAAGTATCTCGGTTCTTATGCGGCTAGAATGTCCGGTGTGGATGCCATTATCTTCACTGCTGGAGTAGGTGAAAATAGTGTAAGCATAAGGGAGAAGGTCCTGAAAGGTTTAGAATTTATGGGTGTTTATTGGGATCCGAAATCAAATGATGTACGCGGCAAAGAAACGTTTATTAATTACCCTCATTCTCCAGTAAAAGTGATCGTCATTCCGACAAATGAAGAAGTGATGATTGCAAGAGATACAGTACGCTTGTCAAATCTTTAGGAAAGATGATAAATTTCCCCGGAAATAAAATTGGATTTACAGAAATAGGAATGGCTTACTCAGGGTAAGCCATTCCTTTTGTTTAAGGACGTACAACTAACACCAGAGGACAAAGGAGATCGAAAAGTGGACTGAGTAAAACAGACAGATAAATGTATCAGTTATCGTTCAATTTCCGTCCGTAAAACACTTTTCCCGGCCTCACTTGTTTTCTTCTGTTTCAATATAATGATAAAATAGTGATACAGAGTAAATTTTGGAATTAGAAATTGTAAGTGATGGAGGATGAGTATGAGACATGCCATTGTTACAGCGGGAACAAAGGGCTTAGGAAGAAAAGTAACAGAATCCCTATTGGAAAAGGGCTATTCTGTAACGGCAACATACCGCAATGATAAGGAAAAAGCTAATCAGTTAGCTCAGCAATATGAGTCATGTCAGGATCGATTGCAGATTGTGCAGACAGATGTTCAGAATCCTGATCAGTTATCCCTGCTGATACAGCATGCTATGGAGCGTTATGGAAGAATTGATTTTCTTATTAATAATGCGGGTCCTTACATATTTGAGCGAAAAAAGCTTGTTGACTATGAGATAGAAGAATGGAATCAGATGATCAGGGGAAATCTTGATGCTGTTTTTTATTTGTTAAAAGAGGTGTTGCCGATTATGAGAAGACAGCATTTTGGCCGCATCATCAATTATGGTTTCCAAGGGGCAGCTGATGCACCTGGCTGGATTTATCGGTCTGCATTCAGTGCGGCTAAAGTGGGCCTTGTTTCATTGACCAAAACGATTGCTTACGAAGAGGCTGAAAACGGAATTACATCGAATATGATTTGTCCGGGAAATATCATGGGTAAAATGAAAGAAGCCACTATTTCGGAGAGTCGTGAATCGTTTGATGAAAATACCCCGATTGGACGCTCCGGTACAGGCGAAGATATTGCCAGAGCCATTTTATTTTTGTGCGAGGATTCATCAGATATGATTACAGGCTCTGTTTTTGATATAACGGGCGGAAAGGACGTTATTCACCGGCATTTATAATCTATTTATTTTCAAAGAAATAAATGGTAGACTTCATATAGTGAAAAGGCTTACAAAACATAAACATTTTACGCTCCAAGTCATGATGGTAAGCTGAAAGGACTATAAGTAAGGGCTTAAGGAGGAAGAGGAAAAAATGAAAATTGCTGTACCAAAGGAAATAAAGAATAATGAAAATCGGGTAGCATTAACCCCGGCAGGTGTTTTAGCATTAAAGAATGCCGGCCATCAAGTATATATTGAAACGAATGCAGGCACAGGCTCCGGTTTTTCAGATGAGGAATATGAACAGGCAGGTGCGGTTATCGTATCTTCTGCAGAGGAAGCATGGAATAAACAGATGGTCATGAAAGTAAAGGAACCGTTACCGGAGGAATTTGACTATTTCCATGAAGGGCTCATTTTATTTACATACTTACATCTTGCGGCAGAGCCCGAGGTAACAAAGGCTCTTATTGATAAGAAAGTCGTGGGAATTGCATACGAAACGGTTCAATCCAAAAATGGGTCCCTGCCCCTTCTTACACCTATGAGTGAAGTTGCAGGACGTATGGCAGCACAGAGTGGTGTGCAATTTTTAGAAAAACCTAAAGGAGGAAAAGGAATTCTGTTAGGAGGAGTACCAGGTGTAAGCCGTGGAAAGGTGACCATTATCGGTGGTGGTGTTGTAGGTACGAATGCTGCGAAGATTTCCGCTGGTATGGGAGCCGATGTTACGATTCTTGACTTAGATCCTGAACGCTTACGTGAGTTGGATGACATTTTTGGCAGTTCTGTTCAGACCTTGATGTCTAATGAGCTTAACATTGAGGAAGCTGTAACAAAATCTGATTTAGTGATTGGTTCTGTCCTGATTCCAGGCGCAAAAGCACCTCAATTGATTTCAGAGGATACGGTGAAATCAATGAAAGACGGCTCAGTTATTGTTGATGTTGCTATTGATCAGGGAGGAAATGCTGAAACGTCTGACCGGATTACAACTCATGATGATCCTGTATTTGAGAAGCATGGGGTATTGCACTATACAGTGGCTAATATGCCGGGTGCAGTTCCAAGAACATCAACCATTGCTTTAACAAATGTTACTGTACCGTATGCTCTTCAAATTGCGAACAAAGGATATGTTCAGGCTTGCCAGGATAATCAGGCTTTACAAAAGGGGATTAATACATTAAAAGGATATGTAACCTATGAAGCCGTAGCACAGGCACATCAACTGGAATACTCTCATATTGATAATTTATTAAAGTAAGGGAAGGAAGTCACGGCTAGTTGCTGGGCGCTGGAGCCGGACGTGGCCTCTACTGATTACTTATTCACAAAACAGCTAATTTATAATTTGCTATACCAAATACAAAGGCTGACCTGGGGAACAGGTCAGTCTTTTTAACCTTCATATTTTGCTGAGTGTGCGCCTCCGCTTTTCTCTGTCCAGCTATGGGGCCTAGACCCTCGCTGATGTAAGCAAGCCCCACTACGCGGCTGGAGCCGCTCCATGGGGCTTGCTTACACAGTCGGGTCTGGACAAGGCCCCTCCGCTTTTCTACCTCTACCCAATAATTTGCAGGTCTTTTGGATAGGATGTTAGAATTTCGGGGCCTTTTTTTGTCATGAAAATATCATCTTCAATTCTTACGCCACCAACTTCGGGAATATAAATCCCTGGTTCTATGGTAAAGCACATGCCTTCCTTTAATGGAAGAGTGTTATTTCCGCTCATGGAAGGATGCTCATGTACATCAATTCCCAGTCCATGGCCAATACGGTGCATGAAGTACTTCCCATAACCTGCCTGCTCAATTAAATGTCTCGATGTTTTATCTATATCACCGACGGGTTTTCCAATTTCGCAGGCATCAATAGCTGCTTTTTCAGCCTTTAGAACGGTGTTGTAAATCTTTTCCTGTTCAGCAGTTGCATGCTTGTATGCGACCGTTCTGGTGATGTCCGAGCAGTAGCCTTCGTATACCACACCTAAGTCAAACAGGACAAAGTTGCCAGGCTCAATTTTTTGTTTGCCTGGATTTCCGTGAGGGGATGAGGTTTTGTCCCCCGCTAACACGAGTGTGGAAAAGGACATTTCTCTGACCCCTTCACGTTTTAAGGCATATTCAATCTCAGCCACAATTTCCATTTCAGACTTTCCTTCTTCAATGGCCTTAACTCCGGTTTTCACTCCAAAATCGGCAAGCTGTGCTGCCTGCTTCAATAACTGAAATTCCTTTTGATCTTTTTGTACACGCAGCTGATTCAGGAGTTCGGTTGCATCCTTTATTTCAGTATTCGGAAAGGATTGGGCAACAATTTCGCCACGGCTCAGGGACAGGTTCTCTTTTTCTACTGCTATACTTCCAGGTACATGCCCGGTTTTTTCTACATAGTTTTTTAAGAGTAACCATGGGTCTGTGTCATCGTTATAGGATAAAATATCTTTAGACCAGCCGGCTGCTATTGCATCCTTTTCCTCCATTTCAGGAAGGATAAGCAGAGTATGACCCTTTTGATCCACATATATGGCAACTAACCTTTCATGTGGGTCGGTTAAGTAATTGGAAAAATAATAAATGTTTGCTTTTGATGTAATCAATGTACTATCTATTTGCTCCTGATTCATTTGCTTCAATAGATGATCGATTCTGTTATTCATTGTGTATCCTCCTTCTTAATTAGACTTTATCAATGATTCCTTAAAAAATAAAGGCTGGCCGATTACGTTATGTTGCAATATGAACGATGGTGAACGAAAATTGTTACAGGATTTGTTACTCATCAGTGGGGGATGGAGAACCCCCCCACTGATGGAAGTTTCACTTTATAAAAAGTTTAGTTCTTTTGAAACCATGATGGATTTTAAACCGTATATGAATTGTACGACTGTTAAAGGTCCCCTGATCACAGTTAAGTGAGGTGAAAGGTTTGGGAATCTTTTCTAAGCTATTTGGAAAAAAAGATAATAAACCGGAAATTGAAGAAAGAACCGTCCTGAATATGAAGGTTGGTGATATTGTTACTTATGACCTGGAAGATTATGAGGTTACCGGTAAAATTGATTATCGGGATTCCGGCTATAAATGGACGGCTTACCAGCTCCTTAAGGGAAGAGATTCTATCTGGCTATCGGCTGAAATGGATGATGAACTTGAAGTAGGCATTTATAAAAAGATTCAGCTGCCTGTGACGGAACCTTTTCCAAAAACATTGGAGTATGAAGGAACGACTTATTATTTAAGTGAAGATGGTCAGGCACAGGTGACAGGTTTTGGCAGAAGCGAACCTTTAAGTGGTCGTCAGGTGCATTATGGGGACTATATTGACGATGAGGAGGAGAATTTTTTAAGTGTAGAGAATTGGGGACCGGAAATCGAAGTGAGTGCAGGCTATCCAATAAAGGAATACGAAATTAAAATTATTGCTGGTTCCCATTAGGAAAATGATCATGATTATATAGTCATATAAAGATTTTGAAGGAGGACTTGAAATGTTTAAATTTTTTAAGCGTATGAAAACCGTTGTTAGTTCAGAATTAAATTCCATGTTAGATAAGGCAGAGGATCCGGTTAAGATGCTGGATCAGTTTATGAGGGATATGGAAGAGGATATTCGGGAATCCGAAAGTGCCATTGCGAAACAGATTGCGAATGAGAAAATGCTGAAAAGAAAATATGATGATGCACAGGCAATGGTGGATAAACGCCAAAATCAGGCTGAAACGGCTATTGAGTCAGGAAATGAAGATTTAGCACGCCGGGCATTGGAGGATAAGAAGAATCATGAACAGCAGGCCGAACAGTTAAAGGCTTCCTGGGAAAGGGCCAAACAGGATTCCGACAATTTACGTTCCAAGCTTGACGAGATGAAAAGTGAGTATCGGGAAATGAAGCTTAAAAAGGATACCTTAAAAGCCCGTGCAGAATCAGCGAAAACTCGTACAAAGATGAACAGAACCATGTCTTCTGTGGGGAGTGATGAGTCGAGACAGGGCTTTGAGCGAATGGAAGAGAAGGTACTGAAATATGAAGCTGAAGCGGAAACAAGTGAGGACCTGTCCTCAGAAAGCCGCTCGCTGGATGATGAGTTCAAAGAGCTTGAAAAGAACAGTGATGTTGATGACGAGCTTTCCGCTTTAAAAAAGAAATTAGGCAAAGAATAAGACATCAGGTTTAATAGCCATGATCACTTTAAGTGGTCTGGCTATTCTGTTTTCAGTGTGATACGTTCTATTTAAGCAAAATTTTACTTAAGACCTGTCTCATGTGATGAAAGGACTTATTTCATAGAAAGGAGGGGATGTTTTGAAACGGTATGTGTTTTTAATTATCCTGAGTCTCCTTTTTCTTTCCGGATGTGGAAGCCTTGGACTTAATCGGGGAATGTCAGGAGCTGAACTGGATCAGCAGTCCAGGGAGCAGGTGGAAGAAAATATAGGAGGACAAACATATGCGGATATCGAAAGTTTGTTAGAGGATAACTTTACACTGGTAGATGTTATTTCGGAAGGCACAAATGAGAGTACAAGAATCTATGCGACCAAACAATTTACAATGGATGAACTTTCATCATTAGTACAGCAGGGATCAGATCCTGAAGAGGTCAGTGATGTACAGGATCAAAAACAGATTTTTATTTATCAGGATGATATACTCACCCTGCAAATGGATGAAAATGAAGATGGTTTATTACTTATGGAGCTTGCAACAACCGAATTTGTCCGTAATCATTATTCTCCTAATTTTTTCAACGGATTTTTTGCCTTATGGTTACTTGATGATGTTTTAGATGTGGATGATTGGGCGAAAAAACGTACCAGACGCTGTGCTGGGGGAGACTGCTATGGCGGATATATGAATTCGAAAAAATATCGTTCAGGAGATGTTGGATCATTCCGGGGCTTCTTTTCAAGAGGTGGAGGTCCGGGCGTAGGAAAATAAAAGGAGGAGCGTTCATTATGGAACCTTTTTTATACACTTTTTTATACTTTGTCATTGCAATTCTGGTTGTCATTGTTGGTCTTGTAATTTTTGAACTGGTCACAAAATATAAGGACTGGGAAGAAGTACAGCAGGGAAATAAAGCAGTTGCCTTATCTATATCAGGTAAAATCATAGGGATATGCATTATTTTAGCCTTTGCGATTTACGAAAGTATACATATAGGGGAGACAGTGATCTGGGGAGCCTATGGTGTGCTGCTTCAATTGATTGCTTACTTTATTTTTGAGGGATTAACACGTAAGTTTTCAGTTGAGGAAAAGCTGAAGGAAGGCAACGTGGCTGTAGGAATTGTTTCCTTAGCCGTTTCTATTGGACTAGGATTTACCATCGGAGCGTCAATTACGTAATAGTGTGGTGGAACAATTGAATGCAGAAAAAAAGAGCAAAATGATCTATTGGGCATCAGGTATCGTGTCGATTTGCGGGATTATATTTGAGGTTATATTTGGTGCCCTGGGTTCTTACATCATAGGAGATGGCGTAAAACAATACACCCTGACGATTTCATTGTTTTTAACAGGGATGGGGATTGGTGCAAGCTTAAGTGAACGACTGAATAAAAATTTAATTCTCTCCTTTGTATGGATAGAATTTATGGTAGCTGTATTTGGTGGCTTTTCCAGCTTCACAATGTTTGGAGTTACAGCCTTTCTTCCTAATGGAACGGAGTCGTTATATTTATATTTAATTACCCTGATTGTCGGAGGGTTAACAGGTGTCGAACTCCCTGTTTTAATTCGTAAAGCCAATCAATTGGGGGTAACATTAAATAAAAGTACCGCCCGAGTACTATTTTCCGATTATGCAGGAGGACTTATAGGCGGACTGCTATTTGTCTTCTGGTTACGCCCTGGATTAGGGATGGTAAAGAGTGCATTTTTCGTCGGCTGTATAAACTTAGGTGTAGCATTATATATTTTATGGATTTTCAGAAATGAAATCAAAGGCTGGAAAAAGCATGGATTCGTGGGTGTTTTTATCGGAGTACTGCTGGTTGGGGGCTTATTTTTTGGCGAAAAATTAGCTTTTTCGTTTGAGCAAAAGATGTATAAGGACCCGATTATTTATATGGAAAATACCCAGTATCAAAAAATTGTGTTAACCAAAGAGCAAGGAGATACCCGGTTATATCTTAATGGCAGTCTTCAGTTTAGTTCTGCAGATGAATATCGTTATCACGAGGTGCTGGTTCATCCGGTGATGTCCCAGGCAGATCGCCATGATGATATTCTCGTTTTAGGTGGTGGGGACGGATTAGCCATTAGAGAACTATTAAAGTATGAGGAGACAGGAGACATTACATTAGTAGATTTGGATCCGGCAGTCGTTGAATTAGCCAACAGCAGCTATCATCTGCTGGAGCTGAATAAAGGGGCATTAAAGGACGACAAAGTAACGGTCATGCATAGGGATGCGTTTGAGTACCTGGAAAAATCAAAGGAATTTTTTGATGTAATCATCGCTGATTTGCCGGATCCGAATAATGAGAGCTTAAATAAATTATATACCAAAGAGTTTTATTCACTCGTCCGGAATCATTTAAAGCCGGATGGAGCAATGATGGTTCAGGCTACAAGTCCTGTGTTTGCACCTGAAGTATATTGGACCATTTCAGAAACCCTGTCGGCTACAGGGCTGAATGTGGAAAACTTCCATGTGGATGTTCCAAGCTTTGGTAATTGGGGATTTGTCATGGCAAGCAGGGAAAATATAGATGTGAACCAGCTCCAGGTTAAGGCTGATACCCGCTTTTTAACAACGGATATGCTTTTAAGTCTTACCCGATTTGGCAAGGATGAAGATCAGGAAATCATTGAAAATGGAAAACCTGTTACATTGGAACCAAATACTCTGATTGATCCTCATTTACTTGAAAAATATGAAGAGGCATGGATAAACTATTAATAGGGAATGTTTTCCTTAGATATTAAAGAGAAGGAGTGGTAAAATGAAAGTTTCATATCATGGACATTCAGTCGTAAAACTGGAGGTTGGAAACAAAACCATTTTAATTGACCCATTCATCTCAGGAAATGACCAGTGTGATTTAAATGCAGATACTGTAAAAACCGATGTTATTTTACTTACCCACGGACATAATGACCATGTGGGAGATACCGTGTCTATTGCAAAGCGCAATGATGCCCTGGTTCTTGCTCCCGTAGAACTTGCGGATTATTTGAGTTCACAGGGGTTAAACACTCATCCTGCTAATTTAGGGGGAAGTCAAAGCTTTGATTTCGGAACTGTTAAATTAACGAAGGCCTTTCACAGTTCCAGCTATACGGATGAAAATGGAACCGTCCACTATACCGGAATGCCTGCAGGAATATTATTTTATGCAGAAGGAAAAACCATTTATCATGCCGGAGATACGGGCTTATTTTCCGATTTAAAATTAATAGGAGAATTAAACGATATTGATTTAGCCTTTTTACCTATTGGAGATAACTTTACAATGGGTCCTGATGATGCTGTTATCGCTGCAGAATGGATTCAGGCCAAACAGATCGTTCCAGTACATTACAACACCTTCCCGGTTATTCAGCAGGATCCAAACGCTTATGTAGAAAAACTCAAGTCGGGTACTGGTAAGGTAATGAATGCCGGAGACGCGCTGGAATTATAGGACTTTTCCCTCTTGCTAATAGCAGGAGGGATTTTTCTTACATTTTTTCAGTGCAGATGTACATATAATGAATTAACAAATGCAGAGGGAGGAGATGGATTATGGACAAGCGGAATGCGTTGTTAAAGCTGTTGATGGCCTTTTATTTTTTGTACCTGGCATTGCCTTCCATTCGTGAGATGACAACCCCTGCAAGCTCCATATTCTGGGCAGCATGGATCGTGTTTTTTCTGCTCGTGGCAGGTGCAAATATCGGGACTTTATTAGATATAAAGAAAAGACAATTTATAAATATAGAAGAATACAGTGAAAATAAGCGAATTTTTCTAAAACAAAATTGAAGGTCCCAGCTTTCACAGGTATAATAGGACTAGACGTCTAATTTGATAGTGAAAGTTTGGTGAACCCAATATGGCAACTAAACACGAGCAAATATTAGAGTATATCGAGTCATTATCCATTGGCAGTAAAATTTCAGTCAGAAGAATTGCAAAAGAACTGAATGTTAGTGAAGGTACAGCTTACCGTGCGATAAAAGAGGCTGAAAATATTGGGTATGTGAGTACCATTGAACGTGTTGGAACCATTCGAATTGAAACAAAGAAAAAGGATAATATTGAACAGTTAACGTTTGCGGAGATTATAAACATCGTTGATGGACAGGTCTTGGGCGGCAGAGAAGGCCTTTATAAAACGTTAAATAAGTTTGTTATAGGTGCGATGAAGTTAGAAGCCATGATGAGGTATACAGAGGCAGACTCTCTTTTAATTGTAGGAAATCGAATTCGGGCGCAGGAACTGGCTTTACAGGCAGGAGCAGCTGTGCTCATTACCGGGGGATTTGATACTGAAGATCATGTGAAAGAACTTGCAAATGAAAAGGATCTCCCGATTATCTCAACAACCTATGATACGTTCACCGTTGCCACTATGATTAACCGTGCCATTTACGATCAGCTTATCAAAAAAGAGATTATCATTGTCGATGATATCTTTACACCTCTCGATCAGGCCCACTTTCTAAGATCATCCGATTCTGTGAAACAATGGTATGAGTTGAATGAACAGACAGGCCACAGCCGTTATCCTGTGGTTGATGGAGAACAGCGTGTGGTGGGAATGGTAACCTCTAAGGATGTAATCGGAAAGGACCAGGATCTCCCTATACATAAGGTAATGACGAAAAATCCAATGACTGTACAAACCCAGACTTCTTTGGCTAATACAGCCCACTCTATGGTGTGGGAAGGGATTGAGTTAATTCCTGTCGTTGACTTTCAAGGACATTTTCAGGGAATTATTACCCGTCAGGATGTCATTAAAGGGTTACAGCAGCTCCAAAGACAGCCGCAAATTGGGGAGACCATCGATGACCTTGTGTCGAATCAAATGGAACTCCTGGAGGATGGAACGAATACAACCTACTTTTCTGAAGTCACCCCACAAATGACGAATCATCTGGGAACACTTTCTTATGGTGTGTTTACATCATTTGTAACAGAGGCCAGTACAAGAATGCTGAGACAGTATAAAAAAGGCGATCTGGTCGTAGAAAACTTATCGATTTATTATATGAAACCGGTGCAGCTGGGAAGTATGCTGGAAATTAAACCGAACCCGCTTGAAATCGGACGTAAATTTACGAAAATAGATGTAGAAATTTATTCGGATGAAGTCCTTATGGGAAAAGCACTTATGCTGGCACAATTTATTGATCGGTGATTAAGAAAAGCGGAGGCGACCGTTTAGGCCCGACGGCATAAGCAGAATATCCGGAATGGCCGCTTTTGGCCATGGAGGGTATTCTGCTTATGACCGCTTGGGCCTGGGAGCCGCAGCTGGACAGAGAAAAGCGGAGGCGACTGTTCAGGTCATGCGGGATAAGGCGAAGACATGGAGTGGCATGGGCTTGGCCACGGAATGGCTTTGACTTATATCCGCCTTGACCTAGGAGCCGCAGCTGGACAAAGAAAAGCGGAGGCGACTCGAAGCAAGAAAGTACACTTGCTTCTGCGATGATAATTCATTGGAGCATTCCTTAGTGTTCAGGTCAACAGCAGAGTGCAGTCTATCCGCAAATTAAAAAACGCTCGGAAATGAGCGTTTTTTAATGTCTTTGGGTTTATCCGGTCACTTCTCCTCTTCTAACTATTTCTTTACGGTAGTGTTTGAATAGTTTCACTCCGTATTGGGCCTGGATAAAGCCAAAGAAAAGGAAGATAATCCCTATAAATAAAGACAATCTTGTCTCATAAAATAAATATTGGTTAATACCGAAGAAAAATAAGAGTACCCCTAAAGAAATACGGGCTTTTGAATTTGTATACCGCATCAGCAGCTCATCTTTAAGGCTGAAGATTCGTACTTTAAAGAAAATGTACAGCACTAATGAAATGACGATTATGAATGGAAAAATAATCATATTCTACGCTCCTATGTTTATGTATATTCATTAAAACTTTCTTACCCTATTCATTTTAAAGGTTCAGCATAGATTTTGCTACTATCTTATAGTATGATATGGTAAAAATAAGAAAATTGAAGAAGTGAGGCATCCGTCATTGTCTAAAAAAGAAATTATTTCCGCCATTAAACAATATGATCAAATTATTATCCATCGTCATGTCCGTCCTGATCCTGATGCCTATGGATCCCAGGCAGGATTGGCAGAGCTGATTAAAGCCTCTTTTCCTGAAAAAACGGTTTATATTACCGGGAAAGAGGACCCTTCGTTACGTTTTTTAGCGGAGCTTGACGAAATTGAAGATGATCAATATAAAAATGCCCTCGTTATTGTATGTGATACGGCTAATCAGGAGCGCGTCTGTGATCAGCGTTATGCTCAAGGTGATAAACTGATAAAGATTGATCATCATCCCAAAACAGACTCCTATGGTGATGTGGAGTGGGTAGATACAGAGGCATCTTCAGCAAGTGAAATGATTTATGAATTATATCTAGAGGGGAAAGAGGATGGCTTTAAGATGACGGCCGAATCAGCACGGCTGATATATGCCGGGATTGTGGGAGATACAGGCAGATTTTTATTTCCCAGTGCATCCGCAAAAACTTTCCAGTATGTGTCTGAGCTTGTAAAGTATCCATTTGATCGTTCAAAGCTGTATGATGATCTTTATAATACGAAGCATAATATTGCGCGATTAAAGGGATTTATTCTGCAGAACTTTACGGTAACAGAAAATGGATTAAGTACTGTTAAAATTACAACGAATATTCTGGAAGAGTATGGGATAACTGTTGCTGAAACGTCCCAGTTAGTCGGACTGCTCGGTGATATAGAAGGAATCATTACCTGGGTGTTCTTTATTGAAGAGCCGGACGAAATTCGCGTAAGATTACGTTCCAGAGGACCAACCATTAATCATATAGCAGCAAGGTATAATGGGGGCGGGCATCCACTGGCTTCTGGTGCATCGGTCAATACTTGGGATGAAACGGCTGATGTTGTGCGTGAGTTGGAAGAGGTATGTAAGGAGTATCACCAGGGGAGCCATTCGGACAAATAAGGCTTTGCGTAAGCTTATTAATAAGGAGTGCCATTGGAGAAAATGGCCTCCTCATGCTCATTAAACGAGTTCATCATGATTTTTTGGAATAAACCAGCAGCCAATATCTGTTCTATCGCAAAATACATCAAGATTGTGACGTGAAATATTTCGTTCAAGCAGTCGGATGAGTTCATCATTGTCAGAATAAGCGGAATAGCCATTTAATAATTGATTTGTTTTTTCCTCAACAAGTTTTTTTCTGCTTAGGACCAGCATATCGTACTCACCCCTTCATAAAATGTCTTCTTATTATTATATTACCCAATATCAGCAAAAAATGAATAAAATGGCAGTTTTTTTCAGAAAAACGTCAATTTTAAAAGAAAAGCGGAGGCGACTGGTCAGGTCCTGCCGTATAAGCAAAAGACATGGAGTGGCGTGTTTTTTGCCACGTAATGGCTTTTGCTTATATCGGCCTGGACCTGGGAGCCGCAGCTGGACAAGAAAAGCGAAGGCGACTGGTCAGGTCCTGCGGGATAAGACCAAGACATGGAGTGGCATGGGTTTGGCCACGTAATGGCTTTGGCTTATATCCGCCTTGACCTAGGAGCCGCAGCTTGACAAAGAAAAGCGAAGGCGACCGTTTAGGCCCGACGGCATAAGCAGAATATCCGGAGTGGCCGCTTTTTGGCCATGTAGGGTATTCAGCTTATGACCGCTTGGGCCTGGGAGCCGCAGCTGGACCAACGTGCGCCTCCGCCTTTGCTGCTAAAGAGCTTGCCATGCTTAGTTTTACTTTTACGTAAACGGTTTTGGAAATGATTAATCGTGTGATGGTTGCGCTATAGCTAAAGTCGGAAATATGGTAGGTTTTATTTTCTACCGAGGATTCAATTAATGACAGGTTTTCCTGCATGGTTTCAATGTTTCTGCCCTTTAGAGAACTCATTTCATCCTTTATATTTTCTTTTAACTCATGCTGGATAAACCGGTCGAGTTTCAATTTCTCAGCATTTTCCAATTCAACCTGAATTTCCTGAATGGTTAAATTTTGTTCATTTTGCTTCGATAAATTTTCTTTGTCTTCTGTAATATTTTCCAGGTCCTGTTCCAATTCAGCAATTTGATCTCGCAGGCGAATATTTTCCTCAATCCGCATCTCAGTGTATTCACCATAAAAAAACAGAAAGAGCAAGTATGCAATCACTGTGCCTGTAATCACACCTGCAAAAAAATATTGAAAGCCCCTGCGTTTATAATATGGTGGTATGTGCATTATGTGATATCCTCCTGAATCAGCCATTCAATACAGGTTACAGCCGTTTGTACCCCCGTCATAGCCGAAATAATATAGGCAACCTGTCTCACAATATCTATGGTTGATCCCTGGAGAAGCCCTTTTTCGAGCGTTTCAATCGTTGCAAAAGTACCTCCAATTGCCGCAACAATAGCCCAGATTCTCAGGCTTTTCGCCAATCTTGCCATAATGGTTAAAGGAGGTTCTCCAACGAAATAAGCGCCTATACTGCCAATTAGTGATCCTCCAGCTAACACCCCAAATGCAATAAAAAAACATTGAACCAAAGTTGGAATAAAGCGTTCTTCCATGTTTATCATCCCCATATTGATAGTAGAAGTCTATCTCTTATTCATTTTATGGACGAACTATTTGTAGTATGATTGGATTTATTGGTGAACACGTTTGGGATATAATAGAATGAGAATGTAAGAAGACATTAAAGGTGTGACGTTGAAATGGATATCATCCATCTTGAGGTACATAGTGGATATAGTTTTATGAACAGTCTTTTATCTATAGATAAACTTGTGAAAGCGGCAAAAGGAAAGGGTTTTGCTGCTGTTGCTTTAACGGATGATCATATTCTTCATGGAGCCGTTCAGTTCTATGAAAGATGTCGAAATGAAGGAATAAAACCGATTATAGGCATGAAAACGGATATCTTCTCTGAAGGAACCCTTTATGAAACGGTAGTCCTTGCTAAAAGTACAGAAGGCTATAAAAATCTCATTCATCTATCATCGGAATTGTCCAGGCAGGAGCAAAAATCGATATCCATGGAAGATTATCAGCACTATGCTGATGAGCTGATTACGATTTTACCTTCCAATCAGCCGGCATTTAATCATCTGCTGTTTGCTGAACAGTATGATGAATGGGCATTAATTGTAAAGAGTTTTTCGAATTCTCTCCCCGTTTCCTCATTTTTTATTGGCGTACGTCCACATCAAACAATCGATGAAAGACAAATGAACCGTGTATTAAAAAATATTTGTGACCAGAATCATCAGGCAGTTGTCGCTCTGCAGGATGTTCGTTATGAACAGTCAGAAGATTATATAGCTTTTGACTGTTTACAATCTATGAAAGCCGGAAAGAAATGGTCTCCCCAAACTGAACAATTTTCTAAGCAGAGAAAACATATGATGACCTCTGAAGAAATGATGATGGTCTTTGAAGAAGAATGGCCGGAAGCATTGGACAATATGAAGGTGATTGCTGATCAATGTGAGGTGGATATTGCCTCGGGACAGACGCTGCTGCCTCATTACCCGACACCGGATGGTCGAACTTCTGAAGAATATTTACGAAAACTTTGCTATGATCGAATTCCGGATAAATACGGTGAAAATTATGAGGATGTTCAGCATCGACTGGAGCATGAACTATCCATTATTGAACGGATGAAGTTCAGTGATTATTTTCTTATTGTTTGGGATTTTATTCAATTTGCCCGTTCACAGCAAATCATGGTAGGTCCTGGACGTGGGTCTGCAGCAGGATCGCTTGTAGCCTACTTACTTGATATAACACAGGTTGATCCCATACATTATGGGCTGTTATTCGAGCGGTTCCTGAATCCTGAACGAAGAAATATGCCGGATATTGATGTTGATTTTTCAGATCATCGAAGAGATGAAGTGATACAGTATGTACAGGAAAAATACGGCAGTCATCGTGTAGCACAGATTATTACGTTTGGAACTTTTGGACCAAGGTCTCTGTTACGGGAATTAATCAAAACGATGGGAATCGATGAACAGGATGCAGCTTTTCTAATAAAGCATATTCCCCAGCAGGCCTCCTCTTTAGCTAAAGCGCTAAAGGAGGCACCGGAGTTAACTGAATATGTAAAGCAATCAGATACATTAAAAAGGCTGTTTAAGATTGCCCATAAAATAGAAGGTCTTCCCCGCCATCACTCTACTCATGCAGCAGGGGTTGTCCTGAGTGACCGCAATCTTACAGAAATGGTGCCAATTTTGTCAGAGGATAATAAGGTGGCTTTAACACAGTATCCAATGGGGGACTTAGAACATATTGGACTACTAAAAATGGACTTTTTAGGCCTAAGGAATTTATCGCTGATGGAACAGATCATCAATCGCATTCGAAAAGGGGAAAACAGGTCGTTTACACTTGAGCAGATTCCTCTTCAGGATTCTGAAACCTTTACGTTGCTGCAATCCGGTCAGACATCAGGAATTTTTCAGCTTGAGTCATCCGGGATGCGCAATGTTCTGCAGGAGTTAAAGCCGACAGAATTTGAAGATGTTGTAGCGGTAAATGCTTTGTATCGTCCAGGGCCAATGGATTTTATTTCTACATTTATCAAACGGAAGCACGGAAAAGAAAAGGTAACGTATCCCCATGAAGATTTGAAGCCCATTTTGGAAAAAACGTATGGGGTTCTTGTTTATCAGGAGCAGATTATGCAAATCGCCCACCGTGCTGCAGGCTATTCCTTAGGAGAAGCAGACTTACTCAGAAGAGCAGTAAGTAAGAAGAAACGAGACATATTAGCTTCTGAGAGGGAAAAATTTATTGACGGATGCTTAAAAAATGGATACAGCCAGGACATTGCAGAGGAAATCTATCAGTGGATTGTTGCTTTTGCTAACTATGGATTTAACCGCAGTCATGCTGTAGCGTATAGTCTTATATCCTACCAGTTAGCTTATTTAAAGGCTCATTATCCATCGTACTTTTTTGCCAGTATCCTGAGCTCTGTATCCTTTGATCAGGATAAAGTTCAGCAATACATCCGTGAGGCAAAGAATTTTTCTATTCAAATTCTTCCTCCTTCTGTAAACCGAAGTTATGCTGGATTTTCAGTAGAAGGGAAAGATCGGATACGAATGGCGCTGACGGTTATTAAAGGGGTGGGGAAGCAGGCTGTTGATGCAATTTTAGATGCCAGAAAAAATGAGAAATTTCAATCCCTTTTTGATTTTTGCCAGCGTGTCCCACTAAGGGTATTGAACCGCTCTGTTATTGAAGCTCTTGTACTGGCAGGTGCCTTTGATGAAACAGGGAAACAACGATCAACATTACTTGCTTCCCTCGATCAGGCAATGGAGCAGGGCGAATTGTTTGGTGGCATGACAGGTCAGGAATCCTTTTTTGAAGATGGGCTGTTAGTTGAACCCTCTTATACTGAAACGGAGCCCTTCCCTATGTTAAAGCAATTATCCCTCGAAAAGGAAGTTCTGGGAATGTACGTTTCCAGTCACCCTTTGAATACATACAGGGAGCTGTTAAGAGCACAAGGTATGGTCCCAATTTCAAGGCTTAAAGAATTTCAGGCAGGGAAAAGGATGAAGGGGGTTGCAGCTGTCCAGTCACTGAAGGTTATTCGTACGAAACGGGGCGACCAAATGGCGTTTGCTACTTTTGGAGACGAAACCGATGAAATGGAAGCAGTCATTTTTCCAAATGTTTACCGGGAAATTAACCCGTGGCTTCAGGAAGAAATGCTGATTTATATTGAAGGAAAAATAGATACTCGTAATCATCAATTACAATGGATTGTTGAAAAGGCCGCTCCATTTGATCCTGATCTTCTGAAGACCGAAAAAGCGGACCAGCGTATTTATATTCAATTTAAAGACGAAGATGAACGTAAGCAGTTGAACTTTTTGCTGCAAGTGGCGAATGAGTTTCCTGGTCAGATTCCTATTTTGGTTTATTCCAGTCGAAAAAAGGAAACGTATCGATTAACGAGTCAATACCGTTTGAACCCTTCAAGTCCCTGTCTAAAGAAATTAAAGAATTTTTTTGGCTATTCATCCGTAGTTTTAAAACGTTAAACGGTCCAGCTTAGTTCTAAAATTCCATTCTTATGCTTTACACCCGTTTAGCATTTGTTATAATGTGAATATCCAGTGGTCAGACCATTTTGCATTTATAAGTTATCTTTTATTAAAGGAGCGATTCTGTTGGCTAATTTTAAGGAAGAAGCATTACATATGCACCGGGTAAATCAGGGGAAGCTTGCAACATACTCCAAAGTACCTATTAAAAACAAACAGGATTTAAGCTTAGCATATTCTCCATGGGTAGCAGAGCCATGTAAGTCTATCTATGATAAGAAAGAGGACGTCTACGAATATACAATGAAAGGCAATATGGTGGCTGTTGTTAGTGATGGTTCAGCCGTATTGGGGTTAGGGAACATTGGTCCAGAAGCATCTCTTCCCGTTATGGAGGGAAAAGCTGCTTTATTTAAAAGCTTTGCAGGAGTGGATGCCTTTCCGGTTTGTTTAGACACTCATGATATCAATGAGATTGTACGAACCGTAAAAACAATGGAACCAACCTTTGGCGGAGTCAACCTGGAGGATATCGCCGCACCTAATTGCTTTATTATAGAAGAAAGACTGAAAAAAGAAACCAACATTCCGATTTTTCACGATGATCAGCACGGAACAGCCATTGTAACGATCGCCGGATTAATCAATGCGTTAAAGCTGGTAAACAAATCGTTTTCTAATATTAAAGTTGTAGCAAATGGTGCTGGGGCTGCCGGTATTGCGATTATTAAGCTTCTTTATCATTTTGGTGTTCGTGATATTATCATGTGTGATTCCAAAGGTGCTATATATGAAGGACGAACAACTGGAATGAATGAAGTGAAGGATGATATTGCCAAGATTACCAATAAAGATAAAATCGATGGTTCTCTGGAAGAGGTTATCCAGGATGCTGATGTTTTCATAGGAGTATCGGTTGGAGGTCTGCTGTCTAAGGAAATGGTTGAGACTATGAAAGAAGACGCCATTATTTTTGCTATGGCTAACCCTGAGCCGGAAATTATGCCTGAGGATGCTAAAGAAGCTGGTGCACGTGTTATTGGGACAGGCCGTTCTGATTTTCCTAACCAGGTGAACAATGTTCTGGCATTTCCGGGCATTTTCAGAGGAGCTCTTGATATCCGGGCTACACGAATCAATGAACGAATGAAAATTGCAGCAGCTGAAGCTATCGCGAACCTGATTGAAGATCATGAACTTAACCCGGATTATGTGATTCCTGCACCTTTTGACCCGCGGGTAGCACCAGCAGTGGCTGCCAGTGTTGCAAAAGCGGGAATGGAATCCGGAGTGGCCAGAATAGAGCGAGATCCGGAAGAGGTAGCGGAAAAAACAAGACAATTATCGCTAATTAAGTAAAACAATAAGTCATCGTTATTGGACATAGTTGGAGGGGTATCCAGGTGACAAACTCAGAAAAGGCAAAAGTCTATCAGGAAGTGCTGGAGAAAATACGATTATTTATTGAGCAGCATCAGCTATCTCCCGGTGACCGCCTGCCTTCTGAACGTGATTTAACAGAGGAATTGAATGCAAGTCGATCCTCCATTCGCGAAGCACTCAGGGCTATTGAACTACTAGGTCTTATTGAAACCAGACATGGTGAAGGAACGTTTATAAAGACATATCGCCCCTATCACACGGTTTCACTTCTATCTACGTTTATATTAAATGGAACACGAACAAAAGAAGAATTACTTGAAGTGAAAATGCTGCTTGAACTGAATGCGGCCAAATTGGGAATGGAACACATTAATCAGACTTCTATTAAACGCTTACATGGAACCATTATGAAGTATTCAGGACATCATTGTTATTATTATTTCATACAGGAACTATTTCTATTATGCAAAAATGATTTACTGTTGAATATTTGGCAATTAATAGAGGGATTTTCCAAAACGGTTGATGTGGCAGACGAATTTCGTGACGGGATTTGTCAGGAGCTGTTAGCGGCGATTGAGAATAAAGATGAGCACGAAATCCAGTTAATTATAGGGAATTTATATCATTTATAAAATTTTATAGGAAAGATAGACAAGCTTTTACAAATTTCATCGAATGTTTTCTTTATGATAGAAGTAGTCTATTCTGTCTCATCGTCTACAATCGCCTGCGCTTTTCTATTGTCCAGTTGCAGGGCCTAGCTCCATGCCGTTATAGGCCAAACTCATTGCGTGGCAAAGAACGCCACTCCATGAGCTCGTCTTATCCGGTCGGAGCTGCCAAGGCCCTTCCGCTTTTCTATTGTCCAGCTCCGGCTCCCAGGCCCAAGCAGACATAAGCAAAATCCACTATGTGGCCAAAGACATGCCACTCCGTGAATTTTGCTTATGCTGTCGGGCCTAACCGGTCGCCTGCGCTTTTCTATTGTCCAGCTGCAGGGCCTAGCTCCAAGCCGTTATAAGCCAAACTCATTGCGTGGCAAAGAACGCCACTCCATGAGCTCGTCTTATCCGGTTGGAGCTGACCAAGGCCCTTCCGCTTTTCTACACACAAAAGGAGGTATTGGCTTGCTTGGGAATTTTTTTGGGAAGAAGAAGAGATACGCTACCATTCCCCGGGATGAAGCTAAGCAGGATATTCCTGAGGGGTTAATGAAGAAATGCCCACATTGTAAACAGATTTTTTATCGTAAGGAATTAGATAACCAATTGCAGGTATGTCCTAACTGTGGACACCATCATCAATTGAGTTCCCGGGAACGGATAGATATGTTATTTGATGCTGATTCTTTTGAAGAGTGGGATCACGACATGATTTCCGAAAACCCCTTGGACTTTCCGGATTATCTTGAAAAATTAGAGAAGGATCGGCTGAAAACAAATATTAATGAAGCTGTCGTTACAGGAAAAGGGAAAATAAACGGTTTTCCGACAGCGGTGGCTGTTATGGATGCCAGGTTTAGAATGGGAAGTATGGGCTCGGTAGTCGGAGAGAAAATCGCACGAGCAGTAGAGAATGCAAGAAAAGAAAATCTCCCGTTTATTATCTTTACCGCTTCGGGTGGTGCAAGAATGCAGGAAGGGGTTCTCAGTCTGATGCAAATGACGAAAACCTCTGTTGCAATTGAGCGTTTGAACAGAGCAGGTGGATTAATGATTTCGGTTATGACTCATCCTACAACTGGTGGTGTATCCGCAAGCTTTGCATCTCTGGGTGACTATAATTTTGCGGAGCCTCATGCACTGATTGGATTTGCCGGCAGACGTATCATTGAACAGACCATACGGGAAAAACTTCCGAATGACTTTCAGACAGCAGAATTTTTGCTAAAGCATGGTCAATTGGATCAAGTCATTCATCGTCACGATTTAAAAGATACATTAACCACCATTTTGGATATCCATCAGCCGGGAGGTGACACAGAATGAAAGACCAGGTACTCCCTTTTGAAGAGCCTGTAGTGGAACTGAAAAATAAGATAGCCGAATTAAAAAAATTCACAAATGAGAGTGAAGTGGACTTAACACAGGAGATTGAAAAGCTTGAAGGCCGACTGGAAAAGCTTGAGGCTGAAGTTTATGGCAACATGCAGCCCTGGGATCGTGTTCAAATGGCACGACATGCCAATCGCCCTACAACTTTAGATTATATTGCTGAAATTTTTGATGACTTTCTGGAAATGCACGGAGACAGAGCTTTTGGTGATGATGAAGCGATTGTAGGAGGCATTGCCAAGTATAAGGATAAGCCGGTAACGGTTATAGGACACCAGCGTGGGAAAGATACAAAGGAAAACATCCGCAGAAATTTTGGGATGCCTCATCCTGAAGGGTATCGCAAAGCACTGCGTCTGATGAAGCAAGCCGAAAAGTTTCATCGTCCCATCATTTCCTTCATTGATACAAAAGGTGCCTACCCTGGCAAAGCAGCTGAAGAACGGGGACAAAGTGAGGCGATTGCCAGGAACTTAACGGAAATGGCGGGACTTACGGTTCCCATCGTCTGTATCGTTATTGGAGAAGGGGGAAGTGGTGGTGCACTCGGGTTAGGAGTTGGAGATCGCATACATATGCTTGAGAATTCCACTTATTCCGTAATATCACCTGAAGGAGCTGCAGCGCTGTTATGGAAGGACTCCAACCTGGCTCAAAAGGCAGCTGAATCTATGAAAATTACTTCCTATGACCTCAAAGAGCTGGACATTATTGATGAAATTATTCCGGAAATCAGAGGCGGTGCACACCGTGATATTTCTGAACAGGCGAAAAAGATTGATATAGTCCTTCATCAATCCTTAGAAAACTTATCAAGATTATCCAAGGAGGAATTATTAGAAGGACGATGGGAAAAATATAAAAAGATTGGAACGTACACCTTTTCCTCTGATGAGAAAGGAAATAACGTGCAATCATAAGATTGCACGTTATTTTTTGAAGATAAAAACAGGAATTGACTGTGAAATCCTGAATATATGACAAAAATAAGTTTTTTAGCAGCTTTTCCTTCAAATTTACGAAAAAATTGTTTATAGTATCGGTTGGGACTAATTTAGTATAGTACAATTTACTCCTTAATTTATGCAGAGGTGATCAACATGAAAAAAATTGGAGTTTTAACAAGTGGTGGAGACGCACCAGGTATGAATGCTGCGATTCGTGCAGTGGCACGAAAAGCAATTTATCATGATATAGAAGTATATGGAGTTTATTATGGTTATCAGGGCTTAATTGATGGCAGTATCGAAAAGTTAGAGCTGGGTTCTGTTGGGGATATTATTCAGCGCGGCGGAACAAAGCTGTATACTTCCCGTTGTCCTGAATTTAAAACCAGCGAAGGTCAGCAAAAAGGAATCGATCAATTAAATAAATTAGGAATTGAAGGACTTGTCGTTATTGGTGGAGACGGATCCTTCCGTGGAGCAAAGAAACTTACAGAAAAAGGTTTTCCATGTATCGGAGTACCGGGTACAATAGATAATGACATTCCAGGAACAGATTTTACAATTGGTTTCGACACTGCATTAAATACAGTGATACAGGCAGTGGACAAAATCCGGGATACAGCTACTTCCCATGAACGTACATATGTTATTGAAGTTATGGGCCGGGATGCCGGGGACCTTGCACTTTGGGCCGGGGTTTCAGCCGGTGCTGAAAGTGTGTTAATTCCGGAAAAAAATGAAGATTTCCAGCAGGTTGTAGAGCGTATCAAACGTGGTCATGATCGTGGCAAACGTCATAGTATCATCCTTGTTGCTGAAGGTGTGGGCAGTGCTGTGGAATATAGTGAAAAAATCAAAAATGCCTTAAATATGGAAACACGGGTAACCGTCCTTGGCCATACACAAAGAGGAGGTACTCCAACGGCCAATGACCGAGTATTGGCCAGTCGTTTGGGAGCCAAAGCAGTTGATCTTCTAATGGAAGGTAAAGGTGGAAAGATGGTTGGGATTCAAAATAACCAGATTGTCGACCACGATATTATAGAAATACTGGATGCAAAGCGTACTCCTGAACTATCCATGTATCAGCTATCTAAAGAGCTTTCGATTTAATATAATTGTTAACAAGATAGTGATTTGGCTTCAATGAAAGAGGAGGATATTCATGAAGAAGACAAAAATTGTTTGTACAATAGGACCTGCATCAGAATCAGTAGAACAACTTGAACAGTTGATTGATGCAGGTATGAACGTTGCTCGTCTGAATTTTTCACACGGAGATCATGAGGAACACCGCCAGCGAATCAAAAATATTCGTCAGGCAGCAGCTAACAAAAATCAAACCGTAGCGATTCTCTTGGATACAAAGGGTCCGGAAATTCGAACAGGCAATATGAAAACAGAAGAAGTATATTTAGAGCAGGGTGAACAGGTGATTGTTTCAATGGATGAGACAGAAGGGGATAAGTCCCGTTTTTCTGTTACTTATCCAGGACTGATTAATGATGTTTATCCCGGATCAAAAATTCTTCTGGATGATGGACTTATTGAGCTTGAGGTAAAAGAAATCAGGATGGATTCAGGTGAAATTGTCACAGATATATTAAACTCCGGAGTTTTGAAAAATAAGAAGGGTGTAAACGTCCCTAACGTTAGTGTGAATCTGCCGGGAATAACAGAAAAGGATGCCCGGGATATCATCTTCGGAATTGAAGAAGGAATTGACTTCATCGCCGCTTCTTTTGTAAGAAGGACTTCAGATGTACTTGAAATCAGAGAATTGTTAGAGGAATATAAAGCCGAGAATATTCATATCATCCCGAAAATTGAAAACCGTGAAGGCGTGGACAATATTGGTGCCATCCTTGAAGTAAGTGATGGGTTAATGGTCGCCAGAGGGGACTTAGGTGTAGAGATTCCTGCAGAAGAGGTTCCTCTCGTACAGAAAAGCCTGATTGAACAGTGCAATAAAGCAGGTAAGCCAGTAATAACGGCTACGCAAATGCTGGACTCCATGCAGCGCAATCCACGTCCAACCCGGGCTGAAGCAAGCGATGTAGCTAATGCTATTTTTGATGGGACAGACGCGATTATGCTTTCTGGTGAAACAGCAGCAGGCCAGTATCCTGTAGAATCTGTTCAAACCATGTACAATATTGCTGTACATGTAGAGCGTTCTTTAGATAATGAACAAATTTCAGAAAAGCGGGCTAAAGAAGTAGAGGTTACCGTCACAGATGTCATCAGTCAGTCTGTATCCTTTGCCGCTGAGAATCTTAAGGCTGGGGCAATTATCACACCAACGGAAAGTGGTCATACGGCAAGAATGATTTCCAAGTATCGTCCTAAAGCCTCGATTATAGCTGTTACAGCTCATGAATCGGTTCAGCGCCAATTAGCCCTTGCCTGGGGTGTTCATGCTATACCTGGGCAAACCGTATCAAGTACGGATGAAATGCTGGATAGTGCAATTAATCGTGGACTTGAAACAGGACTGTTTAAACGTGGAGACAAGGTAATTATTACGGCAGGAGTACCTGTTGGTGAAAGTGGAACAACCAATCTCATGAAGGTTCATATCGTGGGAGATGTCATGGCAAAAGGACAGGGTGTAGGCAAGAAAAACAACTTTGGCAGAGCTTTTGTAACAAATAGTACGTCTGAAGGTAAAAACAGCCTTAGTGAAGGAGACATATTAGTTACAAACAGTACGGATAAAGAGATGATGCCGGCTATTGAAAAGGCAGGAGGTATTGTCACCGAAGAAGGTGGATTAACATCTCATGCTGCAGTTGTCGGGTTAAGCTTGGGGATTCCTGTGATTGTAGGTGTAAGTGAGGCAACCAAAATTATTCAAACCGGAGATGAAATTACAATCGATGCTTCACGCGGTGATATTTACCGAGGACATGCAAGTGTTTTATAATGCACTATAGAGGAGGGCTTTCCTCCTCTATTCTAAATAAAGGATGAGATGCCAATGTTCCGTTTTGTTTTCTTATTTATTGTCATAATGTCAGCCCTTGAAATTGGTGTCTTTATGTGGCTTGGCAATCTGTTCAGTGTGTGGTTTGTGGTTTTAGGTATTATTCTTACAGGGATTTTAGGTGCTCTATTAGCAAAGCAGCAGGGACTGGAAACCTTGGGAAGAGCCAGGGAACACCTTGAATATGGCCGATTTCCCACAGAAGAGATTTTTGATGGACTTGCTATTCTGATTGGTGCTGTCCTTCTTTTTACTCCAGGTTTTCTTACAGATACGATTGGATTTATCCTATTATTCCCTCTTACAAGAAAGCCGATCAAACGATGGATGAAGGATATATTCCGAACCATGCTTAATAAAGGAACCATAACTGTTTTTGGAAGGTGGAGGTAACTTCAGCATGAATCAGCTTCTCCACCTTGTCAATTACGTCTTTCCCCCCTTTATAAACTCCCAAAGCTCTCTGAAAACCCCTGTTTGATAAAAAGTATTAATAATGACCAGAGATACAGGCCCGATGATTAAACCAGCGAAGCCAAGTACCTGGAAACCGACAAATAAGGCGATTAATGTCGCCAATGGATCTAATCCTATGTTTGACGATAATACTTTTGGCTCCATTAGCTGCCGTTGCAGGATAACGACTCCGTATAAAATGGACAATCCGATTGTGAGAAAATAATTTCCGGTAAAAAACATATATAAAATCCAAGGAACAAACACTAAGCCCGTCCCTAAATATGGCAGCAGATCAACAGCTCCAATGATTAGGGCTAAAGTGATGGCGTAATCAATTTGCAGAATTAAAAATCCAATGAGAACGATAACGGCTGTGATGGAAATCAGAATAAACTGGGCCCGGATAAAACCGGTTAACGCCCGTTGCAGACCACTTGTGACATTTTTGGCAGAAACCGCTACACGCTCAGGTGTGACCTTTTTGATTACATCTGATAATTTATTCCAGTCTTTACTGATAAAGAATGTCCCTAACAATGAAAAAATCATGACTGTTGCCAAATTCGGGATCCCGGCAATCTGATTGGGAATCCATGTTAGTATACTCTTAATTATCTGCTGTCCGGTATTTGAAATGCTGGAACCCATATTACTAATCTGTGACATAATCTCAGCTCGATAAGATTCATCAAGGCTGTCCATCATTTCACTTAACCGCTCATAGATGGGAATGACCTGTGCTGTTATCAGCTCCTGGAAAAAGCTGATAAGCTCTTCAAAATATTTAGGAACTTCTTTAGCGAGATAGGCAAAGCCGCTGACAATTTCTACGATCAACACGGTAATGACAGAAATAATCATTGCCAGAATAATTAATATAACCAGAAAGACAGCCAATGGCCGGGGAAGTTTCATTCGTCTTTCCAAATAGTTCACAAAGGGATTCATAATAAAAGCAAATAAAATAGCAAACAGGAATGGATATGTATATTTGGATAAAACGATAAAAACAGCAACAATGGCGGTCAGAACTCCAATAACCGCAAAGATCCTGAGCAATCTTTGTACATAGATATTCTGGATCAAGCAATCACCTCCTTTTTTGTCAGGAACTTATGTCTTTCCTTTTCCTGTTGACGACTGTGTTAAAATCTTTTTGGAATGTGACAGTCATCGCGTTAAGTGAAAGGAAGGAAAAGACATGCTATCTCAATCTACTGTATTTTTATTTATATTATTGCTATTAGGATTTATTGCAAAAAATCAGGCAATTATGATTGCTGTATATATTTTGCTGGGGATTAAATTATTTAATGTTGAAGAAAAGGTACTCCCTTATCTGGAGGCAAAAGGAATTAGTATAGGGGTCATTGTGATTACGGTAGCTGTTTTAGCTCCCATAGCTTCAGGAGAGATAGGATTTAAGGAATTGCTGGAAAGCATCAAGGGCTATTATGCATGGATTTCTTTAGCTGCAGGAGTGTTTGTAGCCTATATTGCCAGAGATGGTCTTACACTCTTATCAAGTGACCCCCATTTAACAACTGCGCTGGTTATAGGAACCATTTTAGGAGTGGTTTTATTTAATGGCGTTGCTGTAGGACCACTAATTGGTGCGGGAATTTCATTTCTGGTTATAAAAGGGGTAGACTTTTTTATCCAATTATTAGCTTAGAAAAATAAGTGATCAATCTGTAAAGAAAAGAACGGATTCTGCTATTTATAAAAACAGAAGTCCGTTCTTTTTTGGTAAATGTTGCAAATATCCGTAACTTAAAAAATATTTGATTTAAAAAATTCTGATTCAAATGTACAAAATAATTTCACATTCTACTGAATTTTGTTTATAATTAGTTATAGATGCTGTTATAGTTTTATATGCATCTATGGATATATTTAAAAGCGTTTTCTTTTATTATACTTTTTTAAAATCTCTAAAGGTTTTAAAAGTATAGAAAAATGAACCTCCGTCATTTTTGTGACGTACTCATTTTATTTTTTGCTTTTCTCAAAACAAGTGGGGAAATTTTTACGTAAAGGAGAGAGTTTACATGGCAGGAACAAAGGGACTTGAGGGAATCGTCGCAACGGAATCTTCCATCAGTTCAATCATTAATGACCAGCTTACATACGTTGGTTACTCCATTGATGATTTGGCTGAAAATTCAAGTTTTGAAGAAGTAATCTTCCTTTTATGGAACAAACGTTTACCTATTTCAAATGAGTTAACGAATCTAAAAAAAGATTTAGCAGAGAATATGGCTATTCCAAATGAACTCATTAATCACTTAAAGTCCTATGATTTAAAATCTGTTCATCCAATGGCAGCTCTTCGTACATCCGTATCTATGCTTGGTTTATATGATGATGAAGCTGATGTAATGGATGAAGAAGCAAATCGCAGAAAAGCGGCTCGTATCCAGGCCAAAATGCCTGCAATTGTTGCAGCTTTTGCAAGAATACGTAAGGGTGAGGAACCTGTTGCACCACGTAAAGATTTGAATTTTGCAGCCAATTTTCTGTACATGGTCAATGGAAAAGTTCCAGAGGACATTGAAGAAGAAGCGATGAACAAGGCTTTAATTCTTCATGCAGACCATGAGTTAAATGCCTCAACCTTTACAGCTCGTGTCTGTGTAGCTACTTTGTCCGATATTTACTCTGGTATCACTTCAGCTATTGGTGCATTAAAAGGGCCTCTTCATGGCGGAGCAAATGAGCGAGTGATGAAGATGCTGACTGAAATTGGAGAACCGGAAAATGCGATCGATTACATTAAAGAGAAACTGGCAAATAAAGAAAAAATCATGGGAATGGGCCACCGGGTATATCGCCAGGGTGATCCCCGTGCTAAACACTTGCGTAAAATGTCAGAGCATTTAACGGAAATTACGGGTCAATCAAAGTGGTATGACATGTCCGTTTTAATTGAGAATTATATAAAGGAAGAGAAAGGCCTTCCAGCCAATGTAGACTTTTATTCAGCTTCTGTATACCATAGTCTGGGTATTGAACACGACTTATTCACACCTATTTTTGCTGTAAGCCGTGTATCTGGCTGGTTAGCTCATATTCTGGAACAATATGAAAATAACAGACTCATTCGTCCCCGTGCTGAATACGTGGGTCCTGAAAACCAGGTGTATGAGCCTATTGAACATCGATAAAGATTGATAGACAGGATTTATAAGAGTCTGACAAGAAGCCAAACACGTTTGGCTTCTTGTCATGAGCAAAGCTGGTCTATAGCAAAAGTCATGAGAAAATGGTGAATTCTGCTTCAGTGTTAAATAGGAAATAGAGTTCTTTTTGCATTGGAGCATGATGTAACATATTATAGAATTGGACATCAAGTATTCATTATAGGAGGTATAAACATGAGTGAAAAAATTACAGTAGAAAATGGAAAAATGAATGTACCGAATCAACCAGTAATTCCGTTTATTGAAGGGGATGGAACAGGCCCGGATATTTGGGCTTCAGCCTCCCGTGTTTTAGAAGCAGCAGTAGAAAAAGCCTATAATGGTGAGAAAAAGATTGAATGGAAAGAAGTATTGGCAGGACAGAAAGCCTATGATAAAACAGGAGAATGGCTCCCGGACGAAACATTGGAAACCATTCGTGAATATAAAATAGCTATTAAAGGTCCTCTGACAACGCCTATTGGTGGAGGTATTCGTTCTCTTAACGTTGCCCTTCGTCAGGAATTGGATTTGTTTACGTGTCTTCGTCCTGTACGTTACTTTGATGGGGTACCGTCACCAGTAAAGCGTCCTGAAGATACAGATATGGCTATTTTCCGTGAAAATACGGAGGATATTTATGCAGGTATTGAATGGCAGGAAGGCTCTCCTGAAGTGAAAAAAGTGATCGATTTTCTTCAAAATGAAATGGGGGTACATAACATTCGTTTCCCTGAAACCTCAGGTATCGGTGTTAAGCCCGTCTCGGAAGAAGGAACAAAACGTTTAGTCCGTGCTGCTATTGACTATGCTTTTAACGAAGGACGTAAGAGTGTTACTCTGGTTCATAAGGGTAATATTATGAAGTTTACAGAAGGTTCCTTTAAAAACTGGGGCTACGAGGTAGCTGAACAGGAATACGGAGATAAAGTATTTACCTGGGCTGAATACGATCGTATTGTAGAAGAAAAAGGGAAAGATGCTGCTAATCAGGCGCAGGATGAAGCAGAAAAAGCTGGTAAGCTTATTGTTAAGGATGCCATTGCTGATATTTTCCTTCAACAAATACTGACTCGTCCAAAAGAGTTTGATGTTGTGGCTACAATGAACTTAAATGGTGACTATATTTCAGATGCGCTAGCTGCACAAGTAGGCGGAATCGGTATTGCACCAGGAGCAAATATTAACTCTGAATCCGGTCATGCTATTTTCGAAGCTACACATGGTACAGCTCCAAAGTATGCGGGACTTGATAAAGTTAATCCTTCTTCAGTTATCCTGTCAGGTGTCTTAATGCTTGAGCATATTGGCTGGAGAGAAGCAGCTGACTTAGTAACAAAAGCTATGGAAAAGACCATTGCAAGTAAAGTTGTTACTTATGACTTTGCCCGTTTAATGGATGGTGCTACTGAAGTGAAATGTTCTGAATTTGGAGATGAGCTCATCAAGAATATGGATGAGTAATCAGGAGTAAGGAGGCATACGTCATGGCAATTAAGCGTAAAAAGGTTTCTGTAATAGGTGCTGGTTTTACTGGTGCTACAACGGCTCTTATGGTGGCTCAAAAGGAGCTTGCGGATGTCGTGCTTGTGGATATTCCGGATATGGAAGATCCAACAAAGGGGAAGGCATTGGATATGCTGGAGGCTGGCCCTGTTCAAGGTTTTGATGCCAATATCACCGGTACATCTAATTATGAGGATACAAAGGATTCAGATCTTGTCATTATTACGGCAGGGATTGCCCGTAAACCAGGGATGAGCCGTGATGACTTAGTGAGCACTAATGCAAAGATTATGAAGACTGTGACAAAGGAAATTGTAAAATACTCTCCTGATTGTCTGATTGTGGTATTAACGAATCCTGTAGACGCAATGACCTATGCAGTGTTTCAGGAATCAGGATTCCCTAAAAACCGTGTCATCGGCCAATCGGGTGTGTTGGATACAGCCCGTTTCCGAACATTCGTTGCTCAGGAGCTGAATCTTTCTGTAAAAGATATTACAGGCTTCGTATTAGGCGGACATGGCGACGACATGGTTCCGCTAATCAGATACTCTTATGCAGGAGGAATTCCTCTGGAGAAACTATTGCCACAGGATCGAATAAATGCAATTGTTGAGCGTACCCGAAAAGGTGGAGGGGAAATTGTAGGTTTATTAGGTAATGGCAGTGCCTACTATGCCCCTGCAGCCTCCTTAACTGAAATGACAGAGGCCATCTTGAAGGACCAGCGAAGAGTGTTGCCTTCCATCGCCTACCTTGAAGGAGAATACGGATACGAAGGTATTTACCTTGGCGTTCCAACCATTCTTGGCGGCAATGGAATTGAAAAGGTCATCGAATTAGACTTAACAGATGATGAAAAAGCCGATCTAGATAAATCAGCTGATTCGGTTAAAAATGTACTAAAAGTATTATCATAGCGTTAGAAAAAGAATTCGGGAAATACCCCGGATTCTTTTTACACCATTAAGGAAAACGCTTACATAGGAGGTGTTGAAATGTTCTTTAAAAAAAGAAAGCTGGGCCATTCAATCAATGACCTTAAAATAGGAGATAGCTATGAGACGAACGTTAAAATGGAGGATAAGGATTTATTGCTGTATTTAGGATTAACGAATGATTCTAATCCTTTATATATTCAGCATGATTACGCTTCGCAGACACCATACAAACGTCCTCTTGTTCCTTCCATCATGCTTAACGGATTTATTTCAACAGCAGTAACTAATCAGCTGCCCGGACCTGGCAGCCATATAACTGAACAACATCTTTCCTATCAGAAACCGGTCTATCATGATGATGAAATTCATCTGCAATTGGAAGTTATGGAAATTGATACAGGAAACCATCGTACCATCCTGCAAATCTATGCCACAGATTCAGAACAGGATATCGTTATAGAAGGTAGAATTGAAGTTTGTCCCCCTTATCAGCCGGAGTCGATCATCAGCCGTTCTTTGGAAAACTTTCACTAGGATAGGATGGATTTCTGAGTACAAACTAATCTTTATCGAACCAATGTAAATATCATGTAAATTTTTATTTAGACTTCTTTTTATTTTCTTTCGCACGGTATATGATGGAGGTAAATAGAAGTTGGGGTGGTTAAATGGGGAAACGAATTTTAATCGTAGACGATGAAGAATCTATTGTAACGCTCTTAAAGTATAATATTGAACAGGCAGGTTTTGAAGCAGAAGCCGTTTATGATGGAGAAGAAGCCTTGAATGCTGCTGATAAGGAAGATTTTGATCTGATTATCCTCGATTTAATGCTTCCTAAATTAGATGGGATGGAGGTGTGCCGCACTCTTCGTCAAAGAGGGCTGGAAGTACCGATTCTAATGCTGACAGCAAAGGATGAGGAGTTTGACAGAGTACTCGGACTTGAAATCGGAGCCGATGACTATTTAACAAAGCCCTTCAGTCCCCGTGAAGTAGTCGCACGTATTAAAGCGATTTTAAGACGTTTTAAGAAAAAGGATCATGATGACAGTTCTGATAAGATTGTTATCAGCGACCTCGTTATCTATCCTGATCAGTATGAAGCCTATATGAATCAGCAGTTGTTGGAATTCACACCTAAAGAGTTTGAATTGCTTTTATATCTTGCCCGGAATTTTGGAAAAGTCCTGTCGAGAGATCAGCTGTTAAGTGCTGTCTGGAATTATGATTTTGTTGGTGATACCAGGATTGTCGATGTGCATATCAGTCATTTGCGGGAAAAAATTGAACCTGATACAAAAAAACCTGCATATATTAAAACGATTAGAGGGCTTGGCTACAAATTGGAGGCTCCTAAATAAATGAATAAATCATCATCTCGTACGTTTATGATTTATGCTGTTTTAATTGTCGTCAGTATGGTCATTATTGGTTTTTTGCTTGTACAAATTACAAAGAAATTCACGCTGGATGCTGTTGATGAGAGAGTCAGCGCAGAAAGTGAATATATTGGTCAATTATTGGATGATACTGAACAGGCAGAAGGAAATAAAGCTAACTTGTTAAAAACGGTAAGTAATCAGCTGAAATTAGGCATTTTATGGTTTAATCATGAACAGGAATTGGTTCTGAATACTGCTGGACAGGTGACGGATAAAAATCCATCTGAGATTATTCAATTTCTGCAAGGCAACATGGCAGATTTAAAGAACGAGGATCACTCACTGCATGAAGGGCTGTATTATTCAAAAAAATCTCTGGATAATAACGAAGGCACGCTCATATTTGTGCTGCCCATAAAATCAGTGAGTGGGATTACAGCCAATATATGGCTGCTTATCGGTGTTGTTTTATTTATGGTACTTATTATTATTTTTATTATTGGCTATCACTTTATGGATAAATATGTTAGGCCTGTTCGGAGTGCATCCCATGTGGCTTACCAGCTTGCAGAGGGAAACTACAATGCCCGCACGTACGAAACGCAGTATGGGGAAACGGGAAAACTGACAAATTCAATCAACCTGCTGGCCAGAAATTTATATGAGATGAATTTGCAGCGAGAGATACAAAACGATCGTTTAATGGCTGTTGTTGAAAACATGGATAGCGGTTTGATTTTAATAAATGAGAAAGGGTATATTCAGTTAGTGAATCGTTCTTTTCTTAACACATTTAAAGGAGATTCTGCCTCTTATTTAGGCTATTTATATTATGAGGCTCTTTCCTATAATCAGGTACATGATACGGTAAGAGATGTATTTATGTTTGAAGAGAATATCCAGAGGACACTGGTTGTTCCTTTTGATATTGAACGACGCTTTTTTATGATTTCCGGGGCACCTATTTTCAACCACCAGAAAAGATGGAAGGGTGTTGTCCTTGTTTTTCATGATATTACTGATTTGAAGCGTCTTGAGGAAATGAGAAAGGACTTTGTTGCGAATGTTTCTCATGAACTGAAAACACCTATTACGTCCATAAGAGGATTTGCTGAAACTCTATTAGGCGGAGCACAGGAAGATCCTGAAGTACGAGAGAAATTTTTATCTATTATTCATAAGGAAAGTGGAAGGCTGCAATTATTAATCAGTGATTTGCTGGAGCTGTCAAAACTTGAAAAAGAGGATTTCCACTTAAATATAGACAGGATTAAACTAAAAAGTCTGATTGATGATGTCCTCTCCCTTGTACGTCATTCGGCTGAAGAAAAACAAATTCAAGTAAAAGTGGACGTTGCCCCTTCGCTGGAGCTTGAAGCAGACGCCACTCGTTTTACACAGCTATTATTAAATCTGCTGTCAAATGCAATTCACTATACACCAGAAGACGGTCAGATAAATATAGGAGCAGAAGAGAACAGGAATGAGGTCCAAATTAACATAACAGATACAGGTATTGGCATTCCACAGGAGCACCTTCCGAGAATTTTTGAACGGTTTTATCGTGTGGATAAGGCGAGAAGCAGGAACTCCGGAGGGACAGGATTAGGTCTAGCCATTGTTAAACATATAGCAGAGGCACACGATGGGAAAATTGAGGTAGAGAGTACAATTAATGAAGGAACAACATTTTCTGTCAGGGTTCCGAAGAAGTTTACAGAATCTTCATCTTAAATACATAGCAGCTAAATAATCGTCTGATAATCTATATAATAACCCTTTCATCCGAATTAACTGTTTGATAGAGATTAAAAGTCTCTATCTTTTTTTTGTTGTTATTGAAACCTTTTTGTACGTTAATCGTAATACAATTGTAAAAAAATATATAGGTACATAGGAGGGCACCACATGAGTTTACGTCGGATATATATGTGGATCGGAATAGTAATCATTATTATCATTCTAGGTTTGTCAGTTGCTACAAGCTGGTATACCGTTGACGAATCTGAGCAGGCAGTGGTCATCACTCTTGGGGAAGCAGAGGAAACGAACACGGAGCCTGGTCTGCATTTCAAATTGCCATGGCCGATTCAGACGGTAGAAACCCTGTCACAGGAAACCTTTAGCCTGGACTTCGGTTATGATCCTGACAGTGAAGAGGATGCTGATGTAATAAGGATGATTACCGGAGATGAAAATATTGTTCTGGCCGATCTGGTCGTTCAGTGGAGAATAATAGAACCTGAGAAATACTTGTTTAATTCAACCGACCCCAAAGGCGTCTTAGAGAACGCTACTTCAGCTTCTTTAAGAGGGATTATCGGAACATCTGAAATTGATGAAGCCTTAACTTCCGGAAAAGCGGAAATAGAAAATGACGTTCGGGATTTACTGACGAAGCTCATATCAGACTATGACATTGGGATATCCATACTTGATGTGAAGCTGCAGGAAGTAGACTTGCCCAATCAGGAAGTACGAAAAGCATTCACAAAAGTAACAGATGCCAGAGAAACGATGAATACAAAGATTAATGAGGCAAGGAAATATGAAAATCAACAGGTAGAAGAAGCATTAGGGGAAAAGGATGCAATCATTTCGCGCGCTGAAGGGGATAAAGTAGAAAGAATTGAAAAGGCCCGTGGGGATATTTCCCAGTTCAATGCCTTATATGAAGAATATGCAGACTCACCTGATGTAACCAGAGATCGCCTGGTCATTGAAACCCTTGAGGATGTATTGCCGAATGCACAGGTTTATATTCTGAATGAGGATGGAAATACACTTCAATATTTACCTTTAACGAATCAGGCAAATACCCAGACCATTCGTCCGGGCGATAGCGAGACATCGCAAAATACAGATGAGGCAGAAGGGAGCAATAGCAATGAGTGATGAAAATGTTTTTGACATGAAGACGTCAAAACCTGTGAACTTCAGAAAATATATGAAGGCTGGAATTTCCATCCTCATACTGATTATTCTGCTGATAACGATTTTAAACAGCATGATGATTACGAAAGAGGGAGAGTATAAAGTGGTCCGCCAGTTTGGAGAGGTTGTACATGTAGAAGGTGAACCCGGGCTTCACTTTAAGATTCCATTTATTCAGACGACAACAACATTGCCAAACAAAAATATGAGTTATGATATGGAAGAGCAGGAGATTAACACGCTTGATAAAAAGCGAATTATTATTGACAACTATGCAGTTTGGCGTATCACTGATCCAACCAGAATGATTAATACTGCAAAAACTGTCGTAGGGGCCCAGTCCAGAATGGGAGAATTTATTTTCTCCACGGTTCGAACGGAACTAGGACAAATGAATTATGAAGAAATCATTAATGATGAAAAGTCATCCAGAAGTGATTTGAATATCAGAATCACGGAGAGGGTTAATGAGTTATTAAGTGATTATGGTGCAGAAGTAAGGGATGTGCGAATTAAACGTACGGACTTACCAGAAGCCAATGAACAATCCGTGTATACGAGAATGATTTCTGAAAGAGAATCAACAGCACAGGAATACTTGTCAAGAGGTGAAGCGGAAAAGAGCCGTATCATGGCAGAAACCGACCGTGAGGTACAGGAAATGCTGTCCAAGGCAAGAGCAGATGCAGAACAAATTCGGGCGGAAGGAGAACAGGAAGCAGCTCAGATTTATAACGAAGCATTCTCCAAAGATCCTGAATTTTACCGTTTATATCGCACCCTTGAATCCTACAAGACAACGGTGGATGATCAGACGACCATCATTCTCCCTCACGACTCACCATATGCAAGGACATTGCTCGGTTATTTTGGGGAATAATGAATAAACAGACGTTTTTTTCCTTCTTATCCAATACGTGATAAAATAGAAGGAAAGAAACGTCTTTTTGATTGAATATGAGGAGTGGGAAGATGTCACAAAAATTAGTATTGATTGACGGGAACAGTATTTTGTATCGTGCCTTTTTTGCCTTGCCTTTACTGAACAATGAAAAAGGGGTTTACACAAATGCTGTGTACGGATTTACAACAATGCTTTTAAGGATTTTGGAGGAAGAAAAGCCGACCCATTTACTGGTGGCCTTTGATGCAGGGAAAACAACTTTTCGTCATAAAACCTATACAGAATACAAAGGTGGTCGTCAGAAAACTCCATCTGAGCTTTCTGAGCAGTTTCCACTAGTTAAAGAATTACTTGAATCCTTTGAGATTTCCCATTATGAAATAGATCAATTTGAAGCTGATGATATTATTGGCACCCTCTCTAAGTCTGCAAAGCAGGATGATATGGAGGTGAAAGTCATTTCAGGTGACCGGGACCTTTTACAATTAGTGGACAAGGATGTGAATGTTTCATTAACCAAAAAGGGAGTCACCAACATTGAAAATTACACACCGGATTTCTTAGAGGAAAAAATGGGGATTCGCCCTGATCAGGTCGTCGATATGAAGGCACTGATGGGGGATAGTTCAGACAACATTCCGGGTATACCAGGGGTTGGCGAAAAGACGGCAGTTAAACTGTTAAATCAGTTTGGTACTCTAGAATCGATTTATGAAAACATGGATGAAGTAAGCGGAAAGAAATTAAAGGAAAAGCTGGAAAACCATAAAGATGATGCATTTATGAGTAAGGAACTGGCTACGATTAATCGGGATTCTCCTGTAACTGTGAAATTGACGGATGTTACCTATGATGGCTATCCATCACAAAAGGTGCTGGGACTCTTTAAAGAACTGGGCTTCCATTCACTGCTGACCCGAATTGATGGAGGAGAAGCTGAGACAGAAGAGCAGGCCGACGCTCTTGAAGATATTGATTTTACAGTTATAGAAGACGTTAAGTCAGATATGTTTACAGGTGAAGATGCATTATTTGTTGAAATGCTTGAGGAACATTACTACTATGGGACGATTTTAGGTTTTGGTGTGGTAAATAACCAGGGCCATTATTTCATCCCGACCGTGGCAGCATTGGAATCCGACGTATTTAAAAACTGGGCTGAAAACAAGGATAAGAAAAAATTTGTATTTGATGCGAAACGGGTAACGGTAGCCCTTAAACGGAAAGGGATTGATATCAAGGGCTTAAGCTTTGATATGCTGCTGGCTTCCTATATTATTAACCCGGCAGAAAATCATCATGATGTTCCCTCCATCAGTCAGCGAATGAATTATCATAACCTTTCCTATGATGAGGAAGTATTTGGAAAGGGAGCAAAGCAGAAGGTTCCGGAGTCTGAGGTCTTGTCTGAACATGTGGTGAGAAAGGCGAACGCGATTTTTCATTTAAAAGACCAGATTGTAGAAAAGCTGAAAGAAAATGATCAGCAACGCTTATATACGGAGCTTGAGCTTCCGTTAGCTACCGTTCTGGGTGAAATGGAGTATTACGGGGTAAAGGTTGACACCAATCGTCTTAATGAAATGGGCGAGGAGTTAAAAGAGCGTTTGGACACCCTGGAACAGGAAATTTATGAATTAGCCGGCGAACGCTTTAATATAAACTCACCTAAACAGCTGGGCGTTATCCTATTTGAAAAACTGGAGCTCCCAGTGATTAAAAAGACAAAAACGGGCTATTCAACGGCAGCTGATGTACTGGAACAGCTGAAGGACAAACATGAGATTATGCCTAAGATCCTGCTATATCGCCAGTTGGGCAAATTACAGTCTACTTACATAGAGGGATTGTTAAAAGTCGTTGATGAAGATGAACAAAAAATTCATACAAGATTTAATCAGGCTTTAACACAAACTGGACGATTAAGCTCTACAGAACCAAACCTGCAAAATATACCGATTCGTCTTGAAGAAGGAAGAAAGATTCGCCAGGCCTTCGTTCCTTCAAATGAAAACTGGGTCATTTTTGCAGGAGATTATTCCCAAATTGAACTAAGAGTACTGGCGCATATAGCTGGTGATGAAAAACTGATTGATGCCTTCCGAAATAACCAGGATATTCATACAAAGACAGCGATGGATGTGTTTAACGTTAGCGAGGATGATGTGACGTCCAATATGAGGCGCCAGGCAAAGGCTGTAAACTTTGGAATTGTATATGGGATCAGTGATTACGGTTTAAGCCAAAGTCTTGGCATTACCAGAAAGGAAGCAAAGGCGTTTATTGAAGCCTACTTTGAGAGCTTTCCCGGCGTGAAGAAGTATATGGATGAAATTGTGAAGGAAGCAAAACAAAATGGTTATGTTCAAACCCTTATGAACAGACGCCGTTACTTACCTGAAATCAACAGCCGTAATTTTAACCGGAGAAGCTTTGCAGAACGTACAGCAATGAACACACCTATTCAGGGAAGTGCTGCTGATATTATTAAAAAAGCGATGATCGATTTAGCGGCTCGTCTGGAAGAGGAAAAGTTTGAGGCTAAATTACTGCTTCAGGTCCACGATGAGTTGATCTTAGAGGCACCTGAAAATGAGGTGGAACAGCTTCAGCAGACCGTGCTGGACGTTATGGTAAATACGGTTCAATTGGATGTTCCATTAAAAGTCGATTTTGCCCATGGTACAACATGGTTTGATGCGAAATAATCAGGGAGCGAAGCAAAATGCCAGAACTGCCAGAAGTAGAAACTGTAAAAAAAACACTGAAACAGATTGTGGTTGGTAAAAAAATACAGGATGTAACGATACGCTGGGAAAACATTGTACAATACCCAAAAGAACCTGAGGCGTTTCAGGAGGAAATCAAGGGTCAAACGATAGAGGGGCTGGGACGAAAAGGAAAGTTCCTGCTGTTTTATTTAGATCATCACGTGCTCATTTCCCATTTACGAATGGAAGGGAAGTACGCCATTTATGACCAGGGTGAGCCTGTAGATAAGCATACCCATGTCATCTTTCATTTTGCGGATGGAACCGAGCTGAGGTATAAAGATGTAAGGAAATTTGGAACGATGCACTTATACGAAAAGGGGAAGGAATGGTCACTTCCCCCTCTTAATAAGCTTGGTCCAGAACCGTTTGATGAAAATTTCAACTCTGACTACCTTTACCAGAAATGTCAGAGGACAACCCGGAACATAAAAAATACCTTGTTGGACCAGACCGTTGTTGCAGGACTGGGAAACATCTATGTAGATGAAGCCTTATTCAGAAGCAGAATCCATCCGCTAACCATTGCCTCAGAGCTCTCGAAAGAAGAATGCTCTGTATTAGCCGAGGAAATCGTTCATACGCTGAATGATGCTGTAGCTGCAGGAGGTACAACCATCCGATCCTATTTAAACAGTCTGGGTGAAATGGGTCTGTTTCAATTACAGCTCTTTGTCTATGGACGAGAAGGACAGGATTGTAAACGCCGTGGTCACTCCATTGAAAAAATAAAAGTTGGTGGCCGGGGGACTCATGTATGTCCCTATTGTCAGAAGCAAAAATAAACAGAATTGGCACGAAGAAGGGGCTCCCTCCATATAATAGTCTAGATATTTGCAGGAGGGAGCCGATCCTATGGCGGAATGGTTAACGTTAGGTTTGCTTAGTTTTGCCGTCAGTTTTGATAGTTTTGCTGCAGGATTTACGTTTGGTCTTCGTAAAGTAAGGATTCCTGTAAAATCACTGCTTTATATAGGGTTCGTTACAGCTATTGTTTTTACATTTGCAATGCTGATTGGAAAACAGGTCGTTGGGCTTTTTTCTCCTGCCATTGCAGATATTATTGGCGGAACGTTATTTATCGGGATAGGGATATGGGTTATTTATCAATTCTTTCGTGATCAAAAGGAAGCCAAAAGTCATTCTAAGGTATATCTGTTTAAGTGGGAAATAAAATCCCTTGGCATTGTCATCCAGATATTAAAGGATCCGAACCAGGCAGATATGGATTCTTCAGGAGATATTAAGGGGCTTGAGGCCTTTGTTTTAGGAACCGCATTATCATTAGATGCTTTCGGTGCCGGAATTGGTGCTGCTATATTTGGCTTTTCTCCTTTCTTAACGGCAGGCTGTATTGCCTTTATGTCCAGTCTGTTTCTGTTTATGGGTACCAAAAGCGGATACGTTTTATCGAAGTGGAAGTGGGTTGAGAAATTTGCGTTTCTTCCTGGTGTTATTTTAATTTTGCTTGGTTTTTTTAAATTATCATAATTAAAGGAGTTCGGAAAAGTGGCTATTGTTATCGGTTTAACAGGCAGTATTGCAACAGGAAAGAGCACAGTTTCCAGCATACTTAAAGAGCATGGATTGCCCATTGTCGATGCGGATCAGATATCCAGAATCGTTGTGGAGCCTGGTGAAAGGGCATATCAGGGGATTGTTGACACCTTTGGAGAGGAAGTTTTATATGAAGATGGGACGCTGAATCGAAAAAAATTAGGTTCGATTGTTTTTACTGATGAATCAAAAAGAGAGCAGCTCAATGCCATCGTACACCCGGAAGTACGCCGCAAAATGCTTGAACAGCGGGATGAGTATGTAAAGAAAGGATATAAGGCAGTTGTTATGGATATCCCTTTGCTGTTTGAAAGCAGACTTACCCATTTTGTCGATCGAACGATAGTAGTATACGTGGGAGAGGAAACACAGTTAAAGCGTCTTATGGAAAGAGATAATAGTTCAAGAGAAGAAGCCCTGCAGCGGATCCATTCGCAGCTATCTGCAGAGAAGAAGGCAGAAATGGCCGATGCTGTGATTCATAATGAAGGAACTATACAGGAGACGAATGAACAGGTTCATGAATTGCTGAGAAAATGGGAGATTATATAAAGAATGCTGACTCAATAAATAGGAGTCAGCATTTTTTCGTATAGAATGAACTTTTTATTTCATTATTTCTAACTAAATAGGAAGCTTCTCTAATTCTTTAATTAAGCTACATTTTCTTCACACTTTTTGAAATATTGTGTTATACTATTATTAAAAAGTGTAACATAAATAAAAGTCGGGGAGGAAAGGGTCCTATGGAAAAGCATCGGATAGCAATAAATGGATTTGGAAGAATCGGACGGATGGTGTTCCGGAATGCAATTATGGATAAAAGCTTTAAGGTTGTAGCTATAAATGCAAGTTATCCCCCTGAAACGATCGCTCATTTAATAAAATATGACAGCACCCATGGACGTTTTGATAAGGAAGTCAAAGCCCATGAGAATGGGATTGAAGTTGATGGAGAGTTCGTGAAGCTCATTGCTCAGCGTAATCCTGAATGGCTGCCATGGAAGGATCTTGAGGTAGATATTGTCATAGAGGCCACTGGAAAGTTTAAAACAAAGGAAACAGCCTCGTTACATTTAGATGCCGGAGCCAGAAAAGTAATCATTACGGCACCAGGAAAAGATATCGATGGCACATTTGTAATCGGTGTCAATGAAGAGGATTATCATCCTGATTATGACCACGTTATTTCGAATGCATCCTGTACAACAAACTGCTTAGCACCGGTAGTCAAGGTGCTGGATAACCATTTTGGGGTTGAAAATGGTTTAATGACAACTGTTCACGCTTTTACCAACGATCAGAATAATATTGATAATCCGCACAAAGATTTACGCAGGGCACGCTCCTGCACACAATCTATCATTCCTACTTCAACCGGTGCCGCTAAAGCCATTGGAGAGGTATTGCCACATTTAAACGGAAGGCTTCACGGAATGGCGTTGAGGGTTCCTACCCCAAACGTTTCACTGGTTGACCTGGTAGTGGATATCCGTAAGACGGCAACAGCTGAGGACATTAACAGAGCTTTTCAAATGGAAGCAGAAGGTCGTATGAAGGGAATTCTCGATTATAATGAAGAGCCCCTGGTGTCTATCGATTATACAACAACGTCCGCCTCTTCCATTATCGACGGTTTATCAACCATCGTCCTGGATGAAAATAAAGTGAAAGTGCTTGCGTGGTATGATAATGAATGGGGATATTCCTGCCGTGTTGTTGATTTAGCAAAATATGTAGGCAGCAGACTGGCAAATGAAACCATTCCTTCTGTGTAATCGTAAGAAATGGTAAGAACAAATAGTTACCCAGCTATTGCAATCTACCTTAGAACACTTTATACTATTTGATACTTTAAACATGCAAAACGTATGGAATCTATTTGTTTTAACTTTAATCTGCTGGTGGTTCGATTATTAAAAATAGATCCCGCAGCAGTTTGAAAATATGGTTTTGGTACAGGGGAATGGTAATGGATACAATAGGGACGCATGTGATCGCCGAGCTATGGGATTGCAGCATTGAAAAATTAAATAGTCTTGAGTTTAATGAGAAAATGCTTGTAGAAGCAGCTTTAATTGCCGGGGCAGAAGTACGCGAGGTAACCTTTCATAAATTTTCTCCACACGGGATTAGCGGCGTTGTGCTAATATCCGAGTCTCACTTAACCATACACAGCTTCCCTGAACATGGATATGCGAGCATAGATGTATATACCTGTGGAGAACGAATGCAGCCAAAAAGAGCCATTCAATTTATCACGCAGTCATTGGAAGCTAAGTCAGTTGAAAAGATAGAAATCCCCAGAGGCAAGGCGCCGATTCAGTTAAATTCAGAAGCTTATTAGATTTAGAGCACCTGGATGATTCGTCCAGGTGCTTCTGTTTGCTTATGCGGTCTCACCTAAGCGGTCGCCTCCGCTTTTCTACTTATGTTATAATATTGTAATAGATGTCGAATGAAATTTAATTCGGAGTTGATATAAATGAGATGTCCGACCTGCCATTATAAAAATACAAAAGTGCTGGATTCAAGGCCTATTGAAGAAGGTGGAGCGATTAGAAGACGCCGGGAGTGCGAAAAATGTCAATATCGCTTCACTACATTTGAACGAATTGAAGAAATTCCGTTAATTGTTGTCAAAAAGGAAGGTACACGCGAGGAGTTTAGCAGGGAAAAGCTTTTACGAGGGTTAATCAAGGCCTGTGAAAAAAGGCCGGTAGCACTGGAAAGAATCGAAAATGTTGTTACCGAAGTAGAGAACGAGTTGAGAAACCAGGGTGATTCCGAGGTTCAAAGTGAAGATATTGGCAGAATGGTTATGGACCGACTGAAAGAAATTGATGAAGTTGCATACGTTCGATTTGCATCGGTTTACCGTCAATTTAAAGATTTAAACGTATTTATGCAGGAATTAGAGGATTTGATAAAAAGGACAAATGGTCATGATAATTGAGATAAAGGAGCCTGTTCCTTATGAATGATCGTATAAAAAGTTTATTGCCCAATGATCGATATTACACCAAGCTTCAGGCATCTTGTCATGAGGACTATGTATTGGCTTTGACTCATTTGTATCAGCCGTTAATAGGTATACAAGCGGTTTCCATTTACCTTACGATGGTAAATGAAGCCAAGATGAATCGTGATTGTTCAACCCATCATCATATTATGAACATGGTAAACATTGATTTAGATGATTTTTACGAAGCCAGAATCAAATTAGAGGCCATTGGATTGTTGAAAACATATATGGCGGATACGGATGTACGCACTTATTATTATGTTTTAATCCCACCATTTTCTACTGCCGCCTTTTTTGAAGATTCCATGCTTTCTATTCTGCTGGAACATCATATTGGACAAAAACCGTACAATGATTTGAAACGAAAGCTCATCTCATCAACTATACCCGATCAGGTCTCTGATCAAACGAAGTCATTTAAAGATGTGTTTTCGACGGTACAAAAACCAGCTGCAGATTTGCCGGCATCTGATTCCACCCATGAACAGGAAAGCACTCCAGAACCTGCTTTAGAAGAAGAAATGAAAGTGGACTTTGAATGGCTCGAGCAAAGCCTGCGGAAAAATAATATGAATACCGCAAAAATATTTACCACTGAAAACCGGTCATTGATAAATAATCTTGCAGAAATCTATCAGGTTGATACAATTTATCTTGAGAAGGCCATTTTATGGTCTGTAAATGAAAATATGGAACTATTAAAAGATGAATTGCATGAAGTTTGCAAAGACTATTATGCTAAAACTTTCCATACAGAAAAACCAGAACTTCAACTCAAAATAAATAATAAAAAGGAACAAAGCAATGATCAAAAACCTGTTCCTCAATCTAAAGAGGGAAAATTAATTCAGCATTTTGAAAACATTACTCATCGTGAAATACTGGAGGATTTCTCCAGAACCGGTGTTGCATCCGAGCAGGAGGTTAAAATGATTACGAACGCCATGTTTCGCCATGGACTGCCTCAGAGCGTGATAAATGTTCTGGTTCATTATGTCCTTCAAAAATCAGACATGAAACTAACTCGGAATTATATAGAAAAAATAGCGACCCACTGGGCACGTAAAAATGTAAAAACCGCCAAACAGGCCATGCAGCTGGCTAAATCAGAAGCAAAGCTCTACCAGTCATGGGGAAAGAAAAGAAATACTCATAAGAAAAAAGAAGTTCTTCCTGAATGGTTCAAGAAAGAAAGTCAATCGGAGCAGCAAAAAACGAAACAGCCGGAGAAAAGTGAGCAGGACATCCAGAAGGAAAAACAGGAATTACAAGAAGCTTTAAAAAATATGTCAACGAAATCTTTTAATCATTAAGGGTGATCGGAAATGGAATCCATACAATCTGCTCTTCGAAGGTGGATGAGCGAAAGCAATAGCTTCCAGGAGTCCTATGAAAAAATGAAGAGCGAAATTTTACAGGCGCCTGAGATCAAGCAATTTTTAGATGAAAATCAGCATTTAACCCGAAGTGACATTGAACGTCAGCTGATTAAGCTTTATGAATATACATCCCAGTCAAAGGATTGTGAAAAGTGTTCTTCGTTAAATGAATGCTGTAATATCGTCCGGGGCTATGCACCCAAAATTTCTACGGAAGGGAATCAGATTAAGTTAACCTATGAAAAGTGTTCCCGTAAGATGCAGCAGGATGAGCAGCTTCGAAAAAAATCATTTGTACAAAGCTTATACATGCCTAAGCGATTATTGGAGGCACGACTGGACGAGGTTGAGCTGGATGACCCGGAGCGCTTCGAAGCTATTCGTAAAATTGAACGTTTTCTGCATGAAGCAGAGCATAATCCTTCAAAAGGCCTGTATTTATACGGTCCCTTTGGTGTGGGAAAAAGCTATTTATTAGGTGCACTTGCTAATGCGTTAGCTGAGCGCGAGATTAAAACTCTATTTATTTATATGCCGGAGTTTGTGAGAGAAATTAAATCCTCGATTAATGACTCGACCATTAATGAGAAAATTGACCGTTTTAAGCGGATACCAGTATTAATTCTTGATGATATTGGATCCGAGCATCAGTCACCCTGGTTCCGTGATGAAGTGCTGGGAGCTATATTACAGTATCGCATGATGGAGGAGCTGCCTGTTTTCTTTACTTCCAACTATAGTTTGAAGGAACTTGAAGTGGTGCTGGCCTCTGCCAGTAAGGTGGAAGCAGAGGAATTAAAGGCCCGTCGTATTATAGAGCGTATCAGGCAGGTAAGTGAGCCAGTGGCCATGCTGGGTCAGAATAGAAGATCATAATAAAAAAAATGAAATAACGAATGTTAGAAGTGAAACGGCTCATAGGAATCGGGGAAATTCCAATGATAGCTGTTTCACTTTTATTTTTTGTTCATTTTATCCTTGTTTGTCCCATATAATGTAACAGTTTGATGGGAAAGAGGGATGAAGTTCATGGGTTTGGTGATTCACTTTTTTAAAGAAGATGAAGCAGAAGCATATTTTCATAAGATCTACAGTGAAGATGAAATCAATCGTATTCAGTTTGAAAGGGGGGAAGGTCCATCTTATTTTATTAAAGCAGATGTTCAGCTGGACAGGAAAAGTGATATGTGGAGAAAGATGATTCATGCTCTTCTTTATGTGTTTATTCAGTACCGTTTACCGGTTCTGTCGAAGGATATTTTAAAAAAGGTCTACTACTTCTCGGATGAACACGAACTGATGCATATTATTCCTATATTACAATCTGTGATGCAAAATCCGAAAAGCTATGGTACACAGTCGGACCTTAAGGCAGCCGCTGAGTTTTATCAAATATTTGAGAACCATGTAAGCCGGAATCAGATTGTCTCGTTTGACTTTTTTATGGAAGATAATCAGCAGTTTTTTAGAGAGCAACTGATTGATATTACTGGATATGCCATTGAAGAGTGGAAGCGGGAGGAGGATTATCAGGATTTTATTCATCGATTAAGAGGGTACTTTAAAAGCAGAGAGCCGAGGACCGGCCTGCTTATTATTACATATCATCATGAATTTCAGTTTTTCAGAGAAACAGGAAAGCCATATACAACAAGTGAATTAAAGGCTTTGCAAAATAAGGAATCTTTACATTTTATTGATTTATTATCATCTGAATTTCCTTTATCCTGCCTGCTTGGTATTGCACCAGAGAAAATCGTCATTTACACATCAAAGCCTTCCGATCCGAAAGTGATTTTTCTGCAAAATATTTTTCAGGAGCATGCAAGCGTACAATCAATGGAAAAACTTCCTTTTATTATGAATTAACGTCCTTTACGAAAAAGACTTGACAAAGAAGGGAATTATCCATATAATTCATTCATAACTACAAAACAAGAAGATGATTGCGGTAAGGATAAGGACATGAACAATGTCAATCGGCTGAACAGAGAGGGAAGTCAAAGGCTGCGAGCTTCCTGAGTACGAGTCATTGTTTACCACCTTTGAACCCTGATTGTGAAAATAGAGTAATAATCAGCGCTGATCCACGTTACGGATCCCATTAAGTGCCGTTTTGAAAAGAACGGAACCAGGGTGGAACCACGGGTGAAGATAAGCTCGTCCCTTTTTGGAGGGACGGGCTTTTTTTAATGCCTTCCTTTTTATCACGCATTAACTGTCCGTAATACCCCACTGATGGAAGTTTCACTTTATCAGCATAAATAAACGATTTAGAAGGAGTGATTGCAGTGGCAGAACAAGTAAACATTACCTTTCCCGATGGTGCTGTAAAGGAGTTTCCCCAGGGCACAACGAGTGAGGATATTGCTCAGTCCATTAGTCCTGGTCTGAAAAAACAGGCAGTAGCAGGTAAAGTAAATGGAGAACTGTATGATTTACGCAGACCCATTGATAAGGATGCAAAGGTTGAAATTGTCACATTAAGAAATGAGGAAGGAATAGAAATTCTTCGTCATTCAACGGCACATCTAATGGCTCAAGCCATTAAACGATTATATAAAGATGTGAAGCTTGGTGTGGGACCTGTTATAGAAAATGGGTTTTATTACGACCTGGATATGGAGGAAAAAATTACTCCGGAAGAATTGGAAAAAATAGAAAAGGAAATGAAGAAAATTGTGGATGAAGCTCATGAGGTTCAAAGAGTGGAGGTTACCCGTGAGGAAGCTAAGGAAATGTACCGTGAAATTGGGGATGACCTAAAGCTGGAACTCATTGATGATATTCCCGAGGGTGATCCGATTACCATTTACAAACAGGGAGAATTCTTTGACTTGTGCCGTGGTCCCCACGTTCCCCATACAGGGAAAATTAAAGTGTTTAAGCTATTAAATATTTCCGGAGCTTACTGGCGCGGAGATAGTGATAATAAAATGCTTCAGCGTATCTATGGAACGGCCTTTGAGAAGAAGGGTCAGTTAGAAGAGCATTTGAAGATGCTGGAGGAAGCTAAAGAAAGGGATCACCGTAAGCTTGGAAAGGAACTCGATTTATTTACCGTTAATCAGAAGGTTGGACAAGGTCTTCCTCTATGGTTACCTAAAGGTGCTACCATCCGACGTACCATTGAGCGCTATATTGTAGACATTGAAGAAAGATTGGGCTATGACCATGTTTATACTCCAGTACTGGGCAGTGTAGATTTATACAAGACCAGTGGACACTGGGATCATTATCAGGATGATATGTTCCCGACATTGGAAATGGATAATGAGGATCTCGTATTACGCCCTATGAACTGTCCGCATCATATGATGGTTTATAAAAATGAACTCCACAGTTATCGGAATCTGCCTGTACGTATTGCAGAGTTAGGAACGATGCACCGCCATGAAATGTCAGGAGCACTGGCAGGCTTGCAGCGAGTGCGTGCCATGACTTTGAATGATGCTCATATTTTTGCCCGTCCGGATCAACTAAAAGATGAGTTTATCCGTGTGGTCAACTTGATTAAAACCGTCTATCAGGACTTCGGGATTAACGACTATTATTTCCGTTTATCCTATCGTGACCCTGAAGATAAAGAAAAATATGTGGATAATGATGAAATGTGGGAAAAGGCACAGGCACTTCTTAAGGAAACCATGGAGGAAATGGAACTTGAATATGTAGAAGCCGAGGGAGAAGCGGCTTTTTATGGTCCGAAGCTTGATGTACAGGTGAAAACAGCGATGGGTAAGGATGAAACCCTCTCAACTGTACAACTTGATTTCCATCTTCCAAATCGTTTTGACTTAACCTATATTGGTGAGGATGGTAAAGAGCATCGTCCCGTAGTTATTCACCGAGGTGTTGTATCCACCATGGAACGGTTTGTAGCCTTTCTTATTGAAGAATATAAAGGCGCCTTTCCAACCTGGCTTGCTCCTGAACAGGCAAGAATTATCCCGGTTTCTATGGATGCCCACTTTGATTATGCAAAAGAGGTAAAGGATCAGCTTCGCAAGGAAGGCTTCCGTGTAGAAGTCGATGAAAGAGATGAGAAAATCGGCTATAAAATTAGAGAAGCCCAAACCCAAAAAATCCCTTATGCGCTTGTCGTTGGGGATAAGGAAATTGAACAAAATGCCGTCAATGTACGTAAATACGGAGCGCAGGACTCCGAAACGAAAGAACTGCAGCAATTCGTTCAGGATATGAAAGAAGACGTCGAGCATATGTCTAAAAAATAATAGATGAGAGGGGGGGATTTCCCTCTCTCATTAAAAAGTGTTGACAAATACGTCTTGTCCGTCATATAATACTAAGAGTGAATTAAATAAGGTCTATGTGAAAGTAGAAGCACCCGCTTCTCGCCTGATCGACGCTTATTAGCAGTTGGCAGGCTAAAACAACTTTTCTTCTTTACCGAAGAATATGTGAAGTGTGGGTGCAGTATGTGTACCGACGCTTTTTTTATGGAAATAAAAATGTCGGATGCCGGACCTGATTTTCTCAAATATTTTTTGGAGGTGGCTTACGATTAGCAAAGGCGAAACATTAATTAATGAGCGAATTCGAGCACGCGAAGTCCGTTTAATTGGTGCAGATGGAGAACAGATTGGCGTAAAATCACGTCAGGAAGCTTTGAAGATTGCAGATCAGGCAAATCTTGACCTTGTATTAGTAGCTCCAAACGCAAAACCACCTGTTTGCCGAATTATGGATTATGGTAAATACCGTTTCGAGCAACAGAAGAAGGAAAAAGAAAAGCGTAAGAAGCAAAAGGTCATTAATGTTAAAGAGGTACGCTTAAGTCCTGCAATTGAAGAGCATGACTTCAACACCAAATTACGGAATGCCCGCAAATTCCTTCAAAAAGGTGATAAAGTGAAGGCGGCTGTTCGATTCCGCGGTCGTGCTATTACCCATAAAGAGCTTGGCCAAGAGGTTCTCGATCGTATGGCTGAGGAATGTAAAGATATTGCTACCCTTGAGACGAAGCCTAAAATGGAAGGTCGCAATATGTTTATGATGCTCGCACCTTTAAATGAAAAATAAGCTGGTCCAGCAGAGCAGTAATTAATCAAAGGAGGACACACATTATGCCTAAAATGAAAACCCATAAAGGTTCACAAAAACGTTTTAAGAAAACTGGTAATGGTAAAGTAAAACGTGCACATGCGTATACAAGTCACTTGTTTGCGAATAAATCCACAAAACAGAAGCGTAAATTGCGTAAATCCGCTCTTGTTTCTAGCAGTGATATGAAACGCATCAGCTCAATGCTACCTAAAAAGTAAGAAAAAACAACGATAGATAAGATTATTAGGAGGGAACAACTATGCCACGTGTAAAAGGCGGTACAGTAACACGCAGACGTCGTAAACGTGTTCTAAAGTTAGCGAAAGGTTATTATGGTTCAAAGCATGCACTATTCAAAACAGCAAAGCAGCAAGTAATGAAATCCGGTCAATATGCTTACCGTGACCGTAAACAAAGAAAACGTAATTTCCGTAAACTATGGATTGCCCGTATTAATGCTGCGGCTCGTATGAATGATATTTCTTATAGTCGCCTTATGCACGGTCTAAGAGAAGCTGGTATTGAAGTAAACCGTAAGATGCTTGCTGATCTTGCCGTAAATGATGAACAGGGCTTTGCTAACCTGGTTGCTAAAGCTAAAGACGCACTTAAATAATAACGGTTAAGAATGAGAAAGGCTGGCTTGATGCCAGTCTTTTTTCATGGTCTAGGAAATTATAAAATAAGCGATTTGTGGATAAGAAAAACAGGAGAGGCCACGTCCGGCTCCAGCGCCCAGCGACTAGCGAGACTTCCTTCACCTCCGTACGATAAGTCAACATCGACTCACAAGGTTCGTCGTGTTTCCTTTATCTCCTACGGCTCAGTCCAGTCCGTACGTCGCTAAACGGGCGCTTCCGCCTTTGTTCTGGTCCCAAATATCAGTTTTTGTTACAGCCTGGAAAGAAATTTTTTACGATTTTGAAAGAGGGAGAGAGCATTGCTTAAACAAGTTTTCATCATTTATCTGGTGTTGATGAATATTTTCGGATTTTTATCTATGGGTTGGGATAAACGGAAGTCCATGAAAGGAAAATGGCGTACCTCGGAGGCTAAGCTGTTTTTCATCGCCGTTATTGGTGGTGCGTTAGGAAGTACGATGGGGATGTATGTCTTTCGCCACAAAACAAAGAAATGGAGGTTCAGAGTGGGGTTCCCGCTTTTAACATTCTTAATAATAGCTGCACTTCTTTTTCTAACAACACTGTCATAAAGGCTCGTCTTATGTCATATACATAAAACAAACATCATCAGGGAAGGGGCTCCATCATGGAACAGCTTACTTCTTGGGTATTTACAATCGTAGAGTCCAGTGGAATGTTTGCTCCGGTACTATTTATTGGCATGCATTTATTAAGACCCCTTTTTTTCATGCCTGTAGCTTTCATTTGTATTTCTGGCGGGATATTGTTTGGAATGGTCTCGGGCACGATTTATTCGGTGATAGGCATTACTTTATCCAGTCTGTTCTTTTATCGTTTTCTCGTTTATATGCCCAAAACCTTTAAAAGGTTAATCAGATTGAAGGCTAAAATATTGGGAGAAAAAAGGCAGATTTCTAAAGGGCAGATTTTTCTGTTGCGTTTAATGCCCTTTATCCATTTTCATTTATTATCCCTTTGTATTTTGGAAATTTCACGGAATTATAAAGAGTATTTTAAGCTATCATTCCTATCTAATGTTCCGTTAGCCGTTGTCTATACAACGTTTGGTCAGTGGATTGCAAGCCTGTCTCCAATAATTATGGCAGCTGCTGTAATTGTTATTCTTCCGATGATTTACTTATTAAGACAAAAAGAGATTGTCGTCAGCTGGGAGGAATTTTTCCGTAAAGATCATCAAGTAAGCCAGGGATCCCCCTCCATGAACAGGGTTAGTTAGTATAAATAGAGAAATCCCCTTTGTCAGTGTTTGTTCTGAACAGGGGATTTCTGCTGTTTGCACAGTCACCTCCGCTTTTCGTTTAATCAAATATTTTTTTGATTGGGTGGCGCCATTCGACTTTTGCGTGGGGGTAGCGGATGAGAATTTCTTTTTCAATGAAATAGAGATCCTCCCGGGAAATCCCTACTAAACGATCAGGACTTCTGGTGCTTACCGATATGGTGACGACTTCAAAAGCATCCTCTGTGGTTCCTAAGTATTTCTCACCTTCAAATAAAGCTCCTTTATACGTAAGTAAAAAGTTCTTTTTTACATTTTCTTCATCATAGAAGTAAAAGGATTGATTTTCCTGAGCGATTTCAAGTTTACGTTTAGGATTTACGATATACTTATAAGCCGCATAGATAAAAAAGATAATAGCGAAAATGATCAATAAACGAAATAAAATGATGATCATGGTGAAATCGACTCCTACATATATAAATTTAGACCTGTTGATTATATTTGTTTACGACTGGTATGCAGATAAGGTTTCATTTTTGCTATAATTACATGAGAAATTTATCTTAAAAAGACTTAACCTCATCACTACATAAAAAGGAGATTGGAAGTATGAACTGGGATTTGTTATTTCAAATGCAAAATGAATTAGATCAGCGTATAAAAAAAGAACACAAGCTGGAAGATCAGAATATTGTTCAGGAAAAAATCCTGGCATTGCTTGTTGAAATTGGGGAGCTGGCCAATGAAACCAGATGCTTTAAGTTTTGGAGTAACAAAGGTCCGAATGATCAGGCGGTTATTCTTGAAGAGTATGTAGATGGCTTGCATTTTATCATTTCTCTTGGTCTTGAATTTGGATTTACCTATAATGGTCTACATGAAGGCGGACAAGCATTAGAATCCAGTACAACAGACCAGTTTCTTCTAGTTTACGAAAAGGCGATTACGTTTAAAAACGAGCAGAACCAGGAGCTTTATGACCAGTTGTTCGATTCCTTTCTGCGATTGGGAGAGGGTCTCGGCTTTGAGGAGGAAATGATTCAAAGGGCTTATGTTAATAAGAACGAAGTGAACCATCAGCGGCAGGATACAGGATATTAATCCTTCTATTTTGTTAAATGTATGAAAGACAGGTATAATAAGGAATGGATGTATACATATAAAGGAGGAGCAGACATATGGTAAAACTTGATGAAACACTGACCATGCTTAAAGATTTAACCGATGCAAAAGGGATTGCTGGTCATGAAAAAGAGCCAAGAGAAGTGATGCGTAAATACATAGCCCCATATGCTGACGAAGTATTCACCGATGGATTAGGCAGTCTGATCGCTAAAAAAACGGGCGATGAGAATGGCCCTAAAGTGATGGTTGCCGGCCACTTGGATGAAGTTGGTTTTATGGTTACCCGTATTGATGACGATGGATTTGTTTATTTCCAGACAGTGGGTGGCTGGTGGAGCCAGGTTATGCTTGCTCAACGCGTAACCATTTTAACGAAAAAAGGTGAAGTAACAGGCGTTATTGGTTCTAAACCTCCACATGTCCTTTCAGCTGAGGCAAGGAAAAAACCAATTGATATTAAGGATATGTTTATTGATATTGGAGCTTCCAGTAAAGAAGAAGCAGCTGAATTTGGTGTTGTCCCTGGTGATTCTGTAGTTCCATATTTTGATTTCACGGTTATGAACAATGAAAAGATGCTGCTGGCCAAGGCTTGGGATAATCGTATTGGTTTAGCTATTGCCATTGATGTATTAAAGCAGCTTAAAGAAGAAAAACACCCAAATGTAGTTTATGGTGTTGGAACGGTTCAGGAAGAAGTTGGACTTCGCGGAGCTAAAACTGCAACCCATGCTATTCAGCCTGATGTAGGCTTTGCAGTAGATGTGGGAATTGCTGGTGATACACCGGGTATTTCTGATAAAGATGCATCCAGTAAAATGGGGGATGGCCCGCAAATTATTTTATATGATGCATCGATGATTTCTCATAAGGGACTTCGTGATTTTGTTGTGGATACTGCTGATAAGAATAATATTCCTTATCAATTTGCTTCCATGGCAGGTGGCGGAACAGATTCAGGTTCCATTCATTTAACCGCTAACGGTGTCCCAGCCCTGTCCATTACCATTGCAACACGTTATATTCATACACATGCGGCCATGCTGCACCGTGATGATTTTGAAAATGCCGTGAAGCTGATTGTGGAGGTCATTAAAGGCCTAGACGCCGATACTGTAAAGGAAATCAAGTTTGACTAAGGATGTAAAAGCATGTGGTCTTTGTTTAAAAGATCATATGCTTTTTCCTTTTTGTTCTTCTTCAGGGTTAAGATGCTGAACAAATTATGATAGAAAGATGGTGGTTTGATTAGGAAATTATGGAAATGCGCTATATAAGGGGAGGCGAATATTTTGGAGGCAAAGGCAAAAACAAACAAAAGTTTATGGGGATGGATTGCTCCAATTAGGAGCACTTATTAATTTATTCACCTTATTTCCTGTTTGGATGGAGGACGTATTGTAACGGTTTTATCAACGAAAATCTGGCTGATTGGCCTGCTTATTCTGTTACCTGTTATTTTTATTTCGCCTGATCCGATTTTATTTTTAATTGTCATTTTCGGGGCTTTAAACTGGTGGGAGCGTTTTAAGGAAAGAGATCAAGTCAGTTTGTTATTGTCTGAACTCTCTATTTTAAATGAACTTGAGCATGATAGAAATCAGGCCTATGTACAGACAGATGAACGCAGTAATCAGATAAAAGTGCTGAGAATTCAGTTGTTAACCAAGCAGGAAGAAGTACAATCGTATTTTACAAAACAGCCGGAAAACGAAGAAAAATAAAATAAGCAAATTAAAGAAGTATGTGTTCAGCTTTCATGCACATACTTCTTTTTATAAGCCCAAACACCGACACTAGAACGTCCTGTTCGTCGTGGGAGGAAGGCCTAGCAAGGTGAGACCCTCAGTGCGATAGCATGAGGAGACTCACCAGCCGCCCGAACGCTCATTTTAGGTCATACTAATATTTATGGCACGACATACATCATAATTAAAGCGACAACTTATTACGAAACGAGGTTTCATTAAGATAAAATTTACTTTTATTGATTTTTCAACCCATCTTCAATTACCTGCAAAACATCCTCTTTTTCCGATTCATCGGCATTTTTCCAGTATACCTCAAAAATGACGCCCAGGCCTGGAAGGGTCTTTTCCTCTCCTCCCTGGATGGCATCAACAATGGTTGCCTCTAAATCATCAGCACTGTTACCTGAAATGTTGTGAAGGACAGCTTTTCGCAAATCTAAATCCATTTCGTAGTCACCTCATTTTTTTCAGCTTTGATAACCTTAGTTTGACCTTTTATTAGTAAAGTATGTATGATAAAGGGGATTCGTATGCAAAAGTACTGAAGATGCAGGTGAAAAATTCAATGATTGATTCTTTACAAAATAAAAAGGTGAAGTACTGGAACAAATTGAAAAGAAAAAAGGATCGCATGAAAAACGGTTCTTTTTTAATTGAAGGGGAGCATTTGCTGGAAGAGGCTATAAACAGCGATTGGACAGTTAAGGAAATCATTATCAAAAACGATTATGAGCGTTCTTTGCTTCAGACTGAGGCTATTCCTGTTACAGAAGTAAGTGAAAAAGTATTTACAACCCTGACAAGCACTGAAACCCCACAGGGAATTATGGCAGAAGTGGAAATGAAGCAATCCAAGGTACCTGAGAACGCCCGAAAGCTTGTGCTGCTGGATGCGATACAGGATCCAGGCAATCTGGGTACGATGATTCGAACGGCAGATGCCCTGGGATTCGATGGAATTATTTTAGGGAGAGGCTGTGTGGATCTGTTCAATGATAAGGTTATACGTTCCACCCAGGGTTCGTTTTTTCATCTTCCTATTTTGTTTAAGGACTTGTATTCAGAAATGGATGCTTTAAAAGAAGATGGATTTTCGATCTGGGCTACAGCATTACGGAATGCCGTGTCGATAGAAGAGCAGTCCGTACCGGAAAAGGTGGCAGTGATACTGGGCAATGAAGGGAATGGGGTACAGGCGAGCTTGTTGGAAAAGGCGGATCAAAGCGTCTACATTCCGATTAAAGGTGAAGCCGAATCTTTAAATGTTAGTATTGCTGCAGGAATTATGATGTACAAAATTCAACTCTAACTTGCAATTTTTTTGCTGATTTTCTATAATATCATCATAACTAAAGATGAGAAAAAGCGTGGAAAGAGTCCAGTAAATGATGACTAAGCGGCAGACAGGGAGAAATGCCACAGACTGAAAGCATTTTTGCCGCCTCATGATTGAAATTTCGCTCTGGAGCTGACACCAGGACCTTGCTTGATGCAAGTAAAGGTGTACCGGTTTATCCGTTATGAAAATGAAGTGGGCATACAGAATACGTATGTCAACGAGGGTGGTAACACGGAATGTAGAGTCTCGTCCCTTTTTAAAGGGGTGGGGCTTTTTTTAATGCGCTGGCCACGTCCGGCTCCAGCGCCCAGCGACTAGCGAGACTTCCTTCACCTCCGTACGATAAGTCAACATCGACTCACAAAGTTCGTCGTGTTTCCTTTATCTCCTACGGCTCAGTCCAGTCCGTACGTCGCTAAACGGGCGCTTCCGCCTTTGTTCACCGTCTCATTGTTTAAAGCAAATAAAGGAGGATGGAAAATGAAAGAACGTCTTGAGGAACTAAAACAGGAGGCTTTAACGAAGATTGCTGAAGCTGGCGATACCAGACAGCTGCAGGAAGTCCGCGTTTCCTATCTGGGAAAGAAGGGCCCAATCACTGAGGTACTACGAGGAATGGGAAAGCTGCCGAAAGAAGAGCGACCGGTGATTGGTCAGCTGGCAAATGAGGTTCGTGAAGTCATCTCCAAGGAATTAGATACAAAACAGGAGCAGTTGGAACAGAAGGCACTTGAAGCGCAGTTAGCAGAGGAATCCATCGATGTTACCCTGCCAGGCTATTCCCAGCCTACAGGAGGCCCTCATCTTCTGACAAAGCTGATTGAGGATATTGAGGATTTGTTTATTGGAATGGGCTTTGAAGTAGCAGAAGGCCCTGAAGTTGAACAGGATTATTATAACTTTGAGGCGCTTAATCTGCCTAAAGGACATCCGGCCCGTGATATGCAGGACTCCTTCTACATTACTGAGGAGCTGTTAATGCGCACCCATACGTCCCCTGTTCAGGCCAGAACAATGGAGAAGCATGAAGGCAGAGGACCCGTTAAGATTATTTGCCCTGGTAAGGTTTATCGACGGGATACGGATGATGCTACCCATTCCCACCAATTTACACAAATTGAAGGTTTGTATGTGGATGAAAATGTCCGAATGAGTGACTTGAAGGGTGTTCTAAATTCCTTTGCTAAGCAGGTGTTTGGCCAGAACCGCGAAATTCGTCTGCGTCCTAGCTTTTTCCCTTTCACAGAACCATCTGTAGAGATGGACATTTCCTGTAAAATGTGCCATGGAGAGGGATGCTCAGTCTGTAAGCATTCCGGATGGATTGAAATTTTAGGAGCAGGTATGGTTCATCCAAATGTTTTACGTATGGCTGGTTTCGATCCTGAGAAGTATTCCGGATTTGCATTCGGAATGGGACCTGAGCGAATTGCCATGTTGAAATATGGAATTGAGGATATCAGACATTTCTATACCAATGATGTTCGTTTCTTAAAACAATTCCATCAAGCATAAAGGAGGAAATGGAAAATGCTTTTATCATTAAATTGGTTAAAACAATATGTAGATCTTGATGATATATCTCCGGACGACCTGGCTGAGAAAATTACCAAAGGCGGAATTGAAGTCGATGGTGTTGAAAAGCTTGGGGAAGGGTTAAAAAATATCGTTGTTGGGTATGTGAAATCATGTGAACAGCATCCCGATGCAGATAAACTCAATGTGTGCCAGGTCGATGTTGGCGAAGAAGAATTACAAATCATCTGTGGTGCACCGAATGTTGCGGCAGGCCAGAAAGTAGTCGTTGCCAAGCCAGGTGCGAGACTTCCAGGCGGCATGAAAATTAAAAAGACGAAGCTTCGTGGAGAAGTATCCAATGGTATGATTTGTTCCCTGCAGGAGCTTGGAGTCGAGCAGAAATTTGTTCAAAAAGAATTTGAGGATGGTATTTTTGTCCTTCCTGAAGATGCGGAAACAGGTAGTGATGCTGTTGATTTGCTTAATCTAAACGATACCATTTTAGACTTAGATATTACACCGAATCGGGCAGACAGCTTCAGCATGATTGGGATGGCTTATGAAGTGGCAGCCATTTTAGATAAAGATCTGCATCTGCCGGACGTGAAAGCAGAGCGAACGGATGAAAGTGCTGCTGACTATGTACAGGTGAAGGTTGAGGACCCTGATTTGAACCCTTACTATGGGGCCTATGTAGTCAAAAATATACAGATTGGGCCTTCTCCATTATGGATGAGAAATCGCCTGATCGCTGCAGGAATCCGTCCGATAAATAACGTAGTCGATATTACTAACTATGTATTGATGGAATACGGGCAGCCGCTGCACGCTTTTGATTTGGACCGCTTCAATTCCAGTGAAGTAGTTGTCAGAAGAGCACGTAAAGGAGAAACCATGACTACCCTGGATGGTGAAGAGCGGGATTTACAGGAGGACCACCTTCTTATTACAAATGGTAAGGAAGGAATGGCCCTTGCCGGTGTTATGGGCGGTGCTGATTCTGAGGTGAAGGATGACACCACTACAGTCTTAGTAGAAGCGGCTTACTTCAACCCACTAACTGTACGAAAATCTTCTAAAGATCATGGTCTTCGCAGTGAATCAAGTATTCGATTTGAACGCGGGGTAGACCCTGAACGTGTAAAAGAAGCAGGACTTCGTGCGTGTCAGCTGATGGAGCAATATGCTGGCGGAGAAGTTTTATCAGGCATCGCAGAGTTTGATGAGCAGAAAATTGAACAATCCATTGTTGAATTTGATGCAGAAACCATCAATAGCCGGCTTGGAACGGATATTTCAGTGGATGAGATGAAGCATATCCTGCATCGTTTGCGTTTTTCATTTGAAGAAAAGGATGCCCATTTTACGGTTTACGCACCATCAAGACGTGGAGACATTCAGATTGTTGAAGATATGCTGGAGGAAATTGCCCGGATTTATGGCTATGATAATCTTCCTTATACACTCCCTGAAGGAGCGTCAAATGCAGGCGGCCTAACGAAAAAGCAGAAATTGAAACGTAGTATACATCGCTACATGCAAAGTGCCGGATTAAATGAAGCCATGACCTATTCCTTAACACGGGAAGAAAACACAGCTAAATTTATGGATCAAACCATTCGTGCACAAGAGCCAAAAGCTGTGAAGCTGGCGATGCCAATGAGTGAAGCCCATAGCCATCTACGGTTAAGTATTTTGCCTGAGCTGTTATCAAGTCTTCAATATAATTTAGCTCGACGTCAGCAGGATGTGGCCCTTTATGAATTAGGAGCCATTTATGTGAATACAGAAGAAAACCTTTCAAAGCAGCCAGATGAACAGCTTCGTCTGAGTGCTGCCATTACCGGTACATGGGTAAACCAGCAATGGCAAAAAGAAGTCAAAGCGGTAGACTTTTATGTGCTGAAAGGTGTAGCAGAAGGATTGCTGGACACCCTTCATATTCAGAATGCTTCATTTGAACCTCTGAAAATGGAGGAGATGCATCCGGGAAGAACTGCGGCGATATCGGTTAACGGTGAACATGTCGGCTTTATTGGTCAGATTCACCCTGCTGTGCAAAAAGAGATGGACCTGACAGACACGTATGTTTTTGATCTGGATGCTGATCGGTTATTAGAAATCACCATGGAGAATGAAGAATCCTATGAGCCTATTCCACGTTATCCATCCGTTACACAGGATCTGGCTTTTGTTGTTGATGAAGATACACTTGCAAGACATATGATGGATGTCATTGAACAGGCTGGTCAGCCATATTTGAAGGATATTCAGGTATTTGATATTTATCAGGGTGAACATATGGAAGAAGGAAAGAAATCCATTGCCTTTAACGTAAGGTTCCAGGACCCGGAGGCTACCCTGAAAGATGAACAAGTAGAGAAAGCGCGAAAACAAATTGTTGATGCCGTTGAAAATAGCTTCCAGGCAGAACTGAGAGGTTAGTCATAATTGAGAATGGTCCTGTTAAGGGGGAGATATCCCTTAACAGGACCATTTTTTTGATAGCTCATAAATTCACTTCATTCGTCAGATACTATCCTACATATAAAACATATAAAGAAACGATGGTGGATATGAAACGGAGCATGAGTCGGAATGCTGTGCCTTATCATATTTTAGTAACGATACATTTCATTCAGTTATTCTTTAGCTTCTACAAATATAAGAACAAAAAGCAACTTTTTATTCTCCTGCTTTCCAGTGCTGGTTTAGCCTGTTTATTTGAATTTTTGATCTTAAATTATTTGAGAGCTTATCAATATAAACCGAAACTTTTAAAGAATCCCTATCATGACAATGTTTTAGGCGGAATTCTCTCACAGGTGGTTTATATCCCATTTACCGCTGTTACTGGGAAAAGCCTTTACATGGCATAAACACTTCAAAGTGGAACCCTTATATTCAATGATTCTTTCCTTTATTTGTTCTGTATTCATTAAGTTCTTTAAAGGGACATTAACAGGCTATTTATCATCCTTCTTTGCTTTAAAAGTCCTGGATTACGGGATGAAGCAATTTCACATGTTTCAATTAATCAAAGATAAAGGATATCATCACATTTATCATCTGTTTGTTATTCTTATGACAAATTATTATTATCGCATGATATACAAGTAACCCAAAGATGATATATGCTTTAAAATTCACTGAAGAATGTTTGCAGGAGATTAATTCTGACTGATGAATAGACCCCATAGACTTGTCTGCAAAGCAGCTGTCATGGGGTTTCTTTCAATAGTCTTAACAGTTCACTTCCTTTTTCTTTGTTCATTTTTTAGTTTCAGTATTTGTTCTGCTTTTTGATAATTGGAAAAGTGAACTTTGGAATATTGATCAAGAGCCTGTTTTCCTCGACTTCGTATGATTTTCGCCGCCTGCTCATCTACTTTTTTACTGGCTCCTTTTTGAAGCTGGAAACCGACTTCACCGGATAGACGATCCATTTCCTTTACAAACTTGGCACGGGCAATAATCGATGCGGCTGCGACTGCGATGGAATGACTTTCAGCTTTGGTAATAAAATGAATTTTGTCAGGCATACGTTTTTGTTCAGACTTTAAATGGCGTTCAAACACGCTTGGCTGGCAAAACTGGTCAACGAGGATTCCATCCAGGGAGTTTGTACCTGTTCTATCTTTAACCTTCATGATTGCATGGTAGTGAAGCATAGCCTTCATTTTCCCCTGCGTCCATCCCTTTTGCTGCAGACGGTTATATTTCTCGTTATGTAAGACCATTAAACTATAAGGGATTTCAGCTAATTTGATTTGTTTGGCAATCTCCTGAATTTTATCATCGGACATGGCCTTTGAATCCTTAACCCCTAATTCCTTTAATAAGGGGATTTTTGACTCGGCTACATAAGCCGCAGCCGCTGTTAATGGACCAAAGAAGTCACCTGAGCCTGCTTCATCTGAGCCGATGTGACTCTGATTCACAAATGAAGGGGGCGTTGCATGGGATTGATTCTGGCTGTGCTGATTTTTATCAGGGGAATGCCCCCATTTCATAGCCTCAGATTCATGGCTTTTCCCTTGAAATAAAACTTTTCCGGATTTGTATGCAGTGATGGAACATCCGTTTACTTTGGCAGCAAAAAGGGTATGTACAGGGGGATTGGACTTTAACTGACCTTTATAATATTCTTCCATTTTCTTTAAAACCTCTTTGGAAGCTTTTATTACACTTTGTGACATATATTGAATCTCCTTTCGCTATCAGTCAGGGGTAACTTCCCTTGTTGAAGTCTCACTATATCACGTTAAAACGAACTGTATTTCTCCTCGAAGGCAATAGGGAGGAGAAACAGTTCGTAATGCCCTGATAAGTTTCGCTATCAATCAAGGGTTCCCCTTGATTGAAGTCTCACTATAGTATATCAAATGAAATCATTCTGCATATTCTTTTATTGTTTGATTTCCATCTATGAAAATTCGTGTTAATATAATTTTTAGGATGTTATATAAGGGGGCTTTGTAAGTGTCTCATTCAGATCAGAATAGAACAACCGTATACATTCTTAATAGAAAATATACAATTGTTGGTGATGAACCTCCTCATCACATAGAGCATGTAGCAGATTTAGTTGATCAGAAAATGAAGGAAATTCAGGAAAACAATCCGCGGCTGGATACAGCAAAACTGGCTGTGTTAACGGCGGTAAATACGATGAATGAATACATACAATTACAAGAGGAATATCGATTGCTAACGGAGCAAACGAGAAGAGGGGAACGGAGAAAAAATGGTTGACATCATACTTCTGGCTGTTTTGCTGGTTGGATTACTTGTAGGCCTCAAACGGGGATTTATCATGCAGGTGATGCATCTGACCGGTTTTATTATAGCCTTTATCATCGCTGCACTATACTATGACGAACTGGCACCAATTCTTACAATGTGGATTCCTTATCCTGATTTTGGACAGGAGGGCTTCGGGGCATTTTTTGACAATATGCCTTTGGAAACAGCCTTTTATAATGGAATAGCCTTTGTTATTTTGTTTTTTATTGTAAAAATTGTTTTACAGATTATCGCAAATATGCTCGATTTCATAGCCGAACTCCCTATTTTACATAGTGTTAATGGCCTTCTGGGAGCTGTACTGGGATTTTTCGAGACGTATTTTATTTTGTTTATACTTCTTTATTTTTCAGCACTTATTCCCATTGATTTTATTCAGCAATATGTGGGTGATTCATCTATTGCTCAATTTATGATCGAACATACACCGTTATTCTCTGAGCAGATTACGAATTTATGGGATAACCATATCTCTGAGGCTTTCTAAACTTCTCCTAATTTGAGAGAAGTTTTTTCTTTACTGGACACGATAAAAGTAGGTGATAAAAATGAATGTGAATAAAAAACAGGTTATTCAATTGCTTGAAAAGATTGCTGTGTATCTTGAATTAAAAGCAGAAAATCCGTTTAAAATTTCAGCCTATCGAAAAGCGGCACAGGCTTTAGAATCAGACGATCGTTCCCTATCAGAAATAGATGATTTTACAAAAATGAAAGGGATTGGCAAGGGAACGGCTGCAGTTATTCAGGAGTTCGTTGAAAATGGTCAATCTGAAACATTGAGGCAGCTTGAAGCGGATGTTCCTCCTGGCCTTATTCCGCTTTTGGATTTACAAGGGCTTGGAGGCAAAAAGCTTGCCAAGCTGTATCAGGAGCTGGACGTTGTCGATGCCCCATCCTTAAAAGAAGCATGTGAGAGTGGAAAAGTAGAAGGACTAAGTGGGTTTGGAAAGAAAACGGCAGAAAAAATACTGAAGGCTTTGGAGGATCACTCCAAAAGACCTGAAAGATTACCGATCGTGTTTATGCTTCCTATTGTGGAAAGGATAGAGGACGAGCTGGCGTCTTTCGGGCATATCATTCAATTTTCACGAGCCGGCAGTATTCGCAGATATAAAGAAACCATTAAAGATTTAGACTTTATCATCGCAACAAATCATCCTGAAAAAGTGAAGGAACAGCTGCTAAAGCTGGATCATATTGAGCATGTGGAGGCTGCGGGTACAACAAAGATAACCGTCATTTTAAATGAGGGCTATGAGGTATCTGTAGATTTCAGACTTGTTGAACCTCAGGAATTTGCAACCACTCTGCACCATTTCACCGGTTCTAAGGATCATAATGTTTCCATGCGTCAGTTAGCTAAGGAACAAAATGAAAAAATCAATGAATATGGCGTGGAGAATGTTGAAACAGGTGAGATTATCACCTTCGATAGTGAAGAGGAATTCTTCCATCATTTTGGTCTGGAATTCATACCCCCGGAGCTTCGTGAGAATACCGGTGAAATTGAAGAAGCCCGTGCGCCTCTTACCCTGATTTCCCAGGATGATATCCAGGGGGATTTGCATATGCACACAACCTGGAGCGACGGTGCCCAGTCCCTGGAGGAAATGGTAATCAGGGCGAGAGAAAAGGAGTATTCCTATATTGCTATTACCGACCACTCAAAATATTTGCGAGTTGCAAATGGACTAAACGAAGAACGGCTGCGGAAACAAAGAGAGGAAATCAATCGTGTGAATGAAAAATATGATGATATTCATGTGTTCGCAGGGATCGAAATGGATATTTTGCCGGACGGGACATTGGATTTTTCCGAGGATTTCCTGAAAGAAATGGATTTTGTTATTGCTTCCATTCACTCGAGCTTCACACAATCCAAAGACAGAATTATGCAGCGACTGAAAAATGCCATGGATTGCCCTTATGTAAATATAATTGCCCACCCAACAGGTAGATTGATTGGCAAAAGGTCCGGATATGAAGTAGACTATGAAGAGCTTATTCAATATGCAAAAAAGACAAATACAGCTTTGGAATTAAACGCGAATCCCAACCGGCTTGATCTGGCCTGGAACTGGCTGATGAAAGCACAGGAGGAGGGTGTCCGTATTGCAATTAATACAGATGCCCACAGCTATACTATGCTTGAGGATATGTCGATTGGAGTAAGCTTTGCAAGAAAAGGAAAACTAAAGCCGGAAACGGTATTAAATACATGGTCAACGGAAGAATTAGCTCAATTTCTTTCGGACGGAAAAACGTTAAAGGAGTAAATGGCAACATGAATGAAAGAGTCTTGAAAACACTTGAGTTCGATAAAATCAAAGAGCAGCTCATAGGCTTTGCCGGATCGTCCCTGGGAAAAGAAGAGGCATCGAAGCTTTACCCGTCGAATCAACTCCCGGAGGCTCAAAGATGGCAGGAGGAAACAGATGAAGCCAGACAGGTTTTACGGCTGAAAGGGCAAATCCCCCTGGGTGGAATTTTTGATATCCGCCCCCATGTGAAACGGGCAAATATCGGGGGTATTCTAACAGCTTTTGAATGTCTGGATGTCGCCAGTACGATGAGAGCCGGCAAAATCCTTAAGCAATTTATAGCAGATATTGAAGAGGAGGAGCTTGCCCTCCCAATTCTTAGAGAACGAACAGAGCAGATTGTTGTTTTGAACGAACTGGAGCGAAATATTAAGTCCTGTATTGATGATCATGGCCATGTCATGGATGGAGCAAGTGAAAAGCTGCGGTCAATCCGCTCCAAAATCCGCTCTCATGAAAACAGTGTCAGAGACCGCCTGGAACAATATACAAAATCAAAAAGTAAGATGCTGTCAGATGCTATCGTTACGATTCGTAATGATCGTTATGTGCTGCCGGTTAAACAGGAATATCGGGGTTCATTTGGCGGCATTGTCCACGACCAGTCATCTTCCGGTGCAACTTTATTTATTGAACCGCAATCAGTCGTAGAATCAAATAATAAATTGCAGGCGGCAAAGGTGGAAGAGAAACAGGAAATTGAAAAGATTCTCCAGGAATTATCAGCTCAGATTGCAGAGGACCAGGGATTTATCTTACAGAATACCGAGGTTTTACAGAAAATGGACTTCCTGGCAGCAAAGGCGAAGTTCAGTAAAGAAATGGATGCGGCTAAACCCGCGATGAATGATCAGGGTTATATAAAAATGAGGCAGGCACGCCATCCCCTCATTGATTCGGATGAAGTTGTTCCAAATGATGTGGAAATTGGCAAGGAATACACCTCCATAGTTATTACAGGCCCTAATACGGGAGGAAAAACCGTTACTTTAAAAATGATTGGCCTATGTACCCTTATGGCTCAATCGGGTTTACAGGTCCCTGCTTTAGATGGCTGTGAATTGGCTGTGTTTGATGATGTATTTGCGGATATCGGCGATGAACAATCCATAGAGCAGAGCTTAAGTACCTTCTCCTCTCATATGACCAATATTGTTGAGATACTAAAAGGTGTGCATGAAAAGACTCTTGTCCTGTTTGATGAGCTTGGAGCCGGGACTGACCCGCAGGAAGGGGCGGGACTGGCAATGGCTATTTTAGATGAAGTAATCTCCAGAAGAGCAAGAGTCATAGCAACTACTCACTATCCTGAATTAAAGGCGTACGGATTTAATCGGGAAGGAGTTATGAATGCGTCTGTCGAATTTGATGTAAAAACCCTGCGTCCTACCTACCGATTATTATTAGGTGTTCCAGGACGAAGCAATGCGTTTGAAATTTCCAGACGACTTGGTTTAGAAGAAAAGGTCATTAACCAGGCTAAATCTCTGACTGGACAGGATTCACAGAGTGTGGAAAATATGATTGCCTCACTTGAAGAAGCTCGTAAAAAAGCGGATGAAGACTATGAACAGGCAGAAGAAATCCTGAAAGAATCCTATCAGCTCAGAAAAGAGTTAGAAGAAAAATGGCGTCAATTTGAACAGCGAAAAGAAAAGCTCCTGGAAAAGGCGGAACAAAAAGCAGAAAAGGAAGTAAAGAGGGCAAGAAAAGAAGCCGAAGAAATCATAGATAAATTACAAAATATGAAAAACAGTGCTGAAATTAAAGAGCATGAATTAATTGATGCGAAAAAGCAGCTATCAGAAGCGAATGTGAATTTAACAGGCAGTCATCAGAAGCAGGAAATCGAACAGAAGGATACGAAAGAGCTTGAGCCGGGAGATGAGGTAAAGGTTAAATCCTTGAACCAGCAGGGATCCATTGTTGAAAAGATCAGTGAAAAGGAATATCAGGTTCAGCTTGGAATGATGAAGGTGAAGGCAAAACGGGAGAACCTTGTGTTCATTAAACGTCCGGAGCCACCTAAAGAGGAAAAGCCGACAACCAGTGTGAAGGGCCGAACCTACCACGTAAAAACAGAGCTTGATTTACGCGGAAAACGCTATGAGGATGCCTTACAGGAATTAGAGAAATATGTAGATAACGCCTTGCTGGCAGGCTATCCCCGGGTTTCCATTATTCATGGTAAAGGGACAGGTGCCTTACGTAAGGGTGTACAGAAATTTGCAGAACGCCATCCATCCATTACAGACCAGCGTTTAGGCGGAATGAGTGAAGGTGGATCAGGTGTTACCGTGCTGGAACTTGGATAGCGAGGGATGAGGAGGACACCTATTATGTTTTGGGAAAATCCATTAGTGGAAACAGCAGCCAGCTACAGTGTAGTCATACTATGTTTAATTGTTTTCATGGCTGTTTTTGAGTTAGTAACCCAATATAATAACTGGAAAGAAATCAAACAAGGGAATTTTTCGGTTGCCATGGCAACTGGAGGGAAGATGTTCGGGATTGTAAATATCTTTCGCTTTTCAATTGAACATAATGACTCCCTGGCTGAAAGTATCGGCTGGGGAATCTACGGTTTTGTTCTGCTATTAATCGGATATTTTATTTATGAGTTTTTAACCCCAACATTTAAAATCGATGAAGAAATTAAAAATGACAATCGGGCCGTCGGATTTATTTCCCTAATTATATCAGTCGGTTTATCTTTTGTTGTGGGAGCAAATATCATTTAAGGAGAGGCAAGGATGAAACAATTAGCCATCGTATTAATGATTGTGGGGATAATCTTTCTTGCAGTAGGTGTTGTATACCTCGTAACTGCCTAAAGATCTGTCAGTTAAAAATAGGTATAAGGAGATGAGATACCAAACGCGGGTTTGTGTATCTCTTTTTTAATGAAAATATTTTAAATTATCTTGCAATTTGTATATAATAGGAGTTGGAGATTAAAAAAGGAGGTTTTTAAATGGGGAAGGATACTAAGTTATGGTATCAGCATTATCCGGAGGAAATAGCTCCATCTATTGATTATGACGAAAAACCACTCCATGAATTTCTTCAGAACACCACGGAAAAGTACCCAAATCTGCAAGCGCTTCATTTTATGGGGAAAGAATTAACCTTCCATCAGCTATTGTTTCAGACAGAAAAAACAGCGAATTATTTACAGGGATTAGGGTTACAAAAAGGGGATCGTGTAGCCATTATGCTGCCGAATACACCCCAGTCAGTCATTGGCTATTATGCAGCGATGATGGCCGGAGCAATTGTTGTTCAGACGAATCCGCTTTATACGGAAAGAGAGCTCGAATACCAGTTAAAAGATTCCGGAGCCAAGATGATTATCTGTCTGGACGTTCTGTTCCCAAGAGTAAAAAAGGTGAAGGATAAAACAGATGTAGAGCATATCATTGTAACAGGAATAAAAGACTATCTTCCATTTCCTAAGAACATGGCTTATCCATTTATCCAGAAAAAAGAGTATGGAAAATTTGAAAAGCCTGCTCATAACAGCTATGGAGGTCATGTACATCAATGGGGAAATATATTAAAAGAGGCAGGACGCGATGTCAAAAAAGTGGAGATAGATCCAAAAGAGGATATTGCCCTGCTCCAATATACTGGAGGAACCACCGGATATCCTAAAGGTGTAATGCTTACCCACTTTAATTTAGTTGCTAATACACAAATGTCACAGCAATGGATGTATAAAATTAAGGAGGGTGAAGATATAACCCTGGGCGTGCTTCCATTTTTCCATGTCTACGGGATGACTGCCGTTATGAACTTATCCATCATGATGGCAACAAAAATGATTTTAATCCCGCAATTTAAAGCTGAGGAAATTTTGAAGACGATTGAAAAAGAAAAACCAACCTTGTTTCCAGGTGCGCCAACCATATACATTGGTCTGTTGAATCATCCCAAGCTTAAGGATTATGATGTATCATCGATCAAAGCCTGCATTAGTGGTTCAGCCCCTTTACCTGTAGAAGTACAGGAGCAATTTGAAAAAGAAACAGGCGGAAAACTGGTAGAAGGCTATGGGTTAACGGAATCCTCCCCTGTTACTCACGCAAATCTTCTTTGGGATAAGCGTGTCAATGGAAGTATTGGACTCCCGTGGCCTGATACGGATGCGAAAATTTTTGACAGTGCAGACAATATGGAAGAAATGAAGATAAATGAAGTTGGCGAACTGGCTGTAAAAGGTCCTCAGGTTATGAAGGGCTATTGGAATCGTCCGGAAGAAACCAATCAGGTATTAAAGGATGGCTGGCTGTTCACTGGAGATATGGGCTATATGGATGAAGAAGGCTTTTTCTATATCGTTGACCGTAAGAAGGATATGATTATCGCGGGCGGTTATAACATTTATCCACGTGAGGTTGAGGAAGTGTTATATGAACATGAAGCCGTACAGGAAGCTACCGTTGCAGGGATTCCTGATCCATACCGGGGAGAAACGGTAAAAGCTTATGTTGTCATAAAAGAAGGAAGCGGGGTAACCGAAGAGGAATTGGATAAGTTCTGCCGGAAAAACCTTGCTGCCTATAAAGTGCCGCGAATATATGAGTTCAGGGATGAATTGCCAAAAACTGCAGTTGGAAAAATCTTAAGGAGACAATTAGTTGAAGAAGATAAAGCAAAAGCAAAGCAGGAAAAACAACAGTCCATTTAGAATGAACCATACCTTTACAGAAATATTCCCCTTATTATTGACATGGAAATCAAATGCAATTAAAATGTAGTTAAAATGAATGACTATTCATTCAGTTTTTTGAAAAGTGTTTGTAATTCTAGTAATATTACGTTGAAATCACATGCACTTTTCTTAAATGAAGGAGAACATTATGAAAAAAAACAAACCAAAGTACAAACAAATCATTGATGCAGCAGTAGAAGTTATAGCTGAAAATGGCTATCATGCTTCACAGGTTTCCAAAATCGCTAAAAAAGCAGGAGTAGCCGATGGAACAATCTACTTATATTTTCGAAACAAGGAAGATATTTTGGTTTCCTTGTTTCAGGAGAAAATGGGAAATTTCATTGAAAGGATTAAAGAGGATACGGAGCAAAAGTCTAATGCTGATGAAAAGCTTCGTACCCTTATTGAAATGCATTTCAGCCGCTTAGCTAATAATTATCATCTGGCTGTTGTAACGCAGCTGGAGCTAAGGCAATCCAATAAAGACCTTCGTCAGAAAATTAATGAAGTTTTAAAAGGATATCTGGCTGTCATTGACGAAATACTTAAAGAAGGCATTGAAGAAGGCCTCTTTCATCCCGAATTAAATATTAAGCTCGTACGCCAGATGATTTTTGGCACATTAGACGAGGTTGTTACGAATTGGGTGATGAAGGAAGAGAAATATGATCTTATTTCACAGGCAGATGCTGTACACTATCTAATTACGAATGGATTAAAAAAATAGCAAGAGGGGGCGGAAATGGTGGATTATTTATCTTATCAGAAAGATGGGAATAAAGGATTTATTACCTTTAATAGTCCACCTGCAAATGCCCTTTCCTCAAAGCTTTTGGAGGAGCTGTCACAGACTTTGGATCAGATTGAGGAAGATCCAAAAGTAAAGGCAGTTATCATTCGTGGGGAAGGGAAATTCTTTTCTGCAGGTGCTGACATTAAAGAATTTACACAAGTAAAAACAGCAGAGGACCATGCTTCATTAGCCAGAAATGGTCAAAGTATCTTTCATCGAATTGAACACTTTCACGTTCCGGTTATTGCCTCGATTCATGGGGCAGCCTTAGGGGGAGGTCTGGAATTAGCCATGGCCTGTCATCTCCGGGTTGTTACGAAAAATGCAAAATTAGGGCTGCCGGAAACAACGCTTGGCATTATTCCTGGTTTTGCAGGAACCCAGCGCTTACCACGCTATGTTGGTTTACCTAAAGCTTATGAAATGATTTTAACAGGTACACCAATTAGTGGCGAAGAAGCGGTTCAGTGGCAGCTGGCCAATGATGCGGTTTCTGAAGAGGAATTAGAGTCATATACAGAGAACCTGGTTAATAGAATGGTAGACAAAAGTAGGCCATCTGTTCAGGCTGTCATGAAATTATTACCTTACGCACATACCTCTCAATTTCAGGGAGGGGTTGAAGAAGAAGCGAAGCAATTTGGACAGATTTTCGGAACAGATGATGCTCAAGAAGGAATTCAGGCCTTTATTGAAAAAAGGAAGCCCAATTTTAAAGATTAATAGATTAGAGGAGGTAATCATATGAACATTTATGTATTAATGAAAAGAACTTTTGACACAGAAGAGAAAATCATTATTGAGGATGGACGAATCGATGATGAAGGTGCTGAATACATTATCAATCCTTATGATGAGTATGCCATTGAAGAGGCCATCCAGCTGCGTGATGAACATGATGGAGAAGTCACCGTAGTAACGATTGGTGGCGAAGATGCAGAAAAGCAGCTGCGTACTGCACTTGCTATGGGCGCAGATAAAGCTGTTCTTATTAATACAGAAGAAGATGTTGAGGAAAGTGACCAGTACACAACAGTTAAGGTTCTGGAAGCATTTTTTGATGACAAAGATGCTGACATTATACTTGCCGGTAATGTCGCTATCGATCAGGCAAGTGGTCAGGTTGGCCCACGCTTAGCAGAACGTTTGGATATCCCATATGTGACAACGATTACAAATCTGGAAATTGACGGAGAAACCGCTCATATAGAACGGGATGTTGAAGGAGATGTGGAAAAAGTAGATGCACCGGTTCCATTGCTTGTCACCTGCCAGCAGGGGTTAAATGAACCACGATACCCATCTCTGCCTGGTATTATGAAAGCAAAGAAAAAGCCTTTAGAGGAATTGGAGCTTGATGATTTAGACCTGGATGAAGATGATGTAGAAGCGAAAACAAAAACTATTGAAGTATTTCTCCCTCCTGAAAAGGAAGCAGGCAGAATACTTGAGGGTGAAATAGATGACCAGGTGAAAGAATTAGTAGATCTGTTAAGTAATGACGCGAAAGTGATATAAGAGAATTGAAAACTGAACATCTTCGGAAAGGGGAATAAATAATGAGTAAAAATATCCTTGTATTTGGTGAAGTTCGTGATGGTGAGCTTCGTAATGTTTCGTTTGAAGCGATTGCATTCGCCCGTAAAATCAGTGAAGACGGTGAAATTACAGCCGCTGTTTTTGGCAAAGATGGTTTAGATGAAGCTGCGAATGAAATGATTTACCATGGTGCAGATCGTGCTGTAACGGTGCAAGATGAAAAATTAGAAACGTATACTTCTGAAGGATATGCCCAGGCTGCTTTGGCAGTCATTGACGACGAGAATCCAGATGGTATTGTAATGGGTCATACATCTGCAGGAAAGGATTTAACACCAAAGTTGGCAAGCAAGCTTGAAAGCGGTTTAGTATCAGATGTAACAGATATCGAAGTAACTGGGGATAATGTTGTTTTTACCAGACCTATTTATTCAGGGAAGGCTTTTGAGAAGAAAATTGTGACAGATGGTATGATTTTTGCTACCATCCGTCCTAATAATATTGCAGCGCTTGACCGGGATGACAGCAGAAGCGGAGATGTGTCAAGCAAGGACGTGGAAATTAAAGATCTCCGTACTGTAATAAAAGAAGTGTTGCGTAAAACGACAGATGGAGTCGACCTTTCTGAGGCCAAAGTAGTTGTATCAGGTGGACGTGGCGTAAAAAGTAAAGAAGGCTTTGAACCGCTGCAGGAGCTTGCAGATGTACTGGGCGGTGCAGTAGGTGCTTCTCGTGGTGCATGTGATGCAGATTATTGTGATTACTCCCTGCAAATTGGTCAGACAGGAAAAGTTGTAACCCCGGATTTATATATCGCATGTGGAATTTCCGGAGCTATTCAGCATCTGGCCGGGATGTCCAACTCCAAAGTTATTGTAGCGATTAACAAGGATCCGGAAGCCAACATTTTTAACGTAGCTGACTATGGAATCGTAGGCGATCTGTTCGATGTGGTTCCTAAATTAACAGAGGAAATCAAAAATCTAAAAGTGAATGCATAATTTGTATGCCAGGAGCCTTTCTTAAAGGTTTCTGGCATTGTAATATGATTTTTACCTGACAAAAAACAATGGAAAAACAGAAAAACAGCTGTCATAAAAAGGTGTATGAGCAATATTTTTATGGAAATAGTAATAACAAACAAACCATTGGCAATGATTAGTTACTAGGTGATATACTTACAAATGAATGAAATAAGCTTCACTAGGAGGAATGAAAAATGGCAATTGCACATGCAAATGACCAGAGCTTCGGTCAGGAAACTTCAGAAGGGCTCGTACTCGCAGATTTTTGGGCAACCTGGTGCGGACCTTGCAAAATGATTGCACCTGTCTTGGAGGAATTGGACAGTGAAATGTCTGAAAAAGTAAAAATCGTAAAATTAGATGTAGATGAAAACCAGGAAACTGCTCAGAAATATGGAGTAATGAGTATTCCTACTTTGCTTCTTTTTAAAGATGGAGAAGTTGTTGACCAGGTTGTAGGCTATCAACCTAAAGAAGCACTAGTTGAACTTGTAAATAAACATGCATCTTAATCTGATATAAACAGAGAACTGTCCCTTGTCATTTTTGTGAATGACAGGGGATTTTGTTTTGGCGGCTTTATAGTATATTAATGTGTATTCCAGAGTATGAATGAGTAGGTTATTTTTCAAACATCTCCCATTAGAATATAATAGGAACTGTAGTGAATGATTAGGAGTGTACGAAAATGAATAAAGCCATTCAGGATAAATTAGCGGTTCTCCCTGATCAGCCAGGGTGTTATTTAATGAAAAATAAGAATGAAGAAGTTATCTATGTTGGGAAATCCAAAAAGCTTAAAAATCGTGTTCGTTCCTATTTTACCGGGGCTCATGATACGAAGACCCAACGGCTTGTTCAGGAAATTGACCATTTTGATTATATTGTAACGTCATCAGAAATTGAAGCACTTATCCTTGAAATGAATTTAATCAAAAAATATGATCCCAAGTATAATGTACTTTTAAAGGATGATAAAAGCTATCCTTACCTAAAAATAACAGCTGAAAAACAGCCAAGACTTATAATTACACGACAGGTGAAAAAGGACAAAGGGAAGTATTTTGGCCCTTATCCAAACGTTTCCGCTGCCCGTGAAACAAAAAAGCTGCTGGATCGACTCTACCCTTTACGAAAATGCAATAAAATGCCGGATCGGGTATGTCTTTATTATCACATCCATCAATGTTTAGGCCCTTGTGAATTCCATGTATCAGATGAAACCAATGAAGAAATTGTCCGGAGCATAACCAGATTCCTGGGTGGAGGACATGGTGAAATTAAGAAGGATCTTCAAAATAAAATGCAGGAAGCCTCAGAAAGCCTTGAATTTGAAAGAGCTAAGGAATACAGGGATTTAATTGAGCATATTGAGGCTGTTATGGAGCAGCAGAAAATGACGCTTAATGATAAGCAGGACCGGGACATCTTTGGTTATGATTATGATAAGGGATGGATGTGTATACAGGTATTCTTTATTCGGCAGGGGAAGTTAATCGAGCGGGACGTAGCCTTATTCCCGTTTTTTGATGACCCTGAGGATACTTTTTTGAGCTATATTGGCCGTTTTTATCTTCACCAGAATCATCCAAAGCCTAAGGAAATTCTTGTTCCGCTTGGGACGAATAGAGAATTACTGGAAGATTTGCTGAAGATTCATGTAAAAATTCCAATGCGCGGAAGAAAAAAAGAACTTGTAGAATTAAGTATGCAAAATGCCAAAATTGCCTTGAAAGAGAAATTTTCTATTATTGAACAGGACGAAGAGAGAACGATTAAGGCGGTGGAAGGACTTAGCGAGCTGTTAAATATAGAAACTCCCCATCGAATTGAAGCATTTGATAATTCCAATATCCAAGGGACAGACCCTGTATCAGCTATGGTTGTCTTTATCGACGGCCGCCCCAGCAAGAAGAACTACCGGAAATATAAGATTAAGGAAGTAGAGGGTCCTGACGATTACGATACGATGCGAGAAGTTGTGAGAAGAAGATATAAACGGGTTTTAAAGGAAAATCTCCCCTTACCGGACTTAATTCTGATTGACGGGGGTAAAGGGCAAATGAGTGCTGCTCTCGATGTTCTGGAGAATGAGCTTGGTCTGGATATACCTTTATGCGGGCTTGCCAAGGATGAAAAACATCGTACGAGTGAGCTGTTGTATGGAGATCCTCCTGAAGTCGTGAATATGGACAGAAAATCTCAGCCGTTTTATTTAATACAAAGAATTCAGGATGAGGTACATCGATTTGCCATTTCGTTCCACCGTCAATTAAGAGGAAAGAGCTCTTTCCAATCCAAATTGGATGAAGTAGAAGGAGTTGGACAAAAGAGAAAGCGCCTGTTGCTCCGTCATTTTAAGTCTATTGATGATATAAGTCAGGCAGACATTGAGGAATTAACAAAATTAGGGATACCTCACCCTGTTGCAGAAAAAATTCTGGATGCACTGCAGGCGGGAGAAGCAGACTCAACAGAATAATATATGAATTTATTTCCAGTATCCGCTTGATCGGATACTTTTTTCTTGGTATAAGATGCGGACATTACTCGTAAAATGTAATCATTACCATTTACAAATCGTAATGATTACGATAAAATAAATAAGTATTCCTTCATGAAGCATTTATATGAAATAGCATAGATCTTTTTTTATGAGTTCACTGCAGGTAATGATTAAATATAAAGGAGGTAACCTGATTGGCTAAAAAGTCAAAGATTGTTAAGGAAAAGAAACGGGAAGAGATGGTGCAAAAATATGCTGACCTTAGAAGAGAGTTGAAAGCTAAGGGGGATTATGAGGCACTGCGTAAGCTTCCGAGGGATTCTTCCCCAACACGTGTCAATCGTCGTTGTGAAGTCACCGGTCGTCCTAAAGGCTATATGAGAAAGTTTGGTATGTCGCGTATAGCTTTCAGGGAATATGCTCATAAAGGACAGGTTCCTGGTGTAAGAAAAGCAAGCTGGTAAATCTTTAGGCGGAAAAAGGCTGATTCAATGGTTCCATTTGAATCAGCCTTTTAAAATGGATTTTTTATTCAGGTGAAAGCGTCCGAAAAATCCCACTTAGTGAAGGTTCACTTCATATCGTTTCAACAGCATAAAAAGAAATCAGCTTCTTTCGTCTGTTTTCTTCATCAATACACTCGATTTCATCATTAAAGATTAAGGATAGCTGCTGGGCAATAAACCCGGCTTCTAACCGATAGGAAACAGGCTCCTCATAGGAAAAGCGCTCTTCAATTAATGGTCCTGTCAATTCAAATTCCAGCTTTTTCTTCTTTTGCTTCACCAGATTTAAGTGACCAAAACCTGCATTATGAAAAAAGACCTGAATATCCTCTATTTTCTGTAATGGATATTGTCTGGCTAACTTTTTCCCCAAATAATACAATACAAAACTGGTATCCTCGCCTAAAACTTCAGGTATGGTAAGCTGCCTCATCATTTCAAACCCAAGTGCGGGAATTTGGATGTCTCTGAGGCTTTCATTTTGAAGTAAAGATTTCTCTTTTCCCACTGTGCTCATCCCTTTCTATTATCATTATCATAGGGATTCATGAATATTGCAATACTTATATTTTCGTAAAAAAACATTACAATTATGGAAAGGATTTCCGGAAATTAATCACGCTTTAACTGGCCGTAATACCCCCACTTCAAGACTTGAGCGTAACCCAACAAGACTAAGTGGGGGATAAACGGCCAGTAAATTTCTGATAAGTTCAACTAACAAGAAAAGCGGAGGCGACCGGTTAGGTCATGCGGGATAAGACGAAGACATGGAGTGGCATGGGTTTGGCCACGGAATGGCTTTGGCTTATATCCGCCTTGACCTGGGAGCCGCAGCCGGCCAAATCAGTGGGGGATGGAGAAAACTCCCACTGATGGAAGTTTCACTTTATAAAATTTGCTGGAAAATTAGAATAAATTTGACTTTACCCAGAAGTTTCCTTGACGCTATGAATGGGTAGGAGTAAAATATTAAATGTTATGAAAGGATTTTTTAAAGCGAGAAGGGGGACTTTCCAGAAAATATATTTTTTTTGGAAAAATAAAAGCGCTTTACTTACTATTTTTGATCCAAACAATACTTTCATCAATTGAGGGGGGTTAAGATGGCGCAGGATCGTGAGTTTTTTAATCGGAGACTACATTCATTATTAGGGGTTATCCCAATAGGTTTATTTTTGGTTCAGCATTTAATGGTAAACCAGTTTGCCAGATGGGGTCCTGAATCCTTTAACACAGCAGCTGGAATTATGGGAAACCTTCCATTTGTTCTTGTTCTGGAAATTTTCGTTATTTACCTTCCGCTCATTTTCCATGCGGTTTACGGTGTCTATATTGCTTTTACAGCAAAAAACAACGTATCAAGGTATGGATATTTTCGTAACTGGATGTTTTATTTACAGCGTATAACCGGGATTATTACTTTAATCTTTATTGTATGGCATGTTTGGGAAACCAGAATTGCGCATGCGATTTATGGTACCGAAGTTAACTTTGACATGATGGTTAATATATTGGATCATCCTTTCATGTTCTGGTTCTATATTATTGGTGTAATTTCAGCAGTATTCCATTTTGCTAATGGTTTATGGTCCTTCTTTGTAAGCTGGGGACTTACCATTACACCACGTTCACAGCGTATTGTTACATACGTGACCATGATTATATTCGTAGCTTTATCCTATGTTGGTGTAAGTACATTATTTGCTTTCGTAAGTTAAGGAAAGAATCTTTATTGAACAGGGAGTGAATTTTATGAGTAACCGTAATATCGTTGTTGTTGGCGGCGGACTAGCTGGACTAATGGCAACAGTAAAGGCAGCAGAAGCTGGTGTACACGTTGACCTCCTTTCACTTGTACCCGTGAAACGCTCCCACTCTGTATGTGCACAAGGTGGAATCAATGGTGCCGTTGATACAAAGGGGGAAGGCGATTCTCCTTGGATTCATTTTGACGATACCGTATATGGTGGCGACTTTTTAGCAAACCAGACTCCTGTTAAAGCGATGTGTGAGGCCGCGCCAGGAATTATTCATATGTTTGATCGTATGGGAGTTATGTTTAACCGTACATCAGAAGGATTGCTTGATTTCCGTCGTTTCGGTGGAACTCAGCATCACCGTACAGCTTTTGCTGGAGCAACCACAGGTCAGCAGCTGCTTTATGCGTTAGATGAGCAGGTTCGCCGTCATGAAGTAAACGGTTTAGTAACAAAGCATGAAAATTGGGAATTCTTATCAGCTATGGTTGATGATGAAGGCGTAGCCCGAGGTGTGATTGGCCAGGACTTACATTCCCATGAAATTAAAGCCTTCAAAGGTGATGCCGTCATTATGGCTACTGGCGGACCGGGAATTATCTTTGGTAAATCTACCAATTCTATTATTAATACTGGTTCAGCTGCTTCTGCTCTATATCAGCAGGGTGCGATTTATGCAAATGGAGAGTTTATTCAAATTCATCCAACAGCTATTCCTGGTGATGATAAATTACGACTCATGAGTGAATCCGCAAGAGGTGAAGGTGGACGTGTCTGGACTTATAAAGACGGAAAACCTTGGTATTTCTTAGAAGAAAAATACCCTGCTTATGGTAACCTGGTTCCTCGTGATATCGCTACCCGTGAGATTTTTGATGTATGTGTAAACCAGAAGCTCGGTATTAATGGGGAAAATATGGTTTATCTGGATCTGTCTCATAAGGATCCTAAGGAATTAGATGTTAAGCTTGGTGGAATCATTGAAATTTATGAGAAGTTTGTTGGTGACGATCCAAGAAAAGTTCCAATGAAGATTTTTCCTGCTGTTCATTACTCTATGGGTGGTCTGTGGGTTGACAACAACCAAATGACGAATATCCCTGGTGTATTTGCTGCAGGTGAATGTGACTTTACTCAGCATGGAGCCAACCGTCTTGGTGCAAATTCCCTGTTATCATCTATTTATGGTGGACTTGTTGCCGGTCCAAATGCTGTGGAATACACTGAAGGTCTGGATAAGACAGCAGACGAAATTTCTTCTCAATTCTTTGAACAGAAGGTAAAAGAAGAGGAAGAGAACTTTGAAAAAATTATGGGAATGAACAGCGGTAATGAAAATGCCTATCAGATTCATAAAGAGCTGGGTGAATGGATGACGGATAATGTTACGGTTGTTCGTGAAAATAAAAAACTGTTAGAAACAGATGAAAAAATCCAGGAATTGCTGGAACGCTATGAGAATATTAATATCAATGATACATCCCGTTGGAGCAACCAGGGTGCAATGTTTACCAGACAGCTTAAGAACATGCTGCAGCTGGCCCGAGTGATTACACAGGGTGCCTATCATCGTAATGAAAGCCGTGGGGCACACTATAAGCCTGAATTCCCTGAGCGTAATGACGAGGAATTCCTGAAAACCACCATGGCAAAATATGATGCGGAAAACAATCAACCTGACTTATATTATGAAGATGTTGATGTTTCCTTCATCGAGCCAAGAAAGAGAGACTATACGAAAAAACATTAAGCATAAGTTAGGGGGAGGAGAACCATGAGTGATACAAAGAAGATTGATCTGATTATAACTCGTCAGGATAGCCCCGATTCTAAGCCATATGAAGAAAAATTCAGTATTCCATATAGAAAAAATCTAAATGTGATATCGGCTTTAATGGAAATCCGCCGAAATCCGGTAAATGCAGAAGGGGAAAAAACAACACCGGTATTTTGGGAAATGGGTTGTTTAGAAGAAGTATGCGGTGCCTGTTCCATGGTAATTAACGGCAAACCACAACAGGCTTGTACAGCATTGGTCGATCAATTGGAACAGCCAATCCGTCTGGAACCAATGACGACATTCCCGGTTGTAAGAGATTTGGCTGTTGACCGCAGTCGTATGTTTGATTCACTGAAGAAGGTAAAGGCCTGGATTCCTATCGATGGAACCTATGACTTAGGACCTGGACCACGTATGGCTGAGAGCAAACGTCAATGGGCCTATGAATTATCCAAGTGTATGACATGCGGAGTTTGTCTGGAGGCTTGCCCGAACGTTAACAGTGATTCAAACTTTATTGGTCCTGCACCATTGTCCCAGGTTCGCCTGTTTAACTCCCATCCAACTGGTGAGTTCCACAAGAGTGAACGTATGGAAACGATTATGGGTGATGGAGGACTGGCCAACTGCGGGAACTCCCAAAACTGTGTTCAGTCCTGTCCTAAAGGTATTCCATTAACGACATCCATTGCGGCCCTTAACCGTGAGGCAACTCTGCAGTCATTCAAGAGCTTTTTTGGCAGTGACAACATCAACTAATAGATTTGAGCCTCTTCTATTATTAAGAAGAGGCTCAATTTGTATACACGTACGAACTATTAGTAATAGGAGGAAGGAATGTGAAGACGGTTAATTATATATCAGTTAAGGAAACGTGGCAGAGGGAGTTCTCTTTTTATATTCCGGTAAAAATTCGCTTTTCTGAAACAGATATGTTCGGGCATGTGAATAATGTGTCCCCATTTATTTATTTTGAGGAAGCCCGTATTGCTTTTTTTAGTCATATTGGAGTATTCCAGGACTTGAGTGATCCACAGGACGGAATCCCGGTTGTAGCGGATCTGCAATGTGATTATCATAAACAAATTTATTTTACGGATTCACTGAAATTGTATGTGAAGGCCAATCATGTGGGAAATACTTCTGTCGACATTCATTACTTAGGAATCAACCAGGATAAAGACGTGTGTTTCACCGGACGTGGACGTATTGTCAAGATTCATCCGGATTCAGGAACGCCAGTACCTTTCACGGAAAAGGAACTGGAAAAGTTAAACAAATAAAATCCAGCTCTCATGGCCATTTAAACATATGACCATTTTTCTGAATATACGTGGTTTTATGCTCAAATGAGGGCACGGCAGTTTTGCGATATACATACTATACAGTGACTAAATAATTCCCCTTATTCCTTGTGGCTCATGTACAGCAAGGAGGGGTTCCCGATTGAATAATGAGGATTATAACACGAAGCAGCTACTAACAAAACGGGAAAAAGAAGTTTTTGAATTGCTGGTTCAGGACCGAACAACGAAAGAAATAGCTGAAGAGCTGTTTATTTCGGAAAAAACGGTTCGGAACCATATATCCAATGCAATGCAAAAACTTGGTGTAAAGGGGCGTTCACAAGCAGTTGTCGAGCTCCTTCGCATGGGGGAGTTAAAGCTTTAAACTTTGAGGCTGATCCAGGGACACCTTGGCATCAGCCTCTTTTTCTACCTGCAACAAAAACGTAACTTGATATTTTCAAAAAAAACATAGAAAATAGAATAGAAAAGCGGAGGCGACCGTTTAGGGTGACAGCATAAGCACGTCGACGAATATGTAGGGGGAAAAGAAGTGGCTAAAACTATAGATGCAGAAACGATTGCACATTTAGAAAAGGATTTGCGCAATATTTCCTATATCCTTAAACAAAAGGGAAGGGAAATTCTGACACATTATCCAATCACAACCCCACAGTTTATTGCATTACAATGGTTATTAGATGAAGGAGATTTAACCATTGGCGAGTTATCGAAAAAATTATTTTCAGCTTTTAGTACGACGACTGACTTAGTCGATCGTCTGGAAAAAAGTGAGCTTGTTAAACGTGTTCCTGATCCAAATGACCGTCGAGTTGTCCGGATTCATTTACTGGAAAAAGGAAGAACGATCATTGATGAAGTTATTTCTAAACGCCAGCAATATTTACAAGAGGTTTTACAAAGCTATGACCAGAATCAGGTTCATACATTAAAAAATGTGTTAAGTCAATTAAATAATGACATTTCTGATTACCAGAATAAATCTTAGCATTATCTTAAATCCAGAACAGAAAGGCGATTCACTGTGAAACAACCAATTGGAATTATAGACTCTGGGGTTGGAGGATTAACGGTTGCAAAGGAATTAATCCGTCAATTGCCTAAAGAAGAATTTATCTATCTTGGAGATACATTAAGGTGTCCCTATGGCCCGAGACCGGAAGAACAGGTCAGACAATATACGTGGGAAATGGTTCAGTACTTAATTCATTCAGATATAAAAATGTTAGTTGTGGCATGCAATACGGCTACGGCATTTGTGTTAGAGGAACTAAGAGTGGAGCTTGAGGTCCCCGTTATTGGCGTTATTCAGCCAGGGGCCAGAGCCGCTATTAAAACGACCAATAATTTAAACGTCGGAATTATTGGTACAGTAGGAACAATTGAAAGTGGAGCTTATCCAGATGTGCTGAAACAGATTAATTCATCCATTTATGTATACAGCTTAGCATGTCCAGCTCTGGTACCTCTTGTAGAAAGCGGGGTATTGGAGGGGGACAATGCCCGCCAGACTGTTTATGATTCTATATCACCGCTGTTAAACACGAATATTGATACGTTAATCCTGGGCTGTACCCATTATCCTCTTTTGAAGCCACTCATTCAGGAAGTGATGGGAGAAAAGGTGTCTGTGATTTCTTCAGGGGATGAAACTGCCAGAGAAGTGAGTACGATTCTGTCCTACAACAATCTTTTATATCAGGGGGAACGCATTCCTCAGCATAAATTTTACACAACTGGTAATTTAAAACTTTTTGAACAGATCGCTAAAGTATGGTTCGGGTATCCCCTTGCGTTTGTGCAAAGTATTAAATTATAAGAATAAGCCAACTTCCTCATACCATTGGGGAAGTTTTTTGATTATCCAAAGCTTTTCCCTATATTTTTTGGTCTAAATTTAAAAATAGCTCGTATAAATAATAGTACAAACCATCATGGGAGGGAAAAGCATGCAAAAACGATCAATCTGGATAGGAACGGCATTGGCATCCAGTATTGTACTGCTATCAGGCTGTTTGCAGGGAGAACAATCATTGGAGGAACTGATGGATCCACCTCAAAATGTTCAGACAGTCAATGATTTAGATAATGCAGAGAACAAAAAGGAAGCGTCGGAAAATAAGAAGGAAAGTGAGGAAACAACAAATAATAAAGATGCAAAAACCACTGAAACAACAAACAGAGAACTATATTTAATAGATGAGAACGGTATGGTGGTTTCGCAGACATTACCACTTCCTCAGGCAGATTCAAAGGAAGTTGCAAAACAGACCCTGGAATACTTAGTAAAGGATGGGCCGGTCTCTGATATTCTGCCTAATGGTTTTCAGGCTGTCATACCAGCTGGTACCAACATCAACAGTCTGAATTTACAGGATAATGGTACATTAGTTGTAGACGTTTCAAAAGAGTTCAAAGAGTATAAGGCAGAAAATGAACTGAAAATTATTCAGGCAATGACGTTTACCCTGACACAATTTGATTCGGTCGATCGGATTAAACTTCAAATAGATGGAGTCGAACAGAATGTCATGCCTGTCAATGGTACTCCGATTGGTAATGGGTATGCACGTTCAGATGGGATTAATTTACACGTTGGGGACGTTGCGGATTTAATGAATAGTGAGTCTGTGACGGTTTATTACCCTGCCCAGCAGGAAGAGCATTATTATTATGTTCCTGTTACAACAAGAGTAGAAGGCGAAAGTGATAGCAAATATGAGAGTGTAATTAATCAGCTTGTTGAAGGCCCTGACTATGAACTTACAGGTCTCGTAAATGTGTTCCAGAATGACGTAGAGCTGACGAAGAAGCCGGTGAATCAGGATGGGGTATTAGCGCTAACCTTTAATAAGTCGATCTTTAATGATGAGAAGAACCAGACGATTTCTGATCCGGTACTGAGTTCTATTGTGCTGACATTAACCGAGCATCCCAACGTAGAATCTGTACAAATCAAGGTGGAGGGAACAGAGCAGGTATTCAATGAAAACGGTGAAGCCTATTCTCAGCCGGTAACCAGGGAGGATGTTTCTGAACCTAGTGGTATTTAATCCAAAAGATGTATATAATAACATATGTCAGATAGGGGCTGGTCATCAGCCTCTTTTTTGTGGCCGGTGAAATGATTAAATAAATGATTTGTGGATAAGAAAACCAGAAGAAGCATGGCCCATTTAAGATTTGTTATTATAAGAGTAAAATGATAAGGTAAAGTCTCAGAAGGAGGATAATTCAATGAGAACAGATGGCAGAGAAGCAAATGAACTACGAAAAATACATATTGAAACCAATTTTACAAAGCATCCGGAAGGTTCCGTTCTTATTAGTGTAGGAGATACCAAGGTCATTTGTAATGCAAGTATAGAAGATCGTGTTCCTCCCTTTTTACGCGGTCAGGGAAAGGGCTGGATTACAGCAGAATACGCCATGTTGCCCAGAGCAACTGAACAAAGGAATATCAGGGAGTCATCCAAAGGAAAGGTTTCCGGTCGTACAATGGAAATCCAGCGTTTAATCGGTCGTTCACTGAGGGCTGTCGTTGACCTGGATAAAATCGGTGAGCGTACCGTCTGGATTGATTGTGATGTAATACAGGCAGATGGTGGTACACGTACAGCCTCCATTACCGGAGCTTTTGTAGCGATGGTTCAGGCCTTTGGAAAATTAATCGAAACGAAATCCATCAAGGAATTTCCGATTAACAATTATTTAGCAGCTATTTCTGTTGGAATTTTACCAGGTGGATCAGAAATTCTTGACCTTTGTTATCGTGAGGATTCAGAGGCTAAAGTTGATTTAAACATCGTCATGAATGGCAGTCGTGAGTTTGTTGAAATTCAGGGAACAGGTGAAGAGGACACATTTACATATGAGGAACTGAATAAAATGCTTCAGCTGGCCGATGACGGCTTAAAAGAGATTTTTGAAATTCAACGGGTAGCGGTTGGAAAATGGCATGAAGAACTTTTGAAAAAACAAAAATCGCCTCAGGAGGAAAAGAAGGAATGAAAAAGGTCATTCTTGCTACCAGGAACCAGGGTAAAGCTGCTGAGTTTAAGGACATTTTTTCAAGCATCGGGATCGAAATTGTCAGTTTACCTGAATTAGACGAAACCATTCCGGAAATTGAGGAAACAGGGGATACGTTTGAAGCCAATGCCAGAATTAAAGCCGAAGAAATCTCAAAGCGCTTTTCACTGCCTGTGATGAGTGATGATTCCGGTCTTGAGGTAGATGCCTTAAATGGGAGTCCTGGTGTATATTCTGCCCGTTATGCCGGACTCGAAAAAAATGATCAGAAGAATCTTGAAAAAGTCTTGGAGGAGTTAAAAGGAGTGGAGATGCCAGAACGTTCCGCCCGCTTTGTTTGTGTACTTGCGTTAGCCCGGCCTGAAAAAGAAACCATTGCAAAACGGGGTACTTGTGAAGGATACATTGGATTTGAAGAAAAAGGGGAGAACGGCTTTGGTTATGATCCTATTTTCTATCCTGAAAATATGGATCGAACCCTTGCTGAACTTTCTCCAGATGAAAAAAACCGTATTAGTCATCGTCGTCATGCGATTGACAGGATGCTGGATTACATGAAAACGAATGAAATAATGGAGTGATTGACGTTGTCTGTTGTTATCATTACCAGTGATAGTCACGGCTTAACCGAAGAATTGAATGTGATTAAAGAACGTCATCAGCATGAAGCAGATGCTTTTGTGCATTGCGGGGATTCAGAACTTGATTATCATTCAGAGGAAATGAGTTCCTTTTATAAAGTTCGAGGGAATTGTGACTTTGATCAGAATTATCCTGAAGACACGCAATTATCGGTGGATGGTCAGAAGATTTTCGTAACCCATGGACACCTTTATCAGGTTAAGACTAGTTTAATGCCACTCTCGTACAGAGCAGAAGAAACAGGTTCCAATATCGCCTGCTTTGGACACTCTCATCTGGCAGGGGCTGAAAAAGTAAAGGATACGTTATTTATTAATCCTGGAAGTATTCGTGAGCCTCGGGGCGGGGCTGCAGGTACAACGCCCACTTATGTACGCTTAGGATGGGAGAGACAGAATGAGCTTCAGGTTGAATTTTTAAATCTCCAGGGAGAAGTTGAAGCCACAACAGCTATTCATTTATAATATAAACCGATCTATCACCAGGAGAGAAATTTCTCCGGTGATAGAGGGTTTTTAAAATTTTTTTCGTAAAACTTATTGACATAAACATCAAATCTTCTTATAATAGGTTTTGTCTGTTGCGGGTGTAGTTTAGTGGTAAAACCTCAGCCTTCCAAGCTGATGTCGTGGGTTCGATTCCCATCACCCGCTCCATGTCCCAGTAGCTCAGCAGGATAGAGCAACAGCCTTCTAAGCTGTGGGTCGGGAGTTCGAATCTCTCCTGGGACGTTATCGAAAAAGACCTCAATCTCTTAAAGTGCTTGTTAGGAGATTGAGGTTTTTTTATTCTGAACCTGGATCACATGTCTGATAGGACTTCACTGTAAGCATGAGACATAAAACGGCCTCACAGGATAACCTGTTGAGGCCGTTTTAGGATAGTATTAATAGTTAACAGCGGCGTAAGAATCGATGAGGCCATGTTCAAAATAGTAGCCGGTTCCACTAATAGGGGCTGCTGTGTTTTCAATGGCCGAACGAATTTCATAGTGGCTTCGATTTTGTCCTGCCAATAGTCCTGCCAGACCTGCAACATGTGGCGAGGCCATGGATGTACCAGACATATAGGCATAGCCATCACGCTGGACTGTAGAGGCAATGTCAACACCTGGTGCAGCTACATCGACCCATGATCCATAGTTCGAGAAACTTGCCAGCTGGTTACTGCTATCCACAGCGGCTACTGAAATTACATTTTCGTAGGAAGCAGGTTCAAATGTCGTGGATACGCCATCATTTCCAGCTGCTGCGATAACTACTGAACCTTGATTCCAGGCATAATTGACAGCATCCTCTAAAGCCTGGGTATCACAGTTACATCCCAGGGATAAATTGATGACTTCAGCGCCATAGTCTGCCGCATAACGAATACCATCCACAATGTCAGCCAGCGAACCACTGCCTCTTGAATCGAGTACACGAACGGCTAAAATATTAGTTTCCGGTGCCATACCAGCAACACCAGTTCCATTATTGGTTTCCGCTGCTGCAGTTCCAGCTACATGAGTGCCATGTCCATTACGATCCATTGGGTCATAATCGTTTTGAACGAAGTCATAGCCCAAGATTGTTTTGTTATTTAGATCTTCATGCTGATAATCTACACCAGTATCGATAACCGCAATTTCCTGGTTACTGCTTCCACGGGCAATATCCCAGGCATGATCTGTATTTGTTGTAAATAGTCCATATTGATAGGAAGGGTTTGCATAGGTATCATCGGGAGTCCACGTAGCACTCATTTTATAATTGGGCTCTGCATACTCGACATTGGGATTTTTGTTTAATGCTCTGACTACCGCTTCTACATTGCCAACTTTAAGTACTTTAAAAGGAGATTTTACAATATCCTCTTCTTTGGCGACTTTTGCACCTGCTTTTTTTGCAACTTGCTTCAGTCTTTCTTTCGTTGTGTTTTCCTTAAATTTAACAACGACTTCCCCTTTGACATAATCGCCTGCATTTCCTACTGGCTGGACAGAATTTTGACTATCCTTAATAGGGGTCTCTGCACTTGCAGCTGCGGCTCCCATAACGGGAAAAGCTGTTAAAACAAAAATCGCAGCTACTGCATACCAAATTACCTTTTTCATATTATTCCTCCTTTTCAGAATATACATAACTATTTCTGAAAAAGAGGTGTTGATTCCTTTGGGAAAAAGGGTTCAAAATTTCACGTGCCGAATGAGAAACTTTTGCACTATATTATTATATTTCTGGGCTTGAAGTTTGATTTAATAAATGGTGAGTATTTTATTGGGTTCTGGTCATACTAAAAAGGCTACCGTATATTGTGAAACGATATGAAAGATTATTTTGGTAACCTTGAAGGAGAAGCGGACAGCATTTTAACAAAGACTATTCAGCATGATAATTTGCTTGTGGTGCTGAATGAAAACCTGACTGATGAAGAATTTAATCAGTTTAAAGAGACGCTTCAAACATTAGAATGAAATGAAATGGGCATTAAGCTGATTGACGCTTAATGCTTTTGTTTGCTTATGAGGGTGAAAGGTACAGAAAGGGGAATTAGATGAAACCTCGTTTTTACTCCAACATTTACTGGCACTTCACCGGGGGTCCTGTTTCAAAGGATGGTTCCGAGGTATGGCATCACTTCCGTTGTTTAAGAGAAGTGAAGGAAAATACTACGTTAAGACATCCCGAAAGAGCAATGGGAAATTTAAAAAATATCCTTCAAAGTAAGGTTTTACAGGCAACGACGACCGAAAAGGTTCTGGAAAAGGTAGAAACCGATGAATTTTGCTGTGTCTGTGACATCCCATTAAAGGATCTAGTATTCCACCGTCAGTATTATGGTGATTATGCCATCGGATTTAATGCCAGGAAAATTCATGAAAATTTCCATCCTGTATTATATTTTGAGCCTTATCCGACTAAAATGTTAAAAATGCAGCCGAAACAAGTTCAGAGAGAAGTAAAAGAGAAAGGCACTGAAAATCAGATGGATTTCCTGGAGTTATTGGGAATCAATCAAAATAATCCACTCGTAAACTTCCTGAAACTGACACATTTTGATTCTGATTATGATGATTCCTTTTATGGCGAAAGAGAGTGGAGGTGTCTGGATGATTTTTCATTTACAAATGAGGATGTCGAAGCGGTTATTGTACCGAAAGATCATGTGAATGAAATAAGTGAATATCTAAAAGGAGAAGGGTTTCTTAATATTAGTGTTCTAAGCTGGGATCTTATTGAAAATATTTAGTCATATAGATTTGCGGTGGTCAAGCAAATTTTATTGCTCGACCGCACCAAAATCCACTTTTATATTAAAAGTACTGGTGTGTTGTTTAAGATTCCGTTTTTGAAGCTCCTCCTCCAGAATTTGAATAAATTGGCTGGATAATTGTAACTCTATTGCTTTTTGATAAGCATCCAATAATTTTTCATCTGTTAAAAATGCAAAACGAATAAGTATCACTCCTACGAATAGCGGTAAAATTTATAAGACTTCCCCGTATATTCGCGGCTCTTTTAACAGAAAGAAATTTCTTAATTGTATTCAGCCTAAATACTTATTAAAGTTCTTCCCGTTCAAAATAATTTTAAACTTAAGAAAGGAAGGCTCGTAGCAGGGAGTTATCAAAAAGGTTTCATTATGGTATATTGTGGGAAGTCATCATAAAATGGACATACAATGAAGTTTTAAATCGTTGTTACAGGGTATGAATAATAAATACAACAACCTCAGCATAAAAGAACAGGAAGGTGTTTATGAAAAAGAAACATCAAGATGTTGTCATATTTCCTGGATGGAAAAGACAATTAGAGCAGGACGGTCTTGAGGCATTAAAGGAGAAAAGATATGAAGATGCATTAGAGAAAATTTTGCTTCTGGAGGAATTTGAAGCTGCATCCTATGAAATTTTAACAGGAAAGGTGATTTGTTATATAGAGTTAGGCCGTTTTGATGAAGCAATCGCCCTATGCCGAAAGCTCATGAAGGAAGATGAGGATAACTATTATAAATACTTACATATTTATATAACGGTTTTATTTCAAACCAGTCAGTATGGGGAAATCACCAGTTTGTTAGATGAGATTTTTGCGACTGAGGATGTCCCTTATACATATCGGGAACAATTTCAGCAGATTTACGACTTAAGTCAAAATTTCAACCAGGATCAGGATCATAATAAGTACAATGATAAGGAAATTGAATATTTTCTTCATAATTTAGATGGGGGAAGCTTTCAGGAACAATGGCGTCTATTATCCTTATTAAGAAAGAAGCCTCTGAAGGATTATGTGGATGATTTCATTCCCTTTTTTGGTGATTCAGAGTTAAACCCGGTCATGAAGACTGGACTTTTACAATGGTTTATGGAACAGGAAATCAATAAAGATATAGAAGTGGATAAATTTAATCAGATAAAGATTGTAAACCCGACAGAACTGGACGATATTATGGACCAGACGTTTGCAAAGGAAGTTATGAATTCCCTGGATTGGGTGGAACAGCAGGATCCTACTTTGTTTGAATTTACCAGACAGATACTCTTCCGCTTTCTTTATATTTATTTTCCATTTGTACCGGGGCAAAAGGATCAGACAGTCATTACAGAAGCAATATTATCGCTGGCTTTAGAGTACCTGCAAATGGATGATGAATATTCGATGGAGAACGAAGACAGTGAGGAACGGGAATATTGGAAAAATGAGATACAGGAGTTAGAAAAAAAGTACTTTTCCCAAATTGAATAGCGGTTCGAAGTGTTGGTAAATTTGTTGAAAGGTGTAAAGAATATGTTATAATATAATGGTTGCATTATGCATTCGTACTTATATAATTGAACTACTATCTTAAAATTAAATTTTAGTTCATTAAAGTTCATTAATTGAATAATAGATGTTGGAGGGAATTCTATGTCAGTAAAATGGGAAAAACAAGAAGGCAATGAAGGAGTACTAACCTTTGAAGTAGATGCGAAAGAATTTGATTCTGCTTTAGATCAAGCCTTCAAAAAAGTTGTAAAAGATGTACAAATTCCAGGATTCAGAAAGGGAAGAGTACCACGTCCAATTTTTGAAAAGCGTTTCGGAGTAGAGGCTCTTTACCAGGATGCTGTAGACCTGGTTCTTCCTGAGGCTTATACAAAAGCGATTGATGAAGCGGGAATTGAACCTGTTGATCAGCCGGACGTTGACATTGAGCAGATTGAAAAAGGAAAAGATCTTATTTTCACTGCTAAAGTAACGGTTAAGCCTGAAGTAAAACTTGGAGACTATAAAGGTCTTGAAGTAGAAGAGCAGGATACCAGCGTTACCGACGAAGATGTTGAAAATGAAATTAAACAGCTTCAGGAACGTCATGCCGAGCTCGTTGTTAAAGAAGACGGTAAAATTGAGGAAGGCGATACAGTAGTGTTCGACTTTGAAGGATTTATGGATGGCGAACCATTCGAAGGCGGCAGTGCTGAAAACCATTCCCTTGAAGTTGGCTCCGGTCAATTTATTCCAGGCTTTGAAGATCAGCTAATTGGTAAGGAAGCAGGAGAAGAAAGTGAAATTGAAGTAACGTTCCCGGAAGATTATCATGCTGAGGATCTTGCAGGTAAACCGGCAACCTTTAAAGTGAAAATTCATGAAGTAAAAGGTAAGGAACTTCCTGAGCTTGATGATGAATTTGCAAAGGACGCAGATGATGAAGCAGAATCTCTTGATGAATTGAAGGAAAAAACTAAGAAACGCCTTCAAGAGCAAAAGGAACAGGATGCTGACAATCAAAAACGTGAAAGCTTAGTGGAACAAGCCAGTGAAAATGCTGAAGTGGATATTCCTAATGCAATGGTTGAATCCGAGCTTGATCGTATGCTTCAGGAGTTTGAACAGCGCCTGCAAATGCAGGGAATGACGCTGGATATGTATCAGCAGTTCTCCGGCCAGGGTCAGGATGAGCTAAAAGAACAAATGAGAGAAGATGCGAAAAAACGTGTTCAGACCAACCTGACATTAGAAGCCATTGCAGAAACGGAAAACCTTCAAGCAACTGAGGAAGACATAAATGAAGAGCTTGAGAATATGGCTAAATCCTATCAAATGGAAGTAGAACAGATTAAACAGGCTCTTGGCGGAAACACAGACATGCTTAAGGATGAACTGAAGCTTAGAAAAGCAATTGATTTCTTAGTCGATCAAAGTAAAACCGCATAATTATTGAAGACAAGGTGCGAGAAATCGTACCTTGTTTTATACATACATAAAATGATTGAACAGGTTTAGTATATGCTGCATACATATAGGCTATACTGTATCTCCTGAGACCGAAATAAACATAAGGGTTTCATTATCATTGACTTATAAAGACATGACGTACATAATGATTACATATCTTTATAAAAAGGTAATCAAATGTAGATGTTTATTACTTTCTTCCACACACACATATTTGATATGATGTGCTAAAGACTAACAAGAGAAGAACTGAATTTATGGTAAAGAGATACAGATTTATTGGTGAGGTGATTGAATGCTTAAATTTAATGATGAAAAGGGACGCTTGAAATGCTCTTTCTGTGGGAAAACACAGGAGCAGGTTCGGAAATTAGTAGCAGGCCCTGGTGTTTATATATGTGATGAATGTATTGAACTTTGTACGGAAATTGTGGAGGAAGAATTAGGGAACGAAGAAGAAGTTGAATTTAAAGAGGTTCCTAAGCCAAAGGAAATTAACGAAATTTTAAGTGATTATGTGATCGGACAGGAAAATGCTAAAAAATCCCTATCGGTTGCTGTATATAATCATTATAAGCGAATTAATTCCAGCCAGAATAGTGATGATATTGAACTATCTAAAAGTAATATTGTACTTATGGGACCTACAGGAAGCGGTAAGACATTATTGGCTCAAACCCTTGCACGCATTCTGAATGTTCCATTTGCAATTGCGGATGCTACATCCTTAACGGAAGCCGGATATGTAGGGGAAGATGTGGAAAATATTCTGCTCAAACTGATCCAGGCTGCCGATTACGATGTAGAGAAAGCCGAAAAAGGAATTATTTATATTGATGAAATTGATAAAGTGGCCAGAAAGTCTGAAAACCCATCGATTACACGGGATGTTTCTGGTGAAGGGGTACAGCAGGCCCTGTTAAAGATTCTTGAAGGAACAGTAGCAAGTGTACCGCCACAAGGTGGTCGTAAGCATCCACATCAGGAATTTATTCAAATTGATACCAGTAATGTATTATTTATTGTGGGCGGAGCCTTTGATGGCATCGAGCAGATTATTAAACGCCGTTTAGGTAAACGTGTCATCGGCTTTGGTGCAGACAATTACGGTGAAGATTTAGATAAAGCGGAATTATTATCCAAAGTATTACCTGAAGACCTGCTTCGTTACGGATTAATTCCTGAATTTATCGGACGTCTTCCTGTTATTGGAGCATTGGAACCGTTAGATGAAGATGCATTAGTGGAAATCCTGACAAAACCGAAAAACGCACTAGTTAAGCAGTATAAGAAGTTATTTGAAATTGACGATGTAGAGCTTGAAATTGAAGATGAAGGACTGCAGGCCATTGCTCAAAAAGCGATTGAACGTAAAACAGGAGCACGTGGTTTACGTTCAATCATAGAAGGAATTATGATGGATGTTATGTATGAGCTTCCTTCCCGTGATGATGTTGATAAGTGTATTATCACCAAGGATACTGTTCAACTCGAAAACGGTAAACCAAAACTGGTCATGACAGACGGTTCTGTTGTGGATCAGAATGATGAATCACCGAAAGAAAGTGCATAAGCTTAGCAGAAGAAAGCCCCGAATGTTACCAGTAAGGTGACATTCGGGGCTTTTTTCGTTTAGGGCCTATCCGCTCGCCTCCGCTTTTCTCTGTCCAGCTGCGGCTCCTAGGTCAAGGCGGATATAAGCCAAAGCCATTCCGTGGCCAAACCCATGCCACTCCATGTCTTCGTCTTATCCCGCATGACCTAATCAGTCGCCTCCGCTTTTCTTTGTCCAGCTGCGGCTCCCAGGCCCAAGCGGTCATAAGCAGAATACCCTCCATGGCCAAAAGCGGCCACTCCGGATATTCTGCTTATGTCGTCGGGCCTAAGCGGTCGCCTCCGCTTTTCTGCGTTTATTCCATGTTTTTTCAGGAAATACTAGGGATAATGTAATTTGTATATGGGAGGATTTAGGATGAGTGGAATTGCCGGAGTAGCAATATTTATCCAGCTGCTGGTCGGAATAGTGGTTGGATTATATTTTTGGAATATGTTAAAGAATAACAGAACGAGTAAAGTTACTATTGAAAAGGAATCAAAGAAAGAATTGGAGGATTTAAGAAGATTGCGTTCGGTTTCTTTATCAGAACCTCTATCTGAGAGGGTACGGCCAAATAAAATGGAGGAAGTCATTGGACAGGAGGATGGCATCGAATCACTGAGGGCAGCGCTTTGCAGTTCGAATCCGCAGCATGTCATTTTGTATGGTCCGCCTGGAGTGGGAAAAACTGCAGCAGCCCGATTGGTCCTTGAAGAAGCAAAAAAGAGACCGGAAACTCCTTTTCGTGAAGGATCTGCATTTGTAGAGGTGGATGCGACAACCGCCAGATTTGATGAGCGTAGTATTGCGGATCCATTAATTGGTTCTGTTCATGATCCGATTTATCAAGGTGCAGGCGCCATGGGGCAGGCCGGGATTCCTCAGCCGAAAAGAGGAGCTGTCACAAATGCCCATGGAGGAATATTATTCCTAGATGAAATTGGTGAATTGCATCCGCTCCAAATGAATAAGTTATTAAAAGTATTAGAAGATCGAAAAGTATTTTTTGACAGCGCATATTACAGTGAGGAAAATGATAAAATTCCTTTGCATATTCATGAAATTTTCCAGCAGGGGTTGCCGGCTGATTTTCGCCTGATTGGCGCAACCACCAGAAACCCGGAGGAGATACCTCCAGCGATTCGGTCCAGATGTCTGGAAATCTTTTTTAAAGATTTGGAGGCAGAACATTTAATAGAAGTAGCCAAAAAAGCAGCGGATAAAGTCAATGTGAGCATTGATCGTGAAGCATTGGATCGTATTGCTGTTTACTCCAGAAATGGACGGGAAGCCGTAAATATTGTTCAAATTTGTGTCGGTATTGTTAAGAAGCAGCAAAAAGATAAAATAGAAATTAAGGATATTGAGTGGGTAGCTGAATCCAGTCAGCTGACACCGAAGTTAACGCCAAAGGTACCAGAGCATCCAGGAGTCGGTGTTGTTAACGGTTTAGCCGTCTTTGGCCCCAATACAGGCTCTTTACTGGAAATCGAGGTAACGGCCTTACCCGTAACAGACGGGGACGAAGGCGATGTAAGTATATCCGGTATTGTGGATGAGGAGGAGTTTAATCAGGGAAGTAAGACCATACGCAGAAAAAGTATGGCTAACCATTCCGTAAAAAATGTCTTAACCATGCTTAAAACCATCGGGGTACCTGTTCATCAATATGATCTGCATATTAACTATCCTGGTGGAATGCCTGTAGATGGGCCATCTGCTGGAGTCGCTATGGCTATTGGGATTTTCTCTGCCATTCATAAAGTACCGGTAAAAAACGATGTTGCTCTTACTGGTGAAGTCAGCATTCATGGAAAAATTAAACCGGTAGGAGGAATATTGCCGAAGATTAAGGGTGCCAAAAAGGCCGGGGCGACAAAGGTATTCATTCCTTATCAGAATCGCCAGGCGGGACTTGATCAGATTGATGGAATTGAGGTTATACCAGTACAGGAATTTGCCGAAGTACTGGATCATGTGCTAACAGGTGAGTTTCGTTCGATTACCCAGAATCAGGAATATACCTATCCTCAACGAAAATCCATTTAAACGTTGCTCCTCGGATTTTCCGGGGTGCTTTTCATTTTCCGGCCGGGCAGCATTCGTAGTAATTTGTTTACAAACGAAATGGATTTCTTTATGATGATAGTACAATATGGAAGTACTGGAGGTGTACAGATTATGGCAAAAGATACGATTACACAGCTTCCCCTCCTGCCTTTGCGCGGTTTAATTGTTTATCCTTCAATGGTGCTGCATTTAGATGTTGGCCGTGATAAATCAGTTAAGGCACTGGAGCAGTCAATGGTGGAAGATAACAGAATATTTTTGGCTTCACAAAAAGAAGTGAATATCGATGAGCCTGGGAAAGACGATATTTACCAAATCGGTACCATCGCTAATGTAAAACAAATGCTGAAGCTTCCCAATGGTACGATTCGGGTACTGGTGGAAGGACTGGAACGGGCTGAATTACTTCAGTTTAAAGATGAGGAAGAGGACTATTTTCTCGTGGATGTGGAGGAAATAGAGGAAACGCACGAGGACAAAGTAGAAGAAGAGGCATTAATGCGAACCCTTCTGGAATACTTTGAGCAATACATAAAAGCGTCAAAAAAGACAAGCAAGGAGGCGCTTTCCAGTGTCTCGGATATTGATGAGCCTGGCCGTCTGGCGGACATTGTAGCCTCCCATCTTTCATTAAAAATGAAAGATAAACAAAACATACTGGAAATGATCAATGTTAAAGAACGTCTTGATCATCTCATTGAATTAATTCATAACGAAAAAGAAGTCCTGAACCTCGAAAAGAAAATCGGTCAGCGTGTCAAAAAGTCGATGGAGCGTACACAAAAGGAATACTATTTAAGGGAACAGATGAAGGCTATCCAGAAAGAATTAGGTGATAAGGATGGCAAAACAGGTGAGGTCGCTCAATTACGTGAAAAAATTGAGGAAGCCAACATGCCTGAGCGAATTGAAAAGGTTGCGAATAAAGAACTTGACCGATATGAAAGGGTACCGAATAATTCAGCAGAGAGCTCTGTGATTCGCAATTATATTGAATGGCTAATCGCTCTTCCGTGGACCGAGGAAACAGAGGATATTTTAGACATCATAAGAGCTGAACGAACTCTGAATGAAGATCACTATGGTTTAGACAAGGTGAAGGAACGTATTTTGGAATACTTAGCCGTACAGCAATTAACGGAAAGTATCAAAGGCCCTATTTTATGTTTAGTGGGACCGCCTGGAGTAGGGAAAACCTCTCTCGCCCAGTCCATAGCTAAATCCATTGACCGGAAATTCGTGCGTGCTTCACTTGGTGGTGTTCGTGATGAAGCAGAAATAAGAGGGCATCGCAGAACGTATGTGGGCGCAATGCCTGGTCGGATCATTCAGGGAATGAAGAAAGCGGGAACCATCAACCCGGTATTTTTACTTGATGAAATTGATAAAATGTCCAATGATTTCCGAGGAGATCCATCTTCAGCTATGTTAGAGGTACTGGATCCTGAACAAAACAGCACATTCAGTGACCACTTTATAGAAGAAACCTATGATTTATCCAATGTAATGTTTATTGCTACAGCCAATACGCTGCAGACGGTACCAGGACCACTGCTGGATCGAATGGAAGTCATTTCGATTGCAGGGTATACAGAGATTGAAAAACTTCATATTGCCAAAGAGCATCTGTTACCGAAGCAAATTAAGGAGCATGGGTTAACAAAAGGTAAAATTCAAGTGCGGGATGAAGCCCTGCTCAAAATCATTCGTATGTATACAAGAGAAGCAGGTGTAAGAAACCTTGAACGCACACTGGCTTCGATTTGCCGTAAAGGTGCAAAAATGATTGTCTCAGATGAGAAAAAGCGTGTCATTGTAACAGAAAAAATGCTTGAGGAAATGCTGGGTAAGCCACGTTTTCGTTATGGTCAGGCAGAAGAGGAAGATCAAATTGGTGCAGCCACCGGACTTGCATATACCACTGCAGGTGGGGATACGCTATCCATCGAAGTGTCGATTTATCCAGGCAAAGGAAAGCTTACCCTAACAGGTAAATTGGGAGATGTCATGAAAGAATCTGCTCAGGCAGCATTCAGTTATATCCGTTCACGTGCGGAGGAATTAAATATTGACCCTGAGTTTCATGATAAAAATGATATCCATATTCACGTACCAGAAGGAGCAACACCTAAGGATGGACCGTCAGCAGGAATTACCATGGCTACGGCACTCGTATCCGCATTAACTGGACGTCCAGTACGTAAAGAGGTAGGTATGACAGGAGAGATTACCTTAAGAGGACGGGTGTTACCAATAGGCGGCTTGAAAGAAAAATCCTTAAGTGCCCACCGCGCCGGGCTGAAGACGATCCTTATTCCAGCAGAAAATGAAAAAGATCTGGAAAATGTGCCTGATAGTGTACGGAAGGATTTGAACTTTATTAAAGTCGATCATCTGGATCAAGTGTTGGAGCATGCACTAATGGAGGAGCCGGAAAATGAAAGTAAATAGTGTAGAACTTGTGATTAGTGCGGTTAAGGAGCAGCAATATCCTAATGATCCATTCCCGGAGATTGCTCTTGCAGGTCGTTCTAATGTGGGGAAATCGTCATTTATTAACCGGATGATTCAAAGGAAAAGTATGGCCAGAACCTCTGCAAAACCAGGGAAGACCCAGACCTTAAATTTCTATTTTATTAATGAAAATTTTTATTTTGTTGATGTGCCTGGATACGGCTATGCAAAGGTTTCTAAAAAGGAAAGAGAGAAATGGGGCACGATGATGGAAACCTATTTCTCCAGTCGTGAGGAATTAAAGCTTACGGTGCTCATCGTTGATTTAAGGCATAAGCCGACCGAAGATGATTTTCTCATGTATGATTTTCTTAAATACTATGACATCCCTGTGCTTATCATTGCCACGAAAATGGACAAGGTACCGAAGTCCAAGCGACAAAAGCAATTAAAGGTTATTTCTGAAACGCTGGATATTGAACCTGAAGATCGAATCGTTCCATTTTCAGCTGAAAGTGGAGAAGGGAAAGAGGAAGCATGGAAGGCCATACGTTCGTACATGAATGTATAAAGGGTTGTCCGGGACCAATCCATTCGCTTTAGAAATAAAAGGGGGGACTGCGTATACAAGCAGTCCCCCCTTTTATGACAAACTATTTACTGAAAAACAAAAGATATAGCCCAAACCCAATTAAAAGTAGTGGCAGCAGTGTAATTCCGTCTAATGAGAAGGATGGCAGGCTTTGAAACCAGGCAGGCTGCCATTGCAGGAGAATAAACAGCCCGGAAATAATCAATAATAAGATGCCAAGCTTGCGTCCACCCTGATTCTTGAAGAAAAAAGCCAGACCAATAATCAATAAATAAATACTCCAGTGTTGAAACCAGAATTCATACGTTAATAAACCATGATAATGTATACCAAAACCGAGAATCAGAACACCCGGGAAGATATGATCTTTTTTTCGGCCAATGAATGCTTCGGCCAAAAAGGATGCCCCTAAAATCATCAATATGGTCGGCCAGCTGCGGAAAGAGGACAGCATAGGTACAGAGTGACTCTGTAATAAAAAGTAGAGTCCCATCCCAATTAAAAATGTACTGATAAAAAGATTTTGCTTTTTCAAACGTTATCTCTCCCTTTCATGCTGAAAACAGTACTTTTCTTTACTTAAAAGTTTGAAATATGGTAAGGTACAAAAGGTAGTAAAATTTGACTAATAAATCTATGTAACACGAAGTCGCTGTTCTTTCCCGGCAATTGAGTATACCATTTTTGAAGGTTATTTGTATCGTATCATATATTTCAAAATATGTTCATTTTTACTTAAAAATTTTATGGGATGTTTCGTGTTATACTAATAAATAGTAGGCATTTTTAAATGTGACTGGATGATGGAGGGTGAGTTCCATGCACACACTAGTCATTAGTGTAAATTATAAAACAGCACCTGTTGAAATACGTGAGAAAATGACATTTTCTGAGGAGAAACTCCCTAAGGCTATGACGATGCTTAAGGATGAAAAAAGCATATTGGAGAATGTTATTATTTCTACTTGTAATCGAACGGAAATTTATGCAGTTGTGGATCAGCTCCATACTGGACGTTATTATATAAAACGCTTTTTAGCAGAATGGTTTTCACTGGAGCTGGATGAAGTTGCTTCCTATATTGAAATCAGGGAGGCAGATGAAGCCATTGATCATCTCTTCCGGCTGACTTGTGGGCTTGAATCCATGGTCCTTGGTGAAACGCAGATTCTGGGACAAGTGAAACAATCCTTTTTAACTGCACAGAAATACGGGACAACAGGTACCATCTTTAATCAACTATTTAAACAGGCAGTAACTGTGGCTAAGCGTTCCCATAAAGAAACAGAAATCGGCGAAAATGCTGTTTCTGTCAGTTATGCTGCTGTTGAACTGGCAAAGAAGATTTTTGGTGATCTGCAGAAGAAAAAAGTTGCTATTCTCGGTGCAGGCAGAATGGGAGAATTAGCCGTAAAAAATCTTCGGGGTTCCGGCGTTGATTCTATAGCGGTTGTGAATCGTACGAAAGAAAAAGCAGAGGATTTGGCAAGAACGGTTAAAGGTGAGTCCTATACTTTAGATGAATTAGATCAAGTCATTCAATCTGCTGATATTCTAATCAGTTCCACAGGTGCAGATGGATATGTTCTTACTCATCAAAACATGCAGGGAATGCTGAAAAATCGGAAGGCAGGACCGCTGTTTCTCATGGATATAGCTGTACCTCGTGATATTGATCCTGCTTTACATGATTTAGAGGACGTATTCCTTTATGACATCGATGATTTACAGGGAATTGTCGATGCCAACCTTGAAGCTAGAAAAGAGACTGCCGCAGAGATTGAAGCTATGATTGCCGGTGAAATGGATGAGTATGAGGAGTGGCTGCAGACGCTCGGAGTCGTTCCTGTTATCTCAGCCTTGAGACAAAAGGCCTTATCGATTCAATCCGAGACGATGAAATCGATTGAACGAAAAATGCCGGATTTAACTGACAGAGAACGAAAAGTGCTGAATAAACATACAAAGAGCATTATTAACCAATTGCTCAAACAGCCAATTTCTCAGGCGAAAGAACTTGCAGGTGAAGAAGATCGTGAAGAGTCCCTGGATTTATTTGTGAAAATTTTCGGGATAGAAGATGAAGTGGAAAAGGAAATAGAAGAGAAAAGTGCGAAGTTAAACCAACATTTATCAAAGGACCAAAAGACGAAATTTTCTTTTCCTGCAATAGGAAGGAGATCGTCGGATCACTCATAATATGAGAGGACTTGAGAGATATGGTTCAGTTTGATGTAAAATGGATGTATGAACTGATAACAGGAATTTATGCCTTAAGCATTATTGGCTATTTTTTTGATTTTATACAGCATAACCGGAGGGTCAATCGTGTGGCCTTCTGGTTGCTCACTACGGTTTGGGTATTACAAACCTTTTTTTTGTTTAGTAGGGCTTTATCAAATAACCGGTTCCCGATTTTATCGATTTATGATGGTCTTTATTTTTATACATGGATTTTGATTACGTTTTCTTTAATCATAAATCGTTTGTTTCGTGTCGATTTTTTTGTCCTTTTTACCAATGTATTGGGTTTCTTTTTCATGATGATGTATATTTTTTCAAAATCCCAGAATCAGTATGCAGCGGAACCGATTGATCTGGTAAGTGAAATGCTTATTACTCATATTACCCTGGCTATGATTTCTTATGGATTTTTTGCTTTGTCATTTATTTTTTCATGTATGTATCTTTTGCAGTATCGATTGTTAAAAAGAAAAAAATGGACCTTACGCCTGAAACGATTAGGGAATCTTGACCAACTGGAAAGACTCTCATTTTATTCTATTTTATTTGGTGTTCCTACTTTGTTAATTGCTATAATCCTGGGTATAATCTGGGGGTACTCATCCAGTGAACTTTTTCTTTGGCAGGATACAAAAACTGTAGGGTCTTTTATTGTTTTAATGGTATATGCCGTTATTTTATTTTTTAGAACAGTAAGAGGATTAAAGGGACGAAAGCTTGCAAATTTTAACGTTTATGCATTCCTGTTTTTGCTTGTGAACTACTTTTTATTTAGTACACTATCGGACTTTCACTTTTAGTATTGGAGGCTTAATGAATGAGGAATATTGTTATTGGCTCAAGAAAGAGTAACCTGGCTTTAACTCAGACGGAATGGGTGGTTGAACAATTAAAGCAACTGAATCTTCCTTACACATTTGAAGTCAAAAAAATTATGACAAAAGGAGATAAAATTCTTGATGTCACTCTTTCAAAAGTAGGGGGAAAAGGGTTATTTGTAAAAGAAATTGAGAAAGAAATGTATGATGGAGACATCGATTTGGCCGTACATAGCATGAAAGATATGCCTTCTGAAATGCCAGGTGGTTTGGTTATTGCTTCTGTTCCTGAAAGAGAGGATCATCGTGATGCATTCATTTCAGAGGACGGAAAAACGGGCTTAAAAGATTTGGCAGATGGCGCGATAGTCGGGACCAGAAGTTTAAGAAGAGCCGCTCAGATAAAGGCTGTCCGTCCGGATGTAAAGATCAAGTCAGTCCGGGGAAATATTGAAACAAGATTACGTAAGCTGAAAGAGGAAGACTATAACGCTATTGTACTGGCTGCCGCCGGGTTGAAGCGAATGGGATGGTCGGGAGAGATTGTTACAGAGTACCTGGAGCCGGATGTCTGTGTGCCTGCGGTAGGACAAGGGGCATTGGCCATTGAATGCAGAGAAGATGATACGGAGCTTAGAGAGTTACTGGAAAAAATTAATGATGAGAAGACAGCATTTACTGTCAAAGCAGAGCGCACTTTTTTAAACCGTATGGAGGGAAGCTGTTCGGTTCCAATTGCTGGATATGCTTATCTTGAAGGTGGAGAAGTCGTACTAAGTGCCTTAATTGCTAAATCAGATGGATCAACCGTTCTTCACGAAATGGTGAGAGGAAAAGATCCAGTATCAGTAGGGAATGAAGCTGCTGAACGCATGTTTGCTAAAGGAGGAAAAGAGCTGATTGATGAAGCAAAGGAAGAGCTTGATCAATGATGGCTGATCCATTAGAGGGAATGAATATATTAGTAACAAGGGAGCGGAGTAAGGCAGGTTTTTTATCACAATTGATCAGGGAATCAGGCGGGACTCCGATTGAAGTTCCTTTGTTAACTTTTGAATGGTCCCATGCTGATAACCATGATCAAATCTTCCGTCATTTAGGGCAATTTGACTGGATTTTTTTCACCAGTGGGAATGGGGTGCGATTCTTTATGAAAAGCCTTCATCAATATCCGGAGGCTTTTGATAACTTAAAGAAAGCATCCATTGGTTCAGTGGGGAAAAAAACAAGTGAATCATTAGAGCGGTATCAACTATCCGCTGACTTTGAACCTGGTCACTATACAGCTGAAGCAATGGCGGAAGAATTCCTGAAAGATTATCATCCGGAAAAGGTTCTCCTGGTAAGAGGAAATCGGTCCAGAGATGTTCTTCCTGAATTTTTTACTCAAAATGACATTCCTTTTGAATCCATCACGGTTTATACGACCAAAGTTAAAGCAGATGAGCAGAAGAATTTAAAAGTTCATTTAAAGGAGACGCGACTGGACGCGATTACATTTACAAGTCCATCAACCATCGGTGCTTTTTTCTCCCTTGGAGGAGAGGCAATCAGAAAAGATCATCTTGAAGACAGTATTTGTGTATGTATAGGTTCTACTACGGAAGCAGAAGCGAAAAACAGAGGCTTCAGAAACATTATCACACCAGAAGAGTATACAGCAGCTAATATGATTAAAAAGCTGAATACGTATGTTGAGAAAGGAAGGAAGACTCATGAATGATTTAGAGTTTAAGCGTCACCGCAGACTCCGCGTCAACGAAAGTATGCGCAGCCTGGTAAGAGAAACCCGTTTACATAAAGAAGATTTGATTTATCCTTTATTTGTAGTTGAAGAAGAAAACGTAAAAAAAGAAATTCCTTCTATGCCCGGTATCTATCAATTGTCTCTTGATCATTTAGTTGAAGAGATGAAAGAGGTAGAAGCCCTGGGAATTAAATCTGTTCTCTTGTTTGGTGTTCCTAATGAAAAGGACGAACAGGGGACAGGCGCTTTTCATAATCACGGTATTGTTCAGGAAGCGATACGTGTGATTAAAAAAGAAACCCCATCGATTATGGTTATTGCAGATACCTGCCTGTGTGAATATACCTCACATGGACATTGCGGAGTATTAGAAAATGGCTATGTTCAAAATGACCCATCTTTAGGTCTTTTAGTTGATACCGCTGTAAGTCAGGCGAAAGCAGGTGCTGATATCATCGCCCCATCCAATATGATGGATGGCTTTGTTACTGCAATTCGAAAAGGTTTGGATGAAGCAGGCTATGAAAACATTCCGATTATGTCCTATGCTGTTAAATATGCGTCTGCATTCTATGGTCCATTCCGTGATGCCGCTCAGAGTGCACCTCAGGAAGGGGATCGCAAGGCTTATCAGATGGATCCGGCCAATCGTCTTGAGGCGTTCCGTGAAGCCGATTCCGATGTGGAAGAAGGAGCTGACTTTCTCATTGTAAAACCGGCTCTATCTTACCTGGATATTGTAAGAGATATTCGGAATCGTCACGATGTACCAGTCGTCGCCTATAACGTTAGCGGAGAATACTCTCTTGTTAAAGGAGCTGCCCAGCATGGATGGGTAGATGAAAAAGCAATCGTCATGGAAAAACTCCTCTCCATGAAACGCGCAGGTGCAGACCTGATTATGACCTACTTCGCTAAAGATGTAGCCAAATGGCTGAGTGAATAGAAAATAATAGAAAGGATGATTAACATGCGTGAGAACGAGAAATCGGTTCAGGCTTATAAAGAAGCTGTTGAGTTAATGCCAGGCGGAGTGAATTCTCCTGTACGGGCGTTTAAATCAGTGGATATGAATCCGGTTTATATGGAAAAAGGGAACGGGTCAAAGATTTATGACATCGATGGCAATGAGTACATTGATTATGTCCTGAGCTGGGGACCATTAATCCTGGGACATGCCCATGAGAAAGTGGTTGAGTCCTTAAAAAGTGTGGTCGAAAACGGAACAAGTCTAGGCTCTCCAACTGAGATTGAGAACAAACTGGCCCAATTGATTATTGACCGGGTACCTTCCATTGAAATGGTTCGAATGGTGAATTCAGGTACCGAAGCAACGATGAGTGCGTTACGCCTTGCCCGGGGATATACAGGACGTAACAAAATCCTGAAATTTGAAGGGAACTATCATGGACATGGCGATTCCTTATTGATCAAAGCTGGTTCTGGTGTAGCTACACTTGGTCTGCCGGATAGCCCGGGAGTACCGGAATCTATCGCTAAAAATACAATTACGGTCCCTTACAATGATGTTGAGAGTGTCGAATATGTATTTGAACAGTACGGAGATGATTTAGCTGCCGTCATAGTGGAACCTGTATCCGGTAATATGGGTGTCGTACCTCCACGGAACAACTTTTTACAGAAGCTTCGTGATATAACGGAACAAAATGATACTTTGTTAATTTTTGATGAAGTGATGACAGGTTTCCGTGTGGGTTATCATTCCGCTCAGGGGCACTTTGGGGTTACACCCGATTTAACTTGTTTAGGAAAGGTGATTGGCGGTGGTCTCCCTGTAGGTGCGTATGGTGGTAAACGGGAAATCATAGAGCAAATTGCGCCTTCTGGACCGATTTATCAGGCAGGTACATTATCAGGAAACCCTCTTGCAATGACAGCAGGCTATGAAACCTTAAAACAGATGACTGAAAGTGCCTACGAAGAGTTAAACCAAAAAGTAGATCGCTTAGCTGAAGGAATCGAACAGCTGGCCAATGAATTTAACATCCCGCATACGATTAACCGTGCAGGTGCAATGATGGGCTTATTCTTTACAAATGAAGACGTTGTAAATTTTGAAACAGCCAAATCAGCGGACCTTGATTTGTTTGCCAAATATTATCGTTCGATGGCAGAAGAAGGAGTTTTCCTGGCTCCATCTCAATTTGAAGGAATTTTCCTATCAACGGCTCATACAGATGAAGATATCGATAAAACTCTGGAAGCATTCAGAAAGACATTTGAAAAAATTTCTAAATAACTGAATAACAGCAAGCACATGAATTTCGTTGTGCTTGCTGTTTTTTTGTGGGCCTAACCGGTCGCCTTCGCTTTTCTCTGTCCAGCTACGGCTCCCAGGCCCAAGCGGTCATAAGCAGAATTTCCTCCGTGACCAAAAAGCGGCCACTCCGAATATTCTGCTTATGCCGTCGGGCCTAACCGGTCGCCTTCGCTTTTCTATTGTCCAGCTACGGGGCCTAGACCCTCGCTGATGTAGGCAATCCCCACTGCGCGGCTGGAGCCGCTCCATGGGGCTTGCTTACACAGTCGGGTCTGGACGAGGCCCCTTCGCTTTTCTGGTTATAATTCTTTTCTTTTTTTCATATATTTTAGGGATAGATTTGATTGGAACTTTTTTGGGAAGGAGGAGTTTTTTTGAATCAGGATGATGAAAATGTACTTCGGTTTGAATTAAATGAGCAGCTATGGTTTCAAAAGGGACAGGAATTGCAAGAGTTAATCGGAATTTCCCTTGAACCGAATATTTCAATTCAGGATTCTGGTGAGTATGTATCGGTCAGGGGGGTTATAGAACTAACCGGTGAATACATGCCTTCAGTAGACAGTAAAGAGGACAAACAAGAAGATATATTAAATTTTCAGGATCGTACATCCCAAAACATTATCAATGACGTTCGTTCCTTTGAAGATGGCTTAAATGAATTTTATTATAATATTCCGGTTGAAATTACCATTCCGAAACATCGAATCACGGATTTAGATGACGTTATGGTTGAGATTGATTATTTTGACTATGAAATTCCTGATCCATCACAAATTAAACTTCAGTCCAATGTCTCGATTTCAGGCATTGCCGAGGAGGAGGAGGTTTTAACACAGGAACCTCAGGAAAATCGAAATGAAACGGAGGAGTCAACAACGGATAAGAACAGCTGGGAAGAAATGAATGAGCCGTTTTCGTTTGATGTGAAATTTGATGAAGAAGAGGAAGAGTCTGAAGCTTCAAGCTATCAGTCCGAGTCGTCTGTTGTAATAAATGAAGAAGACGAAGAAGACGAAGAAGACGAAGAAGACCGTCCGGAAACAGAATCCTATTCTTCCTACGAGGAACCAGTTACAGAACAGCCTCAGCCGGAAGAGGAGGAAGAAACCGAATCCGGAGAAGAGGAGAAAGGCCGGGATTTATGGTTTAAGAAAAAAACACAATCCTTTGATGAGTTCTTTGGTCAAAACCAACAGGAGGAACAAAACACAGAGCAGGAGGAAAGCTCCTACGAGGATAGTCCATATGAAGAAGCTCATAATGAAAGCCCTCAGGTGGAATATAATGTGGATGCACAGGCTGAGTCTTCAAACGAAGAAAGTCGTGAAGATGCTGGTTATTTAGTAAATATGTTTAGTCACAAAGAGGAAGATTCTTATACAAAACTTCGCATGTGTATTGTACAGGAAGTGGATACGATTGAATCCATTGCAGAACGGTATGAGACATCAACCGCCCAATTAATCCGTTATAACCGTCTTGAGGAACAGGAATTAAATGCAGGCGACATTCTTTATATTCCTGTCAGAAAAAAACAGATTGATCCATCCACAACATAAGTTAAGGATGAGCGACATTGGCTAAAATCAGTCGAATTTTACATCCATATGGGATGTATCCTTATCAGGGTGAAAAGATAACAAAAAAGGTTATCAAGGTTTTTACAGGAAGCAGGTATATTGCCGTCAAACAGTCCAGGGAAAAACATCTGACTCAAAGGTTCGGTTTTGTATATCATGAAGCAAAGGAGAAAAATTTAACCTCCATCGCTCCCCTCTATTTAACAGAGAAGGGCAGGCCGTACATAGAGGGGAGGCACCATTTTTATTATGTAGTTCCCTGGTTTAAAGAGAAAGAGGGGAGTTCATTAACATCATCCCTTCATCCTTTTTTAGGGGAATTAGCCCATATTCATAGAAAAACGTCCGTCACAAAACCAATTGAAATTCAGCAATTAAATGAGTGGTCCCAAAATCAAAAGGAAAAAATTAAGAAAAACTTTTATCAGTTTGAAAATTGGATTGATTTGTTCGAGGCCCAGCATTTTATGTCTCCCACTGCTTTATTAATCTGTCATTCCTATCGTATGGTCAGACAAATGTCTCACCTTCTGGAATACTGGTATGATGAGTGGCGGGCTCATATGGAAGAGGAAAAAGAGATGAAATATTGCTTATGTCATGGGAATTTATCACCTTCCCATTTTGTTTTGACTTCAAACGGTGTGATGTTCATAAATTGGGAACAAGCCTTTTATGGTCATCCTTCCAGAGACCTTTCCATGTTTTTTTCAACGATTTGTCAGGAGCATGATACACCACTGAGTCTTATCAAAGAAGGCTTACCTGTTTATTTTAAAGATGCAGGCTATACGAAAAGCGATATGGCTTTGTTAGCGATACATCTGCTGAATGTAAAAGATTTTCTGCTTGACGTTCAGCAATATGTGAAAGCCCCAAATCATCTTACAGAAGTAGAATGGATTCAAGTTTTCCAGCGCTATCAGTTTTATTTTGAACATGTCCTGGACATTCAGGAGTTTATCAAAAATGATCTGATGCTTACGGATGATTAAAATCTGACTTAAATCCATTCTAAATAAAAGGCAAAGAACAACCCGACAAATACACCGGTTAATAACACATCGAGCGTTGTTGGAATGATAAGCGTTCGTACAATTTGATAAATCATAAGCGGTAATGTACATTTTTCAATTGTAAAAATAATGTGTCTCAGCCACGGTGGAAGCTTGTAACGATAAAACCTTGCCATATGGATCCTCCTTCACTTTTTTACCGTTTGTTCGTATAATATGAATAGATATTGGAAAAAGTGTTAAAAGACATTTGACTTTTTACGTTTTGAATGGCTAAAATATATACTATAAAATGAATACTCGAAATGCTTGGATAGGGAGGAGTACAAGGATAAGACCTTCAGAGAGGAAAGCGATAGGCTGAGACGCTTTCCAGGATCCTTACCTTGGAATGTCGCCCTGGATGCAGCTTCTTTGAATCATGAGTAGAAGAAGCCGGTTGAACCGTTATTCTGATGAAGTGTACAGTCAGACAATGATGCTCTGCTGTAAATAAAGGTGGTACCGCGAAAGTAACCCTTTTCGTCCTTTTGACAGGATGAAAAGGGTTTTTTATTATCCTTTAAGAAAGTATAAGCTTGCCCTCTTAAAGGAAAAGAAAAAGCATCGATTTTCTCTATTGCCGGGGAAATTCGGGCTTTCCAAACTGACGGATGCCCTTTTATGTTCATGATGATAAAAAGTAAGGAGGAAGTGAAATGGAGAAGAAAGAGGTTTCAATGCCGCCAAAGTACGATCCGAATGAGGTGGAGAAAGGCCGGTATGATTACTGGGTAAATGGGAAGTTCTTTGAAGCAAAGGATGATGAGAGCAAAAATCCATTTACTGTGGTTATCCCGCCGCCAAACGTTACAGGTAAGCTCCACCTGGGTCATGCCTGGGACACAACTTTACAGGATATTATTACACGTTATAAGCGTATGCAGGGCTACGATGTTTTATGGCTGCCGGGAATGGACCACGCCGGAATTGCCACACAGGCAAAGGTTGAAGCAAAATTAAAGGAAGAAGGAAAAAACCGGTACGATCTTGGTCGGGAAAAGTTTATTGACCAGGTATGGGACTGGAAGGAAGAATATGCCTCCTTTATTCGAAAGCAATGGGAAAAGCTTGGTTTAGGACTGGATTATTCCCGGGAGCGTTTTACCCTTGATGAGGGTCTTTCCAATGCTGTTCGGGAAGTATTTGTTTCCTTATATGAAAAAGGGCTGATATACCGCGGACAATATATCATTAACTGGGACCCAGATACTCAGACAGCCCTTTCTGATATCGAGGTTATCTACAAGGAGGTTCAGGGTGCCTTCTATCATATGAAATATCCGTTAAAGGATGGTTCAGGCCACATTGAAATTGCTACCACTCGACCTGAGACGATGCTGGGCGATACGGCAGTAGCTGTCCATCCGGAAGATGAAAGATATAAGCATTTAATTGGGAAAAAGGTTATTTTACCAATTACTGAGCGGGAAATCGAAATTGTTGCAGATGACTATGTAGATATGGAATTCGGCTCTGGTGCGGTTAAAATCACCCCTGCACATGATCCAAATGATTTTGAAATCGGCAACCGTCATGATTTAGAGCGAATTCTCGTAATGAACGAAGATGGTACCATGAATGAAAACGCCATGAAATATCAGGGGATGGACCGCTTCGAATGCCGGAAACAGCTGGTAAAAGATCTTCAGGAAGAAGGGGTATTGTTTAACATTGAAGAACATACACATTCAGTTGGGCATTCCGAGCGAAGCGGAGCGGTTGTTGAGCCTTATTTATCCACTCAATGGTTTGTTCATATGGAGCCGCTGGCCAAAGGTGCGATTGATTTACAGGAGACTGATGACAAAGTCAATTTTGTTCCTGGCCGCTTTGAGAAAACTTATTTAAATTGGATGGAAAATATTCGAGATTGGTGTATTTCACGCCAGCTTTGGTGGGGGCACCGCATTCCTGCATGGTATCATAAAAAAACAGGAGAAGTTTATGTTGGAAAGGAAGCACCCGAGGATGCAGAAAACTGGGAGCAGGATGAAGATGTTCTCGATACATGGTTCTCTTCAGCTTTATGGCCATTTTCAACCTTAGGCTGGCCGGATGAAAACAATAAAGACCTGAACCGTTATTTTCCGACGGATGCACTTGTAACAGGATATGACATTATTTTCTTCTGGGTATCCCGTATGATTTTCCAATCCAAGCAATTCATGAACCGCAGACCATTTAAAGATGTCCTCATTCATGGACTCGTACGTGATGCGGAAGGAAGGAAAATGAGTAAGTCCTTGGGTAATGGTGTGGATCCAATGGATGTTGTAGAAAAATATGGTGCGGACTCTCTGCGTTATTTCTTAGCAACCGGCTCTTCACCCGGACAGGATTTACGCTTCCATTGGGAAAAAATTGAGGCTACCTGGAATTTTGCGAACAAAATCTGGAATGCTTCCCGTTTTGTGCTGATGAATCTGGATGATATGCAGTATGAAGATGTTGATTTAACCGGAGAAAAATCGGTTGCAGATCAATGGATTCTTACCCGTCTGAATGAAACCATTGAGCAGGTAACCCGGCATATTGATAAATATGATTTTGGGGAAGCGGGTCGTCATTTGTATAACTTTATCTGGGATGAATTTTGTGACTGGTATATTGAAATGGCCAAGCTACCTTTATATGGAGAGGATGAACAGGCAAAGCATACTACAAAATCGGTTTTAGTTTATGTTCTTGATCAGACGATGCGTATGCTTCATCCATTCATGCCATTTATTACCGAGGAAATATGGCAGCATTTACCACATGAAGGGGAATCCATCACAGTTGCAGATTGGCCATCTGTAAAACCTGAATTTACAAATCAACAGGCATCCTCAGAAATGAAGCTGCTTGTGGATATTATTCGTTCCATTCGAAATATCAGAGCTGAAGTAAATACTCCAATGTCCAAAGAAATCCAAATGCTCATTAAAGCAAGTGATGAAAACATTATGGATGGGCTGAAAAAGAACCGTCATTATCTTGAACGTTTTTGTAACCCGAGTGACCTGACGATTGATACAGACGTTGATGTGCCGGAAAAAGCCATGAGTGCAGTTGTAACAGGGGCTGAGGTTTATCTTCCTTTAGAAGGTTTAATTAATATTGAAGAAGAAATCGATCGGCTGAAGAAGGAATGGGAAAAGTGGAATTCTGAAGTTGAACGGGTTGAAAAGAAACTGGCGAATGACAAATTTGTTCAAAACGCACCAGCGGATATTGTGGACCAGGAAAGAGAAAAGGGCAGAGATTATAAAGAAAAACGAGAAAAGGTTGAACAAAGACTAAAGGACTTGCAATCCTGATTATTCTTCAGTGGGAGCCGATTATTGGGGCTCCCGCTTTCTATTTATTTTTTTTGCAGTTACTGAATCCACATAAAGTGAGGGAATGACCATGGAGTATAATGAGGCAATTGAATGGATCCGTGAACGTACAAAGTTTGGAATCAGACCTGGTCTTGAACGAATGGAGTGGCTGATGGAGAAATTGGGTCATCCTGAACAGCACATCAATAGTATTCATATCGCTGGAACGAACGGTAAAGGATCGACGCTGTCATTTTTGCGAAATTTATTTGAAGCACATCATTTTTCAGTAGGAACCTTCACCTCACCCTATCTGATAAAATTTAATGAACGTATAAGTGTAAACGGAATCCCGATAACCGATAAGGAAATGGTTAAGCTCGTTGAGAAAATAAAGCCACTTTGTGAAGACCTGGAAAAGACGCAATGGGGTCCTCCCACCGAATTTGAAGTGATTACGGCAATGGCATTTAGTTATTTTTCAGACCAATCCCTCGACTTCGTAATATGGGAAACGGGCTTGGGAGGAAGACTGGATTCGACCAATATTGTGCAACCAATTGCTACGGTTATAACGAATATAGGACTTGATCATACGCATATCCTTGGTGATACCTATAAACAAATCGCCGCTGAAAAAGCAGGGATTATAAAAAGGAATGTCCCCCTGATATCTTCTGTTGATCAAACAGAAGCACTTAAGGTTATTAAAGAAAAGGCTGAAAGTATGAATGCACCAATAAGTCAGCTTGGAGAGGCATTCACCTATATAGGAAATGATCATGTACATAAGGAAGGAGAAGTGTTCACCTTTCAGTCAGAACAACACAGCTTTCCTGAGCTAATGATTCAGATGAAAGGTCATCATCAGGTTCAAAATGCAGTCCTTGCTTTACAGACGTTTTTAAACGTATGTTCCAGGAATTCCATTAAACCGGATATTGCCTTAATTAGAGAGGGTTTAAAGAGAACAAAATGGCCAGGAAGATTTGAAGTTCTGGTCAGTAAACCTCCTGTTATTATTGATGGGGCACACAATAGGGAAGGGGTGGTTTCACTCATCCAGACGCTTCAGCGGTTTTATCCCAACCATAAGAAAAATCTGATCTTTTCCATGATGAAGGATAAATCCCTGGATGCTGTCATGCCTTTATTGGATAAAAGTTTTGAGAAAATCGTGTTTACATCCTTTTCTTTTGATCGTGCTTCAGAAGCAGACCATTTATATCATCTGAGTCAGCACCCCAAAAAGGAATATAGAGCAGATTGGAAGGAAGCGATCAGACAGGAAATCGGCCGTATTGATCCGGCTCATGAATTGATCATTATCTCAGGCTCTTTATATTTTATTTCAAAAGTTAGACAACATTTTGAACATTTTTCAAAAAATATGATAAAATAATTTTAATATTTGAAAACATTGAATTCAGGATTTTTGATTATTTAAAGGATCGAATTCGGGGTTTTGTTAGCAAGGTTTTGTAAAAAAGGGTCTGGGAGATGCTGTATATGACAAAACAGAAAAAATTATTGATTTGGATTCTTTGGCTCCTTATCTGGCCATCTCTGATTTTCTACATTTATCAAGTAACTGCCCCCATAATGAACCTGGATGGCAGATGGTTTGATATTGTTTCATTTGGCATTCTAATGTGTATCGTATCCCTTTTTCCCATCATTGTTGGAGGCACTCCCATATTCTTCATTCATGGAATAAGCTTTGCGGTTTTCTTACACTTTGGTTTATTTGCAGAAATTGTATTAACACAAATAGCCGTATGTGTCCTGCTCACTAAGCTTAGACCTGGTAAGGATCAATTATTTCGTATACCTGCCAACTTAACTCTGTTTCTATTAACCTCTATTATTGGGGCGGCCATATATTATTTATTAGGCGGAACTCATCAAAAAATAGTGGATTTTACTTTTGAGCAGCAGTTTCCTATCATTGGATATATTTTAGCGATTATTTTTGCGAATCAGGTATTATTGCACCTGCTCAAAATGTATATGACATCACAGCGGGAAAGGTTTTTTTCCAAGTCCTTATTTTGGGACATGCTGACTTCCGGATTAACGATACCTGTTGGATATGTACTGTATTTGCTGTATATCGAACTGGGAGCTGGAGCCATCTATTTTGTTGGAATTCCCTTTGTCACGTTTTCTGTCATTATTCAGAACTATTTCTCTTCCCAAAGAATGAATAATTATATGAGAAGAACGAGTCAAATTGGGCATAAGTTAACGGGGAAACTGAATGTAAAAGAGGTCTTGGATATATTTGTAGAGGAAGTAAGTAAGCTGTTGTATGTTGATTATGCTTACATTTATGATGTATTGAACTCAAATGAAAGTTTAACTCTCATTCGGGTAATGGGGGATACCCCGCAAGGACACCATACTTCATTCCATTTGAAAAAGTTTCAGGGAATCAGTGGAACCGTTTATGGTGGAGGAGAAGGTTTATATTATAAAAATCGGGCCAAGTGGGATATGATTCTTCCTGATCCTTCTTTGCCACATGACGCTGAAAGTATCATTTCCGTCCCTATCTGGAGAAATGAGAAAGTTGTAGGAGTCATTACAGTTGCTTCAAAGCGGAAAAGAGCTTATGAAAAATATCAGTATATGTTAGTAGAAATATTGGCCAATTATCTTGCTGTAGCCATTGAAAATGCCCGTCATTATGAAACGACAAAACAGAAGAGTGAACGGTGTCCATTAACAAAGCTTTATAATTACCGATATTTTGAGGAATATATTCAGCAGCTGTTTGAGGATATGGAAGCGAAAGGTCTGCATGAGGACCAATCTTTAATCCTGCTGGACCTGGATCATTTCAAACAGGTAAATGATACATACGGTCATGAAAGTGGAAATGAGGTTCTCCGGGAACTTGCTGCACGCTTGGAAAATACCTTTCCGAATGAAATTGTTGCCAGATACGGCGGAGAAGAATTTGTCATTCTTTTGAGAGGAAAGGGTAAGGATGAAGCACTCTTTCATGCTGAAAATATCCGGCGCGTGATCAGTGAGGAACCTTTTGAACTTAAGCAGCATATTTCAGACATTGGAAAGCCTATCAAGATTGAAGTTACAGCGAGTATTGGAGTTGCAACATTTCCAAATGATTGTGATGATCCACGTGAATTGATCCGTCATGCTGATCGTGCCATGTATGTCGGAGCGAAAAATAATGGACGAAACAGAGTGGCTACCTATGAGAAAGTCATTCAAATGTAACACCTGGTGCAGATACCAGGTGTTTTTTTGTCCATAAAAATAAGGTCTGTTCTTCAGAGTATTAGTAAGATGAATGAGGGAGGTGGGTGAACATCTCGTAAGGCCCTGGTAAGTTTCGCTAACAATCCGCGGGGGGATAAGGAACCCCCCACGAATTGAAGTCTCACTTTATGTAGATTTTTCAGGAAAATCTTTGATGAAATTCTAATCGGATTAGACAATCACCGACAACGTTTTTTTCATAGACGTGGTAAGGTAATAGATGCATAAAAAGATAACTCATCAGAGAAGAACTTTGATGAGTTTTGTATGCTGTATAATTTTGCTAGTCAAGGTGGGGAAAAAATGGACAAGAAACAGAACCATATTTCAATAAGAATTAATGGAAAAGAAAAAGAAGACCAAGATCAAGAGCATTTATCCTCCGTTGACGAGAACGTAAAAGAAGAAATGGCTGCCGCTTTAGATAAAACAAGTGAAACAGACTCCTTTAATGAAGGTCAAAAAACGGCCTATGACTTTGAACCGCCAAAAATAGAAGTTTTAAAAAGAAATTACAAAGGAAAGAAATCCGTTTTCTCAATGATTCCGAGCGTGAAACGGCTCTTAATTGCCGGCGCATCAGCGATTGTTGTAGGATCGCTTTTAGGATTTATTATGTTACGAGTTCTTTCAGGCGTTGGAGTTGATGAAAACGAGGAGGCTGGCGGTACACAAAATACAGATAATCCTTCAGCCGAAGAAACATCAGCTGCTGCTAATGATGCTGAAACTTCACAGGGGACAGTCGTCCAATTTAATGGCTATGAACCACAGGTTGTTCAGGTCGGCGTTTATTCAACACAGGCTAAAGCTGAGGAAAGACAGACAATATTTAAGGAATCAGGTGTACATCCATACATTTGGCAAAGAGAAGATCAGTATTATTTATTTGCAGGCGTAGCTATGACAGATGATGATATTAAAAACGTGGAGGCAAGCATGGACAGCCTTGGATTTGATCCGGAGAAGGATACGTACGTAAAGGCCTGGAACGTAGCCGGCGGTGAACATGAGACTGCTGAAGCGGAGGGTGCCTGGGTAAAAGAAGGAATGGGTTACTGGGAAGAAGCTCTTCCGCTTTTTTCACAACCTGATAGTAATCTCTCAGAATTAAAAACTAAAATGGAACAATGGTATCAAAAGAAGCCTGAGTCCATATCCAAAGAGGCTGAAGCATTATCCGTTTCCATTCAGTCACTGCTGAACCTTTCACAAGATGAAAAATGGCAGCAACAGCATCAGCTGATTCGCATCCTTCACGATTATGAGAAGTATTTGAATAAATAAGAAATGGCTGAATCAAATCCCTGATTCAGCCATTTCTCAATTTAACGTTCGACAAAATTCGGGTCGTGACAGACACCGCTAAAAACTCCCCGAAATTAAAAAACTCTTCTATATCTCAATAAATAAATGAATTTTTGAATCCGGTTTGATCGTTTTATTTATATCTAATCAGCTGATATGGGATTTTACCTTTTTGTAATGCTGAGCAAAATTGATTAAACTATATTTATCATCAAGTTCATTCGTTTTCCGGAGGTTTTAATTATGTCATTTCAACTTGTCTTAGCATCATCTTCACCAAGACGGCAGGAATTACTTAAACAGGTGAATATTCCTTTTATAATCCGAAAGCCGGAAGTCGATGAGTCTTCCATTCATTCCGTTTTGCCAGAGGAAAAAGTAAAGCAGCTCGCTCGCCTAAAAGGCAGAGAAACTGTACTAAAGGATGAGAAGGAAGTGATTTTATCAGCTGATACAGTTGTATCCTGTAATAAGCAGATTTTTGAAAAACCAAACGATACAGATGAAGCACACCATATGCTGTCCTTATTAAGCGGGAAACGTCACGAGGTGTGGACAGGCTTTATGATTCGGACGGGTAAGCATGAAGAGGTTTTTACCCAAAAGACGGAGGTCGAGTTCTGGCCACTTTCAAAAGAAGAGATTGAGTCCTATTTATCTACAGGGGAACCCTTCGATAAGGCTGGTGCCTATGGAATTCAGGGACCTGGATCCATACTTGTAAAAAGAATTATCGGTGATTATTACAATGTCGTTGGCCTTCCTATTTCGCTTGTTGTTAAAGAACTGAGAAAATACGATATTCTCCCTGTATTTCAATAATTTATTATTTATATAAAAATGTGAGAGGAGTTTGTTTATTGTCTAATGAAATGGTTTTTGTCAAGGATGTCCCTAAAAATGACCGGCCAAGAGAACGGCTCATGCAATTAGGGTCTGATCATCTATCAAATCAGGACTTACTGGCCATTATATTGGGTACAGGTACAAAAAATGAATCTGTGATGTCTCTATCCCATCGGTTACTTATACACTTTGAAGGCCTCCCGTTACTCAAAGACGCAACTGTAGAAGAATTGACAGCTATCAAAGGAATTGGAAAAGCAAAGGCAGTTGTGCTGATGGCTGCTCTTGAAATCGGTAAAAGGGTATATTCCTATAAGCCATCTGAACGATATGCTATCAGAAGTCCTGAAGATGGAGCAGATTTTGTCATGGAAGAACTTAGACATCTGAATCAGGAGCATTTCCTTGTTTTGTTTTTAAACACGAAAAATCAGGTAGTTCATCAGCAAACCGTTTTTATAGGGAGTTTAAACGCCTCCATAGTTCATCCCCGGGAAATCTATCGGGAAGCAGTTAAACGCTCCGCTGCATCTATTATCTGTGCCCACAATCACCCCTCGGGAGACCCCAGCCCTTCACAGGAAGATATTCATGTGACAAAAAGACTTTCAGAGTGTGGAAAAATGATCGGAATTGAGCTGTTGGATCATTTAGTTATAGGTGATCGAAAATATGTTTCTATGAAGGAAAAAGGCTACTTATAACACTATCTATTTTCTGGTTTTTTTCGTATAATTGAATAATAAAGAAAAAAGGGCGCCATTTGTACAAGTTAATTCTTGGATGGCGCTTATTAAGTGTATTTTTTGTAATACACTATACATAAGAGGTTATGTTTTATCCTAGACCATTACAGAGAGGAAGATTCAGGTGGCACGATTTGGGTTTGCACAGGACCTTGGGATTGATTTGGGTACAGCAAATACATTAGTATTCGTTAAGGGAAAGGGAATTGTATTACGTGAACCTTCCGTAGTGGCTAAAAATGTAACAACCGGGGAGACTGAGGCAGTAGGAAACAGTGCCAAGACGATGATTGGAAGGACGCCGGGCAATATTTCCGTAATAAGACCTATGAAAGATGGTGTCATAGCTGATTATGAAACAACAGCCATGATGATGAAATATTATATGGGAAAAACCCTTCGCAGGCGCTCCCCTTTTGCAAGAAAGCCAAATGTGATGGTATGTGTGCCATCAGGTATAACGATGGTTGAAGAAAGGGCCGTTATTGATGCGACAAGACAGGCGGGTGCAAAGGAAGCCTATCCAATAGCGGAACCTTTTGCTGCTGCTATAGGTGCGGGTTTACCTGTATGGGAACCTACTGGTAGTATGATAGTAGATATTGGTGGAGGTACGACGGAAGTAGCCATTATTTCCTTAGGTGGCATTGTCACAAGTGAGTCTATTCGTATTGCTGGGGATGAAATGGATGATGCGATTATTCAGTACATTAAAAAGAAGTATAAGTTATTAATTGGTGAGCATTCAGCAGAAGTTATAAAAATGGAACTGGGAACAGCTATGCGAGTGGATGAGGCTGTTGAAATAGAAATACGAGGACGCGATTTGGTTACTGGCCTGCCGCAGACCATAAAAATCTCAAATACTGAAATTGAAGAAGCTTTAAGGGATACGGTAGATTCCATTGTTGAGGTCGTAAAGAGTACATTGGAAAAAACACCACCGGAATTATCAGCTGATATTATGGAAAAAGGTGTTGTTCTGGCTGGTGGTGGTGCATTGTTATCTAACCTGGATAAAAGAATCAGTGAGGAAACGGAAATGCCTGTTTTTGTGGCAGAAGATCCGCTTGATTGTGTAGCCATCGGAACAGGTAAATCATTGGATTTTCTTCATCACTTTCGTAAAATTTCAAACAGGAAACGTTAATATTTAGAATTTATTGAAGTAGGTGTCATAGATGTGGTCCTTTTTAAGGAAAAGAGCCTTAATTATTATACTTATCAGCATTATTCTTTTAGTTTCACTAATTGGATTTTCAATCAGAGACAGAGACGATGTCAGTTTACCTGAGGAGCTGTTAAAGGATACAATTGGAGCGGTACAATCCATTTTTCAGGTTCCCATCGACTTTGTTGGTGGAATCTTTGAAGATGTGAGTGAATTAACCAATACTTTCGAGGAAAATCAGGTCCTGAAGTCACGTTTATCAGAGTATAAGGATTTGCTTTATGATGTTAAGGCTTTGGAAAAGGAAAATAAAGAATTACGCGCGTTACTGGAGAAAAAAGATTCAGATATACTTGAAAGCTATAATCTAATCGATGCAACAGTGAATGCTAGAAGCCCTGAACCAATGTGGATGCAGCAGTTGTCTATTAATAAAGGGAAACAGCACGGGGTTCGTGCAAATATGGCTGTTATAACAGCAAATGGAATGATTGGTAAGGTGAAAACCGCCTATCAATTTACTTCTGATGTTCAACTGCTTAGTGGGTTTGATCGGAATAATCGGATTTCTGCACTCGTCCAGAGTAATGGTGAAAAGGAGAATCAGCAGGATGTATTCGGCCTTATAGAGGGTTATGATGAGGAAAAGGAAGCTCTTATTCTGACCATTCAATCAACCGATAAGGAAATTAGTAAGGGGCAGTTAGTGGTAAGCTCTGGTATGGGCGGAGTGTTTCCCAGGGGATTAATTATTGGTGAAATTGAATCGGTTGAAATGGATTCCTATGGCCTTACGAAGGTTGCCTATGTCAAGTCTGCAGCTGATTTGTATGATATCAATCATGTAATGGTTGTGGACAGGAATATGAACTCACCGGAATCGGATCAATCTGAGGAGGAGGAATCATGAAGCATTTATTTCTTCCTCTTATATTATTAATATTGTTGGTGTTGGAAAGTACGGCAACCAGTTTGATTCCAGTACAGTGGTTATTAGCTGATATTCAGCCGATTCCCCACTGGATTCTGATATTCAGTATCATAATAACCATCTTTTTTGATCAGGATCATACCATTTATGGTTTAGTATATGCTGTTATTTTCGGGTTTCTAATTGATTTCACATATACCGATATTTTAGGTGTGTATATGTTCACTTATGGTTTGACGCTGTTTATCATTCTGGGACTGAAAAAGCTCCTGCACCCAAACTTTATTGTCACGCTTCTATTAACGGTTGTGGGGATTTGTTTTGCTGATCATCTCATTTACGTAATGTATTTTATGATTGGCTATGCAGATATGACATGGATGTCTTACCTGAATGATCGATTAATTCCAACACTCCTGACCAATATGTTATTTTTATTAATTACTTATCCAATATTTCGCCAAAGATTGGAAAAATGGGCTGATGAACAATTTTCAACATAGTTAAGAGGATTTTAAGCAGTGCCTATCGAAAAAGTAGTATTGAGGTGAACCTCTGTGAAAAACAAAAAACAAGCAGTTACAATAAAGGGAACAAAGGATGGACTAACGTTTACCATTGATGAGACAAGTTCAATGGAGCACATTCTTCAGGAATTAAAATCTAAGCTTTCCTCAAAGGTAATCGATCAGGATCAGCCGGTGATTAAAGTTAATATAGATGCAGGAAACCGATATTTAACGAGTGAAATGAAGGAACAGATGCAGGAAATTGTCAGGAGTAAGCCCAACCTTGTTATTAACGAAATCTATTCCAATGTTATAACCAAAGAGGAAGCAAAAGACTGGTATAAAGATTTAGAAATCTCTGCGATTACTAAAATTGTACGAGCAGGCCAGCAGTTACATGTACATGGAGATTTGTTGTTGATTGGTGATGTAAATCCCGGAGGCACGGTGTCAGCCACAGGAAACGTCTACATACTTGGAAAGTTGAACGGGATTGCCCATGCAGGTATTGAAGGTGATCCTAAAGCAATTATTGCAGCTGCGTATATGAATCCTACCCAGTTGAGAATATCCGGCTTTTTAAGTCGATCACCCGACTTTGAAACAGAAGGTCTTTATATGGAATGCGCTTATGTTAATCAGGATACAGATAAAATTTTAATTGATAGATTGCAGTCATTATCTACCATTCGACCTGATTTAGGTTCAATAGAGAGGAGAATGATCAATGGGTGAGGCAATTGTAATAACGTCTGGTAAAGGCGGTGTAGGAAAAACGACAACAACGGCAAATGTTGGTACAAGTCTTGCCTTATTAGGAAAAAAAGTATGTCTGCTTGATACCGATATTGGTCTGCGAAATCTTGATGTAGTCATGGGCTTGGAAAATAGAATTGTTTATGATGTGGTCGACGTTGTTCAGGAGCGCTGTCGTGTAAAACAGGCACTAGTAAGAGATAAAAGGTTTGATTGCCTTCATCTCCTTCCGGCATCACAAACGAGTGACAAATCGGCAGTAACACCTGAGGGTATTCAGAGAATCGTAGCTGAGCTTAAGCAGGACTACGATTATATACTTATTGACTGTCCAGCCGGTATCGAACAGGGATATAAAAATGCAATTGCCGGGGCTGACAAAGCTGTTGTTGTAACCACTCCGGAAAAATCCAGTGTGCGTGATGCGGATCGTATCATCGGATTATTGGAAAAAGAAGAGGGAATTGGATCTCCTCATCTTATCATTAATCGTATACGTACCCATATGGTCAAATCAGGTGATATGCTGGATATAAGCGATATAGTAGAGATACTGGCCGTAGATTTGCTGGGTATTGTGGCTGATGATGATGAGGTGATTAAATCGTCTCATCATGGAGAGCCAGTAGCGTTTCAACCAGATACAAAAGCATCTATTTCCTATCGTAATATAGCACGAAGAATTCTTGGTGAATCAGTACCCTTGATGTCCTTAGAGGATGATAAAGGCATCATGGCAAAAGTGAAGAAATTTTTCGGAGTGAAATCGTAATTGAGGATTGGCCCTGCCAGTCCTCTTTTTTCTTCATAAAATGAAAGCGCTTTATATAAAATATTAGGTTATCGAAAAGGAATATGATGTAATTTCAAATCATAGAATAGTTTTATAACAGTATAACGAGTTGTAATATTATCACCTCTAATTATTGGTAGAACAAATGTTGAGGGTGGGGGATCAACAGCTCGTAAATGGCTTGATAAGTTTCGCTGCCCATCAGGGTGCCAGATTGAAGTCTTGTTTTATACAGAAATAATATTTATGCATCTTGGGAAGGATGAAACTCTTATGTGTGGAATTACAGGAATGATTGACTGGAAAAAGGATTTAGAATCAGAGCGGTTCTGGTTGAAAAAAATGACAGATACGCTAAGCTTACGAGGACCAGATGACTCAAATGTGTGGATTAACAGACATGTTGCACTTGGTCATAAAAGACTGGCAGTTGTGGATCTTGAAGGTGGAAAACAGCCAATGATTAAGCAATTTAAAGAGAATCTTTATACGCTTGTTTATAATGGGGAGCTTTATAATACCGAAGATTTAAGAAGGATATTAGTAAAAAAGGGTTACTCATTTCAAACAACTTCTGACACAGAAGTGCTGCTTACAGCCTATATAGAATGGAAAGAAGATTGTGTGGAGTATCTTAATGGCATTTATGCATTTGGAATTTGGGACGAAGAAAAAGAACAACTTTTTCTGGCAAGAGATCGTCTGGGTGTAAAGCCCTTGTTTTTCTTAAATGAAAATAGTAAGTTTTTGTTTGGTTCTGAATTAAAGGCTCTATTGGCCCATCCAAACGTGAAAACTGAAGTTGATCGAGATGGGTTGAGTGAAATTTTTGGCTTAGGCCCTTCGAGAACACCAGGTCATGGCATCTTTAAAAATATACAGGAATTACGTCCTGGCCATGCGCTGATATTTACTAAAGATGGTGTGAAGATTACCCGTTATTGGAATGTCAAAAGCTATGAACATCATGATTCCGTTGAAGAAACGGCTCAAAGGGTAAGAGAACTATTTATCGATGCTGTGACGAGACAATTAATCGCCGATGTCCCTGTGTCTACATTTCTTTCTGGAGGAGTGGATTCCAGTGCAATTACTGCCATTGCCTCACAGTATTTTGAACGTAAAGGAAATGGACCTTTAACCACCTTTTCTGTGGATTATGAAGGGAATGATCAACATTTCCAATCTAGTCGTTTCCAGCCTTCCAGTGACGGACCGTGGATTAAAAAGATGGTCAGCCATTTCTCTACAGACCATCATAATGAGATCATAAGCGGTTATGAGTTGGCCAGTCTACTGAAACAAGCGGTAGAATTAAGAGATCAGCCAGGCATGGCGGATATTGATTCCTCGTTATTATGGTTTTGTAAACAAATAAAGAAACATACGACTGTAAGTTTATCAGGAGAGTGTGCGGATGAAATTTTTGGAGGATATCCATGGTTCCACCATCCAGAAACAAATGAAAATGCAGGATTTCCGTGGATGACTTCGCTGGATTCAAGGATTTCCTTGTTACATCCTGAATGGCAAAGAAAATTAGACCTCAAAACCTACGTTAACGATCGATATCAGGAAACGATAGAAGAAACCCCTTATTTAGAAGGGGAAAGACCGGAAGATACTAAACGCCGGGAATTGTTTTATTTAAATATGCAATGGTTCATGCAGCAACTGTTGGACCGAAAAGATCGAATGAGTATGGGAGCTAGTCTGGAAGTACGCGTTCCATTTGCTGACCATAAATTGGTGGAGTATGTGTGGAATATCCCATGGGATTTAAAAATGTATGGAAATCGTGAAAAAGGAATTTTACGTAAAGCGTTAGAAGGATTATTGCCAAACGAAATTCTTTATCGTAAAAAAAGTCCATATCCTAAAACGTTTCAGCCGGAATATACCAAAGCAGTTACAGAGTGGATGAAGGAAATTTTAGAGGATTCAGATGCTCCGTTATTTGAGTTTATACAAAGAAGAAAAATAGAAGACATTATAAGAAGTGAGGGGGCAGATTTTAAAGATCCGTGGTTTGGTCAGTTAATGAAGGGACCACAATTAATTGCACATCTATGTCAGATTAATTATTGGTTACGGACTTATGATGTAAAAGTAATTTGAATCATTTGCTTACCTGGATGGCTTTTAAACAAGAATTATTAAATATGACCGACAAAAGGCCCAGTGAATGTTCACTGGGCCTATATTTTTTCAATGATTTTATAAAGTTTCTTTAATTTTTAAGCGGATTTAATCCATTTTGATTGATTTTCCATGCAATTGATCCAGCCTTTCAACTAAGGTAGCTCCGGTAGGCCCCGTATTAGATTGTCTGGCTGGAGGAGTTGTAACCATGATATCCTTCAGTTCATACGCCTGCGATCCGTGCTCAGCAAAATCAAGTCCCGATATTTCCTCTTCTTCGGATACTCTTATACCGGCTACTGCTTTTATCACACCAAACACGATGAAAGTCATAATAAACGTCCATGCAAAAGTAGCAACAACTCCCAGAGCCTGGATCCCTAATAGAGTGGCACCACCACCATAGAACAGTCCACCATCAGTAGCGAAGAATCCAACGGCAATTGTACCCCAAATTCCGCATGCACCATGAACAGCTATAGCCCCAACAGGATCATCAAGCTTTAAGTTTCTGTCAACAAAAGCAACTCCCTCAACTAAAACGATACCTGATATAAGCCCAATGATTATCGAACCAGTTAACGATACAGCAGCGGTACCTGCAGTAATCCCCACTAGACCGCCAAGGGCACCATTTAGGGTTAATGATGCATCAATCTTCTTATATCTTAGTGATGAGTAGTAGGCAGATGCTATAACAGCGGCTGATGCGGATAGCATGGTTGTGGAAATAACGTGAGGTACTACAGTTACGTCAGCTGCTAAAGCACTGCCTCCATTAAATCCAAACCAGCCAAACCATAGTAAGAAGACACCCAATGCCCCTAATGGAACATTACTGGCTGGTATAACATTGCTCTTGCCATCTTTGGAATATTTACCAATACGGGCACCCAACAGCATGACTGCAGCGATGGCACCTGCAGCACCAGTAAAGTGAACAACAGTAGAACCGGCAAAATCAACAAAACCTAATTCAGAAAGCCAGCCTCCTCCCCATACCCAGTGACCTACAACTGGATAAATAAAAGCAGTCATAACGATAGTTAGTAAAATATAACTATTTAATTTGATGCGTTCTGCAACTGCACCAGAGATAATCGTTGCACATGTAGCTGCAAACATTGACTGGAAGATAAAAAATCCGATATCTTCCACGCCGTTTAATACGAATCCATCTGTACCAATAAATCCAAATGCATCGGTACCAAACATGAAGCCATATCCGACAATAAAGTATAATACAGCTCCAATGGATATCGTCAGGAAGTTTTTCATCAGGATATTTAAAGAGTTCTTAGAGCGGGTAAAACCCGTCTCTACCATAGAGAAACCAGCATGCATGAAAAAGACTAAAATTGTTCCGAGCATGACCCATGACATATCAACAGATTCCATTCCATTCATCTCCTTTTATTCTTTATATCCAAAGTCACTTTAAGAGCTTATTGCCCCAACGCCATTTTCACCTGTTCGAATACGAATCACATCTTCTACAGGCATGACAAAAATCTTTCCGTCTCCTACATTTCCCTCACCGCAAATTTCTTTAATTAATGTAATGACTTCACCTGTCATGTCTTCTGTAAGGACCATTTCAATTTTGATCTTCGGAAATAAATTAATCTCGTATTCATTCCCCCTGTACACACCTGTTTTTCCTTCCTGTAGTCCACATCCTGCTGCTTCCGTTACTGTAAGACCGTAAATACCAAAATCACCCAGTTTTTGACGTAGTTCAGAGAATTTTTCAGGTCGAATAATGCATTCAATTTTCTTCATATTTTTTCACCCCCACTTAATGTTAGGAAAATTAACATCTTGTGTAATATGATATAACGTAATTTTAGGAATTGCAAGATTATTTATGAAAATTATTTTTTTTAGTGCTAAAAAACGCACATTTTGAACATTTATCACCTGATATAGTCAAAGCGCCTCCGCTTTTCTATCTCCAAGTCATAATTTGCAAGGAATTGAATAGACTTGTACAAACACTTAATGTAAGGGATGAGGTAAATTGAGCCGTAAAAGTATTCGTGAAGTCCGTCAGAATATTGCTAAACGGAAAAATCTGAAAAAGAGAAATGGGACAAGCTCCCACTGGAGTGCTTCCATGGTTCAAGAAGAAGAGAAGCACGGTTATTTTCCTTCTATTCATTCAAATAGAAATCCTGATCATAGAAATGGGAAACAGCAGACAGAAAAAAATTGGATCCCATCTTTTGTTTTTAAGGCACTTCTGGCAGCTATCATCTTTTTTTCTACTGCTATTATTTTGAGAGTGGATTCAGAGGCATTCCAAAGACCAAAAGCCTTTCTTGTGAATGCTTTGACAGATGAATTTCCATTTGCAAAGGTTCAGGGCTGGTATCGGGAGAATTTAGGTACCCCTTTTGCATTTATGGAAAATGAAAAAAATGTTGAGCGGGCTGCAGGTGAAAATGGTCTGATTTTGCCCGTAAATGGTGTTATTAGTCAGTCCTTTCAGCAAAATGGAGAGGGGGTACTTATTGAAGTAGGAAATACAGATAACATGGAAGTTACCTCCATGAAGGCAGGCTCGGTGATATTCGCGGGCAATAAACGGGATACGGGGAAAACGATTGTTATCCAGCATGCAGATGGTACGAATTCCATCTATGGACACTTGAATGAAATTGACGTCTTTCAATATCAGTTTGTTTCCCAGAATGAAGTAATCGGCAGTTTGGATTCACAATCAAGTGAGGGACAGCCGACTTTATATTTCGCAATTCAGGAGGATCAGCGTTTTATAGATCCTGTGAAGGTGATGCAAGTTGATGACCAGGCCTAAATTTCTATCACAATTTCATATCCATCCTTTACTTTGGCTGGTCCTGTTTTTAGGGGTAATAACAGGATCTTTTGTTGAAATTGCCATTATTTTTTGTTTGATTTTCATTCATGAAATGGGCCATGTAGGAATGGCTCTTTTTTTTCGCTGGAGGATTACTAATGTCATGTTCTGGCCCTTTGGCGGCGTGATGGATACAGAAGAATATTTTACTCGTTCCTATAAAGAAGAGTTCCTGGTTGTTCTTGCAGGGCCTATTCAGCATATCTGGATTCATGTTTTATTAACACAATTGATGGCAGTAGAGCTGTTTCCGGTATATCTTCTAGAGTACGCGATCGTATATAATCTGCAGCTGTTATTTTTTAATCTCCTTCCCATTTATCCGTTAGATGGGGGTAGAATTCTATTATTGCTCTTATCCTATAAACTGCCTTTTAAAAAGGTATTGGGATATACAATTTATCTATCTGTTCTGTGTATTCTGATTGGATTATCGATTGCCACGGTAAATCATTGGCTGACCTTTCACACGTTGCTTCTGGCTGGTTTTCTTTTTATTGAAAATCGTCTAGAATGGAAACGAAAACACTATGTTTTTATTCGTCATTTAATGGCACGCTATCATCAGCCCCAATCTCATAGCAATCGAAACCTGCTGGTACCAGCTTCCTCTTCAGAAACCGTAAATGAGGTGCTACAGAAATTTTATAAAGGAAGACACCATCAAATTAATGTGCAATTTGATACCGACTCATCAGCTACTGTAGAAGAGGATCAATGTCTGCGGGCGTTTTTTGAACGAAAGTCTCCCCATATACAAATGAAGGAGCTTGCAAAGATTGGGTACACATAATTGGAGCGATCAACGTGAAAAAGCTGTACATTCAAACCGGAACAACTGAAAAAACAGCCCTGCTTATGGATGGTCATCAACTGGAGCATTTTTTTATTGACCGATCTGATCAGACATCGTTAGTGGGAAACATCTATGCTGGAAGGATAAGAAGAGTCGATCATGGTCTTCAGGCGGCATTTGTTGATATCGGACAGAAAAAGCTTTCCTTTTTACCGAAAAAAGAGATACCTGCTGCACGAAAAGACACAGGACAACCGATTGAGCACTATGTTCATGAAGGCATGAATATTATTGTTCAGGTGACAAAGGATGCTTATGATCAGAAGGGCCCAAGGGTAACCGCAAATGTAACCGTTCCCGGGCACTATTTCATTTATATGCCGTATAGCAGCTATTGGGCAGCCTCCAAACGAATCAATCAAGAGGAAAAACTTCGAGTGCAGTCAAGCGTTGAAGATTCGTCTGCTTCAAGTGAAGGAGCGATTATTCGAACATCAGCATTGCAGGCTGATCAAGACGACCTGGAAAAGGAATGGAAGCGACTGCAGGAAAAGTGGGAGAAACTATACCATCAGGCTAAGTCTGTTAAAAAGCCGGGTCTTTTATTCGCAGACAGGGAAATCCCTGAACGTGTGATTCGAAAATATGCAACCGTGTCAGTTGAGGAGATTATTTTTGATGACATTGAGGCTGCCCGCTCTATCAAACAGGAATACCCTTATGTAGCAGACCAAGTGCGCTGGACAGATAACCTGGATAAGGAAATGCCTCTCTCTGTTAATCAGGCAATCAATAATCTTACACAAAGGACGGTAAAATTAACATCAGGTATTGAGCTTATTATTGAAAGAACTGAGGCACTGACAGTGATTGATGTAAACACAGCAAAGTTTAAGGGCAGGTGGACAAAGGAGCGAACGGTTTTAGGTGCAAATCTAGAAGCGGCTAAAGAAGCGGCCAGACAGATAAAGCTCCGAAACCTGTCCGGGATGATTTTTATTGATTTTATCAGTATGAAAAACAAACAGGATGAGCAGCGGGTACTCGCAGAAATGAAGAAGCAGGCAAAACAGGATTCTGTCTATTGCGAAGTTTTGGGATTTACAAGACTGGGGATACTTGAACTGACCCGAAAAAGGGAAGGGATGGATGTCCCCTCATTGGTTTGTGAGCGGCAGGAAATAACATGGACAGCCCGAACGCATGCCTATCAATTAGAAAGAGAGTTATGTTCATACCGCAAAAAGGATTGTGAGGCCTTTCTGGTTGAAGTGAGGCCGGATGTGTTCGATGCATTTATTAAGCATGTTCATATCAAGGACCTGTCTAAACGAATGAAAATCCCGATTTATCTTGAAAAAAACCCTTTAGAAACTCGTGAATTTGTGATAAAGTTTATTGGTGACCTTAAATGGTTGGAACGTAGTCATACAATGGCAATCGCTATTGACAAATTCATATAAATGATGCTAATATTTTAATGTTGTATTTGTCGTAGCACCTGTATGCTACAACCGCTCAGAACAGGTTTTAAAACTCAGGTCAGCCTTGAGTACCTGAATGGCGAGTCTTAGTCTAAGAGGAGGTGCAAGTATGTACGCTATTATTGAAACAGGCGGAAAGCAGCTGAAAGTAGAGGAAGGTCAGGAAATCTTCGTTGAAAAATTAGGTGCTGATGCCGGCGAAACCGTTACGTTTGATAAAGTTCTTTTCGTTGGTGGAGAGGACACAAAAGTTGGCACACCATATGTAGATGGTGCAAGTGTTACAGCTAAAGTGGATAAAGAAGGCCGTGGCAAGAAAATTACGGTGTTCAAATATAAGCCAAAGAAAAACTATCAGCGTAAACAGGGTCATCGTCAACCGTATACAAAAGTGGTTATTGATAAAATTAATGCATAAGGAATTTTCTATATGATTCATGTTCACATTGATCGTAATGATCAAAATGAAATTCAATCGTTTGAATTAAAGGGTCATGCTGAGAGTGGACCATATGGACACGATCTAGTCTGTGCGGCGGTTTCAGCTGTATCCTTTGGTGCAGTCAATTCAGTCATTCAACTTTGTGATGTGGAACCCCGGATTGAGCAGGATGTAGAAGAAGGGGGCTATTTAAGAATGGAGCTTCCGCTGAATATCAATCAGGAAGCCTATCATAAAGCCCAGCACCTGCTTGAAGGCATGGTGGTTTCATTGCAGACGATTGAACGTGATTATCATGAACACATATCCATTAAATAAGGAGGTGCAGGACATGCTACGTTTAGATTTACAATTTTTCTCACAGAAAAAAGGTCAGGGTAGTACTAAAAACGGTCGTGACTCTGAGTCCAAACGTCTTGGTACAAAGCGTGCTGACGGCCAGGTTGTAACTGGTGGTTCCATCCTTTACCGTCAACGCGGTACAAAGGTTTACCCAGGTGTGAACGTTGGTATCGGAGGAGACGACACCCTTTTTGCAAAAATTGATGGTGTTGTTAAATTCGAGCGTTACGGACGTGACCGTAAAAAAGTAAGTGTGTACCCTGTTGCACAAGAAGCATAATACACACTTTTAAAAAGACTTCATCCTCATAATGAGGCTGAAGTCTTTTTTTATGGTAAACCAGCCTGGTCTGACTGGTCTTCTTCATCCATTCGTCTCCATCTTTATTTGCTACTGATTTGGTCAATCCACATCCCGTAACAGAATCTGTCCACTCCATGTGGCTATGCTATCCTTCATCCCCAAAATTTGCTATAATTTTCATTGATATGCTATTTTACGAAGGTGTATGAAAGGGGGAGTTCGATGAGAGACGAAGAGGTTGTTGATATGATTCGGCATTACAGACATGATTTATTGAATCATCTGCAGTTAATACAGGGCTATGCTCAAATGGATAAACTGGATAAAGTGAAGGAAAAAACAACGGAATTATTGGATGATTTATTGCAGGAACGAAAGCTTTCCAATTTGAATGGGCCCAATTTCACATTATGGATGATGAATTTTAATTCTACATATGACTCGTTTCGGTTATCCTATGAAATAGACCTTGATCATGCAGATTTTTCATCCATTGATCGAACTCTTACACATCATTGTGAAGAAATAATAAAGGAGCTACATAAACATATTTTGGACGAGCAAATCTATAATGGAAAACTGTCCATTTATAAACAAAATCATTCGGTTAGGATGATGATAAGATTTGAAGGGGAGTTTTTAAACCAGCAGGAATTAAAAAGCTCTCTGGTGAACAAACCGTTTATACAGGATGTTGACATGAATGAACAAGGCTGCAGCATAAGATTACGGCTAATGTAGAGGTGAGAGTATGTTTGTTGATCAGGTTAAAGTTTATGTAAAAGCAGGAGATGGTGGGAATGGCAGTGTAGCCTTCCGCCGTGAAATATACGAACCTAAAGGAGGCCCCGCTGGCGGGGATGGCGGAAACGGCGGTGATGTTGTATTTGAAGTTGACGAAGGTCTCAATACCTTGATGGATTTCCGCTATCAGCGCCATTTCAAAGCAAAACGTGGTGAAAATGGCATGGGGAAAGGAATGCATGGCAGAAATGCGGATCCTTTAAAAGTTTCCGTGCCTCCTGGAACAACGGTTAAAAATGCAGATACAGGAGAGGTTATAGCCGATTTAGTGACTCATAAACAGACGGCTGTCATTGCCAATGGTGGCCGCGGCGGTCGGGGAAATATACGATTTACCAGCGCAAGAAACCGTGCCCCGGAGATTGCCGAAAACGGGGAGCCGGGTGAAGAGTTTGAAGTACAGCTTGAATTAAAATTACTGGCAGATGTTGGATTGGTCGGATTTCCAAGTGTAGGGAAATCAACGCTGTTATCTGTCGTCAGTGCTGCCCGGCCGAAAATTGCCGATTATCATTTTACCACTTTGGCACCTAATTTGGGGGTTGTTGAGACAAGTGATCACCGAAGCTTTGTCATGGCTGATCTCCCTGGATTAATTGAAGGGGCTCACGAGGGAGTAGGTCTTGGCTATCAGTTTTTAAAGCACGTTGAGCGAACACGTGTGATTGTTCACGTAATTGACATGTCTTCCTTTGAGGGGAGAGATCCTTATGATGATTATGTCACCATTAACCGGGAGCTGGCCCAGTATGATCAGCGTTTAGAAGAAAAACCACAGATTGTGGTTGCGAATAAAATGGATATGCCTGAAGCAGATCAGCATTTGAACGCATTTAAAGAAAAAATAGATGATAAAATTCAAATTTATCCAGTATCAGCCTTTACAAAAGAGGGACTTCATGATTTACTATTTGCAATTGCTGATTTATTAGACAGGACACCGAAATTTGAGATGCAGGAAGAACAGGAAGAAGAGCGTGTGGTTTACCGTCATAAGCAGAAGGACGATGACTTCAAAATTACCAGGGATCCGGACGGTGCATTTGTTGTTTCAGGCAGTAAAATTGAAAGATTGTTTAAAATGACGGACTTTTCCCATGATGAGTCGGTGCAAAGATTTTCCAGACAGCTTCGAAAAATGGGAGTGGACAGCGCTCTCCGTAAAAGAGGAGCAAGTGACGGGGATACCGTGCGCTTATTGGATTTTGAATTTGAATTTATCGAGTAATACAGTAATTCTGTGAATAGGACTGTTTGAAAACGTTCGGTTTCTCAGATGGACAGCCTTTACAAAAGCCATAAAAAAGGGGAAGAAATTATGGCACAAATGGATGAGAAATTTTATTTAGTAAGAAGCGACGTTTTACCGGAATCTATGAAAAAAACGCTTGAAGTAAAGGAACTCCTCGAACGGGAAAAGGTTACTTCTATTCATGAAGCGGTTAAACAAGTGGATTTAAGCAGAAGTGCTTTTTATAAGTACCGGGATACGGTATTTCCTTTTCAGGCTATGGTAAAAGAGAGAATGATTACATTATTCTTTTACCTGGAGGACCGGGCAGGTACACTCTCAAACTTACTCCGTATCGTAGCGAATGCCGGATGTAATGTTTTAACTATACATCAGACCATACCACTACAGGGAAAAGCCAATGTAACGTTGTCAATTAATACGTCATTAATGAGTATAGAGATTGATCAATTGCTGCAGCAGCTTAAAAAGCTTGATTTTGTCATTCGGGTTGAAATATTAAGTTCAGGAGCTTAAGAATCAGGGGGAAAAACAGTGAATACAGTCGGTTATTTAGGTCCAAAAGGTACATTTACGGAGATGGCTGTAAATGGCCTGTTTGAGGATAAAGTTCAAAGTGTTAGTTATAAAACCATACCAGCTTGTATTGACGCAGTAGATAAGGGTGAAATAGACCTTGGAGTGGTCCCTATAGAAAATGCAATCGAGGGATCTGTACATTTAACATTGGATTATTTAATTCACCAGGTACCCTTGCCGATTGTTGCAGAAGCGATAGTCCCAATTAGGCAGCATTTATTAGTCCATCCTTCCTTTGAAGGTGATATGAAGGAAATTGATCAAATTTATTCCCATGCACAAGCGATTGCCCAATGTCATCAGTTCATACATCAAAATATCCCTCAGGCTGATTTAGATTATACAACTTCTACAGGTGAAGCGGCACTGGTCGTATATAAGCAGGGGGGGAATCTGGCTGCTATTGGGAATGAAAGGGCAGCAAATGAATATGGCTTAAAAATTCTGCAATCTGATGTTCATGACTATGCGAACAATCATACCCGCTTTGTCGTGCTGAGGAAAAGGGATGAAGCCGTGGATATTCCGGATATGGAAAAGCAGGGGGTTAAAACAACGATTATGGTCACCCTGCCCCGAGACTACGCTGGAGCCCTTCATCAGGTATTATCGGCCTTTTCATGGCGGAAAATGAATTTGTCCAAAATTGAATCCCGTCCGATGAAAACAGGTCTGGGTAATTACTTTTTTATCATTGATGTAGATCAGGAATATGACGATGTATTGTTCCCTGGAGTCCAAGCAGAATTACAGGCCCTGGGGTGTGAGGTAACGGTTTTAGGTACTTATCCTAAATACATGATCACAACAGAAAAAATAAAATCACTTAATAAGTAACAAAAGACTGTTCCAGATTTGGAGCAGTCTTTTGTTTTCTATGAGTTAGTTGTCTTTCACTGCGGTAGGATTGGCAATACCCCTTGGGAAAGCAGCCGTTTAAAAAATTTCCTCATAAATATAGACCAATGCCTCAACATTTTTCAATCTGTGCATATGTTGGTATTGATATGGGATTCGTGTAAGAGATTGTAAATTGAAAGAAAGGAGCCATTCAATTGAAAATTCATGTTGTACAAAAAGGCGAAACCTTAAGGGAGATTGCTCAAAAATATGATGTTAATCTTGAAACATTAAAAGAATTTAATACACAACTATCAAACCCGGAAGAAATTTTGCCGGGGATGAAAATTAAAGTACCTTCAGCAACAAAACCGGTTAAAATGGAACGTGCGGAAGAAAACGAAAGAGCAGAGAAACAGCCGGCCAAAAAGCCCGTTCAGCAGGCTAAGCCTAAGCCTGACACCCAGCCTGCCAAGCAACAGCCGGCAAAGCATCCTTACATTGATAAATCACCAGAAATGTCACCAGTCATCAAAGAGGATGAAAAGCCAATGGATAAGGTGATGATGCCATATGAGCAGAAGCCTCAAAAAGCTGAACAAAAGGAAATGCCGTTACCTTCGATGCCAAAAATGCCGATGATTGAAAATAACGAAGAGGAAAGTATCAGCGTGGAGACTTATCATTATAGCCCACAAACTTATATGCATCAGCAGGTTCACTATCCACAGGTACCACAGCAGCAATACATGGGTTATCATCATGTTCCAAAAAAGCCATGCGGCTGCGGAGGTGGTATGAACACCTATTATATGCCTGTGTATCCAACGTACTATCCCCAGCAGCAGATGAGTGGAATGAATCCTATGCAGATGCCATCTAATATGCAAATGCCGGGTTATATGCCGGGTCAAATGCCAGCACCTAGCCAGAATGTCCATCATACCGCAAATTATCAGGAAATGAATCTGGATATGAACGAGGAATCCTCTTCATTGGAAATACCGGAGTTGCCAGATGAATGGAACACAAATCAGTGGGTAACGAGCAATCAACAGCCAACCCCATATGGCCAGCAGCAGTGGAATAGTCAGCCGGGTTATCAGCAGCAACAGCCATGGGGATCAGGTATGAATCAGCCGGCACAACAGTGGGGTGCACCATATCAAGCACAAGGTCAAAGCCCTTTTCCGGGAGGAGCACCGTATGGCTACCCTTCCCCATATAGCCAGCAGGCTCCATACCAGCAAAACATGAGCCAAAATCCTTATGGCCAGGGGCAGTTTCCTCAGTCCTACGATTGGGGTCGGGATCATGAGGGGGACAAATGAAAGTAAACTCCTGGAGAGACGATTCATTTATGGATCGTCTCCATTATTTTTTAAAGGAAAAGGGCGATCTTGATTGTCAGGAAATGATTCCTGTAAAGAAAAACGTATTCAAGGTATATGCGGAGAGTCAATGGTGGATTGTAAAGTGTTATCACTCTCATGCGATAAAAATATGGTCATTATTTTTACAAATCGAGGATCAGAAAAATTTTGTCAGTTTTGTCCCCTTTCCTAATGGCGAAAGGTGGATTAAGGATTCGTTAGGACAATACTGGTGTTTAAGTCCATTTATAGAGGGCCGGAAGTTAAATTATACGTATCATGAAGATCGGTTAGCTGCTATAAATCTTTTACAGGACTTTCACGACACTGCAAAAGGATTACCGATCAAACAGACAAAAACGAAGCCCTTCCTGCAAAAATCCACGGAAAGATACCGGCGTTTTTTACGTACAAAGGATATTTTCACCCAGCATCAGGCAACGCTTTTTTACCAGAATATTGTTAAGCAGACCCGGGATATATTAGAGCGAATGGAAAAATTAAAGTGGAGAAAAATAGAGGAAAAGGCAAATAGAAAACGGTTTATTATTCACGGAGACAATGCGGGTCATAATTTTATCCGTAATCAGGATGGAATTTATCTGTTTGATTTTGATTTGATACAGTATGCGCCTTACGAATATGAATGGATTCAGTTAGCTCAGCGTTTCTTATTTGAAGGTTTGGACCAGTTTGAAGATTTATTTCAGTATCCAGTCTTTCAATCCTTTAAGGGACAGTCCTACTTTTATTACGGTACGATATTTCCAAGTGACCTGTTTCGGGAATGGCTTCATTTTTTGCGTAAAAATCCTTCTCAAGCTCAGGTTTCAAGTTATTTGCAGAAATTCCAGCAGCAGTGGCATCAACGTCAGAAATTTTTTGAACTGGCAACAAAATATGGTAAAATAAATCATTATAGCATTAAAGAGAGGAATCAGGATATGAAGAAACAGGTGGAGCATTTAACACAATGGTTGCAGAATCAGGTGAAAGAGGCAGGCGTTAATGGCCTGTTGGTAGGTATTAGTGGGGGAATTGATTCCGCTGTCGTAGCTCACTTGATTAAGCGTGCTTTTCCAGATGATTCACTAGGGGTTATTATGCCGTGTAAAAGTCATTCTGATGATCAGAAAGCAGCTGAAAAAGTAGTGGAAAGTTCAGGAATTAAGAGTATGACCATCGATCTGACCGAGACACATGAGGTTCTCTTTTCAACTGTTCAAAGCCAATTAAACGAGGCCAACGAATGGAATGAAGCTCAGGATCGTCTTGCAGATGCAAATTTAAGAGCCCGACTTCGAATGAGTACATTATATACGTTGGCTACAAATTATGGCTATTTAGTTACGGGTACAGACAATGCCGCAGAATGGTATACCGGCTATTTTACAAAATTTGGTGACGGTGGTGTTGATCTCGTCCCACTTCTTCACTTTACAAAAGGCGAAGTACGTGAACTTGCCAAAGAGCTTGGAGTACCTGATGAAATTATTCACAAAGCTCCAAGTGCCGGATTATGGGAAGGTCAGACCGATGAAAACGAAATGGGTACCACTTATGCCAAAATAGATCAGTATATACAGGGAGAACCCGTCCCGGAGCAGGATAGGAATACGATCGAAAATATGCATAAGCGAACAGCTCATAAACGTGAGCTGCCAAAATCCCCGCCAAAATTTTAGGAAATTCAGTCATGCAGTGAGTAAAAAGCACCTCCTTTTTGCACAATAAGAAGGAAAAGGAGGTGCTTTTTCTGGTGAAAAGAGTCCTATTTCTTATTTTAATGACAGGCGTCATGTTTTTAGCAGCATGTGGAGGAAACCAGGAAGAAAACGCTCAAAATAACACCATGAATACACAGCCGATGCAATACCGCAGTAATGATACAACTCAGCAGAACGATCCAAAGAGACAGGATAGTGTACGTGAATATACCAATATAGATGCACCTGACCGTAATATGAAGAAGGCAGATAATGAGACCTCGAAACGGTTAAAAGAGGAAATTATGAAGGTGGATGGAGTTAACCAGGCAGAAGTCGTATTCGAGGATGACCGTTTGGTTGTGGCTCTTGATATCGTAAACCGCCAAAGAGCCAATCCTGTTATCCCGAATCGCGTGCGTGATATTATTGAAAGATATGAACTGGATGACAAAAATGTTTCGGTTTACACTGACGAAGCTTATTTCAACCGCGTAAGAAATATGCTGACAAGACCATAAACTGGCTAATTAAGAAGCAGAGTCCCGGCACTCTGCTTCTTTTTCGATTTTAAGGAATATGATATAGTATTAATGAAAGTATGCATGAAGTGGAGAGGTGAGATGAACAATGGCTGGTCATTCAAAATGGAAAAATATTCAACGTAGAAAGAATGCACAGGATGCTAAAAAAGGTAAAATCTTTATGAAATATGCCAAGGATTTATACGTTGCAGCTAAAGAAGGTGGGGGAGACCCGGAAACCAACCCAAATCTTCGTACCGTGATTGAAAAAGCAAAGGCTAATAATATGCCGAATGATAATATAGATCGTGCGATTAAAAAAGCAACAGGTGGACTTGATGGTGTTCATTATGAGGAAACTGTCTATGAAGGCTACGGTCCTGGCGGTATTGCTGTTATGGTTGAGGTTCTGACCGATAATAAAAATCGTACCGCATCAGAAGTCCGTCATGCTTTTTCTAAAAATGGTGGAAATTTAGGGGAAAATGGCTGTGTTTCCTTTATGTTTGATCGGAAGGGATACCTGGTGGTCGACCGAAGTGAACATGATGTTGATGAGGACGATCTTATGATGGATGTACTGGAAGCTGGAGGAGACGAAATGGAAACTTCTGAGGAAGCCTTTGAAATTTATACAGATGCTGAGGCCTTTACAGAGGTTAGAGATACATTGCTGGAAAAAGGCTATCAATTTGATACAGCAGAAGTCACCATGTTTCCACAAACCACATCGGCCGTGTCTGAGGATCAGCAGCATAAAATGAATAAATTAATTGATATGCTTGAAGACAGTGAAGATGTTCAGGATATCTATCATAATATGGACGCTTAATATCTATAAATCCTAAGAAAATGATTAAAAGCTCTATTTCTGGAAAAAATGGAAATAGAGCTTTTTTCATTTTCCAGTAACTGATGTAACCATTAATGGTTAGCATCAGATATATTTTATGAAGAAGGGGTGATGGACATGAAATGGAAAAGTTCCATATTCCCTATGGTTGTATGTTTATTATTTTTCTTTACATTAAATGGATTAGCCGCCTCTGGCACAAGTGAAAACGTTACTTCTGCAGGTAAGCAGGAGAGTGCCGAAGAGAAGAAAGCCTGGGAGCAGGAACCTTTGGAACTGGAAGTCGTGTTAAAAAGAAAGTATCTTGATGGAAACATAGAAAAAGAAGTGAAAAATGAAACCATCTGGTCACTTCAGGATTTTTGGGCAAATTATAAAACGTGGAATCTTCAAAAACAACAGGAGGGGCGTGTTGTTTTCGAAAAAGAGATTGAAGATTTGTCACCAGAAGTTAAGAAGAATGGCTACTTTGGGTTAAATGAGGATAATGTCCTCTCTATTTTTAATGGGAAGCCTGAGAATAGTGAAGTGATTAAAGCGTTTTACCAAATTGATGTAGAGAAATTGGAAAGCTTTCGTAAAGACGAATTAAAATCCGGAATCAAAGTAGATAAGAAATCAACCTTTCAAACGGTTATTCAGACATACAAGGAATATGCAAGTTCAGAGCCTGTTGATGATTCGGTTGACTCATGAGATTTCAGATCTCCTGGGTCAGCCTTTTTGAACGTGTAGGAACAGCCACTGGAATCAGAGTTTTCCTTCTTTAATAAGCAATAATTATGATAAAATAAGAGGAGGCGTTTAGTATAGAGAGAAGGGAAAATAACGATGATTGCTTTTTTAGAGGGAAAAATTGATGCAATAGATGAAAGCTCGGTTTTTGTCGTTGTGAATGGTTTAGGTTACGAAGTGGTTTGTGCAAACCCCTTTCAGTTCCAGCATCTGCAAAATGAATTTGTCCGCATTTATACATATCATTATATACGGGAAGATCAACAGATATTATATGGGTTTAAACAATATGAAGAAAAGCAATTGTTTGCTAAACTATTGAATGTTTCAGGTATTGGACCAAAAGGAGCTCTGAGTATTTTAGCATCAACAAGTGTTCACGATATTGCTGTAGCTATTGAACAAGAGGATGAAAAGCTCCTGACACAATTTCCCGGCGTAGGTAAAAAAACAGCCAGACAAATGATTTTGGACTTAAAAGGAAAAGTGGCTGAATGGATGAATGGTTCGGCAGACATACCTCAAAATGCAAATGCCAAGGGCGAAGATAAACCATCAGATTCCAACCAGGAGGTATTAAATGAAGCCCTGGAAGCATTAAAAGCATTAGGGTATTCGGATCGGGAAATTAAGCGAATCACACCGCAATTAAGACAGTCAGACAGCACAACCATCGATGAGTATGTAAAAACCGGCTTATCGTTAATGGTACAGAAGAATTCGTAATTAAAGGAATAAGGAGAGGTCAATTTTATGGAGGAACGGATGATTTCCGGGGAACTTCAGGAGGAAGATTCATCAATTGAGTACAGCTTAAGACCTGAGACGTTAAGTCAATATATTGGCCAGGAAAAAATTAAAGAAAATTTAAGTATATTTATTGAAGCGGCTAAGTTACGGGATGAGGCTTTGGACCATGTTTTGCTTTATGGCCCGCCTGGTTTAGGGAAAACCACACTGGCTACCATTATTGCGAATGAAATGGGGGTGCAATTTCGTACTACCTCAGGTCCTGCGATTGAGAAAGCGGGAGATTTAGCAGCCATCTTAACCTCACTTGAGCCTGGGGATGTTCTCTTTATTGATGAGATCCATCGACTTCCCCGCTCCGTAGAAGAGGTGTTATACCCTGCGATGGAGGATTTTTGCCTGGACATTGTTTTAGGGCAGGGATCAAGTGCCAGGTCTGTCCGGCTTGACTTACCCCCCTTTACTCTGGTTGGAGCGACGACAAGAGCAGGGCTTCTGACAGCTCCATTAAGAGATCGGTTTGGCGTTTTAAGCCGCCTGGATTTTTACGAAACCAAGGATTTGCGAAATATTGTAGAACGAACTGCAGATATTTTTCACATCGGTATCGAATATGATGCGGCAACAGAAGTAGCCAGACGTTCAAGAGGTACACCGCGAATTGCCAACCGTCTGCTGAAGAGGGTCCGTGATATTGCTCAGGTTAGCGGTGAATCCACCATTTCGATGGAAACGACGAAAAAGGCCCTGAAAATGCTGCAAGTGGATGAACAAGGTCTCGACCACATTGATCATAAGCTATTATTAGGCATTATCGATCATTTCCAGGGCGGGCCTGTTGGTCTGGACACGATTTCAGCTACGATTGGTGAGGAATCCCAGACCATTGAAGATGTATATGAGCCATTTTTACTGCAAATTGGATTTATCCAGCGTACTCCAAGAGGACGAGTTGTGACGCCAAATGCTTACCATCATTTCAATCGGGAGGTTCCTGGTGTTGAATGATTTTGGGAAAATAATGATTGTGATTGGCATTGTTTTCGTGGTGATTGGCTTGATTTGGAATCTGATTGGGAAGCTTCCAGGTGATATTACCTTTAAAAAAGGCAATGTGACCTTTTCCTTTCCCATTATGACTTCCATCGTTGTCAGCATTGTTCTATCTCTCATCTTTTATATTATAAGTAAATTTCGTTAGAGGAGTTTGAATACATCATGAAAGTAGAAGACTTTGATTTTGATTTACCAGAATCTCTTATCGCCCAGACACCATTGGAAAACCGGGCAGAGTCCAGATTAATGGTTTTGAATCGTGAAAAACAGAGTATGGAGCATCGTCATTTTTACAATATTACAGAATATCTGAATCCAGGTGATTGTCTGGTATTAAATAATACAAAGGTGTTACCTGCACGTCTGTTTGGTACGAAAAAGGATACAGGGGCAAAGATTGAATTATTATTGCTGCACCAGATCGAAGGAGATCAATGGGAGGTTTTGTTGAAGCCGGCCAAAAAGATCAAAGAAGGGACCACCGTGGAGTTTGGAAATGGCCTTATGTCCTGCGTCTGCAAGGAAAAGAAGGAGCATGGCGGAGCGGTTGTTCAATTTCATTATGAGGGTATTTTTTACGAGCAGCTGGACAAGCTTGGCGAAATGCCTCTTCCGCCATATATTAAGGAACAGCTTGATAACCAGGACCGGTATCAGACGGTTTATGCAAAAGAGAAAGGCTCTGCAGCCGCACCCACAGCAGGTCTGCATTTCACGAAGGAATTGCTGGATGATATTGAAAAGCGCGGCATACATATTGCCTATGTGACTTTACATGTAGGGCTGGGTACATTCCGTCCTGTAAGTGTGGAGGATATTGAGAATCATGACATGCATGCCGAGTTTTACCATATGGATGAAAAAACGGCGGCGCTTCTGAATAAGGTTAAGCAGGAAGGAAATCGAGTGATCACGGTTGGAACAACATCTACTCGCACGTTAGAAACGATAGCCAGGGATCAGGATGGGGATTTTAAAGCCCAATCAGGCTGGACAGATATTTTCATTTATCCCCCCTACCAATTCCGTGCGGTCGATGCATTAATTACAAATTTCCATTTGCCAAAGTCAACGCTAATTATGATGATCAGTGCCTTTGCAGGTCGGGAATTTATTTTAAATGCCTATAAAGAAGCGGTAAATGAGCAATATCGGTTCTTCAGCTTTGGGGATGCGATGTACATCGAATAAACATAGGAGTGTATTGAATGGCAATCAAATATGAACTAATTAAAGAAGATAAACAGACTGGAGCACGTTTAGGACGGGTGACGACCCCGCATGGATCCTTTGAAACTCCTGTATTTATGCCGGTTGGGACGCTGGCAACAGTAAAAACGATGAGTCCAGAGGAATTGAAGGAAATGGGTGCTAATATCATTCTTTCCAATACGTATCACTTGTGGCTGCGTCCTGGAGAGGATATTATTAAGGAAGCTGGAGGTCTCCATTCGTTTATGAATTGGGATGGTTCCATCCTTACAGATTCGGGCGGTTTTCAGGTGTTCAGCCTCAGTGATATGAGGGATATAACAGAGGAAGGCGTACATTTTCGAAATCATTTAAGCGGAGAAAAGCTTTTCCTGTCTCCGGAAAAAGCGATGGAAATTCAAAATGCTTTAGGTTCAGATATTATGATGGCCTTTGATGAATGTCCGCCATATCCAGCTGAATATGATTATATGAAGGCGTCAGTGGAACGGACGAGCCGGTGGGCTGAAAAGTGTCTTAGAGCTCACAAGCGTCCTGATGAACAAGGTCTGTTTGGAATTGTACAGGGCGGGGAATATGAGGATTTACGGCGGCAAAGTGCCAAAGATTTAGTATCGCTTGATTTACCAGGATATGCGATTGGTGGCTTGTCGGTTGGTGAACCGAAGCATGTTATGAATGAAGTGCTATCTTATACGGCACCACTGTTACCAAAAAATAAACCGAGATATTTAATGGGGGTAGGATCACCTGATTCTCTTATTGACGGTGTGATAAGAGGGGTTGATATGTTTGATTGTGTGTTACCTACCCGAATTGCCCGTAATGGAACATGTATGACCTCCAATGGACGTCTTGTTGTGCGCAATGCGAAATTTGCCAGAGACTTTTCACCGATTGATGAACATTGTGACTGTTATACATGCCGTAATTATTCAAGAGCCTACATTCGTCATCTGGTCAAAACCAATGAAACTTTTGGATTTAGACTTACTACTTATCATAATCTATATTTTTTGGTAAAATTGATGGGACAAGTACGTCAAGCAATTAAAGATGATTGTCTTGGGGACTTTCGCGAACAATTTTTTGAACAATATGGTTTTAACAAGCCAAATGCCAAAAACTTCTAAGCCGAAAGGGGTGAAACAAACATGGAACCATTAATTATGCTTGTATTGTTCTTCGTTATCTTTTATTTCCTTTTAATTCGTCCACAGCAGAAACGACAAAAGAAAGTACAGGAAATGCAAAATAACTTACAAAAAGAAGATAAGATTGTTACCATTGGCGGAATGCATGGAACGATTCATGCATTGGATGAAGGTACTATTGTTGTAAGAGTGGATGATGGTACAAAGCTTACATATGATCGTTCAGCAGTTCGTGAAGTAGTAAGCAGTGAAGAAAAAGAAAATAACGAATAAAGAAAAAAGAGGATGGACCATAACTGGATGGCATCCTCTTTTTTATGTGCGCTTCCGCCTTTGTTTCATTCCTGATTTCCCTGAAAGTTGACTCCTGTAATGCCTCCTAAGATGGCGGCGGTTAAAAAGAGGCCGTGATAAAGCCATTGCTGTCCATCAAATAGCTGGTTGTAGGCTAAGAACTGATAAAGAAAGATAAATAGACTATAGCCTAATCCGGTTAGTGCTCCTAACATCCAGCCCTTTTCTTTTCCCTTAATACCAGCAAAAATTCCACCTGCAAAAACATATACAATACCTAATCCGAATGTCAGCCAATGCAGGGTTGATTCTCCCATTTCCGAAAAGCGTATGATTAACGCGAGAATAAAGCTGCTTACCAGCATCAATAGGAAAATGGTAATCCACCCATACAGTAAGGCCGTAAATCTTCTCATTACCATTTTACACTCCCCCTTGTTTGTCCACTTATTAAATGATTGTATTCATGAATATTTAAAATAGAATGAAAATATTTTGTATAAGGACAAGAATATATATAGATTTAAGGAATGATTTTCAGGAAGTAAATGTTCCAATTGTCAGAAAAGGGAAAAAGGAGAAATGGTATGGATGCTATATTTTCAATTGCGATATTTTTGATCAGTTATCTTTTTATCATTTTAGAAAAGGTTAACCGTGCATTGGTTGCTTTGACAGGTGGCATATTAATGCTGTGTGCAGGCCTGTTCACGTGGGATGATGCCTTTACGTCCTACATTGACTGGCACACAATTTCGCTGCTATTTTCCATGATGGTCCTTGTTTCCATCACGCAAAAGACAGGGTTTTTTGAATATATTGCTTTATTGCTGGCACAGAGGGTACAGGGGGAGCCTGTGAAACTGCTAATGGTGGTAGCCGTTCTTACAGCTTTGGGTTCCGCTTTATTGGATAATGTGACAACGGTATTATTATTTGTTCCTGTTATTCTGAATTTGACTTCTATGTTGGCACAACCCGCATTTCCTTATCTGGTTACGATTATTTTCAGCTCAAATATTGGGGGTACTGCCACGTTAATCGGGGATCCGCCAAACATTATGATTGGTCAAGCTGTTGAGCATTTAACGTTTGTATCCTTTTTAACCAACCTTGCACCGATTGTCATCATTATTTTTATAGGTACACTATTTTTAATGGTGATGCTGTTTCGAAAATCATTACTGTCAAATCCTGAAAACATCAGGAAGGTTCAACAGCTAAATCCGGAAGAATATTTAGTGAAATCCCCCCTGTTATATAAATCATTATCTGTGATGTCCTTAACTGTGGTGGGCTTTTTGCTTCATCCCATTTTACATGTGGATTTAACGACGATTGCTGTCAGTGGCGCTTTATTATTACTCCTGCTTACGGATCAGGACTTAAATGCAGAAGTGGTTTTTAAGGAAGTGGAATGGCTGACCTTATTTTTCTTTATGGGATTGTTTATTTTGGTTGGAGGGTTGCAGGCAACAGGTGTCATTGACGAAATATCGAAAGGCATTATCGATATAACAGAAGGGGATTTGCCCACAACCGCCTTACTGATCTTATGGATCGCCGGTTTATTTTCAGGGGTAGTTGATAATATTCCATTTGTTGCAGCTACCATTCCTGTAATAGAAGAGTTCAAAGATTTTGGGATGCTTAATTTGGATCCATTATGGTGGGCCTTAGCTTTGGGTGCCTGCCTGGGTGGAAATGGATCATTAGTAGGTGCATCGGCCAATGTCGTTGTTGCAGGAATCGCAGCCAGCTATGGGAAAGGAATTTCCTTTCTCCGTTTTATGAAGTATGGAGTCCCAATTGTTCTGTTTTCCCTGGTTATTGCAACCATTTATTTATTCTTGCGCTATCTTCTCCCTTATTTACATGGATCTATTGTATAAATAGCTGCATGATATCAAAACATAAAGGAAGTGTTATGTAAAGGGATGTGGGAAGTGTGGAATCTTTAGGAATTGTTGTGCTTAGAACCATAGGGATGTACTTTGTGATTTTTATTATTTTACGCTCCATGGGAAAAAGAGAACTTGCCGAGATTAGCATTTTTGATTTAGTCATTTTCGTGATGCTGGCTGAAATGGCCGTTATTTCGATAGAGGATTTAGAAAAAGGATTTTTTTCAAGTATCTTACCAATGATTATTCTGCTCATTATTCAAAGGATCTCTGCCAGGATTTCGTTAAAAAGTCAGAAAGTCAGGGAGCTTCTTGACGGAAAACCATCCATAATTATTCAAAATGGGAAAATTGATGAAAAAGAAATGAAATACCAGCGTTACAATATGGATGATTTGCTTATTAATCTCCATGAAAAGGGGATTCAGCTCGTTCAGGATGTGGAACTGGCCATTCTGGAGCCAAACGGCAAGCTATCGGTTTTTGAGAAAAAAGATAATCCTGTAAAAATTTATTCACCACTAATCTCGGATGGAATTATCCAGCACCATGTTCTGGAACAGATGGGGAAGGATGAGAAATGGTTAAGGGAGAAATTAAAGGAATCAGGTTATCATGAATTAGATTCCATATCCTACTGTTCGTTGAATAAAGATGGAACGCTTCACATTGATGAATCAAACCTTGATAAGTAGTCAAACAGCTTTTTAATGTGAACAATCCTGTGCAGCAATAACCCCGTACTGATAAACAGTACGGGGTTTATTTTGAATTTATTGATTTTTTAAGTCCGCAGGCAATGTTACTCTCATCTGCAAAATTTACCACTAAACTCGAAAGATTTTTCATTTATTTAAGCTTATTGAAAACAGGTAGCTGAGCTAATTCATCCTTTGTGATAAAGCGGAAAATAAATAACAGAATGATATAGAATACAGCTAAGATGATAAGAACTATGAATAGGGGAAGCAAATTCTGCTCTGCACCTGGGAATAGATTGTAAAGCATGTTTCCCATGTAATAGGTAATAAGAAGCAGACTCATCATCTTAACAATATCGCCAAATGGAAGTCTGAATTGAATATGTTTGAATAAAACAGCAAAATGTAAAAGAGTGACAAGGATTACTCCTACGATGATAGCCAGGACAACGCCCATGATTCCAAACTGCGGCTGTGAAGCCAGAATGATCAGCGTAGACAGCTTCACAACAGAGCCGATAATGCTGTTGTACATTGCCTGTTTGGCCAGATCCAAGGCCTGCAGAGCAGCCTGAAGCGGTGCCTGAAAGTATAACAGAATAAAGAACGGTGCCATTAATGTTACAAATCGACTAGCATCAGGATCATTGTACATAAAAGCAAGTATTGGTTTGGCGAAAATAAAGAGAATGATGGTTGCAAATGCGCCTGATGCAAAGGATAGCCGAATGGACTGGTGAATTCTGAAGTGAATCAGCTTTACTTGATTTTTGGCATCAGCTTCACTAATTGATGGAACAAGAGCAGTTGATAAGGATGTTGTAATGAACGTTGGCAGAAACAGCAATGGGAGCACATAACCAGTTAACTCTCCATATAATTTAGTGCTTTGAGTGACGGTATAACCAGCAATGGCCAGGCTTTGTGACACGAGAATCGGCTCGAGGAAGTGTGAAAGTCTTCCAACAATGCCACTGCCTGTTGTCGGGAGCGCAATTGACATTAATTCTCTTAAAGTTCCTTTGGCTTTTTGCAGAGATTGTCCAATGTTTCGTCTTAATTTGATTCGCTTTTTATTTTTAAATTGATAAATGATGAACATCAAAGAACAAAATTCGCCTATGATGACTGAAATCATGGCTCCACTGGCAGCGAATTCAACGCCGTATGGCAATAATAGCTTGGTCAAAAAAGCCACAAGTGTTATACGTACAATTTGTTCAATCACCTGGGAAATGGCCTGAGGCTTCATATTCTGCAGTCCCTGAAAATAGCCTCGCAGCACAGCTGATATCGCTACAATAGGTATAATAGGACTGATAGCGAGTAAAGGATATAAGGTTCGATGATCAGTTAACAGGTATTGGGCTACAACTGGTGATATGAGAATAAATATAATGGTAAATATTGTGCTTAGTATAAAGGTTAATGAAAAAGAGACGAGTAAAATCTTTTTTATTTTTTGCCGATCCCCATTAGCATCAGCTTCTGCAACTCTTTTAGAAATGGCCACAGGTAAACCGAAATGGGTAATGGTTATAACCAGAAATAGAGTAGGTAGGGCCATCATATAGAGACCCACGCCTTCTTCACCCATAATTCGTGCAACAACGATACGATTAATAAATCCTAAAAACCTTGTTATTAATCCAGCAATGATTAACACAAGAGTACCCTGTATGAATGTTTGTTTTGCCATATGTTTGCCCTGCCTTCTCAAAAATGTAAAAATCATATACAATGAATGTATATGCATGAAGGGTGGTCAAGCATGACAAGCCCGATGAAGCTTTTCGGTTTTATCATGATGCGTGAACATACGATATTTAACCATAACCAGTTCGTGGTGGTAATGAAGCCGTGGGGCAAAATTTTGGCTTAATGGTATAAATGAGCATAAACGCTATACACACGATTAAATTAGGGGGCAGGTTTATGAAAGAGGTCAGAAATGTAAAGGAATGGCGGCCTTTTGTCACACCCGTATTAACGAGTAAAGTTGATGAACTTCATGTATTAGGTTATGACAAAGCAACGGAACAGCAGGTGTGGGATTGCCTGGAAAAGAAAGTTTGGAAAAAAGAAGTCGAAAAAAGACTGTATGAGATCGTCCAGGATATTCTTCATTTAGATTCAGGTGTTTTTATGAGCTATTTAGCTCGGGAAATTTATCAGGAACGAAATGATGATTTAATGGCACAGATTGAGGCACTAACTGGAAAAGGAAATGCAGAATAGTCATTTATTTGTACATAATCATAGTTTTGTTTTTAGGTGTAATAGAAGGAGGAGCACGACACCATGGTAAAAAAAGGTAGAATTATTGCTTTTTTCCTGATCACATTTATACTGGCAGGAGTGATCGGGACAACGACAACAGATATTTCAAAAGGCATTCCATTGGGGCTTGATCTGCAGGGTGGATTTGAAATTTTATATGAAGTTGAACCTGTAGATGAAGACCAGAATATAACTGGTGATGATTTAAAAGCCACAGTAAAGGCGCTGCGTGAAAGGGTCGACGTACTCGGGATTAGTGAAACTCAAATCGATATTGAAGGGGATAACCGGATACGTGTTCAATTAGCTGGCATTCAGGATCAGACTGAAGCTCGTGAGCTGCTATCCACACAGGCACGCTTATCCTTTCGTGGTGTGAATGATAAAGAGTTTTTAGATGGCTCTAATGTGGTGGAGCAGAGTGCGAAACAGGATTTCCACCCAAGAACGAAACAGCCGATTGTTACCCTGGAAATGAAAAGTGCTGAAAGAGTTAAAGAGGTCACAACCAAGCTTTATGAACGGGGTGCCCCTAACGATAAACTAGTCATCTGGATGGATTATGAGGAAGGGGATTCTTATAAAGAAGAGGCCAAAAAAGAGGATCCAAAATATATCTCAGCACCAGGCTTATCAGAAGGTCCCATTAACAGTAAGAATATCATGATCACAGGTGAATTTACCGTTGATGAAGCACAAAGGCTTGCGGATATTATTAATGCCGGCTCCTTGCCTGTGAATATGACAGAACTATATTCAGTTTCTGTAGGTGCGCAATTCGGGGAGCAATCATTGGATAAGACCATTCTTGCCAGTGCAATTGGCGTTGGTTTAATTTTCCTATATATGATTGGCTATTACCGATTCCCAGGTGTAGTGTCTGTGATTACCATTAGTGCTTACATCTTCTTAATCTTACTCATTTTTAATCTTATGAATGGGGTTTTAACGCTTCCGGGACTGGCAGCATTAGTACTCGGAGTTGGTATGGCTGTCGATGCAAATATTATTACCTTTGAGCGGATTAAAGAGGAGTTGAAAGCCGGAAAAAGTATGCTGTCGGCGTATCGTTCCGGGAATAAACAATCCCTATCAGCCATTTTTGACGCCAATATTACAACATTAATCGCCGCGGCTGTATTATTCATGTATGGTACAAGCTCTGTAAAAGGGTTTGCGACCATGTTAATTGTAAGTATTTTAGTCAGCTTTATTACGGCCGTGTATGGAACCCGTTTGTTAATGGGGCTTTGGGTGAACAGTAAAGCCTTGAATAAACGACCGGGATGGTTTGGTGTTAAGAATGATGAAATAAAAGATATTAAAAAAGGTGAGGAAGTTGAACCGAGATTCCTCGGCAGGTTCTTTGATATTGTAAAACACCGGAAGAAATTCATTATGGCTTCAACCATATTAGTCGTAATAGGGATTATATTCCTTGCTGCTTTCCGGTTAAACCTGGGGATTGATTTCACTCATGGTTCCCGTATACAGGTGCTTGCCGATCAAACGATAACCGTTGAAGAAGTCGAAAATGGATTTGATGAATTAGGACTTGAACCTGTGGAATATACACGGGCTGGTGACCAGAACGAAATTGTAATGGTTCGTTTTGATTCGGTATTGTCTGAGGATACCATTGCAGATGTAAAAGCTCATTTTAATGATAAGTATGGAAATGAACCAAGTGTAAGTACCGTATCACCTGAGGTTAGTCAGGAGCTGGCCCAGAATGCCGTACTCGCTGTCTTATTTGCATCCATCGGAATTATTATTTATGTCACCATAAGATTTGAGTTTTTCTTTGCGATTACAGCAATTATTGCATTGCTCCATGATGCTTTCTTTGTACTCGCGCTGTTTAGCATCTTCCAGCTGGAATTTGATATTACCATCATTGCAGCCATTCTGACCATTGTGGGTTACTCAATCAATGATACGATTGTCACCTTTGACCGGATCAGAGAGAATTTGCGTTTGAAGAGACGAGTCAGGTCCTTTAAAGAGCTGGCGACTGTCGTTAATAAGAGTTTAATGCAAACCCTGACCCGAAGTGTAAATACTACAATTACAACCATGGCCGCTGCACTGATGCTGCTAATCTTCGGTGCAACAGCGATTACAAACTTCTCCTTTGCCCTTGTAGTCGGGTTACTTGTCGGAATGTATTCCTCCCTATTCCTTGCTGCCCAAATCTGGCTTGTATGGAGAGGGAAAATGCTTGATAAGAAGCCTATTCAATTTGAAAAGAAAAAACAAACCGGCGGCCCGCAGGTATAAAGAAAAGCGGAGGCGACCGTTTAGGTCCGACAGCATAAGCAGAATACACGGAGTGACACAGTTTTTGTCACGCAGTGGATTCCGCTTATGACTGCCTGGACCTGGGAGCCGCAGCTGGACATAGAAAAGCGGAAGGGCCTTGGTTAGCCCCGGTCGTATAAGCAAACCTCATGGAGTGGCGCTTTTTGCCACGTAATGAGGTTTGCTTATATCGACTAGGGGCTAGGCCCTGCAGCTGGACATAGAAAAGCGGAGGCGACTCGAGCCGCAAAGCACTATGAGCTGATATTTTTGCGTTCAAATAAACCCTTGTCCAATTGATTCGGACAAGGGTTTATATTATGTATGAACGGGGAAAAACAATAACAGTCTAATATATGAGGTGAACATGAATGAAAGCACAAACTTCTATTATACTTGCCATCATTTTTGCATTACTTGTTGCAACTTTTGCTGTTATTAATGTAAATGCTGTCCCTGTTAATTTTCTGTTTTTTACGAGAGAGGCCCCTTTAATTCTAATCATTTTAATTTCTGTTTTAATGGGAAGTATGATTACGGCATCTTTCGGATTCGTAAAAATTTACCAGTTGCAGAGAACCATTAGACAGTTGAAACAGGAGAAGCAGGAAAATACAGCTTATGGTGAACAGGAACTATTGGACTCTAATGAAGAAAGCAATGAAGATGAGGCAGACACGAACCATTCAAAACAATAGCAAGGAAAAATTCAATTTGCTACCCCTGACAACCTCTAGTATAATAGGTTCGTTAGGGGTGAATTTATGATTGATAGTAAAGCACAATGGCAGGTCATTGAAGAACAGAATGATGATGGTGTCATTGACTTACCTATATCAGACTTTACAAAGGATCTTTTAAAGAATAGAGGCATTAAGGATACAAATACAGCAAAAAGATTTTTATCACCTACCTTAGAGGATCTCCCATGATCCCTTTTTATTTTCAGATATGAATAAAGCGATAGAAAGAATTGAAAATGCTATACTGAACAATGAAAACATATTGGTTTTTGGAGATTATGATGCAGATGGTGTAACCTCTACGACGGTTTTAGTGGAAGCCTTAAGAGAAAAAGGAGCGATTGTGGATTTTTACATACCCAACCGTTTCACAGAAGGCTATGGACCGAACGAAGAAGCCTTTCGTCAGGCAAAAGAAGCCAATGTTTCCGTAATCATTACTGTTGATACAGGAATCGCTGCGGTTCATGAAGCAAATATAGCGAAAGAGCTTGGCATGGATTTGATCATTACAGACCACCATGAAGCACAGGAGGAATTACCTGAAGCAGTGGCCACGATTCATCCAAAAGTGTCCGACACTTATCCCTTTGATGAACTGGCGGGAGTTGGAGTTGCCTTCAAGCTTGCCCATGCACTATTAGGTAAGCTTCCTCGGCATTTTTTAGAGCTTGCGGCCATCGGAACAATAGCGGATCTTGTTCCGTTGCAAAATGAAAATCGTGTTCTTGTTCATTATGGTCTTAAAGCGTTAACTTCTTCCACGCGACCCGGAATTAAGATGTTAAAAGAAGTATGTGGAATCGAAGGGAATGTAACAGAAGAGAATGTTGGTTTTGGGATTGGTCCGCGATTAAATGCTGTTGGCCGCTTACAGGATGCGAAACTTGCCGTAGACTTATTGCTGGAGCAGGATCTGGACGTTGCGCGGGAATTAGCTGAGGAAGTGCAAAACCTCAACCAGCAACGGCAGCAATTAGTGTCTGATATCACAAAGGAAGCAGAAAAGATGATTGAAGAGAGTCAGTTTCATGAGGACTCTGTTGTTGTTTTAGCCGGTGAAGGTTGGAATCCCGGTGTTTTGGGAATTGTGGCCTCTCGTCTCGTTCAGTCCTATTCAAAACCGGCCATCGTACTCGGTATAGACCATGATCAAAAGCAGGCAAAGGGATCCGCCAGAAGTATTGAGACCTTTAACCTTTTTGAAAATTGCATGGAAATAAAGGATCGTTTTATCAGTTTTGGTGGACATGCCCAGGCAGCTGGCATGACGGTTTCACTGGATGACATATCACTGCTTCGTCAGGATCTTAATGAATTAGCCAATCAAAAACTGTCCAGTGAGGATTTTCAGCCCGTACTAAGGATCGATAAGCAACTGGATATGGAGGATATCAGCCTTGAATTTATTCAGGAAATAGAGAAGCTGGCTCCATTTGGAATGGGCAATCCCAAACCTCTTTTTCAACTTGCGGAACATGACGCAAGTGAAATTCGTTTAATTGGATCCAAACAGAATCATTTGAAAATGAATTTTCAGAAGGATACAAAGTCCATCGACGCAGTTGGCTTTGGTATGGGGCACCTTTATCCGGGAATTTCCCCACATGCGAAAATGTCCATTGTAGGAGAACTGGGCATTAATGAATGGAATGGACGTAAAAAGCTCCAGATTATGATGAAGGATTTAAGCATCAAAGAATGGCAGTTGTTTGACTTTAGAGGCTCCAGGCATTTGCAGAAGCAGATTCAGGGGCTGGACACAGAAAAACATGTTGCCCTTTACTTTGATTCTTCAACTGAGATTGAAGATTGGATGGATGATCAATTACAAGTTATCCATATTGATCAATGGAAAAATCTCTCATCTGAAGATGTGTCCCATTTATGGTTTGTTGATCTTCCTCTATCTTTGGAACAGTTGTCAAATGTTTTAAATGAAGTGAAGCCAAAAAACATTTATGCGTATTTTAAGATGAATGAAGAAAACTACTTTAGTCAAATTCCCAACAGGGATCATTTTAAATGGTTTTATGGGATGATGATGAAAAGGGGAAGGCTGAATCTGGATAAAGATAGAGCTGCACTTGCCCGGTCACGCGGCTGGTCCTTAAATTTTGTGGACTTTATGATAAAAGTGTTTTTAGAGCTGCAATTTGTTAAAATGGAGGATAGAGAACTCATATATGTGACGAAACCGGCAAAAAAAGATTTAACAGAATCAGCAACCTATCAGCTAAAGATGAACCAAATTGAGGTTGAAAAGACACTCTATTATTCAACTTATATTGAACTGAAAAAGTGGTTGAACTCAAAGATGGGGGAAGGCCGCTTGAAGGAGGAAGTTGTACATGGATTATAAGAAATATATTACGGTTGTAAACGATTGGCCTAAGGAAGGAATCGAATTTAAAGATATCACCACTTTAATGGATAATGGGAAAGCATTTAAATCAGCCGTTGATGAAATCGTTGACTATGCAGATCGATTAAATATTGATGTGGTTGTTGGCCCTGAGGCACGCGGATTTATTATAGGCTGTCCTGTTTCCTATGCGCTTGAAGTGGGATTTGCACCGGTGCGTAAAGAAGGGAAACTTCCACGCGAGGTTATAAAGGTGGATTATGGTCTTGAATATGGAAAGGACGTTTTGACCATTCATAAAGATGCCATAAAACCGGGACAAAGAGTTCTGATTACGGACGACCTGCTGGCCACAGGTGGAACGATTGAAGCAACGATAAATCTCGTTGAGCAATTGGGCGGAGTTGTCGTTGGCTGTGCATTTTTAATCGAGCTCTCCTATTTACACGGCCGGGATAAGTTGCAGGGCTATGATGTCCTGACATTAATGGAATATTAGGGAAGAGTGCTCAGACAGAGTACTCTTCTTTAACTTGTTTTAAGGTTTTTGCTTTACAAAGTGTACGATATCAATAATAATGTATAAAACATCAAAAATTTTATTTTTTTGAAATATAAGGTGATTTCATGTCTACTGATAAGTTATTAAAAGCAGACGAAGTGATTAAAGGCGCTTCTGAATATATGTCCGAAATGGATGTTGAATTTGTCCGGCATGCCTACCAGTTTGCTGAGAATGCTCACAAAGAGCAGTTTCGCAAATCCGGGGAACCCTATATTCATCATCCGATTCAGGTTGCAGGTATCTTAGTTGAACTGGAAATGGATGTAGATACGGTTTCTTGCGGCTTCCTCCATGATGTAGTCGAGGATACGGATGTGACCATTGAAGACCTGGAAAATGAGTTTAATGCAGAAGTGGCTATGCTTGTTGACGGTGTCACAAAATTAGGGAAAATTAAATATAAATCAAAAGAAGCACAGCAGGCTGAAAATCACCGGAAAATGTTCGTAGCTATGGCGAAGGATATTCGAGTGATTTTAATCAAACTTGCCGATCGTCTTCATAATATGCGTACACTTAAGCATTTACCACCACAGAAGCAACGGAGAATCGCTAATGAGACGCTGGAAGTTTTTGCGCCAATTGCTCATCGATTAGGCATATCTACCATTAAATGGGAGCTGGAGGATACCGCATTACGTTATCTCAATCCACAGCAGTACTATCGGATTGTGAACCTGATGAAGCAAAAACGTAATGAGCGGGAATATTACATTCACGATGTCGTGGATGAAATACAGGAACAGTTAAAAGATGTACAAATAGAGGCGGAAATTTCCGGGCGCCCCAAGCACTTATATAGTATTTATCGAAAAATGGTTATGCAAAATAAACAGTTTAATGAGATTTATGACTTATTAGCTGTACGTGTCATTGTAAACAGCATAAAGGACTGCTATGCTGTTCTGGGGATTATTCATACCTGCTGGAAGCCGATGCCGGGGCGTTTTAAAGATTATATTGCCATGCCAAAACCGAATTTATATCAATCCCTTCACACCACAGTCATTGGACCAAAAGGGGATCCTTTGGAAGTTCAGATACGAACGAAAGACATGCATGATATTGCCGAATATGGGATTGCCGCTCATTGGGCTTATAAGGAGGAAAAGCAACCGGATAAACCCAAACGCTCCTTTGAAGATAAGTTAACATGGTTCAGAGAAATTCTCGAATGGCAGAATGATACACATGATGCCGAAGAATTTATGGAAACCCTGAAGATGGATTTATTTTCAGACATGGTTTATGTATTCACCCCAAAAGGCGATGTAATTGAGTTGCCTTCAGGTTCTGTCCCTATTGATTTTGCTTATCGCATTCATACGGAAATAGGGAATAAAACCATTGGTTCCAAGGTGAATGGCAAAATGGAGCCGCTTGATTATAAGCTGAAGACCGGCGACATCGTTGAAATTATGACCTCGAAGCATTCTTATGGTCCGTCAAGGGATTGGCTGACCATCACGAAGACATCACAGGCGAAGAATAAAATTAAACAATTCTTCAAGCGACAGCAAAGAGATGAAAACATCGCTAAAGGGAAAGAACAGGTTGAAAAGGAACTCCACAATCTGAATGTCAATTTAAAAGACGTTCTTACTCAGGAAAACCTGCGTAAAGTCGGGGAAAAATTCAACTTTAATAATGAAGAAGATATGTATGCTGCGGTTGGATATCAGGGAATTACCGCTGCTCAAATAGCCAATCGTTTAGCTGATAAAGTGCGGGAGCAAAAGAAAACTCAGGATTTTGAAGAAGCATTGGAAGAGGTTAAACAGGAGGTAGGGACTCAAAAGAAGCATAAAGCGGATTCAGGCGTTAAAGTAAAAGGAGTCGATAATCTATTAATCCGCCTTTCCAAATGCTGCAACCCTGTCCCTGGTGATGAAATTGTCGGGTACATTACCAAGGGGAGAGGTGTATCTGTTCACCGCGCTGACTGCCCGAATGTAAAAACCGAAGAAATTCAAGGAAGACTGCTGGAGGTAGAGTGGGAAGGTGCTGGTGAAAACAGCAAACAATTCAGTGTGGATATCGAGATTACAGGCTACGATCGCCACGGTCTGTTAAATGAAGTATTACAAGTGATTAATGAAACGAAAACAAGTATAACGGCTGTGACTGGTAAATCTGACCAGAAGCAAATGGCAACCATTAATATTACCATTATGATTCACAATATTAGTCACCTGCGAAAAATTGTGGACAGGATAAAACAAATTCATGATGTTTATACTGTACGGAGAAAGATTCAGTAAGGAGATTAATGATGAAAGCTGTTATTCAAAAAGTCAATCAGGCAAATGTAAAAGTAGATGAAGAAATAACCGGACAAATTGAGAATGGACTTGTGGTCCTCCTGGGTGTAACCCATGAGGATGATGAATCAGATTGTGAATATATTGCGGATAAATGTGTGAACCTGCGAATTTTCGAGGACGAAAATGAGAAAATGAACCTGTCTTTAAAGGATGTTAAAGGGTCCGTATTATCTATCTCTCAGTTCACATTATACGGAGATACCAGAAAAGGTAGAAGACCTAATTTTATGAAAGCAGCAAAGCCTGAGCCGGCTGAACAGTTGTATAATAAGTTTAATGCTCTTGTTGAATCTAAAGGTATTCCTGTAGAAACCGGTGAGTTTGGAGCAATGATGGATGTCAGCTTAACGAATGAGGGGCCTGTGACATTGATTATCGACAGTGATGACCGTAAATAAGCAGGAACATATAAAAGTAGCTTAATGAGCATCGAATTGGCTTGCAATTCGATGCTCATTTTTTTCGTAAATATTATAGAAATGTGGAGATAGTAAAGGGTAAAAGGATGGTGGAAAACATGCAGCCTTTTACTCACTACAAATTAAACGAAACCCAAAAATGGAATCGAGGTTGTCTCATTTGAAATACTTCCTTAATCCGCGGATAATCCCATTTGTTGCTTTTTCCTGAAAGGATTTCGTATTAACTTTTGCTTCCTCCTGTTGATTTGATAAGAATCCTAATTCGATTAATACCGCGGGCCTTTGATTTTCTCTGATGACCATATAGTTGCCAAACTTAACCTTCCGATCACTGGATCCTGTCGTTTTGAGAACCTCCTGGTGTATACTGGTTGCCAGGGGTTTTTGTCGATCGTGATAATAATAAGTTCCGATTCCGTTTACACTCGGGAACTGGGGTGAGCTGTTATAGTGTATGCTTATAAAAGCATGTGCCTGGTATGTCTGTGCGTGAGCCACTCGGTTTTCCAAAGGTAAAAATGTATCATTTGTTCTTGTCAGAACCGGACGGGCACCCAATGTTTCCAATTTATTTGCAAGCGTCCTGGCTGTAACAGTTGTAACAAACTTTTCGTAATCTCCTGAGGCACTGATTGTTCCTGTATCTGCTCCTCCGTGTCCGGCATCAACAATAATCACCTTGCCTTTTAACGGGTTCGTCTGCTCTTCATCCTGACGGTCTGAACTGGATTCAACAAGCCATTTTGCTACCCATCCACGATCCCCATTTGTGAATTGAATCTGATACCAATTCTTCTTTTTATCAGTAATAGGATAGGTTTGACCGGAACTGATTTTTTTAATAGTTGGACTGGTGATGGAAGGTTCGGTATGTACGACAATTTCCGTATCCTTTACTGAAATATGCAAAGTCTCCAGTGATTGAGATTGCTCAGGACTTTGACGAACATAATCCCCTGAAACCCAGCCTGCGAAATTCTGAAATTGCACCTTAAACCAATTCCCGGATTGTTCCAGAATTTGCACTGATGTATTTTGACTGGCTTGTCCGATAACGTCATATTCCAATCCTGGGCCACTTCTGACATTTAAATCATCTGCGGTAATTATTCCTTCCTCAGCGTATACATGAGACTCCCGGGAAGAAGGAGCAAGCTGCAAAACGGTACTGAGAACCACAATTATAACTAAGCTAAGTAGTATCATTCTTTTTTTCATCATTTTTCCCCTCACTATATGACGTATATTGTAAAACCACTTACTGATAGAAGTCTCACTAAGTATAAATCCTGTTTAAGGCTTGAATCACCTGGAAAAATTCCTAAATTTATTGTAAATAAATTCTCCTTATTGAACAAGCTAAGAACAAAACCAAAGAGTGGAGGTTCCTCACATGAGAACAAGCGGAAACCGTAATGCACTATCTTATTCAGATCAGGGAATTTTTCAAATCGATTTCCATCACTTTATGAACTCGGAAAAGGAACAGTCTTCAATGGAATTGGCGCAGGAATTTGGTTTATCCTTAAAAGATGTAAAAAACTTAAAAGAAAGGCTAACTCGTTCTTGACATTTAGTCTTCACAACATTATAGTTATAATCAATTCAAAAATTATAGTACGGAAATCCTGTGAAGGAAAGAGTAATTAAGGAAGAGGTGGCCAGAGAGGAAATGCCCCGGGCTGTGAGCATTTCTCCATACTCCCTTAATGAAAGACATTCTGGAGGTTCTGTATCGAACGGTGAGTCTTATTAGATGCAGACGTTACCCATGCGTTAATGGAAATTAAGGGGAAGCAATGATCCCAAGGATTATACTGCTTCAACTTAGGGTGGCAACGCGGGTGAAATCCCGTCCCTTTTCTTTGAAAGGGACGGGATTTTTTTATTTCTTCTAAAAGGATTCCAGCAGTTGATGTTTATACGACATTTTATGGTATGTATTTTACATATAACGAAGGAGGAGCAAGGATGATTAACGTACCAAGAGGGACAGAAGACATCTTACCAGAACAGTCCAAAAAATGGCAGTATGTCGAACAAAAGCTTCAGGAATTAGCGAGTTTGTATAACTACCATGAGATTCGAACCCCTATATTTGAACGCACAGAATTATTTCAAAGAGGGGTAGGTGACACGACAGACATTGTCCAAAAGGAAATGTACACTTTTACTGATCGGGGAGGAAGAAGCCTTACCTTGAGACCTGAGGGAACAGCGTCTGTAGTACGTTCTTACGTTGAAAATAAAATGCATGGCGCACCCCAGCAGCCAACTAAATTATTCTATTTTGGACCTATGTTTCGTTATGAACGTCCGCAAAAAGGGCGTACACGTCAGTTTGTACAGTTTGGAATCGAAGCTTTAGGAAGTGCTGACCCTGCGATTGATGCTGAAGTGCTGGCTTTCGCTCTGGACTGCTACAAATCCTTAGGGTTAAAATCATTAAAATTAGTGATCAATAGTCTTGGTGATATGGAGAGCCGGACCAACCATCGTAATGCTTTAATCGAGCACTTCACACCACATAAAGAGGAGCTATGTCAGGATTGCCAAAATCGTCTCGAAAAAAATCCTTTACGGGTTTTAGATTGTAAGGTGGACCGAAACCACCCGGCGATGGAAACAGCCCCTTCCATTATGGATTATTTGAATGAGTATTCCCATACCTATTTTGAACAGGTGAAAACCTATCTGGAGCAAATGGGAATTGATTATGTGGTAGACCCTAATCTGGTAAGAGGTCTGGACTACTATAATCATACTGCATTTGAAATCATGAGTGATGCTGAAGGATTTGGCGCGATTACTACATTATCCGGCGGCGGTCGTTATAACGGACTTGTTGAGGAACTGGGCGGTCCTGAAACCCCTGGTATAGGATTTGCTTTGAGTATCGAACGTTTATTGCTCGCTTTAGATGCTGAAAACATTAATCTTCCATTTGATGAAGCCATTGATTGCTATATTGCAGCGATGGGAGATCTGGCTAAGAAAGAAGCTGTGAAATTGCAGCTTTCCTTAAGACATCAGGGGATAAAAACGGATATGGACTATATGGATAAAAAGATGAAGGCACAATTCAAAGCTGCAGATCGGTTAAAAGCCCGTTATGTGATTGTTATGGGCGAAGACGAATTAAATGAAGGCAAAGTAGCCATTAAAAATATGGAAACAGGAGAGCAGAGTGATCAGCCATTAGATCAGGTTGCCTCCTACTTAAAAAAGGCTGTACAAGGAGGAACAGAGAATGAGTGAACGCTTTTATTGTGGAAATTTAACGAAAGCAAACATTGGTGAAGAGGTCCTGTTAAAAGGATGGGTACAGAAGCGTCGTGATCTTGGTGGATTAATTTTTATTGACCTGCGTGATGTTTCAGGATTGGTGCAGATTGTGTTTAATCCTTCCATCAGCCCAGACGCCTTGGCAAAAGCAGACTCAGTACGCAGCGAGTTTGTCATTGAAGTAACAGGGAAAGTGGTTGCGAGAGAAGAAGACACCATTAATGAGAATATGCCAACCGGTGCACTTGAAGTGGAAGCGAAGGAATTAACGATCCTGAATAAATCAAAAACACCACCGTTTACTTTAGAGGAAGAATCAGATACAACAGAGGAAGTTCGTCTGAAGTATCGTTATCTGGATCTTAGAAGGAAACCGATGCAGGAAACGTTTAAGCTCCGTCATCAGACCACACAGGCAATCCGGAATTTCCTGAACAATGAGGACTTCCTGGAGATGGAAACGCCTATGTTAACGAAAAGCACACCAGAAGGGGCAAGAGACTATTTAGTACCCAGCCGTGTACACCCGGGAGAATTTTATGCATTGCCACAGTCCCCTCAGTTGTTTAAACAGCTGATTATGATATCCGGCTTTGAAAAATATTATCAAATTGCCCGCTGCTTCCGTGATGAAGACCTGCGCGCAGACCGTCAGCCGGAATTTACTCAGGTCGATATTGAAACCTCCTTTATGTCTAAAGAGGATATTATGGACATGATGGAACGCATGATGAAGAAGGTAATGAAGGAAGTTAAAGGACTGGATATTTCAACACCATTTCCAAGAATGAAATATGATGAAGCTATGGAACGTTATGGTTCTGATAAACCTGATACCCGTTTTGGCCTAGAGCTCAATAGCGTATCTGAAGTCGTGCAGAACTCTGATTTCAAAGTATTCCGCACGGCTGTTGAATCCGGTGGAAAAGTCAGTGGAATCAATGTGAAAGGGCAGGCTTCTGCGTATTCAAGAAAAAATATTGACCAATTAACGGACTTTGTGAAAATTTACGGTGCTCAAGGTCTGGCCTGGTTAAAAGCGGAAGATAACGGGTTAACAGGACCTATCTCAAAATTCCTGTCTGAAGAGGAAGTAAACGGTATAAAGGAAACCATGGATGTCGAAAATGGCGATCTTCTTTTATTCGTTGCTGATAAAACAACGGTGGTTTATGAAAGTCTGGGCGCCCTTCGTCTGAAGCTGGGCCGTGAGCTCAACTTAATTGATAAAGCGAAATTTAATTTCCTGTGGGTAACCGACTGGCCATTACTTGAATATGATGAAGACTCTGAACGATATTTTGCGGCTCATCATCCATTTACAATGCCTGCCCCTGGCGCACTGGAAAAGTTTAATGACGCTCCTGAAGAAATGAAAGCAGAGGCCTATGATTTAGTTCTTAATGGGTATGAATTAGGAGGCGGTTCCCTTCGTATTCATGATTACGAGCTTCAGGAGAAGATGTTTGAAGCCCTTGGATTTACAAAAGATGAAGCCAATGAACAGTTTGGTTTTCTAATGGAAGCATTACAGTATGGAGCTCCGCCACATGGAGGAATTGCTCTTGGCTTTGATCGTTTTATCATGCTATTGGCTGGAAGAGATAATTTAAGAGATACTATTCTCTTTCCTAAAACGGCATCTGCATCCGATTTATTAACGGAAGCACCTTCTGAAGTGGATGAGAATCAGTTACAGGAGTTAAAGTTAAAGCTTTCTAATCGGGAAGTGAAATAAAATTGTTAAAAACTTGTAATCTTACCATAATATAATGCCTTGAAATAAACAGGGGTATTATGCTAAGATTCAATTGCAATAGAAATTAGATAGCAATCCTGATGTGTTCGTCACAACCAACCAGTTTTGACCGAACAACAACGTAAAAGGGAGCCTGGAGTTTCTGTGTGGCGTACATGCCTCCAACATGTGTGGAAGTACAAAGCATGGAACAGGGCACCCACCTGCCGAGAGCGGGTTCAAAACGTTACAGGGTGACGGCACGATTGGGATTGTAATACATAATACAGTGCTAACAAAAGCGTATGTTTTGTTATCTACAGACATCTTTTTTATAACTGACTGCACCAGGAAAAAAATTCCTCAGGGTATATACCCTGAGGAATTTTAACATGTGTGAAACTTAATGATTGCTCATGAGTGCGACCATCAATGCTTTTTGTGCATGGAGACGATTCTCTGCTTCTTCAAATACTACAGATTGCTCTCCATCAATCACCCTGGCCGTAACTTCTTCGCCCCGGTGCGCAGGCAGACAGTGCATAAAGATAGCCTCTGGCTTAGCCTTGGCCATCAGACTGTCATTGACCTGATAGACCTTGAAGATTTCAGCACGCTCCTTCTGTTCATTTTCCTGTCCCATACTTGCCCATACATCCGTATAGATAATATCTGTATCCTGTACAGCTTTTTGGATATCCTGAGTGACCATAACCGAGCTATTATTTTGTTTAGCTATTGCCTGAGCCTGATCTGTAATAGCAGAGTTTGGCTGGAACTCCTTTGGGCTTACAATGTGAACATTCATTCCCATTATTGCACTCCCAATCATAAGCGAGTGAGCCATATTATTTCCATCCCCGATGTAGGTTAACGTTAATCCACTCAGGCTTCCTTTTTGTTCCTGAATCGTCAGAAGATCTGCAAGCACCTGACAGGGATGATACAAATCCGTCAGTCCATTTATGACGGGAATGGCTGCATGCTCTGCCAACTGTTCAACAGCTGACTGGCTATAGGTACGGATCATAATCCCATCGAGATAAGAGGAAAGAACCTTTGCCGTGTCAGCTATTGTTTCTCCACGTCCCAGCTGAATATCCTGAGTGTTTAAAAACAGCCCTGATCCTCCTAATTGATAAATTCCTGCTTCAAAAGACACCCGTGTTCTGGTATAAGCTTTTTCGAATATCATTCCTAATGTTTTTCCTTCTAACATTTGAGGTCGTATATCCTGCTTTTGCAGTTGCTTTAATTCACTGGCTAATTTTAGTAAACTGTTTATCTCCTGTTTGGAGTAATCCTTTAATGTCAGGAAATCTTTATTCTTCATAGATTGAATCGTATTATCCAGGGCTATATCCAAAATTAAACACTCTCCTTCTCCGTTTGATTGTAATCTATCAGGTTATTATAGTTCTGTATCGAAAATGGCGGGTGAAGGGACTCGACTGATGCCATAAGAAAGGCTGTTAGGGTTTCCGGTGCTGTAAAACTCTTTATTCCTTTTTTTAAAGCATATTCCCGTAGCTCCCGCTGAAATGAGTCCTCCATTTGATTTGTAAAGAGAAGGGTAAAGGTTTTTTTCGAGAATCGATCTTTCGCTTCTTCTTTTGTCAGAATTTCAGCAACCTCAACTCCATAGTGTTTTAGTGTCTGTTCAGTTTCATGTGTTGCAGCAATATTGATGCCTGCCTTTCTTAAAAACGTACAGAGCTGACTGCTGTTGTTATCATCAGCCAGGCTGCCAGTCATGAGTATCCAGTCCTTTTCATCGGGAGCAGTTCCCTTGTTTTCTGACCAATGAAAGGCCTTGGCCATGGCCTGTGGGACGGTTTTTCCAATACCAATGGCTTCTCCGGTGGATTTCATTTCAGGCCCTGTAATTGGATCGACACCACTCAGTTTTTCCGTTGAAAAGATTGGCATTTTAACGGTGTAATAAGGTATATCATCGTGCAGCCCCAATGTGTAAGATTGTGATTGAAGAGGTTCTCCCAATTGAACCTTTGTTGCTAAATCAATAAGGGGAATCCCCGTAATTTTGCATACAATCGGAACAGTTCTTGAAGCTCGTGGATTTACCTCGAGTACAAAGATGTCCTTCGTGGCTTCATCCATGACAAACTGAATGTTCATCAACCCTTTGGCATTAAGCCTTGAGGAGATTTTTTGTGTATAGTTGAAAATGGTTTCCTTCTCCTTTTCCGTTAATGATGGAGCGGGAAAGATGGCCATACTGTCACCTGAATGAATACCTGCTTTTTCCACATGTTCAAAAATGCCGGGAATAATGATGTCAGAACCATCACAAACGGCATCCACTTCGAATTCCTTGCCTGTAATAAAACGATCCATGAGCAGCGGATAAATGGAATTTGCGGATAATTCATGTTCGAGCTCATGTACATATTCATCTAATTGATTTTCATTTTGGATAACTTTCATTCCTTTTCCACCAATAACATAAGAAGGGCGGACAAGCATGGGAAAACCAATCGTTTGCGCTGCATCATGTGCATTCTGAAAGGCATAAATGGTCTCGCCAGGTATATGTGGAATATTCAGTTCGGTAAGCATTTGATAAAACTGATCTCTGTCTTCCACCTTTTGAATGGAAGAAAGGGAGGTACCGGCAATATGGAAACCAGCGTTCTTCAAGTCCTCTGCCAGATTAATGGCTGTTTGACCACCGAATTGAACCATTACATGATCTGCTTGTTCTTTCTGCAGAATGTGAATGACATCTTCGGCGGTTAAAGGCTCAAAGTATAAATGATCAGCCGTATGAAAGTCAGTACTGACCGTTTCAGGATTGTTATTAATTACAATGGAATCGATTCCCTGATCTCTTAAAGACATAGCAGCCTGGACAGAGCAGTAATCGAATTCAATGCCCTGACCGATTCGAATTGGACCGGAACCAATCACAACGGTTTTTTGACTCCCATCTAATTCTTCAACCTCATCCATTTCATTCCAGGAACTGTAATAATAAGGAGTGTCCGCAGAAAATTCTGCAGCACACGTATCTACCATTTTATAGGCAGGGAGGTGAGAGATTTCAGCTGCTATTTCATGCTCGCTGACTTTGAATAGTTTGGCTAACGTTTTATTCGTGAAGCCAAGCTGTTTTGCTTTTAACCAATCCTTTTCCTCCATTTCTTCCCATACCCTATCGGAAAGATCATTTTCATGCTTGATGATGGCTGATATCTCATATAGAAAGTATGGATGAATGTCTGTTATCCCATGGATGGTTTCAATCGAAAAGCCCCGACGTAACGCTTCTCCAATGACAAATAAGCGTTCATCAGATGCCTCGGCTAACTGCAATTGCAGCTGTTCATTGGATAAGTGATGAACAGAGGGCAAATGCAATTGGTCTACATCAATTTCCAGCGAGCGTATGGCTTTTTGAATAGCTGCAGGAAGGTTCCGTGCAATTGCCATCACTTCACCGGTTGCCTGCATCTGTGTACCGAGCTTTCGGTCAGCATCCGTAAACTTATCAAAAGGCAACCGGGGAAGCTTCACGGCAATATAATCAATGGCTGGCTCGAAGCTTGCGTACGTATTTGCTGTAATCGGGTTCAGGACTTCATCCAGATGATAGCCCAGGGCCAGCTTGGCAGCAATTCTTGCAATTGGATAACCTGTAGCTTTTGAAGCAAGTGCACTTGATCTGCTCACTCGCGGATTTACCTCAATAATGACATATTCATCACGTTCAGGGTGAACTGCAAATTGGATATTACAGCCTCCCACTACACCAAGCTCCCTGATAACCTTACAGGAGGTTGTTCGAAGCATTTGGTACTGACGATCAGTCAATGTTTGGACAGGGGCCACTACCATACTGTCTCCTGTGTGGACTCCAACAGGATCAATATTTTCCATGCTGCAGACAATAATGCAGGTATCATTGGCATCACGCATAACCTCGAATTCAATTTCCTTCCAGCCTTTTACACTCTGTTCAATTAAGACCTGATGAATAGGACTTAATTGAAGACCGTTCATGACGATTGATTCTAATTCCTTTTGATTGGCTGCAACGCCACCGCCTGATCCACCCAGGGTATAGGCGGGTCGAATCATAATGGGATAGCCGGTCTGATCAGCAAACTCAATGGCTTCCTTCGTTGACGTTGCGGGAACACTGTGAGCAATAGGCTCATCTATATCTATCATCATAGATTTGAACCGCTCCCGGTCTTCTCCTTTTTGAATAGAGTTCAGAGGTGTTCCGAGTAACTCCACTTCATATTGGTCCAGAACCCCAGCCTCCGTTAAAGAAAGGGCCAGGTTTAAACCTGTCTGACCTCCAAGGGTAGGGAGGAGTCCGTCAGGTTTTTCCTGCTTAATAATTTTCGTTACAGATTCGCAGGTCAACGGCTCTAAATAAATATGATCGGCAAACTGTGGGTCTGTCATTATTGTTGCGGGATTATTATTCACCAACACAACCTCAATACCTTCTTCTTTCAGGGCTAAACAGGCCTGTGTACCTGCATAGTCAAATTCAGCTGCCTGACCAATAACAATAGGGCCGGAACCTATGACCAGAACTTTTTTAATAGATGGCAGTTTAGGCATGCTGCTTCTCTCCTTTAGTATGAGTCAAAGCTAAAAAATGTTTAAAAATATAAAAGGAATCCATGGGTCCCGGATGTGCTTCGGGGTGAAACTGTACAGACATAATCGGCTTATAGCGATGCATCATTCCTTCGACGGACTGATCATTAACATTGAGATGTGTCACCTTCCACTCATGCTTATGAAGCGATTTCTCATCTACTGTATAGCCATGATTTTGAGAGGTAATGAGAACTTTCCCTGTTGTTAAATCCTTGACTGGATGATTGCTGCCCCGATGACCGAATGGCAGACGCTTGGTTTGTGCTCCGTTTGCTAGAGCTATAATTTGCTGTCCCAGGCAAATCCCAAGAGTTGGGTAATGATTAATGATTGGTTTAAGGTTATCAAATAGATACATGAGGTCTTTTGGATTTCCTGGACCATTGGATAATACAACTGCATCAGGATTTATTTCCTTGATCTGCTCCCAGGTAACATGGAAGGGGACTACGTGAATTTCACAGTCTAATTTCCGGAATGTTTCTACGATGGAATGCTTGTAACCAAAATCAATCACAGCTATTTTTTGAGTACTGGATGAAGGATTTTCAGGTTTGACAATCAATGATTTTTTTATGGCTACCTTACGAACAATGTCCGATTCGATTTCTTTCATTGCCGGGAAATCGTTTGGGTCTGATGTGAACTTTCCATATACTTCTCCATGCTTTCGGATTATACGGGTTAAGGCACGGGTATCCATATCGTACAGCGTGGGAATATTATGTCTGTTCACCATTTCCTGTAAAGAGTGTTTCGTTTCTTCATGAATCGGATTTAAAAAGGGACATGCAATAATTAAGCCGGCCAATGAGGGCTTCCAGCTTTCATTATCCCAGTCATTACATCCATAGTTCCCGATTAAAGGGTAGGTCATGGTCACGATCTGCCCCGCATAGGATGGATCAGTCATGACCTCCTGATATCCGGTCATTGCTGTGTTAAATACCATTTCCCCCTCTGTCTGATCATCTTTATATAACCATTTCCCTTCAAAAACATGCCCCGTATTTAACGTTAGATAGCCCGTATGCTCATCCATAGACATCATCTCCTCTCCAAGCAAAATTCACAAGAATGGTATGAATATACATTTTGGTACATTTTTATACATTAAAACGATAAAAAATTAGAGTTCTCGGCACTCTGTTCATAACTCTGAATCCAGCTTTTATTACCATCGATAAAATGATACGCATGATGAAATTGCTCTTTGACTTGATCTCTGGATGTTGCTCCCTTAACATTTCTTGCATTTACAACGGATTCAGGTTTTAAAGCTTCATAAATATCTTCACCAATTGAACTTGAAAACTGCTGAAACTCATCTAATGTCAGCTGTAATAAGTATTTATTCTGCTCGATGCTGTAAAGTACAATTTGACCGACAATTGCATGGGCTTCACGGAAAGGAATATCCTGCTGTACTAAGTAATCTGCTAAATCTGTAGCATTGGAATAGTCCTTCTGTACCGCATCATACATTTCGTCCTTTTTCACTTGCATACTGGATATCATAGGGGCAAAGAGAGACAAAGCCCCTTTTAGAGTGTCCACCGTGTCAAACATCCCTTCTTTGTCCTCCTGCATATCCTTGTTATAAGCTAATGGCAGTGCTTTTAAAGTCGTTAGCATCCCCATTAAATGTCCGTACACCCTGCCTGTTTTCCCACGGACCAGTTCAGCCACATCCGGATTTTTCTTTTGGGGCATCATACTGCTTCCCGTAGAAAAGGCATCATCCAGTTCTATGAAATTAAACTCCGCACTTGACCATTGAACAAGCTCCTCGCATAACCTTGACAGATGCATGGAGATTAAAGAGGCATTCGACAAAAATTCAACAACAAAATCACGATCACTGACAGCGTCCAGACTATTTTCACATATTCCATCAAAATTCAGGCTGTCAGCTACCTGCTCACGATTAATCGGAAATGTAGTCCCGGCTAAGGCACCTGCACCTAATGGGGATTGATTTACGCGTTTATAGCTGTCTTTCAGCCGATCCGCATCGCGCTGAAGCATAAATACATAAGCCATTAGATGATGGGCAAAACGAACGGGCTGGGCACGCTGTAAATGGGTATAGCCTGGAAGAATGGTGTCAATGTTTTTTTCTGCCTGCCCAATCAGTGATTCCTGGACTTGAACGAGTAAATCAGTAAGCACAACAATGGATTCTCTTAAATACAGTCTCATATCCAATGCGACCTGGTCATTACGGCTTCTGCCCGTATGCAGTTTTCCTCCCACAGGGCCAACTTCTTCAATAAGCAGCTTTTCAATGTTCATATGAATATCTTCGTGATCCTCCGATAATTCAGCATCTCCGTTTTGTATCTTTTCTGCAACAGCAGTTAATCCCTTAGAAATGGTAGCTGCTTCTTCCTTTGATATAATCTGACAGCTCGCAAGCATGCCGACATGGGCAAGACTTCCTTTTATGTCCTGCTGTGCAAGCTTTTGATCAAACTGAATAGAGGAGGTATATTCATCTACAAGTTCATTGGTAGGTTTGGTAAATCTCCCGCCCCATAGTTTCATGGTTTAATCGCTTCTTTCTTTTCCATTTTTATATTGCTATTTTGAAATTCTGTATTTTGATATTCATTGGTTACAGATGAGTGGACTTTTGTTGGAAGCCCCCATAGCTGTATGAACCCTAAAGCTGCATTATGATCGAATTCATCGTCCGGCTTATAAGTTGCTAATCCGAAATCATAGAGTGAGTAATCAGACGAGCGTCCTGTTACCTGTGCCTGCCCCTTGTAGAGTTTTACTGTCACATTTCCTGAAACATAGATCTGAGTCTGGTCAATAAAGGCATGTAGAGCATTGGTTAATGGAGAATACCACAATCCGTCATAAATCGTCTGGGTAAGCTTCTGTTCAATTGTCGGTTTAAACTGGGCAACCTCTCTTGGTAATGTTAAGGCTTCTAATTCCTGATGAGCTGCAATAAGAGTCAGGGCTGCAGGGCACTCATAGACCTCGCGTGATTTTATCCCAACTAAACGACTTTCAATGTGGTCAATACGTCCGACCCCATGCTTACCGGCAATTTTATTCAGTTTTAAAATCAGATCATCTAAAGGTAACTTTTCATTATTGATTGCAACAGGCTCTCCTTTATCAAACTCAATGTCCACATATTGAGGTTCATCTGGTGCATCAACAGGATCAACTGTTAATTCATAAGCATCCTGAGGGGGTTCAACCGCAGGGTCTTCGAGAATCCCGCATTCATTACTGCGGCCCCACAGATTCTGGTCCACACTATAGGGACTTTCCAAGTCAACAGGGATAGGGATTCCGTTTTCTTTTGCATAGGCAATTTCTTCATCTCTAGACATGGCCCATTCACGTACAGGGGCTACTACATCCAGTTCAGGAGCCAGTGCTGTAAAGGATACGTCAAATCTTACCTGGTCATTTCCTTTTCCTGTACATCCATGGGCAACAGCTACTGCGCCTTCCTGTTTGGCAATATCAACAAGAATCTTTGCAATAAGCGGACGGGATAGTGCAGAGACAAGAGGATATTTCCCTTCATATAAAAGATTTGCTTTTAAAGCCTTCGCTACATATTCTTTTGCAAAGGCTGACTTGGCATCAACCACATAGGATTTAACCGCGCCAACATCAAGGGCTTTATTTTTAACAAATTCCAGATCTTTTCCTTCACCTACATCCAGAGCAACGGCAATCACATCATAATTGTATTTATCCTGAAGCCATTTGATTGCAACTGAAGTATCCAATCCACCGGAATAAGCTAAAACGATTCTTTTTTTCTCCATGAACAATCTCTCCCTTTATGACGAAATAGTGAAAAAATTAAAATGTTTATGAATTATTATGCATTATTAAGTATAAAAATTCAATGGTAAAAATGTCATTTTCCATAAAAAAAGATACTGTCTATGATAAAGACAGCATCTTTTATTTATCACGCATTAACTGGCCGTAATACCCCCACTTCAAGTCTTGAGGGTATCCCAACCCAGGATTAAGCGGGGGATAAACGGCCAGTAAATTCCTGATAAGTTCAACGAACCATCAGTGGGGGATGGAGAAAACCCCCACTGATGGAAGTTTCACTTTATCGGGCCACCTGCTCCAGGTTTCCGTTTTTATCCATTCGGAAGGCTTGAGATGGTTCGGCATCGTCGTCGAATACCACCATTTTTCTCGCCTTATCCATAATGGACATTAATACTTGATAGTCTTCCTGCATGGATTCGTATTCTTTTTCCACTTTTTTCAGTCGTTTTTCAAGCTCCTCGTTTTCTGCTCTTAATGTTTCATTTTCCTGCTGTAGTTGATCAATATTCGCATGCTTTTGATAGTTATGTTCAAAATTAGATTTAAATTCTTGTAAGCTTACTATAATATCATCAATAGACGGAACCGATTGCTGATTTGCAATAGACTGAGTTTGTTGCTTCTGCTCCATTGGTTCTGGTTGGGCCGTTGTTTCTGACTGCTGCGGCTGTAAATCCTGCTGTGCTGGAACAGTTCCAGCAGCCGGCTGGTACGCTGGTACGGATGGAGACTGAGTTTGCTGCTGCAGTTTTTGCTGCTGCGCAATTGCACGTTTTCTTTCCTTTCTCTGACGCTTGGCAATTTCAATCGCTTTCTCATACCGTCTTCTTACCTCAGCATTCCAGCGAAAACCACATGCTGCTGCAGTTCTATTTAATTGATCTCCTACTTCCTCAAAGGCATTTAGCTGGGTACTGCCTTCGCGTATATGCCGCAGAACGGTTTCTGCGAGCAGGAGGTCATCTTCATGGGACCATGCATCTTGTCTGACTTTCGCCATTGTATTTCACTCCTCTTTTATTCTTTTCATTTTTTAATAGTTATCATAATAGTTATTCATCACTGTTTTGTTTCTAGTCTGTTCAATAAAAGAGGAGTTTATACTCTATTTATTGGGAATTTCTATTTATTCCCTGAATTTTTTCATATACTTGTTTAAGAGATGCTTCAAATTTACTCGTTTTTTTCGGCTGATAATATTCCCTGTTTTTAATAGAATCCGGTAAATATTGCTGAGCTACCCAGCCCTGTTCATAGTTATGAGGATATTTGTACTCTACTCCCCGACCTAAAGATTTTGCACCACTGTAATGAGCATCTTTTAAATGCTTGGGGATGTCTCCGCTTTTTCCATTACGAATATCCTGGAGCGCTTCATCCAGAGCTTTATAAGCAGAATTTGACTTAGGGGAAAGACAGAGCTCTACAACAGATACAGCCAAGGGAATTCGGGCTTCGGGAAAACCAAGTCTTTCTGCAGCCTGTACAGCTGCAAGTGCTCTTTGTCCCGCCTGAGGGCTGGCAATACCAATGTCCTCATAGGCACATACCACCAGGCGTCTGCCAATGCTATCAAGGTCACCTGCTTCTATTAAACGTCCCAAATAGTGAAGGGCTGCATTGACATCGCTCCCTCTAATGGACTTTTGAAAGGCGGATAGAACATCATAATGACCATCACCGTCCTTATCATGTGAAAAGCTTTTTTTCTGCATGCATTCTTCGGCAGTAGCCAGGTCGATGGAGATAACACCTTCTTCATTTTTTTCTGTAGAGGTTACAGCAAGCTCCAAGCCATTAAGTGCCGCGCGCAGATCGCCGTTGGATGCGAAAGCAAAATGCTCCAGAGCCTCGTCTGTTAATGAAGTTTTATATCCGCCCATTCCCAGCTCCTTGTCTTCCAGAGCATGTACGATTCCATTTTTTATATCCTCCAGACCTAATCTCTCCAGCTCAAATAAATGACATCTGCTCCGTATAGCCGGGTTAATAGAATGGTATGGATTACTCGTCGTACAGCCGATAAGGGTGATTAGATTACTCTCTAAATGGGGAAGAAGAAAATCCTGTTTCCCTTTATCAAGTCGGTGTACTTCATCTAAAATTAAAATCATCTTGCCTGAAAATTTGGCTTCTTCCACAACGATTTCCATATCTTTTTTCTTATCTACTACCGCATTTAACTGTTTAAAAGGGTAATCCATGCTTTTGGCGATAGCCATAGCCATACTAGTTTTTCCAGTTCCTGGAGGGCCAAAAAGAATCATAGAAGATAATTTGCCTGCTTCAACCATTCTTCTAATCATTTTTCCTTGTCCGACTAAATGTTCCTGCCCTATAATATCGTCTATACTCTTCGGTCGCATTCGGTAAGCTAAGGGTTGTAAGCTCATATTTTCTCTTCTCCTTTAAAAACAAACATTGAAAGCGTGCTAATTTAATTCTACCGTAATCCTCGTGTGTTTAAAATGCAAGGGTGGAGGGTTTCATGCTATAATATCAATGGTTTACAGAAAAGCGGAGGCGACCGGTTAGGTCCGACCGCATAAGCAGAATCTTCGGAGTGGCCGCTTTTTGGCCATGGAGGAGATTTTGCTTATGACCGCTAGGGCCTGGGAGCCGCAGTTGGACAGAGAAAAGCGGAGGCGACTGGACATCAGTGAGAGGGAGTGGAGAATGAGTAAGCTTTCATACGAAGACCGGCAGCATTTATGGATGAGATGGTTCGTCTATTTTGTCGGGATTATCATATTGGCATTTGGGATATCATTAACGATAAAGGCAAAAGATCTCGGAATTAGTCCCTGGGATGTACTGCACTATGGACTCTACACACAATTCGGATTAACTGTCGGCTCCTGGAGTATTATTGTCGGTATTTTTATTGTAAGTCTGTCATGTGCTGCAAGAAAAACATGGCCAAAAATTGGTACGATTTTAAATATGGTCTTTATAGGAATATTTATCGATTTCTTTTTATTTATACTACCCGATCCGGGTGCTTTGTGGATGGATTTTCTTACGTTAATGGTGGGACTTCTGATTGCCGGCTACGGTATAGGCCTATATGTAGCGGCTAAATTAGGAGCCGGCCCAAGAGATACACTGATGCTTTTATTAACGGAAAAAACAGGCTGGAAAGTGCAATGGGTTCGTATCGGACTTGAGGTCATTGTTTTAATCCTGGGATATCTCCTTGGAGGACCGGTTGGAATTGGTACGGTGATTGCATCTGTATTATTAGGATCCATTGTCGGCTTTTCGCTGCCACAGTCTGAACGTTTATTGGAGTATTTGATTTGGAGGAGGAAATCTAGTGAAAATTTCAACGAAGGGACGGTACGGCTTAACGATCATGATTGATTTGGCAAAAAATTTTGGTGATAAAAAGCCGTTGTCGTTAAAGGCTATTGCAAGAGATCATGATCTCTCTGAACATTATTTGGAGCAATTAATCCCGCCCTTACGAAATGCAGGATTTGTCAGAAGTATCCGTGGGGCATACGGTGGATATCTGCTAACCAAGGCACCTGAAGATATAACTGCAGGTGATATAATTCGTATTTTGGAGGGTCCAATCTTCATCGTTGAAGGCATTGAAGAGGAAGAGCCAGCGAAAAAGGAACTGTGGGTACGTATTCGTAATGCTGTAAAGGATGTACTGGATACAACAACCCTTGCAGATTTGGCAAACTTTGAAGACAGCGGAGACCAGCATGGCTACATGTTTTATATTTAACTGTAATAAGGCAATTTTAAGATAGAAAAGAAGGTGAAACGATGGAACCGATATATCTGGATCATGCGGCAACCACACCTGTTCACCCTAAGGTCGTTAAGGAAATGGTTCCGGTTTTGGAAAATACCTATGGGAATCCGTCCAGTGTCCATCACTATGGCAGACAAGCGAGGAAAATCATGGATCAGTCCCGTTATACCGTTGCACGGAGTATTGGGGCAACTGAAAAAGAGATTGTATTCACAAGTGGTGGTACAGAAGCGGATAATATGGCGCTTATTGGTGTGGCCCGGAAGAGAGAGAACGAGGGTAAACATATTATTACAACTTCCATTGAACATCATGCTACACTACGTACGGCCGAATATTTAGAAAATGAAGGCTTTGAAGTTACCTACTTGCCTGTTGATGAGACCGGAATGGTGGCTGTAAGTGATGTTCAAAAGCACCTGCGCGAGGATACCATTCTCGTTTCGATGATGTATGTAAATAATGAAGTAGGTACCGTTCAACCCATCAAAGAAATCGGAGAACTGTTACAGGAGCATCCGGCTTATTTTCATACAGATGCGGTTCAGGCCTTTGGCACCCTTCCGATAGATGTGAAAGAACTTGGTGTGGATCTGTTAAGTGCCTCGGCACATAAAATATACGGACCTAAAGGGATTGGGTTTTTGTATATTCGTGAAGGTGTTAAACTTCAATCCTTGCAGCATGGAGGAGAACAGGAGCGTAAACGCCGGGCCGGAACAGAAAACACTGCGGCTGTAAAAGGCCTTCAGAAGGCTGTTGAACTGGTTGAACAGGAAAGAACAGATCGAAATCAAAGGTATCTTGCTTTTAAAAAACGTTTTTTGCAGATACTAGAAGAAGAGCAAGTGGAATTTTCTATTAATGGAAATAAAGATCATTGTGTATCATCCATTGTAAACATCAGTTTTCCTGGCACGAATGTGGAAATTTTATTAACCAATTTTGATTTATCCGGTATTGCCGCTTCAAGCGGATCGGCATGTACAGCAGGTTCTGTGGAGCCATCGCATGTATTGTCGGAAATGTTCGGCTCTGAAGATGAACGGACAACCAATTCCATTCGTTTCAGCTTCGGAAATGCAAATGATGAACAGCAAATAGAGACCAGTGCAAAGAAGGTTTCAGAAATTATCCATCGCTTAACTTAAGAGGGAGTGAAAACATGAAAAAGGAACCAAAAGATACAAGAGTAGTGGTCGGAATGTCAGGTGGTGTGGATTCCTCTGTAGCCGCTCTCTTGTTGAAAGAGCAAGGATATGATGTTGTCGGTATTTTTATGAAAAATTGGGATGATACAGACGAGTTTGGCGTCTGTACGGCAACGGAAGATTTTGAAGATGTGGTACGTGTCTGTAACCAATTGGATATTCCTTATTACTCAGTAAACTTTGAGAAGCAATACTGGGACAAAGTCTTTACGTACTTCCTGGATGAATATAAAGCCGGCCGGACACCAAACCCTGATGTGATGTGCAACAAAGAGATCAAATTTAAAGCCTTTTTGGACCATGCCTTATCATTAGGGGCCGATTATCTGGCTACCGGACACTACGCAAGAGTCCGTGAACGTAACGGCCGATATGAAATGCTTCGAGGTGTTGATGAAAATAAAGATCAGACCTATTTCTTAAATCAATTATCCCAGGACGTACTCTCAAAAGTTATGTTTCCGCTTGGTGAAATTGATAAAAAAGAAGTACGTGAAATTGCAAAGAAGCATAATCTGGCTACAGCAACCAAAAAGGACAGTACAGGCATTTGTTTTATAGGGGAGCGTAATTTCAAGGAATTTTTAAGTGAGTATCTGCCTGCCCAGCCAGGGAAAATGAAAACACTGGCTGGCGAAGTAAAAGGAGATCACGATGGTTTAATGTACTATACCATTGGTCAAAGACATGGATTAGGCATAGGTGGTTCAGGTGACCCATGGTTTGTGATTGGTAAAAATCTCGAGGAAAATGTGTTATATGTAGGTCAGGGCTTCCATAATGACCATTTATATTCTGATGCACTTGAGGCTACCGACAGCAATTGGATTATACCGATAGAATCCAATGAGCCTTTTACCTGTACGGCTAAATTCCGCTATCGTCAACAGGACAGTAAAGTTACGGTTTATCCGCGGGAAAATGGTGAGGTGCGGGTTGAATTTGCTGAACCAGAACGCGCCATTACACCAGGTCAGGCCGTGGTTTTCTATGATGGTGAAGTCTGTCTTGGTGGAGCAACCATCGACCGAGTCATCAAAAACGAAAAATATATTCAGCATTTGGCTTAAAATACAATAGGAAAAACTGAGGTCAGAATGGAAAACAAGGATGAACCCTGTTAATTCTGACCTTCCTTTTTTGAAACTTTTAGGGGGAAAGATTTATGGGTAAAATGGAAGAAGGAATTGAATATTTGAAAAATCAAAAATTTGAAGATGCTGCAAAAGCCTTTACAGAGGCCATTGATGAAGATCCCGGCAATCCGGTAGGTTATATTAATTTTGGTAATCTGTTGCTTCATCTTCAGGACTTTGAGCGGGCCAAAAACTTTTTTGAAAAGGCTATTGAACTGGATGAGAATGCGATGACAGCCTACTATGGCCTGGGTAATATGTATTTTGAACAGGAACAGTTTGGTAAAGCACAACAGAACTTTGAGGCCGCACTGCAAAAAGGGCTGGAGAATGGTGATGTTTACTTTATGCTGGGTATGACTTTGGTACAACAGGACAAGTCAAGATTTGCCCTCCCATATTTACAGCGTGCTGCAGAGCTTAATACAGAAGATGTCGATGCACAATTTCAGTATGGACTTGCCCTGGCCCAATCACAGCAAATTGATTTAGCTATGGACCAGATGAAAGAAGTGCTAAAATTAGAGACAGAACATAGTGATGCCCATTATAATTTAGGTGTGGCTCATTTATATTATGCAGATACCGATAAGGCACTGCATCACTTCGATGAAGCCTTGCGTATTCAGCCTGATCATGTACTTGCCGGGAATGGAAAGGAAAAAGTACTTGAAATGTTGAAACAGAATAATAACGAGAATGAGTAAAAAGGGAGTATATTCACATGGCAATGGATTTGGTAAATGAGGAAAAAGGTTATATAAAGGGGATACTGCTCCGTACAATTTTTCATAATGCGGAGGAGAAGTTTTCCATTGCCTTAATCCGGATTGTGGATACGAACGAACCATTTCAGGATAAAGAAATTGTTGTGAAAGGTCATTTTCCACCACTTGAACAGGAGCAGGAATATATTTTCTATGGGAATCTTTATCAGCACAACAGATTTGGACAGCAATATCAGGTTTTTACATATACAAGGGAAATCCCCAAAACAAAGGATAGTCTCGTACGTTATTTGTCCAGTGACATCTTTTATGGTGTAGGGAAAAAAAGCGCCCAAAAGATCGTGGATGTTCTTGGCGAAACAGCCATCGATCAAATTTTAAAAGATGAAAATGTATTAGCTGGAATCCCTGGATTTCCTAAAAATGTGATTTCATCCTTTAGTCAGACCCTTCGTGAAAATCAAGGGTTTGAGCGAGTGGTGATGGCCTTAGCTGATTATGGGATTGGGCTTCAGCTTACACAAAAAATTTATGCTGTTTATAAAGAGGATACACTGAAGCTGCTGGAGGAAAATCCCTATCAGTTTGTGTTTGAAGTTGAGGGATTTGGATTCAGAAGAGCGGATAACATTGCTAAGATGATTGGCATTGCGGGTGATCATCCTGCCAGAATACAAGCTGGCTGTATCCATATCTTACAGAAGCAATCCCAATTTGGTCATGTTTATGAATATCTTGAGCAGCTCTGTGATGACGTGCGGAAATTACTGAATGAAACGGAACCGTCTGTAACTAATGATCTGGTAGAACAGAAGATGATAGAGTTGTCAGAAGAACGGTACCTCATCATAGAAGATGACCGAGTCTACCTTCCTTCCCTTTATTTCTCGGAAGAAGGGGTAAGCTCTCAATTAAAAAGGATTATGGATATTGAATTGGACTCGGAATTCGTACAAGCTGATATTTTAAAAGCATTAGGCGAAATAGAAGAAAAGGAAACCATAAGCTATGGACGGGAACAATATGAAGCTATTGAGCAGGCCTTAAACTCAAAGGCTGTGATTTTAACCGGGGGTCCCGGCACAGGGAAAACGACGGTTATCAAAGGAATTATCGGAGTTTTTGAACGACTGAATCCGAAAAACAATAATGAGGAAAAAGATGAGTCTCCGATTGTTCTGGCAGCACCAACAGGCAGGGCAGCGAAGCGTATGACAGAAGCAACCGGTCATAAAGCACAAACCATCCATCGGTTGCTGGGCTGGTCAGGAAGTGAAGAATTCGAGTTTAATCAAAGTCACCAGTTGGATGCCAATCTGATCATTATAGATGAGTTTTCTATGGTAGATATATGGCTTGCCAATCAACTCTTTCGGGCAATCCCCAGTAAGGCACAGATTGTGTTGGTAGGTGATGAAGATCAGTTGCCCTCTGTAGGCCCTGGACAGGTGTTAACGGATTTGCTATCTTCAGGGGTTATTCCGACTTGCAAGCTTACCGAAATATATCGGCAAAAAGAGGGCTCGAGAATTGTAGAGCTGGCTCATGAAATAAAAAATCATCAATGTGATCAGCAATCCTTAAAAAGAGGTGAGGATTTTTCCTTTTTCCGGTCACAGGGAACAAATACACTGTCCTTATTACAGGATATAGTAAAAAAGGCTGTCGATAAGGGATATTCTATAAGGGATATTCAGGTACTGGCACCGATGTATCGTTCCAATGTCGGAATTAATAAATTAAATGAATCATTACAGGAGCTCCTTAATCCGGCGAATAGCCGGAAAAGAACGCTGAAATTTAATGAACAGGTGTTTCGCTCCGGTGATAAAGTGATACAGCTTGTCAATCAACCAGAGAAGGGTGTCTATAATGGGGACATTGGCCATGCGGTAACGATTCTGAAGGCAGATGAAACAGAGGAAAATCAGGAACAGCTGGTCGTTGATTTTGATGGTAAAGAAGTCCGTTATGTTCGTTCTGAGCTTCATCAGCTCATGCATGCATACTGTATATCTATTCACAAATCGCAGGGTAGCGAATTTCCGATTGTGGTCATGCCTGTAGTTCCGGAATTCCGGCGTATGCTTAAGAAAAACCTTTTATATACGGCGATTACGAGAAGTAAGCAGTCACTAATTATATGTGGAGATCAGCGAGCGTTTTTAGAGGGTGTAAGCACAGAGGACCAGAATGTACGGAATACAACTCTATCCCAACGTATTAAACAGATGTTTGCCGGTGAACCAATAGCGGGTGACGAAAAGGTAGAAGATGTGGAGGATGCAGACCAAGAAGAACTGTCTCCGTATGATTTTATGTGAAGTATGTATATTTAAGAAACACGTGGGGAACTCTTATACTAGATTATCTTCAAAGGAGTTGCCCGAAAAGTGAACTGTCCAAATTGTCAAGGTCAAAATTTAGGGAAAATAGGACATAACCAATTTTATTGCTGGAATTGCTTTATCGAACTTTCCTTGGACAATGATCGAATTAAAGTTCATGAAGTAGAAGAGGATGGAACTTTATCCTCTTTAGATGATTTGTTCAATGATGAAGAGCTTACGCCAAAATCTTATACATAGGTAAGATCTTTATCAGTTAAAAATGAAAAAGTCAGAAGAAAGGGCAGCTGCATATGCTGTCCTCCTTTCATTTTCGCGTAAATTAGTCCCGATTGAGGGGGTTATGGATGACGAATAGAGAGAAAAGACTGTTATATATACTCGGGATTGCGGTTATTGTTTCGATTCTGTTTTATTTATTATTAAAAACCTATCCTTTTTATCAATTTGCTTTTTCTTTTTTAATGACGATTTTAACTCCGATTTTAATTGCCGCGATCATTGCCTACTTACTCTATCCCCTGATCAATTGGCTTGATGGCTTTATGCCAAGGTGGACAGCCATTCTGGTCATTTATATTGTCATCTTTGGTGGGATTGGGGCTGCCATTTATAAAGCGATTCCCACATTTGTCAAACAATTAAAGGGTTTAATTCATTCATTGCCCCAATTGTTTGACACTTACCAGGAATGGATTTACAACCTTTATGTCAGTACTTCAGAATTCCCTGAAGATGTCCACGATAAAATGGACGAAGCATTTTTGAAGCTGGAAGAGGGACTTATAGATTTATTAACCAATATTGCCTATTCCCTTACCGGAATCACGGATGTAATCGTTATGATTGCGGTGATTCCCATCCTTGTTTTTTATTTTTTAAAAGACTTTCCAAAATTCAGAGCATCCTTTTTAGCGATTGGTCCAGAAAATAAAAAGGGACATTATCAATCGGTACTAAAAGATATTGACCGGAATCTTGGCGGCTATCTTCGGGGGCAATTTTTAGTCTGTTTATTTGTTGGAGTGATTTCCTTTTTATTGATGTGGCTGATCAATATGAAATATCCCTTATTGCTTGGTACCTTCATGGGAATCACCAATATTATTCCCTATTTTGGTCCGGTATTAGGCGCCATCCCAGCTGTTTTAATTGCTTTCACGATATCAGCCAATAAGGTGCTGTATGTGATTCTGGCCGTCGTCAGTGTCCAGCTGATTGAAGGAAATCTTCTGTCGCCGTATATCGTCGGAAGATCTCTGCATGTGCACCCTGTTTTAATCATTCTTGCTCTGTTAATAGGGGGAGAATCATTTGGTATTGCTGGAATGATTCTAGCTGTTCCTGTACTAACGGTCATTAAAGTTTTTGCAGAACCAACTCCAATTGTGAAAAATATGAAAGAAGCATGGAGGTCTAAGAAGGCCAATCGATAATCTTATAAGTCCCGCATGACCTTAACAGTCGCCTTCGCTTTTCTTTGTCCAGCTGCGGCTCCTAGGTCAAGGCGGATATAAGCCAAAGCCATTCCGTGGACAAACCCATGCCACTCCATGTCTTCGTCTTATACCGCATGACCTTAACAGTCGCCTTCGCTTTTCTATTGTCCAGCTGCGGCTCCCAGGCCCAAGCGGTCATAAGCAGAATACCCTCCATGGCCAGAAAGCGGCCACTACGGATATTCTGCTTATGCCGTCGGGCCTAACCGGTCGCCTCCGCTTTTCGTTCCATTTGACATGTTTTTGAAAGTTGTCTATAATATCGGCATAATCATACGAGTATAGGAAATCGTTGAAGGATCTGAGTACAGGATACTATCTAATGTTATGGGGATGATCCCATAATTAGAGAGAGATTCCCATTGGCTGGAAGGAATTTCAGATATAAGGTCCTGGAAAGCTAATCCGGAGTGCGGCTAATCCCCGCCGGCAGCGTGCCGTTAGAACGCAAAAGGTGATGGATGATAATCCATAATCAGGGTGGTACCGCGACCTCAGCTCTCGTCCCTGCATTTATTGCAGAGATGGGAGTTTTTTTATACTTGATGTTTTTTAAGTCCTTTTCAGAAAGTTTGCTGTTTCTTTTGAACACTTTTGTGGACGCACATATGAATTGGAATCGGATTTGCAACGAATGATGGAAACACAATCTTTATGGATAAAATTGAAGGAGGAAAAGAAAATGAAGCATTTAAAATCAGCTGAAGTAAGACAGATGTTTCTGGACTATTTTAAAGAAAAAGGTCACAGTATAGAGCCAAGTGCATCATTGGTGCCGGTTGAAGATCCAACGTTGCTTTGGATTAACAGCGGTGTCGCGACATTAAAGAAGTATTTTGATGGATCTGTTGTTCCGGAAAATCCAAGAATCTGTAATGCACAAAAATCAATTCGTACCAATGATATTGAGAATGTCGGGAAAACAGCTCGTCACCATACCTTTTTTGAAATGCTGGGTAACTTTTCTATCGGGGATTATTTTAAAAAAGAAGCTATTGAGTTTGCCTGGGAGTTTCTGACCAGTGAAAAATGGATAGGGTTCGATCCTGAACGTTTATCCGTTACGGTCCATCCTGAAGATGATGAGGCATATGAAATCTGGCTGAATGATGTCAAACTGCCGGAGGAGCGTATTATTCGTTTAGAGGAAAACTTCTGGGATATTGGAGAAGGTCCCAGTGGTCCAAATACGGAAATATTCTACGACCGTGGAGAGGCATATGGAAATAACCCAAAGGACCCGGAACTCTATCCTGGTGGGGAAAATGAACGTTATTTAGAAATCTGGAATCTTGTGTTCTCACAATTTAACCATAATCCGGATCATACATATACACCACTTCCTAAAAAAAACATTGATACAGGTATGGGACTCGAACGCATGGTAAGTGTGATCCAGGATACAAAAACAAATTTTGAAACCGACTTGTTTATGCCAATTATTGACCATACGTCTGATATTGCTGGGATAAAATATGGAACGAAGGATGAATACGACACAGCATTTAAAGTGATTGCAGACCATATTCGTACGGTAACCTTTGCGGTGGGGGATGGAGCCTTGCCATCCAATGAAGGTCGCGGCTACGTACTACGAAGACTATTACGCCGCGCCGTACGTTATGCGAAATACTTAGGTATAGAAGATCCGTTTATGTATCAGTTAGTGAAAGATGTAGCTGACATTATGATTGATTTCTATCCAAAGGTGACGGAAAAGCAATCCTTCATAGCCAACGTGATAAAGACAGAGGAAGAGCGATTCCATGAAACCTTAAATGATGGTTTAGCTATTCTGAAGGAAGTCATTGAAAAAGAGAAAACAAAGGGAAGCTCTGTATTTCCGGGTACAGAAGTCTTCAGGCTTTATGATACGTACGGATTTCCTAAAGAGCTAACCGAAGAATACGTAGAGGATGAAGGTTTCACCATTGATGAAGAAGGCTTTAATCAGGAAATGGAAAAACAACGCTCCCGTGCACGGCAGGCGAGACAAAAGGTTGAGTCCATGAAGGTACAAAGTGGTGTTCTTCGTGACCTGACCTTTGATAGTGAATTTACAGGATATTCCCAGCTGAAAACCCAGTCCACTATTGTGGAAATGGTTAAGAATGATGAACGGACAGACAAAGCTGAATCAGGCGAAGAAATTTATCTGTTCATGAACCAGACTCCTTTTTATGCGGAAAGTGGAGGTCAGGTTGCCGACAAGGGGACGATTAAAACCAGCGATGCTTCAGCACGTGTTGAAGATGTGCAAAAAGCTCCAAATGGACAAAACATGCACCGAGTCATCATTGAGGAGGGCACTTTACAAAAAGGTGATCAGGTTGAAGCAGAAGTGGATCAAAGCTTAAGGGGTCATACGATTAAAAACCATACGGCCACTCATCTTCTGCATCAGGCACTTAAAGATGTCATCGGTGACCACGTAAATCAGGCAGGATCGCTGGTAGCACCGGACCGTTTACGCTTTGATTTTTCCCATTTTAACGCTGTAACCGAAGATGAATTAAAGGAAATTGAACAAAAAGTTAATGAGAAAATATGGGAGTCAATCGCTGTTAATATCAATATCAAATCCTTTAAAGAAGCAAAAGAAATGGGAGCCATGGCTCTGTTTGGTGAAAAATACGGGGATACAGTCCGTGTTGTATCCGTTGGCGATTACAGCATCGAACTATGCGGAGGCTGTCACGTTTCCAATACTGCTGAAATTGGAATGTTCAAAATTACCTCTGAATCAGGAATTGGCGCAGGTACTCGGCGTGTAGAAGCATTAACAGGAAAAGGTGCTTATGAATGGGTGCAAGGCCGTGAACAGCTTCTTCAGGAAACAAGTTCAAAACTGAAAACAACCATTGAACAGATTCCGGTTCGTATTGACACATTATTTGCAGAAATGAAAGATGTTGAACGGGAAAATGAGTCACTGAAAGCCAAACTTTCCAGCTTAGAGGCCAAGAGTATTACCGATTCTGTTGAGGAAATTAACGGTGTCTCTGTGCTTGCTGCCAAAGTTGATGTTTCCGATATGAATGCTCTCAGAAACATGGTGGATGAAATGAAACAGACACTGGGTTCAGCAGTTATTTTACTGGGAGCGGTAAGCAATGGTAAGGTACAATTAGCTGCAGGCGTATCCAAAGATCTAATGGATCAGGGTTATCATGCAGGTAATCTGATTAAAGAAGCTGCATCCCGCTGTGGTGGAGGCGGTGGCGGCCGTCCGGATATGGCTCAGGCAGGCGGAAAACAGCCTGAAAAGATTGATGAGGCCATAGAATATGCAAAAGAATATGTTCAAACGGTTTCCTGATTGACCCTAAAAGCTTTATAATGAATATAAATGAATTTCTTTCCAATAAGGAGTGTCAATCGGCATGAGCTCAAATGATCAAACAATGAAGTTTAATTTTTCGGAAGAACCTTTTGAGCAGGATGTTAATGAAATATTATTGACGGTACATTCTGCTTTACAGGATAAAGGCTACAATCCCATAAACCAAATTGTCGGATACCTGTTATCAGGGGATCCGGCCTATATTCCTCGACACAAGGATGCCAGGAAGTTAATCCGCAGAATTGAGCGGGATGAGTTAATTGAGGAGTTAGTAAAATATTACCTGGAACAACATGAAGAGGCGAATAAATGAAAATATTAGGATTGGATGTAGGTGAAAAAACAATTGGCGTAGCTGTCAGCGATGAGCTTGGCTGGACAGCTCAGGGTATTAAAACCATACGCTGGACAGAAGAGTTTCATCAGGTAGTGGACGAGCTTCGTCAAATCATTACTCAGCATCAAATAAAAAAGGTAGTCGTGGGTCATCCTAAAAATATGAACGGTACAATTGGTGAGCGAGGAAAAGCCTGTGAAGATTTTGCCGGTAAAATGGAGGAAGAGTTCCAATTACCCGTTGAACTATGGGATGAGCGGTTAACAACAATGGCTGCAGAACGTATATTACTATCGGCTGATATGAGTCGGGCAAAACGAAAAAAGGTCATCGATAAAATGGCTGCCGTGATGATTTTACAGAGTTATTTAGATGCAAAAAGCTAAGGAGGACATTGGAATGGCTTTAGATGAGAAAGAGCGTATTATTATCCCTGATGAAGCAGGTGAAGAACATCTCTTTGAGGTACTATTCACATTCGATGTGGATCAGACAGAAAAATCTTATATGGTTGTTGTCCCGGTAGAACAGGCACAGGCAGAAGAGCAGGAGGTATTCGCTTTTCGATTTGAAGAGGATGAAAAGGATAATGATCTGACGCTCTATCAAATTGAGACTGATGAAGAGTGGGATATGATTGAAGAGATGTTAAATACATTTACAGAGGAAGATGAGGAAGAATCCTGAAAAAGAGTGTGAGAAGAAAAACTGCCTTTTAAGAGGCAGTTTTTTTTTGATCTTAGGAACCCATAATTTGATGAAAAGGGAATATGAGAATTTTATTAAAAAAATAGAATCATGCTATATTTTGTAGTATAATGTACCAGATGAAAGGAGGAGACAAGTGTCTACTTCGGATAATGATTTCAAAAAGAAGAAAAAAACTCAATATGAAGAGGCCAGAACGGTTCGGAAAATCGTTTTCACTGTATTAACTATAGCCGTTATTGTTATAGCTGCAATTGGATTTTCAGGATACTTCTATGTAAAATCCGCGTTACAACCAGTCGATCCTTCAAGTGATAAAACTAAAAAAGTGGAAATTCCATTAGGATCAACCGTTTCAACAATTGCAAGTACCCTGGAAGAAGCGGACATTATCAAAAATGATACCATTTTTCGTTATTATGTAAAGTTTAAAAATGAACATGATTTTCAGGCCGGGGAGTATGAGCTATCACCATCGATGACCCTGGATGAGATTATAGATAACCTGAAGACAGGAACAGTGCAGAAAGATCCTGTTATTACGGTAACCATTCCAGAAGGTAAAACCGTTGAAGAGATTGCAAATATCTACTCGAAACGTTCATCAGTATCAGAAAAAGAATTTCTGGAGAAGGTGAATGATAAAGAATTCGTTAAGGATCTGATTGATGCATATCCTGTTATACTAAGTGATGCAATTTTAAAAGAAGGCATTAAAGCGCCACTGGAAGGATACTTATTTGCCGCTACATACAATTTTTACACTGAGGATCCTTCTGTAGACCAGATTGTTCATAAGATGCTGGATAAAACGAGAGAGGTAGTGGTTCAATATATGGACCAATTTGAGGCTCATAATTTTTCTGTACATGAAGCCATAACCATGGCATCTCTTGTAGAAAATGAGGCCACTACTTTTGAAGATCGTCAAAAAATTGCCGGCGTATTTTATAATCGTATGGATGAAGGCATGCCATTGCAAACGGATCCTACTGTTCTCTATGCACTTGGAGAACACAAAGAAAAAGTTATCTATGATTATTTGGAAATTGATTCCCCATATAATACTTATATGTATGCAGATTTACCTATTGGTCCTATATCCAATTTTGCCGAGACCTCATTAGAAGCAGTGGTAAAGCCTGTTGAATCTGACTGGTTATACTTCCTTGCTGCAACAGACAATGGAAAAATTCACTATTCCAAATCCCTGGAAGAACATAATAGGAAAAAAGCTCAATATATCGATTAAATGTCGTTACATGAGCAAAACTTTTAAGTAGGGTCATGTGAATTTCATTCGCATACCCTACTTTTCTTATGATAAACTAATATCGTTATTAGCACTGCTCTTAGGAGGTCTTAGTGTGAGAGATGATTCTCTGGAAAGTTATTTGCAAGGGACGTTACCAGTAAAAAGTAATTTAACTAAAGAGATGGAAGCCTATGCGAAAGAACATCAGGTTCCCATCATGGAACCGTTAAGCATGGAATTTGTAAAGCAGATGATTCGTATAAAACAGCCGGAAAACATCTTAGAGATTGGTACGGCCATTGGTTATTCTGCGTTACGTATGCTTGAAGCTGCACCGTCAGCACATATTGTAACGATTGAAAGAGACAAAGATCGTTATGAGGATGCACTGTCAAATATACATAAGGCTCAGGAAGAGAACCATGTGGATGTTATTTTTGGAGATGCCCTGGAGGTAACGAACCTTGTTGAGAAAAAGGGACCCTATGATGTCCTTTTTATAGATGCGGCCAAAGGTCAATATCAGAAATTCTTCACCCTATATGAAAAATTTGTCCCTAAGGGTGGTATGATTATTTCAGATAACGTCCTTTTTAAGGGATATGTTGCTTCAACACCCGGAGAAAACACCCGAATGAAGAAAATTGGTGAGAAAATTCGTGTGTATAACGATTGGCTGATACAGCAGCCGAGTTTTTCCACAACGATTGTTCCTGTGGGAGACGGAGTTGCGGTGAGTGTGAAAGAAGATGAATGAAAAATTAGCTTATTGGGCGAGAAAGGAGCTTATACGGCATGTCAGAAAAACCAGTTGTGATCGGGGTTGCTGGAGGTACAGGGTCTGGTAAAACTACTGTCACAAGATCAATACACCAGCATTTTGTCGATAAGTCCATTTTAATCATTGAACAGGATTATTACTATAAAGATCAAAGTCATATACCGCTGGAAGAGCGACTAAATACAAACTATGACCATCCGCTGGCATTTGATAATAATCTGTTAATTGAACATCTTAAGAAGCTGATAAATGGTGAGTCGATTGAAAAACCTGTCTATGACTATAAACTTCATACAAGATCGGACAAGGTTATTCCGGTTGAACCAAGAGATGTTATTATCATTGAAGGGATTTTAGTTCTTGAAGATAAGGCCCTTAGAGATTTAATGGATATTAAGGTCTTTGTAGATACGGATGCTGATATTCGGATTATTCGTCGGTTAATGCGTGATATTAAAGAAAGAGGAAGATCCATTGAATCGGTTATTGAACAATATGAAAATGTTGTCAGACCTATGCATTTGCAATTTGTTGAGCCGACAAAACGCTATGCCGATATTATTATACCTGAAGGCGGTCAAAATCTGGTCGCCATCGATTTGATGACAACCAAAGTTCGTAGTATACTTGAAAAACGTTCGATTATATGAACATAGGTATTGAAAAAATCAAAAAAATCTGCCATAGTATAGAAGAGTAACTATAATTTGGTAATGAATTTGGAATACATTCATAAATGTTGATTGAATGGTTAATGATGAAGGAGTGTTTTGGGGTATGGCAACAGAAAAAAGTTATTACATGACAGAAGAAGGAAAAGAAAAAATAGAACAGGAACTTCATGAATTAAAAACGGAAAAGCGTCAGGAAGTCGTAGAGCGAATCAAGATTGCACGGGGATTTGGTGATTTATCCGAGAACTCTGAGTACGATGCAGCTAAAGACGAACAAGCTTTTGTTGAGTCCAGGATTGCCCAGCTTGAAAAAATGATTCGTAACGCTGTGATTATAGAAAATGATACCGAAAATCAGAATGTTGTTCAGTTAGGGAAGTCTGTCACATTTCAGGAACTCCCTGATGGAGATGAAGAGACATACACCATTGTAGGAAGTGCAGAGTCTGATCCTTTTGAAGGAAAGATTTCCAATGACTCTCCAATGGCGAAAAGCCTTCTTGGCCGCGAAGTGGGTGAAGAAGTTCCCGTAGCCACTCCAGCCGGGGAAATCAATGTAAAAATTATTAAAGTGGATTAGAGAAAAAAAGAGCAAGTGCGTAAACGCATTTTGCTCTTTTTTTGTTTTAATTGCAGTCCGCATGGGTACACTTTTACTGGGTGACAGCAATGAAAAAAAGACTCTATATTTTATTATCAATCGTCCTCATTCTATTTGGTATTCTTATATATCGTTTGGCAGATATTCAGCTGTTTTCAACGAAGAGTTTTGGTCCGGATAATGTTAATCTGTTAGAAAGAAGTGTAGCTCAGCGCTCTCATCAAATGGTTTTATCGACCGGCAGGGGACAAATACTATCCAGACAGGGAGAACCGCTAACCAATAAAAAAATATTTGATATCATCCTGTTTCCAAAGTTAAACGCTGAACAAACCTATAAAAAGATTTCCGGGGTATTAAATATTTCCGCCCAATCACTGCAAAAGAAGATACATAACCTGGATCAGCCTGCTTTTTTAACAAGTCTGATGGATACAAGCATAAAGTCCGAACAGTTTAATGAGTTAAAGAAAATGGACTTAAAAGGAATTCGCCTGATGGAACGTTTTAAAAATGAAGATCCTCAATTAGCTCAGCATCTGCTGGGATTTGTCAGGCAAAATCCCGCTCTTTATCAGAAAAGGTATGATGAAAATTCTCAAAAGGAAACCGTACCTGTTGGAATTTCAGGGCTTCAAGAGGCATTTGATCCTTTTTTGGTCGCGCAGGAACAGGAAAAGCTTTTGTTTCATGTTGATGGTCATGGAAGGCCGATGTTTGGTTTTGATTTAAAGTATGCCGGAGATAATAATCATTTTTATCCGGCTAAAATTAAAACAACCTTAGATGTACCACTACAGAAAAAAGCTGAGGATTTATTTAATCAGTATGAAGTGAATCAGGGCGGCCTTGTTCTGCTGGATGTTCAGTCCAGAGATGTGCTGGCGATGGTTAGTCGCCCGAATGTAGATACAGAGAATCCATACGGAAATGATAGTATACGAAACCACACGATTACGGCAGATTTTCCTGGCTCCGTATTCAAAACAGTGATTGCCGCTGCTGCTATAGAAAAGGGACTTGTTGATGAACCAAGAAGTTTTAACTGTTCCAAAGGTGTCTATGGAGAAGAAGAGGCTGACCGTGATTTAGGAAGGTTGAATTTTAAACAGAGCTTTGCTCAGAGCTGCAATCGTACATTTGCAAAGCTGGCACTGGAATTAATGGAGTCTGATAGACAGATTATTGATAAGTATGCGAAAAAATTAGGAATCATAGGTCCGGTTGGTTGGTCAGGTGATGTGTTTCGTTATGAGGATTTTACCCAGATTCCTGATGAAGAACAAGGAACAATCTGGGCAGATGAATCTGACCGTCATGTAAAAGACGCCATCTTTCAAACAGCTATTGGACAAAAAAATGTGAAGGTGACTCCTTTAGCAGCAGCCAATATGATGGCGAACATTGCAAACAATGGAAAAAGACAGGACGCACGCATAGCTGATCAGATTTTATATCAAAATGGTGCCGAAATGGCTTCATTCTCACAAAAAAATAATAAGGATAAGGAACAGCAAATTAGTCCCCTGACAGCTAAACGTCTACGCTCCTTATTAAAGCTGGTTACTGGAAATTCCGGAACAGCAAGTACACTAGGAGAATTGCCCATTGCAGGAAAAACCGGCACAGCCGAATTGAATATCGATGACGATGAAAAGATTGAATTTGAGAATTCATGGTTTGTCGGTTATTTTCCTGAGAAAAAACCGAAATATGCCATGGCAGTAGTAGATCTAAGACATAAACCTGGAGCACAAACACACCATTTACAAATTTATAAGAAAATGGCTGACGCTATTTTAAAGAAGAATGAATAACCTAATAACCTGTCACGTCCCTTTTCATGGAAACCTGCAGCCATGAAAAGGGAGTTTTTTATGACAATTTTCATTTTATCCTGAAAGTGCTGCCTGACTTTGATGGTGGACAAAAGGGAAACATTTCTTAAAGGCGTTTTCAACCAAGTCTTCCTTATTAGGGGAAGTAATGATTTTAAAGACATCCTCTTCTGTTACCTCCTGAAATTCGAGGATTGTTCCAGAAAAGTAAAAGATAAATAATTTACCCTGACATTTATCATAACCAATTTCATTAAATTGAGTGAGTCCCCACAAGTCCTGGTCAAAACTTGTTTTTTTCATAGTAAAGCCCCCTTTTCTCATAGAATATTAGATGTATATGTGGCAAGTCCTTCTCTTATGTCAAAACTAGAAGAATTTAGACATAAAAAAATGAAAATCGACGGACATTTGTCCATATGTCATGGAGTAAGGACTATAATACCCCTGCGAAAAGCGGTTGGTTACAAGCCAAAACCGTTGTATAATAAGGAAGAAGGGAGAGAGATACGGTGTCAAATTCATTTTTTGATGACGGTTCAAGAGTTGATCGTTTTAGTAAACGAAGAAAAAATACCAAACTGATGAATACTTTAATTGTACTAGCTGTACTGCTTAGTGTATTTTTAGTCTTTACGTTTGTCTTTAATGATGATGAAGAGCAGGCCAATAAGAGTGAGTCTGATACCAGGCAGCAGACAGAGTCAGAAGAAACAGGAGCTGATACTGGTAATGAAAATGATTCATCAGAGCAATCTGAAGCAGGAACCGAAAACGGGACGAGTGATGAAGGTCAGGAAAATGCTGACGATGAATCCTCTTCACAGACAGAAGAGAATTCAGATTTGAACACAGAAGAAGCTACTGTAACTGAAAGCGAAGATCCGAATGTATTAAAGGTCATTGAAAAGGACTGGGAACCTATTGGAACCGAGCAGGAGGAACCCCACGAAACAACATACGAAAAAGGTACAGCTGACTGGGAAGAAATGTGGAGTGCAGCGGCTTATGCAACCGGCCTTGGATCAGATTATATTTCCTGGTGGGTAACCAATGGAGGCGGTCCGCAAAGGGTGAAGATAACTATTTCAGATAAAGCTGAGACTCAAACCTACCGAGTCTATTTGCAATGGGTCCCAAATGAAGGATGGAAACCGGAAAAAGTCGAAGTATTAAAGGAAAATGATATCAAACAAAAGCATTTTAGTGATGACATTGAAGGGGAAGATACAGACCAGGAGGAAAGCGAAAAAGAGGAAGGTCAACAACAGGAAAGTGGTGAATGAACATGATGATCGGTATTATAGGAGCAATGGATGAAGAAATTGAACTTTTAAAGAGTCGTATGACAGTTGAACATGAAGAAAAGATAGCTGGTTCTTTATTTTATAAAGGTACTTTAGAGGGACATGGTGTCGTTCTGTTAAAATCAGGCATTGGAAAGGTTAATGCCGCAATGTCTGCAACCATTTTATTGGAACGCTACCAGCCTGATTATGTCATCAATACAGGTTCCGCCGGAGGGTTTGCCGAAGCATTGGATGTGGGAGATCTGGTCATCTCAGATCGCATTGTCCACCATGATGTAGATGTTACGGCCTTTAACTATGAATATGGACAAGTTCCTCAAATGCCTGCTTCTTTTAAGGCAGATGAGACACTTATTTCCCTGGCAGTTAATGCTGTTTCTAATTTGCAGGATGTAGAGTCTGTCAGAGGATTAATTGCAACTGGGGATTCATTTATGGATAAGCCTGAGCGAGTGGAGTTTGTTCGTCGTCAGTTTCCGGAAATTCAGGCATCTGAAATGGAAGCGGCAGCGATCGCCCAGGTATGCTATCAGTATGGAACACCCTTTGTGATCATTCGTGCATTGTCTGATATCGCTGGTAAGGAATCCTCTGTTTCCTTTGATCAGTTTTTAGATAAAGCTGCAAAAAACGCGGCAACGTTAATTATGAGTATGCTGAACAAATTATAAAATCAGGAGGGTGCTATGTTGGCACCCTCCTGATTAGTAATTGTAGTAGTAATATCCACCGAAAATGATTAACAGGATTAAAAGGACAACGGCTAAAGCCAGCCAGTATCCTCCACCGCTGTATCCGTATCCTCCGTAACTGCCATAACCGTACGGAGAGCCATATCCAAATGGGTATCCATAGGGATAGAACCCACCATAGAACATTTGCCCATCACCTCTAGTCCCTGGGTTTATTATAAATTATTCACGGGACAAACAAACTGTACAGGACATTCCCCCAATTGGTGAAAAATTACTTTGTATTACGGCTTTCCCGGTGAAAGGCATGGTAGATCTTCATTAATGCACGTTTTTCTATCCTCGAAACATAGCTTCTTGAAATCCCTAAGTTCCTTGCAATTTCCCGTTGAGTCAGTTCCTTATAACGGCCTAATCCGTAACGCTTCATTATAACCTCTTTTTCCCGTTCATCTAATAAGTTTAAGAATTCATGGACCTTTTGAATTTCCATGTTCGTCTGAATTTGTTCAACCATATCTGGATTATCCATTTTTAAAATATCCATTAATGAAATTTCGTTTCCTTCTTTATCCTGACCTATGGGATCGTGCAAGGACACATCCTTTCGTGTTTTCTTCAGAGATCTTAAAAACATAAGAATTTCATTGTCAATACAACGAGCTGCATACGTTGCCAGCTTTGTACCCTTATCAGGAGAATAACTTTCAATACCTTTAATTAATCCGACGGTTCCAATCGAAATAAGATCTTCCTGATCCTCACGGGAATTTTCATACTTTTTCACGATGTGTGCAACAAGTCTCAGGTTATGCTCAATCAGCATATTTCTGGCATGCTCATCTCCCTGCTTCATTAATTTTAAGTATTTTGCTTCTTCCTCCGAAGACAGTGGCTGAGGAAAAGCATTGTTTTTAATGTAGGAGGCAAAAAAGAACATTTCTTTTAAAAATACAGCGAGTGTTTTCAAGATACTTAACAAGCAAGACACCTCCATGAGACATTTAGGCAAAAGCCTATATTGTAAAGCCTATGAGGAGGTGTGCAATATTGTGTCTGTCCGACCTTTAATTATTTTTAACAATAGGTGAAAGTACCTGTTTTGTTTTGCCAGTGCTGAAGTATGAGCAATCAACTTCTATTTTTAATTAATCAAAAAAAAAGAGGCCGTGACATAACTAATTCGCCTTGTCATAAACCGAATTATAGAGTATAGGGTACCTTAGCGGAGGAAATATACGTAGACTCCTGGTCGGTTAAAACGGCACGTCCTGTGCCAACACCGACACTAGAACGTCCTGTTCGTCGTGGGAGGAAGGCCTAGGTGAGACTTCGCAATGAAAAGTGAAGGCGACCGTTTAGGCCCGACAGCATAAGCAATCCATGGAGTGACACGCTATCTGTCACGTAGTGGATTCTGCTTATGACTGCTTGGGCCTGAGAGAGCCGTAACAGGACAAGCGCGATAGCGCGAGGAGGCTCACCAGCCGCCCACGGCAAAGAAGACACTATGAAAACGACCTTTGGGAGTTTGAATAGATGTCGCACTTGTGCCCTTGGGTGAAAGCGAAGTATATTTCTGTAGCGGTGGTCCCTGCACCTATCATAATTCGAATTTACTTCAGCGAAAACTTTTATGTTCCAGCCTCATGTTCATTATTTCTTCTGATCTTGTTTCTCTTCACTGTAAGCATCTTTAATACTTCCATCCCAAAGCTCTACACCTGTATTATGGGCTGCCCTGGAAATCATATGCCCTGAGACAGGAGCAGTAAGTAAAATAAAGATAATACCCAGGATCAATTTTCCGCTGATGATTTCAACATCAAAGTACATAAATAAAAACGCACCGATGAGAATGCCGGCCACTCCTAATGTAGAAGCCTTGGTGGATGCATGTAGTCTTGTATAGACATCAGGAAAGCGTAAAATACCTAAAGAACCAGATAATGTTATAAAGGTACCGATAATCAGAAAGACACTAATCACGATCTCTGTCAATGATAACACCCTTTTCTAAAAATTTCGCTATTGCTATGGTACCAATAAATAATAAAATTCCAATGAGCAGAATAACATCATTAAATTGAGTAGTAACCAATAATATGGCCAGTAAACCAGCCAGAGCCATTAAATTAATACCAATAGCGTCCAGTGCAACAGCACGGTCAGGGTTAGTAGGCCCTTTTAGAACCCGATAAATTAAAATAAAAATGGAAACCGAAATACCAACTATACATATGATCGTTACCGCTCGTAACATTGGGGATAAAAATGCTTCCTCTCCCATTTATCTTGTCACCTCCAATATAGCCTTCTCAAACGTATCCTTAATTGACCGGATTTCTTTTTCTACATCTGGTATGTCCATAGCATGTATGTAGAGGTGTGAATAATCATGAGACACAGCAATTGTCAAGGTTCCCGGGGTTAAGGAAATTAAATTTGCAAGCAATGTTATCTCCCATTGGCTTTTTAATTCTGTAGGAAGAGCAAAAATCCCGGGCTTAACGTTGAATTTTGGCTTATAAACATGCTTTAGAATGTTAAAGTTTGATAAAATCAGTTCCTTAACAAACAAGAGAATTAAACGAATGACTTTAAAAACACGTTTCAGATAGAAGGCATCGGGAATAAAACGTCTTAAGAGAAACAATAGTAAAATCCCGACCAGATAACCTGAGAAAAACGTTGAAAATTGATATTGTTCCTCCAAAAACATCCACATAAAGGCAATAATTAAGTTAAAAAGAATTTGCAATGCCATAGTCGGTTACTCCTTTAACACAGAATCAATATAGATTTCAGGATTCATCAATTGGGTGGTTATCGTTTCTATGTGAGGCATAAACCACTCCGCGCCGACTCCTAAAATGACAGTAACGGACAATAATCCCAAGGCAGGAATCGTAAGTCGACGTGCCTTATTCAGCTGTATATTCGGATTCGTAAGCTCTGTTTTTTCTCCCCAGAAAGCTCTTGTAAAGATTCTCATGATGGATAGCAAAATGAGCAGACTTGAAAGTAAACCAATGATCACTATTCCATATCGACCTTCCTGAATACCTCCTTGTAATAAGAGCAGTTTTCCAATAAAACCGCTGAATGGTGGTACGCCTGCCAGGACAAGTCCCCCAATAAAGAACATCCATCCTAACAGGGGGTAATGATGGATCAGTCCTTTCATCTTCTTAAGATCAGAAGTTCCAGCTACATAAACAAGGGCTCCAACCATTAAAAAGAGGCCAGCCTTTATGATAATATCCTGTAACAGATAATAGACAGATCCTGCAAGTCCATCATGATTCAATAATCCGATTCCCATTAGCATCCATCCGACAGCCGGAATAATGTTGTATACGATAATCAACTTTACATTGTCTGTTGAAAGGGCACCAATCACACCAAAAATCATCGTAAGTGCAGCTAACCATAGGAACAGCTCATGAGTGATTTCAGGATTATGAGAAAATATTAATGTAAAGGTACGGAGAATGGAATAAATCCCCACCTTGGTCAGTAAGGCACCGAATAAAGCGGACACCACAGCATTTGGGACGATATAGGACTTGGGCATCCAGAAATAAAGTGGGAAAATTGCTCCCTTGGTCGCAAAAACAAAGAACAGCACTACCCCGATAGTCGTTAAAATTCCGGTTTGCTCAACCTCCTGGATGCGTTCTCCCAGCTGTGCCATATTAACCGTCCCCGTAACGGAATAAATGAAGGCGATAGCTGTGACAAACAGCATGGAGGAAAATAAATTCAGCAATACATATTTAAGCGACTCACGTAACTGAACTTTTTCTCCACCTAAGACAATTAAGCCATAGGAAGCCATTAGTAATACTTCATAAAACACGAACAGGTTAAATAAATCCCCTGTAAGAAATGCTCCTGATACACCACTTATCAATAAAAAGTAAAAGGTGTAAAAATAAAACTGCTCCTGCTTTTGGGACAAGGAATTTGGCGCAAAAAACACACTTGCTGTTGCAATAATATTTGTTGTGACCACCAAAAAGATGGCCAGTGGGTCAGCGACCAGAATGATCCCAAAGGGGGCTGACCAACCACCTGTTTCCAGAGTGACAGTTCCGTTTTGTATAACGTAAAGCGCAATTCCGACAGAAACGGCTAAATTGACAATTGTAAGTACCTGTGCAAAGACCCGGACAGCTATCGTTTTTTTGGCAAAAAATATAGCCAGAATTCCGGATATTAATGGAATGATAATTGGTAAAACGGCTAGATTACTCATGTTCACTTCCCCTTAATTCTTCCATATTGTCTGATCCGTTAAGCTTGGATGCCCGATAGCTCAGTACTAATAATAGGCTGGTTACACCAAAGCTGATAACGATGGATGTTAAAATAAGTGCTTGTGGCAAGGGATCGGTATATTGTTCAACCCCTTCCACAATAATAGGCGGTTTCCCTGCCTTTAGCTGTCCCATGGTAAGGATGAATAAGTGGGCACCATGAGACAGAAGAAGGGTTCCTATGATAATTCGCAGCATTTGTTTTTGTAACAGGTTATAAATAGCGGTTGCGAAAAGAATACCAGCTAAAATAGACATTAATATTTCCATGTTTATTTCGCCCCCTTGTCATGCCGTAATTTAATAAGTCCATATATGGCAAGGGCTGCTATACCTAAAACGGTAATTTCAAATAGTGTATCAAGCCCACGCATATCAACGAGGATCACATTGACGACGTTGTGTCCTCCGCCCTGAGGAACAGACTGTTCTAAGAAATAGTCGGAAATAGGACTAAACAGTTTTGTACTGTGTGCACTAATTCCAATTAATGTCATTAAACCTCCAAAACCAATGGCAATCAGGCTGTTTACAGATTTAACACCAGGGTGACTTGGAAGTTTTTTGAACTCAGGTAAATGCTTGAAACAGAGCAGAAATAATGCCATTGAAACCGTTTCTACGATCAATTGGGTAAGGGCTAAATCAGGTGCCCGATAAAGTACAAATAAAATGGATAATCCATAGCCAACAACTCCAGCCGTAATAATGGCAGCTAAACGATTGGTTGTAAAAATGGTAGCTATGGCAGCAATCGCCATGACTAGCCCAACCAGGATTTCCGGAATGGTAATAGCAGCTGTCTGGCTGAAATCAATGGCAAAACCATCTGACATAAGCATTATGATAAAGCTGATTACGAAAATTGTGCCTAAAATATAGGCCATATAGTGGCGTAAGGATCCTGTCATGTAGGTATTGGTGATCTTCTTTGATCCACTTTCAATCGAATCCACGATAAAGTTATAGAGCTCATTAAATCCTTTTCGCGGAAAGATGTTATAAACGGTGGACCATTTCTTCCGTGTTACAGCAAGAATGGTTCCGACACCCACGATAATCAACGACATAATAAAGGCTGGAGAGAACCCATGCCAGAATTTCAATTCATGCGTATGGATATCCCCGCCTAACACGGCTTCAGCAGTATGGACCAGGAAAGGCTGGTTCACTGCATTTGGGAATAAACCAATCAGGATAACTCCTAATACAAGTATAGCAGGAGGAATCAGCATGCCAACAGGTGCCTCATGTGGTTTCTTTTCCAACTCCTGTTCTTTATATTTGCCTCTGAAGGTTCCAAAGAAGAAATACATAGAATAAACAAACGTAAAAATACTTCCGATGACTGCTATGTAAGGTACGGCTTCCTGCAAGAATCCGAGAAATCCGCCTGTATATTCATTTAAGTCTACTGTGGCCCCTAAAAATTCTTCCTTACTGTAAAAACCGTTCAGGAATGGGAGAGGAAAACCGGCCATTGAAAAGATCCCAAATACAGCAAGTGTTGCTGAAATCGGCATAAAGGTCATAAGTCCACCTAACTTACGAATATCTCTCGTTCCGGTTTCATGATCTACAATTCCGGCAATCATAAATAAGCTTCCTTTAAAAGTGGCATGGTTTAAAATATGGAAGACAGCGGCAAATATCGCTGCTTCCGTTCCAAAGCCTAGCATAGCCATAATCATACCGAGCTGACTGACTGTAGAAAAGGCCAGAATCCCCTTCAAATCCGTCTGGCGTACAGCCATAAAGGAAGCCCAGAACAGAGTAATCAGGCCGACCGTAGTAATAACACCAAAGAATAATGGCTCCTGGCCCAGGATTGGTGAGAAACGGGCAATTAGAAATATACCAGCCTTAACCATTGTAGCGGAATGCAGATAAGCACTCACTGGAGTAGGAGCTTCCATTGCATCCGGAAGCCAGATATGGAATGGGAATTGAGCTGATTTGGTAAAAGCACCAAGAACAAGAAACACAAATAAAAGTGGAAAGAACGGATGGTTCACAATCACATCGGTCTGTGCAATCATTTCCTGAATGCTTGTCGTACCTGTTATAACGGATAACATAATGATTCCGGCCAATAGACTAAATCCGCCTAACACCGTAATTAGCATAGATTTGAGTGCTCCATACCTTGACCCTTCACGATGGTGCCAAAACCCGATTAAAAGGAAAGATGAAAGGGATGTAAATTCCCAGAATGTATAAAGAACAAAAACATTATCGGAAAGAACGACACCGAGCATGGAGAACATGAACAAGAATAAATAGATATAGAATTGCTTCAGTTGTTCTGACTTATGTAAGTAGTAAATGGAATAAAGTACAACAAGAGTGCCAATACCGCTGATCAATAAAACAAATAATAGACTTAAACCATCAAGATAAAAGTCAATGGAAATATCTAAAGAAGGAATCCATGGATAGACTTCAGATACAGGTGTAAAGTTTTCACCGGCGAATCGAATGAAATAAAGGAAAATGAAAAACGGTACAGGAAGAAGGAACCACCCTGTATGTATTTTTTCTTTCCATTTACTGAATAAAGGTATAAGTAATGTAATGATTAATGGGGCAAAAACTGCATAAATCATTGAATCGAAATCCTCCCTGCCAAAGATTGAACACACATATCTTTCTCATTTTATCATGAATCTATGACTCATATACCATTTATTCTACAAACAAAACCTGCAGGGTAGCAAATAAAATCCCCTGGGACAAAGTTATTTGTACCAGGGGATGAATATATAAACGGAGCATCCATATTAACTGGTTTGTCTAATTTTATGAGTAAGGGATCTCCTTTTTATTTCTTTTTCAATTAATGCAATAAACTCCTTGCTTAAGTCTAATTCACATGCCTTATAATAGGACTCAACTAATAGCTCGTCAGATAAATGTTCCATATGGGAAGCCAATAAAAGGCAGGTCACCTCCTAACATAAACTCCTGACATCCCTTGTAATAATATAAAAAACCAGGGACAAACGCTGTCACAGAGCGGTTTTCATGTGCTTGTCAATTTTATATTTTTACTTTATCACGAAAGAAAAGATTGCACAATCATTCACCTATCCACACAAAGATGTGTATAAGTTGTGTGTGAATGATAAAAAGTGCTGGTTTATAGCTGTTGATTGTGTGAATAAAGTTATCCACACTCGAATTTTTGTGGAAAATGTCGAAAGGTTTTTGGCAAAACTAAAACCGAACAGCATATAAATAGTTAGGTTAAATAGACGAATTTTCTTTGAACAATATGTATAAATTGTATATGATGTTATTGTTACTAGAGTAGAATCAGAGGTGAAGGTGTTGCTAAAGAAGTTCCTGCCGAATGAACATGTGAAAACGGTGTTTGAAATCACACCGGAAAATCTCAAGGAAAAGAACATTAAAGGGATTATTACAGATCTGGATAATACATTGGTAGCCTGGGATCAAAAGGATGCCACAGAAGAGATTGTCGCGTGGTTTAAGTTAATGAAAGATCATGGTATTCAGGTTACTGTGATATCTAATAATAATGAAGAAAGGGTTCGTCATTTTTCTACACCCTTAAATGTCCCTTTTGTATATAAAGCCAGAAAGCCATTATCCCGAGCTTTTAAAAAAGCACAAAAAGAAATGAACTTAAAAAAAGAGGAAATCGTGGTTGTTGGTGATCAATTATTAACAGATGTGTTAGGCGGTAATTCCTCACGTTTCTATACCATTTTAGTCGTACCGGTTGTAGAAACAGATGGAGCGATGACAAAGGTGAATCGTAAAATAGAGCGACTGATTTTAAATTGGTTCCGCAAAAAAGGCCTAATCACCTGGGAGGAATAACATATGGAAGAGATCATTTGTCAGGGATGCGGGGCAAAGATACAAACAGAGGATCCCAATGAGGTAGGATATGCCCCTGCATCCGCATTAAATCGTGAAGATATAACCTGTAAACGCTGCTTTCGATTAAGGCATTATAACGAGGTTCAAGATGTGTCTTTAACGGATGATGACTTTTTAAGAATGCTGAATGAAATCGGTCAATCCGATGCTTTAATTGTAAATATCGTGGACATTTTTGATTTTAATGGAAGCTTTATTCCAGGTCTGCCTCGTTTTACAGGAAATAATCCAATTTTATTAGTAGGAAACAAAGCGGATTTGTTACCGAAATCGACAAATCCGAATAAAATTAAGCAGTGGATGCGTAAAGAGGCCAAAGATTTGGGGCTTAAGGTTCAGGATGTTTTCTTAATTTCCGCAAAAAAAGGAATGGGGATTGAGGAAGTCAAAGAAGGAATGGAAGATCTCGGACGTGGACGGGACGTATATGTTGTAGGGGCTACAAACACAGGAAAATCCACCTTTATTAATTATCTGATACAGGATACCACAGGAGAAAAAGAGGCCATTACAACGTCCTATTTTCCAGGTACAACTTTAGGGTTTATCGATATTCCTCTTGATGACCAGGCATCCTTGTATGATACACCAGGTGTTATCAATCGATATCAGATGGCTCATTATATATCGGAACAGGATTTGAAGACGATAACACCGAAAAAGGAAATTAAAGCACGTGTGTATCAATTAAATGAACAGCAGACTTTATATTTTGGAGGGTTGGCCCGACTGGATATTGAAAAGGGGAATAACGGATCCTATGTCTGTTATTTTTCAAATGAATTAATGATTCACCGGACCAAAACGGAGAAGGCTGATCAACTGTATGCCGATCACGTGGGAGATATGCTGTCTCCACCCAATAACGAGACGTTGCAACATCTGCCGGAATTAAAACCGAAAACCTTTCATATTAAAGAAAAATCCGATATTGTATTCTCCGGGCTGGGCTGGGTCACTGTTACAGAAGGAAATACGACAGTTACGGCCTATATTCCGGATGGAGTACGGGTATCTGTACGTAAGGCATTAATTTAGAATGGATCGATGAATATTGCCTGCTGGCCCGGTAATAAAAGGGGAATCATGAACATAGGAAAAGTGAAACTTCAATCATAGGGAGAGTTTTATAGTGGGATACTTGTTAGGTGTGATTGGGAATCCGATAAAACATACGCTGTCTCCGTGGATCCATCAGCAATTTATGAAAGAAACCGGAATCAATGGAATTTATCGCCCTTATGAAATTAAGGAAGAAGAACTTAAGGAGAGCTTTGATACTTTCAGAAGGATGAATGTGGATGGGTTTAATGTTACGATCCCGTATAAGGAAACGATCACCCGGTTTACTGATATCCTGGATCCTCGTGCCAGAGCCATTGGTGCAGTCAATACAGTTGTAAATCAGGATGGGACATGGAAAGGGTATAATACCGATGGAAGAGGCTACATCAGGTCTTTAAAGCAAAGCTTCCCTGAGTTGGATACAAGTGTGAAATCTGTATTACTAATTGGTGCAGGGGGAGCTGCCAGAGGGATATACGATGCTTTAAATCAGGAGGCGTTTCCGGTTATCGATATAGCAAATCGAACAAGGGAACGTGCAGAAGGATTGCTTGATATCAGAGAAGCTCATGTAAAAACCAGCCTATACACCCTGATAGAAGCAGAGCAGAATCTTCATCAATATGATTTGATTATACAAACCACCAGTATTGGAATGGCTCCAAATGATGGAATGATGCCGCTTCAATTACAAACCCTAAAACAGAACACAATAGTTAGTGATATTATTTACAATCCAATCGAAACCTGTTTTTTAAAAACAGCAAAGGAAAAGGGTGCAAGGATTCATTATGGTCATGGAATGCTTCTATACCAGGCAGCCCTTGCATTTGAACTCTGGACAGGCAGAAGCATTCATCCAGCGCATATACTTCAGGAATTAGAGCAGAAATTGAAAGGTGGTTCACCATGTTAACCGGAAAACAGAAAAGATATTTACGTTCTCAGGCCCATCATTTAAAGCCAATATTTCAAATTGGAAAGGCCGGGATTAACGACAATTTAATTATTCAGGTAAAGGAAGCTTTGGAAAAACGGGAATTAATAAAGGTCAGTATTTTGCAAAACAATTTTGAGGATAAAAATGATGTTGCCAGGGAAATAGCCCAAAAATCTGAAAGTGAGCTCGTCCAGCTTATCGGCCATACGATTGTCCTTTACAAGGAATCATCGGAAAACAAACAAATTGAATTACCATAGAAAAGGTAGATGAACATGAGAAGAATCGGATTATTTGGTGGTACATTTGATCCCCCGCATATTGGGCACTTAATTATCGCTGAGGAAATTTATGAACAGCTTCAACTGGATGAAATCTGGTTTATTCCGACCTATGTTCCACCTCATAAGGACACAAAAACAACGGATTCAAACCATCGCAAAAATATGGTTGAACGATCAATACGCGGGAACCCTCATTTTCGCCTGGAAACGATTGAGCTTGAACGGGCAGGGATTTCTTACACTCTTGATACCATCAAAGCTCTAAAAGAGGATTACCCGGATGATGATTTTTATTTTATCATCGGTGGAGACATGGTGGAATATCTGCCTCATTGGCATAAAATTGATGAATTAGTTTCCCTTGTTCAATTTGTCGGGGTTGAGCGACAGGGCTATCCTTTATCGAGTCCCTATCCGATTAAATTTGTAAATGTACCCATTGTTGAAATATCTTCATCCCGGCTACGAGAACGACTGGAAGCTGGCAGGCCGGTTTATTACTGGATGAAAGAAGATGTATTAGACTATATAAGGGAGAAGGGTTTATATGGATTTGAATGATGCTTTGGAACAGGTTCGGCCGTATTTAAAACAGGAACGATTTGATCATACGAAGAGGGTAGTAGATACAGCTGTCAAGCTTGCACAGATTTATAAGGCTGATCAATATCAGACAGAAATAGCGGCAGCCTTTCACGATCTTGCCAAATACTGGCCTAAAGAAGAAATGAAACAAATCATTCAGACAGTAAGCTATCTGCCGAAAGATTTACTGGATTACCATCATGAATTATGGCATGGGCCTGCCGGGGCTTATTTAGTCAAGCAAAAGTACGGAATAGAAGACCAGGAAATCCTTGATGCCATCAGGTACCATACAACAGGAAGGGCTCATATGGGTAAATTAGAAAAAATCGTGTTTTTAGCGGATTATATTGAGCCTGGAAGGAGTTTTCCCGGAGTTCATGAAGTAAGAGAAATGGCATGGAAGGACCTGGATGAGGCTTGTCAAATGTCCCTGCATAATACAATTGAGTTCTTAATGAGTAAAGGGGCAACGATTTATCCTGATACATTCTATGCTTATAATCATTTTACAAAAATCTTGAGTTCATAATTGGAGGAATGGAAGGAATGGAGAGTAAAGATCTATTACAGATCGTAGCAGCAGCATGTGAAGATAAACAGGGCAAAGACATTGTGGCTCTGGATATGAAGGACGTTTCCCTCATTGCTGATTATTTTCTGATATGTCATGGGAATAATGAACGTCAGGTTCAGTCCATAGCCCGTGCAATCAAGGATAAAGTAGAAGAAAGTGGATTGGATGTTAAAAAGCTTGAAGGCTATGAGCAGGCTCGTTGGGTTTTAGTCGATCTGGATGATGTTGTTTGTCATATTTTCCATAAAGAGGAGCGTAATTACTATAACTTGGAACGTTTATGGGGCGATGCACAGAGGGTACCTGAAGAAACTTTATTTGTGAAGAGTGAAGAGTAGCCGATGTCTTATCAAAAATTTGCGTACGTTTACGATGAATTAATGAGTGAGGCCCCTTATGATTTGTGGATTCAATTTATCATGAGTACACTTAAAAAATATCGACCTGAAGCTCTTTCCATTGTGGATATTGGGTGTGGTACAGGGGAGATCTCCGTTCGTCTGGACGCTCTGAATTATGAGGTGACAGGGATGGATTTATCTGAGGAGATGCTTTCGATAGCTCAAAATAAAAGTACCGACGTGACCTGGGTCCACCAGGATATCCGGTCGTTTGAAAGTCCTGTGCAATATGATGTGGCGATAAGTTTTTGCGATGTACTGAATTATATTACAGAAGAAGAAGAGATCCAAAAGAGTTTTATGCAGGTCTATAAGCAGCTTCAAAAGGATGGATTATTTGTATTTGATGTACATTCGGAATTTTACATGAATGAAGTTCTTGCTAATGAGACCTTTGCCGAGGTACGGGAAGAGGTATCCTATATCTGGTTTTGTGATGAAGGTGAATATCCTTCATCCGTAGAGCATGATTTAACGTTTTTTATCAGGGATGATCATAATTCTTACAGCAGATTTGATGAGTATCACGTTCAGCGGACTTTCCCTATTGAATTTTATAAATCAAAAGCAGAGGAAGCAGGATTTAAAGTGCTCGGTATTTATAGTGATTTTTCGACTGAAGAATTGGATGAACAGGGAGACCGGATCTTTTTTGTCTGCAGGAAGTAGAAAGAGAGGCCTTTTATGACAGCAGCAATTACATATCGAAACGCCAGGGCGGAGGATTTGCCAGCCATTATTGATATTTATAATTCAACCATACCTGGCAGAATGGCAACAGCGGATACGGAGCCTGTGACTGTTAGTGACAGTTTGCCCTGGTTTGAGGAGCACACCCCTGACCGCAGACCATTGTGGGTGGCTGAATATGAAGGACAATTATGCGGATGGATAAGCTTTCAATCTTTCTATGGAAGACCAGCATATGATGCTACCGCCGAGATAAGTATTTATATTCACCAGGCATTTCGCGGAAAAGGACTAGGAAAGGATATGCTGAAGAAAGTTATCCGTACATCTCCAGAACTTAATATTGATGTTTTGATTGCTTTTATATTTGCTCATAATCAACGGAGTTTACGATTGTTTTCCCATTTTGATTTTGAAAAATGGGGACACTTATCAGGTGTTGCAGAGATGGACGGAACAAAAAGAGACTTAATGATTCTTGGTCGAAATATATAAACACAAAGGCACTTAGCAGCTCTTTTGCTAAGTGCCTTTGTACTGATATGGGAGATGATTTGAAAAAATAAAAGGATTTCCTCAGGTTATGTCGAATTATGATTTAGTAACCTGTTGTTCAACTTCTTTTCGGTCATGAGAATACTTAGTATGGGTTGCCTCATAAATATGATGAAATAAGTCCCCGACTTCTTTTTCCAGCACTTTAAGACCTTCGCCGGTAACTCCACCTTTTACAGTTACTTTTTCCTGCAGACTTTTTAGTGAATAGTGACCTTCTTCAATCAACTTTCCAAACCCTACAATCATTTGTTCAGCAAAAATCATTCCCCGTTCTTTGTCTAAATGAGCGTAGTCATTTGCGGCCTGAATAAACGTCTGGATTAAATAGCTAAGGAATGCTGGGCCGCATGACACAATATCAGAAGAAACTCTCGTTATGGATTCATCTATTTCAACCGGAACTGAAAATAATTTACAGCTTTGAATAAGATAGGCCTTCATGGTCGGCTGAATATCTTCAGGAAAGGTCAGTAAAGTTGCTCCTTGTAAGGCTCTGTTCGTAATACTTGGAATAATTCTGGCAGTCTGACATGGAACGGTATTATTCAGTTCTTCAACTGAAATTGGACTGGTAATGGACACAATACATTGTTCAGGGCGTAAATATTTATGGATTTGCTCCAGTAAAGGAATCACTTGTAATGGCTTTACACAGATAAAAATAATATCCGACTGCTTAACAACTTTTTCTGCAGTGGTCGATACATGAATGGAAGGATACTGGTCTGCAATGTCAAAGGCTCTGGATAATGTTCGATTATGAATCCACAAATCATCCTGTTCAATTACCCCGCTTGTTAACCATGCGTCAATGAGCACACTTCCCATGTTTCCTGTTCCGATGACTCCCCATTTCATTCCGCACCCTCCTTTACAGCCTATTGTCTTTTCTATTTGTATGATTATAAATCTTTATTTATGAAAAGAGGTCATGAAAATAAAAATGAAAGTGAATAAGCAAATTTTATTTAAAATATGGTTAGGTAGTATCATCGTCACTTTTATGCTGATTTTGATTTTTACAAGTAACAATCAGGATGATATGAAAGTCGTGAAGGAAGATACGGGTGTGGCTGATTCTGACAGCAATCTGGTGGAAGAAAAAGATTTGAATGCAGAAGAGAAAAAGAAGAATTCTGCTATAGTCGTAGATATAAAAGGAGCGGTTAAGAACCCGGGTGTTTATGAGCTGACTGCTAATGCCAGAGTAGATGATGCCATAACGATGGCAGGAGGACTATCTGAAACAGCAGATCCATTATCGGTGAATTTAGCAGAAAAAGTTTATGATGAGATGGCGATTGTCGTCCTGGAGGCCAATCAATACAGAGAGGCTGAAGAAAAAAGCGACGGTAGCAGTAAAATCCGTATAAACGATGCATCTGCGGAGGAACTGATGGAGTTAAGGGGAATTGGTGAGGCCAAAGCACAGGCAATTATTCAATATCGGGAAGAAAATGGCCGATTCCGTAATACCGAAGAATTAGTTAATGTTTCAGGCATTGGTGAAAAAACGGTTGAAAATTTTAAAGATGAAATTCTCATTCCGTAATTGCACGAATGATACAGAATAGGTAAACTTGTAAAAGAACATTAATCGACAAAAGGTGGGATACAAATGGAACGAATAGCATGGGATCAATATTTCATGGCTCAAAGTCATCTGCTTGCTATGCGAAGTACCTGTGAGCGATTAGCTGTCGGGGCCACGATTGTAAGAGATAAACGAATTATTGCAGGCGGATACAATGGGAGTGTGACAGGCAGTGTCCATTGTATAGATGAAGGATGCTATGTTATTGATGGCCACTGTGTCCGAACGGTTCATGCTGAAGTTAATGCTTTGTTACAATGTGCGAAATTTGGTGTACCGACAGAAGGTGCTGAGCTCTATGTTACTCATTTCCCATGCCTTCAGTGCTCGAAGGCTATTATACAAGGCGGGATTAAACGACTATTTTATGCAACAGATTATCATAACCATCCTTATGCTATCGAGCTTTTTAAAGAAGCTGGAGTTGAAGTAAAAAAAGTAGAGCTTGAATACTTAAATATTGATACAAAAGCACAGGAAAAGGTGAAGTTTTTATCCAGGATGCTGGACAAACTGGAGGCCTCAGGTGCCGGTAAAGAAGAGATGAAGGAACTGCGTGAAGAGGCCCATCACCTATTTACCACCCTTAATTAAGAAACCAGGTGAAGTTATTGAAAGGAAAATGGCATTATCTTTTGTTGATAGCCTTGTTTTCAATTTGGAATGAGTACTTATTATTATGGCTGGGATTGTGGGTTTTTTTATTTATTTCGTACATTCTGTATAAGAATAGACCTGGATCCTGGCTGTTTTTCTTTTTCTCCTCTGTTCTTTTGATCTACTTCTCCCTCTTGCCTCCCTTTGAATCCTCATTATGGAAAGACCATTCACATGAGGAATCCACCCTCATTCAGGGAACGATCACATCCAATCCAAGCATAAAGGAAGGCTACATCTCCTTAACTCTTGAAGAAACGAATACGTCTGAAAAGCTGCTAATTAACATCTATAGTGAGCAATCGGAATCCCTCCAAAAGTCTTCTTACCAGCACGGGGCCAAGTGTACGGTAACAGGAAAAATGAAGGTACCTGAAGAAGCACGAAATCCAGGGGCATTTGACTATCGTTCCTACTTAAAAAGTATGGGGATTTATCTGCAAATGAATATTCAGCAAAAGGATATCCATTGTGTGGGAAAGGACTGGATGGCCTATCCATTACAAGTCAAAAATCATCTTTTACAGTTCTTAAAGGAGCAGTACACGGATGAGAGCTATCATTGGATACAGGCTTTGATTTTCGGTGATAAGGATTTTCTTTCCGAGGAGATCATACAGGAGTTTCAGCACTGGAATTTGTCCCACTTGTTAGCCATCTCCGGCCTTCATGCAGGATTAATCATACTTTTTATCTATACAATCCTTAATCGAGTGTGTAAACTTTCCATCGAAACGAGCAGATATATCATCATGATTTTTCTTCCTGTCTATGCTGTTTTTGCAAGTGGAAACCCGCCTGTATTAAGAGCGGTAATGATGGCTGAGTTATTGTTTATTTTCTCAATCCTGGGACGCAGATGGCCAGTCACGGATGTTGTGAGTATAACCGCTATTTTATTATTACTGCAGAATCCACTGCTTATCTATCAGTTAGGATTTCAATTTTCTTTTCTGGTTACCTTCAGTCTAATCATGTCCGGAAATATTCTCCGCAGACTTCCTTCATACCTCTGGACGATGATTTATATCAGCTTTATCAGCCAAATGGTCTTAATCCCACTTCAAATACTCAACTTTTATTACATCAGCCCCTTGTCCATTTTTGCCAATTTGTTTTTTGTTCCTTACTTTTCCGCCCTGGTCATCCCTGTGTCTTTAATCGCTGTTTTATTTTCATGGCTTCCACCTCCTTTTACAGATGTGATTGATTTTTATTTCTCCAGGTTCCATGAGCCAATGCTGGTTTGGCTTTTGAATGAAGTTAAAGAAATTCAGCTTTTATGGGTGATTGGAGAAATATCAGTGATTGCAATAATAGCTTACTTTGCCGGTTTGTTTCTGTTTATGAAGCTGCTTGAGGTCAATCAGAAAATGAAAGCACTTTTTACAGCCACGTTGCTTATTGTTCTATTGATCGTGGTTCAGCTTCAGCCTTATCTGGACAGTAAAGGGACGGTTACCATGCTGGATGTAGGGCAGGGAGATACAATTGTGATTGAACTGCCTTATCGAGAGGGGGTTGTCATGATTGATGCAGCAAAGGAAATGTCTTTGAATAAAAGCGATGAAAAGAATCCTGGCAATCCAACGGCAGAATATGCGATAAAGCCTTACTTATGGTCAAAAGGAATCACAACCATTGATCATCTTATTGTTACTCATTTTGATCAGGATCACTTTGGCAGTTACACTTATTTGCAAAAGCATTTCAATATTGACCAATTGTATACAAACCCTGATTTTGAAGAATTTTTGCCTGCTCAGCCATCGTTGAACCCACACATACTCACAAAAGGGATGAAATTAATGATTGATGATTATATTTTTCATGTTTTATCTCCGCATGATGAGGGTACTTCACCATTAGATCAAAACAACCGCTCCATCGTTTTATATACCAAATTAGGAGATCGGACCTGGCTGTTTACCGGCGATATCGGCTCGGAGACAGAAAGAGAAATCATTGCAGACTATCCTGAGTTACAGGTGGATATTCTGAAAGTTCCTCATCATGGCAGTAAATATTCTTCATCTCAGTTATTTCTGGAGGCATTAAGACCTGATTTTGCCCTGATTTCAGCAGGTGAACATAATTTATATGGTCATCCCGCTCCTGAAACCCTTGCCCGACTTCAGCAAAATCATACGAAAATTCTGCGCACAGACATTCACGGAGCGATTCAGTATCGGTTTCATAAAATGGGTAGCACATTCCGGACCATGAATCCATAAAATATAATAGAACAAAGGCGGAAGCGCCCGTTTAGCGACGTACGGACTGGACTGAGCCGGAGGAGATAACGGAAACACGACGAACAGCGTGAGTCGATGTTGACTTATCGGACGGAAGTGAAGGAAGTCTCGCTAGTCGCTGGGCGCTGGAGCCGGACGTGGCCTCTCATGATTTCTTAGCCATAAATGGTTTACTTAATGAGGCCATAAAAAAAGAGAGACTGTAAAAACAGTCTCTCTTCTTAACCGCCTATAACTTGAAAAACAACACCAATAAAGAAAATTATCATAAAGAATAAAAATGAAAAGGTGAATCCTTTGATTGAGTCAATCACATCGTGGTTTTTAGATTGAACATTTTTTTCAAACTCGTTCACGATTACCCCTCCTATATCATTTCCTAGTATAAGCAAAATGCTCTGAAAAATCTATATGATTTAAAAAAAGTTCACAAATGATTTTCCAATTCCTGCTTTGTCAACACTTAACACCTATAAAACCATACTTAAAAACACATTCTAATTATGTAAGCAAACATCGTCTGAATGTCAGTTTCCCGGGACTGTGATTCAGACGTTCATATAGATTTTGGGGGAAATGGCCACCACCGTTTCCCTCTTTATCATATCACAAAGCGAGAGCTCTTGAAAATTTTTTCTCATCTCGGATTATAGTCATATAAATAAAAATTCTTTATACTTAAAGGACAAGCATAATATGAGGTGAGAGAGATGTCTTATGTAGAAGCTGTAAAATCCCTGAAAGAGTCAAAATATATTCCTCTTTATTTATTATTTGGTAATGAATCCTATTTAATACAGGATTTACAACATAAAATTATCCAGTCTGTTTTAGATGAAGAGCCTGAACAAGGTATGAATTTTAATGCCTTTGATATGGAGGAAACCCCGATACAGGAAGCAATTCTTGATGCCGAAACCTTTCCCTTTTTCGGCGATCGAAAGGTATTGCTATTAAAAAACGCTTCATTCTTTAAGGCTAAACTGGATAAAATCAAGGTGGAACATGATTTGAGTGTCCTGGAAAAGTATCTGGACCATCCGGTGGATCACACGGTTATCATTATCATTGCCCCATATGAAAAAATTGATGAACGAAAAAAAATCGTAAAGAAACTGAAAAAAACCGGACGTGTGGTAAAATGTGAGTCCCCAAGAGAATATGATTTGAAAACCTGGATTGATATGCTAGCCAAAGATTTAGGTATACATATTGAACCTCAGGCAACACAAAAGCTCATAGAGGAAATTGGTACTGACTTAATGTCTGTTCAAAAGGAATTGGAGAAGTTTTCTCTTTATGTAGATGAGGGAGAGCCCATTACAATTGAAGTGGTCGAAAAATTAGTGTCACGGCACACGGAATCATCTGCCTTTAAGATGATTGATGCTTTAATGAAAAAAGATATTACGGAGGCTATTGCGGTTTTTAAAGATTTGTCGAAGCGAAATGAAGAGCCGATAGCCCTCGTGGCTTTGCTTGCTTCCCAAATACGCTTAATTCTGCAATGTAAACTGATGAAGAATAAAGGCTATACCAAACAGCAAATGGATAAACAGATTAAGGCACATCCATACGCAATAAAGATGGCCCTTGATCGGGAGCGATATTTTAGTGTGGAGCAGTTATACGAAATGATGTCACTGCTGACCAATACGGATGAACAAATGAAAAGAGGAGAAATGGAGAAAGAGCTGGCATTCGAATTGCTGTTGTATCGTTTTGTCGAGAAAAGATCAGCGAAATAAGGAGATAATAAAAAGGAGCATTTCCCTTAAGGGAATGCTCCTTTTTTTATGACCATGTCCAGCCCGGCCCCCGATTGCTGAACAAACGGGCGCTTGTGCTTTGGAGACGGTTACGCTCCAAGCTCATTAATTTTTTTCGCTAGGTTGGCTTTCTTACGGTCTCCATTGTTTTTATGGATAATGCCTTTTTGAACGGCTTTATCAATGTTACGTGTTGCTTCTTTTAATGCAGCCTTTGCATCCTCTGCATTTTTCTGGTTAACAAGCTGTTCAACACGTTTAATGGAAGAACGCATTTCTGTTTTAAATGCCTGATTATGGTTACGTGATTCTTCATTAATTCTTACACGTTTAATAGCGGATTTAATATTTGCCAATTGATTCACCTCCTGAAGAAATATACGTTATTTCAGTTACTTTGTGAAGTAAACCTATCATCCTTTACCTATGAAATTCTGATAGTTGAACAAAAGCCATTTTACCAAAGCGAAGACAAGTTTTCAATAGATCAGTAAAGAAATTATGCTTGTCACATCAGAGGTCATGAAGTCTATCGTATAAGAAAGATTTCAGTTGGAAATCATGAGTTAATGAATGGAGGGACGTTGGATGGAAAAGAATGAAAAATTATATAAAGTTCGTACAGACCTTGCCATTGAAGCACGGGAAATGGTCGTCGAGCAGGAGGATAAAGAACAGGAAACGGAAGAGATCAAAGGGGTAAAGGTTAAGGAACGGGAAGAAGGCGACATGAAAATTACTTATGTGGAAATAGATGAAGAAGGCTCTGAAGCCATCGGTAAAAAAGCGGGCTCGTATTTAACCCTGGAAACACAGAGTATACGTACACAGGATACCCAAATGCAGACAGATACAGCGAATATCGTGGCACGTGAGCTTGAAAGGTATTTAGCCAAGCGAAATATAGACGATAGCGCTTCCTGTTTAATTGTTGGTCTGGGAAATCGAAATGTCACACCAGACGCCCTTGGCCCTTATACGGTAGATGATCTTCTTATAACCAGACATCTTTTTAAACTCCAGCCTGAGTATGTAGCAGACGGGTATCGCCCTGTTTCAGCTCTGTCCCCTGGTGTTATGGGATTAACAGGAATTGAAACGAGCGACATTATTTTTGGAGTCATCAATAAAGTTAAACCTGATTTTGTTATTGCTATTGATGCACTGGCTTCAAGGTCAATTGAGCGCGTAAATGCAACCATTCAGATTTCGGATACAGGTATTCACCCTGGTTCCGGGGTAGGGAATAAGCGAAAGGATTTAAGTGAAGAAACATTGGGCATTCCTGTCATTTCTATTGGAATTCCTACCGTTGTTGATGCTGTAACGATTACGAGTGACACCATTGATTTTATTCTGAAGCATTTTGGCCGGGAGATGAATGAACAGGGAAAACCTTCTAAGGCATTAACCCCTGCAGGTTTGAATTTTGGAGAAAAGAAAAAATTCACAGATGAAGATTTACCTGATGAAGAAAAAAGACAAACCTTCATGGGAGTTGTTGGAGGCCTGTCAGTAGACGAAAAACGCCAGCTAATTAAGGAAGTTCTTTCCCCATTAGGACACAATCTAATGGTTACACCAAAAGAAATTGATGGTTTTATCGAAGACACCGCCCATTTATTAGCATCCGGAATTAATGGAGCCCTCCACGAAGCCGTCCAAAAAGAAAACAAAGAAAACTTTACAAGGTAAATAGAAAAGCGGAGGCGACTGTTCAGGTCATGCGGGATAAGACAAAGACATGAAGTGGCATGTTTTTGGCCACGGAATAGCTTTGGCTTATATCCGCCTTGACCTAGGAGCCGCAGCTGGACAAAGAAAAGCGGAGGCGACTGTTCAGGTCATGCGGGATAAGACGAAGACATGGAGTGGCATGTATTTGGCCACGGAATGGCTTTGGCTTATCCCCGTACCTACCTGAAACCAAAAACATCCCACAACTGTAACCGCAATTTCCTTAGCATGACCTGGTAAATGTCTTTTCTATATTTTCAGGTTCTAGCATTTATCTCACTTACATATAGTCTTAATAGAGTTCATAGAATAGTTTTTTCGGATGATGAAGGAAATGGGGAGCTGATAGAATGATTCGGTTTACGTTAATCTTCTTTTTCATGATTATTTTGTTTTTAACAGGTGTCATTGTTGGTTTTGATCAGGCTGGAACAGGAATGAATAAATTAAGTGGGAATGAAACGGAAAACTATGATGCTCTGGTTGTTAATAACAATGAAGAACCCTACGAAGTTGAAGTGATGGGACAATCACTGGATAAAAAATCAATAGAGGAAAAAAAAGAATCTTATCAGGAGATTCAAGGAGGATCATTAACGGGAAAAATAGCTTCTGCCATAGAAACTGGGGTAAAATGGTTTTATAACCTGCTCGTCACAGGTGCTTATCAGATATCTGATTTGATTTACCGATTGTAACGCAGGTGGAAAAAGAAAAATCCTCCCGTATATGATGTTTGATTGAATGATTTTCCTCCTATTGCTATAATCAACATAGCATTGTGGTTGCAAAAAACAGGAGTGAGGATTTTGACTAACGTAAACCAGAAGAACATACGAAACTTTTCGATCATTGCTCATATTGACCATGGAAAGTCTACTTTGGCTGATCGAATTTTGGAAAAAACAAAAGCTCTGTCTCAAAGAGAGATGAAGGAACAGTTTCTTGATGGTATGGATTTAGAACGTGAACGGGGAATTACCATCAAGCTGAATGCTGTTCAATTGCAATACACCTCAAAATCAGGTGAAGATTATGTGTTTCATTTAATTGATACCCCAGGGCATGTGGATTTTACATATGAAGTATCTCGTAGTTTGGCAGCCTGTGAGGGTGCAATTTTAGTTGTGGATGCCGCGCAGGGAATTGAGGCACAAACGCTTGCCAACGTTTATTTGGCGATGGATAATGATCTGGAAATCATTCCGGTTATTAATAAAATTGACCTGCCAAGTGCGGATACAGAGAGGGTTAAACAGGAAATAGAGGATGTAATAGGAATTGATGCTGATGATGCTGTTTTAGCGTCTGCCAAGTCAGGTATAGGAATTGATGAAATCCTGGATCGTATCGTTGAAGATATTCCTGCCCCTCAAGGCAATCCGGACGAACCACTTAAAGGACTTATTTTTGATTCCTTATATGACTCCTATCGAGGTGTAATTTGTTATATCACGGTAAAAGAAGGCAGTATCAAGGTTGGCGATAAAATTCAAATGATGGCCAATGGGAAAGAATTTGAAGTAAATGAACTTGGTGTATTCAATCCCAATCCTGTTCCAAAAGATGAGCTGTCCGTTGGGGATGTAGGTTTCTTAACGGCATCTATCAAAAATGTAGGAGATTCCAGAGTAGGGGATACCATTACACTGGCGAATAACCCGGCTAAGGAGCCTTTGCCGGGCTATAAGCGGCTGAACCCAATGGTTTACTGCGGATTATTCCCGGTTGATTCGAATGCCTATAATGATTTGAGGGAAGCATTAGAGCGCCTGGAATTAAACGATTCATCCCTTCAGTATGAGCCTGAGACTTCACAGGCACTTGGGTTTGGCTTCCGCTGTGGATTTCTGGGGCTTTTACACATGGAAATCATTCAGGAAAGAATTGAACGGGAATTTAATATTGATTTAATCACGACTGCTCCAAGTGTTATCTATGAAGTAGAGGTAGAGAATGAAGAAGTAAAAACCATTGAGAATCCTTCTTTAATGCCTGATTCTCAAATAATTTCTGAAATTCGTGAGCCCTTTGTAAATGCTACAATCATGGTGCCGAACGATTTTGTCGGACCGGTGATGGAGATTTGTCAGGGTAAACGTGGTGAATTTATGGATATGCAATACTTAGATGAAAATCGTGTAAATATTGTTTATGATATCCCGCTGTCGGAAATTGTTTATGACTTTTTTGATCAGCTTAAATCACAAACGAAGGGTTATGCATCCTTTGATTATGAATTAAAAGGATATAAACCATCCAATCTTGTAAAAATGGATATTCTTCTAAATGGAGAACAAATTGATGCATTATCCTTCATTGTCCATCGGGATTTCGCTTATGAACGGGGAAAAAGTATTGTGGAAAAGCTGAAAAACATTATACCAAGACAGCAATTTGAAGTTCCTGTTCAGGCGGCGATTGGAAATAGCATTGTTGCACGTTCGACCATTAAAGCAATGCGGAAAAATGTGCTTTCCAAATGTTATGGTGGTGATATCTCCAGAAAGAGAAAGCTGCTTGAGAAGCAAAAAGAAGGTAAAAAACGCATGAAGATGGTGGGGAAAGTAGAAATTCCGCAAGAAGCATTTATGTCAGTCCTCAAAATGGATGATGATGATTAATGATAAGCGAAAGGAGCTGCCGCAGGATATATTCTTGCGGTTTTCCTATTAGAATAAATTATAACGAAGGGTGAGAGGCCAGTGGTCCAATCAGTTTATATTCACATCCCTTTTTGTCATGAGATTTGTCATTATTGTGATTTCACAAAAATTTACTATAATGAATCTCTGGCCAGCCAATATCTGGATGCCCTGCAAAAAGAGATTGAACTTTATATAGGGGAAAACAAACGAAAAGTCAAAACCATTTATATTGGAGGAGGGACCCCGACAAGTCTATCCAATGCTCAATTTGAAAGGCTCCTGCAAATCGTTAACAAATACTTTGATGTGAGCAGCAGTGAATTTACGCTTGAAGCAAACCCGGGTGAATTCTCCCTGGAAAAAGCAAAAATGCTTTCACATTATGGTGTGAATCGCATTTCCCTGGGTGTTCAAGTATTAGATGATGATTTCTTGAAAATGCTAAACCGAAATCATCAGGTAAAAGACGTTGATCAGACCGTACATGCGCTGCAATCGAATGGTTTGACAAATATTAGCATGGACTTTATTTATGCTTTGCCAAATCAGACCCGGGAGCATTTCGATCGTACTTTACAAGCGGCATTGGACTATCAATTGCCGCATTACTCGGCGTATGCTCTCCAAATTGAACCGAAGACGATTTTTTATATTCGATACAAAAAAGGGAAATTAAGCAAACCGCCTGAAGAGGTTGAAGCAGATATGTATGAAAGTCTAGTGAACAAAATGGAACGTCACGGTCTCTTCCACTATGAGATCAGTAACTTCGGGAAACCCGGCTATGAAAGCCAGCACAACCTCGTATACTGGGATAATGCATACTACTTTGGTTTTGGAGCCGGCGCCCATGGCTATATCGAAGGGAAACGGCTGGTTAATCTTCGTCCAGTTAACCATTACATTGATTCTTTAATGGAAAATAAAAAACCTGTTTTACATGAAGAGGTCATAACGAAAAAAGAACAAATTGAAGAGGAAATGTTTCTGGGATTACGAAAAGCCAGTGGTGTATCCAAAGCAGACTTCTATAAAAAATATGGAACAAGGATGAACAACCTTTATCACAAAGAAATGACGGAGCTAAAGGAGAAGGGCTGGTTAATAGAAGAAGAGGGTGCTGTAAAACTTACACCTCAGGGCAGGCTTTTCGGAAATGATGTCTTCGCAGCCTTTCTGCTTGATGATGACGTCATCTTCAGTTAACTTTATCACGCATTAACATCACTTTATGATGTTTCCTGCTATCAGCTTTATTATTGACAATCCTATATCCGTTTGATAAGTTATTATTAGAATTAGCACTCAATAAGAAAGAGTGCTAACAGAGGTGATCATCTTGCTTACAGAACGTCAATTGCTTATCTTACAAGTGATAATTGATGACTTTATCCAGAGTGCTCAGCCGATAGGTTCAAGAGCCATCGCCAAAAGAGATGATGTAAAGTATAGTTCCGCAACCATTCGAAATGAAATGGCTGATTTGGAGGATCTTGGATTTTTGGAGAAAACCCATTCCTCATCCGGCCGGGTACCTTCTGAACGAGGGTATCGGTTTTATGTTGATCACTTAATGTCACCATTCTCGTTATCAAATAAGGACATCAGACGAATTCATACGATGTTTGGCGAACAGCTGATGGAATTTGAACGAGTGGTAAATAAGTCTGCCCAAATTCTTTCTGATCTGACCAACTATACGTCGATTATTTTAGGACCGGAAGTATTTGAGACAGAACTCAAACAACTGCAAATTCTGCCATTAAATAAACATTCAGCTGTTGCGATTCTGGTTACCAATACTGGACATGTAGAACATCGCTCCTTTACAATTCCGGTTGAACTGGATCCATCTGAGATTGAAAAAACGGTTCGTATTTTAAATGAGAAGCTACAGGGTGTACCTATTTATAAATTAAACCAGAAGATTGAGAGTGAAGTGGTGACATTACTGAGGAAGCATACGAACAATTTTAAGAATACCTATGACTATATTCAGGCTGCACTATTCAGTGAGCAGCCCGCCAAGCTTTATGTGAGCGGCCGGACAAATATTATGAATCAGCCGGAGTTTAAAGATATCGATAAGGTGCGGGATTTATTTTCAGCGATTGATGAAGAAGGAGAAATTGCTCCTTTGCTCAGGTCCCACAATCAGGGAGTCAATGTTGTCATTGGCCATGAGAATGAACTGGAGGCTATGAAGGATTGCAGTTTAATTACTGCTTCGTATACATTAGGTGATGAGCACATGGGAACCATTGCTTTATTAGGTCCGACCCGTATGGACTATTCCAAAGTGGTGTCACTGTTAAATGTTCTTTCTGGACAAATGAGTAAAACCTTCAGAGCATGGTATCAAAACTCTTAGAATAGGCAATAGATAATAGATGGGGATGGCAGTTTTGCCCCATCCATCTTTTTGGTTTAACTAACTTGGTATATTACTTAGTATATTTTTATAATCAAGACTTACATCTCTATATGCTTTGTTCTTTAAATCTTTAATGTTTCATGATATATTCTAAAACGGTTATTTTGTTTGAGGGAAAGAGAGGTGACAGTAATGAGCGAGGAAAACAAAGAAGAAGCAGTGGAAAACATGGATGAACAGGAAGAACTCAGAACTGAAGATGACACTCAGGAGAACACTGCAGAAGAAGTGACAGTTGAAGATGCAGAAGTGGAAATACAGCAGGATGATACACAAGATAACAATTCTCAGGCACATGAGGAAGAGCTTGAAGCTGTAAAGAAAGAGAAAGATGAGATGCAAAATAAACTATTAAGAGTACAAGCTGATTTTGATAACTTTAAGCGTCGTGCAAAAAAAGATCGGGAAAATGACCTTAAGTATAAATCTCAGGAAGTGGTTACAGAACTTCTGCCAATATTAGATAACTTTGAGCGTGCCCTGCAGGTGGATGTTGATGGGGAATCAATGGAAAACTTCGTTGATGGCATGAATATGATCTATCGCCAGCTCGTTTCAACTATGGAAAAGGCTGGAGTTGAAGAAATAGAGGCAGAAGGAAAAACCTTTGATCCGAATATACACCAGGCTGTTATGCAGGACTCAAATGAGGAAAAAGAATCGAACACCGTTACGGAAGTTTTGCAAAAAGGTTATATGTTAAAGGACCGTGTCATTCGTCCGGCAATGGTGAAAGTAAACCAGTAACCTGTCTACATAAATAGAATTAAAGGAGGAAGAAGGATTATGAGTAAGATTATTGGAATCGACTTAGGTACAACAAACTCTTGTGTTGCTGTTATGGAAGGCGACGAATCAAAAGTAATTCCAAACCCTGAAGGAAACCGTACAACACCATCTGTTGTAGCGTTTAAAAATGGTGAACGTCAAGTAGGAGAAGTGGCTAAGCGTCAGGCCATCACCAATGAAAATACGATTATTTCTATTAAACGTCATATGGGAACAGACTATAAGGTAGAAATTGAAGGTAAAGAATATACGCCTCAGGAGATTTCTGCGATTATCCTTCAGCATCTAAAGTCCTATGCTGAAGATTACTTAGGTGAAACGGTAGAAAAAGCGGTTATTACTGTACCTGCCTATTTCAACGATGCAGAGCGTCAGGCAACTAAAGATGCAGGTAAAATTGCCGGTCTGGAAGTAGAGCGAATTATTAACGAACCTACTGCTGCCGCTTTAGCTTACGGAATCGATCAGGATAAAGACCAGACTGTATTAGTATATGACCTTGGTGGAGGTACTTTTGACGTATCTATTCTGGATATTGGTGACGGTACCTTTGAAGTTGTTTCCACTGCAGGTGATAACCGTCTTGGTGGTGACGATTTTGACCAGGTGATTATTGATCACATGGTTTCTGAATTTAAGAAAGAAAATGGTATTGACCTTTCCAAAGATAAAATGGCTCAGCAGCGCCTGAAAGATGCCGCGGAAAAAGCGAAGAAAGAGTTATCTGGTGTAAGTCAGACCCAAATTTCCCTGCCATTTATTACAGCAGGAGATGCAGGCCCATTACACCTGGAAATGAATTTAACCCGTGCTAAGTTTGAAGAGCTATCCAATGACTTAGTCGAACGTACCATGGGACCTACTCGCCGTGCGCTTCAGGATGCAGACTTAAGTTCAAGTGATATTGATGAAGTTATTCTTGTAGGTGGATCTACCCGTATTCCAGCTGTTCAGGAAGTTCTACGTAAGGAAATCGGAAAAGATCCTTCTAAAGGCGTAAACCCGGACGAAGTAGTAGCTCTTGGTGCAGCTATTCAAGGTGGAGTGCTGCAAGGTGACGTTAATGATGTTGTACTATTAGACGTAACCCCACTATCTCTTGGTATCGAGACGATGGGTGGCGTAACAACCAAACTGATTGAACGGAATACAACCATCCCAACAAGTGAATCTCAAGTATTCTCAACTGCCGCTGACAATCAGACTGCTGTTGATATTCACGTACTGCAGGGCGAAAGAGAAATGGCACAAGACAATAAAACTCTTGGCCGTTTCCAATTAACCGATATTCCACCAGCACCACGTGGTGTACCACAAATTGAAGTAACCTTTGACATTGATGCGAACGGTATTGTAAATGTTCGTGCGAAGGATAAGGGTACAAATAAAGAACAGTCTATTACCATTAAATCTTCTTCCGGTCTTTCCGATGATGAAGTAGAGCGTATGGTTAAAGAAGCGGAAGAAAATGCCGAGGAAGATAAAAAGCGTCGTGAAGAAATTGATCTTCGTAATGAAGCTGATCAGCTCGTCTTTACAACAGATAAAACCATCAAGGATTTAGGTGAACAAGTAACAGACGAAGAAAAGCAAAAGGCTGAAGATGCAAAAGAAGCATTGAAGAAAGCACTTGAAGGCGAAGATATGGAAGAGATTAAAGCGAAGAAGGAAGCATTGGAAGAACAGGTTCAAGCTCTTTCTGTAAAACTTTACGAGCAGGCTCAACAGCAAGCTGATCAGGCTCAGGGAGCAGAGCAGGGTGCTGCAGAAGGTTCAAACGATGATGTAGTAGATGCAGACTATGAAGAAGTAAACGACGATAATCAAAATAAGTAAGCTGAAAATGATAAAGCTTCCATTTAACTGATCTATTTATTGAAAAAGTCAAAGTCAGGGGATATCTTGGCTTTGGCTTTTTTACACGTTAAGTTCAGTAACTGTAAATCGCTGTTAGATTGCACATCATTAACCAGTAATGTTATGATAAACTTTATGTGAGAAGAGTCGGGAGAGTGATTGGCAAGTGAGTAAACGAGACTATTATGAAGTACTTGGAGTATCCCAGGATGCTTCAAAAGACGAAATTAAGAAAGCATACCGGAAGCTTGCAAGAAAATACCACCCGGATGTAAGTAAAGAAGAAGATGCAGCGGACAAATTTAAAGAAGTAAAAGAAGCATATGAAGTATTAAGTAACGAGCAGAAACGGGCTCAGTATGACCAATTCGGTCATGCAGGTGCCAATGGTGGTGCCGGTCAGGGTGGATTCGGTGGCTTTGGTGCCGAAGACTTTGGCGGATTTGGTGATATTTTTGATATGTTCTTCGGCGGTGGCAGACGTCGTGATCCAAATGCACCAAGACAGGGTGCAGATCTTCAGTACACCATGGATTTAACATTTGAAGAAGCTATATTTGGAAAAGAAACTGATATCCAAATACCAAAAGAGGAAAACTGTGATACGTGTAACGGAACAGGAGCAAAGGCTGGAAGTCATCCGGAAACATGTTCTCACTGTGGCGGTTCAGGCCAACTAAATCAGGAGCAGAATACTCCGTTTGGTCGCGTGGTTAACCGTCGTGTTTGTCATTATTGTCAGGGAACTGGAAAAATTATTAAAGACAAATGTAATACTTGCGGTGGATCTGGTAAAGTGAAAACCCACAAAAAGATTCACATTTCCATTCCAGCTGGTATCGATAATGGTCAGCAAATTCGTGTAGCGGGTCACGGAGAACCTGGTGTGAATGGTGGACCTGCGGGTGATCTGTTTGTCGTAGCAAGAGTACAGCCTCATGAGTTCTTTGAGCGTGATGGCGATGATATTCGCTGTGAGCTTCCTCTGACATTTACACAAGCAGCCTTAGGCGACGAGCTTGAGGTACCAACTGTCCATGGGAAAGTGAAATTAAAGGTTCCAGCTGGTACGCAAACAGGCACCTTTTTCAGGCTGAGAGGCAAAGGAGCACCGAATGTCCATGGACGTGGTCAAGGTGATCAGCATATTAAAGTTCGCGTGATCACACCGAAAAACCTTAGTGACCGTCAGAAAGAATTGCTTCGTGAATTTAATGAAATCAGCGGCAATGAAGCAACTGATGAGCAGCAGGACAATATTTTTCAACGTATGAAACGGGCTTTCAAAGGTGAGGCATAATACCGGTGGAAAAGGGTATAGTTAGTAAAATTAAAATAAAGTGAGTTGATTACCTGTGAAATGGTCTGAAATCTGCATCCATACGACAAATGAGGCAATCGAGCCCATCTCGAATATTTTACATGAGATCGGGGCTAGTGGTGTGGTCATTGAAGATGCGTATGATTTAGTGAAGGATCATGACTCGATGTATGGTGAAGTGTTTGAACTTGACCCGGAAGATTATCCGGAAGAGGGTGTTTACGTAAAAGCCTATTTGCCTGTCAACAGTTTCCTGGGTGAGACCGTGGATCAAATTAAACAGGCCATTAATAATTTGATTCAGTTTGACATTGACATTGGTGCAAATAAAGTAACCATCAGTGAAATTCATGAAGAGGAATGGGCAACCGCCTGGAAAAAATACTACAAGCCTGTAAAAATTTCAGAAAAAGTAACGATTATTCCTACCTGGGAGGACTATGAGCCGGTGGAAAGTGATGAAATTATTATTGAACTTGACCCGGGAATGGCTTTTGGTACCGGAACTCACCCAACAACGGTCCTCAGCCTGCAGGCGCTTGAACAATACGTTCAAAAGGATGACACGGTTCTGGACGTGGGTTCCGGCTCCGGTGTTCTAAGTATTTCATCGGTACTCTTCGGTGCTGAACAGGTTTACGCCTATGATTTAGACGATATAGCAGTAAAAAGCACAACCATTAATGCCAAGCTGAATAAAGTACATGAACAAATCGAAGCGAAGCAGAACGATCTGCTAAAAGGTGTAGATGTGCAGGCAGATGTTATTGTTTCCAATATTTTAGCTGAAATCATTGTTCAATTTACCGAGGAAGCCTTTAATCTTCTGAAGCCAGGTGGTGTCTTTATCACATCAGGTATTATACAAGGCAAAAAAGAAGAGGTTAGAAACAATTTAGAGTCGATTGGTTTTGAAATTATTGAAACCAATCAAATGGAGGATTGGATTTCATTTGTAGCAAAAAAACCTTCTGAATGAAAGTAGGTACGGTACTGTGCAGCGATATTTTGTTCCAGAGTCTGGATGGACAGACAGCAAAGTCGTTTTAAGAGATGATGATGCACACCATATATCCAATGTCATGCGGATGACAGCAGAAGACCAGATTATATGTAATCATCCAAAGGGAAGAGCAGCTTTATGTCAAATTGAAGACGTTTCACCAGAAGAGGTTTCTGCACGAATTTTGGACTGGCTGAATGAGCATAAAGAGATGCCTGTTAAAGTTACGATCGCCCAGGCTCTGCCTAAAGGGGATAAACTCGATTTAATTGTTCAAAAAGGAACAGAGTTGGGGGCACATGCTTTTATCCCTTTTAAAGGTGATCGTTCCATTGTAAAATGGGATCAGAAGAAAGCTGATAAAAAAATCAGACGCCTGGAAAAAATAGCAAAGGAAGCGGGTGAGCAATCACACCGGACTTCTATTCCATCGATTCACCATATGAAAAGTTTTAAAGAACTTTTGCTGGCTGCGGATCAATTTGATCACCTGATTGTTGCCAGTGAAGTAGAAGCAAAAAAGGAATCACCGACTCTTTTGGGGAATATTATCAGTACCATTCAACCTGATGAGCATGTTCTCATCGTGGTAGGCCCTGAAGGAGGATTCTCACAGCAGGAATTGGAACAGCTTATGAAAGAGAATTTTTATTTTACACGCTTTGGACCGAGAATTTTAAGAACGGAAACAGCTCCATTGTATTTTCTTTCTGTAATGTCGTACCAATTTGAGGAATTGAGGTGATGGTCGTGCCAACTGTAGCTTTTCATACGCTGGGCTGTAAAGTAAATCATTATGAAACGGAAGGTATTTGGAATTTTTTCAAGGAACACGGCTACGAACGAGTGGATTTTGATCGAAAATCAGATGTATATGTCATTAATACGTGTACAGTGACGAATACAGGTGATAAAAAGAGTCGTCAAACGATTCGTCGTGCAGTTCGTAAAAATCCGGATGCTGTAGTATGTGTCACCGGCTGCTATGCACAAACATCTCCCGGTGAAATTATGGAAATACCGGGTGTGGACGTTATTGTAGGTACACAGGATCGCAAAAAAATGATTGAATACATAGAGGAATATAAGAAAACCCGTCAGCCGATTAATGGCGTACAAAAAATTATGAAAACCCGAGAATTTGAAGAGATGGATGTACCCGCATTTACGGACCGGACACGAGCATCTCTTAAAATTCAGGAGGGCTGCAATAATTTCTGTACGTTCTGTATTATTCCGTGGGCCCGTGGTCTGCTCCGTTCCCGTAATCCGGAAGATGTTTTAACACAGGCGCAGCAGCTGGTGGATGCAGGCTATAAAGAGATTGTGTTAACGGGTATTCATACAGCAGGCTATGGTGAGGATATGAAGGATTATAACTTCGCCCAGCTCTTACGTGATCTGGAAAGCAAGGTGGATGGACTGAAACGAATCCGGATTTCTTCCATTGAAGCAAGTCAGATTACCGATGAAGTGATTGATGTGTTGGATAAATCCAGGAAAATTGTCCGTCACCTGCATATTCCATTACAAGCAGGTTCAGATACAGTCTTAAAGAGAATGCGCAGAAAATATACAACCGATTTTTATAAGCAGAGAATTGACAAAATCAAAAAAGCTCTTCCGGGGCTTGCGATTACTTCTGACGTCATTGTAGGATTCCCGGGGGAAACAGAAGAAGAATTTATGGATACCTATAACTTTGTTAAAGAAATCGGTTATTCAGAGTTGCACGTATTTCCATATTCAAAGCGTACAGGTACACCTGCAGCGCGTATGAAGGATCAGGTAGATGATGAAACAAAGCATGACCGTGTTCATCGCTTAATTGAGCTTTCCAATCAATTAGCTAAAGAATACGCATCCAAATATGAAGGGGAAGTACTGGAGGTTATTCCGGAAGAACACTCCAAAGAAGATCCCGACAGCAATATCTATGTTGGATATACAGATAATTATCTGAAAGTAAAAGTGGAAGCAACAGAGGACATGATTGGAAAACTTGTCAGAGTGAAGATTACCAAATCAGGCTATCCATATAATGAAGGACAGTTTGTCAGGGTAATGGATGATGCACCAGTTGATGATGAGGTTTCTTTATCTTCTTAAAAATTGTGGAGGTTAACTTTATAGTTAACCTCTTTTTTGTGATTTAGAAAGAACTACTCACTTAGCCGTCGTCTATTAAAGATGAACCAGGATCCCCCTAATAAAATCAACAAACTTCCTGAAATATAGTAAATCGCTGTTAATGAGTATAATTCAAGTATTAAATAGGAAACAAATGGTCCTAAAGCGGCACCTACATCAACCACAACGGTGTGGGCTGTAATCATTTTTACCCGATCAGTTCGTGCAGCGGCACTTGTAGCCAAGGTATCTGTTGTTGTAACAAACATCGTGGATATGAGTTGAAAAACCAATAGACCAACAATTAGTATAATGATAGATTCGATATTTCCCAAAAAGATGAGCAGTATTCCACCACCAAATAAGGGAATAAACAAAATGCTGACCATAGACTTGGCTGAATCCAGTATTTTTCCAACTAATGGAGCTATAAACGGATCCCATCCCCAGCGTATAGCTTGAATCATACCTGCAAGCGTAGCTGCCCCAAGGGTGATTTGTAAGATCGTCCATTCATCTGTATAAACTCGCTCAATAAGAGGACTTAATGTGGAAGCGAACAGTCCGAATACGATAAAACCCATGCTCATTCCTGTTAGTAAGACCATTCCAATATAAGGCGTAAACCAATTTGCTCTTTCGTAATCTTTTTCTTTTTCTTCCTCGTTTTTTGTGTGTTTTATCCCTGGTACTAAAAATGAAATCGCTGGTAACACCAATAATCCAACAAGAGCAAACAATGATGTAACAAAAACAACTGATGTTTGATCAACAAGGAGTCCGCCTGCGAGCATACCTACTAAGCCACCAAGGCCCCACAATCCATTATACAAACCAACATAATTTCCTCTATTTTGATGATTGGCCACATCAATGACGGTCAGATATCCACCTAAGCGAAGAAGGGACCAGGCCACTCCCCACAGAGCACGCATGATGACCAGTAGCCAAAATTGATGTAATAGTCCGTAAGACATAGTAGTAAGTACAGCTAATATTACAGCGAAGAACATACCTGTCCTGATCTGATAATGTTGATAAAATAGGCCAACTAAAGGGTTGATAGGTAACCGGATAAATCGGTTAATAGATAAAAGAATTCCGATTTGCCAGAGAGCGGTTAAGCCAAACTCTTCCCAGTAGATAGGGAGAACAACAAATAACATGGAGTCGCCCATTACTCCAATGGCTGTTATTAATGCAATACCGACAACTCTACTCTTTTGGGAAACCATCATTTGTCGCTCATGAAGTTCATTTGCTGTTTCTTATGGACTTTTACGGGTAATTGTACAAAATTCATAACATCATCCTCCTATGTGTTATTCTACGTTTTTAAAAGAGGAAAAAAAGTGTATAATTATTTTAATTCTATTTCACCTTTTTTTAAATGGAGGATTTTACGTTTATGAATTTGTTGGAACATTATGAAGTTTTAACTTACCATTTAAAAGAAATGAATAAAGATATCCCCATTACCATGAATACTCTGGCTAATGTATTATCATGCACACTTCGCAATGCTAAAGTTATTGTTCGAAACCTTGAAGGGGCGGGGTGGATTATGTGGAAACCAGGCCAGGGGAGAGGGCATTATTCTAAAATTCGATTATTAGCGAATCTGGATGATTTAGTTATGAATAAAGCGAAAGAGATTGCTTTAAAGTCAATTGATGAATCCATAACTTACATACGTAAGTTTAGTTACTACCCAAAAATACAACAAGAATTTATAGATTGGATTTTTTACTCCTTTTTAGATGAGAGTAACGATTATAAAGAGGGTGAAATCGACCGATTGCAGTTCCCCTCTTATCGAACGTTACCAGTACTGGATCCGGCTTTAATAAACCGTCGTACGGAAAACCATTTTATGAGGCATATTTTTAATCAACTAGTAACCTATGATGAGGAAAAGAATCAACATCTTCCTCAGTTGGCACACCATTGGCGGCATGATCATAACTATACTACGTGGATTTTTTATTTAAGAAAAAATGTTTATTTTCACCACGGTAAAGAAATGACAGCTGATGATGTTTGTTACAGTATTGAAAGACATCGAAATAATTTTTCAGGCTATCAATGGATGACCGATTTTATACATAATGTACTTCCTCTTAACAGGTATACAGTAAAATTTGAACTCGAATCCTCTGTTCCATATTTCCTGCATTTAGTAGCTTCCTTAGGAGGAAGTGTTGTTCCAAATGAAAAAATAAGGAACTTTAAACGTATTCCTATTGGTACAGGCCCATTCCAAGTAAGAGAAAATAATAAAGAAAAGCTTATATTGCAAGCATTCAAAAATTATTATGATATTCGACCGTTATTAGATGAAGTATCAATCTATTTTTTTCCATGGCTTTATGAAAATAAAGATACGAGCCCTTTTACAAATGAGAATGAATTGAACTTTTATCATTATCCATATAAACAAAAGAAGTTAGAGTATTTCGAACAATATAAAGTCATTGATCGGGGTAGCAAACAGTTGATTTTAAATATGAATCGGGGAATACTTGCTTATGATCCACTACTTCGAAAAGCAATCTTTCATTCTCTCTTACCTGAAAAGTTGATTCGTGATTTAAAGGGAAATCGATTTATTCCAGCTTCCCGAATGGTATCCCAATTTGAAGACGAAAGGTCTATAGACCGTGACTTTTCGATTGCAAAGATTTGCCTTAAAAGAAGCAGTTACAATGGAGAGCAATTAAATCTCTTCACTTATAATGGTGCCGGGAATGAAAGTGATGTAAAATGGATTCAAAAAGAACTGCAGCAATTAGGGATTAAAGTATCCCTTCACTTTTTACCTTATGAAGAATTACACAAGCAGCATTTAGTTGAACATGCAGATATGTTATTAGAAGAACAGCTTACTGATGAAAGCCTGCTCTATACTTATCTATCAACTTTCAAAGGGAATCAAAGTTTATTAAGGAAACACCTGCCTGATTGCTTTCTAAAAGAAATAGATTTATTGCTGCAATCAAGGAGAGAATATGATCTTTTAAACTCTTTAAAGGATTTAGAAGATCGAGTTCACAAACAAAACGGACTGAATCAATTATATCGCTTACAACAATTTGCTATATATCCCAGGAATCTAAAAGGCATACACATAAATGCGTTAGGATGGGTTGATTATACAAATCTTTGGTACCTAAATTCCTAGATTCCACATCCTTTAGAATTATAAAACATCCAAATGAATCGCGATGTTAACAGATATTGCTTAATGAAGTAAAGAAAAATAGCACAGGGGTAGGATAAAATGATTCATATTTTGTACATAGAAGATGAAGTTGAGATAGGTAGATGGGTCACCCGGAATTTAATGGAAAAAGGGTATGAAGTGAAGTGGCTCAAATCAGGGGAAGAGATTGATTTCTATATGATCAATGCCGATTTAGTCATTCTGGATGTAATGCTCCCTGGATTAGATGGCTTCTCCATTGGTAAGCGGATAAAAAATACGAGCAGGGATTTGCCCGTCTTAATGCTTTCCGCACGTACAGCCATTGAGGATAAAGTGGAAGGACTCAGCTTTGCAGATGATTATATAACCAAACCCTTTCATCCGGATGAACTAGCGGCACGAATTAAAGTGCTGTTAAGGCGCTTTAACAAAAGTGATGAGCATATCCATCTTCACCACCTAACGATTCATACAAAGGATTTACAAATTATAAATCGGGATTCGGATGAAGAAATTTTATTAACAGGTAAGCAATACCAGCTCTTTCAGTATTTTCTCCGTCACTTAAATCAGATTTTAACAAAAGAGCAATTGTATGAAGCGGTATGGGGCGAGGAGTTCTTAGAAGGGGATAAAACATTAATGGTACATATACGGTATTTAAGAGAAAAGCTTGAGAAGGACCCGGCCAAGCCTCAAATTATTGAAACCATTCGTGGCATTGGGTACAGGGTAAAACAATGAAAAAATTCTTTAAATCCTTACTGGCAAAGTATATATTAATCATCCTTACCGCTTTATTTATTATACAGATTGGCTTTTTTGTACCTGCCTTCCTGTTCATTTTTACCAGTAATCAAGAGGAAACGGAAAGGCAGGCAGCGTCAATCGAGGAACAGTGGCATAATGAAGCAAGTGATATAGAACGGATGACAAAGGGAACAATTCTGGACCATTTTAAACAATGGAAACAGCAGTATCCTCAATCATCCATGTTCTGGGTGGATAACCATGGTAATTTGTCTGCTCAACTCGACGTAACAGCAGAGTTGCCGGATGAATGGACACCTGCATTTACAGCGCAATTTATCAAGGAACGGTATGATGAGGATCCCTTTACAGTCATTGCTTTTGCAGGGAATAACCAGAATCATGGGTTTATTGTTTTTGAACTGCCCCGGTCAGCTTTATCTCAGGATACGAACCAATTCAGCCAATTAGGAGGCCGGACATTTTCCATCATTGCTTTAACGATTATTCTATTCTTTATAATGATCTCTCTACTATTTTTCAGAGGTATAAGAAAGCGGTTAGTTGCCTTGCAGGAAGCCATGGAGATTAGGGACACAGACCGGCTTCCTGTTTCGATTGATGTAAAAAAGAATGATGAAATCGGTCAGCTGGAATCAACCTTTAATCAAATGGTGAGTGAATTAAGGGAGAGTAAACAGCGGGAACAGGAGGAAGAGCAGCTTCGAAGGGAATTGATTGCGAATTTATCCCATGACTTAAGAACCCCATTAACGAAAATGAGGGCTCATCTATATTCAATTTCCAAGGAAACATTATCAGCGAATGGAGTACAGGCGGTACAGGTTATGGAGGAAGCCATGGAAAAGCTTGACCGGTTAATTGAAAATCTTATGTCTTACACGCTACTGACAGCGAGGAAAATGAATTATAAACCTGAAAGCATTGATATCATTCGTCATTTGCGAACTTCTATGGCATCCTGGTACTCTATTTTCGAAAAAGAAGGTTTTGAAATTGATGTAGAACTGAAACCATTTAATGAAACCGAGTGGAATGTGGATCCATTATGGCTGGATCGAATCATCGACAATTTACTCCAGAATGTTTTAAGGCACGCCAAAAGCGGTAAGTTTCTGTCGGTCAGAACCGAAGCCGGGAAAGATTATGAAGCCATCATCATAGCCGATCAAGGAAACGGAATGTCGGTTCATTCAAATGGAAAAGGAGCAGGGATTGGGTTAACGATTGTAGACTTAATGGTCAGGAAAATGGATCTTGAATGGGAAGTGGAATCAGGTCATCGGGGTACCGTAATTAAAATAAAACGCCCTAAAAAGCTGTCATGATAGCAATGATAGCAAAGCCGGTTGAACAGAGAATTCAATCGGCTTTTTTAAACGAATTTTAACCTTTGGTGATACCGGATTTTAACCTTTGTTATTTATGATAGATGTGAGGTGAGGTTAATGGATTATATTTTGGAGACAAAAGGGTTAACGAAACGGTTTAGCAGTGAAACCGCCGTAGAGAATTTGGAAATGAAAATACCAAAGGGGGAAATTTACGGCTTTTTAGGACCAAATGGAGCAGGAAAAACAACCACGATACGGATGCTGTTGGGACTAATGAAACCTTCATCAGGATCTGTGAAGATTTTTGGTCAGGACTTAAACAAGGAGAAAATAAATATTCTAAAAGGAATAGGTTCGCTGGTAGAAAGCCCTTCTTATTATCCCCATTTAACAGGTTATGAAAATTTAGAGGCTCTTCGGAAAATTGTAGGCGTTCCGAAATATCGAATGAATGAAGTTTTGGAGATTGTTAAATTAAAAGATGTTGCTCATAAAAAAGTGAAAGGTTATTCACTCGGGATGAAGCAGAGACTTGGAATTGCAGCTGCTCTATTGAACCACCCGAAGCTGTTAATTTTAGATGAACCTACTAATGGGCTTGATCCATCCGGAATTATTGAAATGAGGGATTTAATTAAACGATTACCAGCTGAGTATGGAATGACCGTTCTTATATCCAGTCATTTGCTGTCAGAAATTGATCAGATTGCAACTTCTGCAGGAATTATCTCTAAAGGAAAAATGATCTTTCAGGATACGATCGAAGCGATGAGGGAGCATGCTCAACAGAGGATTAGCCTGAAAGTAAATGATAGTCATCATGCCTATCAATTTTTAGCGGCCAAAGGAGAAAAGGCTGATTTCCAGGACGGTATCATCTATCTGGATGACCATACTGATAAACAAGTTGCCCGTGTGGTTCATTCCCTCGTACAGGAAGGTTATTCGCTTTATCGTGTGGAAGAGGAAAAACGATCATTAGAGGATATTTTCCTTCAGATGACGTCAAAGGAGGATGCCTAATGATCGGTAAGCTGTTGATGGTTGATTTCATGAAGATAAGAAGAAAAGGATTCTGGTTTTTAACCTTTTTAGGCCCCTTTGGTGTTGTAGCCTTACAGATGGTGAACTATGGGTTGCGCAAGGATTATTTATTAAAGCAGAGTGAGAATGATTGGCTCTACTATATGGGCAATGTTAGCGTGTTTACCCCGCTGGCACTTGTGTTAGGGATTGCGATTCTAACGTCTTTTACGGCCAGTGTCGAAAATGAAACCAATGCATGGAAACAACTGCTTGCTTTACCTGTTTCAAAAATGAGTGTTTATTTATCAAAATTCACAGTGCTGGCCACACTATTGTTTCTATCAACGTTTCTGCTAGCTGTATTTACATTGGCTTATGGGCTGTTTCTGGACTTGGGTGATCAGGTTCCATGGGTGGAAATATTAAAGTCCAGCTTCTTGCCTTTTTTTGCAGCATTACCCGTTCTTGCCCTGCATCTTTGGATTGCAACGGTCAGTACCAATCAGGGACTGCCGATTACTGCAGGTGTTTTAGGAACGATTTTAGCTTATTCTGCCTATGTGCTCCCGGACTGGGTGATCTGGAAATGGCCTTCTTTAAATAACCATTGGAATGATCCGATGATAAATGTCTGGCTTGGAATAAGCGTTGGATTTCTGCTTTATATGGCAGGAATGATGGATTTTGCCAGAAGGGATGTGAAGTAATATGCTCTATTCGATTCTCCGGTCTGAATGGTATAAGCTCAGAAAATCCAAAATAGGTTTTATTATATTGGCAGCTCCCTTAGTTGGATTGTTTGCTGGATTGTCGTCAGGTCTGGCTGATGGAATGGGGGAAATAAACGGATGGTATGCCAGTTTAATGGCGATGACACTGACGTATGCATTGCTGTTTCTTCCATTAGTTACGGGTGTACTTGCCGGATTTATTTGCAGATACGAACATCAGGAAGGTGGATGGAAGCAGCTGTTATCATTGCCTGTAACAAGAGGCCGTGTCTATATTGCTAAATTTTTACTGATCATGAGTCTTGTATTTTTTATTCAATTGTTATTTCTGGGTTCTCTTTATTTGGTTGGAACAATTAAGGGAATTACGGATCCATTTCCAATGACGATTGTATGGAAAAGTATATTGGGCGGTTGGGTTGCTACTTTTCCATTAGTTGCTTTGCAGCTCTGGATGTCCATGATGTGGAAAAGCTTTGCAGCTCCTTTTACCGTGAATGTTATTTTTACTTTACCGGCGATTTTAGCGGTGAATTCAAAAACATTTGGGCCTGTCTATCCATGGGGACAGCCATTTCTGATGATGTATGCCGGCGGGGGAACAGATGCTGTATTTTTTGTCCCGTGGGAACAGGTTCTCACTATAGTAGGGGGAAGCTTCTTACTGTTTTTCGTTGGAGGCCTGATTTACTTTCAGAGAAAAGTTGTATAAAAAATCTTACTTATGCCAGTATTTTTATTCTATGAAAAGAAATTGTAATGAACATGTTACGATTGCTTCATAGACATTTATCTCAATCATGGTAAAATAAAAGAAGGATCTGATAAAGGGGAAATTTACTATGAAACCCGAGATAAAGAAATTTCTATTAATTGCGATAACGATATTAACGTTAGGAATGTACACTCCGCCCGCCTTGCTGGAAGCCGATGCAGCGGAGAGTGAAGAGGTTGATTCCTCAAAGACGAAATCAAATAATGATACTCAGACAGAAAACGATACGATCACCCATGAAATCAATGACTACTTCGATTTAAGCAAGATCCCTGTTCCCCAAGCAGATGATCACCATACAACGCAATCAGCACTTACTGAAATTGCCAAGGAACAAACGAAAGCCAAGCTTGGGCCGAAAATTATGGATCAGGTTGAGGATGAGTTTATTACGGAAATTCTCCCAAACATAGAGAGGGCTATTCATACTCTATTAAAAAACATAAATGAACAGGATATTCGTTATTATGGAGTTTCCGAGGAAGCTGTGAGTGGCTATGGTGAGAAGATATTTGTTTTATATGATGTTCGGACAAACACTGAGATTGCCCGGTTTGATGTGAGAAGGGAAAATCGCCCTCATGAAGGATATTGGTTTAATTTTCACTATCATTTAAAAGAGGACCAATTTGAAAAGCATCATAACATCGGTGAAATCTATTATGATAAGAATACTCCTCCAAGATGGATGTCTTAAAACAGGCATCCATTTTTTTCGTTAAAGTGTTAAATAGCATTCATATACAGGGAATGTTATCATAAGAGGCAGATAAAATTTTATTTAAGCAGGTGAAAGATATGAACAAGGAATTAGCAAAAAAAATTGATCACACACAATTGAAGCCGGAAACACAGCAGGAGAAAATTGATCAGATTTGTGAAGAAGCTGCCACCTATGAATTTGCTTCTGTTTGTGTGAATCCATATTGGGTATCTTATTGCTATGAAAAATTAAAGGATACACCAGTTAAAGTATGTACAGTTATTGGGTTCCCTTTAGGGGCAACAACCACAGCAGTAAAGACTTTTGAATCAAAAAATGCCATTGAAAATGGGGCTGAAGAAGTTGATATGGTCATCAATGTAGGAGCCCTTAAAGATGGTGATCGTGAGACTGTTAAAAAGGATATCGAAGCGGTTGTAAACGAGGCGAAAGGAAAAGCGCTTGTTAAAGTAATTATTGAAACATCCCTATTAACCAACGATGAAAAAGTGCTGGCCTGTGAGATTGCCAAACAAGCTGGTGCTGACTTTGTTAAAACATCCACCGGCTTTTCAGGCGGAGGAGCAACGGTTGAAGATGTAGCATTAATGCGGAAAACCGTTGGCCCGGATATGGGAGTAAAAGCTTCAGGTGGTGTCCGTGATGGGAAAGCCACAAATGATATGATTGAAGCAGGCGCCACCCGTATCGGTGCAAGTGCAGGTGTAGCTATTGTGTCAGGTGAAGAAGGAACCGAAGCTTATTAACATTGTTGGAGAAAAGCCCTTGTATAGTAGACAGGGGCTTTTTTTAATGGCTTTTCTCCTACTCCACGTATCATTGAGGCTACGGCGGATGGATTGGTAGATTAGACGGATGGCTTAGTAATTTCGAGGGATTGAATAAGGAATTTAATTGATAAACGGAAGCTTTTGACGGATATATCCTGACTTGGTGGATAACATTTGCAATTTGACCGATAGAATATGATTACTGATGGATATATGGATCAAACAGCCTGATATCCGATAAAAAACGACAGATTCATCGCTCCCGCAGACAGATACTCTCCTCCCCCGAACTCCGCCAGTTGATAAAATCCTTCATTTGATTGATTCCGGCCAAAAACAGACGGATAAATCCGCCAAACAGACGGATTAAACACAAAATTCGTCTTTTATGTTAACAAAACAAGACTCCCACTCTAAAAATCTGCTTCAACATTAAGCTTTTCTGCTTGTCATTTTAATAAAGGCAGACAATGGCTTAATGAACAGCAGGAAGAAACTGCTTATAATAAGATTAAAAATAACCGAGGCATGCGCCAGTTGTCTTCCTGGTATTGCCGACAGGTGGCTGACGAAATCGCCTAACCAATTTATAAACGGGATGAAAAATAGAACGCCCAGAATATTGACCCATAAATGAGCATAGGCTGTCCATTTCCCTTCCATTTTACTTCCAATCGCTGCAAGCAGCGCAGTAAAGCATGTCCCAATATTTGCTCCCAGTACCATGGCAATAGCACTTGGCAGTGACAATAACTCCTGATTCATAAAACTCATGATCATACCGGTAAATGCACTTGATGACTGAGTAATTCCGGTTACAACCATGCCGAACAGAATACTATAGGTTGTCTCTCTGCTAATGTCGTACAAGCCCTCTTCCATGTAAGGAGTCTGACGGATGGGCTCTGCTAAACTTTCAAATCCATATAAGGCAGTGAATATTGTTCCTAATCCAAATAACATGCATCCGATGGAAAAGATTCGTTGTTTATGAATGCATAAAAGAATAAAACCACTGATTAATAGAATCCACATGAGCCAGAAGTTTGAAAAAGACAGAAGCTCGGCTGTGAGGGTTGTGCCAACGTTGGCCCCAAGTATAATGGCGATCGCATTTGGAAAATACAGCAGCCCTAGTGATGTAAGACTGACAATAATAACAATGGTTGTGGAACTGCTTTGTAAAATAGCTGTTATTACTACACCAATCAAAAATCCTTTTATTGGATTTGAGGTATATTTTTTAATCCACATTTTCATTTTATGGTAGGAAATTTGCTGGATACCTGTTTTTAAGATAAATAGTCCAAATAAAAAGATCCATATATAGACAATAAACATGGTCACGATACTTTCCACATCTGTTCACCTCAATACATTTTATGGACAAGTTGAACTTTCATGCCCGATTTTTATTTTATACGGAGTAAAATCATGAATTTAGGAAAGATAAAGTTGACCATAATCCTATATTCTAATATAATACAAGGAGATGTGTATCACCCTGGTACATATCATGATCTGTTTGTGTAGTTGGAGGGAGGGAAAAAAGCATGTCAAATACTCGCGTACGTAAAAATGAGTCTCTTGAAGATGCACTTCGTCGCTTTAAACGCTCGGTTTCTAAAAGCGGAACTTTATCAGAGTACCGCAAGCGTGAATTCTACGAGAAGCCAAGTGTAAGAAGAAAAAAGAAATCAGAGGCTGCCAGGAAGCGTAAAAAATAAAGAGGGTGTAAATAAGTGACTTTGCTTGATCGTCTTAATAATGATATGAAAGAAGCAATGAAAAGCAAGGATAAACAAGCTTTAAGTGTTATCCGCATGGTAAAAGCTTCCATTCAGAATGAAGCGATAAAATTGGGAAAAGACCAATTGACAGAAGAAGAAGAAATGTCTGTTTTATCGCGCGAGTTAAAGCAAAGAAATGATTCCCTCCAGGAATTCAAGAACGCCGGCCGTGAAGACTTAGTTGAAAAGATAAATGATGAGCTGAGTGTTTTACAAAAATACATGCCTGAACAGTTATCTGATGAAGAATTGACTGAGTTAGTGAAAGATACAATAAAGACTGTCGGAGCAGAATCAAAATCCGACATGGGAAAAGTAATGGGAGCTTTGATGCCGAAAGTGAAAGGAAAAGCTGACGGCTCAAAAGTGAATCAACTCGTTATGAAATATTTATCTTAAATCAGAAAGTATATAAAAATTTCTGTCTCAGAAAAATGAGGTCGGATAAAAAAGGTTGCCTATGGCAACCTTTTTTTATAGGCTGAGTATGAAGCTGAAATGGATTCTGATATTGTTGTTACAGCTTCAGTTTATGGAGGAACAATACATATACGTTCGTTATCATTCGAGCAGAAAAGCAAGTTTTCGATGATCTAAAGAATTTCCTGTATCTTTTTTGAAACCAATTTTTAAGTCAATCGTAAATCTTTTATAAGGCAAAGAAAGGAGGGCAAGAGTTGGCCAATTTTAAAAGAAGAAAGGGCTTACTCTTTTTCATAGGACTCATCCTTCTTCTGGTTCCCTTGCAAGCATCATTTGCAGAAGAAACCGGACAAGGGGATCTGGTATACGTGGTACCGGTAGAAAATGAAGTTGAGCGGGGCCTGGCAGCATTTCTGGAAAGAAGTATAACAGAGGCAAAGGAAAATGGAGCCGACCATATTATTTTTGAAATTAATACACCAGGCGGTGCTGTTGATGCAGCAGGTGAGATAGCTGATCTTTTATTAAACCTCGAAATCCCGAATACAGCTTATGTATTAAATGAAGCCTTATCAGCGGGTTCTTATATTGCTTTGAATGCTGGGCAAATTTATATGAAGCCTACAGCTACAATGGGTGCATCCGGAGTGATTAACTCGGATGGTACGGCTGCTGATAAAAAGGCACAATCAGCCTGGATAGCTGATATAACAGCTGCTGCTGAACATAATAACCGAAACCCTCTCTATGCAAGAGCCATGGCTGATGCTTCCATTGATTTACCAGAGTATCGTGCACCTGAAGGAGAATTTTTAACGTTAAGGGCGGATGAAGCCGTAGAGGTTGAGTATGCGGAAGGAATTGCAGAAGATCGTACGGAGCTTCTGAGTCAGTTAAATTTGGAAAAAGCAAAAGTGGAAACGATTGAACCGACGTTTGCGGAAAATGTAGCCCGGTTTATCACAAATCCTGTTGTTGTACCCATCCTCCTTTCGCTGGCCAGCTTAGGACTAATTGTTGAATTATATTCCCCGGGCTTTGGTATCCCGGGATCCATTGGGCTTCTATCCCTTATTCTGTTCTTTTATGGTCATATGATCGCAGGTTTAGCAGGTATGGAAGCCATCATCTTACTGGTGGCAGGTCTGATTTGTATCGTACTGGAGCTGTTTGTTCCGGGAGGCGTTTTAGGGATCGCCGGAACAGTGGCCATCATAGCCGCGTTATTTATGTCCGGTGCAGATCCGGGTCATATGGGAATGAGTATAGCCATTGCTTTGCTTGTCTCCATGATTGTGTCCGTCATTTTGTTTAAGCGGGTAGGCCTTGAGAAAGGAATATTCAGAAACATCATTTTAAGTGATGCTACAACGAAAGAGCAGGGATATGTATCCACTGAAAACCGGCTTGAACTAATCGGTCTTATAGGGAAAGCTTTGACCCCGCTTCGGCCATCGGGCACAGCCGTTTTTGAGGATGAAAGGTTAGATGTTGTTTCGGAGGGGGGGTATATTGAAAAGGATAAAAATGTTAAAATTGTGAAAGTAGAAGGCTCACGAATTGTCGTAAGAGAAAATGAATAGATACAAGGAGGAACTATTTATGGATATGGCAACTTTAATGCCGATACTAGGTGTAGGTATTGTAATTATTGCTATTATCGTATTATTTACATTTATTCCAGTTACGCTCTGGATTAGTGCGATAGCAGCAGGTGTGAGGATTAACATCTTTTCACTGGTTGGTATGCGGTTACGTCGCGTTGTACCAAGAATGGTAATTAATCCGTTAATTAAAGCGCATAAAGCGGGCGTAGATGTGAATACAAACCAGCTGGAAAGTCACTATTTAGCTGGTGGTAATGTGGACCGTGTTGTCAACGCACTCATCGCGGCCCAAAGAGCTAATATTGAATTAAGCTTTGAGCGTTGTGCCGCTATTGATTTAGCCGGTCGTGACGTACTTGATGCGGTTCAAATGAGTGTAAATCCTAAGGTTATCGAAACGCCATTTATTGCCGGTATTGCAATGGATGGAATTGAAGTAAAAGCAAAAGCAAGAATTACAGTCAGAGCTAATATCGATCGCCTGGTTGGTGGTGCCGGAGAAGATACGGTAATCGCCCGTGTAGGTGAAGGTATTGTTTCCACCATTGGTAGTTCAGATAAACATACAGAAGTATTGGAAAATCCGGATTCCATCTCTCAGACCGTTTTAACCAAGGGACTGGATGCCGGTACTGCATTTGAAATTCTGTCGATTGATATTGCAGATATTGACATCGGGAAAAACATCGGTGCTTCCTTACAAACGGATCAGGCAGAAGCTGATAAGAACATTGCACAGGCGAAAGCTGAGGAACGCCGTGCTATGGCTGTTGCACAAGAGCAGGAAATGGTTGCCCGCGTACAGGAAATGCAGGCGAAAGTTGTGGAAGCTGAAGCAGAAGTTCCACAGGCGATGGCAGAAGCTCTGCGTTCAGGAAATATTGGTGTGATGGATTACCAGAACCTGAAGAATATTATGGCTGATACAGATATGCGTGATATGATCGGAAAATTAAGCGAACAGGAAGATGAGGACCCTGGAAAGAATAAGAAGGAGTAATCATCGGTTAGGGGGGATATTATGGATTTAATCGCGATTATTGGTGCCATTATCTTTGGTGTCATTAGCTTTCTTACAGGACGGGATGAACAGAAATCAAAGCCGGTGGCAAAACCTTCTCCGACTCCATCCGGACCTGAGCCGACAGTTAGCAGTCATCCCTCACCAGAGAAGGAAATCAGGGAAGAACAATCTCCACGGGCAGAGGATATTCGTGAACAGAATCAACATCCTGATCCCAGTGAAGGTCGTCCTGTTTTTATGGATGATGATATTACGAAAGGAAATCCTGTCAATAGACCTCAGACCCGGCCACGTTCACCGGGAAAGGGGAAAAAATCTCTCCCAATAAAAAGTCCGATTTCCATGAAAGAGCAATTGAATCAGAAAAGGCTGGCTGAAAGTATCATTATGAGTGAGGTTCTGGGTTCGCCCCGGGCGCATAAGCCATACCGGCCTAATCAATATCGAAAATAACAGTTTCCTTTACTTAAAGCACGGAATGTAGTGATACATTCCGTGCTTTTTTCATACATATATATTCAGGGAGGGGGCTGTTTAGATGAAAAAGTGGCGAGGTCAATTAAAACAATGGGTCGTTAACTATTTTAATCTCCCGGAGGATGTTTTGCTGGACTTACCAAGAATCACAACGATAGGCCAAATCCATGCTTATATTGAAAATCATCATGGCCTCGTAACATTTTCTGAAAATGAAATCCTTTTGAGAATGAAGCAAGGCTATGTACGAGTGATAGGAGATAATTTTGTGCTGAAGACAATGCTTCAGGAGGAAATTATCGTTGAAGGTAAAATTAGGGAAGTTCAGTATCTGGAGGATAGCTGATTCAGTTTCTTTATTTATGAAAAGTGATGAAAAGATTTAAGGGGCGATAACATGAAGGAGAAAGAAGGTCTATTTCTAAAAGGATACATAACCTTGCAGGTGAGGGGAAAAAAGCCTGAACTATTTTTAAATCGATGTATGCGCGAGCATATCCCCATGTGGGATATTCGAAAGTTGGACGAGGATACCTATGAGTTCAAGGTTTATTTAAAAAGTCTGTCCATAATCAGAAAGATCCGCAGGCAAATGGGATTTAAAATATCCTTCAAAGAAAAATTCGGTCTGCCTTTTTGGCTTGCTCATCTCAAAATTCGTAAACCTCTTGTTATTGGTTTATTTTTAGGATTATTTTGCATCATGGTTCTTTCAAATATGGTGTGGCAGGTAAAAATTGTTGGAGTTTCACCGGAAGTTGAATACAAGATTCAGGAGAGACTCGATGACTACGGTTTAAAACGCGGAGTTTTTAAATTCAGCTTTCAATCTGTTGATGACATTGAGCGTACCATCACTAATGAACTTAAGGATGTTATGTGGATTGGTATCGAACAAAAAGGGACAACTTATATTGTACAAGGGGTGGAGAATTCACAGGCAAATGAAGAACAGGAAAAAGGCCCTCAGCATCTGGTAGCGAGTAAAGATGGTACTATATTGGAAATGCTAATTGAAAAGGGGGATCCCCAGGTCTCTGTGTATGAAAAAGTGCAAAAAGGGGATATCCTCGTTTCCGGCTTAATTAGAGAAGGGATAGGAAATGAAGATAATGAGAGTGACGAAGAGGAACAAGAGAGCAAACAACATGGTATTCATGCGGAAGGGTCTGTTATTGCTGAAACCTGGTACACTACGGAAACAACCGTCCCATTAAGCTATCAGCATCAGACGCTAACCGGAGAAAAAGATCAGCATTACAAGTTGAAGATTGGAAATTTTGCGCTTCCGATTTGGGAATTCATTCCACCTGACTATGATGATACCCATGTGGAAAAAAATGAGAAGCCATTATATTTTTTAAATTATAAATTACCATTTTCCATTGAGCAGAAAACCATTCATGAGAAAGAAAAAATCAGAGGAGAAAGAAGTAAGCATGAAGCAATCTCAGAAGGAATCGCTCAGGCTAAAAGAGAAATTAAAAGACATACCAATCATGATGCTGAAATCATTGACGAAGAAATTTTGCACCAATCTGTAGAGAATGGTAAAGTTAAACTAGAGTTATTATTTACAGTAAGGGAAAATATTGCTAAACCTCAACCAATAGATCAAGGAGAATAGATATGCAAGAAGATTTGAAAACCATTGATATAGAATTAGCTTCCCCTGATGAAGCTCTGTCATTGTTTGGGACAGAGGATCGAAACTTAAAACAGATTGAAGAATTCCTTCCTGTGACTATCGTTACACGTGGTCAAACGGTACAGGTATCAGGAAATGAAGATCATGTAAAAATCGTTGAAGAAGTACTTCATGCTGTTCTTCACATTATTCGGAAAGGGATTACCATTTCCGAGCGGGATATTATTTATGGAATTGAATTAGCAAAGTCTGGAGAAATACAAAATTTTGAGGCATTGTTTGAGGACGTTTTAACAAAAAATGCCAAGGGGAAGCCCATCCGTGTGAAAACACTGGGTCAACGGGAATATATATCTTCTATTAAAACCAATGATATGGTATTTGGTATTGGTCCTGCAGGTACGGGAAAAACGTATTTAGCTGTGGTAATGGCTGTACAAGCCTTACGTAACGGTGAGGTGAAACGTGTCATTTTAACCCGTCCCGCTGTTGAAGCCGGGGAAAGCCTTGGTTTTCTGCCAGGTGATTTGAAGGAGAAGGTGGATCCATATTTAAGACCCTTATATGATGCATTACATGATGTGATGGGAACCGAGCATACAGTGCGGTTAATGGAAAGAGGAACCATTGAAGTGGCTCCACTCGCTTATATGCGCGGAAGAACACTTGATGATGCCTTTGTTATCCTTGATGAGGCGCAAAATACTACACCGGAACAGATGAAAATGTTTTTAACCCGGTTAGGCTTTGGCTCTAAGATGATTATTAATGGCGACATTACACAAATTGATCTGCCTAAAGGGGTTCGTTCCGGATTAAAAGTGGCTGAGGATCGTTTGAATGCTGTGAGGGGAATTGCCTTTACGCACTTGAAACAATCGGATGTAGTAAGGCATCCTTTGGTACAGAAAATTATTGATGCATATGATGAGCAGGATAAATCCGGCAGGTAAGACCCATTTTCAGGGTCTTATTTCTATATAAATAAAGCTTTCACATACGGGAGTAGGGGAATATGAAAAGAAAGTTCTTAAGAAGTATCCAAGATCAAACCTTAATGAAGAGTCCGCTTGTCTGGATGGTCTTATGTGTCCTTTTGACAGGTGTATGTTTCTTTGTCATGGCTTCATCGAATGTTCAGCCTCAATCCTATGAAATAGAGCGATTTACAGAAGCGAAGGATACCATTTATTCTCCAGTAACCGTGGAAGATCAAAAGGAAACGGAAGCGAAAATTCAGCGCTCTGTGCAGGCAGTTGAAGAACAATACACAATCTCAGATAATGTAACTGAAGAACGGCTGGAATACATTAATGAAATCTTTGATGCAGCCGCTCGTGTTAATCAAAATGCAGCCGAAGAGCAAACAGATGGGGGAAAAGGTACATCTGAAGACAGTGAAAATCTTTTGATGGAATATGAATCTTTGCTTTCGGACACGATTCTGAAAAATATTAATTCGACCAGTCTGGCTGCGATTATAGGGATGGAAACTGATCAGCGTAAGAAAGCACAGGAATTTTTGAACAAACAGGTCCGCAGCATTTTGGAGTCCGGTGTAAGGAGCTCGAATCTAAATCAGAAGCAAATTGAGATGAACCGGCAAATTATGTATGAGGAATTTTCCAATTCAATCAAAACAGCTCTAAATGAAATTGCTGAATTTGCTATTGTTGAAAATTCTTTTTTTGACGCCGAAAAAACCGCAGAACAGAGGCAAAAGGCCGCAAGTAATGTCGAACCGGTAATGATTCGTGCTGGAGAGAAGCTGGTGGAAAAGGGTGAAATCATTACCAATGAGATTTACGATGATTTAATGCTTGTAGGCGTCCTGAAAAATGATCGTAATCTTCTTCCGTATATAGGTCTTGCATTGCTTATTTTGATATTGTGCAGCTTGTTATTCATGGAATGGTATAGGCAAAACGTTTGGCGCCGGAATGACGTTTTTATCATTTTTCTCATTAGCATAGGGACCGTAGCCATGATGAAGGTGTTTAGTCTGTTTGATTCAAATGATACACAATTATTTTTGGCTATACCGGCAGCTGTGGGCGTTATGATCGTGAAATGGTTAATCAGTGACCGTATGGCCATTATGCTGGCAGTTATCTTCGCTATTTTAGGGTCGATCCTGTTTAACTTTCATATGCCGGGTTACCTAAATGTAAAAGCTGGATTATATCTGCTTATATCACAATTAACAGGTATTTATTTATTTCAGAACTTTAAGGAAAAGGGCGAAATATTAAAAACAGGACTGGGTTTATTAGTCGCTAATGTCTTTGTCATTTCATTTTTCCAGTTCATTTCATTCAATCCAATAGAGTGGAAATCCTTCTTAACATTGATTGGCTTTGGGTTTTCATCAGCATTCCTATCCACAGTCCTGACTTTGGGACTTATGCCGATTTTTGAAACAGGACTGAATATATTAACGGAATCCAAGCTGTTGCAGCTATCGAACCCTAATCATCCATTGTTACGTAAAATATTGATTGAGGCTCCAGGAACGTATCACCACAGTGTTATGGTGGCCAACTTAAGTGAAGCTGCCTGTGAAGCGGTTGGGGCCAATGGTTTACTGGCGAGAGTTGCTTCCTATTATCATGATCTTGGCAAGACGGTAAATCCAAGCTATTTTATTGAGAATCAAATGGGAGAAAGGAACCCGCATGATTACCTGAAACCAGAGGATAGTGCGCATATTATCATTCGTCATCCTTATGATGGAGCCCATCTGTTAAGAAAGCAGAAAATGCCTGAGGAAATCATTCATATCGCTGAGCAGCACCATGGAAAAAGTTTGTTAAAATATTTTTATTATAAAGCTAAAGAGATGGATGAGGATACGAAAGAATCGGATTATCGTTATCCAGGACCAAAGCCTCAAACAAAGGAAGCAGCAATTATTTGTATATGTGATTCTGTTGAAGCAGCCGTTCGTTCAATAAATGAGCCTTCAATGGTTAAAATAGAAGAAATCGTAAAATCCATTATTCAGGATAAGCTCATGGATAATCAGTTAAACGACAGTCCACTGACATTTAAAGATTTACATAGGATTGAAATTGCCATTTATGAAGTTTTAAAGGGAATTTTTCACTCACGCATAAAATATCCGGAAGTAGCAGCAAGGGAGGACAAGTAGATGCAACTTGATTTATTTGATAAAACGAATACGATAAAAGAAGACCATAAGAATTTAGTGACTCGTCTTTTGGAGTTTTCAGCTAAACAGGAGGAGATTTCCGAACAGGCAGAGATGTCCGTTACATTCGTCGATAATGAAAATATCAGGGAGATTAATCGTGATTACAGGGGAAATGATTATGCAACAGATGTCATTTCTTTTGCTATGCAGGATGAGGGGGAGGATGAAATCGAAATTGTAGGAGATGACGCTCCTCTTATTCTGGGAGATATCATCATATCAGTCGATAAGATTACCGAACAGGCTGGGGAGTATGGACATTCATTTGAGAGGGAGCTTGGCTTTCTCGCTGTTCATGGCTTTTTACACCTGCTTGGCTATGATCACATGGAGCCCGAGGATGAAAAGGAAATGTTCGGAAAACAAGAGGATTATTTGAATGAATTCGGACTTAAACGGAAATAAGCGTAAAAAAGGAATAGGATTCAAGTATGCTTTTATGGGACTGAGACGGGTCTGGACATCAGAAAAAAATTTCCGTATCCATATATTTATATCCGGACTGGTTGTCTTCTTTGGGATTCTGCTTAATCTTTCTATGTCTGAATGGCTATGGACAGGTGTATGTATTGGTCTGGTTTTAATACTTGAGACCCTGAATTCTGCCATAGAAGCTATTGTGGATTATTTATTTCCCCACTATCATGATGTGGCGGCCAAAGCAAAAGACATATCAGCAGCTGCCGTTCTTTTATCCGCTCTGTTTGCCGTTTTTGTTGGATTGTTCATCTTTGTGCCTAAAATCATAAACCTGTTTTAAAACATGTCTGTTTGCAACCCAGGCATGTTTTTGTTCTTTGTCGAATTTTTTTATTTCAGTTTATTATACCGCTAGTTTCGAGAGATTTTGTCGTTTGTATGAAATTCACATCAATTTGTTGTAGAATGAAGATAAGAAAAAGGAATTTCGGCGATTCGTAAAGATACAGTAAATCGTATAAGCTAATCTTGTACAAGCAAATACACCTATGGAGGAAACAGTATATGGACAATCAATCCTTTCGTTCTGGTTTTATTGCTATTGTAGGAAGACCGAATGTTGGAAAATCAACTTTTATGAATCACGTCATTGGTCAAAAAATTGCAATAATGAGTGATAAACCACAGACAACACGAAATAAAATTCAGGGAGTACTTACAGATCATGATGCTCAAATGATTTTTATTGATACGCCAGGAATTCATAAACCGAAGCATAAGCTCGGTGATTTCATGGTAAAAACAGCCGAACAGACGTTAAATGAAGTAGATATGGTTATGTTTATGATTAATGCTGAAGAAGGCTATGGTGCAGGTGATCAATATATTCTGGACAGACTCCAGTCAATCAAACAGCCAGTATTTCTGGTCATCAACAAAATTGATCAGATTCACCCTGATCATTTGCTGCCATTAATTGAAGAATATCGAACCAAACTGGATTTTGCTGAAATTATTCCCATTTCGGCTTTAGAGGGGAATAATGTGGATCATTTAATGAATGTAATGAAGACGTACCTGCCTGAAGGACCACAGTATTACCCGGAAGATCAAATCACCGATCACCCGGAACGCTTTATTATTAGTGAATTAATCAGGGAAAAGGTTCTGCAGCTGACAAGAGAGGAAGTGCCTCATTCTATTGCGGTGATACTGGATAATATGGAAGTGAGAGATCAAAATAAAGCGGTTTATGTTCAGGCTTCCATTATTACTGAGCGTCCTTCTCAAAAAGGGATTATTATTGGAAAGCAGGGCAAGATGCTCAAGGAAATCGGACAATTAGCCAGGAAAGACATAGAATCCTTACTTGGATCCAAAATTTATCTGGATTTGTGGGTGAAGGTGCAAAAGGACTGGAGAAATCGTATGACACAATTACGTGAATATGGTTTCAATGAAGATGACTATTAATGATATGCATGGAAAATATTAAAACTCATGAACCTTTAGGACGTGGTCAACCTATAAGTAAAGCAGTTTTTTCAATTTTATATTGAGAAAACAGAAAGGTGGGTTTCGAATGATTGATCTTACATGGAAACTATTCAGTCAGACAGGTAATATTGAAACCTATTTACTTATGAAGGAGTTGGAAAATACCTATAAGGAAATACCGGAATCCGAAGAAGAACAGGATGCTATGGAATTTGACTCAAATTTATAGTTAACGCTCGTTTATAAAAGATAAGGTGAAAGATATGGAAAAAATAGAGGGTATCGTCATTCGTACGCAGGATTATGGAGAATCACATAAAATTGTAACCCTTTTTACCAGAGAAAAAGGAAAAATTGGATTGATGGCAAAAGGGGCAAAAAAGCCAAAAAGTCAAATGGCTGCTATTACGCAGCCATTTGTTTATGGTGAGTTTCTTATTCAGCCCGGAAGGAATCTGGGGACGCTTTATCAGGGGGAAATCACTCATTTTATGCGGCAGATACGTGAGAATATTGTTAAGACCGCATATGCCGCTTATTTAGCTGAATTGACAGATAAGGTTTTAGAAAATCATTCTCCTGATCTGTTTCTTTATGATCAGTTCATACATACTTTTGAACGCCTCCAAACTGAAGAGAATCCTGAAGTTATTGCCATGATTTATGAATTAAAGGTATTTGAAAAAGGTGGTTTTGCCCCTGAACTTAATCAGTGTGTGAGTTGCGGAAGAACAGAGGGAATCACCCATTTTTCTGTTGCTGAAGGCGGGTTTCTTTGTACTGCATGTGCCCATATAGATGGTCACGCGTTACATTTAAATGAAGCATTGTTTAAACTTTTACGCACCATCCGGTATGTTAAGGTGGAAAGGATTGGTAAGATTTCCATTAAAGAAGAGAATCGGAGAAAATTGCGACAAATTTTAGATGATTATTATGATTACTATGGTGGCTTCTATATAAAGTCGAGAAAATTTTTGAAACAGCTGGACAAATTTTAAATTGTCCCTGTTTCATTATTTTTGTCGTGAAATGTAAAATAAGATATAATATTCTCAAAGTGACACACTAATTTTTTATTGTGGTAACATCATAATCCGGAGCTGTATTTCCTTAATGGAGAAAGCTTCTTTGTTTTAGGCAAAGGTGGTGAGAGGATGGAGCTATCCGATCGTCAGGAACAAATTATCGAAATTGTAAAAGAAAATGGACCTATAACGGGAGAAAATATTGCTGATCGGCTGAGTTTAACGAGAGCTACGCTAAGACCGGACCTGGCTATATTAACGATGGCCGGCTTTCTGGATGCAAGGCCGAGAGTTGGTTATTTTTACACAGGAAAAACAGGCTCAGAGCTGTTAACGGAGAAGCTGAAAAAATTCAAGGTGAAGGAATTTCAATCCATTCCCGTTGTCGTGACGGAAGATGTTTCTGTCTATGACGCAATTACAACGATGTTCCTTGAGGATGTAGGAACGTTATTTGTCGTAAATAATCAATCTTATCTTGTCGGCGTTTTATCACGAAAAGATTTAATTCGGGCAAGTATGGGAAATCAGGATCTATCGGAAATTCCTGTACATATCATTATGACGCGTATGCCAAATATAACGGTTTGTACAAAAGAGGATTTGTTGCTTGAAGCAGCACAGCAATTAATCGAAAAACAAATTGACAGTTTACCTGTTGTCCAGGAAAAGGAAAACGGACTGGAAGTTGTAGGGCGGATTACAAAGACAAATATGACGAAGGTGCTGGTCGGATTAGTCCGGGATGATCTATAAAGGTAACCATGATGGTAGGGAGGAGTTATTGTGCAGAAACCGATTGTATATGTAGTATCTGATTCCGTTGGTGAAACAGCAGAGTTAGTCGTCAAAGCCAGTTTAAGTCAGTTTAATAATGGGAATTTTAGAATTCAGCGCATTCCTTATGTTGACGATGAGGGCACAATTCTGGAGACCATTGAACTGGCAAAGTCAAATCAGTCCATGATGGCCTATACACTTGTGAAACCGGAATATCGCGAATTTATCCGAAAGAAAACAGAAGAAGCCGGGATTACCGCTGTTGATATTATGGGGCCTATGATCGATGCGATGAAAAAGCATTTAAGCCGTGAGCCGAAATTGGAGCCGGGTCTTGTACATAAACTGGACGAGGACTATTTTAAGCGGATTGAAGCTGTTGAATTCGCAGTTAAATATGATGATGGCCGCGATCCACGGGGGATTCTATTAGCCGATATCGTATTAATTGGTGTTTCACGAACTTCCAAAACACCACTATCTCAGTTTCTGGCCCATAAAAAATTTAAAGTAGCCAATGTTCCTATCGTCCCGGAAGTAGAACCGCCTGAAGAACTATTTCGTATTAATCCTTCTAAATGTATTGCACTTAAAATTAATCCCGAAAAACTGAACCATATTCGCAAGGAGCGGTTAAAAGCATTAGGCTTAAACTCTACTGCCAATTACGCAAATATGGAAAGAATTAAACAGGAATTAAATTACTTTAATAATATTGTTGAAAAACTTGGCTGCAGGACGATTGACGTCTCAAGTAAAGCAGTAGAGGAAACAGCTAATTTAGTCCAAAATTTAATGAAGAATCAATCCACCGAAGGCTTGTAAGATCTCAATCTTACAGGCTTTTTTATTAGAAAAGCGGAGGCGACTGTTCAGGTCATGCGGGATAAGACGAAGACATGAAGTGGCATGGGTTCGGCCACGGAATGGCTTCGGCTTATATCCGCCTTGACCTAAGAGCCGCAGCTGGACAGAGAAAAGCGGAGGCGACTGTTCAGGCCCGACGGCATTACTGAGAATTGCGGAGAGTAGGCTTCTTTTTTCCAATCACTGGCATAGGTTGGATTGTGTAAAAATAGGATAAAATAATAGCAATTTTACACATTATGTATTATAATGTTCTATCTGTGGTAAAAATGGAAGTAGGTTTAGAATATCAGGTCAAAAATAAAAATAACTTTTTGTTCTTTTAAAAGAAGGAATGAACGTCATTTTGTCGAAGTATAATTTGGTATGAACGTCTTCTTTTTTACCAATATGAATCAATACATAAACCATATTCCTTATTTTACCCACTTGTTCAATTTATAACAAAACAGACTTTTTACGGATTTTTATAAAATTCCTGTCGATTTATGAAGGATTTTTATAAAATATCCAGAATCTAAAAAAATGGTGATGGAAATGCCAGAACAAATTCCAGAAGAATTTATTGAAGAAATAAAATCCGAAACCGATGTAGTTGAAATCGTCAGCGAGTTTGTCCAGCTAAAAAGAAGAGGACGTAACTATTTAGGGTTATGTCCTTTTCATAGTGAAAAAACACCATCCTTTACCGTATCACCTGATAAACAGATTTTTCGTTGCTTTGGTTGTGGTAAAGGTGGAAATGTCATCACCTTTTTAATGGAATTGGAAGGTATTTCATTTTTTGATGCAATTTCCAGGTTAGCTGAAAATACAGGGAAACCTGTTCCGAATCAGATATCAGCTAATCAGAATTCATCTTTAAGTCATGAAGACCAGAATATGCTTGAGGCTCATGAATGGTTAATGAAATTATACCATCATTTGCTTAAGCATACAAAAGAAGGAAAGGATGGGCTTGAATATCTAAAAAAACGCGGGATTAGTGATGAAACCATCGACCAATTTCAACTTGGATTTGCACCTGATATCGAAAACTTTACAGCCTCATTTCTTGAGAAAAAAGGTTTTTCTTTACAATCCATGATAAAAGCAGGGTTATTGGCCGATCATCGAGAAAATAAATATATAGACAAATTTCATGGAAGAGTAATTTTTCCTATCCGGAATCATCAGGGAAAGACGGTTGCATTTGGTGGAAGAATGATTTACCAGGGTGAACCGAAATATTTAAATAGTCCTGAGACCGGTATTTTTCATAAAGGGAATGTATTTTACAATTTTGATTTAGCCCGTCATGCGATCCGGAAATCCGGGGAAGCTGTTCTATTTGAAGGCTATATGGATGTAATTTCAGCATCCCAGGCCGGGATAGATAATGGCATCGCATCTTTAGGGACTTCCTTAACCGAGTCCCAGGCAAGACTTCTACGGAGATATGCTGATCGTGTGGTGATTTGCTATGATGCAGACTCTGCAGGTATAGAAGCCACCAGAAAAGCAGCAAATATCTTACAAAACGCAGGATGTTATGTTAAAATTGCACAGTTAAAACAGGGAATGGACCCGGATGACTATATAAAAAAATATGGCGGTGATTCATTCCGTGACCATGTAATTGGGGCAAGTATAACATACATGACGTTTTATCTGGATTATCTGAAAAGAGATTACAACCTTCAGATCGAAAGCGAAAGTATGCAATATATTGAAAGAGCATTAGATGAGATTGCAAAACTGCGAAAGCCGTTTGAAATCGACCATTACTTAAATGAATTAGGAGATCGATTTGATATTTCCAAAGAGGCATTGCAGCAGGAAATTGCATATCGACGAAGGAAGTTCGATAAATATAAGGATAATCAACAAACGAAAAGCCATACTAACAATAGGAAAAATACCTATAAGGAGAGTAAACTGCTTCCTGCATTTCAAAATGCTGAACGTCATTTGATTTCGCTGATGCTTAACAATCGGAATATTGCCGAAAAAGTTCAACAGGAGCTTGGGGGTACCTTCTTAATCACTGAGCACCAGGTATTAGTCACATACCTTTATGCCTTCTATGAGGAAGGTCATGAACCTGATGTAAGTTTATTCATGGAATATCTCCCTGAGTCAAATTTGAAGGATTTGACAGCACAGCTGGCCATGCAGACAGTTCCTGATGAGGTTACTGACATGGAAATAGAGGATTATATTTATACAATTAAGAGTGAGAGGCATAAAAAGAATACCATACAGACGCTCGAGTTAGAGCAAAAAGAAGCGGAACGGAGAAATGATCCGGTTACCGCCGCAAAGATTGCCATGAACATTCTTAATTTGAAAAAGGAATGGAAAAAAGCTAAGCATAGGTGAAGTTGTTTGTAAGGAGGGGTACTATGGCAGAGAAGCCATCTCGTGCAAAAGATACAGAGCAGGACCTGACCCTTGACCAAGTGAAAGAACAATTGGTGGACATGGGTAAAAAACGCGGCGTCCTTGCTTATGAGGAAGTAGCGGATCGTCTATCTTCCTTCGAATTAGATTCAAATCAAATGGATGAATTTTATGAGCATTTAAATGACCAGGGCGTAGAGGTCATTGGTGATAATGAAGAAGATCCAAATATGCAGCAGATTGCAAAGGAAGAAGAATTTGACTTAAATGATTTAAGTGTACCGCCTGGGGTGAAAATTAATGATCCTGTCAGGATGTACTTAAAAGAAATTGGACGTGTAGACTTGCTGTCTGCTGAAGACGAGATTGACCTTGCCACGAGAATAGAACAAGGTGAATTTGAAGCGAAACGCCGTCTTGCCGAGGCGAACCTGCGACTTGTTGTAAGTATTGCAAAGAGATATGTAGGCCGGGGCATGCTTTTCCTTGACTTAATCCAGGAAGGAAACATGGGTCTTATTAAGGCTGTTGAAAAATTTGATTATCGTAAAGGCTTTAAATTCAGTACGTATGCTACGTGGTGGATTCGTCAGGCTATTACAAGAGCAATTGCCGATCAGGCGCGAACCATTAGAATCCCAGTGCACATGGTTGAAACGATAAACAAATTAATTCGTGTCCAAAGGCAATTGCTACAGGATCTTGGTCGTGAGCCAACTCCGGAAGAAATTGCAGAAGAGATGGATTTAACACCGGATAAAGTACGTGAAATTCTGAAGATAGCCCAGGAACCTGTTTCATTAGAGACTCCAATTGGTGAGGAAGATGATTCACATTTAGGAGACTTTATTGAAGATCAGGAGGCCCAATCCCCATCCGATCACGCTGCATATGAATTGTTAAAAGAACAATTAGAGGATGTCCTGGATACACTGACAGATCGTGAAGAAAATGTACTGCGTCTTCGTTTCGGACTTGACGATGGCCGTACACGGACCCTTGAAGAAGTAGGTAAGGTGTTTGGTGTAACACGCGAGCGCATTCGTCAAATTGAGGCCAAAGCATTACGTAAGCTGCGTCATCCAAGTCGCAGTAAGCGTCTGAAGGATTTCCTTGATTAACAAATTATGATATGAGCCATGGTGTATATGTTCAGTCGTTATTTCCACTGCGTGATAGCGACTGTTCATGTTTTGTTTTTTCGACTAAGAGGTGGGGCTATGAATACTGAACGTAAATCTGTCATTGTAAAAGAGATTCAATACTGGAAAGATAAACGTCTATTACCGAGTGTCTACTGTGATTTTCTTCTCGCATTGTATACAGAAGGAAATGGATTTGAAAATGAGTCATCTAAAGCTGGCAATAAGAAAAAATTATGGCTTACGATTGACTCTGTTTTTTTACTTTCTCTGATACCGTTTTCAATTCTTATCACTCATTTTACTGAATTTGTGCTTGTATTGCAAATAGGTATAGCTCTTTTGTTTATTCTTATTGGACTATTTCACTTTACAGCTTTTAAAACCAGGAACTTGGAATATGCCCATGTGGCCTTAGTCTCCAGTCTCCTTATTCTTCTGATAATATCTGTATCCATAATCAGTGAACTAGCCATTTCTGACTTTTGGGTATATTTAACGATTTTTTTAAATGGCCTGATTTGGCTTAAGGCTGGTTTAATTTATAAATATAAATATCTTATCGTCTGCAGTCTTGTGAATGTCATGTTTGTCGGATTCTCTATATTTCAATAAATTTTCATTTTTACCCCTTTCCTATAAAGGGTTTTTCAAGTAAAATATGTATAGTCTGTATATACTTAACAATATTAACGAGCAGAGGGGATTACATAAGGAGGAAATAAATAATGAAAAAAAATCCAGTAATACCTTTTGGGATTATTGCAGCTTTAGGAATTGTGGCTATGATTATTTTATCGGGTGTAGGTGTAAACCAGATGGATGAAGCTGGTAAAGGTGAAAAAGGAGATTCAACCGAACAACAGGCTGAAGGCGGCGGAGAAACGACAGATGCGAAACCGGAAGATATTTTTCAAAACACATGCGCATCCTGTCATGGTGCTGATCTTGCCGGAACGGGTGCTGCCCCTTCTTTACAAACTGTAGGCAGCAAATATTCAGCGTCTGAGATAGAGGAAATTATTAATGATGGTACAGATGGTGGAATGCCTGGAGGATTAGTTGAACCTGAAGAGGCAACTAAAATTTCTGAATGGTTAGCTGAAAAGAAATAATAGTTCATCCAGGTGATTTTTACTGGGTGATGGAAGAAAAGCTTTCTAACTTGTAGAAAGCTTTTCTTATTGGATAAAATACATAAAGTGAAACTTCCATCAGTGGGGGGGTTCACATCCCCCACTGATGGTTAGTTGAACTTATCAGTAATTTACTTGCGGTTTAACCCTACTTAGTCTTGTTGGGTTACCCTCAAGACTTGAGTGGGGGTATTACGTCCAGTTAATGCGTGATAAATAACAAAAACATCACACGAAAAGTGAGGATAAATCTTAATGGCTGAGCTTCAATTATCAAATCGTTTAAAATCAATCACAAATTATTTACCGGAACAGCCCTTATTTGCTGATATTGGTTCAGATCATGCCTATTTACCCTGCTATGTCTGCTTACATGATTCAAAGGCGAGAGCTATAGCCGGGGAAATTAATCAGGGACCTTATCAGAGGGCCTATGAACAGGTGGAAAAGTGGAATTTATCGGACCGAATACACGTACGTCAGGGCGATGGTTTATCGGTTCTGGAGCCCAATGAAGCAGAACAGATTGTGATTGCTGGAATGGGGGGGACTCTAATCACGAATATTTTGGAAAATGGAAAAGAAAAACTTGCCGGTGTTAACCGAATTATTGCTCAGCCCAATATTAATGCGAGGTATATCCGAAAATGGTTTCATGCTCATTCATTTGTTCTGTCGGCTGAGGAGGTTATGGAAGAGGATGGGCGTTTCTATGAGATATTAATTGCCGATTATCAGCCTGATCTGGTAACAAAGGAAATAACTGAAAAGGAATATTATTTTGGTCCATTTAATTTGCAGGACAAAAATCAGGCCTTTATCAAAAAGTGGGAGCATGTACTGGAAAGAAAAAAGCAGATTATTGCTCAAATGAAAAATGCTTCACAGCCTGATGAAGAGAAGATAGCTGAATTTGAACAACAAATGAACTGGTTAAAGGAGGTTTTAAAAAATGAATAAAACGCTAACGGCTCAGGAATTGGTGAAAATGTTTGAACACTGGGCACCTAAGTCTTTAGCCATGGAAGGTGATAAAATTGGTCTGCATGTGGGGACATTGAATAAGAAGATCCGTAAAGTGATGGTCACGCTTGATGTCCTGGAAAATGTAGTGGATGAAGCTATTGAAAAAAATGTAGATTTTATTTTTGCTCATCATCCTTTTATTTTTAAGCCATTGAAAAAGGTAACCCAGGATGATGAAAAGGGACGGATACTTGGAAAATTAATGAAACACGATATTACGGTCTATGTTGCCCATACTAATCTTGATATCGCCAATGGTGGCATGAATGACATGCTTATGGACGAACTTGGGATAAAGGAACGTGACGTATTGATTGAAATGGGGAAAGAGGAATTGTATAAATTTGTTGTATTTGTTCCTGAATCTCATCAGGAAGAAGTCCGGGAGGCTCTGGGAAACAGTGGGGCAGGTCATATTGGCCTATACAGCCACTGTACATTCCAGACTCAGGGACAGGGTACCTTTAAACCTCTTGAAGGAACCAATCCATACATAGGCAGCCAGGGTGAGCTTGAGAAGGTTGATGAAGTTCGGATGGAGACGATTGTTCCGAAGCATTTGCTCACTCAAGTCCTGCGAGAGGCTGAAGAAGCACATCCTTATGAAGAAATGGCTTATGATCTATATCCATTGGAAAACGAAGGGTCATCATTTGGCTTAGGAAGAATCGGAACCTTAGACGAGAAGATGACTTTAAAAGAATTTGCTGAACATGTAAAAAAATCCTTTGATGTTCCAGCTTTACGGGTGGTTGGTGATCTGAATAAATCAATCCGGACCGTGGGAATCATTGGCGGGGACGGAAATAAATTTCTTACCCAGGTAAAAAGAAAAGGTGCTGACGTTTTTATAACAGGAGACCTTTATTATCATACCGCCCATGATGCAATGGGGATAGGACTTAATGTGATTGACCCGGGTCATCATGTGGAAAAGGTTATGAAAAATGGTGTGAAAAATTATTTGGAAGAGCAATGTCAGAAGGATAATAAGGATGTGGAAATTATTGCTTCTACAGCAAATACAGAACCCTTCCAATTTTTATAAATTATATGAATGAGGCCGGGTCATAACTAATTTGCTTGTCCATAAACCGAATTATATAATAGCCTAGCGGAGGAAATATACGTAGACTCCTGTTCGGTTAAGAGCGGCACGTCCTGTGCCGACACCGACACTTGAACGCCTGTTCGTCGTGGGAGGAAGGCCTAGGTGAGACCCCGCAAAGAAAAAGTGAAGGCGACCGTTTAGGCCCGACAGCATAAGCAGAATCCATGAAGTGACACGCTTTTTGTCACGTAGTGGATTCTGCTTATGACTGCTTGGGCCTGGGAGCCGTAACTGGACAAGCGCGATAGCGCGAGGAGGCTCACCAGCCGCTCACGGCAAAGAAGACACTACGAAAACTACCTTTGGGAGCTTGAGTAGATGTCGCACTTGTGCCCTTGGGTGAAAGCGAAGTATATTTCCGTAGCGATGGGTGCTACACCTAACATAATTCGGATTTATTTTTAGCAAAAGCACTTTTTTCCCAGCCTCGTTTTTGGTTTTGTATTTGCTAGGCTTTCTTTTCCTTTACTTTAGGAAGGATTTTTTGTTTCTCCACATTAGAAGAGGTGTCCCAGGTGTCCGGGTTAGCTGGGTTATATCCTTCAATAAATTTAATAACCTCTTTTGTAATCGGTGTTGGTGTGGAGGCACCTGCTGTTACTGCTACTGTGGATCTGCCTTCCAGCCATTCCAGTTTTAACTCGGATAAATCAGCAATACGGTAGGCTTTTGTGCCGGCAATTTCCTCAGATACCTGTGCAAGTCTATTGGAATTATTAGACCTTGGATCTCCGACAACAATTGTAAGGTCTGCTTCTTTAGCCTGTTCAGCGACAGCCTCCTGTCTCACCTGTGTTGCCATACAAATTTCCTGAACCATATCTGTCTGTGGATATTTTTCCTTTACTCTCTGCATGACATCATAAACATCCCACTGACTCATGGTGGTTTGGTTAGTCACTAGAATTTTGTCTGCATGAATGTCCAGCTGTTCTACATCCTCTTCTGTTTGGACCACATATACATGCTCAGGAGCCACACCGGCAGCACCTTCAGGCTCAGGATGTCCTTTTTTTCCGATATAAACGATTTCATATCCTTCCTTCACCTTATCTCGAATGAGGTTATGGGTTTTGGTCACATCCGGACAGGTCGCATCTAAAACGGTTAATCCCTTCTGTTTAGCACGTTCTTTAACTTCCGGTGACACTCCATGGGCTGTAAAAATAACGGTACCTTCGTTTATGTCTTCCAGCAAATCCGCACGATTTTTTCCGTCGAGAGTGATGACGCCTTCTTCTTTGAAAGCATCCGTGACGTGATTATTATGGACAATCATACCGAGAATATAAATAGGGCGAGGCAGGTTTTTATCTCTTGTTGCATTCTTGGCAATGACCATAGCATCAACAACACCATAGCAGTACCCACGCGGAGCAATTTTTATAACTTCCATAGATTGATTCCCCCTCAAAAATCTATTTGAAATCATGTATGTATCGTTTTAACCTGTTTCTTTCATTATAAAGGTTAGGAGTCATTAAGACAAAAGAATTCACGGGACATTGGCAAATTTATGTATACTTTAATATAATATATATGCACGAATGAAAAAGGAGACCACTTATATGAGTCAACGTACTTTTAAAGATTTTACATTTCAGCCGTTTTTGTATGAAGTTATTGATAAGCTTAACTTCAGAGAACCTACGCCTATACAGGGGGAGGTTATCCCTTATGCGTTAAAAAAGCAGAGTTTAATTGGCCAGTCACATACAGGTTCAGGAAAGACACATGCATACCTTTTGCCTCTGTTTAATCAAATAGATGTTACGCATAATCATGTACAAGCTGTGATCACAGTTCCAACTCGTGAGCTGGCCATGCAGATTTATGATGAGGTCAGGAAAATGATTGAGTATGCAGACGAGGAAGAAAGCATCCGGGCCAAACTGATCATCGGTGGAACAGATAAGCAGAAAATGATGGATAAGCTCAAGCGTCCGCCTCACATTATCGTTGGCACACCAGGACGTATTCTGGACTTAGTTATGGAGGGGGCATTGGATTTATATACAGCCTCATCCATGGTTATTGATGAAGCCGATTTGCTTATTGATTTAGGATTAATTGAAGAGACAGACCAGATTTTAGTCCGAATGCCTGAAAAGCTGCAAATAATGGTGTTTTCGGCCACATTCCCGGTTCAGCTTCAACATTTCCTGAAAAAATATATTGAAAATCCAAAGCATATTACCATTACGGGTCAGAGTCTTGTCCCGGAAACGATGGAACACCGGTTAATTCCATTAAGGCACAGGGAAAAGGCTGACTTAATGGTGGAAATAACAAACGTTATTCACCCATATCTTGCCTTAATTTTTGTCAACAAAAAAGAGCATGCAGACGAATTGGCGAATCAGCTGATTCAAAAAGGACTGGAAACCGGAATTATGCATGGAGGACTTACTCCCCGTGAACGAAAGCGGACGCTAAAGAATATTAAAAATCTGGAATACCAGTATATTGTCGCTACAGATCTGGCTGCACGCGGAATCGATATACCTGGGATCAGTCATATCTTTAATGCTGAATTACCCAAAGAACCAGAAGATTATATCCATCGTGTGGGCAGGACAGCTAGAGCAGGCCTGGAGGGGACAGCCGTCAGCTTCTATAAGGATAAGGATGAAAAGCTGATTGAAAAACTCGAAAGTAAAGGTATTGATTTTACCCATTATGATATTAAGAACAATGAATGGGTTGAAATTAAAGATTGGGATCAGCGCAGAAAAAGAGAAAAGTCTGAGAATGATCAGTTAGAAGCTGAGGCCTGGAAAAAAGTCCGGAAAAAGAAAAAAGTAAAGCCCGGTTATAAAAAGAAAATGAAAAAAGAAGCTGAGCAGGTGAAAAAGCAGCTGAAGAAAAAGCAGCAACAGCAAAATAAAAACAGAGGAAACAGGGGGAGGAGATAAGTATGCTTAAAATAGGGTCTCATGTATCCATGAAAGGAAAAAAGATGCTGGAAGGTGCAAGTGAGGAAGCCGTTTCCTATAATGCGAACACATTTATGATTTATACGGGTGCACCACAGAACACGAGGCGTAAGGCGATTGATGAACTTAATATAGAAGCTGGAAAAGCCCACATGAAAGAGAATGGAATAGAAGAAATTGTTGTTCATGCACCATATATCATCAATATTGGCAATACTACAAAGCCGGCGACGTTTCAGCTTGGTGTTGATTTCTTAAAATCAGAAATCGATCGGACAGAGGCTATTGGTGCGAAACAGATTGTTCTACATCCAGGGTCCCATGTTGGAGAGGGAGCTGAAAAGGGAATTGCCAAAATCATTGAAGGTCTGAATGAAGTCATTGATCCAAAACAGGATGTACAAATTGCATTGGAAACCATGGCTGGTAAAGGATCCGAATGTGGACGTACATTTGAAGAGCTCGCTCGAATTATTGATGGTGTAACTCATAATGAGAAATTGTCCGTTTGTATGGATACCTGTCATATCCATGATGCCGGCTATGATGTGATTCATGATTTCGATGGAGTGCTGGAAGAGTTTGATAAGGTCGTTGGACTCGACCGAATTAAAGTGCTGCACATAAATGACAGTAAAAATGTCAGAGGAGCACAAAAAGACCGACATCAAAATATAGGTTTTGGTGAGATTGGTTTTGAACCCTTAACTTATGTGGTCCATCATCCAGAATTCACACACTTACCAAAAATACTGGAAACTCCATATGTAGGAGAAGACAAGAAAAACAAAAAGCCACCATATAAGCATGAAATTCAAATGCTCCGCACCAAAGAATTCGATGAAGACATGAAAAATAAAATTATGGGTGATTAAGAAAAGCGGAGGCGACTGTTCAGGTCATGCGGGATAAGCACGCCCCATTGCGCACATTACTTGTGTTCAATGGGGCGTGCTTTATATAAAGCTAAAACAAATGATCAACTCCATATTTTTTAATTAAGTCGTTAAATAATCGGTTTGCTTTTTTGGCAGTCTCTTCATCTTTAATTTGTGCTATCTTTTTCAGGATTTTAATCCGATCCTTTTCGTTAAAGGGATCAAAGGATGTGTTCTTTATATATTTCGTCATTTGGTCTGCTTCACTGTGTGTCAGCGAAAATCCGTACTGTTTTCCATACTGAATCATTTCATTGGCAGTTAAACCTGCTAATTTTTCACGTATAATTTGACGAATAATATGTTTCACAGTTATCAACCTCAATTTTTTTTATTTCTGTATATTATATGTGAGCAGATTTGAATGTGAACACAAAAGATTGGTTAATAATGACACGTAAGATTTTTACCCATCTGCACATGATAAGATTGTACCTCTTCATTGGAAAGTGAGGGATAATCATGACTTCACATGACAATAAAAATAATCAACACAGATCCTATGCAGATGACAGCTGGCGTCCGGACGAAAGAAATACCAATTATTATTCTCAGGGTCAGCTGGGTGCAAATACCAATTTTGAATCGGCAGAAGACCGAAACTTTGACGAGCAGAAGCGTGAAGAAGAGTTTGCAGCTGAGACAGCTATCAGTCCCAATGAACTTGATGATCGCACGCAAATGGCTGAACGTGAAACACACATGGAGGAAACGGCAGAAGCCGGATGGGGATGGGCTGCAATTATCCTGTCCTTATTAGCCTTCTTCATGTGGCCGCTTGTCATGGGTATTGCAGGTATCGTGGTTGGTGTAATGGCAAAAAGAAGAGGTGCAGATACACTGGGTAATATCGCGATTGTTGCAGGTATAGCTGCTATCGTGATTAACTTATTCTTAGCTCCATTTGTCTGACGACTGGAGCCGGAAATATATCCACTACACAAAAGCCCCCGATTATCGGGGGCTTTTGTACTTTGTTTTAAACTTCTACCTTGTTCTGTTTTTGTTCCCTGGCATATTCTTCTGCAAGCTTATCAACTTCTTTTTTCAGCTCTTCAACCATGATGTCTTCAGGTACCTTTCGAATGATTTCTCCATGTCTGAAGAGCAGACCTTCACCTCTTGCCCCTGCGATGCCAATATCGGCTTCCCGGGCTTCACCTGGACCATTTACGGCGCAGCCAAGTACAGCAACCTTAATAGGTGCCCGTATTTCTGAAATATATTCTTCAACTTCATTGGCTATAGATATTAAGTCAATTTCAATGCGGCCACAGGTCGGACAGGAAATGAGTGTAGCTGCATTGGAAGCCAAACCAAAGGATTTTAGCAATTCACGGGCAACCTTCACCTCTTCAACAGGATCGGCACTTAATGAAATTCTTAAGGTGCTTCCTATTCCTTTGCTTAATATAGCCCCTAAACCAGCAGCGCTTTTTACTGTACCTGCGAATAAGGTTCCTGATTCAGTAATCCCCAGATGAAGTGGATAAGGAATCACTTTGGCGGCTTTTTCATAAGCCTCAATAGCAAGAGATACATCAGAAGCCTTTAGTGACACTATGATGTCATGAAAATCCAGGTCTTCTAAAATTTTTATATGATGCAATGCACTCTCGACCATGCCATCTGCGGTAGGATAACCGTATTTTTTCAGAATATGCTTTTCCAGTGAACCTGCGTTAACCCCAATACGGATAGGAACCCCTTTTTCCTTGGCTGCATTCACTACAGCTTCCACCTTGTCTCTTTTTCCAATATTACCGGGGTTAATGCGAATTTTATCCGCTCCACCTTCAATCGCTTTCAGAGCTAATCGATAATCAAAATGAATATCTACTACGAGTGGAATATTAATTCTTTTTTTGATTTCAGGAATGGCGTTGGCTGCTCTTTCATCCGGGCATGCTACTCTCACAACCTGACAGCCAGCTTGAACTAATTGACCAATTTGATTCACTGTAGCATCAACATCATGTGTTTTTGTTGTAGTCATGGATTGGATGACCACTTCATTTTTACCACCAATGGTTAAATCTCCAACTCGAACCTGTCTTGTATCCTGACGATGTATGACTTCGGACATAATAACGCTCCTTTACGTCTTACAATTAAAAATTTTTAAACAAACATCTACCATTATTATATCGGTTTATCCTGAACTTGAGAAGTAAATATGCCGGAAAAGTGTTTTTAAAATCATTAGTTACTCGTTGCTGTATTTAGGGAAAAAGTAGGTTTCGCCGATCTGAATCTCATTTGGATTGACTTCAGGATTCAATGTCTGAAAATCATCCAATAATGTCCGTATCTCTACCGGCTCTTCATTAAGGTTTTCAGATATGGAAAGGACGGTTTCACCAGGTTTGACAGTGTGTGTAACAGGTCTATATTCGGGCTCGTTTTCCTGGTCGATCTCACGGTCTGTGGATGCATTGGCTGGAGTATCCTCTTTGTTGTTCATTTCTGCAGCCGGGTTCTCCTGAAATTGAGACTTCGTAGCGGTACCTACAGTTATATCGTGAATAATACTCCTTATAAATAACAGGACAATGATAATAAGTACGAGCTTCTTTAAAAGCTTCAAGCTGTTCCCTCCTTTACTTAGACACTAAAAAATCATCCATAGAAATGAAACATTTTCGGCATTTATTCCGTATGTAAAGTAAGAAATCTGGTCGTTGATAATGGGGTGACTGGTTATGTTTTTAAGCTCAACGTTTGCTGGACTAATCTTAACTTTTTTTGGCTTTATGCTACTCATGGGTGAGTTTCTGGTTAAATTACGAGGGATTTCAGGTCTTTTAGGTTTCGGTTTTATATTCGTGTATTTTCAGGCTCATTTAGAAAGTATGAACACTTTTTTAGTTACGTTTATCTTTTTGCTGGCTCTTGCCTTATTGATGATTGACGGGAACATAACCAATGACGGAACATTGTCAGTGATCGCCATACTAATGATGGTGTTGATCATTGGACTAATTCCCGGACATTGGTTAACAGGTGCTTATGGTATTACAGGTTTAATTCTAGGCATAAGCTCCAGTTTCCTTTTTTTGAAGGTGTTCCCGTCAAGAAATATGTGGAATAAAATAACTCTGTTTGACCGTCTGACAAATGAAGCCGGGTATCATACTATGAAAAAATCCTATCGTAATCTTGTTCATGAGAAGGGAGTAACGGTTACACAATTGAGACCCGCAGGAACCATCCGTATAGGTGAAAATGAATATAGTGCAGTCTCCAATGGGAAATGGATTGATCGAAATACAGAGGTCTTGGTTACACAAGTGGATGGGACAAAAATAATGGTGGAACTGGCGGAATTGGTGGAAAATTAAGAGAGCATTAACAAAAACTTCATATCCCCTTAACAAAAGCATGTCATACTTGTGTTGGATAAAAGGGGGAACATAGGTGAACTGGAGATATTTACTAAAAAAGCAATCAAAAAATAAGAAAAAGATGACCTTTTTACTTCGAATTATTATTACGGTTTTTATTTTAATTATTATTTCTTTATCTACAATAGGTTTTTTATCTTATTCAAAAGTTAAAGAGAGTCATTATACTCTGGTACAGGAACGTGTGGAACGGGAAATCTTTATCATAAGGCAAACGGCCCGAAATTTAAAGTATGCTTATATCTCAAATAACCAATCTTTTGAAGAGCAGATGATAAATGCAATTGAGGATCAAAAGATTAAACTTATGCAAAATGATTTCCATGCAAGATTCTTTTTCATAAATAATAATGGGGAAAACCGGGAACTGGAAAACAGAAACCTTGAAGATGTGGAAATTAATAAAGCTATTATAGAAAATGTAAGGTCTCAGGAAGATAACTCCTTTATAGGGGAGATGAACAATCAAAACTGGTTATTTGCTTTTGCAGAAGTCCAGGAATTACAGGGTACAGTTTTAATTGCGATACCTGAACGGGACATACTGGCTTCTGCTAACTCATTAGCTAAATATTTTTTAACCGTTGGACTTATAAGTGTAATTGTCATTTCCATTGTACTTGCTCTGGTGATGAAGAAAATCACACATCCGCTCAGAGAATTGAGAAATGAAATGAGAAGAGCGCGTGATGGCAAATTCAATGAAGTACAACCGGTTAATAGCAATATTCCGGAAATTCGTTCGTTAAACAAAAGTTTTCAAATGTTAATTCATACGATTTCGAGTATGTTCCAAAATATTGAGAGTGCGGTTGCCCAACTTAATCATACAGGAGAGGAATTATCATCATCATCAGATAACTTAGCTGCGACCCAATTATCTATGAAAGATGACTTACTAAATGTTAAAGATAATGCCAAAAATATACAAGGGAACTTTTCAAACTATAAAGAAAGCTTCCAAAAATTGCAGGAATCCATGAGTATGCTCTTAAGTGAGTTTCATACCATGCGTAAAAAACAAGAAAAAATGAATGATGCAGTAGATGATGGAACGAGTAGTGTTCGGTCCATAATTCAAGTGTTGGAATCGTTCCATGACAGCATTGAAATTATGGGGCATAAAATTGAGGAATTTCAGGACTATACAAATAATATAAAGATAGCAGGTAGTATGATTCAGGACATATCAGAAAAAACAAGGCTTTTATCTTTGAATGCAACGATTGAAGCAGCAAAGGCAGGTGAACACGGAAGAGGTTTTGCCGTCGTTGCTAAAGAAGTGCGAAAGCTTGCAGAAAGTTCAAGGGAAGCAGCAATGGAAATTGATCAAAAGGTGATGGATACACTAAATATGGGTCAATTCTTTATGTCACAGTTTCATACGTTATCTAAGGAACTGTCAACACAATTAATAAATGCCAAAAATTCTAGTTATACGTTCAATGAATTGGCAAAGCAAATTGAGGAATTAAATGTACATATCAACCGTAGTGCTGAAGAAGTAGAAAAAACGGAAGTTGTTATTCCTGAATTAGAACAAGCTTTTGAGAATTTTAATCATAATACGTTTGAAACAATACGTTCAGTAAGTAAACTTTATCAAACGGCTGAACAGCAACAGGCTGTTATGAATGAGAGCGATGAAATCAGAATGCAGCTGCTGGTCCTTGGAAAATCATTATCCACAGTAATTACAAGTAAAAAGTAAAACAATAAAAAATCCAGGTCCATTTACGGACCTGGATTTTTTATATTTAAACGATAATGGGCAGGATAAGTGGAATAAAATGATTTTTATAACCTAATGTTAAGATAGTGTAAATTTTTTCGAAAATCCTTTACAAACCTCTGCGGTTTCATTAATAATGATATAGGCATTTTAAAGAAATAGACAACTTTGATTTTGGATAAGGAGTGTACAAACGTTGGAACTGGATGTACAAACATTAATATTTCAATTTATCGGTGGTTTAGGTATCTTTCTTTTTGGTATTAAATACATGGGGGATGGTCTTCAAAGATCAGCTGGAGATCGCCTTAGAGATATATTAGATCGTTTTACAACAAACCCTTTTATGGGCGTTTTAACAGGTATTATTGTTACCATTTTAATTCAATCAAGCTCCGGGACTACCGTTCTTGTTGTTGGTCTCGTAAACGCTGGGTTCATGACATTAAGACAGGCTATCGGAGTTATTATGGGGGCAAATATTGGTACGACGGTTACAGCATTTATCATTGGTATTGATATTGATCAGTATTCCCTTCCTATGATAGCTCTTGGTGCATTTTTAATCTTCTTCTTTAAAAATAAACGACTTACCTACGCAGGACAGGTATTCTTTGGTCTGGGTTCACTATTCTATGGTTTAGACTTAATGTCAGGAGCAATGTCTCCATTGCGGAGTTTGCAAGCATTTCAGGATTTGACAGTAAGCATGAGTGAAATTCCTCTGCTTGGGGTTGTGATTGGGGCAGTCTTTACGTTTATTGTACAAAGCTCAAGTGCAACGATTGGCATTCTGCAGGGACTGGCAGAACAGGGGGCAATTGGTCTTGATGCGGCATTACCAGTATTATTTGGTGATAATATTGGTACAACCATTACGGCTATCCTGGCTGCACTGGGAGCAAGTGTTGCGGCAAAACGTGCTGCACTTTCCCACGTTTTCTTTAACCTGGTAGGTACAGCATTATTCTTAATTTTGTTAACGCCTTTTACTCATTTTGTGGATTATTTACAGACACAGCTGAACTTAAATCCAAGATCTACAATTGCATTCGCTCACGGTACATTTAACATAACCAATACACTCCTTCAAATTTGGTTTGTTGGATTTATCGCGTATTTAGTAACCAAAGTTATCCCAGGCGAAGATGCAGTTATAGATTCCAAACCGATGCATCTGGATCCACTTATTATTCAGCAATCCCCATCGATTGCTATCGGACAGGCAAAGGATGAATCGATTCGTATGGGAGATCTTGCCCTGAAAGGACTGGAAGAAACAAGACTTTACTTGAACAATAATCATCAGAAGCATTCTGAACTTGCCCTATCCATGGAAGATGCTATCAATAATCTTGATAGGAAAATCACGGATTATTTAGGTAAGATATCAACATCTTCATTATCTACACCTGAAAGTAATCTGCATTCATCTGTAGTGGATAATGTAAGAGATATTGAACGTATTGGTGATCATTTTGAAAACATTGTAGAGCTTGTGGATTATAAAATCTCCAATAAGGTCCATTTAACGGAACAGGCACTGGAAGATGTGAATGAAATGTATAACCTTACACTGGTAACTGTAAAACAGGCATTAAAAGCATTTGAAGAACAGGATCATCAGGCAGCAATGGATGTGATTCAAAAAGAAGAACAAATCGACCAAATGGAGCGATCATACCGTAAAAAGCATATTTTGCGTTTGAATGAAGGAATTTGTTCCGGATCTGCAGGTATTGTCTTTGTAGATATCCTGAGTAACCTGGAACGAATAGGGGACCATGCCGTTAACATTGCTCAGGAACTAGTAGGAAAAGAAAATAAAATGAATGAGTAATACCCTTTTAAGAAAATATCCCGTTTTATGAATATACGGGATATTTTCTATTTTATAAAGAAAATCTTTAAAAACCCCTTGAAACATAAAGGGGGACATGCTATATTTACATATGTTCTTGAAATTAATCACGAAATAAATGTTGACACATTAAGCTAAACATGTTAAATTGTATCTTGTCGCTGAAATTCAATATTTATTTCAATCCATTATTATTATTCCACCGTAGCTCAGTGGTAGAGCAATCGGCTGTTAACCGATCGGTCGCAGGTTCGAATCCTGCCGGTGGAGCCATATGGCGGCGTAGCTCAGCTGGCGAGAGCGTACGGTTCATACCCGTGAGGTCGGGGGTTCGATCCCCTCCGCCGCTACCAATTACATATGGCGGCTGTGGCGAAGTGGTTAACGCACCGGATTGTGGCTCCGGCATCCGTGGGTTCGATTCCCACCAGTCGCCCCATTTAGAAAAGAATGATTCATAAGGACCCTTAGCTCAGCTGGTCAGAGCTATCGGCTCATAACCGATCGGTCGCAGGTTCGAATCCTGCAGGGTCCACCAAATTACGGAGGAGTACCCAAGTCCGGCTGAAGGGAGCGGTCTTGAAAACCGCCAGGGGCTTCACGGCCCGCGGGGGTTCGAATCCCTCCTCCTCCGCCATAAGGCTCGGTAGCTCAGTCGGTAGAGCAACGGACTGAAAATCCGTGTGTCGGCGGTTCGATTCCGTCCCGAGCCACCATATAAAAATGAATGTCTCCTTTCCGATAGAGTAATATAAAGCAAGCAGATTAAAATCTGCTTGCTTTTTTACGTTATTTAATATTTACGGTACTGAGCCGTTGGATTTTTGGTCATAATTAACATGTGTGGGAAAATATACAGCAAAATTGTTGCATCATGTGAATACGATTGTTAATCTTAATATAAAGGAATAACACTATATGGATGATGTTTTCCTTTGCATTACATATAATAAAAGGAGGAATTTATAATGGCTAATTTTGAACTTCCAGAATTACCTTATGCATACGATGCTTTAGAACCACACATCGATAAAGAAACGATGAACATTCATCACACAAAACACCATAATACTTATGTAACAAAACTTAATGCAGCACTTGAAGGACATGCAAATCTGCAGGACAAGTCTCTTGAAGACCTTCTTGGTAATTTTGATGCTGTTCCAGAGGATATCCGTACAGCTGTACGTAACAATGGTGGTGGCCATGCGAACCACAGTCTTTTCTGGACAGTAATGTCACCAAATGGTGGCGGACAACCAAAAGGTGAAGTTGCGGAGAAAATTAATGCTAAGTTTGGCAGCTACGATAAATTTAAAGAAGAATTTAAAGCTGCTGCAGCTGGACGTTTCGGTTCAGGCTGGGCTTGGTTAGTTGTGAACAATGGAGATGTTGAAATCACAAGTACGCCTAACCAGGATACTCCTCTAATGGAAGGCAAAACACCAATCTTAGGACTGGACGTTTGGGAGCATGCTTATTATCTTAAGTACCAGAATAAGCGTCCTGACTATATTGCAGCTTTCTGGAATGTTGTAAATTGGGATGAAGTTGAAAAGCGCTATCAGGCAGCAAAATAATAAAACTGTATAAAAAAAGCAGGGCATTGTGCCCTGCTTTTTTTATGACCTCTTTTCTCTGTAACCTGAATATCGTTATTGTTTCTGAAGAAAATAAGGTGTAGAGAAAAGGGGTTTGAAATATGAGCGAAAAACTAAAAGCGATTGTTGGTCATGTAGATGTTAATCGTGATTTGATTTTGCTGCTTACTATTGGTGGTTTATATTCCATTAGTATCTTTCTCTCCAACACATTTGTAAATATTTTTCTTTGGAAGCAGGCTGGTGATTATGCAACCATTGCCTTTTATAATTTGGCTGTTTATATAATGCAGCCGCTAACCTTTATTCTGGCAGGAAGATGGGCTAAAAAAGTCGACCGTGTAATTGTTTTACGACTGGGAGTAACTTTTTTATCCCTATTTTTTTTGACTGTATTAATTATGGGGGATTATGCGGAAAAGTACAACGTAATATTAGGAGGTATATTAGGCATTGGGTATGGTTTTTATTGGCTGGCCTTTCATGTGTTAACCTTTGAAATTACAGAACCGGAAACCAGAGACTTTTTTAACGGTTTTTTTGGATTGCTTCAGTCTTTGGGAGGAATGATTGGTCCCATTTCTGCCGGTTTCATCATTTCAAAAATGGAGGCTAACACAGGCTATACCACTATATTTACCATTTCTTTAGTTTTATTTGTCGTAGCCGTTATCTGCAGCTTCTTCCTTAATCGCAGAAGTGCAGAGGGAGAGTATAATTTTCGAATTATCTTAAAAGAAAGAAATAATAATAACAACTGGAAGCGGGTATTACAGGCTAATTATTCTCAGGGATTAAGAGAGGGGATCTTTTTATTTGTCATCTCTATCTGGGTCTTTTTAATAACCGACAGTGAATTTGCATTGGGAACATTTAACCTGATATTTTCCGGCTTTTCCTTTTTTGTCTATTACCTTGCGACCCGATTAATAAAACCTAAGTTCCGTAAAACCTCAATCTTAATTGGCGGGCTGATACTGTATACGTCCATTTACCTGATTATTTTCTTCAAAAGCTATACCGTTTTACTCATCTATGCAGCGATTATAGGTTTTGCCTATCCAATCATTTATGTACCTTATTTTTCGATTTCCTATGATGTCATAGGGACTTCATGGATGGCAAAAGAGAAGCGGATTGAATATATCGTAGTCCGTGAGTTGTTTCTGAATTCAGGGAGGGTAAGCTCTATTCTCCTGTTTCTTATTGTCACCTATCTGTTTGACACTGATAAAAGTATTCCTTACCTGCTCGCTACAATGGGTATCGGGCACTTAGCGATTTCTTATTTCTTTCGGGATATTCACCTCCCAGGGAAAAAACCGAATGAAGAAAATGTAGAAAAGGAAAATAAACCTTTAATTAATAAAGAGGTTGCAGAGGATGAGAATCGTTAATCAGGATAGAGAATGATTAGCCGATATAGGAAGGAATATTCATGTCAAAATCGCTCAAGTCATGCTATAATATAGAAAAACAACAGGAATAGGGGGAGGGGAACCCTTTGACTCCAAAGAAATCAAAATCACACTTACCATTACGTTTAAATATACTGTTTTTCTTAATCTTTTTGCTGTTTGCTTTTTTAATTATACAGCTTGGTGTTGTTCAAATTTTGCATGGGGATGCAGCACAGAGTGAAGTCAACCGGACGGAAGACACAACGATTTCTAATCCTGTACCAAGAGGAGAAATTTATGATCGTTATGGTCGTCTGCTGGTTGAAAATGAACCAAGATACGCCATTACCTATACCCCTCCAAAAAATGTTCAGCCAAAGGATAGACTGGAACTTGCAGAAAAACTGTCAAAATATATACAAAAGAAACCGGATAAGGTTACTAAAAGAGACAAACAGGACTACTGGATTATGAAAAATAGAAATGAAGCATACAGTCGTCTATCTTCCAAGGAAGAGGATTTAAGTGATGAGGAACAATACTATGCAGTCCTCGACAAGGTTACGGAAGAAGACTTACAGCAATTAAGTGAAGAAGATTTGGAAATTATTGCGATTAAACGGGAACTGGATCAGGCGCCCGCTTTAACACCGCATGTCGTTAAAAATAGTAATATTTCAGAAAAAGAATATGCAACGGTTGCCGAGCATTTAAGTGAACTGCCTGGAATAAATGTAACGACCGACTGGAAACGAAACAAAATATTTCATCCGACTTTCTCGAATTTTATTGGAGGTATGACCTCATTGGAAGAGGGACTTCCTAAAGAAAAACTGGATTATTATCTTTCCCGGCAATATGGTCGAAATGAAAGGGTTGGGGAAAGCTTTCTGGAAGAAGAATACGAATCCACCTTAGCCGGTCAAAAAGAATTGGTGGAATATGTTACGGATAAAGAAGGAAATATCATTGATTCAAAGCTTATACGCGAAGGCAAGCAGGGAAAAAGCCTGAAACTCACTATTGATATCGAGCTGCAGAATCGGGTCGATGAAATTGTAAGAGAAGAAATGAAAAAAATTATTGATAAATATCCAGGTAAGAATCAACACTTTAAGGACGCTTTAGTTGTCATGTCTGATCCTAATACAGGCGAAATTTTAGCGATGTCCGGTCAGCACTATGATCACAAGAAGGATGAGTTTTCAGATCAGTCCTATCGAACCGTCTATGATGCACACCGTCCTGGATCAGCTATTAAGGGGGCAACGGTACTTGCCGGTTTTGAATCAGGAGTCATTCGTCCCGGCACAACTTTTTACGATTCCCCGATTAAAATTGCAAGTACACCTGAAAAAAGTTCCTATCGTACACTGGGATATGTAAATGATTTGGATGCCCTTGCTAAATCTTCAAACGTTTATATGTATTATATAGCTCTCAGAATGGGTGGAGATTATACCAACTACCGATATGTAAAAAATGAATCATCTAAAGTTAAGAACAGTTCTAAAACTCTGCAGGATTTGCGTTATTATTTTAATCAATTTGGACTTGGTGTAAGTACAGGCATTGATCTTCCCTATGAAGCAACAGGCTACAAAGGTGATAATCCAGGTCCGGGATTGCTTATGGACTATGCTATTGGGCAATTTGATACCTACACAGCGTTACAATTAAACCAGTATGTTTCAACCATTGCCAATGGCGGATATCGACTTCAGCCACAATTAGTACAGGGAATATATAATTCAACCGCTAATGGTGAACTAAATCAATTGTATAAAGGGATTCAGCCAAAAGTCTTAAATCGAATTGATATGAATGACAAGTATCTGGATCGAGTTCAGGAAGGCTTCAGGAGAGTCTTTCAGCATCCGGACGGGACTGCAGATCATGTTTTTGCGAATAAGTCTTACAACCCGGCAGGAAAAACGGGAACAGCAGAAAATGAAATCTACGGCGAGAACGAAAAAGGTGAAATTGAAAAGGTTGCCGATGTGGAAAACCATAATCTTGTAGGTTATGCACCTTACGATGATCCTGAAGTGGCCTTTTCCATTATTGTTCCGAATGTCGGACTGGATGCCAGTGATGGTATAAACTCCAAAATTGGAAGCCGTATTTTAGATGCTTATTTTGAATTAAAAGAACAGAGAGAGAATAAAGGGATCAATATGGAACTGAATCAAATGATAAATGAAAACAGCAGTGAAACCGAGCAGAATGGCTAATGGCCATTCTGCTTTTTTTGTGCAGAGAACAAACAGACCTGTGGTTAAGAATTCAGGCATAATCACGTCTCGAACAACACTCAGCGATTAACGTTTTGCCTTATCCCGCATGACCTGAACACTAAGGAATGCTCCTAAGAATTAGCATCGCAGAAGCAAGTGTACTTTCTTGCTTCGAGTTGCCTCCGCTTTCCTATGTCCAGCTGCGGGGCCTAGACCCTCGCTGATGTAAGCAAGCCCCACTACGCGGCTGGAGCCGCTCCATGGGGCTTGCTTACACAGTCGGGTCTGGACAAGTCCCCTACGCTTTTCTTGTCCAGCTGCGGCTCCCGGGCCCTAGCGGTCATAAGCATAATCTCCTACATGGCCAAAAGGCGGCCACTCCGGATATTTTGTCGGGCCTAAACAGTCGCCTCCGCTTTTCTATTACCTTTACGTTTTTTTTACATTAGGTTTATATGAGGTTAATAGTTTTGGATTATTATTAGTTTTGTAGTTAGGAAATGAACTCAACAAATGAGGGGGAAGAGGAAATGTGGAAGCAAAAGAAGTTGGTTATTTTGATGATGATGGTTTTGACCATTGGGATTTTAGCAGCCTGTGGGGATAGTGGAGAACCAGACGAAGAAGCCAATGACACACAAAGTGCAAATGCAAATGAAGAAAATAGTGATGGAGAGGATAGTTCCCTGTCCGGTACTGTAAAATTAGCAGGATCTTCAACCGTATTTCCTATCATGGAATATGTAACTTATGAATTTACGAAGGAATATCCAGAAGTTGATACTCCGCTTGAGAGCATTGGTTCAGGTGGGGGATTTGAAAGGTCAACTAAAGGTGAAATTGACTTTAGTAATGCTTCCCGTCCAATTAAGGAAGAAGAAAAGGCAATTGCTGAAGAAAATGGAATTGAACTAATCGAAACGGTGTTAGCCTATGATGGTTTGTCCGTCGTTGTGAGTCAGCAAAATGACTTTTTGGATGAACTAACGGTTGAACAGTTAAGAGATATTTTCCTTGCAGAACGCGGAAATAAAAAATGGTCTGATATTGATCCTTCCTGGCCTGACGAAGAAATTGTGATTTATTCTCCAGGGCATGATTCAGGAACATTTGATTACTTTAATGAAGCGATTCTTGAAGAAAAACCAATGCGTGAAGGGGAAGGAGTAACCCTTTCAGAGGATGACAATCTACTGGTAAGAGGTATTCAAAATGATCCATATGCCATTGGATACTTTGGTTATGCTTACTATGTTGAAAACAAAGATACACTTAAAGCTCTAGCTATCGATAATGGAAATGGGGCCGTTAAGCCAACCCCTGAGACGATTCAGGATGGAAGTTACAGTCCTTTATCCCGTCCGCTGTTTACGTACATCAACCGTGCATCTTTAGAGGATAAGGAAACAGTACAAGCATTCACGGAATTCTTACTTTCAGGTGCAGCAGCGTCTGGTGCCGAAGAAGTTGGATATGTGGCGCTTCCTGAAGAGAAATATCAGTCACAATTAGAAGAGTTACAGTCCATTTACGAATAAGTAAGGGTATATAAAGAACAAGTGAGGACAGGAAGTTACTGTCCTCTATTCCGCTTTTAAAAGGATGAAAGGATGAAAGGGGTTCAAGTATGGCTATTCAGCAGACAGAATCAAACACGTGGACCATTCAGGATAAAATGAATGCCAGAAAAGAAAGACAAAAAAAGCTAAGAAAACTTGAAAAACTTGTTCCTGTATTTTTGTTTTTATGTGCAATTGTTTCCATTTTAACGACATTAGGTATTTTATATACGTTAATTAGTTCAGCTGTTACTTTTTTTAGTGAAGTATCGTTCTCTGAATTTTTTCTGAATACAGATTGGAAGCCGTGGTCAGGTTCATTTGGAATTTTACCTTTGATTACCGGAACACTCCTGATTACTGGAATTGCTATTCTGGTTGCTGTTCCATTGGGGCTGGCATCAGCTATTTTTCTGAGTGAGTATGCAAGTGATCGAACAAGAAGAATTGTAAAGCCTCTTATTGAAATCCTGGCAGGTATTCCTACTGTTGTTTACGGGTTTTTTGCTCTGACATTTGTTACGCCGTTGTTACAGAATGTGATTCCGGAACTTAAAATTTTTAATGCTTTAAGTGGGGGGATTGTAGTAGGAATTATGATTATTCCCATGATTGCATCCCTGTCTGAGGATGCAATGAGTGCAGTGCCGAATAGCATTCGTGAAGGAGCTTATGCACTTGGAGCTACACGGTTTGAAGTAGCCATGAAGGTTGTGGTTCCTGCTGCTTTATCAGGAATCATCGCTTCATTCGTGTTAGGAATTTCAAGAGCTATTGGGGAGACAATGATTGTTACCATCGCAGCCGGTCAGTCTCCAAATTTGACGCTTGATCCGACTCAATCCATCCAAACCTTAACATCGTTTATTGTGCAGGGTACCTCAGGGGATACAGCTTATGGTTCAACGATCTATTATAGTGTGTATGCAGTAGGAATTACACTATTTGTCTTTACGCTAGCCATGAATTTTCTGTCACAATATATTTCCCGTAAATTCAGGGAGGAATACTAATGTCTATACCAAATCAAGTGGATATGTACAAAAGAAGAAAGCGAAGAACAGCAAAAAATAAGTTATTTCATGCCCTGTTTTTTGCAGCGACTACTATTGGATTGATAGTTTTAGTGATGTTAATTTACCGAGTACTCTCACAAGGTATGGGGAGTTTATCGTGGGACTTTATTCGTAATTTTGCAGCACCTTACCCGGAAGAGGCCGGACTTTTGGCCGGCATCATCGGCTCTCTTTATCTAATGGTCATTGTTGCATTATGTTCGATTATCATAGGAATTGCTACAGCTATTTATTTAGAAGAATACGCAAAAAAAGGAAGGCTGACATCTTTCATTCAGATGAATATTCAGAACCTGGCAGGAGTACCGTCTGTTGTATTTGGCTTACTTGGGCTTACCTTTTTTGTCTATGTGCTGGACTTTGGCTATTCTCTATTAACCGGAGGACTTACGATGAGTCTTCTCGTTCTTCCTATTATAGTCGTTGCATCTCAGGAAGCTTTACGTTCAGTACCTGGTGAGTTAAAAGAGGCATCAGCGGCTATGGGAGCATCTAAATGGCAGACGATTTTCAGGGTTATTTTGCCTGCTGCCTTACCTGGAATGGTTACAGGCTCTATTTTAGCTTTGTCAAGAGCGATCGGAGAAACAGCTCCTCTTCTAATTGTAGGAGCGGCAACAGCTATCTACTCACTCCCGGATTCAGCGCTGGACTCGTATACGGTTATGCCTATACAGATATACAGCTGGATTAGTAAACCAGGAGATGAATGGCCTTTACTAGCGGCAGCCGGAATTATTATATTGTTAATCATTTTGTTAATCATGAACGCTATCGCTGTCTATATTCGAAATAAATTTCAACGTCGTTATTAATTACTAAGGAGGTACAGGATAAATGACTACGCTGGCAAAACCGGTAGTAAATAAACAAGTTGAAAAGAAGCCAATGGAGAAAAATTCTGTTTTTGAAGTGACAAATCTTAATTTATGGTATGGAGCAGACCAGGCTTTATATGATATTACGATGAATATAGCTGAAAATGAAATCACAGCTATTATTGGTCCGTCTGGATGCGGGAAATCAACATTTATAAAGACGTTAAATCGCATGGTTGAAATGGTTCCGATTGTGAAAACATCGGGCTCGATAAAATACAATGAGGAAAATATTTTTGACTCAGGATATAGTGTAGAAGACCTCCGAACAAAGGTAGGTATGGTGTTTCAAAAGCCGAATCCATTTCCAAAATCAATCTATGATAATGTTGCCTATGGACCACGAATTCATGGGATTAAAAAGAAAAAAGATCTGGATATCATCGTAGAGAAGAGTCTTAAAGATGCCGCACTGTGGGAGGAAGTAAAGGACCGTCTGGGTGAAAACGCCTATGGCTTATCAGGTGGACAGCAGCAGCGGTTGTGTATCGCCAGGTGTCTCGCTATCGAGCCTGATGTGATTTTAATGGATGAGCCGACCTCTGCATTGGACCCGATCTCTACACTGAAGGTTGAAGAGCTTGTTCAAAATTTACGAGAAAAATACAGTATCGTCATTGTCACCCATAACATGCAGCAGGCAGCGCGAATTTCAGATAAAACAGCCTTTTTCCTAAATGGTGAGTTAGTGGAGTTTTCTGATACCAATCATTTGTTTTCCAATCCGGACGATAAACGCACAGAGGATTATATAACAGGCAGGTTTGGATAATAGAGGAGGCTAATCAATGGCAATACGCGAGAACTTTGAAGGGGATGTCCTGAAAGTAAACGAGTTAATTCAGGAACTGGCTGAAATGAGTGATTCAGCATTAAAGAAAGCGGTTGAAAGCTTATATCAAAAGGATGTTAGTAAAGCTCAGGCAATCATTGAAGAGGATGATAAAATCGATCAAAAAGAAATGGAAATTAATGAAAAAACCATATTATTAATTGCGAAACAGCAGCCCTTTGCAAAGGACCTAAGAAGGCTTATTATTTCCCTCAAAATTTCATCGGATATAGAAAGAATGGCTGATCATGCTGTTAATATTGCCAAGTCTGCCATCCATCTGGGGGATGATCATCCATTGAGCATTCATTCAATGATTGCTGTGATGGCCGAGAAAGCAAGGGAAATGTCAGCGTTAGCCATAAAAGCCTTTAAAAATGAGGATATTTCACTTGCCAGAAAGCTTGCTGAAATGGATGATGAAATCGATGAAATGTACGGTACTGTTGTCAGGGAAATGCTTGATGAATCCGCATCTAATCCGCAAATCAACCAGTATATGATGCAAATGGCTTTTAGTGCAAGGTTTATTGAACGCTACGCAGACCATATTACGAATATTGGAGAAAATATCTTTTATTTAGTAAAGGGCGAAACCTATGATTTAAACGAATAATAGTAAAAACCACAGTCCTGCATACGGGACTGTGGTTTTTAGAGTTTAGTTTGTAATGGTTTCAGCAATCTGATAAAAGTCCATATCCGAATGAACCTCAAAACTGCCAATTTGGACGGCCTTTTCATAGCCGTGTTCAGCTAAGTAAGACTCAAATTCTCCAGCATTATCGATCATTTGCTTTTCTTTAAGTAAATTGGCTACCTCACTTGTCGCCATTCCTGATTCGATATCAATAGTAACGGTTATTCTGTTCTTGTTCTTTTCTTTACTGTCTTTATTCGTTTTCTCATCATCTTTTGCAGGATTGTCTATATTATTGACAATTTCCAGTTGTTCCTGTTGATCAGCTAAAGTCTGATTTAATTGTTTCCATTTTTTTTGCTCCACAACATGGAGCCCTTCATTTTCCAGGTAGGTTGTGGCCTTTTCTGTGGTCAGGGCAGCCTCTTCATTAGCAGAGCTGGAATCCCCCGCAAAATAAATAACCCCTATCAAAACGGTCGCAGTAAGAATTCCCAGAGCAAATGAGCGTAAAATATATTTCATTTTAAGCCTCTCCTTCCTGCTGGCCCAGTTCAACAGGATATAGCTGATGAATGATGGCTCGAACATCATGAACTTTTAAGTCTGTACTTTTGGCAATTTGATCGATGGAAAAGCCTACATCGTACAGTTTTTTAATTTGCTGATAAATGGCCGGCTGGTCATCATCATCAGAGGAAGGAGAAGGGATATCAGTATTTTCTGTAAATGCTGAATCTGTGAGCAATTCTTCTTCCAAAACTTTTATTTTGTTTTTTAAACGATAGGATTCCTGCAAAGACGTAATTGATATGTCTTCAATTTGATCCTCAAGATCCTTAATTTTATCATTTGTAAAAAAGGAGAGGATAAATAGTACAAGACTTACTGCTCCTAATGTAATTAATGCTATGATCATGATAGACACTCCTTTAGTTTATTTATACCATAGAATAATAGAATAGGGAATAAGGGATTATTACCAATTTTCCATGTAGAAAAATAGGACTTTTCCACGTTGTAATGGCAGTTATCACCTCTGCTTTAAAAAAATGGAATTGAAACTGCTTAACTAGGATAAAGAAGAATGAAGGGAAATTTTCTGACGTCCATACCTTGAATACCCGAGAAAGATTTGGTATTATAAATTAGTCTTATGATTATTATGACTTATGCACGAAGATGAATTGACAGATAGGAATGGAGGGAAAGAACCATGCGAGTACAAGTGACTTTGGCGTGCACTGAATCCAGTGACCGTAACTATATTACAACAAAAAACAAACGAAACAATGCAGAGCGTATTGAAATGAAAAAATTCTGCCCTCGTTGCAACAAACATACATTGCATCGTGAGACTAAATAAGTAAAAAAGAGTGTTGATGTCCTTTTGAGGATTTCAAACACTCTTTTTTTTCATGAACTGGCCGTAATACCTCCACTGACGGAAGTTTCACTTAATAAAAATGCATGTATTTAATAAAGGTGGTTCATATGGATAAAAAGGAGTTGCGCAGACAGGGAATTCAAAACCTGAAGAGTCTCAGTGAAACTCAGCGTGCACATTTATCAAAGAAAATTTCAAATCATGTCATCGATACCGAATGGTTTCACAAAGCTGATATTATAGGCGTAACTGTATCCAAATCCTTTGAACTGGACACGTCTTATCTTATACATAAAGCCTGGGAAACAGGGAAAAAGGTCTGTGTACCGAAATGCTATCCAAATCAGAATCATCATATGAAGTTCTTTATCATCACCAGCTTTGATCAATTGGAAAGGGTGTATGCAGGTCTTTTAGAGCCTGATCCTGATCAAACAGTAAAAATCCCAGGGGATCAGATTGATCTTCTTATTGTTCCCGGCATCTGGTTTGATCGGGAAGGCTATCGAACAGGCTTTGGCGGAGGGTATTATGATCGATTCTTAAAAGATTTTAAACATGTGACGATATCACTCGCTGCCAATAGCCAAATTCTCCCTGCTGTTCCAAGAGATGACTATGATATGCCTGTGCAGCATTTGGTTACAGAGGATGGTGTCCTGTTTTAATTATAGTCCCCGTTCATACCGAATAAACGAAAGGGAAAAACACATCCTAAACATAACGATTATGAAGGGGTGAAGGATGTGCGTTACTTAATCATCTTTTTATTACTGGGAGTACTGGGCGTTGGCATCTTCTTTATTTATCAAAACCGGATGAAAGTTATGAGGTTTATCATTTCCGTCGATGTACTACGAAAAATCTCCACACGTATATTTATGAAGTTACCGGGAATCAGGGAAAAATTTCTGGCTTCAGCCTTCTCACGTTCAGCAACCTAAGCTGAACGTGTTATTTTTTTATTTTTCTATTGTATTCATGGTATGATGGGCTTAAGGAGTGTGGGAGATGTATATTCACGATGAATATTATTTTTGGCGAATTGCTCAGCAGCTGATGATGAAGCATCAATTTGAGCTGCTGCAGGCAAATGAACAAACCCATGAAATCTGGTTTCATAAAACGATAGATAAAAAGACCGTGGTTGTTCGTTTGTTTTTGCAGAACTTTGATTGGGCCAATCACTTAAAACGGGATATTACTTCTGTATTAGGAAGAGTAAAAAATATTCAAAGTTCCCTCAGAAAAAAAGAGGTTATCATTCATAATCTGTACATATCTGAACTTGAGCCCGTTGATGATTGGGAATTTCTAAAAAAGCCGATGCAATTAAAAGATAAGAAAGGTCTTATCATACATACCTACTATCTTGATGAGCAGAATCGGATGGAAGAATTAAATCGATTTTTTACGGGTATAAATGCTGAATCACCGGAAGTTATTCTCCCTGAGGATGAAGAGACCACCGTTAATCAGATTCAGGAAATAAAAAGGCAGATGATGAACAATCATCGCCAACAGCAGAAAGAAATCGCCTCTCTTTTCAACCATGGCAAGCCGGTTCTAACCTATCTACTGCTGGTCATAAATGTACTGGTATTTTTCTTTCTTGAAATGCAGCCTGGCGGTTCACAGAATACACAGAACCTTATTGAATGGGGAGCAAAATTTAATCCTTATATGGTAGAAGGGGAATGGTGGAGAATCCTTTCCTCCATGTTTCTGCACATTGGTTTTGCCCATATTATTATGAATATGCTGGCCCTTTATTATCTTGGTAATACCGTAGAACGCATGTATGGATCACTTAAATTCTTTTTAATTTATTTTCTGGCAGGTATTTTTGGCGGTTTAGCAAGCTTTGCTTTTAATGATTCCGTAGCAGCCGGAGCATCTGGTGCTATTTTTGGTTTGTTCGGTGCTTTGCTGTATTTTGGATTTGAACATAAGAAGCTATTCTTTCAAACAATGGGGACGAATTTATTATTTATCATCGGCTTAAATATCGCTATGGGATTGTCTGTTCCCGGCATTGATAATGGAGCTCATATGGGTGGATTGGCAGGAGGATTTCTGGCTGCAGCCCTTGTACAAATGCCTGAACGAAGAAGAACGATGATTCGAATTGCATCCTTCATTGTATATGTGACAGTTGCATCCGGACTGCTCATTTATGGAGCTGAGCGGACGAATGCTTCCACCAATCCGCAGACGGCTATTATTAAGGCCAGTGAATATTTTGAAAACGAAAAATATGAAAAGGTCATTGAAGTACTGGATCCGGTTATTGAGAATGGCGAAACATCCAATGAAATTCTGTATTTTAATCGGGCGAATGCTCACTATTTATTGAATCATTTAGAGCAGGCAAGAAAAGATTTTGAGTCTGCCATTCAGATAAATCCCGAGCTTGCCAATGCTCATTTTAATTTAGCCTTGGTCTATAGTGATCTGGAACAGTACGATAAAGCCCGGGAGCATGCCGGAAAAGCTGCTAGTTTAAAGCCAAATAACCAGGATTTTCAAAACTTAAAGGACCGTTTAGGAGAATTCCGGAACTCTTTGAATTAAACGATGATTTTGTCCGCTTTCATCTCTGAATAAAACATAAATGAACTTTCCTTTTTTATCGACTAAAATTAGCGGCATATAGGTATTGATTGCATTATATTCCTGATCCTGGTGACTTTTAATACCGATAATATAATTCTGATAAAGGCCTTCCCACAATTGACCAATGACTTGATCTGTCTGTTTTCTGGTTAATGTCGGGAGGGTCTTTTGCTGATATTGCCACAGATCAGCAAGTGGAATTTCCAGATAATCCTCACTCGATAATTCGTAATGCCGCATCAATTCATTCCAATAGTGATTTAATGCCTGTGATTTGGTCCGGTTTAGTGTTTTTTTCCACTCTTTTTCATTTGAATTGCCCGGTTCTTTAAATGACTCCAGCGGTGAATGGGGGGAATCAATAACATAAAGTTCATCATGACTCATCTTCTGGATACTTTTTATTACATCATCGGGATAGTGGAGCTCGCCATGATGAAGGGTAATGGCTTCATAGTGACTGCTGTCTTCCCCGTTTAGCAAAGTTTCCTGTTTAAGCTCATTGGCTTTTTCCTTCCATTGATTCAAAATTCCTTTTAACTTTCCATCTACAAATAATAAGGAAACATCCTGACGCAAATAGATGTCCTGCTCCAGATTAGATTGAATATCCCACTGAAGCTTATAGGAATCTTCATCTGTCTGGGAAATCAGAGATAAATTTGTGGAGTGATCCGTGAATTTTATATCCTCATCAAAAGGAAAATATTTAATGACTTTTTGCTTAGGATCATCAAAATTCACAATAAGTAAGGAAAGAATCAGAATAATAAGGAAAAAATTACTGATTTTTTTCATAAAAAGTACCTTCCTTCTGAAAGCTTGTCTTCACTTAAATGTATGACAGACCGGTTTTTAATATGAAATGTATGTTAGGACAAATTTTACGAAGACTATATAAGGGCAGAATTTATTATATAGATTAGATAGGTGAGATTATGTCTGAAAAACAACCAATGATGAAGAGCTATGATCGCAATGTTAATTATCTGAAGGACCGATTAGCTGTTAACAAAAGCTTTGACATCATTAATTTGGATTTGGAATATGCAGATCGTCGAATGGCCATGTTTATGGTAGATGGATTTGTTAAAGATGAAATTTTACATTATATTATGAAGCTTCTATCCAGACTTGAACCCGAACAGCTGGAACCGGATCCTTTTGAAAAGCTCTTTAAAAAACATTTGCCATATATTGAAATTGACTACGAAGAGGATTTAAATAAGGTAGGCGATTTAGTTCTATCAGGCCCGACGGCATTAGTCGTGGAAGGCATGTCAAAAATTATCATGATTGATGCACGTACCTATCCAGTACGTGGACCGGCTGAGCCTGATCTGGAGCGGGTTGTGCGTGGGGCCCGGGATGGATATGTGGAGACAATCGTTTTTAATACAGCTTTAACAAGAAGACGTGTACGTGATCGCTCCCTAAGAATGGAATACATGCAAATTGGCAGACGTTCAAAAACAGACATTTGTTTATGCTATCTGGAGGATATTGCTGATGACAGAAATGTTCAGCATTTAAAAAAGACTCTGGGCAGTATTGATACAGACGGTCTCCCTATGGCAGAAAAAACCGTTGAGGAATATATAGGAGGCAGGCACTGGAACCCTTATCCTACGATTCGCTATACAGAAAGGCCGGATACTGCATCTGCTCACTTGTATGAAGGGCATGTGCTCATCATTATTGACGGATCTCCAAGTGTGATTATTACACCGGCGACCTATTGGCATCATCTTCAGCATGCCGAGGAGTACCGCCAGAAACCATTTGTCGGTTCTTATCTGAGATTAGTCCGGTTTGTTTCTGTTTGGCTATCATTGTTTGTTTTACCCTTATATTATCTTTTATCGACCTATCCTTCACTCTTACCAGAGGGTCTTGAGTTTATTGGCCCCAGTGAGAAAGGAGCCTTACCATTACTGGTGCAGTTTATTATAGCTGAACTGGGAATTGATATGCTCCGGATGGCTGCTATTCATACACCTTCCGCACTGGCTACTGCATTAGGTCTGGTCGCAGCTATTATGATTGGACAGGTAGCAGTGGAAGTTGGATTGTTTTCGAATGAAGTTGTGCTTTATTTGGCGGTAGCTGTTATGGGAACCTATGCCACCCCAAGCTATGAGATGAGTCTCGCTAATCGCCTGTCCAGATTGCTTTTTCTCATCATAGCGAGTATCTTTGGTCCGACAGGCTTTGTCGTAGGGATAACCATTTACCTTCTATATTTAGTTCAAATCAAGGCTTTCGATGTACCTTATCTCTGGCCGTTTATTCCGTTTGATTATCGGGCTATCCGGGATATTGTTCTCCGGGCACCTATGCCCCTTAAAAATCGCAGACCTACCTTTCTGCATCCTAAAGATCCTGACCGCTAATGAAAAGCGGTCTCTTTTTTTATTTCATTTTATCCCTGTCGTTGCTATAATAAAGTCAGGTGATTTTATGAATAGCATTTATGATGTAAGACAATTATTAAAAAGGTTTGGTACCATTATCTATATTGGGGATCGATTAGCCGATTTAGAATTAATGGAAGAAGAAATTAAAGAATTATATCAGGCAAAATGTATTACGACCAAGGAATATCAGATGGCTATCCTGTTACTTCGGCAAGAAATGGCTGAACTGAAGCAACCTGAATAATTACAGCATATAAAAGGATGAAGGAATATGCAGGAAACTTATATTATTGGTGTTGATATTGGAGGCACAGCAATAAAATTTGCACTTATTGAAGAAGATGGGAAAATCAATCATAAGTGGGAGATCCCTACAGAAAGAAAAGACCAGGGTTCCTATATCCCTGAACAAATTGCCAAGTCAGTAAAAGAAAAACTGGCAGAGTTACATATAACAGAACAGCAGATTTTGGGGATTGGAGCCGGTGCCCCAGGATATGTAGATGTACAAAATGGTGTAGTGTATGAAGCCATCAATCTAGGGTGGAAAGATTTTCACCTAAAGCAGCGGTTGGAAGAATTTTTAAACATGGAAGCCTACATTCTGAATGATGCCAATTTAGCTGCCTTAGGAGAACATTGGACAGGTGCTGGCCGTGATTCTGACCAGCTGATTGCTGTCACGCTTGGAACGGGTGTAGGTGGAGGAATTATTGTCAACGGTGAAGTGATTAATGGGGTTAATGGGACCGGCGGTGAAATAGGTCATATTACAGCAACCCCTCACGAAGGACCAAAGTGTAATTGTGGCAGGCAAGGCTGTATTGAAACCTATGCTTCCGCAACGGGGATTACCAGACAAGCTCTTCACGTAATAGAAACAGACCAGAACACAACTCTTAAAGATGAATATCAAGCGAAAGGAAAGCTTTCCTCAAAGGATGTATTTGAACAGGCGGCTAAAGGGGATCAGGCTGCACAGTCGATTATTGATTATACAGCAGATGTACTGGGAAAAATGCTGGCCGATCTTGCTGTATCTATTAATCCGTCCAAAATAATTATCGGCGGCGGTGTTTCCCAAGCGGGAGAACAGTTGTTACAGCCAGTCCGGAAGTCCTTTCACTCTTATGCATTGAAGCGAGTTGCAGATGTCTGTCAGATTGTTCAGGCTGAGCTTGGAAATGATGCAGGAGTTGCAGGTGCAGCCTACTATGTAAAACAACGGAAACAATTTTGAAAACATATAACAAAGACTTAATATTTGAATAACAAAGATGTGTCGTTCCAACATGGGACTACACATTTTTTTTAAGAGTGAATATCGTATTGGATGTTCATAACGTGATGAATGGATAAGAAAGTCATGAATTCTTAATCAAAGTGTAAAGGAATATAATGGAAAATATCCTTGACTTCAACACATAAAACGTTAAAATATAGTAGTTGAATTGTTGGTTAAAATTTTGCGGAAAAAATTCAATTCATAACGTAGGGCTTGATGAATTAAAAATCGTTTATAAGCTGGAAAGAGAATTCGGCAATAATATAAAAATTGATGAAACATTTTCTGTGCCTGTATCGTCATAATATACAGATAGAAAAACTAGGAATATATGAAATATATCAACTATAAATTGGGATATGAGGAGGGCAGTACCTATATGTTACAGCGTTTACGAGTGCCACTGTTTTTGATAGCGGCTTTAATGTTTGGCTTTAAATCGTACATTGTTTATAGATTTGTGTTTGATTTATCGATAGAAAATATGATGCAGGAAATTATTTTATTTATAAATCCGTTTGCAACAGCTATCGTGCTTTTTTCATTTGCGGTAATCATGAAGCCTAAGCGTCAGAAGAAGTATATTAAGTATCTTTCGCTTTTTGGAGCATTTCTCCTGTTTGCAAATCTGGTTTATTATCGTAACTTCACCGACTTTATAACCTTACCAAGTATTTTACAATTTAAAAACTTCGGTGATCTTGGAGCCAGTACAGCCAGTTCCATGAAGATATGGGATATCCTCCTGTTTGTTGACACGGTTTTAATCTTCTATCTCGCTAAGAAAAAAGGGGATGACCTGGTATTCTCTTATAACCGTAAGAGTAAATTAGCGATGATTGCATTATCCTTTTCGATATTATTAACAAACCTGGTGTTGGCAGAAATCGAACGTCCGATGCTCTTCAAACGCGGATTTGACCGTGAATATCTCGTGAAAAATGTGGGGCTGGTCAATTATCATATTTATGATGCTATTATAAATTCAAAAACAAAGGTTCAAAAAGTAATGGCAGATGGCAGCAAGCTGCATGAAATCAAGAAGTATACCGAAGAGAATATTAATGACAAGACCTCATCTGAAATGAAAGGAATCGCAAAAGGAAAAAATATCATTTATATCTCTGCCGAATCCGTGCAAAACCTTGTGATTAATCGTAAAGTAAACGGAGAGGAAGTTACACCTTTTCTAAACGATCTGATCAAGGACAGTTATTATTTTAACAACTTTTACCATCAGGTGAACCTGGGAAGAACCTCTGATTCCGAATTTTTAGTGGAGAATTCATTATATCCGCTTCCTAATGGTTCCGTTTTCTTCACTCATGGACAGAATGAATTTAATGCTGTTCCTGAAATCATAAAAGACCATGGGTATTATTCATCCGTATTTCATGCGAATAATAAAAGCTTTTGGAATCGGGATGTAGCTTATGAGAGTCTGGGCTATGATCAATTTTACTCTGAACGGTATTTTAATGTGACGGAGGATAATACAATCGGATGGGGATTAAATGATAAAGCCTTTTTCGATCAGTCCATGAAGTATCTGGAGTCAATGCCAGAGCCGTTTTATACGAAATTTATAACGTTAACGAATCACCATCCGTACGAATTAGACGAAAAATATGCATCAATAGATAAATTTGATTCCAATTCAAAAACCCTTAATCAGTACTTTCCAACAGTACGTTATACAGATGAAGCCATTGAACGGTTCTTTAAAAACTTAAAAGAAAGTGGCTTATATAAGGATTCCATCATCATTATATATGGGGATCACTTTGGTATCAGTGAAAATCATAATAAGGCAATGGGACAGTATTTAAATAAAGAAATCACACCTTATGATTCAGTTCAATTACAACGGGTACCGTTAATTATTCATATTCCTGGACATGAAGATGATCGTGTTATTGAAAAAGTCTCCGGTCAAATTGATCTTAAACCAACCGTTCTAAATATGCTCGGTATAGAAAATGAAGAGGATATTATGTTTGGGAATGATTTATTTGCTAATCAGTCAAAACGCTTTGTTGCGTTCCGTGATGGCGATTATGTGACCGAGGATTATGTATATACGAAGGACACGTGCTATGATCGAGAAACGGGAGAAAAACTGGAGAAATCTGCATGTGAGCCGATCAAGGATAAGGTGCTAAAAGAATTAAACTATTCTGATCAGTTGATCTATGAGGATCTCTTCAGGTTCCAAGATACAGCTTCCTCAGGAAAAGGAAAAGGGAAAGAGGAATAATAAAAAGCCTCGAATCATCTGGATTCGAGGCTTTTTTAAAACAAATTTTTAATTGTCTTACGCATCAGGAAACATTTCTGAGTAAATGGTCATCACAGAAAACCATCCAAAAACAAGGACAGATATTCCGGCAAAACCTGCTGCGAAGAGATTACGTTCTTTTAATCCGCGGATTACCGCAATTGCACATATTATTGTAACGACTAAGAGCATAATACCTAAAACCATTACAATAACCCCCTTTTTATAAATGAATAATGTGCGCTAAAATATACATGGATATGTTTAATATGTATGATATTGCCTACTCTCATACATTTTATATAATTATCGAAGCTTTGTCGAGTCATTTCATAAAATTTTAGGAGGATAAAGGATGAATGTCAAACAATTTTCACTGGGACCGTTAGGAACGAACTGTTATATCTTACATCAGGATGGAAAGGGCTTAATTATTGATCCGGGTGCAGAAGCAAACAAGGTAACACAGTATTTGAATGAGGAAAACATTCAGCCACTCGCTATTCTGCTTACCCATGCTCATTTTGATCATATAGGTGCTGTAGAGGATTTACGCAGACAATTCAAACTTGAGGTTTATTTACATGAAGCAGAACATAACTGGCTTAAAGACCCAATGCTGAACGGCTCACAGCTTTTTGGTGTTACGGAGCCTATCCGTGCAAATGCGGCAGAAAAGGCGCTAGTTCCTGGTGTTTTATCCATTGGAGATTTTACTCTTGCCGTACGTCATACTCCAGGTCACTCCCCGGGTAGTGTATCCTTTTTATTTGAAGATGAGGGGTTGGTTATAGCCGGAGATACATTATTCCAAGGAGGCATTGGCAGGACTGACCTGCCACATGGAAATGGAGAAGAGCTGCTAACCAGTATAAAAACTCATTTGTTATCTTTGCCAGGAGACACGATTGTTTATCCAGGTCATGGACCTCAGACAACTGTCGAAAGGGAGAAACAGACCAATCCGTTTTTTTAGAAAGGGTAAAAAGTCCGAAATGTATCACAGATAATGCGGAGAAATAGATTAAACCCCCTTCTTTTAAGAAGGGGGTTTGGGGGGATGTGCTCTGCTCATTTAAATTTGGTTAGGGATTAGTTAAGCTACTATTAAAACTATAAAGGTTAATTAACACTATGTCAATAGTGAAAACCTAAAAAGGAGCTAATAATGACAGGGATTTTTCAGGAAATCAGGGAAAAGGCCCGGCATGGTGTGATTCCGTATGATACTTACATAGAACTGGCATTATATCACAATAAATATGGATACTATCAGAAAAATGTCCGGATGCTGGGAAAAGAGGGTGACTTTTACACAGCTAATCATGTCGGCGGAATTTTCAGTGAGCTTATGGCAACGATATTTATAAAGGCGGCAAGGCAGTTAAAGCTTCCTTTACAAATCATGGAGCTTGGAGGAGGGGACGGACGTTTTTTCTTACAGCTGATGGACGCATTCAGGGAAATGGGTCTAAAACCTGACAAGTATGTCTTTGTTGAACATAATCCATACGTTAGAAAACAGCTGGAGAGGAAAGTCCCAGCAGATGTGAATGTTGACGTTTATGAATCACTTGAACACTATATGGAGCAAGGAGACAGGTTTACAGGTTTTATCTTTTCTAATGAATTTTTGGATGCTCAACCAGTTCGGGTTGTCGTTAATCGTGGGAAGGGACTTAAAGAGGTCATGGTAGCCGTTAATGACAAAGGAGAGCTTACAGAAATCGAGATGCCATGCTCCACTAATTTAATCAATTGGCTGGAAAAATGGAATTTACTCCCTTTGAAGAATGATCAAAGAATAGAAGTACCCGTATATATGGATACCATCACATCCCTGATTAATCAGTCTTTTATAAAAGGTTTGATATTTACATTTGATTACGGATATACAAATGAAGAGCGACTCCATTATTATCGGAGAAAGGGAAGTCTGCGGGGATACATGCAGCATCGGATGGTCAATAATCCATTACTGCATCCTGGAGATATGGATATCACTCATCATGTACCGTGGGATACATGGATAAAAAAAGGGCAGGAGAAACAATGGAAGCAGCATTTATTAACGAGGCAGAATCAATTTTTTGATCAGATTGGGGAACTGTTTCATTTATTCGCCGAGGTCGATCCGGGAGACCCTTTTTCGAAGGCGGCCAGACGAAATCGGGCGATTAGAACCCTGTTAAGCGATGACTGGATGGGTAGTATGTTTGATGTATGTATACAATCCAAAAATATGAACGAAAAAGATGTGGATCAGTTTTTGAACATATAGGAGGATTAAACGAGTAGAGGTGGAAGCACCCTTTCCTGATTTCTTATCCATTACAATTTCCCAGCCAAAAGAAAAAGGATTGGCGCCAATGCCAATCCTTTTTCTTTTACCTTCATTCCCCGTTTTTTTAATGTCCAAAAGATGGGACTAAGAGGAAGGTCGTATAGTACGTAAATCCAATGAAAAATACTGTACAATAAGCACCAAATATGTACATATACAAGCGTTCTGAAAGCTTTAAGTAACCTAATGTTAAAAAGAACACCGTTTGTGCTAAAAATAAAATGGAGGTATTATACATTTCCCCAACATAAAACATTACAGTAAATATACCAGTCCAGAAAGAAAGAACACGAAACATACGATCCATAATATCCCCCTCCTTTTCCGGGAAAGTCATCAAAATTTATTATAAACTACCTAAAATAGAAAGTAAATGAACTTTTTGGCACTTTTAGAATATACAGGGTGTATGACTCACTATGCATCGTCTTATACAGATAGCTTCGTTTTGTACATACAGGCCTCACAGCCATCAACCATGTTTGCTTCTTCTTCGAGTGTAACAGAAGGAAATAGCTGCTCAAACATTCCTCTTATAAAAAAGCGGTGCATTTCGCAAATATTGTCATTCTGTTCTGAAAATGCCAATTCCTTAAATGGACAATTAAAGATTTTAAAAGAAATCACCTGTGCTGTTTCATCATAGGTAAATTCAGGCTCAAGTCCCAGCGTAACTGAAGTTTCTCTCAGTATGTTTATTTTTTGTTCACTGGTCTGTTGATGAACGGTTACATTTCGATATTTAGAATTCAAAAAGTGTGAGCCGAATTTTTTTCCTGTTTCATAAAGAGCCTGTTTTCCGGCTTCTCCTAAACCTTGTGGAATCATTCAAAACATTTGTTATCTTTAATGTATCGTTCATGGTATGTTCCTTCCTGCTATTAGAGGTGGTACATACCTATCATACAAGAAGTTCTATGAATTGGGAATTGACTTAAGTAAAAATATTTGACATAAATATGAAAACTGGGCTAGCTGGATTCGAACCAGCGCATCACGAGATCAAAACCCGTTGCCTTACCGCTTGGCTATAGCCCAATTTACATTTATATATTTGCCGGATGATCTTTTTATTATTCATTGGATTCAGGATTTATTTTTGAAACGATCTCCTGAGTTAACCTTGAGTCATCCTTCGTTGTTACTCGAAATTGTGCTTCCAGTTCTGTGCTGCTCGAGAGAAAATGTGTAACTTTGACTTGTCCATCAGGATAACTATAGGTAAGAGTTTGTTTTTCAGAGGTTGGTTGAAGGGATGGCAAGTCAGCCTGAAAATCTCTATAGGCACTTAAGAGCAGTGTTTCCAAATGAATGTTCTCCTCCTGATTATATACATGCCCTGCTTCCAGTGTAAGTGCCTGCAGTGCATGGTGTGTAATAAGAAACAGAATCATAAAAAGAAAAAGCATATAAGGAAACATATATCCTCGTTCATTCTTTAACGGACTGAAGCTTATAAAGCGTCCGTTCATAGTTGTTCCCTCCAATCATCTGTAAGGAAACCTGAATGGTTCTCGGGTTATTTTGAAAGTGGATATCCTTTACATTAAACAAAAGAATTTCATGTCCAGTTAAATTCATTCGTCGTCTCACATTTTCCTTGTATTGCTCAATAAGAATGGATCTGTTGCTGCTTTCATGTATATATATTCCGGTAGCTGAAGATTTCAGACGATAGTCCTTCCCCTGATTCAGCTCCAGCTGCAGCAGGTGAAAAAATGTTGAAACGGAGGCTTGTTCATTCTCCGGATATTCCCTGATATGACTAATCTGTACCAGAAGCGGTGCAAGAGCAGGTAAAATCGTTAATAAAATCGTAAGGGAGATTAAAACAGAGACCAGTGTGAATCCTCGGCTAGAATCCTTTTTTAACATATATACACTTACTTTCCTGTTTTCTTTTGATATTTTCCCATGTTATACACCCGGAGGCAGATGAATCTGCGAGATTTATCTCAATCGATGCCGGAGTATGATTGATTTTAACTTGTTTATAAATTGGATATTCCTCCTGATCGTTAAGCATTTCATTATAAAGCTCCGTCATCATCTGCGAGCGGGTAGAAAGCAGATGATGTTCATCACGTGTGTATTGAATGATAGGGAGAAAGATCAGAATCATTGCGAGCAAGAAGGTCAGTGTTACCAGCATATCCATGAAAGCAAATCCATCAGGTTGAAGTTTTCGTGACATAAAATCGCCCTTTCCCAAGTGGAAATGTGACTTGAAAGGTATCCTCTTCCGTATGGATAAGCAGTACACCAGGCTGGTTTGGTGCCCCGGAAGGATAAAAGGAGAACGGAAGCTGAAAAGATTTTAATTCGACATCGATTTCAGAGCTGTACTTTCGTCTTACCACTAACTTTCCAAGTCCACTATGCCGGATTTCATATTTATGGGAATCCGGATGCCAGTGCAGTCTGTATATTTCATTCCTTGTAATCGCCTGATTTTGCATCCATAATACATCCTGTTCAAACAGACTGAAAAACTGCTGAACTTTTAATTCCTTCTGTACGTTTGTATTCACTGGAGCTGTAATAAAAACAAGGGTCATGAATATCGTTAGTACAACAAGCATTTCTATTAAGGTAAAGCCAGCTTCTTTCTGTTTTAATTGACACATTTCATTTTTCACCAAGCTTTTTTTCATTACTGTACTTTTGTAACATTGCCTTCAGCGTCTATTTCAACCCCGTTTGGACATGCGGAATCATCCTCCTTTATATAATCCCCTTCCAGGAGTGATAATTCTGTTGGATATGAATCATTTTCCAGCTTATAGACCTGTACCTGGGACTGAACCAGCTCCACATACGCTTCACATCCCTTATTATCAATGAGTGTATTGTGTTTTCCAATATTAGGGATGGTCAGGATTAATAGAACAGATATAACCATTAAAACAATGAGCATTTCGATAAGAGTGAAACCATTTTCATTTTTCATTAGATCACCTCCTTAAATTTGATCGATCAGCCCAAACATAGGCATTAGGATTGAAAGGTAAACAAAAATGATGATAACGCCAAACAGGATAAAGAACATGGGTTGAATGTACGTAATGGATTTAGACATTTTTTCAAGGAATGTTTCAACAAGTAAGTGAGCATAATTGTCTAAATCTTTTTCTAACGTTCCATCCTGCATGCTTCTTTTGAAAATCAATCCTAATTCTTTTTCAACCAGTGGAAACTTTTCAACGGCGGAATGAAGAGGCTGTCCGGCATAAACAGAACGCATCAGCATCACCGAATAACGTTTCAGTACGGGTAAATGGGTTTGTTCCGAAATGATCTGGAGAGCATTTTTCACGGACAGCCCACTTTGAAGTAATGAACTGAAGTGAAAGCTGAATAAAAAAGAGGTTTCCAGACTTTTTATTTTTCTGACCAAGGGAATATATGCGTATAATCGAATTTTTAAGTCTGTGGATAATTTTGATTTAATCACCGACCAGATTGCTGAAATGAGAAGAATGATTAAACAGGTAATAAAAAAGAGGTTAATAAAAAATTCAATGGATGTGAAGATTTTAGGTGAAAGGTTCGGGTCTGAGCTTTGAATACCCACGTATAATTCGCTTAATGAGGGTAAGAGAAAAAACTTCAAGCCGGCCATTAGTACAATTAAAAACATAAGAATTAATAAAGGATACTGCAGCACTTTTTTCAGCTGATCCTGAAACTGTTTTAACCGACCGAGCAAAGCACTGCCATTTGCTAAGCTGTCTCCTAATTGCCCTGTAGAACGCGAGAAATAAAGATAAGAGGTGACAATAGGGGAAAAACCAAGTCCCTGAAAGATTTTGTCAATATGTTTTCCTTTCATTAACTTATTTTGAATGTGCTCAGCTACAGCTCCCTGTTTAGGATCTAACGAAATCAACTGTAAAGCTTTATTTAAAGAGTACCCATTTTGCAAAAGGGCAGAAAGACGGCTGGTTAACAGAATCTGATCAGCTAATGTTACCTTGCTTTCCCTCGTGAAAAGGTTTCTACTGCGTATTTTCATTAGTAAAACCAAGAGCATAGGCCTTCCTCCTCAGATATTCAAATGAATTGAAACGATCATACTGACCAGGAGCAATTCCCTGTATGGCATTAGTGAGAACGTCTCCATCAATCAGTTCCAGGATAGCTGCACGCTTTTGATCTGTTATCAGACCATCTTCCAAAGGCAATAGCTGCTGAGAGGCAATGCCAATTAAGGCCTGATTAAGATCAGCTTTCGATATACCCAGATCCTGAAGACGAAAAATGGTACCAAAAGCATTTTTGGCATGAATTGTACTTAATACAAGGTGACCTGTGAAGGCAGCTTGAAGGGCAAAACGGGCTGTATGCCGGTCCCTGATTTCACCAATCATTAAGATATCCGGGTCATGTCTTAACACCGCTTTTAACCCGGCATCATAGCTCATGCCAGCTTTTTCATTAACCTGCACCTGTAAAATATTGTCTAATTCTCTTTCGATGGGATCCTCGAGTGTAATTGCCTGAAAGGGTCGGTTTTCAACAATGGACTGCAGCAAGGCATACATGGTGGTTGTTTTTCCGCTGCCTGTTGGTCCGGTAAAGAGAATCATTCCAAACCTTTGCTGTATCCAATTCTGGAGGATTTTTGCCTGGGAAGGAAAGAGAAATAGTTGCTCTAATTGTGGAACCATCTGTCGCGGTAAAATACGAATAGCGAGGCTTTCTGAAGATTCAACAGGTAAGATGGAAAACCGCAAATCATAAATGAGCTGGTGGTGATGATGGGTTAAGGTGCCATTTTGGGGCTTACGTGTTTCAGCTATATCCATCCCTGTTAAGAACTTATAATACGACACCAATGACTGATATTCCGTCTGAGAAATGGAAAACATGAAATTCCGTCTACCTCCTAATCGGAAGTAAATGTCCGTTCCATTCTCAGAAGGGGAAAAATGGATATCAGAAGCTGATTTTGAAATAGCACTTCTTAGTATTTTCTGTGACAACACTTCACATGCTTCCATTTAGATCCCTGCCTTATTTCATTTTTGTGAATTTAAAGGTATTCTACAATCATCTGACGAAAATGTCATATATTTAAAATGGCTGAATGCACCTGGTTGAGTGCAGTAAAAATGCAACTTACTAAAGGAAAATGGGATAATGAATAACTGATGTGAGAAAAAATTCAGGAGTGTACAAAATGAAAAGTATTTGTTTGATTGGATTTATGGGCAGTGGGAAAACCACATTAGGGAAAGAACTTGCTAAAAAATTGGATGCTGTTTTTTTGGATACAGATGAGGAAATTATAAAATGGAGGGAAATGGACATCCCGGAAATTTTTCAACTGGAGGGCGAAAAGCGCTTTCGGGAGTATGAAACAGAAGTGCTTAAAGGTCTTCCTCAAAAGAATACGGTTATAGCTACTGGGGGAGGAATCATTGAAGCCAAAATGAACCGGGATATATTGAAAAATGATTTTTTTACGGTGTATTTAAAAACATCTTTTGAAGAAATCAAGCAGCGGCTTGCTTCTAACAAGAACCGGCCTTTGTGGAATCAGGAAATGGAGAAAAAGGAGCAGTTATACGACAGCCGGCAGTACATTTATGAAGAGTGTGCAGATCAAATCATTCAAACAGATGATTATAGTGCAGAAAGAATCGTGCAAATGATTATGAAGAGTATAGTTCAGCAATAAACGGGAAATGCTATTATAAAACATAAAGTTTATGGGAGTGACCCCCATGTCTGGAAACGAAATTGTTAAATATATGACTCAGGAATTGACAAAGTACATGCAATTACCTAAAGATGAACGGGAACAAAGGAAGTCAAGAAGGAAAAATGAAAAAAGCAGCCGGTCCAGTCGATATTTTGGCATGCTCCCTGCGGCATTTAAAATGTTCTGGGATGGGAAGAGGAAGAAACAATAATCCTCTTCCTTTTTTATGCCCTCAAAGCTTTTTCGGTTTCTTCACTCATGTAAAATAGACCACCGTTTATCGGTTCAATATGAATCTTTGGCAGCAATCGTTTCTTGAGATGATCTAATTCGTTATCATACCTCTCTGTAAGCTGTTCCTGCTCTTCTTCATCCGCTGCCTGAAGATAGGATTCATAGAAGTGGGTTAAAATTTCCTTTTCCTGCTGAAATTTATTGTAGGAATGCTCGGCCCATTGGTGCTCCATTGAATCCAGGTACTGACGGATATAGCCTTCGATACGCCTATAGCCACTTTGAATTTTTATGATAGGAGAAATCGTAAAGCAATAATCGGGGATAATCGTATGAAAATGAATGGATTTGATCTTTTCCATAAGATCGAATACCATCACACCACTTATTAAGTGTAAACCAATGGACAAAATCTCATCCTTCTTCTGCTGACCAATGTAGCTTATTTTGATATTCGCCACAAGCCATGGATTTAGTGCTGCCTGACTGGCCTGTTCATAAAGCATTGTAAACTTGCCGTGTTTCAGCTGGTATTGAAAGATCTGGTGAAGTCTTGGTGACCCAAAATGAATCCATTCTCCTTTTTCCTCCCGTTTATCCGGGTTTGTGATAAATGTAAGGGTGGCGGGTTCTCCTTCCTGACCAATTTTCTTTATATATTCCCAATAAAAGGGACGGTTAAGAAGCAAACGATCCAGTTCCTCATTTAGCTTCACAGTTAAAACACCTGAATCATTTCCTTTCAGTTCGCATTCATTAAGCTCAAAGAATTTTTGAAGATAACTATGAATAGTCTGTTGCTCCATCCTCTGTCACCTCACCTTCTGCAGTATCCTGGAATGCTGCTGTTAGGTTTTCCAGCTTAATTCTGGCTTCCCCGGGAGTTTCTGATTCTGCATAGATATCCTTAATTTCATCCTCGAGATTCGGTATGTTTAATTGCTGCAAAATGATGTCAAGATCACCAATGACTCGTTCAAATAAATTTATTTTCTCATAAAGTAAGGACACTAAATGCTCATCAATTGTATTTTTAATGGCTAAATAATAAATATTGACATCATCCTTCTGACCAAAACGATGGACCCTTCCAATACGCTGTTCCAGTCTCATCGGGTTCCAGGGCAAGTCGTAATGGATCATATTACGGCAAAACTGCAGGTTAATCCCTTCTCCACCAGCCTCAGTCGCAACTAATACCTGAGCATGGTTTTCAAATAATTGAGTCATCCACTCTTTCTTGCTTCGCTTAAATCCACCTCTGAATGGAACGGACGAAATTCCATGCTGCTGAAGAAACCATTGGAGGTAATACTGGGTCGAACGATATTCCGTAAATACAATGAATTTCTCTGATGACTGCTGAATAATTTCTACCATTTGTTTTGCCTTGGAATGATGGGGGAGCTGTTCAATTTTTTCAATAATCTCCTTACTCCAGGAGTGACCGTCGTATTTTTCCTGATGTTCCTCAAACATTTTCTTTAAGGAAAGATAACAGGCTTCACGGCTCGAGCATAACTCTCTTTTCAAGGTAATCGATGTAAATGGGTCACTGGAGACCAGATCATGATCCAACTCATTATATACCTTTTGTTCCTCATCATTAAAATCAATCCACACCGTTTCGACGTTACGCTTTGTCCATTCTACACCTGTATCCTCTCTGCGATTCCGGACCATAACATTCTGGATAAGCTCTTTTAATTTATCATCCTGTTTAAGGGCAGTACGTTTATTCCCAAAGGTTTTAGTAAACTCGTCATAGCTTCCCAGATAACCAGGTTTAAGAATGGTGACAAGATTGAAAATGTCGGACAACTGATTTTGAACGGGTGTTGCGGTTAAAAGAAGACAATACGTTTTCTTTAAACTGTTGACAAACTGATAATTTTTCGTTTTATGATTCTTTAGTTTATGGGCCTCATCGATAATTATAAAATCATATTGCTGATCCAGTACAATATCCCGATGGGGGGGTCGTTTTGCTGTATCAAGGGAAGATACTACGACATCACATTGCTCCCACACGTACGTTTTTTTCTGGGAAACCGCTGGAATATAAAATTTTTCATTCAATTCCTTTACCCATTGATTTACGAGTGATGCCGGGACTAAAATTAAAATTTTCTTCGCTAATCCACGAATCATGTACTCTTTTAGAATTAATCCAGCTTCAATGGTTTTTCCAAGTCCAACTTCATCTGCGAGGATAGCCCGGCCATTCATGTTTTCAACTACTTGCTTTGCACAATCAAGCTGATGGTTCAAAAAGTCCATATGCGGCAAATGCTGAGGTGACTGAAGCCCTTTGAAATCGGGGACGGCCAGCCTTTTCGCAGATTCATAGGCCATTTCAAACATGTCATAACTGCAAAATGGACCGTGATTTTCGATTCGGTGATCAAATTCTTTTATAAATGGCTGATCGAAGTTATAATCTATATTCATGATCTCTCCCCCCAAAACTCCAATAATTTGTCTTACCATTATGAAAATTCATATGATATAATATCTTTGAATCGTTACGTATACATTTCAGTTATGTTAGTTTGTCCTATTTTATTTAAATCAAAACCATGAACATGAAAAAATCATAATCAAAGCGAATGATTGCAGGAGGAGAGACTGCAGTATATGCAGCGCCGAAGGAGCAAGCAATGGGAAGATTGTGAATCTCTCAGGCAAAAAGACTCCTGCATGACGCAGCTCTGGAGAGTGTTCACATAAGTGAGCCACCCAAGAGGCAAGTGACGTAGTCGTCATTAAACTTTCGGGTTCATTGACAGAGAATTCTCTTTTCATAATAAGGGGAATTCTCTTTTTTTGTTTGCTCATGGAAAGCAGTTCCAGATGAATGATAGCAGCAATAGAAGAAATCTAAGTTTATAGAAGAAACTAAAAATGTTGAGGAGGCTTTATATGTCGGAATTAAAGAAAACTCCCTTATTTCCGCTCTACAAGGAGTATGGGGCTAAAACCGTGGATTTTGGCGGGTGGGCGCTTCCGGTTCAATTCACTGGTATAAAAAAGGAACATGAAGCGACCAGAACAAAGGCGGGGCTTTTTGATGTTTCACATATGGGTGAAATCCTCGTAGAAGGGCCTGAAAGTGAATTATTCCTTCAAAAGATGCTGACTAATGACCTCTCAAAACTCACTGTAAATCGTGCCCAGTATACGTTTATGTGCTATGAAAACGGTGGAACTGTTGATGATTTACTCGTCTATAAAAAAGATGAAGATCAATTTTTATTAGTCGTGAATGCGGCCAATACAACGAACGACTACGAGTGGTTAAAGCAGCATGTAATCGATGGTGCCACGGTTAAAAATGTTTCAGATGAATATGCACAGCTTGCTATACAAGGCCCCAAAGCAGAACAAATTGTACAAAAGCTTACCCAAACAGATCTTTCGGAAATTAAATTTTTCAGGTTTCAGGATGATGTACACTTCGAAGGTTTGCAGGCTAAGGCGCTTGTTTCCCGAACAGGCTATACCGGAGAAGACGGCTTTGAAATCTATCTTGCTCAATCAGACGGACCTGTTCTCTGGGAAAAAATCTTACAGGCGGGTGTAGAAGAGGGAATTGAGCCTGTAGGACTTGGTGCCAGGGATACACTTCGATTTGAAGCGAATCTAGCTTTATATGGCCAGGAATTAACAAAGGACATTACCCCAATAGAGGCTGGATTAGGTTTTGCAGTAAAACCTCAAAAAGATGTGGATTTCATTGGAAAGGACGTATTAAGCAAACAAAAGGAAGAGGGACCTGAACGAAAATTAACAGGAATTGAAATGATTGATAAAGGAATCCCTCGTCATAGTTATGATGTGTTTAAAGGGGAAACAAAAATTGGTACGGTAACTTCAGGTACTCAATCACCTACGCTTGGGAAAAATGTGGGTCTTGCTTTGATTCATCATTCTTTTACTGAAGAAGGTGAAGAACTGGAAATACAAGTAAGAAAGCGTCGTCTAAAAGCAAAAGTTGTGCCAATACCGTTTTATAAACGTAAGTAAAAGGAGGGAATCTCATGAGTTTTCGTTATCTGCCTATGACTGAACAGGATAAACAGGAGATGCTTCATACAATAGGAATTGATTCCACAGAAGAGTTATTTCAGGATATTCCGGAAAATGTCCGGTATAAAGAAAGATTGAACATAAAAGAAGCCAAAAATGAATCACAGTTAAAGAAGGAACTTAAAGATTTATCTGAACAAAATGTAAATCTTAAGACCCATACATCATTCTTAGGTGCAGGGGTATATGATCATTACATTCCATCTGTAGTTGATCATGTCATTTCACGCTCGGAATTTTATACAGCCTATACACCTTACCAGCCGGAGGTCTCTCAAGGGGAGCTTCAGGCTATTTTTGAATTTCAAACCATGATCTGTGAATTAACCGGAATGGAAGTGGCAAATTCCTCTATGTACGATGGAGGAACGGCCCTGGCTGAAGCGGTGAATTTAAGTGCCGGTCAGACGAAAAAGAAGAAAGTGATTGTTTCCGGGGCTATTCATCCTGAATCCCTTGATGTCATTAAAACTTATGCTAAAGGGCCTGGTTTAGACATTGTTGAAGTAGACAGCAAGGATGGGATTACGGATTTAGATCAATTAAAAGAGGAACTTGATGAAGATACAGCGGGAGTCGTCGTACAATATACGAACTTTTTCGGACAAATTGAACCCCTTAAAGAAATCCAGAGCCTTGTCGATGGGTTCAGGAAAACGATGCTGATTGTTTCAACGAATCCGCTTGCTTTAGGATATTTAACTCCACCAGGAGAGTTTGGCGCCGATATCGTGGTGGGGGATACTCAGGTGTTCGGGATTCCTGCCCAGTTTGGTGGTCCTCATTGCGGGTTTTTCGCCACAAATAAAAAACTGATGCGTAAAGTACCGGGACGACTGGTTGGTCAGACCGTGGATGAAGAAGGAAAGCGCGGGTTTGTTTTAACTCTGCAAGCCCGGGAACAGCATATTAGACGGGATAAAGCAACCTCTAATATATGCTCAAACCAGGCACTGAATGCTCTTGGATCCTCCGTAGCCATGAGCGCCCTGGGTAAACAGGGATTGAAGGAAATGGCTGTAATGAATATGCAAAAAGCGCGCTATGCCAAAAGGAGGCTGGAAGAAGCCGGCTTTGCCGTACGCTATAAGGGTCCGTTTTTTAATGAATTTGTCATTGAGTGCAAACGTAATGTATCAGATATTAATCGGGAGTTGGCAGAACGCGGATTTATTGGTGGGCTTAATCTGGAAAATATGGATTCCAGCCGTAAAAACCAGATGCTGGTTGCTGTTACAGAGGTGCGCACTAAAGAAGAAGTGGATCAATTTGTAAAAGAATTGGGTGATATCAATGGCTGACCAAAAGGACTTTCCGGTAATTTTTGAACTTAGTAAGGAAGGACGTAAAGGCTGCAGCTTGCCTGACTTAGATGTTCCAGAAGTGGATCTTGCAAGCGAGTTTGGGGATGATTACATTCGTACAGATGAACCGGATCTGCCTGAACTGAGTGAACTGCAGCTCATCAGACATTATACAGCGTTATCAAGGCGTAATTATGGTGTCGATACAGGTTTTTACCCATTAGGATCCTGTACGATGAAATATAATCCGAAAATGAATGAGGATGTGGCGAGATTTGAGGGATTCAGTCACGTCCACCCATTACAGGAAACAGAAACGGTTCAGGGCTCACTGGAATTAATGTATGATTTACAGACATCTCTTGAAGAAATTAGCGGAATGAATACCGTTACTCTCCAGCCCGCAGCAGGTGCACATGGAGAATGGACCGGGTTAATGATGATTCGTGCCTATCATGAACAGAATGGGGATACGGAACGAACGGAGGTCATTGTCCCTGATTCTGCCCATGGAACGAATCCGGCTTCAGCTACAGTAGCTGGTTTTAAGGCCGTAACAGTAAAAACCGATGAAAATGGTCTCGTAGACTTGGAGGATTTAAAACGTGTTGTGGGGCCGAAAACAGCCGCTTTCATGTTAACAAACCCGAACACACTTGGCTTATTTGAAGAACATATTCTCGAGATGGCAGAAATCGTTCATGACGCAGGTGGCAAGCTTTATTATGACGGGGCCAACCTTAATGCAATTATGGGGTATGTCCGGCCAGGTGACATGGGATTTGATGTGGTTCACTTAAATTTACACAAAACCTTCACAGGTCCCCATGGTGGTGGTGGTCCAGGTTCAGGTCCAATTGGCATAACAGCGGAACTGGCTCCATTTCTGCCAAAACCTGTTCTTGTTAAAAACGGTGACTTTTTTGAATTTGACTATAATCGTCCGCACTCAATCGGACGTGTAAAACCTTATTATGGTAACTTTGGTATAAATGTTCGTGCCTATACGTACATTCGTACCATGGGGCCTGATGGCTTGAAAAAGGTCAGTGAATACGCAGTTTTAAATGCTAATTATGTTATGCGAAGGCTTCAAGAAAAATATGCCTTGCCTTTTGACCAGCATTGTAAACATGAATTTGTTCTTTCAGGAAAGAATCAGAAAAAGCTTGGTGTACGTACATTAGATATTGCAAAAAGACTGCTGGATTACGGCTTCCATCCACCAACCATCTATTTCCCGCTAAATGTGGAGGAAGCGATGATGATGGAGCCTACGGAAACAGAATCAAAAGAGACACTGGATGAGTTTATAGATGCAATGCTTGAGATTGCAAAAGAGACAGAAGACCAGCCGGAACTGGTTCAGGATGCACCACATACGACAGTTGTCAGCCGGTTAGATGAAACCCTGGCAGCAAGAAAACCTGTACTAAGATACATGAAAGAGGATTAAATAAAAAATGGATTGCCAGAATTGCTGGCAATCCATTTTATTTTTTGGTTTTAATTTTTCCTGTCCACTTTTTGAAGCCACCCTTAAGCTGGCTAATATCCCTGCATCCATTTTTATAAAGAATGTTCGCTGCTCTTCTTGACCTTGAACCACTTTGACAATATAAATAAACCGGTTTATCTTCACGAACCTCAATGAGCCGTTGCTTCAACTGGGATAAAGGAATGTTTCGGGCACCTAATATATGACCTCTGTCAAATTCGTTAGGTTCTCTTACATCAATTAATTGAGCTTTACGATATCCTTGTTTGAATTCTTCCTCGGTTAAGATTTTTAAAAATCGCCTTTGCAGTAGATATTTAGTAAGTGAATATACAATAATGGCTACGACTAGTATAAATATTATTTCCATCCTGATCCCCTTTCATTGCTTAAACCATTTACATCTATTATATGGTTGATTCAAAAAAGATTCAAAGAATTTTCTTCTATAAAATTCTGGAACAACTATTGAATGTTAAAGGAATAAAAAGCTGCTATATATTGATAAATTCAAAATTCCCCAGAAGATTTAATTTTGCAAGTAACAAAATTCGTCAATGTTTTCATTTACTTTATGCTATATCCATATATCTCTAATTCACGCAGGTTTTTACACAAATTCTAAGTTGACAAAAAAATACCTATTCGTTCTAAAATACAAGATGTTGTGCACTTTCATGAATTATTATACAATATCTTGAGTTTTTTATTGCGCTTTAACGGCTGGATATGATAAGTTAATTATAACATCAAAGAATAGATTACTAGATATGTTTCCTATCGTTTGTTACACTTTGTCGAACTAAGACGTTTATGCGACAAAGTGTCTTACTTTGTTGTAACGAACTCATTTATTTTAACTCAAATCTTAAAAATATGCACATCTTAATATCAGGAAAGGATGAGAAAGTTTGCAAAAAGTAAAAGAAGTAAATCTTCCAATGAATGTGGAGCGTCTGAATCAGGATATCAGGCTGTTTCCTCAGGTACATCCGGTAACGTCAGATATGAAAATCTTACATAAGGGTGTATCTAGACTTGTGATGCTGGACCGGTATGCTTTTAAGGATACAGAGAAGGTAACCTTAACAGATGGAGATTTTGTTGTCCTGACTGTAAAGGAAGATCCAAAATTTCCAGCGCGTGGACTGGGCGTTATTCAATCGATTGATTGGGAGAACAAGACTGCAAAGGTTCTTGTGGATGAAGAATTTCAGTCTGTTCTGGATAATGAAACAGAAGCAGAAACAGGGATCGTTACCAGATCATTGGATGTTATTGAGAAACCACTTGAAGTGTTTTATGAGCAAATTGCTTTACGAAATGCAACAGGGCTGTCCGCTGTAGAAGAAACTGAGGAGAAGCAGAAAGAATGGTTTGAAAAATATTATGAACAGCTGTCGAATCTGAACTTTGTCCCTGCAGGAAGGGTTCTGTATGGTGCCGGTGCAAATACCGATGTTACTTATTTTAACTGTTATGTGATGCCTTATATTCAGGACTCAAGAGAAGGGATTTCCGAACACCGGAAACAGGTTATGGAAATTATGAGCCGTGGCGGTGGTGTTGGTACGAACGGTTCCACGCTGCGTCCACGAAACACACTGGCTCGAGGGGTTAATGGAAAATCATCAGGATCAGTCTCCTGGCTGGATGATATTGCAAAGCTCACTCACCTTGTAGAGCAAGGAGGATCAAGACGGGGAGCACAAATGATTATGCTTGTGGATTCACATCCTGATATCATCGAATTTATTATTTCCAAGATGCAGAATCCAAGAATTCTTAGATATTTAATCGAAAATACGAACGATGATTTAATTAAAAAACATGCTGAGAATAAGCTGAAATTTACCCCGCTGACGGAACAGGAAGAAATGATGTACCAGGGAATAGCTAATTATAAAAATATCCCCGGTCTTGGTGGTTTTAATGAGAAGATTATCAGGGATGCAGAGCAAAAGCTGCGTGATGGTGGTACATTCTCAGTCAATCATCCCGAATTTTTATCAGGTGCAAACATTTCGGTGTGCCTGACAAGAGAATTCATGCAGGCTGTTGAAGAAGACGGCTATTACGAGCTTAAATTCCCTGATGTGGAAAATTATAATGAAGAAGAAATGGCCATTTATAATGAGAAATGGGCTGAAGTTGGAGATGTCCGTGAATGGGAAAAGCAAGGTCACAAAGTTCGTGTACATCGCAGAATAAAGGCAAGTGAATTGTGGGACCTGATTAATATTTGTGCAACCTATTCAGCTGAACCTGGCATTTTCTTTATTGATAACGCTAATGATATGACAAATGCGAAAAGCTATGGCCAAAAAGTAGTGGCAACGAATCCGTGCGGAGAACAGCCACTTGCGCCATACTCTGTTTGCAACTTAGCTGCTGTGAATCTTGCAGAAATGGCGGATAAAGAAAATAAAACTGTCAATTTTGATAAACTGAAGCGTACAGTAGAAGTTGGTGTACGTATGCAGGATGATGTTATTGACGCGACCCCATACTTCCTGGAAGAAAACCGTAAGCAGGCATTAGGTGAGCGCCGTGTCGGTTTAGGTGTGATGGGGCTTCATGACTTACTCATTTATACAGAGACGGAGTATGGTTCTGAAGAAGGAAACCAGGTCGTTGATCAGGTCTTTGAAACCATTGCGACAACGGCTTATCGTACGTCAATTGAACTGGCAAAAGAAAAAGGAAGCTTTCCATTCCTAGTGGGGAACACAGATGAGGAAACAGCAGAGCTGCGTAAACGGTTTACAGAAACAGGATATATGCAGAAAATGCCTGAGGATATCCGTCAGGGAGTTCTTGAGCACGGCATTCGCAATTCCCATTTATTAACCGTAGCTCCTACAGGGTCTACAGGGACAATGGCCGGGGTTTCTACAGGACTGGAACCGTACTTCTCCTTTACGTACTATCGCAGTGGCCGCTTAGGTAAGTTTATCGAAGTCAAAGCTGATATTGTACAGGAATACTTAGAGGAGAATCCGGATCAGGATCCAGACCAATTGCCAAAATGGTTTGTTACAGCTATGTCCTTATCACCTGAGGCTCATGCAGATACCCAATGCGTGATTCAAAAATGGGTGGATTCATCTATTTCTAAAACCGTAAATGCACCAAAAGGCTATACGGTCGACCAGGTCCAAAAGGTTTATGAACGCTTATATCGTGGCGGAGCAAAAGGTGGTACGGTTTATGTAGATGGAAGCCGTGATACTCAGGTTCTAACTTTAAAGGCAGAGGAAAATACTCGTGATGATATGGAAGCAGAAAGAGAAACAGAGAAAAGCAGTGAAGAGCCAATGGTTGTGTTGATGGATACAGTGCAGGAACTGGACAAAACAAGTGTCAATGTCGGTTCTGAGGTAGGAAATACATGTCCGGTGTGCCGTCAGGGTACCGTAGAAGACATTGGCGGATGCAATACATGTACAAACTGTGGTGCACAGCTTAAGTGCGGCCTGTAATAAAAGTTATGTTCAATAAGGACGATCTCACATAAGAGGTCGTTCTTTTATTGTGCAAAAAGATAGAACTGCTTGAATTCCGGTGTTCTAATGTACACCCTCTTCTGCTTATACATCTTATAGATACCCTTAAAAAGGTAAGGATGATTACTTTGAAGGTAGATGGTGTTTTTTCGGGTGGGGGTGTGAAAGCAATTGCTTTTATTGGTGCGCTGGAAGTTGCGGATGAAAAAGGATTCACTTTTGAAAGTGTAGCGGGAACGTCAGCTGGTGCCATATTAGCCACATTGATTGCAGCCGGATATAAAACCTCGGAGATAAAAGAATCATTTATGGAATTAAACCTAAAGTCTTTTATGCAGGAAAGTACTCTTGAAAAAATTTTTCCATTCTTAAAATGGCTGCTTATTTATCATCGGCTCGGGTTATATAAAGGGGATGCATTAGAAAAGTGGATCCAAGAGAAATTATCAGCAAAGGGAATTTACACGTTTCAGGATTTACCTCCGGGGGATCTGAGGATTATCGGCTCTGATTTATCTCTTGGCAGAATGGTTGTATTTCCGGATGACCTGGAAAGGTTATACGGTATCGATGGATTATCCTTTCCCGTTGCAAGAGCCGTTCGGATTAGCGCGTCCATTCCTTTCTTTTTTATTCCTGTAAAAAGAATAAGAGACAAAAGGCATAAAAATATTCTTGTTGATGGGGGATTATTAAGTAACTTTCCCATTTGGTTGTTTCAAACAGGAACAACTAAGCCAAAACGTCCTATTTTAGGGATGAAGCTTAGCTCTTCCTTTGATCAGCTGCCCAGACGAAACATAAAAAATGCCATTTCAATGTTTCAGGCTCTATTTTCCACAATGATACATGCTCATGATGCCAGGTATATTTCAAAATCTGTTACAGCCAATGTCATGTTTATCCCGACAAAGGATATTGATGCTACAGATTTCTCTTTATCAGATGAGGAAAAGTACAGACTTATGGAACTAGGCAGAAAAAGTGCTATCAAATATCTGAAAACCTGGACTTATTAAGAACTAAGTCAAAAACGCCTGTTTACTATAAAAAAACCGACCGTTTTAAAAAGACGCTCGGTTTTTTTTCTTATCCTTTTTTCCATCAATGACTCGCAGATGAGCTGCGTTTCTTTTGCTTTTGGATTTGCCGGGCTGTGCGTTTTGTTTTCGCTGTTTGCGTGCAGTTGCCTGATACATCCGTTTATTCGGTACGGCATTTCCGTATTTACGCCGGGACTGCTTCACTGCCTTACGATACTCTTTGGAAATGCCTCCAGTGCCTCTTTTTCTCATGAAAACATAGAATATACCGAACAAGATGGCTGCAAATCCAGCGGTCATAAGAATATATGTAAAGAGCTGGGCAGTATCAAATAGTAGCTGATAGAAAATACCGAAAACAGCAAGAGCCATTATGATATAAACAAATAGATTTCTTGCACGGAATCGCATGACACAGGCCTCCTTTCTCATTCGCAATTATCCCGAACTGAACATAAGAAAAGCGGATCACCTATAATTTCATTTATATTCTATGTAAAAAGAACCTGTTAAAAATTTTGCCCATTGGAAGGAAAAATATTCATATATTTTTGTTGTTTTGAGGAAATCAGGCATTTTTCCATCCATTATATCTATATATAGTTATGCTGAACATTCTATATTTATTTTTATTTTACTAGAAAATACCGTTAACGTATACATTTTATCAATGATTAGGCATGTCTTTTCGCAAATTGGTTAGGATAACAAAACGGAGGTGGAAAATATGGCAGAAATGAACCAGGAAAAATTGGAGCAAAATCAGCAGGAAGAACCGATGTCTTTGTTGCAGAAAGCCTTATTAACAGGTTTTATCGGCGGAATTTTTTGGGGTCTTTTAGGCTCTTTGGCTTATTATTTTAATTTCTCTGAAGTTTCCCATGCAAGTTTTATTTTACGCTCGTTCTGGCAGGCTGATTGGATTGATGGGTTTACAGGCGAAATGTTAAGCGTTCTGATAGTTGGCGTTATTTCCATTTTGGTTGCGTATGTTTACTATCTTTTATTAAGGAAGCGGGAAGGAATGTTGCCAGGAATTTTATACGGACTAGTTATCTGGTTTATTTTTTTATATTTTCTTAATCCGATGTTCTCAGCGGTTCCCGGTCTGGCCGATATGACGGTTGATACAGTGGTCACAACGATTTGCCTCTTAATTTTATATGGTACATTTATTGGCTATTCGATTTCATTTGAATATAAAAGCCTGCAGGAGATGAAGCAGCAAAGAAAGGAAAATGACTCCCAAAATGCATAAGTAGTATGGTACACTATTCTTTAGACAACATTCTGGGAACAAGGATGGGGAGAGGTATGAAACAATTGCTCCTGTTAAATGGACCTAATTTGAATTTATTAGGGACTAGAGAGCCCCATATTTACGGTAAGAGTGGGCTCGAGGAAATTGAGAGTGAATTAGCAGCGTTTTTAAAGGAGGAAGGCTGGGGGTTAAAAAGCTTTCAGTCCAACCATGAAGGCGCTCTGGTCGATGCCATTCATGAGGCAAATCAGCATTATGAAGGGATTATTTTTAACCCTGCTGCTTATACACATACAAGCGTTGCCTTGAGGGATGCAATTAGCGCAGTGGAAATCCCTGTTATCGAAGTACATATTTCAAATGTACACAACCGGGAGGCATTCAGGAGAGAGTCGTTACTTGCACCTGTTTGCTGGGGACAGATTGCCGGCCTTGGTACGCTTGGCTATAAAGCAGCAGCCCTGGCATTTCTGGAAGAAGATAAGAGAAAGGATGATAAGAGTGGAGAAACTGGACAAGTTTAGATCAGCATTAGCCGACCAGGAATTTGATGGTTTGCTAATCACAAGTGAAAAAAACCGCAGATATATAACAGGATTTACCGGTACAGCTGGCGTTGCTCTTATAACAGAACAAGCTGCTCTTTTTATTACTGATTTTCGCTATACAGAACAGGCAAAGGAGCAGGCTAAAGGATTTGAAATCATTGAACATAAAACCCCGATTCATAAGGAGGTAGCCAACCAGATCAAAAAGCTTGGCATTCAATCCTTAGGCTTTGAAAAAGATCACATGACCTATAGTACATATGAAAGATATAAAAATGAGCTGTCTGCTGAGTTGATTCCCTCATCAGGCCTAATTGAAAAGCTGCGCCTGGTTAAAACCAATGATGAATTGAAACTGATTAAACAGGCATGTGAAATTGCAGATGATGCCTTTGATCATATTCTTGACTATATTAAGCCAGGTGTTAAAGAAATTGATGTATCAAATGAACTTGAATTTTTCATGAGAAGAAATGGGGCGGAATCTTCCTCCTTTGATATCATCGTAGCCTCCGGCTATCGATCTGCACTGCCGCACGGGGTTGCCTCGGAAAAGACGATTGAAAGCGGCGAGCTCGTCACTCTTGACTTTGGAGCATACTACAAGGGCTACTGTTCAGATATGACGAGAACCGTGGCTGTAGGACGGATTAGTGACGAACTAAAGGAAATTTATGATACAGTTCTTCAGGCCCAGCTAAAAGGCGTAGAAGGAATTAAACCGGGCATAACCGGGATTGAAGCAGATGCTCTAACACGGGATTATATTAAAGCTAAAGGATATGGAGACTATTTTGGCCACTCAACAGGTCATGGAATTGGTCTGGATGTTCATGAAGGTCCGGGGCTTTCCTTCCGATCTGAGCAGAAGCTGGAGCCGGGCATGGTTGTAACCGTAGAACCTGGAATCTATATATCCAATGTAGGCGGCTGCCGTATTGAAGATGATATAGTGGTAACTGAAAATGGATATGAAAAACTGACATTTGCGAAAAAAGAACTTATAACTTTGTAGTGTGTGTTTAGAAAGGGGATAACATATGATTTCAGTAAATGATTTTCGTACAGGACAAACCATTGAGCTGGATGGAGATATCTGGCAGGTTGTAGAATTTCAGCATGTAAAGCCAGGGAAAGGTGCAGCGTTTGTTCGTTCAAAGCTGCGTAACCTTCGAAATGGAAACATACAGGAGCGAACCTTTCGGGCAGGGGAAAAGGTAAATACGGCTCATCTTGAGCGTAGAAACATGCAGTATTTATACGCCTCAGGTGATGTTCATACATTTATGGATCAGGAAACTTTTGATCAGATTGAACTTCAATCCTCTCAATTAGAGAAGGAACTAAACTACCTAAAGGAAAATATGCAAATTACCATGCTTATTTATGAAGGAGAAACGATTGGTCTTGAACTTCCAAATACAGTAGAATTGGAAGTCACTGAAACAGAACCGGGAATTAAGGGTGATACAGCCAGTGGAGGTACTAAACCTGCAACACTGGAAACAGGATTGGTCGTACAGGTGCCTTTCTTTGTAAACAATGGGGATGTACTTGTTGTTAATACAAGTGATGGAAAATATGTTTCCAGAGCATAACAATGAATATTAAACATAAGAATGCAAGGAGCTATCCGTTAGGGTAGCTCTTTTTTTGTAGTATAGGAAATTATAAAATAAGCGATTTGTGGATAAGAAAAACAGGAGAGGCCACGTCCGGCTCCAGCGCCCAGCGAGACTTCCTTCACCTCCGTACGATAAGTCAACATCGACTCACAAGGTTCGTCGTGTTTCCTTTATCTCCTACAGCTCAGTCCAGTCCGTACGTCGCTAAATGGGCGCTTCCGCCTTTGTTCTTTTTATGAATAGTCATAAATCTCTTTATACCGCATAGATTTAGAGTAGCAACTATTAGTAGAAGGGAGATCTTCACATTGGAAGAAATTTTAAAGTTATTTCCTGAATCGATTGAAGACAAGCTTCGCAGGGAAATCATGAACTGGAACCAGCTGGAGGAAATAAGAATTCGTATCGGAAAACCTATAGAACTCGTTTTTACTGCCTATTCCAGAATGATTGGTCATCTATTGCCGGATAAACAGGATGGATTGTTTATTTTAAATCAATTAAGTGAACATTCGATTTATCGATTTGAGGACGAGCTTCGGGAAGGCTACATTACCATTGAAGGAGGTCATCGGGTTGGTATTTCCGGCAAAGTCAACACAGAAAGAGGGTATGTGAAGGCTATTCGGCATCTTACCTTCTTTAATATACGTATAGCCAGGCAGGTAAAGGACATTAGTAAGCCTTATCTTCCGCTTTTATATCAGAAACGTTATCTTAACACACTGTTGATTGGTCCGCCTAAATGCGGCAAGACCACATTCTTAAGAGATATCGTTCGCTATATGAGTAATGGTTATAATCATTATCCGGCTAAAAAGGTTGGGGTGATTGATGAACGATCGGAAATTGCTGCCTGCAGGAACGGAATTCCACAGCATGATGTAGGACTTCGAACCGATGTAATGGATGCCTGTCCAAAAGCTGAAGGGATGATGATGATGATCAGGTCCATGTCTCCGGATGTGATTGCTGTGGATGAAATAGGGTCGGAAGAAGATGTAAAGGCCTTAATGGAAGCAGTTTATGCAGGAGTAACCGTGATCTGCAGTGTTCATGGACAAAATTTGGATGAGGTACGAAGCCGTCCTTCATTACAGCCCTTATTCCGGCAGAATGCTTTTCAACGCTATGTCACTTTTTCCAATCACCCTAAACCTGGCACGGTGATTTCCGTGACGGATGAAAATGGACAAACCCAAAATCATCACGTAAGGAGCAAAGATTATGAAATGGATTGGAGCCATGTTGTTCCTGCTGGCGACAACTCAAATAGGCTTTGATATAGCAAAGCGGCTTTCGGACCGACCGCAGCAAATCCGGCAATTAAAAAATGCTTTGCAAATTCTGGAAGCTGAAATTGTTTATGGTCAAACACCTATTCATGAAGTTTTTTATCAGTTATCGAAACAAATCCCGGCACCATTGAGCCGTTTCTTTTCTGAACTGCATGATCGATTATCCGTTAGTCAGACAACCTTATATGATATTTGGAACCCCACATTAAAGGAATTCTGGAAACAATCAGCCATGAAGAAAGCAGAACGGGATATCATGGACCAGTTTGGCAAAACATTAGGCCAGCATGATTTTACACAGCAGCAAAAACACATCCAGCTTGCATTAACCCATTTGGAAAGGGAGTTGGCAAATGCTGAAGAGGAAAAATACAGATATGGAAGAATGGCGAAAAGCTTAGGGGTGTTGACAGGATTATTTGTGATCCTGTTACTGATTTAGTGGAAAGGAGTCGGCATTCAAAATGATGAATGAAGTTTATCTTTTATTCCAAATTGCAGGAATCGGTTTGATTGTTGCCATCATTCATACACTACTGAAACAGGCTGGAAAAGAGGACTTAGCCCATTGGGCAACATTAGTAGGATTTATCATCGTTTTACTAGTGGTTATTGATAACTTAGCCGAATTATTCCAGCAAATCCGCTCGGTTTTTCTCTTTCAGATCATCCTGGGAGGATTCTGAATTTATGGGGATCTTTGAAATTGTTTCCCTGGGAATGCTGGCTGCTATATTAGCCATTATTGTTCGTGATCAAAGCCCTTCAATTTCGTTCTTTATCGTCATGTTAACAGGTATCATTATCTTTTTAGTCCTCATTCAGCACATAGCCGAAATTTTCCGGCTGATTTCAACTTTGACTACGAAAGCCAATATTAATTTTATGTATGTAGAAACCATTCTGAAAATTATTGGTATTGCCTATATTTCCGAATTTGGTGCACAAATTATACGGGATGCAGGTCTGAATTCGATTGCTTCCAAGATTGAACTGGCTGGGAAAATATTCATTCTCGTACTTGCCATACCTATCCTGACAGCTGTTATTGAAACCATTCTTAGCTTTATTCCTGTTTAGGGATTGAAGGGAGCAATTATTGTGAATGTGTACTTTAAAAGATTCATAGTGGCTCTTCTTTTAGTCTTTTTCTATTTTTTACTCCCTGAAGAAGTACAAGCTGCTGAACCGAATCCACAGCAAAATGCGGAGCGCTGGGCAAACCAGCAAATACAGGATCAATCCTATGAAAAAATAGGAGATTACTGGTCAAATCTAAAGGAAAATTATGGGGAGTTTTTACCTGATTTATCTAATAAAGATTTGACGGATTTTATGAAGGAAGACGCATCTGTATCCATCAAAAGCTGGATCAATGGTCTATTAAAGTATCTTTTTCATGAATTATTGGCGAATGGGAAATTACTGGGGTCACTGATTCTATTAACGCTGTTTTCAGTTATTTTGCAAACGCTGCAAAATGCTTTTGAATCCAAAACCGTAAATAAAGTTGCATATGCCGTCGTCTATCTCGTTTTAATTACTCTTGCCTTGAGCAGCTTTCAGTTAGCTGTGTCCTATACCAATAATGCCATCGATGCAATGTCAAATTTTATGTGGGCTCTATTGCCGTTAATTTTGAGCATTATGGCATCAGTGGGAAGTATAACCTCTATTACTTTTTTTCAGCCGATTATACTCTTTTTAATCAATGTCAGTGGTTTCTTAATTTCAACCTTTGTTATTCCGCTGATTTTTCTATCGGCTCTTCTCCATATTGTAAGCTCATTAAATGAAAACTATCAGGCAACCAAGCTGGCCAATCTACTTAGAAATGTTGGTCTTTCTGTTTTGGGCGTATTTTTTACGATCTTTGTAGGTGTCATTTCTGTGCAGGGGGCAACGACTGCTATTACAGATGGACTGGCTGTCAGAACAGCAAAATTTGTGACGGGTAATTTTATCCCTGTCATTGGAAGAATGTTTACGGATGCAGCGGATACAATGTTATCAGCCTCTATGCTGTTAAAAAATACCATTGGAATCGTCGGAGTGATCATTGTTCTTGGAGTGGCTCTTTTTCCTGCCATCAAGGTTTTTGTCATTTCGGTTATCTATAAATTAGCTGCTGCCATCCTGCAACCGGTAGGAGGAGGACCGGTAATCAATACGATGGATTTAATAAGTAAACACATCATGTATATTTTTGCAGCCTTGCTCGTTGTAACGATGATGTTCTTTTTTTCCATTGTCATTCTGGTAGCTGCCAGCAATTTGACCTTAATGGTACGTTAGGAGGCTGAAAACGATGTCTTATATACAGGACTGGGTTACCGAAATCATTATTTTTATATTAATTGCTATGATTGTAGATTTATTAATGCCCCAATCATCAATGCAAAAATACGTACGGTTTGCAGTAGGGATGATTCTCGTATTAATTTTTCTTCAGCCCTTATTTCATGTGTTTAATGCCAATCCATCAAAATTCCTGCAGAATGAGCTTCTCTCTGGGTCAAACGAATCAGAACAACTGGAAAAAGAGATAGAAAATCAAAAAATAGATATACAAGCCTCACAACGTGCATATATATTAAATCAGATAGCTCAACAATTAAAAACAATAGCTGAAGAGGAGTTGATGAAAAAATATGGAGTCATGATTCAAGATATTAAATTTACATTTCCAGATCAATCAGAGGAGGTTAATTGGGAGAATATCGAAATGCTTTCAGTAGCCATTAAACGATCTGAAGAAACAGCAAATCAGGAAATACGCGAAGTAGATGTTGACATTGATGAAGAACCAGCAACTGAAGAAAAGCTTCCCATAGAGGACATCAAAAATGATTTATCCTCCTTCTGGGAAATATCCAAAGATAAAATCTCAATCATTGGGGAAGGAGGGAATCAAACATGAAAAATTTTTGGTCTCTTTTTAAATTGAGAAAGGATGAAAATGGAAAGCCTACTAAACTCTCATATGTGATGATTCTTGGATTAGTAGGGATCCTGCTTGTACTTACGAGTAATATTTTTCAGGATGATTCAAATGAACCAGCCCCTTATTTAGAACAAAACCAGAGTACCCCAAAAAATAGCGGGGTTGAAACCCATAAGAGCGAGCCAGACAAAGCAAGTATCATAGCTGAAATGGAAAAACAATATGAAACAGAACTAAAAGAAATGCTGAAGAGTATGGAGGGGATTTCAGGTGTTGATGTGATGGTAAACTTAGACGCTACTTCGCTTAAAATCTATGAAAAAAATACAACCACAAACGAACAGACAACAGAAGAGGAAGATTCAAATGGGGGGGATCGTACAATAGAGGAGTTTTCAGAGGATAAGCAGACCGTTATTGTGCGAAGTCAAAATGATGAGTCACCGATACTGATTCAAACGAAAAAACCTAAAGTACGCGGGGTATTAATCGTGGGCAACGGTCTGGGAAATGTCCAGACAGAGGAAATGGTGATTGAAGCTGTTTCCCGTGTGCTGGATGTACCGACACATCGTATATCTGTAGCACCCAAAAAAAATTAATTAAGGAGGAATTATAAATGATGCTAAAGAAACAAACTGTGTGGTTATTAACCATGTTAAGTCTGCTTATTGTGCTGAGTGTTTACTACATGACCTCACCGGGAGGCGATCAGGTAGCTCTTATTAATGATGATAATAAAGAAAACTCAGAGGAAACGTCGAATGAAGATTCAACGATTGAAACAAATGTGACTGAAGGAGAGGCTACTGAAGTTGATGCAAATGGCAATCCGATTTCATCCACTTCTACGGATGATCTGTTTACCCAGCTTAGACTCGAAATTCAGGACATGCGTAGCCAGCAAAAGGAACAGTTTAATGAAGTACTGACATCCAGTAGCGCTACAGCAGCAGAAAAGAATGAGGCAATGGAGAAGAAAAATCGATTAGAAGAAGTTCAAACAAAGGAAGCCATTTTGGAAAAAGTCATTCAATCGGAAAAGAACTACTCTGATGTGTTAGTCAGAGCTGAAGAAAATGTTGTAAAAGTTACCGTAAAAGCGGACGAACATTCAGGAACAGAGGCCAATCATATTATGCAAATGGTAAGGGATGAATTTGGAGAGATCAGAGTGGAAGTTGATTTCCAACCGTCGAATACGTAAATAAGAAGTGCCTTGTCGTATAAACGGCAAGGTTCTTTAACTTCACGGCTGATTTCAGATAAAAAAAGGGTTTTCACAAATGTATGTTGAACTATTATCTATAACGTTTTCTTGCAGGTTAGCAGGTAAATATAATAGAATATTAACAGGTATTATTAGTACCAGTTGCTAATAAAAACAAAAACCTGTATAAAGATTGCTAACAGCTATGCATTAAAAAGATAAAGGAGTGCCAGTCATGTTAAAAGTTCAGGAAATCAGGGAACTCATTAAATTAATCGATGAATCATCTATTAATGAATTAAATTATGAATCCGATGGAACGAAACTTAACCTTAAAAAGCAGGAGAGTGCTGAGCAGGGAAGCCAGCCAGTAGTGATTCAAAAGGATCCGGGAGTACTTGAACAAGTGAAACCAACCGTTGATGAGCAATCGAAAGCTGAAGCAAAGGCGGAAGCAAAAGTTGTTGAAAACCTGGCGCCTGCAGAAGAAAAGCAGGGAGAAACGAAGGACTACGATGAAGAAATTACTTCACCAATGGTAGGAACCTTTTATTGTTCCCCTTCTCCCGATAAAGATCCGTATGTTCAGGTAGGAGATCGTGTAACCAATGATTCTATCGTATGTATTGTAGAAGCGATGAAGCTGTTTAATGAAATTGAAGCAGAAATAAATGGTGAAATTGTTGATATTCTTGTGGAAGATGGAGAACTTGTGGAATATGGACAACCGTTATTCAGAGTGAAGAGCAAGTAAGGGGTTGACTTCGTTGATAAAAAAATTATTAGTTGCAAATCGAGGCGAGATTGCTGTACGTATTATTCGCGCCTGTAAGGAGTTAGGAATTCGTACGGTGGCTGTTTATTCAGAGCCTGACCAGGAGTCGCTACATGTACAACTCGCAGATGAGGCTTATTGTATAGGCCCTGCGTTAAGTAAGGACAGCTACCTTAATATTACAAATATAATGACGTTAGCTACTTTAACAGAAGTGGATGCTATTCATCCAGGTTATGGCTTTTTGTCAGAGAATCCGGACTTCGCAGAAATTTGCGAAGAGTGTAATATTACCTTTGTTGGTCCAAGCGCGTACTCTATTCAAAAGATGGGAACAAAGGATGTGGCAAGAGACACCATGAAACAGGCTGGTGTACCTATAGTCCCTGGTTCTGATGGAATTATCGAGAATGAAGAAGAAGGGCTGAAAGTGGCCAATGAAATCGGATTCCCGGTAATCATTAAGGCTACCGCAGGAGGCGGCGGTAAAGGAATCCGTGTTGCCCGTACTGAAGATGAATTGATTAATGGGATACGTATGACCCAAAATGAAGCAGAAACAGCCTTTGGCAATCCTGGAGTCTATCTGGAAAAGTTTATTGAGGATTTCCGTCATGTTGAAATTCAGGTATTAGCTGATGAATATGGGAATACTATACATTTGGGTGAAAGAGATTGCACCATTCAGCGTCGCATGCAAAAATTAATTGAAGAAGCTCCTTCCCCGGCTCTTACCGAAAGTATTCGCCAGGAAATGGGACAGGCTGCGGTAAAGGCTGCGCGGGCAGTAAATTATAGAGGGGCCGGTACAATCGAATTTATATTCGATCGTACAGATAAGAAGTTTTATTTTATGGAGATGAATACGCGTATCCAAGTGGAACATCCAGTAACAGAACAAATTACCGGAGTGGATTTGATTAAAGAACAGATTAGAGTAGCAAATGGCAAACAGCTTACTCTAAGTCAGGAGGATGTTACGTTTACAGGCTGGGCGATTGAGTGTAGAATAAATGCAGAGGATCCCGTGAAAAACTTCATGCCATCCGCCGGAGATATTCGTATGTACCTTCCTCCAGGTGGGTTAGGTGTCCGAGTGGATTCGGCTGCCTATTCAGGATGGAGAATACCTCCTTATTATGATTCCATGATAGCTAAGCTGATTACGTTCGGAAAAACACGGGAAGAAGCCATCAACCGAATGAGCAGGGCGCTTGATGAATTTGTTGTAGATGGCATCCATTCAACAATTCTTTTCCATGAGCGGATGATGAAGCATGATGTATTTAAAGATGGGGATTTTAATACAAAGTTCCTTGAAACCTATCATATAATGGAAGATGAGGAATGAATTGAGCTTCACCATTTAGAAAGGGGTGACTTTTGTTGCAGGATAACAACTTGTTAAATGTTAGTGAAGATACATCCTTAGGAAATGTTCAAATTGCACCTGAAGTTATAGAAGTAATTGCCGGAATTGCAGCCAATGAAGTAAAAGGTGTTGTACAAATGCGCGGGAACTTTGCTTCTAATGTCACAGAGAGATTTGGTAAAAAGAATCATGGAAAAGGAATAAAAGTTGAACTAACGGATAATGGCATTAAAATTGATACATATTCGGTACTGGAATATGGTGTATCCATACCGACTGTTGCACAGCAGATTCAGGATAACATCCGTCAGACACTAAAAAATATGACAGCCCTTGAAATTGAAGAAGTAAATGTGCACATTGTTGCCGTTCAAATTGATGCTAAAGAAGATGAAGTCGGTACCGGTGAAGCATGATTACAAAGATTGTTGACCATGGAGGAGAGTCTTCCATGGTCAATTTATTTTTGAATAACCTCCATGGACCATTAGGGCTTTATGGTAGGTACACTGCTTTTCTTTTCCATGCTAAAATGTTATGATTTTAGGGATAATAGATGTTACAGGCTAGCATAATGGTCAATAAAGGAGAACAAACATGAATCGTAGAGAAGCCAGAATAAAAGCATTTCAGGTACTATTTCAAATGGAAAATCATGACATTACCTTTGAGGATGCAGCAGATTTTGCATTGGAGGGTGCAGCTATTCATGAATTTACCAGTGAGTTAGTACGTGGTGTGATTACATACAAAGATGAAATTGATAAGGCTATTTCGGAACAACTCGTGAATTGGAGTTTGAACCGAATTGCCTCAGTTGAACGTACGCTTCTAAGATTAGCCGTTTATGAAATTAAATATAATGAAACGATTCCGTTAAAAGTTTCCATTAATGAGGCTGTAGAGATTGCCAAAGAATATGGAGAGGAAAATTCAGGCAAATTCATTAATGGTGTTCTTTCAAAAATTGTATCTGATGAATGAAGGGGAATTGGAATGACTGCAGAAATTATATATGGAAGCAAAATTGCAGAGGAAATAAGAGAAAAACTAAAAGCAGATGTAAAGGAACTTGAAAAGAAAAATATCCACCCGGGTTTGACCGTTGTTATTGTCGGGGATAATCCTGCCTCAAAATCATATGTGAAGTTTAAACAGCGTGCATGTGAAAAAGCAGGTATTCGTTCAAGCGTAATCGAACTTCCGGAAGAGACAACACAGGGACAACTCCTACAGCATGTAAATCAATTAAATGAAGATTCAAGTGTTCATGGGATCCTTGTCCAATTACCACTTCCTGCGCAGATAGACGAAAAGGTAATTATTGAGAGTATTGCTCCGGAAAAAGATGTAGATGGTTTTCATCCTTATAATATAGGTCGTCTTCAGACAAATCAGGATGCCTTTGTTCCCTGTACACCCCTGGGAATACTTGAGATGATTAAAAAAAGCAATATTCCAATCAAAGGGAAACATGTGGTTGTTGTGGGAAGAAGTAATATTGTCGGTAAGCCGGTCGGACAGTTATTCCTAAACGAAAATGCGACGGTAACTTACTGTCATTCCGCAACAGAAAATTTAGTTCATATCACAAGACAGGCGGATATTTTAATTGTTGCAGTAGGTAAAGCTAAAATGATAGGTAAAGATGCTGTTAAAGAAGGTGCAGTGGTGGTTGATGTTGGAAATAATTATCTGTCAGATGGCTCCCTGGCAGGTGATGTGGATTTTGAATCTGTGAAAGAAACAGCTTCCTATATTACACCTGTACCCAAGGGAGTAGGCCCAATGACCATCACGATGCTTCTCCAGAACACCCTGAAAGCAGCCAAACAAATATCATCATAAAAGGGGATCAATTACTGTGAAAGATCGGTACTTAACAGTGACGGCTTTAACCAGGTATGTGAAACGAAAAATTGAAACGGACCGTAATTTAAAGCAGGTTTATTTACGGGGAGAGATATCTAATTTTAAACGTCACTCCCGTGGGCACATGTATTTAACAATCAAGGATGATCGGTCGAGAATACAGGCCGTGATGTTCGCCAGCTACAACCGATTCATTAAATTTACTCCTGAGGACGGGATGAATGTCCTTATAAAAGGGGAAATTGGTGTATATGAACCATATGGCCAATACCAGCTGTATATCCATGAGATGCAGCCAGATGGAATTGGCTCTCTATATTTAGCTTATGAACAGTTAAAGAAAAAACTTGGAGCTGAAGGACTGTTTGATCCACGTTTAAAAAAGCCGATTCCTGCATATCCGGAACATATTGGGGTCATTACTTCCCCGACAGGAGCGGCTATCCGCGATATTTTCTCCACATTAAATCGCCGATATCCAATCGCGAAAAAAACATTAATACCCGTACTCGTCCAGGGGAAAAATGGAGCAGATTCAATTGTTCAAGCCATCAAAAAGGCGAATTCATTAGACCAGTTTGATGTTTTAATTGTAGGACGAGGGGGAGGTTCTATTGAGGAATTATGGAATTTTAATGAAGAACGCGTGGCCCGTGCCATTGTGGATTCCAGCATCCCGGTGATTTCAGCGGTAGGTCACGAAACCGATTATACCATCAGTGATTTTGCCGCAGATTTACGGGCACCTACCCCGACAGGAGCCGCTGAACTGGCAGTACCTTCTTTAAAAGAAGTGGCAGATCGTATGACTGTTATGAGAAATCGTATAGTACGAGCCCTGCAAACGAAGACACAGGCCAATCGTGACCGGCTAATCTCACTGAGGGAATCCTATGCATTTCGCTATCCTGTACATATGCTAAGACAAAAGGAACAGGATCTGGACCGGATGTTTGAACAAATGCAAAGGGCCTCGAGGCAATATATACAGCGTAAAAAGGAAAATAATGAGCATTTAAATAAAAGGCTCTTACAGCATCATCCGGACCGGAAAATCGGAGAAATGCAGAAAAATGTCACTCAAATCAGAAGCAGACTCCATAAGCAAATGAAATATGTGCTGCAGCAAAAAATGACCAGCTTTCAGAAGGATGTAGAAAAGTTATCATTATTAAACCCTATGGAAGTTATTCGACGCGGATATGCTATTCCCTATGATCAACAGAAAAATGTGGTCAGAACCGTCTCGCAGGTTCAGCCTGGAGACAAAATGTATGTAAGATTGAAAGATGGTTTAGTAGATTGCCAAGTATTGGGATTAGAAGAGGAGGATCAAAAAAATGAGTGAAAATGAAAAACAGGAAATTAGCTTTGAAGAGGCCGTTGAAAAGCTGGAAAATATCGTAGAAAAGCTGGAAGAAGGCGATGTACCCCTTGAAAAAGCTATTGAATACTATCAGGAAGGCATGAAGCTATCAAAATTCTGTAATGATAAACTGACAAAAGTTGAGAAACAAATGGAACAAATTTTAAATGATCAAGGTGAATTTGAGCCCTTTTCTATCCAGGAGGATTAAATAACGAAATGGTTTCCCAATATATTAACCGATATCAAGCGATATTTAACGAGAAATTGAGTGAAAAACTAAAATCTCTTCAAGCACCAGAGAAATTAAAAGAGTCGATGCTGTACTCTATTGAAGCCGGTGGAAAAAGATTAAGGCCGTTTTTGATGATGGCGGCATTTGAAGCTTATTCTGAACTCGATGAAAAAGTATATGATCCTGCTATTGCTCTGGAGATGGTACATACCTATTCCTTAGTTCATGACGATCTCCCGGCTATGGACGATGATAATTACCGACGTGGACAGCTTACTAATCACAGAAAATTTGATGAGGCAACTGCGATATTAGCTGGAGATGCCCTGTTGACAACAGCCTTTCAAATGATCATTGGCTCAGCGAATTTAAGTGCAGAAGAGAAAGTGTTTTTATCTGCAGAATTATCTGAGGCTGCAGGAGCTGAAGGTATGGTAGGCGGACAAATCCTTGATCTTGATGCAGAGGATAAATCCCTTACTCTGGATGAAATAAACCAGATTCATTTATTCAAAACAGGCAGACTTATTCGTTTCGCTGTTCGAAGTGGAGCTTATTTAGCGGGTGCAACTCCTCCACAGCTCGAATCACTAGATGAATATGCAACCTACTTAGGACTTATTTTTCAAATACAGGATGATATACTCGATATAATTGGGGATGAAAAGAAACTGGGTAAGCCTGTGGGAAGTGATGAGAAAAGCAAAAAGAGTACGTACCCCGGCATTTTAGGTTTGGATGGTGCGATTAAAAAGAAGGAAGAATTGATGGAAAAAGCTGAACAGGCTTTAAAACAGGCGAATGTAAAAGATCGATTGCTATTTGACTTTGTTGAGTTCTTAGGAAACAGGGAAATGTAATCTGGAAAATGTTCATCTATTTTCCTTTTGGTTTAGGAATTAAAAAATGAAGTCATTATCGACGTGAGATCAGGAAAGGGCGCTTCCCCTTTTTCTCTATGAAAAACTGATAATAATTGTCATTGAGCAAGACAATGAAAATATGATATTATAAAGATACAAAATAGGGATGGTGCAGTATTCTAGTCGGTCCTCCGTTCCTGAAGGCGGGCCTAAAAATCCGCCAAAGGGCACATCGATGAAGTTCCTTGTGCCGGCTTGAGGCGCCCAGCCTTGGGTCGGTGCTGGGAGTTAAGGTTGCAGGCCGATCCACAAAGGCATGTGGGCGTTGACCCTGCTTCCGCGGAGGCCCATTGCTGTGATGCTTTGATAGCTCAAAGTATTATGGGATGGGGTATGAACCTGTGAGATAGGGATGGGGAAACTCTATCCACAGCGTAGCCTGCCTTGAGTGGTGTTGAGGGGATATTGGTTTAAAAAGTGACAAAATAGCAGGCCACTATTTTGTTCACCTATCACCAATTGAAATCAATACTGCAAAAGAGGCTAGGGAACGGTTAAAGACTGTCGAGGAAAACTCCTAGACTGTTCCGGTGGACATTTAAAGGAGATTATAGTGCAGACTAAGTGGTAATCCAGTCTAGCTTTCCGGAAACGGGGCTAAGATGAGTTTAAAGGGGAACCGCCATTGAGGCAACTCATGGTATTCATCTGGGAAAACCTACTGGACCTAAGCTGCAATTTTTATCCTTTAAATGGCCATCCCTACTTGTTATAATCAATAATAATTTATACATATAGAGGTATTTAAATGAACGAAGATTACAGGAAATCACTCCGATTTAGTATAAGTATTGCCGTTATCACATTTGTGTTAGCGGCACTTTTTTCAGTTATCTCAAGTGTCCTTTTACAGGGTGTAGGCTGGTTTGCCGGCTTATTAATTGTCCTGGGAATAGTGTTAGTGGGTGTCATTTTTGATATGTTCGGTATTGCTGCTACGGCTGCAGATGAGGTGCCTTTTCATTCCATGGCTGCCGAAAAAATATATGGAGCCAGACAATCCATTGTAATTGTAAGAAACAGGGACCGGTTTGCGAGCTTTTGTAATGATGTAATAGGGGACATAGCAGGCATTGTAAGCGGTACCGCATCTGCTACAGTTGTACTCCAAATTGCCTTTGGTTTCGGCTTCCCGGAGGAGTCATCCCAGCATATGGTGATATCGATTGTTTTTACAAGTGTTGTTGCAGCCCTGACAGTTGGTGGAAAAGCGTTAGGAAAATTTTTTGGTGTCCATGCGTCAACAAAGATTATTTTATTTGCGGGCCGGGCGATAGCTTTTATTGAACAGAACCTGAGAATAAAAATTCTTCCGTCCCTTAAGAAGAAAAATAAACGAAATTCCCAATGAAGGTGAGTGATCCGCGATGGATCTGAACTTTATTAAAGATCCTGCTTTTTTAAAACAATATTCTGTTGAGCAACTGGAATCATTTGCAGATGAGATCAGGGAGTTCTTAATCCAAACTCTGTCAAAAACTGGAGGGCATTTAGGGCCTAACCTAGGTGTAGTAGAATTAACCCTAGCCCTTCATAAAGAATTCAACAGTCCAGAGGATAAATTTATCTGGGATGTCGGGCATCAGTCGTATATACATAAGATACTCACAGGCAGAACGAATCAATTTAATACCTTAAAAAAATATAAAGGGTTGTCTGGTTTTCCTAAGCGTATGGAAAGTGAACATGATCATTGGGAAACAGGGCATAGTTCCACCTCCCTATCAGCGGCAATGGGTATGGCAATTGCCCGGGATTTAAAGGGACAGGACCATTATGTGGTTCCTATTATCGGTGACGGTGCGTTAACTGGTGGTATGGCTCTTGAAGCTCTCAACCATATAGGCCATGAAAAGAAGAACCTGACTGTCATTTTAAATGATAATGAAATGTCCATCGCACCAAATGTTGGTGCACTGCACAATGTACTTGGCCGTTTGCGCAGTGCCAATAAATACCACTGGTTTAAAGATGAACTGGAGAGCTTTATGAAAAGGATACCTGCATTTGGCGGGAAGCTCGCCCAAACAGCCGAGCACCTTAAAGATGGTATGAAATCATTTATTCTGCCCGGTATGTTTTTTGAGGAGTTAGGCTTTACTTATTATGGACCCGTGGATGGTCATAATTTTGAAAACCTGATTGAAAATATTCGTTATGCGAAAAAAACAGAAGGTCCGGTCATTGTCCATGTGATTACCAAGAAGGGGAAAGGTTATCACCCTGCTGAACAGGATAAGGTTGGAACCTGGCATGGGGTAGGACCATATAAGATTGAATCCGGTGAATCATTAAAGAAAAAAGGAAAAGGCCCTGCCTGGAGTCAGGTGATCAGTGATGCCTTAAGCAAAATTGCCCGTAAGAATGAAAAGGTTGTGGCGATTACCCCCGCCATGACAGTAGGATCTAAGCTTGAAAAATTCAAAAAGGAATTTCCGGATCGCCTTTATGATGTCGGAATTGCAGAACAGCATGCAACCACACTTTCCGGCGGATTGGCCACACAGGGTATGAAGCCTTTTCTCTCCATTTATTCGACCTTCCTGCAGCGAGGGTATGATCAAGTGGTCCATGATGTATGCAGACAAAACTTAAATGTAGTATTTGGAATTGACCGGGCTGGATTAGTTGGAGCTGACGGAGAAACCCATCAGGGAGTTTTTGATATATCCTTTATGCGTCATATACCGAATATGGTTGTTATGATGCCAAAGGATGAAAATGAAGGCCAGCATATGGTCTATACCGCAATTGAATATAATGAGGGTCCTATTGCTATTCGCTACCCAAGAGGGAATGCAAAAGGGATTGAGGTCGACGAAACGTTTAAATCCATTCCTATTGGTTCCTGGGAGGTACTTAAGGAAGGCCATGATGGTGTCATTTTAACCTTTGGGACGACCATTGATATGGCATTAAAAGCAAGCGAGCAGCTGGAGCAATCCGGAATTAGCATAAGAGTAGTCAATGCCCGCTTTATTAAGCCTTTAGATGAAAAAATGCTAAAAGAGATTTTTTCAGAAAATATCCCGGTATTAACCCTCGAGGAACATGTACTGCAGGGAGGATTCGGCAGCGCTGTTGTTGAATTTGCTGAAGAGAGAAATTTATTAGGAAAGATATGCATGAAAAGAATGGGAATTCCTGACCAATTTATTGAACATGGAAGTGTCAGTGAATTGTGGGATGAAATTGGCTTAACAACAAATGAAGTGGTAAACTCTTTAAAGGAATTAATCCCAAATAAGTTAGGACTTGAGCAAGGATGAAGAAAACGAGACTAGATGTACTTTTAGTGGACAGAGGCTATTTTGAAACAAGAGAAAAGGCTAAACGTACAATTATGGCGGGTTTAGTCTTTTCCGAGCAAGTAAGATTGGACAAGCCAGGTATGAAGGTTGAGACTGAAATTCCCATTGAAATTAAAGGGAAAACACATAATTATGTAAGTCGTGGAGGCTTGAAACTGGAAAAAGCCTTAAAAGCCTTTGAATTAACCGTGAAGGAAAAACAGATGATTGATATTGGTTCGTCTACGGGTGGCTTTACGGATTGCGCACTGCAAAATGGAGCAAAATTAAGCTATGCTATTGATGTTGGACAGAATCAACTGGACTGGAAATTGAGAAATGATGACAGGGTTATAGTTAGGGAAAAAACGAATTTCAGGTATGTAAAGCCTGAGCATCTGACTTCAGGTCGTCCAAATTTCGCTACGATTGATGTTTCGTTTATTTCTCTGCGTGTAATTTTACCCGTTTTAAAAGAGCTTTTACTTGACGAAAGTGATATCGTTGCTCTTGTAAAACCCCAATTTGAAGCAGGAAGGGAGCAAGTGGGAAAGAAAGGAATTATTAAAGATCCCGCTGTTCATAAAGAGGTTATCACGAACATGATTGAGTTTAGTGTGAAGGAAGGCTATACTGTGGAAAATTTGACCTTTTCGCCGATTACAGGTGGCGAAGGGAATGTTGAATTCTTACTTCACCTTAAGTGGAATCAGCAGGACGGAAGCATTAAGGATACAATTGACATCAATCAGACTATCAAAGATGCACATCAGGAATTGCGAAAGTAAGGAAACCAGCCAAAAGAGACTCATCCTTTGTAGATGTAGTCTCTCTTTTCCCTCCATATGTTACATATCCCCTGATAATCCCTCTATTGCCACTTTTCGTTTTTCTTGTTAACTTAGAGACAGAGCATAAGAAAACGCTTTGATAGAATATCATGGAAATGAGGAGAAGCAATGAACAAGGGACAAAGGCATATAAAAATTCGTGAAATTATAACCGAAAATGAGATTGAAACTCAGGACGAATTAGTCGATGAGCTGAAAAGTCTGGGTTTAAATGTTACACAGGCAACAGTATCCCGTGATATAAAAGAACTTCATCTCGTGAAAGTACCCTCAGCTAATGGAAAATATAAATACAGTCTGCCAGCCGATCAGCGCTTTAATCCATTAAATAAGTTAAGAAGGCTAATGATGGATGCCTTTGTTAAGATTGATAAGGCTGGACATTTTATTGTGCTTAAAACGTTACCCGGGAATGCGCATGCGATTGGGGCACTTATTGATAACTTAGAATGGGAAGAAATTATGGGGACCATATGCGGAGATGATACTTGTCTGATTATTTGCCGTTCAGCGGATCAAATCGATCACATTGAAGCCCAGCTTTTAGATATGCTTTAAAAATCCACAAAAATTAGAGGTGGAAACCGTGTTAGCAGAATTATCGATAAAAGATTTTGCCATTATTGATGAAATTAAAATTAATTTTAGAGATGGATTAACCGTATTAACTGGGGAAACGGGTGCCGGAAAATCCATTATCATTGATGCTATCCAGCTTCTTGCAGGTGGCAGGGGCTCTGTGGAATTTGTCCGCCATGGCTCCAAAAAAGCTGAAATCGAAGGGCTGTTTTTTCTGGATTCACAGGAGCATTCCGCCTACCGGAAAGCAGAAGAGTTTGGAGTCGAAATGGACGAAGAGGGGATGCTTGTCTTAAATCGGACCATTACAGCTTCCGGTAAAAGCATCTGCCGTGTAAATGGAAAACTGGTTACCCTGGCTATTTTGCGTGAGTTTGGACAAACCTTAATTGATATCCATAGCCAGCATGAAACACAATCCCTAATGGATACTGAAAAACATTTGGCATTATTAGATTTATACGGTCAGAAAGAAATTATGCATGCCAAACAGGAATATAAGGAAATCTATGAAGAGTACAAAAAATTGAAACGCAGGTACCATGAACTAAGTGAAAATGAACAGGAAATTGCTCAGAGACTGGATTTGCTCAAATTTCAGCAACAGGAACTGGAAGAGGCAGAATTAACCCTTGATGAAGATGTGCAGCTCGAACAGGAGCGAAACACGCTGCAAAATTACGAGAAGATTTATCAAAATATATCTGATGCCTATCATGCCCTGTATGGAGAACAAAAGGCACTGGATTGGCTGGCTCTTAGCATGTCATCCCTGGAAAATATTAAAGAATTTGATGAGGAGCTGGGAACGAAGGCCAGTGACATTTCTAATTATTACTATACAATTGAAGAGCTTTCCTTTGATTTGCGTAATAAATTAGAGGAAATGGAATACAACCCGGAAAGGCTGAATGAAATCGAAGGACGTTTAAATGAAATCAACCGTTTGAAGCGTAAATATGGCCAATCTGTAGAGGAAATACTGAACTATGCAGCGAAGATTGATGAGGAAATTGAGCAATTAGAAAACAAGGACGTCCATTTAAGTAAGTTAGAACAGGACCTTAAAAATAAAGGACGTGACGTATTACTGGCTGCAGAACAGCTTCATGAACTAAGAAAGAAAGCGGCAGAAAAATTAAAAGAAGCCATTCTATCTGAGCTAAAGGACCTGTATCTGGAAAAGGCTGATTTTGATGTTCATTTTTCAATACAGGAAGGATCAGCATCTGATCCGGAATGGAAAGGGCGAAAAGTCAAACTGCATGAAAATGGCTTTGATAAAGTTCAGTTTTTAATCAGTACAAATGTTGGCGAGCCGCTTAAAGAGGTTCACAAAATTGCTTCCGGCGGAGAGCTTTCCAGAATTATGCTTGCGATTAAAAAGAACTTTGCCCGCCACCAGGGTGTGACCAGTGTGATATTTGATGAAGTAGACACAGGTGTAAGTGGCAGAGTCGCACAGGCAATTGCAGAAAAGATTTATTCAATATCGAATAGCTCTCAGGTATTATGTATTTCCCATCTTCCTCAAGTAGCCTCTATGGCAGATATTCATTTATTAATTGAAAAAGAAATAAGGCAGGATCGCACCATTACGAAAGTAAATGAGCTTAATCATAAAGATAAAATTAATGAAATTGGCCGTATGATTTCAGGTACAGAATTGACAGAAACCACGAAAGAGCACGCGGAAGAACTTATAAGCCTCGCTAATGATTTAAAGTAAGCCTCGCAGTCGGCTTTTCTATGTCCAACTGCGGCTCCCAGGCCCAAGCGGTCATAAGCAGAATACCCTCCATGGCCAAACTACGGCCACCCCGGATATTCTGCTTATGCCGCCGGGCCTAAACGGTCGCCTCTGCTTTTCTATGTCCAGCTCCGGCTCCCAGGCCCAAGCGGTCATAAGCAGAATACCCTCCATGGCCAAACTACGGCCACTCCGGATATTCTGCTTATGCCGTCGGGCCTAAACGGTCGCCTCCGCTTTTCTATGTCCAGCTGCGGCTCCCAGGTCTGTGTGGACATAAGCCAAACCCATTCCGTGGCAAAAAAGCAAGCCACTCCATGTCTTCGTCTTATCCCGCCAGACCTAAGCGGTCGCCTTCGCTTTTCTTCCTCCATTGGAAATGTTCTCTTTTATTTCTGTAGATTACACTGTTTAAAACGAGTCTGTTACGGTCAAATTATAGATACAGACATTTTGGTATGGGTTAGAAGCGAGGAGTGTGACAAAGTTGAAAAAGAGAGAAATCATGCGCATCATGATAGGCTTGATCCTCCTTGTTTCGTTCCTGTCTATTCCATTTATATCTCCTGTGAAACAATATATTTCCATCCCTAATGAAATAACATTATTTGAAAATCAGGAAGGTTATGCTTTACCAGCCCTTGCAGGAAGTACACCCTCTCTTAAATCAGAGAACAACGTCACCCAGGCATTTTCAAATCAATTGGTTGCTGAGAAACCAGGTAAGAGCAGTTTGATTTATGAATATGCAGGATTGCCAATGAAAAAAGTCAATGTCGAGGTACTCGAGGATTTAAGAGTGGTACCAGGCGGGCAATCCATTGGTGTTCGTTTACACACGTTAGGCGTACTCGTGGTTGGACATCACTTAATTCAGACTGAACAGGGAAAAGTATCACCAGGAGAAAAGTCAGGGATTAAAGTTGGAGATATTTTATTGGAAATTAACGGGAAGGAACTAAAAAAAGTCGAACAAGTTGCTTCGATTTTGGAAGACGAAGAAGGAAATGAGCTAAAAGTTAAGGTGAAACGAAATGAAAAGACATTTACTACGACACTGAGTCCTCAATATGATCAACAGGATGATAAATATCGCCTGGGATTATATATCAGGGATTCCGCAGCTGGTATCGGTACAATGACCTTTTACCATCCTGAAACAAAACGTTACGGGGCATTAGGTCATGTCATTTCTGATATGGATACAAGAAAACCCATTGAGATTCATGACGGAAAGCTTGTAAAGTCGAATGTAACTTCCATTGATAAAGGTAAAAATGGAATGCCGGGAGAGAAAAATGCAGAGTTTTCTGTAGAAGACGAGAGTATTGGAAATATTACTCGTAATAGCCCGTTTGGTATATTTGGAAAGCTTCATGAAAATGTACAGAATCATGTCATGGATCAACCAATGCCAATTGCCTTATCGAATCAGGTAAAAGAAGGACAGGCACAAATATTAACGGTATTGGAAGGCCAAAAAGTTGAAAAATTTGATGTTGAAATCGTCAGCTCCACTCCCCAGAAGCATCCATCCACAAAAGGAATGATTATAAAAATTACGGATGACAGGCTTTTGGAGGAAACAGGAGGAATCGTTCAGGGAATGAGTGGAAGTCCGATTATTCAGGACGGAAAAATGGTAGGGGCGATTACCCATGTTTTCGTTAACGATTCGACAAGTGGTTATGGAGTTCATATTGAATGGATGCTCCAGGAAGCAGGCGTAGACATTTATAAAAATGATGGCGAACAAAAAGCGAGCTAAAAAGCTCGCTTTTTTTAAGGATGTTATATGGAATAATATGTTAGTAAATAAAGATTATTCGACACGAATAATCGAAATTTGTAGAAATTAAAGGTATGGTAAAGAAAATTAAAGAATAATCAATATAAATACAACTTTTTAAAACTTTTTCGCAAATAAAAAGGGATTTTAAAGGTTGTGTCGAATAAGTTATAGGTGGAAGGGACAATTGAAGTAATTTTTATAGAGGAGGAAGAATTGTGGAGAAGGTTAATGTTTGTTTAGCAGATGACAACAGAGAGCTTGTTCAATTATTAGAGGATTATTTCAGCGACCAGACTGAAATTGATGTGATAGGAACAGCTTTTAACGGTAAAGAATGCCTGGAAGTGATTGAGGATAAGGAGCCGGATGTACTTATATTAGATATTATTATGCCCCATGTTGATGGTTTAGCTGTTCTGACTAAAATGCGGGAGCTTAACAACGAAAAGTTGCCAAAAGTGATTATGCTTACCGCTTTTGGACAGGAAGAGGTAACAAAGAAAGCCGTAGATTTGGGAGCATCTTATTTTATTCTGAAACCTTTCGATCTGGAACATTTGAAGGAGCAGGTTTTACAAGTGGCTGGCCGACCTGCTGTTGTTAAAAATACTCACCAGGCTATGTCACAGACGACACAAACTGTTAATAACAGGGTAGATCTGGATTCCAGCATTACGAATATTATTCATGAAATTGGCGTACCTGCACATATTAAAGGCTATATGTATTTACGTACAGCTATTTCAATGGTCTACCATGATATCGAATTATTAGGCTCCATTACAAAAGTTCTTTATCCTGATATAGCCAAGCAGTTTAATACAACAGCTTCCCGTGTGGAAAGGGCTATTCGTCATGCGATCGAAGTTGCATGGAACCGTGGAAATGTTGATTCCATTTCGAAACTGTTCGGTTACACGGTGAACATGTCCAAAGCAAAGCCTACCAACAGCGAATTTATTGCAATGGTAGCCGATCGCCTGCGCTTAGAGCATAAAGTTTCCTGATTAATAAAACACAATAACTCTTCATATAAAAAACCATCTTCCATGATGGTTTTTTTATGTTTCACGGAATTTTGCCGATTAGTGAATATGAATAAAAAATCAGGAGAGCATCGTTGATTGATAAAAATGGATACACCACAAAAGATATAAAGTGGCAAAAGACCTAACGTTTTATGATAAAATGAAGAAAAAAATGGAAGGGATGAATGGATAATGCATCATGGAGATGAAGTTTTTATAACAAAGTCAGGAAAGTATTATCACTATTTTGATGATGATTGCCCAACCACATCAAGTATTCTTAAAGGAAAGAAACAGGCAAAAAGGGTAAAAGAAGAAGATGCAAAAGCGATGGGACTTACGCTTTGCAAGCATTGTGCAAAGGAATATGCTGAGGATAAGAGGGAGAGGCAGGGCTGTGGAGCAGCTGTTCTATTTTTAGCAGCAATAGGGGGCACTTCTCTGGCTTCATTTCTTCAATGGTTTGTTTAACCAGGGAAGTGTAAGAACAAAATGTCTGCGAAAAATTTATAAACGGATCACACTTACTTAAAGACTTTTCGTATAACCTTTCCTGCAAGTTTTCTGCTCGTGCGTCTCTCCAGTCCTTTGCCGGCCTTACCTTTTCTGACTGAGTCTACAAAGTTCCAGATTCTTATCAACTTGTACACCTTGGATTTAATCCCCATGTTAAAAATCTCCATATTGCGAACCTCATCTTTTATTTTATAAGAATTCACATTAAGTGTACAATGTTCGTCGTGATAAGGGGGGAATCAACCTATACAAATAGGGATAGCATTTATTGGATAAAGATTATTTAATATTCCTAAAGACGTTTATATGGGGTGGTAATTTATGAAGGTTGTTAAAGACAAGGACTTATGCAGCATTAAAATTCCTGTACATCCTTTCTTTCGGAAAATGTCCGTCTACTGTTATTTTGTGGATGGTTTATTAATTGACACAGGACCGAAAATTCAAAAGCGTAAACTATCCCGTTTATATCGGTCATTGGATATTCAGACAGTCGCTCTCACCCATCATCATGATGATCACGCGGGTATGGTATCCTGGCTGGATGAACAACTGTCTCCGAGAATATTTGCCCACGAAAGAACGAATCTGTCCGTGGATACAGAGATCTATACTGGGGAGATTCAAACCCCCAATCACAAATTCATTCCGATATCCACACCTGCTCATACACATGATCATGTCTGTATGCTTGAGCCTGACCGTGGTTGGCTCTTTTCGGGTGATATGTACATTACTCCTTATCCGAAAGTGTTTTTAAAGAATGAATCGGTTTCCTCTTATATATGTTCATTAAAGGAACTAAAGAAGCTTGATTTTACTTCTTTATATGGAGGACATGAAGGTTTGATTCCTAATGGCCGGGAAATGATTGCAGAAAAATTGAATTATCTGGAAAGCACCAGGAAGGAAGTCGTCCGTTTGCATCAGTTAGGTTATAAAGACCGTGAAATAGTAAAAAGGATCTTCCCTCGTAAAGTACGACTGGAGCTTATGACATTCGGTTTATTTTCAAGACTTAATTTTATCAGGTCCTGTTACTCTGATTAATGAAGATTAGACCTGGTGGTTCAGGTCTGATGAGGGTACGCACAATTATTCTGACATACATTATTCGGGTTATTTTGTTTTTAAGAGTTAAAACAACCTATTATTTTCGGAATATTTTAACGGTTATGAAAGCGTTATTATGAATATAGGTTCAGATAAGAATTTTAGGGAGGAATGACTAAATGTCAGAAGTAAAAGGAATATTTGAGGAAATTAACACGGCTTTAAAAGAGGACCCAAGCTATGTAGAAGGAGTCAATGCCGTTTATCAATTTGACCTCGAGGGTGAGGAACCTTATCAACTCGTTTTACGTGGGGATGACAGCTATGCAAAACAGGGAACGGGTGAAGAGGCTGATTGTACTCTGAAAATGAATACGGATGATTTTAAAGCGCTGTCTGAAGGAAATTTAAATGGCACACAGGCCTTTATGAGTGGAAGGCTGAAAATTAAAGGAAATATGGGGCTAGCCTTGAAACTTCAGGATATTCTATCGTCCTATAAAGCAGCATCTAAATAATAAATCTATGCCAGTGAGGCTGTTCTTCCTCACTGGTAAAAAAGGCTCTGAAACTTAAAGGAGGAACAGACGTGATTTCATTTCGTCCTAATGAAGATGAAGAATCATTCGTGGATGTGGCTCGAGGACTTGCTAAGGAAAAAATCCGTCCAGTTGCCAGAGAGATTGAGCATAACGGTAAGGTGAATCAGAAATTAATTCAGGAAATACGGGAACTGGGACTTTTATCGCTTGAATTTACTGAAAATTGGGAAGATTTAGAGTTACCATTGATTTCTCAGGTGCAAATTTGGCAGGCACTGGCATATGGAGATCTGGATACTGTTCAAGGTCTGTCGGACGCAGGAGATGCAGCTTCATTTATCCGTTTAATACCGGATCACCCCGTTCTTCAATCCTTTAAAAAGACAATTGTCGAGGATGGTGCTGCCGTTTCATTTTTAGATCTTGAACATCAATTATTCTCAAATTTAAATGTAAGCAATGAAGGAACAGAGTATCTTCTTAATGGAACGACCGAGCCGGTGCGATCAGCAAAATTTGCTGATTATGTACTGATAGGTGCCAGAGATTCAGGAGGAGAATCTGTTCTTTTATGGTTGGATAAACAGGAATACCCATGGACGGCAGAGGAAGGGGACTATCGGTTAGGTCTGCTTGCCTCCGGGCTTGCTAAAATGACCTTTCAGAATGTTCGTGTTTCTCAAAGCCATGTACTGGCAAAAGGAGAAGAAGCAGAAAAGCTAATAAAAGCGGGACGAACAAGAATTCGGATTTTACAGGCAGCTAAAGAAGTGGGGCTCATGGAGGCGGCTCTCGATTATGCAACAGAATATACAGCGGGCAGAAAAGCATTCGGAAAGGAAATTGCCAAGTTCCAGGGGGTCTCATTCCGAGTAGCTGAAATGGCGATGGAGACTAGAGCTGCCAATCATCTCGTGTGGGAAGCCGCATTAAAAGCAGATGAAGAGGACGAGAGTGCTGACGGCTACAGTTTACGTGCGCTATATCGGGCTCACAGATCCCTTCGTTTTGTGACCGATTCGGCTGTTCAACTGCTGGGAGGACATGGATATGTTCAGGAATATCCGGTGGAAAAATGGATGCGTGATGCCCAGGCACAAGTGGCCCTTTACGGTCGGGAAAAACAAATGCTTACCAAGCGGGGCGAACAATTAATAAAGGGAGTAAAGGAGGCAGCCATGTCGTGATTTCATTTGAACTATCAGAACAGCAAAAACAAATTAAAGAGATGACTCACTGGTTTGCAAAAAATGAAATTCGTCCAATTGCCATGGAGGCGGATAAATTAGGCAAGGTTCCGGATGAGTGGCTGGATAATGTAAACAAAATGGGCATACACCTGAATACCTCTTCATTTGGTGGTGGAGGAAAGTCCGAGAGAAAGGAAAAGAAGGAACGGGAAGGCAATCGTATGGGGGTTCTTGCTACCGAGGAGATGGCCTGGGGAGATCCTGCCATCACGTTATCTTTACCAGGAGCAGGGCTTGGCGGGCCTCCAGTACAAAGCAGCGGGACTCCGGAACAGCAGGAACGCTTCTTATCGATTTTTACAAAGGATAAACCACGCTGGGGGGCCTATGCATTAACAGAGCCTGAGGCAGGTTCGGATGCATCAGGGGTAAAAACAACGGCGAAAAAGGTTGAGGGTGGATATATTCTTAACGGACAAAAAATATTTATTACAAACGGCGGCCGCGCTTCCTGGGTAGTGGTGTTTGCTACAGTAGATCCTTCACTAGGTCGTGCTGGTCAGCGTGCATTTGTCGTTGAAAAAGGCACACCGGGCTATAGCTGTACAAAACTTGTGAAAAAAATGGGTCTGCGCGCTAATGAAACGGCTGAGCTTCTCTTTGAAGATTGCTTTGTCCCAGATGAAAATCTTCTTGGAGGCGAAGAGCTCTATGAAGCCAGTGGCAGCAAACCGTCCGGATTCCAGGTGGCGATGAAAACGTTTGACAGCACACGGCCTATTGTTGCTTCCATGGCAATTGGGATTGCGCGTGCAGCCTATGAATATACTCTTGATTTTGTAAGGCGGGAATATCCAAAAAGCGGAGAGATGTTCCGTATAGCCTCTGACACATTGGCGGAAGCAGAGCAGGATATTGCGGCAGCCCGGCTTCTGACATGGGAAGCTGCCTGGAAAGCGGATCAGGGATTACCGAATGCGAAGGAAGCAGCGATGTGCAAAGCTTATTCGGGACAAATTTCATTGGACGTATGCTCTAAGTGTCTGGAGATCTTAGGCCCAACAGGATTAAATCATCATCTGGTTGAAAAACTTTACCGGGATGTAAAGATTTTCGACATTTTTGAAGGAACAAACCAGATTCAGCATTTAGTTGTCGCCCGCAGACAATATGCACCATATGAAATTCGAGTTTAATTAAAGTAGTTAAGGAGGAATTATGTGTCCTATCAAACCATTGAAATCGAAAAACGGGATAAAGGGGTGACATGGGTAACCATAGACAATCCCCCAGTAAATGCAATAGGTGAGGAGTTAATGCAGGATCTTGATGCAGCGGTGGAAGAGTTAACAAACGATGAGTCGGTTCGAGTGGTCGTCCTTACCTCCCGCCATGAAAAAATCTTTTTGGCTGGAGCAGATCTAAAAGGAATGATTCAAAATAGTGGTGATTTTGCTGAAGAGGAAAATGCGATAAAAAAGCAAAGTGCACGTATGCAGGCTTGCTTTCATCGTTTTGCTTCCATGCCAAAACCCGTGATTGCAGCCATTAATGGTCATGCATTGGGAGGTGGCTGTGAACTGGCCATGGCCTGTGATTTTCGAATGATGGGGAAAGGGAGAATTGGTTTAACAGAGGTTTCTTTGGGAATTATTCCTGGAGCCGGGGGAACTCAGCGAATGGTTCAGCTCCTGGGCCGGGCCAAGGCGACCGAGTTAATTTTTACTGCGAAACAATTAGAAGCAAAGGAAGCCGAGAAGGTTGGCCTTGTTACTCGTGCGGTGGATCCGGAAAAGCTGGAAGATCAAACACAAGCCTTTGCAGAAACACTTGCAGAAGGTGCTATCCATGCAATGGGGCTTGCTAAGCGGGCCATGAACGCTGCAGATGGACCGGTTGAAAAAGGCTTGGAGGTCGAAGCAAAAGCTTTCGCCGATACCTTTTTAACGGAAGAACCAGGGATAGGTCTTGCAGCATTTTTTCAAAAAGAAAAACCACAATTTGTTTAGGAGCCGCAGATGGACACAGAAGCGCAGACGACCGCTTAGGCTCAAAAAATCACATTAAATAGAGAAAGAAGAGGTGGAGGAATCATGTCATCATGGAATGAATTGTTAAAAGGGAAAGTAGCAGTCGTGACAGGAGCTTCACGCGGATTAGGGCGGGCAGATGCCCTTGCTCTCGCAGAAGCAGGAGCTGATGTCGTCATCACAGATATCCTGATTGAAACCGATGAAGAGAACGAGCAGGAGGCTGAGAAATATGGTCCAATTGCACAGGTAATGCAGAGTACTAAGGTCATGTATGCAGATAAAACGGCAAAGGAAATTCAGGAGATGGGTAGAAGATCTTTTGCCATCAAAATGGACGTTACAGATAAAGAACAGGTAAAGGAAGTATTTGAAAAGATTAAAGAAGAATTTGGCCGTATTGACATTTTAGTTAATAATGCGGGTACTTTGGACCATGTTTCCCAGATTGAGGATCAGAATGACGATTTCTGGGAGCGGGATTTAAGGGTGAACTTAACCGGGGCATATAATTGTACGAAGACGGTTTGGCCATATATGAAAGAACAGGGCGGTGGCAAAGTCATTAACATGTCCTCTGTTGCCGGTACTTTAGGAGGCTTTGGTCAGGCCAGCTATTCCGCCACAAAAGGAGGTCTTCTCAGCTTTACAAAATCAATGGCTCTGGAGGGAGCAAGGTTTGGTATTAACGTAAATGCGATCGTTCCGGGAATTATTGGTACAGAGGCTTTCCATATGGCGAATCCAAAAATGAATGAACGGATGATTACCCGTACGGCCTTTAAACGTCCAGGCGAACCGGAAGACATAGCGAATGCCATAACGTTTTTGGCTTCTGATAAAGCCAACTATATTACAGGAGTAGGTCTGAATGTGTCAGGAGGTATTGAGCTGTTTACCTTTTAATACTTTTCAGAAAGGAGGTTTCTGCAATGCGTGAAGCAGTAATTATTGATGCTGTCCGGACAGCAGCGGGCAGAAAAAATGGATCATTATCCCAAACCCATCCGGTTGATTTGCTGACTCCGGTATTAAAAGAATTGGTCAATCGCAATGGTGTGAATGCAGGAGATGTTGAAGATGTGGTTACAGGCTGTGTAACGATGACGGATGAACAGGGAGGGAATATTGGCCGGATGGCGGTGCTTGCTGCTGGTTTTCCGGTAGATGTACCAGCTTTTTCGCTGAACCGAATGTGTGGATCCAGTCAGCAGGCGATTCATAATGCCGCGCAATCCATATTGGCTGGTGATACGGATATAACCATAGCCTGTGGAGTGGAAAATATGTCACGGGTTCCCATGGGCAGTGATATGGGAGCATTCAGCGATGATCTGATTAATCAGTATAATGTGGTCCCTCAAGGTTTTTCTGCTGAAATGATTGCCCAGCAATGGCAGATTCCGAGAGAAGAACTGGATGAATTTTCGCTTCGCAGTCATGAAAAAGCTGCTAAAGCAACAGAGGAAGGAAAATTTGAACGGGAAATACTTTCATTAGAAGTGAAAACAGATAATGGAACGGAAACATTCGCCAGGGATGAGGGGATTCGGACCGATACGTCGATGGAAAAGCTGGCGGAATTAACACCGTCCTTCCAGCCGGATAACGGCGTTGTAACAGCGGGGAATTCCAGCCAGATAAGTGACGGAGCTTCAGGCGTTTTACTGATGTCACGGGAAAAAGCAGAGGAATTAGGCGTGAAGCCGCGAGCCAGGGTTCTTGCACGTGCTGTCGTTGGGGTTGATCCTGTTATAATGCTGACCGGCGTTATACCTGCAACGAAGAAAGTACTTAAGAAAGCCGCCTTAACCATTGATCAGATGGATGTTATTGAGATTAATGAGGCTTTTGCTTCTGTTGTGAAAGCTTGGGAAAGGGAACTTAAACCGGATATGAGCAAAGTCAATCCGCGCGGTGGTGCAATTGCACTCGGTCATCCTTTGGGAGCAAGTGGAGCCCGAATTGCTACAACGTTACTCCACTCACTTGAAGATTCAGGTGGAAAATATGGTCTTCAGGTGATGTGCATTGGGTTTGGTATGGCAACGGCCACCATCATTGAGCGTTTATAATTTATTTTAAATAAATTTCAGGGAGGAATTCAGAATGCCTAAAAATTATGTGAAACCAAGCATGCAGGAGGTTTTTCAGATTATCGATGCCGCAGTCAAAACAGATCCAGAGGTAACGAAAGGAAAAGAAGGTGTGTACCAATTTAATATTAAGGATGAAGACGAGGGGACCTATCAGCTGATTATTGATGAAAATGGTCCGCGAGCAGTAGAAGGTGCAGAGCAGGATCCTCAAGTTACCCTTAGATTAAAAGCTGATCATTTTCGGGAGCTTGTTGCTGGAAACTTAAACCCGACGGCGGCATTTATGGGAGGAAAGTTAAAGATTAAAGGAAATATGGGGCTGGCACTGAAACTGCAAACGGTACTTAATTCGTTTGAATTTTAAAAGAGGGGGCGTTTTTTGTGGCACATGAATCCTTTCAAACGGTTGATGGGGAATTAAATTGGAATTCCCCTATGTACAGACTTTATGAGAAAGCAAAAAAGAATGGGAAATGGAATCCGGCAGATATCGATTTCAGTCAGGACAAAGTCGATTTTGAAAGTATGACAGAGGATGAAAAAATAACATCTATGCCGCTTGTTGCTTCCTTTTCTGCAGGTGAGGAAGCCGTTACACTGGATATCCTCCCTATGGTATATGCCATGGCAAGACAGGGTCGACTGGAGGATACCATGTTTTTAACCACATTTATGTTTGATGAGGCCAAACATACCGAAATGTTTTCCAGATGGCAAAGCTATATTGGTGTAGGTGAGATGGAGCTGTCCGTTTTCCATAGTGACAGCTACAAACGAATTTTCTATGAAGCCCTCCCGGAATCTATGGAACGTCTGAACGTTGATGACTCACCTCAAGCCGTTATTCGTGCAGCAACGGTTTACAATATGGTTGTTGAAGGCATCTTAGCAGAGTCAGGATACCACTCCTTCCGTGAAATCTTCAAAAAAGCAGGATTACTGCCCGGGATTTTACAAGGAATAGATAATCTCAATCAGGATGAGGGACGCCATTTACAATTTGGAATTTATACGATTCAGCGGTTATGTGCCGGCAATGATGAAAATTTAAAAGTGTTTCATGATTTTATGGATGAATTGTGGCCGGATGCATATGGAGTTGTCGAATATCTCACATCGTTATATGATGTTCAAATGGCTCAGGATTGGACCAATTCATCGCTGGATTTTGACTCAGATGCGATGAGAAAGTATGCAAAGCGCCAATTTGACATACGGAAAAAGCAGGTTGATCGCGTGAAGAACTTTAATAATGCACAAGAGCTGGATGAACATCTGGTCAAGGCAGAGCCAGTCTGATGAGATTCATTCAGATTGTGGAAGAGGATTTAGGTTAGGAGAAATTCAGGAGGTTTTCTTATGAAACCAAATAATTTAGTGGAAATGCTGAAGAAAACCATGGAACGGTATGGGGAAAAAGATGCCATCATGTGGAAAGAGGATGGCGAATACCGCAGTATGACATATCATGAGTTTTGGCAGGAGATTCGCGATACCGCTTCAGGGTTAGCCAGGCTTGGGATTAAGGCAAATGATAAAGTCGCTATATTGTCCAATAGCAACCCGGCCTGGGGGATTACAGATTTTGCTGTAGCAAGTTTAGGTGCGATCAGTGTTCCAATCTATCCAACTCTGCCGGCGGAACAAGTGGAATTTATTTTGAATAACGCTGATGTTCGTGTAGCTGTAGTGGAGGACGATGAACAGCTGCAGAAGGTTGTCCATAGTGATTTAATTGAGTACAGCATTATTATTTATCCAAGTCGTGGAGATATCCTGCAGGACCGGGTGCTGTCATTTGCTGATCTTGAGGCCAGTGGACAGCAGCATATGCTCCCGTATTGGGAGGATGAATGGAAGCAAATCGACAGGGATCACCTGGCTACAATCATCCATACTTCCGGTACAACAGGTAAGCCTAAGGGAGTTATGCTTACCCATGGAAATTTTCTGGCGAATATTGAAGCGATTCAATTCTGGCTGATTGAACTTTTACCAGAGGATGTACAATTATCCTATCTCCCATTATCCCACGTCTTTGAACGGATGGCTGGCCACTATATGCAGTTTGCGGTCGGTACAACCGTTGCTTATGCAGAAAATATTGATACCATCCAGGAAAATCTTCAGGAAGTACGTCCAACTGTATTAACAAGTGTTCCCCGTTTGTTTGAAAAGGTTTATACAAAGGTCATCGATGAAATTGAAAGCGGTTCCCCTATTAAGAAAAAGGTGTTTAATTGGGCTGTAGGGGTGGGTTTGGAACGCTATGAACGTTATTTGAAAACTCCAGTTCAGGATATTATCATGCAGGAAGCGATGCCGGATGATTTCATGAAAAAATGGAAGCGGGCCGATCGCCTTGTTTATCAGAAGGTTAAAGAAAAGCTTGGAGGCAGACTGCGAGGTATGGTCTCCGGTGGCGGAACGTTAAATCCGGAAATTGCCAGATTCTTCTGGGCACTGGATTTGCCCATTCTGGAGGGCTACGGATTAACAGAAACAACACCGGTAGTAACAACGAATCCGATGCTAAGAGCAAAAGCGGGTACGGTTGGTAAGGTCCTGCCTAACTTAGAAGTGAAAATTGCAGACGACGGAGAAGTATTGGTTAGAGGCCCCAGTGTTATGAAAGGTTATTATAACAACCCGGAAGCTACAAAAGAGGCTTTTTATGGAGATTGGTTCCGAACCGGTGATATAGGTGAACTGGATGAGGAGGATTATTTAAAAATCATCGACCGTAAAAAACGTATTCTTGTATTATCTACAGGTAAAAACGTTGCACCACAGCCTATGGAGAGCTCAATCAATGAGAGTGCCTATATTGAACAATCCGTTATACTTGGGGACCAGCGGAAATTTATTATTACCCTTATCAATCCGGATTTTGAGACCTTGGAGCCCTGGGCAGAGGAACAGGGAATTCAGGCAAAATCCTTAAAAGAGCTTAGTAAGCATCCAAAGGTACAGGAGCTGATGGAGAAGGAAGTCCGGCGTTTAACATCATCCTTTGCCAATTTTGAACAGCCAAAGAAGGTTGTGGTCATAGGGGATGTATGGTCGGTTGATACGGGAGAGCTTACACCAAAGCTGTCTACCAGGGTTAAAGTAATAGAAAAGAAATATAGTGACATCATTGAGCGAGCCTACCAGGAGGCTGAGGCCAGTCGGAATGAAGCGGTGGCAACGGCTGAAAAATAATTAGGATAATTGTATTCTTTTCAAGTTATATTCGGATTATCCGAAGTAAAGAAGGTCCATTCGATGAATGAATGGACCTTTTATGGCCTCGGAACTATTTGATCATTCCTTCCCGCAGAGCTCTGGCTACGGCTTCTGTTCTGTTTCGGGCATTCATTTTCTGCATTATGGCAGAAACATAATCTCTTACGGTGTATTCACTTAAATTAAGTGTGGTTGCTGCTTCACTGGTCGAAGCACCTTCTGCCATTAATTTTAATACTTCCACCTCTCGAGGGGAGAAGTTAACCCGTTCCCCTTTATACGGTTCGATTTGATCATTGTAAAATTTACTTAACATTTCGCCCGCACTCTGTCCGAATTTTATCAATGCCGAGAACGTGTCTTCATTGATCTTAAAGGTTTTGTCTGGTCCCTGATCCAATATTGCTGCTCCTAACAGCTTACTCGTTGTTGACGTGAAGATGGGTGCTACAACTACGGTTTTTAATTCAAATTGCTTTACATACCGCTCTGGAAAACCTAAGGATGCGTCCTTTATATAAAACGGCTGCAAATAGTTCATATTTTGTCCGAACATCTGAAGGAATTGAAGGTTATCCTGGATAATTGGAAGGTTTTCGATATCCTCATTAATATTCTGGATGGCTTTGTTATCCAGGTGATGCCCATAAAGTCCAAATCCCATTTGCTCATTATAGGAATACGAGAATAAGGCACACCTTTCAAACGGTAAATATTCAACAAACCCTGCTGTAATGTTTTCTACTGCCTCATCAAAGGTTTGTGCACGCATAATGGCCTCATTAAACAAAATGACAGAATCCTTCCATTGATCCATTTGCTGTGATTCTTGAAACGAATTCTGTCCCTTTTTAAAAACCTGTAATGAATAGGTAATAAGCGGGATAATATCGGATGCTTTCTGATCCCGGGTGCATATTAATAGAGTTCCATTTTCATAGGGAATCGGAAGAACATTCTGATTCATTGATTCATCCATCTGCTGAAGCAATAATTCTGATAGTTCATAGATGGAATCTGCTTTTATGTCTAAATGGTCATGGAACCAATCCTTATTTTGATGAAACGATTTTTCCACTGTATACTTCTGGTTTTTAAACGTTACCATTGCTGCCCACTTTATAGGAATCTGCTTAGAAGAGACAATCTGCTGAAGAAAGTGCTCAATGGTAAAGTGTTCCTGGTACGGCTGGGTACGTATCCGCTCGCTAATCTTGGAAAATAAATATTTTACAGCCTGATGATCCTGATAAGTATATTCCTGCCCGGATTGAATCGCTTTATGAATTCCGTTTTCCAGTAATGTTAGGATATACTGATTGGACGAAACAGATTCAATGATTTGCGTATTCTCTCTATTCGTTGAACGTCTGGTCAGGACATCATCATCATTAACTTGAAATAAATAAGTTGAAAGGAAATGGGTAGTATCTTCTACACTCTTGTATGACTTTTTTCCAACCTTTTTCAGGTGCAGTAAAAGTTCTTCCCATTCATCTTTAATTGCAGTTTCATGCTTTTTTACAAGCTGAAGCCCCTTTGAATAAACATGATTCATTTTACTGTTAAAGGTTTTCATCATACCTTCTTCCCTTTCAATAGAAGATTAGAAATATCGGATAAAATATAAATCTTCATTTGCTTGTCTTTAATTAAAATAAACATATAAGACCATATGTGATGAATTTCGACGCGAAAGCAAGAATTCCTTCTTTTGTAATATTGATATGCAAAAATTGTGAATTAAATGAAAATTTGTTAAAATTAAGCTGAATATTGATTGTTAACATTTACCCGAGGTACAAATGTAGGGATGATTGGTGAACAAAAAACATTTTCCTATATTTATAGGAATTGGTAACATCGTATTTTTCCTTTAGTCTGTAGTTAAGTGCAGGGTATAAGGCAGATAAGGTCCTGCATTTTTGAAAGTGCTTACAAAGAGGAAATAAACCTATAATTCTAGGATTTGCAAACGAGTACTTCTGGATTACAATAAAGTAAGCCAACAATTATAGGAATTTTCTGAAAAGTTGGCAGGCTGAGAAGGGGGATTTCCCTTTACATGGATGAGAGGATAAACAGAATTGGTTTCATCATTAAGAAAAAGTTCCTGATTTCACTACTTATTGGATTTATGCTTCTTGGTACATTCATTGGATCTTTTGGTTTTACAAGTACCATGTTTGTTTTACCTATTGGAGGCATTGGGGATTTTTACGTGACCTTTGATAAGCTCGAAGGTAAGGGTTTTTCCATGAGTCCCCGCTTTGGGAGATCAGATGATTCAACAGATGATACATCAGATGATACTTTAATAAGGAGCAGCTTCCAATCGGTTACAATCTATGGTTTGCATTTATATAAGGATTTTAAACTTCCGACAGGGGAATGGATTAGAGTGAACATCCATGCCAACCAGCCAACCGAGATTGAAGGTTTAATTCAGGATGCTCGCTTTATTGAAGCAAATTTGCAATTGGATGGAATGGCAATGAATCAATCCTCTGAGGATACGGATGTACTAACCAACTGGATACAAAATGAACAAACCGTAACGATAACGAATGGGGAAATGGTTACAGATTATTTATTTCAGAATATGGTTACGTTAAATGGTGCAGAATTTTCCATCGAAATGCTTAGCGAGTCTCAAGCAAAAGAGCCATCAGCTTCCTGACCCAGCATATTTAGAAATACAACGAATGTAAAGGCTCAAATTAATAAGGAAATGGGAGGGGTGAAAAACAACTGATTTTTTCTGGGACATACTGGACTGCCTGGACTTAAGTTGGTGTGGTTACAATAATAATTTTCAGAATTTACTGTATTTATAAAATTTAAATGAGGTGAATGGAATGAAAGATTCAAGTGTAAGAGTCGGAAACACGATGAAAAAGAAATTCTTCATTGCCTTTTTGACAGGTTTCCTTTCATTAGGAGGAATTATTGGTGTCTTTGGACTTTCAGGTACAGCTTTTGCTATGCCTCTTGGTGGAATGGGAGAGTTCTTTGTTGAGTTCGATGAATTACATGGGGAGGATTTTGAGTTTATACCAAAAACAGGTGAAACAGGGGATTCGGACTCTGCGCCAATGGTACGAAATAAAATGTCCGTAGCAAATATTACAAACTTACACATTTATAAGGACTTGAAACTGCCTACAGGGAATTGGGTACGTGTTCATATTGAAGCTCCAAGTGCATCAATCAAAGGACTCATTCAGGATGCGAGATTCATCGATGCAAACCTGAGCTTTGAGGAGATGGCAATAAAGGAGCAAAATTCTGATGACATTTCTAAAAACTGGACACAAAATGCAACTAAAGTAACGATTGAAAATGCAAAGATTGCGACGAGTTACTTGTTCCAGTCAATGGTAAGTCTGGATGGAGCTGAAATTTCAATGGAAATGATTGATGGACCTGAAACGATAGAATAATAGCTTCTCATATTGGAAGGAGGATGATGAATGGGAAATAAAGAAAGCAGAGCAGCAAAAAAACTGGAAAAGAAGCAGGCGAAATTGCAAAAGAAATATGAGAGTCTCGAGGGAGGAGGAAAGTTTAAAAAATGGCGAAATGACCGCCCGTTTTGGGGGGCTACACTAACATTGCTGGCAGGATTAATGATTTTATATATTCCACTTCAATTATATGCTATTGCCTTTGTTCCTGGCAGTCTGGTGTTTGTCGGATTCCTGTTTGGTGGTCTGATCCTTATCGTTGGCGGTTGTGCCTACTTTTACCCTAAGCTTTCCACCCTCTTTGGCGTGATGACGATATTCTTATCCGTACTTTCAATTATGGGAGCTTTAGGCGGTTTCATTATTGGTACCATCATTGGCATCGTTGGCGGTGCTTTATGTATAGCGTGGCAGCAGGAAGAAGTCTCGATTGATACACCTTCTGAGAACAAACGTGTGAAAAGACGTCCAAAACATCAAAGACCTGTTGAAAACAACCAGTCCTTACAAGCCTAGATTGGGAAGGAGAATGAAAAAGAAGATGATTAGTGATTAATTTCGAGGAGAATTCACATGAAATACAGGCGAAACGTGAAAAAACTGTTTCATATTAGTCTGATGGTGGTCATTATTTTTGCTATATCCTTTCCGTATTTTAATCCTCAGCCTGCAGCTGCTTCTGAAGACAATCATAGCGGAGGCTTTGTGATTGAATCTGAAAAGGTGGATGGATATCTTGAGCTGATAGGCGCACTTATGGGTAAAGTTAAAATTTTTGAGGCAGAAATTCATGGTCTGACGATGACCAAAGTGCTTAACAATGCCGAGACGCCTATAGTAATAAAGATTGAATCGGAAGGTCCTGTCCATGTTAAAAATCTTGAAACAGAAACGATTGATGGACTTCCGCCTCACTTAGGTGGTTTATGCGTTCCCAGTAAAGTGGGAGGACTTTGTCTGGAAGATGTCTCCATGACCGTACCTTACCAGACCGTTGATGATATTACTCTGCCAAATGCAACGGTTAAGACTTGTTATGGGAACGAATGTGGGAGTATTCCCGAAACCCCTTCTATGACCACAGAAGAGGCTAAGAAAATGCTCGAGGGAATTGAAGAGGAACCTCCGTCATCTCTGGAGGAATTAAATGAGAAACTGCAGGAAAATCTGCAGGAATTTAGTACAATAAAAGATCTGACGGGTGAAGCAGAAAAGCTTTTGGATCAAATTAATCAGGGAAATCAGATTGAGTCCATTAAGCAGATTATACAGTCTGTCGATGGTCTGGATTCTGTTGATGATTTATTGGATCTTGATTTAGATTTAAAGAACAAATTAGAAACACTAAACAGTGAATATACATCCTTTGATAATACGACTTCAAAGTTATTTAATAATATTGAAAAGGCTTCATCCAACTTGGAAGAATTAAAAGAAAGCATTAGTCAGAATAAAGAAGCACTGGCAAAACTGGAAGAACAAGATCCAAATAAAGAAAATGAATTAAAGGAACAATCAAAAGTTTACCAGGAATTACAGCAAAAAATGAGTGAAGCAAATGATGAACAAATTGAGAATGATGAAGAACAGAAGCAGAATAGTGAGCAGAAAAATGAGGGGCAGGACCCATCATCCGAAGAAGCTTCAACAACGGATGAAAAACCTGATATTGAGAATTTAACTGAAGAGTGGAATACCCTTGAAGAAGATATCAAACCAGTTGAAGAACGGTTAGAAAAGGTAACGGCAGCAGTAGAAGAACTGGGATTAAAGGAGACGAAGGAAGAGCTCTCACGGCAAATGGATGATACCATAAAATCGTTGGAGCAATTAATCAAAAAACTTGGTCTTGCCAAGAAAGAAAAAGAGGAAAATTCTAAAGAAGAAGACGGACAGAAAAATGATCAAACAGATAACAATTCAAAGGAAGAAAATACGGATCCACCAGACGAGTCTGAAAAAGGGAATCAGGATTCCGCGCCTTCAGACGGATCAAATAACGACGGAAATGATGAATCCAGTCAAAAAGATGATACAGACAACAACCAGGAAGATTCCAGTAATGAAGATACAAATAACAACGATAACACAGATGGTGGTCAGGAAGATGGATCTAATAACGAAGGTACAAATGACAATTCACAAGAGGATTCCAATAGTGAAGAACCAAATGAAGATAATTCCTCAGACGATTCCGGTAATGAGGAAGAGTCACAGGAAGAGGATAGCGGCGATTTGTTAGACGGTCTGATTGATATTCTCTTTCCGTGGCGGCGGTAAACATATTCAGGAGAAATCGTTCCTTCTTAATGTAAGGAACGGTTTCTTTTTTTGGATAGTTATTCGTTAACGGAGCAAAATAAGAGGAAAAAGAAATTTATCTAAGTGACAAAGGTGGAGCCTATGCAATCAGAAAATCATGTGGAAAGATTTGAGATCGCATTTAACCAGATCCATTCGATATTAAAAGAGCGTTCCAAGGATATGAAAACCGATCGATTTGTAGATTTGTTACAGGAAAATCGTGAAAAATATGGTGTGCTGTATTCGAATTATTATAAACTAAAACAGTATGCAAAATTGAGAAATGCCATTGTACATGAACGGATTGACAAAGACTTTTATATAGCAGAGCCGCATGAGGACGTAGTAGGTGATATTGAAAGGATCAGTGATATACTGCAAAACCCACCTAAAGCGATGGACATAGCATCAAAGCCGGTTGAGTTTTTTAAAGCGGAAACTTCAATTAAAAAGATCCTGGCTGCGATTGAAAAGTATGGATACTCTCAATTCCCTATTTATGAGCAAGGTCATTTTAAAGGATTGTTAACAGAAGGGGGAATTGCGAAATGGGTATCACGAACGATTCAAAATGATTGTGTGAATCTGGATCAGGTAACCGCCAAGGACATTTTACAGGTTGAGAAACGAAGAAATGTTGCCTGTCTAAGCCGGGAGCAAACTGTTTACGATGTTGAGGATGCTTTTCAAATGCATTATGAAAAACGACAAAAGCTTGAGGCTATATTAATTTCAGAAGACGGTAATCAGGATTCCTCTCCTCTCGGTATTATCTCAGCCTGGGACTTAGTTAAGATTGAGCATTCAACCATATCGTTATTATCGAATTCCTAATGATTCGAAAGGGGATGGATCCAAAAATCTATAATAATTTCCCGCAACGGAATAAAACGCATGTACATTCATTATTCGATATATGAAGGTAACAACTATAATTAAAGCCAAATAAGTATGATTTTGGCAGGCATTTGCAAAATTTCGGCAGAATCCTTAATAACTGTTTATAATGTAAAAAAATTCATTAAAATTTACGGGCATACATGTTAGAATATATTAATATATAAATTCAGTAACCTAAAAAAATGTGTAGAGTGGTGAAATGATGAAAGTAGCAAAGTTTGGCGGAAGCTCTGTAGCAGATGCTTCCATGATCCAGAAAGTGGCTCAAATTATTTTGGATGATAAAGATCGGAAATTTATCATCGTATCTGCACCAGGTAAACGCAATGATTCCGATATTAAAGTAACCGATTTATTAGTCGAACTGGGAGAAAAGCACGCAGCAAATGAATCTGTCGATACCATAAAAGCAAAAATTGTGGAACGGTTTCAGACGATGATTCATAACCTGTCCCTGTCCTCTGCAATAGTAGATGATATTAGTGAATCGATTGATCAGGTATTAATGAATCCGTCTATAAAAGATCACCGGCTGGATTCTTTAAAGGCTATGGGAGAGGATTCTTTAGCAAAGATTTTGAGTGCCTATCTACAATCACTTGGAGAGGAAGCTACATATATTAACCCTCGGGATGCCGGCATTATTGTGAGTGATGAGCCTGGAAATGCGCAAGTTTTAGATGAAAGCTATGAGAAGATTTATAGATTAAGAGAACATAAGGGAATTATGATTATTCCGGGATTTTTTGGTTTTACGAAGGACCAGAAACTAATGACATTCCCGCGGGGCGGATCCGATATTACGGGGGCCATTATCGCTGCCGGGGTAAAGGCTGATTTATACGAAAACTTTACCGATGTGGATTCCGTTTACTGTGTAAACCCTAATATTGTGGAAAATCCTAAAGAAATCTCAGAATTAACTTACAAAGAGATGAGAGAGCTTTCCTATGCCGGATTTTCCGTTTTTCAGGATGAGGCTCTAATTCCAGCTTTTAAAGCAAAAATTCCGGTGTGCATTAAGAACACCCATAATCCTGACAAAGAAGGTACAATGATTGTATCTGAACGTACAGAACCGTCATCTGGCACAGTAGTTGGGATAGCGAGTGATCGAGGCTTCCTCAGTCTCTATGTAAGTAAATATTTAATGAACCGGGAGATCGGCTTTGGTAAGAATTTGCTGCAAATCCTGGTTGATGAAGGTATTTCTTTTGAACACGCACCGTCCGGTATTGATGACATGTCCGTTATCATACGAGAAGAGAACTTCCCAAAGGCCAAAGAAGAAAAGGTTATGAAACGTATACAGGAAGAATTAGAAGTTGATATGGTAACCGTTGAGCGGGATTTAGCTATGATTATGCTGGTCGGTGAAGGAATGAATAGTACTTACGGTGTGGCCAGTCAATCCACACAGGCGTTTGCTAATGCTGGTGTAAATATTGAAATGATCAACCAGGGTTCCTCCGAAGTTTCGGTTATGTTTGGAATTAAAGAGGAAAGACTTGAAGAATCCGTCCAGTCTCTTTATCAAGTATTCTTTGAAAAGTAAAGCAAATTTGAAAAGACAAGGCATAGAATTGTCTTGTCTTTTTTGATGGCTGTTTTCTAAAGGATTGTTGTTTTCAATAAAAGATATATGATGTGCAATAAATTCAGATCTTAAGGATGAGTGCTATCTCGTCGCTACGGGAATATACTTCGCTTTCACCCAAGGGCACAAGTGCGATATCTATTCAAACTCCCTAAGGTCGTTTTTCATAGTGTCTTCTTTGCCGTGGGCGGCTGGTGAGCCTCCTCGTGCTATCGCACTGCGGGGTCTCACCTATGCCTTCCTCCCACAGGAGTCTACGCATATTCCCACCGCTAAAACAGCGATTCAATCGTTTCTACATTGGATAATATATAGGTATGACCAGATTTCAATATACTTACAATCAGAAGAACCCATTTAGTGGAGGCAGAACATGTAGACTCCTGGTCGGTTAAACACGTCCTGTGCCAACACCGACACTAGAACGTCCTGTTCGTCGTGGGAACAGGACGTGGAGAAGACCCCCGCAGGAAGCGGTTTTGCTTCCAAGGAGGCTGAGGCCGGGCCCATGGAAAGCGAAGTGTTCTTCCGAAACGTATGCATACACTCATCTTGGATCAGAACAATTAAGCATTATTTAAAGGATTTTATCTGTGGCGCATGATCTATCAAAAATGACAGTTTAAAAAACAACAATCACTTCATATAGTTCTGTTATTGGTGATGTGTATAATCCCCATATTTAAATAGTAATAAACGAACAATCTCATAGAAAACTTAGGAAATTGTATTTATACACACAAAAATCCTTGTATTTTACTTTTTACGCTGGATTTTGTTCCGTTTTCGATCCCGGTGGACCATAAAGCCGCCGATGAAGGCCAAGCCTAATAAAAATATAATCAGTCCGGCAAAAAACTGTATAAACAAATGAAAGAAAATAGGATGGACGATATTAAATAAGGCGTCCCTCATGAGCTTTATTCCTATAACAGCAAAAATCCCAGGTATAAAAAGTGTGAGTAAGGCGATAATTCGCGACATAATTGTACTCCCCTTTTTTATCTCTTCTCCTTAATTATATCAAAGCGAGATTCATTAAAGAAAAAGTTATTAAAATTAATTTTATTTATCACGAAGTAACTGGCCGTAATCCCCCCATTGATGGAAGTTTCACTTTATCTAAAAATGCTCGCTCAACGTTCTTTAACCTTTAGGAACCCATGAATCATATTGCATAGGTTTCTGTTTTACTATATGATAATTATATGCAATTTTTTGCGAAAGCAGGGAGGTGCTTAGGTGAATAATGTACTGATTGTTGGTGCTGGAAAAGGAGGTTCAGCTATTTTGAAAATTCTGGCTGACTCCGATGTGCTAAAAGTGGCAGGTATTGTTGATATTCACCCGGATGCACCAGGATTGAAACTGGCAAAGGATAATCATATTAAGACCGGTAATGATTATCGTGTTTGGCTTCAAAAGGATATTGATATCATTATCGAGGCAACAGGAAATCAGAAGGTCTATGAGGATATTCTAGCCCAAAAGCCGCCTGAAATGGTTGTGGTTCCCGGGGCGGTTGCTTATGTGACATCTAAACTGGTAGATGAAAAAGAAGCGTTGGTAAGTGAGTTGAAAAGTCATACGAAAACCCGTGATTTTATTTTGGATGCGATTCATGACGGGATGATTGTTATGGATCAGCATTACCAGGTAAGTTTTGTTAATAAAAGTGCAGAACGAATTCTTGGATTTAAAAGGGCTGAGATGCTTCACAAGCCGATTGAAGAAATTATTCCCTCTACTCGACTGCCGCATGTGTTTAAAGTAGGGAGAAAAGAGGTCAATCAGAAACTTCAATTACATAATGGAAAAAAGGTTATTACGACAAGGATTCCTATTATTAATTCAGCAAATAAAGCTGAAGGTGCATTTGCCGTTTTCAAAGACATTACTGAGGTTGTTAATCTGGCAGAGGAAATTACAGATTTAAAGGAAATAAAGACGATGCTCGAGGCGATTATTCAGTCCTCAGAAGAAGCCATTACAGTTGTGGATGAAAAGGGTAATGGACTCATGATTAACCCGGCCTATACACGTATTACCGGACTGACGGAAAAGGATGTTATAGGAAAACCGGCTACAGCGGATATTTCAGAAGGCGAGAGTATGCATTTAAAGGTCCTGAAAACACGTAGACCAGTAAGAGGTGTTCATTTAAAAGTAGGGCCTGCAAATAAAGATGTCATTGTGAATGTTGCTCCTATGATTGTTGACGGCAAGCTTAAAGGAAGTGTAGGTGTCATTCATGACGTGTCTGAAATACAATCTCTCACCTCTGAATTAAAACGTGCCAGACAAATTATCCGAAACCTTGAAGCTAAATATACTTTTGATGATATTATCGCAGAATCTACAGAAATGAATATAGCTTTGGAGCAGGCCAAAGTTGGTGCCAAAACACCTGCGACAGTTTTGTTAAGAGGAGAATCAGGCACAGGGAAAGAGCTGTTTGCGCATGCCATTCATAATGAGAGTACACGCAGACATAACAAATTTATTCGTGTGAATTGTGCAGCTATTGCAGAATCATTATTGGAGAGTGAACTATTTGGTTATGAAGCAGGCGCATTCTCTGGAGCGAAGCAAAATGGGAAACGAGGTTTATTTGAAGAAGCACACAATGGCAGCATATTCCTGGATGAAATTGGTGAGTTGTCTCTCAACACACAGGCCAAGCTTTTGCGTGTGTTACAGGAGGGAGAAATTGTTCGGGTAGGGGGTACGAATCCAGTAACGATTGACACAAGGATTATTGCTGCGACAAATGTAAATCTGGAAAAAGCGATTATGCAGGGAGAATTTCGTGAGGATTTGTATTATCGTTTAAACCGATTACCGATTTATATCCCGCCCCTAAGAGAACGCCTGGATGATTTACCGGCACTGATTCATCACCTTATTCAGAAATTAAATCAGGATTATGGACGTCAGGTGAAAGCTATTAGTCAGGAGGCCATTCAGAGTTTAACCAATTATCATTTTCCGGGAAATGTTCGAGAGTTAGAGAATATTATTGGTCGTGCCATGATTTATATGAATCATACAGAAGATGAAATTATAGCAGAACACATTCCCAAATTTACAAGTCAGATAAAGTCTGAATCGACCGAGGAAAAGCTTCCTGCTCCTAACCTTAAGAACATGACTCTTCAGGATGCGCTGAACGAATATGAAAAACAGGTTTTAATTAGGGTGCTGGAAGAAAATCAATATAATAAAACAAAAACTGCAAGGCGATTGGGAATCTCTATTCGAAATCTTTATTACAAGCTGGACAAGCATAATATTGACAAAAGTAACATGCAAAATCATTCATGAATGCAAAAAGTTGCAGACAGTTTTCCACATAAAATGAAGCGTTTTCATAAAAAAGGGTTGGCATGGCTTTTGCATGTATTTATAATGGAGGCTGTTTCGCGATAGATACAGAGGTGAGGAACATGAAATTAACAGCGTTGCATGAAAAATTAACCCGGGATAAAGCAGAAAGAACCATTGCTTTAGCACAAGCAGCAGATCCGGAAGTACTAAAGGCTGTCAAGCATACACTTGAAATGAAGGTTGCTGGATTTAGATTATTTGGCGATATTGGACATATTCGAGCCTATGCTGAAGAGGTTGGTCTGGATTTAAATCAAGACAACATTGAAGTCTTCCATACAGAAAATTTTGGGGAAGCCGCTCAACGTGCAGTTCAGGATGTTCATCACAAAAAAGCAGACGTTTTAATGAAAGGTAACCTTTCGACAAAACAGCTCTTAAAACAGGTATTGAACAAGGAACATGGTTTAAGAACTTCACGTGTATTGAGCCATGTAGCTGTTTTTGAAATACCTGAACAGAATCGATTGATTTATCTGACAGATGCAGCTATGAATCTTACACCTGATTTAAAAACGAAAGCTGAAATCATTCAAAATGCCGTTGATGTTTACCGAAAAGTCGATCAGAACACACCTAAGGTAGCAGCTCTTGCGGCAGTGGAGGTTGTGAACCCTTCTATGCCGGCAACTGTAGATGCAGCTGCCTTATCACAAATGCAAAAAAGAGGGCAAATAAAGGATTGTATCGTGGATGGACCTCTGGCGTTTGATAATGCATTCTCTATGGAATCCGTTCATGAAAAAGGTATTAAGTCTGAGGTTGCAGGTCAGGCAGACATACTGGTGGTACCTGAATTAGAAACAGGGAATGCTTTATATAAGTCATTTATTTATTTTGCAGGAGCAAAGGTTGCATCTGTGATCAGTGGAGCCGCTGCACCAATCGTGCTTACCTCCCGTTCAGATACACATGAAAGTAAGCTCTATTCAATCATACTGGGGCTATTAACAGCCGATCACAACAAATAAGAGGGGGATATCTTTATGGAATTATTTAAGTATATGGAACATGATGAGTATGAACAGGTTCTGTTTTGTCAGGATCAGGCATCAGGTTTGAAAGCAATCATTGCCATCCATGATACATCACTGGGTCCGGCACTTGGGGGAACGAGAATGTGGACCTATGAATCAGAGGAAGATGCTTTGATTGATGCATTAAGACTGTCAAAGGGGATGACCTATAAGAATGCGGCTGCAGGACTGAATCTTGGCGGAGGTAAAACGGTCATTATAGGTGACCCTAAAAAGGATAAAAATGAAGCGATGTTTCGAGCATTCGGTCGTTATATTCAGGGGCTGGGTGGCCGTTATATCACAGCAGAAGACGTAGGGACGACGGTACACGATATGGATACTATATATCAGGAAACCAATTATGTAACAGGAATTTCCCCTGCCTTTGGTTCATCCGGAAATCCTTCTCCGGCAACTGCTTATGGTGTTTATCGGGGAATGAAGGCTGCAGCAAAGGAAGCCTTTGGAACAGACAGTCTTGAAGGAAGAGTTGTCGCCGTACAAGGAGTCGGTAATGTTGCTTATCAGCTCTGCAGGCATCTTCATGAAGAAGGAGCACAGCTGGTCGTTACAGATATTGATAAGAATGCCGTTCAGAGAGCTGTGGATGATTTTGAGGCAAAAGCTGTCGATCCAGATGATATATATGATGTGGACTGTGATATTTATGCTCCATGTGCTTTAGGCGCAACAATTAATGATGAAACCATACCCAGGTTGTCAGCTAAAGTAGTTGCTGGCTCAGCTAACAATCAATTAGCAGAGTCGAGACATGGAGATGTTTTATATGAAAAGGGAATTGTCTATGCACCTGATTATGTAATTAATGCTGGAGGGGTCATCAATGTTGCTGATGAGCTTTATGGATATAATCGGGAAAGGGCAATGAAAAAAATCGAGACCCTTTATGACAACATTACAAAAGTGTTTGAGATTTCCAAACGTGATCATATTCCAGCCAATGTTGCTGCTGACCGTATGGCAGAAGAAAGAATTTCAGGTCTGCACAAATCCAGAAGTACTTTTTTACAGGATGAACACCACGTGATATCCAGGAGATAACGAATGATGTATGTACGCATGTGAAATCATTGGAGGTTATTATGTTGCAGCAAAAGAACTTTCGAATTTTAGTGATCAACCCAGGCTCAACCTCTACAAAGATGGGTGTTTTTGATAATCATCAGTGTATATTTGAAAAAACCATCAGACATTCATCCGATGAAATAAATTCCTTTCCAAACCTGTTTGATCAATATGATTTCAGAAAGCAAATGATCTTAGAGCATCTGGATTATGAAGGGATAAATATTTCCAGGCTGGATGCCGTTTGCGGGCGAGGGGGACTTCTGCGCCCCATCAAAGGAGGAACTTATACTGTTAATAACCAGATGCTCAAGGATTTAAAGGAAGGCTATAATGGAAAGCATGCTTCTAACCTGGGAGGGATTATAGCCCATGAAATAGCTTTAGGCTTAAACATTCCGGCATTTATCGTAGACCCTGTTGTGGTTGATGAATTGGAAGACCTGGCGAGATATTCAGGTGTTCCGGAAATTCCACGTAAAAGTATTTTTCATGCATTGAATCAAAAAGCTGTGGCCCGTAAAGCTGCCGTAGATTTAAATAAGCGGTACGAGGAAACGAATCTTGTTGTCACACATATGGGTGGGGGTATTACAGTAGGTGCCCATAAAAAAGGCCGGGTTGTGGATGTGAATAATGGTCTCCATGGTGATGGACCGTTTTCACCAGAAAGAGCAGGTACAGTACCTGCCGGTGATTTAATTTCCTTAAGCTTCAGCGGGGAGTATTTTATAGACGAAATGATGAAAAAAATTGTTGGTCATGGTGGTCTGATGGGGTACCTGAAAACCAATGATGCCCGGGAAGTGGAAAAGCGAATCAAGCACGGTGATAAGGAAGCGGAAGAAGTTTATGAGGCTATGGCCTATCAGGTAGCTAAGGAAATCGGCAGTGCATCGGTGGTATTAGAAGGTAAAGTAGATGCAATTGTCCTTACAGGCGGACTCGCTTATGATGAATCCTTTGTAGATATGATTAAAAAACGGGTGAAATGGATTGCGGATATTTGGACGTACCCAGGAGAGGATGAACTGCTGGCGTTGGCTGAAGGGACCTTACGCGTTTTAAATGGGGAAGAGGACCCTAAGACTTATCCACAGTCTATATAGATAGAAAGGAGTGAAAGAAAATGGCAGAAGACTATGATTTAGTCATTCTTGGTGGTGGAACAGGGGGATATGTGGCTGCTATAAGGGCCAGTCAACTAGGATTAAAAACCGCTATCGTTGAGAAGGGCAACCTTGGAGGAACGTGTCTTCATAAAGGTTGTATTCCATCCAAGGCCTTATTGCGCAGTGCTGAGGTATTTCGTCAGGCTAAAGAGGCAGCCGAATACGGAATTGAACTAACATCCCCCAAAATAAATTTCGTTAAAGTTCAAGAACGAAAACAAAGAATTGTCGATCAATTACATACAGGTGTCCAGTCGCTGATGAAAAGAGGTAAAATCGATATTTTTGAAGGATTTGGCCGTATATTAGGTCCGAGTATTTTTTCACCAGTCCCTGGAACGATATCCGTTGAAATGAACAATGGCGAGGAAAATGCCATGCTCGTTCCTAAAAATGTACTCATTGCAACGGGATCCAGGCCGAATACACTTCCCGGTTTAGATATTGATGGAAAATTTGTCTTAACTTCAGATGAAGCATTGGAACTTGAGGAGCTTCCGGAATCAATGATTATTGTAGGTGGAGGCGTAATCGGCATCGAATGGGCATCTATGCTTGCCGACTTTGGTGTTGACGTGACGATTCTTGAATATGCAGACCGTATTCTCCCTGCTGAGGATCAGGATATATCTAAAGAAATGACCCGATTACTGAAGAAGAAAGGAATTAAAATTGAAACGGGTGCTAAAGTCCTTCCAGACACGCTAAAGAAGGAGAATGGTGTTCAAATTTCAGCAGAAAAGAAGGGGCAGAGAAAAGACTTTACTGCCAGTAAGCTGCTGGTGTCAGTCGGCCGTTCAGCCAATATCGAGAACATTGGTCTGGAAAATACTGATATTCAAGCTGAGCAGGGAGTTATACAAACGAATTCATACTATCAGACTAAAGAATCCCATATTTATGCCATTGGAGATGTGATTGGCGGCTTGCAGCTGGCCCATGTGGCATCACATGAAGGGAAGCTTGCTGTTGAGCATATGGCAAACGAAGAACCTTATCCATTGAAACAGGAGGAAATACCAACCTGTATTTACTCAAATCCTGAGGCAACCAGTGTTGGTCTGACAGAACAGGAAGCGAAAGATCAAGGGTATGAAGTTAAAATCGGGAAATTTCCTTTTAAAGCCATTGGGAAAGCCCTCGTTCAAGGTGAATCAGATGGTTTTGTAAAAATTGTAGCTGATAGAAACAGTGATGATCTGTTGGGCGTTCATATGATTGGTCCTCATGTGACAGACATGATTACGGAAGGGACGCTTGCCAAAGTGCTGGATGCCACACCATGGGAGTTATCCGAAACGATTCATCCTCATCCATCCTTAACAGAGGGGATGGGAGAAGCAGCTTTAGCCGTTGATGGAAAGCAGATACACGGATAATGATAAGCAGAAGTTATTAAAGGAGGGGTATTGATGACACAAAATCGCCACAAATCATTGGGATTGACAGATGAGCAGGTGCTGGATATCTATAGGCACATGCTTCTGGCCAGAAAAATAGATGAAAGAATGTGGCTGTTAAATCGGGCAGGAAAGATTCCGTTTGTTATCTCCTGTCAGGGACAGGAAGCCGCACAGGTGGGAGCATCCTTTGCATTGGATCGTGATCAGGATTATGTTGCTCCTTATTATCGTGATCTGGGAGTGGTATTGGCTTTTGGAATGACTGCAAAAGAATTAATGCTGTCAGGATTTGCGAAAGCTGAAGACCCTAATTCCGGCGGACGTCAGATGCCAGGTCATTTTGGTCAAAGGAAAAACCGGATTTTAACTGGATCATCGCCGGTAACCACCCAGGTTCCCCATGCTGTAGGAGTTGCTTTAGCAGCCAAGATGGAAAAGAAAGACATTGCTTCCTTTGTAACGTTAGGAGAGGGATCTTCTAACCAGGGCGATTTCCACGAAGGCTTAAATTTTGCTGGTGTCCACAAATTACCTGTGATTACTATGGTCGAAAATAATAAATATGCCATATCCGTCCCATTAGAAAAACAGCTTGGAAGTAAATCTGTCTCCGATCGAGCCCAGGGATACGGTATGCCGGGAGTAACCATAGATGGCAATGATCCATTAGCTGTTTATGAAGCTGTCCGGGATGCCAGACAACGTGCTGTGAATGGAGAGGGACCAACTTTAATTGAAACGGTATCCTACAGGTTTACTGCCCATTCAAGTGATGATGACGACCGGACCTACCGTGAAAAGGAAGAAGTGGAAGAAGCTAAAAAGAAGGATGCTTTAATTACATTTGGCGACTATTTAAAGCAAAATGGCATTTTAACCGATGACATCGAAAACGAGCTTCATTCAGAAATAGATAAAATGGTAAATGAAGCCACGGAATACGCAGAAAACGCACCGTATGCTGATTCGGAAAGCACCCTGCGTTATGTCTATGCAGAGTAAAGGAGGGGGATAACGATGCCTGTAATATCATATATTCAAGCTGTGACTCAAGCGATGCAGGAGGAAATGAGGCGAAACGAGAAGGTTTTTGTTTTAGGTGAGGACGTCGGGAAAAAAGGTGGCGTGTTCAGGGCCACTGACGGTCTCTATGACGAGTTTGGCGAAGAACGGGTGATCGATACACCTCTGGCAGAATCGGCTATTGCCGGAGTGGGGATTGGAGCAGCTATGTATGGCATGAGGCCTGTTGCCGAAATGCAATTTGCAGACTTTATTATGCCTGCTGTCAATCAGATTATATCCGAAGCAGCCAAAATTCGTTATCGTTCAAACAATGACTGGCATTGCCCGATTACTATTCGAGCTCCTTATGGCGGGGGCGTGCACGGTGCTTTATATCATTCCCAGTCAGTGGAATCGGTGTTTGCCAATCAGCCCGGCCTTAAAATCGTCATGCCATCCACCCCGTATGATGCAAAAGGACTACTTAAAGCAGCTATAAGGGATGAAGATCCTGTTTTATTTTTTGAACATAAGCGTGCCTATCGACTATTAAAAGGTGATGTACCTGAGGATGATTATGTATTGCCTATTGGAAAAGCCGATGTTAAACGAGAAGGAACAGATATTACCGTCATTACATATGGCCTCGGTGTTCATTTTGCTCTTCAGGCTTCTGAAAAGCTAGAGGAAGAGGGGATTTCCCCACACATTTTAGATTTGCGGACGGTTTATCCTCTCGATAAAGAAGCGATTATTGAGGCAGCGAGAAAAACGGGAAAAGTGCTGCTGGTCACTGAAGATAATAAAGAAGGCAGTATACTAAGTGAAGTTTCAGCAATCATTTCGGAAAACTGCTTGTTTGATTTAGATGCACCCGTACAACGACTCGCAGGACCAGATGTACCCGCGATGCCTTTTGCGCCTCCAATGGAAAAGTATTTTATGATCAACCCGGAAAAAACCGAAAAAGCCATGCGGGAACTAGCAGAATTTTAGGTAGAAAAGCGGAGGCGACCGGGAGCCGCAGCTGGACAAAGAAAAGCGAAGGCGACCGTTTAGTCTGAAAACAAAAGGAGGGATAAGATGGCAACGGAAAGAATACACATGCCTCAGCTTGGAGAGAGTGTAACTGAGGGAACAATCAGTACCTGGCTTGTGAGTGAAGGTGACCAGGTGAATAAATATGATCCGATAGCTGAGGTTATGACGGATAAAGTGAATGCGGAAGTACCATCATCCTTTACAGGAAAAATAACAGAGCTCGTTGCATCAGAAGGCGATACGATTTCTGTTGGGGACTTAATGTGTTATATAGAGACGGAAGGAAGTTCAGAAGCTACTGAAACGCAAGCGGAAGAAACTACAGCTGCACAAACAGAGGAAGCAGTGGATCATTTTGAGGAAAAGCCGATGAAAAAACGCTATTCACCAGCTGTACTTCGCTTAGCACAGGAGCATGATATTGATTTGAATCATGTTGAAGGGTCTGGTCGTGGAGGACGTATTACACGAAAAGATTTAGAAAAGATCATTCAAACAGGTGATATACCTAAACCAGCCTCTCAGCCAGGCTCGGGAAAATCAGACAGAGATGTCACAGAGCCTGTTAAGGATTCCGAAAAACAGACAGTATCTCCGACGGATTCTGTTACTTCAGGAGATGGAGATATCGAAATTCCTGTAACAGGAGTGCGTAAAGCCATTGCTCAAAACATGGTCCGGTCTAAGCAGGAGATTCCTCATGCATGGATGATGGTTGAGGCTGATGTAACAGACTTAGTAAAGGCAAGAGATGAACTGAAAAATGAGTTTAAACAGAAGGAAGGCTTCAGTCTTACTTACTTTGCCTTTTTTGTAAAAGCTGTTGCACAGGCGCTTAAGGAATATCCGCAATTAAACAGTACCTGGGCTGGAGATAAAATTATTCAGCGAAAGGACATTCATCTATCAATTGCTGTAGCAAAGGATCAGGAATTGTTTGTACCGGTTATTAAAAATGCGGATGAGAAGAGTATTAAAGGCATTGCTAAAGATATCCACAACCTTGCTTCTAAGGCCAGGAGCGGAAAACTGACTCAGGATGATATGCAAGGTGGAACATTTACAGTTAATAATACCGGTTCGTTTGGATCCGTACAGTCCATGGGGGTTATTAACCATCCTCAGGCAGCCATATTACAGGTTGAATCCATTGTTGAGAAGCCTGTGATTATCAATGGAATGTTTGCTGCCAGACATATGGTAAACCTTTGTTTATCCCTTGATCACCGTATTTTAGATGGTCTGGTCTGTGGAAACTTCTTGAAGCGGTTGAAAGAAATTCTGGAAAATATGTCATCGGATAGTACTTCCGTTTATTAACAAATGTTGTCATATAGCCTTCTATAAAACAACAGAAATTAACAAATTTATCTTCAAATGTTTTATCACTCACTGGGAATTCTAAATGGATGAAGGAGGTTGATAGGGATGGCCAATCAACAAAGAAGAAATTGGTTACCAATCCTTGCATCCGTTGGAATTGGTGCTGCTGCTTTTTACAGTATGCGTCAAGGTAATGGCGTGGGTAAAATGGCTCAGAAAATGACTGGAATGGGCGGCCAAAGTCAGAACCAGACACAAAACCATCAGACCAGCCAGTTATCTTAATGATTTAATTAGGGCAGATTCTTACTGAGGAATCTGCCCTTTTGTTTATATGGAATTGTAATTAAAAACAGCTTATTGTAGATAAGGAATCATGATAGGCCACGTCCGGCTCCACCGACTAGCGAGACTTCCTTCACCTCGTCCGATATGTCAACATCGACTCACGCTGTTCGCCGTGTTTCCTTTTCCGCGTGTTAACTGGCTGTAAGACCCCCTGTAAGAAATAAGTGGGGGTCAACAGCCAGTAAACACCCGATTTGTTCAACTAGCAATCCGTGGGGGATGAACCCCCACGGATTGAAGTTTCACTTTATCTCCTCCGGCTCAGTCCAGTCTGTACGTCGCTAATAGAAAAGCGGAGGCGACTGTTCAGGTCATGCGGGATAAGACGAAGACATGGAGTGGCATGTTTTTGGCCACGTAATGTCTTTGTCTTATATCCGCCTTGACCTAGGAGCCGCAGCTGGACAAACGGGCGCTTCCGCCTTTGTTATACCTTCTATTTGAAAGTTTTATCCAATGTTGGTATGATATTGGTATACTTAGATCATCTGGAAGGAGATGAATACTTATGGATTTTAACCTATTTATGCAGGACATTGTAGATAAAGCCAGAGAAGAAGTAACTTCTGTGGGGTATGAAGAACTGAAGACTCCTGAAGAAGTTGACGCAGCAATGAAACAGAATGGTACAGCAATGGTTATGGTAAATTCAACATGTGGTTGTGCAGGAGGAGTAGCCCGTCCGGCAGCAGCAAACGCTGTTCATTATGATAAGCGTCCGGAGCACCTGTATACAGTATTTGCGGGACAGGACCGGGAAGCCACATCCAGAGCTCGAGAGTACTTTGAAGGATATGAACCATCTTCTCCATCCTTTGCATTACTTAAAGATGGAAAGATTTTAAAAATGGTCGAGCGTCATGAAATTGAATCTTCAGAGCCTCATGAAGTTGTCAACCAGCTGCAGAACCTGTTTGATGAATATTGTGAAGAAGTATAAAGGTGATGGTTAACAGCCATCCCTTTTTCTTTTGTTGAGGAGTAAACGGCTTATAGATACCAAATAATAGGTAAGAAAAAAATAAACAAAAGGGGTCAACTTTGCAGTGAAAATTGGCTACCGAACATTAAAAACAGCAATTGGTACACCGATTGCTATCTTCATCGCACAATTACTTCAATTGGAAAACTATATCTCTGCGGGTATATTGGTTATTTTATGTATTAAAGTGACGAGAAAACGCTCTGTGCTGGCTTCCTGGCATCGTTATGCAGCCTGTCTGTTAGCCATGGTATTCAGTTTTGCTGTCTTTGAACTACTTATTGGCTATCATCCAATTGCTATTGGAATTTTGCTGTTATTATTTATACCTGCCACAGTCAAATTAAAAATTACTGAAGGTATTGTAACGAGTTCAGTTATTATTTTGCATTTATATGGTTCTAATTCCATTACCTTAGATTTGATCTGGAATGAAGTTGTGTTAATTTCTGTCGGAATAGGAACGGCATTAATCCTGAATTTATATATGCCTTCCCTTGAGGATAATTTAAAGAATATGCAACAAAGAGTGGAAGAGAACTTTAGAATCATTTTAAAAGAAATTGCCAGGTTTTTAGAAACAGGCGATGAGAGCTGGACAGGAAAAGAGTTTAATGAAGCTGCCAATGATCTTGAAAAGGCGAGTGCTTTAGCCTACCAGGATGTTGAAAATCATTTATTACGAAGCCATCATACGTATCATTATTACTTTCGTATGCGTTCTAAGCAATTCGAGGTATTGGAAAGAATGCTCCCGCTGATTAGCCGGATTTCCAGTGTAAATGATCAGGCAAAAGAAATGGCTGGTTTTTTTGATGATTTGGCAGAGGGTATTCACCCTGGGAACACGGCGCATATTTATTTAGATAGATTGAAGAAATTACGTGAAACGTTCAGACATACAGAGCTGCCAAAAACAAGAGAAGAATTCGAAGTTCGTGCCAGTTTATTTACCTTGTTAAACGAAATTGAACAATACCTGATTATTAAAAAACATACAAAACACATTTTAAAATAAACAAAAGCCCTTATCGTTTTTAGTGAAAACGTTAAGGGCTTGTTTTTTTCCGGAGTACTTAGGTTAACCACATTCCTGCACCGGCAAGCAATGAGCTTAAAAGCATGGCAATAACCATTAAATATATAACGACTTTCATACGCTTTTCTCTTTTTGACTTTTTCGGTTTCGTTTGAACAGCTGTATTTTGATTATTCTTTTTCTTCTTCGCTTTTGCCATTCTTTTCGTCCCCCTTACATAATCCTTCTTATATTTTACAGTGAAACGGCAGAAAGGACAAGATGTGACTCTGAAAAATGGTCCTGCTTCAGGTATATAATTATTGAAAGGTGAGTTAATTTTTAGAAAATTAACTTGACAGTCAAAAAATGAATATATAGAATCGAATTAACTAAATTATTTGATTTTTCAGGGAAGTGAGCATGTTGTCATTACGTGAACGAAAAGCCGCAAAGAAAAAGAAAGAGATTATTCAGTCAGCCGTGAGCATCATTGGCGAAAGAGGCTTTCATGCGACAACAATGGAGGAGATTGCTTCAAAGCTGCTGATGACAAAAGGATCTGTATATTACTACTTTAAGGATAAGCAGGACCTTCTTTACCAGAGCCAAAAAATGCTTTTGGAGCAGAGCATACATAATATAGAAACCATCATAGAGGAAAAAAGTGAATTACAGGAAAAATTGCATAAAGTGTTAACGCTTCATGTTGAATATCTGCTGAAAGAGCGCACTGGTTTTGAAATTGGCGCCAAGCCTGAACAGTTGTTTTCCGGTGATCCGTTAAAAGAAATTCTGTCCCTGCGTGATCAATATAGTCGTTATATTGACCAGCTTATTCTGAAAGGTATTGAGGCAGGAGTCTTTCAAAATGTAAATGTAAAAATTGTTCGCAATCTTATTCTGGGGGCATTAAATTCGGTCATTGAGTGGTACTCCTTTGAGGGACAAAAAAGTAAAACAGAAATAGCTGATCTGATTAGTGATTATTTGCTTCGTATCCTGAAAAAGGGTTCTTCACAGCCATAACTATTCAGAAAAATGAAAGAGATTACAGAGAGAGGGGAGAATGCTTATGAGAGAAGCGGTGATTGTAGAAGCAGTAAGAACTCCTGTAGGTAAACGTAACGGACTATTAAGCGGGATTCGGGCAGATGAACTGGCTGCAAAACCGCTTAAGGAAGTGGTGAAAAGGGCTGGGATTTCAGCAGAACTGATAGATGACGTCATCTTAGGCTGTGTATCCCAGGTCGGCGAACAGGCGCTGGATATAGCCAGAATATCCGCGTTAATGGCTGACTATCCCATGGAGGTTCCAGGTACAACCATTGATCGTCAGTGCGGTTCCAGCCAGCAAGCTGTACATTTTGCTGCACAGGCTATTTTAAGTGGAGATATGGATATCGTCGTGGCAGGTGGTGTGGAAAGTATGTCACGGGTTCCTATAGGCTCGAATCGTCTGGATGCTGACTTTAGTGAGGAATTGACTTCTAAGTATGAAATGATCCATCAGGGCTTATCCGCTGACCGAATTGCAGAGAAATGGGAATTTAGCCGTAAGGAGCTCGATGAATTTTCTCTGGAAAGTCATCGAAAGGCCGTACAGGCGAGAAAAGAGGGACGGTTTGATAAGGAGATTATGCCATTAGAAGTAAACCTCCCAGATGGAACTTCTGCAGCTATGAAAGATGATGAAGGACCGAGAGAGAATACAAGTCTGGAGAAGCTGAGTTCTTTAAAGCCATCCTTTAAAGAAGAAGGGAATATTACAGCAGGGAATTCCAGTCAGATAAGTGACGGGGCAAATGCAATTCTTATGATGTCCAGAGAAAAAGCAGAGGAACTGGGATTAAAACCGCGGTTTCGTGTCGTTGCCAGATCCGTAACCGGTTCTGATCCGACCCTTATGTTAACAGGACCTATCCCCGCGACGGAAAAGGTATTGGAAAAAGCCGGGCTATCGATTCATGATATTGATTTATTTGAGGTGAATGAGGCCTTTGCTTCCGTTCCGTTGGCGTGGCTCAAGGAAACCGGAGCAGATCCGGATAAATTAAATGTGAGTGGAGGGGCCATTGCTTTAGGGCATCCATTAGGGGCCAGCGGAGGACGCTTGATGATTACGTTATTGCATGAACTGGAAAGAACAGGCGGTCGATATGGACTGCAGACGATGTGCGAAGGTCATGGAATGGCAAATGCAACCATTATAGAAAGACTGGATGAACAGTAAAGCGAAGACAATCCGGAAGACTTAGCAGGACAAAGAAATGCTTAGGTGTTCACACGGACATAGGAAATAAGAGTAAGGGGGACAGATAGTGCCATTAAAATCGATTCGTGTTCTCGACTTAACACGATTATTACCTGGTCCATACTGTACGATGCTGTTAGCCGACTTTGGCGCTGAAGTCATAAAGGTTGAGGATCCAATGATGGGGGATTATGCCAGAGCTTATGAGCCAAAAATTGATGAGAAAAGCGCCTTTTTTCATTCTCTGAACAGAAATAAAAAAAGCATCTGTTTAAATTTAAAAAGTCCTGAAGAAAAGCAATACTTTCTACGCTTAGTGGAAGAAACCGATATCGTTGTGGAGTCCTTTCGACCCGGTGTGATGGAAAAACTGGGTCTGGATTATCAAACCCTAAGGGATATTAACCCGGGATTAATTTACTGTTCCATTACAGGTTATGGGCAAACAGGTCCTTATAGGGATAAACCAGGTCATGATATTAATTATATAAGCTATGCCGGTTTATTAAATTTGATGGGGGAGCGAGATGGAAAGCCCGTCGTCCCTGCAGCTCAAATCGCGGATATTGGTGGAGGTGCACTGCCTGCAGCAATTGGCATATTACTTGCTTTAATTGAAAGAGGAAAGTCAGGAAGAGGGCAATTTGTTGATATCTCTATGCTAGATGGAGTTCTATCCTGGCTGCAAATACTGCTTCCTGGATACTTAACAAACCATATCGAGCCGGAAAGGGGCAAACAGACGTTAAGTGGTGCCCTTGCCTGCTATGAAGTTTATCAAACAAAGGATGATCGCTGGTTGTGTCAGTCCGGTTCATACCTTTAATGAAGTGATTGCCAGCCCGCAGGTTTCAGCCCGGCAAATGCTTCAGAATATTCCTCAGCAAACGAATTCCGTTCAGCACCCAGGTATACCGATAAAGCTATCTGAAACACCAGGTACAATTCGATCGCAAGCGCCTGAACATGGAGAGCATACAAAGCAAATTTTATGTCAATTCGGTGTGAAAAAGAAATAAACTTATAGAAAGGTGATTGAAATGGTTAATCAGACTGTAAAAGAATTGAGGGGTTCCGTAGATATTCCTGTAATGATTGCCCCTATGTTTTTAATTAATAATCCAAAAATGGTGATTAATGGTTGTGCATCAGGAGTTATTAGTACTTTTCCAGCCTTAAACGCTCGAACTGGTGAAATTTTAGAGGATTGGATGAAGGAAATTACCTCTGAACTTCAACAATTAAAAGAAGAAAACCCTCATCAGAAAATAGGACCTTGGGGAATCAACTTTATTGTACATAGGTCGAATAAACGTTATGTGGAAGATTTAAATTTAATCGAAAAGTATCAGCCGCCAGTCGTGATTACTTCTTTGGGAGATCCGGGACCTGTAGCTGAAATTGTTCATCAATACGGAGGAGTTGTGTTCTCGGATGTGATTAATATTAAGTATGCTGAGAAGGCGATAGAAAAAGGGGCAGATGGTCTTGTTCTTGTTGCCAGTGGTGCAGGCGGGCATGCCGGAACCTTTAATCCGATTTCGTTTGTGCATGAGGTTCGGGAATTTTTTGATGGTCCCATCGCTTTATCAGGCGGAATGACAAAAGGTGAAGATATTCTGGCAACGGAAGTGCTTGGTGCTGATTTTTCCTATATGGGAACCCGTTTTATTCCATCAGTGGAAAGCTCAGCTCAGGATGCTTATAAAGATATGATTGTTGATTCATCCATTGAGGACATTATCTATACAGACGCTTTTAGCGGTGTGAATGCCAATTACCTCGTACCAAGTATTGAAAAGGCAGGTATGGATCCTGCAAATCTTAAGAAAAAAGAAACCATAGATTTCTCGGAATTACGAAATAAGGACGTAAAAGCCTGGAAGGATATCTGGGGTGCAGGTCAAGGAGTGGGTGCCATTAATCGAACCCAGCCTGTTGCGGACATCGTAGAAGAATTAAAAACGGAATATAAAAGTGCTATTGAAAAAGTATCCCGGAAAAAAGAAGAGACCGTGTAATCCGCGTGATTTTGGAGTCCCTATCACCATCTTACTGAAGACAGGGGGGATTTTATGAAAAGACCATTTTTAAAAGAGGAACATGAGATTTTCAGAGAGTCCTTACAGAAGTTTCTGGCAAAAGAAGCCGCTCCTTTCTATCAACAATGGGAACAGGATAAACAGGTTCCGCGATCCTTTTGGAAAAAGGCAGGGGAGCAAGGCTTTTTATGTCCGCAAGTTGACGAAAAGTATGGAGGGTTAAACGCTGATTTCGGTTATTCCGTTGTCATATCTGAGGAATTTGAGAAAATCGGGACGGCTATGACAGGATTTGGCCTTCATAATGATATCGTCATTCCATATATTGAAACATACGGGAATGCGGAACAGAAAAATCGCTGGCTGCCCAAAGCAACAACGGGTGAAATGATTTCCGCAATCGCTATGACTGAACCAGGTGCGGGTTCGGATTTAGCAGCTGTCAAAACAACAGCCATCCGTGATGGTGATGACTACATCATTAATGGGGAAAAAACCTTTATTACAAACGGGCATTCTGCAGATTTAGCCGTAGTGGTATGCAAAACTGATCCTAAAGCATATCCGCCCCATAAAGGGATTAGTCTGATTGTTGTTGAAAGGGGTACGCCAGGTTTTAAACGAGGGAAAAAATTGAACAAAGTCGGTCAGCATGCCAATGATACCAGTGAACTCATTTTTGAAGATGCCCGTGTTCCCGCTGCAAATTTATTAGGTGAAGAAGGAAAAGGGTTCTATTATTTAATGAATCAATTACAGCAGGAACGTTTAATGGTGGCTATACAGACAGTAGCCGGAATTGAAAGAATGCTGGATCTGACGATTGATTATGTCAGAGAGCGGGAAGCCTTTGGCAGAAGGATCAGCAAATTTCAAAACACCCAATTTAAGCTGGCCGAACTGAACACCGAGCTTTCGATTGGAAGAACCTTTGTGGATCGATTAGTGGAAGAGCACATGGCCGGAGAGGAAATTGTTGATGAAGTATCGATGGCAAAATGGTGGACGACAGACCTGGCCCAGAAGGCAGCTGTTGAATGCATGCAGCTTTTTGGGGGCTTTGGGTATATGGAAGAATATGAGATCGCCCGCAGATATCGGGATGTTGCAGTCACTTCGATTTACGCCGGCACCAATGAAATCATGAAAAATATTATTGCGAAAAATATGGGGTTATAACGATATAAGGATGTGAATTTTTAAGGTGCCTCGTTTACATGACGCATTACACTCATGTGAAGAGGCACCTTGGTTTGGTTCAGTTATTTTAAACAAAATGATGCAAGCCCATTTTGACAAATAAAATAGAATAGATTTCCTCTAGTTAATAGGAATTTATGATTTTTTATCGAATTTATTAGGATTAGGACAACGTGAAGGAGGTTCCATGATGAATAAAGATCCTAAACAGGCTCAACAGGAATGGGAAAAAGCGGTTGAAAAGGCTACTCATCGTTTTCCCGAACGAAAAGACTCATTTCAAACCAGTTCTGACATCGAAGTAGAACGATTATACACACCGGAAAATAAAGATGAGAAATATGTAGAAAAATTGGGATTTCCTGGGCAATACCCGTACACAAGAGGGATACAGCCTACCATGTACCGGAGCAGGTTCTGGACCATGCGTCAATACGCCGGCTTTGGTTCTGCAAAGGAAACAAACGAGCGTTTTCGTTATTTGCTGGATCAGGGACAAACCGGCCTTTCTGTGGCATTTGATTTACCTACACAGATTGGTTATGACTCCGACGATCCGATGTCTGAGGGGGAAGTCGGAAAAGTGGGGGTTGCGATTGATACCCTTAAAGATATGGAGGATTTATTAGACAAAATTCCTTTGGATCAGGTCAGTACATCGATGACGATTAATGCACCGGCCTCTGTTTTATTGTGCATGTACATAGCTGTTGGGGAAAAACAGGGGGTTTCTAAGGAAGCATTAACCGGAACGATTCAAAATGACATTTTAAAGGAATATATAGCCAGAGGTACATATATTTTTCCGCCTAAGCCTTCTATGCGTTTGATTACGAATATTTTTGAGTATTGTCAGCAGTATGTGCCTAAGTTTAATACCATCAGCATTTCCGGCTATCATATCCGGGAAGCAGGCTCGACTGCTGTTCAAGAAGTCGCTTTTACACTGGCAAATGGTATGGCCTATGTGGACGCGGCTTTAAACAGTGGACTGGAAGTAGACCAGTTTGCCCCACGTTTAGCTTTCTTTTTCAATGCGCATAACAACTTTTTTGAAGAGGTGGCGAAATTTAGAGTGGCAAGAAGACTATGGGCAAAAATCATGAAGGAACGCTATGGAGCAGAAAACCCGAAAAGCTGGAAGCTCCGTTTTCATACACAGACAGGTGGCTCAACGCTTACAGCTCAGCAGCCGGATAATAACATTGTACGAGTAACTTTACAGGCACTATCAGCTGTGTTAGGCGGAACACAGAGCCTGCACACCAATTCCAGGGATGAAGCCTTGGCTTTACCGACTGAAGAGTCTGCTCGAATTGCGCTTCGTACCCAGCAGATTATTGCTCATGAAAGCGGTGTCGCTGATACTGTTGACCCACTGGCAGGTTCCTATTATGTCGAATCGTTGACAGATCAGATGGAAGAAGAAGTCGAAAAATATTTAGATAAAATTGAAGAGCTTGGTGGCGCTGTACAGGCAGTAGAAGAAGGCTACATGCAACGGGAAATTCATCAGGCTGCCTATGAAACCCAGAAAAACATAGAAAATGAAGAGGAAATTGTTGTTGGTTTGAACGAATTTCAAGTGGACGAAGAGGTTAATCCTGATTTACTTAAAGTGGATGATGAACTGGAGAGCAGTCAAATTCAAAGCCTGCAAAACGTTAAAGAAGAACGCAATCAGGTACACGTAAATCAAGCTTTAAATGACTTGGAAGAAGCAGCCCAAAACACAAATGAAAATCTAATTCCATATATTTTAAATGCCGTCAAAGCCTACGCTTCTGTCGGTGAAATTTGTAATGTTTTAAGACAAGAATTCGGTGAATACGTGGGCTAAACATTGAATAATCATGGATGGAGACAAAAGGGGAGATATACACATGACTAAAAAAATTCGCGCACTGATTGCAAAACCGGGCCTGGATGGACATGACCGGGGAGCACTGATTATTGCGCAGGTTTTACGTGACCATGGGATGGAAGTGATTTATACAGGACTGCGACAGTCACCTGCACAAATTGCACAGGCTGCTGTACAGGAGGATGCAGATGTTGTGGGTCTTTCCTCACTGTCAGGAGCCCACCGGTCGTTGTTTCCTAAAGTAGTCGAGCAATTAAAGGAAAGACAGGCTGAGGATATACCTGTCATTGGCGGTGGTGTTATTCCTGCAGAAGATATTCCTTTTTTAGAAGAAAAAGGGGTTCAAAAGGTATTTACCCCGGGAACACCGACGGAATATATTGCAAATTATATAAAGCAGCTGGTTACGCCGCAAGATATGAAGGGAACGGAGCCTCCTGAGAAGATCTCTCATATCGGAATTGCGGTAAAAAGCCTGGAGAAAACGATGCCCTTTTATGATCAGGTTTTAGGCTTGAAATTGCACGGTGTTGAGAAGGTTCCATCAGAAGGTGTAAAAGTTGCCTTTTTTAAAATCGGGGAAACCTCAATAGAACTATTGGAACCTTTATCGGATGCCTCTCCTATTCATTCATTTATTGAGAAAAAAGGGGAAGGTATTCATCATATAGCTCTTGAGGTAACTGATTTAAGTGAGCGTTTACAGCATTACCGTAATCAAAATATTCCTTTAATCAATGAGGAACCCAAAAAGGGAGCGAATGGAGCAGAGATTGCCTTTCTTCACCCGAAAGCAGCTAATGGCGTATTATACGAACTTTGCAATCACAAGGGGGACTCGTAATGGATATCTTTGATAAAATCAATGAACTCTATGATAAACGGCGATCAGTTGAGCTTGGCGGGGGTGATGAAAAAATTCAGAAACAGCGGGACAAGGGGAAATTGACAGCACGAGAACGGATTGATTACCTACTGGATGAGGGCTCATTTGTCGAGCTTAATCCTTTTATGGAACCACGTACAAGTGATTTCGGCATGAAAGATGCACCTGGTGAAGGCGTCGTAACTGGTTTTGGTAAAATCGACGGGCGTGATGTCTATTTATTTGCCCAGGATTTCACGGTATATGGCGGGGCTCTTGGAGAAATGCACGGGAAAAAGATTGCGGCTGTCATGGATTTAGCCGCTAAAAATGGAACCCCTTTTATAGGTCTGAATGATTCAGGTGGTGCCAGAATTCAGGAAGGCGTCGCATCCTTAGATGGATATGGTCATGTTTTTTACCGAAATTCTATATACTCCGGCGTCATTCCGCAGATTTCTGTCATTATGGGTCCTAGTGCGGGAGGAGCTGTTTATTCCCCGGCCATTACCGATTTTGTCATTATGGTGGAAAAAACCTCAAAAATGTTTATTACGGGACCAAAGGTAATTGAAACTGTAACAGGCGAACAAATCAGCTCCGAGGATTTAGGGGGAGCTAAGGTTCATAATACAAAGAGTGGAAATGCTCATTTAAAGGCTGAAAATGAAGAAGAGGCCCTCGATTGCGTTCGTAAGCTCATGAGTTACTTACCATCTAATTATCAGGAAAAACCTCCAGTTAAAGAAGTAGATGACCAGGAGGAAGATTTACCTGATCTTAATGAAAAAATTCCTTTTGATCCTGTACGTCCATATGATGTACGAACGATTGTAGAAGAAGTAGTGGATCAGGATTCCTTTTTTGAGATTCACCCGGAGTTTGCCAAAAATATTGTAGTAGGATTTGCAAGGGTGAAAGGAAAGCCTGTTGGTTTAGTTTGCAATCAACCTAAATTTATGGCTGGTGGTTTGGATATTGACTCAAGTGACAAAGCTTCAAGATTTATCCGGATGTGTGATGCCTTTAACATCCCTTTGATTACGTTTGAAGATGTCACCGGATTTTTCCCGGGAATTAAGCAGGAGCATGGAGGCATCATTCGACATGGGGCTAAAATTTTGTATGCGTATTCAGAGGCGACTGTACCAAAAATCACGATTATCACACGTAAAGCATATGGAGGGGCATATGTAGCTTTAAATAGTAAATCGATTGGTGCGGATTTAGTGTTTGCATGGCCGAACGCTGAGATTGCTGTTATGGGACCGGATGGCGCGGCTAACATTATTTTTGCCAAAGAAATAAAAGAGAGTGATGACCCTGAGGCGACACGACAGGCAAAAATTGCAGAATACAGGGCGAAATTTGCCAATCCTTATGTTGCAGCCGGGCTTGGTATGGTCGATGATGTCATTGAACCAAGAGAAACAAGACAAGCGCTGATTAAGTCATTGGACATGTTAAAGAATAAAACGGAGGAAAGACCGAAGAAAAAACATGGAAATATGCCATTATAAGTGGTATGAATTGACTTATTCGTTCATTTTATATATTCTTAATCACGCAAAGTAAAGAGTGATAAGGACTAAATTACAAATACTATTTAACAGGAATGGGATTACCTAAGGAGGAAAACAAAATGACAGCAGTCGATCAGGAACGGATTTTGAATGAGTTTTTGGAGCTTGTCCAAATCGACTCTGAGACTAAGCACGAAGAAGAGATTTCCAATATATTAAAAAAGAAATTTTCAGATTTAGGCCTGGAAATCACTGAAGATCAGGCAAAGGAAAAAACAGGTTTTGGTTCAAATAATTTAATATGTACATTAAAAGGTACCAAGCCTGAAGCGGAACCGATTTATTTCACTTCACATATGGATACTGTTGCCCCAGGTAAAGGCGTGAAACCTTCTGTCAAGGATGGGTATATCGTATCTGATGGAACCACTGTCCTGGGAGCGGATGATAAAACAGGGCTTGCAGTGATGTTTGAAGCCATTCGCAATATAAAAGAAAATAACATTGAACATGGAGATATCCAATTTGTCATTACAGTAGGAGAGGAATCGGGATTAGTGGGATCTAAAGCTTTGGATTCTTCACTAGTCAAAGCCAAATATGGGTACGCTCTTGACAGTGATGGTCAGGTAGGGGATGTTGTCATAGCTGCGCCGACCCAGGCGAAGGTTAATGCAGACATTATTGGCAAAAAGGCTCATGCTGGTGTGGCACCTGAAAAGGGAGTTTCGGCTATCACCATTGCTGCAAAGGCTATTGCCAAAATGCCTCTTGGCCGAATTGATGAGGAAACAACTGCTAATATTGGCCGATTTGAAGGCGGCGGGGCTACGAATGTTGTTGCAGACCATGTAGCTATTTCCGCAGAGGCTCGCTCTCTTCAAAAAGAAAAAATGGAAGAACAGGTCGAGAAAATGAAAACGGCTTTTGAAGAAACGGCAGAAAAAATGGGTGGAAAAGCAGAAGTCGAAGTAAAAGTCGCTTACCCGGGATTCAAGCATAAAGAAGACGATCAGATTGTTCAAGTGGTGAAAAGTGCTGCCGAAAAAATTGGTCGTTCAAGTACTCCCCGTAAAAGTGGCGGTGGAAGTGATGCCAATGTTATCTCAGGATATGGGATTCCTACAGTAAACCTTGCTGTTGGTTATGAAGAAATTCATACAACAGATGAACGCATGCCGGTCAGCGAATTGGTCAATGCTGCAGAACTGGTCGCGGCGATTATAGAAGAAGCTGCAAAATAATTGACTGTATAAAAAACAAGTATGTGACATTCTGGTCATGTACTTGTTTTTTGTGGTTTGACCAAATTAAACCTGAAAAAAAATATGTTATAATGAACAAAGAACAAATGTTTTGTAAGCAGGTGTTAGGATGTCAAATCGCTTCCCTACGAAGGGTCGAATTATTTTTCATGTGGATATGAACAGCTTTTATGCCTCAGTTGAAGCGGCTTACAATCCTGATCTTAAGGGAAAGCCTTTAGCGATAGCCGGTAACCCCGAGCATCGAAAAGGGATTATTGTAACCAGCAGTTATGAGGCAAGAGCAAAAGGAGTCAAAACAACAATGCCTTTATGGCAGGCAAAGGAATTATGCCCGGAATTAATTGTAAAAACACCGAACTTTGACCGCTACCGTGAAGCATCACGCAATATGTTTGCTATTTTGGCTGACATCACACCTTATATCCAGCCTGTATCCATTGATGAGGGTTACATGGATATTACGGAATGTGCTGATTTGGGAACACCTTTGGAAATTGCCGAACGGATACAAATGAAAATCAAAGATGAGCTGGATTTGCCCTGCAGTATTGGAATTGCTCCCAATAAGTTTCTCGCTAAAATGGCCTCCGATATGAAAAAGCCAATGGGAATAACCGTTCTCAGAAAACGGGAACTGGAAGAAAAATTATGGCCTTTACCGATTGAAGAGATGTATGGGGTAGGAAAGAAAACCGCTGTAAAGCTGCAAAATTTAAAGATTAATACGATTGGTGACTTGGCTGCCTATGATGTCTATCAGCTGAAAACATTATTAGGGGTCAATGGAGAAAGATTGAAAAATCGGGCCAATGGCTATGACCCAACTCCAGTTGATCCTGATGCAGTCAGTATTTTTAAAAGTATAGGAAATTCACAGACGCTTCCCCATGATACGACTGATGAACGGGAAATTGATCGTCTTTTATATTCCTTGTCTGAAAAAGTCTCTGAACGTATGCAGCGGAAATCTGTGGTTTCAGAAAATATACAGGTGATGATACGTTACCATGACAGGAAGACCATCACCCGCAGTCAACAGCTCCATGATTATGTTGAATTAAAGGATGAAATCTTTAGTATTTCCTCCGAGCTTTTTTATGCCAACTGGAATGGTTCACCTATTCGTTTGTTAGGAGTTACTGCCCAGCAGCTGACCGAGAAGGATGAAATCACAAAGCAGCTCGATTTATTTACCTATGAAAACGAGGCAAAAAATGAAAAGCTGTATCAGGTTGTGGACGATTTATCAGAGAAATATGGAAAAGATGTGTTTAAGAAAACCATGGCTAATGATAACAGGCAGTCTATTTCTACTAGCTTTCAGAAGGATTTTTTAGATGATTTTAAGCATAAGTAGAACCCCATGCTGGTTATAAACCATATACCAATTGGGGTTCTGTTTCGTTATTGATTCGATACTTGTTGTTTAAAGTCTTCTAACTTCTCGGTAACTTCTTCACTTAAGGATTTCATCTTCTCAATATCAGGATTTTCTTTTTGGGCCTCAGCCATTAATGGATATAGGCTTCTCTCGATGTTTGCATAAGCATCAGGATCCAGCTCTTCCACCTGTTTTTCAATCTCATCCCAATTTTTTTCGAGAACTTCTCCTTTTTCATTGATTGTCCTTACCTCATCTGGTGTTTCCTCAATGACTTTCTCTAACTCATCTACAGAAGTGAGCACCGTATCTAAATGAGTGACTAAGTTTCTTTCCTCTTCATTCGCTACCCCAACAGCTTCTGTGTCTTCTGTTTCCATCTGGTGATCACCCGTCTGACTTGGCTGCTCGTTCCCACTTGTGGAAAAGCCGACAAGGATAGCAGCAAGAAGCAGAAGTGTTCCTGTGATGTACAATACTTTATTCATAAATCCACCTCCTATTACCTTTATATCCAGTTTTTCCCCGATACCTATTTTTAAACAAAAAATGACAATTCTTATGTAAGAAGTCACCCTGTTGAATAGGAATATGAAGGTCTTTTTTACCCAATATTTTCTCAATCCTTATTGAAGTAAAGGAAGGTAGGTATTAACGTCTATTTTCTCAATAGTTCAAAAGGATTAATTTATTAAATAATCTTTACAATTTTCGTAATGTTCAAGTATAATACCTTCATTCAGTAAATTTTTATTAGTGATAATTATTAAAATTTACTGACTATTGATCAGTTTTGACAAACAGGGGGTAAAAAGACATGAAGAGAAAAAATTGGCTGCTGTTGCTTTTGCTTGGTCTATTTTTGAGTGTAGTCGCAGCTTGTTCTGACGAAAACACAGAGGAGGCTGGAACTACAGATTCTGAAAGTTCTTCTGATAGTGATGAGGGACAAGTACTTAATTTCACAACAAATGTAGCGATCGCTTCCATGGATCCATCGATTACTACAGATGAGGCCTCATTTAATAACTTATCGGCTACAATGGAAGGTTTGTATCGCTTAGGTGAAGATGGAGAAACCGAACCGGGAATTGCCAAGGAACACAAAGTAAGTAAAGATGGGAAGACCTGGACATTCACATTACGTGAGGATGCGAAATGGTCAAATGGAGATTCTGTAACCGCACATGATTTTGTTTTTTCATGGAGAAGAGCTGTTAATCCGGATACAGGTTCTGAGTATGGCCCGTATATGATGAATGGGGTTATTAAAAATGCAACCGCTGTAAGCAGTGGAGACCTCCCTGTAGAAGATCTTGGTGTTTCTGCAAAAGATGATTATACGCTCGTTGTTGAATTAGAAAATCCAACTCCATACTTTGAATCTTTAACAACATTCGGTACGTTTTTCCCTTTAAATCAATCCTTTGTTGAAGAACAGGGAGAAGATTTTGCATTAAGCGCAGATTCATTACTGTCCAATGGGCCATACAAGATGGCAAACTGGGAAAGCACAAGTACATCATGGGATCTTGTAAAAAATGAAAACTATTGGGATAAAGAAGCCGTTAAAATGGATAAGTTAACCTTTGAAGTCGTAAAGGATCCACAAACAGGTGTAAATTTATATGAACAGGGAAATGTTGACCGAATCGACTTAACTTCATCTCTGGTGGATCAATATCAATCTCATGACGATTATAAGGTGACGCCTGATACCTTTGTTTATTTTATTAAGTTCAATCAAAAAGCGAACGATGTGCTGGCCAATCGCAATATTCGTGCTGCGATGAGCAGAGCATTTAATAAACAGGCTTTGGTTGATGAAATTTTAAATAATGGGTCTATCGTTGCCAATGGCCTTGTTCCTGCTGATTTCACGCCACTTCCTGAAACAGGAGAAGATTTCCGTGCAGCAAATGGAGACCTTGTTACCTACGATGTGGAAAAAGCGAAAGAATTATGGAATCAAGGATTGGATGAACTAGGTAAAGAAGAAATTGAGCTGGAACTCCTGACTGATGATGATGAGACAACAAAATTAATGGTAGAGTACATTGCGAACCAGCTGGAAGAAAATCTGCCTGGACTTACCATTGATTTAAAACGTGTACCGAAAGAACAGCGTCTTGATCTTGATACGAATATGAATTATGAAGTTCAGGTATCCAGATGGGGACCGGATTTCCTTGATCCTTATACGTATATGAATCTATGGACAACAGAGAGTGGAAATAACAACATGGGTTACTCCAACCCTGAATATGACCAGTTGGTAAAAGAAACAGGCACCAAATATGCTCAGGATAATGTTGCCCGTTACGAAAACTTCCTGGAAGCAGAAAAGGTTCTATTTGAAGATGCTGCGATTGCACCTATTTATCAGGCATCAAGAGCACAGCTGGTTTCTCCAAGAGTAGAAGGAGTATACGTAAATCCATTTGGTGCTACGTATGAGTATAAGTATGCAAACGTTGGTTCAGCAGAGTAATCTAAATATATGATTTCAACTGATAAAAGGCTGTATCTCATTATGATGGGATACGGTCTTTTTGCTGTCCAGGAAGGTTTAAAGTAGCAGATTTGTGAATGAAAGAACAAGTATGGAGTATCCCAAATAGACAGCTTGTTTGTTGACTGATAAACTATAAAGAATAGGCAATAATGTTGAGATTGAATGGTATGAATGAGAGGAATGTTAATATGAGCAAAACAGTAGTTTTAGCGGAAAAACCTTCAGTAGGACGGGATATTGCAAGAGTTTTAAATTGTAAGAAAAAAGGAAACGGCTTCTTTGAAGGTACTAAATATATAGTAACCTGGGCACTGGGGCACTTGGTTACACTGGCAGATCCTGCTGTGTACGATGACAAGTATAAGGAGTGGAAAATGGAGGATCTTCCTATGCTTCCAAATCGTCTGAAGCTTGTGGTTATGAAAAAGACAGGAAAACAATTCAGTACAGTGAAACAGCAATTAAATCGTAAGGATGTAAATGATATTGTCATTGCAACGGATGCTGGCAGGGAAGGAGAACTGGTGGCCCGCTGGATTATTGAGAAGGCACGGGTAAAAAAGCCAATCAAACGGTTATGGATCTCATCAGTTACTGATAAAGCCATTCGTGATGGATTCAAAAATTTAAAAAACGGCAGACAATATGAAAATTTATATGCATCCGCTCAGGCCAGGGCAGAAGCAGATTGGTATGTAGGATTAAATGCGACACGTGCGTTAACAACAAAATTTAACGCCCAGCTATCCAGTGGACGTGTTCAGACGCCGACTTTAGCGATGATTGCCAAAAGGGAAGAGGAAATTAAGCAGTTTAAGCCCCGTACTTTCTATGGAATACAGGCTTCTTCACCTAAAGGAATAACATTTACATGGCAGGATCATAAATCTAATAACTCTCGCATTTTTTCAAGAGAGACAGCCGATAAATTGATGGAGAAAGTAGACCATCAGCCTGCCGACATCACAAACGTCGAAACAAAACAGAAGAAAAGCTTTGCTCCACAGCTGTATGATTTAACAGAGCTTCAAAGGGATGCGAACCGTATATTTGGATTTTCTGGTAAGGAAACCTTATCTGCCATGCAAAAGCTTTATGAGCAGCATAAAGTGTTAACTTATCCAAGAACCGATTCCAGGCACCTATCCACAGATATCGTTCCTACCTTAAAAGATCGAATTAAGGCATGCAGTGTGGATGAATATAAAACGATTGTCAATCAGCTTTTACAAAAGAATATTAAACCAAATAAGCACTTTGTGGATGATCGAAAGGTGTCCGATCACCATGCGATTATTCCTACCGAGCAGCGAGTGCATCTGAGTGATTTAAATTCTAACGAACGGAAAATCTATGACCTGGTTGTCAAAAGATTCTTAGCTGTTCTGTCCGATCCATTTGAATATGAACAGCGGACGATAACGGCGAAAATCGGAAATGAAACATTTGTGGCCAAAGGAAAGTCGATAAAAAAATCAGGTTGGAAGAACATTTATCAAAATCAGCAGGATGATCGTGATGAACAGTTCGAACAACACATCCCTGAGCTTAAACAAGGCGATCACATCAAAAACATTACGATTCATCAGACGACTGGTGAAACAAAGCCTCCTGAGCACTTTACAGAAGGAAGTCTGCTTCAGGCTATGGAAAATCCCGTGAAATTTATGGAGCAGAAGGACGAGAAATTAGCAAAGACCATGAATCAAACCGGCGGACTGGGAACAGTAGCCACCCGCGCGGACATTATTGAAAAGCTATTTAACAACTACTATATCGAGAAAAAAGGAAAATACATTACTTTAACAGCTAAAGGAAAGCAGCTATTAGATCTGGTTCCTTCTGATTTACGCTCTCCGGCATTAACCGCTGAGTGGGAACAGAAGCTGTCTGCAATTGAAAAAGGAAAACTTAATAAGCAGGAATTTATTAAAGATATGAAGGACTATGCGGCATCGGTTGTAAAGGAAATAAAAAACAGTGATGCCAAGTATAAGCACCACAATATAACAGGAACCAAGTGTCCTGATTGTGGTAAGCAAATGCTTGAAGTCAATACGAAAAAGGGTAGAATGCTCGTCTGCCAGGATCGTTCATGCGGTCATAAAAAAAATATTGCGAAACAGACCAATGCAAGATGCCCGAACTGTCATAAAAAACTGGAACTTCGTGGTGAAGGAGAAGGACAGATCTTTGTATGTAAATGCGGTCATCGTGAAAAGCTTTCAACGTTTAACGAGAGAAAGAGAAAAGAAAAGCAAAATAAAGCATCGAAAAAAGATGTACAGAAATATATGAAAAAACAGCAAAATGACGAATTTACCAATCCGGCATTAGCGGAAGCTTTAGCAAAACTGAAAAAAGAGTAGATGATAAAACACCTCTAAATTGCAAAGAAGCAATTTAGAGGTGTTTTATGTTTTAAATCTATTCGGCCAGTCTTCGTCTTATCCCGCGCATGACCTGAACAGTCGCCTCCGCTTTTCTGTTAAAAATGCAGGCCGCATTCGGTTTTGTTCAGGCCGGCCCATCTGCCTTCCCTGGAGTCTGCGCCATTTTTAGTTGGGGAGGTGCAATATGTACAGCCAATGCTTGGATAATTCTGATCATGCAGTTCATTGTAGGGGACGCCGTTGGATTTAATATAATCCCAGATTTCATCCCAGGTCCAATGGATAAGGGGACACAATTTAATGGATTGAAATTTATCGTCTTTATTCACAAAATTAGTATTTGCACGTAAAGGAGACTGATCCCTTCGTAATCCAGAGATCCATGCCCTGGTATTGGATAACACATCCTTTAGAGGATCAATTTTCCGAATTTGACAGCATAAATCCGGGTTCTTTTCCCAGAGTCTGTCCCCATGCTTCTCAGCTTGCTCTTCAGGTGTTAATCGAGGTTTTACGAATTCAATCGTCAGCTTTGGATATTTCTTTTTTACTTCATCTATTAATTGATAGGTTTCCTTAAAATGAAAGTCTGTATCTAAAAATACAAGCTTAGCATCAGGCTTTATCTGATAAATCATATCTATAAGAACCATAGATTCCGCACCAAAACTGCAGGAATAAATTAAGTCATCACCAAACATATCATAACCCCAACGAATAACCTCAGTCGCTGTTTTCCCGTTTAAGGAATTATGGAGCTGCTGATAGTCTGAATCTGTAAGTGAATCATAAGATAAATATTTAGACTGTAGCACATTTACACCTCTCATGAAAATAACGGTAGTATCCTTCTATAAAGAATATCTTTTCCTCTAATATTCTGTCAAATGAAGTAATCAGATTACAGGTCATAATCAATAATTAAATATATCATTCATGGTATAATCAGTTATTAGAAGATTAATGTCTGGAGTGATTCGTGATGGGAAAATGGTTTCCAACGTTTTATGATTTTGCCATGAAACCCCTGGAAAAAAGAAGATTTAAGAGGATAAGAAGAAATTTACTTTCCCAAGCAACAGGTAGAGTGTTGGAAATTGGTTTTGGGACCGGCGTAAATTTCCCTTATTATAAAAATGCTGACCGTGTTGATGCCATTGAACCGAACCCCCGCATGATTGAACGGTCACAAAAAAATCTGATGAAATCGAACGCAGCAATAACAACCTTTACATCCAGTGCAGAACAGCTTCCTTTTTCGGATAACAGCTTTGATACAGTTGTGGCAACCCTTGTATTTTGTACGATACCTGATCCTCACCAGGCAATGAAGGAAATCCTGAGGGTAAGTAAACCTGGAGCCGCGCTTCTGTTCTTGGAGCATGTAAAATTAGACCAGCCTGGCCTGGCAAAAGCTCAGGAGGTCCTTACCCCCATTTGGAAAAAGGTATGTGACGGTTGTCATCTGGACCGTGATACGTTAGGCATGATTAAAACGTATGACGTAACAATCAAAAACGTTCAGGAATATTATAAAGGGTTGTTTTTAACCATAACCTGCTTAAACGATAAATAAACAAAAGCACCTGGGTTAGACCAGGTGCTTTTCTTAGTGCATAGGGAAAAAGATTAATTGGATTAGGAAGAGAATGGCAAACAGATAAAGTATCCAGTGAACATTCTTTCCCTGACCCTTAACAAGCTTTAAAAGGGGGTAGGTAATAAACCCGACTGCAATTCCCGTTGCTATGCTGGATGTTAGAGGCATGGTTAAAATGATGGCGAACGTAGGAAATGCTTCTATAAAGTTCTTCCATTCTACTTGTGATAACCCCTGCATCATATAAAAGCCTACAATAATCAGTACAGGTGCAGTAATAGCTGATAGACTGGAAACGGCCTCGACAACAGGAGAGAAAAACATAGCCGCGAAAAATAATAGAGCGACAACCAGTGATGTTAATCCTGTTCGTCCACCAGCACCAACTCCTGAAGCCGATTCAACATAAGCCGTGGAAGGACTCGTACCAAATGTGGAGCCTACGGTTGTCGCAATCGCATCCGCCATAAAGGCAGATTTAGCCTTAGGGAGCTTTCCGTCCTTCATAAGCCCCGCTTGTTCTGTTACCCCAATAAGAGTGCCAGTCGTATCAAACAAGGTGATAAGAAGAAATACAAAAACCGTTGCATAAAGCCCTTGAGTAAAGACACCGGCAATATTTAAATCAAAAAATACCGGGGCAGGGGGCAAGGAAAAGAATCCATTTTGAAATTCCAGATGACCGGTAAAATAGCCGATAACTCCTGTGAAAATCATTCCGAAAAATAAAGCTCCTTTGATATCCAGTGCAATCAAAATTAATGTTACAAACAACCCTGCAATACTAAGGAGAGTGACAGGACTTGTTAAATCACCTAATGCTACAAGATTTGCGGGGTTTGCCACTACGATTCCTGACATTCGTAAACCGAGAAACGCAATAAATAAGCCGATTCCAGCTGTAATTCCGAACTTAAGAGAGGCAGGAATTGCTTCAATGAGCATTTCTCTTACTTTAGTTAAGCTTAATAGAATAAACAAAATACCTGCCAGAAAGACAGTGCCCAATATCGTTTGATAGGTGAGCCCCTGTACCCCGGCAACCGTTGCAAAGTACGCGTTTAACCCCATACCGGGCGCTATTGCGATTGGGAAATTGGCGAATAAAGCCATAATAAGTGTACCGATTCCTGCTGAGATAATCGTAGCCATAAAGACTTGATCAAACGGAATTCCGGCAGCCTGAAGTATACTAGGGTTGACAAAGATAATATAGACCATCGTCAGGAAGGTTGTGAACCCTGCTGTTATTTCGGTTCGTGTATTTGTTCCATTTTTTTCAAGATTAAATTGTAGATTCATAATATCACCAATCTCTTTTCCGTATAATTTAACCAACGATTCCTATAATATTCGTTTTCTATTAAAATTTCAAGGGTCAATTCTTTTGGATTACCAAAAAATCCGGAAAGCCAGTACCATTGGTAGTAGCTTCCCGGATTATCATATACGTATATAAAATTTCAATGAATTTTATTTTTTCTTCATCAAATTACGCAGTATTCGTAAGCCGAGCTTTGATCCCGGATAACGGAAGGCCAGATCAAAGGCTGTTGTCTGCTTCAGGACGCTTTTATGATGAGAAAATGTATCAAAGGATGCTTTGCCATGATAGCTCCCCATCCCGCTCGTGCCTACACCGCCAAACGGAAGATAAGGGTTGGCTAGATGCATCAGAGTGTCATTGATACAACCGCCGCCGTACGTAATGTTTTTAATCATCCACTCTTGATTGGTGGTATTCTCTGAGAAGTAGTACAAAGCAAGGGGTCTTGATGCATTCTTGACCTCTTCCTTCACTTCACGCAACTGATTAAACGTAAAAATAGGGAGGATAGGTCCGAAAATCTCCTCCTGCATAACCGGGTCATCCCATGTTTGATCTTCCAGTAATGTAGGACTGATCATGAGCTTGCTTTCATCTGTATCTCCACCAAACACGACATTCTGTTCATTCAGAAACCCCTTTAGGCGGTTAAAATGTCTATCGTTTACGATTCGGGTGTAATCTTGATTTTCAATAGGATTTTCCCCATACAATTTCTTTACTTCATTTTTAAATCGTTCGAGAAACGCATCCTTAACGTCTTCATGTACATATAAGTAATCTGGTGCGACACATGTCTGGCCTGCATTCGTAAATTTTCCCCAGGCAATTCGTTTTGCTGCAAGGTCAAGCTTTGCATCGCGGTCAACGATACAAGGGCTCTTTCCACCTAACTCCAACGTTACCGGTGTTAAATGCTTACTTGCTTTCTCCATCACAATTTTACCAACGGGTTCACTGCCGGTAAAAAAGATATAATCGAAACGTTCATTAAGAAGCTCTTCACTTACCTCTTTATCTCCTTCGATGACCGTTACAAAATTTGCATCAAATGTCTCTTTAATCATATGACGTATTAAGCTGGAAACGTTAGGAGTAAATTCAGATGGTTTAATGACAGCGCAATTCCCGGCAGCAATAGCCCCAATTAAAGGTGCCAGTGTTAAATGAACGGGATAGTTCCAGGGACCAATAATCAGGGAAACCCCATAAGGTTCTTTATAAATAAAGCTTTTGGAGCCCTTATGAGTGAGAGGAGTTTTCACCTTTTTCGGACGCATCCATTCACCAAAAAATTTCATCGTTTCGGTGAGCTCTGTAAACAGAAAGCCCATTTCTGTAACAAATACTTCATACTCTGATTTATTTAAATCCTGTTTTAAAGCATGGTAAATATCCTTTTCATACCGTTCCAGCATACGCTTCATTTTTTCAAGCTGATGTTTACGAAAGGTATAGGTGAAGGTTTTGCTGCCTTCGTACATTTCCCTTTGCTTTTGGACGATTTCGCTGATGTTCATAGTACCCCTCCTAAACGTTCACCTGGTCAAAGTCATTTACTATTGTCGTGTTCGGAAAAACATTTGCAGCTCCTTCCAATAGCTGAGGGATATCTTCCTCAAGATACCGTGATGAAATATGGGTCAGGAGCAACCTGCCGACTTTAGCTTCTGCTGCGAGCGTGGCTGCCTGTTTCGTTGAAGAATGATAATATTCATAGGCGAGCTGCTCATCTTCTGCTCCAAACGTAGCTTCATGTATAAGGACATCAGCATGTTCGACAAATTCAGCATAAGCTTTTGAATAGCGGGTATCCCCGAATATACAAACGGTTTTTCCTTTTTTTGGTGGCCCTGTAAATTCCTCCCGATGAATCATCCGTCCATCAGGAAGAGTAACTTTAGGGTTTTCTTTAATCTGCTTATACAGAGGTCCCGGTTCAATGCCTGCACTTTTTAATTTATCCGGCTGAAGCTCACCAATCTTATCCTTTTCTTCAATACGGTAACCATAGGATGATACTCCATGATCGAGCCTGCGGACTTTCACCCTGAATTGCTCATCTTCAAAAAGGATGCCTTCTTCATTTATCTCATGAAAATGAATGTTATATTTTAAGTGGGTTTGACTAATGGCCAGAGAGGTTTGAACAAATTCCTTAATTCCCGGTGGTCCGTATAGTTCAACCGTTGATTCACCACCTTGAAAGGAACGGCTCCCCAACAGGCCTGGTAAGCCAAAAATATGATCGCCGTGTAAGTGGGTTATAAAAATTTTTTCGATTTTACCTGGTTTTATATGGGTATGCAAAATTTGATGCTGGGTTGATTCTCCGCAATCAAACAGCCAGACAGAACCCCTTTCCTGGAGGAGCTTCAAAGCAATTGATGACACATTTCGTTGTTTGGAGGGTACGCCGGCACCTGTTCCAAGAAAAAATAATTCCATATAAAAAAACCTCCTCCATAAAGTGAAACTTCCATCAGTGGGGGGGCTCCATCCCCCTCTGATGGTTAGTTGAACTTATCAGGAATTTAAAATAATCAACGCCAGCCACGCTTATATTGTGCAGGTGCTTCGATCGTTTCTCCCAGCTCATCAGCTGCTTGTTTTGGCCAATAGGGATTGCGTAAAAAGGCCCGGGCAAGGAAAACGAGATCAGCACGTTCGTTTTGCAAGATTTCTTCTGCCTGTACTCCACGGGAAATGAGGCCAACTGCACCTGTCGGAATGTCCGCTCCTCTGCGGATCTCTTCTGCATATGTAACCTGATAACCCGGGTAGGAAGGGACCTTTACAGGAATCACCCCGCCGGAGCTGCAGTCAATCAAATCGATGCCCTGCTGCTTCATTTCCTTTGCAAAGTATATAAAATCTTCCTTTTGATTACCATTCTCATCATATTCATTAGCTGAAATTCTCACAAATAATGGAGCCTTCCAAACCTCTTTTACGGCATCAATAATCTCACGCAGGAAACGGTAGCGATTCTCCGTTGATCCCCCGTATTTATCCGTGCGCTTATTAGTTAATGGTGACAAAAACTGATTAATTAAATACCCATGGGCGCCATGAATTTCGATTATATCAAAACCGGCTTTCTTAGCCCGCATAGCTCCATTCCTGAAGGCTTTTACAGCGTCATCAATAGCGGCCTGGTCCATTTCCACAGGTGTTTGATAGTCATCGCTGAATGCCATAGGGGAGGATGAATAAATTTCTGATGGCAGACCTGCTTTACGTCCGGCATGCCCCAGTTGAATCGCAGCTTTTGCTCCATGTCGATGAACCGCTTCCGTAATCTGCAGCAGACCATCAATGTGTTCATCCTCCCAAATGCCTAAGTCATTCAGGGATATGCGGCCTTCAGGTTTAACCGCTGTAGACTCGACCATGATCAAGCCGGCCTGCCCAACTGCACGGCTTTCATAGTGCGTGATATGGAAGGGCTGAACTTTCCCATCCTGAGATACAACAGAGTACATACACATTGGTGACATAACAATGCGGTTCTTTAGTGTTACATCCCCGATGGTGAATGGTGTGAATAACTTGGCAGACATATGATAACCCCCTATATGTAATGGTAAATCTTTATGTTTTGGTTCTGTATATTCTGTTTTTGCCACTTGGATTGAAAGGTAGTGTGCAGGATGGTTTTATTTTACTGAAAAAATAACGAATATGAAAAGGACCTGCTTACCTTCTTCTTTGAAAAGGATGGATTCGTTTGGATGTCCGTTCGTTCGGAAGGCTGGACCGTTGCTTTAAGGCGAAATCTGGAACATCCGTGAACAGGCCTGCACATTTGAATTTATAACACCGGTCCATTTGTGCTGGTCGGTTAACCGTAAACACACGCAAGTCCAGTCCGGTTTTCCGGCACTCTTCTACTAATTGTGAGGAAAGGATTCGATATTTGATATGTAATCCATTACAGCCGATGGACCGGGTAAATTGAGTTAATCGCCGTATTTTACTTGTCGTGAGAAATGCGGTGTTGGCAGCTGGGTCAAGTTTGTACATCCGTTCCATACTTTTCGGATTGAAGCTGGAAAAAACGGTTCTCTCCAGCAGACCATAATCCTTAACCATGTTATATACAATACTCTCCAGATTTTTATAATCAATCACATTGTTTTTTAACTCCAAATTCAGTTTCAAAGATTTTGGAGAAATCCATTGTAAGAATTTTTCTAATGTTACAATAGATGTATTCGTGAAGGATGAAGAAAACCAGGAACCTGCATCCAGCTGAATGATTTCCTGTAATGTGTAATCCTGTACAAATCCAATTCCATTTGTTGTTCTCCTTACATTTTCATCATGGATAAGAACAGGGATATGATCTTTCGTCAATTGTACATCGGTTTCAATACCATCTGCATTCATTTCATATGCAAGTTCAAAAGCTGGCATTGTGTTCTCTGGAGCATATTGGGATGCGCCTCGATGTGCGAATATCCTGGTTTTCATTTTTTTCACCCTTTCCAAAATGTTTCAACAGTGGGGCGTAGGAAACTCTTTTTTGATTGTGGGAGATTTCAAAGGAAAAGTCAATATCATTTTTGAAGGGAGAGCCTGACATGAAGAAATGGCAGACCAAAGAGCAATTAACGGATCTGTTGTGTACACTTGTTGATTATCCAAGTATTACCGGTTCTGATGCTGAAATTGCGGTTGTGCAGTATATTCATCATTTATTATCCGAACGAACGTACTTTCAGGATCATCCTGAGCATTTATCTTTGGATCCCCTGGATGATGGCAGACAGCTATTATCCGCCTTGGTAAAAAAAGATTCAGGTACCCGGGATACCCTGGTATTCATCAGTCACATTGATGTGGTTGATGTGGAGGACTATGGGCCTTACGTAAATCTTGCTTTTCGGCCGAAAGAGTTAACGGCGGAACTTTATAAAAACCTGAATCAGTTACCTAAGGATGCTCAACAGGATATACAAACAGGAAACTGGCTGTTCGGACGGGGAACAATGGATATGAAAGCCGGCTTAACTCTACAACTGTCCATGTTGGAAAAAGCAATGAACGGACAGTTCACCGGTAACCTCCTTTTACTGGCCGTTCCGGACGAAGAGGCTAATTCATCAGGAATGCTTGCCGCTCTTCCTGTTTTAAAAAAATGGAAGGAAGCAGAAGGTCTTCGCTTTAAAGCTGGTTTGAATTGTGAGCCTGTATTTCGCAGGCATCCAGGCGATGAGGGGTATTACATTTATAAGGGTTCCATTGGAAAAGTGCTGCCTGGATTTTATTGCTATGGGAAGGAAACGCATGCAGGTGAACCTTTTAATGGCATTAATGCAAACCTCATGATTAGTTATTTAAATCAGGAACTTGAGCTTCAGGAGGACTTTATTGAAACAGCAGGCGATGAAACCACACCACCGCCTGTTAGTCTGATGAACCGGGACTTAAAGGAAAAATATTCGGTACAGACACCGTTATCTGCCATTTCGATGTATAACGTTTTATTTATGAAGCAAAGCATTCAGGATATGACCAATAAACTTCTTCAAGCAGCTAATCGGGCGAAGGAGCAGATCGAAAAGCATTATGAGCGTAAGGCTTCGGCTTTTTCCAACAGGTCCAGGAACCATTTTCATTCTGATCTGTACGTACGTGTTATGCTTTATGAAGGCTTATATAAAGAAGCAGTTGACAGACATGGGGAGCAGGAAGTATTAAGACGTCAAAACTTGCTCATGAATAATCGGGAGGAAGGTGATCGGGATTTTTCCACTCTCCTTGTGCAGGATTTGGCCTACTTATGTAAAGACCTGGCTCCGATGATGGTTTTGTTCTACAGTCCGCCATTTTATCCGTCTGTTTCTTCAAAGGGTCATCCGCTTATTGAGGATGTACTTGATTTCGTTCAGCAACTTTTCCATGAAAGACACCAAATGGCTGTTGAATCTATTGAATTTTTCCCGGGTCTTTCGGATTTAAGCTTTATCGGGCCAATGACGTCCGAACAAAAAACCAGACAATTAAAAATGAATATGCCTATTGATGAAAAGGGGTATACGTTTGACCACGACGCATTACATGAAATAACCATGCCTGTTTTAAATATAGGGCCTTTCGGGAAGGATCCCCATCAATGGACAGAAAGATTGGAACTCACTTACTCATTTGACGTATTGCCAGACGTATTAACTCATGGGATTGAACGCATTTTTTACCAAACAGGCAATATGAAAAATGACAAATCGGTAAAAGAGGAGTAAAATAAATAAATGAATACTCATTCAGTATAGTTTTTGCTTGGAGGTCAGGACATGATTAAAACAGAAAAAGTGTATCAAATAACCGTCCCAACACCGTTTCCAGTTGGCGATGTGCATATGTATTTATTAAAAGGAGAGACGTTGTCCTTAATTGATGCAGGAGTAAATACTGATGAAGCCTGGGAAGCTTTTCAGGATCAAATCAAACAGACCGGGTATTCGCTCAGGGATATTGAACAAATTATTTTAACCCACCATCATCCGGACCATACTGGGCTGGTCAGTCGTTTTGATCATGTTCAGAATGTTTATGCACACTCCCTTGTGCAAAAATGGCTTACAAAAGATCAGGATTATTTTGAGCGATATTTCCAGTTTTTTGAGGACTCCTATAAGACCTGGGGAGTGCCGGATCGTTTCCAGGCTGTACTTAAAGCCATAAAAAGCAATCAGCATTTAGCCGGTGAAGGACAACTAACCGGTTTTCTGAAGGATCAGGATCCATTGCCTGGTCATGAGGACTGGACTGTTCTGGAGACTCCAGGTCATGCACAAAGTCATTTATCCTTTTATAATCCGGCTACTCATGATCTGATGACCGGGGATCACACGTTATATCATATTTCTTCCAATCCATTACTGGAACCGCCGATAGAAAAGCATCAGCCCCGTCCAAAGCCTATGCTGCAATACCGGGAATCGATGGAAAAAATGCTTACTTATGAAGTGAATCAGGTTTACCCTGGACATGGTCCTATGTTTCAACAGGTAGATACCATAATAAGAGAACGCTTAAAAAGGCAGGAAAAAAGAGCCGAAAAAGTTTATTTCCTGCTAGAGGATGGTCCATTGACACCATTTGAAGTATGTCAGAGACTATTTCCAAAGAAGTTTGAGACCCAGTTCGAATTAACATTATCAGAAACAATGGCTCAATTGGATTACTTAGAATCGATTAACAAAGTAAAAATAGAACAACACGAAAATCAAATGACTTATAGAAAAGCGTAGGCGACTGTTTAGGTCATGCGGGATAAGACGAAGACATGGAGTGGCGCGGGTTTGGCCACGGAATGGCTTTGGCTTATATCCGCCTTGACCTAGGAGCCGTAGCTGGACAAAGAAAAGCGTAGGCGACTGTTTAGGCCCGGGAGCCGCAGATTGACAATGAGAAAGTAAGGGTTGATTGCATGATCAATGGAAAACGAATCGTCATCACAGGAGCATCGAGCGGAATTGGAAGCAGGATAGCGTGGCATGTAGCGGAGAATGGCGGCTTTCCTATTCTTGTAGCTCGTTCCCGTGATAAATTACAGAAAATAACAGAGGAGATCAGGCAGAATAATTCACTTGATGCGGATTATTACGTTTGCGACGTAGGGAACGGGGAGGAATGGCAGGGAACGATGAACCAGATTGTTGAGGACTTTGGACAAATCCATGTCCTCATTAATAATGCTGGCTTTGGTTTATTCCAGCCTGTTTCCGATATGAAATTGACCGAGTTTGAAAATATGTACCGAGTCAATGTGTATGCCCTTATCCAGGCCTCCCAATTTTTTGCTTCCCACATGGCTGAGTTTGGCGAAGGTCACATTATGAACATTGCGTCTCAGGCTGGTAAGATGGCCACGCCCAAAGCAGCGGGTTATGCAGCAACCAAGCATGCGGTCGTAGGCTTTACTCATGGTCTTCGGATGGAAGTGGAAAAGCAGGGAGTCTCGGTGACAGCTGTCAATTTAGGACCGGTAAAAACAAACTTTTTTGAAACAGCTGACCCCGGTGGAGGCTATGCAAAGTCCGTTGCCCGGTATATGCTGGATGCAGATAAAGTAGCTCAGAAAATTGTTCATAAAATATACAGGCCTGTAAGGGAAATCAATCTGCCCTTGTGGATGGAGCTTGGAAGCCGGATTCATAAACTGTTTCCCCACTTAGTAGAAAAAATGTTAAAGGGACAGTTCCGGAAAAAATAAAAAAACTACAAGAAAAGGGAGGAGGATAAAATGTCTCATCATAAGCCCTTTAATGATGCCATCGATCATATGCAGCGTGTAGAAGGGGCTCCAGTTGGCAGGGGAGGGCGCCTGCCAAAACCTATTAATTTCATAGGTTACTTTCTATTTGGCGGAATGTTCATCATGACCGTATTAATCATCTTTCTGCATTTTTTCCAAGGCTGAGGTACAGAACAGATGACAGAAGAATTAAGACAGCTTTTATAGTAGGACTAAAGGCACTAAAGCCGAATGTGTGAAAAAAAGGCTCTGAGCTTTGTTTAAAGCTCAGAGCCTTTTCTGATTTTATAGAATAAGTTCAGTGGATAAATGGGCCTTTCGTTTGGATGCTTAGATTCTGCGTAATTGAATCGTTTTAATGATATGATCATCTTCCTTACGCATAATAATATCTGCCCGGTTCTTGGTCGGTTTTATGTTTTTTTGCAGGTTTACACTGTTAATGTTGTTCCAGATTTCTGTAGCTACTCTGGTCGCTTCCTCATCAGACAGATTGGCATAACGATTGAAATAAGACTTTGGATCCCGAAACGCTGTTGAACGCAGCTTTTTAAACCGGTCAACATACCAGCGTAATAAATCGGCTTCACTGGCATCAACATAAAGGGATAAATCAAAAAAGTCCGAAACGAACACACTGTGCTTGGACGGTTTAGGTGTTTGCAGCACATTAATTCCTTCAACAATGACGATGTCCGGCTGTTCCAGGGTATTGTATTCACCCGGAATGATGTCATAGGTTAAATGTGAATAAATGGGAACCTTCACCTGTTGTGCTCCGGATTTCAGTTTAATTAAACAATCTACCAGTGCTCTTGTGTTATAGCTTTCCGGAAATCCTTTGCGATTCATAAGTCCTCTTTCTTCCAGGACTGCGTTCGGATAAAGATAACCATCCGTCGTAATGATTTCCACTTTTGGATGATTGGGCCATCGGGATAATAGGGCTCTGATAATACGGGCTGTTGTGCTTTTCCCAACCGCCACGCTTCCCGCAATTCCAATAATAAAGGGTACCTTGTTCGTTTGCTTGCCAAAGAACGTATCCGTAATGGAGTGGAGCTGCTGGGACCCGGTTATGTATAAATTAAATAAGCGGGTTAAAGGTAAATAAATATTTGAAACTTCCTCCATGGATAGCTGTTCATTGACGCCCTGCAATTCCTCAATTTCAGATTCCGTTAAGGTCATCGGTGTGTTAAATCGGAGCCTGGCCCACTCCTCTTTCGTAAATGTCATGTAAGGTGAGTAGTTTTCCATAAATATACCTCGTTTATCTATGTCATATTTTTGTCAAATTTTACGATACTTCTAATCTATCATAATACAAACTTTACAATTTCATCAACTACCAAAAATAGCGCTTTCATGGATTTGGAAAAAACTGCACTTGATAAACCGAACATATATTCGCATAATAAACATATAATGATTTACTAAGGAGCGGTTATTTATGGGCAATCCAGTCATTGATTATAGTGCTTTTCCAGAGCGAAAAATTTTATGTATCGATATGAAGAGCTTCTATGCCAGCTGTGCCGCTGTGGCCCGTGGTCTTGATCCAATGACCTGTCATCTTGCGGTTGTTGGAAATGTGGATCGTCCGGGCAGTGTGGTGCTGGCAGCGTCTCCTGCGTTAAAAAAGGATTTTGGAATTCGCACGGGGAATCGTTTGTTTGAAATTCCGGATGACCCGAAGATTGTTGTTGTCCCCGCACAGATGAAGATGTATCTGGAAATCTCTGTGGAAATCACCCGTCTGTTCCACCAGTTTGTACCGAAAGAATCCATTCATACCTATAGTGTTGACGAAAGCTTTCTTGATGTGACCGGGACGGAGAAAATGTGGGGTAGCGCACAGGAATTAGCCGGACGGATTAAACAGGAGCTGCTGGAGACCTTTCAAATTCCGTCAGCTGTAGGAATTGGACCCAACATGTTAATGGCAAAGCTGTGTCTGGATTTAGATGCCAAAAAAACCGGGATTGCTGAATGGACCTATGAGGATATTCCAGAGAGGCTTTGGCCGGTTTCTCCCTTAAGTCAAATGTGGGGAATTGGCTCAAGGCTGGAGCGAAGACTGAATCGAATGGGGATTACAAACGTCCGTCAGCTTGCTCATTATCCACTCGAAAAATTGGAGAAAACATTTGGAGTCATGGGGAATCAGCTGTTCTATCATGCCAATGGAGTGGATCTATCGGAATTAGGAGCACCCATTTTAGATGGACAGATCAGCTTCGGAAAAAGCCAGATTTTACTTCGCGATTATACTGATCCCGAGGAAGTGCGCTATGTCATTTTAGAAATGTGTGAGGAGGTGGCCAAACGTGCCCGGGAAAGTCATAAAATTGGCCGGACAGTAAGCCTTGGAATCGGTTATAGCAAAGATGAAGGGGGAGGAGGCTTTTATCGTTCAAGAACGATGGATGAACCGACGAATATCACTTCAGATATTTTCTCTGTTTGCATGCAGCTCTTTCAGCAATTCTATGAGCAGAAAACGGTCAGAAAAATTTCGATTGCACTTTCGAACATTATGGAGGATGATTACATTCAACTTAGTCTGTTTGATGAAGATCGGGATAAAAAACGGGCGTTAGCCTATACAGTGGATGATATTCGCAATAAATATGGAAGTGCGGCTTTGCTGCGGGCGGTTTCCTATACAAAAGCCGGCACTGCCGTTCATCGAAGCGGACTTGTTGGAGGACATTATGCAGGGGAAAACCATTAGTGGATCGATGATAATAGCTTGCAATTTCAACATAACATCACATTTTTTCTTAATAAAGGGAGTTTTCTATAAATTATAACAATTTCTATTCATCTTAATGAGTAAATTATGTTATGATGCTATACAAATATAAGAAAGGATGAAGCAGATGTCTCTTGAAAGTGTAAAAGCTCATTTCAAACAATGGGATCGTGAACAGGATGTGATGGAATTTGATACCTCGAGTGCAACCGTAGGAGAAGCTGCGGAAACAATAGGTGTTATCCCGGCTCGCATTGCAAAAACACTTTCTTTTCGCGGACAGGAGGAAAAGGCCATTCTCGTAGTTGCTGCAGGAGATGCGAAAATTGATAACAAAAAGTTTCGCAAAACCTTTGGCTATAAAGCACGAATGCTAAGTCCGGATGAGGTGCTGGAACAGACAGGACATGCTATCGGCGGTGTCTGTCCTTTTGGATTAAAACAGGAACTGGATGTTTATCTGGATGTCTCCATGAAACGATTTGATACGATATTCCCGGCGTGTGGAAGTACGAATTCAGCGATTGAACTGTCCACTTCCGAATTATTTGAGTACTCCTTCGCTAAAGAATGGGTGGATGTATGTAAAGGCTGGGAAGGGGCGGTTGAACAAGAAGCTGAACCTGTTCCTCATCGTTCCCAATAAGGCTCATTTAGATTTTGAAATGCTCACCTGTCATCATGGAGGGATAATATTTTGTTACTCGAACAATCATAAGGGCCACACCTTCACCTCTACTGGAAGGGATGGCCCTATAACTGCCCCTTGCCGCTTTATCACTTTAAAGTGGTGAGGGACAGTCCCGAGTTAACGGTGCTTATCATATTGAACAGGTCTTGTTAATTCCTGGAGCTGCTTATACATGTCGTTATTCCAGTTCGTCAATTCTGTATAAGTTAAGTTAGCGTTTAATTGATCAACTGAGCTTGCGCCAAATGTTGCGGTTGCTAACGCTGGATGGTGTAAAATATAAGAAAGGGCAAGGGCGTTTGGCGTAATTTCGTCATTTGCAAGCTCTAGAAACTTCGGTAAAATGTATTTAAGCTCTGCATAACTATAATCCAAATAGCCGTTCTGCGCCTTCTTTTCCACCTGCTCGATCCCTTTTTTCGTCAGCATCCCTTTAGCCATAGGTCCTCTGGCAATCACACTGACCTGGTTCTGATGCAGAAGGTCCAGCATTTCTTCTTCAGGTCGGCGGTCCAATAAACTGTATTGCATCATGACACTAACAATATTGGATTTTTTAATATACTCCCGAATGACGTTTGGACGTATGGAGGAAATTCCGTAATAACGAATGAGTCCTTCCTGCTTAAGCTCTTCAAATGCCTCAATGGTTTCATCAATAGGGTCCTCTATCGTACCCCCATGAAGCTGGTAGAGGTCGATATAATCGGTTTGTAAACGCCGTAAGCTTTCCTTCACTTCTTCCTTTATGTATCCCTTGGAAGGATCCCAGTACCAGCCTTCCTTACCTGGTTCAAAATGGTTACCTACCTTGGTTCCAATAATCACTTCATCACGTTTTCCTTTTACGGCTGCACCGACAATGGATTCATTTGCTCCGAAGTCATATAGATCTGCTGTATCTAAATAATTGATGCCTGAATCGAGGGCACGGTCAATAATCTCTGACGCTTTTTTCTCATCTGTACCCAGGGACATACATCCCAGCGAAATTTCCGATACATATAAATCCGAAGTCCCAATCTGCCGTTTTTCCATCAAATCTCCTCCTTCTTAACCTTATATATCCATTCTAAAAAGTTAAAGCAAGTATGACAAATCTTTTTGATATATACTAAAAATGATACAGTGGAAAAGGAAAACGAACGAGGAGATGGTAAGATGAAAAAATTTGAGGAAAAGACAATCGGCTCCAAAACGATTTTTGAAGGAAAAATCATCGATATTTTTCACGAGGATGTGAAACTGCCCAATGGAAAAACGTCAAAAAGGGAGATTGTAAAACATCCAGGAGCTGTCGCTGTCATTCCCATTACAAAGGAAAATAAATTGGTAATGGTCGAACAGTTTCGCAAGCCTCTCGAACGAAGCCTTGTAGAAATCCCGGCTGGAAAATTGGAAAAGGGTGAGGATCCTGAGAAGTCCGCCATACGCGAGCTGGAAGAGGAAACAGGTTACAGAACGCCTCAATTATCCCATGTGACTTCCTTCTATACTTCACCTGGATTTTCTGATGAACTGATCCATATTTATTTAGCAAGAGAGCTGGAAAAAGTAGAAAACCCTGCATCACCAGATGAGGACGAATTTGTGGAACTAATGGAATGTACTCTGGAGGAAGCGAACAGACTAGTAGAGGAACAAAGAATTTTTGATGCAAAAACCGCTTATGCCATTACTTATCTCAATGCACAAGGGATGGAATGAGGAATGACACTAAAGGATTACTTTGTTGACTTACATGTACATATTGGACGTACGATGTATGGAAGTCCTGTTAAAATTACCGCTTCCAATTCTTTAACACTAACCAATATTTTATATGAAGCATCTGAGCGCAAAGGTTTGGATATGATTGGAATCATCGATGGACATGTCCCGGAAGTTCAGGAAGAATTATTGAAGCTCATGGACCGCGGGGAAGCCAATCCCCTTGAAGGTGGGGGGATCAGATATGGGCAGGCAACACTGATTCTAGGGTCTGAAATTGAAGTTTATGATGAGAATTGCAAAGGCCCCATTCACGTACTGTGCTTTTTTGAAACACTGGAGAAAATGAACCAGTTTACCCAGTGGTATCAGAAGCGGGTTAAAAATTATACGCTCAGTTCACAACGAATTTATGAAAATGCCCATAACCTTCAGAGTAAAGTCAAAGAGCTTGATGGTTTGTTTATACCGGCTCATATCTTCACTCCATTTAAAAGTGTATACGGAAAAGGGGTAAAAGAAAGCATGACAGAAATTCTCAACCCGGAACAGATTGACGCTGTTGAGCTGGGACTAAGCTCTGATACGAGTATGGCTGATCAAATTTCGGAATTGCATACATTTCCCTTTTTAACGAATTCAGATGCCCATTCCTTGAAAAAAATGGCCAGGGAGTACCAGAAAATCAGAATGAAGGCACCTGTGTTTCATGAATTACGACGTGCTTTAGCTTTTGAGGACGAACGAACAATTGAAGCCAATTACGGGATGAATCCTTTGCTTGGAAAATACTATACAACAGTATGTGCAAATTGTTTGCAGCCATCATCTTTTGGTGAACCCTGCCCAAACTGTGGTCACTCTAAAGTCATTAAGGGTGTGTCGGAGCGTATCCGTGAGCTAGCTGATGCAAAAGATACTGCACCGGAACCGAAGAGACCTCCCTATATTCACCAGGTACCTTTAGAATATTTGCCAAAGCTTGGCCCCAAAACACTTGAAAAGATGCTTACAAACGTGGGTACCGAAATGTATATTCTGCATAAAGCCACCGACCGGGAGCTGCTTTCGGTTTGTTCAGAACATATCGTTCACATGATTAAAGAAATGAGAGAGGGAAACCTTTCCCTGCTGGCAGGTGGTGGAGGAAAATATGGAAGGGTAAGGACGGATTAATCTTAAAGAATTCCTCTATTCAATTGGTCTATTTTCAGAAATCATCTCATAGAGTAGAACTAGAAAAGGATTTGATAGAGATTTCAGACTTATTGAATGGAGGATAAGCATGGGGAAAAACAGGAAACGAATACGTAAAAACATTCAGATAAGTGAATATAGCAGTATTTATTTGTTTGTGTTTATCTTACTGTTAATCGGCATTGTGTTTGGTGCGATACTTGTAAATAGTATGAATTTTATTCAAAAGCAGGATCTATTCTTCTACCTCCATCAATTTTTGGAAGATATTCAGGGAGAGCGTCTCCTGCAAACGAAGGATTTATTTCAGTCAAGCTTTTTTTATCATTTTAAATATATACTGCTCATTTTTATTCTAGGGCTATCCATTATTGGCATTCCTGTCATTTGGATTTTTATATTTATGAAGGGAATTGTGATTGGTTTTTCAGTCGGTTTTTTAGTTAATCAGCTGGGCTGGTATGGGCTTTTAATGGCTACAGTATCCATTGCCCCGCAAAACTTGTTTATTATTCCGGCTTATATTATCGGGGGAAGCTTCGGAATGATTTTTTCTCTTCATTTAATAAGAAGACTTTTTTCTGCAAGAATACAAAAAACATCGATACGAAATTTATTCATGCAATATTCCACTGTTCTTCTCATTGTACTGGTCATTGCCTTTATGGGGGCTTTAATTGAAACCTTTATTTCCCCTTACACAATGAGGATGGTCTCTCAATGGGTGTTATGATAGAAGCCAAATGATAATGATTATTCCCTCCAGATTATAATAATTTTAATTTGACACTTTTTACATGTCTGCTTATAATAATAGTGGAGTTACGAGGGAGGGAGAATACATATGGAACATCGTCTTGAAAAAATAAAAAAACAGCTGCATTCCCAGAGCTATAAATTAACACCGCAAAGGGAAGCAACTGTACGTGTATTATTGGAAAATGAAGAGGATCATTTAAGTGCAGAAGACGTTTACCTCCTCGTAAAGGAAAAAGCTCCGGAAATCGGATTGGCTACGGTCTATCGTACGTTGGAACTGTTATTTGAATTGAAAGTTGTCGATAAAATTAATTTTGGTGATGGAGTATCCAGATATGATCTTCGTAAAGAAGGTGCCGAGCATTTTCATCATCATTTAGTCTGCATTGAGTGCGGCTCTGTAGAAGAAATAGAGGACGATTTACTCGACGATGTTGAACGGATTGTAGAAAGTGACTGGGGATTCAAAGTAAAGGATCACCGTTTAACCTTCCACGGAATTTGCCGGGCCTGCCAGTCTAAAGCAGAAGAGAAAGAAAAAGTATCCTCATAAATAGATTCATGCAAACCTGTTTCCTGTTATATGGAAAGAGGTTTTTCGTTTTCCGGGAAATTATAAAATCCAGACTATGTGGTAGTCGGGTTTCATCTATTTACAAATGAACCGTTTTCCGTTACGTTAGAATTGTGTGGAAATCTTAGAAAAATCGTATAAATCCTCTGGATATTGGCATATCTTGTACTAGGTTTCTTTTTACCAGACAGTAACTATAAAAGGAGATTTAGTGATGACAGGATGGTACCAATATTTCAAGGAGTTTTTAAAGGTTTTTCTGGTCTTTGTAATCTGTACTTTTTTCTTTTACTATGGCTTGAAATTGATGCATGAGGAATATGAGGATTTCCATCGCTACGACCAGCCAAAAGGGAATGCGGCTGAGGTTTTTCAGTTAGAGGATTCCCATTGGGTGGATCGGTTATCTATCTTTTTTCGATTAGGAGAATAGAATATGAGACATGAAACAAAGGATTTCTTACACTATTTGCAAGTTGAGCGGGGCCTATCAGAAAATACGCTTCGATCTTATGAAAGAGATTTACATCAATATACGACTTTTTTACAGGAAAAATGCGAGATTACAGACACAAAGGAAATCCAGCGTATTCATGTTTTACAATTTTTAAGCGACTTACATAATAAGGGTCGCACAGCTTCAACGACTGCAAGGATTCTTTCCACAATAAGAGCGTTTCATCAGTTTCTGATAAGGGAAACAGATATGGAGCATGATCCCAGTCTGCACATTGAAACGCCAAAGAAGGAGCGAAAGTTACCTAAAATCCTGTCCAGCAAAGAAGTTGAAGATCTGCTGGATTTACAGGGAAATGATGCATTAACCATTCGAAATCGAGCCATGCTGGAAATGTTATATGCAACCGGACTACGTGTAACAGAGCTATTAACGCTGACGTTAAATGATCTGCATTTAACGATGGGCTTTGTCCGGTGCTATGGGAAAGGATCCAAAGAACGGATTATTCCCCTGGGTTCTCATGCGGAAAAAGCCGTCGAACATTACTTGTATCATTCACGTTCCCTTTTATTAAAGGAAAAGAAAGAAGATGCACTGTTTTTGAATCATCGGGGAAAGGCGATGACCAGACAGGGATTTTGGAAGGTTTTAAAAGCGATTGCGAGAGAGAAGGGAATTCAAAAAGAAATTACTCCCCATACTCTCAGGCACTCCTTTGCAACCCACTTGCTTGAAAATGGCGCTGATTTAAGGGCGGTTCAGGAGATGCTTGGACATGCTGATATTTCAACCACGCAGGTGTATACACATGTAACGAAAGCAAGATTAAAAGATATTTATAAAAACTATCATCCAAGAGCATAGACCTTAATTTTTGTTTTTGGTTGTCTGACATCCTACAACCTTGCCTGAATTATATTCTTACTTGAATTAGGGAATGTCATAATATAGGAGGGATTATTGATGAAAACTTTTAAGCGAACTTTTTTAATTGTCATGGATTCGGTCGGAATCGGGGAAGCACCAGATGCACAACAATTTAATGATAAAGGTGCTGATACTTTAGGACATATTGCTGAGCGAATGAATGGACTGAATATGCCAAACATGGGAAAGCTCGGCTTAAGTAATATTCGCCAAATTCCTGGAATCGAACAAGCAAATCAGCCGGAAGCTCATTATACAATTATGCAGGAAGCTTCTAATGGTAAGGATACGATGACCGGTCACTGGGAGATTATGGGCTTATATATTGATAAGCCTTTTCGAACGTTTCCTGATGGATTCCCACCTGAACTGGTCAAGCAATTAGAGGAGAAAACCGGGCGTAAAGTTATCGGGAATAAACCAGCCTCAGGTACGGAAATCATTAAAGAACTTGGTCAGGAACATATGGAATCAGGAGCACTTATTGTCTATACGTCTGCTGATTCTGTTTTACAAATTGCTGCACATGAAGAAGTGGTTTCCCTTGATGAACTTTATGAAATTTGTGAAATTGCCCGAGAAATAACAAAAGATGAAAAATACATGGTTGGACGTGTTATTGCCCGTCCATTTGTTGGTGAACCAGGAGCATTTGAGCGTACTTCCAACCGTCACGATTATGCCTTAAAACCATTTGGAAGAACTGTTATGAATGACCTGAAGGATGAAGGGTATGATGTGATTGCACTCGGTAAAATTTCAGATATTTATGATGGGGAAGGTGTGACAAAAGCCATTCGCACAAAAGATAATATGGATGGTATGGATAAATTGGTTGAATCTATGGATGAAGATTTCCATGGCTTAAACTTTTTGAATTTAGTGGACTTTGATGCGAAGTATGGTCATCGCCGGGACCCGCAAGGATATGGAGAAGCACTGGAAGCTTATGATAGAAGGCTACCTGAAGTCTTAAATAAATTAAGGGATGATGACTTACTTATCATTACAGCCGATCATGGAAATGATCCTGTGCACCATGGAACGGATCATACCCGGGAAGTTGTTCCTCTTCTCGTCTACCATAATCAAATTGGAGAAGGGAAAGAGCTTTCTGTTCGAAAAACATTTGCTGATATCGGTGCAACCGTTGCCGAAAACTATCAGATTAAAATGCCGGAGCATGGAGAAAGTTTTCTAAAGGATATTGAGTAGGAGGAAAACACTGTGAGTCAAATGAAAGAAGCTGCAGCATTTATAACGAATAAGATTACAGGAAAGCAACCGGATACAGGCCTTATTTTGGGGTCTGGCCTCGGAGTGTTAGCTGATGAAATTGAAGATCCTATCGTTATTAATTATAAAGATATTCCTCATTTTCCACAATCCACAGTTGCAGGACATAAAGGTCAGCTTGTAATAGGAACACTTGAGGGAAAAGAAGTCATAGCCATGCAGGGACGTTTTCATTATTATGAAGGCTATGCCATGGAGCAGGTAACCTTTCCTGTAAGAGTCATGAAGGAATTGGGCGTTGAAAAATTGTTGGTAACCAATGCTGCTGGAGGAATTAATGAATCCTTCCAGCCCGGTGATTTAATGCTTATTCAGGATCATATAAATATGATGGGGGACAATCCGCTGATTGGTCCCAATGCAGATGAAATGGGTCCCCGTTTTCCGGATATGTCTCAGGCCTATGATCACGACCTTATCAAACTTGCAGAAGGCTGTGCCGATAAGCTTCATTTAAATATCCAAAAAGGAGTTTATGTCGGAAATACGGGTCCTTCTTATGAAACAGGTGCCGAAATTCGTATGCTGAGAACCCTTGGGGGAGATGCAGTAGGAATGTCTACAGTCCCGGAGGTTATCGTTGCCAATCATGCAGGACTTAAAGTGCTGGGCATTTCCTGTATTTCGAACATGGCAGCGGGGATTCTGGATCAGCCTTTATCCCATCAGGAAGTGATAGAAACGACGGAAAAAGTAAAACAGGACTTTTTATCCTTTGTAAAAGAAATTGTTCGTTCTTTACCTTAATAAACCCGCAATTTGAAAGGGTGACGGAATATGAGAATGTATGATGTGATTACAAAAAAACGAGATGGGAAAGCCCTGACGAAAGAGGAAATTGATTTTTTTATTGAGGAATATACACAAGGGAATATTCCCGATTATCAGGCCAGCGCTCTGTGTATGGCCATCTTCTTTCAGGACATGACAGAAGAAGAACGGGCGAATCTAACGATGGCGATGGTCAACTCCGGAGATACCATTGACCTGTCATCCATTGAAGGAATAAAAGTGGATAAACATTCTACAGGTGGTGTAGGAGATACAACAACCCTGGTTCTGGCTCCTCTGGTAGCATCTCTAGGTGTTCCGGTAGCCAAAATGAGCGGGCGGGGGTTAGGCCACACCGGTGGTACCATTGATAAATTGGAATCTGTATCAGGATTCCATGTTGAAATGGACAAGGATGAATTCATAGAACTAGTAAATCAGAATAAGGTTTCGGTGATTGGTCAATCAGGGAATCTTACACCTGCGGATAAAAAGCTTTATGGTCTGCGCGATGTAACGGCAACAGTAAATTCCATACCTTTAATAGCCAGCTCTATTATGAGTAAAAAAATTGCGGCTGGTGCCGATGCCATTGTTTTAGATGTGAAAACAGGTGCCGGGGCTTTTATGAAAACAGAAGATGAGTCGGAGGAATTAGCCAAAGCCATGGTATCTATCGGTAATCAGGTTGGACGCAGAACAATGGCGGTTATCAGTGACATGAATCAGCCGCTGGGTCATGCCATTGGAAATGCCTTAGAAGTTCAGGAAGCCATTGATACTCTGAAAGGAGAAGGACCTGATGATCTGACAGAACTATGTCTGACACTGGGCAGTCAGATGGCTGTTTTAGGAAACCAGGCTCAAACTCTGGATGAAGCAAGAAGCAAGCTTGAACAAAATATCCGTAATGGAAATGCTCTTGAAAAATTCCGTACCTTTTTAGAATCTCAGGGTGGAGATGGTCAAGTGGTTGAAAAACCTGAGTTACTGCCCCATGCCAAGTATAAAATTGAACTCCCTGCCCGGGAAAGCGGTTATGTGAGCGGAATGACCGCCGATGAGATTGGCAAAGCTGCGATGCATTTAGGTGCAGGCAGAGCAACGAAGGAATCTGAAATTGATTTAGCTGTAGGCTTAATGCTAAACAAAAAAATCGGTGACTACGCAGAAGCTGGTGAGTCGCTGGTAACCATTCATTCAAACCAGGAAAACATCGAAGAAATTAAAGAAACGCTTTATAAAAATATCCAGATTCAAAAAGACTCCGTAAACAAACCAAAACTCGTACGCAAAATTATTGAATAGTCTTCAAAAAGAAAATCCCGATTCAGTCGGGATTTTCTTTTTTATACTTATAAATTTAATCCATCATGGAAAAAATATGAAAGGAATCATGAAAGAGCTTGTCCATGTTCCAGTTTGAAAATGCAGGTCCTTTACTTGCATCAGAAAAATTCCTATGCAACAGGTATGGAGGGAAACTAATGAGAAAAATGGCAACAATGCTATCGATTTTTTGTTTACTCACATCAACTATGGTTTTACCCGTACAGGCAGAACAATCAGAAAAAACAGAAGTGGATTTGGCAGAAAATTCAAAGTCAGCTATTTTAATGGAAAAGGACACTGGTGAGATTCTGTATAAGAAAAATAGTGAAGAACGTCTCCCACCCGCCAGTATGACAAAGGTCATGACGATGATCCTCATTATGGAGGCCTTGGAAAGTGGGAAAATTAAGCGTGATGAAAAGGTACGGATCAGCGAGAATGCTGCATCTATGGGTGGCTCGCAAATCTTCCTTGAAGAAGGCGAGGAAATGACTGTAGATGACCTTTTAAAAGGGATTGCCGTTGCATCCGGAAATGATGCTTCCGTTGCTTTAGCTGAACGGATTGCCGGTTCGGAAAAAGCCTTTGTTGAACAAATGAATAAAAAGGCGAAGGAGTTAGGATTAGAAAATACAAAGTTTAAAAATACAACGGGACTGCCTGCAGAAGGTCACTACAGTACAGCGCAGGATATGGCTGTCATGGCGAAGGAACTTCTGAAGCATGAACAAATAACGGAATATACAAGCATTTATGATGATTATTTACGTAAAGGAACAGAGGATGAGTTCTGGTTAGTAAACACAAACAAGCTCGTAAAGTTTTATAAAGGAGTAGATGGATTAAAAACGGGGTATACAAGTGAGGCGAAATATTGTCTGACTGCGACCGCAAAAAGGGATGAAATGCGTGTCATTGCTGTAGTCATGGGTGCAGAAACGACCAAAAAGAGAAACAAGGATATTTCAGCTATGCTGGACTATGCATTTCAGCAATATAACACAAAACCGGTTTATGATCGGTTTGAGCAAGTGGATGAGATGAATCTGCTTAAAGCGGACAAGGCTAATGTTAAAGTTGTAACAGGTGATCAGGTTTCCATCTTAATGAAAAAGGGTGAAAAGGCTGAAAACCTTGAGCAGGTCATTGAATATAAAGAGGAGCTGTCGTTACCGCTTAAAAAGGGACAGGAAGTGGGCACCCTTAAATTAATGAATGATGAAGATGTTTTATCCGAGACCCCATTAATTGTGAATCAGGATATTCAGCAGGCCGGGATCTGGACCTTAATGAAGCGCACAATGAGTAATTTTTACAAACCGTTTTAAAATGTAAGTCATTTTGACGAAATTGCACTTCTTTTGTCAGCAAGCAGGAAATCAAAAGGACAAAGAAGAAAGACTCAAGGAGAAGTAAAGCAAGCAAAAAGGAGGCATTCAATCTTGAGTCTTTCTGTGCAATTTGAAAGTAAACATCAAGTATTGCTCGTAAGGTTAACGGGTGAATTAGACCACCATACGTCTGAAGATTTAAAACAGCAATGGCAGTCAGAAATGAAAAAGAGTGATATTCAGCATGTCGTTGTTAACTTAGAAGATCTGAGTTTTATGGATAGTTCAGGTTTGGGCGTTATGCTTGGCAGATATAAAGAGGTTCAGGAATTAGGTGGAGAAATGGTTGTATGTTCAATTTCTCCATCTGTTAAAAGGCTGTTTGAGCTGTCAGGTCTATTTAAAATTGTCCGACTGGAAGAAGATGAAGCTGAAGCGCTCAAAAATCTGGGGGTGGCATCATGAAAAATGAGATGCACCTCGAATTTTCAGCTATTAGTGAAAATGAGTCCTTTGCCAGGGTTACCATTGCATCTTTTATTGCCCAGGTAGATCCAACTATGGACGAGCTTACGGAAATTAAAACCGTTGTCTCTGAGGCGGTCACAAATGCGATTATCCATGGCTATGAAAAGGATGTAGACGGTAAAGTTTATATGGATTGTGTTCTGCATGATCAATTTGTGGAACTCACCATTCGGGATGAAGGAATAGGAATTGACGATTTAGATGAGGCCAAGCAGCCTTTGTATACATCAAAACCGGAACTTGAGCGATCCGGAATGGGTTTTACCATCATGGAGAACTTTATGGATGAAGTTGACATTCAATCTGAAAAAGGTAGAGGCACAACGGTTAAGCTGAGGAAACATTTTCAAAAAAGCGAAAACCTTGTGTGAATAAGGGGATATGTCTATGGATGTGGAACTGAAAACTTCCAATAGCGACAAGCCGTTGTCGGATGAAGAGGTGAAACAGCTAATTCATGAAAGTCAGCAAGGGGATCAGGATGCAAGAGATTTTCTGGTGGAAAAAAATACGCGACTTGTATGGTCAGTTGTACAGCGCTTTCTGAACCGGGGATATGATCCGGATGATTTGTTTCAAATCGGCAGTATAGGTCTGTTAAAGTCTATTGATAAGTTTGATCTTTCTTATGAAGTCAAATTTTCCACTTATGCAGTTCCTATGATTATTGGTGAGATTCAACGTTTCATTCGTGATGATGGAAGTGTCAAAGTTAGCCGCTCATTAAAGGAGACCGGTAACAAAATCAGGAAGAAACGGGATGAATTATCCAAGGAATACGGCCGCTCCCCAACCATACAGGAGTTAGCAGATGAAATGGATATTTCACCGGAAGATATTGTGTTCGCTCAGGAAGCATCAAAATCCCCTCATTCCATACATGAAACGGTTTATGAAAATGATGGAGACCCGATTACACTTTTGGATCAAATGTCCGATGAAGATTCGAAGTGGTTTGATAAAATCGCTCTGAAAGAAGTGATTCGAAATTTAGACGAAAGAGAGCGACTCATCATCTATTTGCGATACTATAAAGATCAAACACAGTCAGAAGTCGCTCATCGACTCGATATATCACAAGTGCAGGTATCAAGGCTTGAAAAGAAAATATTGGATCATATACGTGATCAAATGAAAACGTAAACTAAAAAATGTCAGCTGAAAAGCTGGCATTTTTTGTGGGTAATTATAAAATCTCGTGGAAAATAAATCAGGAGAGGCCACGTCCGGCTCCAGCGTCCAGCGACTAGCGAGACTTCCTTCACCTCCGTCCGATAAGTCAACATCGACTCAACAAAGTCTCGTCGTGTTTCCTTTTCCGCGTGTTAACTGGCTGTAAGACCCCCTGTTAATAAATAAATGGAGGTCAACAGCCAGTAAACACCCGATTTGTTCAACTAACAATCAGTTGGGGGACAACCCCCACTGATTGAAGTTTCACTTTATCTCCTCCGGCTCAGTCCAGTCCGTACGTCGCTAATAGAAAAGCGAAGGCGACCGTTTAGGCCCGACGGCATAAGCAGAATATCCGGAGTGGCCGCTTTTTGGCCATGGAGGCGAGGGGATTCTGCTTATGACCGCTTGGGCCTGGGAGCGCAGCTGGACAGAGAAAAGCGGAGGCGACTGTTCAGGTCATGCGGGATAAGACGAAGACATGGAGTGGCATGGTTTTGGCCACGAAATGGCTTTGGCTTATATCCGCGTTGACCTAGGAGCCGCAGCTGGACAGAGAAAAGCGGAGGCGACTGTTCAGGTCATGCGGGATAAGACGAAGACATGGAGTGGCATGGTTTTGGCCACGAAATGGCTTTGACTTATATCCGCCTTGACCTAGGAGCCGCAGCTGGACAAACGGGCGCTTCCGCCTTTGTTTTTCACCTGCTAACTTTTTGCATGAACAAACCGGCAGTTACACATAATAAACGTAAACTTCTCAACAAGAGAGGAGTGTTGTGCCATGGGGGAACAGGTTTATATACGATTACGTCATAAAATTAAAATACCTAAGGAAAAGAAGCTGCTGCTTAAGGATATAGCCTTTATAACCGCAAATGATCATTGGCGAAAGCTTCTGGAAAATACCTTTATCTATCAGGTGAAAAAGGACGATAAGAACATAGTGGTACTGGACATTTACTCGGTTATTCAACTTCTTGGAAATCAACACCCTAATTTGGAATTTCAATCGATTGGACCTAATCAGACCATTGCCTATATAGATGTTTCGCCAAAAAAGCCTCGTTTGTTCATCGTCGGTTTTATCTGGCTATTGTTATTTATTGGTTCCGGAATGGCTATTATGAACTTTCACTATGATGTGAGCATGCAGGAGGTCCAGCAGCATCTCCATTATTTGTTGACAGGCAAGAGCAATCCTTATCCTCTGTGGCTTCAAATCCCATATTCCATAGGCCTGGGGCTGGGCATGATCCTGTTTTTTAATCATGTCTTTAAGAAACGAATTAACGAAGAACCAAGTCCGTTGGAAGTAGAAATCCATAAATATCAGCAGGAATTGGATAATTACGTGATCCTACATGAAAACGAAATGAGTAAAAACGATGATCATGATTAAGCTGCTGGAAGTGATGATTGGACTTGCTTCCGGGCTAGCGGTAGGAGCGGGATTTGTCGCCTTTTTAACGGTTTTAGGAGTAATTCCCAGGCTGATCCAGCTAAGTAAAACACATGTCTTTACACAATATTATGAAACAAGCGTGATTGCAGGTGCACTATTTGGCACGTTCTTATCCTTCAGTTCTTTTGTTTTCAGCCTCCCCGTATTTATTGAAATGGTGTGGGGGTTATTTCATGGCATTTTTATCGGTATGCTGGCGGCTGCATTAACAGAAGTCCTTAATGTATTTCCTATCCTTGCCAAAAGAGTTGGTATGGATGGGTATATTTTGGGATTTTTAATGGCACTTGTTCTGGGAAAAGTTTTAGGGTCCCTATTCCAGTGGATGATTTTTGTGAAATGAGTTATTGGAGTGGTGATATGAGTAAAAAATTTGATAAGCAAAATTATAAAAATACGGTTAAATCTTATCAACCCAAACCAAATTTATTCCTTAATTGTGTTAAAGCCTTCATTATCGGTGGATTAATTTGTGTCGTTGGTCAAGCCTTAACCGACTTTTATATTGGCGTTTTTGGATACAGTGAAAAGGATGCAGCCAGTCCAACGGCTGCTACGCTGATTCTGATTTCATCTCTTCTGACCGGCTTTGGTGTATATGATAAGTTAGCCCAGTTTGCCGGTGCAGGTTCAGCTGTGCCTATCACTGGATTTGCCAATGCAATAACAAGTGCAGCTTTAGAGCATAAGAGTGAAGGCTTAGTTTTGGGTGTCGGTGGTAATATGTTTAAATTGGCTGGTTCTGTTATTGTTTATGGAACGGTTTCTGCTTATCTGGTTGGGATTATCCGGTACTTAATCATGCAATAAACAGGAGGATTTACATGGGTAAATTAGGGAAGCAGACATGGATATTTGAAAATCAAGTATACATTAATGAAACCGCAACTGTTGCAGGTCCCATGGAAGCACAGGGTCCTCTTAGCGAAACCTTTGATATCACTTTTGATGATTTACATTGTCATGAGGATAACTGGGAGAAGGCAGAACGAAAAATCCTCCAGCAGTCTATACAAACCTGTATTCAAAAGGCCAGATTACAAACAGATCAGATCGACTTAATGTTAAGTGGCGATTTGCTCAACCAAAATGTTACGTCAAATTATGCAGCAAGAACCTTGTCTATACCGATTTTAAATATGTTTGGGGCATGTTCCACCTCAATGGAAACGCTGGCTGTCGCTTCTGCACTAGTGGATGCCGGTTTTGTGAACAATGCGATTGCTGCCACCAGCAGTCACAATGCAACAGCAGAGAGACAATTCCGGTATCCCACAGAGTATGGCGGGCAAAAACCTGCTACAGCTACAACGACAATTACTGGCGGGGGGAGTGCATTAGTTTCTCAAAAGCCATCAACGATAAGAGTAGAAGCGGCCACAATAGGAAAGGTAATGGACTATCAGATGGGTGATCCATTTGATATGGGTTCCGCTATGGTTCCGGCAGCTTATGACACCATTAAAACCCATCTGGCTGATATGGGTCGTTCCCCGGATGACTATGACTTAATTGTCACTGGGGATTTGTCCTCTATTGGAAGTCCAATTCTTAAGGATATGATGAAAGAGGATGGAATTAATATTGATGACGTGCATAACGATTGTGGATTAATGATTTATAACAGTGATCAGCCTGTTTTCGCAGGTGGCAGTGGGACAGCCTGCTCAGCAGTTGTGACCTATGGACATATTGTATCCGAATTGCGAAAGGGCCGTTTGAATCGTGTGCTAATCGCAGCAACAGGCTCCCTTCACAGTCCGACAATGATCCAACAGAAAGAAACGATGCCATCAATAGCACATGGTGTAGTGCTGACGAGAGAGGAGTTGAGCTAATTGGACTATTTATGGGCTTTTCTCGTTGGAGGCGGAATATGCGTGATTGGACAAATTTTACTTGATGTAGCCAAGCTGACACCTGCTCATGTCTTATCTTCATTTGTTGTCACAGGTGCAGTTCTTGATGGGTTCAGTTTATATGATAAGTTAATTAAATTTGCCGGAGCTGGTGCTACCGTTCCTATTACAAGCTTTGGTCACTCCCTGTTACATGGAGCGATGAAACAGGCTGAGGATCATGGATTTATCGGAGTGGCCATTGGAATTTTTCAATTAACTTCAGCAGGTATAGCCTCGGCCATTTTATTCGGATTTCTCGTAGCAGTTTTCTTTAAACCAAAAGGATAATGGAAAGGGTAGATACGGCTTATGTCAAAGTCACAGAAGATTGCTGTATCCGAAAAGCTGACCGAAAATGAAAAGTACATGAAGGATCGTGTAGGTGTCGGAACATCCTTTGATCTCGGTTTCAGACAGATTAAGGTGTTAAAAAAGGATGTTGATATCTACTATCTGACAGGAATGTGCGATACAGCTTATATTATTGAAATCATAAAGAAATTGGTTGAAATCAATGATTTTGAATCTAATTATTCAAAGGTTAATGAAGTCATCCATAATCGACTGGTTCATCAGCAGGTAACAGAAGTCAAAACAATGGATGAAGCAGTTGATGAACTCCTCTCTGGTCTTATCGCTATTTTTGTTGATGGTGAAAAGCATGCGTTTATTGTTGATGTCCGTTCTTATCCGGGACGATCCCCTCAGGAGCCGGATACAGAAAAAGTGGTAAGAGGCTCAAGAGATGGTTATACGGAGAACATTATTGAAAATACGTCTCTTACACGCAGAAGGATTCGGGATGAACGTTTACGTGTGGAAATAACGAAGGTTGGTGAACGCTCCAAAACAGATGTCGTTTTTATGTACTTAAAAGATGTAGCAGATCAGGGGCTTGTGGACTTAATAAAAAATGAAATTGAAAATATAGAAGTTGATGGGATCTCAATGGCGGATAAAACGATTGAGGAATTTTTAGTGCATCAGGGGTTTAATCCATTCCCAATGGTCCGTTACACTGAGCGCCCGGATGTGGCTTCTTCACATTTGTTAGAAGGCCATGTCATTGTAATGGTTGATACGTCACCAAGTATGATTATTACACCTACAACTTATTTTCACCATGTACAGCATGCTGAAGAATTTCGTGAATCACCGGCAGCAGGTTCATTTGTAAGATGGATCCGCTTTTTAGGGATATTAGCGTCGATCTTTTTGCTGCCACTTTGGCTTTCATTCGTTTTAGATCCAACGTTGCTGCCTTCAGGATTGGAGTTTATAGGTCCTAAAGAAGAAGGGAACATCCCTGTTGTTATCCAGCTTATATTAGCTGATATAGGGATTGAGTTTTTACGGATGGCAGCAATTCACACACCAACACCACTGTCCACAGCGATGGGCCTAATTGCGGCTGTTCTAATTGGACAAATTGCTATTGATGTAGGCTTGTTTATGCCCGAGGTAATTCTTTATGTTTCAATTTGTGCAATTGGGGCTTTTGCAACGCCAAGCTATGAACTGGGTGTCGCAAATAAGATGACAAGGCTCTTGCTTATGATCTCTGTAGCTCTGTTTGGAATCAAGGGGTTTGCCATTGGAGGTACGCTTTATATACTGTTCCTTGTCAGCAGAAATTCCCTTAATACTCCTTATATGTGGCCGTTTATTCCATTTGATGCTAAGGGAATGAGCCAGATTCTGTTCAGAGTGTCGGTACCATTAACGAACCGTCGTCCAAGTATCGTACGACCAAAGAATGACCATAGACAACCGTGGAATTAAATATTGAAACAAAAAGAAGGATATGATAAAGTATTTCTATACTTTATCGGTACTATTATCTTGGGAGGCAGTGGCACTGTCTCCTTCTTTTTTAATTTACAGGGGTGAATGTGATGTCTACTAATAAATCTAATCATTTACATTTTGGCGGAATGGATATGCTGGAGCTTGCACAGACATATGGGACACCACTTTATGTTTATGATGTTCATAAAATCAGAGAAAATGCTAAAGCATTTGTGGATACATTTAAGCAACTTGAGGTACCCTTTCAGGTGGCGTATGCCAGTAAGGCTTTTTCCTCTGTTGCGATGCTTCAGGTTGCAAAGCAGGAGGGGTTAAGCCTGGATGTTGTTTCACAAGGTGAACTGTATACAGCTCTGCAGGCAGATTTTCCAGTGGAAAGAATCCATCTGCATGGAAATAATAAAAGTGCAGAAGAACTGGACATGGCGCTTAAACATAAAATCGGATGTATTGTTGTAGATAATTTTTATGAAATCAGTCTATTGGAAAATTTGGTAAATGAATATCAACAGGCCGTCAATGTTCTATTAAGAGTCACACCTGGAATTGAGGCTCATACGCATGATTATATTCTTACAGGACAGGAAGATTCCAAATTCGGCTTTGATTTATCGAATGGGCAGGCTGAACAAGCGCTGTTACAGCTTCTTCCCAATGAAAATATAAATGTGATGGGACTTCACTGTCACATCGGTTCGCAGATTTTTGAAACGACCGGTTTTGTTATGGCTGTCCAAAAACTCTATCAGACTATGAATCATTGGTATCAAACTCATCATTATATCCCTGAAGTTTTAAACTTAGGCGGTGGCTTTGGTATTAAATATACTGAGGAGGATGAGCCGAAACCGCTGGCTCAATATGCAGAAGTGCTGGTCCAGGAAGTGAAAAAACAGGCAGGACATTTTGGGCTTCCTGTTCCGGAAATCTGGATTGAGCCTGGTCGTGCGATTGTTGGTGACGCAGGGATAACCCTCTATTCCGTTGTATCTATTAAGGAAATCCCTGGAGTACGGACCTATGTTTCGGTGAATGGGGGGATGACAGACAACATCCGGCCTGCATTATATAACGCCAAATATCAAGCTGTCGTTGCAAATAAACTCCATGAAGCACCCACAAAGACCGTCTCCGTTGCAGGAAAATGCTGTGAAACAGGTGACATGCTAATCTGGGATGAAAAGGTGCCTGATTCAATAGAGGCAGGTGACATTCTAGCTATATTTTCAACTGGAGCATATGGTTACTCCATGTCAAACAACTATAACCGCTTTCCGAAGCCAGCTGTTGTATTCGTTGAAAATGGACAAAGCCAGCTCGTCGTCAAAAGAGAATCCTACCAATCCCTAACCCAGAACGACCTGTCTTATGAATAGAAAAGCGAAGGCGACCGGTTAGGTCCGACGGCATAAGCAGAAGATCCGGAGTGGCATGCTTTTCCGCCACGTAGGAGCTTATGCTTATGACCGCTTGGACCTGGGAGCCGTAGCTGGACAAAGAAAAGCGAAGGCGACCGGCAATAACAAAGAGATAGGTTCCTGTAGTCATAACAAATTCACTGATGGATGATTTCTTTTGTGATATGATAAGTACGATTGATATAAAAGGAGATGATTTTTTGACGAAACAAGGCTATATTTTAATGGAAAATGGAGATAAAATTGAGTTTGAATTATATCCGGATGAAGCTCCTGGCACCGTTACCAACTTTGAAAAACTGGCTAATGACGGTTTTTATAATGGTCTTACATTCCATCGGGTCATCCCGGGTTTTGTGAGTCAGGGCGGCTGCCCAAGGGGAGATGGAACTGGTAATGCAGGATATACCATCAAATGTGAGACAGAGGGTAATCCTCATAAACATGTTCCTGGCAGCTTATCAATGGCTCATGCTGGTAAGGATACAGGCTCCTGTCAATTTTTTATCGTACATGAAGAGCAGCCTCATTTAAATGGCGTGCATACAGTGTTTGGACAAGTGACTTCCGGTCTTGAAACAGCGAAAGCCATGAAAAATGGAGATGTTATGAAGGAAGTTAAGATCAACGGATAAATCATAAAATGTGGCTGGGATCTGACAAAATTACTGCTAATGAAAAGGATGTTTCCAGATGAGGGGGTATACGCCCCCTTCTCAACCCGGATTTTTCTTTGATGAAAACACTTTGGCCCCAGCTGCATTCTGTTTGTATTTGCCGACGTTAAGGAGATTTCTATGATTAGTTTACTAATCTTTTTCCTTTTAATCGCTCCTCTTACTATTCTTTTTCACGAATTTGGCCATGCAGGTATGGCCTATATTCTTAAGGCGGATCTCGTCCATTTTTTTATTGGGTCAGGCAGGGAAAGAGCAGCCTTAAGAGTGGGGAGGATTCATCTTCATCTGCACACCCTGTTATTTATGGGAGGTCAGTCCCTAAGTGAAAAAGAAAATGACTTCAAAGCCTGGGAAAAGGTGTTAATATCAATAGCCGGCCCCATTATGAATGGAGTTGTGGCCTGGGGCATATCTTTTATGTCCTATGAAAATACGGTCATTCAATTAGCCATTTGGTTTAATTTATGGCTTGCCATCCTAAACTTAATTCCTTTTCGGCATGGGAGGAAAAAATCAGATGGTTATGTTTGTGTTGAGGTTTTTATAAAAAGTTTGAGGACAAGAGATTAAATTAGTGAATGAATACCATTTGCATGAACAATAAAAGGAATTATAATAATAGAGAAATGATATCCTTTTGGAGGATTTACGATAATGCGAAAGAAAAATAGACGATTATTTTTATTGTTAGCAGGATTTGGTCTTATTTGGGGATTTATTTACTGGTATTATATTGTTTAGATAAATACACTATTTTAGAAGGAAAAGGATAAAATTTATAGAACATTATGGTCAAGTGGCTTTGGATGGAAAATAAAGGATTAATATTAGAAAGAATTGGAAAAGATGTATTTATATACAAATTTTATATGCAAACATACAGGTATAGTTCAATCATAGACGTTTTGCGTTTGAAGGGTATAAATCAGAGTGACTTTCGAATAATGAGGGATTATTATGTTAATACGTTACAAAAAAACATTTGAAAAAATAGCCATGGGTTTACTATCATTTATGCCGGAAGAAAAGGATGTTAAGAAACTGCAGCAGACAATTAAGGAATATGAGTCAAATGAAAATTGGCATTTATATCTATGGAAGGAAGAAGACTTGCTGGGAGCTGTTGGAATTCGAATTGAAAATGAAGAAAAGGCAGTTATTCAGCATATCTCTGTAAATCCATCCCACCGTCATCAGGGGATTGGAAAGAAGATGATTGATGCAGTACGCACACAATATGAGAACCGTTATATCGTTTGTGCGGATGATCGTACGGAATCCTTTGTAAAAAAGTGTGAAGATGTGATTCAGAGAGATCAGTCCATCTAGGTTTAAGTGTCGTGCCGCAAAATGTGCTTATGTACAACATAATGATTGGTTAAATCGCTTTTAGAATTAAACGCGCAATTCCATTTGAAACATTTTTGCCTGACCTGTTCAGTAAGGCACCTATCCTGAATGGGTAATGAAAAACTCTGATAGGCTTTCTTCTGCTGCATGTTTGATTCAAGCGTATCAAGGGTTTTCAACATTTCGGATTTGGATAGTCCAAAGTTTTCGATTAACGTATGATGAAGATGAAATTTTTGCTTTGCCTTTTTTATCAGGCGTAAGGCTCCCACATGATTCCCTCTCCGCTGATGGTATAATGAAACTGCCAACTGGATAAAAGCAACCCAAATAGAATTTCGGTCCAAGGGTGTCTCCTTTTTCCACCTTTCCTCCAATATCTCATGACATTCGAAATAGTCCCTGGTTCCTAAAAAGTGAGCCAGATACGTAACATATGCATCATCATACATACCAGCAACTCCTTTAATTATAGTGACGGTAACTAATTAAATAATCCATTTTTTTCAGTTTATCATGAGAAACGGAATAAACATATTCCTGGATATAAAAAAAACCAAGCGCTAAGCCTTGATAAGCTTAGCGCAGGTTTTGGGGATTAATTAATATCCTCCATAACCCCAGCTTGCACCGACAATAATTAACAGAATGAACAATACTACGATTAACGCGAAACCGCCGCCATAACCATATGAACCCATAGTAAATCCTCCTTTTTTAGATTACAATGATAAAAGGAAATATCGATAACTCATTACCTTTTACCATGTTTCTTACGTTAATACCTTATGTACATTTATTTAATGTTGTATAGGCGGATGTAAAGAATTGAATTAATTTTTTCAGGGAAGGAATTCTGATGAAGATGGGCGAAGAATATCTTGTTAAATTAGACACATTTGAAGGACCGCTGGATTTATTATTACACTTGATTAATCGCTACGAAATTGATATATATGATATTCCGGTTGCTCAAATTACAGAACAATATATGAGCTACATCCATACGATGCAACAGCTGGAACTGAATATAGCCAGTGAGTATCTGGTGATGGCTGCAACGTTAATTGAAATCAAGAGTAAGATGCTTATCCCCAACCAGGAACTGGAATTGGAAGAGGATGAGTATGAAGAAGAGGATCCGAGAGAGGACCTTATGAGGCGATTGATTGAATACCGCAAATATAAGGAAGCAGCCCAAAACCTTAAGGACAGAGAATTGGAAACGAATCAGATTTACACACGACCGCCTGTTAATCTGGACGTTTATAAAAATGAAAATAAACCCGTTGAAAATCATGGAGAAGTGACCATTTTTGACATGATTGGTGCATTACAGAAGCTGTTCCAAAGAAAGAAATGGAACGAACCCCTGGAAACAACAGTTGAGAGGCAGGATATTCCGATTCAGGAACGAATGGACCAAATGCTGAATTATATCCAACAGGCAAATCGGAAAATATTCTTTGATGAATTATTTCCCTCACCTGTTCGTTCCCATATTGTTGTATCATTTATTGCATTACTCGAATTAATGAAAAGTAGAATGATTATTTGTGAACAGGAAACAAATTTTTCCGATATTATCATTTATCAGGATGCAGAAGATCAATTAACGGATTAAACGGAGGATCACAATGGAATTACAGAAGTTAAAAGCAGCAACAGAAGGATTATTATTTGCTTCAGGTGAAGAGGGGCTTAGTAAAAAGCAGCTGGCAAAGGTTCTTGAAGTAGACCAGACAGCAGTAGACGTCATTGTGGACGAACTAAAGTATGATTATGAGCATGAACAACGGGGAATTACGATTATGCAATCTGCTGATTTTTTTCATTTAACGACAAAACCGGAGCATGCGCATTATTTTGAAAAGCTCGTTGAAACCCCTTCATCATCCCGCCTCTCCCAGGCTGCTTTGGAAACGCTGGCTATTATTGCCTATAACCAGCCGATTACACGAACGGAAATTGAAGAAATTAGAGGGGTAAACAGTGATGGTCCTGTTCAGACATTGATATCACGTCAACTTATTGAAGAGGCCGGGAGAAAGGAAACGAGTGGACGGCCCGTTTTATTTGTGACGACGACCCAGTTTCTTTCCTTCTTTGGTTTAACCTCATTGGAAGAGTTACCGCCATTACCTGAGGATTTAATAGATGAAAATATGGAAATGGAAGCTGATTTATTCTTTGAAAGATTTAAAGAAGATACAGACTTCTAAAGAGTGGATAATTGTCTGACTTTTCAAATTAAATATGATACGATATAAATAAATACGATATATGGGAGGATGGGGGTTGGAGATAAAAAATTTTACTGGCCGTCAGTTGGAAAAAAGTGTTCCGGCTTCACCCGAGGATGGATTTATTCGTTCGCAGGTTATTTATTACGAGGGCAGTTTTGAACAGGTATTTCAGCTTGTGTACCCTGAATATTTTAATCGGAATTTTTCAACGGTTACACCTTTCGAAAAGGAACCTGTGATTTCATCAGATCCGTACAATTACGATTTTAAAGAAGTGGCAGCGTTAGCCTTACTTTTAACAAATCCGGAATACAAGCAGCAAAGAAGATTGTATGTTCCTGACTGGGATCAGTTTGCCTCTCTGTTTGAGCAGGTTCAATGGGATACTGTCGAAAACGTCATAAAGGAACTGCTGGAATACACCCCTTAAACTTCATAGACCGTGACTAAAGCTTCCTCATAATCGGGGAAGCTTTTTCACATTTGGAAGACCTGGGCATATGATGATGTCGAGGTGATGAAGATGAATGCACAAACCAGACAATATTTATATGCTTTGTTAAATTGGGCAGATGAGGTAGAAGAAAAAGTATTAAATAATCGAAAAAACGTGGATCTATCATTTGTACAGAACAGGATGAAAAACTGGCGGAACAATATACAAACGTATTTAATAAACCATCAGTCTGTGACACAGGAAGATCTGGAACACATTCAGAGGAGTGGTGAGGAAATGGTGGAAGACATCGTAACAGTACGAGGAGAGCAGCCAAATGCGAATCGTGTGCCGATAGGAGAACATAGACTTCCACCTCTTCCTTATGATTATGATGCACTTGAACCGGTAATCTCCGAAGAAATTATGCGGCTCCATCATGATGTCCACCACAAGAGTTATGTAGAAGGTTTAAATAAGGCGGAGCAAATGATCGACAAATGGAGTGAATCCCAAAATAGCCAAATGCTAAGGCATTGGATGAGAGAGCAGTCGTTCAATGGAAGCGGACACTTCCTTCACACCATTTTTTGGAATAACATGTCTCCTGAAGGTGGCGGGAAGCCAACAGGGGAGCTTGCTGCACATCTCAATCAGGTTTTTGGCAGCTTTAAACGGTTTAAACAGCTTCTTACCCATGCAGCAAAGTCTGTACAGGGGACAGGTTGGGCCATGCTTGTGTGGGAGCTGCGTTCTGGTCGCGCTGCAATTCAGACAATCGAAAAACACAATATGTATGCCCTTTGGGACGTTATCCCGCTGCTCGTATTAGACGTGTGGGAGCATGCATATTATTTACAGTACCAAACGGATAAAGGGAAATATGTAGACAACTGGTGGAAGGTTGTAAACTGGCAGGACGTCCAAACCCGTTTTAATCAGGCGAAGCAATTAACCTGGTCTTTAGCATGAATTGGATACTTCAGACTGATCCCTATCAAAAAATGGATAGGGATATTTTAATGACTTTTTATGGCTTCAACTGCAGTAGAATCATGTCTGTGCATTTGACTTTTATGCTCCCTTCTGTTTTTGTCATAAGCCCGTCCTTTCCTTCATATTTTAGTACAAACACCATGAAATGGAGGACTTGTTTTGAAAAACATCAAAAAAATGCTCATTATTATCATAATCCTTCCGTTTCTATATACTGCCTGGTATCCAACGACTGCACATGCTGCACCTGGAGTTTCGGCTGAAAATGCTGTATTAATGGAGTATGAGTCCGGAAGAGTTCTATTTGATAAGAATGCACATCAGAAAAAAAGTATAGCCAGTATTACGAAAATCCTGACAGCGATTGTAGCCATTGAACATGGTGATTTGAATGAAACTGTCACAGTGAGTGAAAATGCGGTGAGAACAGAAGGCTCCTCGATCTATTTAGATGCGGGTGACAAAGTTAAACTGAAGGACCTGGTTTATGGATTAATGCTCAGGTCAGGGAATGACGCTGCCGTAGCAATCGCTGAGCACGTAGGAGGCAGTATACCAGGCTTTGCCCATTTGATGAATCAGAAGGCGCAATGGATTGGGATGACAGACTCTCATTTTGCAAACCCACATGGTCTGGAAGCTGATGGCCATCATTCCACGGCATATGACATGGCATTATTAATGAGGTATGCCATGCAGAATAAGACGTTTTCAAAAATATCAGGTACGAAAAAGTATAAGGGGGAAAATGAACGCTTCCCATGGCACAATAAGAACAAGCTGTTAACAAGGTATCCTTACTGTATTGGCGGAAAAACCGGTTATACAAGGAAAGCGGGAAGAACACTGGTTACCAGTGCCGAAAAAGAAGATATGAAGCTAATCGTAGTGACTTTAAATGATCGGAAAGATTGGGATGATCATACTCATCTGTATGAATGGGGGTTCAATTCCTTTGATTTACAGCTGATTCGTGATATGGGACAGATTGAGCTTTCACTTCCTGGTGGGAGCACCGTGTCAGCCGAAATCGTAAACCCTGTCGTTCTGCCGTTATCCAAAAAAGAGTCCGAAAAGATAGAAAGTAAGACTTATATAAAAGAAGATTTTCGAGTGTCAGATGATGAGGTGATCGGAAAAAGAGTATATACCTTAAATGATCAGGTTTTAGCAGAGAGAAATATTATTAAAGAGCCCGTACTGCCAAAAGAGGAAAGCCTGTTTGATAAAGTAAAAGACTTATTTCATCAGTTAAATGGGGTTTTATAAATGGTTAATTTAATCTGGGTCTTCCTGGCTGTTACAGGAATTATTTATGCGATGTTTAATGGAACAATGGACGAGGTGAATGAGGCAATCTTTGAAAGCGCGGATGAAGCGGTTATGCTTGCCATTGGATTAATAAGTGTACTGGTCTTTTGGCTGGGCATTATGCGAATTGCTGAAAATGCAGGTCTGTTAAGAGGACTGGCCAACTTATTTAAGCCCATTTTTAAACGGATATTCCCGGAAATCCCGCCTGAACATCCAGCTATGGGATATATTTTATCCAATTTTTCCGCAAACCTGTTCGGTCTCGGAAATGCAGCAACTCCCCTGGGAATCAAAGCGATGGAGGAAATGAAAAAGATAAACAACGATTCAACTGAGGCTTCACGGTCAATGGTTACATTTCTGGCCTTAAATACCTCAAGTGTTACTTTAATTCCCACAACTGTCATTGCTATTCGAATGCAATACGACTCTGCCAATCCAACAGAAATTGTAGGGACAACCATTCTTGCTACGGGCATTTCAACCATTGGCGCCCTTTGTGTGGACCGTTTTTTCTATTATCGAAGGGTACGGAGGAATAAGTCATGAGTGTGATAACGACTATTAGTACATGGATTATCCCGTTTATTATATTAATCGTGCTGATTGCAGGGACAATTAGGAAGGTTCCAACCTATGAAACATTTGTGGAAGGGGGTAAAGAAGGGGTGCGCATGGCTATATCCCTTCTTCCTTTTTTGTTAGGAATGATTGTTGCCATATCCATCTTTCGAGCGTCAGGAGCGATGGAGGGTTTTGTTGCATTAATTTCCCCCTTGCTGCAAATACTGGGAATACCCAGCGATATTGTTCCTCTTGCAGCTGTTCGTCCTATATCCGGAACAGCTGCACTGGCTGTTACCACTGATTTAATAAAGGAATTTGGACCTGATTCTTTTATTGGAAAGCTAGCTTCCACTATGCAGGGAAGTACAGATACGACCCTTTATGTTCTAACTGTCTATTTTGGTGCTGTTGGAATAAAAAAGATGGGGGATGCGCTTAAAGTTGGACTCTTAGCTGACCTTATTGGTATAATAGCATCGATTATGATATGTACTTATATCTTTGGATTCTAAAGCGTTAACAATGGTTAACGCTTTCTTACATATCGAATGATTAAACATCAAGGGCAGGTGACATTATGGAATTGGAAAGACTTCAAAAAGCGATTGCTAAAAGTGGATATACATCCAGACGAAAAGCAGAAGCGTTAATTACGGAAGGTAAGGTTAAAGTTAACGGAAAAACAGTAACCGAATTGGGGACAAAAGTAAAGCCTGATGATACAATCGAAGTAAACAATATCCCTCTTGAAAAGGAAGAACCTATCTATCTTCTTCTTTATAAACCCAGAGGTGTCATTTCAAGTGTGAAAGATGACCGGAATCGTAAAGTGGTCACAGACTTACTTCCTGAAATAGAAGAAAGAATTTTTCCAATAGGAAGACTTGACTACGATACTTCAGGGATATTGCTTCTAACGAATGATGGTGATTTTGCCCAACAGCTTATGCACCCGAGATATCAGCTGGATAAAGTTTATATTGCAAAAGTAGAGGGAATTCCTGCACCAGAGGATTTAAAACCACTGAAGTCAGGAATAAACGATAAGGGTGAAAATCTGAAAGCCATTAAACATCGGATTTTGTCCGTAGATCATAAGAAAAACAGAGCCATATTAGAAATCACATTACATGAAGGGAAAAACCGGCAGATCAGGAGGATGATGGAGTCCTTAGGCTACCCGGTTTTAAAACTCAAGAGGGAAAGGTATGGTTTTCTGAACCTGCATGGAATGAACCCGGGGGATTATCGGGAGCTTACTCCTCATGAAATCAAGCAATTAAAAACTTATGCAGAAAAAAATGTTAAATAATTTTCATAATTTGTTACAAAACGGTAATTCACTTCGTCGTATAATGACCCAAAGGGAGTGGTCTGCGTATGTCCAATAAGAAAAAGAAGCGATTTATATTCAGAAGTATTGTGTTAGCCATCTTACTTGGTGCTGTCGTTTTTGCATTGGTTTCCAACTTCATGAAGGACAAAGAGGCGGTAGCAGATGGTGACCAGGCACCTCCTTTTGAGCTTGAGCAGGTAAATGGAGAAGGTGCAATTCATTTGTCGGAGGATTTAAAAGGGAAAGGGGTCATGGTGAATTTCTGGGCCACTTATTGCGACCCTTGTAAAGAGGAAATGCCTTATATGCAAAAACTGTATCCTGAATATAAAGAAAAAGGTGTAGAGATTGTAGCTGTAAGTCTTGATGCAACGAAACTGCGTATCAGAAACTGGATTGACAAGAATCATCTCACATTTCCCATTGTTCATGATAAAAACGGTACAGTAATGGAAGCTTATGGTGTCTTTGATCTCCCGGCATCATTCTTTATTAATCCGGACGGTACAGTTGAAAGACAGGTATTGGGAGCATTAACACTGGACCGGCTTGAAGGGTATTTAAATGAGATTGTACCAGAGAGTGAGAAATAAAAAGGATGAGTACGGATGAATGAAATAAAATGCGAATGCGGGCACGTAAACCCGGAAGGCACTGTTTTATGTGAGGCTTGTGGAAAACCTATTGAACGAAATCAGCACATTGATGGAAATGAAAAAAGTAAGCTTTTAAATATGCGTTATGAAGGAAGTGCAAGAAGATCCAAAACCAGAAACCAGACGGTGGTCGACAAAATCTGGATTTTCTTTTCTTCTGTAAAAGTAGGGGTCTGGTTAATCGTATTAACCCTGATTGCATCCATTATTGGTACGATTCTGCCCCAGGAAATGTACATACCTCAAAATGTTGAAGCAGCTGATCATTACAGAGATGAATACGGATTATTTGGTCAAATTTATTATCAACTGGGATTTCATAACCTGTATTCCTCCTGGTGGTATATACTCTTAATTGCATCCATCGGAGTATCTCTGGTCATTTGCAGTATTGATCGTGTTGTTCCGTTATATCGTGCTTTAAAACGACAAAAACCGAAACGGCACAGTAATTTTATCCGCAGACAGCGTTTATTTGGAAAAACGGAAAACGTAAAGCAGGCGGACATCGATCAGGTTGTCTCCCGTCTGAAAAAGAAACGTTACAGGATATCTGAAGAGAACGGACATATTTTAGCAGAAAAAGGCCGGTTCTCCAGATGGGGACCATATGTGAATCATATTGGGTTAATTATCGTACTGATCGCTGCTATACTACGCTCGATGTCCTTCTTTTATATTGAAGATTATGTTTGGGTAAGAGAAGGAGAAACGAAGCTCATCCCGCAAACAGACGGTCAGTACTTTATAAAAAACAACGACTTTATAATGGATGTATATGATGAAAACGATGAAAGATATGCCGAAGCAATCAAAAAAAATGGAGAAATGATTCCAAGTAATTATGAAACGAAGGCTGAAATTTATAAAGTGAAGGGAGATACCATTCCAGGGCAGGATCCGGAGTTAACAAAAGTTAATGAAGGGGAAATTCGTGTTAATGAACCGTTAACAGTAGAGGACATTTCATTATATCAGGCAAGTTATCAATTGAACGAATTTCAATCTATGTCATTTAAGCTGCATCTCAGTGATGATGAAAACGAATCACCTATTGGGGAATTCACCTTTGATATGAACAACCCTAAAAAAGAGTATGACCTTGGAAATGGATATCGGGTTGTTGTGGACGATTATTTCCCGGAATTTTTCATGGAAGAGGGAGTGCCTGATACCAAATCAAAATATCCTAAGAAACCTGCTTTTATTTTCTTTGTGTATGGTCCTGATATTGAAGATTATGAAGTGAATTTCCTGACCATAGGAGCAAATTTAAATCCTCATAATAATAATCAGTACAAGATTAGTATTACAGGTGTGGATATGAGGGATGTGACAGGATTGACAGTAAAACGGGATCACACCCTTCCATTTTTCGCGGTTGGAGCGATTATATTCATGATTGGCGTTGTCCAGGGCATGTATTGGTACCACCGCAGAGTTTGGATCCATCCGAGGGAAAATGAGGTATGGATAGCGGCACATACCAATAAAAACTGGTATGGCTTGAAAAAAGATATTGAATCGTCCCTGGAAGGAACAGATTTTAACATTCCGGATGATCAGCAGGAATTGAAGTAGCAGTAGCATTTAAGGAGGATCATCATTATGGATTATGTATCGATAAGCAGCAACTTTTTATTTGCATCATTTATCATCTATATGGTGGCTATCGTTTTCTTTGCATTTACCATAAGAGATAAAAATAAGGAGCATAAACAGACCAAGGCAGGAACGGTGGGGATTGTCTTAACCATCATTGGATTTATATCCCAGATTGGCTATTTTATAACCCGGTGGATTGCCAGCCATCACGCTCCAGTCAGCAATATGTTTGAGTACATGACGTTCTTTGGCATGATGCTGGTCTTTGCGTTTATTATTTTGTATTTCATTTACAAGGTTGACTTATTAGGATTGTTTATTTTACCTGTATCCGTAGTTGTCATCGGTTATGCGAGTGTATTCCCGCAGGAGATTTCACCGTTAGTACCGTCCTTGAAATCTCATTGGTTATATATCCATGTGACAACCGTTTCTCTTGGTGAAGGCATTCTGGCTGTAAGCTTTGGTGCAGGATTAATTTATTTAATTCGACAAGTTGACCAGACCGTAAGAAGTAAGAAGACTTTTTGGCTGGAGTTTATTATGTATTCGATTTTGAGTGTGATTGCTTTTGTGGCTGTCTCTACTACTTTCGGTGCAATGGATTACAGCATAGAATTTCAACATTCAGAAACAGAAACAACTGTAGTGTACAGTATGCCGGCGATTGCCGCTCCTAATGACGGGGTAATGCTGACTGAGGATAAAATGTCACCTTTGTTTAAAGCACCTGGCTGGATGAATGGAGCAGAAGCGGGGCGTAAATTGAATTCTCTTATCTGGTCACTGCTTGGCGGTCTGGTATTATACGGCCTGTTAAGACTTATTTTTCGAAAAAGAATTACAGCAGCTCTTCAGCCACGTGTTAAAAAGTCAAATCCTGAGCTGTTGGATGAGATTACTTATCGTGCTGTAACGATAGGCTTTCCAGTCTTCACTTTAGGCGGTCTTATATTCGCGTCCATATGGGCGCAGGAGGCCTGGGACCGTTTCTGGGGATGGGATCCTAAGGAAGTCTGGGCTCTTATTACCTGGTTTTTCTATGCAGCCTTCCTGCATCTGCGGTTATCAAGAGGATGGCATGGGGAGAAATCAGCGTGGCTGGCCGTCATTGGTTTTGCCATTATTATGTTTAACCTGGTTGTTGTAAACCTTGTTATTTCCGGATTGCACTCTTATGCATCTTAAATTCACGGATTTTTAAGCTACGTTAAGGGGGGATATTGAGAATGGAACAGAATGCGAAAATTCTGGTAGTTGATGATGAAGAAAGAATCAGACGGCTATTAAAGATGTACCTGGAAAGAGAAGACTTTCAAATTGAGGAAGCAGAGGATGGAAAAGAAGCTCTTCAAAAAGCGTTGGAAGACGACTACGATTTAATATTACTTGATCTCATGATGCCTGGTATGGATGGTGAAGAGGTTTGTACAGAGCTTCGGGAAAAGAAAAGTACGCCTGTTATTATGCTGACGGCTAAAGGGGAAGAAGCGAACCGTGTTCACGGACTTGAGGTTGGTGCAGATGATTATATCGTAAAACCTTTCAGTCCAAGAGAAGTTGTTTTGCGAGTAAAGGCTTTACTTAGACGTTCCTCAACAACCAATTTTGTGCAGACTCAGACTAAAACCAGTGATGTGCTTGTGTTCCCGCATCTCACAATTCAAAAGGATGCTCATAGGGTTACAGCCGATGATAAAGAAGTCAGTTTAACACCAAAAGAATATGAACTGCTCTTTTTCCTGGCAAGATCACCGGACAAAGTGTTCGCCAGAGAAGATTTATTAAAAGAGGTATGGAATTATGAGTTTTTTGGTGATTTGAGAACAGTTGATACTCATGTCAAAAGGCTAAGAGAGAAATTAAATAAAGTTTCAAAGGATGCTGCAAAAATGATTGTTACTGTCTGGGGTGTCGGGTATAAATTCGAGGTTGAGCAAGAGTAATGTTCTGGAGAAGTGTTGTTGTTAAACTATGGTTTACCATTTTACTTTTTTTCTCTTTTGTGCTCCTTACCCTGACGATTTTTTTGCTGCAGTTCTTTCAAAATTTTCATGAGACGCAGGCAAGAGAAGAGCTGGAACAGGATACAGAAAAAGTTATAAGCATTATAAATGGAAATGATAATCGTAGTCTGATGACCTCAACCATAGAGCAAATTACCGATCCATCCAAACGAGTGGTTTTAGTATTCAGCCGAGGGGACTATTGGATTTCATCAAGTAACGATCAGGAGCTGGAAAGCCTGGATATCAATTGGTTTTATTCAAATGAGGAATTTAAGCAGGTATTGAACCATGAGGATTCAACCTATCAAAAGACAACCTTACCAGAAACAGATCGTGAAATTCTTATCGTAGGACAACCTTTTGAGAACAGGGAAGGTGCAGTATTTGTTTATGAATCACTGGACATTGTAAAAGAAACCACTTCCCAGACAACAACACTTATTTTTGTAGCTGCAGGTATTGCCATTGTTTTAACAACATTTTTTGCGTTCTTTTTATCAACCAGAATTACCGCGCCTCTAATAAAGATGCGTAAGGCAGCTTTAGAATTGGCAAAAGGCGAATTTCATACAAAAGTACCGATTTTAACCAGAGATGAAATTGGAGAATTAGCCATTGCGTTTAATCGTATGGGCAGACAATTAAAATACCACATTCAGGCGTTAAATCAGGAAAAGGAACAGCTGTCCAGTATTCTCTCTTCCATGGCGGATGGTGTCATTACCTTTAATCGCAGTGGGGAAATGCTCGTTACGAATCCTCCAGCTGAGCGCTTTCTATCATTATTGACTTATGAAAATGGAAAGCAGGCTGGTGAAGAAGCAACACCCTTGGAGCTGCAATCAACGTTGGAACGGGTAATTGCATCTGAGCAGGAAGAAGTCACACAGGAATTTCACCTGCAGGGAAGATCATTCGTCGTAATCATGTCCCCTTTATACGATCAGCTTTATATTCGGGGAGCTGTTGCAGTTATAAGGGATATGACGGAAGAAAGACAGCTTGATAAACTAAGAAAAGACTTTATTGCAAATGTTTCCCATGAACTAAGAACACCGATTTCAATGCTGCAGGGATACAGTGAAGCCATTGTGGATGGAGTGGCTGACTCAAAAGAGGAGAAAAATGAGCTTGCTCAGATTATTCATGATGAATCCCTGCGTATGGGCAGACTCGTAAATGAGCTGCTGGATCTGGCAAGAATGGAAGCTGGACATATACAGCTTAATATACAGGAAATTGAACTGGAATCCTTTTTAAATAAAGTGGTTAATAAGTTTAAAGGAATGACTCAGGAGAAAGATATTAACTTGAAGCATGACTTTAACCTGGAAACAATGATCGTGCGTATCGATCCTGATCGTATGGAGCAAGTGCTGACGAACCTTATTGATAATGCTATTCGTCACAGCGACACGGGTGGAGAGGTTCAATTACACGTGCATGCAGTTGAAGATCAAATCGAGTTCAGTGTGGAGGATTCCGGAACTGGTATCCCGGAAGAAGACTTACCCTTTGTATTTGAACGCTTTTATAAAGGAGACAAATCGAGGGTGAAGAAGATGGGGAATACTGGAACTGGATTGGGGTTAGCGATTGCAAAAAATATCGTAGACGCTCATAATGGGTCAATTGACGTACACAGTAAACGCAATGAAGGAACAACCTTTATGTTTACGATTCCGGGAAACTTGTAAAAACAGTGGGAAAGATTGTTTGTTTTTGAGTGAAAAAATCAGATTGTTGAAGATTATGCTGAAAAATTTTGTTTCATATGAAAAAGAAAACCTTTGTCTGGTATAGACAAAGGTTTTCTTTTGGCTAATTTTAAGGATGTATTTTTCTTAATTATGTTAAAATATGGAGGAAGTTTTTAGATTCCGTACTGTAACTTTTTTTACGTTTATACGACTATATGGATAGAAGCGGGAGGCTTTAACATGAAAGAAGTCTTTCAGGATTTATATCATAAATATCATCAGGACGTGTTTCAATTTTTGTTTTATATGGTAAAAGACCGCAGTCTGGCTGAGGATTCTCGTTCAGGAGGTATATGTAAAAGTATTAAAATCCTACCACAATTTTAAAGGGGAAAGCTCAGAAAAAACCTGGTTAATCTCAATTGCCAGACACATCGCCATCGACTATTTCAGAAAACAGAAACGGAAGCAAAAGCGAATAATTGGGTCTTTTACGGTTGATGAAAAAAGTGACTGGCTGGAGGATACAGGCAAAATCCCAGAAGAAATTGCCATGGAGAATGAGGATATTCGCCATATGTATCAATGTTTAAAAAGGTGTAACATCGATCAGCAGACGGTCATTATTTTAAGATATATTCAGGCTTTATCTATTAAGGAAACGGCTGAAGTCCTTAATTGGAGTGAAAGTAAGGTGAAAACCACCCAGCATAGAGCGATTAAGCGGTTAAGAATGCAGATGAGCAAAGAGGAGGAGGGCAAAAAGTATGAAGAATAATGAAAACAACCATGAGATCGAAAAAATGTTAAATCAAATGCCCAAAATCCAGGACCATCAGGACGAAGAGGAGTTATTTAAGAAAGTACAGCAGCAACTCCAACGTACGCAAAACAAGCAAAGAAACAGGAAAGTATGGACGATTCCGGCGATGACTACCGCTGCTGTGATGCTTATTGCTGTCATCCTGATTTCTGTAATCACGAACCAGAACCCGACTGCGGACATGGCACAGGATATGGAGAACAGCTCAGAGGAAAGCGCATCTTCAGAGGACACCGGCACTCCTTCCCATGAGTTAAAAATGATGAGCCCTGAGGAGAATGACGCAAGTAGAGATGCGGAATCCTCTCCTTTGCCGGAAATGGATAAATCGGCACCCCGCTCTATTTCAGGCTTGCAGATCGGGATGACCTATGATGAAGTTATTAAGGAAATTGGCTCCCCGCTGGAGTATGAGGATACTGAAAATCAACGAAGTCTAAAATACTCCACTGAAGGGTATGGAATTAAATTACAATTCAAAAAGAACAGTCAAACGGTAAACGAGTTTACATTTATCCCCCGGTATTTACAGGACACGCAACAAAAACTGACGATTCATCCATTGTTCTTAAGACAGAAAATAGAGGGAATAAGAACAATGTTAGGTGGGCCCATGAATGAAGAATCTGTATCCTGTTTTGAAAATACAACCTGTGAGGAGTATACGTATAAACTCAATTCCAAAGACAGAATTGTAGTGAGGACATCCTGGAACAAAGAGGATATTGAATTTATAAAATTATTAAGGCAGGAACATCAATAAGATTGCCGGGTTGCGTGGGATAAAATCATATGGCACATATACAATAAGTTATTAAAAACACCCCCCATGAGTGGTCACGTTTCATCCACGTAATGGGGGTGCTTCTGTTATATTGGATCACCCGATGAGGGTTTGTCTACTCAAATTTATCCGGATCACCATGAAATGGCTGATCCGCTATCCGGATAGATTCGGTAGGGCAGCCATCCAGAGCATCCTCCATATCTTCTATTAAGTGCTCAGGGACTTCTGTTATTCCCTGATTATCATCTAACAAACAATAGGACAGTCCCTCTTCATCGTAATCATAAATATCTGGTGCCGCCGCTCCGCATGCACCGCAGGCAATACAGGTTTCTTTATCAACAATGGTGTATTTTGACATTTTTCTGTCCTCCACTAAGCAATTCCTAAAAATAATCTTAAGCAAAAAAGCATTTTCGCTTCTCTTCGGTATATTAAATTTTAAAACTGTTAAATTCACATTTCAACTGATATGATATATAGTAGCAAATATTAGAGAATCGCAGGGAATTTTAACGAAACGCGCCGAAAGGAGAGGGGCCATTGTATCAGACGATTTTATTAGCCTGTATTGACCGGATTGATGATGAAAAAAGCTTTTCTTCCATCTATCATTTATTGAAAGGAAAGCGTTCAGCACAAACGATTCAGGATGCTAAAGCTTATGGTCTCTCTCCCATTTTCGGTATCCTGAAATCATTAACGAAAAATCAATTCCGGAACAGCCTCCTGAAACTGCATAAGGATGAGTATATTGAATGGAAGGGTGAGGAAACCGTTAGTCTAACCAGCACGGGGAAATCTTATCTTAGCATCCGTAAGAGCCAGGAACCTGAACTTGCGTGGTTTGATGGTTTTAATCTTCATCACATTGCTCCGCATTTCCGGTTGAGACTTTTATTATGGATTCAAACTGCTTCCAACCTACTAAAAAATCATTCTCATTTTATCCCTGTTAATGACCAGAGGGAAGTTGCAACTTGGGTTAAGACTTTCTATCAGAAAAAGAAAAATCAACTGGATGCACACTTTGCTTCCCTGCATGAGGAGTTACACCAATTACTAAAGCTTCATCAGCCATTTCACGCCGATATATTTGTAGCAACGCTGACAGGCTTCCGAAAAATTGGTTTGAGTAAGCAGCAAATTGCAGAAAAGTGGAATCTTACCATTGAAGATGCAGAACTGTATCTTCAATCATCCATCCACTTTATTCTTAATAAAGTTCATCAGAATCAGACAGAATTTCCAACTTTAAGCGAATTTATCCCACATGAATTAATGCAGTTGCCCCTAACAGCTTCTGCTGGAAAAACCAGGAAATTATTGAAACAGGGATACACGATCGAACAGATATCCAGGAGAAGAAATCTTAAAGTAAATACCATTCAGGATCATATTGTTGAAATCATCCATGTTGATCCATCTTATCCTGTGGATTCATTTGTTTCAGCAGAGGCGGAACAAATCATACGTAATAAAATAAGCGAATTAAATACAAAGCGCTTAAAGGTAATAAAAGAACAATTGCCGGAATCTATTAGTTACTTTATGATTCGTATCGTAATGGCTAAACTTTATCAATCGAGGGATTATGCCTATGCATAGAAATAAACCGGATCAAATGAAATTGTTATCCATATTAAAAAATAAGTTTGGGTATGAGGGATTTCGTGAAGGGCAATTAGATATTATAAAAGATATTTTCCACGGGCAGAGTGTTCTTGGGATATTACCAACAGGTACAGGAAAATCCTTGTGTTATCAGTTACCGGCCTTTTCGTTGGAGGGAATCACGATTGTTGTTTCTCCTCTTGTATCACTTATGGTAGATCAGGTCAAGCAGTTAAAGGCCAGAGGATTTAAACGTGTAACAGCTATCAACAGTTTATTGGACCATAACCAGAGAGACTATATCCTGAGGCATTTACATGACTATAAACTCATTTACTGTTCTCCGGAGATGCTTCAAAATCCGTACTTTTTTCATCGTTTAAAATCCTTATCTGTATCCCTGTTTGTGGTGGATGAAGCCCACTGTATTTCTCAATGGGGACATGAATTCCGAACGGACTATTTAAAGTTGAAGGATCGCATAAAGGAGCTTGGGAATCCCGCGGTGCTGGCATTAAGTGCAACAGCTACACCTCAGGTACAGGAGGATATTCAATATTTTCTGGATATTCCTGACCTGAAAAAACGGATCTATCCTATGGACCGTCCAAACATTGCATTTGCCATTGAACATGTAACTCACTGGCAGGAAAAGGTGGGGCGTATCGTTCAGGTTTTAAAGCAAAATCCGGTTCCCACGATGATCTATTTTTCAAGCCGTAACTGGTGTGAAAAAGTCAGTGAAACATTAAACCAGGAATTACCCGATTCACGTGTTGCCTACTACCATGGAGGAATGAGTTCAGAGGATCGACTACTCATTCAACAGCAATTTATGAATCACCAGCTTGATGTTATTTGCTGTACGAGTGCTTTTGGGATGGGAGTTGATAAGCAGGACATTCGACTAGTTATCCATTTTCATTTGCCTACGCAATTGGAATCCTTTATACAGGAGGTTGGCCGTGCAGGCCGGGATGGAAAGGAGAGCGTAAGTCTTGCTCTTTATACAGAGGGAGATGAACAAATTCCATTACGCTTAATTGAACAGGAACTCCCAACAGAAAGACAGGTGGAGCAAATATTTGGTGATTTACTCAAGATAAACAGTACTTCTCTTCCCTTAAAAGACATTAAAGAGGAATTGATTGCTAAATATGAGTTAACCGAAACGCAGTGGAATTTCTTAAAATACCAGCTTGAGCAGCAAAAGATTATTACAGGTGAGCAATTCCACCTGGAGGCTGATGTGCTGGAGAATACATGTCAACGGACACTTAGCCTATTAAGAGAACGTGCAGCCATTAAAATAAAGAAGTTGTACCAATTTATTGATTGGATAAAAAGTACTGGATGCCGGAGAAAGGATCTATACAGGCCCTTCCAGGAAAGCTATCAGCAGCCAGTGTACCATTGCTGTGATCATTGTGATTTTTCCTTCTCAAAATGGAATCCACCTATTCAGCATCAAATAGAAGAAAGGGTTGAGGGGTGGGAGGTTGAACTTAGGAAGCTATTTCACCAGGAGGCATAAAAGTGAAAAAACAAATGAATCAGGCCGAACTGATTAAGCGCATGACGGATAAAGAGCTATTATTCAATCTCTATTTTTCCCAGGGAATCTTTGTTGTGATTGCGATCGTTAGCAGCTTCTTTTTATTTGATTCTTTTTATAATTGGTTCCACCAGCTTAAATGGGATCCCGTCAACCTCTTTTTATTCGGTCTTTTACCAGCATTGGCGATTGTTGTGGTTGATCTTATTCTTATGGAGCTATTACCGGAATCCTATTACGATGATGGGGGAATCAACGAAAGAATCTTTAAAAATCGCAGTATTGTTCAAATCTTCTTTATTACACTATTTGTCGCACTATCCGAAGAAATGCTGTTCAGGGGCGTTATCCAGCATGAATTTGGCTATTTAATAGCAAGCGTACTTTTTGCATTGATCCACTTTCGCTATCTGCGTAAACCTGTATTATTAATCTCCATATTGAGTATCAGCTTTTTAATAGGATATATATATGAAATCACTGAAAACCTGGCTATCACAATCACAGCTCATTTTTTTGTGGATTTTATTCTGGCGCTTTTCATTAAATTTAAATGGGGTGACCTTTATGGCGTTGAGGAAACCAGCTGAATCAGCGTATGAAGGCGAGAACTCAAAGGAAATCGATGTGAATGAGCTGCCACCACGCAGCACTGTACATAAGAAAAAGAGGTCATCAGCCAGGAAAACGAAAGAAAAGGATAAACGTCCGGAAGCGAAGGAGAAACGGAAATCTATCCGATGGAATGTGTGGGTACTCAGAATTTTTCTCGTTTTATTTGTACTCCTTGTTTTAGGGGTACCCGTATACTATTATTGGGAGGACATTAAGCAGCCGATTATATCGGATCAGAATAATGACCATCCTGCTGGAGAACGGATCTTCTTTGATCATTAAAGGTTTTCGGAATGTAAACAGTCATATATTTTTATGGTGCTGTCTCCTTTCCTTAAGACATTTTGTAGTTCTTTTCATATGTTTCATTCAGTAAAATATGTTATTTTTAAGTAAAGGGAATTTCTTTTCCTAAGTCGAATATGATTTACATGAAGAATTCCCGATTCCTGTATTGGACGGCTTGTGATTTCTTCGTGTTAAATAGATAAAGTAGATGGAGAGGTGGCAAGTATGTTTGTGAGGAGCATTATGATTCCTAAACATCATTGTGTTGTGGCAAATGCCCAGGACGATTTGCAGAAGGTTCTGGATACCTTGTTATCAAAAGATATACAGGGAGTCCCGGTCATCGAGGATGAAACATTCAGAGGAATGATCACAAAGCAGATGATTTATCAGCGTTATTTTTATTCTGATGATTATACGGATAAAGAAGCTTTCCTGAATTCTGTGACAGCAGCAGATATTGTAGAGCATGGTGATTTACATATTACCGAAGAGGATGTTTTTGAAAGTACCTTGACAGCGTTTAAAGGATTTCCCATATTGGCGGTTACCGATGAGAATAAGCACTTCCTTGGAATTGTTACACGATTTGATGTACTGGAACAATTTGAAAGTGCCTTTGGCATGAAAAAGCAGGGGGTCCGCATTGCATTTGCCTCCATTGAAGCGGAAGGTCGTATAGCCAAATTGTCCGAATTGATCAGAAATCATCATGGAAATATCATCTCCTTAGCAACCTTTGATGAAACAGACAGACTTGCCAGAAGAATTGTCCTGAAGCTGGAGAATAATGAAAATGTTGATGTTGACCGATTTTTAACCCGGCTGGAAAAGAGCGGATTTCGAGTGCTGGATGTAAAGACGGTCTGAAGTATATCACATACATGATGTGGTAATCATTTTTAGAGGAGCAGGATATAAAAATCCCGCTGACCTAAGTTGCGGCAAAATAAGGAAGCCCTTGTCAAGGATGTGTATTGACAGGGGCTTTCCATATCCTCACTAAACATTGCAGAAGGGAATTGAAGGATGCTGATTTATTTAATTATATTTGTGATTATTGGCGGTATTTCTTTATTGCTATATATGTATATTCTTGCACATAATAATCATTTAGAAAAGGTAACGATTTTCGATAAAAATTTTCCTTCTTCTTCAGAGCGTTTGAACATATTTTTTATATCAGATGTTCATAAAAGACTCATTAACCAGTCAGTACTTCATTCTCTCGACCAAATAGATGTAACGATTATCGGTGGGGACTTATGTGAAAAAAATGTTCCCTTGCGTTATGTGGAAGAGAATATCTTAAAATTAAGGGAATTAAATGCCCCCATCTTTTTCGTCTGGGGAAATAATGATATCGAGGTGAATGCTTACAAGCTTGTCTCCCTCTTATCCAGGCATAAGGTTACAATCCTGGCCGACTCATCATTTGTCTGGACCTTAAGTTCCGGAGACAGAATTCAATTAGCAGGACTGCATTCTTTATATTTGCGCCAGGTTTTAACCAGTAAGTACTTTGAGAACATTTGGAAGCCTGATGTCTCTTACACAATTCTTGCCAATCATGAACCTGAATCCTATGATTTATTAAACAAGGAACAAAAAGAGCAGGTAAATCTGGTCTTGAGCGGTCATACCCATGGAGGACAAATCCGTTTTTTGGGCTTTGGTTTAAGGAATAAGGGCGGATGGAAGAAAGTGGGCCATCAGCACTTTTTAGTCAGTGAGGGGTATGGGACATCAACTTTACCACTGCGTTTAGGGACAAGAGCTGAATGTCACTGCATTACTATTCAGTCACCTTCGTGAAATGTGCAGAAATATGAAACTTTCCTGTTAATGGATACATAAAATAATCGTAAGGGAACGTTCATGCTATAATTAGCATACGAAAGTTAAGTATTTGGAGGTGGTTATATGCGTATTGAGCGCCTGGATTCTAACCGATTTAAAATATTTTTAACCTTTGATGATCTAATGGAAAGAGGCTTTACAAAGGATGAGCTGTGGTATGATTTTCCAAAGACTCATCAGATGTTTCAGGATATGCTGTTTGAGGCCAGTGATGAAATTGGTATGGAAATTGACGGAAACCTGCTTGTAAACGTTCATATGTTACATGCTCAAGGTATGCTGATTGTCGTTACACAGGATATGGAATACATTGATGAAGAATATATTGAAATGAAAGTCACTCTGGATCAAAATAAAGAGTTTATGTATTGTTTTACTGATTTTGAATCTGTCATTCAGGTTTCAAGCCACCTAACCCATTTAGGTATACAGAAAGCATCTGTTTTTTATTGGAATCATCATTACTATATGAAATTATTTGATGAAGATTTACAGTATCTGAATAAGGAAAATGTTATAGCGGTCATGTCGGAATTCTCTTCACCCAGCACAGTTACTTCTGCACGTCTTAGGGAATATGGCCGACTGGTCGTAGAAAATGACGCCGTACAGGTGATCCAAAATTATTTTTTATAATGTGAAATTCAATGTTTTTTCGGGTTTATCTATTCAGCAAAAAGGGTAACCAATCGGTGAAAAGCAGAAAATCGTTTTAAAACTATTTAAATAGCATTGAAACCTTACTGAATATCAACTATAATGAAATCGCTTACAGTTTCATATCTATTTAAATCTTGAAAATGTTCTAGTAACTGTTGCATATTAAATATGAATGTGTATACTAATTTCTGAAAGTAATGGTATGATGATGTTACTGATAATTCATAGGAGGTAAGCGAATGGTTGCCGACAAACCAGCAGAATCGTCAAATGAAAAAAGCGAAAATCTAGATGCTCTAAAATCTACTCAAACAGTTATTAAAAAAGCACTGGATAAGTTGGGTTATCCAGAGGAAGCTTATGAGTTATTGCGTGAACCCGTTCGAATTATGACTGTACGAATACCCGTAAGGATGGATAACGGTCAAATAAAAGTTTTTACAGGATACCGTGCCCAGCACAATGATGCGGTAGGACCTACGAAGGGCGGAGTTCGTTTCCATCCGGAGGTCAATGAAAAGGAAGTAAAGGCACTATCGATTTGGATGAGTTTAAAAGCAGGCATTGTAGATTTGCCTTACGGTGGCGGAAAGGGTGGAATTATCTGTGATCCCCGTGAAATGTCCTTCCGTGAACTTGAAGGGTTAAGCCGCGGCTATGTACGGGCGATTAGTCAGGTTGTAGGACCAACTAAAGATATTCCTGCCCCTGATGTTTTTACCAATTCTCAGATTATGGCGTGGATGATGGATGAATATAGTAGAATAGATGAATTTAATAACCCTGGTTTTATTACTGGAAAGCCCCTTGTACTCGGAGGATCTCATGGCAGAGACACAGCAACGGCCAAAGGGGTAACCATTTGTGTTGAAGAAGCTGCTAAATTAAAAGGAATAGACTTAAACGGAGCCCGGGTCATTATTCAGGGGTTTGGTAATGCTGGAGGTTATTTATCAAAATTCATGAACGATGCAGGTGCTAAAGTAGTAGCTATATCTGATGCCCAGGGAGCTCTTTATGATCCGGATGGTCTGGATATTGATTACTTATTAGATCGGCGCGACAGCTTTGGTTCCGTTACAAATCTTTTTGAAAATACCATTTCAAATGAGGAAATGCTTGAGCTGGATTGCGATATTCTCGTACCCGCAGCTATAGCGAATCAGATTACAGCAAAAAATGCCCATAATATTAAAGCCAAAATTGTTGTTGAAGCAGCAAATGGCCCTACATCCCTTGAAGGCACGAAAATACTGGCAGACAGGGATATTCTTCTTGTGCCCGATGTGTTAGCTTCATCTGGCGGTGTTACAGTAAGCTATTTTGAATGGGTGCAGAATAACCAGGGGTATTACTGGACAGAAGAAGAAGTTCAGGAAAAGCTCAAAACGGTACTTGTGAAATCATTCCATAATGTTTATGAAACCTCAGTAAATCGAAAAATTGATATGAGACTGGCCGCTTACATGGTTGGTGTTAGAAAAATGGCTGAAGCAGCACGCTTTCGTGGCTGGATATAATGAAAATAATTTGATTAACAAATGTGCATCTCCTATTATATATATGGTAGGAGATGTTTTTATTTGTGGTTAAAGAAGGTGGAATAGGAATGATTACAGAAAAAGTCGTCATTATTGGAGCTGGACCCTGTGGTTTGGCTACGGCATTAGCATTAAAAAAACAAGGAATCGATCCATTAATCATTGAAAAAGGAAATGTGGTTCAGTCTTTATATCGCTTTCCAACACACCAGACCTTTTTTAGTTCAAGTGATCGTCTGGAAATTGGAGAGATCCCTTTTATCACAGAAAAGCAAAAGCCAGTTCGAAATGAAGCACTAACGTATTATCGAACGGTAGCAGAAAGGGAGCAGCTCAGAATTAACACCTTTGAAAAAGTGGAAAGTGTAACCGGAATGGATCAGTCATTTTCGGTACGAACGCAGAAAAGAAGTGGAAAGCACGAGGAATATCAGGCCAAATATGTGGTGGCTGCTACAGGTTATTACGATCAGCCTAATTATATGGGTATAAAGGGTGAGGATCTGGATAAGGTCACTCACTACTTTAAGGAAGCACATCCGTATTTTAATACAGATGTTGTTGTGATTGGCGGGAAGAACTCCGCGGTCGACGCTGCTTTGGAATTAGTGAAGGCGGGTGCGAGAGTAACTGTTATCTATCGGGGCAGTGAATATTCAAAAAGCATTAAACCGTGGATATTGCCGCTTTTTGATTCTTTAGTTCGAAAAGGAATCGTTACGATGATTTTTAATGGGAAGGTAACAGAGATTACAGAGGATAAGGTTTTCTATACGGTTAATCAGGAAGAGAAGGCGATAAAGAATGACTTTGTATTTGCCATGACAGGCTATCACCCTGATCACAGCTTTTTAACCTCGATGGGAGTTCTTATGGATGATGAAACAGGCCGTCCTGACTTTGATGAAACGACGATGGAAAGCAATGTTGAAAATATCTATATAGCTGGAGTCATTGCGGCAGGCTATAATAATAATGAAATTTTCATTGAAAATGGACGTTTCCATGGGGATCAAATTGCCCGCTCTATTGCAGAAAAAGAAATGAAATAACAGGAGAGAAAATCATGAGCAAAGTTATTTTAATCACTACAGGTGGAACGATAGCCAGTGCGGTTAATGAGGAATCAGGCAAATTAACTTCAGGCGCACTAACCGGTGAAGAGCTGGCTGGATTATGTGATTTGCCGGCAGATATTCATGTAGAAGTTGATTCTATGCTGCAGAAGCCGAGTATGCATTTAACATTTGAGGATTATATGGATATCAGAAGCAGGATCTATTATTATTTTGAGGATGAAGATGTTGATGGAGTTGTCCTTACCCATGGCACTGATACGCTTGAAGAGACAGCCTATTTTCTCGATTTAACCATTAATGATGAGAGGCCTGTTGTGGTGACTGGCTCCCAGCGATCCCCGGGAGAATTAGGCAGTGATGTATATATTAACTTAAGACATGCCATTTATTCAGCTCAAAGCAGTGATTTACAAAACGCCGGCACAGTCGTTGTTTTTAACGAACGGATTTTTGCTGCCAAGTATGTAAAAAAAGAGCATGCATCAAATATTCAGGGCTTTAATGCATTTGGTTTTGGTTATTTAGGTATTATTGACAATGATGAGGTATATGTATACCAAAAGCCTCTGAAACGGGAGACGTATTCCATGGAGCATTCTGTCCCAAGAGTCGATATTATTAAATGTTATATAAATGGTGATGGGACGTTTATTAAGGCGGCAAGAGAAAATGGCACAGAAGGGATTGTGCTCGAAGGTGTCGGAAGAGGTCAGGTGCCTCCTTTAATGATGCCTGAAATAAAACGCAGCATTGCTGAAGGTATCAAAGTTGTGATTACCACCAGTTCAGAAGAGGGAGCTGTATATACAACCTATGATTATGAAGGAAGTGCACATCAATTGGTTAAAGAGGGTGTCATACTTGGAAAGGATTATGATAGTAAAAAAGCCCGAATTAAATTAGCTGTTCTTCTGGCATCAGGGTGTAAAAATATACCTGAGCAATTTTAAGTATTTGTAAAAATATAGTATTTTCAACCCCCTGAATTCATGATAGGATTAAATAAGATTGAAGATTGGGGGAGGAGTCAAAATGGTCGGTTTAATATCCGCCAGTATTGCGCCGGGTTTCGCACTATTAACCTTTTTCTATTTAAAAGACCGCTTTGACTCCGAGCCTTTATCAATGGTGTTAAGAGCTTTTATATTCGGAGCTTTACTTGTTTTTCCTATTATGTTTATTCAATATGGATTTTCTGTCGAGGATGTCGGACAGCATCCATTTATTCAAAGCTTCTTTCTGACTGGAATGTTAGAGGAATTTTTCAAATGGTTTATCTTTCTATATGTGATTTACGAGCATGTTCATTTTGACAATCATTATGATGGGATTGTCTACGGTGTAGCCATCAGTCTGGGATTTGCCAGTCTGGAAAATCTTTTATACCTGCTCGCGAATGGCATTGAGTATGCTTTAAGCCGGGCTGTCTTCCCGGTGTCTTCCCATGCCTTATTCGGTGCCATCATGGGGTATTATATGGGCAGGAATAAATTTTACCCGGTCAAATCCTATCGTATGATAACTGTAGCTCTTTTCATACCCACCTTTCTCCACGGCATTTACGATTTTTTATTACAAACGATTCAAAGCAATTGGATATATGTAATGATTCCGTTCATGGTGTTTTTATGGGTGTTTGCGATGCGGAGAGTAAAACGGGCTAATGATTATACGGAAAAACGACAAGTGCTGCACTTTCAGAAAAACAAAAAAACAGTGTAAGAAGCAGTCCTGGAAAAACAGGGCTGCTTCTTTTTTTTGTATAAAAGTTCGTTTTCAACAAAACATATATGGGACAAAAAGAAATGCTTTAATCTCAGGAGGCATGAAGATGAATGGCAAAAAGCTTCTTTTATGTTCCATTGTTTTTTTACTCATGATGATCATTCCTCTATCAAGTTTTGATAATGTACAAAAATCCGAAGCCTTTAGTCCCCGTATTTTGCAAAAGGGATCTTCAGGAGATGATGTAATTGAACTTCAGTCAAGATTACAATACTTAGGATTCTACAAAGGGAAAATTGATGGTTTATTTGGTTGGGGTACCTATTGGGCTGTCCGGAACTTTCAATCTGACTATGAATTAGAGGTAGATGGGTTAGTAGGCTCGGCTACCAAAAATAAGCTGGAAAAAGCAAGTCAATATAATAAACAGTGGGTACACGAGCAGCTGAGAAATGATCGGGAATTTACGTATTATGGCGGAACACCTTTGGAACAGCAAACCAAAAAGAAGGGTGGAACTGGTAAGTCAAATCAACAGCAACAACAGCAGGGAAATCAGCAACAGAAGAATCAGCAGCAAAATCAAGGGAATCAGCAAAATGACAATACACAGCCACAGCCAACTTCTGTAAATGTACCATCGGGATACTCTCAAAATGATATTAAATTGATGGCGAATGCCGTCTATGGCGAGGCCAGGGGAGAACCGTATACAGGACAGGTAGCTGTTGCTGCCGTCATCCTGAATCGAGTGGAAAGTCCGACATTCCCAAATACCGTTTCAGGAGTTATTTTCGAGCCAAGAGCTTTTACAGCTGTTGCAGATGGACAGATCTGGCTGGAACCAAATGATAAGGCCAGGGAAGCTGTTATTGACGCTCTGAACGGGATGGATCCTTCAGGGAACGCCCTGTATTATTTTAATCCTGCGACAGCCACGTCAGACTGGATTTGGTCCAGACCCCAAATTAAAAAGATCGGGAAACATATCTTTTGTAAATAAGAAAGGAGTGAGAGGATGCTACGCTGGCTATTTATCGCAGTCCTGTCCATTGCAGTTGTAGGAACTGCATTCTGGGGATATCAGGAGCACCAGGAGAAAAATGCTATTTTGATTCAGGCAGAAAATAACTACCAGCGATCCTTCCATGATTTAACCTATCATATTGATTCCTTGCATGATAAAATCGGCACGGTATTAGCAATGAATTCCCCAAGGAGCGTATCACCCCAACTGGCAGAAATATGGCGAATCACCTCTGATGCCCATTCTGAGGTAGGACAGCTCCCTCTATCTTTATTACCTTTTAATAAAACAGAGGAGTTTCTGTCTAATATTGGGGATTTCTCTTATCGTACTGCTGTGAGGGGGCTGGATAAAGAGCCCTTGAACGATGAAGAAACCAAAATGCTGGAAAAGCTTTATCAGCAGTCCGGTGAGATTAAGCGGGAGCTGCGTAATGTCCAGCATCTGGCATTGGAAAATAATTTACGATGGATGGATGTGCAATTAGCGCTGGTTAATCATGATCAGCCTGCCGACAATACGATTATAGACGGCTTTAAAACCGTTGAGAAAAATGTAGAGACCTTCTCAGAAAGCAGCTTTCAGGAGCAGTTAAATGGTGTGTCAAAGAATGATGATAAGGAAATCAAATTAGAAGGCGGAAAAATAAATAAAAAGGAAGTAAAATCTATAGCCGGGGACGTTTTTCAGCTAAAAGACGGAGATTTAAAAATTACGTCCTCAGGTGATGGCTCAGATATAAAGGTTTATAGTGCGTCCTTTGAGCAGGACAATAAACACGGATATATGGATATTACCGAAAAAGGCGGTTATGTTATTTCGATGATTTTAAACCGGGACATTGGAGAAAAATCCATTGGTCTTCATGACGGGATGAAAAAAGCAGAACAATTTTTAACAAAACTGGGCTATGAGAATATGGAAGCCTATAATAGTGCGGAATATAGTAATGTCGGGGTCTATTCGTTTGCTTATAATCAGGATGATGTACGAATATATCCGGATTCCGTGCAGGTAAAAGTTGCTCTTGATAATGGTGATGTGGTTGGTTTGTCAGCAAGAGACTTTTTAGTCAACCATCAGGAACGAGACGTGAGTGAACCTGAGATTACAATAGAGGAGGCCAAAAAAGAAGTCAATCCTAATGTTGAAATACAGGAGGAATCACTGGCTGTTATTGATAATGACTTAGGAGAAGAGGTTCTTGTCTATGAATTCTTAGGTACTTTAGGTGAAGACACATACCGTATATATATAAATGCCTCCGATGGCTTTGAGGAAAGAGTAGAGCGATTGAAATCCACCGAAGTAAAATTTGATACCTCTGCTTAAATTTACAGGAAAATGGGATGACCAATTGGTTTCTCATTTTCCTTTTCATTTTTGAGATTATTTGTCATAATGAATGTATCACGGTGCAATCGTCCGTAAGTATGCGAAAGGGAAGAGGGGAACTCCATGAAAGTTGGAACAGTATTGTCCCTGTCATATATAGAGGAAGGTGGACAGTCCATACAAAGCTACTCCAGTAAAATTATCGAGATGGATGATCAGGAATGTCTGATTCAGTATCCTGTGAATGATGATACAGGCCGAACTTCCTTTTTTATTGAAGGCAGTTCATTTAATGTCCAATTTGTCGGAAAAGATGAGGTGGTTTACTCATTTCCTGCCAAAGTGATGAAGCGCAAAAAGATTAATTCCATACCTGTATTAGCGCTATCCATTCCTGAAGAAGAATCCTTTACCTCTGTGCAGCGGCGAAATTATGTCCGGGTATTAGTGGCACTGGATGTTTCTGTTCATCCGCAAAGAAGAGATGTTTCTCCTTTTACAACGACGACAATCGATGTAAGTGGCGGGGGACTGGCTATACGTACACCTGATCATATCAAATTGAACAAAAATGATCAGCTTGATGTATGGGTTGTTTTACCTTTTAAAAACCAGGAATATCAATACGTGCATGCCTCCGCTAAAGTCATGCGTCAAATAAAAAAGACGTCAAATATAACGGTCACTTCTCTAATGTTTGATCAAATTTCCGCACATGACCGGGAACAGATGATTCGGTTTTGTTTTCAAAAGCAGATTGATAAAAAGAGAATAACCAGAAATCGGCATAATTCAACAAGGAATCGGGGATAGTAAGGGAAAAAGGTGGATGTCTATGATTCGGTTTGAGCGAATCTTAAAGTGGACATTAATTTTTCTCTTTCTTTTACTGATTCTTACTCAATGGCTGGTCATTCATACTGACATCAATACATATATCAATCCTGTATATAAATATATTGGGGTTCAAAAATTATTCTGATTGACCTCATAGACCAATGATTCTCTGTATGATATGATTTTTAAGAAGAATTTAGCAGGGCCTGCCTGCTATTTCTTTTTGTAGAGGCGTTTGTTTTAGGATGAAAGGGTCCAGGAGTGTTTTGAGGCTGGACGTGCGCAAGGAGGAATTCTATATGAAAAGAGATATTGCCATTGCGATTGATGGACCGGCAGCAGCCGGAAAGAGCACTGTCGCAAAAATCGTTGCAAAACATCTATCCTATGTATATATTGATACTGGAGCGATGTATAGAGCACTAACATTAAAAGCCATACAGCACCAGCTGAATGTAGATAACGAAACAGAAATTGTGGAATTATTAAATCATACCAGCATTCAGTTTAAACAAAACGGTGAACAGCAGCTTGTGTATCTGGATGATGCTGATGTAACCCATGAAATCCGCTCTCAGGAAGTCACACACCATGTATCGGATGTTTCCAAACATAAGGAAGTGCGTGAGGAAATGGTACAAAGGCAGCAGCAATTAGCCAGAAGCAGAGGCGTTGTTATGGATGGACGTGACATTGGAACACATGTCATTCCTGATGCTGAAGTGAAGGTATTCTTAATTGCTTCCGTTGACGAAAGAGCAAAGCGAAGGCACAAAGAAAATGTAGAAAAAGGGTATCCGTCCAACTTAGAGGAATTAAAGAAGGAGATACAAAGAAGAGACCAGATTGATTCACAGAGGGAGGTTTCTCCGCTTATAAAGGCGGAGGATGCCATAGAGATAGATACTACATCCTATACAATAAATGAGGTAGCAGAACGTATATTAGAAATAGTATCTTCAAAAATATAAGGTTGAGGGGACATTTACTATGCTTTATCGATTGGGAATATTCCTTTGTCTGGTTATTCTTAAAACCATTTTCAGAATAAAGGTAATAGGAAAAGAAAACATTCCGAGCGAAGGACCGGTAATTATCTGTTCAAATCATATATCCAACCTGGACCCGCCCGTTGTTGGAATGACAAGCCCCCGTACGATCCATTTCATGGCAAAGGGTGAACTGTTCAATAATAAATGGCTTGGTGGATTACTTCGCAGGTTAAATGCTTTTCCGGTCCGCAGAGGTATGAAGGACAGGCAGGCTTTGCGTGAAGGTCTTAATATACTAAAAGACAACCACACACTAGGCTTATTTCCGGAAGGGACACGAAGTAAAACCGGGGAAGTTCAAAGAGGGCTGGCCGGTGCAGGATTCTTCGCACTACGTTCAGATGCTGTGATTATCCCTTGTGCTATTATCGGTGAATATAAACTATCCGGGCAACTAAAGGTTGTGTATGGGGAACCGGTGCCAATGGATCAATTGCGTTCAGAAAAAGCTTCTGCCCAGGTCGTTGTAGATCAGATTATGAACGAGATTCAAAAATTAAGGGATATACATAAAAACAATAGCAATTAGCTTGACAAAACAGATAAAATATTAGAACTTAGAAAAAAGGACATTTTTAGTTGTGTCGTATTGAAGGAGGTCTATTGGTTATGGATGAATTAAATCACGGACAGTCTCTTAATGAAGGAGACGTAGTGACAGGAAAAGTTGTAAAAGTGGAGGAAAAGCACGCACTCGTAGATATCGGTTATAAAGCTGAAGGTATTTTGCCTATTAGTGAATTGTCAAATCTTCATGTGGAAAAAATTTCAGATGTTCTATCTGAAGGGGATGAAGTTTCCCTTAAAGTAAAAAAAATAGAAGAAGAGACTACTGAAGATGAGAGTGAAATGGAAATTATCTTATCAAAACGTTTAGTAGATGCTGAAGAAAACTGGGAAAAGCTTGAAAATAGATTGGCAAGCGGCGAAGTTTTTGAAGCAGAAATTAAAGAAGTTGTAAAGGGCGGACTTGTAGCTGATGTTGGACTTAGAGGGTTTATTCCCGCATCCCATGTAGAAACGCACTATGTGGAAAACTTTGATGATTATAAAGGCAAAACTCTTACATTGAAAGTAATTGAAACAGACAGAGAAAAAAACCGGGTTATTCTCTCCCATAAAGCAGTTGAGGAAGAGAAACAGGCAAAAGAAAAGATGGATGTTCTGGAAAAAATTAGTGCGGGAGATGTTCTTGAAGGTACGGTACAAAGACTTACAGATTTCGGTGCTTTCGTAGACATTGGCGGTATCGATGGGTTAGTGCACATATCACAGCTCTCCCATGAACATGTAAACAAAGCTTCTGATGTGTTATCTGAAGGTGAAACGGTTAAGGTCAAAGTTCTGTCCGTTGACCGGGATAATGAACGTATTTCTCTATCTGTTAAGGATGTTTTGCCGGGACCATGGGAAGGCATTGAATCAAAGGTTAAAGCAGGCGATGTCGTTGAAGGAACTGTCAAGCGTCTGGTAAACTTTGGTGCCTTTGTTGAAGTGCTGCCAGGTGTAGAAGGTCTTGTTCATATATCCCAGATTTCAGATCGTCATATAGGAACACCTGGTGAGGTACTGGAAGCAGGCCAAAAAGTAAATGTAAAAGTACTGGATGTAAGTGAAGAAAATAAAAAGATGTCCCTGAGTATACGTGAAGTTGAAAATGATCAGAATAAAAAAGAAATTGAACAGTATACAAAAGAGCAGGATCAGGGTACATTTTCACTGGGCGATGTGATTGGCGACCAGCTGGGTAAATTAAAAGAATAAAACGGTGGTTAATATGAGTAGAGCACAAAGGAAGATTGCACACATCAATGAAGTGGTAAAACAAACACAGACTGAACCTAACAGCTTTGATGAAATGGAGATTATTCATCAGAGCCTTACTCCATTAAATTGGAATGAACTTTCTTTAAATACAGCTTGTGGCGAACTTTCTCTAAGTTCGCCTCTTTTTATCAATGCTATGACAGGTGGGGGCGGATTTAAAACCGCTGAAATTAATCAAAAGCTCGCAATGGCTGCTCACGAAAAAAATATTGCGATTGCTGTGGGTTCACAAATGTCTGCGCTAAAAGATGAAGAGGAAAAAAACACATATGAAGTCGTGAGGCGTGAACATCCAAATGGAATTGTGATTGCTAATGTTGGCAGTGAAGCAACGCTGGAACAGGCGAAACGGGCAATTGATATGGTAGAGGCGAATGCTTTGCAGATTCATTTAAATGTGATGCAGGAATTAATTATGCCTGAAGGAGACCGGGACTTTTCCGAACGTTTGCGGAATATTGAGGATATCGTTTCAAACATTTCCATACCCGTAATTATCAAAGAAGTAGGCTTTGGAATCTCGAAGGAAACGGCCGCAAAACTGGAAAGTATTGGAATTAAGTATATTGATGCTGGCGGCAGAGGCGGGACAAGCTTTTCCCAAATTGAAAATAATAGGAGAACAGATCGTCTCCATTCTCTTAACCATTGGGGAATTCCTACACTGGTTTCTTTAAGAGAAATACAGGCTGCCTTTCCCAATGTTCATTTAATTGCATCCGGCGGGATTCGCCATGGGCTGGATGGTGCAAAAGCTTTGATTTCAGGAGCGAATATGTTTGGAATGGCAGGGCCGATGCTTCGGACCGTTATCGATCAGGATGTTGAGGGATTGGTTAATAAAATTGACTCCATTCATGATGAAATTAAAATTGTGATGATGACCCTCGGTGTAACCAGTCCTAATCTTTTAAAAGGTAGTCCCCATGCACTATTTGGCAAAACTAAGGAATGGATAAATCAAAGAACATAAAGTTTATGAAGGATAAAAAACACCTATACTGAAAATGGTAGGTGTTTTTTTATGGAAACCTGGATTTTTTACTGGCTCGCGTGGGTACTGTGGATTATTGTTTACTTTTTTGATTTTGATTCGAGAAGGCGGTTCTGCTATTCAAGCTTCATTTTAGGTTGTATGATTACATCCACTACATATATTTCATATTCCGGACTGGAGATTCATGTGCCTTTAATAATGAATTGTATAACTGGTTTTATACTACTTGCAAAATCAAAGGGGAAGTTTATTCGCGTCAGTATCGCCATTAGCTTAAGCTTTGCCTACAGTGGGCTGAAATTATGGGCGCTGTTTAATCCATTATGGTTATTTCTTTCAAGCTCAATTATAATGGCCTTAATCTGTATTCTTGAATTTTATATTTTTGTGGATGATCTGCAAAGTCAACTGGCTATTGCCTTGATAAGTACTTCAGCTGGACAGCTTCTTTTTACCTTTGTAAGACTGTCCTATGGATTTACAGTTTCAATCGGAGACCTGGCCTACCTAACAGATGTCGTCTTTATAATGATTACATTAACCTTATGGTTTAAAATCAGACGTTTTAGTGAAAAAATAGAACAAACTGTCAAAAATGTTTCCTTAAAATTTAAAACGTGACAGAATCTGCAGAAGTTAAGGAAAAAGTTGTTTAATAATCCTTCATTTGCTAAAATATAAAAGCTGTAGTTACCCTTCTTTCAGGTAAGAAGGGTATTTTCAAACGTTTGTGGCTAAACCTGCCACAATTGAAATATACTCAAATGTGAATATAAAGGATGAACAGAAATGCGGAAATCTGTTGTTGCAATAGTAGGAAAACCGAATGTAGGAAAATCAACGATATTTAATCGGCTTGTCGGAGAAAGAATTGCCATTGTGGAAGATGTACCAGGGGTTACTCGTGACCGAATCTATGCGGAAGCCGAATGGTTAAATACAACCTTTAATTTAATTGATACAGGAGGAATCGAAATAGGGGACGAGCCTCTAATGGTTCAAATGAGGACACAGGCGGAAATTGCCATTGAGGAATCCGATGTCATCATTTTTATGATTGATGGAAAAGAAGGAGTTACAGCGGCTGACGAAGAAGTGACTCGTATGTTATTTAAATCGAGCAAGCCTGTGGTTCTGGCTGTTAATAAAATGGATAATCCTGAGATGAGAGATCGGATTTATGAATTTTATTCCTTAGGATTTGGGGAGCCTTACCCTATCTCAGGTTCACATGGGTTAGGATTAGGTGATTTACTTGATGAAGTTGTGAAGCACTTTCCTGAAAGGGACATTGAAGAAGATGATGAGGATACCATCCATTTCAGTTTAATAGGCCGCCCTAACGTGGGGAAATCCTCGTTAGTAAATTCAATCTTAGGTGAAGAGCGGGTTATTGTAAGTGAAGTTGCCGGAACAACCAGAGACGCCATCGATACAAGCTTTGAAAAAGACAATCAGGATTTTGTCATCATTGATACTGCCGGGATGAGAAAAAGAGGAAAGGTTTATGAAAAAACTGAAAAGTACAGTGTGTTACGAGCCCTAAAAGCGATTGAACGCTCAGATGTGGTCTTAGCTGTCCTTGATGCAGATACGGGTATTATTGAGCAGGATAAACGAATTGCAGGCTATGCACATGAAGCGGGTAAGGCCGTTATTATTGTCGTAAATAAGTGGGATACTGTTGAAAAAGACGATAAAACCATGAAAGAATTTGAAGATAAAGTCAGACAGGATTTTCAATTCCTGGACTACGCACCTGTTGTTTTTCTTTCTGCGTTAACAAAAAAACGAATGCATACATTATTGCCTAGAATTATTCAGGCAAGTGAAAATCATGCCAAAAGAGTACAAACAAACCTGCTGAATGAGGTTATTATGGATTCCCTTGCACTGAATCCCACTCCTTCTATAAAAGGGAGAAAACTCAAGATATTATACGCGACACAGGTTGCTGTGAAACCGCCAACCTTTGTGGTATTTGTGAATGATCCAGAACTCATGCACTTTACGTTTAAGCGCTTTTTGGAAAATCGTATTCGGGAAGCATTTGGGTTTGAAGGTACGCCCATTAAAATATACGCAAGACAACGGAAATAAAGGAGGACTTTGTCAATGGGGAAGGTTGCTGTACTGGGAGCAGGAAGCTGGGGATCAGCATTGGCACTTGTTTTGGGAGATAACCACCATGATGTAAGATTGTGGACTCATCGTGCTGAACAGGCCAAGGCTATTAATGAAACCCGGCAGAATGAAAAATATTTAAAAGAAATTACACTCCCTGACGAGGTAAAGGCTTATGATAATCTCAATGAGGCTATTGCCGATGCAGAAACGATTGTCCTTGTTGTCCCAACAAAGGCTATTCGTGATGTGTGTGGTCAACTGAAAAATCATCTGGATCATAAAGTAACACTTATTCATGCTGCCAAAGGAATTGAGCCTCATACATTAAAACGTGTTTCCGAAATGATTGAGGAAGAAGTGCCCAGGGAGCTTTATGGAGAGGTTGTTGTTTTGTCTGGCCCAAGTCATGCAGAGGAGGTTGGAGCGAGACATCCAACAACCGTAACAGTGTCCTCACATGATCATGACCTGGCACAGAAAGCACAGGATCTGTTTATCAATGATAAATTCCGTGTGTATACCAATCCTGACATTGTCGGTGTTGAATTAGGGGGGGCATTAAAGAATATTATCGCTCTGGGTGCAGGAATTTCAGATGGACTGGATTATGGTGATAACGCAAAAGCTGCCCTTATCACAAGAGGACTGGCTGAAATCGCAAGACTGGGTGCTTCCATGGGAGCAAATCCATTAACATTTGCAGGTTTAACAGGAGTTGGAGATTTAATTGTAACTTGTACCAGCTCGCATAGTCGAAATTGGCGTGCAGGATATCTGCTGGGACAGGGACGTAAATTGGACGATGTATTAGAAGAAATGGGCATGGTAGTAGAAGGCGTACGTACAACGCAGGCAGCCTACCAGTTATCGGAACAGGAAAACATCGAGATGCCTATTACAAAGGGACTGTATAACCTTCTATTTAACCAGGAACCCCCAAAAGTTATTGTCGACCGTTTAATGAACAGAGGAAAAACCCACGAGGTGGAAGAGCTACCTGATGATTTACGGAATCAAACGCTTTAATTAAAACATCTCACACCCCCACTGCCTTTGCATATAATATGGTGAAACGTATTACAAGGAGGTAGGGCAGTGGGAAAACAATCTGAAAACAATCCCTTTAACCAAATTGAAAACAATGCTAACATTTCTTCCGATGAAATATTTAAGGTTGCTGATTCGGTCAAGAATGCCAATTTTTCTGATGAAAAAAACGTAAGGCAGTTAGTACGCAGACTTTCAAAAATGGCAGGTAAACCTGTATCCAAGGCTAAAGAGGACGAAATTGTTGAAATGATTACCAATCAGAATATACCGATGGATATGAACTCACTTCAACAGATGCTTAAGAAATAGACTGCTTGGGCACTTGATGATACGGTTCATTTGAACAATGCATATAATAAACCGCAGCAAGAAATCCTATAGAGCTGCAAGGTAAGGGATATATTTAGTTTACCGAGGTGTCCAGCCCCTTCACCTCGGGTTTTATTTGTTCTGAGAAAGTATCGGATCACATCATCCGGTCATACTGTTACATGGATGGACAAGCCTGCTTTTCTATCCTTCTAATTTTCTATATGATATAATATGGACGAATTTGAAGTCCTTAAGGAGCGTTTTACATGAGCCAGAGCATGTTGAATATGTATATATCTTTCGTGGGAATGGCATTGCTGCTGATTGCCATGGGACTCATATATTTAAGCAGAAATAAACTTAAGGGGTTCTTCAGTGGAATCGTTGGCCTTTTGGCATACATATGTTTTATTTTCGGCAGTGTTATTATTTTTTATATTGTTCTAAGTGGTCCAACAGCGTAAAGATAAACGGGGGAATTTCATATGAAAATAAGTCAGGCCGTTTGGAGTTTTATGGCTATCGTTCTTCTTACCGGCTGTATGTACCCGGAAGAGGAATTACAAAAGAATCAAATTCCAAATGATATGCAGCTGGAAATGGTGCAGGAGGCTGTGAGTCAGTATAAAAATGACCACAACGGGCAATTACCAATTAAGAATCGGGACATGGATACAGATATATTTATTAAATATCCTGTTGATTTTAAAAAACTGAAGCAGAGTGGATATTTAACCACTACACCGGGAAATTCGTATGAGCAGGGTGGTTTATATCAATATGTCATCATCCGTCCTGAAACAGAGGCGACAGTAAAAATTGTTGACTTACGCCAATCAGAAAAATTACGGGAAATTAATTTTCAGCTGGAAATCTATCGCAATGAACATATTTACCCTCCTTTTGGCGAGGAAGTCGCTGCAGGGGTCTATAAGATAGACATCAAAAAATTAGGTCTTGAGCAGCGTCCGGTCGTCCAAAGCCCTTATACAAATCAGAATCTGCCTATTTACATGGACACCGATGGGCAGCTTGTCATTGATTATCGAAAAGATCTCTACAAAGTAATTAAGGAGAAAGAACATAATTATCAGGCAGGAGATGACATCAGATATCTATTAGCAGATCACTACCCATTTGTACCTGCCTATTCTCTGCCATACACACTACAGGATGGAGAGCCTGTTTTTCACACTTATTCAGAGAACGAAAAAAATCAGAAGAAATCGTAAAAAGATACCTTTTAGAGGTATCTTTTTTTGTTTATCAGAATATAGTGTACCGTGTATTTCCATTATTCAGCCAGGGGGCAGCCGTTTTTCAGGCGTTAGAACCATCCGTTTGATGAAATGAGAACATGATGTTTCTTTATATTACATACCTTTATCCTTCGTTTTCTTAAATGTTTTAGTCATATTTTGATAGGACAACATCATAGACTCTTAGTGTTAAAGAATTGTATTCGTGTTTTGTATTTTTTCAGGAGTGAAGTTCACGTATCGGGAGGGGATCACTTGGAAAGAGTCGATATTTTTAAGGACATATCGAAACGAACGAACGGAGATATTTATCTGGGTGTTGTAGGCGCTGTACGAACGGGTAAATCAACCTTTATTAAAAAATTTATGGATCTAGTTGTTTTGCCCAATATAGAAGATGAAGGAGAAAAATCCAGAGCACAGGATGAATTGCCACAGAGCGCTGCCGGCCGGACCATTATGACAACTGAACCTAAATTCATTCCTAATCAGGCAGTAACTGTTAATGTGGATGAAGGCCTTGATGTAAATGTACGTCTCGTTGACTGTGTTGGATATACGGTTGACGGTGCCAAAGGTTTTGAGGACGAGAATGGTCCAAGGATGATTAATACACCTTGGTACGAAGAGCCTATTCCATTTCCGGAAGCAGCTGAAATTGGAACGAGAAAAGTCATTCAGGAGCATTCGACCATTGGAGTGGTTGTGACAACGGATGGAACTATAGGGGATATTCCCCGTAATGATTATGTAGAAGCCGAAGAAAAAATTGTGAATGAACTTAAGGAAGTAGGCAAACCGTTTATTATGGTTCTGAACAGTCAAAACCCTCATTCACAGGAGACGGAGCTGCTTAGAGAAGAATTGAAGGAGTACTATGATATTCCTGTAGTAGCGGTTAGTGTGGAAAATATGCGGGAACACGATGTCTATAATGTCTTACGTGAGGCACTTTACGAATTCCCGGTATTAGAAGTAAATGTAAACCTGCCTAGCTGGGTAATGGTGTTAAAGGATGAACATTGGTTAAAACAGCGCTACGAAGAGGCTATTCAGGATACTGTAAAAGATATTAAACGTCTTCGTGATGTGGACCGGGTTGTCGGAAACTTCTATGATTATGACTTTGTAGATCAAGCCCAATTAGCGGGAATGGAGATGGGAGACGGCATTGCAGAAATTGATCTCCAGGCACCGGATGAATTGTATGACCATGTACTGAAAGAAATTGTCGGCGTTGAAATCAGAGGTAAAGATCATTTGTTAGAATTAATGCAGGATTTTGCTACTGCAAAACGCGAGTACGATCAGGTCTCTGAAGCTTTAAATATGGTGAAGCAAACAGGCTATGGGATTGCAGCACCAACGCTTGAAGATATGGCCCTGGATGAACCCGAAATTATTCGACAAGGTTCAAGGTATGGCGTCAGATTGAAAGCTGTAGCACCTTCTATTCATATGGTGAAGGTGGATGTTGAGTCTGAGTTTGCGCCGATTATTGGTACTGAAAAGCAAAGTGAAGAGCTTGTCAGATACTTAATGCAGGACTTTGAAGAGGACCCTTTATCAATCTGGAAGTCTGATATTTTTGGCAGATCGTTAAGCTCAATTGTCAGAGAAGGGATTCAGGCTAAGCTTTCCTTAATGCCGGAAAATGCAAGATACAAACTTAAAGAAACCCTCGAACGGATTATCAATGAGGGTAGCGGTGGCTTAATAGCAATCATATTATAAAAAAAGCGGCAGAAAATGCCGCTTTTTTTATTTTTATTCTTAAAAAAAGAGTACAACCTTGATTTATATTTTGCTAGATACATAAGAATCGTTGAAAATCGCATGAGAATGCGGTTTTGCTATTGAAAGGCCCTGGCGAATTATGGTAAGATGCAAGTAATCTTACATACCGGATTTTGATAGGAAAATCCATCAAATACAGAAGAATTTTGCCTAATTTTATTGAAATTCCTCGAAAATTCGGTTATGATAAGGCTTGTCATCATTTTTGAATGACTTACATGTATAAAATGTATGAAAATTGTTAACAAATGGGATGATTGGAATTTTAAAATTCCTTTTACGCTCATTCGATTGTTTGCATTTGGGAGGAGGTGAAAGATATGAATAAAACAGAACTCGTAAATGCAGTTGCTGAAAAAAGCGATCTTTCTAAAAAGGATGCAGCTCAGGCTGTAGATGCCGTATTTGAATCCATTACTGATTCCTTAACTGACGGAGATAAAGTCCAGCTTATCGGGTTTGGTAACTTTGAAGTTCGCGAGCGTGCGGCTCGTAAAGGACGTAATCCACAAACTGGTGATGAGATTGAAATTCCAGCCAGCAAAGTTCCTGCATTCAAACCTGGTAAAGCCCTTAAGGATGCTGTGAAATAAGCTATACATAGGGCTGTAAAAAAAGAGGGTCTTCAAACCCTCTTTTTTTTATGCTCCTTTTTAACATTTTTCAATAGATTATAGGGAATGATAATGTTAAAATATGAACGTACCTTAAAAAGTTTATGAGGAGGAACTGCATAAGATGAGTACAAGTTCTTCTGGTTCGGATTTTTTTGTTATAAAAGCTTTAGAAGATGGTGTAAACGTAAATGGACTAACAAGAGGTACAGATACCCGTTTTCATCATTCCGAGAAGTTAGATAGAGGAGAAGTAATGATTGCTCAGTTTACTGAACACACTTCAGCTGTTAAGGTTCGGGGCAAAGCCATCGTTCAAACCAGTCATGGTGAAATACATACTGAAGAAAATCAGGATATTTAATCAAGCAATGAAAAGTTTTTGAAGTGGGTTCTGTGAGAAAGGGTCAAGGTGATTGATTTGGATCCCAAATTTATACAGAAAATAAAAGATCATATCATCCAATTTGCTGATGAGAAATTTGGAGACATAAAAAGGGAGCCTGTTCTTTCTGAAGATAAGATTTTATTTTTGGACACTATTCTGGATTATTCCGATAACCTCGCCCGTAAGGAAAAAGAGCAAATAATTCAGGCGATTATGTATGTACAGACAGCACTGGACATTCATGATTTTGTATCCATTCATTCCTATAAACATGATCAGATAAATCAGCAAAAGCAGATGAATGTTCTAGTGGGTGACCTGTTGAGTGGAAAGTTTTACCACAATTTATCCCGCGTTGAATATATAGATTTAATCGAAGTGATTGCTGGTGCCATTCGAACGATAAATGAAAGAAAAATGATGATTTATCACAGTGATATCCATTCCATTGAGCATCTGATAGAAGAGATGAAAGAAGTCGAATCAGCCATCGTGATCCATGTGGCTGAATACTTTAAAATGACGGAACACCATGATGTGATAAAAAACTGGCTGCTTATGAAGCGGTTATTCCTGGAGTTGAAAACATATGCTCAGGAACAGAAGTCGGCTGTGATAACCTTGCTCAGTCAAAGTAATAACGAAGATGATGTCATTCGGATGGTGGAAAATATGATACCGGGAATTATGATCAGGTTAGAATCATTAATCCAATCGTTACCATTGCACCTTAATGAATTGAGAATGTTTTTAATGAATGAACTGAAAAGAATTTCACAGAAACAGGGAATCTTATTGGAGGAAGGATAAGAAAATGGATCAGCGCTCAAAAGCAGAGAAAGTTCACCATGTATTTGAAAAGATTTATGATAAATATGACGTGATGAACTCTGTCATTTCTTTTCAGAGGCATAAAGCCTGGCGAAAAGATGTCATGAAACGAATGGAAGTAAAACCAGGGGAGAAGGCATTAGATGTTTGCTGTGGAACAGGAGACTGGACGTTTGCACTTGGAGAAGTTGTAGGTAAGAGTGGACAGGTGACCGGTCTCGATTTTAGCAAGAACATGCTTTCCATCGCTCAAACTAAATTGGACCAGGAACCCCTTCCTCAAATTTCTTTTAAGCATGGGGATGCAATGAATCTTCCGTTTGAAGACAACTCCTTTGATTATGTGACCATCGGATTTGGCTTGCGGAATGTCCCTGACTATCTGCATGTATTAAAAGAAATGACCAGGGTGATTAAACCAGGAGGAAAAGTGGTCTGTTTAGAAACCTCGCAACCAACCATTCCCGTATACAGGCAATTATATTATCTCTATTTTAAATTTGTAATGCCCCTTTTCGGAAAAATCTTTGCCAAAAGTTATAATGAATATGCGTGGCTGCATGAATCAGCAAAAGACTTCCCGGATCGAAAGGCACTTAAAGCGTTGTTTTTGGAAGCTGGTTTGACGGATGTTCAGATAAAAAGTTATACTGGCGGAGTTGCAGCCATGCATCTGGGAACAAAGCCGGAAAAATGATCACATATTCAGATATTTGAAATATAGGTGAAACATATGAAACTACCTTTATCTTATAAATTTTTAAATCATGATTTAGATATTATTGAGTCGGAATTATTATATACAGTTAAAGCAGATCATCCTGTTTTACGGGCAGCATCTACTCAATTACTAAAAGCAGGCGGAAAACGAATTCGACCTGTTTTTGTTTTGCTGGCTGCAAAGTTTGGTCATTACGACCTGGAAAAAATTAAACATGTCGCTTCTTCATTCGAATTGATGCATATGGCTTCTTTGGTGCATGATGATGTGATTGATGATGCAGAATTACGAAGAGGCCATGAAACCATTAATGCTAAATGGGATAACCGGGTTTCCATGTATACTGGAGACTATATGTTTGCCAGGGCTCTTGAAATCCTGTCTGTTATTCAAAACCCGAAAGCACATCTGATCCTGTCCAATACCATTGTTGAACTTGCGCAAGGGGAAATTGAACAATTAAAGGATCAATATAATCTGGATCAGAACTTTAGAAATTACTTAAGACGTATAAAACGGAAAACAGCACTTCTTATAGCAAGCAGCTGTCATTTGGGAGCCATTGTTGCGGACGCTCCGGCTGACTATCAAAAAGCCTTGGCTAAGTATGGCTACTATATAGGAATGTCGTATCAAATCATTGATGATATTTTAGACTTCACCGCAACACCAGAAAAGCTGGGGAAGCCGGCTGGAAGTGATTTGTTTCAGGGGAATATTACGTTACCCGTTTTATATAAATTAGAAGACACTTCTTTTAAGCAAAGATTGGCCAGCAGCTTTGAACAATCCCGTGGACAAGCTGTGGTAAGTAAGGATCTTGCTGACATAGTAGAGGAAATCAAGCAATCTGATGTTATTGAAAAGTCATTTCGCGTAAGTGAACTCTATTTACAAAAAGCCTATAAACAGTTGGAAGTTCTGCCACAATCCAAGGCGAAGAAGGCTTTGATGGACATCGCGAAATATATTGGCAAAAGAAGCTATTAAAAGAATTGTCAAAAAACACAAAATTTGTTAAACTTTTAGAGGCTTGAAGCGTTTTCACAATCTACTATAAAAAGAGGTGTAAAGATGGAAAAAACATTTCTAATGATTAAACCAGATGGAGTGCAGAGAAACCTTGTAGGGGAAATTGTAACAAGATTTGAAAAGAAAGGATTTCAATTATCGGCTGCAAAGCTTATGCAAATATCCAATGAGCTTGCTGAAGAACATTACGGTGAACATAAGGATAAACCGTTTTTTGGTGAACTAGTTGATTTCATAACTTCAGGCCCTGTTTTTGCCATGGTATGGGAGGGTGAAAATGTAATTGCTACGGCCCGCCAAATGATGGGGAAAACGAACCCGCAGGAAGCAGCTCCGGGTACTATTCGAGGAGATTTTGGACTTACTGTGGGCAAAAATGTGATTCACGGATCAGATTCATCTGAAAGTGCAGAAAGAGAAATCAACTTGTTCTTTAACCAGAATGATCTCTTATCCTTTACAAAAGATGACCAAAAGTGGATTTACTAGTATAGAACAGGCCAGTACTTCACTGGCCTTCTTTCATTTATAATGATTTATAGAAGGGGAACGACCATGGGGGATTATGAACAATTTACAGAACGTATCCATAAAAGGACGGGTATAAACCTGTCTTTATATAAAGAAAAGCAGATGAAACGTCGTCTGATATCACTGAGAGAAAAACGGGGCTGTCAGTCGTTTGATGATTATTACAATCTTCTCATTAATAATAAGGAATACTATCACGAGTTTTTAAATCGTATTACCATCAATGTATCTGAGTTTTTCCGCAACAAAAAACGATGGGATGTCCTTGATCAAACCATTATTCCTAAACTGTTAACCAGGAAAAAGCATTTGAAAATATGGAGTGCGGCTTGTTCTACCGGAGAAGAACCATACACGATTGCCATGATTATGAATCAGCATATTTCATTATCTAATGTTGAGATCGTGGCGACCGATATAGATGAAAATGCTCTGCAGGCGGCTCGAAATGGAGTGTACCCAGGTAAATCACTGAAAGAGGTCCCGGAAGACTTGAAGCGTAAGTATTTTCAGGAAAACAATGGCATTTATACCATTGACCCTAATCTTAAGAAGGCCATCACCTTTAAAAAACATAATTTGCTTAAGGATACTTATGGACGGGAATATGATTTAATTGTATGCCGGAATGTACTTATTTACTTTACAGATGAAGCAAAAGAGGAAATCTATCAGGGATTCAGTCACTCCCTGGCTGATGATGGGATCCTTTTTGTGGGTAGCACCGAACAAATTTTTAATCCGAAACAATATCAGTTCCAAACCGTGGATACCTTTTTTTATGAAAAACAAAACGCGAAAGAACAAACACTTGAATAAGCTTCAAGTGTTTTTTATATATAATAAATTTTGATTTTTGTAAAAATATCTGCAGTATGCAAACACAAATCAGGTTGTGTATGATATAGTAATAAAAATACAGACGTATACATAAATATTGGAGGGTTTATTTTGCGTTATTTAACGGCAGGAGAATCACATGGAAAACAATTAACGACAATCGTTGAAGGAGTTCCGGCAAATTTACCTCTTTTATCAAGTGATATTAGTGAGTCGTTATTGAGACGGCAAAAGGGACACGGCCGCGGCAGACGGATGAAAATAGAAAAAGATCTGGTTGAAATTAAAAGTGGTGTACGCCATGGCTATACATTAGGATCCCCAATTACGTTTGTCGTGGAAAATGACGACTTTAAACACTGGGAAAACATTATGGGAGAGGATCCCATAGAAGATACACAGAAAATTAAAAGACAAATTACGAGACCCCGTCCTGGACATGCAGATCTGAATGGGGCGCTGAAATACGGTCATAGGGATATGAGGAATGTTCTCGAGCGTTCATCCGCCAGAGAAACAGCAGCAAGGGTAGCTGCCGGCAGTCTGGCCAAAAAGATTTTAAAGGAACTGGACATCGATGTGGTCGGCTACGTAAAGGAAATCGCCGGAATACGTGCCGATGATGTGGATTTATCTATTCAGAAGAAAGCGGAAGTTTCAGAAGAATCGCCAGTTCGGACATTAGATCCCAATGTTGAAGAGTCGATGAAGAATGCAATTGATCAGGCCAAAAAAGATGGAGATTCTATAGGCGGTGTCTGTGAGGTGGTCGTAGAAGGTATGCCTGCAGGTGTAGGTTCCTATGTTCACTATGACAGAAAGTTAGATTCTCGTATTGCTGGCGGGGTGACCAGCATAAATGCATTTAAAGGAGTAGAATTTGGAATTGGCTTTGAAGCGGCCCGGAAAAATGGAAGTGAAGTTCACGATGAAATTCTTTGGAGTGAGGAAAGAGGATATTATCGCCGAACCAATCGATTAGGAGGATTTGAAGGTGGAATGACAACCGGAATGCCAATCGTTGTCCGTGGAGTCATGAAACCTATACCAACCCTTTATAAACCACTGCAAAGTGTAGATATCGACTCCAAAGAGCCTTTTAAAGCCAGTATAGAACGATCCGATTCATGCGCGGTACCTGCTGCTTCCGTTGTGATGGAGCATGTAGTGGCCTGGGAGGTTGCACGAACCCTACTGGAGCAGTTTCCGCATGACCAATTCCCGAAATTAAAACAGGCTATTGAGGATTATCGTGAAGAAATAAGGGGTTTTTAGATGAAAACATTACAAATCAACGCCAGTCAAGGGGCCTATAACGTCTATATAGGTCCGGACTTGCGCTTTGAACTGTCAAAATATTTACCCAAGTCTTATGACAAAATATTAATCATCACGGATAGTCAGGTGGAGCAGTTGGGCTACTTAAAAGACGCAGAAGAGGCACTGCAAATGGAAACAGACCAGCTTTATTCCTATACGATAGCGGCCGGGGAAAAGTCTAAGCAATTGAATGTTTTTGAACAACTGCAAACGTATGCCATTCAAAACGGTCTGGATCGTCATTCGCTTATTGTTGCATTAGGTGGCGGAGTTGTTGGGGACCTGGCTGGCTTCACAGCTGCCACCTTTATGCGGGGAATTGACTATATCCAGGTTCCGACCACGATTCTGGCTCATGACAGCAGTGTGGGAGGGAAGACAGGCATCAACCATCCTCTAGGAAAAAATTTAATTGGATCGTTCCACGCACCTAAGGCTGTGGTTTACGATCTGTCAACGATAAGGACTCTATCTGCTGTTGAGAGAAGGTCAGGGTTTGCTGAGGTAGTCAAGCATGGCCTGATAGCGGATAAAAGGATGCTTAACCAACTGATGGATGAGGTGCAAGCGCTGGAGAACATCCATCCAATTGTTTTAGAGGAAGCCCTTTACAATGGAATTAAGATCAAAGCTCATATTGTGGAGGAAGATGAACAGGAAAAGGGAGTCAGGAGCTATTTGAATTTTGGACATACACTAGGCCACGCGATTGAAGCAGAATCCGGGTATGGCGCCATTACTCATGGAGAGGCCGTAGCTATAGGTATGTTATTTGCTCTTCGGGTAAGTCAGAGCTATTTATCCTTATCTTTTTCTTATCAGAACTTTAAAACCTGGTTAGAACAGCTGCAATATCCTTTAGACATTTGTAAAGATCTGCAAATCTCCCCCTTACTGGATCGAATGAAACTTGATAAAAAGAATCAAAAGGGTCAAATTCGCATGGTTTTATTAAAGGAAGTGGGAAAACCCCTAATATGCACGATTGATGAACATCGATTATTCACAGAATTAACAAGCTTTATGAACGAGGTGATGGAATGATCAGAGGAATACGAGGAGCAGCAACGGTAAAAGCAAATGAAACAGAAGCAATACATAAGACTACAAGGGATTTGTTAAAGGACGTGGCCGAAAAAAATCAAATACAGCCTGAGGATATAGTCTCTGTATTAATTTCTGTTACACCAGATTTAAATGCGGCATTTCCGGCTAAAGGGATGCGCATGCTCGATGGCTGGACTTACGTTCCTGTTATGTGTACGACCGAAATCCCTGTTCCTGAAGCTCTGGAAAAGTGTATTAGGGTGATGGTTACAGCCCAAACCGACCGAAATCAGAAAGAAATCCAGCATATTTATCACGGTGATGCCAAAAAATTACGTCCTGATTTAATTAAGTAGAGGAGGCTTTCAATCATGAAGACCAAAAACATTATCCCATCATTAACACCATACAAACCGGGAAAGACAATTAATGAAGTTAAAAAAGAACGTCATCTTTCTAAAATTGTTAAGCTGGCATCCAATGAAAATGTTTATGGTCCATCGCCGTTAGTTCTGGAAAAATTGAGTGATTTCGGGGAAGATTTGCACCTTTATCCTGATGGTTATGCAAGAGAACTGAGGGAGCGTGTCTCAGCTCATTTAAATGTGGATATGGACCAGCTCATTTTCGGTGCAGGCTCAGATGAAATTGTTCAGATGCTGTGCCGTACCTATCTTGAAGGGGGTGCTAATACAGTCATGGCTCATCCTACCTTCCCCCAATATAAGCATCATGCTGCGGTTGAAGGGGCTGAGGTGCGGGAAATCCCTGTAAAGGATGGTCATCACCAGCTTGAACAGATGCTGGAAGCGATTGATGACAAGACAAGAATCGTGTGGTTATGCAGTCCGAATAATCCTACTGGCTGTTATATAAACGAAAAACAGCTGAAGTCTTTTCTGGACCGCTGCCCTGAGCATGTTTTAGTTGTACTTGATGAGGCTTATTATGAGTACGTTTCAGCTGAAGATTACCCGGATTCTTTATCCCTGTTGGAAAACTATAAGAATATAATTGTATTAAGAACCTTTTCGAAGGCTTATGGTTTAGCAGGCTTTCGCGTAGGCTACGGGATTAGTTCTGAGGAAATTATTCGTCATTTAAATACCATCCGAGGTCCTTTTAATGTCACATCTATTGGTCAGTTTGCAGCTATTAATGCTCTTGAGGATCAGACATATATTAAAGAAATCAGGCAGCTGAATCAAAACGTCCGTCATGAAGTAGAACACTTTTGCGAGCAGCATCACCTGACCTATGATCCTTCAGAAACGAATTTTCTTCTTATTCATCTTCCTAAATCCGGATTGGAAGTTTCTGATCAATTATTGGATCATGGCTTTATCGTTCGTGCCGGGGAATTATTGGGGATTGATCAGAGTATCCGCGTGACTATTGGAAGGGAAAAAGATATGAAAGAATTTACAAATGCATTGTCTGAATGCCTGCAGTAAGGAGAGTTGAGGAATAAGATGAGCAGAGTTTTTATAGTGGGACTGGGATTAATAGGAGCATCCCTGGCTAAAAATATTAAAAAAAATATTCCGAAAGCATGGATGGTTGGTATGGATTCCAACCCAGATACAATCGAATATGCCTTGAAATATAACATTATTGATGAAGCAACTGCCTCCTTTGAAGAAGGTGTACATAAGGCAGACATTATTATTTTGGGTACTCATATTCAGATTACTATAGAATATATAAAGCAACTCAATGAACTGGATATTCAGAATGAGAAGATTGTAACAGATGTTTCTTCCGTGAAAAAACCTGTTATGGAAGCAGCGAAATCATTATCTTCTTCAAATATAAAATTCATTGGCGGACATCCAATGGCAGGCTCTCATAAACATGGGATTGAAGCAGCTAAGAGCCATTTATTTGAAAATGCCTACTACATTTTAACACCGTCCAAGCCGGGTCTTGATGAGCAAGTGCGATTACTCAAGGATTTATTAAAACACACGAGAAGCCTTTTTGTTGAACTAACGGACAAAGAGCATGACAAAATGACAGGAATCGTATCTCACTTTCCGCATCTGATTGCTTCCTCACTTGTTCATCAGGCGAGAAATTGGCAGGATGAGTATCCTTTTATCCCTAAACTGGCCGCTGGGGGATTTAGAGATATTACAAGAATTGCCTCAAGCAATCCTGCGCTGTGGGAAGACATCCTCTTTCAAAACAAACGGGAAATGGTGGAATTCCTGTCAGAGTGGATTGACGAGATGATAAATGTTAAAGAACTGCTTGTTTCAAATAAACATGAGGATGTCCATCAATACCTCGACTCGGCCAAAACGTATCGTGATGGTCTACCAAAAAAGAAAAAAGGTGCACTTCCAAACTTTTATGATATTTTTGTTGATTTATATGATCGGCCGGGAGAATTATATAAAGTTATGAAAAAGCTGGCCGAACATGAAGTTAATATTATTAACATTAATATCCTGGAAATCAGAGAAAATATGACCGGAGTATTAAGGCTGACCCTGCAAACAGAAGAAGAGCAGTGGACAGCTATGAAAGTGCTGGAGAACAATGGCTACGAAGTTTCTCTAAATGAATAAAGATAAAAAAGGTGTGGTAAGATGCAGAAGACCATTCATCTGAAAAATAGTACTTTAAAGGGGGATATTCAAGTACCAGGCGATAAATCAATGTCCCATCGAGCGGTTATATTTGGGGCGCTGGCCAGTGGTACAACGATTATTCATGATTTTTTATCAGGAGAAGACTGTCTTTCTACAATAAAAGCGTTCCAAGAGATGGGAGTTGATGTGAGCCTGGTCGGACAAACGGTTACCATTGAAAGCAATGGAGCCGAGTATTTTTCAGAACCTGCTGAACCTGTCCATTTGGGGAATTCGGGAACTACAGCCCGGCTCTTGCTTGGCGTTTTGGCAGGCCAGCCTTTTCACACTGTCCTGACAGGGGATCAATCTCTTTCCAAACGTCCCATGGACCGAGTAACGGTTCCTTTACACCAAATGGGAGCCCAATCAGATGGTCGTCGTCATGGGAAGTTATTGCCCATGAGTGTCAGAGGAGGTCAGCTCATCCCCATTGATTATACATTACCTGTAAATAGTGCACAGGTTAAGTCAGCGATCCTGCTTGCGGGTTTATTTGCCAATGGAACGACAACTGTTACCGAACCTGTGCCGACCAGAGACCACACGGAACGAATGATTACTGCCTTTGGCGGAAATATGGACCATTCTGGACCAGCTATTTCTGTCACTGGAAATCAGAAGCTCAAGGGAACAGAATTATCCATACCTGGGGATATATCTTCCGCAAGTTTCTTTATAGCCGGTGCTATTTTAGCTAATCAGAGCGAGATTACGATTAAAGGTGTCGGTCTAAACCCAACAAGAACCGGAATTCTTGATGTGGTCAAAAAAATGGGCGCCAATATTCAGGTTGAAACAACGAAGCATATCGGTGATGAACCGGTAGGAAACATTTACGTTACGTCAGGGAACCTCGGGGAAACGGTGATTTCCGGGAACATGATTCCAAGAGTGATTGATGAAATCCCTCTGCTCGCATTATTGGCAACACAGGCGGACGGAGAAACTGTGATTAAGGATGCCAGTGAATTACGTTTTAAGGAAACAGACCGAATCAAAACGATTGTTCAGGTCTTAAAGAAGTTTGGAGCTTCCATTAAAGAACGTGAAGATGGTATGGTCATCCAGGGTGGTACTCCCCTAAAAGGTGGCAGAGTATCCTCCTATGGAGATCATCGCATCGGAATGATGGAGGCGATTGCTTCACTTATAACGAGTGAACCCGTTGAAATTGAAGATCCGGACTGTATCCGAATATCCTACCCGGATTTTTTTAAGGATTTGCAATCTTTGAGTCGTCCATTGTAGTGTAATGTCGTATAAAATTGAAAAAGTCTTCATATTTTGTATCAATACAGAAAGGGTGGCAAAATGTGAAGGCTTTTTATTTTGAAAACATTCTGATTCAACAGGAAGATGTGTGGAAAAGAAAGAAGGTTGTTTTCACGGAGGATCTTTTTCTCCCTGCTCATTATCTTGATTGGATTCCACAGAGAAAAATTCAGGCAGATGTTTTCAAAATGAGCCCAGGTAAAATTTATGCTGATGTAGAATTCCCATTAACAGATAAGTCTTTGCAGGACCACTATGTTCGCAGATATTTATACAAAGGTGCTTCACTACTGATTTCCACATTTGACTTAGGGAGAAAAACAGACTGGAAGCAAAGGTTTCATCATTACTGTGAAGAATTATCAGGAATTGCGATTGACTATCTGGTTGTTCCGAAAATGAATATAAAGTATTTAACGCCGGAAATGGTGCGATATTTTGGCATTCAGAAAGTCCCGTTTATTCTTGTTTATGCTAATCAGATACATGATTTAACCCATATTCCGTGGGGATGGTTAAATCAAATGCAGGCTCTGGTTAATATTCCAATCGGCTGCATAAAACACCCTCTATCAGACTTGGTAATGCAGGAACTGACTGAGTCGGGATTTCAAACCCTTTCCGAAGTAATCTCCAACACTCCCTTATCAGCAGAAACCCTCTCAAAAACAGGAATTTCCAACAAAAAAGGCGAAATAAAAATATATAATGACACAGATTTTAATTTGTATGTTAACTCGAATCAAATGAACCATTATTGTCAAAAAGATCAGGTTCCTTATATTTCGATTATTAGGGGGAACGTGGTAAAATTAAATCAAACCATCTATGATAACAAAGGATTCGGTGAATTCTGCGATCATACATTAAAAGCACAATTTTGGAACAAAGGATTGTAAAGGAAGGGTTCAGGATATGCATATCATTGAAGAAGCAAGACAACAAGTGGAACAGGGAGACACAGAGGAAGGCTTAAAGCTTTTACAATCTTATGAAGCGGAAGCAAATGATGATGAGAAGTTTAATATGGGTTTGCTTTATCATCAATGGGGGCATCTGGAACAGGCAGAGAAGCTTTTCCGCCAGTTAATGGATAAGTACCCAAAGGAGGGAGAGCTTAAACTCTATTTAGCTGAGATTTATGTGGATAAAGAACAGGATGACCAGGCGATTGACCTTCTTAATCAATTTGAGCAGGACGATGACTATTATATTCCCTCTTTACTGGAGCTCGCAGATTTATATCAGTCCCAGGGGCTTTATGAAGTAGCAGAGCAAAAGCTGTTAGAAGCTAAGCAAATTCTGCCGAACGAACCTGTCATTGATTTTGCTTTAGGGGAATTATTATTTGCCAGTGGTGATTATAATAAATCCATTCCCCATTATGAAAAAGCTCTGAAAGAAGATACGACTTTCAATGACGTAAATGTCTTACACCGGTTAGCCGAAGCATTAGCACTTGCAGGAAATTGGGAAAAAGGTCTGGAATATTTCCAAATGTCTGATGGGACCGATTCTCCGGAATTTCTATTCAGATATGGCTTTACAGCTTATCGGTCAGAAAGAATGGACATTGCCATTAATATGTGGGAAAAGTTATTAGAAGCGGATCCCTATTATCATTCGGTATATTCCCTGTTGGCCAAAGCTTATGAACAGGAAGGAATGCTCGAAAAGGCCTATGAAACAGCAAAAAAAGGACTAACAGAAGAAGGATTGAATAAAGAGCTGTTTTTCCTTTCAGGTCAGATAGCGAACCAATTAGGTAAACTTGATGAAGCTTTTAAGGATCTCCGGGAGGCTATTGCAATTGACCCTGGCTATAAGGAAGCGGTGGTTGCACTGGTAGAACTTTATAAGAAGCAGGAGGATCATGACAATATCACCGATTTATTAGAAAATTTAAAACGCGAGGAAGAGCTGGACCCGTTGTATCAATGGGAATTAGCTAAGGCATATTATGAATTAGAAGAGTATGATTTAGCATTAAACAACTACCAGGAAGCATATAATGCATTTACAAACGATGCAGACTTCTTAAAGGAATATGGGTATATGTTAGTAGAAGAAGGGAGGATGAAAGAAGCCAGGGAGGTTCTCAACAAATACTTATCCATTGAACCATCTGACACATATGTGGAGGAATTTTTACTCCGTTTAAACGAGTAGAGCTGACGGACCGAAATGGAAGGAGGGGTTTTTCGTTCATGACTGTATCTGTTCTTCAAAAAAAGAGATTTATTAACTGGTTTTTAAATAATTTTCAATTAAAACGAAGAGAAAGTGTATGGATATTGAATTATCTGATGAACCACGAACGGGTTCTCAAAAATGTTCATTTTGTTGATGAGGCAAGACTATGCCCTAAAGGTGTGGTTATATCAACGAAGTGTGTTGATGATCCTCCGTTTCGCTTTTATAAAGAACAAGTCATGACATCCGATCCTGAAAAATCGTTCCATGATATCCGGTTAAATGACCATGAAACCATCTATATCCAGCTTAATTTTCAAAATGCAAACCAAAGCTTTCGTTATGCAGGTGTACGGGAAGAAAACCCTTATTTACCAGAAGATTATTTCATTACGGAAAAAGACCAGCAGGAAGCAGAAAAATTGTTGAATCATATGATTTATGAATTTCAATTAAAAAAAATACAGGAAGAAATTGATCAGGCACTCGATGAAGGTGATAAAGAGAGATTTCATTACCTGATTAAACAGCTGCATCAGCTTTCAGACGAAACCTGTATTCAGTGAATACACTTTTTTGAAGGGACTATCCTATTATGGGTAGTCTTTTTTTAGTGGCCGGTCGCCTCCGTTTTTCTTATAAAAAAGTTTATCTTTATGAATAGTTTTAGTAAAATGTAGTAGAAAATAAATATATAGGAGTGTGTGGGATGAAATGGAAGAAGCAGGATATCCAGCAATATGTAAAGTCCAAGGAGTATATTGATACAGCAATCATCCCTTTGGTTCCGTTTTCTTTAGATCGTTCAGATGAGGAGCTTGCATCTTTGACGTATCAGAATGAAGTTATGGAATTATTTTCAGATCGACTGGAAAAGGAATATAAGGGACGAGTTTTTCGTCTTCCGTCTTATACTTATATTAAGTCTTCAACTCTGGAACAGGAAACTGAACGGTTAAATTTATTTTATGAGGAAATTAGCAAGCAGCCATTTAAGTATGTTTTCTGGTTAACGTTTGATTCCAGGTGGAAAAAATACGAAAAAGGTTTAGAGGGACATTTGCTGTGGGTACCAGTAATGAAGGAGGGTGACCTGAACAATGAAGAAACCCAGAAACTTCTGCTGGATCAATTGGAGCAGGTTACGGATCTGATTAAATCTTATTGGTCAGAATAAAGGCAATCTGAAATTAATAATATTCAAAATTATTTTTGAACAATATTGTACAAAATGATGAATAGGATTGACCAGATTTCCAGATTGCGCTATCATTGTAATGTCCTAGTAAACATGTATAATTTTTACGACCTTAATCGTTGAAATACATGAGAAGAGGGGGGAAAAACAAAAATGAGCGAAGACAAGAAAAACCAAGTTTCCCGTCGGCAGTTTTTAAACTATACACTAACAGGTGTTGGTGGATTTATGGCTGCTGGAATGCTGGCTCCAATGGTTCGATTTGCCATAGATCCTGTTCTGCAGCCAGAAGCAGAAGGAGAATTTGTTTCTGCAGATATCGCTGTAGAGGATATTACTACTGAACCACAGAAAGTCACATTCAAAGTTGACCAGGTTGATGCATGGTATGAATCAACTGTGGAAAAAACCGCCTTTGTTTACAAAAAGGAAGATGGCAGTATAGTAGCTTTTGACCCAACTTGTACCCATTTGGGCTGTGTTGTAGGATGGAACACAAATGACGACTATCCTCAGCATTTTTATTGCCCATGTCATGATGGTCTGTACACAAAAGACGGTGTGAATGTTCCGAACACTCCACCAACAGCACCTTTAAGTGTTTATGAGCACAAAATTCAAAACGGAATTCTTTATCTGGGTAAAGCCATACCAAGAGAGGAGGCGTAATACATGCTGCAAAAGATTTATGACTGGATCGATGAGCGTGTTGACATAACACCTATTTGGCGTGATATTGCGGACCATGAAGTTCCAGAGCATGTAAACCCTGCTCATCATTTCTCTGCATTTGTGTATTGTTTTGGTGGTTTAACATTCTTCGTTACAGTGATACAGATATTATCCGGAATGTTTTTAACCATGTATTACGTACCTGATATAGAGAATGCCTGGAATTCAGTTTTTTATTTACAACAGGAAGTTGCACATGGACAAATTGTTCGCGGAATGCATCACTGGGGTGCCAGCGTTGTCATCGTTATGCTCTTTCTACATACTTTACGCGTATTCTTCCAGGGTGCATATAAAAAGCCACGTGAATTGAACTGGATAGTAGGAGTTCTATTATTCTTTGTTATGTTAGCGCTTGGATTAACTGGATATTTATTGCCTTGGGATAACAAAGCGTTATTCGCAACCGAGGTTACTTTGCAAATAGCAGAAAGTGTACCATTCATTGGAGAGGACTTAAAGATATTACTGGCAGGAGACCCTGATATTGTTGGGGCACAAACCCTAACCAGGTTCTTTGCTATTCACGTCTTCTTCCTTCCTGCTGCATTATTTGTACTAATGGCGATCCACTTTATTATGATTCGTCGACAAGGTATTTCTGGACCATTGTAAGAATCAATTGAAAGAAGAAGGAGGGATTTCCGGTGCATAGAGGAAAGGGAATGAAATTTGTAGGCGATTCTCGTGTTCGTGAAAATGATGATCGCCACATTCCAAAAGATTATTCTGAATATCCTGGTCGTACGGAACCGTTTTGGCCAAACTTCCTGTTGAAGGAATGGCTTGCTGGTGCTGTATTCCTCGTTGGATTTTTATGTCTCACAGTTGCTGCACCTGCTCCGCTTGAAACCATGGCGGATCCTACAACTCCGGGATATATTCCGTTGCCTGACTGGTATTTCTTATTTCTATACCAGCTATTGAAGTATCCGTTTGCCAGTGGTGACTTTGTTGTAGTTGGTACAGTAATTATCCCGGGACTTGCATTTGGTGCACTTTTCCTTGCTCCATTTCTGGATCGGGGCCCTGAACGCAGACCAACAAGACGACCGATTGCAACTAGTCTCATGCTAATGTCTATTGCTGCTGTTTTTTACCTGACATGGGAAGCAGCTAGTCATGTTAATTGGGAAGCTCGTGCTGAGCAAAACAAAATTGTTGAAGATGTCGAGATTGATAAGGAAAGTGCAGGCTATCAGGTGTACTCCAGTCAAAGCTGTATGTCCTGTCACGGTGAAAATTTAGAAGGAGCCAGTGGACCTCCTTTAATTGGAACTGGTCTTTCTCCTGAGGAAATTCAGGACATTGCCGTAAATGGTACAGGATCCATGCCAGCCGACCAATTTAAAGGTTCTGATAAAGAGCTGCAGCAATTATCTGAATTTATTGCTGGTTTAGGTTCTGAATAATGGTTGGCAAGTACTACTTATCATAAGAACGACATAATCATTGTAATTAGAGGAAGCTGGCTTAATGTGGTCAGCTTCCTTTCACGTATAAGGGGTTATATCTATGACTATATATAAAGCGTTGTTTATGGATAAGCGATTCCTGTTATTGTTATTTGTTATCAACCTTTTAGGAACCGTGTATGGATATTTATGGTATGACAGTCAACTGTCGGTCACACCTGCCAAATTTTTGATCTTTGTCCCCGATAGCCCAACAGCAAGTTTATTTTTTGTCATCGTTTTGCTGTTTTTTATTTTGGATAAGAATGCTCCATATATTGAAGCCCTGGCGTTTGTCACTTTAGTAAAGTATGGGATTTGGGCCGTTGTCATGAATGGGCTGACGTTCCTTATGAATGGATCCTTAAGCCCGGTTGCTTTCATGCTCATTATTTCTCACGGTGCTATGGCAGTTCAGGCTGTGCTGTATACACCATTTTATAAAATAAGACTGAGACACTTAGTAGTTGCTGCTGTATGGACGCTACATAATGATGTGATCGATTACGTATTTGAAATGATGCCAGTTTATGGGGATCTGATGGATTATATGAATGAAATTGGATACTTTACATTCTGGTTAAGTATATTTTCGATTGGACTGGTTTATTTCATGAATGTAAGAAAAACATTTAGCGAAAGTTAAGGTTCTACATAATCCCTGACCTGCATACCGTTTTATTAGTAGTGTGTAAGGAGAGGGGACAAGTCTTATGGTAGTAAAAAATCAAAAAGTCAAGCTATCGGTACTGATTTTTTCAGTCATTTTATTAACAGCCATGACTATACCTGTTTTTGCCCATCATCAGGAAGGACAGCCCTATGATCTGCTGGATGAGGTTTACACGGTTTATGAATTGACCGATGCGAAAAAGTATGAGGCAGCCGGAGAAAAGTTAAACCAGATTGTCGCCGCTTTGGAAACGAACCATTTGTCTTTGTCGGAAGAGAAGCTGGAATATGTTATTGATATTACCGAAAATACGATTAGGCATCTACAGTCTGGTATAGAAAATCATGAATTAAAAGTGGACAAGGCTCTGGCATTTGTCCTTATGATGGAAAGTGCCAAAAACCCTGACAGTCAAATGGTAGCTAAATGGAAAAATGAATTGACGAATCAGATTGCAAATGGTCTCCAAAGTGAAACTCGAAGTTTACCGGCAGAATTTTCCCAGGTTATGGATCTTTACAGCATCGTTTATCCTGCCATAAAAATCAGGGAGGACACCAAGCTTTGGTCAAAACTGGATGAACAATTTGTAAATTTAAATCAAATTGAGAATGAAGAAGATATGCTTCGTGCATTAAATGTTATGCTTGAAACGTTTCATCAGCTGGATACGCCTGTAAGTAACGAAAAAGATGATGATGCCTCCTTTGCCTGGTTAATTTTCTCTGTAGGTGGTGTGATTATCATCACATTATTATATGTAGGATGGAGAAAATATAAAGGGGAAAAGAAAGAGAAGAAAATCAAAAAAGTTGACGATTTATAATGCCATTGTCTATAATTATGATTATAAAGAAATATAGATAACTATGGAGGAGAGTTGCTAATGGCAAGCATGGGTGGATTTCTTGTTTACTTTGCGATCCTTCTTATTCTACCTTTGTGGGCACAATCCAAAGTGAAAAGGACGTATAAGAAACATGCGAAAATCCAAAATTCATCTATGATGACAGGTGCACAGGTTGCACGAAGAATTCTTGATGAAAATGGACTATTTGATGTACAAATAGAAGAGGTTCGGGGCGTAATGTCGGACCACTATGATCCAAGATCGAAAACCGTTCGTTTATCAACTGATAACTATCATGGACATTCACAGGCAGCAGCTGCTATTGCGGCTCACGAAGTAGGCCATGCAATTCAGGATGCCGAAAGCTATGCATTTCTGCGTTTCAGACATGCTTTAGTGCCTGTAGCTAATTTAGGCTCAAATATGTCATATATCATCATTCTTGCTGGTATAATTATGTACTCTTCAGGCCTAATTCTGGCTGGGATTATTTTTATGTCAGCCGTTGTTCTATTCCAACTGGTAACATTGCCTGTTGAATATAACGCTTCTTCAAGAGCGATGGAACAGTTGGTTTCCACAGGTGTTATTAGAAATAATGAACACGGAGAAACAAAAAAAGTACTTAGCGCAGCTGCACTTACCTATGTAGCAGCAGCGATTACAGCATTGCTGGAGCTTCTGCGTTTTGTGTTAGTTTTTGTTGGTATGAATGATGATTAATAAAAAACCCTGGTACTATAAGTGCCAGGGTTTTATACTGTCTTACGAGTATGAGGGTTGGAGTTATTCAATCGGATTTTTATCTTCATCAAGGGTAAACCCTTCACCCATAACATCATGAACAGAACTTAAGGCGACAAAAGCGTGAGGATCAATGGAATTAATAATCGTTTTTAACCGGACAATTTCATTTCGGGCAACAACACAATATAAAACATCCCGTTTGGCTCCGGTGTAACTGCCCCGGCCTTCTAATATCGTAACCCCACGATCCATCTCTTTTAAAACTGTATCAGCGATTTGCTGACTGTTTTCAGATATGATGGTCGCTCCTCTTGCTGCATATGCGCCTTCCTGAAGAAAATCAATGACTCGTGCACCAATATAAACGGCTACTAAAGTGTACATTCCTTCGACCGGTTCCAAATACAAAATAATCGATGAAATAATAACAAATGCGTCAAATAGAAACATGGCTCTGCCAATGCTCCACCCAATGTATTTGTTCGCCAGCCGGGCAATAATATCAGAACCGCCTGTAGTGCCTCCATACCGAAAAATGATTCCCAGGCCAACACCCACAAAAATACCGGCAAATAATGCAGCTAACGTCATATCATTTTCAAGGGAAAAGGAAAATGTATAGGTCTGAAAAATCCATAGAAAAACGGAAACAGCAATCGTTCCTATCAGAGTATAAATAAAGGTTAATCTTCCCAGGAGCTTCCATCCTACAATGAAAACAGGTATATTTAACACAATATTCATCACAGCGGGATCCCAGTTAAATAGGTAGTATAACAGGAGGGTAATCCCGGTGAATCCCCCTTCAGCCAAATTATTTTGCATATTAAAATGGACAATACCGAATGAAAAAATAGCTGAACCCAATAAAATGAAGAAAATATTTTTTGCCTTTATACCTTTTATCATGTTGTCACCTCGACTTCTAATATCCACCAGTACTCATTATAAATTGTGCACCATAGCAGAGCAAATTTGTTAAATATTATATATGTGTTTTTTAAAAGAAAGGCGTGGAAACGAGCAAACGATGTCAATAAAGCCAAATAAAAGATTTGTCAAAATTGTCAAGTTTAGCTACCATTAATGTGACCAGTATTTGAAAGAGGGATTTACATGTCAAATATCGAATATACAACGAAGGAAATGCAGAAACGAGTCGACCAGTACATATCTCAATTTAAAGAAGGCTATTTTTCTCCTTTAAGTTTAATGGCAAGACTGACAGAAGAGACAGGAGAACTAGCCAGAGAGATTAACCATTATTATGGAGAAAAACCAAAAAAGAAAACAGAAAAAGAAAATACGGTTGAGGAAGAACTGGGAGATTTACTGTTTGTGCTGGCGTGCTTTGCAAATTCATTAAATATTGATTTAGGCGAATCATTTCATACAGCTATGACAAAATTTGAGACAAGGGATAAAAACAGATGGACTAAAATAAGCCAACAGGACGGTGAACAGGAATGATTAATATTATCGTTGCAGGACCAAGAGGCAAAATGGGAAGTGAAGCCTTACGTTTAATAAAACAAACAGAAAATTATCATTTAGTGGGATGTATTGACCGAAAAAATGAAGGAATGAATGTTAGCGATCTAGAAGGTCTTCCAAATTTAGATGCACCTATCTTTACAGATGCGGAAATTGCTTTTCAGGAAGCGGGTGCAGATGTCCTGATTGATTTGACTTCACCAGAAGCAGGCTACACTCATACACGTTTGGCACTTGAGAATGGCGTACGACCGGTTGTTGGGACAAGCGGTTTTTCAGATGAACAATTGACCGATATTCAGCGCTTAACCGAGCAAAAGGAACTGGGAGCTGTCATTGCTCCAAACTTTGCTGTTGGTGCCGTATTAATGATGCAATTCGCAAAATGGGCAGCAAAATACTTTCCCGATGTTGAAATCATTGAAAAACACCATGATCAGAAATTGGATGCTCCATCAGGGACAGCTGTAAAAACCGCTAAGCTTATTGAGCAGGTAAGAGAGAGCAAAAAGCAGGGGCATCCTGAAGAAAAGGAAACGTTAGCGGGAGCCCGCGGAGCCGATGAAGACGGGATGAAAATACATAGTGTCCGGTTGCCTGGTCTGATTGCTCATCAGGAAGTTATTTTTGGAGGTACTGGCCAAGGGCTGACGATTAAGCATGATTCTTATCATCGACAGTCCTTTATGAGCGGTGTTAAGCTCGCTGTTGATCAGGTCCAAAAGGTAAATGCTTTTGTCTACGGTCTAGAAAATTTATTGGAATAGAGGGGAATCAATTTGAAAATAGCCTTAATTGCCCACGATAAAAAGAAGAAAGAGCTTGTGAATTTTGTATTAGCATACAAGTCTATATTTTCAGGACATCAATTATATGCTACGGGAACGACGGGGGAGCAGGTAATAGACAAGGTTGGTGTACCTGTGCACCGGTTCCAGTCTGGCCCGCTAGGGGGAGATCAGCAGATTGGAGCGATGATTGCTGAGAACGAAATGGATATAGTCATTTTCTTCAGAGATCCTTTAACTGCTCAGCCTCATGAACCGGATGTAAGTGCATTGTTGCGGCTTTGTGATGTATACAAAATCCCTTTAGCAACCAATCTTGCAGCAGCAGAGGTTATGATTCACGGGATTGAACGCGGTGATTTTCAATGGCGTGAAATCGTAAAGTAAACAGGTTAAGACAGCGTTAGTTAGGGTGAGGAAAATCGGATTAAGAATAGGTATTACCTGCTATCCTTCTGTCGGAGGATCAGGAGTAATCGCAACAGAACTGGGTAAATTACTGGCTGAAAAAGGGCATCAGATTCATTTTATTTCTTCTAATATGCCGTTTCGTTTAACAAAGCTGTATTCAAATATTTATTTTCATGAAGTGGAAGTAAGTAATTATCCTGTCTTTCAGCATCCACCTTACGATTTAGCATTGGCCAGTAAGATGGCGGATGTGATTGACCAGGAGCAGCTTGATATTTTACATGTTCATTACGCGGTTCCTCATGCTGTCTGTGCTATTTTAGCAAAGCAAATGGCAAAGCGTGATGTAAAAATTGTAACGACGCTTCATGGAACTGATATTACCGTATTAGGTGTGGACTTAAGCCTGAAAAATATCATACGTTATGGAATTGAGGAATCAGATTGTGTAACAACCGTATCAAATAGTTTAAAGAAGCAAACAGAGGATTTGGTTGGTGTCAGGAAGCATATGAATGTCATTTACAATTTTGTCGATGAACGGGACTACAAGAGGGATCAAAGTCATGAACTGAAGGAGAATCTTGGCATAAAGGAATATGAAAAAGTAGTTATCCATATTTCTAATTTTCGTAAGGTGAAAAGAGTCCCGGATGTCATTCGTGTGTTCGCCAATATCGTTGACAAAATGCCGGCCAGACTTTTATTAGTGGGAGATGGACCCGAATATATCGCTGTTCGGGAATTAGTAAGGGAATTAGGGATTGAAGAAAATGTACTGTTTTTAGGGAAACAGGAAAATGTGTCAGAATTATTTTCGATTGCCGACCTTAAATTGCTGCTTTCAGAAAAGGAAAGCTTTGGACTGGTCCTTTTAGAGGCAATGGCAGGTGGCGTACCATGTATCGGAACAAATATTGGCGGGATACCGGAAGTGATTCAGAATCAGGAAACGGGGTATGTATGCTCTGTTCAGGATATTGATACCATTAGCAGTAAAGCTGTTAAACTTTTATCAGATGAGGATTTGTGGAAGCAGTTTTCAAATGCAGCCAAGCAACGGGTACATCGTGAATTTGCCTCTGAACGTATTGTACAGCAATATGAACAGCTCTACGAATCTCTCTTAGCTGAAGGATGATGAATAGATATGAAACCAGAATTTAAAGAAGCCATCCCTGTATTAGAGAAGCTAGAAGAACATGGGTTTCATGCCTTTTTTGTAGGAGGATCGGTTCGCGATAGTTTATTAAACCGGACCATAGATGATGTGGACATTGCATCAAATGCAACCCCTGAACAAGTACAGAAGATATTTGATAAGACGATACCAATTGGGATCGAGCACGGTACGATCATGATCAGATATAATCATATTTCGTATGAAGTGACGACCTTTCGTACGGAAAGTGATTACACAGATTTTCGTCATCCTGAAAGCGTTGAGTTTGTGAAGGATATTCACGAGGATTTGTCCAGACGGGATTTTACCATGAACGCGATCGCCATGAATAAAGATGGCACGCTTATTGACCCATATGAAGGCCAGATGCACATTAATGAAAAAAGGATTGAAACGGTTCGCAATGCCGATGAACGTTTTCAGGAGGATCCGCTCCGAATGATGAGAGCTCTGCGCTTTGTAAGTCAATTAGGCTTCCATTTAGGAAAAGAGGCTGAAGACGCCATTGTCCGGAACCATCATTTACTGGAAAAGATTGCGGTTGAGCGCATTGCAGCAGAAATGGAAAAACTCTGGAAGGCCCCGTATATTCTAAAGGCACTGACCATTCTTTATGAGACTGGTATTTGGCAGTCCTTACCTGTTTTTAAACAGCATCATACACTTATTCAAAAGAGCCTGAATCACATTCCATCTCCCTTATACAGCTTAGCAGAGGCGATTGCCTGTATGCATCTGTTTTATCCAAATGTATCCATCGATGACTGGTGTAAAAGGTGGAAGCTGTCAAAAGCGATTAAACATCGATCGTATGACTTGATCAATGGTTATCAGCTTTACAGAGTTCAGGGACTAACACCGGAAACCTTATATCGTTTAAAGCCGGAACTGTTTGAAGAATTTGTACATCTGGTAACCGTTTTAACTGGAAATTCCCAACTAACGGTAAAAGAAGTTGAACGAGCCTATCAGCAATTGCCGATTAAAAACCGGAATGATCTGAATATCAATGGTCATGAGATTATAAGGCTGTATCCTGACCGCAATCCAGGACCTTGGGTGCGTGAATGGCTGGATCAGATTGAAAAACAGGTCATAAATGGGGAATTGCAAAATGAAAAACAAACCATAATGGAATGGGTGGAACAATGGAATCGACGAGAAAGAAACTGATTACCCTGCTGGCAAATGCAAAGGACTCCTTTGTATCAGGTCAGCGACTGTCGGAGGAACTTCATATTTCCCGTGCTGCCATCTGGAAACACATGAAAGCATTGGAGCAGGAAGGCTATCAAATAGAAGGGGTTTCCAGAAAGGGGTATCGGATTGTATCCTTTCCTGACAAGATGAGCATTAATACGATTCAATGGGATTTACATACAAAATGGCTGGGTCAGGAGATGTACTATAAGAATCAGGTAGATTCTACTCAAACGATTGCTCATCAGTTGGCAAGAGAAGGGGCCGATCATGGGACGGTTGTAGTAGCTGATGAACAATTAAAAGGACGGGGAAGACTTCATCGCCCCTGGGATTCGCAAAAAGGCAAGGGCATCTGGATGAGTTTGATTTTAAGACCTGATATTGAACCTCAGCGTGCCCCACAGTTAACCTTAGCCAGTGCTGTATCTATTACTCGAATGCTTGAAAAGGTTTGTCAGGCAGAAGCCAAGATTAAGTGGCCAAACGACATTTTTCTAAATGATAGGAAGCTTGCCGGTATTCTAACAGAAATGCAGGCTGAACAGGATCTGATTGAGTATGTCATCATCGGTATGGGGATAAATGTGAATCAGGTTCAGGAGGATATTCCGCTTTCCTTACAAGATATCGCAACGTCTGTGAAAATAGAAACCGGCTCGTCGTTTCAAAGAGAGGCCTTAATTCAGGACGTTTTGAAAGAAATAGAGACTGTCTATGATCAATTCATGGAAGAAGGCTTTTCTGCTGTTAAACCTTATTGGGAAAAGGCTGCCTATCGAATAGGTGAGACGGTTACAGTAAAAACGCGGAATCTTAAGTGGGATGCTGTTTTAGTTGGAATACAGGAAGACGGTGCACTTATCGTTGAGGATCAATCAGGAAAGCGTGAAATACTTTATTCAGCTGAAATTGATTGGAAACGGGGGATAAAATAGATGAAAACACGGGCAAAGCTGCAAAAAATGAAGGAAAGTAATGATAAAATTACAATGATCACAGCCTATGACTACCCATCGGCGAAGTTATCGGAGGAATCCGGGGTCGACACGATTTTAGTGGGTGACTCTGTAGCCAATGTAGTGCTTGGCTATGACTCCACAATTCCGGTTACGCTGGACGATATGATTCATCATGGAAAGGCTGTAAAACGTGGTGCTGGTGATACGTTTACTGTAGTTGATATGCCGTTTATGTCGTATCATATTTCCCGAGAAGATACGATGAAAAATGCCAAGCGATTGTTTCAGGAAACAGGCGCACAGGCATTAAAGCTTGAAGGGGCCGGAGAGGTTTTAGAGAGTATCCGTTTGCTGACCCAAGCAGGTATTCCTGTCGTTGGACACTTAGGCCTGACTCCTCAGACAGTAAATGTTATTGGAGGATACCGGATACAGGGGAAAAATAAAAAGGATGCCGAGGAATTAATCGAAAATGCTAAAAGGGTAGAAGAATCAGGGGCGATGGCATTGGTTCTTGAATGCGTACCTGAACCTCTGGCTAATCTTATTACAGAAACAGTTTCTATTCCTACTATTGGAATTGGAGCAGGCAAGCACTGCGACGGACAGGTGCTTGTTTACCATGACATTTTAAAATACGGGGTAGATCGTCTGCCTAAGTTTGTAAAACCGTATGGAAATGTAAATGACCTGATTCATTCATCGATTGAGCAATATGTAAATGAAGTTAAAGAGGATATTTTCCCATCAAAAGAGTATGCTTATGATATGGATGAAGAGGAAATCCCTTCTCTTTATGGAGGAAAAGGTAAATGAAAGTGATACGTAAAGTAAAAGAAATGCAGCAGCTTGCCTTGGACTTAAAAAAGGAAAACAAATCCATTGGTTTTGTCCCAACAATGGGTTATTTGCATGAAGGCCACAGAAAATTGCTTAATGCTGCGAGAAAAGAAAATGATATTCTTGTTACCAGTATATTTGTAAATCCCCTGCAATTTGGTCCAAATGAAGATTATGAACGCTATCCCCGTGATGAGGAACATGATGAACAAGTCGCTCAGGAGGAAAATGCGGATGTAGTCTTTATCCCGTCTGTAGATGAAATGTATCCCGTTCCCATGTCACTAAGTTTAACGATGCAGAACAGGGTGAATGTTTTATGCGGCCAATCCCGTGAAGGTCATTTTGATGGGGTTGTTACGGTTTTAGCAAAGTTATTCCATATTATACTTCCGGACCGGGCGTATTTTGGGCTCAAAGATGCTCAGCAGTTTGCGGTGGTTGACGCTTTGGTGGAGGATTTTAATTTTCCGGTAAAATTACGCGGAATCCCTACAGTGAGAGAAGAAAGCGGTCTTGCTAAAAGCAGCCGGAATGTTTATTTGTCAGAAGAAGAACACAGACAGGCAATCAATATTTATAAGGCTCTGAAAAAGGGACAGGACTTAATAAAAAATGGAGTCAGACAAAAGGATAGGATTGTAAAGGAAGTTTCCCAGTTCATAAAATCGCATACTCATGGTAAAATTGATTACGTTGATTTATTAACCTATCCAAAGTTAGAGCATACGGACACCGTTGATCAGCGTGTTATTCTTGCGACGGCCGTCTATTTTAAGAAGGCGCGTTTAATTGACAACCTGATTTTTGAGGAAAACGGCGAACTTAGTTTTACCGAATAAATGAATAAGGGTTTAGGGGGAAATAAACCATGTTTCGCACCATGATGAATGCGAAGATCCATCGTGCACGTGTGACTGAAGCCAACCTGAATTATGTTGGAAGTGTAACGATTGATCAGGATATTTTAGATAAAGTGGGCATCTTACCACATGAAAAAGTGCAAATTGTAAATAACAATAATGGAGCCAGAATTGAGACCTATGTTATCTCCGGCGAACGAGGAAGTGGTGTCATGTGTTTAAACGGTGCTGCAGCCAGACAGTTTCAAGAAGATGATGTCATTATAATTATTTCATATGCTGTTCTTTCCGAAAGTGAACTTGCTGAACATCAGCCAGTGATTGCACTTATGAACGAAAATAATGAAATTGACGAAATCATTCATGCAGAACCACCTTTAACAAGTATCAAGTAGGTGTTCACATAGCAATTCCCTGGAGCTCCCGCGGTTGTGGGGGCCATTTTTATAAAATACCCCTTAAATTGGATGGTATACATAGTAAGAAGGTGACTTCATGAAGAAATTTGCAGTGGTTGATTTAGAAACGACAGGGCAAAACCCGACAAAGGGTGACCAGATTATCGAAGTAGGAATTGTTGTGGTAGAAGATGGGATGATCACACAGCAATTTGGGACCTACGTAAAACCTGATCAGGAAATTCCATTATTTATATCTCATTTAACGGGGATTACGGATGAACAGGTTCAGTCCGCGCCTCTGTTTTCCGAAATTGCGGAAGATATTATAGAATTATGTTCTGATGCATATTTTGTTGCCCATCATGTACAGTTTGATCTCGGTTTTTTAAACGAAGCATTAATGGATGCCGGTTTTTCTCCGATTAGGGAAAAAGTGATCGATACCGTGGAGTTTGCCCGTATATTTGCACCAAGAGCTACAGGATATAAGCTATCTCAGCTGGCAGAAGATTTAAATGTCCAGCATCAGCAGCCTCATCGAGCTCTTTCAGATGCGTATGTAACGGCAAAGATACTCCTTAACCTCCTGGATAAAGCCCGCCGTCTTCCGGTCGAAACAGTGGAAAAGCTGTTGGATCTGGAACCGAAATTAAATAGTGATTTCCATGCCTTATTCACCCAGTGGATTGACGATAAGAAATATACACTGGAGGAGACGAATCCGTCTATAGAGGTTTACCGGGGGCTGGGCATAAAAAAGCAGGAGAAACCTGTGCGGGAAAGTCATGACTGGGATACCTCATTTGGAGAATTCATTGAGGAAGTATTTGCATCGGATGGCAACCTTCAACAAGCATTGAAGGGGTACGAAACAAGAGAAGGACAAAGGGAGATGGCAGAGTTTCTCTTTGATTCATTTCAGGGGGAGAAGCATGCGTTCGTTGAGGCCGAAACCGGAACAGGAAAAACTTTGGCTTATCTGCTTCCGGGGCTTTACTATGCCTTGCAGCATAATGAACGGATTGTGATCAGTACCTATACAACACAGCTTCAGTCGCAGCTTTTAGATCAGGAAATTCCTTTGCTTAAAAGCCTGTTTCCTGTTTCTTTTGATGCAGTGATTGTGAAAGGGAAAAGTCATTATTTAAGCCTGAAAAAGTTCGAACAGGAACTGGAAAAACCCCCTTGGGATGATAATTATGATGTGATTTTAACGAAAGCCCTTCTTTTAGTCTGGATAACGGAAACAGATTCTGGAGATGTTGATGAATTGCATCTGCCTTCCAGTGGCCGGATATTCTGGCGGCGGGTAAATGCAGAGGCTGAACGGACACTTGATCCGAAATCCCCCTGGTTTTCCCGTACGTATTATCAACGTATTAGAAGACGGGCACAGAAAGCGCATCTCATTATCACCAACCATGCTTTGTTGTGTACAGATATGGTCCATGACTATGAGTTCCTGCCTTCCTATCAATATGCTATCGTTGATGAAGGGCATCATTTGGACCGGACCGCTTCAAGGCATTTTGGGATGAAGGTGGATTATGTTTCCATTCAATATCTGTTAAATGAGCTGGAGGAAATTCTGACGGATAACCAATCCCTGGAAGAAATAGCGGAAGCGAAGGAACATGCTGATTACTTGTTTCGCTATCTGTTCGATTTCGTACAGAACCAAAAGGGGAATCGTTCATCCTATAATGACATTGGTCGTATACAAACTTTATTTAATCGACAAGACATGGAAGAGGATACCGTCGTATTCCTGGGGGATTTAGCGTCCAGATTTATCTTCAGTCTGAAGGATCTGTCCGTAAGACTTGATCACAACAAAGAATCCATTCAAACGGATGAATCCATGAATCAGGAAGAAGATGAAGAAGAAATCAATAGAAAGATTGAACAAGTCGATGCCCTCATTCAGAATTTACATCTGTTTTTATATGAAGAAGAAACGTCGATGATTAAATGGATAGAAATTGAAGCAAAGGGAGCACGAAATGCAGTCTACTTATATTGTGAGCCGATTGAAACGGGTTCATTATTAAAACAGCAATTTTATCAGCAAAAAAAGAGTGTTGTGCTGACTAGTGCGACACTTACAATCCGTAATTCCTTTAGCTATATTTTGACTAGAAATGGTCTGGAAGAGGACGAGGTATTTACAAAAAAAATTCCTTCTCCCTTTTCCTATGAGGATCAGGTTCAATTACTGGTTCCTAATGATCTGCCACAAATCAATAAAGATAAAGAAGAAGACTTTTTATCTGCCATTAGCTACAATATTTACGAATTGGCCCAAATAACAGAAGGACGAATGCTTGTTTTATTCACGTCCTACCAAATGCTGCGAAAAACTCATGAAATGCTTAAAGGCTTCTTTGATCAGGATGATTTTATGATTATCAGTCAGGGAATTTCCAGTGGAAGTCGGTCAAGGCTTCAGAAAAATTTTCAGTCCTTTAATCGAGCCATCTTACTTGGAACAAGCTCCTTCTGGGAGGGTATCGATATACCCGGTGAAGACCTATCCTCTGTAGTGATTGTCAGGCTGCCGTTTGAACCCCCTGGTCATCCGGTTTATCATGCAAAGGCAGAAGCCCTGAGAGAGGAAGGAAAAAACCCTTTTATGCAGCTGGCCCTGCCAAATGCCGTTATCCGTTTTAAGCAGGGATTTGGCCGCTTAATTCGCTCAAGTAAGGATAGAGGTATTGTGTTTGTCTGTGATGGCCGTTTAATGAAAGCAAAATATGGCAAATACTTTATTGAGTCCATTCCACAGGCGTCTCTTTTATATGATGATGCACACTCTTTATTAGACCAGGCACGAAAATGGTTTTCATAAGTTATGGAATAGTTACACATTCTATTCTTGGATACTGATGATGGGATGTGAGATGTAATGAACATATGGAAAAGGGTCGTTATTTTTTGTCTGGCAATTGTAATAGCAGGATTATCAGCCTATCCTGCAGAGGCTCTTGAGCGTACCCTGTCTGAAGATGAAGTAAAGTTTACCTTTTTTCATCTTACTGATGGGGAATCACTTCTCATTACAACTGGCAGGGATAAACGAATTCTTATTAATACAGGATCTAAGGATAGCGAAGAGGACCTTGTCGGGCAGTTGGAGGAGCTGGAAGTACGGCAAATTGATTACTTAGTACTAACCAATAAAAATGAAACAGCGTGCGGCAATGCAGATGTTATTATTGACAAGTACCATGTAAAAAAGATTGCAAGTTCGAATTATCAGCCCTGTGTTAATATTCAGACGGAAGATATCAGTACTGTTAAATGGGAGCATGGGGAGACTTATGAGCCAAGTACAGGTCTGAGGTTTAAAGTTTTAAAGGTTAATCCCAATTCTCAAAACATGTCATTGTATATCACATTTGGCAAAAACTCCATGGTTTTTATGTCAGAAGCAAATCAGGCGATTGAAGATATCTTAAAGGATTTGCCTATTCAGACGGAGATTATCAAGATTCCCGATTATGCTGAAAAAAACTTTCCGACAGGTGAGCTGTTAGACCAGCTTGATCCTCATATAGCGATTATTTATGACCTGAAGGATAAAAAACTGCATGCAGGACTTGTCGAACGGCTGACAGAGCTGTGGATTGATGTTTATCATTTGAAAAGGGTAGGTACGGTTCAAATTATCTTCACCCCATCAGATTACGAATTTGTCCGTTAAAACAAAGGCGGAAGCGCCTTAAGCCAAAAAAATCGTGTTAACGATTTCGTTAACACGATCTCATTGTTTCTTTTCGATGAAAACTTGAGCAGGTGCAAGCAGCATTTTGGTATGGGTTAGGAAAATTTTAATCGGAATTATTGATTTAACTATTTAGCGACTGAAATTTATTGTTATAATATATAACGAAGTAACCTTTCAGACATCCATTAGTTTGGGATTCATTGCTTGATGATATACGGTGCAAAAATTTCTATGTATGGCTTCTGAATGGTTAAGGAGGTACTCTATGACCCAGTCAGGCCCTGAGACACTCACTACATTACGTGTTTCAAAAACAGATAACCTTTACAAGATTGTGGATTGTTTAAATCGTACACTAAAAGAAAAGGATTTAATGTTTGGATTAGCGTTGGACCAGGAAGATGAAAAGACAGCAATCTTCACCATTTATGAGACATAGGTGGTTTCGCCTCGTTGCCCTTATTTTTTTCATCCTTTTCTTAATCGTTGCCGGATCCTTTATCTACGTGTATAGTACGGCAATGGAGGGTAAAGAAGCGACATTTGAACAATCCAGACAACAGGCGCTACAGGAAACGCCTTTAGAAGAAATCGAGAGTATAGTGCGATATAATGGGGAAAAGGCCTATGATGTTGCCGTGGGACTTTCAGAAGACGAAACAAAAGGAATGGCGTTTGTTCCTGTTGAGAAAGATGAGGAAATTACATATGTGCAAGAAAACGACGGAATAAGTAAAGAAAAAATAACCTCAATCTGGAAGGAACAGTGCCAGGACTGTACAATGCAAAGTATCACTCCAGGTATTGAGAATGGAAATGTAATCTGGGAAATCACATATAAAAACAATGACAATCAATACGTATTTGAAACGTACTTGTTTGAAAATGGAGATTTGTACGAACAAGTGAAGCTAAGTAAAAAATAAGAGGAGGAATCCACTTAATGGAATTGGCAGAACGTGTACAAAGCTTAACGCCTTCAAGTACTTTGGCGATCACAGCAAAAGCAAAGGCACTGAAAAAAGAAGGCCATGATGTGATCGGTTTAGCAGCTGGTGAACCGGATTTTAATACGCCGGAACATATTATACAAGCGGCGAAAAAAGCCATGGATGAAGGAAAAACAAAATATACGCCTTCCGGAGGTCTCCCGGAATTAAAGCAGCAGATTCAGAAAAAATTCAAACGTGATCAGAATCTTGAATATCGTGAAAATGAATTGATTGTAACGATTGGGGCCAAACACGCGTTATTCACTTTGTTTCAGGTATTACTTAATCCTGGTGATGAGGTGATCGTTCCAACACCGTATTGGGTAAGTTATCCTGAACAGATAAAGCTCGCACAGGGAAAACCTGTGTTTGTTGAAGCTCAGGAAGACAATGAGTTTAAATTAACTCCGGAGCAGGTGGAACAAGCGATTACCGATAGAACCAAAGCAATTATTATTAATTCTCCAAGTAATCCAACAGGTGTCATATATTCCAGAGAAGAGTTACAGGCAATAGGAGATGTGTGCCTAAAACATAATATAACCATTGTTTCAGATGAAATATACGAAAAGTTAATATATGGCGAGCATCACCACATTTCCATTGCGCAGCTGTCGGATAAACTTAAAGAATCAACCGTTATTATTAATGGGGTTTCCAAGTCCCATTCCATGACAGGCTGGAGAATTGGATATGCAGCCGGGAATGAAACGATCATCAAAGCGATGACAAACCTGGCTTCCCATTCCACCTCCAACCCTACGTCTATTTCGCAGTATGGAGCACTTGCAGCTTATTCCGCTTCTGAAGAGGAAGTAAATAAGATGAAAGAAGCATTCGGAGAGAGATTGGAAAAACTGTATCAGTGGGTAACCGATTTACCAGGTGTCAGCTGTGTAAAACCTAAAGGCGCCTTTTATCTGTTTCCAAATGTCAAAGAGGCCGCAGCAGCCTGTGGTTATGATGAAGTTTTTGACTGGGTGGAAGCCCTTCTTGAAGAGGAGAAGGTTGCATTAGTTCCGGGATCCGGTTTCGGTGCACCTGAAAATGTTCGTTTATCCTATGCAACCTCTTTAGATCAGCTTGAAGAAGCAGCTAAACGTATCAAACGTTTTATCGAAAAACATCAAACCGTTTAAATAGGAGGAAGCGTCATGAAGACGACAATCAATCAAGTATATAAACATGTAGGAGAAGAAGTAACGATTGGAGCCTGGCTTGCCAATAAGCGCTCCAGTGGAAAAATTGCCTTTTTACAGCTTCGTGATGGGACAGGTTTTATTCAGGGAGTTGTAGTTAAATCTGATGTAGAAGAAGAGGTTTTTGATTTAGCTAAGAAGCAGCTGACACAGGAGTCTTCGTTGTATGTAACAGGTACAATTGTTGAGGATTCCCGATCTCCACTTGGCTATGAAATTCAAGTGAGTGGTATTGAACTTATCCATGAAGCCGTAGATTATCCGATTACACCGAAAAATCATGGCACAGAATTCCTGATGGATCACCGCCATTTATGGTTACGGTCCAAGAAACAGCATGCGATTATGAAAGTCAGGAATGAAATTATTCGGGCCACTTATGAGTTTTATAATCAGCAGGGCTTTGTGAAAGTGGATCCACCTATCTTAACAGGGGCGTCTGCAGAAGGCACAACAGAATTGTTCCATACAAAATACTTTGATGAGGATGCTTATTTATCCCAAAGTGGACAGCTTTATATGGAGGCTGCGGCCATGGCACTTGGAAAGGTATTTTCCTTTGGTCCTACCTTCCGTGCCGAAAAATCAAAAACACGCAGACATCTGATTGAATTCTGGATGATTGAGCCGGAAATGGCATTTATGAAGCATGAGGAAAGCCTGGAGCTGCAGGAACAGTATGTCACTCATATTGTTCAATCCGTATTGGAAAACTGTAAGCTTGAATTACAGGCACTTGAACGAGATGTTTCAAAGCTTGAAAATATTCAAGCCCCATTTCCGCGAATTACATATGATGATGCGTTGAAATTTTTGAAGGAACAGGGATTTGATGACGTTGAATGGGGCGATGATTTCGGAGCACCTCACGAAACAGCCATTGCCGAAAGTTTTGATAAACCAGTCTTTATCACTCATTATCCTACCAAGCTGAAAGCCTTTTATATGCAGCCGGATCCAGACAATCCTGATGTCGTATTATGTGCAGATTTAATTGCTCCTGAAGGATATGGGGAAATTATCGGTGGATCCGAGCGTATAGATGATTTGGATTTAATGGAGCAGCGTTACAAGGAGCATGGACTTACAGGTCCCGCTTATGAATGGTATCTGGAGTTAAGAAAATATGGAAGTGTTCCTCACTCGGGCTTTGGTTTGGGATTAGAGCGTACGGTAGCCTGGATTGCAGGAATCGAGCATGTACGTGAAACGATTCCGTTCCCACGTCTGTTAAATCGTTTGTATCCATGATGTCTGTAAAAAATGATTTATAGTAAAAAGGCTCCCTTAAAACAGGGAGCCTTTTATACAGCTAATGGGTCTAATATTTTCTCCCACAGAACTTTTCATACATGATTCAGCAAGAGTACATGCTATAATAACTGTAAGGTGGGATAATCATGCAAAACGATTCAGCTTATTATCAGGTCATTTTTGATCAAATGACATTCCCTAAGACCCTTTTACTGAACTATACATCTTTGGGAATGACGGAAGGGGAGCTTGTCGTTATTTTACAGATTTATCGACTTCAGTCAGAAGGAAATCGTCTCCCTTCCATTCAGGCGATCAGTGAACATATGACCATAAATGAACAGGAGCTTGCCCGAGTACTTAAAAAACTTATGAATAAGAGTCTGATAAAGATTGAACAGCACCAGGAGGATCATGTCATCTATGAATGGTATTCGCTGGAGCCCATTTGGAAGAAGATTTATGATCAGGTTGAAAAGGAAGAACAGGCCGAACATGAAGGAAAACTATTTTATTTATTTGAACAGGAATTTGGCCGGGCTCTATCCCCTATTGAAATTGAGACGATCAATCATTGGCTGGATGATGATCAGTTAGCCCCATCTCTCATTAAAGCGGCTCTTCGTGAAGCGGTTTTAATGGGAAAATTAAATTTCCGCTATGTAGATCGAATCCTCATAGAGTGGAGAAAAAAAGGGGTTAAAACGGTTGAAGATGCACGGAAGGTGAGTCAGTCCTTCCGTCAGAATTCCAATCAGACAAGCGGTACTCAAAAGAAGAAAAAACGGGATACTTCCGTTTATTATAATTGGTTAGATGAAGATGGTGAATAGGAAGAGGTGGTCAATTAATGCTGACAAAAAAACAGATTCGTTTTTGTCTGGATAAGATGGGGGAAATGTTTCCTGAAGCCAAATGTGAACTTACCCATTCCAACCCATTTGAGTTGCTCATCGCAGTCGTACTTTCAGCGCAATGTACGGATGCACTGGTGAATAAAGTGACTAAGGATTTGTTTCAAAAATATAAAACACCCGAAGATTATTTAGCTGTTTCACTAGAGGAACTGCAAAATGATATAAAAAGAATTGGCTTATACCGGAATAAATCAAAAAATATTCGTAAGTTGTGTGAGATATTAGTTGAACAGTACGATGGACAGGTTCCTGATGAACACGAAAAATTAGTGAACCTCCCCGGTGTAGGAAGAAAAACAGCCAACGTTGTTGTATCAGTTGCGTTTAATAAGCCTGCCATTGCAGTGGATACACATGTTGAACGGGTTTCTAAACGATTAGGATTCTGTCGCTGGAAGGATTCTGTTCTGGAAGTTGAAAAAACACTTATGCGTAAGATTCCTGAAGATGAATGGGGAGATACACATCATCGTATGATTTTCTTTGGGAGATATCACTGTAAAGCACAAAGTCCTCAATGTGAAATTTGCCCTTTATTAGAGGTATGCAGGGAAGGACAAAAGCGAATGAGGAAGAGGGAAAAGGAAATAACCAATAGTAATCAGTCGTGATATAAGCAGATGATTTTCATTTGCACGAAATAAAGGTCTGAAAAAAAGAAAGAGCTGAATTCTCCAGTTTTCCTGGAGGATTCAGCTCTTCTTGTTGGGTATGGAAATCATCATTTGATGAATGATTAATTTTTTTCAGGGAAGGCAACATGCGTTGTTCTTAACCTGCTCTTCTCATTAATCCGTCAATTTGGGCTGTCTGACCGTCATCTGGCGGACTTTCACCATCTTGGGGCGGGTCGGTTGGTCCTTCTTCATTTCCGTCTTCGCTGCCATTGTCGCTACCGTTTTCGCCATCACCATCATCTTGTTGATCATCACCTTCATTGCCATTACCTTCATCATTCCCATTGCCGTTCCCGTTGCCATTACCATTTCCGTTTCCATTTCCATTTCCATTACCATTTCCATTTCCTTCACCAGGCAACATGTCGTCAAATGGATCTTCTTCCTCTTCAGGAATCTCCAGTTCAACTCGTTGCGGCTCACTGCGGTTTTCGGAATCATCCGTATGAACAGCCGTAACTTCGAAAATAACCTTAGATCCAGGTCGAATGTCTGTCACTTTAACTTGCTTGTTTTGCGTGTTTGTGATGACTTGTAAATCTGAATTTTCGATGCCCGCTTTTACTTCAAATTTAATATTTTCTGCTTCACCATCATAATTCCAGCTAAGGTCTACAGCTTTTTCCTGTTCATTGTATTCCGCTTTTAACTCGCTGACTGGATCAATTTGGTCATATTTCTCTGATACTTTTTCAGGTTCTTGGCCTTTTACAAATAACTCGTTGATGATCTGGTCTTCAGGAGTAAATTCACTAGGTAATTTTGCAGGACGTGTGCCTTTTTCAACGCCAACTTCAACAACAGAGTCTGGTTTTACAAAATCCTTCGTTTCTACCCCTTGCGAAATGTGCTGCATAATATTCTTAAACATTAATTTAGGAATATCATCCTGATTTCCTTCCAGACTATCACTGGATTTAGGATATCCGGTCCAAACTGAAATGGAATAATTCGTCGTATAACCACTGAACCAGGCATCCTGATTGCCGTTGGTGGTACCTGTCTTACCAGCCAGAGGCAATCCGGAGACGTTTGCATCTGTACCTGTTCCATATTGTACAACGTCTTTTAACATATCACTTATCATATAGGCTGTATATTTAGACATGGCGACTGTTGGTTCTTCTGAAAAATCAACTTCTTTATCACCCATGACAACTTTCTTTACAGCGTGTGGTTTATTAAAAATTCCTTGATTTCCAAACGCAGCATAGGCACCGGCCATTTGCACCGTATTCGGTTCAATATGCCCGCCGATGGCATCTGATTCATAGACACCATTATATTTAGACACGGGCAAACCTAATTTTTCAGCAAATTCTGCTGCTTTATCTGTCCCAACTTCCTGTAATGCCTTCAAGGCAGGTATATTCCGAGAATAAGCTAAATGGTATCGCATGGTATTCCATCCTCTATAGCTATTATCCCAGTTCGAAATATCAGTCCCATCCGAATATTCATGGTCAGCATCATTAAATTGATAGTATGTGGATCGCTTCTTGTTTTCGATAAGTGGTCCATAGCTCATAATAGGCTTCATAGTAGAACCAGGCTGGAAACCATCTTGAAAGGCATAGTTATAGTCAGCTCCAATTCCTTCTTTTCCATTGTATTGACCACCTAAAGCCAGGATTTCTCCAGTTTTTGTGTCAACCACGGATAAAGCTGACTGCAACTCTTCATTGTTAAAATATCCTCTCAGCGGATTATTCTCTGAATCACTTAACAGAAGTTCCACCTGTTTTTGGGCTTTAGGATCTAATGTTGTATAAATTTTTAAACCATCCTGATAAATATCAACCTCATCCCCCATTTTATTCTTAACTTCTTTTACTACCTTCTCTAAAAAGTCTCCATAAGGGATGTCTGATTCATAATCCTCTACTACAAGTTCATTCACATGAACCTTCTTGGCTTTTTCAGCTTTCTTTTCGGATATTTTTCCGTGCTGAACCATTAAGTCCAGGACAACATTTTTTCGTTCCTGAGCTTTTTCAGGATTCTTTGTCGGATCGTATACATTTGGCAGCTGTGGAATACCTGCTAACAGAGCGGCTTCAGGTAAGGTTAATTTGCTTAAGTCTTTCTTGCCAAAATAGACTTCAGCTGCCTTGGCCACACCATACGTAGAGTTTCCGTAATGAATTTTATTTAAATACATGGTTAAAATATCATTCTTGGAATACTTTCTTTCTAACTTCATGGCAAGCCATTGTTCCTGAACCTTTCTTTTAAGCCTTTTATCCTGCGAAAGAACAGCATTTTTCACAACCTGCTGGGTAATGGTACTGGCCCCTTCAGCTCCGAAGCCCTCGGTAACATTAGCCCAGACAGCGGCTAAAATTCGTTGGAAATCAATACCAAAATGACTGCGGAACCTGGCGTCTTCCGTTGCTATAACGGCATCCTCCAGTACCTGTGGTATATCGTCATATTCAATTTTTGTCCGTTTTTGGGAGCCTAAGTCGGCAATCAGATTTCCTTCACGATCATAAATTTTTGATGAAAGGGGATCCGATAAGTTTGCTGCATCCAGTGAAGGAGCACCTGCTGCCCATACGGCAAAAGTTCCTGCCACTCCCGCGAATAGGACACCACCAATTATGGCAAAAATAATCAGGATTCTTTTCCAATTCCATTTGGTCTTGCCTTGTTTATTCTGTTTCTTTTGCTGTCTTCGTTGCATTCGAGATTGGCTTTGATCTGCCATATTTAAATCTCCTCCCGTCTAAAAATAGACCTGATCAATGACTTTTAGATAGTCTACTTTTGCTTGTAAACTAAAGGGAATCTTAAAACCATGTTCTTTTATAGCGTTAATAGGAATCGACTTTCTGCCACCCTGAAACTGCTGGTCCCAATAGGGGAAAAATTGTTCTGCGGGCAGAAGGAAGGATTCCTCCTGGTTTTGCAAGCGAATAATTAGAAAACAGATTCCATCGTGCGCTGCTACGGACTTCATATGATCAACCTGATGCTGGTGAATATTAGCTAAAGGGAAAGAAGTCCGACTGCGTGTTTCTTTAGCTTCAAAATCAATATATTTTCCTTTATAAAGCCCATTGTAGTCAGTTGTTGATGCCTGCTTAAAATAGGCTTCACGAATAACTGCAGCACTTCTTTTTGGATAATCCACCTGTACGATTTGCACAGGAGTTGGTTTTTTATGGACAACGGCTAGATTCCGTTCCAAATAATATTTATTCGTCTCATTGATATCATTTTCGAGGGTCATTCCACGTTTTCCAAAGTTTGTTGGCTGATTCATCGTGTTTTTGTACTGATTTGTCGTCATTCTTTTTTTTCCATTCGGATAGTGCATAAAATCCTCCCCTATACTGCAGTATCATATCAAATTTTACGAAAAAAAGGTATTAAAAACATAAAATCAGAAGGGAAGATTTGTGTGAATTATCATGAAATCATCACTGACATTAAAGAGCAAACAGACAAAAAGAACATCAATAATGTGGAACGGACCAAGGCCTATCTTCAGTTTTACCTGAATTCCCGTGAAATTCAGTGGTCCTTTCTGGCCAGTATGGTGTCCCGAAATGCAGGCTGGAATATGACAGACCTCAAAACGGACACGTATAAAAATTTGCTGTCAGCGAGGATGTCACGCCATTTATTTATGACTTATGAAAGGGCGAACTGGTTCATTTTTTCGGACGCATACCCTCAATTACTCATTTACCATTATTCAACCCGTTATAAACAACCTCTCTTTCATTTATTAAGGTACTTTTATGTATCTACGTTTATGATAGACGAATGGATGCATTTTTGGTTACATAAAAATGAAAAACGTTTGTTATATGCTCAAATAATTAACGAACAGAATCTGATTCAAAAACCTGTGATAGAGGAACCCTTTTTCAAGTGGAAAATTTTCTATAATGTTCCTTATATACTGCAGGATAAGGTTCACTTAAACGCTGTTTTGTTTCCTGCTCCTTCTGGTATATTATATGGCTTGTCCATAAAAAAATTTACCAGCACCAATGAAAGAATTAAGACGGGAAAAAAATTAGCCTCCATACTATTTCACAATGATTTATATGAACATTTCCTTCAGTTTGCTGAGGAGGTTGAACCTGATGGGACCAGGGGAGAATATGAGCAATTTCTGGGTGAAAGGTACATCCCCGCAGAAGCTCTGGAAGACATATATCCAGATATAAAGCATGATAACAGGAAACGGATAGACTGGTATGATCCTGCATTATTTCAGGAAGAGTGGTGGCACGAAGCTCATTCAGAACCAGTACCAATTGGTGATATTTTCTATAAAAAAAGAAAAGCACTGGAAAAGCTCTCCATTATAGCTGGAAAATTTAGAAATGGCTGATCCATTGGTAAAAACCCATGATCAGCCATTTACGACTACATATCAGGTTGACGGACGATTGGGTCCATCAAGTTTTTTATTTCCATCACCTTTCCAGCCTCTGCGCACAGGTTCTTCTTCTACTGGCTTTCGATTTTTCTGATTATCTTTTTTACCCATCACAAACCCTCCTTAGTCATAGTGTGAAGCATGTCGATAATTCTATACTTGCCATGAAACAAAACGAATCCCTTGTAACATTTCTTCTTTCTTTGTCGGACGTAAAGGAGATAAAAGGATAAGGCAGAAAGTAAGACATAACTGAATATAAAAAAGGAGGCTGATTGTAAATGAATTTAGCCTATAAGGATGAGGAAAGCAGGGAAAATAAAATCAGTGGAGCAGAACTGGATAGGGCGTTGGAACAAGCTGAACAGAAGCTTCGGACTATGGAGAAGCAATTAAGTAATAAAATCAATGCTGAAGCAGCGACATACCTTGCTGAACAAAAGAAAAACATCAAGTCTCTGCCATTGGAGCTTGTGGTGATTTACGATAAATTCAAAGAAATAAAGGGAGGGGTTCTAAACAGCAAAATGAACAAGGATTTCAACTCACTTCCTTTTCTTACAAGATTTGCACAATGGATGAAATAAACATTGAAAAGTGATAAAGTGTAAGTAAAAAGGATGTATAGACATGCTGGATAACTTACACAGGATTATAGACGGAATTTATTCTGAGCTTTTGGAGAAAAGCTTACAACGATATAATGAGGGAAATAAAGTTGACCGTAAAGATCGGGAAGAATTTGAGCGAATTAAGAAGGAAACAGCCCCAATTTTTGAACTGATTAATAATTGGGAAAAAGAGGTCACCAATCATATTGCCAGCTTAAATGTAATGCCTAATCAGGTGGAAAATACGAAAGACAATATGGAGCTTTTACTCTTACACAGCTATTATATCGATGTCCGCAGAAAAAGATTTATGGAATTATATAATTCCATTGATTACGTGATGAATCGGATTTTGAATGATTAACCCCACACCATACAGAAAGCGCTTTACAATGGAATGAACTTTATTTATAATGAATCTCCAGACTATTCTGAGAGGAAGGACATTATGGATAAACAAACGCTGATTAATTATGCAAAAGAAATATGGAACCAGGCTTATGTACCTTACTCCCATTTTAATGTAGGTGCAGCTCTATTAACAAAGGATGGAAAGGTTTTTAAAGGGTGTAATATTGAAAATGCCGCCTACCCTGTTTCATGCTGTGCTGAAAGAGTTGCCATTTTTAAAGCAATCTCAGAGGGAGAAACCGAATTTTCTCAATTAGCTGTTATTGCGGATTCAGATCGCCCAGTACCCCCATGTGGTTCATGCAGACAAGTGATGAGCGAATTTTTCGAGCCGGATATGGAGGTTATTGTTACAAATATGAAAGGCGATGTTAAATCTATGACAGTGGAGGAGCTCCTTCCATTTTCTTTTACATCTGAAGATTTAGCAGAAGGACAATCCAATTCATAAAGTGTTACCTCTTGTTTTAAACAGGAGGTTTTTTTTATGATACAGGAATTATAATCTATAGATAATTTGTGGATAAAAAATCAGATGAGGAGGCGTAGGCAGTCATACAAAATTGGTGTAATGTACAGATTTAGGTACATGGCTTAGTACATGTCTCTTCCTTAGGTAATATAGTGTTAGTGTAGAGTTCAGGAAAGGGGAGGATAGTGTGCATCATCGTCATCATCATAAAGGCTGCCATCCCATGGGGGTAAGCCCGGCACAAAATGTCGTTTATCCTACAAAGCATTGTGTGAAAGATAATTATATACCCCATGAAGTGAATCACATTCATCCCACTAATACAACGATTATGAATCATCATTTAGTCAAAAATAAACATTATTATCCACACACACAGTCTGTCATGAATAATGTGCAGTCACAGAATGTCAACATGGGACCGGGCTCACCAAATATGGTATCACCGGCTAACATGGGCCAGGGGCGCCAAACATGGTTTCACCGGCCAATATGGGACCAGGAGGACTAGGAGGACCCAATGCAGGATCACCTGCATCCATGAATCACAAACCCTACAATGGCTGCTAAATAGCATAGGGAGGGGGAGCTTCCCCCTCCAAAAAAATGGAGAGATATTATGAAGAATTTAATGATTACTGGTTATAAATCAAATGAATTAAACATATTTAATATGAATGACAAGCGTATATTTTTTATAAAGGAAGCCATTAGGAAACGACTCATTCCTTTAGTAGAAGATGAGGGCATCGAGTGGGTGCTGATTTCCGGACAATCAGGAACGGAGCTCTGGGCGGGTGAGGTTGTTCTTGAATTAAAAGAACACTATGAAATTAAACTTGCCGTGATCACTCCATTTTTGAATCAGGAGCAGGTGTGGAAGGAAGAACAGCAATCCCTTTATCAAACGGTAGTTGGACAGGCAGATTTTTATCAGTCACTGGTTAAAAAGGAATACGAAGGACCGTACCAATTTAAAAGGAAGGATCGCTGGTTTCTGGAAAAAAGTGATGCTTGTTTGTTGCTGTATGATGAGGAGCAGGAAGGATCACCAAAGTTTTTTCTGCGCGAGGCAGAGAAGCAGGACAGCCATTTTCCAATTTTCTTTATCCAATCCTTTGATTTAGAAGAAATCGTACGGGAAATTCAGGAAAACTCAAGTGATTTTACATACGATTCTTAAATTGAAAATTGACATTTTGATAGGAATTTGAAAGAATATGTATGAATGTATGTTGCGGGGTGAATAAAATGGCAGAACGTGTACAATTAACAACGAAAGAAATCCTGGAAAAGGACTTTAAAACAGCAATTCGAGGTTACAATCAGGAGGAAGTTGATCAATTTTTAGATATTGTTATTCAGGATTATGAAGCTTTGCAAGGTGAAATTGAACGACTTACTGAGGAAAATCAGCGGTTAAAGAGTGGACAAAATGGAAATACTAGAGTACGACAATCTCAACAGCCTGCAACCGCTAATGTAAATTACGATGTTTTAAAACGCCTGTCTAACTTAGAAAAAGCTGTATTTGGAAAAAAGTATGCTGATTAATTGGTAAAAATTGCGATTTGCAAACGATATGAATCATGTTATAATTCTAAGTCCATGACATAAGTGGTATGAAAAATGAATGTTCGGGTAATCGCTGTACGACTTTAGTCTGCAGAGGAAAGTCCATGCTCGCACAAGCTGAGATGCTTGTAGTGTTTGTGCTTGACGAAATCATAAGTCAGGGTAGTCTGAAAAGGCTAACGGCAGGGAAAATACCTACGTTCTCCTTGAATAGGGTATGACTACCTTTAAAGTGCCACAGTGACGATTTCAACTGGAAACAGTTGAAGTGGAACGGGGGTAAACCCCACAAGCGAGCAACCCAAATAATGGTAGGGGCACTCTCCCAGAGGGAATTCAACCAAGGGAGGGACAAGCACAGGATGCTTGTAGATAGATGATTACCACCGGAGTACGAGGCCTTGACAGCCGTTGGAGTACGAAGGAACAAAACATGGCTTACAGAACATTCATTTTGTCAAATCCACGTATTTTATGAGCGAGCCTTTTCTAAGCATGAACCGTTTAGAAAAGGCTTTTTATTATACATATACACACAGTAATAAAGGAAGGAATGCATAACAATGTCCGGAAGATATACATTAATAGCTACTGCAGCGGCTGGTTTAGAATCACTGGTAGCTAAGGAAGTGAAACAGCTTGGCTTTGATGAGGTAACGGTTGAAAATGGAAGGGTTATTTATAAGGCTGATGCATTAGGTATTGCCCGTAGTAATTTGTGGTTACGTACAGCTGATCGGGTGAAATTGCTGGTTGGCGAGTTTGAAGCAAAGACGTTTGACGAGTTATTTGAACAGACAAAAGCCTTGCCATGGGAAGCCTACGTTCCTGAGAATGGTGCTTTACCTGTTGTAGGAAAATCCGTCAAATCCCAACTGTACTCGGTTCCTGATTGTCAATCAATCGTAAAGAAAGCGATTGTGGATCGCATGACGAAAAAGCATGGTCTGACAGGAAGATTACCTGAGAATGGGGTCATGTATAGAGTGGAGGTGGCTCTACTGAAGGACAAGGCAACGCTTACGATTGATACATCCGGAGAGGGCCTTCACCGTAGAGGTTACCGTGTTGAGCAAAATGAAGCTCCTCTCAAAGAAACGTTAGCTGCAGCCTTAATTGAGCTGACGAATTGGCGTCCCAATGATCCGTTCATTGATCCATTTACGGGCTCTGGAACCATCCCCATTGAAGCAGCTTTAATCGGACAGAATATTGCACCAGGATTTAATCGTGAATTTGCTTCAGAGGATTGGGATATCGTGCCCCGGAAGCTGTGGGATGAAGCTTTAACGGAAGCGGAAGACGTTGCAAAATATGATCAGCCTTTGGACATTTCAGGCTACGACATTGATCATCGAATGATAGAGATTTCCAAAACGAATGCAATGGAAGCAGGTCTTGCGGATCTCATAAACTGGAAGCAAATGCAGGTGCGCGATTTAAATCCCACTGTTCCCAATGGTTATATGATCGGAAACCCTCCATATGGGGAGAGACTTGGAGAACGAAAAGAAGTCGAGAACATCTATCGTGATTTGGGTAATATTATGAATGAGCACCCAAGCTGGAGTGTTTATATAATTACTTCCTATCAGGATTTTGAAAAAGTCTATGGGAGGAAGGCAACAAAAAAACGTAAACTTTATAACGGTTATATACGAACTGATTACTATCAGTATTTTGGCAAGCGTCAAAAATAAGTTTATCAAGCATTAACTGGCCGTAACACCCCCACTACAAGTCTTGAGGAAGCCCAACAAGACTAAGTGGGGGATAAACGGCCAGTAAATTCCTGATAAGTTCAACTAACCATCAGTGGGGGATGGAGAAACCCCCACTGATGGAAGTTTCATTTTATTTAAAAAATCAATTCTATTACGATATTCTGTTTCATAGGTTTACTACTAGAGGTGGTAAAGCTATGAAATGGAAAAAGAAAAATCGCCCCATAAAAAATCCAAATAACGGTCAAACAAAAGTCGTTATTAGCAGGTTTTATTTCATCCTGATTATATTTTTATTTACGATTAGTATTTTTTCGTTACCTTTTTTTCAAAATAAAGTTTTTCATCTGGATTCGATTGAACAAATAACAAATTCTGAAGAGATAACGAATATTTTACTTACAGGGATGAGTACAGAAATTCCGGAACTGGAAGTGTCTGCGGAAACCAGTGTTGAAGTACCATCCTTTTCTACATTAGCGTTCCAAATCACAACAGGAGTTAAGCCTAATCAACTATCTTCCATTCTTGAGAAAAGTCTTCCTGGATTTGAAACCTATACATCTGAAGTTTATGTAGATGGAGAAGGTACAGATGAATCTACATTACCAGTTGAATCACCACCACCAGATTTTGATGAGTTATTAAAGGATGATGATTCAGTAGATGAAGAACCTGAAGAGGAACAAAAGGACCAGCCTGAAAATGCATCGGTATTTGTTTATCATAGTCACAGTTGGGAAGCTTTCCGTCCACTAATGGATGAAGAAAATATAAAGCCGAGTGATTCTTCCAGTGTTGATTCTAAGGAAAATATATTACTTGTAGGTTCCATGTTAACCAGGGAATTTGAAAAGCAGGGGATTCCGACTTTGCATGATAAAACCAATATTCCTAAAGCATTAAATAATAAAGGGTGGCAATGGAATGACTCCTATAAATTAAGTCGGGAAATTATTGAGACAGCCTCTTCTACACAGGATCAACTTCAATTTTATATCGATGTTCATCGTGATGCCGCAGGAAAAGATGTAACTACGGAAACGATAAATGGAAAAGATTATGCCAAATTATACTTCGTTGTTGGAAAAGAACATGCACAATATAAACAAAATCTAAAGTTTGCAAGACAATTAAATTCAAGTTTAAAAAAGAAATATCCTGGTATAAGCAGAGGGATTTTCCTTAAGGACAAATACGATGGTAATGGTGTATATAACCAGGATGTCTCAGAAAAGGCCATTTTAATTGAAGTAGGCGGCATTGATAATAACAAAGAAGAATTACAAAACACCGTTGAAGCTTTCGCAAATGTATTTAAGGAATTCTATAACGGATCTATGGAAGTGAATGCGGAAGAAAACGAGTGAGGCTATCCTCGCTCGTTTTTAAGTTCTAAGGCTTACAGCAAGCATGATGTTATAAGGAACGACTCAAAAAAATCAGCATTTTTGATCGAAATAGCGGCGCATCTTTCCTAAAAGGATTATAATGGAACTATATCATTATTTTTACATAAGGAGCTGAATGAATTGTCAACCAATTATACGGAAACTGAACAGCAATTTTTAGATTATTTAAAGCAAATTCAGGCTTATAATGAAGCCATTGATGTCATGTATTGGGATTTACGGACGAAAGCACCCAAAAAAGGAGTGAAGCAGCGTTCCGAAACCATAGGGCTGCTTTCACATAAAGTTCATCAAATGTCTACTTCGGATACCATGAAGCATTTTATTGACGAACTCAAAGGAAATACACAAAATGAGATAGTACATAAGTCTGTTCTTGAGTGTGAAAAGGAATATGAACGAAATGCCAAAATCCCGGATGAGGAATTTAAAAAATATGTCATTCTTCAATCAGAAGCAGAATCTGTATGGGAAGAGGCCAGAGAGAAGGATGACTTTGAAATGTTTCGCCCATACCTGGAACAGCTGGTGGAGTATAATATAAAGTTTGCTGAATACTGGGGTTACGAAGACAACAGGTATGACGCATTACTGGACCTGTTTGAACCGGGCATGACTGTGAACGTACTTGATGAGGTATTCCCGGCATTACGGGATTCCTTAACGCCTTTAATTGAGAAGGTGCAGCAATCTGGTCATAAACCGGACACATCAAAAATATTAGTTCCATTTACTAAGGAAAAACAGGAAGCTTTTAGTTTGGAAATTTTAAAAGAAATGGGCTATGACTTTGATGCAGGTCGTCTGGATGAAACCGTACATCCTTTCATGATTCCATTAAACCGCAATGATACCCGTGTCACGACTCGTTATGATGAAAAAGATTTCCGAATGGCTGTATTTGGAACGATTCATGAAGGGGGACATGCTCTTTATGAACAAAACCTGGATGAGAGTCTGACAGGAACTCCGCTGGCTACAGGTACATCTAATGGTATCCATGAGTCCCAATCCCTGTTCTGGGAAACCTATGTCGCCAGAAGTAAGGCATTTTGGGATCGATATTTTGATACACTGAAAGATTATGCTCCTGAATCGATTGCAAAATTACCAGCTGAAGAGTTTTACCGTGCTGTTAATGAGGTGAAACCATCCTTCATTCGTATTGAAGCAGATGAAATGACGTATCCACTTCACATTATGGTACGCTATGAGCTGGAAAAAGGCTTAATTAATCAGGAGATAGAAGTGAAGGACCTGCCGAGATTATGGAATGATAAAATGGAAGAATATTTAGGAATCCGGCCGGAAAATGATCGTGAAGGCGTCCTTCAGGATGTTCATTGGGCAGGAGGATCATTTGGATACTTCCCATCATATGCATTAGGCTATATGTATGGCGCTCAATTCTATCACGCCATGAATAAAGACTTTAATGTACAGGAAGCCCTTCAAAATGGTGAATTAAATAAAGTGAAGTCCTGGTTAACCGAAAAGATTCACCAATACGGCAAGCTTAAAGAACCTCTGGAAATTCTTCAGGATGTCACTGGAGAAGGTCTGAACGCAGATTATCTTGTTGAATATTTAGAGGACAAATATAAAGAGATTTATAAGTGGTAAACAAAGGCGCTGTCTAAATGGACAGCGCCTGAATTATTGTTTACGTATTTCCAATCGGCCACTTAAAGCCTGGTGATCCTGGAGGTGCATTTTGAATAATGTCGATAAATGGTATGGTGTAGGCGATTAAAATAAGTGCCGCAGCAATACCAATCCAGAGTCTCCAGTTTTCCAATACCATTGGCGTACGTTCAGTTGGGTCTGCATATTCTGCAGTGGAGAAAACCCTTTGTTTTAAAATGATATAATAGAAGAATAGTACGAAGAGGAGGTCAGATTATGGAAAGGTATTTACCGTCATTTGATCTAAATGGAAAGACGGCGGTTGTTACAGGGGCAACAAAAGGGATTGGTAAAGCAATATCAACGGCCTATGCGGAAGCAGGAGCTCAAGTGATTCTGGTTTCCCGCACACAGGAGGATTTAGACCGCTTGGATAACGAGTTAAAAGCGCAAAACCTTAAAGTACATACTATCGCAGGTGATGTTCAAGACTACAAGCAAATCATAGACAAGGTTGAAACCATAATGAAGGATCAGCCGATTGATATCTGGGTGAACAATGCGGGAATGAATATTCGGTCAGAAGCAGAGGAGGTGTCAGAAGAGGAATGGGAGCAGATTGTCCAGACAAACATGAAGAGTGCATTCTTCTTATCCCAATATGCTGCTAAAAAAATGAAGGGACAAGGATATGGAAAGATTATAAACATGTCATCGGTTGGGGGGCATGTAGCGCTTAGAACCGGGGTTGTCTATGCTATGACGAAAGCGGCATTAATTCAAATGAGCAAAACTTTAGCGATTGAATGGGGGAAATATGGCATCCGTGTCAATGCCATCGGCCCATGGTATTTTCCAACCGCATTGACAGAAAAACTATTGGAAGATGAAGAGTATGTCCAGGATATACTGGACCGTACACCATTAAAACGAATCGGGAAGCTAAAGGAAATTGCAGGTACAGCTGTCTTTTTAGCCTCCGAAGCGAGTGACTACATGACCGGACAGACCTTGTTTGTCGATGGAGGGATGACTATTTACGGATTCTAGGGACTGTCCCCACGTGCTTTAAAGCGCTAAAGTGCATAATTCACATGAAGGCAGGGGATGGCTAAGAAAAAAAGGGATGGTACCCGTGCCAACAATAGCCTCTATTGGAGTTGGGATTCCAAAATATCAAATTAAACAATCAGATGCCCGGGAATTTATTCGAACGATTTTTCCCCGTTCCTCCCATCAGATTGAACGATTGCTTCCCGTATTTGAACATGCATTGATTGAAGAAAGACAGCTTGCTGTACCTGTAGAATGGCTTAAGGAAGAACACTCATTTGAGGATCGTAATCGTTGCTATATCCAGGCAGCCATTGATTATGCAAAGCTGGCAATAGAGGATTGTCTTCATCATCGTCATTTTTTGAAACAGCCTGTCCATGAAAGTGATATTGATTGTATGATTTTTGTTTCAAGCACAGGGATTGCCACACCATCCATTGATGCAGAGCTGATTAATGATATGCCTTTCTCCCGGAATATAACAAGGATTCCTATATGGGGATTAGGCTGCGCGGGTGGTGCTTCTGGATTGGCAAGAGCAGCGGATTATCTCCGGGCTCATCCCGATGCTAATGTTCTTCTTATTAATGCTGAATTTTGCAGCCTGTCTTTCCAGAAGGATGACCATCGGAAGAGTAATTTTGTAGGATCTGCGCTTTTTGGGGATGGGGTCTCCTGTGTGCTGATGACGGGAGACGAAAGCAAGTTAAGGGAAAATATAAAACATGTTGCTCCAAGAATCATGCATTCCAGTTCTAAATTTAAAAGAGATGGTCTAACTATAATGGGTTGGAATATTCAAAATAGCGGTTTCCATGTTATTTTTTCAAAAAGCATCCCAAAACTGGTCGAATCCTTCTGGTCTGAACATATAAATGAATTCTTACATAAATACAATCTGGAAAAAGATGAATTTCCATTCTTTGTTGCCCATCCAGGCGGTCAACGAGTGTTAGAAGCCATGGAACATGTGCTGAATGTTTCCTGGGATTTCTTTAAATTCTCTTATCAAGTCCTAAAATCTCACGGAAATATGAGTTCACCAACCGTCATTTTTGTCCTGAAAAAAGCCATGGAGTCTTTCCCTGATGCAGGAACAAAAAGCCTGTTGTCAGCTTTAGGCCCGGGATTCAGCTCGGAGCTTACATTATTGGAGTGGAAGGACCTATGATGTATGTACTGTTATGGTTAGTCATTGTTTTGCAGAGAGTAATTGAGCTAATCTACGCAAAGAGAAATGAGAGCCGGATGAAGGAACAAGGAGCCAAAGTCATTCAGGAGGACTTGTATGTGTGGATTGTCAGAACACACATCGCTTTTTTACTGGCTATTCTCCTGGAAGCTTATATAAGCCATCATTTTTCAGCCACCATTCAGCAGGTGTGGCTGGTTTTATTTATTTTCCTGCAGGCCATACGGATGTGGTGCATACGATCCCTGGGGCAATACTGGAATACGAAAATCATTGTACTACCTGGAATTCAATTAGTAAAAAGGGGACCTTATAAATGGGTTCGTCATCCCAACTATCTTGTGGTAGGTCTAGAATTTATGATCATCCCGCTGCTTTTCAAAGCCTACATTAGTGCATGTATATTTCCTGTTTTGCATCTCGCATTAATGTCGATCCGTATCCCCATGGAAGAGCGGACATTACAGGCTTTAACGAAAGAGAACGATTAAGACGGAAGATATAATTCCCAAAAAACAAACAAAGAGGGACTCGTTCCATATAGGAAAGGAGCCCCTCTTTGTTGTTTTACTGTGGTTTGATTTTTTTAGCTATATAAAAGAACGGAGTGTCCAGGAAGGATACAATGAATTTAATAAAGTACGTGGAAATAAAGATTTCAGCCCAGACTCCCCATGGCATTCCGAAAAATGCAATAGAACAGAAAACAAGACTGTCCAGAAGCTGACTAATCATCGTACTGCCATTATTTCTTAGCCATAAAAATTTATCATCAGGGAATTTATTCTTAAGCCTTGAAAAAATCCATACATCGAAATACTGACTGATAATGTACGCGGCTAAACTGCCCAGCGCTACTTGTGGAACTAAGTCAAATAATGTTTTCAGTGCCCCGTGAACAGTGTCACTTTCAGCCGGTTGAAACTGCAGGGCAACTTGCATCATAATCGTCATGGCAATTAAGGTAAAAAACCCAAGCCATACTGCTTTTTTTGCATCCTTTTTGCCATATTTCTCATTTAAAATATCTGTGGCTAGAAACGCTGTACCGTAAATGATGTTTCCTAAAGTGGCTGTGATTCCAAACATCTCAATCGTTTTCAGTACTTGAATATTTGCCACAACCGTGGACATTCCAATCCACACAAACAGGCCGGCCTTGCCAAAAATTTTGTAAATTAGCAGGATCATCGTGAAATTAACAATAGCAAATCCCAGCCAAAGCCATTCATTAAACATAATAAAGTCCTCCTTAGTTTTGATAACGCAGGATTTTTCGAACTGCGAATACTTTATTATATATGATTTTTCATTTTTGGACAACACTTGAAATGTGAAATAGATAAGGAGATACAAGAGACATAAAAAAACGCTCAGAACTTTTTCTTTCTGAACGTCTGAAAAACACATATAATCTTTAAAAAGGCTTTTAAGCCATATACTTTCCCATCACTTTTTGCACATAATTTTGAGTTTCTTTAAAAGGTGGAATTCCATTATATTTATCCACGTTCCCCGGGCCGGCATTGTAGGCCGCTAAAGCTAACGAAGTATCCCCATTATACCTGTCCAGCATTTGTTTCAGGTATTTTGTCCCGCCTAATACATTTTGTTCAGGATCGAAGGCATTACGTACACCAAGACCACGGGCAGTCTCCGGCATAAGCTGCATTAGCCCTTCAGCACCTGCGTGACTGACAGCATTCATATTAAAGTTTGATTCCGTGTCAATAACTGAACGGATTAAGTCCGGGTCTATACCAAATATCTCTGAGGCCTTTTGGATATAAGGTTCAACTTCGCCAGGAGACTCGGTACTGGATTGGTATTGAATGGTTGGGGTATAACTATTCTTAATGGAGAACAACTGATTGGAACTAATCGTTGATGTCTGAGGCTGGGGAGAATTAGATACTGTCGATATCTGCTGATTTAATATCGACTGAAAAGCCTGATTTAATAAGTTCATTTGTTGATTAGATGAACCATATGGTGAAAATGAAGATATACTTTGTAGTTGAATGAGACTTTGTAATAATTTTCCTTCCATGTTCGCTACCCCTTTATGTAAACACGCTTATAAGATTACTATATCGGAACATCGTGGATTCGACAAGTATTTTTGTGTATCTGGAACAAATAGGAAGAATTGAAAAGCGGTAACCGCATTAAGCGATTACCGCATCTATGAATGGCGTTTTATTTTTTAACAACATTAGCTGCTTGAGGTCCACGATCGCCTTCAACAACATCAAATTCAACAGATTGACCTTCGTCTAATGTTTTGAAGCCTTCTTCCTGGATTGCAGAGTAATGTACGAATACGTCGTCTGCTCCCTCAACTTGAATAAAACCATAACCTTTTTCTGCGTTGAACCATTTTACTGTACCGTTTTGCATAAATAAAATCCTCCTAAAATCTTTCACAAAAAATGTGCTTATTTCACAAATAAGAAGCGAAGGCAATTAAAAAAGGGCAACCCAGCAGAAGTGAAGGACACAAAATCCATCGACTTCTCATCTGAAGTTACCCGTCTTTCATGAACCTCACATCTTATCTGTTATTAAGTATTATATCCTCTTTTAAATTTAGAGTCAAACATAAAGAAGCAAATTTTTTCAGATAAATTGTCGATAAAGAAAATGTTCTGGTCGGTAAATGATGATCATTTTTGTTAAAATGCTGATAGGGAATTCTTAGCTTGGAGGAAGAAGATTTGGCTATACATATAGGTTTGACAGGATGGGGAGATCATCCCTCACTTTATGAAAATCAAAGCATTTCTTCAGGAAAATTATTTGCCTATGCCTCACATTTTCCAGTAGTTGAAGTAGATACAGCTTTTTATGCGATACAGCCTCAAAAAAACTTTAAGAAATGGGTGGAGGAAACACCGGATGATTTTTCGTTTGTCATTAAAGCCTTTCACACGTTAACTCGCCATGACAGGGCTCAGCTGACTTTAAAAGATTTAAAGGATTTAATGGATGCTTACATAGATTCGATCGAACCTGTATTGAAAGCAAACAAATTGAACGCGATTTTATTCCAATTTCCGCCCTGGTTTGATTTGCGGAAAGAAAATATCCGGTATTTACGAGTGATCCGGGAATATTTACGGGATTACCCGTTAGCCATCGAGTTTCGGAACCGTTCATGGTTTAAACCACAATTTAAGCAACAGACGATTGATTTTATGAAGAAGGAAAATTGGATTCATACGATATGTGATGAGCCACAGGCTGGGGAGGGCTCTGTACCAGCCATATTAGAATCAACGAACGAAACAACCTTAATTCGCTTCCACGGGCGAAATGTTCATGGCTGGAATAAAAATGGAAGGGAAAACTGGCGAGCGGTCCGGTTTTTGTATCGTTACAGTGAACCAGAATTGAAGGAATGGGCTGCACGGATTAAAGAACTCGAAAAGCAATCAAAGAACATCACGATTCTGTTTAACAATAATTCAGGTGGGGATGCAGCAGACAATGCTAAGCAATTCATAGAATTACTGGATATCCATTACGAGGGTTTAAATCCCCGGCAAATGGATTTGTTCGATGGAGGACTATAATGGATAAGCAAAAGATTTTTGAGCATACAGAAAGATGGATAACCGATAAATTTGCCGGGGATACCACAGGACATGATCAATGGCATATGAAGCGGGTGGTAAAGTTAGCGAAACAATTGGCCGAAAAGGAAAAAGCTGACTCTTTCATTTGTCAACTGGCAGCCTACGTACATGATATTCCTGATGAAAAGCTTGTCAATGATATTGAAGCAGCAGTCAAGGAAATCTTTACATTTTTAAAGGACGAGGGTGTACCGGAACAAGTGAGACATCAAATTTGGCTGGCCTTTAAAGATGTATCCTTTAAAGGCAATCATATGGTTCCGGAAACGCTGGAAGGGAAGATTGTACAGGATGCCGATCGTCTGGATGCTTTGGGGGCGATAGGTATTGCACGTACCTTTGCCTACGGAGGTGCTACTGGAGCAAAAATGTTCAACCCTAAATCAGTCGATACTGTCCAGAAGCAGGATTATCGAAGTCATGACAAAACAACGATTAATCACTTTTATGAAAAATTGTTAAAATTAAAGGATTTGATGAATACCGAAAGCGCCAAAAAGATGGCTGCGGACCGTCATCAATATATGGAACAATTTTTAAACAGGTTTTATGCAGAATGGAATGGGGACGACTAACATCATCCCCATTTCAATGCTTATTGCGAAACTCTTTTTGCCCCAAGATAACGCTGCTGCCAGTAGGAGCCGCTCATATTACTGATTTCCACTCCATTATTCCCCGCATGAATAAATGATCCATTACCTAAATAGATACCTGCGTGGGAGGGTCCTGGTTTATAGGTTTCATAAAAGACCAGGTCTCCTACACTTGGCTTTTGAACAGGTGTTGTTGCATTCCATATGTCAGATACGGTTCTTGGTAATTGAACACCAACCTGGGAAAAAACAAATTGTAAGTATCCGCTGCAGTCAAATCCACTTGGAGATTCGCCGCCCCATCGATAAGGTGCGCCCAGATAGGACTTAGCAATCTGAATGACATCACCAGAAACACTTACTTTAACCGTTTTCGTATCCGGTGTTTTCTGAACGGTGTGTACGATGGCATCCTGATCAGGAGTTTTCGTTTGCTCAAGCTGTTGAACAAATTGTTTATCAAGCTTGGTTTTTACAGGGATTTTGTGATCCTCCTGAAAGGCCTTTGCCGCTTCTTTTGTTAATGGACCGTAAATGCCATCTATTTTTCCTTGATAATAGCCGAAATAATGCAGTGCTGACTGGATCTTTTTTACATCCTCACTATACATTCCCACATCAATCGTTTCTTCTTCTAAGTTTTTGAGCGGCTCCAAATAATGCTCTCTCTCTTTCTGAATCAGTTTATATATGGTTTCTTTATTTGCACGGCCATTAACATTTAATTGGTACTTTGCCTGGAACTTTTTCACATAATGTTCTGTCATCACTCCAAACTTTCCATCTTCTTCTCCTTTAAACATATTGATATTTTTGAGCTTCTTTTGTAATACACTTACAGCTTCATTGTGAGTTCCATATGTCAGCGTTTTACTCTCAGAAAGTACTTTGTTTTGTTCCTGAATATTGACATCCAGAACAAATGACAGGGGTTGTGAAATGGCAAAACTGGTTGCCAGTGTTCCAAACAGAACAGGATGTTGACTCATCCCTGGCATTGCTGTCACCACCTTTTCCGTTTAGCTAGAACCAATATATGATGGCGGAAAAGTGGTTATGTACACACATAAAACATGTTACAATAATGTAATGAAAATAGGGAAAGTGGTGACGACTCTTGCAACAGTATCTTCAATTAACCAGAAACATCTTAGAAAATGGGACAACCCGGAGCGACCGAACCGGAACAGGCACGATCAGCATCTTCGGGACACAGATGCGTTTTAATTTAGCGGAAGGATTTCCATTATTAACAACCAAAAAAGTGCCTTTCAGACTAATAGTCAGTGAACTGCTATGGTTTCTTAAAGGTGATACAAATATTAAATTTTTGTTACAGCATAATAACAATATTTGGAATGAATGGGCGTTTAAAAACTGGGTGGAAAGCACAGAATATGATGGACCTGATATGACGGATTTTGGACGCCGTGCGCTGACGGATGAAGCCTTTAATGAACAATACAAAGAACAAATGAGAAGGTTTAAAGAAAATATTTTAAATAGCGACGAATTTGCACGCAAATATGGTGATTTAGGCAATGTTTACGGCAAACAGTGGAGAGAGTGGAAAACCTCTCAGGGTGATACGATTGATCAGATCAAAAATGTGATTGATCAGATCAAAACAAATCCGGCTTCCAGAAGACTTATTGTTTCAGCCTGGAATCCTGAAGATATCCCAACAATGGCCTTGCCGCCATGTCATACGATGTTTCAATTTTATGTAGCAGATGGCAAGCTGTCCTGTCAGCTTTATCAGCGCAGCGGGGATATGTTCTTAGGTATACCTTTTAATATCGCCAGCTATGCTCTGCTTACACATTTAATTGCTAATGAGTGTAATCTTGAAGTAGGGGAGTTTATCCATACCATTGGGGATGCTCATATTTATCAAAATCATCTGGATCAGGTAAAGACCCAGCTTAGTCGTGAGCCTCGTTCCTTGCCATCAATCAAAATAAACGAGGAGATAACGTCCATTTTTAATCTTAGTGTAGAAGATATTGAATTACATGATTATAACCCTCATCCGGCGATTAAAGCACCAGTTGCTGTTTAATTGCTTCAGCCTGATGAACGCTGCCAGATCACAAAAGCTGACGTGATGATTAAAGGAAGTGAACGGAATGATATCTTTATTAGTAGCTATGGATCAGAAACAGGTCATTGGCAAAGATGGGGATTTGCCATGGCGGTTGCCCAATGATCTCAAATTCTTTAAAGAAACAACCCTGGATCATACCATTATTATGGGGAGGAAGACCTATCAATCGATTGGAAGACCCTTGCCACGCCGTGAAAACGTGATCCTGACAAGAGATCGTACGTTTAAGGCTGATGGGTGTAAAATCATTCACTCATGGGATGCCGTCATGGAACGGAATGAGCGTTTCCCTGAAGAAGAGATTTTCGTTATTGGCGGGAATGAGCTGTTTAACGTTGCTCTTTCTTTTGCTGATAAAATGTATATTACGGAAATTGAGGAATCCTTTGATGGAGATACCTTTTTTCCTGCTTTTGGCCGCTCTGAATGGGAGCTCGTACATAAAGAAAAAGGGATAAGAGATGATAAGAATCCTTATGATTATTATTTCTGTACATATGTCCGGAAAAAATCATGAATTTTTTGTCACAAAATCCAATAAGTATTTGCAAATTCGGATGGTTTGAGAGAAAATGAGAACTAGAGTTGCAGATATCTTTGTTTAATGGATGTTCTGCTGGAGAGAATAGTAAAGAATTGTACATATATTACCCACAAATTAAACAGGCAGGTGATTGTTATGATGCAAATTGGAATTCCCGGATTAATTTTAATTTTAATCATCGCACTTGTGATTTTCGGACCGAAAAAGCTTCCGGAGCTTGGCAAGGCAACAGGGCAGACGTTAAAGGAATTTAAGAAGTCGACCCGTGAGCTGACTGAAGATGTAACAGATGAAGTGAAGGAAGTACAGGACATAACATCAAATGACTCAAAAAAATCATGAATCACTTTGAGGTGAATGTGAATGGGACAAATTGGAATTCCTGGTTTAATCTTAATTCTCGTTGTTGCGCTCGTGATTTTTGGACCATCTAAGCTCCCTGAAATCGGAAAAGCAGTTGGCTCATCTTTAAAGGAATTTAAACGTGCAGCAAGTGGCGTGATGTCGGATGATACGGATCAGCAGAAGAAAAACATTGAAACGAAAGATAAAAACTAATAGGTTCGGCTGAAGGTGTAAGGATCTTCCTTACACTTTTTGCTTGTTAATATAGGAATGGCTTTGTCACGTATACGTGAGAGGCAGGAGGTGTGTCCAATGTCAGAAAACGAAAAGGAACAAACAGAAGATACCTATACCAGTGAGGAAATGGAAGTCACTGAACATATACAGGAATTGCGAAAGCGAATCATATGGACGATTGTCTTTTTCATTCTGTTCTTTGTTGCAGGACTTGTTTTTGTCCAGGATATTTATGATTTTTTCACCCGTAATCTTAAATATGAATTAGTGGTCCTTAGTCCGTGGGAAATTATGTGGATCCATATTATGATTGCCAGTGTTATTGCCATTGGTGCTGCACTTCCTTTCTTTTGTTTCCAGGCCTGGTTATTTGTCCGGCCGGGTTTAATGCCTAGGGAAAGAAAGGTCACGTTAATTTATGTACCAGCGGTCTTTCTCCTGTTTATCGCCGGTTTGCTATTTGGGTATTTTGTTGTGCAGGAGCTGATCTTTAACTTTTTAATGGGCTTGGGAGAAGGTATGTTTGACAATATGTTTACCGCTGAGAAATATTTCCGGTTCATTCTCACAACAACGTTACCTTTTGCTTTCTTTTTTGAAGTTCCGTTAATAGCTATGTTTTTAACCAGTCTTGGCATTATTGATCCCGCTAAGCTGAAAAAGGTAAGGAAATATGCCTATTTAGTTCTGGTGATTCTGGGTACGATGCTCTCTCCGCCTGATTTTATTCTGCAGCTATTCGTTGCAGCACCGTTAATTATTCTGTATGAAATTGCGATTGTGATGTCAGGTGTTGTGTATCGAAGGAAAATTGCAAAAGAACAGGAACATGCTGTAGAATAATTTCATAAACATTTACGTAATTAAGGGAGAGAATGGTGTGCGTTCTTTTTATCATTTTATGATGAAATTCAGAGGCATGGACAAACATGCAGAAGAAAGACAGCTGGCTGATTGGATGTTTCGTGACCATGATTTTCCGAAACAATCGAAATCCTATGATGAAATCAGCCGCTATTTAGAATGGAATATGCCTTTTACAGGAGCCCTTCAGGTGTTCGACCAAATGTGGGAGGCTTATATAGTGGAGGAAATGGAATAGGAAGTTTCAGGGAATGGTATTGGGTGACCAATACCATTTTTGTTTGGGAGGGTTTACGGATGATCATCAGCAGGTTCAATGTGTAACAGCGTTTGAACGGCTAGCTTTTCTGTCCCCTGTACCGTCTCAAATTGAATAGTCTGGTGCTGTTCATTTAGTTTTGTGATTCTTCCTTCCCTGGTTTTCCTGTTTCCATCCTGATAAACGGTCACTTGTACCTTTTGTTTCTGCTTACAGGCTGTTACGCATATCTGATTCATTTCTTCTAATTCCTGTTCATCCAGGACAGGCATAGGCTCCTTCTCATAATCCTCCCATAGCTTCTTTAATTCCTCCACATGCTCCGGCAGCATTAAAGAAGTCCATTTCTTATTACCCCGATCCTTTAACAATCTCATCACCTCATGTTTTTTCTTTCGATACTAAAAGTAATCTATCTTTATTAGCAGTTGAGATACACGTAGACTCCTGCGGGAAAACCGGACAATGCAAGACCCCACAGCGAGGTACGAGCGAGGAGGCTTGCGGATCGCCCGCGGAAAGCGAAGTGTATCTCAACTGCGGTAACAATAACCAATGTGAAATGATCATTTTTATTATACACGAACAAATATTCGATTAAAAGTGGATAAAGAACAAATGTTCGTGTATAATAAGAACAGGAGGTGAACAGCATGCTTGCCAATCAGAAGGTAAAAGCAGATCAATGGGTGGAGATCATTTATCAAAGTCAATCAGGAGAAATAACGAAACGTACAATTAAAATTTATGGTTCCAACAAAGAAAAAATATTCGGCTATTGCTTCATGCGAAAAGACTATCGCAGCTTTTACAAAGAACAAATTTTAGCCATGATTCCCAAAAAACGCCTTTAATACCTCATAGAAAACCTTCAAGTAACCACATTTTTTCAAATTACCACAGGAATCAATTCGTGATAAAATAAATGAAGAGACAAGAAAAACGCGATGGAGTGTATGTAAAAATGAGAATTGTACACACAGCTGACTGGCACTTAGGCAAAATTGTGCATAACACATATATGACAGAAGATCAGGAACATGTATTACAGCAATTTTTAGAGGAGCTAAAAGAAATAAAACCGGATGTGATGATTCTTGCCGGCGATTTATACGATCGGGCAATTCCTCCGAAAGAAGCGGTGGAATTGCTCAGTCGTATGCTGACAACCATTGTTTATGATATGAACATCCCGATTTTAGCGATTACCGGAAATCATGATAGTGCAGAGCGTATGGACTTCGGAACTCAGCTGCTCAGAAGAAACAGGCTATTTATTCAGACAAAACTTAATCCGGATCTGGAGCCCGTAATCGTCGAGGATGAACATGGACCGGTATATTTTCATTTAGTCCCTTATATGGAGCCTGCGGAAGTAAGAAAAATTCTTCAAAAAGATGATATTACTTCCCATCAGGAAGCGATGGCGGAAATTGTCGGACAGATTCAATCCAAATACGATTTGGAAAATGAAAGACATATTTTCGTCGGACATGCTTTCCTGGCTGGAGGAATGGATTCAGAATCGGAAGAACGGTTAACTATGATTGGGGGTACACCGTATGTGGAAGCTGAATTGTTTAAGCCGTTTACTTATACAGCACTGGGACACCTTCATCAGCCCCAAAAGGTAAAGTATGATCATATTCGTTATTCCGGCTCTATTTTTAAGTATTCCTTTTCGGAGGTGAATCATAAAAAATCCTTTACGGTCCTGGATTTAGACGAAAAGGGAATCGATACACTGGAACAGAAGCCTTACCGGATGCAGCGCGATTTAATTCGAATAGAAGGATATTTAAATGAACTGCTTGATACAGAAGAAGTATGCGAGGATTACTGCCACATAACCTTACTGGATGACGGAGAAATTATGGATCCCATTGGAAAGCTGCGAAAGTGGTACCCTAACATTCTTAAGTTAGAGCGTAAAATGACAGGAACGCAGAATTTACACGAATTGAAACGGGTAAAAGAACGCCAGCAGATGTCCCATATTGAGCTATTTTCCTCCTTCTATGAAAATATGAAAGGGGAGCCTCTGCCTGAAAATCGCAAAAAAATTATGGAAAATATTGTACAAAAAGTTGTAGAAGAAGAAAGGGGACGGTAATATGCGGGCAATAACACTGAAAATGTCTGCATTTGGACCATACAAAGATGAACAGGTGATTGACTTCTCTCAGATGGGGGAGGAAAAGCTCTTTCTAATCACAGGTCCTACAGGGGCCGGGAAAACCACTGTTTTTGATGCCATGTGTTTTGCTCTATACGGAAGGGCAAGCGGAGATGATCGTGACCATGATACATTGAGAAGTCACTTTGCCGGTGTGGACCAGCAGACGGAGGTTTCCTTCCGTTTTCAATTGCATCAAAAGGAGTTTGAAATTGTCCGTACTCCCAAACAGTTGAAACGTAAAGCTCGTGGAGAAGGATTCACGGAGCAGCCACCACAGGCGGAAATCTATCAGATCATTGATGGAGAAAAGCATTTGCTTTACGGAAAGGTAAAAGAGGTCAATGAAGCTGTAGAGGATATGCTTCAACTGGATTATGAACAGTTCCGGAAAATGGTGATGATTCCCCAGGGCGAATTCCGTCGGCTGATTTCTGAGAATAGTAAAGAACGGGAAGAAATTTTGCAGAAAATCTTTCATACCTATTTTTATGAACAAATGACGAAGCGCTTAGCAGAAGAAAGTAAAAGTATTCAGCAGCAGCTAGAGCAAATTGAAAATCAGGAGCAGCAGGAAATTTCATATATCAACTGGCCTGAAGAATATAATATAGATAATCCTGATTCGAAACAGGCAAAGCAGAATCTCCTTATCCTTATTGAAAAAACAGAGAAAGTGATTCATCAACAGGAAAAAGAGCTGAAGGAAAAACGACAACAACAGCAAAACAGTCAGGATAAATATTATCAGGCAAAAGAGCTGCAAACGCTTTTTGAGGAACATGATCAGCGTAAAGAGGAACTTAATGAATTAAAAGCAAAGCAGGAAGAAATCGACAATCAAAAGCAAAAATTAAAGCAGGCCAAAGCTGCAGCCAGTATCAAGCCCTACGAACAGCAGGCAAAAGTGCGTCAGGATGAGCTGAAAAAAATTGAGAAGGATCTAAGTTTAAAGAGAGAAGAACAACATCAAATTCATAAATCTTATGATCGGATAGAGAAGGATTATAAAAATACGAAAGAAGAAGAACCGCATCGGGAAAAGTTAAAAGAATCCATTCGTTCTATGAAGGAACAGCTGGAGAAGGTAAAACAGGCTACAGATCTGGAAAAACAGAAGAAAGAACTGGCTAATGCGTATCACACAGAAAAGCCTAAGCTGGACCAGACCGATCAGAGAATTGAACAACTGGAAAAAGAGATTGAGAAATTCGATGAAGACATTACCCAATCTCAGCAGCTTACAGAGCAGTTCTATGAATTTAATGCCAAGCTTAAGGAATTTGAGCAGATTCTTAAGAAGGCGGATAAACTGCATCAGGAAAATGAGCAGTTAAACAAATATCGCATTCAGTACCGTAATGTTTTGAAAGAATACGAGAATGACGAGCATTATGTTGAACAATTACGAGACGAGTTACAACAGCTGGAAGATGCTCAGCGGAACGAAAAGGCAGCTCTCCTTGCTTCAGATCTGACAGATGGAGAGGCCTGTCCGGTTTGTGGATCTGTCCATCACCCACAAAAGGCAGAATTTAATCATACCTCTGTTACTGATGAAATGATCAATTCCAAGCGAAAACAGCTGCAACAAAGAGAGCAAAAGTATAAGCAAATCCAGAAAGAATATGTAGACATTAAATCTCAGGGAACCTCACAAAACCAGACAGTAGAACATTTACAGCAGGAACTTGAGGGTTTATCCGGAGTGAATGTGGATTTGAAAGAAATCGATCAGCATATTAAGGAATGGAAGCATGAAAAAGCAGGTATAAGTACAAAACGCAACGAATTGGACAAGCAATTAAAAGAATTGAAGCAAAAGCAGGAAAAACGAAGGCTGTTAAAAGAAGAATTAAATAAAGCAAAAAAAGATCAGCAGCATAAGCATGAAACCCTGCAAAATTTGAAAGAACAGGGAGTCAAAATTCAGTCCCAGCTTGAAAGCGTAAGAGCAGGACTGGAAAACCCTGATGACGATTACCAGGTGGTGCAGGAACGACTTTCTAAGACAGAAAATGAATATGAGAAACAGATGAATAAGTGGAATGAGCTTCAAAAGGATTTTGAAAAAGTGAAGGAGCAAAAACAGACACTGGATGTAAAAGTCGAGTCCTTACAAAATCAATTACAGACGGCTCAAGCTACTTATCAGGAAGCAGAACAAAGCTTTCTGAATGAATTAAAAGAAAAAGATTTCGTGACGGTTGAACATTATGAACAGGCGAAAATGGCTGACGCAGACATGGAAAAAGCAGAGGAACAGATCAAAGCATTTGAAGAAAAAGTTTCAATCACAAAAAGTCGTTACGACCAGCTTTCCATTCAGCTGAAAGAAAAAGAACGTCCTGACCTGGAAACCCTGGAAAACACGTTAAAGCAGATGAATGAAGAAATTGATGCCAAAACGAAACGTATTCAGGAACAGCAGCTGCAGCTGGACCGGCACCTTTCAACCTCGGATCGACTGCATCAGCTGGCTGAGGAAAAACAGGAATTAGAGGAAACGTATTTTGATATTGGGGAATTGGCCAAACTCTCAAGAGGAGACAACCAATTGCGCCTGTCATTTGAACGTTATGTATTATCCTCCTTTTTGGATGAAATCTTATTCCAGGCCAATATTCGCCTGGATCAGATGACAGATCACCGATACCAGTTAAGAAGAAGTGACCGTGTAGCTAAACGTGGTGCCCAAAGCGGTCTCGATATTGAGGTGATTGACCATTACACAGGTCAAAATCGTTCGGTTAAAACCTTATCCGGAGGAGAAGGATTTAAAGCAGCATTAAGCCTTGCTCTTGGAATGGCCGATGTTGTACAGGCCCATTCCGGTGGTGTGGAGCTTGACACCCTCTTTATTGATGAAGGATTTGGAACCCTTGATGAACTTTCACTGGAGCAGGCGTTAAATTGCTTAAGTGATCTGCAAAAAGGCAACCGGATGTTAGGTATCATTTCTCACGTACAGAAATTAAAAGAAGAAATAAGGGCCAAGCTTCACATAGAACCTTCACACAGCGGCTCTAAGGTATCACTTACCGTGTTTTAGTCTTCAATACTAATAAGGAATGAGTCCAGGATAAAAGTTTTATAATATTTTGGAAGGGGATGGTCCCATGTCTGTACCGTTAACAATTGAATGGAAGCTTGTTACAAATGAGAAGGAGAGACGAATGAATGTAAAAGAGAACATCTTTGAAATTACCTTTTCGGGCTACAAACTGTTTCCTATCGATGTCCCCATTGACATTATGAGGCACGAGGATTCAGACCAAATTGGAAGTGCCATCGTGAAGAAAATTACATTCGAGAAAAATCAGACCGTCTGCCAATATCAGCTGGTTTCGTTGTATAGTGTGAACTAACCGGGACATTTAAAAGTCAATTTTTCTAGGAAGATCGTCATCTGAGGCGATCTTTTTTTGCGCTGAAAAAAGGTTCATGACATTAATAAAGAACAAAACGGCAAAAATATTGTACCCGTCAAAACGTCGTCTTTACATAAAAAAGAGGCTGGGACATAACGAATTCGCTTGGTAATAAACCGAATGATAGGATGAATTTCCGGAGCGGTAGTTCCTACACCTATTATAATTCGGGTTTACCTTTAACGAAAACAACTTTGTCCCAGCCTCAAATACTGAACTTAAATCATTAAGTCAGATCATTAAGGGTTATTTTTTAAGTTTAACCTTGTGCCACTTTATCTTCTTCTTCAATACGCTTTAAACGTTCCTGAATGTCTTCCTCTGTCATTTGATGCTCAACCACATAACGGTTTCTTGGAGAAACGCGGCATTCATGGGAACAGCTGCGCATATATTTATACTCGTTTTCTTCAGAGCAGAGGAACTGACGGTTACAATCAGGGTCAGCGCAGTTTACATAGCGCTCACATGGTTTCCCATCAAAATAATCTCTGCCTACTACTACATGCTCTTTCTGATTTACAGGAACGGAAATACGTTCATCAAAGACGTAGCATTTCCCATCCCATAGTTCTCCCTGTACTTCAGGATCCTTTCCGTAAGTGACAATACCTCCGTGCAGCTGGGCAACATCTTCAATTCCTTCTTTTTGCAGCCAGCCGGAGACCTTTTCACAGCGAATGCCACCAGTACAGTACATGAGGACACGCTTATCTTTTAATTCATCTTTATTTTCCTTAATCCATTCAGGAAGCTCACGGAAGGTTTCAATGTCCGGGTTAATAGCTCCTCTGAAATGACCGAGGTCATATTCATAGTCATTACGTGTATCTAAGACAACGGTATCGTCTCTTTGTAATTCTTCATAAAATTCCTTTGGATCCAGGAACTCTGCTGTTTCTTCACTTGGATCCCATTCATCATCCAAACGCAGAGTCACGAGTTCTGGACGATGACGTACATGCATTTTCTTGAATGCGTGTCCCTCCACTTCATCCACTTTGAACATCATATCTGCGAAACGGGGGTCGTTGTGCATCGTTTCCATGTACTTGTTTGTTTGTTCCACCGTACCTGAAACCGTACCATTCAGACCTTCTTCCGCAACTAAAATACGACCCTTCAGTCCCAGCTCTTTACAAAACTCCAAATGTTCAGCCGCATAGGTTTCAGGGTCCTCAATGTGTACAAATTTGTAGTACAGTAAGACCTGATATTTTTCCTTGTTTTCCATTCTTATTACCACCTATCCATTTATATTTGCAAGATATAAACTTTTAAGGTGCTGTATGCATGTTATCTCTTGCAAAAGGAAATTTTATCACGGTTTCTGAACTTTATCAAATTAAAATTCACGAGTGAATGGATTGATAAACACCAAACGAACCATTCATTTGATGTTCAACTTTCTTATAATTTTTAATCCGAAAAAATTATTATGAAAAAAGCTTAATCAATGCCTGAGTACCAGAATCCTCATCACCTTTTTCCGCTAACTCTGTATACAGAGAAAGAGACAGCTCCAGACCTGGTGTCATCAGGTTCATATCTTTAGCGGATTCCAGGGCAATTTTCATATCTTTAATAAAATGTTTCACATAAAAGCCAGGTTCAAAATCACCCTGAATCATCCGTGGTCCTAATTTACTTAAAGAAAAGCTCCCAGCTGCACCAGTGGTAATAGAATCTAATACTCTCTCAGGATTAAGACCTGCTTTTTTAGCATACATAATCGCTTCACAAACCCCAATCATGTTGGAAGCAATGGTTATTTGATTACTCATCTTTGTGTGCTGTCCTGCTCCTGCTGGTCCCTGAAGGATGATGTTTTCCCCCATAACATTAAAAACAGGAAGCATTTCCTCATAAGCTGACTCATTTCCTCCAATCATAATAGCTAGCTTCCCATCACGGGCTCCGATGTCACCACCGGATACAGGGGCGTCTAACGCATAAAGCCTTTTCTTTTTGGCCTGTTCATCAATCTTTTGAGCGAGCTGTGGTTTTGAGGTGGTCATGTCGATTAAGTATGTACCTTCGCGGGCGTTTTCCAGGATGCCGTTTTCCCCAAAGTAAATCTCCTCAACATCTTTTGGATAACCGACGATGGTGATGATCACATCCGATGTTTCTGCCAGTTCAGCTACTGAGTTCTTCCAGGCCGCACCTTCATTGAGAAGCTCCTGTGCTTTTTCCTTCGTACGTGTATAGAGCTGGAGTGAATAACCTGCCTTCATAAGGTTACGAGCCATGCTTTTTCCCATGACTCCGGTTCCAACAAATCCAATGGTTGTGCTGGTCATATAGATCCCCCCTCGATAAAATTTTCATAAATTTGCCATAGGATATACCTTAATTCTACTCTTTCTTCAATTATACTTAAAGTGTAAAACGAAACTGTATAGGGGGAGTTCACGTGCTACCTGCCATTTTATTCGGATTAATTTTAACAAGTTTTGTAGGGTTTATTATTTATTCAGAAGTAACTTCATAACGGTTATAAACTTATAGGCAGCCAGGCACGGCTATGTGTCTGGCTGTTGTTTTCTTAAAAAGAGAAAACGAGTAAAATAGAAATCGAGAATGGTATGAGGGTGAGAGAGAAATGAAGCAGATATTACAAAATGACTGGAATGACTATTTAAGCGAGGAATTTGAAAAAAATTACTATCAGCAGTTACGGGAGTTTTTGAAAAGGGAATACAGCTCTGAAACGGTATATCCTGATATGCACGATATTTTCAATGCCTTTCATTATACCCCTTATCAAAATACGAAGGTAGTAATTTTGGGACAGGATCCTTATCATGGACCTGATCAGGCACATGGCTTCAGTTTTTCGGTACAACCATCCGTACAGATTCCTCCTTCTTTAAAAAACATCTACAAGGAATTGCATCAGGATTTAGGATGTACAATCCCGAATCATGGCAATTTAATTCACTGGGCCAGGCAGGGAGTTCTTTTATTAAATGCGGTCCTGACCGTTCGTGCCCATCAGGCTAATTCTCATCGGGGGAAAGGCTGGGAGTATTTTACGGACAAAGTAATTGATGTACTGAATAAGCGGGAGCGACCTATCGTATTTATTTTATGGGGAAGAAATGCCCAGGAAAAAAGCAAGTATTTGGATCAGGATAAACACTGTATTATTAAATCCCCGCACCCCAGTCCCTTATCGGCTTATCGCGGTTTTTTTGGCAGTAAGCCTTTTTCCAAAGCTAATCAGTACTTAAAATCTATAGGGGAAACACCCATAGACTGGCAAATTCCTGATTTAGGTTAATTTTCTCAGTTGTTTTCCATATAGAGCCTACACTGATTGTGCCTTCTCTTCGTACAGTAAAGTAGTACGTTTGCTTAGAAGAGGAGGAAGAGCGATGGCACCAAATACAGGAAGACCGAATCCATTTGATTTTCCAGGACCACAGAGACCACCTCAGCAGCCACCACAAGGTTTTTTTCAGCAGCCCGTGAATCCTGGCCAAACGGGCGGACAGCAAAGGGGAATTGGTGGACTTTTTCAGCGTCTGTTTAGTCGTACGCCTAAAGGAAATCAAGGCTTCGGTCCAGGAATGGGACCTGGCCCGGGTATGGGAGGCTTTGGTCCAGGAATGGGCACGCAGAATCCTGGTCAATTTACCGGAGCTGCTTCAGGGATTGAAAAGGCATCAAAAGCTTTAGGGAATGTTCAGCAGGCCATTAATGTTGCTCAGCAGGCAGCGCCTATGGTTCAGCAATATGGCCCCATGGTTAAGAATTTGCCGGCCATGCTAAAAATGCTTAAAGCACTGAATGAATCCGATGCTGAAGAAGACCATACCAGTGAGGAAGATGAGTATAAATCGGATCAGGAGGGTAAGGATACCGAAACATCTTTTGAGCAAAGGGAAGAAGATGAGGATGAATTAGAGAAGTTGCTCAGTTCCAATGAAGACTCAAAAGAAAACCAATCAGACACTAAGAAAACACATTTTGCCCCAAGCCGAAAAAGAAGAAGATCAACAGAGGATGGGCGTTCAAAACCAAAAGTTTTTGTGTGATCTGAAAAATCCCCTGAGTTGTGAAGAAGCGTTTTCCAGTATAAAATAGAAGTAACCAATTGCAATAGAGGGGGTAAGTATACATGTCTCAAAATAACCTGGAAAAAGCGACCTTTGCTGGTGGCTGCTTCTGGTGTATGGTGGAGCCGTTTGATGCCCGTCCTGGAATTGAATCCGTCATTTCCGGTTACACGGGAGGGCATAAGGAAAATCCAACGTACGAAGAAGTATGCAGTGAGACCACGGGGCACTATGAGGCCGTGCAAATCACGTTTGATCCAGCTATTTTTCCGTATAAAGATCTTGTTGAAATTTACTGGACATTAATTGACCCAACCGATCCAGGCGGTCAATTTAATGATCGCGGGGATTCCTATCGAACAGCTATTTTTTACCATAATGAAGAACAGAGGAAAATTGCAGAACATTCCAAACTTGAGCTGGATAAAAGCGGGAAGTTTTCAAAGCCAATCGTGACGGATATTTTGCCTGCATCAACGTTTTATCCAGCTGAGGATTATCATCAGGATTACTACCAGAAGAATCCTCTTCATTATAAAATGTATAAAAAAGGATCCGGACGCCAGGATTTTATTGAAAAAACATGGGGCAATCATAAGAATAAAGAAGAGCTCAAGAAGATACTCAATCCCATTCAATATCAGGTAACACAGGAAAATGGCACAGAGCGTCCCTTTCAAAATGAATACTGGGATTATGAAGAAGAGGGAATTTATGTAGATATTGTATCTGGTGAACCATTATTTTCCTCGAAGGATAAATATGATGCAGGCTGTGGATGGCCAAGCTTTACAAAGCCCATTTATGATAAGCAGGTCAAAGAACAGCTTGATACATCACACGGAATGAGAAGAGTGGAAGTCAGAAGTAATTATGCCGACTCCCATCTTGGACACGTCTTTGAAGATGGGCCAATGGATCAAGGCGGTCTCCGATACTGCATGAATTCAGCAGCTATGAAATTCATTCCGAAAGATGAAATGGAGGAAAAAGGGTACGGGAAGCTATTGTATCTCTTTGAGTAAAAGGCACATACCACAGGGTGATCTCACAGGCGAGACACCCTCCTGTTTATTTACATTTCATATACAAAACCAGACATAAAGGAGCAGAAAAAATGATTCATAAAACATGGGAAGAAGGCAATACCATTAAAAAAATTGAGTGTGTACATGCAAATGCGAAAAAGTATATCGTTAATCGTGTACTGACACCTGGTAAGGTATACGATGTAAAAAATGAAACGGATGAATTCTACTTTATTATCGATAATACAGGGAAAATAGGTGGATTCTTTAAGGATTATTTTAAGGAAGTCTAATGTTTCTGCCTAATAACAGAAAAATGCATTCGGCCTCTTTCATTGAGCGAAAAAATCGCTTTATCTTAAGGTGTCAATTAACAGAAACCAAAGAAGAAATTACCGTCCACCTGCAGGACCCTGGTCGTTTAAAGGAACTGCTCATCCCGAACAACACAATCTATGTATCATACCATGATGAACCTCATCGTAAAACCAAGTGGACAGCTGAAATGATTAAAAAACCGGATAGTGACATGCTTATATCCTTACGTTCCACCTTACCGAATCAGTTAATGAAGCATGCACTTCAGAAAAAGGCTCTATCTGATTTTAAACATTAAGATTATAAAAAGCAGGAATTTACCTATGGTGGTTCAAGGTGGGATTTTTTACTGCAAGGGGAAAATAAGCCGTATTTACTTGAAGTAAAAAGTGTCACGATGGCTAAAAACAGAATTGGATACTTTCCGGATGCTCCAACAAAAAGGGGAGCAAAACATGTGGAGGAGCTCACCTCTATTCGTGAGCAAGGCCTGTATCAGACCGGGATTCTTTTTGTTTGTCAAAGAGAGGATATAAAATCTGTTCAGCCTGCGGATTGGATCGACCCGGATTTCGCCCATGTGCTTCTTAATGCTAAGGAAGCTGGTGTTGATATAAAAGCAAGATCATGCAAGGTAGCATTAAATGGAATTACTTTAGGGGAACAAATTTCCGTGCAAATCTAAAATAGGGGAGTTGGAGATATGTCTTTTACAATAAAGGGAATTGATCACATTCAATTGGCGGCACCAGCTGGATGTGAAGAAAAAGCGAGGCAATTTTTTAGTGAAATTATTGGAATGAAAGAAATTGAGAAGCCGGAAACTCTAAGGAAAAACGGGGGAGTCTGGTTTCAATGTGGACATCAGGAAATACATATAGGTGTTGAAGAAGATTTTCGTGCAGCAAGAAAGGCTCATCCAGCGTTCTATATTCAAAATTTGCCTAAATTAAAAGAACATCTCGAGGAAAATGGGATAGAAGTTACCGTAGATGACCGGCTACCTGGATATCAACGCTTTTACGTGGCAGATCCATTTGGAAATCGATTGGAATTTTTGGAAGAAGATGATTAATGAACAAACTTCTTATGTGAAAAAGACCGTATAAGCACGGTCTTTTTCTTATTTCCTGCAATCTTCCATTTGCCTATGCCTTTTTACGTCTAAGGTTAACCAGTATGTTAAACGCAAAAAATAGAACGCCCAGCAAAACGAGGGTACCCCCAACAGCAGTCCCGACAATAAGTGGGGTGCTGTTCATATTTCCTGTCAGCAGCATGACAGCTAAAGAAATCATCATTAAAGGCAAACCAAGGTTGTGTAACCAGAAGTGAATCTTCGCAGATCTTCTGCTTGTGAGCTCAGGAAATAATACATAAATGATACCGATTAAAGTAAGGGCGGTCCAGCCAAGAAGATTGATATGAACATGTACACCAGTGAGTGTATATTGGTGGGAAGTTGACATGTAATAGCCTATACACACTCCAATTACAAAATAAACAGATGAAATTTTAATTAGTAAAGTTCCCAAATGTTTCATCTCCCTTTTATATAGTCAAACTTATTTTATATTCGTTCTAAGGTTCTGGGAACTATACCAAAGTATAATTTTTTAACCTTACATATAGAGACTGGCCAGGAATATCCCCAATGCCTCCTGATAAATTTCTTCATATTGACTTAAAGGCAGAGGGTTTATCCCTTCTCCAAGCTCAAGTGTATAACCTGGGCGCTGCCACTCCTGTATAAACCAATCCTTATAACCAGCATAACTGTCTACAGTTCGAATCGGCTGATAGCCGCTTACTCTCGCAAATTCATTAACGATTGTCTCAGCAATTGGAGGTTCTGAATTTTCAAAGCCCCAGTAAATAACCTCCCCCTGTGTATGAAAAGCTAACACTCGATCAAAATCACGATTGACTGTAAGATCAGCTATTGCACTAGCTTCCGGCTCTGTTAAGGGTGCTTCTCCAGGATAATCTCTCGGAGCTGGTTCCTGTTCCTTACGTTCTTTTTCAATTTCCCATTGGGCCGGGTATTGGTTATTGAGATCTACGCCTCTGATATTGGCCTTCCAATTGGAGAAATCTGTACTTCCGTTATTAATATCCAGCACAAGCTCCCGATAATTGGGTTCTTCAGGAGGGCCGTTCAGCACTAAATTTACACCATCTGGATTTACCATGGGTACCACGGAGAGAAGAACTTCTTCATATAAAGGATTCACCTGCAAGCCACGTATCGGCTGCTGGTTGGTTAAGGAAAGTAAATAATCATTTAAAAAGGTCATAATAATGGGTGTAGTAATCCACTCATTCGCATGGAAGGAACCATTCCAGTGGACTTTTTTTGCACCCTTCCCAATAACAAGTTCCGGGATGGGTTTGCCCATCACAGATTGGCCGACTTCAAAATTAGACATAAATGGATAAATGTAGGATAGCTGACGCAAGTTTTGAATCAGGTCGTCGTACGTATATTCCTGCCGGCCATTGACCACTCTCCAGGTCACTCTTCTTGGCAGTATAATCTGCTGACCCGCATATAAAGCATTAGGATTGATTTGCCGATTCACAAATAAGAGCTGTTGAAAGGAAATATTTTGCTGTTGGGCAATCGTCCATAATGTATCGCCAGATTGAATGGTATAGTTTTCCTGGACAAATCCCGGAATTCTGACTGTTTGACCGATGGATAATTGGTCAGGATGGATAGATGGGTTAGAATCGATGATAAGCTGAAGAGGCAGTTGAAAGGTTTGACTGTACAACCAGTAATTGTCACCCGCCTGAACCGTAATATTCATGCTGTACCCCCTATAATTTCAAGTCTCACGTAAAATATATGAGTAATCATTCTTTAATATTTGTAAAAGAAAGAGGAAATTTCGCAAAAAAACGTGATAAAAAAAAGGATTTTTTGTCATGGACATTTAATATTATAAAAGTAAGTGGAATTTAACGATAAAGGAGGGCTTATTTTGGCATTTGTTATAACCTCGCCTTGTAAGGAAGAGAAGTCGGCGGAGTGTGTAGAAGTTTGCCCGGTTGAATGTATAGAAGAAGGCAAAGACATGTTTTACATTGACCCGGATATTTGTATTGACTGTGGCGCCTGTGAAGCGGTTTGTCCGGTTGAAGCCATTTATCATGAAGACGATGTTCCTGAAGAGGAAAACGAATACATTGAATTGAATAGGAAGTTCTTCCAGGATTAAATAACAGGGCTGCTTCTTCTTTAAATGGGAGCAGTCCTTTTTTTATATTCATGATACACATTAACAAAGGATAGGAGCGAAAAAATGAAGGAAGTGAAATTTACGGAGCTTGAAGGATTCAGGTTAGGACATGCACAAAATGAGCAGGCACTGACTGGGTGTTCAGTGATTATATGTGAGGAAGGAGCAACAGGAGGGGTTGATGTGCGTGGAGGATCCCCTGGAACCAGGGAGACAGATTTACTGGATCCTCAGAATCTGGTGGAAAAAGTTCATGCGGTAATGTTAGCAGGAGGAAGCGCATATGGTTTAAATGCTGCTGGTGGGATTATGGAATACCTGGAGGAGCAGGAAATTGGTTTTGATGTTCAGGTAGCAAAAGTTCCAATTGTAGCCGGTGCTATTCTTTTTGATTTACTGCCTGGTGACCCCTCTGTACGACCTGATCATAAAATGGGGTATTCAGCCAGTCAAAATGCTTTTCATCATCCTGTGAATAAAAATGGAAATATAGGCGCAGGAACAGGAGCAACGGTTGGAAAAGCACTGGGTCCTGAATTTGCGATGAAGGGCGGTTTAGGTACGTATGCTGTGCAGGCTGGAGATTTACAGTTGGGGGCTGTTGTTGCAGTGAATTGCTTTGGCGATGTGATTGATCCAGAATCAGGCAAGTTGATTTCCGGGGCCTACGATAAGCAAAAACAATTCTTTTTATCCTCAGAGGAGTCCTTGCTCAACCAGTTAAATGATAAAGAAAAAACCAATCGTTTTAAGGGGAATACAACGATAGGTACGGTCGTTACCAATGCCAAGTTAACAAAAGCCCAGGTAAATAAGCTGTCCTCCATGACCCATGACTCCCTGGCACGAACGATGCGTCCTTCCCATTCATTGGTTGATGGAGATACAATTTTTACGATGAGCACGAATAAGGTTGAAGCAGAATTAAACAGTCTTGGAATGTTAGCCTCCAAAGTAATGGAAAAGGCTATTATACGAGGGATAAAGGCTGCAGAAGGTGTAGACGGAGTTTCGTCCTATCAGGATCTGAACGATTATATTTGAAAAAGTTTCGGGATAGGTCTGTTATCAAGGTTGCTTTTTCAGTAAAATATTCTGTAAAAAGGGGAACGGGAAAAGGAGCATTTGAATCCTATGACAATGACAAATATATCTAAACTGCAAAATTTGTTAAGCAAATTAGCACGTTCTTATGAAAAATTAGACCAATACGAAGATCAGCAACGAAAACATAAAGTTTTAGACCTGTATAAAAAATTTATAAACAAGGAAATGACAATTGGTTTTTCGGGTCACTTTTCCGCCGGTAAGTCCTCGATGATCAATGAGGTTATTGGCGACAGCATCCTGCCTGCAAGCCCTATTCCTACCAGTGCGAACCTCGTAAAAATAAAAAATACACAAAAGCCGTATACGAGAGTGTTTTTCCGGGAAGAAGCACCTGCTCATTATGAGAGTGTGCTTGATATGGATATTATTCATTCTTTGTGCAGAGACGGCGATGCGATTAAAGGGATTGAAATCGGAAAACCGATTTCACACCTGCCTGAAGACGTCTGGATTTTGGATACACCGGGAATAGACTCGTCTGATGAAGCGGACCGGATCATTACGGAGTCCAGTATCCATACGGTTGATGTCCTTTTTTATGTAATGGATTACAATCATGTTCAATCTGAGGTAAACCTGTCTTTTCTAAAAGACCTTCAAAAACAGGAAAAGCCTTTTTATATAATCGTCAATCAAATTGATAAACATGAGGAAGAAGAGCTCTCCTTTACATCTTTTAAAGATAGTGTCTATCAGGTGCTTGAACAGTGGGGAATAAGACCTGAGCAACTTTATTTTACATCCTTACATGAAGAGAATCATTCATACAATCAATTGTCCGTGGTTAAGCATTTACTGGAGGATCTTACACACAAAAAAGATTCCTTGATGGAGGAAACGGTTCAGCATGCGCTGACTTCTCTTCTTAACAGTCATGTTGAAGAATATAAGCAGGCATACCAGGATGAACTCAATGTACTTGAGGAACAACTGGAAGCTGATGAAAAATTATCAGAACTGGAGCAAATGCAAGCAGAAATAAATGAAGGAAAGTCTTTGGTAGAAGAAGCGGAGATACAACTGAAAAAGACCATGGATGATATTTTTAAAAATGCTTATTTAATGCCTTATGAAAACCGGGAAAAGGCAAGACTGTTCCTTGAGTCTATGCAGCCTGGTTTTAAGATAGGTTTGTTCATGACGAAAAAAAAGACTGCTGAAGAACGGGATAAGCGTCAGTACTCTTTTTATGAAGCACTAATGGAAGTTACAGCTGTACAATTGGAAACGCACATTCGTGACATGGCGGTCAACCTGGCTAAAAAATATCAGGTCACGGATGAACAAATTCTGCAGGATATTCAAAACTTTAATCTGACCTATGAACCAGAACGTTTAAAGAAGGTAATGAAAACAGGGGCAGAGGTTACAGGGAATTATGTTCTTGTATATACGAATGATGTGTCAAACGATTTAAAGAACAGTGCTAAGGAACAGATCGAACATTTATGGGAAAAAGTCAATCTTCATATTGAGGAATATGAAAAGAACATAATAAAAGAGAAGGAAGAAGACTTAGAAAAGCTTAAACAACACGAGCAGATAAGAGAACAAATCAATCATATTCACAGGTCAATAGAGTTGCGGGAAAGGGAGCTGGACCACGAAGAAATAACCGATGACTTGGATATTGAATCATCTCTTCAGCAAATGGAGAAGCTCTTGGCTACGTTTGAGAATAACGTCCAGATGGCTGCCGCTTCAGCATTGGAATCAGCTGGGAAAACCATCAAACATGAAGAAACATTCTCATCATCAGAAAAGCAGAATACTCATTTCTCTCCATCATCTTCGGTTCCAGTGGATGATATGATTGATCGGATGGAGCAGTCCATCCATATAATAAAGGATATGAAAGGTTTTAAAACGATTGCAGGTGATCTTTCTCAAAAGAGAGACCGGCTAATCAACCGTCAATTTACCGTAGCATTATTTGGAGCGTTCAGTGCAGGGAAGTCCTCCTTTGCTAATGCACTTTTGGGAGATAATGTTCTGCCTGTATCGCCTAATCCAACGACTGCAACCATTAATAAAATTCGTCCATCTGACCGTGAACACGAACATGGAACGGTTCGTATTCAACTTAAAAGTGAAAAGCAGGTCTTAGAGGATATTATACATGCAGGGAAAAGAATACCGGACTCCTTTGGAACATTAGAGGAGGCCATCAGCTGGCTTGCCCATGAAGATCTGTCAGAGTATATATCTGAAGGAGAAAATAAGAGTCTGTCCTTTCTGCATGCTCTGCAAAAGGGGTATCACAAGCTGAAAAATCAATTGAATCAATCATTGAGCATAAAACTGGAAGATGCGCATGTGTATGTTGCAGAGGAGCAATATGCCTGTTTCGTGGAATCGGTTGAATTTTATTATGATTGCCCATTAACAATGAATGGAGTAACGCTCGTAGATACACCCGGGGCTGATTCCATTAATGCAAGACATACGGAGGTGGCATTTGAATATATTAAAGATTCTGATGCAATTTTGTTTGTAACGTACTACAATCACGCCTTTTCCAGAGCTGATCAGGAATTCCTTACCCAGCTTGGTCAGGTAAAAGATGTGTTTACCTTGGATAAAATGTTTTTTGTCATAAATGCAAAGGACCTGGCTAAGAATGAAGAGGAACTTGAGCTTGTCCAATCCTATGTTAAGGATAATCTAACTGCATTTGGCATTCGTCAGCCCAGAATGTTCCCGGTGTCAAGTAAATGGGCGCTGCAGGAGAAAAAAGAAAACGAGGTTAAAGGGTCCGGACTCATGGAATTTGAAAAAGCTTTTACCTCGTTTATTCAGGATGAACTGACAGGGATTATGGTCAACTCAGGATTCCATGATATGAAGCGGGCGGTTTCTACACTGGATGAATACAGGAAACGTGCTTCCATGAACGCGGAGGAAAAACAGCAGCGAAAAGATCTATATAACAATGCTTGGTCAGCTATGCTTGACCTGATTAACCAGCAGTCTGATCTTCGTTATCAGCAGTCCATCAGGCAGGAACTGGAGGAACTGATTTATTATATTCATCAGCGTATATTCCTGAACTTTTCTGATCTTTTTAAAGAAACCTTCAACCCCGCAACGATTAAATCCAATGGACGTAGGGGCAAAGCCGAGTTAGAGATGGCTTTTCACCAGCTTATCGGACTGTTAGAGGGTAAACTCATTCGAGAGGTTCAGGCCACCGAATTAAGAGTGGAAGCATTTATGAAAAAGCAGATAGAACAATTAAAGGAGGATGTACAAAATGATGACCTGTTAAAGGATTATCAGGTCACCTTTCAAAACGAAATAGCACCGGATTTTATCTCGCCTAAAGTTGATTTACATCTGGACGTTATTGAATTAGAGCCATTCAGGAAAATTTTCAGTTCCTTTAAGAACACAAAGGTATTTTTTGAACAGAATGAAAAAGAGGATACAAAGCAGAGGTTAGAGGAAACGTTAAAACCGTTGATAAAAGAATCTTTAACAGACGAAAGTCACATATTGGTTCAGAATTACCTGGAACAATGGGAAAAGGAAATAGATGAAGTAAAGCAGAGATGGAAAGAGACCGTTAATCAGTATTTTGAAGGCCTTTTATACAGCCTGACCGATGAAGTGGATATTACTGACCTTCGAGACAAGTATAAGCAATTAGAAAACCTTGTCGATGTATAAGGGATAAAGACGGAAGCTAAGACTCGCAGCATAAGCAGAATCTCCTGAATGTCCTGACATTGGCTATAAATGGGATTCTGCTTATGAATGAAAAACGGAGGCGACGCTATAGTATATTTTACGAAAACAGTCTTTAGTTTTACTTAAAGTAATAATGGGGAAAGGATATTAGAGAGGTTTCCAGCATTATTTTATTCCTGGTTAAAGCAATAAGTTTCTGGAACTATTAAGATAAAATAGTGACTTTGGTGTGATTCATTTCAATAATGAGCACTAAAACTGGATTTTTTTCATAAATTCCTTTAAACTTGCTAAAGTATGGAAATCTAATATTGTGTATGTGAAACTTGTATGTGAAAAAGGAGAACAAGCGGATACTTGATAAAGGTTTGGTAACGATACAATTAGGGTTATTTTGAAACTTACGATACATACTAATAATAGATGAAATATATGTAAGAGGCATCATAGGAAAGGATTGAATAAGATTGACAAATTTTAAGGATTTTAATATTAGCGAGGACACCCTTCAGGCCGTAATGGCCATGGGTTTTGAGGAAGCTACACCCATTCAGGCTAAGGCCATTCCTTCAGGGATGGAAGGAAAGGATCTGATTGGACAAGCTCAAACAGGAACAGGTAAGACGACCGCATTCGGTATACCTCTTGTGGAAAAAGTGGATACAACAAGCGGAAATATCCAGGGAATTATTTTAGCCCCAACACGGGAATTAGCGGTACAGGTGGCTGAGGAATTAAATCGTATAGGTACGAAAAAAGGGATTTTCACCCTGCCTATCTATGGTGGACAGGATATTAATCGTCAAATTAAAGCGTTGAAGAAGCGCCCGCAGATTATTTCCGCTACACCTGGGCGTTTATTAGACCATATGAAGAGACGAACAATCCGTTTAAACAACATTCACACCGTTGTACTGGATGAAGCAGATGAAATGCTGAATATGGGCTTTATTGATGAAATTGAGGAAATTCTTGGAGCTATTACCTCTGAGCACCAGACGATGTTGTTCTCAGCTACCATGCCTAAAAAGATTGAAGCCCTGGCACAGAAGTTTATGAATAATCCAGAGCTGATCCGTACCAAGTCCAAGGAGATGACGGTTAAAAATATTGATCAGCATTATATCGATGTACCTGAAAAACAGAAGTTTGATGTGCTCAGCCGTTTACTGGATATTCAGTCTCCTGAACTGGCCATTGTGTTTGGCCGTACGAAAAAGCGAGTGGACGAACTGACAGAGGGGTTAAAAAAGCGGGGCTATTCCGCAGAAGGGATACACGGCGATTTATCCCAATCCAAGCGTGACCATGTCATTCGTCTTTTCAAAGAACAGACGATTGATATTATGGTTGCCACAGATGTTGCTGCCCGAGGTTTAGACATCTCAGGTGTGACACATGTGTATAATTTCGATATCCCACAGGATCCTGAGAGCTACGTTCATCGAATTGGACGTACAGGCAGAGCTGGTCGCAAAGGTCTGTCTCTTACTCTTGTAACCCCTCGTGAAATAGGACATTTGCGGGCCATTGAACAGGTTACAAAAACAAAGATTGAACGAAAATCAGTTCCTACGTATACAGACGTGATTGAGGGAAATAAACAATCCGCTCTTGATCAATTAAGAGAATCGGCACAGCAGGAAGACAATAAAGAATATAAAACGATGGCTGAAAATCTCCTGAATGATATTGATTCAGTGTCGTTAGTATCAGCTGCCATCAAACTGTTAACCAAGGAACCTGATCGTACACCTGTTCATTTAACATCCATTGCCCCACTGCGCGCCAAAAAATCAAAAAATCAGGGCAATCGGAAACGCTCAAATAACAGAGGGTATAAGGATCGGAACAATAAGGATCGATACAACAAAGATCGTAAACCAAGGGAAAGAAGATATAACAAAGACCAGCGAAATAAGAACAAGAAAAACTGGGGCGGAAAAGGAAAATAAGGAGAAGCGGAGCCGGACACGGCTTTTGCTGATCTCTTAGGCACAAATCAGCTTATTTCTAATTTCCTATACCATACAAAAGCTAATGGCTGCAATTGACCATTAGCTTTTGTATTGGTGCAGAAAATTAATTTCGTACATGTATCATCCATGGATTTTCTATCATATAAACTATCTTTTCCCCAGTCGTTCATGATATAATGGCAATTACGTTTAATTATCAGGAAAATGGAGGCCATACAAACGATGCTTAACGTTCAGAATGTCAGCTTACGATACGGTGATCGGAAGCTGTTTGAAGATGTAAATATAAAATTCACCCCGGGCAATTGCTACGGGCTAATAGGTGCAAATGGGGCAGGTAAGTCCACTTTCTTAAAAATACTTTCAGGTGAAATCGAAACTCAGACCGGTGATGTTTCCATTACACCGGGACAAAGGCTTGCTGTGCTGAAACAGGATCATTTTGAGTATGAAGAAAATGAAGTGCTGCAGGTTGTTATCATGGGGCATGAACGTTTATATAAAATTATGCATGAAAAAAATGAGATTTATATGAAGCCTGATTTTTCAGATGAGGATGGAATGAGGGCAGCCGAGCTGGAAAGTGAGTTTGCTGAACTAAACGGGTGGGAGGCAGAATCGGACGCCTCTAAACTGTTAACAGGACTGGGAATTGATGAATCGCTTCACCAGCTGAAAATGGCAGAATTGACCGGATCTCAAAAAGTTAAAGTTCTTTTAGCTCAGGCTTTATTTGGTTCCCCGGATATTTTACTTCTGGATGAGCCGACGAACCATCTCGATATTAAGGCCGTCCAATGGCTAGAAGAATTTTTAATCGATTTCGAAAATACTGTAATTGTGGTTTCCCACGACCGTCACTTCCTGAATAAGGTTTGTACACATATAGCAGATATTGATTACGGAAAGATTGAGCTGTATGTGGGTAACTACGATTTCTGGTATGAATCCAGTCAATTAGCCAAAAAGATGGCTGAGGAAGAAAATAAGAAAAAAGAAGAAAAGATAAAAGAGCTTGAAACCTTTATTGCACGCTTTAGTGCGAACGCATCAAAATCCAAACAGGCCACGTCCAGAAAAAAATTATTGGACAAAATTACGCTTGACGATATTAAGCCTTCATCGAGAAGATATCCATATATCGCCTTTAAGCCCAACAGAGAAATTGGCAATGATGTTCTTTTTGTTGAAGGGTTAAGTAAAACAATCGATGGAGAAAAGGTTCTCGATAATGTGTCCTTTACTTTGAAGAGGGATGATAAAGTAGCTCTGATTGGTGACAATGAGAGAGCCAACACAGCCCTTATGCAAATTATAATGGGGGAGATGGAGCCGGATGAAGGTTCCTATAAATGGGGAATAACTACGTCGCAAAGTTACTTTCCTAAGGACAATTCCCCATACTTTGAAAACAACAACATGGATTTAGTGAATTGGCTCCGTCAATATTCACCGGAAGACCAGACAGAAACCTTTATCAGAAGCTTTCTTGGTCGTATGCTCTTCTCAGGTGAGGAAGCCAGGAAAAAGGCAAACGTATTATCTGGTGGAGAAAAAGTCCGTTGTATGCTCTCAAAAATGATGCTAAGTGGAGCCAACGTATTGTTATTTGATGAGCCGACAAACCATCTGGATCTTGAGGCGATTACAGCTTTGAATAATGGACTCATGAAGTTTAATGGCGTTCTAATGTTTACGTCCCATGACCATCAATTCATTCAGTCCCTGGCCAACCGTATTATTGATATCCGCCCTGATGGGGTTGTGGACAAAGAAATGACTTATGATGAGTATCTTGAATATCAGGGAGTAACACTGGGATAAAAGAAATCGTAAGGGTACTCTATAGAACCTCGACTTAAAGCAAAATATATGGAAACTGTGATGCCTGGGCACGTATCTACGTCTACCCAGGCTTTTTTCTATTCCAAACTATATGGTGGATGGAGGACATGACTTACTTCATATGAGACGAAACTGACCGTACAAAAATGAAAGATCTGATACTTTATACTCAGTGTTTTTTAAATTTTATTTACAGGAATGTTAAAAAAAGGTAAGATAGAATTACAAATTGTAAATAATGGGGAGTTAATGGTATGGAGGAGACACTTCCACATCTATTAAATAATGTATTATTTATTGTCTTTCCAGTTTTATTCTATTTCATATTCCTCAACGAAGAAGATACTGCACGCCAGACACGTACTTTTTCAAAATTTGCTATTTTTCTTCTTATAGCCTTATGTTTAACCATGTTTTTCCCCGCAGAATATTCCGATGCTTTTATTTATGATTTAAGAATTGTCCCCATCTTAATGGCTATTCTTTATGGTTCACGTTTATCAGGACTAAGTCTCATTCTTGTCATGTTATTCTACACCTTACTGTTTCAGCATTCCGAGTTCTATGTTTATTTAGGTAATTATACAGTTGCTTTTATCCTTCTATTGTGGATAAAACCCCGATATATAAAAGCAGATCGTTTTAAAAGATTTATTATAGTTACTCTCTTTTATTTGGCGATTGCCATAACCAGAGGTGTATTTCTGATTCACACCGGTCAGGTACAGCAATTACCCCTCTTAGTTATCCTTTCATTAATAACCTGGTTTACCATTCTTGCGGTCCAGTTACTCATTGAAAATATGGATAAGCAAACCCGGTTAAAACGCGAGCTTCAGCATAATGAAAAAGTGGATGCCGTAAGCCAGCTGGCCGCCTCTGTTACCCATGAAGTAAAAAATCCGCTGACGACGGTCAAAGGATTTCTTCAAATTCTGCATGAAAAGGACTATTTAAGTGACAAAGATAAATCATATTTAAGATTGTCCATAGATGAATTGGAACGTGCGGAATCTATTATCCAGAATTATTTATCCTTATCCAAACCACAGAAAGATCCATATGGAATCGTAGACATTTCTTCAGTGCTTCAGAATCTTATTAAACTTTTAGCCACATATCAGCAGAATATCCAGTTAGTAACAGCGGTTGAACCTGATTTAACGGTGAAGGGAATAAAACATGAGGTTCAGCAGGTATTATTAAACATCATTAAAAATGGGATGGAAGCCATGAGAGATCATCCCGGACAATTATACATAAAAGCGATGAGAAGGGATTCCGATGTGGTGATAACCATTAAAGACCAGGGGAAAGGAATCGCAAAAAACGATTTAAAAAGAATAGGTGAACCTTATTTTACAACTAAAAAGAATGGCACAGGTCTTGGGATGAGTGTCAGTTTTGAGATTGTTAAACGGATGGGCGGACGAATTACTGTACATAGTGAGTTAGGTTACGGTACGATATTTACAATCGAACTGCCCTTAACCAATTTGTAATTTTCATAGATTTTCTTTTCTATTGTTCGACTTTCTTTTACAATAAGGGAAGCGTTTTTTTATAGGAAAGGAAGTATAAAATGGAATATATCTTCATGTCAACGGATCCAATGTTACTTTTTCTTGCCATTGTTTTAACTTTTATGGCCTCTTATACTGCCATTGATTTATTTACGTTGATAAGCTCCTCTGACCGGAACAAGGAGTTTTTATTTCTTGGAGGAGTTACTTCAATGGGGATAGGTATCTGGGTAATGAATGTTCTGGTTACCTTTACCATCAATACGGTGGATTTGTCTGATTATAACATCCCGCTTGAGATTCTATCTGTACTATTGGGAATTATTTTTATAGGCATCGCTTTTTATAATCTGGTAGCAAGGCCCTATCGAACATCACGTCTTTATACCAGCAGTTTCTTTCTGACTCTTGCTGTTTTCTGCTTTCACGTTTTAGGTGTTTATTCGATGAATTACACGATGTCTTTTGATCCTGAGATATTGTTTGTTTCCCTTGCAATGATTTTTATTTCGTTTTTATTTTCTTTATGGATTCTCTTTTCAAAAAAATATTCCTATACCAGACGAGGATGGTTGCGTCCAGTAAGCACCTTAATTATTACTCTTGCGATTGTTGAAGGCTATTTTTTGCTTTCAAGAGCATCGAGCTTTTATAACCCGGAGCATAATAGCAACGACGGGGGTCAATTAGAAGGATCATTTGTTTTTTACATTGTTATTTTTATGTCTGTTTTAATTTTAACCGGACTAATTGTAACGAGTTCGCTAGTCAGTAAAAGGCTGGCCTCCAGTTATACAAACCTGCAGGATTTTAAATTCGCCCTTGATCAATCCTCTATAGTGGCTATGACGGACAGGCGAGGTCGAATTATTTATGCAAACGACAAATTTTGTGAGATTTCCAAATACAGTCGTGATGAATTGATTGGGCAGGATCACCGGATATTAAATTCAGGGTATCATCCAAAATCATTTTTTAAAGATTTATGGAAAACAATCGGTACTGGTCATGTCTGGAAAGGTGAAATTTGCAATCGCGCCAAGGATGGTTCCTTTTATTGGGTGAATACAACCATTGTTCCTTTTCTGGATGATGACCATAAACCTTACCAGTATATTGCCATTCGAACGGATATAACAGAGCGTAAGAGAACAGAAGAATATTTACACCGTCAGGATAAATTAGCTGCGGTGGGTCAATTGGCAGCAGGGGTGGCACATGAAATCCGTAATCCTTTAACATCGATGCAGGGCTATGCAGAATTTCTGACTTTGGATGAGAAGGATGAACAAAGAAAAGAGTTTCTGGAGATTATTCTTGACGAAATTAATCGGGTGGATAACATTCTTGAAGATTTTATGGTTCTGGCCCGTCCGAAAGATTTAACGATGGAAGTGGGCAATATGGTTTTAACTGTCCAGAACGTTCTCACTTTGCTTGATTATGATGCTCGACAGCAAAATGTATCCGTATCCTTTGAAAATGAACAGGACTCCATGCAGGTTGTGATGGATGAAAATCGGATGAAGCAGGTATTTCTTAACCTTGTTAAAAATGCGATAGAGGCCATGCCTGAGGGAGGCGATCTGAACATAAATATGGACTATGTTCTTGAGGAAGAACAACGATGGGTTCATATTAAAATAGCTGATAGCGGGATGGGAATTTCGGAAAAGAATCTCAAAAGGATTTCCGATCCATTTTATACGACAAAAGAAAACGGAAACGGCTTAGGTCTTATGATCAGTTATAAGATTGTGGAAAACCACAAGGGCAAAATTCATATTGATAGTGCAGTGGGAGAGGGTACGACTTTCCATGTCTACCTCCCGGCTGCTGAACGAAAATGACTGATCTGTCCAGTCATCTGGAAAGAGAATGGTGAGGCAACCGTTTAGGACCTGGGGCATAAGCAGAATTTCCGAAGTGGCTGTATTTTTGCAACGGAAAAAATTCTGCTTATGCTTGTTTTAGTCCGTAAGGCAAACGGTTGTTTCTGCTTTTGCTACAAATTTTCATTCTGCTGTTTTATTTCATCAGCACCAATGGTTTTGTTGGCAGATTCTAATCTCTTGTGCTCGTCTGCCGAATCTCCTGGATAGGTTTCCTGATCGTCGTGAAACGGATCATAGGTTTGGACACTTAGTTCTTCACGCTTGGGGGCTTTCGTTTCTATGTTTCTTCGTTTACTCTTCGTCATTTGAATCACTCCTTTATTTACTACCCTTAGACTGGACCAATCTCCAAAGGTTTATTTCGTTACAGCTTAATTTTGTCATGAATTTTAATTTGGTACTTGTGAATGGTTCCGCTGGGAAGCTCAATTGCGGTAACCGCGTGTTTTACCGGCCAGACTACGTGCCACGGCTTTAGGTGGACTATGGTCTTAACCACTTGATGATGCTCATCTAAAAAGACAACATCGATGGGGAAAAACATAAAAAACATATGAATGGAATTGCAGGGGCTGATGAAAATTCCTTCGTTTTTTATAGGGGTTAATCTAAACATAAGCCCTCTGAACCTCTTCCAGAACGTCTGATATCTTAGTATGCTGATTGGAACCTCAAGCCTTTTGTCACTGCTAATAATCTCCATAAACTAACGCACCTTCCATACTTACCATTAATACTCTAGTGCTTTTTCTCTTCCACCATGCTAATATAAGTTTTGCAGGGACGGAAAGCCTTGCGAAAAGATGGCTGATGGAACGAAAGGAATGGCAATTATTGATTCTTATTATTTATAAATTTCAATCCTCCAATCGGGAAAACAGCCAGCCTGGTTTTAAAAAATTTCATAAAATTAATGGGGGTATACACAAATGAACAAACTAATGCAGAGATTAGTTAAAGAAGAAAAAGGACAAGGTATGACTGAATATGGTCTGATTCTTGGTCTGATTGCACTGGTGGTTGTAGTAGCACTGGTTACGCTTGGTGATGAACTTAAAGCAAAATTTGATTCCATCGTAACGTCAATTACAAATCCGGATACCATTACGGAAACAACTCCAGACACAACTTCCTCGACTAACTAACAACGAAATCCAACAAAGTTAAACTATAAATATTTGCAGACCCTATTTCTTGTAACAGTTTGTTCTAAAGAAGTAGGGTTATTTTTTTGCAATTAAAGGAGTGAGTGAATTGATTGAAGTCATTCTTTCTGTCATTTTAATCATCTCATTAATCACGGACATAAAAGCACGTAAAATTTTAAATATCGTAACCATCCCTGCTATAGGTTTTGCGTTTATATATTATGTTATAACCGGTGGACTACATGGACTCCTGTTCAGTACAGGTGGATTTTTACTTGGACTTGGTCTCTTATTCCTTCCATTTTTGTTAGGTGGAGTGGGTGCCGGCGACGTGAAATTATTGGCTGCTATTGGTGCACTGCAAGGCATGCAGTTTGTTTTTTATGCGTTTATTTATACAGCTCTCATTGGCGGGATGATAGCTGTCGTACTGCTGCTGAAAAGAAAGGATTTACTTCACTCCTTTAAACGTATTCTATACGTAACGCAGTTGAAAACGCTGGACTCTTTAAATAAAGATGAATTGCACCACGCCTTTCCGTATGGAGTGGCCATTGTGATTGGAACATTTATTACCTTGGGAGCAGGATCCTTATGGGTTTAAGAAAATCACAACGTGGACAGGCAGTTGTTGAGATAGCTTTAGCGTTACCTATCCTGCTGTTATTGATTTTTGGAATGATTGACTTTGGAAGAATCATACACACCTACATGACAGTTGAGCATGTCAGTCGTGAATCAGCCAGAGCAGCAAGCGTTGGGGATGACAATTTAAAAATTGAAGAAACAGCTTTTCAGGCAGCTCCAGCTTTAAAACACGAGCATTTATCCGTCACCATCTCTCCAGAAAGCAACCGGACCAGAGGAAGCTATGTCAGTGTAGCCACATCATATCCAGTTGAGATTTTTACTCCCTTTATCAAACAACTCTTACCAAATCCATTTTTAGTAACGAGCGAAACTGTTATGAGGATGGAGTAGTATGAGGAACTTCAGGAAACGTGAAGATGGGGCTGTGATGGTTCTGGTTGCGTTAGCGATGAGCGCTTTTTTAGCACTGGTTGCCCTTGTTTTAGATGGTGGCAATCTTTATCTGGAAAAAAACCGGCTGCAGAAAATGGTGGACGCTGCTGCTTTAGCGGGAGCGCAGGAACTTCCTTCATCACCGGAAAAGGCGACTGATTCAGCCAAATGGACAGCCTTACAAAATGGGGAAGCTGATCAAATTTTTGTTGAGTTTTTATCCGAAAATAAAGGAATAAAGGTTCGTGGACAGAAGACGGTAAGCTTAACGTTTGGAAAAGTATTGGGATTTGATGATCCTGTATTGGAAGCAAATGCTGTTGTTCAGCTGGCACCTCTGGATTCAGTCAAAGGAGCGATTCCTCTTGGTGTTCAATACAACAACGATATGTCTAAAGACGATTTAATTGAGCTGAAAGTAGGAGATCCTGTAGTAGGAAACTTTGGGGCCATTGAATTAACAGGCTCCGGTGCTCGTAACTATCTTGAGGACTTTAAAAAGGGCTTTGACAAAACCTTGCATGTAGGCGAAATCCTGTCTACGGAACCGGGAAAAATGAGTGGTGCTACAGAGGATGCTGTCGATTATCGCGTATCGAAATGCCCCGACGCTACGCACTTAGATTATAGTCCGGGCTGTGAGCGGGTCGTTCTCGTTATGGTGTATAAGCCGGTGAATGTTGATGTGAAACAAATAAAAGAAATTGAAATTGTCGGGTTTGCTTCTTTCTTTTTAGAAGGCATAGCACCCTATGATCAATCAGTTGTTCTGGGTCGGTTTATCGAGACAACCTTTAATGGTGGCAGTGCACCAGACCAATATGACTATGGTGCTTATGGTTTGAAATTAATTCAATAAGAAAATGGTGATGATGTGTGAAAAGCTTGAAGAAAATGTGGATTATATCAATTGTGTTAGGATTTATTTTTTCGTCTTTATTATATCTGGCTCTTAATCAGTCATCTGATCCATCTGTTCCAAAACAGGTACCAGCAACGGATGAGGAAACTTCTGAGGTCAATAATCAGGGTAGAGAGCAGGTACAAACAGAAACAGCAAACAATGGTATTGAAACAACAGAGGAAATAAATGAAGAGGAAACAAACACAAAACCGGCGTTGACTATTGAAAAAGGAAAACGAGCCATTGCCATTCCAGTAACAGGAGTACAAAGTGTAAGCCGTTTTATCCAGCCCGGGGATTTTGTGGATGTTGTTGCTGTTGTTCCTGCAGTCAAAGGTACTGATCCAAATGCGCAGATCCTGCTGCAGAAGCTTAAAGTTTTGGCCGTTGGATCAAGCACGGGCACAGAGAATAATGAAGCATCATCATCCTTAATTACTCTCGAAGTTTTACCGGAAGAAGGGGCTGCACTTGCTTATACTGTGGATCAGGGCTTTTATACATTAATGCTTCGCGATCCTGAGGACAAAGGAGATTCTCCCCACATTCACGTAACCATGGAAAAGTTAAATAAAGGGGTGATTCCTAAATGATAAATTACTTTATTATTTCCAGTAATGGAACTTCCACGGAAGCCATCAAAAAGCTTCTTTACTATAATCGTAAATTTGCAAAGTCCTTTCGGAACCAGGAGGAGTTTCAATCCTTCATAAGTGATGATGACTTCGGCGTTTTGTTTATTACTTCCAGCTCCGCGTACGATTTATACGATCTATGCGGAGACATTTCTATACAGATGCCTAATTTAAAAATCATTTTAATTGCCCATGAGGATGAAATTGATTATAAAAAGGCGATGTACGTAGGAGCAACAGACGTAATTCCTCTGAATTTTGAAGAACAGGAATGGAAGCAGGCACTGGTAAAAGCGGAAAGTATTATTGAAATCAAACTGGAAGAAGCAGAGAAAAAATTTGATCGGAAACCAGCAAGAACAATAACGGTAGCGAGTACTAAGGGTGGGATTGGAAAAACCACAATCAGTGTCAATTTAGCTGTGGCTTTTGCTAAACAAGGTGTAAAAGTAGCCGTCATCGATCTGGACCTGCAATTTGGAGATGTACCTTTGCTATTGGATCTGCAGCCTAAGCAGACGATTTATGAATGGCTGAAGGAGTCCTATGAAAATGGCGATGGCAAGGTTAACCCTTATATTACCTACGATCCGAAAACAAAGGTGTCTGTTCTGGCAGCTCCTACTTCTCCTGAATTTGCGGAATTGATTACTGGGGAACATATTTCCACAATTCTATCTCAGCTTAAGAAAGAATTTGATGTCATAATCGTTGATACCCCTCCATCCTTTGTTGAAACAAGCCTGGTCGCCATCGAAAATTCAGAGGAAATCCTGCTTATTACCTCATTGGATTTACCAGCTTTAAAGAATGGAAAATTGGCCATGGATACGTTTGAACTATTAGGTTTGAAGGATAAAGTGAAAATCCTGTTAAACAGAGATACCAAGATGGAAGGGATGGATCAATCATCGGTGGAGAAGATAGTCGGTCAAAATCTGGAACTATCTATTCCGAGTGATTATAAAACGGTTATTAGCTCCATTAATTTAGGTATTCCTTTTGTCATTCGCTCACCTAAAACAAATGTAGCCAAATCCATTGAGAAATTAGTAAGAAGAATCGATTCAAATAAAGACGCGAATAAAACACGATCAAAAAGGGAGAAAAAACAGTTTTCCTTTTTTCGCAAGCGTCATTAAAGTACGGGGGTAATCTTTACTCCAAACAACTTAATTTAATCATAGGTGGTCTTTAAGCCTTAGTATTTTAATGCGATGCCTAAACAACCATTCTTAGAAAACAGTCTTTTGTGAAAGAGGAGATGTAGATGTCATTATTAAAACGGTTAAATGAAAAAAGTGAAAATCAGCCAAAAGGTTCATCTGCATCAGCTGCTGTACCATCCCGAAGTGACAGCGTTCGTTCTCAGGAACACGAATTAAAAACGATGCTGCGAACTCATTTGATTTCCGAATTAAGAAAACAAAATGAAATTGATGATGATAAACAATTGGAATTTTTAAATAAAGAAGCGATGAAGTACCTGAATGAGGAGGGCGAGCGAATCTCATTTGAAATGAAAAAGTCCTTTATTGAAGACATTTCAAATGAATTAATTGGATATGGTCCGATTACTCCCTTCCTGAATGACCCGGAAGTTTCAGAAGTGATGGTCAATGGTCCAGACGATATTTATGTGGAGCGGAGTGGACGGCTTATAAGGACAGACGGTTATTTCAGGGATCATGATCATGTATTGCAGGTCATCGAGAAAATTGTTTCTCCTTTGGGAAGAAGAATTGATGAAAGCAGTCCGATGGTAGATGCCCGATTGCCGGATGGTTCCAGGGTAAATGCAATTATCCCTCCATTGGCTTTGAACGGTCCGACGATTACGATTCGAAAATTCCCTCAGGACCGGCTGCAAATGGAAAATTTAATTAACTTCGGCACCCTGAGTGAAGAAATGGCTCAATTTCTGGATGCCTGTGTAAAAGCGAGATTAAATGTGTTTATCAGTGGTGGAACAGGCTCAGGGAAAACCACATTGCTGAATGTCTTATCCTCTTACATTCCTCACGATGAGCGAATTATCACGATAGAGGATGCAGCCGAACTGCAGTTATCCCAGGATCATGTCATATCGTTGGAAACACGTCCTCCTAATATTGAGGGCACGGGTGCAATTTCCATCCGTGATTTAGTCCGAAACTCCCTGCGTATGAGGCCTGATCGAATTGTAATTGGTGAGGTGAGAAGCGCTGAAGCCTTGGACATGCTTCAGGCCATGAACACGGGTCACGATGGTTCGCTGGCAACGGGTCATGCAAACTCTCCCAGAGATATGCTTTCCCGTTTAGAAACAATGGTTCTTATGGCCGGTATGGACTTACCGATCAGAGCCATTCGTGAGCAGATTGCAGGAGCTGTGGATCTTGTTATCCAGCAGACAAGACTTAAGGACGGAAGCAGAAAAATCACCCATATCTCTGAAATCACCGGAATGGAAGGAGATACGATTACTCTGCAGGATATCTTCGTTTTTAAACAGACGGAAACAGCAAGCGATGGCAGGATTAAGGGAAGATTTGTATCAACTGGTATTCGGCCTGATTGTGCGGATAAATTAACCGATTATGGATTTGAGGTACCTGCCCATTGGTTCCAGGAGGAGTGGTCATAATGGTGTTTGTATTATTGTTTCTGCTTATTACATTGTTTACAGGAATGATTGCCATGACCTTGAAGCGTCATAAACTTCAAGTCGAATATCGCTTAAACAAATACTTTTCGGAAGAAGCAAATGATGAAAATAAAATGACAACCAGGGGCAGGACAATCGAGCAAGCCGGAAATAGAGATGCATTTTTAAAATCTGCTTTTCAAAGATTCTCAAGAATATTTCGCGGGAAAAAGCAAACAGAAAAGTGGGCAGAGCTTATTGAAACATCGGGTGTCCCCATAAGATCGGAAGAATTTATGGCTATTCGCCTGTTAAGCGTTTTGCTGACCTTTATGACAGCATTCGCAATGGAATTAAACTGGATGATGGTTATACTGCTTCCACTTATTGGCTGGTTTGGACCCGGCAGTTATTTAAAACATAAACGAAAAAAGAGAATTCAGGCGTGCTCAGATCAGCTCCCTCAGGCATTGGGAACTATTAGTACAGCGATGAAATCAGGATTTAGTTTTATGCAGGCGATGCAGTTAGTAGCGAAAGAAGTTTCCGATCCGCTCGGAACTGAATTTGCAAAAGCCATTCGGGAGATGAACTTAGGGATTTCAATGGAACAGTCTTTTCAAAATCTGTTAAGTCGTTTACCAAACAAAGACTTAAAATTAGTTGTGACTGCTGTGCTCATTCAAAGGTCCACGGGTGGAAACCTTTCTAAGCTATTTGAAACGATTGAAGAAACCATCCATGAAAGGATTCGTATGAAGGATGAATTGAAGACATTAACCTCTCAAGGGCGTATGTCGGCGATTATTATTTCGTTATTACCTGTTGTGCTGGGCTTAATATTAAATGTAGCAAGTCCCAGTTACTTTTCCCCAATGCTGGAGCATCCTTTGGGTTTGGTTTTCCTTGCTATGGGAGCCGTTTCAGGTTTCATCGGCTGGCTGGTGATTCAAAAGATTGTAAGAATTGAGGTGTAGAGATGGCAGCGTTTTTGTTATGGATGATTTCTTTTGCATTTTTCTCCATATTGTTTGTTACGGTACAAATAAGCGTGAATCATAATAAACTTCAAATTGACCGCCGTCTGATGCCGCTTGTTGATACGAGTATTTCCGCTGAACCGGAAGAGGATAAAGAATTATTATCATTTAAAATGCGGATTCTGTCACCGATGGCCGAAAAATTAAGAGGTTTTATTTTAAAAAGGACACCTAAACATAAGCTTCAGGAAATGGAAAATAAATTAAGAGATGCGGGAAATCCTTTTGGTCTGACAGGCCCAAATTTTATTTTGCTGAGATTAGTCATAACGATTGGTTTTATCCTGCTTTTATGGGTGATGTTTTTACCATCTGCAGATCAAATGGCCAAACTGATTTTCTTAAGTATTTTCGCAGCGTTATTTATTAACTTTTATGCTAACTACTATATAACTGCAAAGAAAAAACAAAGAGTAATAGAAATTGAAAAATCCATGCCAGATTTTTTTGATATGGTCACGGTTTCCATAGAAGCCGGTATGGGACTGGATAGTGCGCTGAGAAGAGTCTGTAAACAGATGGATGGCCCATTATCAAAGGAATTCCTCTACGCATTAGAGGATATGAAACTCGGCAAGTCAAGGAAAAACGCACTAACCGATTTACGAAACCGGGTAGCATCTGAATTTTTAAAGAGTGTGATCAGCGCAATTATTCAAGCTGATCAAATGGGGATAGGAATGTCCAAAGTTTTGCAGGCGCAGACACAGAGAATTCGTGAACAGCAGCGCCAAAAGGTAAAGGAACAAGCGATGAAGGCACCCGTAAAAATGCTGATTCCTATGGTGTTATTTATCTTCCCAACCTTGTTTATCGTTTTATTAGGACCGGCTGTTATTCAACTTATCGCAGGATGGAATTAGCAATGAATAAAATAGTACGGATACACAATCCCATTGGGCAGTAAGCGTTCAGTTTGAACCTGCAGCCAATGGGATTTTTTATGTCCATTTTTTTGTCTAATTTACCGACAAGCCATACGGGGGTATAGGGATCAGCTGGAGTATGGATGAGGAATATGAAGAGTTAAAGAAAAAAATCGGAACTGTAAACAATGGAAGTATAGCAGATGGCTGTCCGGATATTACAATAGCAAGATCGGCAAGCGAGGCAACCCTCCTGCTATCTTCAACAACCAATGGAAAAGTGGCTGTGAAGGACCATAACTGTTGGAAAGACGAATGAGTGTAGAATAAAGAGCACCTTTTTTTCCATTTAGCAGCAAATCTCTAATCTTCGTCTGAAACTTTCTCATGTGCTGACTTGTCCACTTCATAAATTCAACGGTCAGGGCATTATTAGTGGTTAATGCCTGTTCCAGTTGATCTTTACGGATGACAAATACTTCTCCTGGTTCAATGACTTTTGCACTAAGCAAGTAGGTGGCATCATCGATAAACAAAATCAACTCACCGACGATATCATCCTCTTTACATATACGCAGGATCATTTCCTTCCCGTTTGCTGTCAGCTTGGATATTTGCACGAGTCCACGTTTGATGACAAAGATTTCGTTTGCTGGGTCACCTTCATGAAACAGGAAGCTGTCTTTATCTATTTTCCGAACGGTACTATTGGAATGGAGAAGCTCCTGTAATTCATGGGAAATAGGCTGCTCATTGGTTCGTGCTTTAAGCAACAGGTCTGAATGCATCTTCAAACACTCCTTAATCTATGTAAATACACCGTTATTCTTTCATTAGTTGAAAATTCTCTGTATACTGTTATTCTAGCATCGTAGACGTATTTCTTTTTTCTTGATAAATAACGAATTTGTGACTAATATGCAAAATTATTGTGAAATGAGGGTTGTTATGAAATTAGCAGGCGTCGTTTTGGCAGGAGGGAAGTCCAGACGTTTTGGTTCACCCAAAGCATTTGCCAAAAGAGAAGGGAAAGATTTTTATCAATATTCACTGGATGCTTTACGTCCCGTTGTTGGTGAACTCTTTATGATTACCAATCCTGAGCTTTATAATCATTTTGATCTGCATTATACGAAAAACCTTACGGTACTTAATGACGACCCGGAACTGAAAAAGAGGGGACCGCTCTCAGGTTTATGGACGGCTATGAATGCCAAATCCTTTGACTGGTATATCGTGCTTCCTGTAGATGTACCCTTTATGGAAACTCGTGTATTACAACAGTTAGTCCACAATATAGACGAAGATACCGACGTGGTCATACCTGTCGTTACTGGTCGGAAACAGCCGTTAGTTGCTGCCTACTCAAAACAGATCAAGTCCCATATTAAACGTGTGCTGGATTCAGATGATTATTCTGTTGCCAGATTACTTGAGATGTGCCAGGTGAAGTATATAAATATAGATGAACCGCAGCCTTTTTACAATATAAACAACTCTACCGATTATCAGGTTTATATATATAACGATAAAGATATTAAATGAAGTATTTCGCTAGTCAGGATGGTGAAAATGAAAAGAATTCTTGCAGTTCTAATGGGATGTTTAATCATCATGCCAGGCTGCTCAGCTAATGATGAGGGGGATAAAACGGAGATTACAATCTCTGCAGCCTCCAGTATGTCAGAAAGCCTGCAGGAAGTGATAAGTGCTTTTGAACAGGAAAATCCATCTATCCATATTCATTTAAATTCCGGCGGTACTGGGACCCTTCGGAGGCAGATTGAGCAGGGAGCTCCTATTGATTTGTTTTTCTCAGCATCTGAAAGGGACTATCAAAAGGTTAGACAAAAGAATTTAATAAAAGAGGGAAACCAGCTTTTGACGAATTCTTTAGTTTTAATTAAGTCCGAACAAGCATCTGTTCGCACCATTAATGAACTGCTCCGTTCAGATGGGAAATTAGCTATTGGTACCCCGGAATCCGTACCCGCAGGAACCTATGCAAAGGAAGTTTTAATGCAGCTGAATAAATGGGACCGTCTTCGGGACCAACTGGTATTTACAAAGGATGTCACACAAGTATTAACGCTGGTTAACAAAGGAACCGCAGATTTAGGAATTGTCTATAACAGTGATGCTGATCAGGTTGAAAATGTTGCGGCAGTACGGGAGTTTGACGCAGCATTACATTCGCCGATTAAATACTATTTAGCTATGTTAAAGGATGACAATCAAAAGGAAGGTACGATTAACAAAGCAACAGATACATTTTACCAGTTTGCCCAATCAGAGACGGCTGAAAAGATCTATAAAAAGTATGGTTTCATAATTAAAGATTAATAAGATAGATAGGACGCTACCCTGGGAGATAAATTCCAGGGTATTTTTTTCACGCATTAACTGGCCGTAATACTCCCACATCAAGTCCTGAGGTTACCCCAACAAGTCTAAGTGGAGGATAGAGAAAATCCCCACTGATGGAGGTTTCACTTTTTAAATAATCATCTAATTTTTAATAAATTTTTCTTTTTGTGGTTTAAAATGAAATATATATTTCATATAATACAAAAACAGAAACATAAATTTCATTAAAAAGGAGAATGAAGAAGTGTTAAAACAAGAAGCTTCCTTTGACTCAGATTCCAATCGCAAGTCAAGAGAATTATATGCCCGGGCATGTGAGGTAATGCCAGGTGGTGTGACTGCGAACATTAAATATTTCGAACCACACCCGATTATGATGGAGAAGGGAAAAGGGAGCCGATTATATGATGCGGATGGTAACGAATATATTGACTACCTTCTATGTTATGGGGCACTGATTCACGGACATGGATATGAACCAGTAATGCAGGCCGTTTATGATCAATTAGAGAGCCAGGGAACAACGATTTTCGGTACACCGCACCAACTGGAAATAAAAATGGCGGAAAAATTGGTGGATCTGTATCCTGGTATTGAAATGGTCAGATATACAAACTCAGGCTTAGAAGCCACTCTTCTGGCTGTGCGGGCAGCAATGGCATACACAGGCAAGGAAAAAATTGCGAAATTTGAGGGGCATTATCATGGAGGATCCAATCAGTTTTTAGTAAGTGTTAATCCGGATATAGAGAAGTCTGGATCACAGAATGAACCAAAATCAATCCCTGAATCAACAGGGATGCCGGATATTTTGTTGAAAATACGATCATTTTACCGTTTAACGATTTAAAGGCTTCCGAACAGCTTTTACGTAAGCGTGCAAGTGAACTTTCTGCTGTTATTCTCGAACCTGTTCAGGGAGGATTTATTCCTGCAGATGAAGAATTTATACAGGGATTAAGAAAGGTGACAGAAGAGCTTGGAATCCTGTTAATTTTTGATGAAGTAAAAACCGGTTTTCGAACGTCCCTGGGCGGATGTCAGACAGTCTATGGTGTGAAGCCCGATTTGACGGCTTTGGGAAAGGTCCTTGGAGGAGGTTTTCCGGTTGGAGCTGTCGGCGGACGAGAAGATATCATGATGATCAGTGCTCCACATGGCGGCCGTGACATCCTGAGTGCCGGAAGTAAAGAGAAGGGAAAAGATGTTCTATTTCACAGTGGAACCTACAATGGTCATCCAACCGTATTAGCCGCAGGGCTTGCAACCATTGAAGCTTTAGAATCGGATCAGACCTTTGAAAAATTGGTGGAACGAACACAATATCTGCGCCACCAGTTAGAAACGGTTTATAAACGACACGGCGTAGAGATGCAAACCATTGGAATGGGGAGTATTTTTAATATTGTTCTAATCAATGAGCCTGTAAAAAATTATCGGGATTTACAAAAAGGAAATACATCCTTTCGAAAAATTATTGATCAGGAATTGCTAAAGAAAGGAGTTTACACAAAACCAATGAATCGTTATTCGATGTCGACCGTGCATACAGAAGAGGACATTGCAAGAACTGCAGAATTACATGAGGAAGTATTAAAGAAACTGAGGAGGTAGAAAACAAACAATGGGCAATGTTTATCAAACCATAGCAGAAAAAATCCCTAATATGAGTAAATCTCAAAAAAAGATTGGTGAATACATTCTAAGAAATCCCAATAATGTGCCCTTTTTAACTGTAGGTAAACTTGCTCAGATTACTTCGGTCAGTGAGGCAACGGTAGTCAGATTTGCAACCTTTATAGGGTATTCAGGTTTTCCGGAACTGCAGCAGGCCATGCAGGATTCCCTGCAAAAACAGCTTACAACAACCGAACGCTTACAAATGAGTTCTCAGGTATATGAAGGTGAGGATAAGTGGCTGTATAACATTTTTCAGGATGATATCTCCAATATACGTTCCACTATGGAAAACCTGGATAAGACACAGTTCCAGAAAGCTGTAAACCTCCTGCTGAGCGCAAATAATATTTATATTGTGGCCAGTCGCAGTGCGGTTTCACTTGGAGTCTTTCTTGAATATTATCTCCGCATTATGAGAAGCAATGTAGAATTTATTTCTTCAGCTGAGCTCATTTCCGAAAAATTTTATAATTGTAATGAAAATGATGTAGTGGTTGGCATCAGTTTTCCCCGTTATACCCAATCAACCTTAAAGATGTTTTCCTTTGCAGGGGAAAGAGGGGCGACTACCATCGCGATTACAGATAATCTGTTATCTCCGCTGGTCCCCATTGCGGATGTACCCTTAACCGCATCAAGCAGATTGCCGTCTTTTATTGATTCCTTTGTTGCCCCTTTAAGTTTAATGAACGCTTTGATTACACAAATGGGGAACTCCAGAAATGTGGATATAAAACAAAAGCTTGAGGACCTTGAGAAGACATGGGATTACCTGGATATCTTTCATAAAAAGGGGGAGGAGTGAACTTGATGAAGGAGGATAGGTTAAACAAATACCATTGCTGTGCAACGTGTATTCACTTTCTGGCTGGCAAAGAAGATGGACAGGTAGTAACGAAATGCAAACGGCTGGGATATTATACTAAATCAAATTATCAATTTAACTGCTGGGAACCAAAGCCACGAATTCGGCAGATTTTAGAAAATAAAAATTAGAGCGTCTTTACTGGCGAGGATTTTGACAATTCCAAAACCGCTTGTCAAGACGAATCAGATGTTTATTCTGGTTCTGGTGATTCTGGCATTACAATTTCATCCTCTAATTATGGTGTTGCCTCCATATTGGGTCTGGGATATCCTGATCAGAACTTAAAACCAAAAAAGATGCTTCCACGAGAATCAGTTGTATATTATGAATCAATGTAAAAGACATGCGCCCATGCATGTCTTTTTTATACGAAAATCGGAGGCGACCGTTTAGGCGCGACGGCATAAGCAGAATTTCAGGAGTGGCCGTATTTTGGCCATGGAAGGAATTCTGCTTATGTCCGCTTGGGCCTGGGAGCCGGAGTTGGACAGAGAAAAGCGAAAGCGGGGGCAAGTGTTTAGTGCAACGTATAAGACTCTTTGTTCTCTGATAAAAATGATGCGATTACATAGGCTAAGTGTAAAAACTGAGGGATATAATGACAAATACATTATTTCGTCTTGGATATGTAGCTATGAGTGTTCACCTGAAAAATAGTTCTCCGTCCCAAACGATGACCTACAAACGCTATTCACAATTTGATGATGAGGAGGCTGCGGTCCATAAATTGGAAAGCGTCGCCCAATCCAATGTACAAAACTGTCTTCGTCTGCTTAAGCATAACAAAGCAAATGATATTCATTTCTTTCGTCTCAGTTCCAGACTGGTACCTCTGGCAACTCATGAAGCTTTAAAGGGATGGGATTACATCAAGCCCGTGAAAAAAGACTTAGAAGATTTGGGAGATTTTGCCGATCGAAACCAAATGCGGATTGATTTTCACCCTGACCATTTCGTAGTGCTCAATACCCCCAGAAAAGAGGTTTTAAAGACCTCTTTTCTCACACTCGACTATCATTATAAACTGTTAACCAATATGAACGTGAGTCCCAGACATCGGTGTGTATTACATCTGGGTGGAAAATATGAAAGTAAAGAGGACTCTCTGGAGCGTTTTATAACAAATTGGTCCTATGTACCTGAACGTATACAGGAAATGATTATGCTGGAAAATGATGATAAAACCTATCATATACACGATGTTTTATATGCTTGTGAAAAATTAAATATACCAGCTGTGTTTGATCTTCATCACCATCTTGCTAACCATGAACAGGAAAACTGGATTAAGGAGTGGGATCGAATTTTAAATACGTGGAACGCCTCTCCGCATGCAGTGAAAATGCATATTTCCAGTCCAAAAAGTAAAAAGCAGTTTCGCGCCCATGCAGATACAGTTGATTCTGATATGTTTTTACAATTTGCCAAAGAAGTCAATGGAAGCACAGGTCAAATTGACTGTATGATTGAGGCCAAAAAAAAGGACGAGGCTTTATTTCAATTAGTTAAAGATTTAAAATCAAATCCTGAAGTAGAAATGGTCGATGAAGCTTCATTTTATTTGAAAGCTTAGCAGAAAGTGGAATCATACTTGATCACAACAAATGGGAAGCTAAAAGTGAACCACGTGTTCATTAAATCGGGAAAGGAGCATGACAATGGGACGAGGACAAAGCCAAAAACCAAGAGATAAGAACAAACAAAAACTGCCTCAAACCCCCCGCAGGGATATTGCTTCTGACGGCCTGGACATTGAATTTTCTCAGGAACTGGCTGACCATGATGATCTTGAAGCACAGCAGCGCTCCAATGCAGCGGATAGAAGAGCGAAAGAGAGAAAATAAAACACACTATAAGGGGAATCTTTATGATTCCCCTTTATGAGAAGGAAGGGTTGGATATGGAAACCTATCAAGGACAATTAATTAAGGGTGAATTTTCCATTCGGGAAAATGAGTTTATTATAAAGGAAATTAAACATCTCGAAACTCAATCCATATTGCAGTCGTCACAGATTGAGGCATTGCATGAATATTTAATTAAACAAATAAAGGGTGATGAATCCTGTGTAATTACCGTGAATGATCAAATGCCTGTAAGATTGAGCAGGGAGGAAGCAGAGGTCCTCCTGCAGGATCTGGATAAACTAATCCATCGAATGCATATTCATTAATTTCCTGATTTCATAATTAATTTTTTCAGAATTCCTGCAAACTGGGCAGGCATTTCATTTAAATTGTCAATCATAAGATAATGCTGATTATACATGGATTCCATGATTTTTTCCTGCTGTTCATCCTGTTGGTCCATTTGAACGCCAATGGTTCGGACATTTTTCTTATTCAGCTGCTGGATCGCTTCTTTTGTATCCATTATTCCGTTTTGAAAGTAATTAAATGCTGCCGGCTTTCCATCTGTTAATACAAAAAGAAATTTATTTTGCTCGTTTTGTTTTGACAGCTTGTGCCCGGCATATCTAATCGCAAATCCATCCCGGTTATCCTCTTCAGGCTGAAGCTGCATAATATGAGGACCGGAAGTTTTTTGCAAGCTGTTTTGGAAGGGAACCACTTCATGAAAGTAATTAGGCTGATATTCATCATCGCTGTCCAGACCATCCTCCCAGAATCCCATAACAGAATGGGAGATGTTCATCTGTTTTAACGTTTCATGGAAGAGGACAATCGTTTCCTTCGTTTTGTTCATTTTATTCATCATGGATGAGGAGCAGTCTACTAAGAGGGAGAACGTGCAATCAAATGTCATGTCTTCATCCTTTTTAACAAACATTTTAGGATTTTCTTCAGTTAAAAAGCGAACCAATTTTTTATCCAGCTTTCCATAATGTAAACGCCTGTAGTTATGTTCCTTCTTCCGGTCAAGAATATCTGTAAGCAGCTTTACCAGCTTTTTCTTTTCTAAGGCTACTTTTTGTCTTAGCATCTCATAATCGTTCAGGTCCTGCTCTGTGAAAGGTTCTATATCTTTTTCAATGGCCACAGCATAACGATTTGCTTTTCCTTTGTTAAATTCCTCTTTATCCTCTTCATCCTCCAATTGCTGATTGGAGGCCTCTGAGTGATCATTTAAATCAGCCTGCTGAGATTGGCCTTGAACACTTGCCATTACCTGATCTGTAGACTCACTTTCTCTCGGTGTTTTTGTGAATTTTGTATCCTGATGCTCTCCATCTACATCATCAAATTGAAGGAAGGTTTCCTTGGTTTCTTTTTTACGTTTTCTGCTCCACGTAGGGAATAGTTCATCGATAGACTCATCTTCTTCATCCTCTTTTATATCCCTACTGAGGATTTTTGGTAAGGTAAAATAGGCGTTAATCATGTCCGTGCTTACATATTCCTCTGTCATTTCGTAAATATTCCACGCTAAACCAATAACTTCTTCTGTATTCCTGCAATCAAAAATACGAAACAATCTTTCTTTTATCTTTGCCATTGTCGCATCCGGAATAGTTAAGATGGATTCCTCAAATACATCCATGCCTTTGAAGATGGCTAACGTTAAATAACAGAACAAAGTATCCGAATCAAACCCTCGATTACGATTTACTTTTAATTGATCCTGAAAGAACCCGGCATATTGTTCTCTGCGGAAGGAGAATGATCTTCCTGTACCAGGCCGCAATGAGCGTATTTTTTCCTCAAGTCGTATATCTTCTAAAAAAGCTGTCAGTTGTTTAACATAAGCAGGGAGTCGGCTTCTTTGATTTTGATTTAAAAATTGAATAAAAGCCTGACGATCACTAAAATGATAATTTCCGAGAGCGCGCAGGTAAATATCACTTTTTTCGCCCAAATGTCTCTTGGTTGTACGATTCTCCCAAAAGCTGCTAATCGTCACTTTAGGAGCATGGATATCCAGAAAGGAAACCTGATTATATTGAATATCGACATCCTTTTTCATAAAGGAAATAGCTAAATCCTTCAACTGCATAAACATGAAATAATTCGTTTCTTTTTCAATAAAGCTCATGAAATCATTCCTTAAAATAGGTTTCAGCTAAATTTAGAACAAAATGCTTTTCCCGTTCATCTTCTAATTTTTCGGCAATCGCATGTTCAATAGCGGTCAATGGAGTTAAATAAACAGATAAATCGCATGCATCCAACAGTGCCCTGGTTGAGGCGGCATCCTCGGAAATTTTTCCTTTTTTTGTTTCATTAATTAATTCCTCTGAGAGCTTCACCATATAGTCGATGGTCTGTTCATCTTCCAAGGCCGTTTGTTCCTTAATAACCTCTTTTAAAGGTTCGCCCGTTAAGTAAGAAACCTGGAAGATGACGAATCGGTTCTTTAAAGCTTCATTTAGAGGAGTGGTGCCGACATACCCTTCATTAATAGCAGCGATAACTCTGAAATCTTTATGGGCAGTAATCACCTCATTGGTAAAGGGATTTGTTATCGTTTTCCGGTAATCCAGCACACCATTTAAGATGGGGAGGGTTTCCGGCCTGGCCATATTAATTTCATCTATATACAACGTATGGCCGTTTTTCATCGCCTGAATAACGGGTCCTTCGACAAATTCGATGATGGATTCTCCGTTTTTCTCGTTTATGGTTTTAAAGCCTAATAAACTTTCTGCATCTAAATCTACAGAGCAATTAATGCTGTGCATAGGCTTATGGTATAGCGATGACAGGGATTCTGCCAATTTCGTTTTTCCGGTTCCGGTAGGTCCTTTCAGAAGTATATTTTTACCTAAATAAAAAGCGATAGCTGTCTTACGAACAAGATCCTCCGTTTCCATATATCCACCTGTGGTATTTAGGTGTTCATAATCATGATTCTGCTTCTGCTGATTTTGTTGAATATAATTGTTAATCTCTTTTGGTAAATCTAAATTCATGTTTATGCTCCTTTATTATTCTATAAATCAAGTACGGTACCATTGTATGTCTTTTGCAGGAAAGAGTAAATCAATTGATACATGGGTGGGGAATGATGGAACAAATCCGGCAGCTGTTATGTAAAACCCATGCATGGTTCTGCATGGGTAAGTGTGTTTTCTGGCTTCGCTGCTTGTCTCTGCCAGCTACGGCTCCCAGGCCCAAGCGGACATAAGCAGAATCCGCTCCATGGCCAAAATCCGGCCACTCCGGAGATTCTGCTTATGCCGTCGGGCCTAAACGGTCTCCTTCGCTTTTCTTGTTAATAAGGTCTGGAGTTGTGGCTGTTTTTCTCTGCTTGTTTAGGGGCTTGCTCTGCATCTTCTGCTCCCAGTGGATTTTGACTTGAGCTACCGTCTTTCTTCATTTTCTTAGCTTCTTCCAGGCCATCACGTAATCGGCGTCCATATTCGTCATCAGCTTCTTCAGCTAAGGCAATCATCTTGTCCTGAATTCGCTGGTCACACTCAGACAGGTCACCAACCATATTTTTGATTAACTCGTCCTTTTCCCAATCCTCAAACCAGCGATAGGTTTCTCCTGCCTGTTTGGTTACTTCCTTTCGATCAATCGGTTCTCGTACCAATTTTCCTTGTACTTCCGGTTTGTATTCCTTTCCGACCTGTTCCGTTTCTTTTAAGCCACTAAATGTGGAAGGCTCATAATTAATGTGTGGATTATGATTCGGTCCCTTATCACTTTCATACCGCAGCTGACCACCTTCCTGGTTGGTTGCTACCCGCTTTTTGGCTCTGTTAATTGGTAACTGTAAATAGTTCGCCCCTACCCGGTAACGCTGGGTATCCGAATAGGAAAAAGTGCGGCCCTGCAGCATTTTATCATCGGAGAAATCAAGGCCGTCAACGAGGACCCCTGTTCCAAAGGCAGCCTGTTCCACTTCTTCAAAGAAATTTTCCGGATTTTTATTAAGAACCATTTTTCCGACAGGCAGCCAAGGAAATTGATCTTCAGGCCAGATTTTTGTATCATCCAGTGGATCAAAATCCAGTTCAGGATGTTCATCATCGCTCATGATTTGCACATACAGTTCCCATTCAGGGTAGTTGCCCTGTTCAATGGCATCATATAAATCCTGTGTTGCGTGGTTAAAATTTTTCCCCTGTATTTTCTCTGCTTCTTCTACAGTCAGATTTTTAATTCCCTGTTTGGGCTCCCAATGATATTTCACTAACACTGCTTCACCATCTTTATTGACCCATTTATACGTGTTTACTCCAGAGCCCTGCATTTGACGGTAGTTGGCAGGGATTCCCCATGGGGAGTAAACAAAGGTCACCATATGGAAGCTTTCAGGAGAATTGGAGCAGAAGTCAAAGAAACGCTGACTATCCTGTATATTTGTAACGGGATCAGGTCTAAAGGCATGAATCATATCAGGAAATTTCATCGCATCACGAATAAAAAAGATTTTTAAGTTATTTCCTACTAAGTCCCAATTCCCATCCTCTGTATAAAATTTAACCGCAAATCCTCTTGGATCACGGACCGTTTCAGGAGAATGTCTGCCGTGAACAACCGTGGAAAAACGGACAAAAACAGGGGTTTGCTTTCCTTTCTCCTGAAATACTTTTGCCCGGGTATATTTGCTGACGGGCTCATCTCCAACGGTACCGTAGGATTCAAAATAGCCATGAGCACCTGCCCCACGAGCATGCACAATCCGTTCCGGGACTTTCTCCCGATCAAAATGACTGATTTTTTCTATAAAATCGTAGTTTTCCAAAGTTGCAGGACCACGGTTACCGACGGTCCGAATATCCTGATTATTGGTAACCGGATGGCCCTGTCTGGTGGTTAGAGAATCATCCTTTTCAATGTTGGTTTGATTGTTTTGGTTTTTATCCATGTTATCCATTTGTTTATCGCCTCTTTCCTTAAAAAATTCATTCATCATTTGATATCCTTCCATATCCTGTTTTAATTCATGTAAGGATATTGTACAGATTTCTTACCATGAAACTTCGCGAACCAATGGAATGTACATAGAATGAATAATCCATTATAATAATAAAAAAGTATTTCATCGAAAAAGGGATGAGACTATTGAATGCCAACCAGGCGATTGGAATATTAAAGGAAAATGGCTATAAACAAACGAAACAACGTGAGAAGCTGATACAAATATTTGAAGCAAGACAAAAGGATCAATATTTTCCAGTTAAAGATATTTTAGAGGAATTTCAGGATGAATTTCCAGGAGCAAGTTATAATACTGTTTATCGGAACTTATATACGCTTGAAGATCTGGATATTCTGGAATCAACAAGTTTAAATGGGGAACAGCTTTTCCGTTTACATTGTGATACAGATGGACATCATCATCACTTTATTTGTACAAAGTGCGGGCGGACAAAGCCAGTTGAAATTTGTGCTATTGAACAGGTCAATTCGTTGCTGCCAGGTTATGTAATCGAAAACCATAAGTTTGAAGTGTATGGAACATGTCCAGAATGTAAGTGAACAGGGGATTATACCCCTGTTTCTCTATTAGGAAAAAAGTTTATCATATCTTCTCCTAAATCGTAATCTTTACATTTACAAATAGTAACGATTACGATATAATTTTGTAAGGTTATCAACGGAGAGGAGAAACATTCATGAGGCATTTTGTACGTTATTTCATCATTCTTGTCCTATTTATCCCTGTTATTACCGCCTGTACTCAGGATGAAAACCAAGCAATTAAAAAACATACGGATAAAATTTCGATTTATACAACCTTATATCCAATTGAGGACTTTACCAGAAAAATTGGCGGGGAATACGTTGAGGTGACCAATCTATTGTCAGATGGTATGGATCCTCATACCTATGAACCGACATCGAAAACAATTGTAGATATTGCAGAAAGCGATTTGTTTATGTACAGTGGAGCTGGTTTAGAAGCCTATGCAGAGAAAATATCGAAGGCCGTTGAGTCTGAAGAAGTATTGATTGTAGAGGCAGCAAAAGGCGTTGATACAGTTCATCATGGTCATGGAAAAGAAGTGACTGTTTCGAAGCCTGTTCATGAGAATGAGGAAGAAGACAGTCATCATAATCATCAGCATGGAGATAAGGACCCTCATGTATGGCTGGACCCTCTGCGTTCAATCGATATAGCGGAGACTATTAAAGAATCACTTATCTCGCTAAAACCAGAACATAAAAAGTTTTTTCAGCAAAATTTTCAGGAACTGAAGGCAAACCTTGAGGCTTTGGATTCCAAATTCCATGATGTTATTCATCATGCAGACCGGAAGCAGTTTGTTGTTTCCCATGCTGCTTACGGGTACTGGGAAGAAGCCTATGGAATTAAGCAAATTGGTATTTCTGGTATGAACCAGAACAGTGAGCTATCCCAAAAGGAATTAACCAATATTATCAATGAAGTGAAAGAAAAACAAATCGACTATTTACTTTTTGAAAATACGTCTGTATCCAATATTGCTCAATTAATTAAAGATGAGGTAGGGGCAACGGTTCTTCCCATTCATAATCTGTCCGTACGTACCCGGGAAGAGATTCAGAATCAGGACGATTACTTCAGCCTGATGAGAAAAAACCTGGAGTCTTTATCTACAGCTCTAAATGATTAAAAAGCCTGACTTCGTGTCAGGCTTTTTATTTCTATAGCCCAATTCATGAAATTTCTATGTTATAATAAACATTGATAAGCTTAATTCATACTATACCCATAGGAATTATAAATTATAGTGGGGTGACAACATGGGGAGAGAATTTGTTGAACTGTTTAATGAATGGTCAGACTCTTACGATGACACAGTCAAAGGGTTGGACATTGAGTACAGGCAGGTGTTTGAAAATTACAACCATATATTAGAAATGGTTGCTGACAGTGTAACGGGTACGGTAATGGAGTTTGGAACAGGAACAGGTAACTTAACGGAAAAGTTAATCAATCGTCAATGCAGAGTCATTGGTATTGAGCCGTCCCCTTTAATGAGAAAAAAAGCTGAGGAAAAAGTAACAGGAGCTACCATTATTGATGGAGATTTTCTCAATTTTCCCATAGAAGAACCCATCGATGCTTTTGTTAGCACGTATGCCTTCCATCATTTAACAGAGCTGGAAAAAGAGCAGGCCATTAAGAAATACAAACATATACTGCCAGACGGCGGCAAGGTTGTGTTTGCAGATACAATTTTTTTAACCGAGAACGAAAAATCTGATATGATAGAAAAGGCGGAACAGGATCATTTTTATAATCTGGCTGACGATTTAAAAACAGAGTATTATACAACCCTTCCACAAATAAAAAAGATGTTTGAACAGAATGATTTTAGCATCAGGTTCACTCAGCTTAATGATTTTGTCTGGGTTTTAGAAGCAAAAAAATAAAAAAGGAGCGATAAATGATGAGTAAAATGAACGTTGAAAGCTTTAATCTGGACCATACGAAAGTAAAGGCACCTTATGTACGTTTGGCAGGTAAGACAGAAGGAACAAATGGCGATACAATTTATAAATATGACATTCGCTTTAAACAGCCAAATCAGGAGCATATGGATATGCCTGCTCTCCATTCACTGGAACATATGATGGCTGAATTCAGTCGTAATCATCATGACCAGGTAGTTGATGTAGGTCCTATGGGCTGTCAAACCGGTTTTTATCTGGCTCTTTTAAATGATGAGGATTACGATCATGTATTAGATCTGCTTGAAAAAACACTGAATGATGTATTAGAAGCAACAGAAGTACCTGCTTGTAATGAAGTCCAATGCGGCTGGGCTGCCAGTCATAGTCTTGAAGGTGCTAAGGAGCTTGCCCGTACCATGCTTGATAAGAAAAATGAATGGTCAGAAGTATTTGCATAGGTGGGAGTCAAAATGGAGTATGTACGTAATGTCCAGGAACTTATTGGGGAAACACCTTTAATTGAAATCCATCAGTATGATATACCTGAAGGCGTTCGAATTTTTGCCAAACTGGAATACTTTAATCCCGGCGGAAGTATTAAGGATCGTTTAGGTAAGAAATTACTTGAAGAAGCCTTGCAAAGTGGAGAGCTCCAAAAAGACGGGACGATTATTGAACCTACCGCCGGAAATACAGGAATAGGTCTTGCTTTAGCTGCTATTGGCAGGGGGATACGTGTCCTGTTCGTTGTACCGGAACAATTCAGTATGGAAAAACAGGAATTAATGAAGGCCCTTGGTGCTGAAATCATTCATACACCCACTGAACAAGGAATGAAAGGTGCTATTCATAAAACAGAGGAGCTTCTTAGAAAGATTCCCGGCTCATACTCCCCCAGACAGTTTTCAAATTACAATAATCCCAAAGCCTATTATGACACACTGGGTCCGGAAATTGTTCGGCAATTAGACGGAAAAGCAGATGTTTTTGTAGCCGGTGGAGGCACTGGTGGCACATTTATGGGAACTGCGCAATATCTGAAAGAGAAAAATGAAAAGATAAAAACGGTCATTGTTGAACCAGAGGGCTCCATTCTTAATGGTGGTGAGGCAGGTTCCCATGATACAGAAGGAATAGGGATGGAATTTATTCCTGATTATATGGAAACCCATTATTTTGATGCTATTCATACCATCCCTGATACTCAGGCATTTAACAGAGTTAAGGAGCTTTCGTCAAAAACGGGATTGCTTGTCGGCAGTTCTTCAGGGGCTGCATTTCAGGCCGCTTTGAATGAGGCTGAACAGGCCGTTCCTGGTACAAACATTGTGACAGTTTTTCCTGATAGTAGTGAACGCTACTTAAGTAAGGGAATCTATCAATATAACAGTTAGGGGAGGGGCTTTTATTGCGTAAAAAAACAAAACTAATTCATGGCGGAATAACAGGAGATGAACAGACAGGTGCAGTCAATGTCCCGATTTATCAGGTAAGCACCTATCAGCAGGAGTCAGCTGGAAATCATAAAGGCTATGAATATTCACGGACAGGTAATCCAACACGCTTTGCACTAGAAGAGTTTATCAAAGATTTAGAAGGTGGAAAGCAGGGGTTTGCCTTTGGTTCAGGGATGGCAGCGATTACGTCTGTGTTTATGCTGTTTTCTGCAGGGGACCATGTGATTATGACAGATGATGTTTATGGCGGTACCTACAGGGTTGTATCGAAAGTTCTTAACCGTTTTCAAATAGAGGTTACATTTGTAGATACAAGCTCACCTGATCAGGTAAAAAAAGCTATTCAATCTAATACAAAGGCCATTTATGTGGAAACTCCGACGAATCCATTGTTAAAGGTAACGGATTTAAGGAAAATGAGCGACCTGGCCAAAGAACAAAATCTGCTATTTATAGTAGATAATACATTCAGTACTCCATATTGGCAGAACCCGATTCAATATGGCGCTGACATTGTTCTTCACAGTGCCACAAAGTATTTAGGAGGCCATAGTGATGTGGTCGCGGGGTTAGTTGTGGTTAATTCAGATGAGTTGGGAGAAGACCTGCATTTTATTCTTAATTCTGCTGGTGGCATCTTAGGTCCACAGGATTCTTATCTTCTTATTCGTGGTATGAAAACCCTTGGAGTCAGAATGGAGGAAATTGAGCAAAACACAAACAAGGTGGCTCAATTTCTGCAGAACCATCCAAAGGTGAAAAGCGTTTATTATCCTGGTTTAGAGAATCACCCTGGCCATGATACTCATACATCCCAGGCTGCTGGCTTTGGTGGAATGCTCTCCTTTGATGCAGGCAGTGGTGAAATGGCTGATCAGGTTTTAAAACGAATTCAATACTTTACATTGGCAGAAAGTCTGGGAGCGGTTGAAAGTTTAATTTCAGTGCCTGCACGAATGACTCATGCTTCCATTCCAAAGGACCGAAGAGAAGAGTTAGGTATAACAGACGGCTTAATTCGTATTTCTGTTGGACTGGAGGATGCTGAAGACTTGATTGAGGATTTGAATAGGGCTTTACAATAGCACAGAATAAAAGCGGAAGCGCCCGTATATCCATTGGTCGCCTCCGCTTTTTCTTTTAACACTCAGCACTTGTTGTTATGACTCCGTGTCTTTTTTATTCTTTCGATTTTTAAAGAACCAGATTGACCCTCCGAAAATCGCCAATATAATAAGGAAAGGGGAATAGCCGATCAGAAAAACGATTAATCCGGAAAAGAAACTCGAGAGCTGGTTTAATGAGTTCGTAAATGCTTTTTGAATTCGTTCTCCTGTCTGTAAGTCTTTTTCTGCAATACCCGGGACATTTACAGATATATCTTTCAGCGTAATGGTCACTTCGGCAAATTCTGTCCGGTTTTCCAGGTATTTCATTCTGCCTTCCATTTGTTCTATTTCCTCCTGTACTTTTGCCAGGTCCTTTGAAATATTCAGAAGATCCTCTGTTTTTTCGGCTCCCTTCATAAATTCAAGCAATCGGTTTTCCACTGCTTTTTTTGCCTTTAAGCGGGACTCCAGATCAGTGTATTCCTCTGTTACATCTTCTCCTCTTACATGTTTTTCCACCACTTTTTCACTCAGTTTTTCTAATTCTTTTGTGAACGATTGGAGTTCTGGATTTGGAATTCTGACCGTCATGTGAGATTGAACATGTTGATCTCGATTAGTTGACGTTGTTTCTACCACATAGCCGTTTATCTGATTGGTCCGACTCGTAATGTCCTCGACAGCCCCGTCAATATCTTTTATGTTAAGGGTTAACCGGGCATGATACATAATCATGCGATTGTCTGTATTCGTATCTTTTTGATTTTCAGCTTGTTCCTCGGTTGCCGTTTGGTCCTGCCCCTTTTCATTAGTTTGCACCATGTCCGCAGAAGAATCGGCCTGATCTAAACGGCTGGATTCTTCTGATTTACCTGTATCATCTGAACTGCATGCAGCTAATACCAATATGGTGCAAATCATACCTAATTTCATGAACCACTTCATTCACAAACCCCCTATTGAAACACTTTATTAATTAGACGTTCATTCCATAAAAAGGTGACAACTGCATAGAAATTTTATCCATCAACTAAAATGTTTCTCTGGAAATGGTATATTGTAGAGAGTAATCATAGAAAGGACTGTTTCAGATGAAGATTTCATTAGAAAAAAAGCGAGTACTAATCAGAAAAATTCAGATGTTTTTTCTTGAAGAACGGGGAGAGGATATAGGAGAGCTGGCAGCAGACCAAGCATTTGAGTTTATGAAAAATGAAGTTGCGCCTTTCTTCTATAATCAAGGTGTTCATGATGCCAGAATGATGGCGGAACAAAAAATGGAGGCTTTAGACGAGGATATCAGATCACTTGAAAAGCCGACTCACAGGGGTGGCTGATTTCTTTATTCCTGTCTTCACATTTTGTTATCACATCTTCTGTATCCCTTTAATAAAGTAAGCATAGGGGATTTTACGAGATATATGGGGTGAGGAATATGAAATACGAAATTACCAGAGACTATATAAGCATTGGAAATTCCCGATCCGGTCAAAGTATTCAGAATGTCCAATTCATTGTAAGTCATGACACCGGGAATCCTGGTTCAAGTGCGTACGGCAATCGAAATTATTTTGAAAATACGAACCCAACTGCATCAGCACATACCTTCATTGATGATCGATATATTCTTGAAATCATTCCATTAGACGAAAAAGCATGGCATGTTCGGTATAATGTATCTACAGATAACCGTCGCTATGGAGCAAATGCAAATGATGCCGCAATTGGAGTTGAACTGTGCTATGGCGGGAATATTTCTTTCCAGGAAGCTTATAAACGCTATGTCTGGTACCATGCCTATTTAATTGACAAATTTAATTTGGATCCTGATGAAGATATTATTGGGCATAGTATGCTTGATCCCTCCCGCAGAACCGATCCCCAGAATGCAATGAATCGGTATGGGGTATCCTGGAACGACTTTCTCAATGATGTAGAGCAGGCCTATCGGAAATATTTTGAGGGAGAAGAAAGTCTTCCAGAGCCAGTTGTGGGTGGTGCTTCCGTGCAGTTGCCCATCGGAAAAGGTGATAGTGGAGAATTTGTTAGGGATATTCAAAAGGATTTAATCCAAGCAGGCTATTCCTTACCTGCATATGGTGCTGACAGTGTATTTGGCTCTGAAACAGAAAGAGCTGTTATGAGATTCCAAAGAGATTATAATCTTGCTGTCGATGGATTGGTAGGTCAGCAGACATTAGGAAAGTTAAAAGAGGTTACAAGCGCGAGTAAGCCCAGTACGGACTTTCCTTTACCTGGTGGAATTCTTCAGAAAGGCGATGAAGGACCTGAAGTAAAACAAGTACAAAGAGCTCTGAAACGCTTAAACTTTGACCCAAGATATATAGATGGCATCTATGGTTCATTAACTGAGGATGCTGTGGCAAGATTCCAGTCCATGTTCAGCGCGTTGGATAATGATGGCATCTATGGTCCAAATACACGACGTTTTATGGAAATGGAGCTGGAAGATATGTAAAAAAAGTCGCTGAAAAGCGACTTTTTTTATGAATTAATTTGAGGGTTTCCTCTTTTCCCACGATATTTTGTCATCAGACTCTAAGATCCCCAAAGTAACATCATCAATATCCGGATCCTCTAATATTTTATTTTGAACCTTTATTTTAATGTCATCAGCTTTTTCGAGGGACAAGCCTTCTGTCAGTTCGATATAACTATCTACATGATATTGCCTTCCTACCTGTATAACCTTCATTTCAGATATATCGACTACCTGGGGTTCATCTAAAATAACTTCAGCAATCCGATTTTCAATTTTTGCAGGTGCGGCAACACCAATTAAACCAATCGTATTATCATATCCGATTTTCAATGCAATTCCGATCAAAAGAATACCTATAAGCATTGTACCAATACCATCCAGAAGCAGAAAGCCTGTAAAATGGGCAAGAAGGATACTTATTAAGGCTAAAAATGCACCTGATGTCGCTACAATATCCTCATAAAAAACGAGCCTTGTGGGAGGAGAAGCATATTGTAAATTGCGAAACGCTTCCGGAATAACTGAAAAACCACTGGCTTCTGTACGGGATTCCTCGGCAATTTCCTTCATCGCTTTCAATAATATATAGCCATCAACAATAATGGATAATGATAGAATCCCCATATTTAGCCATAGATGTGTAGCTTCACTTGGATTCTGAATTAAATGCCATCCTTTAATAATGGTCTCGTAAGCCATTATTGAAATCACAACTACAGCTACTAAAACAAACAGGTTAACGACTCGCCCAAAACCGGCAGGGAATTTTTCTGTTGGTTCTTTTTCGGCTAATGCACTTCCGAAAAAAACGAATCCCTGGTTTGTAGTATCTGCTATGGAGTGAATCGTTGTTGCAAACATCGCACCACTGCCACTGATCGCAGCAGCAATTCCTTTAGCTACTGCCAGTCCTGCATTTCCAAGTGCGGCAATACCTGAAGACTTGTTTCCTTTTTTTAAAAGTTCAAGCATTGTGGATTCTCCTTATTGGTGTACTCGGTATTAAGTTGAACGATAAAAATAAAATGATACATATTCTTAAAATGTATCTGAAATTCACTAAATTATACATTTTTTAGTGTGAAGTGTTTACTTTAAGGGAATTGAGGGTATGAAGCTTATAAAATATTATGTACACGAACATATCATCATCAGAGAAATATAGTTAAAGGGGTATTCATAATGAACATGCAGGAAACACTTTTGAACTTCAATAAGGTTTTAGACAATGCACCTGGCCCAATTATGATTACGGATAACAATACGATCATATATGCAAATCAGAACAGCTATCGACTGTTAGGGTATGAGAAAAATTCGCCTGTTTTCCTGTGGGATATATTTCCGGAAAAGGACTATAATCGGTTGCAATTAAATATAGAAAAGGTATTAACAGGTGAAAAATCAGTAGAAATCAAAAACATAACTTTACGAACAAAAGGGGATAATCTTGTTACAACGAAGCTTTATATATACCCATACGATAGTCGGCAAAGCTATGTCCAGATTTGCATGGAGAATACAGATTCCATAAAACTCAGAAGTGATTTTGTTGAACTGAAGGAGAAATACCATAATATCTCAAAATATATTTCCGATGTGATTGCTTATTATAACGATAATGGAGCGATAACTTATGTGACGCCCTCCGTAAATAGTGCCTTTGGGTATAAATCAGACCTGCTAATAGGACGTTCAGCATTTGACTATGTTCATCCCCAGGACCGTAGCCGGGTTAAATACATCTTTAAAACTTTATCCTATAATGCTGAGCAGAAACAAGTACGCTTTCGAGTAAAGAAAAATATAGGTACCTATGTCTGGGTTGATTCCGTGTTCTACCGAATTGAGAATGATCAGGACTCTTACATATTGGGAAATTTGAAGGCCATTGATAAACAAATTGAGGCTGAAAAATTAGCTATGCAGACTGAAAAACTGGCTCTGACAGGAGAATTGAGTGCCGGTATTGTTCATGAAATAAAAAATCCACTGACTTCTGTTAAAGGATTTTTACAGCTCATGGAGGCAGGCACTATTGACACGAAAGACTATATCAATATCTTAAAGGCAGAAGTGGAACGAATGGAAGCAATGGCAGTAAACATGCTTTCGTTCGCAAAGCCTAATAATCATTTTGGTCAGCATAATTTGAAGGATATTATACAGGATGTATTCTCCCTTATGGAAATACAGGCGAATAAGAATCATATATATCTAAAAAAGAATGAGCATTCGCCGGACGTGTTTGTACATGGTGATGAAGCTCAACTAAAACAGGTATTAATTAATTTAGTAAAAAATGCGATAGAGGCATCTGAACCTAACCATAACGTTGAGATTCAGCTTTGTCAGGATTGCATAAATGGATATATAAAAGTAACGGATTATGGTGCAGGAATCCCCAATCATCAACTGAAAAATATTGGAAAATCGTTTTATACAACCAAGAAGGAAGGAACAGGTCTTGGCTTAATGGTATCCTATCGAATTATTGAACATCATCAGGGTCAGATTAAGGTCAACAGTAAATCAGAAAATGGAACAACTTTTACGATTTGTTTACCTAAGGTTAGAGAAAAGGAAAGTTATCAAGTATTAAGTGATTGCAAATCTGGTACATAACTGACACTGAGGAATCTTATATGATAAAAAGAAGCTTTCTTAAGAGTTGGTGTATCGAAAGAGATGGCAGCACGACAAAATTGTCCGTTCCACTCATGGAGTAAACTGTACGGGATCATGCAGCTGGAAAATTTACGTAAAGGATGGAATTATCACATCTGAAACCCAGCAAACGGATTATCCAACTACAGATGCAGATTTTCCTGAATATGAACCCAGAGGATGTCCAAGAGGTGCTAGCTATTCCTGGTATACATACAGCCCGGTTCGTGTTAAATATCCTTATGTTCGCGGCGATTTATATAAAATGTGGAAAGCAGAAATGGACGAGGGACAGAATCCGGTAGAAGCCTGGAGTAATATTACCTCGGATCCGGAAAAACGTGCTAAATATGTAAATGCCAGGGGGAAAGGTGGATTTGTAAGAGCAAGCGGGCATGAAGTGTGTGAAATGATTGGGAGTGCAACGATTCATACGATAAAAAAATACGGCCCCGACCGCGTGACAGGCTTTAGCCCAATTCCTGCCATGTCTATGGTCAGTTATGCAGGAGGAACCCGATTTTTATCTCTGATCGGGGGAACCATTTTAAGTTTTTACGATTGGTATGCAGACCTGCCACCAGCTTCATTACAGCCATTCCGTTTACAAAATTAGTTCACTTTTACAGTTTACCGTTGGGGTATCTTCATCGTGCGCCACAGCAATATCGCTCAAGAGTAGGATTCAGAAGAAAAGGTCTTGAATAAGTTTGTGATTTTTAAGTATCCATCATACGTTAACCACAGCATTACGGCCTGGATTACAAGAATCCAGGCTTTTTTCGTTCCGCCTATTTTTCAAGTCTCCATCCTTGTAACAGGAATGAATGATCTTAAAAAAGACATGCTAAGAAATAGAAAAGAGTGTAAGGAGGATCCAAATTGGTTTCAGCTATTGTAAAATCTGCTATTCTGGTGTTGTCAGGTGTATTATTATTGAGGATGGCCGGAAGAAAATCAATATCTCAAATGACATTAGCACAGACGGTTGTCATGATTTCCATTGGATCCATTATTATTCAGCCGATCATCGAAAAAAGTGTGATCCGTACCATTTTAGCTTCGGGAATATTTATCTTGGCACTGATTATAATGGAGTTCATACAGTTGAAATTTAATATTTTAGAGAAATTGATCACAGGTAAATCAAAGGTCATTATTAAGAATGGACAGGTTGATGTAAAAACATTACGCTCCTTACGTTTCACTGTGGATCAGCTGGAAATGCGGCTAAGACAGCAGGGGATATCCAGCATATCTGATGTAAAGACAGCTACTCTTGAACCGAATGGTCAAATTGGGTATGAACTGGCTGATGAAGCAAAGCCGTTAACTGTCAGGGAGTTTAAAAAACTGATGAATATGTATGATCAACAGCCGTCAGAAAATACTCAAAACCTATTTTCTGAAATCGGAACCAAACAGGATAACCCGGACAACCTGAAATAAACATTTGATGAAAAATACCAAACGGAGAATGAACATTGAGAGGAGAATCAAGTTTGAAACTAAGCGTACTTGACCAGTCCCCAATATCTAAAGGCGATACAGCTGCTACATCATTCAGGAAATCGGTTGAGTTAGCCAGACATACAGAAAATCTCGGCTATACACGCTATTGGTTGGCTGAGCACCATAATACGAAAGGACTGGCGGGGACATCACCAGAAGTTCTTATCTCACATATCGCAGCGAAAACGAACCATATAAAAGTAGGTTCAGGCGGTGTATTATTACCACAATACAGCCCTTTTAAAGTAGCAGAAAATTTTAAGGTTCTGGAAACCCTTTACCCAAACCGCATAGACCTTGGCGTAGGGCGTTCTCCAGGTGGAAATCACGCAACCCGACTAGCGTTAACGGATGGCATGAATAAAAGCTTAAATGAATTCCCCAGACAGCTTGAGGATTTATCCGGCTTCATTAATGGGAATCTACCTTCCGGGCATGATTTTCATAAGGTGAAAGCGACGCCTGAAACTATAACAAATCCAGATCTCTGGGTATTAGGTTTATCCGAAAGGGGAGCAAAAACCGCAGCTAAGAATAGTACCAGCTTCACCTTTGGGCATTTTATTAACCCTGCAAATGGTGAAAAGGCCATTGATACCTATTACAGACATTTTCAGGCTTCTTCAAGTCAAAAGAAACCTTATGTAAATGTCTGTATTTTCGTGGTTTGTGCTGAATCGAGAAATGAAGCTGAACGACTGGCACTAAGTCAGGACCTGTGGTTACTTAATGTGGAAATGGGAAAGGATACGAGAGTTCCATCTATTGATGAAGTAAAAGCGAAGACATTTACACAGCGTGAACTGGAAAAAGTCCAAAATAATCGAAAGCGGTGTGTTATCGGGACTCCTTTTGAAGTAAAACAGAAATTAGAAGAGCTGAGCGAGGTTTATCAAACGGATGAATTTATGATTATTACGAACATCTATGATTTTCAGGCTAAACTAAGAAGCTATTCTCTTCTAGCTGAAGCCGTGGAATTATAAGCACATATGCATTCTCAAAAAAGGGCTGCTATTTTCTATGGATAGCAGTCCTTAAGGAAATCTTAAAAATAGGACAGGAAATCGATCCAGAACCAGGCCTTTAAGATAAGTGTTATGATTCCGGTGATAACTCCTGTCAATCCCATTGCCTTACTCTGTTTTAATCCAATTAACCCAAAAACAACTCCTAAAATAGCCAGAGGATAAGGGAGAAAGGGGAACCAGTATAAGACCAGAGCTACGACCCCACACACCAAAGCAGCTATGGCCATCCCTTTACTATCTGGATCTTTTGGCTTGATTGGTGTTCCCTGCTGTTCCATACAGAAAACCTCCACTCGTATAAGATTTCATGATATTATACGCTCCGGATGTTAAAATATTCTTAAAAATAACTATTTTAACTGGACTATTTTCCTGTAATTCTCTGCACGATTTGGGAACAATATTTGATAAAATAGAATTTGAGAATATGAAGAAGGGAATCGTAACGATGAATAAAAATGACTTAATGATTGTGGATGGAATGGCACTTCTGTTTAGAGGTTTTTTTGCTACATCCTTTACAGGCAACTTTATGATGAATTCAAAAGGCGTACCAACCAATGGAATCTTCGGGTTTATGAGATATTTCCTGAATGCTGTTCAGACATTTAAGCCTACCCATGTGATTTGCTGCTGGGATATGGGAAGCAAAACATTTCGAAATGATAAATATGAATCTTATAAGGCCAACCGTAGTGCACCACCGGAGGAACTCATACCACAGTTTGATCTGGTAAAGGAGGCTGTGGAATCCTTTGGAGTACCGAATATAGGAATGGAAGGTTACGAGGCAGATGACTGTATTGGTACCTTGGCAAAACAGTACGGGAAGGAGGATAACGTCCTGATTTTGACAGGTGATCAGGATATTCTTCAGCTTGTGGATGAAAACATTAAAGTGGCCATTATGAAAAAAGGGCAGGGGAATTACGCTGTTTACCATGCAGACAACTTTCTCGAGCAAAAAGGAATTCACCCCATGCAGATTGTAGATATCAAAGGACTGATGGGGGATACGTCCGATAATTATCCCGGTGTAAAAGGTATTGGGGAAAAAACTGCATTAAAGCTTATTCAACAATACGAAAGTATCGATGGTATTTTAGAAAATATAAACCACCTTTCGAAGGGTGTACGAAAAAAGATTGAAGAAAATTTAGAAGACCTCCATTTGTCAAGAGAGCTTGCTGAAATTTTCTGTGAGGTTCCACTGGAGAGTACCCTTGATGAAGCAAAGTGGACGGTGGATATCACCAGAGTAAACCAGAAATTTGAAGAGCTTGAGTTTAAAAATTTGATTAAACAAGTAGATCAAGTGGTATAACTTTTATCCGGAAATCGGTCGTTCACTGATTTCTGTTCCATCTGTTATACCATCTTCATAGCCCGTATCATAACAGTCTTTGAAGGCCTGCTTAAGCACCTGCTGCTGGTCCTGTGTAAATACAACATTTTCACGTTCAAGCTTTTGTACAACCTCTTTAAACAACTGTTGAAATTCCGGTTGAAAGACCAAGAGAAGCACCACCTTTCTGTTTCTTACTTTTTTCTTAAGAACGAATTTTTATACAAACATTATAGACAGAATAAAAAAAGAAACACTTCCCAAAATAGGACTGGAGGTGTTTCTTTTGGCTAAACATGAAAAAACACGTAACAAAGGGCAAAAGGCTCCGAGCGTAAATCCTCAAGGTCTTTCTGAAGATGTGGCCGATCAGCAGCCAAGATCACAGCTGGAGCAGCGTACTAAAAAGAAAAATACCAAAATTTAATCCTGCTCAGGACCCTAACGCAGAAAATAAATGCGCTAGGATAAAGAGTGCTATGTAAGAATGGATTTTAAATATTAAAAAAAGGGCTGTGCTGCCAGGTTAAAAAATTTGGCTCCAGCCCTTTTTATCATTCATTATTCACTTACGGTAAACTCTTCCTTTGGCATGTTGTGCATTCCTCTGGCCTGGGTATGGGCAATAATATTATAGGTACCTGACTCGCTAAACGTTTTTGTAATGGAATAGACACCGTCCCCCTTATGTTCTGCCTTGATTTTTTCATGATTTTCTTCAGCTGATCCTTTTTTCCAGATTTCAAATTTTACGTAGGTTGCATCCTCAACCTTTTCTTCACCTAATGTAACGGCAGCCTTCAGTGGCACTTCTTCATTAACCTGAATGGATGATGGCAACTGGAGGGAGACATCAATCATTTGAAGCTGTTCATCATCCGTCTTTGATTTTGTCCCTTTCTCTTCCTGTGTACCACAGCCGGTGAAGAATAATATAAGCAGGAAGAATGAAGAAAAGAGTATGATTTTTTTCATATGAATCACTCCTGGTTCCAACTTTACTTTTTTGTCTACCTTCATTGTATAACAGAAATGCTTTCATTTTGGAATGAGTAATCAATGAGGAGTGACAAAATCTTTACAATTCTGGTATATTTCAGGGTAAGAACAGCATAAAGTGAAACTTCCATCAGTGGTGGTTTTCTCTAATCCCCCACTTAGTCTTGTTTAGTTACCCTCAAGACTTGAAGTGGGGGTATTTCGGCCAGTTAATGCGTAATAAAATTGTCAAATCGTTAAACAGGAGGGCTTTTCATGCTGGATATTCTACTATGGTTTCTCGTCATTGGTTTATTTGTATTAAGCTTTATAGGGCTGATTTTTCCAATTATTCCTTCAGTTCTTGTGATTTGGGGCGGTTTTCTCGTTTATTATTTTGGAATTAACAATGAAACTCTTTCTTTTTATTTCTGGATCCCAATGATATTTCTTACGATTGTCCTGTTAGTGGCTGATATAATCGTTAACAGTCACTTTGTCAAGAAATACGGAGGGAGTAAATGGGGGGAAAGGTCCGCAGCCATAGCAGTTATTGTCGGATCCTTTATCATTCCGCCATTTGGGATTATTATCTTACCATTTATCACTGTTTTTCTCGTGGAAATGATTCAGGAGAAGTCTATGGAAAAATCATTAAAAGCTGCATTTGGGTCATTTCTAGGTTTTTTTGGCAGTACTGTTGCTAAAATCATTGTCCAATTCATGATGATTATCTGGTTTTTCCTTGATATTTTTATTAATTTATCATGAACTTACTCCACGGCTGGAAAAAGGTCGATGTTTATTGCTTAAGATTGTGATTTTGCCTGTTTTTCAGCCATATCCCCTACAATGGGAAGTTTCATTTGCTTTCCCTGATAGGCTTTCACCATTAAGATGATCCATAAGATTAATACCAATGGATAGAGAAGCAGACTAAGCATCCATCCAATTATTGGGATAAAAGCTAAAATCGTACTGATCACAAAAACGCCTAAGAAAGTGAAAATCGATTGCAGGGCATGAAACTTAACGAAGGGACTTTCTTTTTCTATGACCAGAAATATAATTCCTGTTACGATTCCGGCTAAATAGCACAGCAATCCAGCTACATTTAAATCCATTCCCGTTGATGACTTTTCTGTCTGTTGTTCATTTGGTTCATTGACGGACTCAGACATCATAATACCTCCTTGTGGTTTGTACATATGAACGTTTGATGAAACTAACAATCCCTCTTCAGAAACCATTCATCAGAAACGCTCATTTATCAAAATAATCGTAACAATATTATGATTGTTTTGGTATTATACAAAAGTATAAATTTCCCCCTTTGTATAATTACGGTTGTTTTTCGAATAATAACTGTATGAATGAACAAAATGGGGGTTTTTTTGTGAAACGAAATCATTCACCCAATAATATTGTTTTTTGGGCTTCTTCCTTTTTTATCACAATTTTAGTTATATGGGGAGCGGTATTGCCTGAGAGCTTTGCAGAGGTAGCCACTGCAATTTATGGTTTTACTACACGTGCATTTGGCTGGTTTTATCTAGTAACGGTATTGGGCATTGTATTTTTCTGTGTTTTTCTGGCTATCAGCCGATTTGGAAAAATCAGATTGGGCGGTGATGATAGTAAGCCTGACTATCCCTTCTTCACATGGATCGGGATGCTATTTAGTGCTGGTTTTGGTGTTGGACTTGTATTCTGGGGTGTAGCAGAACCGATGCAGCATTTTCTAATTACTCCAGTTGATACGGAGCCTCTTACAGCAGACGCAGCACGGGAGGCCATGCGATATGCTTTTTTTAACTGGGGGATTCACCAGTGGTCTGTGTTTACCATCGTAGGGTTGGCTTTAGCCTATTTTCAATATAGAAAAAAGACAACCGGTTTAATCAGCTCAACATTAAATCCAATTATCGGTGAAGAGAGGAAAAGTGGAATCAGGATTCCTGTAGATACACTTGCTGTAATTGCAACTGTTATGGGGGTTGCAACTTCTCTTGGTATGGGAATTATGCAAATAAACGGAGGACTAAATTATGTTTTTCAGTGGCCAAGTGGAACAACAACACAGCTGATCATCACTGCTGTCTTGCTTGTGCTGTACCTGTTTTCCTCCACAACAGGGCTGGATAAAGGGATTAAATTTCTTAGTAATTTAAATTTAAGTCTTGCCCTGCTATTAATGCTATTCTTTTTATTTTTGGGACCGACTGTGTTCATTTTAAATTCACTAACCCTTGGGATCGGGGATTATCTCCAGCATTTTTTAGGTATGAGCCTGCGTCTTACTCCTTATGAAGGTGGAACATGGGTTCAGGACTGGACCATCTTTTACTGGGCATGGGTGATTGCCTGGTCACCTTTTGTTGGATCCTTTATTGCCAGGGTTTCTAAAGGGCGAACAATAAGAGAGTTTATTTTAGGAGTTCTAATTGTTCCACCTGTGCTGGCTATGGTGTGGATGTCTGTTTTTGGCGGTTCCGCGTTAAACCTTGATTTATTTCATGGTACAAACATTGCCCAGGCTGTGAATCAGGATGTAACAAGTGCGTTGTTTGCGACATTTGACCATTTCCCATTTACAATGCTGTTATCCGTGCTGGCTATTCTATTAATCTTTACTTTTTTAATCACGTCAGCTGATTCCGCTACATTCGTATTAGGCATTATGACCACAAATGGAGACTTAAATCCTTCTATGCTTGTTAAAATCATTTGGGGTATACTTCAGGCAGCTATTGCAGCAGTATTGATTATCAGCAGTGGATTACAAGGACTGCAAACGGCTTCACTTATCTCGGCACTTCCTTTTGCAGTCATTTTAATTATGATGTGCTATTCGTTATTTAAAGCTTTAAGCAGGGAGCCAAGGCAAAAAAGAAAAAGAGAGCCCAGACCTAACAGGAAACGAAAGAAAAAAGAAACGGAATTGCCGTCTGAATCATAAATTCTGACTTTCCATTTATATGCAAACCAATTATGCTACAATAAGGGAGAGGAGTAAAACAGGCATAGTAAGAAAGGGAGTATAAATATCATGACTGATAAAGTTGTACAATACTTACAGGATAACCGGGAAGCTTTGCTTAATCGTTTGTATGAATTCTTGTCCATACCAAGTGTCAGTACCGATTCTGAACATAAGGAAGATGTTAAAAAGGGCGCTCAATTCGTTGCGGATTACTTAACCGAAATTGGATTTGACAAGGTAGAAGTGATTGATACGGAAAAACATCCATTGGTATTTGGTGAATGGATGAAGGCAGAGGGAGCCCCAACTGCTTTATTTTATGGCCATTATGATGTCCAGCCTGCCGATCCATATGAGGAATGGAAAAGTGAGCCATTTAAACCGGAAGTAAGAAATGACCGTATCTATGCCCGGGGTTCAAGTGACGATAAAGGGCAGGTTTTTATGCACTTAGCTGTGTTCGAAGCCTTTATGAATACAACAGGTGAGCTTCCTCTTAATGTAAAAGTATGCATTGAGGGGGAAGAGGAAATTGGAAGTGAAAACTTAACTCAAATTTTAAAAGAGCAGAAAGACAAGTTTGCCGCTGATTTTTCCGTTATTTCTGATTCAGGAATGGTTGAACAGGGTCAGCCTACGATTACATATGGATTAAAAGGGTTTACAGGTCTTGAATTTACATTAAATGGACCTTCCAGTGATTTACACTCAGGTATGTATGGCGGGGCCGTGCGTAATCCGGCGATGGCCATGGCCCACCTGCTTACATCTCTGAAAAATGAAGAAGAGGTTGTAACCGTAGACGGGTTTTATGATGGAGTTGAAGAGCTCTCAGCAGAGGAGAGAAAGCTTATTAAAGAAGTACCGGGAGAAGATTTTGAAACAAGTACGGGTGTACCGGAAACCACACCTGAAAAAGGCTTTACGGCAAAAGAACACACGATGGCACGTCCTACGATGGAAATCAACGGCCTTTACAGTGGATATCAGGGAGAAGGAACGAAAACCATCATTCCTTCTGCGGCTACTGCAAAAATTACCTGCCGCTTAGTACCTGGACAAGATCCGGATCGTATCCAGGATTTAATTGTGAACCATCTGGAAACTCACGTACCTGTAGGTGTAACGATTGATATAACAAGGGAGCCTTTATCTGCAAAGGCCTATAAGGTTGATCCTGATCATCCTCTTATACAAAAAGCAGCCGAGAGTTTTACAAAAGCCTTTGGGAAAGAAACAGTCTTTGTCCGGATGGGTGGTTCAATCCCTGTAGTTGAATTGATTGATCAGCTCTATAAACACCCTGTTGTATTACTGGGCTTTGGAACACCAGATGATGGACTTCATTCACCAAATGAGAGCTTCCCTCTTGAAAGCTTTGACAAAGGAATGGAAACCATCGTTTACTACTGGGAATCAGTAAGCAAATCCTAGGGAGCTCAAGGAAGTCTCGCTGTCGCTTTGTGCTGGAGCTGGACGTATAAAAGCTGACTTTGTGTCAGCTTTTTTCATGCCATACACTTAAATGATTTAATCATTATGTTAAAATAGGAATTAAACCATTTTACTGATGAGGAGAATGACTAATCATGCAAAATACTGGTTTAGTATTAGAAGGCGGAGGTATGAGAGGCGTTTTTACCGGTGGTGTTTTACATTATCTGATGGAAAAAGAGGTTTACCTTCCATATGTCATTGGCGTTTCAGCCGGTGCGTGTAATGGAAGTTCATACTTAGCCAGACAAATTGATCGTAATCGGACCGTTAACATTGATTATATTACCCATCCCGAATATATATCGTATAAGCGATTTTTAAAACAGGGAGAGCTATTTGGAATGGACTTTATTTTTGATCAGCTGCCCAATCAATTGGTCCCATTCGACTATGAAGCCTTTAATCAGGCATCCGAAGAATTTGTTGTCGGCACCACGGACTGTCAGACTGGCGAGCCTGTTTATTTTGATAAATCTAATTATAAACATGATATGCTGACTTTGCTGCGTGCTTCAAGTTCCTTACCATTTATGGCTCCGGAAATTGAATTTGAAGGCCGGTACTTATTAGATGGCGGAATTGCTGACCCGATACCGATTAAAAAAGCGGAGCAGGACGGATACAGTAAAAACGTTGTCGTTCTTACCAGAAATAAAGGATATCGAAAGAGTAAAGCAAAATACAAATGGCTGCTGAAGAAAAAATACGGTCATTATGAAGGGTTAATTGAAGCCGTGATGAACCGCCATGAAAAATATAATCAGACTATTGACTATTTAGAGGAGCAGGAAGAGAAGGGGAATGTATTGATCATTCGGCCAAAAGAAAAGCTGGATGTTGGGCGAGTTGAAAAAAATCCTGTCAAACTGCAGAGATTATATGATCAGGGGTATGAACAGGCAAAATTGGATTTTGAACGTATACAAACCTTTATTTCTTCAGCACATGCTATAGAAGTATAATATTTTTAGGAAAAAAACAGGTTTATGGTCTGTTCCTTTTTAATCGGTACTCTTTTGGTTTACACTATGAGAAAGATATGACAGTTAAGTTTGAATGAAGGAGTTAATAAGAGCGATGAATATACCTGTTTTATATGAAGATAATCACCTTTTAATTGTGGAAAAGCCCGTTAATATCCCTGTTCAGTCTGATCAATCAAAGGATAAGGACCTGCTGAATATCTTAAAAGAAGACATTAAAATTCGATACCAAAAGCCCGGCAATGTCTATCTGGGCCTCGTTCACCGTCTGGATCGACCGGTAGGTGGTGTTATGGTTTTTGCAAAAACCTCAAAAGCTGCGTCAAGACTCTCGGATATGATTCGCAGAAAAGTGCTGAAAAGAACCTATCTTGCTGTGGTTCGTGGTCTGCCTTATCAGCAAAATGGAGTGTTAGAGCACTATTTGTATAAAGACAGACGTCAAAATAAAGTTTTTTCTGTTTCGTCCAATCATAACCAGGCGAAAAAAGCTGTTCTTAACTACAGTGTACTTCAACAATCAGAACAGGAGAATCTGAGTCTGTTATCGATTCAGCTGCAGACAGGGCGCTCTCATCAAATCAGGGTACAGCTGTCGGAAACAGGTTACCCTCTGTATGGTGATCAGAAATATGGACAGTTTGTCAATAAGCCGGGGCAGCAAATTGCACTCTGGTCAAACATGCTTCATTTACCCCATCCAACACGTGAGGATGATGTTCATGTTGAATGCAGCCCCCCAAAAGAATTTCCTTGGAGTTTATTCCAGAATTCATGATAAAAGATGAGATAGAAACGGACTTCTTAATAGGACAAGGGGTGATAACCAAGTGATTTATTACGCCAATCCTGGACAAGTCAGCTATGGAGAAACATTGGGAATTCTTATGCTTGATTCCTATGCTCCCTTTATACCTGGTGATATAGGAAATGCCCATACGTTTCCCTTTCCGGTGAGGTATGAAACAGTAAATGGACTAAAATCGAATAATATGGTTGAGTCTGATGATAAGTTTTATTACCCGTTTCTTGAGGCTGCACGTAATCTTGTGCAAAATGGAGTGAAAGCCATTACCGGTGACTGCGGGTATATGGCTATTTTTCAAAAGCGTCTATCAAGAGATTTAAAGGTACCGGTTTTTCTGTCCAGCCTGCTTCAATTTCACTTCCTGAAACATCTTATTCAAGAAGATGAAAAAATAGGAGTTATAACAGCAGATTCAAATTTATTGGATCAAAATCTGCTATCAAGTATAGACATCCATTCGATGGAGGATCCAATCGTAATCAAAGGCCTGGAAAATGAGCCGAATTTCCGCAGCTTTGCTATCGACGAATGGGGGATTTTAGATACGGAAAAAGTTCAGGTTGAGGTAGTAACAGCCGCAAAACAATTATGTGCTGATTACCCTGATATTAAAATGTTTTTGCTGGAATGCAGTATGCTTCCTCCTTATGCTAAAGCTGTACAGGATGAAGTGAATTTGCCTGTGTTTGATTACACCAGTATGATCAATTATGTCTATTCTGCATTTACACGTAAACCTTTTGATGAAGGCCACTAAAATCCATTGTTCTCAAACATTACCAGTCAATAAATTTACAAAAAGAGCATAATAAAATCCAATCCTCCATAAGGCTAAGGGTGCAAGACGATAAATTTCTCAAGGAGGTCATTAGAATAATGGCACAACAAAACCGCAGCAATAATTCCAATCAACTAGTGGTACCTGGAGTTGAAAATGCTTTAAACCAAATGAAAACTGAAATTGCACAGGAATTTGGAGTACAGTTAGGAGCAGATTCAACATCTCGTTCTAATGGTTCCGTAGGTGGAGAAATTACAAAGCGCCTTGTAACTCAAGCACAACAAACCATGAACAAATAAATACTGATGGACTTGAAATAAAAAAAAGCTCCCTTTCTCAGGGGGCTTTTTTAATGATATTCCTAAAGAAATTCCTGAAATGCTCCCTGTTTTCTTCCGTAAAGGCTTTAGGTCCTTTCGTTTTAAATCCGGCTTTTCTGGCTTTTGCATTTGCATGACGCATGGTCAGCATTTGATCAATATTATCTTGGGTAAATTGAAATCCTTTATGATGAAGAACGATACAACCTTTTCCCAATGCCAGAGATGCCAGGCCATAATCCTGTGTCACTACAATATCTCCAGATTGAGCCAGCTTCATAATACGGTAATCGGCAGAATCTGCACCAGCATCCACATACACGGTTTCAACATGGGGTTCTTCAATCTGATTTGAAAAATGTGAAAAACTCATAACGAACACAACACGAATATTCAGTGGTTTTGTCTCTGCAATAATGATATCCTTGACTGGGCTTGCATCTGCATCCACGTAGACTTTCATCCAATCCTCCTAAAAAATGGGTGTTGAGATATAAATAAAAATAATTCCGAGTTTACGTGTGATAATAATTGCAGATACATAAATTGTCAATGTTTATGGGTTAAAAGGAGTGTTTTATATGAAAGATAAAGCAGGAACCATTCAGTCATTAAGAGTGAAAGAAAAGAAAGGGAGGATATGGATATTAACAGATGGGGTTTCTGATGTCACTATGGATGTCGAAAAATCCGCTGAAACCATCGATCCATCCGTACAACAGCTGGATGTCTTTCTGTATCAGGATAAAAAAAGGGAGGTAGTAGCATCAGCTGTAATTCCAACTGTTCGGAGAGATCAATATGACTGGGCCGAAGTCGTCGATGTCATCCCGAATCTGGGTGTGTTTGTGGATATTGGAACGGACAAAGAAATCCTTGTATCCAAAGATGATTTACCTCTGTATGAATCGGTCTGGCCAATAGCAGGGGATTTCCTGTATGTCTGTTTAGATCTGGATAAAAGAAACCGTTTATTGGCGAAACCGGCAACAGAGGACATTTTCACAAGTGAGGACTTTTTGGATGCCGGAAACGATGTGCTTCATAAGTCTGTCAGTGGACGTATTTACAGAACCAGTAAAGAGGGAGGTGTAATGCTGACCGATGATGGATACCGGGGTTTTATCCACCATTCCGAGAGGAAAGAGGAACCCCGTCTCGGTCAAAGGGTACAAGGGAGGATCATTGATGTGAAGTCAGATGGCTCTGTAAATATTTCCTTGCGTCCATTGAAACAGAATAGTATTGCAGAGGATGCTGCGTCGCTTCTGGCTTATATGAATGCTAACGAAGGGATGATGCCATTTGATGACAAAAGTGATCCTGAGGAGATTCGTGCTACCTTTCATATAAGTAAAGCTGCATTCAAACGGGCTTTGGGCCATCTTATGAAGGAAAAAAAGGTGAAACAAAAGAATGGGAATACGTATACCGCGGATTGATATACTATAAAATGATTATGTAAACCTAAAACTGTATATAGGATAGAAATATAATAAGTTGGAAATCATGTCTGATTACAGGCAATATTTCCAGCTTTTTTATGTCGTATAAAAAGGAGGTTACATGTATGAATAAAAATATCCTTCGATTCATTTTCCTCGTTTTCGTACTGGCACTAGCTCTAATCGGCACGAACAGGAGTACATCTTCGCTTGAAGCACAGACGGATCAATTTTCCCGTCAGATTCATCAGCTTTTACAAAATGAGACTCACTTAGAGGGAGCAATAGCAGGAATAAGTATTCGCAATGCAAATACAGGAGAACTTCTTTATCAGCATAATGGCTCGAAATTACTCCGTCCTGCTTCGAATCTTAAGCTGCTGACAGCTGCTTCAGCCTTATCTATTTTGGGGCCGGAATACCGATTTTCCACAGAAGTTTTAACAGATGGACAGGTAAAAAATGGTGTATTAAAGGGAAATCTTTATATTAGAGGAAAAGGAGACCCCACATTAATGGAAAAGGATCTCGCAAATTTTGCTGAACAGCTGAAGGCAAAAGGCATACATAAAATTAAAGGTAAACTGGTAGGGGATGATACCTGGTATGATGATAAGCATTACTCACAGGACCTTCCCTGGACAGATGAGGATACGTATTATGGAGCGCAGGTATCTGCCTTATCGATTTCACCTGACCGGGAATATGATGCGGGGACAATTATAGCCAATATAACTCCTGCAAATCAGGTTGGGAAGAGAACAAAAGTTACGTTAACACCTGAAACTAATTATGTTTCCATCAATAATCAGCTTGAAACCGTCTCTGCCAAAGAAGGAAAAGACATTGAGGTTAATCGAAAACACGGGACAAACCATATTACAATCTCAGGGCAAATTCCACTCGATTCAGCAGCTGAAAAAGAATGGATAGCCGTTTGGGATCCAGCCAAATATGTGTTGCATTTGTTTGAAAAGAATCTCAAGGCTCAGGGAATTACCGTTTCAAAAAGTTCTTTAGGAAAAGCCTCTTCCTCAGCCCAAACCCTTTTGACCAAGGATTCAATTCCCCTGTCAGAGCTTTTTATTCCTTTTATGAAGTTAAGTAACAATGGTCATGCTGAAATTCTCGTTAAAGAATTAGGGAGAATTAAAAAGGGAAAAGGGAGCTGGAAACATGGACTTAGTATCTTGAAGAAGGATTTACGAAAATATAATCTCGATACGGAATCCATGGTTTTACGTGATGGGTCAGGTCTATCCCATATCAATTTAGTTACACCGAATCAAATCTCCAAGCTGTTATTTCGTATTCAAGAGGAAAGCTGGTTCTCTATATATAAAAATTCCCTTCCAATTGCTGGTTCCGACGATCGAATGGAGGGTGGCACACTGCGTTATCGTATGAAGACACCACCCTTACTCGGACAGGTTCAGGCAAAAACCGGAACAATCTCAACCGTTAGTTCATTGTCTGGTTATGCGGAAACCATTAATGGAAATACAGTGACTTTCTCCATCATATTAAACAATATGAAGAGTGAAGAGTATGGCAAGTCTATTGAGGATCAAATTGTCAGTTTTATTGCCAGACTATTATAATATTTCCCGGGCAAGCGCAAAGAGTGACAATAAGTGCTATACAATGACAGAAAATTCGGTTTATTCCCGCAGGTTTCGGCATAACTTGTTATCATCTCCACTTCTTTTAGGTGAATATTCACCAGGTATCAAACCATCCTAACAATAAGAAAGAAGTGTTAGGAGGAATAAAGATGGATCAATCTTTATCTTATTTACAGGAAGTTTTATCAAACTACACAGAGGAAATTGATGCTGTCAGGGATATTGATAACAAAATCGCAACAAATCACTATTCGTCGGAGAATCTTTTTTCAAGAGATCTGGATGAAGAGGAAAGTCGCTTACTAAGGGAGATTCTGTTAAAGGAAATTCATCATGCTAATGAATCAGGTGATCATGAACGCGGGTATCAATTACATGAAGTGTATGAACTTCTTTATTAGTTGCCAAGGACTGTGTTTCCTCATACAAGGGAAAGGCAGTCCTTTTCCTTTCAATCATCCCTTTACATAATTCATAAGTCTTTGTAGGATAATAATCCTTAAAAGTCTCGATATGGAGGGTACCAGATGGAAAATGAAAAACATATTGGGTTAACAGCCTCGGAAATTTCACCATTATGGGCCCAATATTTAAATGACAGTGCAAGTATTTGTATGCTGTCCTATTTTTTAAAAAACATAGAGGACGAAGAAATTAAATCGATTACCTCACACGCTCTGGAATTGTCTCAAGGTCACATTGAAAAAATTACAGAGATTTTTCAGGCGGAAAATTATGCAATTCCAGTTGGGTTTAAACTGGACGAGGATGTCGATTTAAAAGCTCCAAAACTTTATTCAGATGTTTATGTTTTAAATTATCTGAATCATATGGCTATCATTGGTCAGACCAATTACTCCGGTGCTGTCGCAGGATCGGTTCGACAGGATATAACCGATTACTATATAGAATGCATGTACGAAACCATGCATTTATATAAAATCTCTAAGGATTTATTGTTAAAAAAGGGCTTATATCAGAGGTCAGCTAAACTTCCAAAGCTTGAGGAAATTGATTATGTTGAGAAGCAGGGGTTTATCCTGGATATCATTGGTGAAAAGCGATCTCTTCTTGCCAGCGAAATTTCCAGTTTATATTCCAACTTGAAAAGAAATGCTCTTGGAGTTGTGACTTTGACAGGCTTTAGTCAGGTTGCACAGTCTAAGGAAGTAAAGAAGTTTCTTTTAAAAGGAATCGAGATTGGTAAAAAGCATACTAAGGTATTTGGGGGGAAACTGGAAAAAGAAAATCTTCCTGTACCTATGTCAATTTCATCGGAAGTAACAACAAGTACTTCCTTTACTTTTTCTGATAAGCTAATCATGTTTTTTACTTCAGCATTAATTGGCTTAAGTATAGGTTACTATGGTACAGCAATGTCTCAAAGTCCAAGAGTTGATTTAGGTGTAATGTATAACCGATTATCCCTTGAAGTCCAAAAATATTCTGAAGATGGGTCAAATATTTTAATCAAAAACCGATGGATGGAACAACCACCAATGACTGCCGATCGTGGAGAACTTGCCAACAAGAACAGCAATGGGTAATGATGAAAATGGAACGGAACCCCTGACGTTCCATTTTTTGTGTTATAAAATAGCGGTTTTATGGATCAAAAAATAGGAAGGGCCACGTCCGGTGGTTATGCCTTTGTTCATGAAAAATCCCAACATTCCCAAAATTATACACAATTTATGTTGCCAGCAACGGTAAAAAACAGCATAATAGAAATTATAGTAGATATTGCAAGGAGGCTGAACATGCAGGAACACATTGAAGAGCTCCATCAGATTTGTGCCCGTCATCCCTTTGAAGAAAAAATACTCATTGTTGATTCGCATTCAGTTGGAGAACAAATCTATCAGTCATTTCTGAAGAATGGTTATCGTTCTATCCATTTAAAAATCAAAACGGTAAAGGATATGACACAGGATATCATAGCGATTTATGGGAATCCATCGTTTTCGCTACTGGAACCAGTACTGGGTCAGCACCTTATCTATTATTTATTAAAAGAACTACAGGAAAGCCGGAGTTTAACCTATTTTAGCGGAATGGAAGTAACCCCTTCTTTTAGTCAAAGCATTTATCAGATGATAGAAGAGCTTCGTATGGCCGGCTATACAAGTGAAAACCTGCCTGCGCATGCATTCATTTCGTCGGAAAAGGCTGAAGATATGAGAAAAATTTTTATTCAATTTGAACAGTTAATCGCTGTTCATCATTTGCAGGATTTAGCAGGCTTATATCAACAGGCAATTCAAGTTGTGAGACAGACTTCAAATTCTATCTATATTCTTCAATCTCATTTACATTTATCTGATATAGAACTCACCTTTCTTAAAAAAATACTCCCGGAACATTATTATAAGCTGCCACTGCCGGAAGTTCTTGGTGTTTCTCCTCCTGAACATTATAATCTTAGAAGCATCAATTGGGGAAGACCAGGTCCTTTTAGTTACTTGTATAAGCTGGATGAGGCCGAGGATCAAGCAGACCTATCTATCTTTACCGCGAAAACAGAGGAAACCGAACTCAAACAAATCCTCGCTCAAATCAAACAGCAAACCCTACGTTTAGATTCCTGTATTTTATTTTATACCCGACCGGAACCGTATGTAACGATTCTGTACCAATTAGCTGAACAGCATCAATTGCCGGTCACTTTTGGAGAAGGATTGCCTTTATCATTAAGTCGACCAGGCAGGCTGGTTCGCGGACTGCTGCAATGGATGGATGAACGATACAGTACACGTTTCTTTATCCACCTTCTCAATGAAGGATTAATTGCCTTGCCAGAGAATGCACCGTCAAATGTGCGTCTTATTAACCTTTTGCGGGAAGCAGAAATTGGGTGGGGACCGAAAAGGTATAAGCATCAACTTGACAAACTGCTTAAGAAGTACGAGTACAGGCAATGGTATGCTGACAGCACAAATGACAAGGAAGCTATCCAAAGGAAGCTTCAGGATATCGCCTGGTTAAAAGATTGGTTTGACCGTCTATTTAAACAGTTGCCGCCTATGGAATCTGTCATCCGTGAAAAAGAATTCCTTACGTCCTTTCATTTTTTCCTGAAAAACTTCGCAAATTCCGTTTCAGCTATTGATCAATCAGCTCAGCAAGCCATACTTGAGACCTTAAACAGCATCATTCCGTATGCAGTCGAAGCGTTACCCAAATATGACCTTTTTGAAAAGCTGTATAACAGTCTGGATTCTATCCGTGTACGCAAATCAGGGCCTAAACCCGGTTATTTGCACATTGATGCCTATCATAGGGGGATTTATCATAGCAGAAAACATCTTTTTATCGTCGGGGCAGATAACCGTTCGTTTCCTGGTTCATCCGGTCAGGACCCGCTTCTGCTTGACCAGGAACGAAAGAAGCTTAGTAACAACCTGGAGCTTATGAAGAACAAAGGGGAGGAACATCAATATGTCATGCTGCAGCTATTGGCTTTGTCGCAGGGCCCTGTAACCATTAGCTATTGCAGTTTTAATATGAGTGAAAACCGATCTGTGAATCCTTCCTATTTGTTTTTACAGTGCTATCGTATGGTAACGGGGAACCATCACGCGGAGTTTAAGGAATTAAAAGATTTACCAGCCCGGGTAATACCTGAACAACCCTTTATGGATAAAGACTTCTGGCTTCTCTATATGACAAAAAAGGAAGTTTATCACCCGAATCAGCAATTATTGGATCATTATGTGAATTTACAGTACGGTCTGCAGGCAGATTATTCACGTAACACACATGCATTCACCGAATATGATGGACGGATTGATATCGACACGCGTGAATACGATCCCCGTTTAAATTCGAACCGTACCGTGACCGCAGGAAAGCTTGAGAAACTGGCAGGATGCTCTTATGCCTACTTTCTTGAAGAAATATTGCAGGTAAAACCGATCGAGGAGCAAATCTATCATTCTTTTGCATGGCTCGATCCTGCAACTAGAGGAACGTTACTTCATCGCATTTTTGAGTCTTTTTACCAGAAACAGAAGGAGAAAAAACAAAAGCCATCTTACGCCTTACATAAAGAAGACTTACACACGATTGCCTGGCAATTGATTGAAGAGCAAAAACAGGTTCAATCCCCTCCAAACGAACGGGTTTTTCAGCGGGAAGTACAGGATATTCTGGAAGCCTGTGATATTTTCCTTAAGGAGGAAGAGAATTTTGCTATAGACCATGATGCTTTATATTTCGAATATGCCTTTGGTATCGGTGAATATGAGCCTGCAGTGATTACACTCCCATCAAAGGCTAAAATTCATATATCCGGAAAGATTGACCGTGTAGACAGAGGCAAGGACGGCAACTACCATATTATTGACTATAAGACCGGAAGCACGTATAACTATAAGGACTATGAAAGATTTAAGGGGGGACGCCAGCTTCAGCATTTTATTTATGCTTTAGCGATTGAACAGCATTTGAAATTGGAATCAGGTGCTGTGAAAGAAAGTTCCTACTTCTTTCCAACATCAAAAGGACAGGGAAGAAGGTTCAGCCGAAAACAGGATGCTTCACAGAGAGAAAATGGGTTACATCTATTGGAAACCTTAACCGATGTGATTAAAAGTGGGCATTTTTCCATGACAGACGATCCTGCCGATTGTCATTTTTGTCAGCTTAAATCGGTTTGCAGGAGAAGCTTCTATGACCCTGAAATATTGGAGGCAAAACAAATGGATCCTGATGCGGATGGAATCAGGAAATTCTTGGGGGTGCGCAATTATGAGTAAGAAAATTATGGATCAGGAGGCCCGTACAAAAATTGAGAAGGAGCTTACCACTAATTTTCTGATTGAAGCAGGTGCCGGTTCCGGAAAAACAACCAGTCTTGTAAGCCGTATGGTTAATCTTATCTACACAGAAACCTGTAAAGTCCATGAACTCGCAGCGATTACCTTTACGAAAAAAGCAGCTGATGAATTAAAGGTACGCTTTCAAAGTGAAATTGAGAAAGCCTGGACATCCGAACAGGATCCAGAAAAACGGGAATGCCTCGGGGAAGCACTACAGAAAATGGATCAATGCTTTTTAGGTACTGTCCACTCTTTTTGTGCAAAACTTTTAAGAGAACGTCCGATTGAAGCTAAACTGGATATTGATTTTAAGGAATTGGAAGAAAGTCAGGATCTTGAACTATTAGAAGAGTCATGGGATAGTTTCTTACAAACGATTCAGGAGAAAGAACCTCAAATCATTGATCAATTATTGGAATTAGGGGTTCCTGTCGAGGAACAATTTGAAAATCTAAAAATGATGAAGGATTTTCAAGATGTTCAGTGGATGACTGAAAGAAGACCAAAGCCGGAATTACAGGAGACATTTGAAGCATTAAAGATGGTGTTAAAGGAAGCAGGACGAGCACTCCCTGAAATGGAGCCTCAAAAAGGGTATGACAAGCTGCAGTCTGCTATTACAGTGGCCTTACGGAAAATGAGGCACATGAATCATAAACAGGACAAAGATATCATTGACGTTTTTGAACAATTTGATAAAAATCTGAAGCCAACCTATAACCGCTGGATGTACAAAGAGGATGCTGAATACTTTTATGATAAAATTCGGGCTCTGGCAGAAATGAAAATTGTACCATTATTAAAGCAATGGAGGGAATATATCCATTCTGATGTCATTTCCTTTTTGCGTCAGGCCTTAAATGAGTATGAGAGTCTTAAAGATGAACGTTCATTGCTCAACTTTCAGGATTTATTGCTGACAGCCCGAAGTCTATTAAGAGACAATGCAGAGGTAAGAAACTATTTTCAGCAAAAATACCACTCTCTTTTAGTGGACGAATTTCAGGATACGGATCCTGTTCAAGCTGAGATTATGTTTTACCTTACTAGTGTGAACACAAATGAGACACAATGGACAAAATGTAAGCCACTACCAGGATCCCTGTTTGTAGTGGGAGATCCAAAACAGGCGATTTACCGGTTTCGCCGGGCTGACATGGATACCTATAACCGTGTGAAACAATTAATGGTTGAACACGGAGGTGAGGTTCTTCAGCTTACCATGAATTTTCGTACTTTAGATAGTATAACTGAAAACCTGAATGAGGTATTTGAGCAGCAGCTTCCTGAAACAGAAACGGCATACCAGGCGGCTTATCTCCCATTAAATGCGTATCATAAGGATAAACAAACGGCCTTTTCAGGAATAAAATCATTAATGGTACCAGCTGAATTTACAAGGAAGGATGATGTTATTAAAAAGGATGCAGAAAATATCGCTCGAACCATTCAACAGTTACGTAAAGAAGAGGGTTTTACACCCAGTGATTTTATGGTTCTTACCCGCTATAACGATAGTGTTGGTCATTATGCCAAAATTCTGGAGGAGCACAATATGCCAGTAAGTGTAAGCGGTGAAATGGCCATAGGTGATATGATTGAGTTTCAGGAACTGAAAATTTTACTCAGCACATTTACTGACCCTTCAGATCCTGTCCTGTTTACAGCAGCTCTCAGGGGTGTATTCTTTGGGATTAGCGATAATGAATTGTATCAGTGGAAACGGAATGGAGGAAGGTTCTCCATTTATTCACCGATTCCGGATCAGCTTAATAAAAGAACCGTGGAAAAATTCACAACTGCTTTGACTCGATTAAGAACCTATCACAAATGGGTTCGGATTTTATCCCCAACGACAGCAATAGAGAGGATCATGGAGGATGCCGGCTTTTATCCGCTTTTGCTGTTAAATAATCACGGGAAGCGAGCGTTTAAAAGTCTGCTTCAGATTCTGGATGCTCTTCGAAAAACGGAAGCAGAAGGATTTTCTGATTATCGCGATGTTTTTACTTTATTGGCAGACATGGTGGATGAGAAAACGGTAGTTGTAAACATGGAGGAGGAAACAGATGCTATTCGGGTGATGAATGTACATAAATCGAAAGGATTGGAAGCCCCCATTGTTTTTCTGGCTCATCCATGGAAGCAGGTAAACCCTGAATCTTCTATAAAGCAGCACATTAAACGGGATGATACTTCATCCAAAGGATATTTTTCCTTCTATAAGAACATCAGCAGGTTTCATAAAAAGCCAGTGGCTATGCCTTTTCAATGGAATGAGATTAAGCAGGAAGAGCTGCACTACTTAACAGAAGAGGAAAAACGTATACTGTATGTGGCTGCTACCCGGGCGGAAAAAGCCTTAATTATTAGTGGAAGTGAAAAGAACAATAGGAAAAATCCCTGGAAAACACTCTTAGAAGTACCCTTAATTGAAAATTTGAAAGGATTCACAGAGCAGTCAGAGCAAAACGAGACTGCGATAAGGATGATTACAGAAGAGGAATATCCTCATAATCATACTGAAAACCAATATAACTGGATGAAACAAGCAGAAAAACCATCCTATGAATCCTTCAGTCCAACCGCAAATAAAGATTATCAGTCAGTTTTACAGATTGATCGGGAAGCAGGAGGCGGCAAAGAGTGGGGAACCATAATTCACACGGTTTTAGAACACCTGGTTAATGAAAAGCCGATTGAGCTGCTGATTGAACATTTACTTGCTGCGTATAACTTCTCAAAAGAAAAAGAAACAGAGGTATATGATTATATTAATCAATTCAAGCAATCAAAGATATGGTCCGAACTTCAGCACGCAGAAACGATTCTTACTGAGGTGCCGATTGGTCTGCGTGCGGAGAGAGGAAGTGAGCTCTATTCATTAATTGCAGACAATCATGAAGTTGAAGCCTTCCATGTGAAAGGGATCATAGATTTAGTATATAAAGTCAACCACAGATGGAAAATTATTGATTATAAAACCGATCGAGTAAAAAGAAGGGAAGATAAAAAGAGACTGGAAGAGTATTACCAGTCTCAGCTGGAGATTTATCAATCTGCCTGGGAGCAATTGACGGGAGAACGTGCAGATACGCAAATTTGGGGTCTGTTTTTTTATTCGACTTAAGGAACGTTGTAAGAATCTTTTTCCTGGATGAGTCATCCTTTATGGACTGGCCTAATACGTCAACGCTAATGTGGTTGTTTTTCTACGCGCTTATCCGATAAATGGGTTTTCGTTTTATACTCTCCGTGAAGAGTACAACGGTATGTGTGAACAGTAATTGTTCGGTAAACATGGTAATCATGATAATGATAACTGACAAATGTCTGCACTTTCTTTTGGAAGCTGTCAACCAAATGCTCTTTTGAATACGTATGTACTTTTTCCCAATCATGTGTAATTCCCTTTGGCTGATCATCTTCCTTTGCTGAAGCTAACTCAGGGTTTATCATGATACCGGTAATAAGTCCAAGAGTCATTAGCCATTTTTTCATTTCGATTCACCTTCCCGAAAAAGGATTTCTTGCAGACTTTATTTTTAGTCTATCCTGATCGGGAAGGATTTATAAGATTTACTTATTATTCAACGGTCAGGCTTTTAGCCAGGTTTCTGGGACGGTCCACATTATACCCTCTAACAGTTCCTGAATAATAGGCAAGGAGCTGGAGAGGTATGGCAGCAACAATGGGCATTATCAACGGGTGTGTTTCGGGAATATACATGATTTCGTCAACGACATCAGTCAGCGCATCGTCCCCGACATTCGTAATTCCAACAACATAGCCATCCCTTGTTTTCAGCTCACGAATATTACTCACCATTTTATCCTTCAAATGGGGCTGTGTGGCGAGAGCAATAACTGGTACTCCAGGGGTAATCAGCGCCATCGTTCCATGCTTCACCTCACCAGCAGCATAGGCGTTGGCATGAAGGTAAGCTACCTCCTGTAATTTTAATGCTCCTTCTAATGCGAGTACATAATCCAGGCCGCGTCCTATTAAAAATAAATTTGTCTGATCATTCGTGACTTGAGCAAAGGAATCGATGGCATCCTCAGTCATTACTAAGGTTTGCTTTACAATTTCAGGCAAAGTTTGAACAGCTTCTATTAATTCCTTTATAAAATTTGGACTAGGCTCCTCCGTCTTTTTACATAAATGAATGGCCAATAAACTTAAAACCGTAATTTGAGATGTATAGGCTTTCGTTGCAGCCACTGCCTGTTCGGGTCCTGCATTCATTGGAATGATGCAATCAGCCTGACGTGCAATATTACTGCGCTTGTTATTAGTTATCGCAATGGTTTTGGCTCCATTTGCTTTAGCCTCTTTAATCGCCGTGAGTGAATCCGCTGTTTCTCCGGATTGACTAACCACAATCACTAAATGTTGCTCACTTAATTTACCGTGCTCATATGTAAATTCCGAGGAGAGAGAAACCTCAACTGGAAATGATAATAATTTGTCCATAATACTCTTTCCAATGATTCCAGAATGATACGAGGTTCCATTTCCGATGATGTCGATTTTACGAAATTGTTGATAGGGATGCTCACGGAAAAATAATTCTGCCTCTGGTAAATACACCTGTTTGTTTTTAATTCTGTTATTTAACGTACTTTTTAAAGAAGAAGGCTGTTCAAGAATTTCCTTCAGCATAAAATGATCATAATCGTTTAACAGAATTTCCTCTTCGTCCCATTCAATGGCTACCTTATCAGGATGAACCTGTTTGCCATCAACGGTTTCTATAAAAATATCATCTCTTGTCAGGATGGCCATTTCATTATTTTTTATGGGATAGGTTTCTTTCGTATAGGAGAGTAAGGCGGAAATATCTGATGAAAGATAAGCCTGGGATTCGCCAAACCCGACTATCAAAGGATTTTCCTGAGAAATGCCGATAATCATATCCGGATGCAAAGCGGACATCATCACAAGTGCAAATGATCCTTTCAACATCGGCAATACCATCCGAACCGTTTCAACAAAATTACCTGTATTATATTTGGAAAGCAGATGAGGGATAACCTCTGAATCGGTATCTGTTTTAAAGGAATACCCTTCCGATAGCAGCTCCTTCTTTAAAACGTGGTAGTTTTCAATAATACCATTATGAACAACGAAAAATTGCTCATGTTCGTCGGTTAAAGGATGCGAGTTTTCCGCCGATGGATTTCCGTGTGAAGCCCACCGAGTGTGCCCAATACCCAGAGTACCGTTTTGCATAGTATCCAATTGTAATGATGCTTCCAAATCCTGAATTCTTCCCTTTTCTTTCCGAACCTCAATGTGATCGCCATTTGAAATCGCAAGGCCAGCCGAATCATAGCCTCGATATTCCAAATTCGTTAAACAATGAATCAAAATTTCCTGAGCCGAACGATTCCCAATATAACCAACAATACCACTCATAATTGATCACTCCATTAGCATATCTCACCCTTTATTATAGTAAAATTAAACAGAAAAGGATATCATTGTTTTTTCGTTTGGAAAATATTATAGTAAGCGTTTTATGTGACTATAATCACAAATTCTATTATAATAATGGTAAGTTCATTCAAAGGGAACAGTATTTTGCTGCAGAGTCGAAATTACAGAGCAGTTCCGGCTCAACTGGCAACAGGGGCAACAGTTCATGCTGTTCGCAAGTCCCTTACCATTTTTAAAGGAGAATGCTGGATATGAATAATCCAATGATGTTTAAGCATATGCCAAACTTTGTAAAAAAGGAACTGGAGGCTATTTCTGAAACCATTGAACCTTATATTAAAAAGCACTCCAAATATATAATCTTTGCCATACCACTCATGACGTTTGCGATTTTTAATTTACTATTCTATTTATTTACCGGCGGCTGGTATCTCAATATGCTGCCGACATTAGCCATTTATGCGCTCATGGCTGCCATTGGGCTGGCCCTTTACAAAGAATCCAAGCATGTAAAGAAACAAATAGAAACAATAAGCACAGAACAAATGATTAAAAGAATTAAAAAGAGTGAACATATGAACGACTACAGCAAGACAGAATATATTAAGTCAATAAAAGAACAGCCAAAGTATGGGTTTCAGTCTTTTATTAACTTTTTAAATGAAGAAAATCAGCGTAAACAAAGAATGTTTGGGAATTAATCAAAACCTGGGAGTTGAATCTCTCAGGTTTTTTTATAGACCATAGTCCCTTATAATAGATGTAAATGATGGAACAGGGAGGCGGTAACATGTATGCAGCAGGTCAAAAAGACATTCAGATGATGGATCAGTACACGATTGAGAAACTGGGATTACCTGGACCTGTGCTTATGGAAAATGCCGGTGCCATGGTAGCCGAAGAAGTGATGAAACATCTGCCTCATAAACAGTCAAAGGTGAATGTTCTTGCCGGAAGTGGAAATAATGGTGGAGATGGATTTGTGGCCGCCCGACGTTTGTATGACTCAGGGATCAATGTTCAATTATGTCTAATGGTAAATCCAGTTCGTATTAAAGGAGATGCAAAAACTCATTTTGATGTATACATAAACCGGGGGTTACCGTTCGTTGACTTCTCTGAAAAATCTCCGGATAAGCTGTCTTTGTTTCTTGAAGGAGCAGATGTGATTGTTGATGCTATACTCGGAACCGGTGTTCAAGGTCCGGTTCGAAAACCAATAGATGAGATGATAGCTACTGTTAATCAATATTCTAAAGAAAAAATGATCATCGCTGTTGATATTCCGTCGGGGATTGGAAGTGATAATGGAAGAGCAGAAAGTGTAGCTATTAAAGCAACAAAAACGATCACATTTGTTTTTCCGAAAAAGGGGTTTTTTCTTAATCAGGGTCCTGCGTACATAGGCGAATGGAAAACGGTGGATATTTCTGTTCCTGTTTCCAATGCGAAAAAGCTTGACTTACATCTTCCGTCTGTTATTACGAAAGATTTAGCGAAGACTTCCATCCCAGCACGAATGCCACAAGGTAATAAAGGTACTTTTGGTCACGTTCTCGTTATTGGTGGTTCCCGTCCATATATTGGTGCTCCCATGTTTACTGCAAAAACTGCTATACACACTGGAGCTGGTTTAGTTACTTTAGCCATCCCCGAAAGCCTGTATCCGATGGCAGCCTCGCAGAATCCGGAATCGCTTATGCTTCCATTACCAGATAGAGATGGTCATTTGGATGATAAGGCTCTTGATGTTTTAAGCAGAAAAATGGACCAATTTGACTGCATTGCTATCGGTCCTGGTTTAAGTCGTTTTCCTAATGGGGAAGAATGGATGTCTGCTTTTCTGCGCATGCTTCAGGATCAGCATTTAATTGTGGATGCAGATGGATTATATTTTCTGCAGCATGAACTGGATATTTTACCTCATCTTAATGGAAATGTTATTCTTACTCCTCATCCAGGGGAGATGGCCAGGCTTCTTGGTACAACCGTTAAAGAAGTCGAGGGAAATCGGATAGAAATCGCCCGGAACTTTGCCCATAAATATAAGGTATATTTATTGTTAAAAGGTCACCGGTCCGTTATTGCCACTCCTGATAAAGATATTTTTATTAACCCTGTTGGTCATGATGCGTTAAGTAAGGGAGGAAGCGGAGATGTACTGGCGGGACTAATTGCCTCGTTTTTAGCACAGAAGGCTGCTCCTCATAAGGCCTTAATCGCAGCGGTCTATTTACATGCAAAAGCAGGAGAATATCAAGCAGGAGAATGGTCACGTTATGGAGTTACTCCATTAGAACTTATTTTAGGAATCAAGAAGGAATTAAGGGCCCTTATAGAGTAATGATATTGAAACGCAAATATATTTCATCATGAATTCACCATAACAATATTATGTAAACATTGAAATTATTTCTTTTAGCTTTTCGGCAGTATTACGGAAACTGGTTCTCCAATCCATTACTTTCTAAGAGAAATGTATCCGGATAACCCATGGGAATAATCATCTCCATTGAAAAAGTAACCCTTATACAGTTCATCAGGGTTACTTTCACCTTTCTTATACATATATAGGGGACTAACTTGAAGGTTCTTCATTTTCATGCTTCCAGGTTGTCTCCTGTCCCGTTACAGGACATCTGGGGAAAGAATCGTTCTCATTTAGTTTTGCTATTTCACCTGATTGACAGATATATTCTCCCGTCAATGGAACACCTTGTCCGGTCCGATATTCCCGAGTTTCCTCAGCCATGAATAATACCACCTTTCTGCAGATTCCATCTATAGTTTGTATGATGCTTACGCTTTCTATTCTAAACTTGATATCATCCCAATTTTAAAATAACCTTAAGCAGTTTGGAGGGCCTTAGATGTATCAGGATGATGAACTAATTATACGTCCAATTGAACAAAGAGACTTACCACGGTTATGGAAGCTCATTTACAAAGAAGAAGATCCGCTATGGAAGCAGTGGGATGCTCCTTATTTTGAACTTGTTCCTGTTTCCTATGAAAGGTTTCTTGAAAGAAAAAATAAATGGATTGACCAGGAGGATCGCTGGGTGATCGAAGTAAATCATTCGATAATTGGAACTGTCAGCTATTATTGGGAACATAAAGCTTCATTATGGCTGGAAATGGGGATTGGCATTTATGATCCTGATTACTGGAGTGGAGGTTATGGAACAAAAGCACTTCGCTTATGGATAAATCATCTATTTAACACATTACCCTTGGAAAGAGTCGGCTTTACTACATGGTCAGGCAATGAACGAATGATGAGAGTTGGTGAAAAGCTCGGAATGAAACTTGAGGGGCGATTGAGAAGATGCCGATATTATAACGGAAAATTTTATGACTCCATACGTATGGGGCTGCTTCGTGAAGAATGGGAGACTCTCACTGATTTTTATAAGTGAATCTTGTGGGAAATTAGAATTTTTTCATTCATACGCGTAAAAAACGCCTGTGCCCTAATCAGACCAGGCGTTTATATTAATTTTTCCCAAAGCCAGTATGCACTTCACTGTTCAAAGCTGTCATTTGTTTCTATCCTTCATTTAAATCCATGCTCTTTACTTTAGATGCAGAAATGAAAGGGTTTAAAATGCCTTCAGGACTCGATAGTCGAAAAGTACCGTTATTAACAACATCAAGTTTAAGTTTCGGATGAAAGAAAACGGCCTGCTGTCGATTGATATAAGTTGGGTAAACATTACTATCAACTTCCTGATAAGTGGAATTCACTTCTCCCACAAAACTGATCATTGGAAGGCCGTTTACGCCACAGCCGCAATCATCTGTGTCATACCACAACAATAGATATGGATCCCCTTTTTTATTAAGTTCCTTCAATACCATTTCGGCTGATGGAGTTATCTTCAATTCCAAATTAATCTCTCCTTAGAGTTCCTGATAACTGTTGTCATTCTATTTTACTATATGATTATCCACGATGCAGTTTTTTTGTTTTGCTAAAATGTCAAGGTTTTCGAAGGCATGTCAGCCGTCAGAGCAGATTTGTGAAGGAACAGATGTAATCCAATGTCTGTACTTTCATGAAGTCCAGTGAAAAGACATAGAGGATTTATGCTACTAATAAAGAAGTTAATTACTGAGGGGGTGTGCTACTTGGACGGTGTAAACCTGCAAAAGGAAAATCAGAATCTTAAAGATGTAAATCGGGAACTGGATGCCATTATTGAGAACTCATATGATGGGATTTATATTACGGATAAAAATGGAGTTACGTTAAAAACAAATTCAGCCATCGAACGGATTACAGGTATTCCTAAAGAATATTACATTGGTAAAAATGTCAAAGACCTGATAAAGCGAGGCATATTGAAAAACTCCGTAACAAGAAAAGTAGTAGAAGAAAAGAGAACCGTATCCCTTGTTCAAAATAACTATGAAGGGAATGAAACCCTGTTAACTGGAACCCCTGTATTCAATGAAAATGGAGAGGTCGAAAAAGTAGTAACAAATATACGGGATCTCTCTGATCTGAATAAATTACAGATAGAATTACGAAAAGCAAATCAATTGAATACCCAATATAAAAAGGAATTGGAAAGATTAAAAAATAAACCAGATCAGGTAAAGGGAATTGTGACGAAAAGTAAGTCAATGAAACAAATTTATGATTCAGCCACTCGTATTGCCAATATTGATGCTACTGTTTTAATTCTGGGTGAAACAGGAGTCGGAAAAGATGTACTTGCACATTATATTTATACAAACAGTAATCGTTCACAAAAAGGGGATTTTATCAAAATAAATTGCGGGGCTATTCCTCCTGATTTATTGGAATCTGAATTGTTTGGGTATGAAGGTGGAGCATTTACAGGGGCCAGTCGTGATGGTAAACCAGGAATGTTTGAATTAGCCCATAAAGGCATTTTATTTTTAGATGAGATTGGAGAACTTCCACTATCTCTCCAGGTCAAGCTCCTTCGAGTATTGCAGGAAGGAGAAATCCAGCGAGTTGGCGGAACCAAGCCTAAAAAAATTGATGTACGAATTTTTGCAGCAACGAATAAGGATTTGCAGAAGATGGTGGAAGACAGCGATTTTCGTGAGGACTTATATTATCGTTTAAATGTCATCCCACTTGAAATTCCACCTCTCCGAAACAGACGGGAAGATATCCTGCCGCTTATTCAGCAGTTTTTAGATGAAGTAAATAATAAATACCAGTTGAATAAGGAGTTTGATTATGATCTGCAGGACTTCTTTTTATCTTATGAATGGCCGGGTAATATTCGGGAACTTTTTAATTTAATCGAACGGCTTGCTGTAACTTCACGTGAGGATATCATTAACATTGATAGCCTGCCTGAGGAATATCTGACAACGAATAAACTGACAGCCAATGTTATTGTTCCCTTAAAAGAAGCTGTAGAAATGGCAGAAAAGAAGGTTATTGCACTGGCAGCAGAAAAGTATACGAATACATACGAATTGGCAAAAGCTCTAAATACAAGTCAGCCAACGATCGTCAGGAAATTAAAAAAATATAATATCCACTTAAAATGAAGGCCCGGAAAAGGGTCTTTTTTCTTTGATTCAAACATGAATTTTTGATTCAAACATGAATCCCCTGTCTTTGCTAATTTTCTTCTTCAATAATTCAAAAATGAATGATTATTTATCATCTTTAAAATAAAAAGGAAATACAAAGAATATCTTAAAATTTTTTGAATCCTTTTTAATCTTGATATAACAGCAGGGTTTAGCAAGAATGAACTTGCTCATCTCCTTGTTTTGATAATTATGGCACGATTTTTGCATCTAAATTAAGTGAACAAAACTTTATTTAGTCAGATAAGAAGCAGAGGAGTTGTGTATAAACCGTGAATACCTTTGAATTGTTTCAATTAAAAGGAAAAGTCGCATTAATTACAGGTGGTGGAAGAGGATTAGGGAAACAAATTGCAGAAGCACTTTCAGACGCAGGATGTTCGATTGCTGTCTGCTCCAGAAAGCGGGAAAACTGCGAAGAGACAGCAGATGAGTTACTAAAGAAAGGGGTTCAAGCTAAAGCTTACGAGTGTGATGTAACCAATGAAGAATCCGTCAATCAAACAGTTGCAGCGGTTGTAGAAGATTTTGGAGGCATTGATATCCTGGTCAATAATAGTGGAACTACATGGGGAGAAGATGTGGAAAACATGCCACTGGAAGCCTGGGAAAAAGTGATCAAGGTCAATGTTACAGGTACTTTTCTCATGTCAAAAGCTGCAGGTAAGCATATGATTGAACAAAAATCCGGCAAGATTATTAACATCGCTTCAGCTGCAGGTATAAAAGCGGAGCCACCTGAAGTACTGAATACTATTGGGTATAGTACAAGTAAAGCAGGAGTTATTCATTTTACAAAAGACTTAGCTAGAAAATGGGCAAGGCATAAAATTTATGTGAATGCGATTGCACCTGGCTTCTTCCCTACCAAAATGACAAAAGTTGTACTGGAAAGATATGGGGACCGTATAAAGGAACAGAATCCGCTTCAAATGATTGGTAATGATGACGCTATTAAAGGTGTGGCTCTATTACTTTCAACAGATGCAAGCAATTACATAACCGGTCAAGTTATAAGCGTTGATGGTGGCAGTACCTTGTAAAGGAGGGATGCATTTGAATAGGACAATAGCAGAGATACGTGAGAGCTTTCAGGATAGTCCCTTTATATCTCATATTGGTTTAGACATTGTCCATTTTGAAGAAGGCGATGTACTCCTGAAACTGCCCGTAGAAGAAAAGCTGTTAAATGTGAACAGAACGATGCATGGAGGGGTTCATGCAACCGTCCTGGATACGGTGTTGGGAATGACTATAAGATCGATAACCGGTACCAGATGTTTGACGGTCAGTTTAAATATTCATTATCTTTCCCCAAGTGATAGCGGTGAGATTTACGCTAAAGGAAAAGTTATTAAACAAGGTTATCGTACGGTCATTGCTGAAGGGGAAATGTTTGATTCTGAAGGAACGGTCCTTGCAAAAGCAATTGGAACGTTTAAATTGGTACGGGATAAATAAAAGGAGGTCATAAACAATGGATAGACCATGGTTAAAACATGTAGTAAAAGGAAATCCACAGGAAATAGAAATTCCTGAGATTTCTCTCCCTGAGCTATTGAATCAGTCTATCGAAAAGTATGCGCAACATACCGCCATGACGTTTTTCCATAGAACTTATACTTACGAACAATTGGGAGATTCGATTCAAACGATGGCAGCCGCCTTATATAACATGGGAATTAGTAAAGGTGATCGGGTTGCTCTCATGTTACCGAACTGCCCTCAGTACCCAATCAGTTATTATGCAGCTCTGACATGCGGAGCTATTATTGTGCAAATTAATCCTATGTATAAATCATCTGAGTTGTTACACGTACTTAACGATACTGAAACAGAAGTAATCATTGCTCTTGATCAAACAATCCCTTTAATCGAATCTATTAAGGACAAAACATCATTAAAAACAATTGTGGACGTTTCTTTTGAAAACGATTGCAAGTTTAATAGTCTTTTAGAAAATAAGGGGTTGCCAATTCCGGATATTCCGATTGATCCTAAGGAAGATATTGCTGTTCTCCAATATACAGGGGGAACAACAGGTCGTTCAAAGGGAGCTATGCTTACGCACTATAATGTAGTGGCTAACACATTACAAAGCGCTGCAACATCAGAAGTCAAAACGAATTTAGGTGAAGAACGTATTCTTACCATTTCCCCATTGTTTCATGTCTATGGAATGACCAGCGCGATGAATTTGAACTTTAAAATAGGCGGAAATTTAATTTTAGTCCCTAAATTTGATGTGGAACAGGTAGCAGAAGTCATTGAAAAAACCAAACCAACCATTTTCCCGGGTGTTCCTACAATGTATAATGCCCTGCTTAATTATTGTAAAGAACATCACTTTGACTTAAGTGTCTTAAAAACATGTATAAGTGGTTCTGCTCCGCTTCCAGTTGAAATGCTGAACAGCTTTAATGAACTAAGCGGAACAACTGTTGCGGAAGGGTACGGATTATCAGAGGCTTCACCTGTCACTCACCGAAATCCAATCGCCGGTTTACAAAAAGCAGGCAGTATCGGAATACCGATTCCAAATACAGATGCCAAAATAGTAGATTCAGCTACAGGGGAAGACACCTTACCTATTGGTGAGGTTGGTGAATTAGTGGTGAAAGGCCCTCAAATTATGAAAGGTTACTGGGGTATGCCGGAAGAAACCCAGCAAGTGTTAAAAGATGGCTGGCTATCGACAGGTGACTTAGCCAGGATGGATGAGGATGGTTTCTTCTACATTGTTGGACGGAAGAAGGAATTAATCATTGCCAGTGGCTATAACGTGTATCCAATTGAAGTAGAAGATGTTCTTTATAAACATCCAAATGTCCTTGAGGCTGCTGTAATTGGAGTCCCGGATAAATACAGAGGGGAAACAATCAAAGCCGTTGTCGTCTGCAAAGAAAACACCTCGCTGACAGAAGAAGAAGTGATCGACCATTGCAGAAAGGAACTTGCAGCTTATAAAGTCCCACGAATTGTCGAGTTTGCAGATGAGCTTCCGAAAACAGCAGTAGGAAAAATTCTGAAAAGAGCCTTAAAAGAAGAAGCAAACGCTTAGTCGCTTTTCATACTAACTAGTTAGTATTTAATTTCTAACCAACAATTACAAGGAGTGAATTTCATGGATTTACGATTATCAGAAGAGCAAAAGATGGTACAGGAAACGATTCGAAAATTTGTGGAAAAGGAATTAATCCCGCTCGAAAATGAAGTGCTTAAAAACGAGCTTGAAGGAAAGCCAAGTTTATCAAAGGAAAAGCAGAAAGAATTGCAATTAAAGGCGAAGGAAGCTGGATTCTGGGGAATTAATACACCCGCAGAATATGGCGGAGCTGATCTTGGACAAATGATGCAGGCAATCGTAACAATGGAAGTAGCAAAAACCTTTGTTCCATTCACCTTTGGGGGCTCTGCTGACAACATTCTTTACTATGGAAATAAAGAGCAAAAGGAAAAATATCTCATTCCAACGATTAACGGGGATAAAAAATCCTGCTTTGCTATGACAGAGCCTGATGCAGGTTCAGATACCAGAAACATTAAAATGACCGCTCATAAAGATGGAGATGAATGGGTTCTTAATGGTGAAAAAACCTTTATTACAGGCGGTAATGAAGCAGACTTCGTAATGGTCATCGCGATTACTGACAAAGAGAAACACGCAGCTACAGGGCGCGAAGGTGTCACTTGCTTCATTGTTGATAGGGAAATGGGCTGGAAATCTGAATATATTCACACAATGGGAGAGTGGGGACCTGCCAGTCTCATTTTCGATAATGTAAGAGTTCCTGAAGAAAATATATTAGGGGAATTACATGGTGGATATAAACTTGGATTAGAATGGATTGGATTTGCCAGATGGATTGTTGGAGCTCGTGCAGTAGGGACAGCTGAACGTTTACTCCAAATGGCCATTGACTATGCAAAAGAACGTAAAACCTTTGGAAGACCAATTGCTGACAGACAGGCGATTCAATGGAAAATTGCAGATTCTGCAGTTGAAATTGAGGCAGCAAAATGGATTGTCTTAAATGCTGCTTACACTTTGGATAATGGCGAAGATAATCGTCATTTAGCTTCAATGGCCAAACTTTACGGAGCAAATATGGGCAATCGAGTAGTAGACCGTGTTCTTCAGATCCATGGCGGCATGGGTTATACAAGAGAATTACCTATTGAACGCTGGTATCGTGAAGCGAGGTTATGGAGAATTTATGATGGTACAGATGAAATTCAACGCCTCATCATTTCCAGAAATCTATTAAAAGGGCATGTAAAAATTGGAGATTTCATATAGAATAATAGTAGTTTGAATTTTTCAAAAATAACTGGGAGGGTTTTGAATGAGTAATCAATTTGAAGGCAGAGTTGCATTTGTAACAGGCGGCAGTCGTGGAATTGGAAAAGGGGTTGCCAAAAGGTTTGCTGAAGATGGTGCCAAAGTTGCGATTATTGATGTGAATGAAGAAGCATTAAACGAAACACAGGCTGAATTTAAGGAACAAGGGTATGACATTTATGTGAAAAAGGCAAATGTTGTACATTCAGATGAAGTAGAGTCCGCTATGGAAGAGGTCGTTTCCCAATTTGGTTCTCTTGATATTTTAGTTAATAATGCAGGAGTTATTCGTGATAACATGCTTTTTAAAATGACGGATAGTGACTGGGAGCAGGTAATGGATGTACATTTAAAGGGATCGTTTAATGCCGCTCGGGCTGCTCAAAAATATATGGTTAAACAAAAGTATGGTCGTATTATTAATACATCTTCTACATCAGCGCTGGGCAATCGAGGTCAAGTCAACTACTCGACAGCAAAAGCAGGATTGCAAGGGTTCACAAAAACGTTGGCAATCGAACTTGGGAAATTTGGAATTACTGCAAATGCAGTTGCGCCTGGATTTATTGAAACAGATATGACGAAAGCAACAGCTGAAAGAATTGGGATTTCTTTTGAGGATTTGGTTCAGGCAAGTGTCAGTCAAATTCCAGTCGGCAGAAGTGGTAAACCAGAGGATATTGCGAATGCAGTTGCATTTTTTGCTGATGAAAAGTCTTCATTCGTTAACGGCCAGGTCATTTATGTTGCAGGAGGTCCAAAAGATTAAAAAAAGGGTGGGACTTAAGAGAATGCTGGAAGCTTATATTGGAACAACGTCCAAAAAAATTAAAAATATTGTCGAACGCGGATTGGTAAAGAGGTTCGCTGAGTCTATCGGTGATTTACATCCGATTTTTGTTGATGAAGAGTATGGCAGGAAGTCCAGATATGGGCAGAACATTGCACCTCCAACCTTTCCTCGTGTGTTTGAATACGGGGAAATTGAAGGACTCCCATTACCCAAAAAAGGACTCATTCATGGTGAGGAAACTTATCATTATGAGCGTCCTCTGTTTGTCGGAGAAAAAATCTATTGCTATTCGGAAGTTAAAGATTACTATGAAAAGCAAGGTAAGAATGGTCTAATGGGATTCTTTATTTTAAAACGATTCGGGGAAGATTCTAATGGAAAAGTGATTTTCACTGAAGAACAAACGGTCATAATTACAGAAACAGTAAGGAAGGCGATGACGGTATGAAAAGTATTGCAGAGCTGAACCCGAATGAAACCTTGGAAGAAGTCACCTTGGAACCAGTTTCAAGATTAGATTTAATTAAATATGCGGGAGCATCTGGTGATTTTAATCCTATTCATACAATTGATGAAGAAGCCAAAAAAGCAGGACTTCCCGGTATCATCGCACATGGAATGTGGACGATGGGGAATTTAGGTAAGCTATTTACACCTTATTTGGAGCAAGGATTTATTCAGGATTATCAGATTCGCTTTTCCGGTATGGTATTTTTAAATGATGTCATTACCTTAAAAGCCACTTTAGTCGATCAATCAAATGAACATATGGATTTTGCAGTAGCGGCTGTAAACCAGGACGATAAAGCCGTTATTAAAGGGAAAGTCCGTTTTGCAAAATATTAAGTATTGAAACGATCAGGCACATGACCTCTTATCCTTTTGGTTTCAGACGTCTAAATCGATAGGAGGTCGAGCCTGATTAAAATTAGTAGGAGTGTGGCTCATGAATTTTGAATATTCAGAAATAGTGAAAGAATATCAAGCAAAACTGAATCATTTTATGGAAGAGTATGTGTATCCAAACGAGCAGACATATAGTGAGCAGATAGATGAACAGAACCGTTTTGCAAAAGTTCCTCCTATTATGGAGGAATTAAAGCAAAAAGCGAAGGAACAGGGATTGTGGAATTTGTTTTTGCCAGAGAGTGAATACGGTGCAGGGCTTTCCAATCTTGAATACGCTCCTTTATGTGAAATCATGGGTAGGTCTGCCATCGCACCTGAAGTATTCAATTGTGCAGCGCCTGACACAGGAAATATGGAAGTGTTAGCACGATATGGATCTAAGGAGCACAGAGATGAGTGGTTAAATCCCCTTCTGGATGGTAAGATTCGTTCCTGTTTTTCGATGACTGAGCCGGATGTGGCCTCATCAGATGCAACGAACATTGAAGCAAGTATTATCCGTGATGGAGATGAGTATATCATCAATGGAACGAAATGGTGGTCATCAGGTGCGGGAGACCCACGTTGTAAAATTGCGATTGTTATGGGGAAAAACGATCCAGAAGCTCCAAAATATAAACAGCAATCTATGATTCTTGTACCACTTGATACACCTGGGGTAAATGTGAAGAGGACATTGCCTGTCTTTGGATATGATCATGCTCCACATGGTCATGCGGAAATCGAATACAACAACGTAAGAGTACCTGCATCAAATATGATTTTAGGTGAAGGTCGAGGGTTCGAAATTGCACAAGGAAGATTAGGACCTGGACGTATTCATCATTGTATGCGAACAATCGGTGCAGCAGAGAGAGCCTTAGAAATTTTATGTAAGCGGGTACAGAACCGGGAAGCATTTGGGAAAGAGCTTGCCCGACAAGGTGTCATTCAAGAATGGATAGCAGACGCAAGAATGGATATTGAGCAAGCGAGATTATTAACTCTTAAGGCAGCTTATATGATGGATACAGTCGGAAATAAAGAAGCGAAAGCAGAAATTGCCATGATTAAGGTGGTAGCGCCAAATATGGCCTTGAAGATTATTGATCGTGCTATCCAGGCATTAGGAGCAGCAGGTGTAAGTGAGGATTTCCCACTTGCAGCAAGCTGGGCCAATATTCGAACGTTACGCTTGGCAGATGGTCCTGATGAAGTCCATCGTCGTACCGTAGCCAGACAAGAACTGAAAAAATATCAATAAACGGAAAGGTACGTGCAAACATGAAGGATGGAAATTCTGTCAGGAATTTATCACGCATGAACTGGCCGTAATAACCCTACTTCAAGTCTTGAAGGTACCCCAACGAGACTAAGTAGAGGATAAACGGTCAGTAAATTCCTGATAAGTTCAACTAACCATCAGCGGGGGATGGAGAAAACCCCTACTGGGAAGTTTCACTTTATAGGAGGGAGAAATAAATGAAACGAGATGCAGTGATTGTATCAGCTGTCCGTACGCCAATCGCCAGACAAGGAGGTACATTAGCTTCTGTCCCGGCGCATGTATTTGGAGCGGAGGTGATAAAAGAAGCCATTAATCGAGCTAATGTGGAGCCGGAGAATATCGATGATGTCATTATGGGTAATGTGTTAAGCGGTGGTGGAAATATTGCCAGATTAACAGCTCTGCAAACAGGATTGTCATTAAATCTGCCAGGTTTAACCGTTGACCGCCAATGTGGGTCAGGGATAAATGCTGTTGTTCTCGCCGCTCAAGCCATCCAGGCTGGATCAGGAGATATTTATGTAGCTGGCGGAACAGAAAGTATGAGTCGAGCACCCTATTTGATGGATCGCCCTGAAAGACCTTATAGCCCTGTTCCGCCTCAGATACGAAAATCGCAGCTTTCGCCTAAGGATATTGGTGATCCGCCTATGGGGATAACAGCAGAAAATTTAGCTGAAAAATATGAGATTAGCCGTAAAGAACAAGATGAATTTGCACACCGCAGTCAGCAAAGAATGGCTCGTGCAATGGAAGAGGGCCGTTTTGATGATCAAATGATTCCCATTGAAGTTCCTCAAAGAAAGGGAAATCCTATTCAATTTGTAAAGGATGAGCATCCACGCCCAAATACTACCTTGGAAGGGCTGTCTAAATTAAAAGCTGTCTTTAAAAAGGATGGAACAGTAACAGCAGGCAGTAGTTCTGGTTTAAACGATGCAGCTTCAGCACTTGTCGTCATGTCAAGAGAAAAAGCTGATGAACTAGGTTTAAAGCCACTGGCTGTGATCCGTCAATCAGCGGTTGCTGGTGTCGATCCAAATATAATGGGAATTGGTCCAGTACCAGCTACCCACAAAGTGTTGGAACAGAGTGGATTCACGTTAGAGGATATGGACTTGATCGAACTAAATGAAGCATTTGCGGCACAGGTTCTTGCTGTTGACCGGGAACTGAATATGAACCCTGATAAGCTGAATGTCAATGGTGGGGCGATAGCCCACGGTCATCCACTTGGTGCAACAGGAGCTATTTTGATGACAAAGGCTGTATATGAATTACAAAGATCCGGTGGGAAGCTTGCACTCATAACAGCGTGTATTGGCGGAGGCCAAGGAATTTCAGCCATTATTGAACGGGAAACATAAGTTTAAAGGAGGAGAACCATGTCAGACACAATCCCCATTCGTAAGGGAGAAGAACTGGACGTAAAAGTTATTGAAACTTTTTTAAGAAAGCACATTCAGGACTTACCCAATGCTCCGTTAGAGATTAGACAATTTGGTGCAGGAAGATCTAACTTAACCTATGCTTTACAAATTGGGGAGTGGGAAGGTGTTCTCAGACGTCCACCACTCGGACCTGTAGCCCCCAAAGCTCATGATATGGAACGGGAATATACTATTTTAAAAGAAATCCATCCATATTTTTCACCCGCACCGAAACCATACGTATTAGCAGATCAGAATGTGATTGGCCGGCCATTTTTTGTTATGGAACGAAAACATGGGGTTGTTTTAGATTCACATTTCCCAGATGGAGTACAGGTTACAGAAGACCTCTGCAGGCAAATATCTGAACGGATGGTTGATACACTAGTCAACCTTCATAGTATTGATTACACAAAAACGAGTTTAAAAGATATAACAAAACCAGAAGGATTCCTCGAGAGGCAGGTACATGGCTGGATTAAACGATATGAACGTTCTAAAACGGATGAAATTGACGGAATTGATCAATTAACCAGCTGGATGGCAGATAATATCCCTCATTCTCCAGAACCAGCTATTATCCACTATGATTTTAAGTTGAACAATTCCATGTTTAATGATGACTTTAATGATGTGATAGGGCTGTTTGATTGGGAAATGACCACCGTAGGAGATCCATTGGCAGATTTAGGTGTCGCCATGAGCTATTGGATTGAAGCGAATGACTCCGATTTACTAAAAAGAGGATTGGGGGATGAGCCAATTACAGCCCGCTCCGGATTTATGACGAGAAAGGAATTTATGGAGTCTTATGCGAGAAAAAGCGGCCGTGATGTGACAAATATGAATTTTTATCTTACTTTTGCTTATTTCAAGTTGGCGGTTATTTGTCAGCAAATCTATTATCGTTACAAAAAAGGTCAAACGCAGGATGAGCGCTTTGCTCACTTAGACCTCTTTGTAAAAAATTTAATTCATTACGCGTCTGAGATGGCAAGTAAGCGAATTTAAATCTGAAATTTGAGGTGCTATAAATGGGGAAAATACATGTTTTATTGAAAAAAGAAGAATTAAATAAAGAAAAACTGCAAGGAGATAAACTTGTGGTTGTCTTTGATATTTTACTTGCCACCTCAACCATCACTACTGCACTTCAATATGGAGCCCGTACAGTCATACCCGTTTTGAATGGGGATGAAGCCAGACAGATTGTCCGTAATGAAAAGCGGGATTCCTATCTGCTGGTAGGCGAATATGAGGGATTACCTATAAAAGGTTTTCAATCTCCTAATCCTAAAGCTCTAAAGGGAAAAGTTTTTGATAAGAATGTGATTTTATCTACTACAAATGGTACGGTTGCGATCCGTAATTCTGTACATTCCAAGTTTGTATTCGTTGCTTCCCTGCTAAATGCTAAACGTGTAGCTGAACAATTGCTCAAACATTATCAAAATGAAACCATTATCTTAGTATGCTCAGGCTCATCAGGAATGTTTAATGTAGAAGATTTTTATGGGGCTGGTCATTTCATTCATGCCTTATTTGAACAATCACATGCTGACTGGTCATTATCCGATTCTGCATATGCTGCCTGCGAATTTTTTAAGAGTAAACAAAATAAAAGTGCAGAAGTCCTGCAATCGTCAAGTGTAGGTCAAATGTTAATGAAGTTTGGTTTTGATCAGGAACTGGAATTTGTCTCTCAAAAAGATGTGTTTCCAATCGTTCCGTATGTGAAAGATAAAAGGTTTGTGGTGGCGGAACAATATCAAAAGGAAAGGGGAAAGATTCATGGAACAAACTGAAACCAGGCATTTGCTAGTTAGTAAAAACAATGGGGTGATGCATCTTACGCTTAATCGGCCTGACAGCCTAAATGCCTTTAGTCCGGAAATGATGTCAGGTCTTAAAGAGTCGATCGAGGAAGCGAAAAGCGACGATTCTATACGTGTCGTTACATTGTCCGGAGCAGGCCGTGGTTTTAGTGCCGGTGGTGATGTCAAAACGATGGGTTCTGCTGATTCCTTGGCTACTTATCATCATATTGGAAATCTTAATGATCTGATTTTAGCAATGAGAGATTTGAATAAACCTATCATCGCAGCTGTTCATGGCTATGCCGCTGGTGCAGGATTTAATCTCGCTCTGGCCTGTGACATGATTTTAGCAGCGGAAGGGAGTAAATTTGTTTTAAGTTTTTCGAGAGTTGGGCTTAGTTCAGATGGGGGAGGTCTTTATTTTCTGCCCAGATTGATCGGTCCGTATTTAGCGAAAGAACTATTGTTTACAGCTGAACCTATTACAGCAGAAAAGGCTCACTCATTAGGTATTGTAAACCACACCTATCCTCTGGCGGAATTTAAAGATCAGGTTGAAAAATTTGCTGATAAAATTGCCAGTGGACCATCTGAAGCCTATCAATTTATTAAAAAGATTTCGAATCAGTCCTACAACTCTACATTGGATGAAATTCTTGAACTTGAAAGAATTTCACAGGCAACCATTGTAACAACAGAGAGTCATAAAGAAGGGGTTCAGGCTTTTAAAGAAAAGCGAGAGCCGAATTTTAAAGGGAAATAATCATTATCAGCAATCAAATGGAAGCGGTTTCAGTTATGGGTATGGTTAGAGTTTGAGACTCTGGCCATACACTTCCATAAGTGTCAATGAAAGGGGAGAGGGAATTTGGATGTACTCCTTCAACAGCTTTTTAACGGGCTAACTGTTGGAAGTGTTTATAGTTTGGTAGCTCTGGGTTTAACTCTTGTTTACGGTATTTTACACATTCCTAATTTTGCCCACGGCGCTTTGTATATGATTGGTGCCTATATTACCTATACCATGATGTCCTCCTTAGGATTCCACTATTTAATCTCACTTTTTATTTCCATTATAGTTGTTGGGTTTATAAGTGTTTTAATGGAAAGACTGGTATTTCATCCGTTAAAAGACTCAACACCCATTCAGCATAAAGTTGCCGCAATAGGTATGTTGTTATTTTTAGAATCATTGGCCCAATTGATTTGGGGAGCTGACTATCAGCAAATGGAAACGCCTTTTGCGCAGGTTATAGACTTATTTGGTGTAACGGTAACCATGCAAAGGCTGATTATAGTGATAACGGCTGTTGTAGCGATGATCTTACTTTATTTATTTCTAAAAAGAACCTATACAGGCGCAACAATTATTGCCATGGCACAAAATCGGGAAGGTGCACATTTGGTTGGGATTAATACCAATAAGGTTGCAATGCTAACGTTCTTTATTGCCGGTGTTTTAGCTGCACTTGGTGCTTCCCTGACCTCACCGATAAATCTGGTATTTCCAAGTATGGGGCACCTCGTCATCCTAAAAGCTTTCGTCATTATTATTATTGGTGGTATGGGAAGTATTCCTGGAGCTATACTTGGTGGCTATATTATTGGGTTTAGTGAAAGTATTGGGGCCACTTATCTATCTAGTAATTACAGTGATATTATTTCCTTTGCACTTTTGGTTATTATTCTAACCATTAAGCCTCAGGGGATTTTTTCAAAGGGGGAAGCCTAAATGACATCAATTTTTAAAAGTCGAAATATCGTCATCGGCCTAATTCTTTTAGCCATACTCTTCCCATTTATAACACAAAATGAATATTTTCTTCATGTCATGACGTTAGCCTTTATCTGGATGATCGCGGTTTATGGATTGAATTTACTAGCTGGATACACTGGATATTTATCGTTAGCACATGCAGGATTTTTTGCGATTGGGGCCTATGCTTTCGGTTTACTCACTGTAAAAGCAGGACTTGGCTTCTGGTCGGCATTTATTATAGCACCAATGATAACAACAGCCGTTGGTTTTTTAATTGGATTAATCGCCCTTCGAACAAAGGAACATTTTTTTGCAATCTACACGCTATGTGTAGGATATATTATCTACTTGCTTGTTGATAAATGGGAAGGACTTACAGGAGGTGTGCGGGGACTTATTGGTATTCCGGCTCCCTCGAATATTGGTCCTGTTAACCTGTCAACTCCATTGGCACAATACTATTTTGTTTTTGCCATTTTGTTACTCGTAATCCTTGTGATCTATCGACTGATTCATTCCTTAACCGGACGTACCTTCATTGCAATACGAAACAGTGAAGATCTGGCGCTATCTTTAGGCATATCTACAACAAAAAACAAATTATTATCCTTCGTTTTATCTACATTTTTTGCAGGGATTGCGGGGACTTTGTATGCGTGTTTCATTCGCTTTATTGGTCCTGATATAGGAAATATTAACATCACCTTTGACTTGCTGACTTACATGATTGTAGGCGGAATTGGTACTCTGTCGGGTCCAATTGTTGGAACGCTATTAATTGTGTGGCTTTCACAAAATCTGCAGTTTTTACAGGACTATCGCATGCTTATTTTTGGACCTCTATTAACTTTGATGGTTATTTTTTCACCTGGTGGGATTTCCGGACTCTTCTCCCAGTGGTATGCAAAAAGAAATCTTAAGAAAAGCGCAAAGTTTACAAAAGCGGAAGAACAGGTTTAGGAGGTGGACGGATGATACTGGAAACTAAACAATTAACGAAACAATTTGGCGGGTTATTTGCAGTTAAAGATGTGGATTTTACGATTGAAAAAGGTAAAATCAATGCCATTATAGGGCCTAATGGTGCAGGGAAATCGACATTTTTTAACTTAGTCAGTGGGCTATATCGTCCAACTGCAGGGCAAGTGATCTTTAAAGGCAGGGATATTTCCAGCTTAAGTGCTAATAAAGTAGCAAAATTAGGCGTGGCCAGAACCTTTCAAACGACTAATTTATTTGAGCAGGCAAGCGTTTTCGATAATGTGGTAGTAGGGCACCGTTTAAGAACAAAATCGACCCTTTTTGATTCGATATTCAGGACTAGACGATTAAAACGTGAAGAAGAGCAATGTAAAGAAAAGGCTATTCAGGTTTTGCAATTCGTGGGACTCAATCATGCCGTCGATCAACGGGTTGCCAATATTTCACAAGAAGAGAAAAAACGTGTCGCATTCGCACTTGCTCTGGCTACCGACCCGGAAATCGTCTTTCTTGATGAGCCAACCGCAGGCATTAATCCGGATGAAACAGCAGAACTATCCGAGTTAATTGAAAAAATGGCTGAAAAAGGCCTGACCATTTGTTTGATCGAGCACAAAATGCAAATGATTATGAATTTAGCAGAACAAATCATGGTATTAAACTATGGAGAAAAAATTGCTCAAGGGCCCCCTGATGAAATTAATCGTAATGAGGAAGTCATAAAGGCTTATTTAGGAGGGAGTACGAGTGCTTGATTTAGAAAATGTGTCTGTAAAATATGGAAATTTCACTCCTGTGGAGGACATAAATATTCGTGTGGATAAGGGTGAGATTGTAGTACTTTTAGGTGCAAATGGTGCAGGTAAAAGTACAACGTTTCGAACCATAAGTGGACTGAAAAAAACTTCAGCAGGAAGTGTAAAATTGGAGAATGAGCCTATTCATGACCAAACGCCAGATAGAATTGTAAATAAAGGGATTGTTCAATGTGCAGAGGATCGAAAGTTGTTTCCTGAAATGTCAGTACAGGAAAATTTAATGATGGGTGCCTATGTTCATCGAAAAAGAAAAGCGAAAATTAAACAGACACTTAGAGAAGTCTATGAGCTATTTCCAATTTTATATGAAAAAAGAAAAAATCCGGCAGGCTCCTTAAGTGGAGGTCAGCAGCAAATGCTGGCAATAGGAAGAGCATTAATGTCTAAGCCAAAACTTATGTTGTTAGACGAACCGTCAATTGGTTTAGCTCCACTAATTGTTGATCAAATGTTTGAAAGTATCCAGCAAATTAACAGGGAAGGAACTACTATTCTACTAGCCGAACAAAATGCTCATGCAGCTTTAGCAATTGCCAACAAAGGTTATGTTTATGAAAATGGAAAAATTGTTGTTGAGGGAAGTTCTGAAGAGTTATTTGCCAATGAAAAGGTGAGAAAAGCTTATATCGGGGCTTAGCAGGATCAGATATTTTTTGCGAATAAATATCTGAATATTATAAATAGGAGGCTGAATATGAAGAAAAAAGCATTTTTTAGTTTAATTAGTTTTGTCATTCTTGGTTTCATCTTGGCAGCTTGCTCCGGAGAAGAAGCGGGAGGAAATGGTGAGGCAGTTGTCAACATTGGGTATACCGGACCTTTAAGTGGTGCTGCTGCCTATTATGGAGAAAATACGTTAAATGGCTTGGAAATGGCTGTTGAGGAAATTAATGACGAAGGCTTTGAAGTGAATGGAACGACCTATACGATTAATCTTGAAACACTTGATGACCAGTATCTTCCTAATGAGGCAGCAGCAAATGCGAGACGTTTAGTTCAAGAACATAATACGCCCATTATCTTTACTCCACATAGCGGAGGAGTTAAAGCCCTGCAAGTATTTAATGAACAGGAAAATTTTATTATTGGCGCATATACAAGTGAGCCCGCCATTACAGAAACAGGGAATTCTTTAACGGTTCGAATACCTCCGAGCTATGCGGGTTATGTTGAACCTTTCACGAAGTACATGATGGATCGTTTCGGAAATAAACTGGCTGCACTACCACCTGTTACACAGTATGGAAAGGATTGGGCGGAGGGTTTGATTCCTCACTGGGAAGACCAGGGAGGGGAAGTCGTTCATAATGCCTCAATTGATTTTTCAAAAGACACGGATTTCTTCACTTTACTCACCAATGCTATAGAAAACGATCCTGATGTGATGCTAGTTGGCGGGCCATCTGAACCTACAGCAAAAGTGGTACAACAGGCACGTGATCTCGGTTATGAAGGTGGATTTATGATTATGGATCAGGCGAAATTGGATGAAATGAAAAAAGTTATTGGTGGATCCTACAAGCCATTAGAAGGTTCAATTGGTACAATGCCTCTCGTTAATGCGAATTATCCCGGAACTGAAGAATTTGTGAAAAAATATCATGAGAAATATGATGAGGACCCTGGTTCTGAAGCTGGATTTCATTATGTTTCTATGTATATTTTTGTTGAGGCGATGAAAGCAGCTGGTAATACAGAGGATGCAAAAACGATTTATGAAAATATTCAATCCGGATTAGACGGTTTACCAGAAGATAAAAAGGTATACGTTATTCCTGGTATTGATGAAAATGGCGGATTTGAAATCAATACTCGAGTGGCAGCTGTTGAGGACGGAGAGATTGTCCCGATAAAAGTGGAATAAAGGCTAAGAATCGGCTTATACAGCCGATTCTTTATAAAAATGCAGATAAAGAAATCATGAGAGGTATAAATGGTTTGATTCTGTTACAACGGGCATGAGTAGATTCATCGGACATGTTTTATAAGTTTCAGTTCATTGACAAACTCCTTCAGCTGAGGGTGAGGTTTTATTCCTTTATGAAAGGTTTTAATTACCTTACCCTTTTTAGAAATGACATCTCCGGTAAGGGGATCTATTTGAAGATCTACTTCAGAAAAAGCTTTTCCTTTTGAGTAGGCCTGGATAATCAATTTATTGTCTACAACTGTATTGGCGTATTTATGGTTGTGTCCGGCAAAAATGACATCAATTTCATCGTCAAGCTCTGGTGAGATTTCCGGTATTTTTCCTGAAGGCTTTGAGCCATCTTTTTTTGAGTTTGCTGAAGCATGCGCCAGCACAACGATGGTTTTTACACCTTTTTCTTTTAATTCTTCTACCGTTTGATTAAGGGAATCCGTAATACTTTTAAATTCGAGATTTCTGACATGTTCTTCGTCAACCCTTGATTTTGTGTCAGTTGTGACAACTCCAATGATTCCAATTGGAACACCCTGTACTTTTTTGATGATATAAGGGGGGAGGATGGGCTTACCTGTTTTTTTATCAATAACATTAGCCACTGTATACGGAAAATCTGCCCCCTGAAAATAGCCGGTTTTTTCATGGTGCCCTCCGTAAATCAGTCGTTTCAGTTCTGTTAAGCCTTCATCAAATTCATGATTACCTACTGTACCAGCATCAAAGCCAGTGCGATTTAAGAATTCAATGGTCGGCTCATCCTGTAAAAAGGCCGAAATGGGCGGGCTATTCCCAACCGCATCTCCTGCATGGACAAGCAGGGTATTTTCATCAGATTCCATTTGGTATTGATGTAAGTAGGATGCGAGGTACGGCGCACCCCCCAGCCTTTTATCTCCTTTTTCCATACTTTCCAATTGACCATGAAAATCGTTGACCCCGAGCAGTTTCACAGAAATCGTTTCTGATTGATCCTGTTTCGCTTCAGTTGCAAAGGGGAAGAGGGCAAGGCACAAAATCAATATGGAAATAAGAATAGGCTTTAAGAATCGAAACATATCATTCTGCCCTCCATTCATTACATTACACTTTTATTATGTCAGATGATTAGTCAGGTTATGAAAAGTTAATGGTTTTGACTGTAAAAACCGTTCAATTATTGATAAAGTAGTAATTGGAGGCTAATTAAAGAAAAATTATTTGACACATGATTCTGCTGTCAAATATAGAGGAAGGGGATTTGTTTTGAGTAATCAGAAACCAAGAGTTGTCGTCCTGGGTGCCGGATATGCAGGTATGATGACAACAAAAAAATTAACCAAGCTCCTACGTCCAGAACAAGCTGAAATTGTACTTGTCAATAAACATAATTATCACTATCAAACCACCTGGCTGCATCAGGTAGCAGCAGGAACGATTAATCAGAATCAGGTTCGTATGATGATCAGTGATGTCATTGATACGAAACACCGGGTTAACCTTATCCAGGATTCTGTTCTTGAGATTAAAAAGGATGAGAAAACAGTCGTACTTGAGAATGGCGAATTACAGTATGATATTCTTGTTGTAGGACTCGGGTTTGAGAGTGCTACTTTTGGCATATCAGGAATGAAAGAAAACGCATTTGCTATTCAGACAATTGACTCCAGTCGTTTAATTTACGACCATATTGAGTATCAATTCTCCCGTTATAAGAATGAAGAAGGAAATAAAGAGGAACTGCTGACAATTTTAGTAGGCGGTTCTGGGTTTACCGGAATTGAGTTTGTTGGTGAGCTTACTGAAAGCGTTAAAAAACTGTGCCGAAAATATGATATTCCTCGTTATAAGGCACGTATCATCAATGTGGAGGCTGCTCCAAGTATTCTGCCAGGCTTTGATGAAGAATTGGTCACCTATGCCAAGTCATCTTTGGAAGCACGTGGTGTAGAATTCAGAACGGGCACAATGATTAAAGAGTGCAAAGAGGATGGTTTTGTCGTAGGGGAAGGTGAAGAAATTAAAGCCGGAACCGTTGTATGGACTGGTGGTGTACAAGCGAATTCTATTCTTGGAGAATCAGGCTTTGAAATTACAAAAGGTAGAGTAACAGTTAATAATGATCTGCGTGCTCCAGGATACAGAGATATCTTTATTTTGGGTGATTGTGCCTGGGTAATGGATAAAGAAAATGATCGTCCTTATCCGCCAAATGCGCAGAATGCCATGCAGCAGGCAGATACAGCAGCACAGAACATTGCATCTTTAATTTACGGTGGACCTATGCAGGAATATAAGTTCGAAAACAAGGGTACAGTCGCATCCCTTGGTGGTTCTGAAGCCATTGGAACTGTATTTGATCGTCAGTTATTCGGAAAACCGGCAAAAACGATGAAAAATGTTGTCGATAACCGTTACTTATTCATGCTCGGTGGCCCGGGCCTTGTACTTAAAAAAGGTAAGCTTAGTCTCTTTTAATATGGGACAAAATAAGGGAGGGGTTCTTACATGAAACGTACGTTATGCGTAACACTGATTTCCCTTGTATCGACTATTTTTTATGTGTTGGTTTCAAGAGAAATCGAAAATAATAGAAACTTTCGGTAATTATAAAAGTCCACTCTATTTAAAGATTTGCATACCAGGATTTATTTCCTGGTATGCATTTTTTATTTGAAAAACAATATGTTTGCAACAATTCTCAGAAACATGAATAAAAGAACCACATTCTAAAAAACATAAAAAGGTAATTACGAAAGGAGGAATTCATTATCGCACAAAATCAACAACAGGCACAGCAGGCACAACAGGCGGTGCAGCAGGCTCAGCAGGCTGTACAGCAAGCTACTCAGCAAGCAAATCCACAAGTCATTCAGGCAGCACAGCAGCAGCTGCAGCAGGCCCAACAGCAAGTTCAGCAGGCACAGGCATCTGCACAGCCACAACAGCAGCAGCAATTCCAACAGGCTCAACAGCAATTACAGCAAGCTACTCAGCAGCTTCAGCAAGCACAGCAAAGTCAAAATAATCAGCAGCAGTAAAGGATACATAACAAGGATGGCTTATTTTAGTCATCCTTGTTTTGGTGAAAGGGTTAGCTATAAGTTTTTACATGAAATTTATGGTAAAATATTCTTTAGCTAGATCGTCTATTAAACTATTTAAATTTTAACAAAGGAGAGGATGAGCAGGAAATGGATATTAAGTTTGAGCCTATGACAGAAGATGTTTATTCTGATTATATTGAAAAGTCAATCAAACAATTTGCAGAAGAATCTGTTAGAGCAGGGAATTTAGACAAGAGTCAGGCACTGGAGAAAGCACAAGATCAATTCACTAAGCTGCTTCCAGATGGATTAAACACAGAAAACCATCAATTATTGTCTATTTTCCACGATAACAACCATATCGGGATGTTATGGTTACATATTAAATGGACCAATTTGGGTAAAGAAGCATTTATCTATGACTTTTTCATAGACGAACAATTTCGAGGGAACGGAATGGGAAAAATGAGTATGAGTGCGTTAGATACTTATGCACAAAAACTTGGATTAAAGAAGATTGGCCTGCATGTGTTTGCTCATAATCAACGAGCTGTATATCTATATCAAAAGATGGGCTATGAATTTACGAACCATCATATGGCCAGGTATTTTTAGGAACTTGTTTGATAGGAAAAGGAGATTAATTGATGCCATTTTTAAATCTGTTTAGAAAAAAAGAACAAGCGACGTCAAAAAAGAGTGATAAAAATCAAAAACGGATAAAGCAAAATAAAGACCAGAAAAGAATTGCATCCCGTAAAGGTGAATTAGGAGAATACAAGATTAATATTGAATTGGATCAACTTCCTAATGAGTATAAGTACCTGAGTGACATTATGATTAAAAATCCGCGTTCGAGGTCAGGGTATTCTCAAATCGATCATATTATTCTATCTCCATATGGAATCTTTGTTCTTGAAACCAAAAACTATCAAGGAACCATTTACGGAGGACGAAATCGTAAAACATGGTCTGTAAATGGGAACTTTAAAATGATGAATCCATTCCACCAAAATTACGGTCATATTAAGGCAATAAAGAATATTATTCACCCTGGATTCCATAATCACTTTATTTCTCTAGTTTCCTTTACAAAAAGATGTACATTTAAAATAGAGCCTGAATTACGAAAGATATCATCAGATGAACTGATTATTTATGACTTAGAATTGTCTGAGTTTATAAACCGCAAAGTAAGAAGTTTAAAACGTCTCCACAGTGAACCATTACTGTCAGAAAAGAATATAATAGAAATTTATGAAACCTTAAGCCAGGAAAATATCACGGATTCATCATTAAGAGAAATGCATGTACAGAGCCTGCAATCAAAAAAGACCTCTGATAAACAGTATAAATGTGTGATCTGTCAGAAGAGGGTTTCAGAAAAAGTGAAGAATTACTGTTTGACGAATGACCGTTTTAATGGAAAGGTTTATTGTTACGAACATCAAAAACAGATCAAAAATTAATGGAAAAAGTTAAAAACCTGCCTATTGCAAAATAGCCAGGTTTTTAACTTTATTTATCATCCGTCGGTATAGCACAGCTTCCGTCCGCACAAAACGCGTTATTAGTTCCTTCTCCTGATAAATCCTCAAATTGGGGTTTTGGATTTTCTTCCTCCCAGACCTTACCTAATGCACTTATAAAGGTTTCCAGTGGCTGTGCACCTGAAATGGCATATTTTTGATTCAGAATAAAGAAAGGGACACCAGATATTCCGTATTGATGGGCTATTCTTTCATCCATTCGCACATCATCCGCATAAGCATTGTCATCCTTAATGATGGTTAATGACTCCTCACGATCTAAGCCGGTATTTTCAGCTATATCTGCGAGCACATCATCGTCACTTAAATTTTTGGATTCGGTAAAATAGCCATATAGTAGTTTTTCTGTTATTTCTTTTTCTTTTCCGTGCTTCTTCGCAAATTTAGCCAGCCGATGAGCTTTAAATGTGTTGGTCGGTTTCATCGTATCGAAATGATAGGTTAAGCCAACACTTTCTGCCTGTTGTCGCAATCGCTCATTATTCTCATTTGCCTGTTCAATACTCATACCATACTTAGCGGCAATTAACTCAGCCATGCTTTTTCCATTATACTCCTCAGCGTTTGGATCTAATTCAAAGCTTTTGTATTCTAACTCTACATCATTAATATGAGGGGACTTTTGTAAGGCCTGTTCTAATCTGCGCTTACCTATATAACAAAATGGACATACAAAATCAGACCATACTTCAATTTTCATATAAACACCTCTTTTAAAAAGTTAGCTATATTTTACTATATCCTTTTCCCGGACTTAAAATCCTTTGCTTATTAGAATGAATGATTTTGACAGATCATACGAATCATGATATATTTATTTCGAATTAAAGATAAATAATTTAAAGATAATATTCATTGATTTAACAGGTTAACCTTTATGATGAATAAAACGTTGGATGGAGGCTTTAAGTATGAATGGAATAAAAGGGATGCACCACGTCACAGCCATAACCAGCAGTGCGGAGAAAAACTATGAATTTTTCACCTATATCCTGGGGATGCGTTTGGTTAAGAAAACTGTGAATCAGGATGATATTCAAACCTATCATTTATTCTTTGCAGATGATGAGGGCAATCCTGGTACAGATATGACCTTTTTTGATTTTCCCGGGATTCCCAAGGGAGTGCATGGTACGAATGAAATTTTTAAAACATCCTTCCGTGTACCGAGTGATGAAGCGTTGGAGTATTGGGAAAAAAGGTTTGATAGACTTAAAGTAAAGCATTCAGGAATTAAAGAACAATTCGGTGTTAACACCCTGTCTTTTGTTGATTTTGATGATCAGCAATATCAGTTGATCTCAGATGAGAATCTTGATGGGGTGAAGGCAGGGATTCCGTGGAAAACAGGACCTGTCCCATTAGAATTCGCTATAACAGGCCTAGGACCTATTCATGTTCGTGTGGACAACTTTGACTACTTTAAAAAAATGATGGAAACGGTACTTCAGTTCAAAGAAATTGATCAGGAAGGTTCCCTGCATCTGTTTGAAGTAGGAGAAGGTGGAAACGGTGCCCGGGTTATTGTAGAATATAACACAATCCTTCCTCAGGCAAGACAGGGGTTTGGTACCGTTCACCATGCAGCCTTTCGCGTAGAAGATCGTGATGTATTGGAAGAGTGGATTGAGCGGATGGCTAAGTTTGGCTTCCGGACATCTGGATACGTCAACCGTTTCTTCTTTGAATCATTGTATGCGAATGTGGCACCTCAAATTTTATTTGAATTTGCAACAGATGGCCCCGGCTTTATGGGCGATGAACCATATGAAACTTTAGGGGAAAAGTTATCTTTACCTCCATTTTTAGAAGCGAAACGGGAAGAAATTGAAGACATGGTACGACCGATTGATACAGTAAGAAGCACAAAAACATTTGAAAAGGAATATGAATAAGCTTTTTCAGGAAGGAGTCTATTTATGAAGTCTAAAGTTGTTACCCTGTTACTCGTATTTGGGGTAATGCTGACAGCTTGTTCTCCAGCGGCAGATGAGCCGGTTACCCTGCAGAATCATGCAGGAGAAGAGGTAAATATACCTGGAGAAAAACCTGTCCTGTTCTTTTTTATTACCACTTACACCTGAAGTATTTGTCAGCAGCAACTGGTTCAGTTGCATCAGAATTTAGACACGCTGGAGGACCTTAACCTGAACGTTGATACTTATATTATAAGTAAGGACACGGTTGAGGAACAAAAGATTTTATACGATGAAATTAAGCGAGTGTTTGGCGAAAGTCTCCCAATTCTTGCTGATCCTGAGTTAAAAGTGATTGATAAAATGGGCATGAAAAACGGTGATATTGCGTATCGCGGCTATGGAATGCTGGATTCGGACGGAAATGTTATTTTTCAAACGAAGAATGACCATTGGGGCGAGCAATTTGATCAGACATTAAATGAAATAGAAGAAGAATATCAAAACTTTATGAGTGAATAACATGATCATTACCCAGGTACATGCCTTGTATCTGGGTAATGATCGTCTGGGGAATGATTAAATTAAACCAAATACAGCCACGTCCAGCTGTCGATTTTGTGTTCCTTGCTAATTTCCAATCACGATTTAACCTCCTGGGTACATACACTATCAATGAGTGAGAGACTTATGACAGGAGGAGAGCGTATGTTTACAAACGATTTTTATGGGTATGGGCAAAACTTCTACTCGTTTCATCCATATACGTACAACCCACTTCCGAATTCACAGTTTCCAGCTGTGGATGCATATCGACAGCAAAGCATACAGGGTCAGGCAACCTGGACAACGGGGGGACAGGTTACCAAGTGTGGTATTCCATGGTCCACAAATGAATATATGACTGCATCTGTCAGTCTGAATGCCCCTTACCGTTGTGGTCAAATGTTAAAAATTACGAACCCCAATAATCAAAGGGAGATTATCGTAACTGTAGTGGATACTGTTCAAGGATATCCACCTAATCGTATTAATCTTCACAGGAGAGCATTTGAGGCTTTAGGAGTAAATCCTCAGATAGGTGTTCTGAACATTCAAATCACACCTTCACCTCAACTGGAACAGGAAAAATGGGGAAAGTATCTGTTAGAAGTAACGCAGACGGCCTATCCAAACTATAAAGTAACCGAATATCAATCCGTGGAAAAAACGTCGGTAACGAATAATCAAACGAGAGAAGTATATGATTATTTTTTACAGTCCCCACAGGAATCGATAACCGTTCGTGGTACAGTTGTCTATAACCCAAACACAGACCGGGTTGTGTCGTTTGATATAAAAGAAATTTAGTATAAGCAAAAGCTTGATTCATCCAAGAATCAAGCTTCACTACATATGTGCCTTCTTTTGATCTGTAAACTGTCTGTGGGGGAGCTTCCACCCATACTTTACTGTAAGCATTCGGAGTGTAACAACCGCGACAAATAAGAGGTATAACCCCCAAGTCTGGTTTACCAGATCTATACCGATCAGTAAGCCTGCAAGCATAGCCCATGCACCATAAATATCCTCTCTTAGTACAGATGGTTTTCTTCCAGCAAGTAAATCACGGATAATCCCGCCACCACTTCCTGTAAGTAATGCAGCCATAATAATTGCACTTAACGGATGATTCATCTCTGTTGCATGCATGGCTCCTAAAATCGCGAAAGTGGAAAGGCCTATGGCATCCGTGAATGTGCCCCACCTTCCCCAATGTTTCAGTGCCCCTGAAGGAAACAAAAATACAATCGTTATAATAAAAATAGCCATCATAAAAAGTGGCCCCTGATCCCAGATTTCCGATACCGGTACACCGATTAACAGGTTTCGGGTGGTTCCGCCTCCAAAAGCCGTAACCATGCCTAAGACATAAACTCCTAAAATATCATAATCCTCTTCTAATGCTACGATAGCTCCACTTATGGCAAAGGCTATGGTTCCAATCGCATTAAAAATCTCCCAAGTCATTACTTAAAACCCTCTTCCTTAACTGATAACCTATATCATCGTATCACAGGCCCATTTGTCTTTACACTAGTTTTCTTCTAAAAAATCAGTTTATTAAAAGCTGCTTGATTTTTCATATCCAATCGTTTAGTCTACAGAAATTTCCATAAACAAATATCTTGAAAGTCAAAGAAGGTCAAACTATAATAAAAGTGTAAGGTCAAAAAAGGTCAAAGAATAAAAATCTCAAAAGGAGGTTTTATGGATGCTTTGTGATATATGTCAGCAAAATGAGGCAAAAATTAATGTTTATACCCAAATGAATAATGAAAAGAAAAATATTAAAATGTGTACATCATGTTTTGAACAGGAAAAAGCGAAACACAATATTCCATCCGACTTTGGTGGAGGAATGGGATTCCCATTTGATGATCTATTCAAGGGAATAGGTCAGGAGAATGGGGCGGCCTTTGGTATGAAACAGCCAACCCATACACAAACACAGAGTACTGGTGGAAATGGCGTTCTTGATCAATTTGGCCGTAATGTGACCGATCAGGCCAGAAATGGGAACATTGATCCGGTAATTGGACGAGACAAAGAAGTCGAACGTGTGATTGAAATATTAAATAGACGTAACAAGAATAATCCTGTTCTTATCGGTGAAGCTGGTGTAGGTAAAACAGCGATTGCAGAAGGACTCGCCCTAAAAATGGCAGAAGGAGACGTACCTTCAAAATTATTGGATAAGGAAGTGTATGTTATGGACGTTTCCTCTCTGACTGCTGGTACAGGAGTTCGAGGCTCCTTTGAAGAACGAATGAAATCCATCATTCAGGAGCTGCAATCCCGGCAAAATGTCATTTTGTTTATTGATGAAGTACATCAGATTGTTGGTGCCGGTTCAGCTGAAGGATCCATGGATGCAGGTAACATCCTGAAACCTGCACTTGCCCGTGGAGAATTGCAAGTAATCGGAGCAACAACCCTGAAAGAATACAGGCAAATCGAAAAAGATCCAGCGCTTGAAAGACGATTCCAGCCAGTTATGGTAGAGGAACCGACTCCTGAGGCGACTATGGAAATATTAAATGGTCTCAAATCCCGTTATGAGGATTATCATCAGGTTAAATTTACCGATGAAGCGTTGAAAGCCAGTGTGAAGCTTTCTGATCGTTATATTCAGGATCGATTCCTCCCGGATAAAGCAATTGATTTGTTAGATGAGGCTGGATCTAAGGTGAATTTATTATCTGAAGGAACAGAAAAAACAGCTATTCAAAAGAGAATAAATGCTATCCGTAAACAAAAAGATCAGGCAACAAATGAAGAACGTTATGAAGATGCTGCAAAATTACGTGACCAGGAAGCAAAACTGGAAAGACAGCTTGAAGATGGAAAAGAAGAAGCTGGTGTTGTTGATCAGGCCTTTATCACGAGTCTGATTGAAGCCAAAACAGGTATCCCGGTAGGTAAGCTTCAGGAAAATGAGAAAGAAAAGATGAAGCATCTTGAAGAGAATTTACAGTCAAAAGTAATTGGTCAGGATGAGGCTGTACAAAAAGTGGCCAAAGCTATTCGCCGTAGTCGTGCAGGATTGAAATCCCAGTATCGTCCTATTGGTTCTTTCCTGTTTGTTGGTCCAACAGGGGTTGGTAAAACGGAACTTTCAAAATCTCTGGCTGAAGAAATCTTTGGATCTAAAGATTCAATGATTCGACTGGACATGAGTGAATATATGGAGAAACACTCGGTTTCAAAACTTATCGGTTCACCTCCTGGATATGTTGGCCATGATGAAGCCGGACAATTAACAGAGCAAGTTCGTCGCAACCCATATAGTATTATTCTGCTTGATGAAATTGAAAAGGCTCATCCAGATGTGCAGCATATGTTCCTGCAAATTATGGAGGACGGTCGTCTGACAGATAGTCAGGGAAGAACCGTAAACTTTAAGGATACTGTATTAATTATGACCAGTAATGCGGGTGTAACGGATAAAAAGGTTACCGTTGGCTTTAATACAGTAGGCGAAGATATGGAAAAGGAAAGTCATATTCTCGAATCTCTTGGTTCTTACTTTAAACCTGAATTCCTTAACCGTTTCGACTCAATCGTAGAGTTTAACCAATTAGAAAAGGATCATCTTTTAGATATTCTTGATTTAATGCTGACAGATGTGAGAAATCAGCTTGAGGAACAGCATATCAATATAGAGATTGATCAGGCGGCCAAAGAAAAACTAATTGAGCTTGGCTACCATCCAGCCTTTGGTGCCCGTCCATTACGCCGAGTCATTCAGGAACAATTAGAGGATAAAATAGCTGACGTGTTACTTGAAGAGGAAGAATCTGACCAGCTTACTGTCACAGTAATAGATCATGAAATTGTTGTGCAATAAAACAGAGACTGACCCGATTTACTTTCGGGTCAGTCTTTTGTTTGTGATGTATTATTAAACAACTTATAATTTACTAATAAGATAGGAGTGAAGAATTATGCCGGAAATTATACTTGATGATTTAAGAATACAGGCTGAATATTTACAGCATGAATGGATTCTTAAAGAAGATAAACGGCTTCGCAAAGTTATTTTTGATTTCAAAGTAACGAGTGATGATTATCATCAGGTAACAACTAAGCTTTATGAAAATGACTTTACGGTAAAAATCCCAGACGAAAATCTGCAATTTCAGGCTTCGATTTCCACGTACTCAACATCTATCACCAATTTATATCATGAAGGTGAGGTTGGGGATTATCACCTGGAATTAATAGAACAAACGAATTAGGTATGTAAAACAAAGTGGCCCTGCATGAGCAGAGCCCTTTGTTTTTACCATATTATCTTACTAAAACAAATATACTTTTTCAGGTAATTTCACCAAACGGAATCGATTAGGGTTCATCCTGTGTTGATTTCAGATGGTTATAATGATGCTGAATATATAAGAAAAACAGCAATGTAAAACTCTGAACAGCCAAATATACAGGAAAAGAATACGCTCCCTTCCACCCATGGTAATTAAATACACCAAAATACACATTAACCCTCTCGAAACCAATTGCGATTAGAGACCATACAAGGATATACAGCCCCGTCCAAATTCCTTTTACATTAAACTTATCAAATAAGTAGATATATAAGTAGGCAAAGGGAGCGTAAAAGGAATAGAGCACTAAATCAAACAACTCATAGTTGCCCTTATCCATAATGTCATATAAATCAAGGGAAGGCGAGGCCATCATATGGTCGAGAACACGTGCAAAGACAATGGCACATAGCATAACCAGCAAAATAACACTTAAGGGAAAACGCCTGGGCAATAAAAAGACCAGCAAATAAGACAGGATAACTCCTGTAAGTACAAACCATTCATTGTGATCGAAATGTTCTGGTAAAGTCATTTGATTCCTTCCTTTTGCAGTTTTGATTGAAACCATACATGCAGCAAGCGCACGACTATTAACAGGACGACAAACGTCACAATTGACTGCCAGAATTGCCAGTTTTTATACTGTATGACCTCCCAATAAGTCATTATCAATTGGACAATTCCCAGAATGCCTGTCATTAAAATCGTTAACACAATCCTCGATAGCCAGGTTTTACAAACTTCTACCAGGTTAAAGTACCATAAACATAATAACGGAATCATTATCAATTCATATAACCGCAAAATCAGAAACAATTGGGGATCATCAGCAACTGACCAGAGCTTTAAATTAATATAATAAACGGCTGTATATCCTGTCACAAAAAATACAAGGACTAAATACATAAAACTGTTTTCCAGTACATTTAATGTTTTCTTCGTACTTATCGACGCAATGAAAAGCAGGAGTGAAAAATTGATAGCAATAATTAGTTCCTTCATTATTCTTCCCTCATTAAGGTAATTTTTTTCATTTATTTTTTGTAGAATTCTTCTACTTATACTCCAAAAACAGAAAATATAAATTTCTTCTTGTAAAATATATGAATTCTGGTAATATATACACAATTTCAAAATTTTATAGGGGAGGGGATTACATGATTCGGGAACTGTCAAAAGCAGATCTTCATGCTTGTATGGAATTTATTAAAAAAAGCCCGGCAGAAAACCTGTTTCTGATTGGCGATTTGGAGGCCTATGGTGTTGAGGAAGATTTCCAGGACGTCTGGGGTGATTTTGACGAACAGGGATATTTTCGTGCTGTATTATTACGTTATCGCCAAAATTACATTATCTATGCTCCGGATTCTTTTGACAGACAAGGAATCGCGGCTATTATAGATCAGGATAAACGAGAGGAAAAGATGGTCTCAGGTATATCAACCATTGTTCACCAGGTTCTCTCCCACTTAACCCATAAACCTGAAAAAGTAAGAGAAACCTACTATGCAAAATGTGAGTCCTTAAATGATATACAAATTCCCGATGTTCAAGTGAAAAAGTCTGAAATCCCGGATATTCCACGTATTGTTGAGCTTCACCGGAATATTGCAGATTTTACGAATCGTGATCCTGAGGGGGAAAGTATTCGGAAAAATATGGAGGAAGGTGTATCACGTACCTTTTATATTGAAGATAGAGAAAAAATGGTATCTTCGGCAATGACCACCGCTGAAAACAGTCTTTCAGCAATGATTATAGGCGTCTGTACATTGGAGGAGTATAAAAAAAGAGGGTATGCCAGTGCGTGTATGACAGCATTATGCAAAGAGCTGTTGAGTGAAGGAAAACATCTGTGCCTCTTTTATGATAATCCTGAAGCAGGAAAGATCTATAAACGGTTAGGCTTTCATGATATAGGAAAATGGGTAATGAGTGAGTTTCGATAGTTCAGAATGGCTGGCATCTTTTGATAAGCCAGCCATTCATTTTATATCCTTTTTACATTAGTCATGAGGAAGCCGCTTTTAGGTAAAGTCGGCATCTCATCTAATGAATAATTGAAATCCTGAGCAGGAACATCATAGTCCATTTTATTTACTAAAAAGTCCACCGTTGCTTTCATCACTTCCACAGTAATTCCTTCTCCCGGACAACGGTGTCCCTTTCCAGGATCACTGCCTCCTTGAGGAATAAATGAGTAGTCATTCCTGTCCTGGTTTTTAAAGTTATTCGGGTCAAATTGATTAGGAGTTTCCCAAAACCTTTCATCATGATGCATCCCATAAATATCTAATAAAACTAGTGTACCTCTTTTAAAAGTATAATTATTCCAGGTAAAGTCCTCTTTCACCCTTGCGCCGAGAAAAGGGCCAAAAGGATAAAAGCGCCGGACTTCATTTACGAACATTTCAAGATTTCTGCTATTGTGTTCTTTTAGCGGCTCCTTAGTCTTTGGATGTTCATGCAGGGCTACAGCCGCAAATGTAATATAGGTTGAAATCGCAACGATGGGTCTAAGTACATTTATAAGTTCAATGGCTGCTTTTTTTGCAGGCAAATGCTGACCTTTCTCATCCTTAAGAAATGCCATTACATATAAAGCAGACGATTCATCTGCAGGTATGTTTCCGGAACGTACATCCTCGATGATATTTTCCATCCAGCCTTCTGTTCGATTTCTGGCCGTTCTTCCCTTCCAATGCTCAGGACCCACTCTGCCGAAAGCATAAACCATGGATATTAAATCATCAGCAAGGTCAGGGATATCTTCCTCTTTAACAGGAACACCCGCCCATTGACAGGCTACCCAGCATAGAACGTTCTTTATTTCCTTAAAGAAACGAACTTGTTCCTCTTTCTCCCATTGGGGAATGGAGTGTTTGAGTTCATTTGTAACCATTTCGGCTAACCGTTCTTGATTACGTTTATCCATAAGAGATAGAAACTGCTGCTTGCGTTGATGGTGGGCTTGTCCATCCATTCCCTGTATTGCCCCTACTCCGAACAGGGATTGTTGTATACGGTAAGGAGCTGCCCACTTACGCTGGAAACGGTCTAGATCATAAAAGATCTTTGCCGCTTCCGGACCAGTCATACAGACTACTTTTTTTCCAAGCACTCTCGTTTCAAATAGATCTGTTTTAAATTGGTCGGCACGATTCTTTATGAACAGATAGCCTTCCTGAAGTAAAGCAATACTGTGGTCCATCCCCTCCTCATGAGGAATTTCTTCGTTATATCGCATTCTTTATCGACTCCTTTTAGCGTAGTCCTTATTGGTTAAAGTTCCCCAAAATCTCTGTATTTTACGTTATAATTGAAAAAGAAATGAATTCGACAAATTCTTTCGTTTAATCATCTTTTGGGGAGGAGCATTTATGGAGAAGCTGACAATGGATTCACTATTAGATGTGTTTGGAGAGCTTTTTTCCGATGAAGTATCTATTGCGATATCCAATACAAGAGAATATATTTATTATCGTCCCAGTAAACGAATCGATTTAAAAATAAAGCCAGGGGACCCGATTAAACAGGGGACCATTGCAGATAAAGCTTTTCAATCGGGGCAAAAGGTTTCAGAGTTTATCGACCGGAATGTTTTTGGGATTCCCTATCACGGTATGGCTGTTCCATATTTCGACAATGACCAGATTGAAGGCTGTGTAACCGCCATCTATCCGGCACTGACAGAAGGAAAATCTGTCATTACCGTAAAAAGTCAGGATGGATGGAAGCCCATACCTTTCCATGATGTTATGTTCGTAGAGGTGCGAGACCGCAAAACTTATGTCTATTCAGACGAATTTGCCGGAACCCATAATAAAGCATTACAGGAATTCGAATACATTCTTCCGAGGGAAATTTTCATTCGCTGTCATCGTTCTTTTATAGTAAATGTCCATCATATTCGTGAGATTTTTCCCGACACGCACTCTACATTTGTGCTGGAAATGAAAAATGGTGCAACTATTCCCGTCAGTCAATCTTATTCCAGTTATTTCAGAAAGCTGCTGGGATTCTGATTATTCTGTTTTACATCATCTTTTCAGGTTTTCACACACGATTTTTCTGTTTGTCTTCATAATCTCCAGTTAAAGCCCTTTCATAAGTTAAAATATTCTTAAAGTTAAGATGAAGGGGGTTACATTGTGGGGAACAACTACGACCGCATTAAGGATGCACAGCTGAAAGAAAAAGTTGTTTCGGCAGAGGAAGCGGCTGCATGGATTCAGGATGGAATGACACTTGGTCTGAGCGGTTTTACTCGTGCCGGTGATGTGAAAGCGGTTCCGACTGCGCTGGTTAAACGTGCGGAAAACGAATCGTTTAAAGTGAATGTATTCACGGGTGCATCATTGGGTTCAGATATTGATAAAATGTTTGCAGAAGCCGGAATCATTCAAAAACGTCTCCCTTTCCAAGCTGATCCGACTATGCGGAAGAAAATTAATCAGGGAGAGCACTTTTTTGTCGACCACCATCTTTCACATACAGCTGAATTACTTAGGGGGAATGTAATAGAGGCTGTAGATTATGCTATTTTGGAAGCGATTTCGATAGAGGATGGAATGATTATACCTACAACATCGGTTGGGAATTCACAAATTTTTGCTGAAAAGGCGAGGAATATCATAATAGAAATTAACCTTGCACAATCCGAAAAATTAAAAGGGGTTCATGATATATATAGCTTAGAAAAGCAGGGAGAACGTGCACCTATTCCGCTAACTGATCCAAGCGATCGAATCGGTACAGCAGGAATTCCTATCGATGTTAAAAAGGTAAAGGGAATTGTCTTCACCAGTCAGACGGATTCGCCATCAACAATCGTTGAACCTGATGATCAAACCCAAATCATGGCAGATCATTTAATGACCTTTTTACGAAATGAGATTAAAGCTGGACGTCTTACAGAAAGCCTTGCTCCTTTACAATCGGGTATAGGCTCAGTGGCAAATGCTGTTCTGCACGGAATGGTTCAATCAGAATTTGAGAATTTAGAAGTCTATTCCGAGGTCCTTCAGGATGCTGTTTTTGATCTCATTGATGCAGGTAAAGTCAACATGGCATCATGCTGTTCCATTACGCTATCAGAAGAAAAAATGAAAAAAGTCTTTGATAACTTTGAGGACTACCGTGATAAGTTAATTATGCGACCGCAGGAAATATCGAACCATCCTGAGATCATCCGCCGACTCGGCCTTATATCTATTAATACCGCATTAGAGTTTGATATTTATGGGAATGTCAACTCTACACATGTTACAGGTACAAAAATGATGAACGGCATAGGGGGATCTGGTGATTTTGCCAGAAATGCCCGTTTAGCTATTTTCGTCACTAAGTCGATCGCAAAAGGTGGCGATATTTCAAGTGTAGTGCCATTTGTTTCTCATGTGGATCATACGGAACATGATGTCGATGTCTTAGTAACGGAGCAAGGGTACGCCGATTTACGTGGTTTAGCACCTAGAGAACGTGTTGAACTCATTATTGAAAATTGCGCCCATCCTATCTATCGCGATCAATTAAGAGAATATTATTATGAAGCTCTGTCTCGAGGTGGTCAGACACCGCATGTGCTGGAAAAAGCCTTATCATGGCATACGAATTTTAAGCAGAACGGGACGATGAGGGAGCTGGCTGAGGAAAAGATCTAACATAACTGCCTGGTTATTTAACCAGGCAGTTTTTATATCTAAAAGAGTTTTTAACAGGACTTTTGCTGTTTTTCGTGAAATATATATAGATATAACATTTCATGAAGGTGGGAAAATTTAAAATGCAGTCCTTTGATTATTTAGATTATCCTTATTCTTCGCAGCGGATGGTATCCATTGCGAATCGTGGTATGGTCGCAACATCCCAGCCTCTTGCCGCACAGGCTGGTCTTGATATGTTAAAACAAGGAGGAAATGCTGTTGATGCGGCCATTGCCACTGCAGCTGCGTTAACGGTAGTGGAACCAACCTCTAATGGCATTGGCAGTGATGCTTTTGCATTAGTATGGACAAAAGGGAAGCTGTATGGTTTAAATGGAAGTGGCCCATCACCAGACTCCATTTCCATAGAGAAAGTGAGGGCCAAAGGGTATGATGATATTCCTGTTCATGGATGGATTCCAGTCACAGTACCGGGAGCTCCAGGCGCATGGGCGGAATTATCAGATCAATTTGGAAAGCTGCCATTTAAAGAGCTGTTAAAGCCTGCGATAGATTATGCGGAAAATGGCTATCCCGTATCTCCAACACTTGGTCGTTTCTGGACAAAAGCGTATCAAAAATATAAGGAAGAACTCGATGGTGATGAATTCAAACATTGGTTCCATACATTTGCACCTCATGGACGGCCACCGCAAATAGGGGAAGTATGGAAATCAACAGATCATGCAGATACGTTGAGATCTATTGCTGAAACAAAGGCAAAGTCCTTTTATGAAGGGGAGATTGCTGAGAAAATTTCCCGTTTTTCGACTCAATATGATGGATTTTTAACGAAAAAAGATTTGGAGACTTATCGGCCGGAATGGGTAGAACCCATATCAGTAAATTATCGCGGTTATGATGTCTGGGAAATCCCGCCTAACGGTCAGGGGCTCGTTGCACTCATGACATTAAATATGCTAAAGGGATTTTCTTTTTCAGAAAAGGAATCTGCAGATACATATCATAAACAAATGGAAGCGATGAAACTGGCATTTACAGATGGCCAAACCTATATTACAGATAAGAAGGACATGAGACATTCAACAGAGCAGCTCCTCTCTGATACCTATGCGCAAAAAAGACGAAACTGCATACATGATACAGCCTTAACACCAAAGCCAGGTCAACCACCAAAAGGGGGAACGGTCTATTTAGCAACCGCAGATCAATACGGAAATATGATATCCTTTATCCAAAGTAACTATATGGGATTTGGTTCTGGGCTGGTCGTACCTGGTACGGGAATTGCTCTGCAAAATCGGGGACATAATTTTTCTCTTAATCCTTCCCATGACAATGCCTTAAAGGGAGGAAAACGCACGTACCATACCATTATACCAGGCTTTTTAACGAAAAATAATATACCTATAGGTCCATTTGGAGTCATGGGTGGTTTTATGCAGCCCCAAGGTCATGTCCAGGTCTTAGTGAATATGATTGATTTTAAGCTTAACCCACAGGCGGCCCTTGATGCGCCCAGGTGGCAGTGGCGGAAAGGTAAGGAAATTGCTGTAGAATCAACATTCCCTTCTTACATTGCTGAGGGCTTGGTTAGAAAAGGGCATGATATACAAACTGAATTAGAAAAAGGTGAGTTCGGGCGAGGACAAATCATTTGGCGGGATCACGAGACAGGTACGTTATATGGAGGAACAGAATCAAGAACAGATGGCGCAATATCTTCTTACTAATATAATATATTTGGACAGACAAGTTCCCTGCGGAGGTTATAGATATGACACATTGGCACCTTTTCTTAGCCTTTTTCCGAGTAGGAATTTTCGGCTACGGGGGAGGCCCATCCTCGATCCCTCTTGTACAAAAAGAGGTGGTTGAAAAGTATAAGTGGCTGGACGATGAAGAATTTGGTAATATTCTTGCATTGGGAAATTCACTTCCTGGACCAATTGCAACTAAAATGGCCGGTTATATTGGTCACAGAGTATCCGGAATTCCTGGGATGATTAATGCGGTATTGGCTACCATCATCCCGACTATAGTACTAATCATTATTTTATTAACCTTCTTAAGTTCGTTTAGTAATTTAGGTTGGGTAAATGGCATGACAGAGGCTGTTGTTCCTGTGGTCGGAGTAATGCTTGCTCTATTAACGTATGGTTTTGTAAAAAAATCTCACAAAGCGAATGGCTGGCTGATTACGATTGTTTTGTTAGCTGCATCCTTACTTTTAATCGAATGGTTCAGTGTACATCCGGCTGTATTAATTGCTGCAATCCTGCTTTATGCACTGATTAAGCCTGTTCCTGATGATCAGTCAGGTAAAGAGGAACATGTGGTTAAAAACACCACTGCTGAAAATGGTACACGAGAGAAAGGAAAATCATAGATGATTTATTGGGAAATATTTATTGCCTTTTTCATTCCGGGTATCCTCGGTTATGGAGGTGGTCCAGCCTCCATACCTCTGGTGGAAAATGAAGTGGTCGATCGGTTTGGCTGGATGACAGTCAATGATTTCAGTGAGATGCTGGCCATGGCGAATGCATTGCCTGGTCCTATAGCCACAAAAATGGCCGGATTCATTGGGTTTGAACAGGGAGGAATTTTAGGAGCACTTGTTGGGGTATTCGCCATCGTTGCCCCATCTCTTATTTTAATGATTACCTTACTAAAGGTTTTATTAAAATTTAAGGATTCCCCGCGTGTTAAAAGACTGACAGCCTTGATTTTACCGACGATTGCCATTCTTCTTGGGGTTATGGCCTTTGATTTTTTTCAAACAGCTTATGAAGGTTCCGGCGTCTGGCATACACTTTTTTTAGCCATTGTCAGTCTGGTTTTACTGGAAAAAGTTAAGGTTCATCCTGCTTTTGTGATTTTAGGAGCGTTGGTTTACGGCGCTTTATATTTATAAAAGTACGATAGAGGAAGGTTAAACATACCACCAATGATACATACTGATAGGGAGTATCGACATTGGTGGTGATTTTTTGTCTGTACGTATCTTTTTGCTGACAGCTGTCTTTCTATTTTTTAATTCAGCACCTGTTCTTGCTGTTGAGCAAACAGCCCTTAAGGATATGAAGGCCGCTTTTATTCGTGATGGAGACTTATGGATATATGAGAACCAGGAAGAAATACAAATAACGAAAGAAGGGGATGTGTTTGCACCACAATGGTCTCATGATGGTCAATGGCTGCTCTATCAGAAAAACGTAGAAGTTGAACCAGGAGATTATAAAAAGGCACAAACGGAAATATGGGTCTATCATGTTCAAACAGGGGAGAAGAAAAAAATCTTCTATAATGGACGTAATCCAAAATGGTCTCCGGAAAAAAATCTCGTGGCCTTTCAAAGCGATGAAGTTCTAAACATATCTGATTTGGATAGATTCTATAATGTTGAGCTTGGTGTAAACAGCTATCAGTGGGTGCCTGATGGGAGTGGCTTTCTTTTGTCCTCTCAGGCTGATTTGCTACCTGATGGGTGGACAAGTCCAATTCTTTATAGAAAAACCATAACCGCGCCTTTAAGTGATGTCAAACTGCATAAGAATGTCCAGCGACTTCTTAAGATTCCGAAAGAAGTCGAAAAAGGGGAGACCTCTATTTTATCCATTGGTGCTGGTCACTTTTCTTTTTCCCCGAGTGGAAAATGGACTTCCTTTATCATTTCACCAACCGCCTCCTGGTCCATGGACAGCAATATGGTGAGCGTCATGACAAATGATGGCTCTACTTTTAAGGTGCTTGATGAGGTCATTCTGGGTGTCGGAAAACCGAAGTGGGCTCCCGATAAAGACCGACTTGCCTATATTGCAGGTGGAGGCAGAATTGTATTAGGATTTAAGGATAAAGACTTGAAGGTTAAAGAAATGCCTGTGAACCAAACATTTACTCCGGACGATTATGCCGAACTCGATTTCTCCTGGATCGATAACGAATCGCTGGTGACATCCCGAGTGGAGGAGAGGGAATGGTCAAATGAACCCGGCAGACACCCATTGCCAAAGCTGCATCGCATAAATATAACAAACAAACAACAGGAAACAATCACAGAGCCACCAGAGAATTTGGGAGATTATAAACCAATGTACTTGGATTCCAAACAAATGTTTGTTTGGTTCAGAGGAAAGTCCCTGACTGATACAGATAAAAATGTATGGGTAGCAGATCGTGATGGTACGAACCATAAAAAGTGGTTGGAAAATGTTGAAAATCTAACATTATATACCGAATGATTTCATCTTCTTTACCGGCTTTCATAACCATGGAATTTCAGGTCTAAAATAGTGTAAGCAGTCCGTTTTATAAATTTTTAATGGGCTGCTTTTTTATTTTCTTAAAAGATTACATTATTGAAGACGAACCGGGATAAAAAATAAACGATAACGGCAAAATCTTACACAACAAAATTAGCATCTGACTCCAATATAATCACATGTTATGTTCTTTAAAACCATTATTTTGGGAATGTTCCTACAATGAAGTTAATCCGTTTTAAAAGGTGGTGCTTTAAATGTTATCTGTTCAGGAGGTTTCAAAGCAATATAAAAATTCCAGGGCATTAAACAGTGTTAGTTTAACTTTTGACAAGGGGAAGTGTTTCGGTATCGTTGGTCCTAATGGGGCTGGGAAATCTACCTTAATGAAAATTATTGCCAATGTTATCCAAGAGTATGATGGGGAAATCATCTCCTCTGACCGCACCGGTAACCATTCACTGAGAAAAAGTATTACAGGCTACGTGCCTCAGGAAATCTGTCTTGAAGAAAAATTGCCTGCTCTGGTAAATTTGCAATTCTATGGTCAACTATATGGGTTAAAAGGACGGGAACTTCATGAACGAGCTCAGGAAGTATTAAGAGACATTGGGTTAACGGACTATGGAAAAGAAAAAGTATCGATTTTTTCCGGTGGGATGAAAAGACGCTTAAATATAGGTTGTGCGCGTATGCATAACCCCCATATTGTGATCATGGACGAACCAACTGTAGGAATTGATCCTCAATCCAGACACCATATTTTCAACCCGATCGATCAACTAAAAAAAACAAGGACGTACCATCATTTATACCAGCCACAATATGGATGAAGTCGAGCGACTTTGTGATGATATTGCATTGATCGATAAAGGGACCATTATCGAAAAAGGAAGCTTATCTCAACTTTTACAAAAATATTCTAAAACCTCTGTTTATGTAAAAGGAAATATCACGAAGAATACACTGGATTCATTTGGAAGCGTACAAACAAAAAATGATGGGTTTATCGTATTGACGAGTGATCCATTAACAACCTTAAAAAGATTGATTGATTATTTCTGCGATCATTCTATTTTTCCCGATCAGCTTGAACTGGCAAGGCCTAAATTAGAAGAGTATGGTTGGAATCGGCTTTGCAGGTATTTATACCTTTGTTGCGCTTACCTTTTTAATGATATTTAATGTTCCTGCAAGTGTGTCTGTAATTTGGGTGAACATGCTGGGAAGTATATTTATTGGTATTTATTTTGGATTAGCATCTCGTATTTTTGAAATACAAAAGTGGAGTCCTTTAAAGAAAACCATTATTCATCTTACACTTTCTATTATTACCTATTATTCTGTTGGCTTAGCAATTGGATGGGTGCCATTAGAGCTCCTGCCTTTAATACTTAGTTTCATAACTTTCATTTGTGTATATGCGATTTTCTGGTTTAGCTATACACTATATTATAAAAGGTTAGAAACGTCAATGAATGACTATTTAAATCACCATAAAGATAGAGAATAATCAAATTTGTAAGGGGTTGACTTAGTCGACCCCTTAAACTATATTTTAACCCTATTATTTTTTGAACAATTCTGATAATTATTTGACCAATCGCTTCCCTCTGGTGTAAAATGTGAAATAAATGAAACCGTTTTCTAAAGGGGTGGGGGTATGAGTTTTGGTAATGAAGTACAAGCAATGGTCTACCAGGGGGTTGAAAAGAATATAATCCCTCCATCATTTGAAAAGCTGGAGCAAAAAGCGAAGGAACATTTAGATGCAAAGCCCTATGATTATGTGGCAGCGTCTGCAGGAGCAGAGATGACAAAGAGGAAAAATAAACAGGCATTTGAAAAGTGGAACATCATCCCAAGAATGCTCCGTGATACATCAAATAGAGATCTGAGTACTGAATTATTTGGAAGAAAACTATCATTTCCCATTTTGTGTGCTCCAGTGGGTGTTCAATCGATTATACATCCAGAAGGTGAACTGGCCAGCGCCCGTGCTGCAGCAGCTATGAATGTTCCGTTTGTTGCAAGTACAGCTTCTACATATAATCTGGAAAAAACATCTGAGGTTATGGAGGATAAGGAACGTTGGTTTCAACTCTATTGGAGCAGTGATCGTGAAATTGCCGCCAGTATGGTTAAGCGTGCGGAAAAAGCGGGATACAGTGCCATTGTGATTACCCTGGATACGCCTATGATGGGCTGGAGAGAGAAGGACATTGATCACGCTTACTTACCATTTCTTCAGGCAGAGGGAATCGGTAATTATTTAAATGATCCCGTCTTTTTATCACGTTTAGATCAATCTCCGGAAGAGGATATGACATCAGCTATTCTGTTATGGTCACAAATTTTCGGTAACCCTTCTTTGACCTGGGGAGATTTGGACTTTATCAAAGCCCAGACTTCACTTCCAATTGTGTTAAAAGGGATTTTACACCCTGAAGATGCAAGGCTTGCTGTCCAGCATGGGGTAGACGGAATTATTGTAAGCAATCATGGAGGAAGACAGGTAGATGGAGCCGTGCCCGCTATTGATGCATTACCGGAAATTGTCGATGCTGTTGAACATCGTATCCCTGTACTTATGGATAGTGGAATACGAAGAGGCTCAGATATTATAAAGGCTTTAGCCATCGGCGCAAGAGCTGTTTTAATCGGAAGGCCCTATATGTATGGGTTGGCTTTGGCAGGAGAGGACGGTGTTAAACAGGTCCTCAGGAATCTAATTGCCGACTTTGATCTGAGTATGGCTTTATCAGGCAAAACTTCCGTTGCTGAATTAAACAGAGAAATTCTTAGAAAGGAATCATAGCTTTGCTTAACATATAGATTCCAGTTATGGATATGGCCCAAAAAATTATTTCCTAATAACATCCCCCACATAATGCGGGGGATGTTATTAATATCTTATTAATATCTATAAGCACTTTCGCATGTATTAGCTACTGGTTCATAATAACAATGTTGTTTATACTGTCCTGTATGCGGTTGGCCGTACCATGAAGGAGGACATTCACCATACGGATTAAAATACCAAAGAGCAAACTTAGAAGGATGCTGTCTCCAATATTTCACAACTTGACGAGCTAATCTTCTTTCTAATTCTCTGGCAGGTCTATAAAACAAATTCCCTTTTTGTACCGCTTCAAAAGCAAAATTTCCGCCTTGAACCTGAAAAATTACCTCTCGTATGGACCTTACATCTTCAAAATCCAAACAATCAGCTTTCGCTCGATTTACAATGACATTCCCAACCATAAGCATTCCCAGACGTCCTTCACCCTCGGCTTCCGCTCTCACCATCCTTGCTATTAAATCAATATCTTTTTGGTTATATGCTACTCTTGCCACTACCATCACCTCTACAAAATTGTATGAAATAATCTATAAAAAATGTAAGCTTTTCAGAATTTTTGTCTGATTGGCATGTACCAAATGTACCAAGCATTTAAAGATCATGAGGAACAACTTGTCGAAATGGCAGTAATTTGGAATAATTGTTATGAAGAAAGGGAGCAAGTCCCGATTCACTGGGATGATGAAATTCAGTGGTTTATGATTTCAACTCTCAAATTTTACAGAATGAATAAACCGAATGACACGAATGCATTCATAAACGCAGGATATTCATCGAATGAATTTATGGAAGTAAATTCTTAAGGAGATGGCCATTCCTGCATATCTTATTTACAGCACTTTTGCTAAAATAAATGATAAGGAGCACAAAAGGACCAGAAAATACATAAGTAAACTACAAAAACATACACTGCCTTTTTATAATCATCCGGAAAATTGGTTCAATATGTCTACAGTCCATTAAGAGGATGATGTAATGTAAAGTTCGTGTTTTCATTATGGAGGGAAGAACATGACAAACAAAAGAAGAGTTGGAATTATTTTTGGCGGAAAGTCCGCTGAGCATGAGGTATCCTTACAATCTGCCAAAAACATTGTGGATGCCATTGATCCGGAAAAATATGAGGTGACCCTTCTCGGCATTGACAAAGAGGGAAAATGGCATATTAATGACCAATCTCACTATTTACTTAATAAAGAAAATCCAAAGCTCATTCAATTAAATAAATCCAATGACCATGTGGCGATTATTCCAGGTGAGACAGATCATCAACTGATTAATGCAAACGGTAATGTGGAGCTGGATCAACTGGATGTTATTTTCCCGATTGTACATGGTACTTTAGGAGAGGATGGAAGTCTGCAGGGAATGCTGCGTTTAGCTAATATTCCTTATGTAGGTACAAATGTATTGGGGTCTGCGGTCTGTATGGATAAGGATATTGCGAAACGTTTGATGAAGGATGCAGGGATAAGCGTAGCAGAGTCCATTACTGTAAAGAGAAGAGAAAAAGACCGTATTCATTTTGATCAAGTTAAAGAAAAGCTGGGGATCCCGTTTTTCATTAAACCGGCGAATCAGGGTTCTTCAGTTGGTGTAAGCAAAGTAAATACAGAGGAAGAATTTAAAGAAGGAATTCGGGAAGCATTTGCGTATGATCATAAAGTACTTTTAGAGGAAAATATCGAGGGCAGAGAGCTTGAATGCTCTGTACTCGGCAATGATGATCCCATTGCATCCACCCCGGGAGAAATTTTGCCACAAGGAGAATTCTACTCCTATGAAACGAAATATATTGATGAAAGCGGGGCTCTGCTGGAAGCACCGGCGAACTTAAATGAAGAAGAAATGGAATGTATGAAAAAAACAGCTGTTCATGCCTTTAAGGCCCTTGAATGCGAGGGAATGGCACGCGTTGATTTCTTTATGAAGAAAGACGGTACTTTAGTCTTAAATGAAATTAATACATTACCTGGCTTCACAAAAATCAGTATGTATCCAAAGCTTTGGGAGATTAGCGGAATTCCTTATTCCGAGTTGATCGACCGGTTAATTGAACTTGCGATTGACCGATATGAGCAGGATGCACAATTGAAAAGTTCAATTGACTAATGAATCTGAAAGCGTGCTTCTAATTGGAGGCGTGCTTTTTTACTAAAATTTAAAATTGCAATAATTGCATAAATCTGACAAAATATAGAGAAATAACTATTTGGAGAGAGGGTATAAAACGGTGGGAAGGAATAGAAAGTCGATGGAACTTAAAACGAAGCTGAAAAACATCTATTGTCACATGAATTAACGGTAGCTAATTTCAGAATCAAGACAAATGTAACAAACTTCTATAAAACACTTTATTTCAGTCTATTTCATAAGCAAACTGGAAAACAAACGAGACTAACTATAGAAAACGCCTAAAACCCTTCATAATCAGATGTATGGGATTTAATAACAAACGATACCGCCATCGTTTCTATCCCGGCTATAGAATAGATTTTAGATTTAAAAAAGAGGAAAGAGGAAAATATGGGTATCAACGACATCATTGTTATTATTGTAGTTTGTTTTCTTATATTAGGTGCAATTGATCATATGCTCGGAAATAAATATGGATATGGCGAGCCGTTTACGGAAGGGTTTATGGCCATGGGGAGACTAACCTTAGCCATGGTTGGAATTATCTCGCTCGCACCTGTTCTGGCTAATGTACTAACACCTGTCATTAAGCCTGTTTACTCCTTCATTGGTGCTGACCCTGCTTCCTTTGTAAACTCCCTTCTTGCCCTGGATATGGGTGGATACGCATTAGCCCGGGAAATGTCACTGTCTCCTGATGCCGAGCTGTTTTCCTGGGTGTTTTTAGGTACTATGCTGGGACCGACGATTGTCTTTACCATCCCTGTTGCACTGGGAATCATCAGAAAAGAGGATCATCCCGTATTTGCTAAAGGAATTCTGATTGGTATGATCACGATCCCTGTAGGATGCTTTGTCGGGGGAGCTGTTGGTGGATTTAATCTGGTGATGATTCTTAAAAACCTGTTTCCTGCAGTGATTCTATCCATGTTTATTGCCGTGGGATTATGGAAAATCCCCAATCAAATGATAAAGGGTTTTAAAATCTTTGGGGAAGTTATCAAAATAATTGCGATTACCGGCTTAACAGCGATTGCTATAGAAACGATGACAGGTTTTATTGTGATTCCCAACATGACACCTGTAACTGAGGGGTTCCAAATTGTCGGAACCATTGCACTGTTTCTGGCCGGAGCTTTTCCAATGGTCACTTTTTTACAGAGAGTTTTAAAGAAACCATTAGGAAAACTTGGTCATTTCCTTAGGGTTAATGAAACATCCATAGCAGGACTAATTTCATCATTTGCTCATCATATCCCGATGTTTATGATCTTTAAAAATATGGATGAGCGGGGAAAAGTGGTAAATGTGGCCTTCGCGGTGAGTGGTGCCTTCGTTTTTGGCGGGCATCTTGGTTTTGTTGCCGGTATCGAGAAAGAAATGGTGTTTGCAATGATCATTGGCAAGTTAACAGGAGGTTTTACAGCCATTCTATTGACATTCTTTTTCATGGGAAATCAAAACAGACAGGGTCAATCCGTTAAGAAAGGGGAGATAACGTAAATATGCTGGGAATAGCTATTTATATTCTATCTTTGTTTATCCTATATGCAGTTGTATCAGCAGCCGTACGTAATGGTATTGACGGTTCCAGATTAGTCAGCTCCTGGAAAAACAGGAAGAAGGCATGAAGACACCGATCATGATTTAGATGATTAACAGATAGGAGATGGAAATATGCATATCAGAACTATTCGTTATAATGACGCAGAACCATTGATGAATTTAATCAGAGAAGTGGAGGCAGAATCTCCTTATATGCTGTATGGAGCTGGGGAAAGAAAGCCAAATCTGAAAAAGCAGAAGGAAATGATTGATCGTATATTAAAAACTGACAATTCTACAGTTTTAGTAGCAGAATTAAACAGTTCATTAGCAGGTTATGCCATGGCTATAGGAGGCAGTTCACCCAGAAATCAGCATTCTGTCCATTTGGTAATAGGCATGTTATCCATACATCAGGGAAAGGGATTAGGTACTCAATTACTTGAAGAACTGGAGAAGTGGGCGGTTGAAAATAAACTTCACCGGCTGGAATTAACTGTCGTAAGTAAAAATTATTCAGCCATTGCGTTATATGAAAAAATGGGATTTATAAGAGAAGGAACGAAGCAGGATTCACTTTATATTGATGGACAACTTTTTGATGAATATTATATGGCAAAGATACTGGCGTAGTTTAAACCATAAATGTGTTCATACATTGCAAAAATTACTTCACTCAGAAAAAGGGGGGATTTACTTTATGTATTTATCTCCTGGAGAAAATATAAAGGACACAAAAGACCACCCAGGAATAAACAGCCAAAAAGCTTAGAAGAGGTAAAAGCAGAAGAAAAGACAAAATCTCAGATTAAAATGAGCTTCTTTTCATCTGGTGATTAGTGTTAATCGAGGTGCATAATAAAATGGATAACTCAATGAATAAAGATCTCAAACAGCAACTGAAAGCGTTAGAAGAAAAACATATAAATTTGGAAGTCCGAAAAAACAGGGACCAATTAGACCGAATACTTTCGGATGATTTTTTTGAAATCGGCAGTTCAGGCAGGATTTTTGGTAAAAAAGAATGTCTTGAGAGTGGTGTTGCTCTAACAGAAATGACGATACATAACTATGAAATCTATCCACTGGCTGCCGGTGCAGTATTATCCATTTATTATATTAGGGATAATACCAGGAAACGAAATACTTTAAGAAGTTCTATTTGGAAACAAATTAATGGCAGATGGCAGCTTTATTTTCATCAGGGAACGAATACAGACCTGAAAATTGGTGATATAACAAACTCAAATAGAGAAGGTGTGTAAAAATATGCCCTATATAAAAACGGATAGACTTACCTTAGTTACGTTTACCGTTGAAATGATGAAAGCCTCATTAGTCAGCAATCGTGAATTAGAAAAGCTCACAAATTTTCATGTTCCTTCAGAGTATCCAATGGAGGTTTATAAAACATTACTCCCTTATAAAATTGATCGATTTAGCCAGTATCCAGAAGAAAATGAGTGGGAAGGTATTCTTCTTCATACCGAAGACCATGTCATTATTGGAGATATGGGATTTAAGGGTGGACCAGATGAAAATGGAGAGATGGATTTAGGCTATAGCATTCTTCCAAGTTATCAAGGGAATGGCTATGCAACCGAAATGGCAATGGCAATTGTTCAGTGGGGTTTTCAACAGCCAAAAGTTAAGAAAATTACAGCTAGCTGTTCAGATCAGAACCATCCTTCTTTGCGAGTGTTAGAAAAGGCAGGTTTTAAACCAACTAGAAAAAAGAACAATGAAATCTATTGGGTTATTGATGATCTGTGATAAATAAAACTTCAAGGAGGATTCATATGGACATATTATTCCTTCTAGCAGCAATTTTTGTGTTATTGTTCGCTTTGAAGAGATTGTCAATGATTACTTTTGCCGAGGATGATACTGTTTTAAAAGCGGTGAAACATAAAGCTCTCTCACTGTTTTGGGTTGTTTTGATCATATCGGCGTTTATTTATATTCCCTATAAGGTCTGGGTATTAACGGGTCGTTCTCATTATTGGGACGGAGCATACATCATAGGTGGAACGGCACTATTAACGATCATCATTAGTTTTGTTTTTTATTATAAAATATCTTCCATAAGAATTTTTCGCTAGTAAAGAATAGCAAAGGACTTAACATATCCCTAAAATATGTTAAGTCCTTTATTTTATCACGCATTAACTGGCTGTAATCCCCCCACTTCAGGTCTAGAGGGTAACCCAACAAGACGTGGGGATAAACGGCCAGTAAATTCCTGATAAGTTCAGATAAGTTCAACTAACCATCAGTGGGGGATGGAGAAAACCCCCACTGATGGAAGTTTCACTTTATGGATTGAAGAAAATGTAAAGAAACAAATTCTTTATTATGTTTCATTATGAAAACCCAATGAAAGCTTTATATAATAACTATTTAACAGGTTGACCATAAAATAGTATTATATGGTATAATACATATTGAAGAGATTCGTTCATGAATTTATTGGTAATCAAAGATTCTATAATGGGAAAAAAACATTATATTTGTAAAACTATGGCAGCAACTTAAAGGCCATTCTCGCAAAATGAGATGGGGAACAGGTCGTCAGATTTCGATTCATTTCCACAGAGAGCTTACATAAAATGGGGGTGAGAATGTGAATAAAAAACCTTATGCAGAACACGTTTATTTAACAGATGGAGAATATATGTATTTAGTCAACAAGTACGGCGAATATGAATTAAATAGAAAGATTGAAAAATTAAATCAATCCAAAAAACGGAATCCTAAAAGAAAAGAAAATATTAAATCTGATTTCCATGCCATCATAAGTAAGGGAATGCAGACAGTGGAGCCTATTCGGGACCGGCTGTTAATTGAAGAAATGAAACAGGAGTTAAGAAAAACTTCAGAGCGAAACTACTTTTTATTCGTTATGGGAATCAATACCGGACTGCGTATCAGTGACCTGTTGCCACTTCAGGTGAAGGACGTCAGAAACCAAACTCATATTACGCTTAAAGAAACGAAAACGAGAAAAAATAAGCGTTTTTTATTAAATGCTGAATTGCGGGGCATTATTGCTGATTATATACGTGACAAGGAAGATGACGACTATCTCTTTCCTTCCCATAAAACCGACTTACCTCTGCAACGGGTTCAGGCCTATAAAGTATTAAATCAAGCAGCGAAAACAGTGGGGATCCAAAATTTTGGAACCCACAGCCTGCGTAAAACGTTTGGTTTTTGGCATTACACCATGAACAGGAATGTTGCCTTGCTGCAGGATATTTTTAATCATTCCTCTCCTGAGATTACCCTTCGTTATATTGGGATTAATCAGGATATTGTTGACCAAAGTCTGGAGCATTTTAGTCTGTAATTTTTTAAATGATGTTGACAATTTGGTAAACCATGGTTACGATAATACAAAATGAATAGTTTTACGGACCACTAGGGGAGCCTTCAAAAGGCTGAGATTAAAGTCCGGACTTTAAGACCCTTGGAACCTGATCCAGTTTATACTGGCGTAGGAAAGTGGAGTGCTGTATATATCCATAAGTGTATACAACAACCACTTTCTTTACGCGAGGTAAGGGAAGTGGTTTTTTATTGGTTAAAAAATTTATTGGAGAGGAGAGTTTTTGTATGAAGTTTTCCGAGGAGTTAAGACAGGAAGCAGATCGTTATTGGGAGGCAAGCTTTGAACATGCATTCGTAAAAGGAATTGGGGATGGAAGTCTGCCTCTGGAAAGGTTTCGTTATTATGTCATGCAGGATTCGTATTATCTATCGCACTTTGCCAAGGTTCAATCACTGGGAGCCGCGAAGGCCGCTGATTTATTTACCACGAATCGTATGGCCAATCATGCCAGTGGAACTTATGAAGCTGAGATGGAATTGCATCGTACATTCAGTGAATTATTAAATATTACAGAAGAGGACCAGAAGCAATTTATTCCTTCCCCAACCGCTTACGCCTATACATCCCATCTTTATCGAGCTGCCTATAGTGGGCACCTGGGCGATGTGATTGCTGTCATTCTTCCATGCTACTGGCTTTACTATGAAGTGGGAGAAAAGCTAAAAGATCATACCCCTGACGAGCCAGTTTATCAGAAATGGATTGAGGCGTATGGCGGTGAATGGTTTAAGGGATTAGTGGATGAACAAATTGATCGTCTGAATACCATTGCTGACCAATGCACAAAGGAAGAACGTGAACGAATGAAACAGCATTTTGTGATCAGCAGTGCTTATGAATATTCGTTTTGGGAAATGGCTTACAATCAGGAGCAATGGCCACTACAGGCAAGTGTGTCTTCTAATCTATAAGGAAAATCATAAAATATGGTAACCAGGATGGGGATAGAGTGATGGGTACACGAAATGAAATACATGCGATTTCAACTGGAAAACAGTCTATTGAAAAACTTACAGCCATCGCAGCAACGATTCATCCATTTGTAGATGCGATACATATTCGTGAAAAGTCCAGGTCAGCAATTGAAATCTATCATATTGTGGAGAAATTAGCAGATAAAGAGGTTCCTTTATCTAAAATCATCATCAACGACCGTGCGGATGTGGCCTCAGCGTGCAAAGTAAATGGTGTGCACCTTGCCCATCACTCACTTCCGATTCGACCTGTAAAAAAACAGTTTCCCGGCTTAAGGGCGGGATATTCCTGTCATTCACCGGACGAAGCATTAACAGCGGAACAGGAGGGAGCCGATTACCTTTTCTATGGTCATGTGTTTCCGACAAAATCAAAGCCGGGCCTGCCACCTAAAGGACTGGACCAGCTAAGGGAGGTCTGCAGACTTGTTCAAATTCCGGTTATAGCCATAGGGGGAGTGAATGTGGAAAATCTCCAGGATATTAAACTGGCAGGTGCCAGAGGTATTGCCGTTATGTCGGGGTTTTTTGAGGCTGCAGATCCATATCAGGCAGCTAAACAGATGTTTCAAGTAATGAATAGAACAGGGGGGATATGGTGAAGAAATATGATGCCATTGTGATTGGTGGAGGAGTGATGGGAGGATCCACAGCTTTTCAACTGTCGAAAAAGGGGTACAGGACTTTAGTTTTGGAAAAAGATCAATTGGGAGGGAAAGCCTCCTCAGCAGCAGCCGGAATGATTGGAGCTCAAGTTGAACTTGACTCTGATAGTCCCATGTTTCAATTGGCACGGGAAAGTCGTAAACAATTTCCTGAATTGGCTGAGGAAATTAAAGATTTAGCCGGAATTGATATCGGTTTTCGGAAAAATGGGATGCTGAAAATGGCTTTTACAAATGAAGAGAGAGAAAAATTTCTGAAAATCATTGAAACTCAACAGCAATTAGGTGAACAGGTTGATTGGCTTACACCTGAAGAAGTCATAAATAAGGAACCGCTGCTATCAAGTAGTTTGAAAGGAGCCATGTACATTGAAGGAGATGGACAGGTATCTGCTCCTGATTTCACGATGGGATTGCTTAAATCCGCTGCTGCTTTAGGGACAGATTTAAAAGAATATTGTGAAGTTAAGGGCTTCCTGAGAGAAGGAAATCGGGTTATAGGAGTTTCAACCAATGAAGGAAACTTTTACAGTCATTCGGTAGTTGTTACAGCCGGGGCCTGGACGACACAGCTCATCCAGGAGTCAGGATTGGATTTAAAAGGCTATCCAGTTAAAGGCGAAAGCTTTTCTGTTATTACGCATAAACCACTGCTTACACATACGATTTTCAGTTCTTCCTGTTATATCGTTCCGAAAACAGGTGGCCGGCTGATCATTGGTGCTACTGTAAAACCACATTCATTCAGCAGGTCGGTATCTGTAGAAGGGATTGCTCAATTAATGGAAGAAGCAAAATTCATTTTACCTTCCATTAAAGAAACAGAATGGAAGAAAGCATGGGCAGGTACACGCCCTCAATCATTGGATGGACTCCCATATTTAGGAGAGCATCCTGAGTGGTCACATTTATTCATTGCCAATGGACATTTCCGAAATGGCATTTTACTTTCTCCTATTACAGGAATGATTATCACAGATTTAATTGAGAGAAAGAAAACGATTACGGATGTGGAGCCATTTCGAATTGACAGATTATTTCAGCAGGTTAAGTAAGGAGGGCTTAACTATGCAATTACTTATCAATGGTGATTATATGGAAATTCCGTCTGAGATTGATTCAGTTTCAAGCCTGTTAAGTTATCTTAAGCTTGATGACAAGGTAGTTGTTGTAGAACTGAACGGAAAAATTCTGGAAAAAGAAAATCAGAGTCAGTCCTTGTCTGATGGGGATAAACTGGAACTCGTACACTTTGTCGGAGGTGGTTAATATGCTAAAAATTGGTCCTTATGAATTTTCATCGAGATTGCTATTAGGAACGGGTAAATATCCCGATTTTGAAACCCAAAAAGAAGCCGTAAATGTGTCGGAAACAGAGATCCTTACATTTTCAGTCAGAAGAATGAATATCTTTAAGCCTGATCAGCCGAACTTTCTGGAAAAAATTGATGTGGAAAAGTACAGTCTTCTGCCAAATACAGCGGGGGCAAAAACAGCAGACGAGGCTGTACGTACTGCGAAATTGGCCAAAGCAAGCGGATTGTGTGATATGATTAAGGTAGAAGTGATTGGGGATGAAAAGACTCTGTTACCGGACCCCGTTGAAACATTAAAAGCATCTGAAGAGCTCCTGAATGAAGGATTTATCGTCCTGCCTTACACCTCGGATGATGTCATGTTAGCCAGCCGGTTGGAAGAACTGGGCTGTCATGCCATTATGCCTGGAGCATCTCCAATAGGTTCTGGCCAGGGAATTATCAATCCTTTGAATTTAAGCTTTATCATTGAAAAAGCAAATGTGCCTGTCATTGTCGATGCAGGGATTGGAAGTCCTAAAGATGCAGCTATGGCTATGGAGTTAGGTGCTGATGGGGTTCTGCTAAATACAGCCGTTTCAGGAGCTGAACATCCTGTGAAAATGGCCAGGGCGATGAAGCTTGCAATAGAAGCGGGCCGTTTGGGATATGAAGCAGGACGAATCCCCAGGAAACGTTATGCAACAGCAAGCAGTCCAACAGAAGGGATGAGTATTGGGTGACAGAAAGATATTCACGACATGAAATATTTGCACCAATCGGAAAAGACGGTCAAGAAAAAATACGACAAAAGCATGTTCTTGTCATTGGTGCTGGAGCCCTTGGTACCGCCAGCGCCGAAGCATTAGTACGTGCAGGTGTAGGAAAACTGACCATTGTTGACCGGGATTATGTGGAATGGAGTAATTTACAGAGGCAGCAGCTTTATGACGAGAGTGATGCTGAAGATCGATTGCCTAAAGCTGTTGCAGCTAAAAGACGATTGAGTAAAATTAATTCGGATGTTGATATAGAAGCGCATATCATGGATGCTTCTCCAGAAGAATTAGAGCAGTTAGTCGAACAGGATATCCATCTGATTATGGATGCCACGGATAATTTTGATATACGACTGATGATTAATGATATTTCTCAAAAAGCACAAATTCCGTGGATATACGGAGCCTGCGTGGGGAGCTATGGGATTACTTATACCATATTGCCAGGAGAAACCCCTTGTCTCCACTGTTTGCTTGAAAATGTCCCCATGGGTGGGATGACATGTGACACTGTAGGGATTATAAGCTCGGCTGTGCATATGGTTGTTTCCTATCAGGTTACGGAAGCTTTAAAAATACTGGTGGAAGATTATGAGTCATTAAGGAAGAAGCTGGTCTCCTTTGACCTATGGCATAATCAGCATACAGCAATCAAGGTAGATAAATTAAAAAAGGATGATTGTCTCTCCTGTGGTAAAAAGCAAACCTATCCGAACCTTTCCTATGAAAATCAGACAAAAACGGCTGTTTTGTGCGGACGGGATACTGTTCAAATTCGACCTTCCAGTCCGGGTGATCGCAACCTGGATGATTTATCAAATATCCTGGGGGAACAGGGGGAAATCCAAACCCAGAATCCTTTTCTATTATCCGTTTTGATTGATCAGCACCGAATGGTTATTTTTAAGGATGGGCGAGTGTTAATTCATGGTACGAAGGATATAAACGAAGCAAAAAGTGTATATCATCGGTATTTAGGGTGATTAGTCGAATTCAATCAAACGTTTGTTTGAATTTTGTCGAATATATAAGGATGTTTGTAAGGAACTAGCCTGGATTCGTGCAGGTCAGTTCCTTATTTATCGCCGTAACCCCCTCACTGATAGAAGTTTCACTTTATATTTATACACCGTAGTAAGTAAATATATTATTTCGAATTTTGCACCTAGTAAAACATTTCACCAAGTTGTTTACTTTTACAATTTTAAATCGTAAACTTCTAAATGGAATATAAAAAGGGGGAGAACTATATGAAAAAACTATTTATGCTACTTATTTTTGTACTAGTCTTATCTGTTGCGACAGCATGCGGCAGTAATGGGGAGGATTCATCAACAGAAGATACAAATGCCTCCGGGGAAACAAAAGCTGCTGAAGACTCTGAGTCAACAGAGAATGCAGATGACACTGGAGCACTACTGAAAAATCATGTTGGGATTGCCAACACAATCCGTGCTGAGTATACAGCGGTAAATGACTATATTTCAGCCCTGGACAGTGAAGACATAGATGCTGAGACACTAAAAGAAGACGCAATTACAGCAGCTGATGAAGCCATCAGTAAATTAGACTCCTACGAGCTGGTTGAAGCTGATCAACTTACAGATCAAACAGTTGATACATTTAAGTCAGCAGTAAAAGATGTAAAAGCCGCTTTTGAAGCCTATAAATCTGCCATTGAGTCCGGAAATAATGATTTTAAGGAAGCAGAGGATAAAATTGCTGTTTATACCGAAAAATTAGCGCCAGTCTTTGAAGCAGCAGGACTAAGCAGTAGTGCTGATCTGGCAACGGAACTTCAATAGTTAGCATAAAAAAACAAGCCTGAAACGGGCTTGTTTTTTTATGCAATTAAGAAAAGGCCTATGAATTTTTTTGATCATATTCCGCATGTTTAATAAACGTTTGTTCATCTTCAATCAAACCGCACACACCACATTGTACCTTATAGTCCGGGCCATTATAAGAGACATGCATAACCCCTGTATTTTCATTGCTGAACTCCTCAAGAACATCACCAGTTTGCGGGTCCAGCTTCATCGGAGTTGCAACCTGTTCAATAAGATTGAAACGGGACTTATTCGTTTTGCAATTGGGACATAAATACGGACCTGGCATGTTTACCACCTCCATGGTATAGAATTCCCAAAGGTTTCATTTTAATGTGTTACAATTAGTAAGTACCGTTTTGGATGCACCTGATTTACTAAAGAAGGTGTGCTTTTGTATAATAAAAGTTGACTACCTTCATAAGAATGGAGGGATATAGATGTCAGATGAAGAAATTTTTAAACTAACTTCAATGACAACTAAAGGTGGCTGAGGATGTAAAATTGGTCCAGAAGACCTGTCGCAGGTTCTGCGGCATTTACCTGAAAACGAGCCCAATCCGAATTTACTGGTAGGATTAGATACAGCTGATGACGCAGGGGTATATAAAATAAATGATGATACAGCCCTTGTTCAGACTCTTGATTACTTTACACCTATTGTGGATGATCCATATATGTTTGGACAGATCGCTGCAGCAAATGCTCTTAGTGATGTATATGCTATGGGCGGAAAACCAATTACGGCCATGAATATTGTAGGTTTTCCGGTTAATACATTAGATAAAAGTATTTTAGCTGATATTTTGGCCGGTTCTTCAGATAAAGTCAGAGAAGCTGGCGCAGCACTGGTCGGAGGACATTCGATCGATGATCAGGAGCCGAAGTTCGGCCTTTCCGTAACTGGTACTGTCCATCCGGATAAAATACGTACTAACGTAGGAGCAAAGCCGGGTGATCAAATTATCCTGACAAAGCCAATTGGTGTAGGAATCTTAACCACAGCAATCAAAAGAGATCTGCTTGGTACAGATGATGTTGATCAAGTGATGAATGTAATGGCTACTTTAAACAAAGAAGCGGCAGAAATTATGGAGGACTATGAGGTGCATGCCTGTACAGATGTAACCGGCTTCGGTTTATTAGGACATACCAGCGAAATGGCTGAAGGTAGTCAGACAGGAATAACCTTAAAGATGGATCAAATTCCTGTTTTACCTAAAACCCGTGAGTTAGCTAAACAGGATGTCGTGCCAGGTGGCTCTAAGAAAAATCACAAATGGTTAAGTGATCGAGTGGAATATGATTCTTCCATTAGTGAAATTGATCAGATTATACTTTGTGATGCCATAACTTCTGGAGGACTGTTAATAGCTGTTCCGGAAAAGGATGCAAAAGAAATACAGTCCAAGCTTGAGAAAAAGGATGTTCAATCAGCAATTATCGGGGAAGTAACCGAATCTAATCCAGGAAAAATCCAAGTGATTTAACTTAAACAGGCTCAATAGAATTGTTAGTGAAAAAGCATACCAAGTCGCTAAGCGTTTTGGTGTGCTTTTTCCTTTTAATATAGAGTCGTTGAAGAACAATACCATTTATAAACACAGGTTAAATGGTTTTTACAGCCATTTATTAATTTATCTATCATTATCTCATCAATAATGAAATGCTTTCAGATTAAGGGATGATTGACAGCCATTTCTATTTATGATATTTAATTATTGTTAGCATTTTAAGTCAGTGAGTGCTAAAGGAATAATAAACAAATTAATAAGATTGATGATAGAAGAAGGGAGAGATAATCATGGAAAAACGAGAATTTCAGGCTGAATCCAAGCGCCTGCTGGAAATGATGATTAACTCGATTTACTCTAAAAAGGAAGTCTTTTTACGTGAGTTAATTTCAAACGCCAGCGATGCGATTGATAAAATCTATTACAGAGCCCTTTCGGATGATTCCTTGACCTTTGAGAAAGATCAATACTACATCAAAGTGGAAGCTGATAAGGACCAGCGTACATTGACGATTAGAGACACGGGAATCGGAATGACCAAAGAAGAACTGGAAAATAATTTGGGAACCATTGCTGAAAGTGGCACCCTTAACTTTAAGAATGAAACTGAGATTGAAGATGGCCATGATATCATCGGTCAGTTTGGTGTAGGATTCTATGCTGCGTTTATGGTTGCAGACGTTGTAACTGTGTATACCAAGTCTCTCGAGAGTGACAAAGCCTGGAAATGGCAATCTGAAGGGACAGAAGGTTACACGATTGAAGAATATACGAAAGAAGGTCCTGGAACTGTCATCGTGCTAAACATTAAGGAAAATACAGAAGATGAAACGTACGATGAGTTTCTCGAACAACATCGTCTTCAGGACATTATAAAAAAATACTCTGATTTCATCCGTTATCCAATTAAAATGGATATAACTGAAGAGCGCCCTAAAGAAGACAATGAGGAAGAGCTGGAGAAGGTTACAGAAGAACAAGTGGTTAATAGTATGGTCCCTATTTGGAAAAAGAACAAAAACGAATTAGCCAAAGAAGACTATGAGAATTTTTATAATGAAAAACGGTATGGTTTCGACAAACCACTTAAACATATGCACATTCAGGTAGACGGAACCATTCGTTTTGACTCTATTCTCTATATCCCAGAAAGTATACCGTTTGATTATTATACACAGGACTATGAAAAAGGACTTGAGCTTTATTCAAATGGTGTCCTCATTATGCATAAATGTGCTGATTTATTGCCGGATTACTTCAGTTTTGTGAAAGGCCTGGTTGACTCTGAAGATCTGTCACTGAATATCTCCCGTGAAATGCTGCAGCAGGATCGCCAGGTCAGACTCATCCAGAAAAATCTAAACAAAAAGATTAAAAATGAATTGAAGAAAATGCTGAAGAATGACCGGGAAAACTATGAAAAATTCTTTGAAACCTTTGGCAGACAGCTTAAATTCGGTGTTTATAATAATTTTGGACAAGACAAAGAAACACTACAGGACTTGCTGTTGTTCTACTCTTCAAAGGAGAAAAAGCCAGTCAGTCTGGATGAGTATATTTCCAGAATGCCGGAAGACCAGAAGTACATTTATTATGCAACAGGAGATTCCATTGACCGCATTGAAAAACTGCCGCAAACGGAGCTTGTGCTTGACAAAGGATATGAAATTTTATATTTCACCGAAGAAGTAGATGAATTCGCGATTAAAATGATAAACATGTATAACGACAAAGAATTCAGATCTGTCTCCAGTGGTGATTTAGGCATAGAAGATGAAGAATCTAAAGAGGAAACCGAAAATGAGGAGAAGGAAAATAAGGAACTCTTTGACAAAATGAAGGAAGTTCTATCTGGAAAAGTAAAAGATGTGAAAGTTTCGAAGCGATTGAAATCACATCCTGTATGTCTGACCGCGGATGGAGAAATTTCCATTGAAATGGAAAAAGTCATCAGTCAAATGCCGGATAATCAGAACATTAAAGCGGACAAAATTCTCGAGATTAACGCCAACCATGACGTGTTCCGCTCCTTACAAACAGCATTTGCTAACAATGATGAAGAAACATTACACCTTTACACCAATCTCTTATACAACCAGGCATTACTCATCGAAGGGTTACCTATTCAGGACCCTGTTGAGTTCACCAATGATATTTGCAAGGTAATGGCTTAAAATTAGAAACAAAAAGACTCTCCAGAATGATCAAGATGGAGAGTCTTTTTTAGTGAAAAGGCTCTAAAATATATGTTGGGGTACAGAAAAAATTCAGACAAATAAAAACACGCAATCTCCTAATTTTGTTAGACTTTGTTTAGACCAATAAACAAACAACCACAAAAAGGAGATGCGTGCAATTGAATTCTAACATTTCTTTACCAGGATTAGAAGGGTTTATCATTACCAAATCATTCGAGAAAGATGGATATTACCAACTTCATGTGGAACTGGAGCGTGTACCCCACTTATGTCCTTCTTGTAAAGAGGTAACGGATCGAGTTCATGATTATCGTATACAAAAGATTAAACATAATCAAATCTTTGGTAGACGAACAGCCTTATTTTACCGGAAACGTCGGTATGCTTGTGAAAATGAAAACTGCGGTAAACGATTTTATGAAGATAATTCGATTGTGGAGCGTTATCAAAGGCAGTCCCTAGAGTTTAACCAGGCGATAGGTATTGAGTTAATCAATGGTAAGAACTTTAAGGATGTAGCGGAACGCTTCGACACCTCTCCTACAACGGTTATGCGCCGTTTTGATCAGGTTAGTGCTTCGATGTTAAGCGAAACAAAGAAGTTACCTGAGGTTATTGCGATAGATGAATATAAGGGGGATGCAGGTGGCGAAAAGTATCAAACGATTATTGCCGATCCGGTTGAAAGAAAACCATTAGAGATCTTGAAAGACCGCAAAAAAGAGACGCTAATGGCTTATTTACGGGAACATGGAGATAACGTAGAGGTTGTGGTCATGGACATGAGTCATTCCTTCAAAGCAGCTGTTGATCAAGCCCTGGGACGACCGGTTGTAGTAGCTGATCGATTTCACTTTTGCCGGTATATCTATTGGGCTCTAGAAAGAGTGCGAAGGAAGGTACAAAATGAGTTTGATGATTACGATCGTAAGAAGTGCAAACGAATGCGCCACGTGTTTTATAAGCATTATGAAAACTTAACGGACAAGCAGTTATGGTATTTAAATTACTACAGGGAAAAATCAAGTGAGTTAAACAGAGCTTATCAACTAAAGGAAGCTTATCGCTTATGGTTTGAAACAGCGAAGCAATTGGCCCCGCATGGGTTAAAAGATATTAAAGAGCACTTATACCAATTTTATGATCTGGTCAGGACTTCAGGGATGAAGGAATTTGAAAAAGCGATTGAAACCTTTCATAACTGGCAGAAAGAGATTATGAACAGTTTTGCGTATAATCTACATAATGGCTTCGTAGAAGGCATTAATAATCAAACCAAAGTCATTAAACGAAATGCATTTGGTTTTAGACGGTTTAGTCGCTTTAGATTAAAGGTGTTATTACATCATCAGTACAAAAATATAAAAGTTCGGGTCGCATAAATTAGGAGTGAGCGAAGTGCTCACCCCAACATTTGACTTGGAACCAGTGAAAAGGGATAAGAGTTTTTGTGTTGAATATGTATATAAAAGCATATTTTTAATGCCGGATAAAGGAGAGAAACCAATTGAGTTCAAATCCAAGACCTGCTTCAACGGTCATTCTTATGAATAAGGGAAAGGTTTATCTTACAAAACGACCGGAAACGATGAAGTTTCTTGGTGGGTACTACGTCTTTCCGGGAGGAGCGGTTGAGAGAGAAGATGAACCAAAAGAACATGAATCTTTTCCAGAATTTCAGCACCATTCCTTTTCGTCCGCTCATTATATCGCAGCCGCCAGGGAGCTGTTTGAAGAAGTTGGTGTATTGTTAGCCAAATCGGAGAACAATGACTTGACTTTTAAGCAACATTCCAAAGACGATTATCGAAAATTATTGGTGAACAATCGTATTTCCCTTTTGGAGATGTTGAAAAAGGAAAATTTTAAATATGACAGTTCAGCTCTACGCTATTTTGGGCGCCGTATAACCCCACCAACGAGCCCAATCCGTTTCGATACCCGTTTTTTTATCGCAGACTTACCTAATCATCAAACACCTTCTCCGGATTGGAAGGAAATTGATCATGCATTCTGGACGACACCTGAAGAGGCCCTTGAAGATTTTGAAAAAGGGAATTTAAAGCTTGTTCCACCTACGATTACATCCTTGCGAACCCTTAAGCATTACAACAATGGCGGACCGCTCAAAATGCCGGACAACGTAATAGAATAATGATTATATGGAAGTTGTGTAGCTGTTATTTTGTTGCTTCACCTGACCTTCTTTAATTAATTTGTTTAAATGAGCCTCAATCGTACGCTTAGCAACATCAAATACACTTGGATGAATCTGATCTTTATAAATATACTGTGTTAACTCACTTGCAGACAATTGCTCATATTCATTAAGCAAGTCTTTAATTTGCTGTTCACGTTTTAATCTACGGGCAATAATAAATTCCAGCTTTTCTTTTGGATTTACAACCCATTCTCCATGCCCCGGACCGATTTTATCAATATCTAACTTTTTTAAACGGTGTAAGGTATTTAAATAGTCACTCATATCTCCATCCGGTGGGCCAATCCAGGTTGTTCCTTCAGATACAACATTGTCTCCGGCTAATAACATTTTTTCTGATGGAATGTATAAATTTAATTGGCCGGCAGTATGACCGGGGCCATGAATAACTTCCATTTTTGTTTGGTTAATCGTTAAAATATCACCGTCATTTAACGTTTTAATGTCTTTAACAGGGGAGATTGAATCGGCGATAGGGTCATATTCTGCCTGATGACAATAAACGGTTGGAGATAAATCCCTTAGCTGACGTACACCAGGGGCATGGTCCGGATGCGAATGGGTTAATAAAATCGACTCAGGAGGCTGAACTTCATGTTTTTCAACAGCCTGCTCAATTTTATCTTTCGTTTCTTCTGTATCATACCCGGCATCTATCAGTAATGATTCGTGTTCACTCCCGATTAGATAACAGTTTGTTTCGGTGTTTGGCCATAATGTTGGCGTAGCAACTGGTATACGTATAATTTTTACATTCTTCATTGTTCATTCCTCCTTACTCATCTATTGTAACGTATTCATCATTCCACAGCGTTAATCCTCTAAAATATCACCATAAAATCGAAAAGGGAAAAGGCAAGAACCTTTTCCCTAAACTTTCCACTAAGATTGTATGAGTTTCTTTGTTAAATCAAACGGTTTCGGCTGAATTGGCTTAATATTTTCCCGGTTGGCCAAAAATTCAGGTCTTGGTGTCAGGTCCGAGAATGGCTTCTCCAATTTATTCTGGATACTGTTAAAGACGAAGAACACATTGCTGCGCGGGAATGGTGAAATATTACCGCTCGACCCGTGCATAATGTTACTCTCAAAGAATAATACAGAGCCAGCCGGACCTGTTGCACGATCAATTCTTCCACCGCTTTGGTCGACCAGCCATTTCAGACTCTCATTATCCGGTGTTCCAAATTCCTGTTTCTTTAAGGACTGCTCAAAGTGGCTGTCCGGTGTTCCGCTCGCACATTGCACATAATAATTCTGTGAACCAGGAATGAGCATAAGCGGCCCATTATATTCATAGTTATCGGTTAAAATAATAGAACAGCTTACGGCACGCATACGCGGCATTCCGTCCTCCACATGCCAGGTTTCAAAGTCAGAATGCCAGTAGAACTCTTTTCCTTTAAAACCAGGTTTAAAGTTAATTCTCGACTGGTTGATGTAAACATCGTCTCCAAGCAGTTGACGGGCGATATTGACCAGACGTTCATGTGAAGATAGCTTCTGAAAAAATTCCGTATTCTTGTGTACGTCAAAAATGGAACGAATTTCATCACTACCTTGCTCACGGACAACATCAGGTCTCTCAACAGATTTGTGGTCATTCATCGTCTGATCTAATTCTTTGCGCAGAACATCTACTTCATCATCTGTGAACATCTTTTCCAGGAATATGTAGCCGTTTTGTTTGTAAAAATCCAGTTCTGTGTTGTTTAGAGGTCCATCTGATTGAGATCCATAAAGCACCGGATCCTTCCTTTCCATAATAGAAGGCTCTGGGTTTACTCTGGATGGATAGAAGTCTTTCATACGATCACTCCTCCTCTAAATCAAGTATTAATCCCTTTACACTGCCCATTGTATGGATAAAGCAGCCGGCGTTCAAGTTTGCTAACAGAGGATGTAATCGTTCTACGGTCGATGTGACCAAATGTAAATAGTCAGCGATTTATTATCTGAAGATTGCGCTTTTTATCCCTTTTAAGCTGAATATAGCTTTTATTGGATTTGGTGACTGAGTCCTGGTGAAGCAGTTCATTTAATTAGACGAAGGATTTTTAAGCTGAATATTTAACTCCCGATAAACGTCCTGTATATAATCCAGCAGAGGCAAAAAGATAACTCCATTCCCCTCAACTTTTGGTGAAAATCCTAATGGAACTGTACGCTTAATAAGCTGAGCGTATAATTCAGCTTCTGTTAGATTCCGTCCAAAGTTTTCATTTTCAATGCTCTTAATAAGCGCCAGGGAACCTGTGATATGGGGAGCAGCCATAGAAGTTCCATTTAGCGTTGCGTATTTCCCATCAAGATAGGTAGATGTAATTTGTTCTCCTGGAGCGACCAGATCAACTTGTTTATTGGAATTTGAAAAATCAGAGGAGTTTCTTTCCAAATCTATTGCACCTACACTGATTACTTCATTATAGGATCCAGGGTAGGCTAATTCCTTGGTTTCATGGTCGCCATCCCCCTCATTTCCTGCCGCACAAACGACAGGAATGTTATGCTCATGCACGGCCGTTTTAATGGCTTCATGGAGCTCCGGAACATCCTCAGGTCCCCCTAAAGACATGGATATCATATCAACCTCTTGTTCGACAGCATATTGAATCCCTTGAATGATCCAATCATACTGTCCGGAACCATTTTCATCTAAAACTTTTACAATCAGTAATTGTGCTTCAGGAGCAACACCCGCAATTCCATCTCCATCCTCTGTTGCCGCTATTGTACCTGCTACATGTGTCCCGTGACCATTATAATCCGTATAAATCTCAGTATTTCCATTGTCGTCATTTGTAAAGTTGCGCCCACCTGTAATGTTATTTCTTAAATCCTTATGGTCCGCGCACCCTGTATCTAAAACGGCAATGGTCTGATTTCTCCCCCTTGACTTTTCCCAGACTTCCGGGGCTCGTATAAAACGTACACCCTCAGGCACTTGATTGGTATTATCCATTTGCTCAATCACCTGATAATCAATTAAACGAACTTGTTCCAGCACTCAAAAAACCTCCTTATATTGGGATGATGTGTACAGTTCTTTGTCGTTATTGTCATGATACTAAATAACCGTATCTTGAAATAGAACCAAACGTTGTGTTTTAATAAAGGAATATTGTCCCATTTTTCAGAAGGTTAGGGCAGATGTAAATAAATAAAGAGGGGAAGGAGAACGACGATGAAATTTGTTTTAATTTTCGGACCACAAGCGGTCGGGAAGATGACAGTAGGCCATGCCTTAACGAAAGTATCAGATTTAAAGCTGTTTCATAACCATATGACGATTGACTTAGTGCTGAATTTCTTTGAATTTGGGAGTAAGTCGTTTAACCATCTGAATGATATGTTTCGCTATGAAATCTTTCGTGAAGTCGCCAGGAGTGACCTGGAAGGGCTTATCTTCACATATGTGTGGGCCTTTAATGAACAGGAGGACTGGCAATTTGTTGATGAGATTTGTTCCATTTTTGAATCGAATGGAGGAGAGGTTTATTTTGTGGAGCTTGAAGCGGACAAGGACGAAAGAGTTTTACGTAACAAAACTCCTTATCGTTTAGAGCAAAAGCCAACAAAAAGAGATGTTCAATTTTCAGAGAATGAACTGATAAAATCCATGGATCAATATCGACTAAATTCCAAACCGGGAGAAATTACCCGGAAAAATTATATGCGAATAAATAATACTAATAAAAGTCCAGAGGAGGTTGCCCGCATCATAAAGAACCAATTTGAATTATAGAGGGGAGGAATTCAGTGCAGCTGCCAACTGATTTTGTGAATAATGTAAAATTTCATTTTAAAGAAGAAGGGAGGAAATGGTTAAACCAATTACCTGAGTTAATCGCCTATAGTAAGCAGAGATGGGGCTTACAAATGAAAGAACCTCTATCCCTTTCGATAAATTATGTAGCACCAGCTATTCGTGAACATGGGGAACAAATTATGGTGAAGATATGTATTCCTGGAGAAGAATTTTTAAATGAATTAAGAGCATTGAAACGATATGACACCATGAATATGGTTGAGCTTCTTGATTATGATAGAGAACGAGGGATCCTGTTATTAACAAAAGTCGAACCTGGGCACCCCTTATCTAATATGTCAAATGATGAAAAAAGAACACAAATAGCTGCAAAAGTGCATGAGACTTTGACGTATCCTGTACATAATACAACATCTTTTCCTACAACAGAAACAATGGAAAATCATCTTCGGAATATAACTATCAAAAACCCAAATGGTCTAGGTCCTTATTCGGTAACAATACTAAATAATGCTCTCTCCATGTACTCTCATTTGAACACTACAAGTGAACAGAGATGGCTCCTGCATGGAGATTTCCACCATGATAATATTCTTGCTACAGGAGTGGAAGGTGAGTGGACGACCATTGATCCTAAAGGTTTGATTGGGGAAAGAGAGTATGACTTTGTACAATTTTTACTAAATCAACTTCCTAAGAAAAATAGATCAACCACAATTAATAGACGTATTCAAATTTTAGTCGAAGAAGGAAATTTGAATAAAGATCGCTTGATAGAATGGGGATTTTGCCATTCGGTACTTGCCACGTGTTGGACGGTTGATCATGAGAACAACTATAATGAAGACTTTTATCAGGGGAGTAAAGTTTTTCAGCATTGGTGTCAGGATATGAATGAATAGGGGACAAGTTATGATTAAAAAGTTATCCTTTTTATGTTCTTTTTTTGCGGTCATTAATATAATTCATTAAAAATTAAAAGGGACAGGCAACTTATGGTTCCTAGGATTGTGAATAAAGTAATTGTTGTTAGTGGAAAAATATCACCAGGATATTGAACAAAAATATAGGATTAGGTGGTTATAAATGTCTTTTCATCCTCCCAAGAAAACGGCACAACTAGCCAGAGACCATGGTGAAAAGAAAGCACATTTACCATTATCAACAATGCTTGCATTAGGGTTTTTAGCAGGTGCTTTCATTGCTTTTGGATTTTTATTGGATATAAGGATAACAGGAAATCTCCCTGAGGAAATCTGGGGATCCATGGCTGCATTTATTGGTGGAGCAGTCTTCCCGGTAGGACTGGTTTTTGTCTTAATCGCCGGCGGAGAACTGTTAACAGGAAATATGATGGCCGTTGCAACTGCGAGATTTTCCGGCAAGATTAAGACCAGTCATGTGTTAAACAATTGGTTGATCATAACGATTAGTAATTTTATCGGATCCATTTTTGTAGCATACTTTTTTGGTCATATTTTAGGTTTAACGGAAACCGGGCCGTTTTTGGATAAAACCGTTGATATTGCAGGTGCTAAAATTGAAGATAATTTTTTTGAAGCCTTTGTATCCGGTGTTGGTGCAAACTGGCTGGTCTGCTTAGCTGTATGGCTCAATTATGCAGCTGAAGATGTTGCAGGGAAGATCCTGGGTATCTGGTTTCCGATTATGGCCTTTGTAGCGATTGGTTTTCAGCACGTGGTCGCAAATATGTTTGTGATTCCTGCCGCCATATTCGCCGGGTATTATACTTGGTTTGATTATCTGATGAATTTTCTGGCTGTGTTCCTGGGAAATGCAGTAGGAGGAGCGATATTCGTAGGAGCATTTTACTGGTTTGCTTATTTGCGTAATGATGTGTAAAACAAATACTTTTAAACAAAAGGCTTTAGCCAATGATTGATGGCTAAAGCCTTTATTTTATTCCTCATGTTCATGAGTGGGGTGAATTAAATGGTCTGAGCAATCAGGGCAGACATCAAGAATTTCATATGGAAACTCCTCATGGTTCACATCATCCACACGACCGCATACCTCACAAATACGGGGCACTATGCACACCTCCTGTTAAATTTCTTCTTCATTCGTATTTGCTTCATAGCCCATATCGATCACAGCCTGTTGAAAGTCCTGTAATGAACCTGCATCTTCGTCATAGGAAATAATCGCTTCATTCGTCTGGGTGTTAATTTTTACATTGCGTACACCCCAGACATCATGCAGAGCCTCACTGATTTTTCGCTCATCCTCTTTTTTCAGATTTGGAATGGATAGCTTATGTTGTATCATTGAATAACACCACCTGTATTAGTGTGTTTTCTGTTGATTCAGGCCATTTCCCATACCTTCAAGAAAGTTGACCATCGTATTCATGGATGTGCGGACGTTGGGGTCTCTTACAGATTTCATAAGACCCCAGAGTCCAACTTCTTCTTGGGTTTTAGCACTCTCAGCTGCTTTTTCCAGGCCAGTATTCAAGCCACTGAACATGGCCTTCAGTTGATCGGATTCCATCTCAGCAAGTAATCCAATGGTATTCATCCCGTTTTTAATGATGTTATGCATGCCTGGCTGATTAATCTGCTCAATGGCAATTTGACCAACCTTTTCCCGTGTACGAAGCAGACCTTTCAGCATATCAAGAACTCCTGTTGCGTGAAGTTCCTGAAGAATAATTAATGTATCCTGAATGACCTCCCGATTATCGGCAATCTGATTAATGATTGCCGATAAATCCTCTGAACGTTCTTCCTGCTTACTTTTCCTCTTTTGCTCAATTTGCGTGATTGCTTTTGCCATGATAAGATCCCTCTCTTTTCAACGTTTCGGGTACAGGCGTGAAGTCCTTTCTGTTCCACTTTTTCTCTACCTCTACACCGATGTGGGGCTGTGGATTGCCAAAACGGTGGTTATGCGCAGGGAGAGGAGGCTCTCCGGCTTTTTCCAGTAATTCCATTTTCACCTGTGTCTCTTTATAGTTTGGTGTATGGGTGTCCTTATCATAATAGCTGCTGGTCAATTTATTCACGGCTTTTTCATTTTCCGTTGTGTTCATTGGCAAATACAATTCGTTGCCGGTCACGCGATTGGTTACTAAGACTCGTACCTTTACTTTTCCATAAGGGGAGGTGAGACGTACCAGTGAGCCTGACTGTAAATTACGTTCTTTAGCAAGCTCGTGTGAAACCTCCAGCCATGGGTTAGATACTTTATGATTGATTCCCTCTGATTTATTGGTCATGTTTCCTTCATGGAACTGTTCCAGAAGACGACCATTGTTTAAGTGAAGATCAAATTCTTCTCCCATCTGCAGAGGAGGAGTCCAGTCAACAGGGAATAAGCGCGCTTTTCCGTCCAGGAACTTAAAACGCTCTTCATAAAGTAACGGTGTACTTTCCCCATTTGGTTTTACCGGCCACACTTGACTGTCCCAGCCCTCCATACGATCATAGCTCACGCCGGCAAAGACCGGGGCCAACTTTGCTACTTCATCCATAATGTCTGATGGATGACTATAATCCCAGTTGGCGCCCATTTTGTTAGCAAACTCCTGGAAAATCTGCCAATCAGGCTTACAGTCATCAAGCGGGTCCATGACCTGATAAAAACGCTGAATTCTTCTTTCCGTATTTGTAAAAGTTCCTTCTTTCTCCAAACTTGGAGCAGCAGGGAGGACAACGTCTGCATACTGGGCAGTTTTAGAGAAGAAAATGTCCTGAACGACAAAGAAATCGAGTTTTTCAAAAGCTTCTTCAACATAATTGATATTTGAATCAACGAGGCCCATTTCTTCTCCAAAAAGATACATTCCTTTGACGTTTCCATCCATGATTGCTTCTACGATTTGATGATTGTTTAAACCAGGGTATTTTGGAAGTTCAGTCCCCCATGCCTGTTCGTAGCGGGAACGTACCTCATCCTTTTCCACCGGCTCATAACCAGGGAGGAAGTTTGGCATTGTACCAAAATCACTGGCTCCTTGTACGTTGTTATGGCCACGGAGAGGATAGGCTCCTGCACCAGGCTTCCCAAAGTTCCCTGTAACTAATAACAGGTTAGCAATAGCTGTGCTTGTATCTGTACCACCCATGTGCTGCGTAACGCCCATAGCCCATAAAATACATGTACCTTCTGCGTCCCGAATCATTTCAGCTGTTTGAATAAGTGTTTCCTTTGATAAACCGGCATGCTTTTCTGCGTATTCAAGTGTGAACTTTTCCAGGGATTGCTTAAATTCTTCCACATTATTTACGCGATTTTCTAAAAATTCTTTGGCTTCCCAGCCCTGATCCAAAATGTACTTGGTTACAGCTGAAATCCATACAAGATCAGAACCAGGTTCAGGGTGAATATGCAAATCAGCACGATCAGCTAATTCATTTTTTCTCAAATCAGATACGATTAACTTTTGACCGTGAAGTTTGTGTGCTCTTTTAACTCTTGTAGCCAGCACTGGATGGGACTCGGTTGGATTTGCTCCGACAACAATAACTAAATCAGATGTTGCAATGTCTTCCATCGTACCAGAGTCACCACCGATACCAACTGTCCGCATGAGTCCTGCAGACGCAGGGGTTTGACAATATCTTGAGCAGTTATCAATATTGTTTGTACCAAATACAGACCGGGCCAGCTTTTGGAACAGATAATTTTCTTCATTTGTACACTTGGAGGAAGCAATAAAACCGAGAGAATCAGAGCCTTCCTTATCCTTTAGCTCAGTAAATTTATCAGCCATAAGGGTTAATGCTTCTTCCCAGGTTGCTTCGTAAAATTTATCCCCTTTACGGATAAGTGGTTTTGTCAGACGTTCTTCACTATTTACAAAATCCCAGCCAAATTTTCCTTTTACACAAGTGGAAATTCCATTTACAGGAGCATCGCTGGTAGGCTGGACTTTCAGGATTTCCCGATCTTTTGTCCAAACCTCAAAGCTGCAGCCAACCCCGCAATACGTACAAACCGTTTTCGTTTTGTTAATCCTGTCTTCACGCATCGTTGCTTCAACATTTGATATGGTGAAAATCTCCTGATAGCCAGGCTCTACTTCTTTAGTTAAATCAATCATAGGCTCTAAAATATTTTTAGGAGTTCCTGTCATATAACCGGCTTCTCCAAGCATGGATTTCTCCATTAGTGCGTTACAAGGACAGACGGAAACACAATGACCACAGGAAACGCAGGATGATTCATTAATCGGAACATCATCATCCCAAATGACTCGTGGCTGTTCGCGTTCCCAATCAATGCTTAGCACTTCACTGACCTGAAGATCCTGACAGGCCTCCACACACAAACCGCATAAAATACACTGGTCCGGTTCATACCGGTAAAAAGGGTGGGAGTTGTCAGGCGGATATGGTTTTGGAGTAAATTCATATTTCTGATGGTCGAGCTGTAAATACTCAGCTGTGTTATGTACCTCACAATTTCCATTATTGTTGTCACAAACGGTGCAATACAGCTCGTGATTCTTCAAAATACGTGACATTCCTTCTAATTGAGCCTCTTTAGCCGTTTCGGACACTGAATTGACAACCATATTTGGCTGTGCATCCGTAGAACAGGCACGTTTTAAGTCACCATTTACATCCACATAGCAGGTATCACAAGTCTGAATAGCCCCAATCCCGAGATCCGGCTGGGAGGAGCAGATACCCGGAATATAAATATTATTTTCCAATGCTGCTTCCAAAATTGATTGACCTTCAATAGCTTCGAATTCCTGGTCATTAATTTTCATAGTAAAGCGATTGTCTTCCATAGAAGGATACACCACCTCTAAACATTACTTCATATTCATTATTTACCAATTTGACAATTTGTATTACCTGAATTAGAAATGTCTTTCACAGACAATGGAATCGAATAAAATTCCCATAAAAAGATTGCTTTCAAATAATTTTGCGAGCTTTTTTTAGTTTATAGACAACAATTTACTATGATTGATGGTCATGTCGCGGTGAACTTTACTACTTGTGCTTGTTGAGAGTAACAAAAAATACTATATCAGCTATTATGCCTTTTAATATTATACAAACCTAAACTCTTAAAATTTTTATTTGTCTTACAATCAAATCCTCTTAAAATTTTAAATTGACAGAATATTTTATTTGTCTTACAATTTATACAAATAAATAAACATATTCTACCGGTAAATATGTTTTTAAGTTGAAAGGTGAGAGATGATGGAAGAACAATCAGGCTTGCTTAAGATGAAATCCGTTAAGCGTAAAACTTTATCTGAACAAGTAATTGATCAAATTATTGAGTTACTTATGACTGGTCAGTTAAAGCCAGGAGATAAGCTTCCTTCCGAAATGGAATTAATGGAAATGTTATATGTAAGTAGACCTGTTCTTAGAGAAGCAATGAGTTCTCTGGAAACAGTAGGAGTTGTACACAGAAAGACAAAAGAAGGAACGTTTTTCTCAGATCGAATTGGCAGCAATCCATTTAGGATTATGCTGGCGCTATCTGCCGGGGATATTGAATCCATTATGGAAACAAGGCTGTCCCAGGAATTAGGATTAGTTACACTTGCCGCAGAAAAGATATCAGATGAAAGTTTAGAAAAATTAGCAGAGACGATTAAGGTAATGGAAGAAAAAGAAGAAAATTACAACAATGCAGATAAAGAGTTCCATAGGATTATCGCACATAGCGCAAGTAACTCTATAACAGAAGGCATTATTGACCCGCTATTAAATATGTTTGATGAAACATTGGGAAGTGTCTCTCTAAACCATAGGAATAAAGAGCTTACTGTTCAACAGCACAAGGATATATACAATGCACTGGCAAAAAGAGATCCTATTGAAACATATATCTGCATGTATAGACACCTTGATAATGTTAGGCAGAGAATGTTTAAGAGTATTCATAATAAATAGGCCATGAAAGGGGCGAAGTGGGTATGACAAATGAAAGACAAACACCTAAAGGAATTTTAGGGTTTCCTATTACACCCTATAATGAAAGGGGAAATATCTGTGAAAAAAGCTTATCTAAAAATATTGAGTTTTTATTGGATGAAGGTTTGGAAGCTATCTTTATAGCGTGTGGTTCAGGTGAATTTAATGCAATTAGTACCAAAGAATATGAATCGATGGTTGAACTTGCGACTTCCGAAGTAAACGGGAGAGTCCCAGTCTATACAGGCGTTGGTGGGAATTTGTCTACGGCTCTGGATCAGGCAAAAGTTTCGGAAAAACATGGTGTAGATGGATATTTAGTTCTGCCACCATATCTAATAAATAGTGAGCAGGATGGACTTTATGAGTATTATAAAACCATTGTTGGAAGTACAGAACTTAATGCAATCGTCTACCAACGTGCAAATGCAGTCCTTCAACTAGAAACCTTAGAAAAACTGGTCGAATTCCCACAAGTGGTAGGTTTAAAAGATGGAATTGGGAATATGGAATTAAATGTTGAGTTAACTCAAACAATAGGAAGACGCTTACGCTGGCTGAATGGAATGCCAATGGCAGAAGTTACAATGCCTGCTTATGTGCAGTTAGGATTTGATTCATATTCATCAGCCATTTCAAACTATATACCGCATATCTCAAGGCTATTTTATGAATCTTTACTTAACAACGATATGCATACCGTCCAAGATATCTATCAAGATGTCATTCTACCAATATCACAAATTAGAAAACAAAGAAGCGGTTATGCCATTTCTTTAATTAAGGCAGGTATGGAGATTGTAGGTTTGCCAGTTGAAAATACTGTAAGGCCACCAGTCACTCCTGTTGAAAAAGAGCATTACGAACAACTTGAGAAAATTTTAAAGACAGCATTTGACAAATATCCAGCAAAAATAGCTACCAATTAAGCTATATTTATAAAATTACTAAATGGAGGTGTTGATGTGGTAGTTCAAAGTGAAATTAAAACTTATTTAAACTACATCGATGGGGAGTGGACGTCTTCATCATCAGATGAGGTGATTAAAAACACGAACCCTGCCAATATTGAAGATGTGGTTGGCTATGTACAAGTATCAACTAAAGATGATCTTGAGAGTGCTGTTGCTGCTGCAAACAAAGCACAAAAGGATTGGAAAAAATTATCTGGTGATGCCAGAGGAAAAATTCTTTTTAAGGCTGCTGATATTCTTGAACAGCGCTTGGATGAAGTAGCAGAGATCATGACAAGAGAAATGGGAAAAACCCTTTCTGAAGCAAAAGGTGAAACAGCGCGAGGAGTTGCCATCCTTCGTTACTATGCAGGTGAAGGAATGAGAAAGGTTGGAGATGTCATCCCTTCGACAGACAAAGATGCACTTATGTTTACGACTCGTGTTCCGTTAGGGGTAGTGGGCATTATTACACCTTGGAATTTCCCAGTAGCGATTCCGATGTGGAAGGCTGCACCTGCTTTAATATATGGGAACTCAATTGTTATGAAACCAGCTACAGAAACAGCGGTTACTTGTGCAAAAATATTTGAATGTTTTGCAGAAGCAGGATTTCCATCCGGAGTTGTGAACCTAGTTACCGGCCAAGGATCAGTTATTGGCCAGGGGTTAGCAGAACACCCTGATATTAATGGGATCACATTTACGGGATCAAATACCGTTGGTAAACAAATTGGTCAATCAGCTCTTGCAAGAGGTGCAAAATACCAACTTGAAATGGGCGGGAAAAATCCTGTCATTGTATCAGCGGACGCAGATCTTGACTTAGCCGTAGACGCTACAATAAGTGGCGCATTTCGCTCAACCGGCCAAAAATGCACAGCGACAAGCCGGGTAATCGTTCAAAGTGATGTTTACGATGAATTTAAGAAACGCCTACTTGCCAAAACAAAAGACATTACCATTGGGAATGGCTTAAATGATGGTATTTGGATGGGACCAAGTGCAAATGAAAAACAACTAAATACAGTACTTTCCTATATTCAAAAGGGAAAAGAAGAGGGTGCAACACTGCTGTTAGGTGGTGAGAGGCTCACAGGTGAAGACTATGATAATGGATACTATGTAGAACCCACTATATTTGATCATGTAAACTCAGACATGACAATAGCCCAAGAAGAGATTTTTGGCCCAGTTATTGCATTAATAAAAGTTGATAGCATGGAGGAAGGCGTGCATGTGGCAAATGATGTTGAATATGGTTTAAGTGCCTCAATCTTTACAACAAATATTCAGCAAATGCTTTCATTTATTGAAGAGATGGATGCGGGTCTAGTTAGAATTAATGCAGAGAGTGCCGGAGTTGAGCTTCAGGCTCCATTTGGTGGCATGAAGCAATCTAGCTCACATTCGCGTGAACAAGGTCAAGCAGCAATTGAATTCTTTACTTCTATTAAAACAGTTTTTGTTAAATAATTTTATTTTTATTGAGGGGGGATGGGACTTTCCCCTCCCTATCCTTTTCTTTAATAGCTAAACTTAGGAACTAGGGAATCCATTTAATTTTAAATGGTTAAAGTAAATCTTTAGTGAAAGCGCTTAAATTACTGCGCAGATCTTTAAAGTGAAAATTAGGTTGTAAATAAGTTATAAAAAATTATAAAGGGGTGTTTATCTATGAGGAGGGTTTTGTCGGTTTTAATGGTTTTGGTTCTTTCTGCATTGCTAGTTGCTTGTAATAGTAAATCGACTGGAGATGATAAAGGTGGTGGCAGCGGTGCAGAGGTCCCTGATAGAATTCGTGTGGTGATTGGCTCCACTTCAACAGGAGGGGATACCTATCAAAATGCAGATGCTGTTAGCAGATATCTGGAGGATTCATTAGGTACAAATATGAAGGTAGATGCTGTTGGTGCTGTTAAGGCTTTTAGTGAGCTATCCAATGCTGACACTGATGGAAGTACGATCATGTTTTTCCATGACATGTCATATTTAGGTATTGAATATGGAAGTATCAATAAGAAAAATAAATTAGAAAACTGGAAAATTGGTCCGGTTGTTTCAACAAACCCAGGTAACGCATTTTTAGCTCGTTCAGATGCACCATACGATACAATGGCTGATTCGGCTGAATGGTTACAAAGCAATCCCAATGAAACTATTACTGTTGCTATAGAAGCTGGTGGCACTTCTGAAATCTCTTTTGATGGCTATTATTTATGGGTTGAGGAAAAATATGGGGAAGAAGTTGCGAATCGAATTAAAGTTTATCCAACAGGATCACAGCAGGATAAGAATCAGGCATTATGGGATGGTAATGCCGATATCATTAACGGATCTATTGGTGGTAATAGCGAATATACAAAAGATGGCGTAGATTCCGATGTTAAGATGAAGTTCTTAGGAATTACAGCTGGTGAACGAGTTGAAGGATATGACATTCCTACATTTTCGGAACAGGGAATCACTTTTGACGGAGAGAAATTTGTTTTTGACAAGGAATTTTTCTTCCTATTACCAAAAGATATAAACCCAGACTTTGCTAAAGCCTTAGATAAAGCAGTTGCAGAAGTTGTAGAAAACTCTGATTATATTAATGATTTAAGCAAAAATGCCTATATTCCTAATTATATCCCAGCTGATAAGGCCGATGATTATTTACTAGAGAAGAGGTCTACCCTTCAAAACATTATTAAAAATGCCCCGTCCGTGGATGAGCTTACAGAGTAAATAAGTGAATGAAAATTTAATAAGAGGTTGTTTGTATAACAATACAGACAGCCTCTAAATTTATAAAAGTTTGAATAGAAGAAGGTGAGCTGATGAGTGATCTTCTTAGTCTTGAGATTACATTTAGTGAATCGCATACCATTTTTCCTAAAATCGTATTATCAATTCTCATTACTTTATTGATTCTGATAATAGTAAGAAGGATCGTTACAAGAATAAAGGAAGGGAAATCAAAGAAGTTTAATTTTAATTTTTTCATAGACAATTATGATAAACCTAAATTTTACGGAACCATTATTTTACTCCTGGGTTATGGAATCATAATGGAGCCAATTGGCTTTCTACTATCTAGTATTCTTTTTATGTTTCTTATTATGCTTTTATTTATTGGTGATCTAAAACGGAAATCAATTCTCCTATCTCTTGCCAATTCAATAATAACATCAGTTTTCATTTGGTTTTTATTCGGTCAAATGTTCAATATAACTTTACCATAAGGAGGGTAGCAATTTATGGAAATAATCGGGATACTCACTCCATTGTCTGTAGTCTTAGTATTTACAGGTGTAATGCTTGGTATCGTATTTGGCGCAATACCTGGGATGACGGCAACGATGTCGATTGCCCTCTTCCTTCCCCTTACCTATGCACTCGACATGGTTGATGCTATTGCATTATTAATAGGGCTATATGTTGGCGGAATTAGTGGAGGCTTAGTTCCTGCAATTCTACTAAATATTCCGGGAACTCCTTCTTCGTTATGTACTACTTTTGATGGTTTTCCTATGACTCAAAAAGGCCAAGGGGAGAAAGCATTAAAGGTAGCAATTTCAGCTTCCATTATCGGTGGTTTCTTTAGTTTAACGATTCTATATTTCTTTGCTCCATTACTTTCATCGATCGCAATAGAATTTTCTTCAGTTGAGAAATTTTTAATTATCCTTTTTGCTCTGACGGTCATAGCATCAATCTCTAAAGGAAGCTTGCTTGTAGGAATTTTTAGTGGCGTACTGGGGGTCTTTATAAGTCTAATAGGTATGTTTCCTGACAACAATAAATTACGAATGATTCCATTAGGATTAGAAGAGCAATTATATTATGGGTTTGCCCTTCTCCCTGTCCTTATCGGTTTATTTGCAATTGGTCAAATTATCCATGAGGCTGAGGAGGGAATGAAACCAGCAGCCCATCAAAATTTTGATTTAAGCAAAAATAAAAAGAATAAATTCACATTTAAAATATTTAATGGCCAATTAGTAAATACGATTCGTTCCTCTGTAATAGGTACTTTTATAGGTATGCTGCCAGGTGTGGGAGGAAGTGCCGCGTCGATCACATCATATTCACAGACAAAAAACTTTTCAAAAAAACCTGAGAAGCTGGGCACTGGAGAACCAGAAGGACTTATTGCCAGTGAATCAGCCAATAATGGATTAATAGGTGGAGCGTTAATACCACTACTATCCTTGGGAATACCGGGTGATAGTACAACAGCCGTACTAATTGGAGCCTTTCTATTGCAAGGTATACAAGTAGGTCCTTTATTTATTACAACCAACCCTGACCTTTGGAATGGTATTGTATTCTCACTTATTATTGCAAACATTGTCATGTTCATTCTCATGTTTTTTTCGATTAAATATATGGCAAAGATTGTCTATATCCCTAAACATACCATTTATCCAATTATCATTGTGATGTGTGTTGTTGGTTCTTATGCCATTAATTCTGGCGTGATGTTTGATGTATGGACGTTACTATTATTTGGTTTTCTAGGCTATTTATTTATGAAAATCGGAGTACAAATTGCCCCATTTTTAATTGGATTTATTTTAGGAAGACAATCTGAAAAATATTTTATCGATAGCTTGAAAGGAAGTAATGGGGATTTAATGATCTTCTTTACAAAAGGTCCTATTGCCATTGTACTATGGGTTCTAATTTTGGCTTCGGTTATCTATGCCATATATGATAGTCGAAAAACAAAAAAGGAGAAACGAGAGGAAAGAAATTCAGAAGCATCAGAAAACCCTCTAAATAGCTAGTTCATGTTTATAAACAATTGAATATCAGTACGGGAAAATCTGAAGTAATTTTAATACAAAAATTAGGGGTTGATTATATATGACGATGACTATAATTACGAAAAAAAGCACTCCAACCATTGTAGATATGTCAGTGATTCCGGTGGCTGGTCAAGATAGTATGTTATTAAATTTAAGTGGAGCACATAGTCCTTTCTTCACTAGAAATATCGTAATTCTTAAGGATAGCAGTGGAAATATGGGGGTTGGAGAAGTTCCTGGGGGAGAAGAAATACGTAAAACAATAGCCGATTCAAAATCGATGGTAATTGGTCATTCAATAGGCAACTATAACAATATTTTAAATAAAGTTAGAAGTACATTCGCAGACAGGGATGCTTCCGGTCGTGGTTTACAGACTTTTGATTTGCGAATTATGATTCATGCTGTCACTGCATTAGAAGCTGCTTTTTTAGATTTATTAGGAAAACATTTGGAAGTTCCAGTAGCAGCTTTGCTAGGTGAAGGTCAACAGAGAGCTGAAGTAAAAATGCTAGGATACCTGTTTTACATTGGTGACAGTTCTAAAACTGATTTGCCTTATATAAGTGAAGATAACGCAAACGATGAATGGTTTCGATTACGACGGAAGGAAGCCTTAACCCCGGAATCCATTGTAAGACTGGCAGAAGCTGCAAAAGAACGGTATGGATTTCGTGATTTCAAATTAAAGGGCGGGGTCCTTCGCGGTGAAGAAGAGATGGAAGCTGTAACTGCGTTGGCTGAACGTTTCCCTGAAGCGCGAATCACGTTGGACCCAAATGGTTGCTGGTATTTAAAGGATGCCATAAGACTGTGTAAAAACAAACATGACGTGTTGGCATATGCCGAAGATCCATGTGGCGCTGAACATGGCTTTTCTTCCCGTGAGATCATGGCAGAGTTTAGACGTGAAACAGGTTTACCTACTGCTACTAATATGATGGCAACAGATTGGCGCGAAATGGGTCATGCGATGCAATTAAATGCAGTTGATATACCACTAGCAGATCCCCATTTTTGGACGATGCAAGGGTCAGTGCGTGTTGCACAAATGTGTCACGATTGGGGAAGAACCTGGGGATCTCATTCTAACAATCACTTTGATATTTCTTTAGCTATGTTTACTCATGTTGCAGCGGCTGCCCCTGGAAATATTACTGCTATCGATACACACTGGATATGGCAGGATGGTCAACGTTTAACCAAAGAACCCTTTGAAATAAAAAATGGAAATGTAAAAGTTCCAGATCAGCCAGGATTAGGTATTAAGATTGATTTGGATCAAATTGATAAAGCCCATAATCTTTATAAAAAAATGAATCTGGGTGCCCGTGATGATTCTATTGCTATGCAATATTTAATTCCTGGATGGAAATTTGATAATAAAAGACCATGTCTGGTAAGATGATGGACTTTTATCATCAATAATCATACTAAATTGGGAGGGGAAACATTCCTTATGCCAATAAATAACACGAAGAGTGATATTCCGCTTTATATTAAAGTAAATAAAGAGGATAATGTTGCAACGATTGTTAATTCAGGTGGATTGAAGCCAGGAACTGTATTTCAATGTGGTCTGGAACTGCACGAGTACATTCCAGGGGGGCATAAAGTAGCATTGATTGATTTGCAACAAGGTCAAGAGATTATTCGTTATGGAGAAGTCATTGGTTTTGCAAATACCCACATAAAGAAAGGAAGATGGGTCAAGGAACCTTTAGTAGATGTGCCGAACCCTCCTGAAATAGAGAAATTGCCTATTGCAACAAGAGATCAATCAAGCATACAACCTTTAGAAGGATATACCTTTGAGGGATATCGAAATGCAGATGGAACTGCTGGAATTAAAAATATCCTGGGTATTACTACAAGTGTTCAATGTGTAGTGGGAGTTCTTGATTATGCAGTAAATAAAATTAAAAAAGAACTTCTTCCAAAATTCCCTAATGTACACGATGTAGTTGCAATAAATCATTCTTATGGGTGTGGTGTGGCCATAAATGCACCTGAAGCAAATATACCCATTCGTACCCTTCAAAGTATGTCCACTCATCCCAATTTTGGTGGGGAGGTAATGGTGGTCGGTCTGGGTTGTGAAAAATTGTCACCTGAGAGGCTAATAGAAGGTGATAATAAAGATGATAGTATCCTTTCATTACAAGGCCAACAAGGCTTTATTAATATGGTTGATGCAATTATGGATATGGCCGAGGAAAGACTGGAGAAGTTAAACAATCGAGAGCGAGAGACCTGTTCTGTTTCAGATTTAGTTGTAGGATTACAATGTGGGGGAAGTGATGCTTTCTCCGGTGTTACTGCCAATCCTGCTGTAGGATATGCTGCAGATTTATTAGTCCGTGCCGGTGCAACTGTACTATTTTCAGAAGTTACAGAGGTAAGAGATGCTGTTCACTTATTAACACCTCGAGCTGTTAATGAGGATATCGGTCATGCGCTCATTGAAGAAATGAAATGGTACGACAATTATTTAAATTCCGGAAAATCCGATCGAAATGCAAATCCCTCTCCTGGAAATAAAAAAGGTGGTTTAGTAAACGTAGTTGAGAAATCACTGGGTTCAATTGCCAAGTCTGGAAGTAGTCCTATTTCAGGAGTTTTGTCTCCAGGAGAAAAGGCAACAAAAAAAGGTCTAATATTTGCTGCTACACCTGCTAGTGACTTTGTTTGTGGTACGTTGCAACTCGCCTCTGGCATGCATCTTCAAGTTTTCACTACAGGTCGAGGTACCCCATATAGTTTACCAATAGCTCCAGTAATTAAAGTTTCTACGCGAAATGAGTTAAAAGAGCAATGGGATGATTTGATTGATGTTAACGCAGGTCAAATTGCAACTGGTGAAGCTACAATTGAGGAAGTAGGATGGGAAGTTTTCCATTTTATATTAGATGTTGCTAGCGGACGTAAACAAACATGGGCTGACCATTGGGGAATAAACAATGATCTAAGCTTGTTCAATCCAGCACCTATAACGTAATTCTGTTTAGACAACCCAAATATAAGGGTTGTCTATTGTGTTTTATTAAAGGTTCGAGTACGTGAAAGGATCAAGAATTTTATAATAAAAAATTAACATCTTGGATGGTAAAGATCTGGTCGGACAATATGTTATAAATTTTTGATTTTAAAGCAGCTGAATGTTAGTTAAAAGTGTTTGAACTAAAGTATTTAAATACTGAACACAACTAATTAATACACATAAAATTAAGAGAGGAAAACTGCTAAAAGTAAAATGACTTTATTAAATATGTACCGAACAATGACAATAGGGAGAGAACCAAGAACTTGGAGATTAATCGATATAGATTTTCTATATTCTATAAGTTTACATAACATATATTATCGGAAGTTATCCAAAATTGAATAATCAAGTCTCATTAACGAAGTATTCTCAGGATAGTGAGACAAAATGAATTTTAAACGGAAGCCTAATCATTATCATCATACGTAATTTCAAAGTCTAGTGATCTCATCGTCATCGATATGGCCAGATTTCATGCTGCAGCTTGTCCTGATTTACAAAACATCATTTCAATCTGCACTTCCCTCATGTATAATATATTTCGAGTATCGAAGAAAGGTGCGTTTAACTTATGTCTGTAAATCAAAGCGTCGAATCCAAAGATCACCCGGATAAAATCTGGACTCGGGATTTTATTCTCATTTGTCTGGCTAACTTTTTTATATTTTTAGGTTTTCAAATGACTCTTCCCACCATTCCATTATTTGTGGAAGAATTAGGTGGAAATGATAAGCTGATTGGTGTTATTGTGGGGGTTTTCACCTTTTCTGCCCTGCTTCTCCGGCCATTCGCAGGTCATGCGCTCGAGTCGAAAGGCCGTCAAATCGTATATATGACTGGCCTTGGCGTATTTGTCATTTCTGTCGGTTCATACGCCTTCGCTGCCAGTATCGTTTTTCTATTCCTCATGAGAATTCTTCAAGGTATGGGCTGGGGATTTTCTACAACAGCCACGGGGACCATTGCAACAGATATTATCCCGCCTAAACGCCGTGGTGAAGGTATGGGTTATTTCGGACTCTCAGGGAATCTCGCCTTGGCCTTTGGACCATCCTTGGGTTTAACGTTAGCCGGGGTTATGTCGTTTACATATTTATTTTTAATCTGTGCAGCCCTCGGTCTCATTTCGTTGTTACTTTCATCAAAAATCCAATATAAAAAAGCCGAACAGTCACCGAATCAAACAACAGCGATGAAACTGGATGTTTTTGAAAAGACAGCTTTACAGCCTGCCTCCCTGTTGTTTTTTATTACGGTAACATTCGGAGGGATTGCTTCCTTTCTCCCTTTGTATGCTGAACAAAAAGGTGTGTATGGTATTGAACTTTATTTTTTAACCTTTGCTATCTTTTTAATGATCTCAAGAACCTTTTCAGGTAAAATTTACGACAATAAGGGCCACTTGTATGTATTCCCTCCAGGAGCCTTTCTGATTTGCATAGCCATGCTGTTACTTTCCTGGTTACCCGGAACATTTGTGATGCTTATTGCTGCGTCCTTATATGGTCTGGGCTTTGGTGCTGTACAGCCGACACTGCAGGCATGGGCGGTTGAAAAGGCAGCTGAAAATCGTAAAGGAATGGCAAATGCTACGTTTTTTTCTTCATTTGACTTAGGTGTAGGTACTGGAGCGATTATTTTCGGACAAATTGCTTTTATTTTTAATTATTCAGTGATTTATTTAACCGCAGCAATTTCCGTATTTTTGTCTATAATTCTATATACCTATTATTATATAAAGGGTCGTAAACATCAGTTGCACCAGCATATGCAAAATTAAGCATACAACTCTTTCATTAAAACATAATCAGAGTCATAGTTACTTCTGATTGTGTTTTAATGAAATAATTTCTCTCAATTAAAGGTTTTTCGTCATTATAAAATCGATTTGTTTTTCATCTCCCATATAAAATGCATGATCTCCTGTTTTTACAAACCCCTGTTTCTTATAAAAAGCAATCGCATGTTCGTTTTTCTCCCAGACACCCAGCCAGATCTTCCTTTTGTCACATTTCACAGCCATTTCTTCAGCTTTATTTAAAAGATCTTTGCCCAGTCCATGATTTTGAAATTTGCTCCTGATATAAATTCTTTCAATTTCGAGAGCTTCATCCCCCATTATTTCAGACTGGGCATCATCGATATTAACCTTCAGATAGCCGGCAATTTCATGATGTAAATAAATAAAAAAGAACTGTGAGGATTCATTGGACAATTCAGTCTCCAACTGTTTAGAATTAAATGCATTCTTCAGATAGGTTTTCATATTTTCAGGTGAATTCTGGTGCTTAAATGTCTCATTAAATGTTTCATAACTTATTTCCTGAAGTTTGTTTAAATCCTTCCTGGTACACTTACGGATGGTTATCGTCATATAGATAGGTCACCTCTGAATAATGATTTTTTATAAAACTCCTATATATTAATCTTTTCTCTATTTGCTTTTCACTTCCCTCCCTTTTATATTATAATAAATGTGAGATACTTTTCAGAATTTTCATTACTGTCAAAGGAGGTTTAGAATGTCAAAAGCTATGTGGTTCCCAAGTGAAACATTTAAAAGATCCACTCGCCTGTTTCAATGGATGAACTCACTTGGTTACGAGGATTATGACACGTTTCACCAACAGTCTGTCGAGGATATTGCCTGGTTTTGGGATCAGGCCACCAAGGCATTAAATGTGAAATGGGATCAACCGTATACAAAAACTCTCGATTTAACAAATGGAAAGATGTATCCGGAATGGTTTGTAAATGGTGAAATGAATGTTACATACAATTGTGTAGACAAATGGGCTGAAAATGCAACGACATCAAAAAAACAGGCACTGATATGGGAAGGTGACGATGGTCAGACAAAAACGTACACATTTGCCGAATTGGAAAAAGAAATTAACAAGGTTGCTAACGGACTTGAACAGTTGGGCGTTCAACGTAAAGATGTGGTCACACTTTACATGCCAATGCTTCCGGAAACAGTTATTGCAATGCTGGCTATATCCAAGATTGGTGCCATATTTTCCCCTGCTTTTTCAGGATATAAGGCAGAAGCTGTAGCGAAAAGGATGAATGCTGCAGAAGCAAAATGGCTGATTACTGTGGATGGTTTTTATCGCAGAGGATCTGAAATTCGTATGAAGGAAGAAGCGGATAAGGCTGTTAAGCAATCGTCCTCCATCGAAAAAGTTATTGTCGTTGAACGTACACAACGGGATATAAACTGGAATACCAATCAGGATGTAGCATGGAAGGAAATTCGACAAAATGTAAGCGATTACAGAAGGAGCAGGACTGCCGGAAACGACCCCTACATGATTATATACACCTCAGGAACGACAGGAAAGCCAAAAGGTGCCCTTCATACCCACCACGGATTTCCTGTAAAAGCCGCCTTTGATGCTGGAATATGTATGGATGTTCAACCCGAGGATACCTTGTTCTGGTATACAGATATGGGCTGGATGATGGGACCCTTTCTTGTTTATGGCGCATTGATGAATGGTGCCCGTATGATTCTTTTTGAAGGAACTCCTGATTATCCAAATCCAGATCGTATTTGGCAGCTGGTCGAGCGGCATCGTGTGACCCATTTAGGCATCTCCCCCACCCTCATACGTTCATTAATGGGGCAAGGCGAGGAATGGATTGAACCAAAAGATTTATCAACTTTAAAGATGATTGGTTCTACAGGTGAACCATGGAATCGGGAGCCATGGATGTGGCTTTATGAAAAGGTGTGTCGCAGGAAGATTCCTATTTTTAACTATTCAGGTGGAACGGAAATCTCAGGTGGGATTTTTGGTAATGTCCTAGTGAAGCCGATTGCTCCTATTTCCTTTAATGCTGCATTACCTGGTATGGATGTGGATGTATTTGATCAAAATGGTCAGTCTGTATCCAATGAAGTTGGCGAATTAGTGATCAAACAGCCATGGGTGGGAATGACAAATGGATTTTATAAAGAGAATGACCGCTATGAAAATACGTACTGGAGCCGCTTCAAGGATACATGGGTACATGGAGATTGGGTCATAAAAGATGATGAAGGTTATTTCACCATTACCGGGCGTTCTGATGATACATTGAATGTGGCAGGAAAGCGTCTGGGACCTGCTGAAATTGAGTCCGTACTTGTGGAACATGAGGACGTTCTGGAAGCCGGAGTCATCGGTGTTCCCCATGACGTTAAAGGAGAAACTCCGGTCGCTTTCGTCGTGTGCAATAACGATAATGTAAATAAAACATTACTTAAAGAAGAGCTTACAACATTAGCTATCGCCAAGTTGGGTAAAGCAATAGCCCCAAGCAGACTCTTTTTTGTTCAGGATTTACCAAAAACCAGAAATGCTAAGGTTATGCGACGTGCGATAAAGTCCGCATTTTTACAAAAGGAAAGTGGGGATCTATCCGCTCTGGAAAATCCGAAATGTCTTGAAGAAATTAGAGATGTATCAGATATGAAATTGAAGTAGAAAACGCTTTGGATGCTCATTACAATTATAATTCGCAAGTCAAAAGAGGCTGGGACAAAAGTGTTTTCGCTAAAGGTAAATCCGAAATATAATAGGTGAGGAACCACTACTCCAGAAAATACTTCGCTAAAGAATCCTATTATTCGGTTTATTACCAATCGAATTCGTTATGTCCCATCCTCTTTTGCGTAAATTATTTATATAGAGTAATACATGATGCTCACTTATTTACAAAACTCCGGCCTTTTTTTGAAAAAATTCATATCTCTCTGCAATATCTTAATTTAATACGTTGGATTTTCATATTGAAATTTGAAACCTTTGCCTTCATAAAATGGAATTCCTTTCATATTTTCCTTTTTGAACAGAGACCCATTGTTCTTTGGCACCCTATTTTTCTTTCTGTTGTTTCGTGACGGCATCCAATAATTTAGTGCCAATCCCTTCATTTCTTCTTGCAGGGTCAATGTATATAACGAATAACTCTCCAATTTCTGAATCTATCATTCCTCCACCTGCTGCACCAATTATTTTTCCGTTCTCAACGGCTACAAAATATCCGCCCCAATCACGATTAAATTCTGTTACTTCTCTTAATATTCTTTTGTGATTATAAAAATCTTTTATCACTCTTTCAATCCACTCTTTTGAGTGACTTTCCCCATATGTCGCCCAATACCCTCTAATACATACGTTTGAAATTCCTTTGACATGGCTTTCATTCGCCTTCATAATATTTATCATATTTTCTCCCTATATTCATCACTGCTTTTTTGAATTGTCTTTAAATCTTCTGGATATATATGAATCATATTATCTATTTCTGATAAAGACTTCCAGGCGGCTTCTATAATGGTTTTATCAGGGTCATTTATCCCCTCACTTTCTCCTATTTTCTCTACTTTAAAATAATAGGTCTTTACGTTTATCCCCTTTATTACAGTCTCCTTAACAAACAAATTTTTAATAATTCTAACGTCATATCCTGTTTCTTCTTTCACTTCTCTAATGCAGCATTCTTCAGGTGTCTCTCCTTTTTCAATTTCGCCAGAGGGACACTCCAGCCCTCAGAGTCATTACTTCTAACCATAAGAACTTCAGTATTTTCATTGAAACAAATCGCTGCAGAACCTAACCATTCTTTCATCACCCTCCCTCTCCATTTACTTGTGATACGTGAGTTTCGTATGTCTTCTATTAATCTCCTCTCTCTATTTAATACCCAACATAGTTTGAATTCATCGCTTTTCATATACACTCATCATCTCATCTACTTCAAGCGAAACAATACGATTATCTTCTGTCCTGACAGAAAAATAGGAAAGTGCCTCATGAGATCCGCTTAAAATATAGTCCTCCACCTGCTTCCAGTCGTTTTCACTTTCTGTAGTTCGCTGCACCCAGGTTTTAAATGGATAGGTTTTTTTATGTACATCTCTTTTTAGCTCCTTTAATTGATATTTTGAGCTTAACTGGTTCCATTCAGAAGGCGAAAGACAGTTAGCATGACTTCCATCACGCAATTTTTCGAAGCGATTCATAAAATCAGCTAACGCCTCTTCTTCTGGAACAACATTATCAATCAGGAGAAACTTTCCCTCTGGCTTAAGAACTCTGGACGTTTCCTTTATGAAAAACTCCGGCTTTGGAAAATGGTGGGCTGCGATTCTGCAAGTAACAGCATCGAAGGTTTCATCTAAAAATGGAAGATTTTCTGCATCTGCAAGAATAAAAAAGATATTCTCATAGTTTCTGAGGTGGGATGCTGTATTCTGAAGCATTGTTTTCGTGAGGTCACTGGCAAATACCTGGCTAACCACAGGTCCAAGAGTTTTGGCTACATGCCCTCCACCTGTGGCAATATCAAGAACCTTCCAGTTTGATTCAGGATGTAACCATTTTTTTATGTGTTGTAAATCATTCCCCTTTGCATGAGAATGACTCGTTACGTAGGAGTCAGCATTCTTTGAAAACTGCTCTATAACTTTAGCTTTTTGATCGTTATTCATAGATCTCCCTCCTCCATCAAGTTATTTTTATTTTACCATACAGAAAAAGGGTGCTGTTTGTCTGATCAGCACCCTCAACGTTAATTATCTATTGTTATACTGGATATACTCCGTGTTTTCGCTCACTAAACGTTATATCTTTTGTTTCGTATGAGGAAAACCTGGTCATTAACTCTTGACGCAGCTGATCAGGCTGTACAATATCGTCAATGACCATTTCTGAAGCGAGTCGGTAAATATCGATATTCTCCTTATACTCCTTTTGCTTTTCCTGGATAAATGATCGTCGCTCTTCTTCCGGTAATTCAGCAATCTTATTTGCATAAACGGCATTCACCGCTGCCTCAGGCCCCATGACAGCAATTTGAGCTGTAGGTAAAGCTAAACAGCAATCCGGTTCAAAGGCGGGACCTGCCATGGCATACAGGCCTGCACCGTACGCTTTGCGAACTATGACAGATACTTTTGGAACAGTGGCCTCACTCATGGCTGCAATCATCTTTGCCCCATGACGAATAATACCTGCCTGCTCAACTTTTGTACCAATCATAAATCCCGGAATATCAGCAAGAAAGAGCAGCGGAATATGAAAGGCATCACAAAGCGTAATGAACTTCGCAGCTTTATCGGCTGAATCATGAAATAATACGCCACCTTTCATGCGTGGCTGATTGGCAATAATACCGACTGACCGGCCATCTATTCGGGCTAGACCTGTAATGATTTCCCTGGCAAAATTCCGCTTAATTTCACAAAAACTTTCTTCGTCGATAAGTCTGTGAATAAGCTCATACATATCAAATGGTGCATTCTGGTTCTCTGGCAGGATGTCCGAAATCGTCTTTTCAAAAGCCTTTGGAGACTCGTGTTGTACTTTTGGTGGTCTTTCTTTGTAGTTAGCAGGAAAGTATGATAAATATTTTCTGGCAAAGGATATTGCCTCTTCTTCCGTTTTTGCCAGCACATCACCAACTCCTGATACGGAACAATGCATCTGCGCCCCGCCCATTTCTTCTAACGAAACCTTTTCTCCAATAACTTTTTCTGCCATACGAGGCGAACCAAGGTACATAGATGCATTGCCGTCCACCATAACTACAATATCGCAAAAGGCAGGAATATATGCACCACCAGCAGCTGAAGGTCCAAATAACAGACAAATTTGCGGAACACGTCCTGATAATTTCACCTGATTATAAAAGATTCGTCCGGCGCCACGTCTTCCTGGAAACATTTCGACCTGATCGGTAATACGAGCTCCCGCAGAGTCTACCAGGTACAGCATGGGAACATTCAGCTTTTCTGCGGTCTCTTGGATACGAATGATTTTTTCGACTGTACGAGCTCCCCAGGACCCGGCTTTTACCGTTGAATCATTTGCCATTACACATACGGTTTGACCATTGATTTGACCCATTCCGGTTACGACCCCATCAGCCGGAAAATTCCCATCCATACAGTTGGCAAAAAAAGCATCCTCTATATTTAAATTGTCATCAAATAATTCCTTTAATCGATCACGAACAAATAATTTATTCTTTTCCTGATTTTTTCTATGATATTTCTCGCCGCCTCCTTGTCTAATCCGTTCAACAGCTTCAGAAAGTTGTTCGTCCATTCCCATGTTTCCACCCCTTTAGTTTCCTGAAAAATTCGGTTTACGTTTCTCCTTAAAAGCCTGTATTCCTTCCAAACGATCGTTGGTTGGAATGGTTCGTTTATAGCATGCCTCTTCAATATCTAAGCCTGTCTCAATATTGGTATTGAGGCCTGACTGAATCGCTTCTTTAGCCTGTCTCACCCCGATCGGGCCATTGCCGGCAATGATAGATGCCTCGGATAATACTTGTTCCACAAGCTTTCCCCGCTCTACAAGCACCTCTATCATTCCCAGTTGATAAGCCTCCTGACTGGAGACTCGACGGGCAGAATAAATAAGGTACTTCGCCCGGCCTGGCCCGATTAATCGGGGCAGTCTTTGGGTTCCCCCGGCACCAGGAATGATGCCGAGAGAGGTTTCCGTCAGCCCTAAAGACGCTTCTGTACTGGCCATGCGTATATCGCATGCAAGCGCAAGCTCCAGTCCTCCACCAAATGCAGCCCCATTAATGGCTGCAATAACAGGCATCGGCAAAGCCTCCACTCGATTTACGGTTTCTTTAATCGTTTTTACAGTCTGAACCACTTCATTCTTTGACATGCTGGCCCGCTCTTTTAAGTCTGCACCTGCACAAAATGCCTTCTCACCGCTTCCTTTAATAATTAAAACACGTAAATCGTCCCTGGCCTCAATTAAATCCATACAGTCATTTAAATCCTGCAGTAATTCAGTCGAAAAGGCATTTGCAGCCTTTGGACGATTAAGCGTAATCAGTCCGATATAATCTTCAACGACATCAAATAAAACAGTATTCACCGTTACCTCCCCTTTAGCAGACTCTTCTCCGGTCCATTTTTACCGGATTTTTTTTTACCGGATTTTCCGTTTGGACTCCCCCGTGTGTAAAAAATAAGTGCTATTGCAGTTACTCCAAAATAACCAGGCGGTCTCCTTCATTCACGAAGTCACCCTCCTTTACTTTTACTTCCTTTACAACACCATCTGATTCTGCTGAGACGGGGATTTCCATTTTCATAGATTCCAGAATGACAACATCCTCCCCATTTGTTATTTCCTGTCCTGCTTCGACCACGATTTTCCACACGTTACCTGCCATTGTAGATTTTACTTCCTTCATTATGATTCCTCCTTATTATTATTTAGATTCAGCATCCTATTTGTCTTGCAATGACTAATCTCTGAATCTCTGATGTCCCTTCACCGATTTCAAGCAGCTTCGCATCACGTAGATATCGCTCAACTTCATATTCACGCATATATCCATAACCCCCATGAATTTGAATCGCCTGATTTGCTGCTCTGAAAGCTGCTTCGGTTGCGTAAAGCTTTGCGTAGGCAGCTTCTTTCGTGAAAGGTTTGTTCTGATCTTTCAACCAGGCTGCCTTATGAACCATATTTCTTGCTAATTCTATCTCCATCGCCATATCAGCTAATTTAAACTGAATTGCCTGAAATCTGGATATGGATTTTCCGAACTGCTTTCGTTCCTTTGCATACGCTAAGGCCTTTTCATAAGCAGCCTGAGCAATTCCTACACCGAGAGCACCGATGGATATTCGTCCGCCATCCAACGTATATAAAAATTGCTTAAATCCTTTTGTCGGATCTCCCAGTAAGTTTTCCCTGGGCACTCGAACGTCTTCAATCACAATCTCTGCGGTATCTGATCCCCGGACCCCCATTTTTTCATAGGGATTTCTGATGGTTAGCCCATCAGCATCAGTTGGTACAATCAGTGCGGATACTTTTTTATCCTCAGACTGATCGTTCTCGTTTGTTACAGCGGTTACGATTAGTGTTTTAGCGAAACTCGCATTCGTTATGAAGCATTTTTCCCCATTGATAATGTATTCATCGCCGGATATGCTTGCTGACGTTTGTGTTCCACCTGCATCGGAACCTGCGTTAGGCTCTGTTAGGCCAAATGAACCCAGAGCCTTTCCTGTAGCCAGGGGAATAAGATATTTTTCCTTCTGCTCCTCTGTTCCAAAATAATAAATCGGTGAAGCACCCAAAGAAACAGCTGCAGCATAACTTAAGCCTGTGCTTCCGCATACACGACCAATTTCCTCCACTGCGAGGGCATACATCACGGTATCCCCGCCAGTACCCCCATATTTCTCAGGAAAGGGAATCCCTAATAATCCTAATTCACCCATATCCCTAAAAATGTCACGAGGAAATTCCGCTTTCCTGTCTATATCAATGGTTCTTGGCCGTATAACATCTTCAGCGAAATTCCTCACCATTCTTTTGGTCATTTCCTGTTCCTTTGTCAATTCAAAGTTCATCAAACTCCCCCTTAAAAACTTATCGTTTAAGACCGACCAGTTGGTCTGTAAATACCACAAATGTAAGCGCTTTTATTTTTGCCCATAATTTTAAAGTAATAAGGGTTTAAGTTGCGGATTTTCTTTTGCAGATGGTGTTAAAATGCCCTGTAAAATAATATCCGAAAATGTATGGGCAATTTCTTCAATCGTTTTCTCTCCATCTTTCTGATACCATTTATACGTCCAGTTTACCATTCCCAGAATCGACATTCCGGTTATTTCGGCAGGAAGAGATGCACGAAATTCCCCTGAGCTTTGTCCCTGTTGGATAACCTGGAAGATCATTTGTTTAAATTGATCCCGTTTTCTCTTGATAAGCTGATCAAAGTGAGGTTTAAGATAATTGCTTTCCTGGTAGAAGACTGAAATGTGGGGTTTATATAAATCAAAGACTTTTACAAATGACTGGATGATTGCATGAAGCTGCAGAGCAGGTTTTTCATAAGTAGAAATAGCTTCGTCTGCTTTTGCTAAAACGTATGTGATAAATGTATCATGAATCATAAATAAGAGCTCATCTTTAGATTGAAAATGGTGGTAAAACCCTCCTTTTGACGTCCTAGAATGCTGGACAATATCATTGACCGTAACACCATGAAACCCATACTGTTCAAATAAGTATAAAGAAGATTCAACGATACGCTCCTTTAATTCAGCCATACATCAACTCCCATCCTTTCATATAAAGTGATTATATCACAATATTCAGAAACCTTTCAACAAAAAGAAAAAGGGAAGCACTCGAAAGTCACCTCCGCTTTTCTATGTCCTGCTACGGGCTCCCGAATCGCCTTCGCTTTTCTTTAAAGAATGTTATATCCGGAGTCAACGTAAATAATTTCTCCGGTTACACCACGGGATAAGTGACTTAGCATAACCAATGCCATATCCCCTACTTCTTCCTTAGTCACGTTCTTTCGTAATGGTGCTCTTTCTTCAACTTCACTAAGAATTTCATTGAAGGAGGAAATTCCTTTTGCGGCCAGGGTACGAACAGGTCCAGCCGACAGGGCATTTACACGAATTTGATCTTCCCCTAAATCCTCTGCCAAATACTTCACAGAAGATTCCAATGCTGATTTTGCAATACCCATAACCTTATATTCAGGAATCACTCTTTGTGCTCCCAGGAAGGTCATTCCAATGATTGAGCCTCCTTCAGTCATATAAGGTTTTGCCTCTCTGGCAACAGCAATAATGGAATATGCACTGGTATCATGTGCATAGGCAAATCCATCACGGGAGGTTTCAACAAAATCTCCCTTTAAATCCTCTCCATGAGCAAATGCAATCGAATGAACAATTCCATGTATTGTTCCAACCTTATCGCCTATTTCTTTGAACGTTCCTTTAATACTTTCATCATCATTCACATCACACTGTACAACAAGCTCAGCATCGTATTCATGCTTCTCCAATAGTTTCTCCAATTTCTTTTTGGAGCGCTCCTGTCGATATGTAAAAATTACGTTTGCACCTGCCCCATAAAGGGATTGAGCCACACCCCAAGCCAGACTTCTCTCATTCGCAACACCCATTACAACGATGTTTTTATCCTTTAATTTTAATAAATCCACTTCAAAATCCTCCTAAGATACGTTGTTATCTATTATTAATACCTGGTTCTAATATACATGATTTGAACCAGGTATTCAATAAATGAGTTAAAGTGAACCCTATTCCGGGAAGGATATTTTGACGTACTAGTTCGAAAAAAATAGGATCTGCTTATATAAACAGACCCTATTTTAATCTTAGATTTATTCTTCTTTTAATTCTTCAAATGGTTTTATATAAGAAGGTTTTTTCCAAGTACTTATGACATTCCCTGTTAAGTCAGTATCAACAACAAATGAACCATTACTGTACCGGTCGTGTTTCTTCAATTCCAAGGGATACAACTCATGAATTTGGTCATCTTCAGTTTGAAATATAACAAACTCTTCTTCCTGGATTAAATGTAACCCAACAGCACGGTGCGGCTTAGATTTCAGCTCTTTAAGCATAACCAGTCCTCTTTTAGCCCGTGAGGATTGTTCGAAGTCAGACAGGGCCATACGTTTACATGCTCCCCTTTGTGTTATCAGTACGATAGAAGGAGCTGTTAATTCATCAAAGACTTCACCACTGATAACAAATTCATCCTTTTTCAACTGAATGGCCTTCACACCAGCAGCACGCTGACCCACGGGTTTCACTTCTGATTCATGGTACCATAAGCCGAAGCCTTTATTGGATGTAATAAATAAATCCTGATTGCCATCTGTCTGATGAACACTGACGACTTCATCATCGTTTTTTAGATTTATAGCTACCAATGGTTTCGAGCGTCTCTGCGCATCATACTGTTTTAGCTCCGTCTTTTTCACCATTCCGTTTCGCGTAAAGAACAGCAGGTATTGATCATCTGAAAACTCTCTGACAGGAAGAACGTTAATGATTTTTTCATCCGGTTCTATAGTAACTAAGTTAGCCACATGCTGACCTAAATCCTTCCACCTGATATCCGGAAGCTCGTGGACATGAATGTATAAGTAATTCCCTTTGTTTGTAAATAGAAGAATTTTATCCGTTGTATTTAACTCCTGTAAGGTTAAGAGATGGTCTCCTTCTTTTACCGGTAAATCACTTTCATTCGATGCAGAATAGGATCTGAGACTGGTCCGCTTCACGTAACCATCCTTCGTAACGGATACAAGTACATCCTCACTTGCTACCATAACTTCCAGATTAATCTTTAATTCTTCTACCTGCTCTTCAATTTTCGTTAAACGATCGGTTTTATACTGCTTTTGAAGCTGTTTTAGATCGTTTTTAATTTCTTTCAGCAATTTAGTTTCACTATTAAGAATAGATTCTAATTCTTCAATTTGCTTCTTCAGTTCCTCCGCCTCTTCCTGCAACGCTGTCACATCTGTATTGGTTAATCGATAAAGCTGTAATGTGACAATCGCTTCTGACTGCTTCTCAGTAAAATCAAAAAGTTCTATCAGACGATTTTTGGCATCCTGTTTATCCTTCGAAGCGCGAATGGCTGCAATCACATCATCTAAAATGGAAATAGCTTTAATCAAGCCTTCCACAATATGGGCACGATCCTTTGCCTTCCTTAAATCAAAACGGGATTGACGAATCATGACATCCCGCTGGTGCTGAATGTAGGAATCTAATATCGCTGACAGGCTCATTAATTGTGGAGTCTTATTATGGATGGCTACCATATTAAAGTTATATGTAATTTGTAAATCGGTATTTTTATAAAAATAATTTAAAATACCTTCACTATCCGCATCTTTTTTTAATTCAATCACAATTTGCAGTCCGGTCCGATCCGTTTCATCACGGACCTCTGCTATTCCCTCCACTTTCCGGTCAAGCCGGAATTCATCAAACTTCTTAACCAGATTAGCTTTGTTAACCTCATAAGGAAGCTCATTAATGACGATTTGCTCCCGGCCGCTGCGGAGCTCTTCGATTTCTGCTTTACCCCGAACAACCACTTTTCCTTTTCCGGTTTTATAGGCTTTTTTAATTCCTTCAATTCCCTGAATAATACCTCCTGTAGGGAAGTCCGGTCCTTTTAAAACCTTCATTAGTTGCTCAACATCAGCATCTGGCTTATCAATCCTCATGATAACAGCATCAATGACCTCTTTCAGGTTATGAGGAGGAATATCTGTAGCATAGCCTGCCGAAATCCCTGTTGAACCATTGACTAATAAGTTAGGAAATTTCGCTGGTAAAACAACCGGTTCATAGTCGGTATCATCAAAATTAGGGATAAAATCAACCGTTTCCTTTTCAATATCACGTAACAATTGTGAAGTGATACTGGCTAAACGCGCCTCCGTATAACGCATGGCTGCTGGTGGGTCTCCATCGATACTCCCGTTGTTTCCATGCATCTCAACTAAAACATTTCGCACCTTCCACGTCTGACTCATACGTACCAGTGCTTCATATACAGATGAATCTCCATGTGGATGGTAGTTTCCGATTACCGTTCCCACGGTTTTAGCGGACTTTCGGAATGGCTTGTCATGGGTATTTTTCTCCTGATGCATAGCGTATAAAATACGACGCTGTACGGGCTTTAATCCGTCCCTGGCATCTGGCAAGGCCCGTTCCTGAATAATATATTTACTGTATCGTCCAAACCTGTCCCCAATGACTTCTTCAAAGGGGAGGTCTAAAAATTGTGCTTGATCAGCCAATGACTTGTCCTCCTTTTCCTATTTTATTACGTATGAAGTTTATCGTTTTCCAGAATGTTTTCATCATCATCAAGACTGAAGGCTACATTCGATTCAATCCAGTTTCTCCGGGGTTCTACTTTATCGCCCATCAATGTGGTAATTCTCCGTTCCGCCCGCGCTAAGTCCTCAATAGTAACACGAATGAGGGTACGTGTGTCCGGATTCATCGTTGTTTCCCAGAGCTGGTCTGCGTTCATCTCACCTAAACCTTTATAGCGTTGAATCGTGTACCCATTCTTAAATTTACTCAGGATATCCTTTAGAGCATCTTCTTCCCAAGCGTACTCGGTTTTCTCCTTTTTCCCTTTTCCTTTTGAAACCTTATACAGAGGAGGCAATGCAATATAAACTTTTCCAGCTTCAATTAAAGGTCTCATATAGCGATAGAAAAAGGTTAGCAGGAGTACCTGAATATGCGCTCCATCTGTATCCGCATCCGTCATAATAATAATCTTATCATATTGAATATCCTCAATATTAAAATCTGCGCCCACATCCGCACCTATCGTATGAATAATGGTGGAGATTTCTTCGTTTTTGAAGATATCGGATATTTTCGCTTTCTCCGTGTTAATAACCTTACCCCTAAGAGGAAGAACGGCCTGAAAGCGTCTGTCCCTGCCTTGTTTGGCTGATCCTCCGGCAGAGTCCCCCTCTACTAAATATAATTCATTTTTTTTAGCATTTTTCGATTGAGCAGGGGTAAGCTTTCCACTTAGTAGTGCATCCCGTTTTTTGCGTTTTTTCCCAGTGCGGGCATCCTCTCTGGCCTTCCTGGCTGCTTCCCGGGCCTCTCTTGCCTTTATTGCCTTTTTAATCAGCTGTGTAGCTGTTTCGGGATTCTCTTCAAGGAAGTAAGAAAGCTTTTCCGATATCACATTATCAACAGCAGAACGAGCCTCTGAAGTCCCGAGTTTACTCTTGGTCTGACCTTCAAATTGCAGTATCTCCTCGGGAATACGTACAGATATAATCGCCGTAAATCCTTCCCGAATGTCACTTCCATCTAAATTTTTATCCTTCTCTTTTAGCAAGCCATTCTTTCGCGCATGATCATTGATACTCCGGGTTAAGGCTGAACGGGTTCCTGATTCGTGTGTACCTCCATCCTGTGTGCGGACATTATTGACAAATGACAGCATACTTTCCGCATAACCGTCATTAAATTGAAATGCAAAATCAACCTCAATTCCATGGCTTTCACCTTCGAAAGCAACAACAGGATGTAATGTATCCTTCTCTTCATTTAAATAATCAACAAAGGATTTTAACCCTTCCGGATATTGATAAGTTTCAGATAATTCCTGAATTTCATCTGTTAATTCGATTTTCAGACCCTTTAATAAAAAGGCTGCTTCTCTTAGCCTTTCCGCCAATATTTCAAATTGAAATGCGGTAGTGGAGAAAATATTCGAATCTGGTTTAAAGCGAATTTCCGTTCCTGTTTTTCTGGTTCCGCCATGCTGCTCCAGACCGGTAACCGGCTTTCCGCCATCTTCAAACCTTTGCTTATATACCATTTTGTCGCGGTAGATCGTGACTTCTAGCCATTCGGACAGGGCATTTACTACAGATGCGCCTACACCATGCAAACCTCCGCTCGTCTTATAACCACCTTGTCCAAACTTACCGCCGGCATGCAATACCGTTAATATAACTTCAGGAGTAGGCTTTCCCATCTTATGCATACCTGTGGGCATCCCACGTCCATGATCCCGGACGGAAATGCTTCCATCTTTATGTATTTTAACATTAATTTCATTACCGAATCCTGATAATGCTTCATCTACCGCATTATCCACAATTTCAAAAACAAGGTGATGCAATCCACGATGATCGGTACTTCCAATGTACATTCCAGGTCGTTTTCGTACAGCTTCTAAGCCTTCCAACACCTGAATAGAGTCATCATTATACGAATTTTGACTACTCAATTGCCTGTTCCCCTTTCAATCCCAAACAAATTCGATTCTATTTGGATGCATTTTAAACTTCATCATATTACTATTATAGAACGAATGTTCCAAACATCAACATAATGTGACATGTATTCTTTATTTTAAGCTTTTTTTCAGGTTTCGCAAATAACCTTTTTCAACAAAAAAGAAAAAATCCCTGCTATAACAGGGACTTTTTCCTTAAGCAAACGTTTGTTTATTTACCAATTGTAACAGCATGGGCTACTTTGATACAAGTATCCATAATGACCGTAAAATCATGTTGCTTTAAGTATTGATAGGCTTCTTCATTCTCAACACCCTGCTGAGCCCAGAAAATACTGGCGTCTGTCTGGACGGCTTCTTCCGCAATCTCAGGTAAAAATTCAGATCGCCGGAATACATTGATAATATCAAAAGGAATATCAATATCTTTTAAAGCAGGGTATGCTTTCTCGCCGAGTACTTCGTTCACCTTTGGGTTTACCGGGATAATCCGATATCCATTTTCCTGCATAATTTTTGAAATTTGATAGCTTGTACGTTCAGGGTTATCGGACAACCCCACAACAGCGATGGTTTTCGCCTCTTCCAGAATTTCCTTGATTTTATCCTGTTCAGGATTTTGTATCGTCATAAATCCTTACCCCCTTTCCTTTTATCTTAAAGGAAAATTTTATATAATGAAAGTGGTTTCAATATCAAAAGCTATCGCTTAAGGATCTGTGCTTTTCTGGAAAGAATAGAATTTCAAAAAAATATTCGGATTTGGTTGTTTTCATGGTAGAATGGTGATTGATAGTAGTATCAGGTAAGAAAGCGATTACGCTTTATATCACAATGATGCACTTATTCCATGAAAAGGGAGTAAATGAATGATGATATATGTTATTTTTGCGATCACAGCTTATATGCTGGGCTCCATTCCTTCTGCATTGTTAGTAGGAAAAGTAGGTTATAACCTGGATATAAGAGAATATGGAAGTGGTAATTTAGGAGCAACAAACACCTTTAGAATCCTCGGGATAAAAGCCGGGTTAATTGTCACAGTGGCAGATATATTGAAAGGTACTCTGGCAGCAGCGCTTCCTGTATTATTCGGGACAACAGCTGACCCATTAATTATTGGTCTATTTGCTGTTTTAGGTCATACATATCCGCTGTTTGCAAAATTTAAAGGGGGAAAGGCAGTAGCCACATCAGGTGGAGTAATACTCGCCGTAAGTCCTTTACTCTTTGCCATTATGGTGCTTTCATTTTTACTTATTCTAAAAATCACGAAGTACGTTTCCTTATCCTCTATGGTAACAGGTATTGTCGCCGTAATCAGCTCAGCTATTCTCCAGCATGTCGGATTAATTATCATTACTTCGGTTCTTACACTGTTTGTAATTTATCGGCACCGTACAAATATTAAACGGATTCTCAACAAAACGGAACCAAAAATAACCTGGATGTAGATTTATACAACACCTGTTCCGCAAGGTGTTGTATTTTCTTTTGTCCCAGGGAATGATAAATAAACGATTTATAGTTAGGAAATCAGGAGAGACCACGTCCGGCTTCAATCTCCTGTAAACTAAGTACAGAAAGAAATGAAAGGGTGTGGACAGCATGAATAAGTGGTCATGGATGCTTACCTGTTTTTTTGGTGTAATTATTCTAATCCTAATGGTCTTTTTACTAACAACTGAAGAAAACAACCATGCAGAAAACGAGTATACGTTCCAGCAGCATGATAAGGTTCGGCAGCAAAAGATGGATCATAGAGAGTATCAGACAGAGATTACGCTTGGGGCGGTAGGTGATATTCTCGTTCATAATACAGTCTATCAGGATGCCCGTACCCCAAATGGATTTGACTTCAGGCCTATGTTTGAATTAGTCAGAAATTCAATGCAGACGCCTGAAATAACGTTTGCTAACCAGGAAACCATCATTGGTGGCAAGGAGCTAGGATTATCCTCTTATCCTCAGTTCAATTCTCCTTATGCAGTAGGGGATGCTCTGAAAGACTCAGGTGTGGATGTCGTATCTATGGCCAATAACCATACTCTTGATGTGGGTGAAGAAGGGATAATGAATGCGACAAATCATTTTAATCAATTAAATATCTCCTATGTTGGAGCAAACCGCAGTCTTGAAGATCAAAAACGCGACCGAATTCTAAAAGCTAATGGAATTTCCATCGGTTTTCTGGCTTATACTTATGGAACCAATGGACTTCAGAGGCCTTCAGACAAGCCTTATCTTGTTCAATATATAGATGATAATACTCTCATCAAGGATATAAAGAAATTAAAACAAAAAGCTGATTTCGTCGTTGTCAGTTTACATTTTGGTCAGCAGTATGTACGGCTGGCTAATGAAGCACAAAAATTACTCGTAAAAGAGGCAAGTCAGGCTGGTGCAGATATTATACTTGGACACCATCCACATGTACTTCAGCCTGTTGACTGGATTAAGAAAGAAAATGGAGAGAGATCGTTTGTCATTTACTCTTTGGGAAATTTTCTATCCGGACAGTCTGAGCTTTATCAAAGAATTGGTGGGGTCTTACACATCGATTTAGAGAAATCCATCGATCAAAATAATGATACACAATACAGTCTATCAAATGCCAGGATCATGCCAACTTACATGTATCGGCCAAATTACAAAAACTATAAAATTGTACCTCTTCATCAAGCAGATCAGTATGGTCTGAAACAGGCAAAGGAATTATATCAGGAGATACAGGGACATATGAAAACTTATACCGATAAAATAAAAGTTGTTCCGGAACTTTAGAGCCTAAAAATTGAACAAAACAAGATTTATAATGTATACTTTTTTTAAGTGATTCTAATCTAATAAGTTTTCAAATTTTCACTTCAAAGTTATCAATACACAACCTTATTATGGATATACTATCAGAGGCTGAAAGGAGTCATAGATATGTCTAAAGTACAAAAACAGAAAAAGAAATTACCTTCCAAAGAAGAACGTCATGAGTTATTCGGATCGGTCCCTCCAGGTCCAAAAACAAAACCTACAGAAAAGGATCAGATGCCTGACCTTCAAAATACAAGCAGAGATTTTCTATTTGAACTGGATGCAGTTGGTATTCAGAATGTGAAGCATCCCATTGTGATTCACAGTAAAATGAAGCCATTTAATCAGACGACCATTGGTACATTTTCTTTTTCATCTAGTATACGGCAGGAAAGTAAAGGAACAAATATGAGTCGTTTTACTGAGCAGTTGAATCGCTATTACGAAAATGGGTTTACGCTTGATATTGAGATGATGAAGGAATTCACGAAAGAACTTGCCCAGCGTCTCAAACAACAGGATGCAACGATGGAGGTTACTTTCCCATGGTTTTTTGAGCGTAAAGGACCTGATTCTGAACTTGCAGGCATGAATCATGCCACCGCTTCTATACGTGTGGAATATCATGCTCAAACCAATTTTGATGTAAACGTATCATTGGAAGGAACCATTACCACTCTCTGCCCTTGTTCAAAAGAAATCAGTGAATACAGCGCTCATAACCAGAGGGGGAAGGTCACCATGGCTGCGACTTTATCCGATGACTTTAACGAACAGGAAATAGATTGGAAACTGGCTCTATTGGAAGCTGCGGAATCCAATGCAAGTGCTCGTATCCATCCTGTATTAAAGCGTCCGGATGAGAAAATGGTAACAGAGACCGCTTATGAGAATCCACGGTTTGTCGAGGATATTGTGCGATTGGTTGCTGCTGATTTATATGAAATGCCCTTTGTAAAAGTCTTCGATGTAAAATGTGTAAATGAAGAGTCCATACACCTTCATGATGCAGTGGCAAGTATTCATTATGATAAAACCAAGGAAATCGATTAGAAGGGTTCTTAATGAAGTATTTTTTTATCTCTATTCTTAATTTGTATCGCAAATATATTTCACCACTAAAACCGCCTTCCTGCCGTTTTCAGCCTACTTGTTCTGAATACGGATTGGAAGCCTATAAAAGGTTTGGGGCTATAAAAGGGACTTATTTAACGGTAAAACGAATTTTAAAATGCCATCCCTTTCATCCCGGAGGATTTGATCCTGTACCGGAAAAGCAGCGTCAGAATAACAAAAATAGCTCAGATTTATAAAAAACAAAGGCTATATGTGACAGAAGTTATCCTTGCCACATATAGCCTTTTTATAATTCAAAACGATTGATTTGTTCTAGTTGATTCTCAGCTTTTAAAATATCCTTTTGAAACTTCCCTATCAGATCAAAGTGCGGAAATTCTTCATCCTGGTGAATCCATTCCGGCTTCAATCCATATTTTTTCCCCCATGCCTTTAATTTCTCGAGGTCATTACATCCGGCTTTTGTAACGGTCCGACTGTCAGGAAAACGATCATCAAGCCAATAATGTGTAATAAAGGCTATTTTCCCATCCTTCACATCCTGCTTCCACTTGTTTACTTCAGCTCTTTTTACACCAAAAGCCATATGTTATCAATCACCCTTTGCTTCAAGATAGGCCTCGTGAAGTGCCGGGAATTTTTTCCGGGTCGAAACAGGCCTGAAGCTGTCTTTTTTCACACAGACATGTGAGGTTTTGCCCGTCACAGACACTTCATCATTTCCGTTACGTATTTCATAGGCATAAACCACTTTCAGACCGTCGTAAGAATCAATCCATGTTTTCACACGTGCTTGCTCTCCATATCGAACCGGGGTTTTAAATTGTACATCGGCATCCAGTACCGGAGAAACAATATCTTCTTTTTCCATCTCATGATATTGGAAGCCCAATTCCTCCAGAAAACGGGTCCGTCCTATCTCAAACCATACTAAGTAATTAGCATGGTATACGACTCCCATTTGATCGGTTTCCTGGTATCTTACCTGTATGTCTGTTTCTACTACTTTCACGTATCTTTCCCCCTAATTATGAACTCAACTAAAAATTATTTTAACATAATCAATTACTTTTAGCAGAGCTCACACATGAAAAACCTGCCTGTTAAAAGGCAGGTTTTCCTCATTCGGCTTAATGGTTCTGATCGCGGGCTTCATCTTTAATTTCATTTCGCATAGCTTCAATGGATTCTCTTCTACGTTCATTTTTTGCTTCGATATCGGCACGGTCATTTCCGGATGCATACTGTGCTGTTTCCTCGGCTTCTTCCATATTTTCAATTGTGTTTTGTACCATTTCCTGAAGTTTTTCAACGTTATCTGAACGATCATCTGGTTTAGGCTGATTGTGTCGATGATTCATGGCCATACTCCTCCCATATTAATTTCCTTTAGGCTGAATCCACTGTGCTTCTTTTCCTTTGGTCTGATATTTCCGGCCTTTGTTTCCATCAAAACTTTTACTGATATGCCCATGCTTATTCGGTTTATATTGTTCAGAGTTTTTTCTTGGATTTCCCATTCGTTTAACCCCTTTTTTGAAGAAGTCGTTCATGCTTATGTTTTGTTATAGCGGTTGAAGTATGTAAGTGAAAATGATGGAAAAATAAAATCGTTGGGTGCTGAAGCCAGTCTTGCACCCTCCTGATTCCTTATCGAAAATAGGCTATTTATTTCATATACCAAAAAAAGACAGCTAAGATTACTCTTCAGCTGTCTCCATAGTACCTGAGGCAAGTCTATCCTCAAGCTTTTGTTCAATTTTATCCATGAGTTCCGGATTTTGTCTGATTTGTTCACGTTCCAGTTCTAACATTTCAGTAAAACTTAGCTTTCGTCTTTTATTCATTGGAATATCTCTCCTTTATAAACAATATTTCCAATGAATAAAAGGATTATACGGAATTACTGTAAATTTGACATCTTTTCTTTTAGGACTTCAAAGGTAATGGAACCGGAATACTTTTCAATAACCTTCCCCTCTGTATTAATAAAGTAACTGGAGGGAAGATTAAATACCTGGTATTGATCCATCGTTACGGTTAGTTCCTGATCTAAAGGTACAGGAAAGGTCAGATGATATTTGTTTACGAAGTCCTGGACATTGTTTTCTGAAGTCTCATATCCTGTTGCATTTACCGCAATAATGTTCATTTTATCTCCGTATTTTTCATGAAATTTCTGCATTTCCGGCATTTCTTTTCTGCACGGCTTACACCATGTTGCCCAAAAGTTAAGCATAACTTTCTCACCATTAAGTTCGGATAATTTCACCTGCTCCCCCTCAAGGGTATGTAAGGTGAAGTCAGGGGCAGTTTCCCCTATTTCGACGGAAGTTTGATTCTCTGATTCGTATTCATCTGGAACAGCTACGGCAACCCCGTCAAATTCTTCCTCTTTATTTGCACGGCTATCATTTACCTGTTCCTGGGCAAAATTAAAAACCACAATGGTAAACATGGTTAAAATGATCGCTGGTCCAATCAAACGTTTGATGAGTTTCATATTTCTCCTTCTCCACTTATAGGTTAGAATTTATGTTCTAAATCATATTTTATCATGCTGGCCCGCTTTAACAAAGAAAAGCACCCCCGAAGAGGTGCTTTCATCACAACCAAAACATATTTTATTTGAGCTTGTTGCGCAGTACCATTTGAAGAATTCCGCCGTGACGGTAATAATCTACTTCCACATCACTATCAAAACGGGCAACAACTTCAAACTCTTTCTTATTGCCTTCTTCGTCTGTTGCTGTAACCTTAACCAGACCATGTGGCTTAACGCTTTCGTCAACTTCAACGTTGTAGGTTTCCTTACCGGTTAAACCAAGGGATTCAATGCTTTCTCCTTCTTTAAACTGGAGAGGCAGCACACCCATCATAACAAGGTTGGAGCGGTGGATACGCTCAAAGCTTTCAGCAATAACGGTTTTAATACCTAAAAGATTTGTACCTTTTGCAGCCCAGTCACGGGAACTTCCCATACCATAATCCTTACCGGCAATAACCATTAATCCTGTATTGTCCTCCTGGTATTTCATGGCAGCATCATAAATTGGCATAACTTCTTCTGTTGGCCAATAAGTCGTATATCCGCCTTCTGTCCCAGGGGCAATCTCATTTCGAATTCGGATGTTACCAAACGTTCCGCGCATCATCACTTCATGGTTTCCGCGACGGGAACCATAGGAGTTGAAGTTACGTGGAGAAACGCCTTTTTCAATTAAGTACTTACCAGCAGGCATATCTCTTGGAATAGCACCAGCCGGGGAAATATGGTCTGTAGTGACAGAATCTCCAAATTTACCCACTACACGTAAATCCTTCAAAGGTTTTACGGTTTCAGGATCTTTCGCCAGCCCTTCAAAGAATGGAGGGTTCTGGATATAAGTAGAGTTTTCATCCCACTCGTAAAGTGGCTCATCCGTAGTATCAATCTGGTTCCATTTTTCATTGGAATTGAACACTTCCTCATATTCTTTACGGAAGATGTCCGGTGTAACAACCTTTGATATTTCCTCTTTTACTGCTTCACTTGATGGCCAGATGTCTTTAAAGTAAACATCATTTCCATCCTTATCTTTGCCAAGTGGTTCGTTTTTCAGATCAATGTCCACAGTACCAGCAAGTGCATAAGCAACAACCAATGGTGGTGAAGCAAGGTAGTTTGCTTTTACTAGTGGATGAATACGACCCTCAAAGTTCCGGTTACCGGAAAGGACGGATGAAGCTGTTAAATCACTCTCTGCAATAGCTTCTTCAATTTCAGGAAGAAGTGGTCCGGAGTTACCGATACATGTTGTACAACCGTAACCAACCAGGTTAAAACCAAGTTTATCCAGGTATTCCATAAGACCTGCATCTTCTAAGTAACGCGTAACAACCTTAGAACCTGGTGCCAGTGATGTTTTTACATATGAAGGTACCTCAAGTCCTTTTTCAACGGCATTTTTAGCAAGTAAGCCTGCTCCTAACATGACATGCGGGTTTGATGTATTTGTACAGGACGTAATAGCTGCAATAGCAAGAGCTCCTGTTTTCATAACCGTTTCTTCGCCATTGGAGAACTTAACTACAGCCTCTTTATCCTTCTCATTTTCATCTAAACCAAAACCATGGTTGCCGGCTGGATCTGTTAACGCCTTATTGAAAGATTCCTTCATTTGGGACAGTGGAATACGATCCTGCGGGCGTTTTGGACCGGACAGGTTTGGTTCAAGCTCATAAAGATCAATCTCAACAAGATCAGTAAATTCAGGATCTTCCTGGTCCGGTGTATAAAATAGCTCATTTTGTTTACAATAAGTTTCAACAAGTTTAATTTGCTCTTCACTGCGTCCAGTCAGACGAAGATACTCAAGAGATTCGTTGTCGACCGGGAAGAAACCACAAGTTGCACCATATTCAGGCGCCATATTAGAAATGGTAGCCCTATCGGCAAGTGGCATTTCGCTTAAACCTGGGCCAAAGAATTCAACAAATTTTCCAACGACATTTTTCTCACGAAGAGCCTGTGTTACTTTTAAGGCCAAGTCGGTTGCTGTTGTCCCTTCAGGAAATTTACCGGTAAGCTTAACACCGATTACCTCAGGTGCTGGAACATAGGAAGGCTGACCAAGCATACCTGCTTCAGCTTCGATTCCACCAACACCCCAGCCCAGAATACCCAGACCGTTAATCATCGTGGTATGAGAGTCTGTACCAACTAGGGTATCAGGGAAAGCTTCCACTTCACCATCTTCGGTTTCAGCTGAATGAACAACGTTAGCAAGGTATTCCAGGTTTACCTGGTGAACAATACCCGTTGCAGGTGGAACAGCGCGGTAGTTATCAAATGCTTTCTGAGCCCAGTGAAGGAACTCATAGCGCTCTTTATTACGGTCAAATTCAAGCTCCATATTTAAATTTAATGCGTCAGGAGACCCGTATTTATCAACCTGTACAGAGTGGTCAATAACCAGGTCAACAGGGACCTCAGGATTAATAGAATCCGGACTTCCTCCCATATCAACCATGGCTTTACGTAAGGAGGCCAGATCAACTACAGCTGGTACACCTGTGAAGTCCTGTAAAATAACACGGGATGGTTTAAATGGTACATCAACATTTCCATCTTTTGTTCCCCATTTAGCCAGTTTTTCCACGTGCTCATCTTTGATAACGGTACCATCATGCTGTCTTAAAATCGATTCCAGTAAAACACGAACAGAAAAAGGCAAACGAGATATTTTTCCAATTCCTGCATTTTCTAGCGCTTTCAAATCATAGTAATGATAAGTTTTGCCATTAACTTCAAAATTCTTTCTCGCGTTAAAGGCGTTGTCTGCCATATCTTTTACCCCCTCTAATAGATTATGTACAGAAACCATGTGGCTTCATTTCCTATTAAACTTTCATCTACTTTCATCCCTATAGGCAGTTTGCACTCTCATTTTAAATCAAAATGTTCAATAAGTAAAATCTTTTAGAAAAATTTCTAAAAACAATTATTCATATCCATTCTTTCTCTTGAACTTTCGATGCGCGGCGGATAGAAACCCCTGATTTTTCACAACATACTTTTTGAAAGGAGGAGATTGATTTGGCTGAACAAAAAAATTCCAAATTAAATCGCCAGGCCAAGCAACCGTATGGCGTCCCCATGAAAGGTTCAAAAAAAGTAAAAAACCGTAACCATACCAGACAGAAAAAGGGCGCATCACATGACCTCTAAATCCTGATTAATACTGGCGAGTATTCTGTGCAACTGATCAATATCATTATGGTCCAATGTTCTGAAATCCAGAAACAGCTGTTCATCTAAGAACCGCCCAATAACGGGAGTGTCCTGATTTCGCAAACGGATTTCAAGCTGTTCAGGAGATATAACACTGGATTGAACAAGAACACCATAGCTTTGAACTTGCTCATCCGGCATGGTCCCCCCACCAATCGTTGCATAGCTATCACGGATGTCAAAAGTCAGCATGGTGTTTGCAGTTGCCTTCTCCAAAAATGCCTGAACATTTTCCTTGATTTCTGAGGCGGGTCTTAAAATATCTCTTATAGCTGGTATACTCATTAGTGAAGAGTGTGTCCCTTTGGCGTACATTCTTAACGTGGTTTCCAGAGCGGCCAATGTCATTTTGTCCACTCGCAGAACTCTTGCCAGTTGATGGCGTTTTAACACGTCAATTAGATCTTTTCTGCCCGCAACTATACCTGCCTGCGGTCCCCCTAATAGCTTGTCACCACTAAAAGAAACTAAATGTGCTCCCGCTTCTAATATATCTCTTACAACGGGTTCATCGCCAATTCCATAGTCCTCCAAATTGATGAGAGCCCCGCTTCCCAAATCTTCGTAATAAATCAAACCATTCTTATTTGCGATAGTAGCAAGATCCTCTGTGTTTACTTGGTCAGTAAAACCAGTTATTTTAAAGTTACTCGTATGTACTTTCAGGATCATCACAGTTTGTTCATTTATAGCGTCCAGATAATCAAAATCATGGGTTTTATTCGTCGTTCCTACTTCAACTAATTGTGCATCGCTTTCCGACATAATAGAGGAAACTCGAAAGCTCCCGCCGATTTCAACAAGCTCTCCCCGTGAGACAATGACTTCCTGATTTTTAGCCAGGGCTCGTAAGGTTAAATAAACAGCTGCCGCATTGTTATTCACAACAAGTGCAGCCTCAGCCCCTGTCACTTCTTTAATAAGCTCTTCAACAATGCTGTGTCTGGAGCCCCGTTCCCCCTTCTTTGTGCTATACTCCAAGTTTGAATAATGCTTAGCCACATTCGCCACATGTTCAAGGGCCTCGTCCGATAATCTTGCCCGGCCTAAATTTGTATGTAAGATGGTTCCGGTGGCATTTATGACCCTTGTGAGATTGTCCTTCTCCCAATTCATACTCTTCTGCTTTACCTGATAAATAATATATTCTTCAATTTCTTCTTTATGTTGAAATTCCCGTTTGTTTGTCATCATCAATTGACGGACATGTTCGATTTCCGTTTGTATCCAATGCTTTAGCTTCTCTCTCGTAATATTCAAACGCTCCTGAATGTCCTTAATTTCTGGCTTCCTTTGAATTTCATGAACAGGTGGGATTCTTCTAAGCAATTCTTTCACGATTATTACCTCCACGCCATATGAAACAAAGCTCCAATAATATCGTAAAACCATGTCCTGCTATGTGTGAACATGCTTTATGTCTGTTTCAGATCTTCTACTATTTCGATGATCTGATTAGGGTCAGGGAAAATTCCTGTTTCCTTTTTTGAGTAAATCGTTTCTTCGTTTACCGAAATTTCAAAGACTCCTCCTGAACCAGGGATAAGCTTCATTTCTTTAATATCATGCCGAAAATGACTGAATAACTGTTCTGCGAAACTCGCAGCCTTTGGTGCATAGTTTCACATCATGCAGAATTCAACCGAAATACGTAATTCCATAAAATTTCCTCCTTATCAACCTTATCTCCTTATCACCCACATTTTAATAAATAAGGCCGAGGAATACAAATTCTCGACCCGCCATTTCCCTTGTTACCTTTAAATTGCATAAAAATAAGGGGCCAGACTTAGCCCCCTTGTTATTCTCATTTCAGATTAATTTGGCCGGCAAATCCACCTGCGATCACCATCCACTCTTTCCGTAAAATGCAATGCGTCCATTAGCTCCAGTAATGGAATCAAATATTTTCTTGATATATCCCATGCTTCCTTCGCTTCTTTAAGCGTAAAATACTCATCCGTGTTCTCACTTAGCCTCCTCGCTTGAACGTCCAGCGTACGGCTGTGAATCAGATGCTTATCCGTTAATGGATAAGCCATTTTATGACTGATTAAAAAATTCCTGAAATCCTCATGCAGCTCTTTCGGTATCCCTTCTTTTTCCAGATAGGTTATCCATTCTTTCACCTGAATTTGATCCTCAAAGATATGATGAATGACATTCTCCATTCGTTTTTGCCATTCTGGTGGCATAGCTGGAGAAAATGAGTATAACGAAATATATTGCTGATACTGCTTCAACTCTTTTTCTGAGATCCATTGATTAATCAGCTTTTCAAGGACGTTATCCGGTGTATCATCTGATTGCAGAAGTTCAGGTTTATTCACACCTTCCTTTAATGGATAATCTTCATGAAAGGCAGATAATTTTGAAAACAGATGGGCCTTTACTTCCTTTATAATGTCAGAAGTGGAATAATAACCTTCTATTTGCACCGCTTGCCCCTTTTCAATCTGTTCATGAAGGATATGGTCAAGCGCCGTTTGAGAAAGGGATAACCTGCGCATAAGGTCAGCATGTTCGACCCATTTTTCTTCCTGCAGTAGCTGCAGTACAAGAGATTCAGGCGTACCTTCCTTTAGCTGCTGCAGCTTTTGTATCGTCTCGTTTCCGAATCTGTACTTTTCTCCATCAGGATTGATTACCCACCCGCCTCCAAGAGTTTCAACTGGTGTGGCACGCCGTAGGATAAATCGATCTCCCCGATTTATGACAATAGGTTCCTGCAGTCGAACCTGACAAAGAATTTCCTCCTTAGCCTGCTGGACTTCATTCCGGTCAAAAAATACGATTTTACCATAAACTTCATTTGCTCCACTATGAAACTTAATAGGTGCACGCTGCTTCACAGGGTATTTAATATCCTCTAATAGTTGCAGAGACAGGTCAATCGTATCAGATTCCTCAAAATACATCGGATTTTTTACTAATACATCTCCTCGATCCAGGTCTTCCCTGGAGACACCAGAAATATTAATCGCTGTACGCTGTCCCGCAAAAGCCTCTTCTACCTCCTGATTATGTACCTGAATTTGACGGGCTTTTGCTTCCTTCGCTTGCCCGGGTAATACGAAAAAGCGTTCTCCCTTCCTAATGGTCCCTTCATAAATGGTTCCTCGTACAACAGAACCTATCCCTTTCATGGTAAATACCTGGTCTATGGGCATTCGAAAAGGACTATGTGATTTCCTTGAAGGAGTATTCTTCAGTTGTACTTCAATACGTTCCTTCAACTCCGAAATTCCCTTACCTGAAAGACTGTCAACTAATATAACTGGGGACTGGCTAAAATAAGACCCTTGGAAAAACTGCTGAACATCATCTTTAACGAGTTCCAAAAGCTCATGGTCAACTTTATCAATCTTCGTGATGACAATCATGGCCTGTTTTATATCAAGAAGGGATAGAATATCAATGTGCTCTTTAGTCTGCGGCATAATGCCTTCATCGGCTGCAACAGTTATGATGACTAAATCAATACCGGCCACTCCGGCAATCATTTGACGTATAAATCTTTCATGGCCAGGTACATCAACAATCGATACATGGGTATCAGTATCCTTTAACTTTAACGGTGCAAAGCCCAATTCAATCGAAATTTTCCGTTCTTTTTCTTCCTTCAGCCTGTCTGTATCTGTTTTTGTTAAAGCTTTGGTAAGGGCGGTTTTCCCGTGGTCTATATGTCCCGCCATTCCTATGGTGAAATTTCTTTTTTTCATGACTAAATCACATACTTCCTTTTATCCTGAATGATTAGGTAATGTTACACGTATGATTGTACCCTTTACTGGTGCGTCCTTAATGGTTAAATGACCATAATGTTCTTTAATAATCTGATCTGTTATCATAAGGCCTAAACCTGTTCCGTTCTCTTTTGTGGTAAAAAAAGGCTCATGAATTTTCTCCTTAATTTTTTCGGGAATGCCAGGCCCTTCATCTTGGACTTCCACTATTGTCTCAGTTTCTGTCTGCTGGAGCTGAACCTGAACAACTCCTCCATCTTCCATTTCCTCAATAGCATTCTTAATTAAATTTATAAATACCTGCTTCATTTGAGAAGGAGCACATTCAATATCACTAGGGTCTGTATCAGTTGTAAGACGAATATCAATTTCATGCATATTGGCCTGGGAACGCATCAATGTACATACATCGGCTAATAATTCTGCAAGTGAGACAGTTTTTCGATGGTGAGGTTGAGGTTTAGAGATGTATAAGAGTTCTGAAGTGATGGTTTCCATCTTTTCAATTTCTTCTTTCATTATCTTAAAATATTGTCCATCCACGTCCACACCAGCTTCCATTAGCTGTAAAAAGCCTTTAAGTGAAGTCAAAGGATTCCGTATTTCATGAGCAATACCTGCAGCCAACTGACCGGCGACATTCATTTTTTCAGATTGAGCGAGGTGTTTCGTTGTTTCCTTCATCCTGGAGATGTCAATAGAATAGGCAACAAAATATTCGCGGTGTTTATACCTGATGCGACTAATCACTGACTCAATCCATTTGTAGTGTCCATCCTTACTCTTCATGCGATAAGTTAAATGAACATGATGTTGTGTTTCTTTAGGCAGCTTTGAACGGAGATAGTGATAATCATCCGGATGTACCCAGGACAGAACATTTGTCCTTGTAACATCTTCCTTGTTATGTCCGAGTATTTGCTGAACATTGTTTGAAATGTAACGAAAATCACCGTTGATGGAATTCACTGTGAAGATGTGATTGCTCTCTTTGTCAATCCATTCCAGAAAAGGCAAAGGAAGTGCACTTAAGTGCTGAAAATCCTCATCTTTAATGAGTGTGTCCTGACAATTATTTTGCTGAGCTCCTGTTAAATCCCCATTGACTAATTGATTACTTTTTTTCATCCTTCTCCCTCCACTCTTTTCATTGTGATAAATGAAAAGAAATATTTGCTTATGTATTTTCAAGATGGATGAATGTTTGAAAGAGGGCAGACTATTTTCCATATTTTATATCTATATATATCCAATTTTATTATCCCTCTACTATTTAAAAAAATCAACTGTTCCACAACAGATTAGGCCTTCATACATGATACATTCTATCATTTTATAAAATCCTCCTGTTTCAGACAGGAGGATCAATGTTGGATTCCAATGATTTGATATATACTTCATCTAATTTATTTTATCATTCATCAATTAAATAATACAAAACAGAAGATCCGTCTTAATTGCATTTGTCAGCCCAGTGGTTTGCATATTTTATATTGACAGGGTATAATTGTTTTCTGTCAGCTGGGGTTGGTTACGGTGCTGGTGCCCGTCGCAGTCTTCAAAACTGTCCGGGAGGCGCGTGCCGTCTCCGGTGGGTTCGATTCCCACACAATCCCGCCAATTAAGCATATTTTATAACGATTTATATCAAAGCTCAAAATCAAACAAACAGAAATGATAAAAGCTACCCAATTTGGCCTTCTACTGGAAATTTGGGAAGCTTTTTTAATTCTCCTAATTTCATTCACAACTCCATACCGAACAAATGTATGTACCACAAATTACAGTTTATTAAGTTAATTACTCAGCCATGCTGATTTTTCAAGATGACATCGCCGTTTACAAACCTTACTTTTTCCCGTTCTTGAGATAATAAGTATTTAATTAATTCAACAAGGGATAGCGACACCATTAACACAATAGAAATGGTAAATAAGTCATAATTCCCCAAAGTAATATAATAGGTGAATTTCATTATAACCACTCCTGGAAAACTTAAGCAGAACAAGGTGAAAAGCAGCAAGGACAAACTAATGTTACGAGGACTTAAGGATCGGCTTCTCATTATCTGCCTGGTCATTTGCAGCGCATTCCATTGAAGCAATATCGTGGCCGTAATATAAGTGATAAACAAATAAATATAGTTCATCATCATCATTCGTAAATCCCAGGAGAATGGAAAGAATTCCTGCCCCTGCAATTGTACAGAACAATATAATTCGCCAGTCCCAAAACAAGTCAGTCCTAATAAATACCCGGCAATACTAATTTTGACATTCACAGCATACCCCTCTTTTAAAATCTGTTTATACTCTTACCTAAAAACATCTATTCATTTAAAGTGGTTTTTATAACATAAATTTACATCGAGTTTACATAATGTTATTATAGTAGTTTCGGGATAGCATGATAGAATTTAGCCAGGAAATATGCTATATTTTAATGAGAATACATACATCGATTAAATAGTAGGTGGAAATATGTCAGATCTATTTATTACAATCATCATTATCTGGACATTTATATTGCTTGGTTTCATGGGGATTGGCGGTTTTTTTATGTTTCGGAAATTTTTGAAGCGTATGCCAAAAGAGGATGGAAAGTCCACGCTTGACTGGGAGGAATATTATGTAGAACAAACGGCTCATCTCTGGAAAGAAGACGAAAAGGAACTCCTTAACGAACTTGTATCCCCGGTACCGCAGCTATTCCGGGATGTTGCCAAGCAGAAAATAGCCGGCAGGATTGGCCAATTAGCGCTAGAAAGGAATAGTAAGGAGATTACAAGAGATATACTTATTGAAGGTTACATATTAGCTACACCAAAACGTGATCATAAATTTTTAATCAAAAAGCTCGATGAAAAGAACATCGACTATACCCCTTACCTCTCTATATTAGAGCCAAATTATAAAAGTCAATAAAAAAACCGTTACCACAATATGGTGACGGTTTTTTTATTGACTTAAGCCATGAGTGTTTTGCTTTCTAGCGATTTTTTTAATTTTAAATATTTGATGAGCATCGCTATTCTCCAAGTTAAAATCATACCGAATGCTAATAAAAAGAACATTCCGCTCGTTTCTCCAAAGGATATCGTCTGTCCGATAAGTGTCTTTAGAACTAATCGTAAAATTAATAGCCCAAATAAAATAAATATAAAAGCTTTTGAAGGTATAAGATAAATGTCATGATCTTTCACTTCAAAATTTGAGGTGATAATTAAGAACACTGAAAAAACAACGCCCACCAGCAGTGCCTCCATAACCTGCAGCCAGCTGATATGAAATACAGGAAAAACAAACATAAAAGCTCCTGTACTCATAAAGAGAGGAGGAAGTATAATCTTTTTGATGGATGCCGGTTTTTTGGCTGCTTTCATTCGTACAAAAATCATAGTCGTTGCCATAACAAACGCTACAGCTGTACTTGTAATAATCCAGAACATGGTTTTCACTCTTTCGGTACGTTCTCGAATCCAAAGCTCATCTAATTATGTAATACACGGTTTATTGTATCTAATACCCTCGACTCATCAAAGGGTTTCACAATAAAATCTTTGGCTCCCAGCTGAATGGCCTGTACCACTACTTTCTGCTGTCCAACAGCTGAGCACATAATAATCCTTGCATCAGGATCATTTTCTATGATTGCTTCAGCCGCATCCATGCCATCCAGATTGGGCATCGTAATATCCATCGTAACGAGTTCCGGCTGTAATTGTTTATACAGATCAATCGCTTCCTGGCCGTCTGAAGCTTCCCCAACCACTTCATGGCCACCTTTTGTCAGAATATTTGATAACGTTAATCTCATAAACTGTGCATCATCTACTACAAGGACTTTCCCCATTCCGATCTCTCCCCAATTTATAATGAACTTTATCTACTTTATTCATCACTTGCAATCGTAAGCATGATTGTCAGCGTTACACCTACAACGGTTAAGTACACACCTAAATCAAACAGCATAGCTGTTGCAAGCTCTGAATCCCCGAAAATTGGTAAGTGGAAATGTCCATATGTCTGACTTAAAAATGGTTCTCCAAATATAAAAGATCCAATTCCGGTTAACGTGGCAATCAGCAAGCCTGTTGGTATTAAAAGTTTAAAATTAACAGGTAAGATTTTTTCTATTGGTCTTAAACCATACGCCATATACATTAATACAATGGCTGCGGAGGTCATGAGTCCTCCTATAAATCCACCACCAGGAGACTGGTGACCAGCCAAAAATAAATAAATGGAAAAACCCAGGAGTATAAAAGCGATTAGTGCTGTCATTGTTCTTAAAATTAAATCGTTATGTCTCATAAAATCCTCCTACTTTTCCCTTATGTTTTCTATCTTAATATAAAATTAATCATTTTAACAACTTTTTCCCTTTTGTTAAATTAAAAACCCTGGAAATCAAAGAGACCAGCAAGATAAGCTGTGATAAAACGCATCCAGTCAAAAAAGAGCACAATTCCCAGAATAATCATGACGTAACCGCCAATTTTAACAATTTTTTCACTGTTTCGTTTCATCCAGTCAAGTTTACCTACAAAGAAGGATAAAGCTAAAAATGGAATGGAAAAACCTAAAGTATAAGCAATCATTAAAAAGATTCCTGTTTCCGGCTGTGTTCCTACAAGCCCCAGTACAGCACCTAAAATCGGTCCTGTACACGGTGTCCAGCTCATCGAAAATGCCAGTCCTATAAAAGCTGAACCAATATAACCGGATGGCCGGTTTTTAAAGGACATTCGTCTTTCCTTCATTAAAAATTCAAAGTTAAACAGCCCTGCCATCACTAAACCGAAAAACACCATTAGTATGGCTCCGATCTGTCGAATAAATTCCCGGTATTCCTTAAAGAACTCTCCAAACGCTGTAGTACTGAAGCCTAATATAAGAAATATGATGGAGAAACCAATTAAAAAGGCAATCATGTGAAATAAGCTGCGACGACTCATGACTGCATTCTCTGATTTTAATTCACTTACACTCATTCCTGTCACATAAGATAGAACAACAGGGTAAAGCGGCAATACACACGGAGATATAAAAGATAAAAATCCTGCTCCAAATGCTAATAAAAGGTTAACTTCTTCTCCCATTATGTAATCTCTCCTTTACCTTACCAGATACCCAAGTCAATTTTAACAGAGAAACCACCGCTTCCCTCTTTTCACACTATATCAATCATGACAATTTCGTGAACATTCATTAAAAATAAATCCTTCTTCCAGGCGAAGAAGGATTTATCTCTATTTGTCCATCTGATTGTTCATGGAACGCATCATTTGTTTGATTTTTTTCTGTGATGGCTTTTGCCCCATTTGCATCATCATTGTACGAAGCATTTGTTCATTAATTGGTGGATTTTTCTTCAGGTAATTCATCATGTACTTTCTTGCTATAAAGAAACCGAGGGCAACACCGGCTATTAAAGCAAGAATAGCAATAAGTACAACCCATAACGTACTCATAAAAACGTTTCCTCCTTCGTGTTGTTTCTCATACAGTATAGTAAAAACCGCATCATATGACAATAGTCGCGTGTTAAATCATTAGTCTTTTTCGTTGTGGCGACAGCCAGCCGAATTGCTGGTCAGCTATGTTTACAACAAAAAATGTGGAATAAAAGGATCGTAAATATTCAAAAACGAACTGTTCAACCTCATGCAAGGATGAGCCTTCCACCGTACACTCTGTTGGATTTACTGTTATTTTTATATGAGTTGACTGGTAGGTTATGTAAAGCTGATGAGCGCTTGTCCTCACACTTTGAGTCGGATATTGCTTTTGAATAAACTGAATCAGGTGATCTGTAGAAATCTCCTGAGTAATATAAAGAAACTGTTTTCTGTAAACTTCATCACTTTTTAGTGAGGGATACTTTTGCAAAAAGTGAAACAGGATATCACTCTTATGATAATACGCATCTGCTACATTTTCCTTTATTAAAAACAGCGAGAATTTCTGCATAGCCAGTCCTCCTTATTAGAGTCCATTCTATCAGAAATCCTAATCAAAAATCTGCCAAATTCAGTCGAATAGTCTTTGGTTTTTTTGCAGCATTTTCAACAGAAAGCGACGCCAATAATGCTATTGGCGCCGCAAAGAGAGATCATTATTTAAGTAAATCCTCTACTTGCTTAACAACATTTTCAACTGTAAATCCATATTCAGCAACGACTTTATCGCCAGGGGCAGATGCTCCATATTTATCAATGCCAAGCACTTTTCCTTCATCCCCTACATAACGCTCCCAGCCAAATGGGGCAGCCATTTCAATTCCCAAACGCTTTTTCACATTTCCAGGAAGGACTTCCTCTTTATATTGCTCAGATTGCTTCTCAAAGCGATCCCAGGAAGGCATACTCACAACGGATGCATCAATATCTTTTGATTTGAGTTCCTGTTGGGCTTTTACAGCCAACTGTACTTCGGATCCTGAAGCAAGTAATAAGACATCAGCTGTTTCTTTTTCTGCCGGGGATACTACATAGGCCCCTTTCTTTACACCTTCATATGCCTTTTCCTTTGTTCCTTCTAATGTAGGTAATCCCTGTCTGGTTAATACTAGTGCGGTTGGATGATCTTCAGCCTCAAGGGCTAATCTCCATGCTGCATTCGTTTCATAACCATCTGCAGGTCTAATTAAGGAAAGGTTTGGCATTGCACGTAATGATGGAAGCTGTTCTACTGGCTCGTGGGTAGGTCCATCCTCCCCTACAGCTATTGAATCGTGTGTAAGCACATAGGTAACAGGCAGATTCATTAGTGATGATAAACGTATGGCCGGACGTAAGTAATCACTAAATACAAAGAATGTACCGCCAAATACTTTCAGCCCGCCATGCAATGTCATTCCATTAATAGCCGCAGCCATTCCAAATTCGCGGACACCAAACCAGATATTACGACCACTGTAGTCTTTAGATGTAAAATCAGCTTCATCTTTAATGGTGGTCTTATTAGATCCGGCAAGATCTGCACTGCCACCAATAAAGTTTGGAACCCGTTTGGCGATAGCATTTAATGCTGATCCTGAAGCTGCGCGTGTTGCCGGGGAGTCTTCTCCCACTTCATAGTCAGGAAGGTCATTATACCAGCCTTCTGGAAGCTCTTCGTTGATAGCTGTTTCTAATTCCTTAGCCAACTCTGGGTGTTGCTCCTTATATTTGGAAAATAATTCGTTCCATTCGTTTTCTTTTTTTGCGCCAGCCTCCTGAACTTTATGCTTGAAGTCTTCATAAACTTCATGAGGTACATGAAACGGTTCATGCTCCCACTGATAGTATTCCTTTGTCATCGTGATTTCCGTCTCACCTAACGGAGCACCATGAGCGTCTGATTTGCCTGATTTATTTGGCGCACCAAAGCCGATAACCGTTTTTACTTCAATGAGTGTAGGCTGATCTGTATTAGCTTTCGCTTCTTTAATTGCCTTGCGAATAGCTGCCAGATCATTGCCGTCTTCTACACGGATAACCTGCCATCCATATGCTTCGAAACGCTGCTGAACGTTTTCTGAGAAAGAACGATCCAAATCACCGTCTAAGGAAATATCATTGGAATCATATAGCATGACGAGCTTACCAAGCTTTAAGTGACCAGCTAAGGATGCTGCTTCATGAGAGATACCTTCCATTAAATCCCCATCACCACAGACGGTATAGGTATAATGATCAATGACATTATATTTGTCGCGATTGTATTTTCCGGCTAAGTACTGTTCAGCCATAGCCATTCCAACTGCCATAGACAGTCCTTGTCCTAATGGACCTGTTGTAGCCTCTACTCCATTTGTATGTCCGAATTCAGGGTGTCCTGGTGTTCTTGAACCCCATTGACGGAAGTTCTTTATATCATCCATGGTCACATCATAGCCTGATAAATGTAATAATGAATATAAAAGCATAGAACCATGACCTGCGGAAAGGACAAAACGATCCCTGTTAAACCAGCTGGCATTTTCAGGGTTCTGATTCATAAATTCTGTCCAAAGTGTATAGGCCATTGGAGCCGTTCCCATTGGCATTCCAGGATGTCCTGAATTAGCCTTTTGTACGGCATCAATGGTTAATGTTCGTATCGTATTTATTGATTTTTGTTCAATGTCTGCTGACATGTCGCAATCTCCTTTCATCCTTGCAATTATGTAATCCACATTATTTATCGTATAATGAAACATCAAAGGATACAAGCAAAAATCGTTATACGTAAGGAAATGTTCAATAAAATCTCTTATTATTATCAATTAAACCAAGACTTTTATACATATAAAAAGCCCTATCCATCGAACTGAATAAGGCTTTTCAAAATAGTATTTTAATGCTTTTTCTTTCGTTCTTTTTCGTCCTTAACCTTCTGCGGGGTCACATCATTCCCCTCTGGATCAACAACCTTCATGGAAGTAAGCTGACTCTTAAAAGATTTACGCAAGTTTTTTAAATAGGCCTGACGTAAATCATTCTGCTCTTTTTTCTCCTCTTCAGTTAATCCTTCATTTTTCGATTTATTGGCTAAATAATTGATACGATCAATTTTATCCTGTGATAACATATGAACGCTCCTTACATTTATAATCAAGACAATTTTCACAATTTCTACTGACTCTGCTTACAGGAAACACACACCGCTTGCCACGTTTTGCCTGCAGAGCCCTTGCCAAAAACAAAAAGCAAGCGTCACTATTACAGACTCTTGCTTGCTCTTTTGTTAATCTTACATGGATTTATTTTGATTTTCAAGCGTATACTCCTGGAATCTGCGATGAACGGTTGCTTTTGATACGTCATACCCCATACCTCGTAGTGTAGAAGCAATTTCAGCAAAAGTTAAGCCGTTATTTCTAAGTTTAACCACTTCATCAATTGGAAATGTCTTACGTTCTCTTCCAGGAGACTCATGAATATTTGATAGATTATTTTCAGGCCTGTACCCATTTGATACGGCCTTTTTCATTCCTCTTTTAATCTTTATATTATGGAGCTTTCTCTGATACTCTTCTACGATCGATACAATTTGTAAAACCATGGAGTCCGATTCAGAGAGTTGAATCTCTCCCTGGTGGGAAATTGTATATATTGGGATGCCCAGTTTTTGAAGCTGGTGGAGCAAAGCTATTTTTGTATTGCCCCTGCCAAGCCTTGTCTCGTCCTGAATAAAGAGTACGTCCGCTTCATTTGATGAGAAAAGCTCCAGCATCCTGAAAATACCTTCACGCTCGATTTCATAACCACTTTGTTTTTCTTCAATGATATCTGCTATCTCATAATGGCTTTGATTTGCCAGTTGAATGAGTTCTTCCTTCTGTCTTTTAATAGATGTTGTCTGTTCTTCTTTGTCTGTGCTGACACGACAGTATATAACCGCCCTCAATAATTCCACCTCTTAACTATGTAAAAAACTCTTAGCTAATAGATAATGCATAATATAAGATTACTAGAGTCAGTCCGAAAAGTGAATAAAACGCAATGTCGATTTTTGATACTTTATTAAACATTAAAATCGCCTCCTAACAAAAATAGAACCTTTGTTCGCTTTTGTCTATTTTCATTATATCAGAACACCTGTTCCTGTCAACCGTTTTTTCCGAACGAATGTTTGTGAAAAGTGGAAATACATGCTATAATACAGACAATTGATATATATGTACGAGGTGAGAAAAATATGACCAAGCTATCCAAAAGGCAAGAGGCGATCATGGAATACATAAAAGAGCAGGTAACGGCTAAAGGCTATCCACCTTCAGTAAGGGAAATTGCGCAAGCAGTAGGACTCGCTTCCAGCTCTACTGTTCATGGACATTTATCAAGACTTGAAGAAAAGGGCTTTATACGCAGAGACCCAACAAAACCAAGAGCGATTGAAGTGCTGGAACTGGAAGAGGAAATGAATAATGCTCCAAAAACAGAAGCCTTTTACGCACCGGTCATTGGTAAGGTAACAGCCGGTGAACCTATTACAGCAATCGAAAATATTGAGGAATATGTACCTGTTCCAGAACATCTGGCCATTTCAGAAGACGATCTATTTGTTTTGAATGTTGCTGGAGAAAGTATGATTGAAGCCGGTATTCTTGATGGCGACCGGGTAATTATTCGTAAGCAGCGATCCGCTCAAAACGGAGAAATCGTTGTCGCTATGACGGAGGATGAGGAGGCAACCGTGAAGCGTTTCTTTAAGGAAAAGGATTATATCCGACTCCAGCCTGAAAACGCAACAATGGATCCGATTATTGTTAGTGATGTGACGATATTGGGGAAAGTGATTGGATTATTCAGGGAAATACACTAACTTTTAAAACTAGATTTATAGTTTAGAAAAGACTCTTACTTAATTGTAAGTAGTTCACTTTCGATGGAGAAAAACCTAAATAAATGATTAAATAGCATACCAAATAGCACATTGTTTGGTATGCTATTTTTTGTTTATATATCAATGTTTACTTATAAATAACATCACTTTTAGCTTTATATTTAGCACACAAATTAACAGTCCACTAACAGTTGATTAGTAGGGTGATAATTGCTATGTTATTTTTAACGTTAAATAGGGTAATTGTATTATCTTTTGTGAATTTTAGGGTAAATCCGAGTATATGTTATAAAAGAGATATAAGATATTGTGAAATTATATACTTAAACTAAAGAGGCAGAAGAGTTTAATAAAAGTTTGGGGGACTTAGTATGGAAGATTTTAAAAATGATACATACATAGTATTGGATTTACCTAAAAAAATTGCTGATAAAGTAAAGAAGATAAGGTCTGAACATAACTATACAATGTCTTTACCCGCAGAAATAACGGTTACTGGGTCAAGTGGAATAGGAGTATTACAATATGAACAAAATCCAAGTAATGTCTATTCAACGATTAAAGATGTGACCTCACGAATAAAACCGATTAAATGTAATTTCGGAGAAGTTAGTAGCTTTCCAAATACAGATATTTTCTTTTTTACCTTACAAGATGAAGGTCCTATTCGAGAATTACACAAAGAACTTGTAAAATCGGATATAAAATTTTTAGAAAACCCATTTCCTTATAAGCCACATTGCACATTATGTAACAATTCATCTCTAACAGATATAGAAACTCAAGAATTATTATCAAAGGAAATTAGCGAGGAATTTATTCTTGATACGGTATCAGTTTATTCTTTGGAAAGAAAATCTAATGATGTTGTAAATGTAAGTTTGCTTAAACGGTTTAAGTTGTCTGGAAAATAATAGATGTCTTATTCAACAAACAGGTGCTTTAGTTGAACAAGACAATATAATTGAAAACAAAGAAAAACGCTTGGATAAGTTATGTATATCCAAACGTTTTTGCGGTTAAAACAAGTGTTAAAATGGTTATTAAAGATGCTTCGAAACCATATGCTATTTGTTATGTGATTTGATATTTTCTCCACGGTAAGTGAACTACTTAACTTAATTGTAAGAGTCTTTTTTCAAGTTTTTGAAACCAGGATTTAAGAATAAAAGCTGCACAAAGCCACATAATAACTAAAAAAGTGGTGATGGAATGAGTCGGCTTGTAAAGCTTAATAGCATATTAAATATTCTTCTAATTGTTTTGACACTTATTCATCATTTTACAATTAGAAATTCTTTAGACTCTCTAAAGAGTAAATGATGATCTTATATGCCCGTAATAAAACCCCTGATAAAATTTTTATCAGGGGTTTTCTGAATCATTAATACGTCTGCAGGTATTGCTCCCGCTCCCACGGATGTACCTGAGTACGGAACATATTCCATTCAATTTCTTTAGCTTCTACAAAGTGCTCGAATAAATGCTCACCCAGAGTCTCTACAAGTACTTCATCACTCTTTAGCTCCTGAAGTGCGTCATACAGAGTTGCCGGGAGATCCTCAATTCCCTGTTCCTCCCGTTCTTCTCTTTCCATAACGTAAATATTCCGGTCTATAGGCGCTGGTGCGGTTAAATTATTCTTAATACCGTCAAGTCCGGAAGCAAGTAATACACTCATGGCCATATAAGGGTTCGCAGCTGGATCCACACTTCTTACTTCAATCCGTGTACTTAAACCGCGTGAAGATGGTACCCGGACTAACGGGCTGCGGTTCTGACCGGACCAGGCTACATAGCTTGGAGCTTCAAAACCTGGAACAAGACGCTTATAAGAGTTTACGATTGGATTGGTAACCGCCGTAAAGCTTGTAGCATGCTTGATGACACCAGCAATAAACTGATAAGCGGTTTTGCTTAACTGCAAATCACCTTTCTCATCAAAAAAGCTGTTTTCGCCATCTTTAAATAAGGACATATTGCAATGCATGCCTGAACCATTCATGCCAAATAATGGCTTAGGCATAAAGGTCGCGTGTAAACCATGCTTTCTTGCAATTGTTTTTACGACTAACTTAAAGGTTTGAATATCATCACAGTGCTTAACGGCATCCGAATATTTAAAATCAATTTCATGCTGTCCCGGGGCAACTTCATGGTGGGAAGCTTCTATTTCAAATCCCATTTCTTCAAGCTCTAATACGATATCACGACGGCAATTTTCCCCTAAATCGGTTGGTGCTAAGTCAAAGTATCCGCCTTTATCATTAAGTTCCATCGTTGGTTCTGCATTTTCGTCTAGCTTAAACAGGAAAAATTCCGGTTCAGTTCCAATATTAAAGGCCGTAAAACCATGCTCCTCCATTTTCTCGACGTTCTTCTTTAAGTTATAACGAGGGCAGCCTTCAAATGGCGTCCCATCTGGATTAAATATGTCACAAATAAAACGTGCCACTCTTCCTTTTTCAGAAGTCCAAGGGAAGACAACGAACGTATCCAGATCAGGATAAAGGAACATATCAGATTCTTCGATGCGTACAAACCCTTCAATAGATGATCCATCAAAAGTAATTTTGTTATCCAGGGCTTTTTCCAATTGGCTTAAAGGAATTTCCACATTTTTGATGGTTCCCAGCATGTCTGTAAACTGCAGACGAATAAATTTTACATCTTCTTCTTCAATTCTTTTCAGGATCTCTTCTTTAGTAAATTTTTTCCCCATAAGTAGCCTCCTATATTTTTTAATGGAAGAATCGTGATAATTCTCCCTGTCTTAACGAATTTTTGTTTAACCTCCCTGCATCTAACAGCTCTTTACGCAATAAGTTCCTTAACTCTTTATCCGTTAAAGGCTGCTTCTCCTCCGTTTTTTCTTCCTTTACTGTTTCCTCAGGCTGATCTTTTGTGTTTTTGTTAGATAACATCTCTTTAATACCCGCTAAGTTAACTCCTTTATCAATCAGATCTTTTATTTCTAATAACCGGTCAACATCGTTAAAAGAAAATAAACGCCGATTGCCTTTCGAGCGGGCAGGATGCACCAGTCCATGTTCCTCATAGTAACGGATCTGGCGTGCGGTTAAATCAGTAAGAGAGGTTATAATGCTCATTGGGAAAAGAGGCGTTGAGCGTCGGTTGAGATCACTCATAAACGCACCTCCAATCTTTAATTAATATTGATTATACTTTTTGTTTGTATATCTGTCAAGGCATGTAAGGAAACTTTACAAAAGGTGTATGTAATTGTTGTGATCTGAATATCTGATTATTTAACTGTAAGATTATAGCCCTTTTCCACCATCATCTCTATAGCAGATACAATGGCAATTTTAATATGTTCGTAAGTGAGTCCACCTTGAACATATGCTGTATAAGGAGGTCTTATGGGGCCATCAGCCGATAATTCTATACTTGCACCCTGGATAAATGTTCCTGCAGCCATAATAACATGGTGTTCATACCCTGGCATAGGGCTCGGGTAAGGAACAACGTGTGAGTTTATTGGAGAAGCCTTTTGTATGGCCTGACAGAAAGTAATCATCATATCTGCGTCAGGAAAATTCACAGATTGAATGAGGTCTGTCCGCTCTTCCTTATAAGATGGCATCGTTTCAAATCCGAATTCCTCCAATATACGGGAGGTAAATAAAGCTCCTTTTAACGATTCACCTACAACATGAGGGGCCATAAACAGCCCCTGAAACATTTCCTGAAGGCTGTACAGTGAAGCGCCTGCTTCTTTACCAATTCCAGGCGCTGTCAGACGGTTGGCACATTTTTCAATCAGATCCTTCCTGCCAACAATATAGCCACCTGTTTTGGCCAGTCCGCCACCGGGATTTTTAATTAAAGAACCTGCCATCAAATCTGCTCCAACATCTGTCGGCTCCTCCAATTCCACAAGCTCTCCATAACAATTATCAACAAAAACAATACAGGAAGGAGCAACAGACTTAACAAAGCTGATCATTTCCCTTATTTGATGCACCGTAAACGATGGGCGGCTGTCGTATCCCTTTGACCGCTGAATCCCTATCATTCTGGTATCTTCATGGATGGCATTCTTTACCTGAGCAAAATTAACAGAACCATCCTCTGTTAAATCAACATGCTTATAGTTAATATTAAAGTCCCTTAATGAACCTGAACCCTCACCTCTGGTACCGACAATTTCTTCTAATGTATCGTAAGGTTTACCAGTGATATAAAGAAGCTCATCCCCCGGCCTTAATACACCAAATAAACTTAATGTAATGGCGTGAGTGCCGGAGATAATCTGAGGTCTTACTAATGCATCCTCGGTGCCGAATACCTCCGCATAAATTTCCTCTAACACCTCTCTGCCTCTATCGTCATAGCCATATCCGGTTGTTGGGTTAAAGTGACTATCACTTACCTGATGTTTCTGAAAAGCCTCTAAAACTTTTTTCTGATTCGCTTCAACAATGGTTCGAATTTTTTTGTGAAAAGGAAATAAGTCTGTTTCGATTTTGTTCGCCAACTTTTCAATTGCTTCTGTTTCCATAGCTACTGCTCCTTATTGATATAATGTTCATAAATAGGGTGATTGGGGTCAACATATCCTGTCAGCATATAATCCTCTGTGTCCGGTTCAAAATCCTCGGTTTCCACAATCGTATGGTTCTTGATACGATGCAGGAGACGGCCATCCTGAACAGGTACCTGCAATTCGTAATATTTCCATTCAGATTTTACAACCTCTTCAATTTTTTTCAGAAGCCTGTTTAAATCCTCATCATCAAAGGCGCTGATGGTAATGTAAGGATAGGAGTTCGGGATAAAATCAGCCTTGAATTGATCCCGTTTGTTATAAATGGTTAACATAGGCAGTCCATCAGCACCCAGTTCATCCAATAGGTTATAGACCGTTTGCTCATGCTGCGGAAAATCCTCATTTGAACCATCGACGACATGTAAAATGAAATCCGCCTCTGTCACTTCCTCTAACGTAGAGCGGAAGGCAGCCACCAAAGTTGTAGGTAAATCCTGTATAAAACCAACCGTATCTGTAATAATAGCTTCAAATCCATTATCCAATCTGATTCTTCTTGACAGTGGATCTAATGTCGCAAACAATTGGTTTTCTTCCAGCGATTCACTTTTCGTTAATCGGTTAAATAAAGTAGACTTACCTGCATTGGTGTATCCGACAATCGCAATTTGAAAGGCCTGATTTTCTTTTCTGCGTTTACGATACTGACTGCGCTGATTCACAACGGCTCGTAATTGCTCCTTAATTTCAGTAATTCTTCGCCTGATATGGCGTCGGTCGGTTTCCAGCTTGGTTTCCCCGGGCCCTCTTGTACCAATACCTGCACCAAGACGGGATAATTCTGTCCCCTGGCCTGCTAACCTGGGAAGTAAGTACTGCATTTGCGCCAGCTCAACCTGCAGTTTTCCTTCTCTTGTCCTTGCTCGTCCCGCAAAAATATCAAGAATGAGCTGGGTTCGATCAATGACCCTGGCGTCCAAACGGTCACTCAAATTTTTTAACTGTCCAGGTGAAACCTCGTCATTAAGGATGACGAGGTCAACTGGATTCATTTCAAGGGTGTACTGAATCTCCTCTAATTTTCCTTCACCGATATATAACGCCGCGTGTATTTTATCTCTCTTTTGAATGACGACATCTGCAACTTCTCCATTTGCAGTTTCTGTTAATTGTTTTAGTTCTTCCAATGACGTATGAAATTTTTGTTCATTCGTGCCTTTAATCTGACAGGCGATGAGTAATACCTGTTCTTTATTTTCCATCATCAGAACTCCTTTTGCTATGAATATGTCTCCACCCGAAAATTAAAGTCTTCCGGTTTTAAGGAAACTAGATCCTTTGCACCGAACTGATTTGTTGCCACAAGGCGCAGCGCCTGCCTTCGGATAGCTTCTTCAACCTTGTTTCGGATATATCTTCCATTCGAAAAATTTTCCCATTCCTGCTCCTGTAATTCCCTTAAATGAGTTCGCAGCTTTCTATAGGCAGATTGTGTCAGTTCATATTGTTTCTGCTCAGTTATAATTTGTGCAATTTCTATTAATTCATCAATTGTATAGTCTTTAAAATCAACAATAATCGGAAATCTGGATTTGAGTCCGGGATTTAAATACAAAAAGTGATCCATTTCATCCGGATAACCTGCAAGGATCAGTACAAAATCTTCATGATAATCCTCCATGTGTTTCACCAATGTATCAATCGCTTCTTTACCAAAATCCTTTTCTCCTCCTCGCCCCAGCGAGTAGGCTTCATCAATAAATAATACACCACCCATGGCTTTTTTTATTAAATCTCTGGTTTTCTGGGCTGTATGTCCGATGTATTCACCAACGAGATCTGCACGCTCCGCTTCTATCAAATGACCCTTGGAAAGCAGATTCATTTGATGGAATAAGCGGGCAATCTCCCTTGCTACCGAAGTTTTACCAGTACCGGGGTTTCCCTTAAACATCATGTGCAGCATCTGATTTTCAGCCTTTAAACCCGCTTCCTCTCTTTTACGGTTAACCAGAACTTTCGCGTAAATTTCCTTTAATGTCTGCTTTAACGTTTCCATGCCGATATATGATGAAAAGGCCTGATCAATAAAACGAAAACGCTGATCACTTTTATGATTAAATTCATAGGATTTTAATGAATGGGTTTGATCCTGATCATGTAAAACAACATTGATCTGTCCTTTACGCTTCGCCTCTATATTCACATCACTTCACCCCTTATCTACGATTACTATACGTAAACAAAGGATTTTTGTGACACCCGCCTATAAAGAAAAGCGGAGGCGACCGGTTAGGTCTGGCGGTATAAGACGAAGACATGGAGTGGCATGGGCTTGGCCACGTAATGGCTTTGGCTTATGTCCGCCCAGACCTGGGAGCCGCAGCTGGACAATACAAAGGCGGAAGCGCGTGCAAAATAAAACGGATGCCTGAATTGCATCCGTTATGCTGACCTTATTCTTTTTCTAAAGTGACCTGTTTTGACGGTGCAAAGGTTGAAATCGCATGCTTGAAAATTAATTGCTGTTTGCCATCTGTTTCCAAAAGCACGGTGAAATTATCAAACGACTTTACAACACCTTTTAATTGAAAACCATTGGTCAGAAATAGCGTCACTGGGACATGTCCTTTCCGAATCTGGTTTAGAAATTGGTCCTGAATATTTACAGTTTGTGCCATGAAACTTTCCTCCTCTAATTATCTATATTTGATTATTTCGTGATATTTTGAAGCAATCCTTCTAAATCTCGAAAAATTAATGAAAAAGTTTCCTGAAGATTGAGCTCTGAAATGGAATACCAATGGACATCCATTTTATTCCGAAAGTATGTATATTGACGTTTGGCATACCTGCGGGAATTACGTTTTAACCGCTCAATGGACTCTTCCAGTGACCACTCCCCCTCAAAATAAGGAATAAATTCTTTATACCCAATCCCCTGCATCGATTGAGCATTCTTCAGCCCCTGGTCATAAAGTCGTTTGGCTTCATCCAGGAGTCCTTCCTCCATCATTAGATCCACTCTATGGTTAATTCTCCTGTATAATTCTTCACGGTCCATAGAGAGTCCTATTAAAGTAGGATTATAGGGTGATTGATCCGCCTGCTTTTGCTGCAGGTCAGACATTGTTAACCCTGTTCTTTCATAGACTTCCAAAGCTCGTATGACTCTTCGCAAATTATTTGGATGAATTTTTTCCGCCTGTTCGGGATCTACTTTTTTAAGTTTATGATAAAAGGGCTCTACCCCCTTTTCCTGAATGGCAGCCAGCATGTCTTTTTCGAACTGTTCATCCCGCTTTTGAGATGAAAAATTAAAATTATATAACGTTGATTGTATGTATAAACCGGTACCTCCCGCAATAATGGGAAGCCTATTACGGCTGTCGATATAATTGATATAATGCTGAACATGATCCTGAAAATCGGCCACCGAGAAATCCTGGTCCGGCTCTCTTATATCAATCATGTAGTGAGGAATTCCCTGCCTTTCCTCATCAGTAACCTTCGCTGTTCCAATATCTAATCCTTGATAAACCTGCATCGAATCGCCGCTTATAATTTCTCCATGAAACCGTTTGGCCAGCTCTACACTGAGCTTCGTTTTTCCAACGGCAGTAGGTCCGACCACAGCAATAACATTTGTTTTCATTTTAGTAGACCTCCAGATGCCTGAAACAAGTATCATACAGCAACCGAATGTGTATATCACTTGCTTCTCATATTATACATGATATGGGTATATATGCAAAATTTTACAAGCCTATTTCAATGGGTATGGAAAAATCCAACCAGAGAGAGCCGTGACTCAGCGTATCAGCTCTTCTGATTGGATGATGAATATTTGCTACATGACACGTTTAAACATTTTCTCCAGATCATACTCGGAAAAGAAGATGATAATGGGACGTCCATGTGGACAGGTAAAAGGATCCTGACACTGACGTAAATCTTCCAGAAGACGGTACATATCATCATAATTCAAATGGTGGTTCGCTTTTATCGATCGTTTACACGACATTAAAATTGCTGCATCCTCACGTAATTGTTTAATATCTACCTTTTGATTTTCCAGGACCTGATCTACCATTTCCCTGATTGTCTCTTCCTCTTCTCCCTTAGGCAGCCATTGAGGATGAGAACGGATAATAAACGTATGCTCTCCAAATGTTTCAAAGAAAAGACCTACCTGCTTCAGCTCCTCCTGATGGGCTTGAATGAAGATCGCTTCCTGTTTCGAGAATTCAAAGGTTAACGGGACAAGCAGCTCCTGGACCTCTTCCGGCACAATCCCTACCTTCTCCCGATAGAATTCATATTTGATCCGCTCTTGTGCAGCATGCTGATCAATTAAATAAAGTCCCTGATTGTTCTGTGCGATAATATAAGTGCCATGAGCCTGACCGACGGGGTATAACACAGGCACCCGGTTTTCCTCTGTATTTTCGGTTTGAGTAGTAATCGCTTCTTCTTCCTGCTGTAAATCCAACTCTTCGGACCACTGTTCATGAACAGAAGAAGTCTGACTGTCTGTGATATAATCCAATTCAATCTCCTGTCTCTGAGTCCCTGGATTCACGTCCGTTTTCGCAAGTAAATCCTCCCAGGGTGTATCATCCTTCACAGTTGGCCTGGATTGCTGCTCAAAGGTGAAATAGCTTTGTTTAGGCTGTTCTCTCTTAGTCTTTTCAGCAGCAGCAGGTTCAGGTATTAAAGTTTCCTGCTTAAATACATCTTTTATTGCCGTTTCAACAGCAGCGAATAGCTCCTGCTCCTTACTGAACCTGACTTCAAGCTTACTTGGATGAACATTGACATCCACTAAATACGGATCCATGTCAATATTAATTACAACCACCGGATACCGCCCGATAGGTAATAGTGTATGATAGCCCTTGAGAATCGCCTTATTAATCATTGGGTTTCGAATATAGCGACCATTAATGATGCTGGAAATATAATTTCGATTCGCTCTTGTCACCTCAGGACGTGCAGCATAACCAGTAATTTTGAAGTCTAGAGTTTCATATTCAATCGGAAGCATTTTCTTTGCTGTCTGCATTCCATAAATTTGACCAATAACCTGCCTCTGGTCCCCTCTTCCTGAGGTATAAAATAAGCGTTTTTGATTGTGAATACACTCAAATCGTATATCCGGATGAGACAAGGCAATCCGATTGAGTACATCTGTAATATGACCAAGCTCTGTATGAATTGTTTTCATATATTTTAAACGCGCAGGCGTATTAAAGAAAATATCTTTGACAAGAATATCTGTACCTTTTCTCGCATCCCCTTTATCACGGCTAATGAGTTTTCCACCTTCAATTTCTAATTGCGTACCCGCACTTACGCCATCTGATGTACGTACGATTAAGCGGCTTACAGCTGCAATACTGGCTAATGCCTCACCGCGAAAGCCCAGCGTACGAACCCTGAACAAATCACCTTCAGAGTTAATTTTACTGGTGGCGTGACGCAAAAAGGCTTTTTCACAATCCTCAGCTGACATTCCATTTCCGTTATCACTTACTTTAATGGAGGTTAAACCTGCTTCCTCCAGTTCAATTTTAATCCAGGTACTATTGGCATCAATACTGTTTTCAACTAATTCTTTAATAACCGATGACGGCCTTTCCACTACTTCGCCGGCAGCAATTTTATTGGCCAGATGGTCAGGCATTAATTGTATACTTCCCATTTCTTATCCCTCCCCTCGTCATTTATTCAATTTTTGCTGGATGGCAAATAAGGTGTTCATGGCTTCCATTGGTGTCATATTTAACATGTTTAATCCTTTAATCTCGTCCATTATAGTTTTTTCTGCAGTTGAAACCGACTTGGAATTTTCCGTTTCCTGCTTTTTTTGGGCAGGTTCTTTAAAAGCAAAAAAGTCCAGCTGCTCTTCTTCATTAGCTGATGGTACTCGAGAGGATTCCGAGTGTTCAAACTGGTTTAAAATTTCATAGGCCCGATCAATTAAAGGTGAAGGCAGTTCGGCAAGCTTTGCCACATGAATACCGTAGCTTTCATCAGCTGCTCCGTCCTGGATTTTATGAAGAAACACAACATTCCCATCATGCTCTTCTGCCTTCACATGCACGTTACTTAACCGCTCCAGAGAATCACTTAAACTTGTGAGTTCATGATAATGGGTGGAAAATAACGTCTTCGCATGGATGTGGTTATGAATATATTCTACAATGGCCTGGGCCAGAGACATACCATCATACGTGCTTGTGCCTCTTCCTATTTCATCAAGCAATATCAGGCTGTTCTCGGTTGCTTTCGTTAACGCATGTTTAGCTTCAAGCATCTCCACCATAAAGGTACTTTGTCCGGCTACCAGGTCATCTGCAGCGCCAATTCTAGTGAAAATCTGATCAAAAACCGGAAGTTCCGCGCGATCAGCAGGGACAAAACATCCGACTTGGCCCATAATTACAATAAGAGCCAGCTGACGCATATAAGTACTTTTACCGGCCATATTCGGACCCGTAATTAACAAAATGTCACGATTTTCATCCATCCTTACATCATTGGGAACATAATGATCATCCTTCATCACTTGTTCTACAACGGGATGCCGTCCATTTTCTATATGAAGCTCATGTCCATTTGTAAATGATGGCCTGGTATACCGATTTTCATCACTCACAACAGCAAAGCTCTGTAAGACATCCAATTCACTCATTTGTTCAGCCAACTTTTGAAGTTCTGGAATAAATGTCTTTACCTGTTCCCGGATATCTATAAAGATCTCATATTCAAGCTCTACACTTTTCTCCTCGGACTCCAGAATTAATGACTCTTTTTCTTTAAGTTCCGGAGTAATAAAACGTTCGGCATTGCTAAGTGTCTGCTTACGTTCATAACGTCCTTCAGGAATCAAATGAAGATTGGCCTTGGTCACTTCGATATAATAGCCAAATACTTTATTAAAACCAACCTTTAAAGATTTGATACCAGTAGCTTCTCTTTCCTTCCTCTCCAACTCGGCAATCCATTGCTTACCATTTCTTGAAGCATCTCTGTATTGATCCAGCTGCTCATGATAGCCATCCTTTATAATATCCCCCTCTTTAATCGATAAAGGAGGCGTTTCCGCAATGCTCTTCTCAAGGATTTCTTTTAAGGATTCAAGTGGATTAATGGTGTCGGCCAGCTGAGCAAGCTCCTCCTGCTGAAAATCCTGCAGCACCTGAATGATTTCCGGAATTTGATGCAGGGACTTTTTCAGTTGAATTAAATCTCTGGCGTTGACGTTTCCATATGCAACTCTTCCTGATAAACGCTCTAAATCATAAACCTCTTTCAAGGCTTCCCTAAGTGCTTCTCTTTCAAAATACTGCTCCAGCAATCCTTCTACCTGCTGGTGACGTCTTTCCATTTCCGTGGTTGATAATAATGGCCTGTCCAGCCATTTCTTAAGCATTCTTGCTCCCATAGCGGTAACCGTTTTATCCAGTACCCATAGTAATGATCCTTCCTTGCCTTTTTTTCGAATCGTTTCCGTCAGTTCCAGATTGCGCTTTGAATACATGTCCAATTTCATATACTGACTAAGTTCAATATACTGTACAGGCTGCAAATGGGTCATCGCCCGTTTTTGGGTGCGTGCTAAATATTGAAACAGACGGGCAAACCCTGTAATCAATTCCTTCTGTTTCAGGTTTTGCACTAATTCCTTACTTTCATCCGGAATGTCCACACTGTCTTCCTGAGATATGGTGACATTTAACCTTTGCGTAAGCATTTCCGCCCATGTTTCCTGTAGATCGGATGGTACAACAATTTCTTTTACGGGGCGGTTAAAAAGTTCACTTAAAACAGAATCAAATCCATCTCTGATAAAAGAAACACTGTTTTCCCCGGTGGAAAGGTCATTATAAGCCACAACAAAACGTTCATCATCCAATGGGGTCAGAGAGGCGATGAAGTTATTTTCCTTTTCATCCAGCAACTCCCCTTCCATGACTGTTCCGGGGGTAATAACCTGTATGACCTCTCTGCGAACGACCCCTTTCGCCTGTTTTGGATCCTCTACTTGTTCACAAATGGCAACTTTATATCCTTTTTCTATTAAATTTTTAATATAGTTAGCAGAGGAATGAAAAGGAATCCCGCACATGGGTATCCGTTCCTCCCCTCCTCCATCCCTGCTGGTCAGCGTTATTTCCAGTTCTTTAGATGCTAGCAGGGCATCATCGAAAAACATTTCGTAAAAGTCACCTAACCGAAAAAAGAGAAATGTATCTTTATATTGTTCTTTAACTTGTAAGTATTGCTGAATCATCGGCGTATACTGAGCCATAAGACTTCCTCCAAAAATTATACTCCATGTGATCTTTTTCTACATCTTTTTATTATAGCATATCTGATTGAATTCTTTAGAGTCTTAAATACAAGAAAAGGGCATAAAAAAAGAAAAACCCGGCTTTTCAGAGCCAGGTAAAAGGGGAATGATATTAATCTTTTTCAGCTGAATGGGATGATGAAATATCAGGATCTACATCTGCAAGCTCAGCTTCAAGTTCATCATATTCAAAATCGTCATCATTTACATATCCATGTGGATCAAGCTTAACCACTACTTTCGTCTCACCGATCACTTCAACAACAAACTCTCTTTCTACTTCTACAACGATACGATTGCCTGCTTCATTTATGGTGCATTCAAGACAGTTTGGCTGTTGGGTCGCACGTGCTATTACTTCAAGATCATCAGAAATACAGTTTTCATCTTTGATAACGAGTGGTACACGATCTGAATAATTTACGCGATCACTGACAACCTCAGTTTTTGTATTATTATTATAGGAATACCACACATTAATGTCGTAGCTTCCGGAAACCTCCACAAAGTCTCCTTTTTTCCTTGCTTTATATTGATGATTAATGACCCAGCAACCTAAAATGCTTGATGGACTGTGGTGCGGTGTTATTGTATGTGTTGCTTCTTTAAATTTCTTACCTTTCCCGATCACTGCTTTTGTAATAATCTGCCGTGTTTCTCTATCAACCATTGACATGTACGTTTACCCTCCTTCAATTTGATTCCATGACATTTTATTCAAGGCATTCGCCCGAAGTGCATGAACCTGAACAAAACATTTCGATGTTTTTGCAGCAACGTTTAAGATAATAGCCATGAATGTAATATCTAGTTATCTGTCTAATAAAGCTTATGCAGAAATGGGTGAATGTGTGTATAAAGAAAAGCGGAGGCAACTGATCAGTGTGATTTTCCTGGTTAAAAAAAGTCAGCCCCAAAGGCTGACTTTTTTAATGATGATGGTGAGTCAAATCATTTTCCATTTGTGCTTTTGTCTGGCCGGTTAATACATCGCCACCGGTGGAACGGACAATTTCATTGGTTACTTTACGTGCAATCGTTCCAGTAACCATTTGTAAAATGTCGTTTACAACAACCTGGATTTCCTTAAACTCTGCTACAATTGGAATTTCATCCAGTTCATCCTGAAGACGCTCCAGCTCTTTTTCTGCTTTCTGCTGTGCTTCTTTTTTTCCATAATGCTGTAAATTGACGGCCTGCTTCTGCATCGCTTTAATTCGCCGGATGAGATCCTGTACTTTTTGATTTTCATTAAGTTTTGCTTCAATCTGTTTAAAGCGGTCGATTTCCTCAATATTAGCCAGCATATTCGCCAATTTATTTGCTTCTTCTACAACCTCTTTACGTGTATATTCTGCCATATTAATTCACCTCTACAGCTTCCTCTGCCATTTCTCCATCAAGAGTCCAGCTTTTTGTATTTGTAATCTTCACTTTTACAATCTTACCAATAACTGATTTTGGTCCTCTAAAGTTCACAAGCTTGCTTTCAGGTGTATATCCTGCCAATACATCCGGGTTATTTTTACTTTCCCCTTCCACGAGGACGTCCACAACCTGATCCTGATACTTCTTCAATGCTTCTCTGGAATATTGATTGACGCGTTCATTCAAACGATAAAGGCGTTGTTTTTTCACATCCATCGGTACATTGTCTTCTTTTTTAGCCGCTGGTGTACCTTCACGCGGAGAATAAATAAATGTGTACGCACCTTCAAATCCAACTTCTTCATATAAAGTCATCGTTTCTTCAAATTGTTCTTCGGTCTCATTAGGGAAACCGACAATGATATCTGTAGTTAAGGCCGCGTGTGGAATAGCCTTCTTAATTTTACGTACCAGTTCAAGATAACTTTCCCTTGTATATTTACGATTCATTCGTTTCAATACTTCGGAGCTTCCGGACTGTACAGGTAAATGAATGTACGGCATTAAATTCCCACCCTTAGCCAGTACTTCAATTAATCGGTCATCAAAATCTCTAGGATGGGATGTGGTAAAGCGAACCCTTGGAATATCAATTTTACGAATTTCATCCATCAGATCGCCTAAGCCGTAGTCCATATCGGCTAAATCTTTTCCATAAGCATTCACATTTTGGCCTAACAGCGTAACTTCCTGATACCCTTGTGCTGCCAAATGCCTGATTTCCTGAATGATATCTTCAGGACGTCTGGAGCGTTCTTTACCACGGGTCATAGGGACAATGCAATAGGTACAGAACTTATCGCAGCCGTACATAATGTTTACCCATGCCTTTGTCTTACCGTTACGGGCTTTTGGAAGGTTTTCAATGACATCGCCTTCTTTTGACCATACTTCAACGACCATTTCCTTACCAAAAATAGCTTCCTGGATTAGCTGTGGAAGACGATGAATATTATGGGTACCAAAAATAAGGTCAACATGCTGATGCTTTTCCAAAATTTTATTTACTACAGATTCTTCCTGGGACATACAACCGCATACACCCAAAATCAGGTCCGGACGATTCTGCTTCAGCGGCTTTAAGTGGCCCAGCTCACCAAATACCTTATTTTCTGCATTTTCACGGATGGCACATGTGTTCAGCAGGATAATATCCGCTTCATTAGCATCCGATGTTGATTCAAAGCCTAATTCTGTTAAAATTCCTGCCATAACCTCTGTGTCATGTTCATTCATTTGGCAGCCATAGGTTCGAATCAAATATTTCTTCCCCTGACCTATGTTCTGAAGTTCATCAGGAATCGTAAAGTCCTCATGATACTTAATATCCTGCTTGCCGCGCTTTCTTGCTTTGTTTAAGTTTGGAGTTTCATATGTAGTTTGAAAATATTTCACGAAATCATCTGGTTTCTTATTCTTTATACGTTCAAGATTATCCTGTTCGGATTTTACGTCCGCTGGATTCCCCTGACGTATCTGGGACATTTCTTTACGCTGCTGCTCATTCATTTCAAAACTCCTTTCCTTATAGCTTCTAACTGTATTATTATATCAGCCCGACATTAAAAATGAAAATGTTGTTTTGTCTATATTCAAACTTTTGTCACCTTTTCAAATGACTGATTCAGGCTGCGTACATATTTCCTAATCCTCCTTGAGATGAATGGAACAGGAATCCTCATTGCAATGACCGGTTGGGACGATTTCCCTTCTTGAAGCAATGTAATCATATACTTTTTGTCCGAAACCAAGTATAATGGAAATATATAGAAAAGGAACGAGAGGCTTGTATTTAGGGATACGTTTAGCAATTTCCAAAATGGCAAAAATTCCGGTAAATGACTTCCCATCCTGATTACGAATGCTGTATATTCGTTCTTCTACATTCTTCCCTGTTAAATGATACTCTTCGTAAACACTTGAGTCCCGGATGGATAGCAGTATTATCACGTGATTTTTATCTGCTTTTTCAATTTTAGCTTTAGCTTTGCGGCAGATTGGACACCAGCTATCATAGAATACATACAAGATTTTATCAGGATGTTTCATTATAACAGCCTCCTTCTTTCAAACCATACAAATCTATCGACAGGAGTTGGTATACGTGAATGTATTAATTGCAGGCGGCACAGGTTTTATAGGACGTCACCTGGTACAATCCATGGTTCAGAAACAGTATCATGTTTATGTCCTCACAAGATCGTCCCATCACAATCCAAAAAGTTCTCCCTATCTTCACTATATCACATGGTTTAATCAGGATGAACACACTTTTGAAACCCTTCCACCTATCGATGCTGTCATCAACCTGGCTGGTGAACCAATTAATAAAGGAAGATGGACAAGGAAAAAGAAGACAAAAATATGGGATAGCAGAAAACAAGCCACGCAAAAACTTCTGCAGTTTATGCAAAGCTCTGAGATAAAGCCAAAGGTATTTATCAATGCTTCGGCTATTGGCGTTTATGGGAATTCAAACGAGCAGGAATTCACAGAAAAATCTGCACCCCGAAAAAATAGTTTTCCGGCGAGGGTATGCAGTATGTGGGAGCAGGAAGCCATTAAGGCAGAACAATTTGGGATACGAACCGTGATTGCAAGAATTGGTATTGTTTTAGGGAAAGATGGCGGGGCTTTGCCGCGAATGATTATGCCCTATAAATTATTTGCCGGTGGTCGAGTGGCATCAGGAAAACAATGGCTGTCGTGGATACACATTTATGACCTCACGCAGCTATTTGACTATATCATCCACCAGGAAGCCATTGAAGGGCCGATAAACATTACGGCTCCAAATCCGGTAAAAATGGATACGATGGGAAAGAAGATTGGGGAAACCTTAAGGAGGCCTCACTGGTTTCCTGTACCATCATGGATATTGAAGGTCATTTTTGGAGAAATGAGTGAGTTTTTAACAGAAGGACAAAAAGTGATTCCTGACAAAGCATTAAAGCATGGATTTGAATTTCACTATTCAAAGTGTGGTCAGGCTTTGCCGCAAATTTTAAGTGAAGACACAAATGAAGGCTGAGTCCCTTTTCAAATGGACGTCAGCCCTTATTTGTCAAATACCCTTGAAATGATTCAGAAATTAAACTATTGCCTCACATTATGCGCTTTCCCAGGAAATATCCATTCATTGCCCAAGTTGCGTTAAATAAATTGCTGAACCAGCTCATCAAATTTTTCACGATCCATGCCTAACTCTTCGTCTTTTAAAGGTTCTTCCTTATACCCTTTCACCATTTCCTGATAGGATTTTCTGACCGAATCCTGATAGATTAATCCTGTTACCAGACTGTCGTGCTCCATTAATGTTTTCATGGCCATCCCTCTGTCACCGGAATCATAATCCTCAATAGACGAAAGCTTCACCAGATTTTCCTTAAACCATTCATAAGTGTTTACTTTATTGTAGGTTACACAGGGGCTGAACACATTAATCAGGGAGAATCCTTTATGCTGTATACCTTGTTCAATGATAGACATTAAATCCTTAATATCACTTGAGAAGCTTTGAGCTACGAATGTTGCACCAGAGGATAGGGCCATTTCCATTAAATTGACGGAAGGTTCAATGGAGCCCTCAGGTGTACTTTTCGTTACAAACCCGGCCTCACTTCTGGGGGATGTCTGCCCTTTGGTTAAACCATAAATTTGGTTGTCCATGATGATATAAGTGATATCAATATTTCTCCTAATTGCATGAATGGTATGCCCCATTCCAATCGCTAACCCGTCTCCATCACCACCGGCCGCGATAACGGTTAAATCCCGATTCGCCATTTTCACCCCTTGCGCAATCGGCAGCACACGTCCATGTGTGCCGTGAAAACCATAGGCGTTTACATAGCCTGATATTCTTCCTGAACAGCCAATTCCGGAAACAAGTGCCAGATCATCTGGTTCTAAGCCTATGTTGGCACATGCCCGTTGAATAGATGCCTGCACAGAAAAATCACCACATCCAGGACACCAGTTCGGCTTCACATTGTTTCGGAAATCCTTAACGGTTGCCATAAACAACCACCTCCTGCATGCATTCATGATAAATTTCACCTGGCAGGAATGGGGTGCCATCAAATTTCAATACACTTGTGATTTTATCCCCATAACCGGTATTCATTTTTAAAATATTGGCTAATTGACCAGTAGCATTATGTTCCACAACGATTACCTGTTTAGCGTTTTCTAATAAAGGGGTTATTTCTTCAGATGGAAAAGGATGCAGCAATCGAATGTGGGCATGGTTCACTTTAAATCCATCCTGGCGTAATCGTGCCATCGCTTCTTCAATGGCTCCTCTTGTGGAAATATATCCAACAAATAATAGATCGGGATTTTCATCATTTATTGTTGTTTTTGTGACAGGTGCAGGAAATTTTTTCGGCAGGTCTTTTAATTTGCGAAGTCTCTTTTCCATTTGTTCTCTTCGGTTCGGAGCTTTTTCTGAAGGTTTACCTGTTTCATCATGCTCAACTCCGGTAACATGGAAGATACCGTTTTTGGTTCCAGGTAATATTCGCGGGGATATTCCATTTTCTGTAACTTTGTATCGTTTAAAGTAATGACCTTTCTCTAATTCAGGTAAATCAGGATCAATATCAAGGTTTCCTCTTCTAATTTCCACCTGATCATAGTCGAGATAATCAACGGTCTGTTTGCCTAAGGATAATTGTAAATCAGATAATAAAATAACCGGACATTGATATTCCTCTGCCAGATTCAGCGCTTCTACTGCGTCATAGAACCCTTCTTCCACTGTACTTGGCGCCATAACAATTTTTGGTATTTCCCCATGCGTTCCATAAATCATAGCCATTAAATCGGACTGTTCCTGTTTTGTGGGAAGTCCTGTACTCGGCCCGCCGCGTTGAGTATCTACGACAACGAGTGGTGTTTCGGTCATTCCGGCTAATCCAATCGACTCCATCATTAAAGACAGGCCTGGTCCAGCGGAAGCGGTTATCGCGCGTACGCCTGCATAATTAGCGCCAATTGCCATTGTGGCTGCAGCCATTTCATCCTCTGTCTGAATGACGGTTCCACCATAGTCAGGCAAATGCTTAATCATAAATTCCATAATTTCAGAAGCCGGCGTAATAGGGTAAGCAGCCATAAAGCGACAGCCCCCTGCTAATAATCCGATTGAAATGGCGTCATTTCCAATCATATACATTCGTTTTTGACCGTCCGCAGGCATCAGCTTCAGGTTCGAGGGCTTCCCCTGTGATTGGGATTGAACAAATGCAGCGCCCTTTCCTATTGCTTTCATATTATTCTCTACTACTTTAGTTCCTTTTCTGCCAAAGGTCTGATAGACAATATCATAGTATTCATTCGTGTCCAAATCAAGAATGGCACTGGATGCACCAATAGCCACCATATTTTTCATTAATGAACTTCCTAATTCTCTCGCTATTTCAGTAAACGGAACGGCATAAAGAATTACATTAGAGCCCTCAGGTATGGTTGGCTTGAATTTCGCATCAGCAATCACAATTCCTTCATCCTGAAGTTCGTGGACATTCACATCAATTGTTTCCTGATCAAATGCTACTAAAATATCTAATCCATCCTGCAAAGAACGAACAGGTGTTGTTGAAACTCTTATTTTATTATTCGTATGACCTCCTTTAATACGTGATGAAAAATGTCTGTAACCATAAAGATAGTAGCCTAAGTGATTCATCGCCGCAGCAAAAATTTCACCGGTACTTTCAATTCCCTCTCCCTGCTGTCCTCCTACTTTCCATGAAAGCTGACTTATCATTGAATTAGACACCCCCTTAATAAAGTTCAGATGGAAGCATCCCAAATTACCCGGGAATGCCTCATCTTATAATAAATATAATAGAATAAGCGATTAGGCTTATTACTATCTAACGCGGTAATGCTTTAAGAAAATTTTCATGGGTAATCTTCCGGACAAAATCGCTGGAAAATCGACCTTCTAATTCCTGAATAAAAGAATTATACTTTGAATAATCCTCTATCCCTTTCACAATTCCATCTGTTCCATCAAAATCCGATCCTAATCCTACGATATCTTCACCGCCAAGAGTCATGATCTTTTCAATATGGTTAAGAATATCTTTTGTACTAGTCTGATCAGTATCTGCTAAAAACTCCGGGACAAAGGTTACCCCCATAAAAGCATCTCTGGAAATTAATGCTTTAATTTGTTTATTATCCAGATTCCTTCGATGCTTACAGACACTGAAGCTATTTGAGTGGCTGGCTATCGGATATTCTGCTGTGTCCATAACATCCCAAAAGCCTCGATAAGATAGATGAGAAACATCCGTTAATACTTCATATGTATTCAGTACTTCCACAACCTGTTTCCCGAATTCAGATAAACCAGCGCCTCTTACTTCCCCGATTCCATCAGATACAGCATTTGCATTGTTCCATGTAAGGCCTGCTGCTTTTACACCCAGATGAAGTAATGTCTTTAGTTTGGTAATATCATTACCTACGGGATGCATCCCCTCCAACGTAAGCATGGCCCCTTTTTCATCTTCTTTTAACTGAAGAATATCGTCCCGGGAGGTAACCATTTTAATTTTGGGGTAGGGTTTCAGAATTCGTTCATAGAAAATATTAGCCATTTCTAATGCACTATGAAACTGTAAATCCTCAGGTATATGTGGTGGTACAAAAATAGCAAAACATTGAACCTTCACATCATTATTCATCCATCTATTATAATTCACCCGTAATTCCTGCTGATTGTCAAAAGACCAATCAGGATTTCTCCATAGTTGATATAATACGTCACAATGTCCGTCGATAATCACGCTGAGTCCTCCTATGATGAATTCTATCGTAAAATAAAAACCTGTTTGCCCGCTTCGCAAACAGGTTAACTACGTTTATCTAGGTTCAACAATCAACTTGATAGCTGTACGCTCTTCATTATCAATCATAATGTCTGTGAAAGCTGGAATACAAATCAAGTCAACACCACTAGGAGCAACAAAACCTCTTGCAATGGCTACCGCTTTAACTGCCTGGTTTAACGCACCTGCACCGATTGCCTGAATTTCCGCGGATCCACGTTCGCGTAAAACGTTTGCAAGAGCACCTGCTACAGAGTTAGGATTTGATTTTGCTGAAACTTTTAATATTTCCATTACTAGTTCCTCCTTTATTTACTATAATTCTTCCATAATTACTATATTCACTATTTTTTTAGATATTCCTTTTTATTATGAAGGATTTTTCTGAAAAATTCAAATTTTGAGGCCTGTTTTTGTTAGCGCTGCCATTCCTTTATAAAAGGAGGAGGCCGGAGTTCCTCCTCTTATATAACGTTTACACAGTCTAATTAGTGAAAAAACGGATGATCATTGTTTATAAGAATACGTTCGATTCGTCTTGCCATTCCATTATCCTTATTCATCTCAATAAATACACCACTTAATTGAGTCGGTCCGTCTTCAGCCACTTCAAAGCGGACAGGCAGTGCAGTGTGAAACCTTCTTAGAACGCTATCTTTATCCATACCTAAAATTCCATTATAGGGGCCCGTCATACCGGCATCAGTAATATAAGCAGTGCCTTTAGGTAAAATCCTGTTGTCCGCTGTCTGCACATGGGTATGTGTACCGGCAACGCCCCCCACTCTTCCATCTAAAAACCATCCGATTGCCTGTTTCTCGCTGGTAGCTTCTGCATGAAAATCTACGAAAATATAGGGAGTTCTTTTCTTCGCTTCTTTTACCAGTTCATCTACAACACGGAAAGGATCCTCGATAGGAGGAAGGAAGGTTCTGCCTTGCGCATTAATGACAGCTATTTCTTTATTGCCAGCCTTGTAAAAGGTCATCCCTTTACCTGGTGTATCAGGAGGAAAATTAGCTGGTCGGACCATGTCATTCACATCATCAATAAACTCAAAGATGTCCTTTTTATCCCAGGCATGGTTGCCAAGTGTAATGACATTTGCTCCCCATTCTTTCATCTGGCGATAAATTTTTTCGGTGATCCCTTTTCCATGAGCTGCATTTTCTCCGTTTACAATGGTGACATCAGGATGATATTGCTTCTTAAGATGAGGAAGATTTTCCTTTAACATCTCTCTTCCTGGTGACCCCACCACGTCTCCGATGAATAATATCTTCATGTGTTCGTCCTCTTTCTATAACTATAATTTTATGTCCTTTAAATACAAGTTCAGTTTTACATATCAGGTATATTTTGTCAAAACCAAAACAAAAGCGACCCTGAAAAGGATCGCTTATTTGGCATATTCTACTGCCCTTGTCTCCCGGATCACGGTAACTTTAATATGACCAGGATAATCTAATTCATCTTCAATTTTCTTCTTGATATCTCTTGCCAGAATTAAGGATTCGTCATCTCCAATTGAATCAGGACGAACCATAATTCGAATTTCCCGTCCAGCCTGAATAGCGTAGGATTTCTCGACTCCTTCATACGAATCAGAAATTTCCTCTAATTTCTCCAGACGTTTAATGTAATTTTCCAACGTCTCACTACGTGCACCTGGACGTGCAGCAGAAAGTGCGTCAGCAGCGGCTACAAGTATGGATATAATCGATGTAGGTTCTTCATCACCGTGGTGAGAGGCAATGGAATTAATGACCACTTCATGCTCTTTATATTTTTGAGCAAGCTCTTTTCCAATTTCTACGTGGCTGCCTTCCACCTCATGGTCTATTGCTTTACCAACATCATGCAATAAGCCTGCACGCCGTGCCAATCGTTCGTCTTCTCCTAATTCTGCTGCTAACAAGCCAGCTAAATACGCGACTTCCATTGAATGTTTCAACACATTTTGACCATAGCTTGTACGATATTTTAGTCGACCTAAGATTTTGACTAAGTCTGGATGTAGCCCATGTACACCAATTTCAAATGTAGTCTCTTCACCAACCTCACGAATATATTCGTCAATTTCACGACGAGATTTTTCGACCATTTCTTCAATTCGAGCCGGATGAATACGTCCATCCTGCACTAATTTTTCAAGTGCCAGGCGTGCTGTTTCTCTTCTTATTGGATCAAATCCTGACAGTATAACAGCTTCAGGTGTATCATCAATAATCAAATCAATACCTGTCAGGGTTTCCAATGCCCGAATATTACGACCTTCTCTTCCGATGATACGGCCTTTCATTTCATCGTTTGGCAAATTCACGACTGAAACCGTTGTTTCGGCGACATGATCTGCTGCACATCGTTGCATAGCTAGGGATAATACCTTCTTGGCTTTCTTATCCGCCTCTTCTTTTGCACGATTTTCAGCATCCTTTATCATAATAGCCGTTTCGTGTTTAATTTCCTTCTCCACACGTTCTAAAATAACCTGTTTAGCCTGATCAGTTGTGTATCCAGAAACGCGTTCAAGCTCAGCTTGCTGTTCATTCATCAACTCTTCCACTTTGCTTTCCATTTCTTCAATTTGTTGTTGTTTTTCAGCAAGTGATTCTTCTTTACGTTCTAACATGAGCTCGCGCTTATCCAGAGATTCAGATTTTCGATCCAGGTTTTCTTCTCGTTGCAATAAACGATTTTCCTGGGTTTTTACTTCCATTTGCCGTTCACGAAGTTCGTTTTCTGTTTCCTGACGCAATCGGTGATTTTCATCCTTCGCTTCTAAAAGCGCCTCACGTTTTGCGGATTCAGCATTCCTCCGACCTTCTTCGACAATTTGTTTTGCCAAGTCCTCAGCACTCGAAATTTTCGCCTCTGAAATAGACTTGCGAATTAAATAGCCAACAACAATACCGACAATTAAGGCTAGCAAAGCGGAGATGATTATGGTGACAACTGGTTCCATTTCGTTCACCTCCTCTTGCTGTAATGCTCGTACTATTTCAAGTCGGCATGTACAAAGATTCAAATTTAAGTCAGCACTTCAAAAATTTGTTGAAATATAAAAATAAAATTATACATATTAATTTTAAGCTTGCCAAATTTTATTGTCAAGGTTTGCCTGTCCAATATACAAAATTCAAAAGGCTGTCCCTATAACGGACAGCCTTTTGAATTCATCCCTATTAAACATCTAACATTTCCTGGGCCTCATCATTATTTACTTCCTTACCTTCGTCTCCATCATCTTCATCAAGATTATGATGCTTTCTGATTGCACTTTTTACTTCTTCGGCTATATCTTCATTCTCACTCAGGAATTTCTTCGCATTTTCTCTTCCCTGACCCATTTTTTCATTATTATAAGAATACCAGGCTCCACTCTTCTGGATGATATCTAAATCGGCTCCAATATCAAGAATCTCGCCTTCCTTAGAGATACCTTCTCCATACATAATATCAACCTCAGCTGTTTTAAATGGTGGGGCAACCTTGTTTTTAACAACCTTAATCTTGGTTTTGTTACCAACCATCTCATTTCCTTGTTTTAAGGTTTCGGCTCTGCGGACTTCCAGACGAACAGAGGAATAGAATTTCAATGCACGTCCACCTGGAGTGGTTTCCGGATTACCAAACATAACACCGACTTTTTCACGAATCTGATTAATAAAAATAGCCGTTGTTTTCGATTTATTGATGGCACCAGATAATTTACGCAGTGCCTGAGACATTAAACGTGCCTGTAAACCAACGTGGGAGTCACCCATTTCCCCTTCGATTTCTGCTTTAGGTACAAGGGCTGCAACAGAGTCAACAACAATCATGTCAATAGCTCCACTACGTACAAGGGCTTCCGCGATTTCCAATGCCTGCTCACCAGTATCAGGCTGTGATAATAGTAATTCTTCAATGTTTACCCCTAATTTTCTTGCATAGACAGGATCCAGTGCATGCTCTGCATCAATAAACGCAGCCTGACCTCCATTACGCTGTGCCTCTGCAATCGCATGTAAAGCTACCGTTGTTTTACCAGAGGATTCAGGACCATAAATTTCCACCACACGTCCTCGTGGGTACCCGCCAACACCTAATGCAACATCAAGTGTAATTGATCCACTTGAAACCGTTGAAACTTTTTGTCCTTCCTGTTCCCCAAGTTTCATAATGGAGCCTTTGCCAAATTGCTTTTCTATTTGTTTTAACGCCATATCAAGCGCCTGCTTACGTTCGCTCACAGTTTTTCCTCCTTTAACAATCTATCATCGTTATGTCTATCATAACCTTTTTTAAGGGATTTGCCAACAGAAATGCGAATAAATGTTCTGTTAATTTCATGAAAAATAATGGCCAAAAAGTGAGGTTTTCCCTGTCCATTTTTTAAATTCGGCTAAAATAGACGCACTAATAAATGAATTTCAAATTATTTTTCAGGCATTTCTTTTAATGAATAGAATAACCATTCCAATCCCTTTTTCACTGTATGCTGGCGGATTTTTTCTCTGCTTCCGTTTAATTGATAAGCTTTTACAACTGAATCCTGATCACCTATTTTCAGACCTATATATACAAGTCCGACCGGTTTTCCCTCACTGGCATCCGGTCCTGCATTACCAGTGAAACTGATACCGACCGCTGACTGCATTTTCCGCTGAACCTGTTCCGCCATCTCACGTGCACATTGCTCACTGACTGTGCCGTGCTTTTTAATCAGGGAGTCAGGAATATGTAACACATTTTCTTTAATTTTAGTCTGATAGCCCACAATCGACCCGGCAATAACATCCGAAGCGCCCTGTATAGATATTAACTGGTCAATGAACCTTCCCCCTGTCAGGCTTTCCGCAGAAGCAAGTGTGTACGAATGTGACTTAAGCATTTCCAGCACCTTTTGCTCAAGCGTTTCATCATTCCGGCCATAATAATAATCACCAATCCGCTGCATTAATTGCTCCTGGACATTGGAAATAGAGGATAACGCTTCTTCAGCAGTTTCAGCTTTTGCTGTTAAACGTAAGGTAACCTCACCTTCTCCAGCCAGTGGGGCGATGGTAGGATTGGTTTGGGTTCTTATCAAATCTGAAACCCGTTCTTCAAGAATAGATTCTCCGATTCCAATAAATTTCAGCACTCGTGACACAATTTGATTTTTAAATGGATACCTTTCCTTAAGAAATGGGATGATACTTTTTGAAAAAATGGATTTCATTTCCCGTGGGACACCAGGAAGGAAAATCCAGCCTTTTTGCATATGATCCACAAACATCCCTGGGGCCATCCCTTCTTCATTTGGAAAAACCTTTCCATCTTTAAAGACAAGAGCCTGTTTGCGATTATTTTCAGTCATAGATATCCCACGGCGTTCAAAGAAGGATTCAACCTTTGTCAGCACCTGGGGATGAATCTCAAGCTGCTGACTTAGGATATCTGCCCCAACCTCTCTGGTTAAATCATCTTCCGTAGGTCCCAGTCCTCCTGTAACAATAACCAGATCGGAACGCCTGTCTGCCAGCTCCATAACGCTTTTAAGACGGTCATAATTGTCACCCACGGTATGGTGAAAATAAACGTTGATGCCCATATGTGCAAGATTCTGGGAAATCCACTGCGCATTCGTGTCGGCAATCTGCCCTAACAGGAGCTCAGACCCGACGGATATAATTTCGGCATTTATGTCCTTCTTCATTTGGAATCCCTCATCACATGCCAATTTTTGATAAAGTATTCAACACCTGAAACAACGGTAATAATCATAGCGGCATATAAGGCAATGATGTCAAAGGGAAGCCCCAGATAAGAAAAAGGAAAATTATGCAGTAATAATGCAGATACAGCAATAATTTGAATCCATGTTTTTAATTTTCCCATCTGACTGGCTGCCAGAACAATCCCTTCACCGGCAGCGACTAACCTTAAACCTGTAATTGCAAATTCTCTGCTAATTATAATAATAACAATCCAGGCCGGTGCTAACCCCTGTTCAACCAAAAGAATAAATGCCGCTGAAACGAGCAATTTATCAGCTAATGGATCCAAAAATTTCCCTAAGTTGGTTACCAGATTATGTTTTCTGGCATAATACCCATCAATCCAGTCCGTTGTAGAAGCAACAATAAAAAGAATTGCTGCTGCTAAATGAGACACAGGTAAAATACGCTCACCAACGGTTATTTCTCCCCATTCAAAAGAGATAGCTAGTAACAGAATAAAAAATGGGATTAACATTATACGAGATAAAGTAATTCGATTGGGAATATTCAATTTTAACGCCTCCTGCTAACGAAATAAAGAGTCATCGGTATTCGATGACTCCACTTTATTCATTTATATTTTTTATTGTACCACTTTTAAAGTAATATCTTGAACATAATTTTTTGGTTTTTTAGGGTCAAAGGCATATTTAAGGTTTGTGTCATTTACCTTTATATCAACCGCTGCTGCTTGTCCGATTCTCATCGTTACTGACTTTTGGTCCGAAAAATCAAATTCCTTAGGGGAGTTATCTGATGTTAACATTTTATCAAAAATAACTTGTTCATTCGCATCTCTTATCGTCAGCCAGCTTTTTTTAGACGTTGTTAAGGTTACATTAAACTTATCATCAGGGAGTTTTACTTCATATTCTGCTGAGAGACCTCCGCTTTTGGATTGGTTTGTTAAATTTACTTCTGTTTGAGGTTTTTCTGCATCGCCCGTGTCACTATTTGACTCGCTTGACCCGCTATTTTCATTTTCTTCGCTATTTTGATCACCATTTTCCTTTTTTTCTGTCTCTTTCTGGTCCGAGCCATTGTCATCATTCTTATTTTCCTGCTGAGATTGGTCCCCACGCGTAATTTCCACCTCATCCGGATTGTCCTGTTCCGGAGATTCTTCGGGATCAATCGTTTGCTGATAAAAGAAATAGGCAAAAACAATAATAGCGACAATTAAGAGAACGGTTAATATTTTCGGGATAACAGAAAACAGTGCGGAATGTTTCTCAGAAGATGGCTGTTTACTATGCTTCTGAACACGACTGATACGTTCATATTCTTCCTGTTCAGGGGATGGAAGTTCATTTTCATACTCTTCAAAGAGCTGATCTGCATTTAATCCAACGGTGTTCGCATATTCACGAATAAATGCTCTTGTATAAAAACTGCCTGGCAGGATGTTGAATTGACCTTCCTCTATGGCATTTAAATAGCGCCTTTGAATCTTCGTCATTTCCTGAATATCAGATAGAGAAAGGCCTTTTTCTTCTCTTGCTTCTTTTAATCTTTGTCCTAATTCCATTCTTTAACACCATCCATCCTTAAAAGTCAAACATTGAGAAACCATCATCTTGAGAAAATGCTGGACGTTCAAGATTTTCATACGTGATTTCTTCCTCTTCGTCTGTTCGTAATTCTATAATATAATCAAAATCATCTAAGGTATATTCTGTGTGCTGCACAAGAATATCCGGATGTTCGACAACTTTTGTAGCTGGCATATGCATAATTTCACGAATTAGTTGCCAATGTCTTTCACTTGCTCGTCTGGTGGATACAATCCCATCTATAATGAAAAGATTATTCTCATCATATTCGTCTCTGATCAGCTTACTTCTGACCGTTTGCTTTAATAACGTACTGGATACAAATAACCATTTCTTATTTGCACATACACTGGCTGCCACGACTGATTCCGTTTTCCCAACCCTGGGCATACCTCTTAACCCAATTAGTTTGTGTCCTTCCTTTTTATATAATTCAGCCATAAAATCCACAAGAAGTCCCAATTCATCACGGACAAAGCGGAAGGTCTTTTTATCATCCACATCACTATGTATGTATCTTCCATGCCTAACCGCAAGTCGATCTCGTAATTTAGGCAGTCTCAGCTTGGTGACGCGTATCGTATCCATTGTATCTAATATCGATTTCAATCGTTGTATCTGTTCTTCGTGTTTACTTAAGAGCAACATCCCTCTGCGGGAATTTTCCACTCCATTAATCGTGACGATATTAATCGACAGCATCCCTAACAAAGAAGAAATATCGCCTAACAGTCCAGGCCTGTTGGTTTGAATTTCATACTCCAGGTACCATTCCTGTCTCTCTCCCATAGATAAACCCCTTCATTACGTAACATAAAACGTTTATTAATTACTATGATAAATGATTTTTCAATATTAGAAAAGGACATAAAAGCATAATCCTGTAATTCATTTAAAAAGAGAAAAGATAGGACTTTAAAATGAGGGAGAAGATCCTCCCTCCCATTCATAGGCAGATAAACTTATAAGGCCATATACGAGGCTCTCATTTTTACAGTTCGTTTTACTAACGCCCCAAAGTTGGGGGTATTACGGCTTATGCATTCAAAAGTTTCTGGCACAATAAAAACAAGAGGGAAGCACCCTCTTGTTTTTATTGTATCCCGTTATTTTGTACCATCTTAACCATCATATTAGCAATTGCATGTTTCTCATCATTTGAAGCTACATTCCATAAATCTCTGAGAACTGCTTCCTGGTCATTTTTTGCATCTACCTGAGTGGCTAAATAATCTCCAACCTCATAAGCAAGGTCGCTAATTTCCTGCTGGGACAGCCCTTGACCTTCTGCGTTATGCATTTTGTCACCCAGGAAATCCTTCCATGATTCAAAATTATCTAAGATGGACATATTCTTTCCTCCTTCAAATTGGACCTTTCATCTTTAGTTTGAACCGGAAGCAGGTGATTATTCACAAAAGAAATACCATTTCAGGAGGAAAACCCACCATTAACGTTAATGATTTGCCCATCTATATACTGTGCGCGTTCACTAAAAAGAAACTGCACCACATTGGAAACATCCTGTGTGCTCCCAAATTTCTTTTGAGGAATCGTCTCAAATAATGCATCCCGTTCCTCCGCTGATAAATGTTCATTCATTTTCGTATCAATTACACCTGGACTTACTGCATTTACCCGGATACCACTAGCGGCAACTTCTTTTGATAACGCCTTTACAAAGCTGTTTTGAGCTCCTTTAACTGTTGAATATAAGACTTCATTACTGGCACCAATTTCTCCCCAAATCGAACTAATGAGCACAATATGCCCACTCTTTTGCTTAATCATATCGGGAAGAAGATAACGGGCAATTTTCATAGGCGCCTGCATATGGAGGAGTATCATTTCCTCCATATCCTCATCGGTTACATCCTGAAACAGGCTGAATAATGCTTTTCCACTCGCATAAACCAGTGCATCCACTTTAAAATAAAGCTGATCCATTAGTGTTTGAATTCCTTCCGAGGTTGAAAGATCTGCCTGAATACAGGATAGGATGGACTCGCTTGGAAAGTGCTTCGTCTGCTCCTGTAAACGTTCAAGATTCTGATTACAATGCAGAATGACCTGCCAGCCATCCTGCACCAGATCCTTAGCAATGTTTCCTCCTATATCTCCACTCGCCCCTGTGACCAAACATGTTTTCATCTTTAACTATTCCTTTCTGTCTTACTCGGGAAGGATATAACACGTACTAATACGTTCCTCGCTGATCCAATCCTGCACAATTTGCTCAAACTCTTCCTTCGTCATTTCGTTTAACGTTTCGTATAAATCAAAATAATTCAGACCCAGCTGATGATAATCAATAAATTGATTCGCCGTTCCCTCCAGAGAATTTAAGGTTTTCAGAAGATCACCGGTTTGCTTACGCTTCATCCGGGTGAAAACTTCATCTGACCATTGTTCATTCTTGATTTTCAAGAGCATTTCCTTTAATTTAGCAGATAATTCTTTGGGCTTCTGTGTATTCCCACCGACAAAGGAAAATGCAAAATTTTCTTCAATATGAACTTCGTAATCAAATCCATCTTCAATAAGGTTTTCATTATATAATTCTTCATAATAAGGACCACTTTTCGAAAACAGAAAGTCATAAACCATTTGAGTGACCAGTTTTAATTTCGGTAATTTATCCTTCGTCAGCTGAGACGGGTCTTCCTTAATCCCGACAAGACATTTAGAAACTGAAACGGGCATGTAAATTTCTTCTTCCTTTTTTGCCACCTGAACAGTCTCTTCCGGGAAGGAACGTTTAATTTCGTCAGCAGGGTGAAAGGATTTTCTTTCCTGATTTTCTTTAATTTTTCCCATCATATCCTCTGGCTCGAACTTTCCGGTCACAAATAAAATCATGTTAGAGGGATGATAAAACGTCTCATAGCATGTATATAAGTCATCCTTCGTAATTTCCTGTATAGAATCGACTGTACCGGCAATATCGATTTTGACCGGATGATTTTCATACATAGAGCCGATCGTTCCAAAAAACAACCGCCAATCCGGCTGATCATCATACATCTTGATCTCCTGGGCAATGATTCCTTTCTCTTTTTCAACGGTTTCTTCCGTAAAATAAGGCTCCTGAACAAAGTCTAAAAGTGTTTCAACATTTTCTGTAACATTTTCCGTGGACGTAAATAAGTAAGCTGTTCTAGTAAATGATGTGAAGGCGTTTGCCGATGCTCCCTGCTTTGTAAATTGCTGAAAAACATCCCCATCCTCTTTTTCAAACATTTTATGCTCAAGAAAATGGGCAATCCCATCTGGAACCGTTACATATTCATCTTTATTAAGAGGAGTAAATGTACGATCAACGGAGCCGTATTTTGTTGAAAATATGCCAAACGTCTTCTCCATTTCATCTCTGGGTAATAGATATACATCTAATCCATTTTCCAACGTATCAAAATATAAGGTTTCCTGAATCTGATTTAATGTTTTTGATTTCATGCGTTATCACCTTCACTCGTTAAAAAGTAAATCGTATCCAACTTAACCTTATCAGCAAAAGATATTAAATCCTGTTTCGTTACTTGTTCGACTCCCTCAAACATTTCACCGGGGGTTCTCTTTTGATTGGCCAGAACCTGATGATACATTATCTCAATAATTCCGACTGGATGATCAAAAGTTTCTTTTAACTGATGAATCGTAAGCCTTTTTGTTTCCTCAACCTCAGTATCCGTGAAGTTTCCTTTCTGCATTTCTTCAAACTGCTTGATGATAATCTCTTTCGCTTTATCATATGCTTCAGGAGCAATACCGCTGAAAACAAGTAATAATCCTTTGTGACTTTCAAATCTGGAAGCAGCATAGTAGGCCAGCTGATGCTTTTCCCGAACATTGGCAAATAATTTTGAATGAGGAAATCCGCCAAATAAGCCATTAAACACCTGCATCGTAAAATAGTCGGAGTCCTTAAATGTGGTTTGCGTTCTAAAACCTAAGTGCAGCTTACCCTGTTGTATTTTTTGTTTTTCCGTTACCTCCTGCCCCTGTTTTGATTCTGATGGTGACTGTACCAGTGAAGAGGAATGAACAGGATAACGGTCAAAGCTGAGCGATTGACCAATGGTTTGCTTAGTCTCCTCAACATCCACATCTCCTAAAAGATAAACATCCATACGATCCTCTTTTAGCATCGATTGGAATGTGTTGTACAAAGTTTGGCCATCAATGGATTCCAAATCTTCCAAATATCCGTGTACATGAGTGGCATAAGGCTCATTTTGGCACATTTCATCAATTAAACGCATATTGGCATAACTCATCTTCTGATCTTTAATGGATTCAATTTTCTGTCTGAGGGTTTCCTTTTCTTTTTCTACGATTTCTGACTTAAAAACATTTTCCTCGAGAAGAGGTTTAAGAAGAATTTGCTGAACAAGTTCCATAACCTCATCCATCAGTGAATTTTCATCAGGTAAAAATTTCTCATTCACAAATGACATACGAATCGTAATTAAGTGATTTTCACCTTTCTTTGAAACATCGATATTCAAATCTGCTCCGTATAACTCATCGAGTCTGGTTCGTAATTTTCTCTCACTCGGATAATCCTTTGTTCCTTTCTGCATTACAAAAGAAAGTAAGGCACGTCTGGTGGCTATATCCCTTTGCAAAGGAGCAAGGAATCGGATAACCAGCACATTGGTTTTAAACTTTTTTGTAGGAATTACATGCAGCTGATATCCTTCCATATCAAACTGATGTTCAGTCAATTCAGCCATTCCTTTTTACCTCCTTAAACATACAATCTCTCCATATAGCTTATCATGAATTAGAAAAAGTATCCTTCTATAAGCATAAATTAAAGCGTAAAAAAAACCCTTTATTATTAGAAATAAAGAGTCCTGGATTTCGTATGAACTTATTCCTTAACCATCCCCTTAAGTTAAACACGTACTCAAATTCTCTTCCTTATAACGTAAAAGCTGAATTTGTCCGCTCTGAAATAATTTTTCGAATATAACACAGGCTCATCCTTTTCGTTATAATGCATTTGTTTTAATAAAAGAAGAGATTGATCAGGTTGACAATCAAGTAATAATGAAGCTTTTTCATGAAAACTTACCGGTTCGATTTTCGTTACAGCATACGTTATTCGATAACCCGTGTAATCCTCTATAACCTTCAGCAAGGAGGTATTTTTGTGCACATTTTCAAGGTCAATGGAATCTGGAAGAATGTGATCAATACAGTAAATCACAGGAGTATCATCTGCTGTACGAATTCGCTCAATTTCGACGATTTCAGATAACGAATTGTCATTAAACTGAACCCTGTCTTCCGATGATGATTGAATGATTTCAGTTGCAAGGTAGCGGGAGCCAGGGGTCATTCCGGTTTGAGCGATCATATCCGTTACACTATGCAATTGCTCAATCCCAGAAGCAAAAACGGACTTTTCCTTCACATATGTACCCACACCATGCTTTCGAATGACAATATTGTCTTCCTCCAGAATACGGAGCGCTTCCCGCAATGTGGCCCGGGAAACTCCTAAATCCCTGGACAATTGAAATTCAGAAGGTAATTTTTCGCCTTCCCGATATTTGTTTTTTTCTATGTCATGTTTAATTTGGTCTATGACCTGTAAATATAAATGACGTGAATCATCACGAATGGACATTACATTCACCTCAAATCACTTTCTTTGGAACAACGATGAACCTTAAATTACTATATCATTATTCGACATGCAAATAAAGCAAAACTTCAATCAGAATAAGGTTCCGAACTGTATGGACCAAGCTCCTGTTTTACTATTAATTGGACGAAAAGCAGCCTTAAAGGAAAGGCTGCTTCATGAGGTTTGTTCTTCTTCAACATGATTCGTTAAAACTTTTCGTGGCTTGCTTCCTTCATAAGGACCAACGATTCCCCGATCTTCCATTGCGTCAATTAAACGAGCCGCACGCGTGTACCCAATTCGGAATCTTCTCTGGAGCATGGATACACTTGCACTTTGCATCTCCAGGACGAGCTGTACAGCATCATCATATAATTCATCATCCACTTCCTGTACAACTTCAGACTCTTCCTCAGGGATCATATCCTCCTGATACTGAGCCTTCTGCTGTTCGACACAGTGATCGACAATACGTTCAACCTCTTCATCTGATAGAAAAGCACCCTGAATACGTGTAGGTTTGGAAGCTCCTACCGGGATAAAGAGCATATCTCCTCGACCTAATAACTTTTCAGCTCCACCAGAGTCCAAAATCGTTCTCGAGTCAGTCTGTGAAGATACACTAAAGGCGATTCTTGATGGGATATTCGCCTTAATGACTCCTGTAATAACATCAACAGAAGGCCTCTGAGTTGCAATGATCAGATGAATACCGGCAGCCCGTGCCATTTGAGCCAGTCGTGTAATCGCATCTTCCACTTCATTGGAAGCCACCATCATCAGGTCCGCTAACTCATCAATCAGAACAACAATATAAGGTAATAATGGCTGTTCTTCTTCCTCTGGGCTAATGCTGTTCATTCGTTTCACATATTCATTGTATCCTTCTATATTCCGTGTACCTGTTTCCGAGAATAAGTCATAACGCCGCTCCATTTCTGCTACAACCTTTTTTAATGCTCTCGAAGCTTTTTTAGGATCGGTAACAACAGGTGTAAGTAAATGAGGAATTCCATTATAGACATTCAGCTCTACTTTTTTCGGGTCAATCATCATCATTTTAACCTCGTGAGGCTTGGCTCTCATTAGGATACTGGTAATAATTCCATTTACACAGACACTTTTTCCGCTTCCTGTTGCACCAGCAATTAACATATGCGGCATTTTATTCAGTTCAGCTGTTATAACTTCGCCGGAGATATCTCTTCCCAGCCCAAATAGCAGCTTGGAGGAATTGCCTTTCGGATATGCATCCATAACTTCTTTTAAAGAGACTGTTGCAATTTCCTGATTGGGAACTTCAATACCAATGGCAGATTTCCCCGGTATTGGCGCTTCAATTCGTAAATCCTTGGCAGCTAATGCCAAAGCCAGATCATCGTGAAGATTGACGATTTTACTTACTTTTACACCAGCACTGGGATATACCTCATACTTTGTAACCGAAGGCCCTACATGAACTTTGGAGACTCTTGCTTTAACACCAAAGCTTTCAAAAGTTTTTTCCAGCTTTCGAACCGTAGCCTGAATATGGGACTTTTCTTGTTGCTGAGAGTTCTGAACCGGTTCAACAAGCAGTTCCGGCGATGGCAAGATATATTCTATGTTTTCCTTCTCTGCCAATGGCAACGACTCGTCCAGTTCTGTCTGATCCTCCTGTGACCCGGAATCCTCCTGAACTTCTTGAGTTTGATTTTGGCTTGATTGACCAGTCTCCTCTTCTCCATCAGAACCAGGTTCATGAAAGTCATGGGTATGATATACAGCGTCTGTAAAATCTTCAATAATCGGCTCTTCACCCTTATCTGCAATTTCAGGCGCAGCTTGTCCCATATCAATTTCCGGAGAAGCATCTATATCTGTCGAAGCTGCCTTCTTTTCCAGTTTATCTGCTTTATGTTCGAGCCATTTTTGCTGGAGATTGTTTTTTTGTTCCAACCATTTGTCTTTACTTTTTTCATAGCTTTTCTTTAAAAGATCTCCTAATGAAATTTGTGTCAAAAAGAGAATACCTATAATAAAACCGAAAACAGACAAAATTCGTGCTCCATCCGGTGAAAATAAGTAAAAGCTGAACGCATAAAGACTGGCACCAATTAATCCTCCCCCTAAATAGGAAGCTTCGAGTTCACCACTGAGAAAACCCGTAAAATGACTCCAGGTTGTCTTTAGAATCGATGGGTCAGCAGCTGAAGTCATAATAGATTCAAAGGTTTGGATATGGGTAAACAATAAAAGTGATGAAATAATAATATAAAAACCTGTAAGTTTGGGCTGAAAGAATTTAGGCCAGGTTCTCTTAACCATTAGCGATATCCCTAACCCAAATAGAAATATAGAAGGAATAACAAACCATATCCCGAAAAACAACCGTAATAAGTGCTCCAGACCTCTTGGAATATAACCTGCACCAATAGCACTTATTCCACTTGAAAAAATCGCAAGGGCTATGAATAATAGGCCTAGTAATTCAAACTTCAGACCTTTTTTTATTGTTTTTTTACTTCTTTTCCTCTTTTTCTTTGCCATAGATGTTCACCTCAATATACGGTCGCCTCCGCTTTTCTCTGTCCAGCTGCGGCTTCCTAGGTCAAGGCGGATATAAGCCAAAGCCATTCCGTGGCCAAACCCATGCCACTCCATGTCTTCGTCTTATCCCGCATGACCTGAACAGTCGCCTCCGCTTTTCTCTGTCCAGCTGCGGCTCCCAGGCCCAAGCGGTCATAAGCAGAATCTCCTCCATGGCCAAAATACGGCCACTCCGGATATCCTGCTTATGCCGTCGGGCCTAAACGGTCGCCTCCGCTTTTCTATTATGTAAAAGATAAGCAGCCATACCTCGTGGCTGCTTTTTCCATTCTTATTATATCACAGTGTAGACACGCTTGTAATCATGAAGGGAACTTATAATCGGATCCGATTACCTGGTGTATACTGCTGGTTTAAATAATCATTTGGGTCTGTTGACATGGTCTGCAGAATTTCGTAAGATCCATCCTTCATATCCTGTACCTTTAATACGCGATTTTCAACGGTGACCCATTTACACTGGCTGTATTCCTCCTCATCTGGTGGAAAAATATCATGTTCGCTTAAAGGTGTGTAAAGAATCATTGTATCACCTGACTCTCATTACCGTTATCTTTGTTGTCATCAATCATTTGATTCAGCTTTTCCATAGCTTCCTTTACACCGCCTATTTCGTCAATAAGTCCAAAATTTACTGCATCTGTTCCTACAACGTTAGTGCCAATATCTCTCGTTAAGTTCCCTTTTTCAAACATTAACTCCTTAAATTTTTCCTCTTCAACATTAGAGTGACGAGTGACAAAGTTAATCACTCGATCCTGCATCTTATCTAAGTACTCAAAAGTCTGCGGCACACCTATCACAAGACCATTCAGACGAATCGGGTGAATGGTCATCGTTGCCGTTTCGGCTATAAACGAGTAATCCGTTGACACAGCAATAGGAACACCAATAGAGTGTCCACCGCCTAAAACAATGGAGACTGTGGGCTTTGAAATCGAGGCAATCATTTCGGATATGGCCAGACCTGCTTCTACATCCCCACCTACAGTATTCAAAAGAACAATTAACCCTTCAATTTTAGGATTTTGTTCAACAGCTATAATTTGCGGTATCATATGCTCATATTTTGTTGTTTTATTCTTTGGCGGTAATTGCACATGACCCTCAATCTGGCCAATAATGGGCAGTATATGAACGTTGGAATCAGGGGTTTGGGCAACGTTGGTTTGACCTAATTGCTGTAATTTCTGTACCAGACTACTGCTATTCTGGTCATTCCCTTGTTGCTGTCCATCCTGATTTCCATCTTTTTGTGGATTTTGTTCGTTACTCACTCTATCTACGCCCCTTTTCTATGTTTACATCTTATTATGACCGATAGGACGTATAGACATGCAAAAAAGCCGGCATAAATTATTGCCGGCTTTCATGAATTCCTTCTAAAATACTGACTAATTGTTTATTCTCATCATCATTTAGGGGGATAATTGGCAAGCGTACTCCACCTGCATCAATCCCCTTCCAGTGTAATGCAGCTTTTACAGGTGCTGGTGAAGGAGCTAAAAAGACTCCTTTCATGACCGGCAGCAGATGACGGTGAAGGTAGGCTGCCTGCTGCACATTTCCCTGATCATAATGTTGAAGCATTTCCTGCATCTCATTTCCAATGATATGAGCGGATACAGAAATAACTCCTTCCCCGCCAATCGCTCTGGTAGGGAGAGTTAAAGGATCTTCACCTGTATACAATACGAACTCATCATCTGTCTGTTCAATGACCTCAGCCATTTTATTTAAGTCACCACTTGCATCCTTAATGGCGACAATGTTATCGATTTTAGAGAGACGGACCACTGTGTCGGCTTCCAGGCGTACAACCGTTCTTCCTGGTACATCGTACAGAATAACGGGTAAGGATGTGGATTCAGCAATTGACTTAAAGTGCTCATATAGACCTTGCTGACTTGGTTTATTATAATAAGGGCCTACTAGCATAATCCCGTCTACACCTGTTTGTTCTGTTCTTTTTGTCAGCTCAATGGAAGCCTGAGTGTCATTGCTCCCTGTTCCGGCAATGACAGTTGCTCTGCCATCGACAACCTTCACTACATGATTAAATAACTGAACTTTTTCATCCACTGACAAGGTGGGTGACTCACCAGTTGTTCCAGCCACAACTAAACCATCAGAACCATTCTCAATTAAATACTCAACTAATTCTGTCGTTTTAAACAGATCTACTTTGCTATTATCATCAAAAGGAGTAACCATAGCCGTTAAAATCCTGCCGAAACTCACGAAAAAGACTCCCTTCTCTCCTGATCTCACCCTAGTTCAAATGTGTCATGTAATGCAGTGACTGCCTTTTTTAAGTCATCCTCATGAATCAGTACCCAAATCGTTGTGTGACTGTCAGCGGATTGCAAGATCTGAATTCCTTCAGCAGCTAAGGAACTGACAATTTTTGAAGTGACACCAGGGACACCGGTCATACCTGCTCCAACTGTAGACACTTTTGCACAATTTGGAACGGTTTCCGGCTGATAACCCAATTTTTGAAGCAGTTTTACAGCCTGATCTGCTGATGCACCTGGTACAGTATAGGTTACCCCATCTGGTGAAATATTAATAAAGTCTACAGAAATGTTCGCTTCAGCCATTGTTGTAAAAACATCTTCATGAAGTTTATCCGTATTGGTTTCCGACTTTACATTAATCTGTGTAATGTTGGATAAATGAGCAATACCGGTGATAAGCCGATCAGGAATATCCTGACCATTGGCTTCTGTTCTTGAGGAGGTTACGAGCGTTCCCTCATCATCTGAATAAGTGGAGCGTATTCGCAAAGGGATTTCTGCCTGCATGGCCAGTTCTACTGCCCTTGGATGAATCACCTTTGCACCTTGATGAGCCAGGTTGTTGATTTCATTATACGTAACTACAGATAACGGTCGTGCCTTTTCTACGATTCGCGGATCAGCTGTCATAATGCCTTCAACATCTGTAAAGATATCTACATATTCTGACTTAAGCGCAGCTCCTAATGCTGCTGCTGTAGTATCTGATCCTCCTCTGCCTATTGTGGTTGTTTCTCCATTTTCATCTTTCCCCTGAAAGCCTGCAACGACAACCGCATCATAAACCTCTAATTCTTTTAAAATCCGATCTGTATTTACTCTTTCAATTTTGGCGTTTGTAAATTCACTGTTAGTTAAAAATCCAGCTTGTGCACCTGTCAATGCTGCAGCTTTGACATTTTGCTCATTAAGTTCATTGGAAAACACAATGGATGAAATAGTTTCCCCACAAGAGACCAGCAAATCTTTTTCACGATCTGAAATATACGAATGGGTGTCATTAACCAGGGACAAAAGGGTATCCGTGGCATATGGATCCCCCTGTCTGCCTATGGCTGAAACGACAATAACCACCTTATATCCATCATCCATCGCTTTCTTAATATGAGAGATAGCGCTACTTCTAGTATCCTTTGAACGTACAGAAGTTCCACCGAATTTTTGAACGACTAGTTTCATTGATACACCTCTATAACGTTATTTTTTTAACCAATTATTTTCTATTATACTTTGTGCAATCTGAACAGAATTCCATGCTGCACCTTTTAATAGATTGTCAGATACAACCCATAGATGGTATCCATTGGCCTGATCGAGATCCTGACGAATACGACCGATAAACACATCCCGTTTTCCTTCCGCACTTAAAGGCGTTGGATAGGTTTGTGTTTCCGGATCATCTTCCAGTACAACCCCTGGAGCGTTCTGGAATAGTTCTTTTATCTGTCCGACAGATGCTCCTTCCTGCTCCACTTCAACATACACGCTTTCTGCATGTGATGTGAAAAATGGAAGTCGTACACAGGTTGCAGAAACAGGTAATTCGGTTAAATGCATGATTTTTTTCGTTTCATTAATCATTTTCATTTCTTCAAATGTATATCCATTGTCCTGGAAGACATCAATTTGCGGTAATGCGTTAAATGCGATTGGATAATGCTTCTCATCGCCTTTAACTGGCAGAATCTCGGCATTTAACTCATCACCATTTAAAAAGGACTGAGATTGTTCTTTTAATTCATCTGCGGCTGCGTTTCCCGCTCCAGATACTGCCTGATAGGTCGATACGATCACTCTTTTCAGACCGTATGCTTCACGAATAGGTTCAAGGGCAGCGACCATTTGAATGGTTGAACAATTTGGATTGGCAATAATTCCATTGTGCTCCTTAATATCCTCCTCATTCACCTCAGGAACAACCAGAGGTACTTCGGGGTCCATACGATAGGCACTTGTATTATCGACAACCACTGCACCACGTTTTACAGCTTCGGGTGCCAGTTTTTTTGAAATACTTCCTCCTGCTGAAAACAAAGCGATATCCACGCCTTCAAAGGCTTCAGGCAACGCTTCTTTTATCTCAACTTCTTCCCCATTAAACAAAACCTTCTTACCTGCTGAGCGTTCAGATGCCAGAAGGGAGATTTTATCAATTGGAAAGTTCTGTGCTTCGAGTGTCTGGATCATTTTTTGGCCAACTGCACCTGTTGCACCAACAACTGCAACATGATAGCTTTGTTGATTTTGTGACATAAATGTTTCTCCTTTCCTAAATCATTAATCGTTTAAATCTTCACTAAGAATATAAATAGATTGAAAAGTTGCTCTAATCACAAGTTTACAATACTCAATTTTAAATTCAATGATAACTTGATATAATTATCTCCATTCTAGCATACTCACAGGTTGAAAAGTATGGTTTTCCTTAATTTTCGTTAAACATGCGCTGAATTAGTACCGGTTGATACTGTTCCCGGTCCAGTGCACTTTCTACCGCTGCTTGAAGCTGAGTCATATCAGCAACAAGGGAATTTGGCTTTTTAAATGGGTGATCCTGGCCTAAAGGTATAAAGTAGAAGTATTCACTGGCCATCAATCTCATTAAATTAACACCATTCATGCCTAAAGCATCATTTGTCGACAACCCTAATACAATTGGGTTCTGATTTCTCATGGTTGCTTTAGCAGCCATTAATACCGGCGAATCGGTTAATGCATTTGCCAATTTACTTAAAGAATTTCCTGTTAATGGCGCAATGACCATACAATCTAACGGATACTTCGGTCCAAGAGGTTCTGCATCCGGAATGGTTGAAATCACTTTTTGTCCGGTGATTTCCTCAATTTTATTGACATGATCCACCGCTTTCCCAAACTTAGAATCTACAAATTTTACAGTATTGGAAATCACAGGAACCACTTCAGCACCTGCATCTACCAGCTGTTGAATCTGTGGAAAAATTTCCTCATACGTACAATGAGAACCGGTCACTCCAAATCCAATACGTTTCCCTTTGATATCCATACGTCATAACTCCTTTCTTATTGTTCATCCGTTAAAATTTGAGTGATGACACCAGCCAATATATCTCCTGCTGTTTTTGGAGCCACAATGGAGGGCAGACTGGGTGTTAATATCGCCTTTACCCCTCTGCGTCTGGCGTAGCGAAAATCAGTGCCTCCAGGTTTTGACGCTACATCCAGAATAATAGACGTGAGAGGCAGGTTTTGAATGACCTTCACATTCACTACTGGTGCTGGAATGGTATTTAATAAAATATCACAATCATATACGGCTTCACTTACTTCTTTCATTTCAAAGGGTTCAAATCCCATTTCATAAATACGAGCAAGATCCTTTTGACATCTTGCCCCTACCTTTACTTTGGCTCCCAAAGCCTGAAATGTCCTTGCAATCGTAATTCCAACTCTTCCAAAGCCAAGAACCACTACTTTTGATCCATGTATGGTGAAATCTGTGTACTGTATGGCTAACATGAGTAATCCTTCAACGGTTGGAATCGAATTATAAATCGCTACATCATCGCGATTGAATAACGGGATCAATGTAAGATCCTTTTCTTCGCATAAATTGGTTAAATATGAATTTGTAATACCAGTAAAGACCTGACAGGATGGTGACAGTTGGTCTAACCATTCTTCCGTTAATCTTGGAGAATAACTGGAAAAATCAGTATCTAAATAGCCTTCCTGATCTACCCCACGTACAGGCAGAAGTACTGCATCTAAATGATCTGGTTTAATTTCCTCCATATTGGTCTTATTAACGCCTGGTATATCCTCTTCTAACTCGTCATACCCGACTAAATACAGGGTTGCATCCCAATCACAAAGCTTCTTAATGATTTGCAGCTGCCTGGCATCACCACCAAGCACACCTATTTGATAACCTGTTAACATGTCAGCACCTCACTATAGAGAACCGTTATTTTTAATGAATAAGCCCAAATTCATTTACGATGTTATCTTATGACCATAAGCCAATAACGTGAATGTTTTCTTCTCTTTGAAAAATGACGAATAAAAAAACCTTTGTTTCCGCCATTCAAATGCGAAAACAAAGGTTTTTTCCTGCTGATTTAACCTTGATATGGATCCTGATAGGGCTTTACAACGACAATATCGTCTCCGATCGTTTCAATTTCACTCCAATGAATCTTATCCTGCATTTCTCCCTTTTTAACACCGAACCATTTATAATCCGGAATTAATATGGATTCAATCTTTCCTGTTTTGATATCAATATCTAAATCTGTCTGACCTAAAATCCCCAGGCGGGTACCTTTGGATACATCAATCAATTCCTTCCCGCTCAAGTCTTTAAATCTCATTTTGTTCCCTCCCACTATTACTTTATGCGCAGGGAATGAAAGTTATTTTTAATCTTTTGCTGAGATTAATGCACTTGAATAAGGCTGATTAAATATTTGCTGAATACTGTTATTGATTAAATGATGGTCTACGTTATCAATGAGCTGAATAATATCATCAAGAGAGCGATGGCGCTTAAGCAGCAGCTCATTTTTACCGTTGCGGCTCATCCTGCTGTTTGTGCTTTCTAAACCCAGCATTAAATTCCCTTTCAGCTGTTCCTTACTGTTCTTCAGCTCCTTATCTGTCAGACCATCAGAAATTAATTTTTGAACCGTATCGTGAATCGTTTCTTCCAGTACCTCTAATTGATCATTACCTGTTCCTCCATAAATGGTTAACAGACCATCATCAAGGAAGGAGCTATGATAGGAAAACACTGAATAGGCCAGACCTTTTGTTTCCCTTACCTCCTGGAATAATCGGGAACTCATACTGCCACCTAATACATTATTCACAACGACAAGACTGTAAATATCATCATGACCTACAGGAAGCCCCTGGTACCCCAGGCAAAGATGAGCCTGTTCGGTATCCTTCTTTCGCTTAAAGTGCTGATGCTGAAAGTCGGGTTTATCAAATTGATTCTTCCCGCCCTTACGCTCAAAGGTGCCGAACAGCTTTTCAACATCTTTGAAAAATCCTTCATCCACATTTCCCGCCACAGAAACCACAACATTTTCCGGGCTGTAATTCTCCTCCATATAGGCTCGCAAATCCTCAGGTTTAAAGGATGCCAGGGTTTCTTCCGTGCCTAAGATTGGATAGCCCAATGGATGCTTCCCATAGCTTGCTTCCGACAGCAAGTCATGAACAATGTCATCCGGGGTATCTTCATACATCTTAATTTCCTCATTAACAACCTTCTTTTCCCGTTCCATTTCTTCCTGATCAAAGGTGGAATGGAAAAACATATCAGCCAGAATATCCAGCGCATAGCTTGCATGTGTATCCATAACCTTTGCAAAGTAACAGGTATACTCCTTGGAGGTAAAGGCATTCACTTGTCCTCCAATTGAATCAAAGCTTTCTGCAATTTCACGAGCGTTCCGATTTTCAGTCCCTTTAAACATCATATGTTCGATAAAATGGGAGATCCCATTATTCAGATTTCCTTCATTTCGGGAGCCTGCTAAAACCCATATTCCAATCGATACAGATCTGACAGTCGGGATTTCTTCTAATACGATACGGAGTCCATTATCACATGTATATTTTTTAACCAAAATTCATCCTCCTAAATAAAACATATTCATTTCATGATCTGTTCTCTGATAATAAATTTCCAACGGTACCAATTTTATAGTTTTTTTCCTTGATTTTCAAAATTAAGTCCTCAAGTGTATCCTCCATTACTTTTGTCGGGTGCATTAAAATCATGGATCCCCCTTCTAATTTTGGTATAACACGATTCATAACTTGAGCCTTAGAAGGATTATCCCAGTCAATGGTGTCAATCGTCCACATAATCGTCTCCATGTTATGTTCAGCAGCGACGTTGACAACATATTTATTAAAGTTACCCGCAGGTGGAGCTAAAAATTCAGGCTTCTTTTTAATAATAGATTTAATAATGCCGTTGGTCTTTGTAATCTGATCGGTAATTTGTTCTTTGTTCATTTGACTCATATCAGGATGATTATAGCCGTGACTGCCGATTTCATGACCTTCCTCATTAATCATCTTTAATAGCTCAACATGATCCTGTGCCCATTTTCCATCTATAAAAAATGTTGCCTTCAGGTTATGTTTTTTTAGCGCTTTAATCATGTTTGGTATATATTCTTCTCCCCAGGAAACATTGATGAGAAAAGAAACCATTTTTTTGTCCGGATGTCCCCGGTAAACAGGAGCGGCAGGGAGGTCATCAAACGTAACCTCAGGCTCTGTTTCATTATACACGAGCTTCTCTTTATTAAATTCCCCTGTATCCTCCATTTTTAAATAGGATTTATCCACATTTACCTCTAAACCATTTAAACCCGGCATTTTTTTCCACACTTTATGTATTTTAGCATTTTGAGGCTCTACCTCAAAGCTTGGAGCCTTTTGTTCAATTTCCTTATAAAGTGAATCACTTTTATCGACAGAGGATACTGAAATATTTTCCATAACGGAAACATAGTCTTTAGTATAAGTATTCTCAAATAAACCATATGACAGCATAACAAGAACGACAAATAATATACCCTGAATCCAATAACGCCGCCTCATAAAATCCCCCTCTCCCTAAACCCTATGAAAAACAAGCCCCGTGTAGAACATAGAAAAGCGAAGGCGAGCGGTTAGGTCATGCGGGATAAGACGAAGACATGGAGTGGCATGGGTTTGGCCACGGAATGGCTTTGGCTTATATCCGCCTTGACCTGGGAGCCGTAGCTGGACATAGAAAAGCGAAGGCGAGCGGTTAGGTCCGGCATAAGCAGAATGCCCAAAAAATCCAATAAAAAAGAAACTGGCAGGCCAGCTTCTTACTTTATCGTCTATTCAGTTTCCTTATTCGCAACTCCTTGTTCCTTCATTGCATCCTTTCGTGAAAGATTAACTCTTCCCTGGTTGTCGATTTCTTTTACTTTAACCAGAATGTCATCTCCAATGGAAACAACGTCTGAAACATTCTTAATATGACGTTCATCAAGCTGTGAAATATGAACAAGACCTTCTTTACCTTTGAAAAGCTCTACAAAGGCTCCAAACTTTTCAATGCGCTTAACTTTACCAAGATATGTCTTACCTACTTCAACCTCACGAACCAGGTCTTCAATAATTTGCTTCGCCTGTTTGTTCATATCCATATCGGCTGATGAGATAAAGATGTTTCCATCCTGTTCAATATCAATTTTTACGCCTGTTTCTTCGATAATCTGGTTAATTTGTTTACCGCTTGGTCCGATGACATCTCTGATTTTATCCGGGTTAATGCTCATCGTTAAGATTTTTGGTGCATGTGCAGAAAGCTCGTGACGTGGCTGCTGTATGGTTTCAAGCATATGGCCGAGAATATGCATACGCCCTTTTTTCGCTTGTGTCAGAGCTTCTTTCAAAATCTCACGTGACAGGCCTTCAATTTTAATATCCATCTGAAGAGCGGTTACTCCATCTTTTGTTCCGGCAACTTTAAAGTCCATGTCACCAAGATGGTCTTCCATGCCCTGAATATCTGTTAAAATCGTATAATCTTCGTCCTGTTTCACAAGTCCCATAGCAATACCCGCTACTGGAGCTTTTATAGGCACACCTGCATCCATCATAGCCATCGTGCTTCCACAAATACTTGCCTGCGATGTTGAACCGTTTGATTCCAACACTTCAGAAACAACCCTGATTGTGTATGGGAATTCCTTTTCAGAAGGAACAATAGGCTCTAAAGCACGTTCACCCAGTGCACCATGTCCAATTTCACGACGTCCTGGCCCTCTAATTGGACCGGTCTCACCTACACTAAAGGAAGGGAAATTATAGTGATGCATAAAGCGCTTTGATTCTTCCAGGTCAAGTCCATCCAAAATCTGAACATCGCCCAATGCTCCTAATGTACATACACTTAAGGCCTGGGTTTGACCTCTTGTAAACAGACCCGATCCATGTGCTCTTGGCAACACACCCACACGGGAAGACAATGGTCTGATTTCATCCGGAGCACGACCATCCGGACGTACATTTTCTTTTGTGATTAAACGGCGTACTTCATCCTTAACCAATGCATCCAGTACATCCCGAACTTGTCCAAGGACATCTTCATCCTGTTCCTCTTCTGTATATTTCTCCAGTACTTCATTTTTTACTTTTTCAATCGCTTCATCTCTTGCGTGTTTTTCCTCTACCTGAATAGCCTGGATTAATTCTTCCTTAGCATCTTTTTCAACCTGTTCCCTGATGGATGCTTCTGGTTGGAAAAGTTCAACTTCCATTTTTTCTTTGCCGGCTTCTTCAATAATTTTTTCCTGAAATTCAACCAGTCTTTGAATTTCTTTATGACCAAACATGATGGCTTCCAGCATGACTTCTTCCGGAACTTCATTCGCTCCAGCTTCTACCATGTTAACGGCATCCTTCGTACCTGCAACAGACAGATTGATATCACTTTTCTCCAACTGATCTACAGTAGGATTAATAATGAATTCGCCATCAATTCGTCCAACAATAACACCTGCAATCGGTCCGTTAAATGGAATATCAGAAACTCCCAACGCAATGGAAGACCCAATCATGGCGGCTACTTCTGATGAGCAGTCCTGATCAACACTCATAACTGTACTGATCACCTGTACCTCATTACGGAATCCATCCGGGAATAGCGGTCTTATTGGACGGTCAATGAGTCTGGAGGTTAAAATTGCTTTTTCGCTTGGTCTCCCTTCACGCTTGATAAAACCACCCGGAATTTTACCTACAGCATATAATCTTTCTTCATAGTTCACTGTAAGCGGGAAAAAGTTTAGATTCTTCGGTTCATTTGATGCAGTGGCTGTACATAATACAGCTGTTTCTCCATATCGTATCATGCATGCGCCGTTTGCCTGTTTAGCAAGTTCGCCAATTTCAACTTTAAGCGTACGGCCAGCTATATCAATGGAGTACTCCTTTTTATCTTCTGCCATTTTGTACTACTCCTCTCAAACAAAAAAATTACGTTTATAGTTAGATTGTAACTACTGCGTATAAATTTATGTAAAAAATACTCCTATCCAAAATATAACAAAAATTCTTCCTATAGAAAAAGCGGGATTCTATCCCGCTTTTTATCTTTCTCTGCTGATCCGCGGATAAAAACAAAATTAGCGACGCAGACCAAGTTTTTTAATTAACTCACGGTAGCGAGTTACATCTTTTTTACGTAAGTAGTTCAGCAAGTTACGGCGTTTACCTACCATCTTCAAAAGACCACGACGTGAATGGTGATCCTTCTTATGATCACGCAAATGCTCGTTAAGCTTGGTAATCTCTTCAGTTAGGACAGCAACTTGAACCTCTGGAGATCCAGTATCGTTTTCATGTGTCTTAAACTCATTGATGATTTCATTCTTACGTTCTTGTGTTAAAGCCATCCTGTTTCACCTCCTATTATTATAATCCCCATTCTCCTAGCATAGCGTTGGTGAAGCGCTAAGCCAAGCGATGGTTGAATAACGTACGGATTATACGATACAACTTTTTGACTAAAAATGCAAGAGGTTTATGAAGAAATCGCAAAAAATTGTCGTATCATTTCCTCATCATGACGGAGCTGTGACTTTAACTCCTCAATACCAGAAAATTTTTGTTCTTCCCGTATATACGTAAAGAAGTCCACCTCTGCCTCTTTACCATAAATATTGCCAGAAAAATCAAAAATATACACTTCTAAGGATGGTTTTGCATCACCTTCCTTAAATGTAGGTTTGTAGCCAAGGTTAGCCATTCCGTAATAAGTTGACCCATTTAAGGCAAGCTGTACTGCATATACGCCTACTTTGGGCAAATAATAGTCATCAGAAAGCTGTATATTTGCTGTGGGAAATCCGATTGTATGACCCCTTTGACTTCCCTTTTTAACTCTTCCTTTTAAACGATAAGGTCTTCCTAACAGCTGGCGGGCATCATTCATCCGGCCTTCAGCTATCTTGTTACGAATGGCTGTAGAACTAATCTTTTCATTATTATGACTCACTTTTTCTATCATCGACAGGGTAAACTCACCTTTGGAATGTTCCTTCATGGTATCCATATTTCCTTTACCCTTATGACCATATGTAAAATCAAAGCCTGCAACTAAGTGCTTAACACCAAGTTTAATTAAAAACTCTTCTGCAAATTTATCGGGTTCCAATTGCGCCAGAGATTCATTAAACTTTACAATAAAGACATAATCAATCCCTAAATTTTCAAATTGCTCCAGCTTAGCTCTTTTTGGAGTAAGATAATGGACCTCCTGAATTTCTTTATTTAAAACAACAGAAGGGTGAGGATGAAAGGTCATCACTGCACTTTTCAAATGTTTTTCTTCGGCTGCTTTTTTTGCCTCACCAATGACCTTCTGATGACCAAGGTGAACCCCGTCAAAATAACCAATAGCCAGAGCCATATCCTGTACATCCAAGGATTTTTCAATTGGATATTCCAGTTCAAATACTTCCATTTTTCCACCTTCTTTACAGCAGCAAGTATGTTTGTTTCGCCTACGTTTGAGCAGGAACCTGAAACATTTTATAGGGCTTCATAAAATCCTTCTTACTGGGATGAATCTGATAGAGAGCGATTAATTCATTTGTCGTTTCAGCTTTAATCCGAAAAGGGTCTGTACTCGGCATGTTTTCAGGTAAAGGTAACACTTGTCCATGTTTATAGCGGGAGACATCCTGTTCACTTATATACAGTGTATCAAATTTTTGTAGAGCAAAGTCGATTGAGTACAGATTTTCTTCAATTTTATCTTCCAATACAGCCTTCTTAAGATCCTCTATCGTTAGGGATTGTGTCTGACGAAATGTCCCCGATTCCGTTCGAGTCAGCTGTGACATATGTGCAGGATAGCCTAAAGCGGAACCTATATCTACACATAATGTACGGATATACGTACCTTTTGAACATTTTACACGTATACGAAAGGAAGCTGTTGAATGATCCTGTGACCAGTCAATGCTTTCAGACAAAAGCTTCAGATGATGAATGGTTATACTTCTTTGCGGGCGCTCCACTTCTACCCCCATTCTCGCATACTCGTAAAGCTTTTTCCCTTTTACTTTTACAGCAGAATACATGGGTGGAGTCTGCTCGATTTCCCCTTCGAATTCAGATAGTGTCTGTACAATATCATCAATCGTGAGAGTGTCTGAAACCTTTTCCTTTTTGATGATTTGTCCTTCCTGATCCTCTGTTTCAGTGGCAATTCCCAGCGTTATTTCCGCTTCGTAAACTTTTGGAGATTCCATAATAATAGAAGATATTTTAGTGGCTTGTCCAATACAAATCGGTAAAATTCCATCAACCTGGGGGTCCAGCGTTCCTGTATGACCGACTTTTTTCATTTTCAAAAGCTTTCGAACCTTAAACACGCAGTCGTGTGAGGTCAAACCAGGTTCTTTCCATAAAGGGAGGATTCCATCCATATTTGACCCTCCAATCTTCTTTGTTTAAACAAGTGAAAAGGATAGACATAAATGCCTATCCTTTCATGCCTACTGTTCATCCGTGTCTTCGTTGAGTTCACTTATAATCCGTTCAATTCGATTTCCGTATTCAATCGTCTCATCAAACTCAAAGGTGATCTCAGGAGTCTTTCGTAAGCGAATTCGTTTCCCTATTTCGGAGCGGATAAACCCTTTCGCTTTTGCAAGTCCGGCGAGTGTATCATACTTTTGCTCGTCATCTCCTAAAACAGAAATGAAAATTTTTGCCTGCTGCAGATCACCGGTGACTTTTACATCTGTTACTGTAACAAATCCAATACGGGGGTCTTTAATTTTCTTGCCAATAATATCCCCAAGTTCTTTTTTCATCTGTTCTGCAATTCGATTGACACGAAGTTCACTCATTTGCTAACACCTCTTTATAACAAGGGATGAGTCTATAACCACTCAATTTGTTTATTTGTTACTTCAAGTTCAGAAAAGGAGTCTGTTAATTTTACGATTTCCTGAAGAACCTTTTCTGCCTGTATTTTGTCAGATGAGACATGTGCGATGCCTACTAATGTTCTTTGCCACAAATCCTGATAATCAAGTTCACTTATGGACACATTAAATGATTGCCTGATCCTGTGCAAAAACCGTTTTAACACGGACCGTTTCTGCTTTAATGAATGGGTGTCATAAATGAAGCATTCGATTTCAAGATACACGATCATACAGGCTTAACTTCCTCCATAACAAAGGCTTCAATAATGTCTCCTTCTTTAATATCATTGTAGTTTTTAATTGTAATTCCGCACTCATACCCTTGAGCAACTTCTTTTACATCATCTTTATAACGCTTTAATGAATCAATTTCACCTTCAAATTGGACAATACCATCTCTAATAAGACGTACACCAGCATTTCGGGTAACTTTACCTTCAGTAATATAACAACCCGCAATGGTTCCTACTTTAGAAACTTTAAAGGTTTCACGGACTTCTGCCTGACCTGTTATCTTTTCATGATACTCAGGGTCCAGCATACCTTTCATCGCCGATTCAATCTCTTCAATGGCTTTATAAATAACACGATGAAGTCTTACATCTACATTTTCTGTTTCAGCTGCATTCTTCGCATTGGCATCCGGTCTTACGTTAAAACCAATAACAATAGCGTTAGATGCAGAGGCAAGGATAATATCAGACTCTGTAATGGCACCTACACCCGTGTGAATAATTTTAACTTTAACACCTTCAACCTCAATCTTACGCAAGGATGCTGCAACAGCCTCAACGGATCCCTGAACATCTGCTTTTACAATAAGGTTAATTTCCTTCATATCCTGCTGTTTTATTTGTTCAAACAGATCATCAATATTTACTTTCGCGGAATCGTTACGCTGTGCTTCAATTTGCTGCTGTTGTCTTGCTTCACCAATTTGACGCGCTTTCTTTTCGTCTTCAAAGACAACAAATCGGTCACCTGCTTCAGGTACTTCATTCAGACCTGTAATCTCAACTGGAGTAGATGGGCCTGCTTCTTGTATACGACGTCCTTCATCATTGACCATAGCTCTTACACGGCCAAATGTATGACCCACAACTAATGAATCACTGACATTCAGTGTTCCATTTTGAACAAGTAGAGTGGCAACTGGACCACGGCCTTTGTCTAATTCAGCTTCTATTACTGTACCGACAGCAAGGCGATCAGGGTTAGCCTTCAGCTCTTCAACCTCTGCAACCAGGGTAATCATTTCAAGTAAATCATCAATGCCTTCTCCTTTAAGTGCAGACACAGGAACATAAATCGTATCTCCACCCCAGTCTTCCGGAACGAGCTCGTACTCCGTCAATTCCTGCATGACACGGTCAGGATTGGCTCCCTCTTTATCAATCTTATTAACAGCGATAATAATAGGCACTTCAGCTGCTTTCGCATGATTGATGGCTTCAACAGTTTGTGGCATAACGCCGTCATCAGCAGCCACCACCAGGATGGCAATGTCGGTTACCTGAGCACCTCTTGAGCGCATACTTGTAAAAGCTGCGTGACCCGGTGTATCCAAGAAGGTAACTTTCTTTCCATTTTCCGGCTCAATTTGGTAGGCACCAATATGTTGAGTAATTCCACCTGCTTCTCCCTCCGTCACCTTTGTATGGCGAATGGAATCAAGTAAAGTGGTTTTTCCGTGGTCAACGTGACCCATAATCGTCACTACAGATGGACGCTCAATTAAATCCTCTTCAGCATCTTCAAAATCATAATTTTCGATGTCTGTTTCATCAACCACCACTTCTTCTTCAACTTCTACCCCATATTCCTCACAAAGAAGTTCGATGGTATCCTTATCAAGATCCTGATTAATTGTGGCCATCACACCAAGAAACATCAATTTTTTAATAAGCTCGGAAGGCTCTTTATTTAATTTCTCCGCCAGTTCACCAACTGTTAAAGAGCCGGAGAAAGTTATTTTTTCAGGTGATGCCGGTTTTTTATTTGATTGTTGTTTTTCATTCTGATTTTGATTTTGTTGTTTCATAGTATTTTTATTTTTCTTTTGTTTCCCTTTTTTATGACCATTTTTTTTGTTTTCCTGTTGCTTTTGACCGGCATTTTGAGATTGGTTGTTTTTCTTATTCTTAGGGTTACTGTTGTTTTGCTTAGTTTGCTCAGGCTTATTACCCTGCTGTTTGGGCTGGTCATCCTTCACCGTACCACCAAATCCAAATTCCTTATCCAGAATAGCTTTGGTTCCATCTGTAATGGTGGACATGTGATTGGATACCTCTATATCTAAACTTTTTAGTTTTTCAATAACTTCCTTACTTTTTAATTGGTTCTGTTTTGCGTATTCGTAAATTCGCAATTTACTCATACATTCACCCCCGGTTAGTTTCTTCGAGCATGGAGATAATCTTTTTCGCAAATCCGTCGTCTTTAATACCTACAGCCACACGACCATTTTTACCCATGGCCTGTGATAATTGGTCACGATCATCTCCAATGACAAACGGTATATCATAATACGTACACTTATCTGTAAATTTCTTTTTTGTGTTTGGTGCTGCATCTTTTGCTATAATTAACAGCTTCATCTGCTTCGAGCGAATATCTTTTAAAATGGCTTCCTCTCCTAAACTGCATTTTCCAGCTCTGAATGCCAATCCAACTAGATTTAAGTAGGAATTTTTCAATGTTTTACACCTTCAACGTAGTCTAGTAATTCCTGATATATTTCTGTATCCACCTTTACATTAAAGGTTTGAGATAAAACATCTTTCGCTTTTGCCTGTTCAATAACATGTTTATCCTTTGTTAAATAAGCTCCACGGCCATTTTTCTTTCCTGTTTCATCTATAAAGATATCGCCGTCTTTATTTTTCACTACGCGGATAAGTTCCTTCTTAGGCTTCATATCTTTCGTCATCACACATTTTCGCAAAGGTGCTTTTTTATTTTTAGCCATAAGAAAATCTCCCCTTACTCAAAAGAATTTTCTTCTTCTGGTTCAGAATCAGCTTCTTCTTCCTCATGGTTTTCCTCAAGCAGCCCCTCTTCCAAAGCTACAGATTCACTCTTTATATCAATTTTCCATCCTGTTAATTTAGCAGCAAGACGAGCATTCTGGCCACGCTTTCCAATAGCTAATGATAACTGATAATCCGGAACGATAACTGTTGTGGCATTATCTTCCTCATCCACTAATACAGAAAGCACCTTGGCCGGGCTAAGAGCATTCGAGATATAAACGACAGGATCCTCTGACCACTCTACGATATCAATTTTTTCTCCTTTTAGCTCATCCACTACAGCCTGAACCCTTTGACCACGCTGACCAACACAAGAACCAACAGGATCAATTTCAGGATCCTCGGCATGTACGGAAATCTTTGAGCGGTCTCCAGCCTCTCTTGAAACAGATTTAACCTCAACAATACCATCATAAATTTCAGGGACTTCCATCTCAAACAAACGTTTTAAAAGTCCAGGGTGTGTACGGGAAACAAAAATTTGCGGTCCCTTATTTGTGCTCTCCACTTTTGTCAGAAAAACTTTAATCCGGTCATGTACTTCATAAGATTCATTTGGCATAACTTCATTATGCGGTAAGCGACCTTCTGCTTTTCCTAAATCGATATAAATAAAGCGATGATCTTTACGTTGAATAATTCCCGTCATAACATCTTCTACACGATCAATATAATCATTATAAATGACACCGCGCTCAGCTTCCCGAACACGCTGAGTAACGACCTGCTTTGCAGCCTGAGCCGCAATCCTGCCAAAGTCCTTAGGTGTTACCTCAAGCTCTACAATATCCCCTTCTTCGTAGCTTGGATCTATTTGCTGGGCTTCGTGTAAGGTGATTTCGGTCTGGTCGTCTTCAACAGAGTCAACAACCGTTTTTCGTGCCAGTACATGCATTGAGCCTGTTTCTTCATTCAGATCCACACGTACATTTGTTTTTGATTTAAAATTCTTTTTATAAGCTGAAATTAAGGCAGCTTCCAGGGCATCCATTAAAATTTCTTTATCGATACCCTTCTCTTTCTCTAAATATTGGATTGCCTCAAAAAGATCGGCGTTGTTCACCTTGATATCCTCCTTTTAATTAAATGTAACAGCTAAGTGAGCTTTAGCTATCTGATCGAAGGGAATTTCAACATTCTTTGTTCTGGTTTTAACTTTCACTTCCAAATTAACAATCCCATTTTCAACAGAACGCAGCTTTCCTTCAAATTCTTTTTCACCATCAATAGCCTTATAAACCTTCACATACACGTTTTCACCTGTATGATCGATAAAGTCCTGCTCCTTTTTCAGCGGTCTCTCTACCCCTGGCGAAGATACTTCAAGATAATAGGGGTCTTTTACAGGCTCTGCTTCATCTAATTTCTCACTGAGCGCTTCACTCACTTTTCCGCACTCTTCTATATCCACACCGCCTTCTTTATCGATATAAACACGAAGAAACCAGTTCTTCCCTTCCTTCACAAACTCTGTATCTACAAGTTCCAGGTTCATATCGTCCAAAATGGGTTGTACGAGCTCTTCTGTCGTCTCTGTTACTTTTTTTCCCATTCCGATCACTCCTTTAGCGTTTATGTAGATTTACCCTTTTGCCGCAGGATTCAAATGATACATCATTTACGATAAAATTCCCTGCTATACAAGCAGGGAATTTTCCTTCAGAGCCATTTGAATCACTAACAGAATCAAAAGAACAAAAACTCACCCATAACAAAATAGAAGTTTATGACAACCAGTTTCTTCCTTTACGGCTGCCAATAAAGTAATAAACCTTCAGGTAATAGGAAAGAGTGGGCTGCCCCACTCTTTATCCTTACTTCGTATCCTTTGTTATACCAACAAAAATATACCATAACTTCATAAACTTTGCAAACATACTAAAAGAGAGATAACTGATTGGCATCCGGTAATCCTTCTAAACAGCCATGCTGATCAAGGTACTCCAATACGGTTTTGGATATTCGACTTCTTTCGCGCAAGTCTTCTTTTGATAGAAATTCGCCATCTTCTCTGACTTTCTGGATATTTAAAGCGGCGTTTGTACCCAGACCGTCAATTGCATTAAATGGAGGGATGAGCGTATCCCCGTCTACTAGAAAATCCTTGGCGTCTGAGCGATACAGGTCTACCTTTTGGAATGAATAGCCTCTTTCGTTCATCTCTAAGGCGACTTCAAGGACAGTCAGTAAACTTTTTTCTTTTGGAGAGGCGTCATTCCCTTTGTTCTGAATCTCTTCAATCCGTTTCCGAATGGCCTGACTTCCCTTTATCATGGTATCCAGCTCAAAGTCACTGGCGCGCACACTAAAGTAGGCTGCATAAAAGTAAATCGGATAATGTACTTTAAAATAGGCGATTCGAATGGCCATCAATACATAAGCAGCTGCGTGAGCTTTCGGGAACATGTACTTAATCTTCTTACAGGATTCAATATACCAGTCTGGTACACCATGCTTCTTCATCTCTTCAATCCAGTCATCCTGCAGTCCTTTCCCCTTACGTACAAACTCCATAATTTTAAAGGCAAGAGAAGCTTCTAACCCTTTGTGGAGCAAATATACCATGATATCATCACGACAGCCGATTACCTCGGGCAGTGTACAAATACCTTTATTAATCAATTCCTGAGCATTGCCCAACCATACATCTGTACCATGTGATAATCCCGATATCATGACTAATTCTGCAAAGGTAGACGGCTTTGTATCTTCCAGCATCTGCCGAACAAACCTGGTACCAAATTCAGGGACACCTAATGTTCCTGTTTTACACATAATTTGTTCAGCATCTACACCAAGAGATTCAGGACCACTGAATATTTTCATGACCTCAGGATCGTCTGTTGGTACCTCCTGAGGATCAATTCCGGTTAAGTCCTGCAGCATACGGATAACTGTGGGATCATCGTGTCCGAGTATATCCAGCTTAAGCAAATTGTCATGAATGGAATGGAAGTCAAAGTGAGTTGTTCTCCACTCAGAACTCCGGTCATCTGCTGGATACTGTATTGGTGTAAAATCATATATTTCCCTGTCATCCGGCACAACGATTATCCCGCCCGGATGCTGCCCGGTTGTTCGTTTAACTCCCGTACAGCCCTGAACCAGGCGATCTACCTCAGTCTGTTTATACGTAATATCGTGATCGGATGCATACCCCTTCACATAGCCATATGCGGTCTTATCTGCAACGGTACCAATGGTTCCTGCACGATACACCTTGTCCTCACCGAATAGAACCTTTGTGTAATTATGTGCCCGTGGCTGATATTCCCCTGAGAAATTCAAATCAATATCGGGAACTTTATCACCTTTAAATCCTAAGAAGGTTTCAAATGGAATATCCTGTCCATCTTTATTCAGACTGGTCCCGCATTTAGGGCAATCCTTTTCTGGTAAATCAAATCCGGAGCCAACAGATCCATCATTAAAAAACTCAGAGTGCTGACAGTTTGGACAAACATAATGTGGTGGAAGAGGATTCACTTCAGTAATTTCTGTCATTGTAGCAACTAACGACGAACCGACAGATCCCCTTGAGCCAACCAGATAACCATCATCCAGCGACTTTTTAACGAGTTTTTGCGAAATCAGATAAATAACGGCAAATCCGTTACCGATAATACTGTCCAATTCTTTATCAAGACGGTTTTTAACAATGTCCGGCAGAGGATCTCCATAAATGCTCTTCGCACGCCCATACGTCATATCCCGCATTTCGTCCTCGGCTCCGTCAATGTTAGGCGTATACAAGTCTTCTTTCACCGGTTTAATTTCATCGATCCATTCACTGATTTTCTGTGTATTCTCAACTACAACTTCAAAAGCCTTATCCTCACCTAAAAAGGAGAGTTCATTCAGCATTTCATCCGTTGTTTTGAAATAAACATCAGGTAATGTCTGCCGGTTTAATGGATTTCCGCTCTGTGAAGCAATTAATATTTGTCGATAAACTCTTTCATGCTTTTCAATGTAGTGGGTATTCCCCGTAGCCACCACAGGCTTGTTTAATTTTTCTCCAAGCTCCGTTAAATTTTTCAAAATATCGAGTAAATCATGCTCATCCCGGACCAGTTCCTTTTCAATCAGATGCGCATAATTGGACGGAGGCTGTATTTCAATATAATCGTAAAAGGCTGCCACATCTTCCGCTTCTTCCTTTGACTTTTGCATCATGGTTTCAAAAAGCTCACCTTTATCACAGCCGGAACCTATTAAAATACCCTCACGATACTTTTGCAATTTTGACCGTGGGATTCTTGGAACTCGGTAAAAATAATCAATATGAGAAATCGAAACTAGTTTATATAAATTTTTAAGCCCTTCCTGATTTTGTGCTAATAATGTTGCATGAAAAGGTCTTGACCGTTGATAGGCATTTCCTTCACCCATATGGTTATTCAGCTGATTATGGTTGGAAATATCTTTTTTAAAGCATTCCTCTACAAGCTTCCAGAGTAAATATCCTGTTGCTTCTGCATCATAAATGGCCCGGTGATGCTGGGTTAATTCAATGTTAAACACTTTACATAGAGTATTTAAACGATGATTCTTTAAATTAGGCAGCAAAAACCTTGCGAGCTCAAGCGTATCAATCACAGGGTTTGGCGCCTTTTCTTTCCCGATTTTTTTAAGTCCGGCATTCAGGAATCCCATATCGAAGCTTGCATTATGTGCAACAAGAATGGCATCCCCCATCCAGGTGTGGAAATCTTCCAGCACTTCATCTACTTCAGGTGCATTTTGAACCATTTCATCCGTGATTCCGGTTAATTCTGTTGTTGTCTCACTCAATGGATGATGAGGATTGGCAAACGATTCGAATCTGTCGATAATTTCCCCCTTCTTCACTTTGACTGCCGCAAGTTCAATGATCGTATCATATATTGCCGATAACCCCGTTGTTTCAACGTCATAGACCACATATTCTGCATCTTCCAGCATTCGATCATGCTCATTATAAGCAATTGGAACACCGTCATCGACTACATTAGCTTCTACCCCATATAACACTTTAATATTATGCTTTTCTCCTGCAGCATACGCTTCAGGAAAGGACTGTACGACAGCATGGTCAGTAATTGCAACAGCAGGGTGCTGCCACTTAGCAGCTGTTTCAATGAGGCGGGATGCTGATACTGGCGCATCCATTTGACTCATCATGGTATGCGCATGTAATTCCACCCTTTTTTCTCCCTCTGGAGCCTGATCAGAGCGTTCACCTTTTTGGATCTGGTTAATATCCCGGCCCATCATGGTTAATTCATTTGTAAAAGTATCCGTTTGAATACTCCCTCGTGCTTTCACCCACATCCCTTTCTTTAACTGTTTAAACTTCTCCTGATCACTTTCACCATTGGAAAACATTTTTACAGTAAGAGAGTCTGTGTAGTCTGTTAATTTTGCAATTAATAAATGACGACCAGATCGCAACTCACGAATATCAACGTCAAAAACATAGCCTTCTATCGTAATTCTCCGCTCCTCTTCCACAATGGTTTCCATCTCAACCTTATCTTCCTGAATAGGATAACCAATGGTAAAGGGCTCATTACTTTTTTCTTCACTTTGTTTTTTTGCTCTTTCTTCTTTATCTTTTACAGCCTTTTGTATAAGATTTTGATCTTCCTGCTCTCTCATTTCGATAAATCGTTTCAAGTCCTCTTCAGACTCTTTGACATTCACGTGAATTTGAAAAGGAGCACAGCCAATCTTGGCACAAAAATCACTTACAGGCTGCTGCAAGCGTTTTTTAATGGCGTGGGATTCCGCCTCATTTCTGGCCAAAATCGTTAGTTTATTGCCATCCAATTCCGGTGTCTGCTGATGAAGAATATCCTTGTAGGCAGGCAGCAAATCAGGGACAGATTGAATGAAAACAGACCAGTACTCATCTATATACTCCCTCTTAAATTCTTGATTTTCCGCTTCTATTTTAAAATCTACAGAAGCTATATGATCAAAAGCTTCATGAATTTTGGTTTCAAATAACTGAAATACATCCGGCGGCAGTACACTCTGAACACGGAATGTAAAGCGCCACATTTTCTCCTTCTTAAAAACGGTTAATTTCTCTAAGGAGGCTTCTTGAAAATATTTATTGATAATGTCATTGGGTAATTGAATTTGCTCCAGCAAAATCTCCATTTTTTCACGGCTGGTGACCGGCATAATTAAATCTCCCCCTGTTAAACTGGAAAACCCCTGTCGTAAATTAGTGACAAGGGTTGAAAAATGCTCTATTCTATTTTACCTCACTGATAAAAGAACGTACAGTATTAATAATTTCTGTTTGCTGAACATCTTCCTGCTCTCCGGAATCTCGATATTTAACCTCGACATAGCCTTCAGCTGCACGTTTACCAACAGTTATTCTCAAAGGTATGCCCATAAGATCACTATCCGCAAACTTCACACCTGCGCGTTCCTGACGATCATCAAATAACACTTCAATACCAGCTTTTTTCAATGATTCATAAATTTCCTCAGCAAGCTCCAGTTGTTCATTTTTTTTCACATTTAATGCCAGCAGGTGAACATGATATGGAGCAACCTGAGCCGGCCAGGTGATACCATTGTCGTCATGATGCTGTTCAACGATAGCGGCAAGGGTACGTGAAACTCCTATACCATAACAGCCCATGATAAATGAATTGGCCTTTCCATTCTGGTCCAAATAGGTAGCATTCATCTTTTCAGAATAGTACCTTCCCAGTTTAAACACGTGACCCACTTCAATACCTCTGGCAAACTTAATTTTACCGTTCCCATCAGGGGATGGATCACCTTCCTGAATAAACCTTAAATCTGCATATTGGCTTACTTTAAAATCACGATCAGGGGTAACATTCATATAGTGATAGCCATCCTCATTTGCCCCGCAGGAAACATTAACCAGAGATTGTACGGCATGATCGGCAACAATATCAATATCTTCAGGGACACCTACTGGCCCTAATGAGCCAAATCCGGCATTCATAGCCTGTCTGGTTTCCTCTTCACTGGCTAAATCAACGAAACTTGCATCATATAAGTTCTTTAACTTAACATCATTGACTTCGTGATCCCCTCGTGTAATGACTAAAACTAATTGCTCGTCCACTTTAAACATGAGAGCTTTTATACCCTGATCCAATGAGTGTCCCAGATAATCTGCCACTTCTTCCATCGTTTTCTGATTCGGTGTTTCCACTTTTTGCAATTCTTTTAATTTTTCATCTGAAGTTTCATATGTTGTTATAACAGGTGCCATTTCGATGTTGGCTGCATAGTCAGATGTGTCAGAATAGGCGATCACATCTTCTCCAACCTCTGACAGAACCATAAACTCATGGGTATCCTTTCCGCCCATAGCTCCAGAGTCGGCAATAACAGCGCGGAAATCCAAACCACATCGGCTGAAAATATTTTTATAGGCATTAAATAATTTTTCATAGGTCTCATCAAGACTTTCAAAACTCTCATGGAAGGAATAAGCATCCTTCATTAAAAATTCACGCCCGCGTAGCAACCCAAATCGAGGTCTTTTTTCATCTCTAAACTTCGATTGGATCTGATAGACGGTTAAAGGCAGTTTTTTATAACTCTTCAGTTCATCACGAATAATACTTGTAATAACCTCTTCATGTGTTGCACCTAAGGCAAATTCCCGTTCATGGCGGTCATTGATTCGCATAAGTTCTGGTCCAAACGTTTCCCAGCGTCCGGATTCCTTCCATAATTCGGATGGCTGTAATGCAGGCATCAGCATTTCTGAGGCTCCTGCTTCATCCATCTCTTCCCTTACAATCTGTTCCACTTTTCTTAGCACACGATTTCCTAAAGGCAGAAAGCTGTAAAGGCCGGACGCAATTTGTCGCATAAAGCCTGCACGAACCAATAATTGGTGACTTTTTATTTCAGCATCATTTGGATTTTCTTTTAAGGTAGGTATTAGTAAATTGCTTTGTCGCATAAACATGCACCTCGATTTCTTATTTAATCTAATAACCTGTTCAATCTAAGGGTGCTTTACACAGCCTATGGAGTGAATAATCGCTGGATATCATTCCATGTTACGACGATCATCAATAACATGAGCAGCGCAAATCCGAGAAAGTGAACAATCCCTTCCTTTTGAGGATCAATAGGTTTGCCCCGAACTGCTTCATACCCCACAAATAACAACCGTCCCCCATCTAAGGCAGGCAGTGGCAATAAATTAATAATTCCTAAGTTCACACTTAACATCGCCATCCAGGTCAGGAATGTGTAGAAACCTGTCTGAACAGCCTGGTCGGTGACATCATAAATACCTACAGGTCCAGCGAGATTGTCAATGGATAGTTGTCCTGTAACGAGTTGTCCAACACTTGTTAAAATCAGCGTTGACAATTCATAGGTCTCTGTAAACCCATATTTCACAATTTCACCCGGCGATTCATCAAATGCCTGTCGAACCCCGATTTGCCCAATTTCTTCACCTTGCTGCCCTTCTATGGCTCTTGGTGTAACCGATAAATTCATGATTTCTCCATTGCGGTCCACGGTCAATTCAACCTCTTCATTTGGATGCGCCTGGATTTCCATTACAAAATCGACCCAAGTATCAATGGATGTATTATCGACTTGTAAAATTCGATCTCCCTGCTGTAATCCTGATTCGTCAGCAGGATAATTTTCGCTGATTTCACCCAGTTGTGCTTCCTCAACAGGTACGCCCTGTGCAAAACCAAGGATGATAAACACGACGATGGCCAGTATAAAATTCATCATCGGCCCCGCAAAAATCTGCATAGCTTTTTTGGGCACTGATTTTGATGCAAATTGACGATTATAAGGCGCTATTTGTGTTTCGTTTTCATCCATAATGAAAAACGCTTTTGGATCAACGTCAAATGTTAAACGCTCTTCACTATCCACATCATAACCGGTAATCATTAATTCATGATCCAAATCAACACGTTCTACTTCAATCACACGGGCATTTGGATGCTTGGATTTATTATTTACAATAATTTTATTGACTTTTCCAATTTGATTAAACTCAAGACCAATATGCTGACCAGGCTTCAGTTCAATAATTTCAGGATCTTCCCCTGCAACTCTTACATAACCACCAATAGGAAGCAGTCTGACTGTATATAGAGTTTCATTTTTTCGATATGAAAAAATTTTGGGTCCAAACCCAATGGCAAATTCGCGAACTAACATCCCTGCTCTTTTCGCGAAAATCATATGGCCAAACTCATGAATAAAGACGAGCAGACCGAACATAAAAATAAAAGCAATAACCGTATTCAAAGAAAGCACCTTCCTTTAGTTTACATAAGATTTTACTCGTTGCCTTGTTGATTGATCCACTTCTATAATTGTAGATAAATCTGGTTCCTGTATTATTGTATGCTTATCCATTGTTTTTTGAATAAAATCTTCTATCTCAAGGAAAGAAATTTTATTATTTAAAAACAATTCTACCGCCTGTTCATTGGCAGCATTCAGCACTGTCGGCATGGTGCCACCGATTTTTCCTGCATCATAAGCCATTTTTAAACAAGGAAAGCGTTCCAGGCTCATCCTTTCAAATTGCAGTTTTCCTATATCCATTAAGTTTAACGCTTTTGCATTTGAAATATCAAGCCTGTTTGGATACGTTAATGCATATTGTATGGGTCCTTTCATATCTGTGGTCCCAAGCTGTGCCATTATACTATGATCCTTAAACTCAACCATGGAATGAATAATGCTTTCTCTATGTAAAATTACATCAATCTGCTCGAAAGGAATATCAAACAACCAATGGGCCTCTATGACTTCCAAACCTTTATTCATCATGGTAGCCGAATCAATCGTTATTTTAGCTCCCATACTCCAATTAGGATGTTTAAGAGCATCATGCCTGGTCACATTCTGAAGCTCTTCTCTTGATTTATCTCTAAAACTGCCTCCTGAGGCTGTAATGATAAGTCTTTTAACCTCATCTGCCCGCTCACCTTTCAGACATTGATGGATGGCGGCATGCTCACTGTCAACAGGAAGAAGCTGAACTCCATGTTTACGTGCCTCTTTCATAACAAGATGTCCGGCGGTTACCAGTGTTTCCTTATTAGCAAAGGCAATTCTTTTCTTCTCCTTTATAGCGGCCAAAGTTGGTTCAAGACCAACACTTCCCAGGACAGCATTCACAACCATGTCCACTTCAGGAAGGGTGGCAACTTCAGTCATTCCCTCATTTCCAACTAATAGTACGGGATTGTAAGTGATTTTCCTTTCCAATTCCTGTTTCGCCTCTTTATTACTCACAACAATATATTGAGGGCGAAACTCCTCGATGATAGGAAGGGCTTTTTCTGTGCTTGTTCCATAAGCAATGGCATAAATGTGAAATTGTTCTTTTAACTCCCGTATGACCTCAACTGTTTGAAGGCCTACGGATCCTGTAGCACCAAGCAGGGTAATATTTTGCATCAACACCGCTCCTAAACCTGTTAATTAAAAAAGCCAATAAAATATAACACAGGCAACATAAAGATTAAGCTGTCAAACCGATCTAATATGCCACCATGACCCGGTAAAATCTTACCGGAATCTTTCACATCATATGTACGTTTAATGGCCGATTCCACTAAATCACCAATTTGACCTACCATTGAAGCAATGATTGTAATCCCGATCATAGATAAAACCGAATAGTCCCCAATAGCATAGATGAATTGAAAAATAACAGCTACTACGCAAGCCAGTATAATTCCACCTATAAACCCTTCGACAGTCTTTTTCGGACTAATGTTCGGCCAAAGCTTTCTCTTTCCTAATGATCGGCCCACAAAATATGCTCCTGTATCAGTTGCCCAGATGACAACCAATACATAAAGCAGGTATTCAAGACCTGACTCTCTAGCCAGCATGAGACAATAAAAGCCAATTCCCACATAAACAATAGAGGTTGCTAAAAAACCAGTATCCTCAAAAGTAAAAGTGTTCTTTTTCAGCACCATATACCCTAATAATACAAATACGCCTAAAGCAAGCCACTCCAGCTTACTATAGTTTTCAAGAAAAGTTATGGGTAACATAGAGGAATCATATAAAAGGATCCATAATGAAAGCATTGAAATGGTTGTCGGCCAGGATATGATAGGAATATTACGCATTTTGAGCAATTCCAAGAGTGATACGGAGGCTAAAAGGTAAATAACAAGCTGAAATAGCCATTGTCCATATATGACAATGGGTACAAATAAAAGTAATGCTATAATAGCGGTCAATACTCTTTCTTTCATGCTTTCTTCAACACCTTAAATTCCCCCATATCTTCTTTTACGGTTCTGATAATCTATGAGGGATTTTTCAAATTCAATTTCGTCAAAGTCCGGCCATAGTACTTCTGTAAAGTAAAATTCAGCGTAAGCAATCTGCCATAATAAAAAATTACTAATGCGAATTTCTCCACTGGTGCGTATTAACAAGTCTGGATCTTCATAGTCCTTCGTATACAATCTTTCCGAAATCGCTTCCTCATTAATATCATCCTTTGACATCTGCTGCTGTTCAATATCATGAACAATATCCTTCACAGCACCAACGATTTCATTTCTGCTTCCATAATTTAAAGCAAAATTCAGGATGAGCCCATCATTCTGAGCAGTTTCGTCTATAGAAGTCTGAACAGCCTTTTGAGTATGAACAGGAAGGGCACTAAAATCACCGATTGTTCGTACTTGAACATTGTTATCTATTAATTCTTGTAAATATGTATCTAAAAATTCACTTGGTAATTTCATAATATAATCCACTTCAGATTTAGGGCGCTTCCAGTTCTCTGTGGAGAAAGCATATAATGTTAGAACATTCAGCTTAAGTTCAACCGCTTTTTTTACAATTTTTTTTATTGTTTTCATTCCTTCTTTGTGTCCCGCAGCTCTTGGCAGACCTCGTTTTTTCGCCCATCTTCCATTTCCATCCATAATAATAGCGACATGTCCTGGCAGGCTTTCATTTGTTTGTATCGTACTGCGTTTTCTATTCTTACTTTTTAAAAAAGGAATCCGTATTGCCATAAATTAAATCCTCCAGTCAGGATTTATCTATCCATTTAATAAGTACAAATATTATAAATCAATCACTAAGGAGAAAGAAAGACTTTCTTTCGAGTTAATGATAATTGGATGTGAAAAATCCCCCATGCAGTGGGAGATTTATCAATCCTTTTCTTTTTTTATGGAATGAATAAGGAGCTCACATAAACAAGCAGATGTGAGCATTAAACCTCCAGGATTCCATCTTCTTTTTCTTTTGTTAGTTGATCAATTTTATCAATGTATTTGTCTGTTTCTTTTTGAACATCATCCTGAAAGCCATGCAGTTCGTCTTCTGTCAGCTCTCCATCTTTCTCCATTTTCTTCAGCTGATCATTACTGTCACGACGAATATTACGGATTTGTACTCTTGCTTCTTCGGCATATTTACGGACAATTTTCACCAATTCCTTACGGCGTTCTTCCGTTAATGCTGGAATATTAATACGAATCATATTCCCGTCATTATTTGGAGTTAACCCTAAATCTGCTTTTTGAATAGCTTTTTCCATGTCACCTAATGCACTTTTATCAAATGGAGTAATCACAAGTAAACGAGCCTCTGGTGCTGAAACATTTGCTAATTGGTTCAATGGGGTCATTGTACCGTAATATTCCACTAATACGCCATCTAAAATAGATGGATTCGCGCGGCCTGTACGTATGGTTGCTAATTGTTTTTGATAGGCATCTTTTGCTTTTTCCATTTTCTCCTGGGTTTCTTTAATGACTGCTTGACTCATTTTTCTTTCCCCCTAACAATAGTTCCAATATTTTCTCCTTGAACAACACGTTTAATATTTCCTTCTTCCGTAATAGAAAACACAATAAGCGGGATATCATTGTCCATACAGAGTGAAGATGCTGTTGAATCCATAACTTCTAATCCTTCATTTAAAATATCTAAATAGGATAACTGTGTATACTTTTTAGCATCCTTATTTTTTACAGGGTCAGCATTGTAAACCCCATCAACATTATTTTTGGCCATTAAGATAACATTGGCTTCAATTTCAGCAGCCCGCAATGCTGCCGTTGTATCTGTTGAAAAGTACGGATTACCTGTACCCCCTGCAAAGATCACCACACGTTTTTTCTCCAGATGACGCATAGCTTTTCTCCTAATGTATGGCTCTGCAACCTGCCTCATTTCTATAGATGTCTGCACTCTGGTTGGAATTCCAATGTTCTCGAGACTATCCTGTAAAGCCAGTGAATTCATGACAGTTGCCAGCATTCCCATATAGTCAGCAGTAGCCCTGTCCATACCTACCTCACTGCCTACTTTACCGCGCCATATGTTTCCGCCACCTACAACGACTGCGACTTCCACACCAAGCTCTGCTACTTCTTTCACTTGCTGGGCAATTGATTTTACAATAACAGGGTCAAGTCCATAGCCGGCATTTCCACTTAGAGCTTCTCCACTTAACTTAAGTACAATTCGTTTATACTGGACTGATGTCATAGTAACCTCCATCTATTATCAATTTTTCACATTCTATAAAGTTCACCCTTATAAGATAGCGAAAAATTGATAAAATTATGATTTGGTTTAAATGTGTTTATTTCCGGGATATCTTTAGTATGTAGGATTTTTGAAAATAGGGAACACCACGTGTCCCCTATTTTCAAAGTCAAAACTCTTTTGTGGTGTTATTTTTTAACTTGACCCATAACTTCATCAGCGAAGTTTTCTTCACGTTTTTCCATTCCTTCTCCTACTTCATAACGTACAAATTGTTTCACAGTCGCATTGTTGGATTCTACAAATTTCTTAACGGTTTGATCAGGGTCTTTTACAAATTCCTGTTCAAGAAGACAGATGCCCTGGAAGAACTTGCCGAGACGCCCTTCTACCATTTTTTCAACAATATGCTCTGGTTTCCCTTCATTCAGGGACTGCTGCTTAAGTACTTCGCGCTCACTATCTACTTCTTCTTTAGGTACATCATCACGGGATAGATACTTAGGATTTACAGCAGCTACGTGCATAGCAACATCTTTAGCAACGGACTCATCTGTTGTTCCCTCAAGAACAGTTAGTACACCAATACGTCCACCCATATGAAGGTAAGTACCAAATGCATCACTATCTGTTTTTTCGGCTACTGTGAAACGGCGAAGAGAAATTTTCTCCCCAATTTTAGCAATCGCATCTGTGATGTAAGATTCTAAAGTTTCGCCTTCACCATGTAATTTTTGCTGCAGAGCTTCTTCAACGGTTGCAGGCTTTTGTTTAACAAGGTGTTTTCCAAGATCAGCAAGAAGATTTTTAAACTGATCATTTTTTGCAACAAAGTCTGTTTCAGCGTTCACTTCAAAAATTACAGCAGTATTTCCATCCACTTCGATGTATGTAGATCCTTCTGCAGCGATACGATCAGCTTTCTTTGCCGCTTTTGCAATACCTTTCTCACGAAGAAAATCAACTGCTTTTTCCATGTCACCATCTGTTTCTGTTAATGCTTTTTTGCAGTCCATCATTCCTGCACCTGTTTTTTCACGTAACTCTTTTACCATTTTTGCTGTTACAGCCATGACATTTCCTCCTTAACCTTCCATGATAATAATGGTCTTTATTATTATTCAAATGGTACAGCTTTCATATCCATTCTCTTTGATAAAAAAGGTGATAAAAGGCTTTTTCCCTCTTATCACCTTCAAAACCTTTCTTACTCTTCTACTGGTTGTGCTTCTTCTTCTTCTTCTTCTGCTACTTCTTCGCTTGTTTCACCTTGACGAGCTTCAAGAATTGCATCAGCCATTTTGCCGGTAAGAAGTTTTACAGCACGAATTGCATCATCGTTTGCCGGGATAACATAATCCACCTCATCCGGATCACAATTCGTATCAACCATTGCTACAATTGGAATGTTTAATTTATGTGCTTCAGCTATTGCGATACGCTCTTTACGAGGGTCAATAACAAATAGCACGTCAGGAATTCCTTCCATATCCTTAATACCGCCAAGGAATTTTTCAAGGCGATCTTGTTCCTTCTTAATCATAACAACTTCTTTTTTAGGAAGAACATCAAAAGTTCCGTCCTCTTCCATGCGCTCAATATCTTTAAGACGCTGGATACGTTTGCGAATCGTTTCAAAGTTCGTTAACGTACCACCTAACCAGCGCTGGTTTACGTAGAACATACCGGAACGTGCTGCTTCTTCACGAACAGTATCCTGTGCCTGCTTCTTAGTACCTACAAATAGAACAGTACCTCCATCAGCAGCTACATTCTTCACGTATTCGTATGCTTCCTCAACCTTCTTAACTGTTTTTTGAAGGTCAATAATATAAATGCCGTTTCTCTCTGTGAAGATATACTTCTTCATTTTTGGATTCCAACGGCGAGTTTGGTGACCAAAATGTACACCAGCCTCTAAAAGTTGTTTCATTGAAATTACTGACATTCTTTCTTCCTCCTATAAAATGGTTTTGGCCTCCGTCTGTCTCATCTTTATACAGGGACTTCCCTACTTGAAAGCACCTCCTGCACAATCGACAGACGTGTGTTTTACACCAAAAGTAAATATATCATATGGACAGTATTCATTCAAGCAGAAATTTATGATTGTGATTGAAATTTAATAAACAACTCAATTTCTGTTTTCCCTTTGTTCAATTTTTGAGCAATTTCTTCAGTAGAAAGTCCCTCATTATATAATTGCAGCGCTTTTGCGTGATCTGATACTCCCTCTGCTTCATCCTCCACTATAATGGATTCCGGATTATATTTCTCCACGTTTTTGGTTTCCTTTGCAGTTGTTTCCTTTTTCTGTACCGGTTCCACGTATGTATCCAGGGTTGGACTTGAGTTTTGCCGGGAATCTGGTGCTGTTTGTTTTTCTTTCACATTTTTGCCATTTTCATTCAGAATATTCAATAGACGTTCATTTTCCTTTTTCATCTCGGTAATATAGGAGGAAAGCATTTCTTCCATTTCTTTTCTTTCCTGCACGGACATACCTGATGAATTCTGTGAAAACCGTCGATAAAGATAAATGATAAATATAAATACAATCGCATGTAAAATCAGACTGAATATAACTAAAAATTCTATCATAGCTTCCATTCCTATCTTGTTAAGTCAAATCGATTTCCTAAATAAGGATGTTTCTGTTTCTGTCTGAATAAATTTCTTTCCATTTCCCGTCTGTTCAAGGAGGTCCCGGGAGAGTCAGAACGTGCATCATCATTCTGGAGACGTTTGTGCTCTTTTTGTCTGAGTTCATTAACCTTTTTTCGTCGCCTCTCCTCTTCCTGCTGCTTAGCCTGAGCCAGATAATGCTGACTATTCGCCGATCTTTGTTCAAGCTGTTCCTGAATCTGGCCGGCATCCTGTGTCCGTGGCAGAGCAACCTGCATTTCTACAGCTTTCCAGCTCATAAAGAGTCAACCTCCATCCCATTAATGAAATGGTGAAACCTGAATTTCAGAGCCCTCTAACTTTATTTTCACATTTCTGGATTGAGTCAAAAAATTCTTCTGGTATTTACCAAAGTTGACTTTAGAGTTTGGGTACAGTATACCATGAATATAAAAAACAGGCTGGGAAAAATCAACATTTATTTCCTTCTTTTCCGAAAGCTGTTTTTGTACTTCTAAATATTCTGATGTTGCTGCTCGCAAGGACTTTTCCTGCTTTAGGAGAGTATCTTTTTCACTGAATGTTAATTCTCCTCTTATGGATGCTATTTTTTTCAACTTTTCACCTAGTTGTTTCAGTTTATTAATGGTATTTTTAAGTTCTGTTAAACGATCCTCTAAATGCTGTAAGGTATCTAAATGATCCTTATTTTCACCTAAATATATATTTGTTTCCGCTTCCAGGCGATTCCCCAGATCCTTCACATATATATGCTGTCCGGCAGACAAATGGCCACCAATGATACTTCCTCTTTGACAGAAGATGGTTTCCCTTGCTGTACACTGACTGAGCAAAATAGATTGTTCAACAAAAATGTTTCTTCCAGCTTCCACATTTCCCTGATTTATATATTTTGTATGGACGTCCAGGCCGGAACGCACCATACCTTTATGAACCGCTGATATTCCTTTTTGTATAAAAATAGAGCCACCAGCTTCTAATACTGCACTTTCAACTAAACCCATAACGTGGATATCACCCTTTGCTTTAACGGTAAAGCCTGAGGGAATATCGCCATGTATAACCACTGAACCGTTAAAATCAATATTTCCGGACCGCAAATCAACATCATGATTGACCTCATAAGTCGGTAATACTTGTATGGAACGATCTACAAGAGAAACCTGACCATCCATTGTTGCTATAAGGGTATCCTCGCTTGCCCATTTTGTGTTTTTACCTGCCTTCACACGGGCAATCTTTCCCTCCTGCGGCTTCACTTCTGCGCCGAAAACGTTTAAACCTGAATTTCCATCTGTTGGTGGAATCATCTTTAAAATCGGTTCTCCGCCTGTAACCTTTGGAATTTTCATAACTTCCCGGAAATCCAGGTTTTCCTTTTCCTCAATAGAAAGGTCTGATTGCAAATTTATGAAAAATTCAACCCTGCCATCCTTTCCGTGTTCAACTGGTTGTCCAGCTGCAATCAAACAGGGAAATGTGACTAAGGATGGATTTTCCGTAATCCTGTTTATTTGTTCATCAAGATGACCGAAAGTAATATTACTCTCATCAAATAGCTCCTGTAGATCCTCAATCGTGATCTCATCTCTTTCAAAATCTCTTTCAAAATCCCCTCTTAACTCAAGATAAGCTTCCATTTGATCCTCTGTAACGCTAATCCTGAACCAATCCTTTGCTGAATTTAATGATACCATATTGTCCTTCCCCCCATTTATGGACTAAATACGGATATAACTTCTGAAGACCTTAGTCAATGACTTGTAAAAGGACCTTTCTGAGCTTAAAAACTGCACGGCTGTGGATTTGTGAAATTCTTGATGTTGAAAGCTCTAATACCTCTCCTATTTCAGTTAAAGTTAATTCCTTATGATAAAATAAACTAATGACCATTTGTTCCTTTTCATTTAAAGTTTTAATTGCCTTACTTAATTCACCAACTTTTTCCTGATCGATAAGCTGATCCTCTGGCAGGGATTCCTTTTCATCCGGAATCATGTAACCAATACCTTCTGCGTGCTGGCCATCCTCATCACTTGATTTTTCCTCAATGGATAAGGTGTTTGCATAAAGGGTATCTTTCATGACTGTTAATACTTCCTGACTGGAGATTCCCATCTTATCCGCAATTTCCTCAGGCTCAGGCTCTCTGCCCAGCACCTGCTCCAAGTCTTCTGCAACAGCATCTATTTTTTTCGATTTCTCACGGACTGTTCGTGGAAGCCAATCCTCTCTTCTTAATCCATCCATGATAGCACCGCGAACCCGGAAAGACGCATAGGTATCAAATTTCAAGTCTCTCTTATAATCAAACTTCTCAATAGCATCCACCAATCCTAATAATCCGAGACTTTTAATTTCCTGCCGACTGACATTTCCAGGCAAATGGGCAGAAATTCTTCTTACGTGATAATCGACTAAAGGCATGTATTGGGCAACAAGTTCGTTCCCCGCATCCTCATTTCTATGTTGTTGCCACTTATTCCATAATGACTGTAAATCGGGAGCCTCCTGCTGCTTCATCCCTTGACCTCCTTCAGACGGTAAATCCTGTTAAATTTCTTTTATTCCCTCATTTACTGTACGTATCGTCAGCATGCCGGTCACAAAACTAAATTCAATCGTTCGACCGTTTGAACCTCCAACCTCTTCACTAATCAATGGAATACGAAGGCTTGATAGCACCTGCTTAACCGCTTCTATATTACGAGGTCCAATTCTCATCATATCCTGTGCTGCAGAGAGCTGAAACATTTGCGCACCCCCGGCTATTTTGGCTTTTAAGTAATGGGAACGTGCTCCATTTTGTTTTAATAAGGTTATGGCTTCCCGGATTCCTGTGTCTGCATATTTTGCCCTGTTTAAATTATCTCCCCTGAACGATGATGAATCAGGGAGCATGATGTGTACTAAAGCAGCCAACTGTTCACGAAGATCATAAATCAAAACTCCAACACAAGAGCCAAGTCCGGAAGTACGAATTTTACCTGGACCTTTTAAAATCCCTATATCTGCTATACCTACTTTTACAATTTCTCCTGCAGTCTCCATACTAACGAGGAGCTCCTAAAGCATTAAAAATTTTGTCAAAGGAATTAGGGTCAGGCAGGAGAAAGAACTGTCCTTTCATCTGGTCATACTGATCCTTTTCATCTAATAACAGCGTTTCAATAAAAATCGCCTGGTCAGCAACCTGGGAAATCTCCACTAATCCTGCCGTTAAAATAGCACCAACCATATCAAAAGCTGCTGATGGTACAGACGGCTGAATGTTGAGGTTTGTCATATCGGATAAGGCACTTAGGTACGATCCGCATAATATGTTTCCCAACTCCACATAAGCGGAAACAGCAAGATCAGAATAGGGTGGAGACTGAAAATGGAAGTCGTCATTCCCCGTCATTTCCCTTATAAGCATACTTGCCTCGTGCGGAGGGAGTACAAAAAACATACTGCCGGAAATATCCCCTTGAATTTTCACAAAAATAGAAGCAATTTCTTTCTCCGGACCACCTGTCATGTCCATCATTTCATCAAAACTGACGATATTTACTTCAGGAACTTTCATTTGTATTTTCCGGTTTAATAAAGCTGATAAAGATGTAGTTGCATTTCCGGAACCGATATTTCCAATCTCTTTTAATATATCTAAATGTAAGCTGGAAAAAGAAAACGAATCATTCATAATGTTCTACCCTTCTACCTGTGATATTTCAGTTATCTCCTCTTCCGAAAGGACTTTTTCAATGTTTAAAAGAATTAATAATCGATTGTCTAATTTTGCAACTCCCCGGATATAATCTACATCCACTGATCCTATTACTTCTGGCGGAGGCTCAATCGCATCGGCTGAAACATCGATAACATCATTAGCAGTGTCGACAATCATTCCAACTTCTTTATCTTCCAGTGAAACAATAATTATTCTGGTGCTGTCGTCATATTCCGCTGGCTCTATTCCGAATCTTTCCCTTAAATCAATAATCGGAGTTACCACACCTCGAAGATTAATAACTCCTTTTACAAATTGAGGTGTCCCGGGAACTCGTGTTACTTCCACCATACGCTCAATGGAACCTACAGCGTCCACCGGGGCTCCGTACTCTTCATTCTTTAATTGAAAAACGATTACTTTTTCATTCCGTTGTTCTTTTGTCATCTGCATCATTCCCCCTTACGTTATTATCTGCAAATCCCCTTCAATTTTGAACAAGCTCACATAGCAGGGATCCCATTTGATCTATGCTTACTACATGATTGACCTCTTTTGTATTTAGAGCTGCTTTGGGCATCCCGAAAATCACAGCTGATTCTTCAGATTCGACAATGACCTTTGTCCCCTTATCCTTTTCCTTCAATGTTTGAATCCCTTTCGATCCATCCGAACCCATACCTGTCAGAATTAATGCATATTTTTCATAATGTTTCAGATCTGCTGCAGATTCAAACAATTTATTGACAGAAGGGCGATGTCCGTTCACCGGCTCGGATTGTACAACTAAAGCAGTCAATGAAGTTCCTGTTCGTTTAATTTCTAAGTGATAATCGCCAGCGGCAATGTAAACCACACCTTTAGATAATATTTCTCCATTCACTGCCTCCTTAACAGACAGTTTGGACTCGCGATCTAAACGTTCAGCCAGTGATTTTGTAAATGCAGCAGGCATATGCTGGACAATTAAAATTGGAGCCGGGAAATCATCAGGCAAAGCAGGGATCAGAGATTGTAAAGCTCTAGGTCCACCAGTTGAAACACCTATAACAACAATCTTCTTCTTTTGGCTGACGGTACTGTCAGTTCGAGAAGATGCGGGTTTTGGCAAAGTTGCTTTTGTATGAATTTGATGGACATTAACAGTTGCGGCGTGTTTTACTTTCGAAATGATTTCATACTCTGTTTTGTAGATATCGAGCGAAATAGACCCGGAAGGTTTCGTAATAAAGTCAATCGCACCCAGGTGTAAGGCCTGAAGAGTGCTGTCTGCTCCGGATTTAGTCACACTTGAAACCATAACAGCCGGTACTGGACATTCCTTCATAATCTTTTCTAATGCTTCAATCCCATTCATGACAGGCATTTCCACGTCTAAAGTAATGACATCAGGTGAAAGACTTTTGATTTTTTGAATACCGTCCTGTCCATTTCGTGCTGTTCCAACAACCTGGATTTGATCATCCTGATTTAAAATATCTGAAATCATTTTACGCATAAATGCCGAATCATCTATGACCAGTACTCGGATGTTTTGCATATTAATCTACCTTTCTCTTAAATAGCATTTTCAGCTTTGTAACAAAGGAGTGACGTATGGCCATTCTTTCCTTGGATTGCTCACCTAAATAGTTGTCAATCAGTTGTGCTAGCTGCAAACTAATTGCCGACCGTTTATTATGCAAAAGGAATGGAATCTGATCTTTAACCGCCTTGACTAGAGCGTGGTCATCCGGTAAAACACCTAAAGGAATAAACGATTGCTTCAAATACTGTTCAACCACAGCTTTAAATTTTTTAATGGTCAGGTCACCATCCTCAGGTTCTGCTCGATTAACAATAAGATAAACGGGTATGGAACTCTGCTCATAGTACAGATGCTTCATCACCGCATATGCATCTGTTATGGAAGTTGGCTCAGTATTTGTTAAAACAAAGCATTCATTCGCAGCAAATGCAAACTGTAAATGCTGATCCTGCATACCGGCTCCCAGATCAAAAAGAATATAATCATATTGCATAGAGATCGACTGCAGCTGGTCTGCAAAATAATCAAAATAATGAGGATTAAAGTGAAAAATATTGGTTAATCCTGAACCAGCAGCCACATAAGATAGCGAATTCGGACCTTTTTCTATAATATCTCCAATTTCCAACGATTCCTGAAACATTTGAATGATTGTCTTCTTCGGGGCTACCCCCATTAATACATCAATATTGCCCATTCCAAAATCCAAATCAAATAAAAGAACTCTTTTTCCTTTTTGCTGAAGTCCAATAGCAAAATTAAGCGCAAAATTGGATTTCCCCACTCCTCCTTTGCCGCTCAGAATGGCAATCGTTTTGGCTTCTTTAATATCCTTCTTCTTTTTAAGCAGATCTCTTAACTTTTGCGCCTGATCAGTCATGGTTCCAACCACCAAGAATTAAGGAAATGATTTGTTCCGTAGATCCTTCCTTTATATCATCCGGGACATCCTGACCATCGGATAAAAAGGCAAGACCGGCATTCCCTTCCTTCATAATGTTTAATATTGGTCCATATTCAGAGGTTTCATCTAATTTGGTAAAAATAAGCTTCTTAATCGGAAATTGATGAAACTGCCACTGTACAGCTGATAGTTCTTTGTTTTTTGTTGTAGCAGATAGCACGAGAAACATTTCATCATCCTGCTCGAAATCGATGGTATCCTCCAGCTGTTTTATAAATTCGACTTGTTTATAGTTACGTCCTGCTGTATCCACTAAAATTATGTCGAAATTTGAAAATTTTTCTTTTGCTTTTTGAAAATCATCCTGGTTATAAGCAATTTCTACAGGAACGTCTAAAATTTTGCCATAGGTTTTTAACTGATCAATCGCACCAATACGGTAAGTGTCGGTCGTTAAAAAAGCTACCTTCTTCTTTTCCTCCACCACAGCCTTGGCTGCTACTTTGGCAATTGTGGTTGTTTTTCCTACACCAGTAGGCCCTACGAAAAACATGACTTTAGATGAAAATTCTTTAAAACCATTTGAATAAGCCTGCAAATGCTCTTCCAATTCTTCTCTTAACCATTGAAAGATAAGCTGATCATTCACCTGTTTATTATGAAGATAATACTTTTCCAGCAAGGGGTCTATGATCAATCTCACAGTTTCTTCATAAAGTTCCTGGTTTATTAAATATTGATAGGCTTTATTAATTGGAGCCGGTAAGTAGTCCTGTGAACCGGCAGCTGAGTTTTGTTGTGCTGTCACCGTCTCCCTTAATTCACGAAGTTCTCTAATGACTTCATCAGAAACCTGTTTATCGGATCCGGATGGTCCTGTTACCTTTTGATTATTTTGAGGCTTTCGTTCACTGATATTATGCCTTGGCTGCAGCGAAGGCTTTTGTTTTTTCTCGTGTGTAGGATTTGGATCGATAGCAGCGATAACTTCTATGCTGTTTTTCTTAAAAATTCCAAAAATCCCCTTAGGCTTGACAATTTTTGAATTTAAAATCACCGCATCACTGCCCAGTTCATTACGAACCTGTTTCATGGCTTCCGGCATGGTCTGGGCTGTGTATTTTTTAACCTTCATTAGCTATTCACCACCCCTGTACTTTGTACCTCAACAGATGGTTCTATTTCATTGTAGGAAAGAACCACAACTTGAGGGAGAAATCTCTCAATTAACTGCTTCACATACATCCGAATCGCTGGTGAGCAAAGAAGAACGGGTGTAGCTTCCTGTAATGACAGTTTTTCGATTTGCTGATTAATCGATTGAATGATCTTTTGCTGGGATTCAGGGTCAAGAGCTAAATAACTGCCGTGCTCTGTCTGCTGAACATGATCTGCAATAAGCTTTTCTACTTGCCCTGATAAAGTTACCACCTTTAAAATCTGATCATCATTTATATATTGACTAGATATTTGGCTGGCTAAGGCCTGTCTGGCATATTCTCCCAGAAGATCTGTATCATTTGTCATTTTACCGAAGTCAGCCAAGGTTTCAAAAATGACAGGCAAATTCCGGATGGATACCTGCTCTCGTAACAGCTTGGCCAGAACTTTCTGGACTTCTCCAGTGGATAAAGGCTCTGGGGTAACTTCCTCCACAAGAATTGGATTACTTTCTTTCAGATGATCGATTAACTGCTTCGTTTCCTCTCTGCCCAGCAATTCATGTGCCTGCCGCTTAATAACCTCTGTAATGTGCGTGGATACAACGGATGGCGGGTCTACCACAGTTGCTCCCAGCATTTCGGCCTCATCTTTAAGATCCTCTGAAATCCATTTTGCCGGTAAGCCAAAAGCAGGTTCCATCGTATCAATGCCATCGAGATCTTCTTCCTCGATTCCAGGCATCATGGCCATATAGTGATCAAGGTAAATCTCACCTCTGGCCACTTCATTCCCCTTTACTTTTAAACTGTATTCATTAGGATTCAGCTGAACATTGTCACGTATCCGGACAACCGGGATAACCATTCCCAGCTCTATGGCCAACTGGCGGCGGATCATCACAACCCGGTCCAGTAAATCTCCTCCCTGATTCGCATCTGCCAGAGGAATCAGAGCATAACCAAATTCGAATTCAATCGGATCGTGACTAATCATCTGAATAATGCTGTCAGGTGAAGACATATCTTGAGATTCGATTTCTTCCTCCTCCTGCCATTCTTCACCCTCTTCTTCGGCTTTTGTTTTACTTAATTGAAAGCCTCCGAAGGCCAGAACACCTGCAATCATGGTAGTTAACCCAAAGTTAATTGGCGTCAGCCCAAACATAAATATGGTGACGGCAGCAACATATAGTAATTTAGGGAATCGCAGCAGCTGATTTGTAATATCGGTACCCAAATTTCCTTCAGAAGCTACTCGTGTAACGACAATACCTGTTGCGGTGGAAATGAGTAACGCCGGAATTTGTGATACAAGTCCATCTCCAACTGTAAGGCGCAGGAATTGATTCGAAGCTTCACCAAACGTTAAGCCCATCTGAGCCACACCAATAATTAATCCAAAGATAATATTGATAATAACAATAACAATCCCTGCAATCGCATCACCCTTAACAAATTTACTGGCACCATCCATGGCACCGTAGAAATCCGCCTCCTGTTCAATTTTTTCTCTGCGATCCTTTGCCTGCTGTTCAGAAATTAATCCTGAGTTAAGATCAGCATCAATACTCATTTGCTTACCAGGCATCGCATCTAATGTAAATCGTGCGGAAACCTCTGATACACGCTCAGAGCCTTTCGTAATGACGATAAACTGGATAATAATTAAAATCAGGAAAATCACAAAACCAACCAATGAGTTATCCCCGATAACAAAACTTCCGAATGTATCAATAACGACTCCCGCATCCCCTTCAGATAGAATGGATCGTGTTGTGGATACGTTTAATCCCAATCTGAATAAAGTTAAAAGCAATAAGAGAGAAGGAAACACTGCAAATTCCAGTGCCTCAGTTGTATTCATAGCAACAAGGATCACGATTAAAGCGAGTGTGATGTTAATTAAAATGAATACACTTAAAAGCCAGCCCGGCATAGGAATGACGAGCATAACAATAATTAATATAACAGCTGATAATACAGATAAATCTTTAAGTTTCATGATGGTCTCTCCTCATTGCTTCAAACTTTATTTTGCAATCGATATACGTAAGCAAGAACTTCGGCAACAGCCTGATAAAAGTCTTCATGAATGACTTCTCCTATTTCAACCTTTGCGTATAAGGAACGTGCCAGTGACCGATTTTCCACCATGGGAATATCGTGGTGTTTGGCCACTTCCCTAATTTTAAAAGCGATATAGTCAACCCCTTTTGCTGCTACATAAGGAGCATCATATTTATCTTCATCATACTTAATCGCAATAGAATAGTGCGTCGGATTGGTAATCACTACATCCGCATCTGGTACTTCACTCATCATTCGTGAATTAGCCATCTGCCTCTGTCTTTCTTTTACTTTGGACTTTATTTGTGGATCGCCTTCCATGTTCTTATGTTCATCTTTAATATCCTGCTTGGACATTCGAATGTTTTTTTCATGATCATACCTTTGATAGATATAATCGATGACGGAAATGATTAAAAGCCCTATGGAAGCTGCAATCCCCATGGTTATCGTCATCTGTCCAAAAAAAGCGAGGGCACTATCAAGGCCTTTTAAGGACATGATCATCATTTGGTCTTTGTTCATCCAGATAACCGTAAATGTAATACTGCCGATGACAGTAATCTTTAATAAAGATTTCAGAAGCTCCACCAGAGCCCGGGCCGAAAATATCTTCTTGGCTCCTTTTATAGGATTTAATTTCCCAAGGTTAAACTTTAGAGGTTCGGTGGTAAATAAAAACCCTATCTGCAGAAAGTTAGAAGCCAGTCCGGCAATAACCGCCACAATCATAACGGGAAGTAACACCATAACCCCATCAACCGTGTATTGAAAAAACATGGACTGGACAGTATCTGCTGTTACGTTCCACTGGATATATTCCACAAACCCTTTTTCATAGATCGCCATTAATCGTTCTTTCAGGTACCCGCCCATGACAAAAAATAAAATAAACATCATAAACAGAAGGATTGCGGTATTAACATCCTGACTTTTCACAACCTGTCCTTTTTTTCTTGAATCCTGACGCTTTTTCGGGGTAGCTTTTTCGGTCTTTTCCCCTGCGAAATATTGCAAATCCAAGGATAACCATTTCATACTAAGCACCCCCAAATAAAGACATTAATCCTCTCATAGCGTTGAGAATGGTTTCAAATAATTGTTGTATTAAGGTTACATAAATACCCAGAAAAACAAAAATCACGACAAAGCTGACAAAAATTTTCAAAGGCAGCCCTACAACAAACACGTTCAATTGTGGAACGGTTCTTGCCACAATCCCTAAAGCAACATCAACCAGAAACAGACAGCCTACGATGGGGATGGACATTTGAAATGCGATTAAAAACATTTGGCTAAAGCTTTCCATCACAAATTGCACAATCGAATCGTTCTGAAACGGAACCATTTGATCGATTTCGATATATTGATAGCTGTAAAAAATACCATCAAGCAATAAATGATGGGCATCAACCGTTATGAGAAAAAGCAAGGTAATGGTATATAAAAATTGACCAATTAAAGGACTCTGGATCCCTGTTTGCGGATCCATCACATTGGCAATGGCAAAACCCATCTGGAAATCAATAAATCCGCCTGCAATTTGAATAGCACCTAATATAATAAAGGCAATTAAACCGATAAGTATCCCGACAATAAGCTCTTTCAGTATTAAGAGAATAAATTGCCCATTTAACAGGAAAACAGGGATATCTACGGTATAAAACATGATCCATGATAAAAAAATCGCAAAACCTAGCTTATGAGTTCTGGGAAGATTACGATAAGAAAATACAGGTATTGTTAAGAAAAAACCAATGACCCTTGCAAAAATCAAGATAAATCCTGGCAGTTTACTAAGTTCAAAGACTTCTAACATATTAACCAATCACTTGATGGAGATTGTTAAATATATTTGCGGTAAAGTCCACAACCTGAACAAGCATCCAGGGACCAAAGAAAATAATCCCTATAAAAACAGCTATGATTTTCGGAATAAAGGCAAGGGTTTGTTCCTGGATTTGTGTCGTTGCCTGAAAAATACTCACTAATAAACCTACAACCAGAGCCAGAATTAATATGGGACCAATAACCGTAAGCAACGTGTACACCGCAGTCTCTGCCAAGGAGATAACAAATTCACTATTCAAAATGATGCGCTCCCTTCCAAAGCTAGAAGCTTTCTAATAATGAATGGGTGATCAGATACCAGCCATCCACAAGTACAAATAATAAGATTTTAAAAGGTAAAGAGATCATGACTGGTGGTAACATCATCATTCCCATCGACATTAAAATACTGGCAACGGCCATATCAATGATTAAAAAGGGAACAAAAATCATAAATCCCATTTGAAAAGCTGTTTTTAATTCACTAATGGCAAAAGCAGGGATTAATGTTGTAAGAGGCACATCTTCTAATGTCTCAGGTGCCTCCATTTGGGTATAATCCATAAATAAAGCCATATCTTTTTGTCGTGTGTGCTTGGCCATAAATTCCTTCATTGGCATACTGGCCTGATCATAGGCTTCATCAATGGTAATTTCTTCATTGAATAATGGCTGTAAGGCTTCTTCATTAACTTCCTGAAAAGTAGGTGCCATGATAAAGAAGGTTAAAAACAGTGCCAGCGCAATTAATATTTGATTCGGCGGCATTTGCTGTGTAGCCAGAGATGTACGAACAAAGGACAAAACAATGATTATTCTTGCAAAGCTTGTCATCAATATCAGGATACTTGGAGCAAGAGCCAGAACAGTTAATAAGAGTAATAATTTAACGGATGTTGAGACACTCTGGGGATCCGTGTTATTAAAAAAGTCTACAAATTCACCCATCCTGATCCTCTTTTCCGGTATCCCTGTTATTTTCCATCAGCTTTTGTCTCCCATTTTTTAATTTCTTAAGCTCACTGTTAAATTGCTCTTTGAAGGAATTCGTAACTGATTCCTTATCACTCTGCTGTTCTTTTCTCTGCTCCAAGGATTTCAGCATGGCTTTAAACGGCTGGTTGGTATTTGCTTCCTGATCTTCTTTTAATAACTCTTCTTTCGTTTCCTCATCCTCAATTTCTGTCAGCATTGAGATATCCTCACCCACACCGATGACAAAGACACGATCAGCTATTCTGACCATTTGAACAGATTTATTAGAGCCTAAGGATATCCCGCCTAAATTCTCCAATGCCTGCACCTGCTGAAACATTTTATTTCGCTTTTGTAAAAACTTTAATAAGAAATAAATAAGAGCCAAAACAATCAGAAGCATAATAACCATTTTAATTAAATTCCCCATTAAAGAACCGTTGTCTGCCTGTAATTCCGGTTCCTGTTCAGCGGAAGAATTACTCTCATTGTTTTCTTCTTCTTGCTGTTCGTTTTGTTTCTGGTCGAAATATTCATCAACATTCATAGCTGCCTGTACATAGCCAAGGTTTATCGGCTGTACGATAAAAGCAATAATAAATACTAATGATAGAATCGGCCTTACATATCTGTTCATAACGTTTCCCCACTTCGTTATCGCACGTAATCGATTAAATATCTAAAGTTTTATTTATGGCCTCAATAACACGATCAGACTGAAAAGGTTTGACAATAAAATCCTTTGCTCCTGCCTGAATCGCATCAATAACCATTGCCTGTTGTCCCATTGCTGAACACATAATGATCTTTGCATCCGGGTTACTTTCCTTAATTTCTTTTAGAGCGGTTATGCCATCTTTTTCAGGCATCGTAATATCAAGAGTAACTAAATCCGGCTCTAATTCCTTATATTTTTCAACGGCCTGATTTCCATCCTGTGCTTCACCAACGACTTCGAAGTCATTTTTCTCCAGAATATCCTTTATCATCATTCTCATGAATGCTGCATCATCGACAACTAATACTTTATGTGCCATTTTACCTTCCCCCTTATCTGAGCTTTTGTATTCTTTCTGTCTGGCTTACGATATCCGTAACCCGAACACCAAAGTTTTCATCTATAACAACAACCTCACCCTTGGCTATTAATTTGTCATTCACATGAATATCTACAGGCTCTCCTGCTAATTTATCCAGTTCAACAATAGAACCAGAGCCCATTTCCAAAATCTCCTTAATGGTTTTTTTGGTTCGTCCTAATTCAACAGACACCTTCAATGGAATATCCATTAACATATCAAGGTTTTGCTGCTGATGGGCTTCCAGTTTGTTATTTTCAAATTCCGAAAATGCCGCGGATTGTATGTTTGGTTCAGCAACAGGACGTTCCGAACCAAAATGCTGCTGGTTTGTATGACTTGCCGGAATTTGCTCCTGACTGTATGAATGATTGGCTGCAGAAGAAACGGGTTCCTTTACAGAATCAAAATCGTTCTGCACATTCATCGTCTTTTCTTCCTGAACCGGTTTTTCAGTTTGCGTCTGCTCATCTTCATGACCATTTAACAATTCATCCACAAACTCTCTGGCAAAATCAATAGGAAGGAGTTGCATGATGTTTGAATCAATGAGCTCACCAACCTTTAATCGGAAGGAAACCTTCACCAGCAAATCGTTGTCCGGAATCTTATCCGTACCTTCATCGTTATTTACATCCATTAGAGTAATTGAAGGCGGAGAAATATCCACTCTTTTATCAAAGATACTCGACATACTTGTTGCAGCTGAACCCATCATTTGATTCATTGCTTCCTGTACAGCACTTAGATGTATATCATTCAATTCTGTATCCGGCGACGTACCATCCCCACCAAGCATTAAGTCGGCAATGATGGCAGCATCCTCTACTTTAATGACAAACAGATTTATTCCCGTGAATCCATCCGTGTAATCTACAGAAATCGCTACATGAGGGTGTGGAAATTCATCACTGAGATTTTTGTTCTCCACCACAGAAACAGCTGGTGTGGTTATTTCAACTTTTTGATTTAATAGAGTTGAAAGAGTGGTAGCAGACGTCCCAAATGATATATTTCCAATTTCACCAAGAGCATCCCGTTCAACATCAGTAATTTCCTGAGAGTCCGATGTTTCCTCGTCTGATTGTTTTTCTTCACTCATGAGATTCTGATTGCCGTTTAGCAGTGCATCAATTTCTTCCTGTGAAAGCATTTCTTCGCGATTACTCAAGTTCATCCCCCCTATTAATCTCATTGAGTATCTGTACGGCTAAATTATTTTTTCTTTTACCCGGCTGAGCCTGAAATTTAGGTTCCTGATGAACATAAACGGTCAGCGGCTCCTCAATGCTTTGTTCTAGTTGAATCACATCATTTTCCTTTAGCTGCAAAAACTCGTCTATCGTAATGGAAGATTCACCGAGTACAGCCTTAACATCAACCTTAGCCATTTTGATCTGTTTCGATATCTTTTTGGCATCTTCAGGTTTGGCATTACTGGATTGATTCTGCATCCAATAATGAACAGACAGCTTCGAAATAATCGGTTCAAGCACAATATGCGGAATACATATGTTAATCATTCCACTGGATTCACCAATCGAGGTATTTAAAGAAATGACAACAACCGTTTCATTTGGCGAAACCATTTGCAGAAACTGAGGATTGATTTCAAAGTCCTCTAAAAATGGATCAATATCCATTAATGAACTCCAAGCCTCCTGTAAAGTTCCTATCGTTTTCTCAAAAAAAGCGGACATAATTTTTGTTTCGATCTCGGTTAGATTTTCAACTTTGTTAAAGCTGACTCCCTTTCCACCTAAAACCCGATCTAATATGGCATAAGCTATATTGGGGTTTACTTCCATCAAAATTCTCCCCTCCAGAGGAGATAAAGAAAATATATTTAAGATGGTTTGTTTAGGGATCGAACGAATAAATTCTTCATATGGAATCTGATCAACAGAAGCTACGGACACAGAAGAATATGTACGAAGCTGTGTGGACAGAAAGGTTGTTAATAATCTGGCATAATTCTCATGAATCCTTGTAATACCACGAATCTGATCTTTCGAAAATCTTAAGGCACGTTTAAAGTCATAAACTCTTACTTTCTTTTCTTTCTCTTCATTTTTTAACTCATCCGCATCCATTTCCCCTGAAGACAAGGCGGATAAGAGCGCATCAATTTCATTTTGTGACAGAACATCCTCGGCCAAAAAGTTCACCTCCTGTATGGAGAATGGGTTAAGATAAAATATTACTGCAGTATTTTGCTTGTTGTGTAAACATCTGTAACCATTCCAGTATCTAATAGTTGATTGAGTTCTTCCTTAATCGCTGACTCCATTTCTCCTAATCCTGCTCGAAAGTCCGAAGATTCCTTTTTGGATAACTCCTTGATCATCACATTCTTTAAACGAAAATCCTTTTTTAATTTTTTCATAGTTTCCTTGTTATCCGTAACAATTTGAAACTGTATGCGGATAAAGTTTCCATCCTTCAGATCTGTTGTCATCTCTTCGGTTTCAAATGAAGTCTCAATCATTTCCTCAACATTTTTTTCATCATCTGCATGGGTTTTCTCGTCTTTATTATTCATAATCAGCACCAGGGTAACAATACCAGCAAGCGTGATGATGATTAAAAGGGTTAACATGATATTAATCACTTTTTTGTTCATAAGACTCCTCCAAATTTGCCTGAACACCCATTAAGCCAATTCGTTTATAAAATTGGGCGGTTTTTTCAGCAATCTCCAGTTTTTCTTCTTTCACAAAATATTTCTTGCCGGAAATCATCGTAATGGTTGTATCCGGTAAGTTCTGGATTTTTTCTATATAGAGAGCATTTAATACAAAGGATTCTCCATTTAACCTGGTTACTTGAATCATAGATTACATGAGCAAGGCTTGGACAAAAATATTTGCATGTCCCAGCCTCACTCTACCTCCCCTGCTTATTATCTTTTCAGGTTTACAAGCTCCTGAAGGATTTCATCAGACGTTGTGATAATTCTTGTGTTGGCCTGAAATCCTCTTTGAGCCGTAATCATTTCAGTGAACTCTTCAGACAAGTCTACATTGGACATTTCCAAAGCACCTGAGCGAAGAGTAGCAGAACCCTGTTCACCAGGTGACAGTAAATCCATTACTCCGTCGTTATCAGAATCATAAGCCCCCGCATTCGGAGTCAATTGAAATAAATTGTTTCCTGCTTTCTGTAATCCTTCTGCATTTGAAAATTTAGCAATTTGAATTTGACCCGCTACCTGCGGATTACCATCCTGAACATAGTTAACAGTTCCATCAGAGGCTATGCTAAAACTCTCGGCATCTTCAGGGATTTGTAATGGGCTTAAAACTGGCTGAACCTGTTGTTCTACAAAAGAATCATCATTGGCTGTATTTTCATACTCTTCTGTATCTGGATTATATTCAAATACATTGTCATCTGAGTCGATATATGAATTATTATCTGAATTATAGTATACGGTGTGATTAACCCCATCTATATTCACTTGAGAAAGTGCAACACCATCATTTGTTGTAGGATTTCCCACTAAATAATTTCCATTTGGATCTACAATATGACCATTATCATCCAGGTAAAAATTACCTGCTCTTGTGAAATTCACGTTATCGCCATTTTCCCCTAAAGTTATTCCTGGTATATCGTTACCATCATAGTTATAGTTAACTCCAGAATCTGTATTCTTTGCCACAACAAACATTCCATCACCTTCAAGAGCAAAATCCAATGAACGATTTGTTGTCTGTGTATTACCTCCATCATGAATCGTATCAATACTACCAGTGTTAACTCCCAATCCTACTTGCATAGGATTTTTACCACCTAATACTTGCTCACCATTCTCATTAATTTGGGGAGCTTGAGCACCCTGAATAGTTTGACTCATCATATCCTGAAACGTTACTCTCCCTTTTTTAAACCCAAAGGTATTTACATTTGCTATGTTATTTCCAACAACATCTAATTTTGTTTGAAAACCTTTCATTCCGGAAATACCGGCATACATGGAACGTAACACGTAACATCTTCCTTTCCTCTTAGGAATATTTTCATATAGCTGCTTCGATCGGTCCGCAGCCTAAGGCCCCCATACGGTCCAGCCTTTATGAATCCTGTAATACAATCGTGCCATTAATGTTTGTAAAAACATGATGATTGGTTTCTTTACGCCCCATTGCTGTAATTACAGTATTGTTCTTCGTATTCACAACAAGGGTGGCATCGTCTAATACAACAAGTGAGTCCGTTACACCTTTCGTTTTTGCTTTGTTCATTTGATCCTGAATTTCAGACCACTTTGATTCATTTATTTGGATATTTCGTTCATCCAGACGTTTTTGTGCATGTTTACTGATTTTCAAAGGCTGCTGAGTCTGTGCTTCCTGTAAATGGGTCTGAAAGGATTTTGCAGAACTATGCTTTGCAGGCTGTGACGTCTTTAACGATTGCTGCTGTAACGGATGATTGTGCAATTGATGTATACGATGATCCATCTCATCCCTTCTTTCTATGAAACAGCTTATTACTCAGAATCCCTTACCTCTATGATCGAATGAACCTGAATTCTCTTCTCATTCTGCAAAATGATTTCCGTTCCATCCTGACCCGCTGCAATACCCGAAACGGTTCCACTTCCTTCTGTTTGGACTTCTCCATCCTCATTCTTCGTCTTAAATTCTACCTCTTTACCAATTAGATGGCTGTACTCAACAACCGGTGTATAGGCTTGCTGCTGTACAAGCTGGTCTACAGATCCGGAGATAGACATCATCTGTTCTAATGAAGAAAAAGTAGCCATTTGCGAGATGAATTCCTTATCCTTCATAGGGTCTGAAGGACTTTGATTTTGTAATTGCGTCATCAGGATTTTTAAAAAATCATCCTTACCAAGCGTACTGCTTCCTGTTCCCTGATTTTTCTGACTGGACAAATACAGCGATGTATCAATCTGCGTCAAAGTGATCACCTGCCTTCGTCTGATTTAAATAGTCCTCAAAGCTTTTGTCCTCATAATCTTCATCTGTATTTTCCTCATCCTCGAGCTGATCATGATGGTAAGTATCCCCTCTTTGCTCCTGTTCTTCCTCATTCTGACTAAAGTTCAAATAGGATGAGGACGGTTGGGCCAAAATGGGTTCAGCCTGCTTATCGATGACAACCTGATTGGGCTGAAACATATGTCTGAGCTGGTTAATATTGCTCTCTAACATTTCCTTAGCCGCTTGTGAGGAAACGGCAATTCGTACCGCCATCTCTCCATTTATCTGTGTAAACTTAACAACCATGTCTCCGAGATGGGCCGGTTTCAGCTTTAGAGTCAGCTGTGAAGATCCTTCATTTTGAATAAAACGGCTGGACTTTATAATTTTTTGAAATTGCTCCATAAAATCATGGCTGTTATTGGTTGCTGCCTGGTTACCCCCGTTTCGCTGAAGATAAATGGTGAATTGCTCTACTTTTGACATCGGCATGGAGTCAACTGAAACCGCAGTGCCAGTTTTTATAGTAGACAATTCCTGAGCTGCCTTCGTTTGAATCGTTTGACTGCCATGATTTGAAACAGGATTTATACTTCTGGTTAAGGAAGCGTTCGACTGGTTCTGATTAACCTGAGCCGTCAAATTTCCATTCCCATGTTTTCCAGTCAGATTGGTATCCGTCAACTTTTGCTGAAATAAAAAATTCGCCTGGGTACTTTGCCCGTTTTGCTTTAAAGTATGGCCTGCCTGAGATAGAAAATTTGATATCTTGACCAACGCAGATTGGAGTTCCCTGCTCATACTTAATCGCTGACTTTTATCAGCACTGATAAATTGTTCTGTCATTTTGACGAAATCTCCAGCCAATGTAAGAAGCTGCTGCTTTATCTCCTTATTTTCATTAATGTTCTCAAGCAGCTTGGAAATAGAGAAGGAGGAGTTGTCGATAAGCGTGAACGGATCATCAGAGTTACGGGAAGTTTCTCCCCCCGCCGACCTGAATGTATCATTTTGTAATAATTCGTTAGCCAGCTTTGTCAGAGTGGCTGTTAGTTGATTCAGAGATTCTTCGTTCACTTTTCCTTCCAGACTTTGCAGGACATCTCTGAGCTGACTTGCCAAATCTCCAAGAAAAACTGACTGCGCTGAATCGGCACCAGCGTTTCCTTTCTCCGTTGGCTGCAGGCTCGAAAGTAAAGCTAAAAAGTTTTTTGAGCTATCCCCATCCTTCGACTTGTCAGTCATTATTTTTCCTTCCTGATTGGCTGTTGTCTGAGACAGCATTGATTGAAGAAGTGCGACATTCAAGTTTTTTCACCCCCTTTCAAAGGTCGTTCCAAGTGTCCTTATTAATTGTTTAATAGTTCACTTGTAAATGAAGCGGCCATTTCTGGATTCATGGCCGAAAGAATGGCCCCTCTTTGTTCGGAAGGAATTTCGGTCAGAATTTTTACAGCCACTTCCTGATCCATATTTTCAATAACGGGTGCAGCCGATTCAGGATCCATTTCTTCAAATGTAAGAGATACCTCTTTTACCTGTTCCTCCTGATTTTGCTGTTTTTCCTTCTGGTCATTCAGCTGATTGGTCAGTTCACTAATGGTCTGCTCCAGTTCTGCAATCTTTTCTTCTTTTGATTCAACCTTCGTCTCCAGTTGTTCAATACTGGTTTCTTTATTTTTGACCGTTTCCTGTAATTCGGAAATTTGTGTGTCTTTCTTTTCATTCTTCGTTTTTTCATCACCCTGAACCAGCGCCGAAACCACAGGAATGTTATGTTTTTCCGCCATATCGACAACATTAATCCCGGCTATGCTTAATACAACGAAAAGAAGGGTGATCGCAAAGATAACAGGAATAACGATAACGAACAAAAACCATTGGATTTTACTGGTCTTTTCCTTTTCGTAGTTTTTTTGACTCATGGTTTCACCTTTTCCCTATGACGAATATATTGCTGTACCGAAGCTTCATCGATCACTTCATTTTCCTGTTTTTCCACCATTTGCTTGAACTTGAGCTTTCGGTCAAAGACAATTTTTTCATATTTCTTCACTTCTATATAGGACTCTGTCAATGACTGCTGCTTATTCTCCATATTCGCCCTGGTTCTTTGTACATGCTGCTGCAGCTCATTTATTTTTTGATTCAGACTCTGAATGTATTGGTGGTAATTTCGTATTTCATAAGCTCGAATCCGTGACTGAATCTGTTCTTTCATATGCGCTTCGAAATCTTCCTTCTCTTTCAGAAGATAATATAATTCCGTAGCACTGGCTTCAAATTGATCCATCGCATTCTGGTAATCCTTTTGTGCCTGATCTTTTTCTATCATTTTGATATTTAATATTTTTTTAAAGGTTTCCACACTGGACATTACCGCTCACTCCCATTAGCAAGCTCCAATAGCATCTGAATTCCTTCTCCACCTGTAACATTCTCATGTACATCCTGTTTTAAATATTTAACAATTTGAGGATAGAAGGAAATGGCCTGGTCAACCTCTCTTGATGCTCCCTTTTTATAGGCGCCTATTTGTATGAGTTCTTTATTTTCTTCATATGTTGCAAGGATATTGCGAATATATTCTGCAGCCTGCAAGTGTTCTCTTGAAGAAATGTTCTGCATAACCCTGCTTATCGATTTCAAAATACTGATAGCCGGATAACGTCCCTGTTCAGCAATCGAGCGATCCAGAACAAAGTGACCATCCAATGTCCCCCGAACCGCATCGGCTACAGGTTCATTCATGTCATCCCCATCTACAAGCACCGTATAAAATGCCGTAATGGAGCCGCGATTATTCGCTCCGGTTCGTTCCAAAAGCTTTGGCAAAATAGCAAAGACACTTGGTGTGTAACCTTTCGTTGTTGGCGGTTCTCCTGATGCCAGTCCAACTTCACGCTGAGCCATGGCTACTCGTGTAACGGAATCCATCATCAGGTTTACATTCAATCCCTGATCACGGAAATACTCACAGATGGCAGTTGCTGTATAAGCTCCTTTAATTCGCTGAAGAGCAGGCTGATCAGATGTGGCCACGACTACAATCGATTTTTTTAACCCTTCATCGCCCAGGTCTTTTTCAATGAACTCACGTACCTCCCTGCCTCTTTCCCCAATTAAAGCAATTACATTTATATCAGCATCGCTATTTCTTGCAATCATACCGAGTAATGTGCTCTTACCCACACCACTGCCGGCAAAAATACCTACCCGCTGTCCTTTACCTACGGTCAACAGACCATCAATAGCTCTAATACCAATGGAAATGGGCTCTCTTATAGGGGCTCGTTCCATCGGATTCGGCGGATCCTGGTCGGTTGGCACATATGTGAGATTTTCAGGAAGGCTTGAACCATCCAGAGGCTCTCCTAATCCATTCAGGACATTCCCTATTAAGCTGTTTCCGGCTTTAACGACAAGAGATTGATTCGTTGACTCTACCAGGCAGCCAGGGCCTATATGCTTTAATTCTGAATAAGGCATTAAAAGAACACTTTTTTGCTGAAAACCTACCACTTCTGCCTTGATTGGTTTACTTGATTTACCATTTGTGTAAACGAAGCAAACATCGCCTATACTTGTTTCGGGACCTGTTGCTTCAATCATTAGTCCGACAATCCGGGTTACTTTTCCATATTTTTTAACGGTTGCTGTATCCTCAATCCGTTTCAGCCATTGATTGGTTTCCACTCCATTGATCCTCCTCAAGCAAATCCAATAACCTTTGTTTCAGAATGTTCAGCTGTGTATCAACCCCTGCATCCACCTGTCCACTGGGCGTATCGATTATACAGCCGTATTGTTCCATTTCACGGCTGGGATAAAGGGTTAGCTCTGCCTGATCGCTTAATACATTTTGCAGTTCTTCTTTATATTGAAGAAGCTGTTCATATTCCTGTACCGACACATAAAGGTTAATCTCAGGAGAATCTTTCACGGCTGATATGGCCTGTTTGACAATCGAAAGAAACACTTCATCATGATCTTCATCGAGTTTATGACCAATCATTTTTTCAGCGGCTTTTAGCGCCATTATAAGAATATCTTTTTCGCTTCGATTAACAATGTGTGTATACTCATTCTTCGCTAGTGTTATAAGAGAAGTTGCCTCATCTACATAGGATCTGAAATCAGATTCAGCCTTTTTTTTCCCTTCCTTATATCCATCCTGAAAACCATTTTGTTCTGCTTCTTTATAGAGTTCCTCTTTTTCATGCTGCCAGTTCTCGTGCTCCTGTTGAATTTGAGCCCTTGCATCTTTTATGATTTGTTCTGCCTCTGCTTTGGCATCTTCACGTTGTTGCTTTGCATCCAAAAGAAGCTCTTCACGTTGTTTTTCCATTTCTATCACAGCATCATCATGTGCACTTGACGTATTCTGCTCTTCATCCTCCATAGACTTGAAAGGTTTAATGGAGATTGTTTTCGAACTTTCAGGTGCATTGGAAATATTAACTCTGTAAAGATTAGACAATGATATCATCCCCTCCACCGCGGGCAATGACAATTTCGCCAATCTCTTCCAGGTGACGGACAGTTGATACAATTCTTGTTTGTGCTTCTTCTACATTCCGCAGGCGAACAGGCCCCATAAATTCCATTTCCTCCTTGAAATTCTCGGCCATTCGATTAGACATATTACTGAATAAGACCTGCTGTACTTCCTCACTGGCCACTTTAAGGGATAGAATAAGATCCTCATTGTCCACTTCTCTGATGACTTTCTGTATCGCACGATTATCAAGAGTGACAATATCTTCAAAGACAAACATTCGTTTCTTAATTTCCTCCGCCAGTTCCGGATCCTGTGTTTCGAGTTCGTCCAGAATTGTTCTTTCTGTAGACCGGTCTACCCCGTTAAGAACTTCCACGACAGCTTGAACACCACCAGTCTGTGTGTAATCCTGTGTAACCGTAGCAGATAATTTCTTCTCCAATATCTCTTCAACCTCATTAATGACATCAGGAGAGGTCGAATCCATAACTGCGATTCTTCTGGCTATATCTGCCTGAATATCTTCAGGCAGCTCCGATAGAATCTGCGCCGATTGTTCTGAATCCAGATAGGAAAGAATCAGCGCGATGGTTTGAGGATGTTCATTTTGGATAAAGTTCAGGATTTGAGTGGGATCAGCTTTTCTTGCAAAATCAAAAGGCCTTACTTGTAAGGATGAAGTAAGTCGATTGATAATTTGTGATGCTTCTCCATCACCAAGAGCTTTTTCCAAAATGGTTTTGGCATAGCCAATTCCACCTTGTGTAATATAATCCTGTGCTAATGCAATCTGGTGAAACTGATCAATCACCTGTTCCTTTTGGTTTGAGTCCACCTTGCGTACAGATGAAATCTCCAGGGTTAATTGTTCAATTTCTTCTTCTGACAAATGCTTATAAACCTCAGCAGATACATCAGGACCTAAAGAAATCAATAGAATGGCTGCTTTTTGTTTTCCTGTTAACTCTGTTTTGGCTTTGACCATTCCTTGTGCCCCCTTAATCCTCTGAAATCCATGATCTTAATAATTTTGCAAATTCTTCTGGTTTATCTTTAGCCATATTTTCAAGCTGTCTTTTTCGCATTGTTTCTTCCGTTTCCTGTGGTTGTTCGATATCTGGTACTGAAACCTGTTCCTCAGTAACTTCTTCATTATATCCACTTACATCATCCTGATTCTTTCTTCTGAACAGCAGAATTAATAGAAGGATGACTGCTAATAGCAATACACCACCTGCTATATACAGCCATGTCGGAATAACAGGAGTTGGTGCAGGTTCTGCTGCCGGCTGTGAGTTGAATTCCTGGAACACAATCGAAACTTTTTCTTCAGGATTTATTTCCCCATACTCACCGGATACGGTTGTTGAAATCATGGAATTTAAAATAGAAGAGATACTCTCCCTGACTGTTGCCTGTTCCTGAGCTGTTAAGAATTGAGCATTTCCTTCCTCATCAGGCTGTGCTTTTTTTGAGTCTACGGCGACCTGAATTCCTAAATCTCTTACCTTATAAGGACTCTCTACAATATCCTTCTGTATTCTATTAAACTCATTATTAATCGTTTCCTGGACCATTTCATATTCGGAGTCCGTACCTTCCCCATCTTGACCTGGATATCCTGGTACGTTCTCATCTCCCACACCAGCTTCATCCGGTGGTGCACCTGTACCGGAATACGTTTCGGTAATACGCTCTACACTTACCGGAAGACCTTCCATATCTTCTTCATTAATCGGCTCTACTAACTCTTCAGTCCTGTTTTCCTTAGTAAAGTCAACATCGGTGGTAACAGATACGACTACATTTTCCCGTCCAATCATGGTGCCTAAAAGCTGTTGAACTCTGCTTTGAATATCACGCTCAATGTCCTTTTTGATATCCTGCTGTTCCATATACGTATTTCCTGCTGTAGCATTATTTGAATTTTTCTGATCAAAATACTCAAAATATTGGTTCATTAAGACGATATTATCAGTAGGAAGGTTAGGAACCGCTTTTGAAACGAGATGATAAAGCCCGTTAATCTGACCCTGATTAAATTCATAACCAGGCTGGGTATGAACAACCACCGAAGCAGATGCTTCTTTAGGCTGTTCATTCATAAAAACACTTTCTTCAGGCTTCGTAATTAACACTTCAGAGCCTTGAATACCCTGAATACTATTAATTAAATTGGATATTTCTGTTTGCAGAGTGTCCAACTCAATCATTTCCCGTTGCCCATCAGTCATCCCCCAGGAAGCATTTTCACTAAAGAACGAATAGTCTATACTTCCACTATCCGGGATACCCTGGGCAGCTAAGTCAACGAGTAAAGAATCAACGTTTTCTTTAGGAACTAAAATAGAAGACCCGCCATCCGCAACTTCATAGGTAATCCCTCTAGCTTCAAGTTCAGTTTTTATCTGTCCCGTTTCCTGAAGAGAAAGATCACTGTACAAAGGAACGAGATTCGATCGATTGGCAAGTAGACTGAAAACCAAAATAATCATCAGCAAGCCAACTATAGCACCAATCATAAGTGACTTTTGCAGGAGAGAACGGCTCTTCCAAAATTCTATTGTTTTCTGGTAATATTCACGAACTTTATTCACTGCTGCTGCCTCCGCATTTCTTCTCTAGTTTTTAATGATATCTGGAGGATAACATTGAAAAACAACTGCAAATCATTGATTTTCTATGTGATATGCAGAAAAGATTACTAAAAAATTTCTTAAGGTACCCTCAAAAACTATTAATAGGATTCGTACTATTTAATAGAAAAGCAAAGCAATAACTTAAATTTGCATTCGCATGACTCGCTTATAAGCATCAATTGCTTTAGATTGTACTTCTACAGCTGTTTGAAGAGTAATACTGCTTTTCTGTGCAGCAATCATAACGTCATGCAGGTTGTCTATTTCCCCGGCTGCAAGCGCCTTTGTTTTCTGGTCGGAATTAATTTGTGTTTCATTCACGTGATTAATTGCATTTTTCAATGAGTCGGCGAAATTCTGCTGCGCTTCAAATGGCGTCGTACGATTCTGACTTACATTCTTCATTGATGCAGCCTGGTTTAGCATCAGTTGATTAACAGTTGGCATTATGGATTACACACTCCTATTTTCCTATTTCAAGAGCTTTCATTAACATATCCTTTGATGCATTCATGGATGTAACATTTGCCTCATAGGATCTGGTTGTACTCATCAAATCAACCATTTCTTTTAATGGATCTACATTCGGCATAGCAACATACCCCTGTTCATTCGCATCTGGATGGTTTGGCTTATAGACCATTTTAAACGGTTGTTCGTCCTCTGAAATTTCTGCAACCCGAACACCGGTATTCTGATTACTCGCATTGTTATCGGAATGAGAGTGCAGAGCGTGTTGGAACTTGGAATGAAAGGATGAACCTTTTTCTTCAAAAGAAACCATTTTTCTGCGATAGGGTACCCATTCTCCATCCTCATTTAATTGAGCTCTGGTTGTTTCCGCATTAGCGATGTTTGAAGATATGACATCCATCCTCAATCTCTGAGCCGTTAATCCACTCGCACTGGTATTGATAGAATTAAAGATTCCCATTATTGACCTCCCCTTATGACTGTTTTCAGGCTGTTAAATTTCCCATTCAGGCGGTCGGCAATTGCCTGATAGTAGATTTGATTTTTCGCAAGATCTGTCATTTCTTTATCTACATCGACATTGTTTCCGTTATGATTGTAGGTTGTATTCTGTCTGCTTACAACTTCAAATTCAGGCAAACCATGTCCAGACTGAAATGGAAGGTGTTTCTCATGCGTCCGCACAGCCTCCAGTGAGGATTGTGCTTTATTTAACGCACTTTTGAAATCGACATCTTTTGCTTTATAGTTCGGAGTATCCACATTAGCGATATTGTTTGATATAGTCTGATTTTTTACTGATGCATAATCAAGGGATCGGTCAAGGATCTGGAATGTATTCCCAAACAAGGCCATAAAAGAACCCCTCCTTTGGTTAGAAATTTTTCAAAGAATTTGTAGTTTATCATCTTATTTTGTAGTTTTTTGTCGTTACATACTATATTAGATTATTACATAAAAAATCCTTCAAGAAAATTATCAAATCGATATTTTCGTAAATTTTACAGAGAATACTACAAAAGACATAGAGCTATCATTCTTTAGTTTAGGTCAAAAGGACCATGTTTTTGTTAGGTTTTAAAACATTCGAATACATTCACTAGTCAGAAAATTGCATTTATGCATGGCTTCACCCATAAAAAGGGGACTGACTCCAATTTTGAGTCAGTCCCCTTTTTATGGGTTATATGTGTATAGGCCTATCAGGTCGTAAGTTTTCGCAGTTCAACAAGAAACTTATCGTTTAACACTTTAATATACGTACCCTTCATTCCCAATGATCTGGATTCAATGACGCCTGCACTTTCCAGTTTACGAAGGGCGTTTACAATAACCGAACGGGTGATTCCAACACGGTCTGCTATTTTACTGGCTACTAAAAGACCCTCATTTCCACCGAGTTCATCAAATATATGTTCAATAGCCTCTAATTCACTGTAGGATAATGAACTGATAGCCATTTGTACGACTGCTTTACTTCTGGCTTCTTCTTCAATTTCCTCGGCTTTCTGATGAAGAATCTCCATTCCAACAACGGTTGCTCCATATTCAGCCAGCAACAGATCGTCATCATTAAAGTGATCCTGTAAACGACTTAAAATTAATGTTCCAAGACGCTCACCGCCACCAATGATTGGTACAATTGTGGTAAGTCCATTTTGGAATAAATCCTTATTTTCTACCGGAAATGCTGTATATTCACTGTGGATGTCTAAGTTTGGTGTTGTTCTCGAAATCGTAAATAGATTCTCTGTGTATTCCTCAGGAAATTGTCTTTCCTCCAGCATTTGCTTCATTCGTTCATTTTCAATCTCCTGCTTAATGGAGAATCCTAACAGCTTTCCTCTGCGACTAAGTACAAATACATTTGCGCTAATTGCATCTCTTAATGTTGCGGACATATCACTAAAATTAACGGTCTTTCCTGTTGTTTTTTGTAACATCGAATTAATCATTCTTGCTCTTTCTAATAACTCCATTTTCATCCTCCTAATTCTTGACGAGTCCCTATAAGATGTATTGGGATAAGTCTTTGTTTTTCACAATTGAGCCCAGCTTATCATTGACATACTCTCTGGTGATATCCACCTTTTCCATATTAATGTCCGGTGCTTCAAAGGATAAATCCTCCAGAAGTTTCTCCAGAATTGTATGGAGTCTTCTTGCTCCAATATTATCGGAGTCCTGGTTTACCTCATAAGCAATTTCAGCAATTCTATTTACAGCATCGTCAGAAAATTCAACATTTATACCTTCTGTTTTCAATAATGCAGAGTATTGTTTAAGTAATGCATTTGAAGGCTCTGTTAAAATATTGATGAAATCCTCGACGTTAAGCTTCTGAAGCTCCACCCTTGTAGGGAAACGTCCCTGAAGCTCCGGTATTAAATCTGAAGGCTTTGACATATGAAAAGCCCCTGCAGCCACAAATAAAATATGATCTGTTTTTACAGGGCCATATTTTGTCGTAATTGTTGAACCTTCAACAATAGGCAGGATATCACGCTGAACTCCTTCTCTCGAAACATTTGCCTGTGATTCATTTTTTCCGGAAACTTTATCAATCTCATCGATAAAAATAATCCCTGACTGCTCTGTTTTTTCTATAGCCTCCTGAGAGACTTCATCCATATCAATCAATTTCTGGGCTTCGTCGTGAGTCAGCAATTTTCGCGCTTCTCTCACAGGAAGTCTTCTCTTCTTTTTCTTCTTAGGCATCAGCTGTCCAAAAGCATCCTGCATGTTCATGCCGAATTGCTCCATTCCTGATCCCTGAAGCATATCAAGCATAGAAGATTGCTGTTCGTCTACTTCAACAGTAACCATCTGATCCTCTAATTCTCCAAGGTCAAGCTGATGTCTGATTCGCTTGCGTTTTTGTTCAATTTCAGTTTGTTGTTCATCCTCCTGAGCTGGTTCATCGTTTTGCTGATTGGAAAACAGCATTTCAAAAGGATTTTTCATGGATTGATTTTTTTTCTTTTCCGGAACTAAGAGTTTCACAAGCCGATTGTTGGCTAAGTCCTCTGCTTTTCCCTTCACTTGCTTCATCTTTTCTTCTTTCACGATTCGGATGGATATTTCCACCAGATCGCGAACCATCGATTCCACATCACGCCCCACATAACCTACTTCTGTAAACTTTGTTGCTTCTACTTTCACAAAAGGGGCACCGGTTAATTTGGCGAGACGTCTGGCTATTTCGGTCTTCCCTACACCAGTTGGACCGATCATCAGAATATTTTTGGGAACAATTTCATCTCTAAGCTTTTCATCCATCTGCAACCGGCGAAACCGATTCCTTAGCGCCACAGCTACAGCCCTTTTCGCCTGGTTTTGCCCAATAATAAATTGATCTAACTTCTCAACAATTTGTCTTGGGGTGAGGTTCATCTCATCCATTGTTCAACCTCCTTATTCCAACACTTCTAAAACAATCTGATCATTCGTGAAGACACAGATTTCTCCAGCTATCTCCAGTGCTGCCTGCGCAATTTCAGGTGCTGTCTTTTCCTGTGAATACCGCTTCAAAGCACGACCGGCACTAAGGGCATAATTGCCACCGGATCCAATAGCTAAAAGGTCATCATCCGGTTCAATGACCTCACCCGTTCCGGAGACTAAAAACATCTTTTCCTTATCCATGACAATTAACATGGCTTCAAGCTTTCGAAGCACTTTATCACTTCTCCACTCTTTGGCAAGCTCCACAGAAGCCCTGGCCAAATTGCCATTATATTTCTCCAGGTAGCTTTCAAATTTCTCAAATAGCGTGAAAGCATCCGCGACAGAGCCGGCAAACCCAGCTAATACATTGCCATTAAACAGACGTCTGACCTTTCGAGCCGTATGCTTCATGACCACTTGATTTCCCAAGGTAACCTGACCATCACCACTCATTGCACATTGGCCATTATGTCGCACAGCAAATATGGTGGTTGCATGAAATTCATTTGACAATTGAAAGTCCTCCTCTACAATGCTTTAAGCTCGAGGATGCGAATTTTTATATATGTTACGTAAATGATCCTTTGTAACGTGTGTGTATATCTGTGTTGACGATAAATTTTTATGCCCGAGCAACTCCTGAACCGACCTCATATCGGCCCCTGCATTAAGTAAATGCGTCGCAAAGGTATGTCTTAGCTTATGCGGATGCACGTTAATCGTCAGCGCAGCATTCTTTACCATTTTGTTTAATACAAGGCGAAATCCCCGGGTTGATAATGTCGTCCCACGCGCATTTAAAAATAACGATCCACTATCTTCGTTCGCTTTATTTACCAGTTTCGCTCTGCCATCATGGATATATTGTTCTAAAGCATCCTGCGCATATCGTCCAAATGGAATATATCTTTCCTTATTCCCTTTTCCTCTGACTAAGACAGTTCCAATTGAAAAATCCACATGGACAAGTTTTAAATTGGCACACTCACTCACCCGCATCCCTGTCGCATAAAGTAATTCCAAAATCGCCTGATCCCGCTGACCGAGGGGGCTGGTTAAATCATTTACATGAAACAGTTTTTCAATCTCTTCTTCATATAAAAATCCTGGTATAGGTTTTGATACCTTTGGTTGAGAAACCTGCAAAAATGGATTTGAGTCTACTTTCTCCTCTCTTTCCAGAAAACGATAAAACGTTCGTAAGGTTGACAGTCTCCTTGATACACTTCTTCTGGAAAGCTTTTGTTCGTATTGTTTCGTTAAAAATACTCTTATAGCTGCATAATCGACATCTTTAACATGTTCAATACCTTCTTCCTCTAAAAACAAAAAAAAGGTATCAAGATCCTCTTGATAAAACTTCACCGTATAAGGTGAGGCATTTTTTTCAACCTGCAAATATTCAGTAAATACCTCACGTAAGTAATCAGAATTCATGTTTCCCCACCTTACTTTAGTTCAAATATATAGAGTAAAGTATATGCAGGTGTGTATGGAGACCAGGTAAATGTTCTTCTTTCCTGCCTGGAGCGTATAAATCTTAACATAGTTAAAGGATAGGTTGCAATAAATTTGACTAAATTGTAACAAAATTCTGAAATGTCCCCGGGCGTATCATCTTTCTAAATATTTCAAATGTATGTAAGTTGTGTCAAGTAAATAACCTTACCAAATGGTAATTATAGCTATAGGATTGTTCACTGTCAAACAAAAGCATTAAAAAATCCCTCCAAAGTTGCATAAGCGAACTATTGGAGGGATTTTTCGTTGTCTAGGATATTATATAATTTAAGATTTGTGGATAAAAAATCAATCAGAGGACGTCCGGCTCCAGCGCCCAGCGACTAGCGTGACTTCCTTCACCTCCGTCCGATAAGTCAACATCGACTCACAAGGTTCGTCGTGTTTCCTTTATCTCCTCCGGCTCAGTCCAGTCCGTACGTCGCTAAACGGGCGCTTCCGCCTTTGTTCTTACACTATTCCTGCTTTTCTTCTTTATAATCACATTGCGTACATTGAACCTGCGTTGCTTTTTTTCTTTTCTTTTCTACTAATAAACCTTCACATTTTGGACATGGCCTTGCAATAGGTTTATCCCAGGAAATAAATTCACATTCCGGATAATTGTCACATCCATAAAATGTACGGTTCTTTTTCGACTTTCGCTCAACAATATTTCCATCCTTACAGTTGGGACACTTAACCCCAATCTCCTTTAAAATGGGTTTCGTATTCCGGCATTCAGGAAAATTGGAGCACGCCATAAACTTCCCGTAGCGACCCATTTTATAAACCATAGGGTGTCCGCATTCCTCACAATCTTCCCCTGCAGGTTCATCCTTTATCTCAATCTTTTCCATTTCCTGTTCTGCCGTTTTCAGTCTTTTTTCAAATCCCTGATAAAAATCGTCAATAATGTTTACCCACTCGGTCTTTCCTTCCTCAATGCTATCCAGGTCATTTTCCATTTTTGCAGTAAACTCTATGTCTATGATTTCAGGAAAGTATTCCATCAGAATATTGACGACAATTTCTCCGAGCTCGGTAGGAACGAAACGGCGGTTTTCCAGAGTAACATAATTTCTTCGCTGAATCGTATCCAGTGTAGGTGCATAAGTTGATGGTCTTCCTATACCAAGCTCTTCAAGCGTTTTAACTAACCGCGCCTCTGTATATCTTGGAGGCGGCTGAGTAAAATGCTGACTCGGATTAATCTCCTGTGCTTTTACCGTCTCTCCCTCTTCAAGTGGTGGAAGGAGCTTATTTTCTTCTTTCTTTTTATCATCCTGGCCTTCCACATACACTTTCATAAAGCCCTTGAACTTTACCTGTGATCCACTGGCACGAAACTCAACATCATTGTTTATTAAATGAGCTGTAACAGTATCCATAACAGCCGGAGCCATTTGACTGGCTAAGAAACGTTCCCAGATCAGGCGATATAAACGGAGCTGATCGCGTGACAGAACGGATTTGAGAGATTGGGGAGTTCGATTTACTGAAGTAGGACGAACTGCCTCGTGAGCATCCTGAGCCCCTTCAGAATCCTTCTTCTTTTTATAAGAGCCCAAATATTCTTTTCCATAGGAAGTTTCAATGAACTCTGCAGCTTCCTGCTTAGCCGTATTAGAAATCCGGGTAGAGTCGGTTCTCATATACGTGATCAGACCAACTGTTCCCTCTTTCTTTCCTAAATCAATTCCTTCGTATAATTGCTGGGCCAGCATCATTGTCTTTTTCGCACGGAAATTCAGCTTACGGGCAGCTTCCTGCTGTAAAGACGATGTTGTAAATGGAGCTGCTGGATTCCTTTTTCTTTCCCTTTTATTGACTTTATCAACTTTAAATTGGTCTCCATCCATTTTATTTAAAATCTCATTAACATCTTCTTGTGAGCTCAGCTTCTGTTTTTTTCCGTTCAATCCATAAAAAGAACCCTGAAAGGTATCTTTGCCTTTCATAAAATCTGTTTCTATCGTCCAGTATTCTTCCGGCTGGAAGTTCTGAATCTCTCTTTCCCGTTCAATAACAAGACGAACAGCTACAGACTGTACACGGCCCGCACTTAGGCCTTTCTTTACTTTTTGCCAAAGCAATGGGCTAATATTGTAACCTACCAGACGATCCAGAATTCTTCTTGCCTGCTGCGCATCAACTAAATCCATATCAATATGTCGCGGATGTTTAAAGGATTCCTTTACTGCATCCTTGGTAATCTCATTAAATACAACACGACATTTGGAACTTTCATCCACGTCCAGGCTATATGCCAAATGCCAGGCAATAGCCTCTCCCTCTCGGTCCGGGTCGGCTGCTAAAAATACTTTTTTGGCTTTCTTAGCAGCCGTTTTTAATTCTTTCAATACAGGCCCTTTTCCCCGTATGGTTATATACTTTGGTTTATAGTTTTCATCCACATCAACGCCTGTTTGACTTTTTGGCAGGTCACGCACGTGTCCCATGGATGCCTTTACTTTATATTTTTTTCCTAAATATCGTTCAATTGTTTTTGCTTTTGCCGGTGATTCGACAATTACTAAATAATCTGCCATATTCATCCTCCTAAGAGGTTTTCTCTCTTTTTCTTTTCTATTTTTTATCTATTACATATAAGGTTAACGGTTTCATGAAGGAACAAATTCATATAATGGAAAACGTTTTTTGAAATCTTCCTTATTATTAAATACAAGTATTACATTTGTCAAACCATTTTTTACAACAGAATCAACAATTCATACCTTTTTAGGTGTTAAACTCCAGTTTTCATAAGAATTTCTGGCCTCAATTAAATCTTCTGCACTATGAATAAGTTGAGCCCCTTCCTGAATGAGACGATGGCACCCTTTGGTTTGTGGCAGCAGAATAGAACCAGGGACAACAAACACCTCTCGTCCTTGCTCTAAGGCCTGCTCAGCCGTTATAAATGTTCCACTCCTCTCTTTAGCCTCCACAACCAGTGTACCAAAGGAAAGACCACTAATAATCCGGTTGCGTTCAGGAAAATGCCAGGGCTTAGGAGATGCATCCGGGGGATATTCAGAAATCAGCAGATGCTCCTGCTCCAGGGTTTTCATTAACTGTATGTTTTCTTTCGGATAAATATGATGAAAGCCAAATCCTAAAACACCAATGGTTTTCCCGTTATACGTCAAAGCAGCCTGATGAGAAAAAGAATCAATTCCTTTTGCCATTCCGCTGACGATTAACCAATCACGTTCTATCACTGGTTTTAGCAGGGAATGAACTTTACGTCTGGCTTCTCCGGAATGGGCTCTTGTACCTACAACACTCAGCTTAGGCTCATGTTCTAAAAACTCAGGCGAACCTTTGATGTAAAGCAGTAAAGGTGGATCAGGAATCATTTTCAGTGATGAAGGGTAGTGGGGATGATTCAGAGAGATAATCGTTGTTTTTTTAAGGTCCTGTTCGACACTATTTAGCAATTTTGGGCTATGGAGTCCTTGATGAACTTTCTGAGCTTTCATCGGGGTCAGGCGGAAAATTGCCTGAAGATCGCTGATGGAGAATTGGTATATAGAGGAGAGACTGGAATCTAACTCTAATAAGTGCCGGATTCTTCTTCGACCAAGCCCCTGCACCCGAAGCAAATGGGCCAATCTTAATTCATTTTCAGATACCAATACACACACATCCTTCCAAAGTATAAAGGGAGGGACTCATCCAAATCGATTGGATCAGTCCCCTTTAACAACATTAATACGTTTTACATTTTTCGTAAAGGTTGTTTTCTTTTAGAACTTCTATTAAAGTTTCACCCATTACAGCTGGTGTTTCTGCTACTTTAATTCCAGAGTCATTCATAATCCGGATTTTTTCGTCTGCCGTTCCTTTTCCACCAGAAATAATGGCACCAGCATGACCCATACGTTTTCCTGGAGGTGCTGTACGTCCCCCGATAAAGCCTACGACAGGTTTACTCATATTTTCTTTAATCCATTGAGCTGCTTCCTCTTCAGCTGTACCACCAATTTCACCGATCATAATCACAGCTTCTGTATCAGGATCTTCATTAAAAGCTTTTAGTACATCAATGAAATTTGTACCATTGACCGGGTCCCCGCCAATACCAACAGCAGTAGATTGGCCAATTCCTTCTTCAGACAGCTGGTGAACAGCCTCATAGGTTAATGTACCGGAACGTGATACAACTCCTACATGACCTTTTTTATGAATATAACCAGGCATAATACCAATCTTACACTCTTCGGGAGTAATCACACCTGGGCAGTTTGGTCCTACAAGACGGGTTTTCTTCCCTTCCATTTGCCGCTTTACCTTAACCATATCCATAACCGGAATATGTTCTGTAATACAGATGACAGTGTCCAGCTCGGCATCCACAGCTTCCAGAATGGCGTCTGCGGCAAATGGTGCGGGTACATAAATAACAGATGCAGTTGCACCGGTTTTTTCTTTCGCTTCCTGGACGGTATTAAAAACAGGTACACCTTCTACTGTCTGTCCGCCTTTTCCTGGGGAAGTACCTCCTACAATTTCAGTGCCATATTCAAGCATTTGCTTCGTATGGAATAAAGCTGTAGAACCAGTAATACCCTGAACGATTACTTTTGTATTCTTATTTATATAGATACTCATGATTTCTCTCCCACCTTTCTACATTACTTAACCAGTTCAACGATTTTTTGTGCTCCATCAGCCATGGAATTTGCGGATGTGATATTCAAACCGGATTCAGACAAAATCTTCTTCCCTTGCTCTACGTTTGTTCCTTCAAGACGAACAACCAATGGCAGTTCAAGGCCTACCTGCTTTGTCGCCTCTACAACACCTTCAGCAATTACATCACATTTCATAATACCGCCAAAGATATTCACAAAGATTCCCTTTACGTTGTCATCAGCAAGAATAATTTTAAAGGCTTCGGTAACTTTTTCCGCAGTTGCTCCTCCACCTACATCAAGGAAGTTCGCCGGCTCTCCACCTGAATGTTTAATAATATCCATGGTAGACATAGCAAGACCAGCGCCATTAACCATACAGCCAATATTCCCATCAAGAGCTACATAGCTGAGATCATATTTTGAAGCTTCAATTTCTTTTGGATCCTCTTCATCAAGATCACGATACTCCAATAAATCCTTTTGACGGAATAAAGCGTTGTCATCAAAGTTCAGTTTCGCATCTAAAGCTAAAACTTCACCGTCACCTGTTGTAACAAGCGGGTTAATTTCAGCTACAGAGCAATCTTTTTTAATAAATACATCATAAAGTCCCATCATAAATTTAACAGCTTTGGAAACGAGCTCTTTCGGAATATTAATATTAAACGCTAATCTTCTCGCCTGATAAGGCATAAGCCCCGTTACAGGATCAATAACCTCCTGAAAGATCTTTTCAGGTGTATTGGAAGCAACCTCTTCAATTTCAGTTCCTCCTTCTTCGGAACCCATCATCACCACACGGGAGGTTGCACGATCAAGAACAACACCAATATAGTACTCATTTTGAATATCGCAGCCTTCTTCAACCAGAAGACGTTTTACTTCCTTTCCTTCAGGTCCAGTCTGATGCGTCACTAATGTTTTACCAAGAAGCTCTTCAGCATATGTACGTACATCTTCCTGGCTCTTGGCAATTTTTACTCCGCCTGCTTTCCCGCGGCCGCCTGCATGAATTTGAGCTTTTACAACGCTTACATCTGAACCTAATTCCTGTGCCGCCTGGACAGCTTCATCTACTGAAAACGCAACACGATTATTGGGTACAGCAACGCCGAATTGGCGAAAAATCTCTTTTGCTTGATACTCGTGAATGTTCATCTTCCATCCTCCCATCTGAAATTCAAATTGCGTGTACATTGTATACAAAATTGTTGGAATTTGTCCACACTTTTCTATTATAAGACGATTCTATAAAAATAACAAACATAGCCGAATATTTATTGATTAAGTTCTTTATAGGCAATAGCTTTTAAGGCCAGAAGCTCTTTTTCCGATAGCTTTCTTTCTAACTGGTTGACCATTTCCAGTTTTTCATCCTGACTCAGACCGTCCTTTGCCATGTTTCCAAGTTCAATTAATTCCCTGACACTGAACCTGGAGACTAGTTCCTTAGCAGCCTCATCCTTTGTAGAAAATGGCAAACCCTCCTCGGCTGCCTTGGCTCCATCCTTAACCATCTGCTGTAATTCCGAATGATTGTTCATTTGATCTTCCAGCTGATTCATAACAGGGCTTGCTGACAATTCCTCTGCATAAGACTCCACAATCTTCTCCGCAGCAATTTTTGTACCGAAATGGTAAATTCCTAAACCAAGAACACCTATTAACAGCAGAAATATGCAAAGTCTCCGTAATAGTTTCATTTTCTTTACCTCCCTCACGATCAGTTGTCCAAACTATTTTATTTATGTTCTCTCCTCTTCATGACGATCGACCTGATAAATAAATGCGAAAACTTCAGCTACTACCTGATATAAATCTTCCGGAATCGTTTCATTAATATTTAACGCTGAAAGAAGTTCAACGAGCGTTTCATCCTCCTGTACAGGTACATCATGTTCCTTCGCCTTTGACAGAATTCTCTCAGCGACCTTCCCCTGCCCTGAAGCTGCAACTTTTGGGGCATTCTCTATTGTTTCATCATAAGATAAGGCCACTGCTTTTTTCCGTTTATCTTCAGACGGCTGTGTCATATTTTAATATCCAGTCCTTTCTCCTGAGTATAGGCAGACCCCAAACGATTAGTCCCCGGAAAACCTGTATTATGTCGAAATTCTTTTATTTGGACAGACATAAGTGGAAAGTTTAATTGAGATAGATTGTCTTTAAGAACAGGCTCAAATAGCTTTGCAATTGGTCTTATGCGGCTGGGATTCTGATTGAAAATGGTCAATGAGATCTGCTTGTTTTGTATATTCATATCCATGACCGTTTCTTTAAGTTGATGGAGCTGCAGATAAAACATTACCCGGCAATAATCAGAATCCAGCTGATCGTCATCCTTCTTTTTACCTTCAAAATCCATAAAAAAATCTTCCTGAAGCCCAAATAGTTCACCCGGAAATTGAACACTGAACTGTGTCCATTCTCCATAATCATTAGACAGCAGTTGTATGCCTGAAAACACCTGCATCAGCTGCTGGAGCGGCTGCTTTAACTTCTGTCCGTTAACTTGCTGTTGAACTGATTGCAGAAGTTCCGTTAAAGGCTTGTAGGTATCTGACATGCCGGGGGAATTCAAGTCTGGCTGACTGCTTAATAGCGATGTAAACCCTCTAAATTTAATGGCTGCTTTTTCGGCAGCAGTAAATACATGAGCATACTTTTCTGACCCAGCCCCCTGAAGCAGCCAAAAATCCAGTGCACGTTGGAAGTCCTGATTACCGGTAGATTTCATCGATTTCCACAATGCTCTGATTCCCTGATAAAATTCCTCCATGGACTCAAAGGGAAGAGGCGAATCCTTCATCACTACTTGCTTGTTAAAAAACGGTCGACCTAGTTGGATCTGATTTTGTTCAGCCCAGCTCGTCCATTCCTGCTTCCAGCTGGTGAAATCCATCTTCCCGGGTATTAGCCCTGAGGCTTTCAGCAGTGAAAATGTCTGTGTCGAACCTTTATGAATATCCGATAAAATATAGGAAGCTAATTGTCTGGTACTAAAATTCGATTCTCCTGAATGAAATAAATGAAGGATATTTCTGAGCTGTATCGTTTCATTTGAAAATTCGTCGGGAAGGGATTGAGTGAGAATTTCTGCTGCATTTGAAATGGATATAGGCCGAAACAACCGCGCATAAGTAGTATCAAAAACCTCTTTTGTCATCGGCAGGTTTCTTTGCAGCATTTCCAGCAGAACCATTCTCGATTCATCAAAAGAGGAACCCCTATCCAGTAAACCAAAAGCCTGACTTAGCACCTGTTTTTGAACGGGGAGTTGATGATCCAATAGAAAAGAAAGGAACGTATGCTGATTCCTCGTTCCTTTCATGCCCATCTCCTTTAGCAAAATAGCCGCTGACTCCTGCTGATTTTTCACCGGCTTTTCACTCACCACCTGAAGTTTTACAAAAGGAGAAGCTTGTTTCACCTGAAAAACATAGCGCTTATTGGCCTGCAGGAAATGCTCTAATTGAGCGATAAGCTTCTGTCCGCCCATCTGTATCATCGCTTTATTTTGAGGTAGAAATTTTTCCACTTTTCCTGTCACGATCTGACCTGTTTTAAAGGATAAACCTGAATTCTGGACAGACCTTATTCGTATTGATTGAAGAGCTTTTGTAATCCCGGAATTTTGCATTCCAAATCTCTCCCTTTAGGATTGAGTTGCTTCTTTGACTGGTGAAAACGACTTTCTGTGGTAAGGGGTAGGTCCAAATTGCTCCAGTGCTTCCAAATGCATTTTTGTCCCATATCCCATGTTTGATCCGAACTGATAGGAAGGATATTGACGATCTATTTCTTTCATCATTCGATCCCTTGTTACTTTAGCTAATACACTTGCTGCTGCAATGGATACAGACTTTTGATCCCCTTTAACAATGGATTCCTGCTGAATGGGCAGTTCCGGCAGTTTTACCGCATCAATAAGCAGAAACTGAGGCTGATGTTTTAATTCTAAAACAGCCTTTTTCATCGCTAATTTTGAGGCCTGATAGATATTAATCTGATCAATGGTTTTGGCATTAACGATTCCTATACCGTAATCCACAGCCTTTTCTTTAATCGTATCAAAAAATCTTTCCCTCACTGACTCCGATAATTTTTTGGAGTCGTCCAGACCTTCCAGATAAAAGGAATCATCAATGATCACAGCAGCTGCCACGACCGGGCCTGCTAACGGTCCGCGGCCAGCTTCATCGATTCCTGCAATATATGTATATCCCTGTTCCCAAAGGCGATGTTCCCACATCAGCATTCCCTGAAAATGCTCTAAATTCTTCTGTCTTTCAGCGTGCTTTTTTTGTTCCTTGAGAACTAATGCCTGTACACCTTTTCGGTTATCCTCCTGATAGGCTTGCCAATCAGCGGCTGAATAGCTTTCATTCGTTAATTTTTCGCGTATTTCTTTTATGGTTTCTTTGCTGGTCATCCTTTTCCTCCATTACTTGATTTATCGGCTGCTAAACAGGAAATATTAATGATTATTTGCAATAACTGTTGAGGTTTAAGAGGACAGCCTTTTTCTATTTAAGGACGATCGAAGGTGAAATGTCCTAATTTTCCCGTTCGCAAATCACGAATAATCACATCAGCTGTTTTTTCGTAATCAATCATACCACCACTGGCCAGGCAGCCTCGTTTTTTCCCGATTTCATCAAACCATGTCACAATATCTTCAGCATCTAAATCGATGCCATAACGCTCTTTAAGTTGAGCAGGATAATACTGTTTTAAAAATTTAAGCACAAAAACGGCAACATCATCAAGGTGTAATAGCTGATCCTTAATTGTGCCAATAGCGGCCAGTTTAAGGCCCACCTCTTCATCCTCAAATTTCGGCCATAAAATCCCCGGCGTATCGAGAAGCTCGAAATCCTTTTTCACTTTCATCCAGGTCTGGGATTTCGTTACTCCTGGACGATCTCCGGTTAGTGCTATTTTTTTGTTAACCAGTCGATTAATAAGGGTAGATTTCCCTACATTAGGAATCCCCACTATCATGGCTCTGATTGGTCTTGGCTTTATTCCCTTTTGTGTTAAACGTTCCAGCTTCTGCTCACCGATCGTTTTTGCTTTTTTGATTAGGGTTTGAATATCTTTTTGCTCCTGTACATTTACAGCTAAATGAGGGATCCCCATGTGGTCAAAATAGTCTTCCCATTCCTTTGTCACTTCAGGGTCTGCCAGGTCCTTTTTCATAAGGAGTACAAGCTTGTCCTTATCTCCTAACACATCCTGGAGCATAGGGTTTTGTGAGGATTTTGGCACTCTTGCGTCCACCAATTCAATCACAAAATCGACGAGCTTTAATTTTTCTTCTACTTCTCTCTTTGCCTTTGCCATATGGCCCGGAAACCATTGTATCGTCACATTATCACCTTCTTTATGTTTTCCACTCAAAATGAGAGAGAGGCCAGTAAGTGAGTTGGGCTTCCCCCACAATCTGATCCACAGGAATTAACCCTATCATTCGACTGTCTGTTGAGTTCATACGATTATCTCCAAGGACTAATACATATCCCTCAGGTATTTTTTCATATTCTCCAGGTAAGTCTTCAAGAGTAAAATCATGCGTATAGTGACTTCCTTCCTGCAGGCTTTCCACTCTTTCCTGAATAAACGGTTCCTCCACAGGGGTTCCATTTACATAGAGAGTTTCGTTACGATAAGCTATATGTTCTCCCGGCAGGCCAATCACCCTTTTTATGTAGTCTCTTTTTTGTGTAGCATGAAAGACAACAATGTCAAAGCGTTCCGGCTCACCAATCTGATAATTTAATTTATTTACAATCAGATGATCCCCGTTTTCAAGTGTAGGTAGCATGGATGGCCCGTCCACAATAATTGGGGTAAATAAAAATGTTCGAATTCCTAATGCAATAATAGCTGAAATGACAATAACTTTAATCCAGCTTAGCCATTCTCTGTTCTTCGTGGACATGTCAAAACCCCCGAGCATATGTACAAAAGTTTAGCTTTCATTTTCAATGGAATAATCGATATGTATATATAATAGAAAAAGGAGCCTGACCATGCAAGCTCCTTCTCCACTGAATTAAAGCTCATACAGCTTTAATTATCTTATCGGATTTCTTTAATACGTGCTGCTTTACCACGACGCCCACGAAGGTAATAAAGCTTCGCACGACGTACTTTACCACGGCGAGGTACTTCAATCTTAGCAATACGTGGGGAATGTACTGGGAACGTACGTTCAATTCCCACGCCATAAGAGATTTTACGTACAGTGAAGGTTTCACTTATTCCGCCACCACGACGCTTAAGTACGACACCTTCAAATACCTGAATACGTTCACGGTTCCCCTCAACAACTTTCACGTGAACCTTTACCGTATCCCCAGGACGAAAATCCGGATGGTCCGTGCGTAATTGGTCTTTGGTAACTTGTTCAATGATGTTTTGCACAAGTCTTCACTCCTTCCAACTAACACTCTTGCCTTTATTTGCGACAGCGGAGTATCGTTTTTCTTTGCCTAAGCGAACTCTTAAGCACAACAATTAATATATCATAATGACCCTTTCAATGCAAGATTATTTGTCCATCTTCCATTGCTTTATCCACTGTTTTTGTTTATCGGTTAAGACAACATTTTCTAATAAATCAGGCCTACGCTCCCAGGTTCTTTTTAACGATTCCTTTTGCCGCCAATCCTCTATCTTTTGATGATCACCGGACAAAATAACATCTGGTACATTCATCCCCCGGAACTCCCTGGGACGGGTGTAATGGGGGTGTTCGAGAAGACCGGTTGAAAAAGAATCCTGTATTGCAGAATGATCGTTGCCAAGCACACCTGGAAGGAGCCTTACCACACTGTCTGTCACAACCATGGCCCCAAGTTCACCACCGGTTAAAATGTAATCACCAACGGAAATTTCATCCGTAGCCAGATGCGTGCGAATGCGCTCATCATACCCTTCATAATGGCCGCAAATCAGAATTAAGTGCTCTTCCCGGGAAAACTCCTCTGCTTTTTTCTGGGTATAGGGCTCCCCTTGTGGAGACATTAAAATAACACGGGGCTTTGAAGAACGATTTGATGACAGATCTTCAACTGCATCAAATAAGGGCTGTGGTGTCAGGACCATGCCCGCTCCTCCCCCATATGGGTAGTCGTCCACTTTCTGATGTTTATTATCTGAATACGAGCGAAAATTAATCGTATTATATTGGACAGCTTCCATATCCTTCGCTTTTTTTAAAATGGAGGAATTAAGTACGCCCTCGAACATTTCAGGAAACAGGGTTAAAATATCTATATGCATCAATCCAGTAAACCCTCCATCGGATGTATCACAACTTTTTTATGTTCTACATCCACTTGTTTTACAATCTCCTCTATGTAAGGGATTAAGCCATCTTTCTCCCCCGACCGTTTCACTACCCAAATGTCATTAGCTCCTGGTGACAGAATTTCCTTAATAATACCCACTTTTTCGCCTTCTTCCGTCACTACTTCACAGCCAATAATTTCATGGTAATAATACTCTCCTTCATCGAGAGTCAACAGCTGCTCCTCGGAGACTTTCAGCATTCCATTTTTTAACGGTTCAACATCATTAATGGAGGAGTACCCGTCAAAATGGAGCAAATGAAAGTTTTTATGGATGCGGTGTCCGTCCACTTCAAGGGGAATGGTGATTGAACCATCATCCGAAACCCAGTAAAGTTTGGAGCCCGGCTCTAATCGCTCATCAAAATCCGTAATTTTAATAACTTTAACTTCACCTTTTATTCCATGAGTATTTACTATTTTTCCGACATTAAACATTTCCATTATGTATCACCCATCACCTAATATTAATCGATTCGAATAATCGTGTCATCTTTTATGGTAATGGAATGTTCACCCATAACATCTGACCAGCGATCTCCAACGGAAACCTCTACAATCTCATCAATTTCGCTTTCAGTGATTTCACTGCCTACTGGTAAAATATCCAGTTGCTCAAGCTGATATTCAAGCCATTTCATCTTGTTTTGTCGCCGGTCTATTTCTTTTTGAAACCGGGTCTTAACATCCTGTGGTGAAATCCCTTTTTTTGATTGCAGTTTTCGTTTCTCAAACTGAAGCTGATGACACTCATTTTCAAGCTGGGACAGCTGACGATGAAATTTTAACTCCAATCGTTCCTTGCTTTTTTCGGTAATCACCTGTTTAACAGAAGTTTTTCTTATTATTTTCACGAGGGAATACCTCCATTTTTTCAAACCACACCATTATGTAAAGTGTCCATCAACAGTCTTTCACCAGCAATAGTTTGGACCACGTTAAATAGATATTTAACTGGCGGCACTCCTGATAGATAAGTTCTCACAAAAAAACAGCTATTAGTAAACAACAGGGAAAGGTCTGCCCCTTCCCTGTTGTTTACATGATATCTAAATATAATTTTTTATCCTTGTCCGAACCAGCTGCATATACAACGGTTCGAATGGCTTTGGCAATACGTCCGTTTTTGCCGATTACTTTACCGACATCCTGTTCATGAACAGTAAGATGATACCGGATTTTTTTATCTGTTTCTTCCTCAGTCACCACGACTTCCTCAGGATAATCAACAAGAGGACGAACAATGGTTTCTATTAAGGCTTTCATGATATCACACTACTTTAATTTTGGTTTTTAGCTTCGTGGAACTTCTTCATGATGCCTTGCTCTGAAAACAGATTACGAACGGTGTCACTTGGTTTTGCACCTTTTTGCATCCAGTCAAGTGCTTTTTCTTCATCCAAATCAACTTTTGCTGGTTCAACTACTGGATTATATGTTCCAATCTGTTCAATAAAACGTCCATCACGAGGAGAACGTGAATCGGCAACGACTACACGATAATATGGATTTCTCTTTGAACCCATTCTTCTTAGGCGAATTTTTACTGCCATGTTTCTGCACCTCCAAATAATTATCTTACACAAGTGTAGATTGTAGCAGATATTTTATTTGCTGTAAAGTATATTTCCATTACATTTCAAAAAATCGCATTTGTCTTCGGCTTATCCCGCATGACCTGGTCAGTCGCCTTCGCTTTTCTCTGTCCAGCTGCGGCTCCCAGGCCCAAGCGGTCATAAGCAAAATATCCTACATGGCCAAAAAGCGGCCATTCCGGATATTCTGCTTATGCCGTCGGGCCTAAACGGTCGCCTCGGCTTTTTTCTGTCCAGCTGCGGCTCCTAGGTCAAGGCGGATATAAGTCAAAGCCATTCCGTGGCCAAAACCATGCCACTTCATGTCTTTGTCTTATCCCGCATGACCTGGTCAGTCGCCTTCGCTGTTCTGTCTACATAAAAGGGAAGTTCATCATGCCTTTTTTCTTTTTGCCTTTTTTGCCTGAGTTGGTCATTTGTTTCATCATTTTCTTCATTTCGTCGAATTGCTTAAGGAGCCGGTTTACTTCTGATACAGAGGTTCCGGATCCCTTTGCAATCCTCCGTTTACGACTCGCATTCATGATACTTGGGTCAATTCTTTCTTTCTTCGTCATGGATTGAATGATGGCCTCCACATGACTGATTTGTTTTTCATCAACCTGGAGATTCTTCATTCCTTTCATTTTATTGGCCCCGGGCATCATGTTTATCAGTTCATCCAGAGGACCCATATTTTTGACCTGCTGCATCTGCTCCAGAAAGTCTTCAAATGTAAATGAAGCCGAACGCATTTTTTCTTCAAGCTCTTTTGCCTGCTTTTCATTAACATTATCCTGCGCTTTTTCAATTAAGGAAAGGACATCTCCCATTCCTAATATCCTGGAAGCCATGCGATCGGGATGAAAGGCTTCGAGTTCGTCAAGTTTTTCACCCATACCCGCATATTTAATCGGTTTTCCGGTAACAGCTTTAATAGAAATAGCCGCTCCTCCTCGTGTATCCCCATCCAGCTTGGTTAACACAACACCTGAAATATCCAGCTGATCATCAAAGCTTTGAGCGACATTTACTGCATCCTGTCCAGTCATGGAATCCACAACGAGGAAAATTTCATCTGGTGTGGTGACCTCTTTAATACTCTGCAGTTCATCCATTAACTGTTCATCAACATGTAAACGACCAGCAGTATCAATAATGACATAGTCGTTATGGTCTTCCTTTGCTTTGTCAATCGCCTGCTTAGCTATGTCAACAGGATTGGCATCTGTGCCTAAAGAAAAGACAGGCATATCCAGCTGTTTCCCCAGTGTTTCCAGCTGGTTAATCGCTGCCGGACGATAAACGTCAGCGGCTACAAGCATAGGATTGCGATTATGCTTTTTCCGTAGAAGATTTGCCAGTTTTCCGGTGGTAGTAGTTTTACCGGCACCCTGCAAACCCGTCATCATGATAACGGTTGGTGGCTTATTAGCTGTTGCAATCTTACTTTGCTCACCGCCCATTAAGTCAGACAGCTCTTCTTTTACAACTTTAATAACCTGCTGGCCCGGAGTTAAACTCTCCATAACTTCCTGACCAATGGCGCGTTCCTTAACCCTCTTAATAAAATCTTTTACGACTTTAAAATTAACGTCGGCCTCTAATAAAGCCAACCGCACTTCACGAGTCATTTCTTTTACATCGGCTTCGGTAACTTTACCTTTGCCCTTTACCTTCTGAATCGTTTTCTGCAGCCGGTCGGCTAACCCTTCAAATGCCATACAGCCGCCTCCTAATCTAGATTTTCATACCTTTGAATAAACCTCAACAATTCAGATTTATCCATTGCGTCTCTGCTTTCAATGGTTTCTTTCAATTCATGAATAAGCTCGTTTCTCTGTTTGAATTTATGATAAAGATCCAGCTTCTCTTCATATTCTTCAAGCATAGACTCTGTTCTTCTAATATTATCATAAACCGCCTGTCTGCTCACATCAAATTCCTCTGCAATTTCACCTAAAGAATAATCTTCAAGATAGTATAGTTCCATATAACTCTTTTGTTTAGGTGTTAGCAATTTCTGATAAAAATCAAATAAATAGTTCATTCGGGTTGTTTTTTCAAGCAAGGTAAACACCTCTTGTTAAGGGAATATCCTTTACATTTAAATGGTAAAGGGGAATGCTGCACTGTGTCAAGATACAGCTAGTCATCTCTTGCATCTGTGTTCGTGTCCTGATCAACTATGTCAGCAAATAAACCATAAACAAAGGAATTGGCATTAAACGGCTGTAAATCTGTTACCTTTTCACCAAGTCCGACATATTTAACCGGAATGGACAACTCATTCCGAATCGCTAAAACAATGCCTCCTTTAGCCGTCCCATCCAGTTTGGACAACACAATTCCGGAAACATCTGTTGATTCTGAAAAGGTTTTGGCCTGACTCATGGCATTTTGCCCCGTCGTAGCATCCAGAACAAGTAAAACTTCATGAGGGGCTTCCGGGATCTCACGTGAGATGACGCGCTTAACCTTAGAAAGTTCGTTCATTAAATTCACTTTATTTTGCAGACGTCCTGCCGTATCACACAGAAGAACATCGGCATTTCTTGATTTCGCAGCCTGAATTCCATCATAAATGACAGCAGCCGGATCACTGCCCTCACTATGTTTAATGACTTCAACACCGACGCGTTCTCCCCATACATCAAGCTGTTCAATGGCACCTGCCCTAAAGGTATCTCCTGCTGCAAGCATCACAGTTTTGCCTTCCTCTTTGAGTCGATGAGCAAGCTTTCCAATGGTTGTTGTTTTTCCAACACCATTAACTCCTACAAACAGAACCACGGATAAGCCGTCCTCATTTAAATTCAGCTCTTCTATCTCTTCATCCGCATCTCCATAATAAATTTCCACCAGCTTTTCAGAGATAACTTCCACAACCTCTGAAGTGTCTTTGATATTACGGCGTTTCACTTCCATTTCTAATTCTTCAATGAGTTCCATAACAGTTTCCACACCAACATCTGCGGAGATCAGTACTTCTTCCAGTTCCTCAAAAAATTCTTCATCGACTTTTCGATATTTCGCTACCAAATCATTCATTTTGGTCGCAAACGAATCTCTTGTTTTTGTCAATCCATCCTTAAATTTATCTGTCACTTGTTCCGTTTGTTTGTTGATTTTATCCTTTAGCTTTTTAAAGAAACTCAAGTAGAATCTTCCTTTCTTTTAAGCATTTACCATTTGGTCGGTTTCTTCCAGTCGTACAGAAACCAATTTCGAGACACCTGACTCCTGCATGGTTACACCGTAGAGGACATCCGCTTCCTCCATCGTTCCTTTCCGGTGGGTGATGACAATAAACTGTGTATTTTCACTAAATTCTTTTAAATACTGGGCAAAACGGTTGACATTTGCTTCATCAAGCGCAGCCTCCACTTCATCCAATACACAGAATGGAACTGGCCGGACTCTTAAAATCGCAAACAGAAGGGCAATGGCTGTGAGGGCTCGTTCCCCTCCTGAAAGAAGTCCGAGATTTTGCAGCTTTTTACCTGGAGGCTGGGCAACAATATCAACACCTGTTTCAAGTAAATCTTTGGGATCCGTTAATTTTAAATCGGCCCGGCCACCGCCAAATAATTTCTTAAATACATCAGTGAATTCCTTTTGAATCTGATTAAAAGTGCCTTCAAAACGGGTGACCATTTCCCCATCCATTTCTTTAATAACAGCATAAAGGGTATCCTTGGCCTCCAATAAATCCTGACGTTGAGTCGTTAAAAACTCATACCGTTCCTGAATTCGTTTATACTCATCAATCGCACCTAAGTTCACCGTTCCCAGACGATCAATCTCCTGTTTGATTTGCTGAACGGTTTGTTTCGCTTCATCTGTATTGTCGGTTCTGCCAAAGTCTGAAAGTGCCTTGTCAAAGGACAGCATATATTCCTCTTGCAAGACACTGAGATTATTTTCCAACTCAACATCCAGACGGTTCGCTTTTACTTCCTTCTGTTGCAGATCATCGGTCGATTGATTAAGAATACGATTTCTCTCTTTTATTTCTTTTTCCAGATCCTCCGTCATTTGGTTACGCTGCTGTCTTTCTTCCCGTTTTGACTTTAAAGTGTTTTGGGTTTCCCGTTTCTCCTTACGCTTATTCTCAATTTCCTTTTCAATTTCCTCAGCTGTCTGTCCCTGTTCCTTAATTTCCTCCAGTGCTATATGCTCTTCTTTTAACTGATCTTTTTGGGACTGAAAATCAGATAAGTCACGCTTCAAGCTGTTTACTTTTTCTTTCTGGTTCTTCACGTTTGTATCCTGCTCAGCTAGCATGACCTGGAGCTGATGATATTCCTGTTGAATTTTTTCACTGGATTCCTGTTGATTGGTAAGCTCATGGGTAAGGGTATCAATTTGATTTTGCAGGTTCTCCGCCTCATCTTCAAGTTCCTGAAGACGACTGGATAACGCATCAGTAGAGTTCTTAAGTTCCTGTTCTTCTTCCTGGAACTGCTCCTGCTCCTGATCATAAAGAGATAAGTGGTCATTCACATTCTCACGCTTCAATTTAACCTCTCTTAAGTATCCCTGAAGCTTACTGACCTGTGATTGGAGCTGGTTTATTTCATCCTCCAGTTCCTGGACACGCTTCTCTTTCTGCTTCTGAGACTGGATATGATCATCAAGCTGATGTTCAAAGCTTTTTGTTCTTTCTTCAAATTCCTGCAGCTTTTCAGACACCTGACCTAACTCTTTTTCCCTGGTAAATAAAGATTGGTTTTTCTTCTTCTGAGCTCCACCAGTCATTGAACCCCCAGGATTCACTACATCTCCGTCAAGTGTGACAATCCGAAAACGACGATTCAGTAAGCCTGCCAATTCATTGGCGTCTTTCAGAGTTCGTGCAATCACAATGTTTCCAAGTAAAGACTGAATGGCATTTGAAAACTTTTGATCATAATCCACCAATTGCTCAGCTACGCCTATAAAGCCCTGGTGGTTTTCGATATTACGAATCAGATGTTCAGGTATTCGCTTGGGCTGCATAGAAGGTAACGGAAGAAAAGTTGCTCTGCCATTGTTCGTCTTTTTAAGCCATTGAATGGCCTGACGAGCATCATTTTCACTTTCCATTATAATGTGCTGGGCTTGTCCCCCAAGCGCCGTTTCAATCGCGAGAACATAATCATCCCCAATTTGAATCGTTTCGGCAACAGCTCCATGAATGCCACTTAATTCCTTCCGTTCTCTCGCTTTCAGAACAGCCTTTACACCATGGAAAAACCCGGAAAAGTCCTCCTTCATCTCTTCAAGCATTTCTTTTTTTGACCTAAGCTTGTGGATGAACTGATATCCCTGATTTAATTTTTTCTGCTCTTCTTCAACTTGGGATTTTTGTTCCTCAAGAGCAGACTTTTCTCCATTTAATAGCTTTTGTTTTTCAGTAAGGGTTTGTTCAATCGTCTTTAGTTGGTCTGTAATGGTTTCCTGTTCCTGATCGATCTCTTTTCGCTGATCCAATAACCCCTGAAAACGATCAGTCATTCTATTTTTCTTTTGCTTATTCTGTTCCAGACTGCGTTCGATCCCCTGCAGTTCATTCCGTTTAGCTGCCTGTTCATTTAATACCTCAATGTACTCACTTTTCAGCTCCTCTATCTTCTCCTCCATACTTTCCCTCGAGGTGCCAAGGCTTTGCTCCAGATCTGCCATTCTTTCCTTTGTTTCTTTTCTCTCAGAAACCAGCACATTCAGCTGCTCTTCATCTTCTGTCAGCTGTTTCGTAACATTAGCTATCTTCTCATCTAAACGCTTTTCTTCATCTGCCAATTTATCCTTGTTTTCTTCATAATGCTTCCAGCGTTCATTAAACAACCGCTTGCGTCCCTCAAGATTTTCCAATTCCTGAGTTAGGGAAAGCATTTGATTTTGCATCTGTTCAATGGCCTGATCCAGTCCCTGTATCTCAGCCCTTTCCTTTTCAAGCTCAGCTTCTTCCTGTTGAATCCCCGTCTGTTTATGTAGAATCTCCTGCTTTTGTTCTTCAATTTGGCTAAGCAGAGATTGCCATTCTTCATTTAACCTTTCAATCTCTGTGACGAGTAAGGAGACTTCATGCTTTTTCAGTTCGTCCTTTTTCTGTAAATAGGTTTCTGCTGTCTCAGCCTGTTCTTTCAGAGGTTCAAGCTGACCTTCAATTTCATAAATAATATCTTCTACACGGTAAAGATTTTCCTGGGTTTCAGCCAGCTTCATTTCCGCTTTTTTCTTCCGCTGCTTATACTTTAACACTCCAGCAGCTTCTTCAAAAATCGCCCGCCGTTCTTCAGGTTTGGAGCTTAAAATTTCTTCAACCTTTCCTTGACTGATAATCGAAAAGGCTTCCTTTCCCAGACCTGAATCCATAAATAGATCAATGATATCCTTTAGTCGACACGGCTGCTGATTAATTAAAAATTCACTTTCACCGGATCTGTAAACACGACGAGTGATATCAACCTCCTGATAGTCAATCGGCAAAGCACTATCCTCGTTATCTAAAACAAGCGAAACTTCTGCAAAATTGAGTGCCTTCCGTGTATCACTGCCTGCAAAAATGATATCCTCCATTTTTGAACCACGCAGGGATTTCGCAGACTGTTCTCCTAAAACCCAGCGAATGGCATCTGTTATATTACTTTTCCCGCTTCCATTGGGGCCGACAACAGCCGTAACACCCGGGACAAAATCTACGGAAATTCGTTCAGCAAATGATTTAAATCCTACTGTATCCAATCGTTTGAGGAACATAACGTTTTCCTCCTGTAATCTATTTTCATACAACTTACTTTATAGAGAGATGTTTGTTATCATCATTTTTTCTATCATAGGTTTCTTTTTAACCTTGTATATTTTATCATAGAATATAATAGGAAAGAAGAATGTTTCTACTTAAAGGAGTGTTGACGTGAACTTAAATGAAGTATCCGAGCAGAATTTATCATTTATGGTTGAAGAACTCATGAATGATTTACAGGTTATTAATCGGGGCGTATTGGACCCTAAGTATTTCGATGTCAAAGATTATCATGAAATAAAGTCGGTCTATGAAATGGTTAAAAGTAAGGGTCAATTAAGTGTACCGGAAATACAGGCCATCATTGAAGAACTGAGAAAATACAGGGTAAAATAAAAGAACCTAAGTTAATAGGTGCCAAAGCCTTCAAAACAGGAATTCGAAAGCTTTGGCACCTATTATGATTGTTGTTCTTTTATTTTATCCAGAGCTTCTTTAGCCGCATTTTGTTCTGCTTCCTTTTTCGTCCGGCCGCTTCCCTTTCCAAATCCTTCACTTTGGATGGTTACCTCTGCAATAAATTCCCGGTTATGAGCAGGTCCTTTTTCATCAACAATGTTATAATCAATGTCCCCCTCCTGATCCTGTTGTACAACCTCCTGAAGCATACTCTTATAATCCATTGCATGAGAAAAAGCACCAGGTTTTATTTCAGGAAAGACATATTCATCCAGAAAACTCAGAACAGTGTCAAAGCCCTGATCAAGGTACAAAGCTCCAATAAATCCTTCAAAGGCATCAGCCAGTAATGCCGGTCTGGTTCGTCCACCCGTCATTTCTTCTCCTTTTCCCAGCAATACCAAATCATTAAATTGAAGCTTCTCGGCAAAATGAACAAGAGAAGGCTCACATACAATCGAAGCCCTGAATTTTGTCATCTCTCCTTCATTCATTTTCTGAAATTTACGGTATAAAAATTGGGATACAGCAAGTTCCAAAACCGCATCACCCAAAAATTCAAGCCGCTCATTATCTTCCAAACCGCGATTCCGATGTTCATTCACATACGATGAATGTGTAAAAGCCTTTTTTAATAGTGCCTGGTTCTGAAAATGGACACCAATTTGCTCTTGGAATTGTTCAAAATTCACCTTTACTTCCACCTATCTTTAGATATAGTTATTCATTAAAATAAATGAATGGAAAGCCCTGTTAAAAAACAAGGCTTTCCTATAATTTCAAACATAAAGTTGATATACATTCATTAGGACTGTGACTTATTTATGTAGTCCACAGCATCTCCTACAGTTGCAATTTTTTCTGCGTCTTCATCGGAGATTTCCATATCGAATTCATCTTCCAGCTCCATCACTAACTCAACTACATCAAGTGAATCAGCTTCAAGGTCATCGCTGAAAGATGCTTCCATGGTAACTTTTGCTTCATCGACCTCTAACTGGTCAACAATTACTTTTTTTACGCGTTCAAAAACGTCTGCCATTGTTGTCACCTCCCTTCGATGGAATTTAAAGAAACGGTCGCCTCCGCTTTTCTCTGTCCAGCTGCGGCTCCTAGGTCAAGGCGGATATAAGTCAAAGCCATTCCGTGGCCAAAAACATGCCACTTCATGTCTTTGTCTTATCCCGCATGACCTGAACAGTCGCCTTCGCTTTTCTTTGTCCAGCTGCGGCTCCCAGGCCCAAGCGGTCATAAGCAGAATAACCTCCATGGCCAAAAAGCGGCCACTCCGGATATTCTGCTTATGCCGTCGGACCTAATCGGTCGCCTCCGCTTTTCTGCCTACATAACCATTCCGCCGTCTACATGGAGGGTCTGGCCTGTCATGTATGCAGCGTCGTCGGAGGCTAGGAATTTCACGACTTTTGCTACGTTCTCTGGTTTACCCAAACGGTTTAACGGAATGGCAGATAGCATCATTTCACGGGTTTCCTCATCCAGTTCATCCGTCATATCTGTTGAGATATATCCGGGTGCAACGGCATTTACCAGGATATTACGGGAAGCAAGCTCTTTGGCCGTCGTTTTCGTCAGGCCAATGACTCCGGCTTTAGCGGCTACATAATTTGCCTGACCCGGATTTCCTGCCACTCCAACTATGGAAGCAATGTTAATGATTCGGCCACCCTTTTGTTTCATCATTTGCCTTGTTACAGCCTTTGTTGTTAAGAAGACCCCTTTTAAGTTCGTATCAATGACGTCTTCAAACTCTTCTTCCTTCATTCTCATTAGTAAATTATCCCGAGTGATGCCTGCATTGTTTACCAGAATATCAAGGGAACCAAATGTGTCAATGACGCTCTTTATCATTCCCTTAACATCTTCTGAATTGGAAACATTCGCCTGCACAGGGAATGCCCGGCCGCCTAAGTCTTCAATTTCCTTAACGACTTCATTTGCTTTCTGTTCGTTTCCTGCATAATTAACCGCAACGTTTGCACCATTTTTGGCTAGCTCAAGCGCAATAGCACGACCAATCCCCCGTGATGCTCCTGTTACCAACGCATTTTTTCCGTCTAACATTATGAATCCTCCTTATACCACTCAAGAAAAGCGTTCATGGAATCCGGATCCTGAACAGAGAATGTTTTCGCTCTTCTTTTCACTTTACGGACCAATCCGGATAAAACCTTGCCATTACCCACCTCGACAAACGCATCAATATCCTTCTCAAGCATATTTGAAATGGTTTCTGAAAATCGAACCGGTGAGTAAAGCTGTTTAACAAGGAGGTCTCTAATTTCTGTCTGGTCCTGAACTGGTGCTGCAGTGACATTTGCATAAACCGGGAAATCCGCATCCTTTATGTTTATCTGATTAAGCTCTGCTGCCAATTCACTACTGGCAGGCTCCATTAATCTGGAATGGAACGGCCCGCTCACATTTAATGGAAGCACCCGTTTAGCACCATTCTCCTTCAGTTTGTCAACTGCTTGTTCAATTCCCTGTTTCGTACCAGAGATAACGATTTGTCCAGGGCAATTGTCATTAGCAATATCAACGACTTCACCCTGTTCGGATATCTCATTGATCGTACTTTGAATGGTAGATTCATCAAGCCCTAACACAGCAGCCATAGAACCTTTGCCGGCGGGATAAGCTTTTTCCATTAATTGTCCTCTTTTTTGAACAAGTTTTAAGCCATCTTCAGCGGAAAGAGCACCGGCATTTACTAATGCACTGTATTCTCCGAGGCTGTGTCCTGCTGCCATTTCAGGACGGATCCCTTCCTTTTCAAGAACCCTTAACGCAGCTAAACTGGATAATAGCAAAGCTGGCTGGGCATGCTCTGTTTTTGTCAGGTCTTCCTGAGGACCTTCAAACATTAGCTTTTTTATAGGTACTTGAAGAATTTCCTCGGCCTGATCCACTAAAGTCCTTACATCTTCATCCTTTTCATAAAAGGCTTTTGTCATACCAGTCTCCTGAGATCCCTGCCCGGGAAATAGAAACGCTACTTTTTTCATTCATTCCCCTCCTCTGCTTTATAGGATTGGACTGTTTCTTCTATTTTCGCTGTTACATCCTGTTCAACCAGTTGACAGGCCTGCTGAATAGCATTATATACAGCTGTTTCATTAGAAGAACCATGCGCTTTTATCACTGGAGCTGCCAGTCCAAATAATCCGGCACCTCCATATTCTGAGTAGTCCAGCTTGTCCTTAAGACCTTTTAAATCGGATTTTAAAACACCTGCTGCTACTTTTGTCTTTACATTTTTCATAAAAACTTCCTTCATCATGGAAAACATGCCTAGAGCAGTTCCCTCTATGGATTTAAGGGCGATGTTGCCGGAAAATCCATCGGTGACAACGACATCTGCCACACCATTTAAAAAGTCTCTGGCTTCAACATTACCCACAAAGTGAATGGGGGCATCTTCCATTAAATCAAAAGCCTTTTTCGCTAAGTCACTTCCTTTTTGACTTTCGGTTCCAACGTTTAACAGACCCACCCTCGGATTTGTTATGCCTCTCACTTTTTCAGCATAAATGGAACCCATCAGTCCGTACTGCAATAAGTGCTGAGGTTTTGCATCCACATTTGCTCCAACATCCAACAGCAAAAAGCCTTTCCCATCAAGGGTTGGAAGGGTTGGACTTAAGGCTGGACGGTCAATTCCTTTGATCCGGCCAACAATGAATAAACCCGCACTCATTAATGCCCCGGTATTTCCAGCTGAGATACACGCATCAGCTCTTCCTTCCTTCACTTCATTAGCCATAAGAACCATAGAAGCGTTTTTCTTTCTTCTAACAGCTTTTACCGGTTCATCTTCTGATTTAATAACATCTGTTGTATGTATAATATCGATTCGTTCTGTATGAGTTAGGAAGGGTTTGATCTGCTCCTGATCGCCGACAAGGACAATGGATAAATCAGGTATATTCTGAACAGCAGTACAAGCTCCTTTTACAATAGCTTCTGGAGCATGATCGCCCCCCATTGCATCGATTGCTAGTTTCATTCGTTTGCCTCTCCTTTTTGGTCATTTGAGCGGTACATTTCGAACAACCCCTGAAATACGGGTTCATTGTCAACAAAGCTTTGTACCGAAACCATCGTACGCCCTTTTTCGTCACTTCCTTTAACATCTGCTTTAGCTACGACTCGTTCTCCTTCTTTTACCTGTCGTTTAAACTTAAGATCAGATTTGGCTGTCAGCGCCAGTTCATCATTAATAACGGCAACCGCTAATGAATTTGCCTGGGCAAATAAATGGTGCCCTCGGGCGATTTTATTACGTGAAAAAACGTGTTCTCTCCCAATATCTAAAATGGAGATCGCACGTTGATCCAGTTCCAAATCAATAATTTCACCGATGACTTCATCAATAGGTAAAGCCTTAACGGTTTCATTCCATTCGTGTGTGGCTACAGATTTAATGCGCTCCCGAACCTCAGGGATAGACAGTTCCATTCGATCTAAACGAATAGTTTGAATACTTACACTGAACTGTTTCGCAAGCTCTTCATCTGTAATAAATGGCATTCGGGAAATCGTTTCTTTCAGTTCTGCCTGTCTTGCTTTTTTTGGTTTCTTCATGTATGACACCGTCCACAATTATGACTAGGTACTAATAGTAATATATAATACCTGAAGATTATATGCAATACTTTTTTAATCCAATACCTGTCCTTTTATAAATGGATCATCTTCTATGATTCGCTTCATTTTTTGATAGGAGGAATCATCAAATAGTTTTCCTGATTCAATAATTTCAACAGCGTCTTTTCTTGCCGTTTCCAATGCACGGTAATCCTGCACTAAATCAGCTACTTTAAATTCGGGCAAGCCACTCTGTTTTTTACCGAAGAAATCTCCAGGGCCTCTTAATTTGAGATCATGTTCTGAAAGCTCAAAGCCATCGTTTGTCTCAGACATAATACGCATTCTTTCTTTCCCCGTTTCGCCTTTAGGGTCTGCCAGTAAAATACAATAGCTTTGCGCATCTCCTCTTCCCACTCGCCCCCGTAATTGATGGAGCTGTGACAAACCAAAACGTTCAGCATCATAAATCAGCATAAGGGTGGCATTCGGTACGTTAACCCCTACTTCAACGACTGTTGTTGATACGAGGACATCGATTTCATTTTCGGCAAAACTTTTCATAACGTCATCCTTCTCATCTGAATGAAGGCGACCGTGCATCAGGCCAACATTGACGTCATCCGGAAAAATTTCCTCTAATTGCTGATGGAGGTCAACTGCATTTTGAATATCAAGCTTGTCCGATTCTTCTACCAGAGGACAGATAACGTAAGCCTGATGGCCGTTCTGAATTTCTTTATATATAAATCGTAATACCCGCTTCAGCATATTTTCCTTTACCCAATAGGTTTCTACCGGCTTACGACCGGCCGGCATTTCATCAATTACCGAAACATCCATATCTCCAAACGAAGAAATGGCCAGGGTTCTCGGAATAGGTGTGGCTGTCATAAATAAGACATCAGGATGCAGACCTTTATCCCTTAAAGCACGCCTTTGTTCAACGCCAAAACGATGCTGCTCATCCACAATAACAAAGCCTAAATCATGAAAGAACACATCATCCTGGATTAATGCATGGGTACCTACAACAATCTGAGCTTCATTCGTTTCAATTTTATGTAGAACTTCCCGTCTTTTCTTCCCTTTTACAGAGCCTGTCAATAACACAACTTCAGCCTGATCTCCAAAAAGCTCCTGTAAAGATTCATGATGCTGCTCTGCCAGAATTTCAGTTGGAACCATTAATGCACCTTGTTTTCCTGCGCTGATTGTCGCATAGAGTCCAATGGCAGCAACAACGGTTTTACCTGACCCTACATCCCCTTGCAGCAATCGATTCATACGATAAGGCTGTTTCAGGTCGTTCAGGATCTCTTTTAAAACGTTTTGCTGGGCATTTGTGAGAGAAAAGGGAAGACTGTCAACAAAAGCATTTGTCTGCTCCGAGTCAACCTTTATGGCATTTCCCATGGTCGCCTCTCTTTTTTGTTTCCGAAGCCATTGCATTTTTAACTGGAATAAAAGCAATTCTTCATAGATAAATCTTCTTTTAGCATGCTTTAATCGGTGACCGTTACCAGGAAAATGCATTTGTGTTAATGCTTCTTCACGAGGAGGGAGCTTATAGTTTGTGAGAAAACTTTCTGGAAGAATTTCATCAATTTGGTTCTTATAGGATTGAAGAGCCTGTCTCATCGTTTTTCGTAAGAATCCCAGTGACACCTTCCCTTTTAAGGAGTAAACAGGCTGAATGGTGTCCTTTTCTTTTACTTGTCCTTTTTTAAACTGGCTTACGGTAATCTGCAGGCGGTGCTGATCCCATTTCCCGATAACTGTAATAAGCTCCCCCTGCTTTAAATGCTTTTTTACAAATGCCTGATTAAAAAAGACTGCCTTCACCGCAATCTGATCAATTTCCAGAGTGACCATGAGCCGTGATTTTTTTCGTCCATAAAAGGTGAGGGAAGGTTCTGAGATAACCTTCCCTACCAGTGTAGCTTTCTCATGATGTTCGAGCTCTGTCAGAGGCTTTATTTCATGTACATCATAGCGAAATGGAAAATAGAAGAGTAAATCCTCAACGGTTTCAATTCCCATTGTCTGCAAGTCGTTTTCAATTTTTTCTCCAATTCCTTTTAGATTTGAAACGGGTATATTCGCTAACACATTCCTCACTCTTTCTGTAAAGACGTTCCGTAGATCTGTTGTTCAATTGCTCTTCCTGTTGGCGTAGCTGCAAGGCCTCCCTGTGCGGTTTCTTTATAAGCAGAAGGCATACGCTGTCCAATTCTGAACATGGCTTCGATTACCTCATCGCATGGAATTCGGCTTGTGACCCCTGCTAAAGCCATATCAGCAGAGACAATAGCATTTGAAGCCCCCATTGCGTTCCGTTTCACACACGGTACTTCAACAAGTCCTGCAACAGGATCACAAACTAAGCCAAGCATATTTTTCAGAGTAATAGCCATCGCTTCAGCAGACTGCTGCGGCGTGCCTCCTGCCATTTCAACAATAGCGGCAGAGGCCATCCCCGCAGCTGATCCTACTTCTGCCTGACAGCCTCCTGCAGCACCTGAAATGGAAGCGTTATTGGCTATCACCTGACCGAAAGCTCCTGAAGTAAATAAATAGCGGATCATATCTTCTCTTGTAGGATTCAGTTTTTCTTTAACAGCAAATAATGTTCCAGGTACGCATCCTGCACTCCCGGCTGTTGGCGTCGCACAGATAATTCCCATCGCTGCGTTCACTTCATTCGTGGCCACAGCTTTACTCACAGCATCCAAAAGTAAGTGACCGGATAACGGCTCAGCATTTTTCATATAGTCCTGGATTAATACGGCGTCTCCACCCGTTAAACCTGATCGGGATTCGACGCCCTTCAAGCCATCATCTACCGACTTTTCCATTACAGACAAATTCTCTTCCATCTGTCCCATCACTTTATCTCTTGATTTTTCAGTAACTTCCATTTCCTGTCGTATCATTACTTCTGAAATGGGGATATTCTCGTTTTCAGCAAGCTCAACCAATTCTCGGACATTTTTAAACAAACCTCTCCCTCCCTTTCTCAAAAACTCAGTCAGATACCTTTACTACTTGCATGATATGTTCCTCTTTTTCCAGTTGCGTAACAATTTCAGGGTCAATATTCTGATCGGTTTCAATGACCATCAGCGCATCCTGTCCCTGCTCCCGTCTTGAAACTTCCATATGACCTATATTAATTTCATATTTTGCTAGTATTTGTGTCACAGAGGCAATCGCACCAAATCTGTCGTTATGCATAACCAGTATGGCAGGGTGATGGCCGCTCAATCTTAAATCAAAACCATTCAGTTCTGTAATTTCAGCTTTCCCGCCACCAATTGAAATGCCAACCAGTTCAATATCCTCTTCATCATCACCAATTCGTATTTTGGCCGTGTTCGGATGGTCCGTTTTAGCCGATTCCTCAAAAAATTCGATATCTATACCTTTTTCACTGGCTATTTTCATGGAATCGCCCATTCTTGTGTCAAACGTATCAAAGTCCAATAAACCACCGGTGATGGCAACATCGGTTCCGTGACCTTTGTATGTGTCCGCAAACGAACCATACAAATAAATTTTTGCCCATTTCGGCTCCCGCCCTAATAGCTGTCTTGCCATACGCCCAATACGAAGAGCACCGGCAGTATGCGAGCTGGACGGACCCACCATGACCGGACCAATAATATCAAAAACGGATCGATATTTCATACTCCTAACCACCCCACAAATTGTCTCTTACTTCTATTTTATCCGCAAAACACAAATATGCCAAATTAAAAACCAGAGAATCTGTTCTCTGGTTTTTAAGCTAATATTATTCAACTGAAAAAATAAAGGAATAGATTGGCTGTTTCCCCTGATGGACTTCAACCTCTAGTTCTTCAAAATTTTCTTCAATAAAGGTCTGAATTTCAGATACTTCTTCATCTGTACCTTCTTCACCTTGCAGGATTGTAATGATTTCATCTTCTTCATCATCAATCATACTGGTTAGCAATTCCTTCATTACGCTGATTTTATCTTCATTGGTAGAAGTAATGCTTCCATCAGCGATTCCCATATAATTTCCTTTTTCAATCGTCATACCATCGATTTGTGTATCACGGACAGCATAAGTGATTTGACCTGTTTTTACATCCTGAGCTGCATTTCTCATTAATTTTCCATTTTCCTCTAACGACTTCTCGGGATGGAACATAAGTAGTGCGCTCATGCCCTGTGGAACAGTTTTGGTTGGAACCACTTCCACCTCGGAATCGGCCAGTTCTGCTGCCTGTTCGGCTGACATAAGAACATTTTTGTTATTTGGCATAACAATGACTTTTTTAGCATTAGCCTGACTGATGGCCTCGGCAATATCCTGTGTGCTCGGATTCATGGTTTGTCCACCTTCAATAACCACCGTGGCACCCAGGCTTTCAAATAATTTCTTAATGCCATCCCCCATTGCGACTGTTACAATACCAAACTCAGCCTGTTCCTGTTTAACCTCAGGGGGTTCTTTATTTTCTTGCCCGACTATATCCGTATGTTGTTTACGCATATTTTCAATTTTTAAGTTGATTAAGCTGCCATATTTCTGACCTATATTAAGAACTTCCCCCGGATATTCTGCATGTACATGTACCTTAACAAGCTCATCGTCTGATACAACAAGCAATGAGTCTCCAATCTCACTTAAGGTGTTACGGAAGGATTCTTCATCAAAGGGATTTTCCTTAAGCTTATCTTTTTCAAACTGAACCATAAATTCTGTGCAATATCCATATTCAATCTCAGAAGTATCCATAAAGTCCTGGTGCATTTTATGGTGTTCAGCACTCACCATATCATCCATACGAACCTGGGAATCTTTCTGTTCAGGAACTTCTTCTCCACGCAATGAAGCAAGAAATCCTTCATAGACGGTTACCAGACCCTGGCCTCCACTATCAACAACTCCTACTTCTTTTAGGACTGGCAGGAGTTCAGGTGTTCTCTCTAAGGATTCCTTAGCTGCCTTTAAAATGGTTTCCATTAATTCAACGATATCTTCCACTGAATTCTCAGCATCTTTACCGGCCTTTGCTGCATCCTTGGCAACTGTCAGGATCGTTCCTTCAACCGGCTTCATAACTGCTTTGTAAGCTGTCTCTACTCCTGCTTCAAATGCATCAGCAAAATCTGATATATGTAAAACTTCTTTATCTTTTATTGATTTAGAGAAGCCTCGAAATAATTGAGATAATATAACTCCGGAATTTCCTCTTGCTCCCATTAATAACCCTTTTGCCAGGGATTCGCCGATTGAACCGACATGATTACCGGATGCTTTTTTAACTTCTTCAGCACCGGAAGTCATGGTTAAGTTCATATTCGTACCTGTATCACCATCAGGAACTGGGAATACATTCAGTGCATCAATCATTTTAGCATTATTGGTTAAATGGCTTGCTCCGAGCAGAACCATTTGGGAAAACGTTTCACCATCTATCGTCTTTACCGTCACGACACTTCCTCCTTCATACGATTTCGTGTGAGTAAATACTCACACGTGCTTAGACAGTACCGATCTGTTAAGCATTAATAACCCGGACACCCTGAACATAAATATTCACGGAGTCAACAGATAATCCTACCGTTTTATTTAGTGTATATTTAACCTGATTTTGAACATTGTGAGCTACTTCAGAAATTTTTGTTCCATAACTTACAATAATATACATATCAATATGGATTTTATCATTATCCTGACGTACAACAATTCCCTTAGAGAAATTTTCTCTTCTTAATATTTCAGCAAGTCCATCTCTTAATTGCTTTTTAGAAGCCATGCCTACAATTCCGTAGCATTCTACGGCAGCACCACCTGCTACTGTGGAAATCACTTCATTTGAAATGGTGACATGACCATATTCATTTTGTAAATCAATGGACATATGAATCCTCCTCTACAATTCACTTAACTCATGGATATTTTACTACAAAGACCTTTGTTTTAAAAGATAAGCTATGTATGAATACAATTTCTCTTCATACAATGGCCTAAAATAAACATAATGTCAAGTATTTTTACTTTAGGGGTATGATTCAAACAGGAAGCCCAGGCCACAGCTCAACACAGAAAAGCAGACAGCGGATGAAATCATTCGTTCCACATTGCATTTTACTGCTTCTTATGATAAATTAATTTAGTATGTACTGAATATATATAGTTTTACTTGAATTAGGAGGGAATGTAAATGGCTCGTAAATGTGCTGTAACTGGACGTAAAACACGTTCTGGAAATAGTCGTTCACACGCAATGAATGCTAATAAACGTAAGTGGAAATCCAATGTACAAAAAGTACGTGTAATGATTGACGGAAAGCCTCAGAAGGTATATGTTTCTGCTCGCGCTTTAAAATCAGGTAAAATCAAGCGTGTATAATAAAAGTTCCTGATGGAAAGAAACGCATTCGTATTTTTTACGAATGCGTTTTTTTCTTTACTCAATTGGTGTGATTCCGAACGGTTGAATCCGTTTCTTTGTCCAACACCTGCTCCCGGGGCGATTCCGTTTTTCTTCTTGGCCTAGGAAATTATAAAATAAGCAATTTGTGGCTAAGAAAAACAGGTGAGGCCACGTCCGGCTCAGTCCAGTCCGTACGTCGCTAACGGGCGCTTCCGCCTTTGTTTTTCACAAAAAAAGCTGTCAGTTTTCCTGATTGACAGCTTTTTCTGTTAGCCCATGCTTCTTTTCCGGGTTGCACATGAGCAAATTCATTCTTTTCTGAATATCCCAATTATCCCTCTAACCATGCCACCGAGAAACCTTGGGAGTTTAATCGTATAAAATTTCATTAGATCCCCCTCCTCTAGCGATCAAATCAAAATTCCACAACACCCGTATGATGAAATGAAGACGCATTATTGGTGGACAGCATCGCTCCTTACCACTAATAATATGCCTTCATCAAATGAAAAAGTACCTTTTTTTCCAATTAAACGATTAGACGTGGACAGGGTAGTTCCAAATTCAAGAGTTGCGTTGGTTAACGGATAATAAAAATTTTTCAGAGTCAGGTTTTTAATCAAGGGTGTCTGTGGAATCAATGAAATATTCTCATAATTTTCATCATATTCTACTATATGCACACCCGCCCTCTTTAGTTCAATTAGATTTCCTTTATCTATGATTATTCCTCTTAAATTTTGTTCGGAAAGCTGATACAGCAGCTGTATATTAACGAGTTCATGATCCAGTCTTCCACCTGTAACCCCAAATAGATAGATTTTATCAGGCTTTAGCTCTATGGCTTTTTGAACAGCAATTTCCAAATCAGTCTGGTCTTTTTCAATAGGATAAGTGTCCACCTGATTGATTTTTGTATGAAGCATGGCTTTTTCATCTTCAGAAGTCGAATCAAAATCCCCCATCGCGTAGTCCGGAACAATTCCTTGATTAAGCAAATAGATACTTCCCCGATCTGCTCCTATCCATTGCACATTCTGTTCATTATACAAATGGAGATCCGGGAGTCTATCTTCAGGACCTCCACCAACTATACCCACTATAGTCATGATTGCTTCCTCCTCAATAAAGAAAGCCGCCTCCTGAAGGCAGCTTTTCAATAGAATCAAATTTTACTTTAAATAATCTCCTGACGTATTTCCTCCATAGCCTGTTTACGATTTTCTGAATTAAAAATCGCACTGCCAGCCACAAGTACATTGGTCCCGGCATCCGTACAACGCTTTGCTGTGTCTTTATTCACTCCACCATCCACTTCAATTTCAAACGAGAGGTTTTGCTCCTGTTTTAGAGCTGCTACTTCTTCAATCTTTGGAATGACCGATTCGATGAATGCCTGTCCGCCAAATCCGGGATTAACGGTCATTAATAAGACTAAATCAACATCAGGCAATATCGGCCGTATGGTTTCTACAGGCGTTGCAGGATTAATGACCACACCTGCCTTAACTCCATTTTGCTTAATCATCTGAATCGTTCTGTGTAGATGCACACAGGCCTCCTGGTGGACTGTAATAATATCTGCACCTGCATTTGCAAAAGCTTCTACATAATCTTCGGGCTTTTCAATCATTAAATGAACGTCAAGCGGCAGAGCAGTCACCGGCCTGATGGCTTTAACTATAAGTGGCCCGATAGTGATATTAGGAACAAAATGCCCATCCATCACATCGACATGAATATAATCGGCACCGGCCTGCTCAACATCCTTTACTTCTTCTCCAAGCCTGGCAAAATCGGCTGATAATATAGAAGGAGCTAATTTTGTCACTTTTAATACCTCGGCTTTCTTGACTGGATTTCTTCTAAAAACTGCAAATAATGGTTATAGCGAAATTCGGGGATATCCCCTGTTTGGACAGCATCTTTCACCGCACATTTCGGCTCTTTAAAATGCTTACAGCCCCTGAATTTACAGCCATCCTGCCTATCCACCATTTCCGGAAAGCATTCAGGGAGCTCTTCAGCCACAATCTCCCGGAAGTCAAGTGAACTAAAGCCGGGAGTATCAGCTACATACCCATCATTCATTGAAATGAATTCAACATGTCTTGTTGTGTGTTTTCCACGACCTAATGTTTCAGAAATATCTCCAATTTCCAGATCCAGACCTGGTTTAAGTGCATTAAGCAGTGAAGACTTTCCGACTCCCGACTGACCTGCTATCACGGACGTTTTCCCTTCTATATAAGGGACAAGCTGCTGAACCTGGTTTTTATCTTTAGAGCTTAGCCGGACAACGGAATAACCAATGTTCTCATAGATTTTCTGAACGGCTTCCATTTGCCTCTCAGCCTCAGAACTTACGAGATCCATTTTTGTAAGGACAATAACAGGTTCAATCCTTTTGGCCTCGATTAATACAAGGAAGCGGTCCAATAGTAAAGCATTAAAGTCAGGTTTGGCTGCAGAGGTTACGATAATCGCCTGATCAATATTGGATACAGGAGGCCGGACTAATTCATTGTTTCGTTCGTAAATTTTTGTGACATAACCGTCTCCATTATCGGTAATATCAATCTCTACCCTGTCCCCAACAAGAGGGGTAATCTTCTGTTTACGGAAAAGGCCTCTGCCTCTGCATTGATAAATGCCCTTATTTGGTACTTCTACATAATAAAACCCGCTTAATGCTTTTACAATTTTTCCTTTCTCCATGTACTTAATCTCCACCTTCTGGATTATTCGTGAATGTATTCGTATCGACTACATTTCCATTAACAAGGATGCGGTAGCTGCCTGTCTCTCCTGGAGCAACGACTACATCAAACTTATAGGGTTTGGTACTAGTAATCTCTTCACTTATATATGGAACAGAACCATCGTTATTCATATCCTCTATATAAATTTCTACCTTTACAGGCTCTGGTTCCTGTTTATTCCCGGAATCATCGTCATTTTCATTTCCATTACTCTGATTTACTTCTACTGTATATTCAACAGGATTTGTTTCAGGCTTTGGTTCCGGACCTTTTGAAATCACTACAGAAATTTCAGTACCTTCCTCCACTTCCTCATCTGGAGCAGGATCCTGACGAATAACATGTCCTTCTTTCACGTCAGCGGAGTACTCTTCCTCAGGTTCTGAAGACATAACTAAGTTGTTGTTGCTAATAAATTGATCGACTTCCTCTAACGCTGATCCTTTAAATGAAGGTATTGTTACCATAGGAGGGCCACTGCTAACCTCAAATCTTACAGAGGTATCCTCTGGAATAACGGGAGCTTCAGCCTCTGGATCCTGTGAAATGATCTCCCCCTCAGGTTTTTCTGATTCTACATCAAATTTTTTAATATCATCATAGCCCAAACCTTCGAGGATTTGTTTCACCTGGTCATATTGCTGACCAACGTAATCACCAAAAGCTTCTTTTTCAGGTCCTAGGCTGGTAATAATGGTTACAGTTGTACCTTCCCTGATAATGGACCCTGCTTCCGGGTCTGTTTCAATGACTTTTCCTTCTTCAATTTCATCAGAATTTTCCTGGTCATGATCAATTTCCACATCCAGTTCATTCAGGCGGTTCACAGCCTCTTCATAGGTTAATCCGGAAACATCCATAACTTCGACTTCATCCGGCATTAACAATTTAGGTAAAACAAAAATGGAAAATATAGCGGCTGCAAGTAAAACGCCTAAAATAGAGAAGGTCCATGCCTTCCAGTTCCTTTTCTTCTTTTTTGGTTCCTCTTCAGTTTCCGACTCTGGTTTCTTATGAATAACCGTATCCCCGTTCTGATTGCCAGCCAATTGGTGATCATTCGGGATAACGGGTATTGCTTTAGTTTCTTCTCCCTCTTCCTCAGGAGGCGAAAATTTTTCTTCGTTCATTCGGCTCGGGAGCAACACGGTCGCCAAATCTTCTTCAATTTGTGCTGTATTTTCATAGCGATGAAAAGGATTTTTTGCTGTCGCCTTTAATACAACATTTTCAACACTCTGGGGAATATCAGGAATCCATCTGCGTACAGACGGTGTTTTGCTTTGTAAATGCTTTAATGCAATAGATACAGCTGATTCCCCTGAAAATGGGAGTCTGCCTGTCAGCATTTCAAAAAATACAATACCTAATGAATAAATATCAGATTTTTTGATGGCTGTGCCACCTCTGGCCTGTTCGGGCGATAGATAATGAACAGAGCCCAGCACTGAGTTCGTCTGGGTTACACTTGTATGACTAAGTGCCATAGCAATACCAAAATCTGTTACTTTAGCATTCCCTTTATTATCAATCAGGATATTTTGAGGCTTTATATCTCTGTGAATAATTTCGTTATGATGGGCATGACTAATGGCAGAAGTAATCTGCTTCATGACATCCACAGCTTCCTCTGCAGGAAGAGGCCCATACTGCTGGATGTACTGCTTAAGAGTCATTCCCCTTACATATTCCATGACAATATAATAAATATTGTCATTGTCATCTTCTTCCCCTACATCATAAATACTGACGATATTTGGATGTGACAGGCTGATGGTTGATTGAGCTTCACGCCTGAACCTTTCAATAAACTCTTCGTCATGGGCGTATTCCATCCGTAAAGCCTTAATGGCAACCTTACGATCAAGAATGGTGTCATGGCCGAGATAAACATTGGCCATCCCCCCGCCACCTATTGCATTCAGTATTTTATAACGATCATTTAAGACTTGTCCTTCAAACACGTTTATTCACCCTCTTTCTCTTGAGGGGAATTTTGTACAATGGCTAAGGAAATGTTATCCTCGCCGCCTCGTTCATTGGCCAGATCAATCAGACTTCTCATGGACTCTTCAATCGAATCGGCCTCTATAATATACTGATGAAGCTCATGATCTTCTACCTTATTTGTCAAACCATCCGAACATAAAATTAAATAATTTCCAGAATCCCAAGTGATGGTTTTGGTGTCAATTTCCACATCCTTCTCTGTTCCCAATGCTTTCAGGAGAACATTCTTTCTCGGATGATGTTCCGCATCTTCAGGTGATAATTGTCCCGTTCTCACAAGCTCGTTTACAAGGGAATGGTCTTCTGTTACTTGAGAGAAACCGTTACTGTTTGACAAGTAACATCTGCTGTCTCCAATATGGGCAATCGTAATAAACTCATCTGTACAAACTGCTGCAACAATGGTAGTTCCCATACCCTTACACTCTTCATGGTCAATCGCATACTGTAAAATAATCTGATTAATATCCTTGATTTGATCTTCAAGCCATGTCTGTGCTTCGTCGGGTGATGTAATGGATTCTGTGTTCTTCCATCTGTTATGTAGTTCTGTCGTTGCGAGGGAACTGGCTACATCACCTGCACTGTGTCCCCCCATTCCATCAGCAACAATCGCAAGCATTTGATTTTGCTGATTAAAATAAATTCCACCTGAGTCTTCATTATGACTTCTGACATGCCCTGTATCGGTTAGAAAATTTCCTAACACTCGTATCACCCCGTCTTTTCTTACATGCTTATCCAGTTTAAATGATAAGCTCCTGGCACTATCATGATTTCGCTTTTCAGGATAAGCTTACAAAAAATCTAACACCTAAACTCTCCTCAATATCTATCTACTATAGAATACCATATTTATGATTTTTTGATTAATCTTGTTAAGAAAAATCCATCTGTGTCTAAATCATGGGGAAAAAGCTGGAGTCCCCATTGTGACAAACCGCTTAATTCTCTGCAAACAACTGGCAGGGATTCTCGAAAGGATGGATCGATTTCGTATTCAGGATGATTTTTCAAAAATTGCTGAATAACATGCTCATTTTCTTCCCTATCAACTGTGCATGTGCTGTAAACAAGCTTCCCGCCGGTCTTTAAAAGCGGTGCAACGGCCTCAAGTAAATCGGTCTGTATGCCAGATAAATTGGTGACATCCTCCGCTGATTTCTGATACTTAATATCAGGTTTACCTCGTAATACGCCCAATCCCGAACAAGGTGCGTCCAATAGAATCCGGTCAAAGGTCTCTTTTTCATAAATATCAGGCAGTGTACGGCTGTCGGCAGGCTTGGCAGTAATAATACTCAGCCCAAGGTCCTTGGCTTTTTCTTCTACCAGCTTCGCTTTTTTTGCGTGGAGATCATAGGCATGAATTTCTCCATTGTCTTTCATCTTTTCCGCAATGTGGGTCGTTTTCCCACCTGGAGCACTGCAAGCATCAAGTACAAACATACCCGGCTCCACATCCATCATTTCACCCACTAACATTGAGCTCTCATCCTGTACGGTGAAATATTCTTTAAATAATGGATGACGAAAGATGTTTCCGCTTTTCATAATGATTCCCTGTGAAGATAATAGAGAGCGTTCCACCTCAAAGCCATCCTGTTCAAGACGTTTTATCGCATCCTCACGACTCATTTTTGTGGATTGTACACGAACGGAAACATCCTTTTCGTGTAAGTTTTTAAGGCACATGGACCGTGCAATATCAAATCCGTACCATCTGACAAACCGTTTCACCAGCCATTCGGGATGACTCATTTCGACAGCCAGCCGTTTTACCGGGTCCTCAATGGAATCAAAGGAAGGGACTCCCTTTCGTTGAACATTTCGCAGGACACCATTGACAAATGAGCTTAAGCTTTTACCGCCTTTTTTCTTAGCCAATTCCACAGCTTCATAAATGATCGCATGATCGGGAACCCGTTCCAGGTAATGCATCTGATAAATGGCCAGATACAAAAGCCATCTTACCCAGGGTTTTACACGCTTTCGAACGAATGGTTTAAGAAAAAAAGCCAAGGTGTCTCTTCGCTGCAGCGTTCCGTAGACCAGTTCAGTAAGCAGGGAAACATCTTTCTGATTCAGATCATCTTTGCTTATTTCCTGCTGAATGAGTAAGTGACTGTAGCCACCACCTTGTCCAACACGTACTAATATATTTAAAGCTGCTTCACGTACTGTTTTTTGTGCCATGTTACTCTCCTAACCTGTCTCCTTTAGTAAGATTACTTCCTGCACCACGTAAAAAGGACTCAGCATTCATTCGTTTTTTGCCTGAGGGCTGAAGATCTGTAATGCGAATTCCTTTTTGATCCCCGCATACGACTGTAAACCCGTCATCATCCAATTCACTTATCGTACCGGGTGTTTCCTGAAAGGTGCTTTCAATCTTTTCCCCCCACCAGATTTTTACGTTTTTTCCGTTAAGCGTAGTCGATGCCACTGGCCAGGGATGGAGACCGCGAATATGGTTATAGACTTCTTCCTGTGACTGATTCCAGTTTATTCTTTCCTGTTCTCGTTTAATATTATAAGCAAATGTGGCCTGTTCATGATTCTGTTTTTCAGGTTCAATGGAGCGATTAAAGATTTCAGGCAAGGTTTCAATTAAGAGTCTGGCACCGGCGTCAGCCAGTTTGTTATGCAAAGAGCCGACATGATCTTTTTCATCAATAGGAACCCTGACTTTCGCTAACATATCACCTGCATCCAGGGCCTCTACCATATACATAATGGTGACTCCTGTTTCATGTTTGCCCTGTAAAATTGCATAGTGAATGGGCGCACCACCTCTTAATTCCGGAAGTAAAGAAGCGTGTACATTAATACATCCATACTCGGGCTCATCAAGTAATTCCTTAGGCAGAATCTGACCAAAGGCAGCTGTGACAATAAGGTCCGGACGGTATTCAAGCACCTTGTCATATTCATGTTTGATTTTCTCCGGCTGTATGACAGGAATATTATGCTTCTCGGCTTCAGCCTTTACTGGTGGTGGGGTTAATACACGCTTTCTCCCCTTGGGCCGATCTGGCTGGGTAACGACTGCAGCCACTTCATAGCCCGCTTGGATAATGGATTGCAGGACAGGAACGGCAAAGTCCGGGGTCCCCATAAATACGATACGTTTTGTCATTTGGGTCACTCCTTTTACATCATTTGCGTTGGTTGAAAGTCAACAGATATTTGTAAATCCTTTGTCTGAATTTCTTTTTCATATTGCTGGATAATTTTCTTCATATTCTCATACAGATTTGGTTCATTTTTGTATTTTATCATGCATTGATAGCGATATCTATTTTTAATCCTTGTAATAGGGGATGGCGTGGGCCCCATAATCTGTGTACGGTTCATACTCATCTCGTGTAAGGATTTTACAATTTTCTGCGTAACTTGAACGGCATAAGCATGATTGGGATGGGAAATCGTTACTAAAGCCAGAAAATAATAGGGTGGATATTTAAATCTTTTTCTCATTTTCATTTCATATTGAAAAAAGGGTTCAAATTGATACTGACTTGCCAGTTCAATACTGTAATGATCCGGTGTGTAAGATTGAACGACCACCTCACCTGGTAATTCATGACGGCCGGCTCTGCCACTAACCTGTGTTAATAATTGAAAGGTTTTTTCAGCTGAGCGAAAGTCCGGAATATGTAACATGGAATCAGCAGCAAGCACGCCTACTAATGTAACATTACTAAAATCAAGTCCTTTTGCTATCATTTGCGTCCCCAATAAAATATCCGCTTTTCTCTCCCTGAATTGATTTAATAATTTTTCATGGGAGCCCTTTCTCCGTGTGGTATCCACATCCATTCTAATGATACCGGCTTCCGGGAATGTCTGCTGAAGGGATTCCTCCACTTTCTGAGTTCCTGTACCAAAATAGCGGATAGAGTCACTTCCGCATTCCGGACACACCTGTGGCATAGGAATTTCATAGGAGCAATAATGGCATTTTAATCTCTCCTGCTTCCTATGATAGGTTAGAGAAATATCACAATGGGGACACTGAATGGTCGTCCCACAATCCCGGCAGATGACGAAGGTTGAATACCCTCTGCGATTTAAAAGCAGGACAATTTGTTCTTTTCGCTCTAAACGCTCACGAATACGTTCCTGTAATGGAAAGGAAAACATGGAACGATTACCCTGGTGAAGTTCGTCCCGCATATCTACAATTTCAACCTCTGGCATGCTTTGATTGTTCATCCGTTTCGACAATGTAAGCAAATGATAAACGCCCTTTTTCGCTCGTGCAAAAGATTCCAGAGTTGGCGTCGCACTTCCGAGAATAACAGGGCAATGGTGATACTCTCCCCGGAAAATCGCTATATCACGTGCATGATAGCGAGGGGTATCGTCCTGTTTATAGCTGTTTTCATGCTCTTCATCAATGATAATAATACCCAGATTTTCAAAAGGAGCAAAGATAGCGGACCTGGCCCCTACGACGACACGGACTTCCTTACGCTGAACTTTCCGCCACTCATCAAATTTTTCTCCAGCGGATAACCCACTATGCATCACAGCTACGTCTGAGCCAAATCGTCCTTTAAAGCGCTGTACCATTTGAGGGGTTAAGGATATTTCCGGCACCAGCACGATCGCTTCCTGTCCTTTGTCTAATGCATTCTGAATAGACTGCAGATAAATTTCAGTCTTTCCGCTTCCTGTAACACCATGGAGCAGGAAAACTTCATGCTCATGATGATCCATCGTCTGATGAATGGGTTTTATCGCTTTCGCTTGTTCCTCTGTTAAAGGTAAAGGTTCGGTTCTTTCAAAATTACGATTTTCATAGGGATCCCGATAAACTTCTTTTTCATATAAGCGGATCAAACCCCGACTGACTAATGATTGAACGGTGGACCGAGTTGTATGGAGCTTTGTTAACAATTGCTTTAAAAGAATGGGCTCAGGATTCTCAAGAAAAAATCCGATAATGGCTTTCTGTTTTTTGGCCTGATTGGAAGTTTCCATGAAGCCTTCCTCTAACTGAAAGGCATCCACCGGTTCTGCCCAGGTCATTTTCTTTCTGGTTTCTTTACTTTTGACGACATATCTGACCTCAGCCAAACCATCTTTGATTGCAGTGCGAATTTTAATATAAGGGATGTTCCTCTCCTCTATCTCCTCAAACGTGACCATAACCCGCCCGGCAAATAGTATCTGTAAAGTTTCCGACAGCTCTTCCTCCTCAGCTAGCAGCCACAATTCTTTTTTATATTTAGCCTTCAGTATCTGAGGGAGCATCACTTGTAAAGAGGTTATCTGGAAGCTTAAAGTCCGATTGGCAATCCATGTCCCCAGTTGTAAAAGTTCCTGAGTCAGAACAGGTGTGTAATCCAGAACTTCGTCGATTTCTTTTAATTCTTTCACTTCTGTATTCGTTTTGATTTCAATAACAAAGCCCATGACCTTTCTCGGTCCAAAAGGAATAATTACCCTCATCCCCTCTTCCAGGCTGTCTTTATATCGATCAGGAATTCGATAATCAAACACATGATCAATAGCCATGGAAGGGACATCAACAATTACACTTGCAATTTTCACTGTTCTCCTCCCTTTAAGTCTTCCTCAATTAGAGAAAATAGCTGTTGAGCAATTTTAACTTTTGAGTTTAGTGACAGCTTTTGCTGTTTTCCTGTCTTTGAAATAAAAGCTGCTTCATTTGTATCAGCTGAAAAACCGGCATTCTCCTGACTGACATCGTTAACGACAATGGCATCCAGATTTTTTCTTTCGAGCTTTTCCCTGCCATATTGAATCACATTTGATGTTTCGGCGGCAAACCCAACTAAGTATTGGTGCTTTTGTTTTTTCTCCCCTAAAGCTTTTAAAATATCCTCTGTCCGCTCTAGTTCAATGACGAGCGAACCCTCCTGCTTTTTCATTTTTTGATCAAAGGTTTCCTTAGGCCGGTAATCTGCAACTGCGGCTGCTTTAATAATAATATCAGCCTTATCATAATGGCGGAATACTTCATGATACATATCCCGGGCGCTCTCAACTTCCATTCGACTGACTCCATTCGGTACTCCCAGATTGGATGGTCCGGAAATTAAGGTAACGCTCGCACCCAGTTTTGCAGCAGTTTCGGCAATCGCGTAGCCCATTTTTCCTGAAGAATGATTGGTAAAAAAGCGGACAGGATCAATCGATTCCCGTGTAGGGCCGGCTGTGACTAATATGTGTTTGCCATTATAATAAGAAGAGGATTCTTTTGTCCCTATATGCTCTTCAATAACGTCAAGGATTGATTCAGGTTCTTCCAGCCTGCCTTTGCCTACATAACCACACGCAAGAAAACCTTCGCCAGGTTCGATAAACTGATAACCAAAATCATGTAAGGTCTGCATATTCTTCTGAACAGCTGGGTGGGCATACATATGAACATTCATCGCCGGAGCTACATACACGGTTGCTTCTGTAGCAAGCAGCGTCGTTGTCAGCATATCATCTGCTATTCCATTTGCAGCTTTTCCGATCACATTTGCTGTTGCTGGAGCAAGAATAAATAAATCGGCCCAATCTGCCAAATCGATGTGAGCAATTTTTTCCGGATCCTTTTCATCAAAGGTGTCCGTATAAACCGGCTGCCTGGATAAAGCCTGAAATGTCAGGGGACTGACAAATTGAGTCGCATGATTGGTCATTATAACCTTTACGATGGCTCCTCTCTGGACAAGCTTACTTGTCAGTGCACATGCCTTATAAGCGGCAATGCCTCCTGATACTCCTAATACGACCTTTTTTCCTTTTAACATCCTTCATTCCCCTCTTTCCTTAACCCTTTAATAGAGAAGACCATGAACAAAATGGTGTCATTAAGTGCAAAAAATAACAACCCTGTTAAGGTTGTTATTTCAATTAATCATAGGTGATTATTCATAGTCATGATTAGCCGTTTCAAGTTTTTCGGCACGAATTTCTTCCAAAGCAGTCCCGACTAATTTATTGGATTTCACATCATCAATCATCGGATCATCCGTGAATTGTAGTTCTCTTGCACGTTTAGCCGACAGAATAACTAATGCATATTTCGAATTGATTTTTTCAAGCAATTCATCAACAGATGGTTCCAACATCATTCTATATCACTCTCCAATGCTTTTTTATATTCTTCGGCAATTCTTTCTCTTTTACAATGTTCTGCCTGAACAATGGAATTTATTTTTTCTACAGCATGACTTACTGTATCATTAACCACTACATAATCATAGGCTTCCATCATTTCAATTTCTTCTTTAGCAGCTAACAGCCGATTTCGAACCAGGTCCTCTGTTTCTGTGCCTCTGTTTACAATACGATTTTTTAGCTCATCGAGACTAGGCGGGAACAGGAAAATAAAGACTCCCTCTGGAAAATTTTCTTTTACTTGCAGAGCACCCTGAACTTCGATTTCGAGGAATACATCCTTACCTGATTCAAGTGTCTGTTCCACGTATTCTCTTGGAGTTCCATAATAATTTCCGACATATTCTGCCCACTCAAGCAGCTTACTCTCTTCAATCATTTTCTCTACTTCATCTTTTTCATGAAAGAAGTAGTCAACTCCGTGTTTTTCCCCATTTCTTGGCTTACGTGTTGTAACAGAAATCGAATATTGCAAATCTGTTGCCTGATCAAATAATGCTTTTCTTACTGTGCCTTTTCCGACTCCTGATGGGCCAGATAAAACAAAAAGTATACCTTTATTCTCAATCACAATATTGCCTCCTAGCCTTCATCCGACATGTCATCATTACTAATGACACGTTGACCAACTGTTTCTGGTTGAACTGCAGAAAGGATAACATGATCACTATCTGCAACGATGACTGCACGTGTACGTCTTCCATATGTAGCATCTATCAATTTATTATTGTCTCTTGCAACCGTTATAATACGCTTAATAGGCGCTGATTCTGGTGAAACAATGGAAATAATCCGATTTGCTGATACAACATTCCCAAAGCCAATATTAATTAATTTTAAACTCAAGTATGGTTCCTCCTCTAATTTACGCTTTTCTGTCTCTTATCGCAACATTTATTATGTAATAAAGTGCCGGTCGCCTCCGCTATTCTTTGTCCAGCTGCGGCTCCCAGGCCTTTGCGGATATAAGCCAAAGCCATTACGTGGCAAAAACATGCCACTACATGTCTTCGCCTTATACCTCCAGACCTGAACAGTCGCCTCCGCTTTTCTTCAAAATATACAGGATTTTTTGGGTTTATTCAACATTCTGGATTTGTTCTTTAAGCTTTTCGACTTCACTTTTGATACTTACAACCCATTCTGACAAATCACCGTCATTTGATTTGGAGCCTATCGTGTTAACCTCCCGATGCATTTCCTGGACAATAAAATCAAGCTTCCTTCCAATTGATTCATCATCCTGCTCCAACGTTGACACAAATTGATGGATATGACTGAAAAGCCTTGTAACTTCTTCTGTAATATCCCCCTTTTCAGCCAGTAAGGCCACCTCCTGCATCATTCTGCGCTCCTCATAAAGCTCTTCATTCATATACTCTTCAATTCTCTGGCGAATGCGCTGACGATATTCTTCCATAATGATGTCCCGTTGTTTCTCCAGCTTTTGCACGACCGTCTGTACAAAATGAATGCGCTGCTTTAGATCATTAAAGAGAGCGTTCCCTTCATGTTCTCTCATTTCCAAGGCTTTTTTGCAGGCAGTATAACAGGTGCGGAGTAATACATCTTCAAAATCACTACTGGTATTTTCCTGTTCCACAATAGAAAACGCATCCTCAAGCTTCAGAATATCCTGTACACGAACAGATCCGGACAGCTGATAATGATTCTGTATGGAGGACAACTTCTCAATATATTGATCTAATAGATCCCAATCAATGTTAATGGTTCGTTAACCAGACCTTCCCCTTCTATCGTCACCATGACATCAATCCGTCCACGTGTAAAGAATGATCTGGCCTGTTCCTTAATTTTCTCTTCAATATACAGAAGCATCTTTGGCATTTTAATTGACAGGTCTAAAAAACGATGATTAACAGTGCGCACTTCTACTGTAATTCTTGTTTCCCCTATTGCTGCGATTTCTCTACCGTAGCCTGTCATACTCTTAACCAAGACTTCTCACTTCCATTTCTCTTACCAATTATAGGATAATTGCTACGATATACATTATTTTATCATGATTTACTTGGAATTTCTAATAAATTTGTCAAAATACACCGTTTCAGACATGAATCGAATGATTTTTTTCCTTCCCTGAAGGCATCCAGATAAACGTTGGTATAGCGCTTAATGCCAGAATATAAATCCATTCGGTCAGAGGCAACTCTACTGTATGAAAAATTGGCTGTAGAGGTTCAAAATACACAACAACCAGTAATAGCAGAATCGAGGAAATCACTGCTCCTACCAGAGAAAGATTTCCCAATGGATTGCGTGAGAAGACCGAATAATCCGATCGGCAATCAAATACATGAATAAGCTGGGCCATTACTAATGTGACAAAGGCTACCGTCTGGGCGTAGGCTAAATGATCAGGACTTTTTTGATAGGTAAAGATAAAGGCTATCAATGTGACCAGACCAATTAAAAATCCTCTGCTTACAATTTTAAAACCCAGTCCTCTGGCGAATACACTTTCCTTCTGGCTTCGAGGTGGACGTTTCATTACATCTTTTTCAGGCTGGTCCAGACCTAAGGCGAGTGCAGGCAGTCCATCTGTAACTAAATTTACCCAAAGAATTTGTACTGGAACTAATGGGAGAGGCATAGCTAGCATCATGGCAAACAGCATCACCAGAATTTCTCCTACATTGGAAGCTAACAGATATCGGATAAATTTCCTGATATTTTCATAAATATTTCGTCCTTCTTCAATAGCAGATTTTATGGTCGCAAAATGATCGTCCATTAAAATTAATGAGGAGGCTTCCTTGGTGACATCTGTCCCGCCTTTTCCCATACTTATTCCAATATCGCTGGCTTTTATGGCAGGGGCATCATTGACTCCATCCCCTGTCATGGCTACAACATGACCACGATTTTGAAAGGCTTTTACAATTCTTAATTTATGCTCAGGGGAAACACGGGCAAAGACATACACCTCAGGAATGATGGCTTCCAGTTCCTCATCGGTCATTTGACTTAATTGGTACCCACCTAAAACTTTTCCATGAGGAGGAAGCAGCTTCAGCTGTCGGGCAATAGCCTGTGCCGTATTTACGTGATCGCCGGTGATCATCACCGTTTTTACACCAGCTTGTCGGCAGGTTTCAATTGCCTCTGCTGCTTCCTCCCGTGGTGGATCCATCAAACCAAATAATCCTGCAAAGGTTAAATGATTTTCCAGTTGAAAGTCCTTTTCGTTTTCTGAAGGGTCCAGTTCTTTAACACAGACAGCAATTGTCCGTAAGGCTTCATTCGTCATTCTTTCCATCATGTGATGAATATGCTTTTCTTTTTTAGGTGTAAAGGGGCGTCTTTCACTGCCTTCCTGTATCCAGCTTGTCCGTTTCAGCAATACATCAGGAGCCCCTTTAGAAATAACAAACCGTTTCCCTTTTTCGTCTTTTACAACAACCGTCATACGCTTCCTGGCCGAATCAAACGGAATCTCATGAATCACGTTCAACCCCTGCAGATTTTGTCGGGATAAACCTGCTTTTTCTGCCGCAACCACCAGTGCACCTTCAGTAGGATCCCCATCAATTTGAAAACGGCCATTGGTTTTCAAAATTTCAGCATGGCTGCATAAAAGGGTGTTTTTCAGTATTTGACTCAAAGCGCTCGTGCTTAATGGATCGATTTTCTTTCGATTGAGGTAAAACTTTCCCTTAGGATGATAGCCCTGTCCTGTAACAAAATAGTGCTGCTTTGGTACATATATCTGTTGCACAGTCATTTGATTCTGGGTCAGAGTTCCCGTTTTATCTGAGCAGACAACGGAGGCTGACCCCAGGGTTTCGACCGCTGACAGCTTGCGAACTACAGCTTTTCGCTTAATCATCCGCTGCACACCTAAGGACAGAGCAACCGTTACAATAGCCGGAAGTCCTTCAGGGATAGCAGCAACAGCTAAGGATACGCCCGCTAGAAACATTTCATAGATTGGGTGTCCCTGATAAATTCCTAATAGGGCGACAGCAACAGTTAATAGAATGGCACCGACAATGAGGATCTTCCCTAGTTCTTCAAGCTTTCTTTCGAGAGGTGTTGGTATTCGCTCTGTGGAAGACAGCATTGAAGCAATCTGTCCCATGGCGGTTGACATTCCAGTGGCTACAACCACTCCGGTCCCACTTCCTCTGGTGACTAATGTACCGGAAAAGGCCATATTGTGCTGATCGCCAAGCTCAACATTTTCTTTTGGAATAGGCTGTTCATTCTTAACCGCAGGAATCGATTCCCCGGTTAAAACGGATTCCTCTATCTCAAGTGCATTTACATCCAGCAAACGAAGATCCGCACTGATTCTGTCACCTGTTTTCACTTTTACAATGTCCCCGGGGACAAGTTCACGACTTGTTTTATTGACCCAGACGCCATCTTGTAATACCGTGACAACCGGAGCGGATAATTCTTTTAATTTTGCCATCGATTTTTCAGCCTTCTGCTCCTGAAAATAGCCTAAAAGACCATTTAGTAGAACAATGGCCATAATGGCAATAGCATCGATATATTCGCCCAACAAACCAGAGATCAGAGTTGCTCCAAGTAAAACAAGCACCATAAAATCTTTAAACTGCTGGACAAACAAATAGATTCTGGATACTGACACCTGTTCAGCAATTTCATTTTCGCCGTGTTGTCTTAAACGCTCCTCCGCTTGTTTTTCCGATAACCCATGGCCTGCATTTGTCTGTAACTGCTCTTCTATTTCTCTTTGATTTTTCGTATACCACTTCACGGTTATTACCCCCATACCGAGCTTCTTGTGTATATCTATTCAGACAAGCCTTAAAAAATGCTATACTTTGTATGATATGAGGTGATGAAGATGTCATTTGATGGAGTTGTAACACGAGCCGTTGTTGATGAATTATCAACGAAGCTAACGAGCGGCCGAATACTGAAAATTTATCAGCCAACAAGCACTGAATTAGTGATGACTGTGCGTAGCCACGGAGAAAATCATAAGCTTCTCCTGTCTGTACACCCAAGCTACGCCCGTATACATTTAACCAGTGAATCCCTGACCAATCCTAAGGAGCCACCAATGTTCTGTATGCTTTTAAGAAAGTATCTGGCTGGTGGATTTATTGAGAAGATTGAGCAAAAAAACATGGAGCGTATAATTGCCTTTCGAATTTACAGTAAGGATGAAATCGGGGATATTACGAGCAAAACTCTTATGGTGGAAATTATGGGAAAACATAGCAATATCATGCTGGTGGATGACGAAAAAAATGTGATTTTAGACAGCATGAAGCATATTTCACCTGCTCAGAACCGTCATCGTACTATATTACCAGGACAGCCGTATGTTTTTCCTCCTGAGCAGAATAAACTGCACCCCTTAGAAATAGACGGTGAAAGATTTATAAAAAAACTGGATTTTAATAAAGGAAAGCTGGATCAGCAAATGGTTCATACTTTAATGGGGATTTCTCCATTAATAGCCAAGGAATTACAGCACCGCGCTCACCTGGGTTCCACCCAAAAGTATCAGGAGGTTTTTGAAAGGTTCCAAAAGGATTTAAGGGAACACAACTACACACCTGCCGTTTATCAGGGCGGCAAAGAACAATTTTATGTATTTATACTTGATTCGCTTCCAAACGAACGAATCACCTTTTCTTCTGTCAGCGAAATGCTGGATGCCTACTATCGTGGAAAAGCTGAACGGGACCGGGTCAAACAGCAGACAGCGGATATTTACCGACTGCTGAAAAATGAGCGGGACAAAAACAAACGTAAAATTAAAAAACATCAGCAGACGTTAAAAAAAGCTGAAAAGGCTGAGCAATATCAGAAGCTCGGGGAGTTATTAACAGCGAATATGCACCTTGTTAAAACAGGGGATACAGTCGTTAAGGTGGTTGATTACTACGATCCGGACCAATCAGAACTGGAAATTGAACTGAATCCGAATAAAACACCAAGTGAAAATGCACAAAGTCTATTCCAGACCTATCAGAAACTGAAGAAATCAAAACAGGTTGTGACCACGGAAATTGACAGGGCCAAGGATGAAATTCAATATTTAGAGCAGTTAATGCAGCAGTTAGAAACTGCACGGGAACAAGATTTAGAGGAAATACGTGAGGAACTGCAGGAGCAGGGCTATATCAGGAAAAAAGCTAAGAAGTCTAAGAAAAAGCAAAACCAGAAGCCCCAACTGGATGAATACGAGGCTGCAGATGGTACACTCATTCTAGTCGGACGCAACAATAAACAAAATGAATATTTAACGAATCGACTGGCCAATAAAGACGAAATATGGCTGCACGCGAAGGATATACCTGGATCCCATGTCGTTATTCGAACGCAAAATCCAAGCCAGGAGACCATTGAAGAGGCAGCTGAACTTGCCGCTTTTTACAGCAAATCAAAAATGTCTTCTACCGTTCCGATTGATTATACACAGGTTAAGCATGTGCGTAAGCCATCTGGTGCCAAACCCGGATATGTTATCTATGACAATCAGAAGACCGTTTATGTTACCCCTGATGAGCGAAAGGTTAATCAGATGAAAAGAAGTCAGACATAATTTCACGTTTGATGAAAAATAAATGAAAAAAACGAGCATAACCTCATTGGGTATGCTCGTTTTTTTAATAGGCCAAAAGGATGTTAAATAGTCTGAAACAGTAGAATAAATAGCAGAATCGTAGCCAGATAAGTAAAAGCACTGTGCCCCCAATATTTTCGATCATGGTTACGGATCATAAAATAGTTCCATACTGCAAAAAGGAGCACTCCAGTCAAAAAGCTTGTACTCGCTTTCCAGGAGAGAATCGTTTCTGTGTCCCCCATGGAAAAGGCGACCCAGAACAAAATATAAAGGTAACACGTAATGAGTCCGAGTGCTGCATTTCCAATCATGAGCCAGGCCCATTTTGATATTTTCACAACATCACAGCCTTTTATCTATTTTCTGAAACCTATTGTACAATGCTAATCTGGAAAAATGCAACACTCCGGTAATCTGCTTTTAATTGTCCAGCTGCGGCTCCTAGGTCAAGGCGGATATAAGCCAAAGCCCTTACGTGGCGAAAACCATGCCACTCCATGTCTTCGTCTTATCCCGCATGACCTGACCACTCGCCTCCGCTTTTCTCTGTCCAGCTGCGGCTCCCAGGCCTAAACGGTCGCCTCCGCTTTTCTAATTAAGCTGCTTCGTTGTCTGTGGTTATTTCTTCTGATGCTTCAAACATATTTCCGTTACCAAAGCTCTTTTCTTTGCCTGGTAATACCAGGTTTAATAAAACTCCGACAATCGCCGATAGAGCCATGCCTGCGATTTGCAGGTTTTCATTTACCTGTATATAGGCTCCACCAATTCCCAGGACAAGGATTACAGAAGAAATGATTAAGTTTCTTTTTTCACCCAAATCTACTTGATTATCAACTAACATGCGAAGACCGCTTGAAGCGATAATCCCAAACAATAGAATGGAGACTCCCCCCATTACAGCAGAAGGAATGGATTCGATTAAAAGGACAATACTGGTCGTAAAACCGAAAAAGATAGCAATAACTGCCGCTCCCCCTATAACAAACACACTGAATACGCGTGTTATTGCCAGGACACCGATATTTTCCCCGTAAGTGGTATTTGGTGGCCCTCCAAGGAAGGAAGCGATCATTGTTGCCACACCATCTCCCATAATGGAGCGATGCAGCCCTGGTTTTTCAAGAAAATTACGTCCGGCTACTTTGGATAGCACCATCTGATCTCCAATATGCTCCGCTACTGTCACAAGAGCAATAGGAACCATAATCCAGAAAATTCCTGCATTTACAACCTCTAATGGATTGTAATCTTTAAATGGTACCGTGAAGTCAGGCACTTGAAAGAAGGCTGCGAAAAATCCGGCAATCGAACCACTGTTCACCAATTCATTCCAATGCTGGCTTAACGCCTCTGTATTGACAATTCCCTGAGTCAGGGCGAATACATATCCTCCAATAATTCCTATTAAAATCGGAATTAAGCCAAAGAAGCCTTTAAAAAACATCGTCGCTAAAATCGTAATTCCTAATGCCACAAGTGCTACTGTAAAATGAGCAGAGCTGTATTCACCATTTACATTCATGGCCATATCTACGGCTGTAGGAGCGAGACCAAGTCCAATGACGATGATTATGGGTCCGACTACAACAGGAGGTAAAATATTCATTAACCATTTGGTTCCGAGTATACGAATAAATACTGAAATCAGTCCATAAACAACGCCGGCCAGAAAGCTTCCCACCATTACTCCCGGCATTCCATAAGCAGCATCTGCCAGTGTTATAGGAGTAATAAAGGCAAAGCTTGAACCAAGATAAGCGGGTATCCTTCCTTTCGTGATAAATAGATAGGCCAATGTTCCTAATCCACTGGAAACTAAAGCAGCCGATTGAGACATTTCGGTTAGAAGGGGCACTAAAATTGTAGCGCCAAACATAGCAAATAAGTGCTGCAGGCTTAATATGAACCATCTGCTTTTCTTTGGTATATCTCTTACACCCATAACCATGTTTTCATTACTCATATAAACACTCTCCCTTTTTGTCATTAAAAAAACCTCTTTGCACAAGTCGCAAAGAGGTATACGTAACCTGAAATAAGTTACGCCAATCATTTTTGCGACCTTCTGTAGCCTCTCTGGACTCAGTTAAAGGTCCTCCATTCGTTATTCAGTTCGTATTCTCTTAATCATAAATCGTTACTTCATCTTCCTGATCAATCTCATCCACATGAACCACAATGACCTCTTCTTTTGAAGTAGGAATATTTTTTCCGACATAGTCCGCACGAATAGGCAGTTCACGATGACCCCGATCCACTAATACGGCTAGTTGTACTTGATGAGGCCTTCCAAGATCCATAACAGCGTCCATGGCGGCCCGCACGGTTCTACCTGTGAAAAGGACATCATCGACAAGAACAACCGTCTTATTATTGACATCTGCTTCAATCTGAGCAGCCTTTAGTTCTGGTTCTTCCAGGTTTTCCTTCCTGCTTAAATCATCTCTGTAAAAGGTTATATCCAGTTCACCAACCGGGACACTTGCTCCTTCAATGTCCTGTATCCTTTTTGCAAGACGATAAGCAATCGGGGCGCCTCTCGTTTTAATACCGACTAAAATTAAGCCATCCGTACCTTTGTTTTTTTCGAGAATTTCATGAGCGATTCTGGTTAGTCCCCGGCCCATTGCAGCCTGATCGAGTAACTGTGCTTTAAAATTCAATTTGCCCCTCCTTTTTCCGAACCATAATAGCTGAATAAAGGATTTTTCCGTAAAAAAACCCTTTTGCCAAAGATGGCAAAAGGGTTCACGTCAACATACTTTACCTGCTGTTCCTTTTATCCGCCACCTTCTCAGTCTCACTGGACTGATTTTAAAGGTTCTTTATTATTTTCAAAATTAATTATTACAGAATCCGCAGCACCTGTCAACCACGGATTCTTAATTCCTTCAACAGTTGCTGAAAGTCATCAGGTGGATCTGCTTGAAACTCAAGCCATTCTTTCGTTATCGGATGCTCAAACCCAAGTTTTCTTGCATGAAGAGCCTGTCCATTGATATCCAATGTTTTACGTGGACCATATTTAGGATCACCGGCCAGAGGGTAACCAATATATCTGAAATGTACCCGTATTTGATGGGTTCTCCCGGTTTCCAGCTCACATTCAACATGAGTAAATTCCGCAAAACGGTCCAGCACGTGAAAATGAGTAACGGCGTCCTTCCCTTTATCCACGACAGCCATCCTTTGGCGGTCATTTGGATCTCGTCCAATCGGCGCATCGATTGTACCGATATCATGCTCCAGCACTCCATGAATTATAGCTTCATATTTACGTTTAATGGTTTTTTTTGCTAATTGATCTGCCAATCCCATATGAGCCTGGTCATTTTTCGCCACCATGAGCAGTCCGCTCGTGTCCTTATCAATGCGATGGACAATCCCCGGCCTCATCACTCCATTAATTCCCGATAGATCATCACAATGGTAGAGAACGGCATTGACCAGTGTTCCGGTTGTATGACCCGCAGAAGGATGGACAACCATGCCATTTGGTTTATTAACGACCAGCACATCCTCATCCTCATAGACGATATCAATAGGAATATTCTCTGCCTTGATATCAAGCGGTTCAGGTTCAGGAATGGTCCAGGTAATCTCATCCCCTGCCTGACATTTATAATTGCTTTTCACCTTTTGATGATTGACTTTCACAAGCTGATCCTTTACCCATGATTGCACCTGTGATCTGGAGACCTTATCGTTGATTTTCGTTAAAATCTTGTCAATACGTTCATCTTGTTCTGTCTCTGTTACTGTGTAAGAATGTACACTCATTGCTTTGCCTCTCCTTTAAACCGTTCTTCAAAAAGGGTGTAGATTAACATTAGGATGACACCAACCACGAGTGAAGAATCTGCGACATTAAAAATTGGGTAGTCGTAGCCAAAAATAATGAAATCAAAAAAGTCCACGACCTCCTGGCGAAAGATACGATCGATAAAATTACCTATCGCTCCAGCCAGAATCAGGCTTAAGGACCATCCTAAAAGAGGGTGCTCCTTTACATGTTTTTGCATATAGTAAATCACGAAAATGACGACAATCGTTGTTACAATGTAGAAAAACCACATTTGTCCTTGTAAAATCCCCCACGCTGCGCCTTTATTACGATGGGAAGTTATGTAAAAGAAATTTTCGATGACAGGAATACTTTCATATAGGGCCATTTGTTTATCAACGATCCATTTTGTGACCTGATCAATTGCAATGATTATAAATGCTGCAAGATAATACCACACATCATTTTCCCCCATCTGGTTAGATTCATTCTTCAAGCATTTTACCACATCCATGAAAAAAAATCCTATGAACAAAGGATTTTAGAAGAAAAGGCTGCCTCAGGAGAAGCTGAGACAGCCTTTGTTGTTATTAAGAATAATGTTTTTCAACAATATCTGCGCAGCGGTCACATAGGTCTTCATGCTTTTCATGGGAGCCGACTGATTCAGAGGATACCCAGCAGCGCTGACAGGTTTCTCCTGGATGTTTTTCAACGGCAACCTTCACATAATCATATTCCTTTGCTTCTGACAAGCTTTCCGTCAGCTCTACTTCAGAGACAATTAAATACTGATGCAGGTGCTCAATTTCCTCCAGCAGGTTCTTGGTACGTTCGTCCTTGGCTGATAAGGTAACTTTGGCTTCCAATGATTTACCTATGACTTTTTCATTTCTTGCCTCTTCAAGAGCCTTTAAGACATCATCACGTACTTCCATGAAATGATCCCATTTTGCTTTTAGTTCGTCCTGATTAGGGAGTTCACGCACTTCAGGCATATCGGTTAACTGTACGCTTTCCTCTTCGGTTCCAGGAATATAGCTCCATACCTCATCCATTGTGTGAGACAGAATTGGGGACAGCAGCTTTGTCAACGATGTAATGATTTCATAATACACTGTCTGGATACTGCGGCGACGCTGATCATTCTCCGGCTCAATATAGAGAATATCCTTGGCAAAATCGAGATAGAAAGAGCTTAAGTCAATCGTACAGAAGTTATGAATCGCCTGATAAATGGCAGAGAAATCATACGTGTCATAAGCATGATCCACTTTTTTAATCAGGTTTTGTAATCGAATGAGCATGTAACGATCGATTTCCTCTAAATCCCCATCTTTCAGCTTATCCGTTTGAGGGTCAAAATCATTTAAGTTTCCAAGCATAAAACGGACGGTGTTACGAATTTTACGGTAAACCTCAGACACCTGTTTTAAAATTTCATTGGAGATACGAACATCAGCCTGGTAATCTACACTGGCAACCCATAGTCGTAAAATGTCGGCCCCAAATTGCTTCATAATCTTGCTTGGAATCATTACATTCCCCAGGGATTTACTCATCTTGCGTCCATCACCATCAAGAGCGAAACCATGACTTAAAATCGATTTATACGGGGCTTCTCCTGTTACAGCAACCGCAGTTGAAATCGACGAATTAAACCAGCCGCGGTATTGGTCGGATCCTTCTAAATACATATCCGCCGGACGTTGTAATTCAGGCCGTTCAACTAATACACCCTGGTGAGATGAACCTGAATCAAACCAGACATCCATAATGTCCGTTTCTTTTGTAAATTCCCCATTTGGACTGGATGGATGTGTAAACCCCTCAGGAAGTAGATCTTTAGCTTCACGCTCAAACCATACATTGGATCCATGCTCTCTAAATAATTCAGAAACGTGGTTAATGGTTTCATCATTGATAATAGGCTCGCCATTTTCCCCATAGAATACAGGGATTGGCACTCCCCAGACACGCTGACGGGAAATACACCAGTCCTGACGATCCCGAACCATATTATAGAGTCTTGTCTCTCCCCATTCCGGTACCCACTGGATACGCTCAATCTCTTTAAGAATATCTTCACGGAAGTCCTTGATGGATGCGAACCATTGGGAAGTTGCACGGAAAATGGTTGGCTTTTTCGTTCTCCAGTCATGCGGGTAAGAGTGTGTCATAAAGTTCAGTTTTAATAGTGCCCCGGACTCTTCCAGTTTTTCCGTAATCAATTTATTCGCTTTATCGTAGAATACTCCTTCAAAGCCTGGTGCATCAGAAGTGAATACCCCTTTTTCATCAACCGGGCATAATACATCAAGATTGTACTGCTGACCAACCCAGAAGTCATCCTCCCCGTGTCCTGGAGCGGTATGAACACATCCTGTACCCGCATCTGTTGTAACATGCTCTCCTAAAATAACGAGTGAATCACGATCATAGAAAGGATGTTTAGCGACTGTACGATCAAGCTCCTCACCTTTGTAAGTTTGCTGAACGTTGTAATCCTGCCATTCCAATTCATTCGCAACTTCCTCCACCAGTTCAGAAGCTACAATATATTTTTCAGATTGAACAGAAACAACCGAATATTCCAGCTCCGGATGTACGGTAATGGCAAGGTTTGCAGGAATCGTCCACGGTGTTGTCGTCCAGATAATAAATTTCTCATCACCTTTTAGGACGTTTTTGCCATCTTTTACATCAAAGGCAACATAAATCGACGGGGAACGCTTATCCTTATATTCAATTTCAGCTTCTGCCAACGCAGATTCTGATGATGGTGACCAGTACACAGGCTTATGACCTTTATAAATATAGCCCTTTTTCGCCATTTCACCAAACACCTGAATTTGTGCTGCTTCATAATCCTTTGTCAGCGTAATGTAAGGATTCTCCCAGTCTCCGCGTACACCGAGCTGTTTAAATTGCTGTCGCTGGCGTTCAATTTGCTCACGTGCATATTCTTCACAAATTTTTCTGAATTCAGATTCGCTCATAGATTTACGATCGACTTTTTTCTTCGCAAGCGCCTGTTCGATTGGTAATCCATGGGTATCCCAACCAGGAACATAGGGTGCATGAAAACCAGCCATTGACTTATAACGAACAATGATATCCTTCAGAATTTTGTTAAGGGCATGCCCCATATGTAAATCACCATTTGCATATGGAGGGCCATCATGAAGAATAAACATGGGTCTTCCTTCTGTTCTCATTTGAACCTTTTCATAGATTTTTTCTTCTTCCCATTTTTGCTGCATTTCAGGTTCTTTGTTTGGAAGATTTCCACGCATAGGAAATTTCGTTTTTGGCATTAATAAGGTTTCTTTATAGCTCATTCCTATTCTCCTTTTTCTTTTATAGTAAAACAGTTATTTCCAGGATTTTTAATGTTTAGTACAAAAAAGGCACCTCATCCCGAATAAAAGGGACGAGGCGCCTCGCGTTACCACCCTGATTGATGAATAAACATACAGATATTTTATCCATCCTCTTTATCATTCGTAACGTGAATGAATCGTCCTTGGCTACTTGTTATTTACTCTATTCACCAGGAGACTCAAGGGTGATCTTCCATGAAATGTGCTGTCCGGGCTTCCACCATCCCCGGCTCGCTTTGCATTCATCATTCAATGTACTGTCCCTGTCATCGTCTTTCTAAATGTTTAGGTTTTACGAGGGAAAACGGACCTTAGCCGTTACTCAGATACACAAATATAACATTCAGAGTAACATAAAAGGTCTGCAGTTCCCTGTTAAGATTTTAAACCATCGGCAGGTAAAAAGTCCTGTCAGTGTGCTTTACTTTATACTTTTGCATTATATTCAAAAATGATTCCGGCGTCAAGATTGGTTGTCTGAAAGTTGATATTCCACTGTATTCTGCTCTTCATCCGTCTGGTCCAATTCCATTTCAAAGAGCTCATCCCAGTCATCGTTTTCAATCATATCAAGCTGAGCCTGTACAATCATTTTCATGCGAGTTCGAAATACCTTAGCCTGTTTTTTCAGCTCTTCTACTTCCAATGTAATTTTTCTCGACTTGGACAAAGCTTCATTAATAATTCTGTCTGCATTCTTTTCTGCTTCTTTTATAATAAGCTTAGCTTCTTTATTCGCATTATTTTTCACGTCTTCAGCTGTTTCCTGAGCAACTAAAATGGATTTATTTAAAGTTGTTTCAATATCATTAAAATGACCAATTCTTTCCTTTAAATCGGCTACTTCTTCTTCATATTCCTTTTTTTCACGAATAACTTTCTCATAGTCTTTTATGACCTGGTCAAGAAATTCGTTGACCTCATCTTCATCGTATCCTCTGAATGTGCGGGTAAATTCTTTATTATGAATATCGAGTGGTGTTAACGCCACAAAGGTAACCCCCTTGAATTTAATCTCTTTTATTTGAAATAATTCTTCGTCTGTACTTTCAAGTAATTCGACGTGATTTGTCTTTTTCCTGCTTATTTTTCCTTTTATTTTAAAACACCGGTTAATATCCGCCATTTTTCTTTTTTGGTCTGGCCCGATATTTGAATAAGCTTGCTTCGGCCCTTTTTTCGAACGGATATCATATCTCCTTCCTCCATTTGGAAGGACGGATCTTCAACCACTCGGTGATTCACTTTAACATAGCCTTTTTGAATCCACTCGCTGGTTTTATTGCGTGAAAGATTGTAGATTTCTTTCATAACGGTGTCTAATCTGAGAGAGGAAACGGTACCTTCCTTCGTCTGCCACTGCTCCGGAGAAGGTTTCATTTCATCCAGTGGAACCGATTTAAAGTGCAGTCGGGTCTTCTTAATACCCGTTAAGTGAAGTTCAAGAAAGGTGGCAAGTTCCTTATCTGCAACAATTTGAACCGTATCGTCCACCACCATAAGGTCGCCTGCCTTTTTACGCTTTATTCCAAGCGACATAAGAGCACCTAAGACATCACGATGGGTAATCTCAACAAACTTTCTGGCAAACTGACTTTGAAGCACAACAATATCGAAGTCTTCATTATGTATCTCTTCATAGAAAGGTGCCAGAATTGCTCTTTTTCTCTCTGTTTTATCATCGCCTCCAAAAAAATGAAGGTTCATATCAGGATGATTCCCAATAACCGAAGAAAGAATAATCTGCTCTCTGGGGTCTAAAAAGTCTGTGAGCTTTCGCTGATACGTCTGCTCTACCTCATCTCTCCACGCTAAAGCCTGATCTATAAATGCCTGTTCTTCTTTTCGAAAATGCTGATAGATATCCATAAAAATCTCCTAAACACCTATTAAAAGAAAACCATAATAAAGAGTTGTTCCAATCCTAATTTAGCAAATTGAATAGCAAAAATCGCCACGATAGGAGAAATGTCTATCATCCCAAGTGGTGGAATAAACTTCCGGAATGGCTCCAAATAAGGTTCTACAATTTTCCCGAGCATCTGCCCGAACGAGGATTCCCGGGCACCAGGAAACCAGGACATTAAAATATACACAACGATTGCATACATGTAAATTAATAAAGCCGTTTGCAACAAATTATAGATTTCGATCATCTACTTCCCACCTTTACAATAAATCTTCATCCATCAGATCCGTGATACTGCCTGATACATCGATGTTATCAGGTGCACAGATAAAGGTTTGCTGTCCCAATTTTTGAATAATCCCACCAATAGCATAAACGGTTCCGCTTAAAAAATCTACAATTCGCTTTGACTCCTGATGATTCGTCCTTTGTAGATTAATCACAACCGCCCTGCGATTCTTCAAATGATCCGCAATTTCCTGACAGTCATCATAACTTTCAGGTTCACATAATACTACCTTGGATGTTGAGGATTGAATACTTTCCAAGTGTACCACATTTTGAGCACGGCGGCTCGCTGCCGGAGAGTCTGGCTGTTCTGGGACCTCTGTTTCCTCTTCTATATATTCATATTCGTCTTCAAATGTAAAAAGGGATTTAAACTTATTTTTGATGCTCACCATTTACCCTCCAATTCTAAAATTCTTTCCCTACAAGTTTTGTACCAATACGTATGTGGGTCGCTCCTTCTTCGACAGCTATCGAATAATCATTGCTCATTCCCATGGACAAATAAGTGCAGGGTGCATGGGGAAGCTGCAGATTCTGTATTTGTTCCTTTAGTTTCCGGAGATTTTGAAAACACCCTCTTAAAAGATCTTCATTTTCTGTTTGCGGGGCCATTGTCATAAGGCCTGAGACCTCGATATGTTCATAGTTACCGAGCTTTTCAACAAAAGGGATCACTTCCTCAGGGTTGATTCCATGTTTTGAGTCTTCCCCGCTTACATTCACCTGTACAAAGCATTTGATCTTTTCAGACGCCCGTTTATTGACTTCTTTAGCCAAAGAAAGCCTGTCCAGCGAATGAAGATAGTCAATTTGATCAATAACATCCTTTACTTTTCTTGACTGCAGAGTACCAATAAAATGCCAGGTTGCTTCAGTCCCGAGTTCATTATATTTTTCCAGAAAACCTTCCTTGCGATTTTCTCCAATATCTTTAATACCTGCCTGTATTGCTTGATTAGCCGTTTCTATCGACACATACTTTGTAACGGCTATAATGGAAACCTCCTGCGGGTCACGTCCGCTCTTCCGGCAGGCCTGTTCAATATTTTCCCTGATAGAAGCCAGGTTTTCAGCTACATTCACTGCAAAAATCCCCCTTTTTCCTATTCAAATCCGATAAATGCCATCATTCTGCCGGTTTTTCCCTGATCTCTTCTATGTGAATAAAATAAATCCTCATTTTCGTATGTACAATAATTGGTTAAGGTAATCTGCTGTTCCTTTAGTCCTTTCTTTAAAAGAAGGTTTTTATGAAGCTGTTTAAGGTCCAGATAATAATGGGTTTCATCGCTCCTCGTCAATACATCCTCTGTTTGCATATCAAAGGGAATGTGCTGAACAACATGATGATCCACTTCATAATGGCGGGAACTAATACTAGGTCCTACGACAACCTCGATTTCTTCCAGTGGAACCTGATGGGTTAAAAAATGATCGATGACTTTAGGTCCCATCCCCTTTACCGTTCCCTTCCATCCGGCATGAGCTAAAGCTACCCATTCCTCCGAGCGGAAAAACAGTGGTACACAATCAGCAAATACCCCGGTTAACAATACATTTCTCTGATTGGTCATCCAGCCATCATATTCAAGCTCAAAGTTAGGCGGATGAGTAATATTGTCCCTGTTCAAAGAATCGTCCCATTCAAGTACATCTGTCCTGTGAACCTGTTTTGAACTGATCCAGTACCTGGCAGGAATTCCGATAATGTTTTCCATACGTTCATAATTCTTTAAAACCAGATCATAATCATCCTGTACATGGAATCCCATATTCAATGTATCATAAGGTTGTTGGCTGAAACCACCTTTTCTCGTCGTTATACCTGCTGTAATTCCTTTTTTCTTCCAATCAGGAATTTCCAAATAAGAGGATGTTCTTGACTTACTAAATAACTCACTCATGTTTATTCTCCTAAAAGTATTAGACGTATTTATTTTACCACATTTTTCGTCTTATTTCTTGTGTTATCTATCCTGATCACCTTTACTGCGCATCGTATTCATTTGTATTCATGCTATGGGTTAGTTTAGGAGTTTCTGTTCTTACTAAGATCACATCAGCCCCAATGGTCACAATATGATTCCACGGAATGACCATTTCTTCCTCATTACCGAATAAACCAAACATTTTGCCTTTCAAAGCAATAACAAGGGCTACGATATAGCCTCTGTCTACATCAATTTCCAAGTCTGTAATATAGCCTAATTTCCTTCCATCTTCAATCGCCACAATATCTTTTACCTGTAATTCTGATATGGTCATTTTTCTCACCACCTTACTTCTAATATATGCACGAATGAGCTATCATTCGTTTAAAAATATAAAAAACCCTGTCCACGAATCTATGGACAAGGTTCAAAACGGATATAAATGCTCATTATTGATTAATGTTTTTATTCATCTGGTCAATCGCTGCTTTTTCAAGCCTGGACACCTGAGCCTGCGAGATTCCGATTTCGTCTGCCACTTCCATTTGGGTTTTTCCTTGAAAAAAACGTTTGTTTAAGATCATTTTTTCCCGTTCGTTTAGTCTTCTCATCCCTTCTTTTAATGCGATTTCATCAATCCAGATGGAATCCTTATTTTTATCATCCTTTAATTGATCCATAACAAAAATCGGATCTCCACCATCATTATAAATAGGCTCAAATAGTGAAACAGGATCCTGAATGGCATCAAGAGCAAAAACAACATCAGAGTGGGGAATTCCCATTTCTTCAGCGATTTCCATTGGTGTGGGATCCTTTGAGGTTTTACTCATTAAACGTTCTCTCACCTGAAGGGCTTTATAGGCAATGTCCCTCAGAGAACGGGATACCCTTATTGGATTGTTATCACGTAAGTATCTGCGAATTTCACCAATAATCATTGGAACTGCATATGTTGAAAATTTTACATTCTGACTTAAATCAAAATTATCTATGGATTTCATTAGTCCAATACAACCAACTTGAAATAAGTCGTCAACATATTCACCACGATGATGAAACCTCTGAATGACACTTAAAACGAGTCGCAGATTTCCGTTTACTAGTTCCTCTCTTGCGAATTCATCACCTTCATGCATTCTCATAAATAATTTCCGCATTTCGTCGTTCTTTAGTACGGGCAGCTTTGATGTGTCGACACCGCATATTTCTACCTTATGTCGCGTCAATCTAAAACCCCTCCTAAGTGGAGATAGTGTCACCAAACAGTTTCTCCATTGGAGGGATTTTTATGCAGCACCTGAAATCATCCATTGTATTCTAAAATTACAAAATCTTAGACCATTTTATTAAACTCTTTCCGTAACCGCTTGATAATTTTTTTCTCAAGCCTTGAAATATACGATTGGGAGATTCCCAGCATATCAGCGACATCCTTTTGCGTTTTTTCTTCTTTCCCAATCAAACCAAAACGAAGCTCCATGATTTGTTTTTCACGGTCATTCAATGTGGACAACGCTTTATGAAGAAGCTTTTTATCTACATTAAACTCCAGTCCCCGGGTTATAATATCTTCATCTGTACCAAGGACATCCGAAAGCAACAGTTCATTTCCATCCCAGTCTACGTTGAGAGGCTCATCAAAGGAGACCTCCGAACGTATTTTATTATTCCGTCTCAGATACATTAATATTTCATTTTCGATACAACGGGAAGCATACGTTGCCAATTTGATTTTCTTTTCCGGATTAAACGTATTAACGGCTTTGATCAGGCCAATGGTACCGATACTAATAAGATCCTCGATATTAATGCCTGTGTTTTCAAACTTTCTGGCAATATAAACCACGAGTCGCAAATTTCGCTCAATTAAAATAGAGCGTGCACCCATATCACCCTCTGGTAACTTCTTTAAGAGTTCCTGCTCTTCTTCCTTTGAAAGTGGTGGAGGAAGGGCTTCATTTCCTCCTATGTAATAAATTTCATCAGATTTTATTCCGAGTTTTATCAGGATTTTATACCACAGTATCTGGAGTTTCATTTTAAATCTTTTCATTTGCCCGAACTTCCTCCTTTTAAATGTTAAGCAAGATAGGAAAACATCGACCTGCTTTTTTCGGTTAAATTAAGAAGATGCCTGCAGTTTTGAAGATTGCATCATTTTTGGGTGTAATAAACAATGATAGGTTCCATCAGATGAGAGTTCACCAAATTGGATACCTATAAAAACCTGGTCAAAGGCATAGTCCCGATCCTGATAGCGGACATAAAGTGAATCCGGTTTGAATATAAGTATAAATGTGCGCTTGCCTCCAACCCCCTGAAAAGGAATCATACGAATTCTGGAAATCCATCGATCCGGCAGTTCTTCAAACGACCAGTTCTCATGACAGCTTTTAATCGCATGCCACTCCTTATCTGAAAAAAACGGCTTAAGGATTTTTTCGTCGCATACAATGACCGGCTTCTTCGTAAATGGATCCATCAGATGATTTCCACTATCAAAAAATCCGGTCGTCTCATGAATTTGGTTATTTACACGAATTTTGACCGGGCATAATTCCTGAAAGCGTATGTTATCAAAATTGATCTGGTCCAACCTTCGTCGTGTAAACCACCAGACGATCGGAAAAGCAATCAACACGAAAATCCAGCTAATCATATCTCCATAGCCACTGTTATAGGTGATAAATAAACCGTCCTGTGACTGAAATTGCTGCCCCATTAAAAAGTAAATCCCGAATAAACCACCACCAATAGTAAACGTTACAAAATAAAAAGTGAAAAATTGCTTTAAGAACAATTTAGTGTTCTTAAAGCCAAAAGAACTAATTAAAATGAAAAAGGAAAAAATGATTTTCCCTGGTAAAGTTGCCAATATATTTTCTGGAAAAAATATATTTACAGGAACCAGAAGCGATGCAATGAAAGCTCCTGCTATCAGCCAACCTCTGTGTGTTTCCGACCTTGTTATCCAATGTACAATCTGTAAAATCATCCAATCGATTAAAAAATTCAAAAGCCAGACAGCATCCAAATATAAAGCCACAATATTTCCGCCTTTCCATTGGACAACTTTACTCTCAACGGTAAGTATAAAAAAACCTGGCCAAAAAGTCTGTCACATCCTGTATGCAAAAAAAAACTTATATTTTCCCATTTTGTCGGATAAAAAACGGAATAATTCTATCGCGTATCATCCAATTTTTCCAATCCACACAAAAAAAGAGGCAGGGACAAAAGTATTTTCGCTAAACATTAATTCGAATTTTGATAGGTTTAGAAAACACCGCTAAGGGAAGATAGCCTATCATTCGGTTTATGGCTCAGCGAAATAATAATATCCCGGCCTCTTTTGCTATTTACAAATGATCTGAACTGACCAGAGTAAAACTTGAACTTTTTGCCTTAATTTAAAAATTTAACAACTGCCTCAGCAAATGCATCAGGAACTTCTGAGTGGGAGAAGTGTCCACTATCCCTGAACATTATGGCATTGCCAGCCTTAACATCTTCACAAAATTTCTCTAAATGCTGGTTACAAGTAACAGGATCATACTGTCCTCCAATTAACAATGAGGGCTGTTTTACTTCTTTCAACATAGGAAGAATGGATTTAAAAATCTCCTCTCCTTCGATTAATCTGCTATTATGCACATTCGTTCTATCCAAAAACTGATTCCACTCTTCATTTGTATACCTGGCGTAATCTGTCTTATGCTCTGTATTATGAACATGAATTTTTATGCCATAATCTCCAAGCTCAGGGCGCATTTCAATAAATTTCAGCATAAGCTCTCTGGCTGACTTATCTGACTCTGCCAACATAAAAGATTCCTTTGCAAGTTCCGTTTTTTTTGACTATGTGCAATCTGTCCCATTTTCCGAAAAAGATTTCGGCCTGAAAGCCCAAAATCAAATGTTGGACATTCAAATATTATACGTGTAAGTTTGAATTCGGAAACATTACAGCATACTTAAGAGCAATAAAACCACCAAATGAATGTCCCAGTAAAGCCCATTTTTCAATGCCCAATTTTTCCCTTAGTTCTTCACAATCCTTTATAATATCATCAAGAGAAAAATCCTCATTGTCGTTAATCCCTTCAGACCTGCAGACAACCCTCTGATCAATAGCAATAAGTCGGATATTCTCCTTCAATCGTTTTGCCTGATGATAACAGAATTCGTAGCAGCTCTCCCCAGGTCCGCCATGAAGATATAGTAACGGTTCAGCATCTGTATTTCCATGAACTTTAACATACATATCCTTTCCACGTATTTTTTAAAGAATGAACTTCTGATACTTTGGTCATGTTTTATTCCTCCCCACCTTTAATGGATACGTCCACGTTTAGTTTTGAGCGGTATTCCAAACCAAATAACAGGAATTCTATATTTACATACGATTGTGAAGGAAAAAGGTTCCATTTTTGAAAGGTTAGCGAAGGATTTTTACATAATAATTGCAGTCATTCCCGTTTCCTGCATTTCAATATTAAAAATGCTTAAGTTTCACCCTTCATATTCATAAATCCTAAATCATTCTGAAACCAAAAAAAGCAGGAGTTAAATACCCCTGCTAAATTTTTGGTTATGAATTTTTGAAAAGATGAACTTTATACTCCATTAAGAGTAATCATAATGCAAATTGATTTGCTCAACGCATTTAGTTAACGACGATTACGGTTTCTCAGAAAGGCCGGGATATCCAGAGTATCCTCTTCAAATGCCGGCTGATTTTCTGTGCGGTTTGTTCTGCGCTGTTCCGCTGGTCGTTCTTTCTTTTCAGCTCCCACTGATGGGCGTGACTTAGGCTGAGCGGTTTTGGCCGCCTCATCAAAGCCTGTAGCAATAACTGTTACTACAATTTCATCCTTCAAGTCTTCATTAATTACCGATCCAAAAATCACATTTACTTCCTGGTCAGCCGCTGAAGTGACAATATCAGCTGCCTCCTGTACTTCAAAGAGACTTAAGTTTTCTCCACCGGAAATATTCATTAAGATACCGCGAGCCCCATCAATGCTGGTTTCCAATAATGGGGAGGAGATTGCTTTCTTAGCTGCTTCCGGTGAACGATTTTCACCAGTTGCAACACCAATTCCCATTAGTGCGGAGCCTTTATCCTCCATAATGGTTTTGACGTCTGCAAAGTCGACATTAATGAGTCCAGGAACAGCAATTAAATCTGAAATTCCCTGTACACCTTGCCGTAAAACATTATCGGCTTCACGGAACGCCTCAAGCATTGGTGTATTTTTGTCAACCATTTCAAGCAGACGATCATTTGGAATAACGATTAACGTGTCCACGCTTGACTTTAATGCATCTGTTCCTGAAACGGCCTGGGTTGAACGTTTGCGGCCTTCAAATAGAAATGGCTTCGTAACCACTCCAACTGTTAATGTGTCCAGTTCCTTGGCGATTTGCGCAATGACAGGAGCTGCTCCGGTACCGGTTCCGCCTCCCATACCTGCTGTTACAAAAATCATATCGGCACCTTGAAGAGCTTCTTCAATTTGCTCACGGCTCTCTTCTGCTGCTTTTCGACCAACTTCAGGGTTAGCTCCAGCGCCTAAACCTCTTGTCAGTTTTTCACCGATTTGTAATTTAACTTCTGCTTTTGATAGATTCAGTGCCTGAGCATCTGTATTAACGGCAATAAACTCCACGCCTTGAACTCCATGCTCAATCATACGGTTTACAGCATTACTGCCTCCACCGCCAACACCGATTACTTTGATCGTTGCCAATTGTTCCCTACCTGTATCAAAATCTAACATACATCGTTCCTCCCACTTTGCAAGTTTACCAGATTTGTTTTTTATGGTTTGAAGGAAACGCCAAATTAGTCAAAGAAGTAACTAAATAATTTTGCGAAACCTGATTCTTTATCTTTCTTCTTTTCGTGCGCCTGATTCGCTGTTTGACTCGATTTTGGCTTTTTCTGTTTTACCGTTTTTTGTTCAACATTGCTCATTTGAACAGACGGGTATATTTCTTTTCCCTGAACCTGAGAATTTCGATAAGCGAATTGTAAAGTGCCGACCCCGGCTGTATATTGAGGATCTCTTACACCTATGTAATCAGGGATTGCAATCCGTACATTTACCCTTAATAGATCCTGTGCCAGTTCTAATACACCAGGCATACTCATAACTCCTCCCGTCAGGACAAAGCCGCCCGGAAGATCCTGATAGCCCATTTTACGTATTTCCTGACTGGCAAATACGTAGATTTCTTCTAATCTTGCTTCTATCATATCAGAAATCTGTACTTGATTAAATGTTTGCTTTTGGTTGCTTCCTATCGTTGTTACCTCAAACACCTCATCTTCAGAAGCTGTATCATAAAAGGCATGTCCATGCTGGTGTTTTACTTCTTCGGCTTCTTCAGTAGAGGTTTTCATTCCAATGGATAAATCCTTGGTAATGTTGTCTCCGCCCAATGGAAAGACGGTTGTATCCTTTAAGTAACCTGATTCATAAACAGAAACGGTTGTACTCCCGGCACCAATATCAATAAGTGCCACTCCCAGTGCTTTTTCGTCCTCTGATAAGGCAACGGAGCCGGATGCAAGAGGCTGCAGGCAAATATCCTGAACTTCAAGGCCTGCTCCTTCAACACACTTGAGAATATTATGTAACACCGTTTTTGAGCAGGTAATGAGTGTTCCTTCCATCTCAAGACGAACACCAATCATTCCACGTGGATCTGTAATTTCATCCTGACCATCAACAATAAATTGCTTTGGAAAAACATCCACGATGGCTCGTTCAGGTGGTATAGACAGAACCTGTGCAGCATCTATGACTCTGGCAATATCATCCTGTCCTATTTCACGGTTTTCACTTGATACGGCTACTACCCCATGGCACGGAAGCAGTTGTACGTGATTGCCATTAATATTTACAACAACCCGGTCAATTTGCATATCAACCATACGTTCAGCCTGTTCTACTGCGGACCTTATAGCATGTACCGACTGATCTATGTCAACAATGGCTCCTTTTTTCATGCCGTTTGATTTAGCCGTTCCTACTCCAATAATATTTAATGAATCTTTTGTCACTTCACCGATAATTATTTTTACTCGGGATGTTCCGATGTCTAAACTTACAAGTATTTCATTGTTGTTCAATCTTTGCACCTCCTGGAAAGGGAAACGGGCCAATTTTAATGTTCATTTGAGTTTTGAATTACATATTTATTAAATAAGGTTCATATAGACTATTCTACTATAGAACAAGTAGAAAATAAAAAAGTATTTTTGATATTTATTAATTCAACATAAAATCAAGCATTCCCTTTTATTTTTTTAGTTTTTTTTCATTCTTTTATATCTGAATCTTTCAAGTAAAATCCGCCTTATCATTGCAATATTTTGAAAGAGCCGGATACCAAAAGCAAATACGGCTGCGAGATATAAATCTATCCCAAGCTGAACCCCCACAAACACTAATAGTGCCGCTAATGAGATGTTCGTAAAAAAACCTGTTACAAATATTTGCTCATCAAATTTTTCCTCCAGATGAGATCGGATTCCACCAATTAGTGTATCAAATGCTGCCAAAACGGCAACGGCTAAATAACTGGCATATAATTCAGGGATTCGTATATCCGTCAGTAATCCTAAAACAACTCCTATGATTAAAAAAAGTAAAGTTAACCACATGCTTTAATTGCCACCCTCTTCAGTTTCTGCAGAACGAATGTATTCGAAATCAATACGCTGCTGATAGGCAGGTAACGTTATGTGAAAATCCAGTTGATAGTTTATCCCTAAATTCTCAACAGCAAAATAATCGTTCACTTTGCTTACTTCCATATATTCAATAAGCTCCCTTGCATCCTCAGCTAAGACGAATATTTCAACTGGAACTGCAGGAATGGGGCGATTATTGACGTAGGTTTGCCCATTAACATCCCTTATTGGTGATGTCTGAATGATTCTTTCATTTTCAATGGCGATATCCTTTGCTCCGTAGGTATTCAGTTCATTAAACAGTCTTTGAAGCAACTCGGGCGGGATTTCCGGGTATTTCTGTACACGATCCGAATCTGCCATAATCGGCTCAATCGTAATTTTGATCCCCTCTCCTTGTACTTCGGTTAATCCTGCTCGTTTTCTTAGCGTTTCCACAGATTCTTTTAGTAGTTCAACTTGTTCCTGATTATTCTGATGCTGATATTCATCAAGCCTCTGCTCAGCCTCCCGAATTTGCTGTAACAGACTTTCCTGGATTTCCTGCTTTTCCCGTATTTCAGTTCGAATTTCCCAGGTATCTCTTGAATCCCTTTCCTGATGTGCCTGATTTGACTGAAACAGGATGGCTCCCAAGAGTCCAACCACTAAGGCCGTTAATGCTATTAAAACTTTTCGTTTCAATCCAGACTTACCACCCTTCACTCGAAAAAACTGCATCCATTTGTATATGATCACTTGTTTTTATGTTCACTTCTACATGGTCACTCACCAATTTATCAAGCACACCATTCTGCAGATTCATGCTTGCCTGTAATACCTCAGGATCTCCAATGGCCTGGATAACAAAAGGGGCTGGGTGCTGCTTTCCATCAACGGTTATAACCGGACCTGTACAAGCTATATAGCTGTCACCTAATATCCGCTGTCCATTTATCGCAATTGCATTCGCCCCTGAAGCGAGCAATTCATTTATTACCAGATGCACATGCAGATCATGGACAATATAATCATTCACGTTTTCCTCGTTCGGAATATATTCAGCATCACTCAGCGTAACCGAAATCCCTGGCCCTTCTACTGGTACATCCCCGGTAATCAGCTCCAGCTTATTTCTCTCTTCTATGTACGATGCCAGCTGTTTTTCCTGACCGCCTAAATTTTCCTCAAAATCACGGATATCACTTCTTAAGGACTCCAGTTCAGCTCTTAATTCCTTATTCTCCTGGTCAATATTATTTAATTGTGCCTGATATTCCAGTTCTTCCTGAAGCTCTTCATCATTCATACGTATAATCTTAGGTTCTTCGCTGGCTATTTTATAACCCAGGGCTAACAAAAAACCGGCTACAAGGAAAATAAAGGAGAATATGACATGCTTACCCTTCAGTTTCATTCGCATTCTCCCCTTCTTGTTCTGCCTCGTCAGATTCAGCAGGTGTCTCTTCCTGTACCTGGTCATAAGGAACAAAAAATGCTCCTACATCAATATACACAATTCCTTTCTGTTCCGGACTAATTTGAGAGGCAATTGATGGATAGACCTGAATCTTTTCAGAGAAATTTCGAATAGAAGCTACAACTTCTTGTCCATTATTCATATATAACTGAATAGTGTAAGGGTTCGACTCTTTCGGATCCCAATGAATTTCAGAGATCTGTGCTGCTAATGAGGGTTTTACATTGCGAAGCTCCTCCGTCATTTCTTTTAAATACGTACTGTTTTTCTCCCAGCCAATCAGGATAGGAGCATCGCCATTCGGAGTGTCTATCGCACTGTCACTTAAGAACTTGCCATTTTCCAAAATCGGAATAAATTGGCCCTCTCCTTTTACATAGCCCACACGCACATATTCCTCCACAGAAATATGAACGGTTCTTGGAAGGCGACGTTCAATCGATACTTCTTTTATCGCCGGCTGATTGGAAATTTGTTTTTCCATTTGCTCAAATTCCAAATTCCAAATATTGTTTTGATTCGTAATCCCGCTCAGCTTCACAATTTTGGATTCTTCTACAAAATCATTGCCCTTTACTGTAATGTGCTTCACATGACTTAACGGAGATTGAAGGTAAACAATGATGGATATGAGCAAAAAGAAGAGCAACAAGTAAAAAATCAGACGTTTGTTTGCCTTTTTCTTTCTGGCTTCCTTCAGTTTTGGTATGCGATTCTCAATGGATATTACTTTTTTTTCTGCCATTTTACCGTAATCTCCTTAAAACATAATCATCTGCCCAATATCCTTCCTTCTGTGATACAGATGTACGGTAAGAAAATTTCCTCATTTGTAAGCCATTTTAACGTACCACCCGGAAACAGAATATGGGCTTTAATGAGTATTTTCAAAATATCTGAGCCATGAACTCGATTGGAACCTCTTCTGTAATACTGGTTCCTGTCCGGCACCACCCATAAATCACCAGACCCCTAAATGTTTATGGTAGTAAGTTTGGATAATGGTTCATTTATTATGATTTTCCCAACATGCAGGTCATTTAGCTGCTGACAGAATCCCCTCCGTCGGGTATCCTCCTTCGTTCTTGCTTTTTTAACAAAGTGTGACCTATCTTACATTTTATCATTCTTTGTGTAATTTTGTGACATAAACCTAAGCAAATTTCCGTCCTTTATAAATTATTTACGAATAATTTTTATTTGGGAAGGAAATCGACATAGTTCCAGAGTTCCAATCCACAAATCAACTGGTATATAATTTTCTGCATTAAAATAACCAGCTCTTGTTTGAGCTGGTTATCTCTTCAAATTTTAGCATATCTGCTAATATTTAGTAGAATCCCCATTGATAATAAGGTTAAGGTTAATGAGGAACCTCCGTAGCTGATAAACGGAAGGGTAATCCCTGTTACAGGAATCAGCCCTATCACCACGCTGATATTGATAAATACCTGAATGACAATCATTCCTATAATCCCAAGAGCAAGCAGGCTGCCAAATAAATCCTGGGCACCCAGAGCAATTCTTATCCCGCGCCACATGAGTAAGAAAAACAGCAGGATAACAAAGCTTCCTCCTATAAATCCTAACTCTTCTGCCAGGATCGCAAAGATAAAATCATTCTGAGGTTCGGGCAGGTAAAAAAACTTCTGCAGGCTTTGGCCTAATCCCATTCCCATTAAGCCGCCAGGTCCGATCGCATATAAAGACTGAATGATTTGGAAGCCATCTCCCAGCGGATCTTCCCAGGGATTTAAAAAAGCCTGTATCCGGCTGATCCGATACGGAGCGGATAAAATTAGACCGATAAAACCAATAACCCCGATCATACCTAAGCCCATAAAATGAGAAATTTTTCCCCCGGCAATAAATATCATGACAAAACAGGTCCCGACGAGTACCATACCCGTACCAAGATCCGGCTGCAGCATAATGAGACCAAAAGGGACAAAAACCAGTAACATGGCAGGCAGAAACCCCTGCTTAAAGGTCGTAATATATTTTTGATTATCACTCAGAATTTTAGCCATAAAGATGATAAGACCTATTTTCATGAATTCTGAAGGCTGTATACTGAAAGCTCCAATTCCTATCCAGCTTTTTGCCCCATTTCGTTCTAAACCAATACCTGGAATCAGTACGGCAATTAACAGAACAAAGCAAATAATTAAAATCAGATTCGAATATTCACGCCATTTCTGGTAGGGAATATTCATCATGAAATACATGGCGATTAATCCGATTACAGCAAATAGCAGCTGTCGCTTTGCATAGAAAAAAGGATCTTCAAATTTATAAGAGGACCAGATAGCAGATGAGCTATAAACCATAACAACCCCAATGAACAGGAGAGCAAACACAACAATCAGCAGGGTTAAATCCGGCATTTTCTTTTTTCTATGGCTACGGTTCAAAACAAAAAACACCCCCAATTTCCACACCATGGAATTTGGGGCTATATGTAAAACAAGCCCCTACTATAACTTATGCACGGCTCGTACAAACATGTCTCCTCTCTCTTCAAAAGAGCGATATTGATCCCAGCTCGCACACGCTGGAGACAAAAGAACTACATCTCCACTCTCTGATTGGGCATAAGCATGTTGTACCGCTTGTTCTACATTATCGACGATTTTTACATCATGTATTCCTGCCTGATTAGCAGTATTTTTAATTTTTTCCGCCGTTTGTCCAAAAAGGACCATTGACTTCACGTTGTCCAAATACGGAATTAATTCATCAAAGTCATTTCCACGGTCAAGACCGCCAGCCAGCAGTATAATTGGTTGTTTAAAAGCATTTAAAGCACTCGAGGTTGCGAGTATATTCGTAGCTTTTGAATCGTTATAAAAGGTCCGGTTTTCAAATTCCCTGACGAACTGCATCCTGTGTCGTACACCCTGGAAAGTGGTCAATACATTGCGTATGGCTTCAGGAGTAGCACCCATTAATCTGGAGGCAGCTATGGCCGCAAGAATATTTTCAAAGTTATGATCCCCGACGAGTACAATCTCATTTCGTTTGATGATTGGCTCATCTTTAAAATAGACGGTATCCCCGTCAAACCAGACCCCATCCTTACATGGCCGGGTTACCGAAAAAGGAACTTTCCGGGCATTGGTTCGATCGGCCAGCTCTACAACCCTTTCATCATCTAAGTTATATACGGCATAATCATCTTCTGTCTGATTTTCAAATATCTTGGCCTTCGCATTTGCATAGTGACTCATTGTCTTATGATAGTCCAAATGAGCCTCAAAGATATTCAGTAACACTGAGATATTTGCTTTAAAAGTCTGAATGCCCAGCAGCTGGAAAGAGGATAACTCCATGACAAGAATATCGTCCGGGTCACTGTCTCTAGCTACCTCACTTGCTACGGTACCGATATTCCCGGATAATTTTGCCTTTTCTCCACTGCTGCGAAGCATTTCATAAATTAACGTTGTTGTCGTTGTTTTCCCATTGGAGCCCGTTATACCAACAATCGGTCCATCCGTTAATAATCCGGCCAGTTCAATTTCCGTTATCACAGGTATGTTCCGGTGGATCGCTTCTTTGACAATTACATTATCATACGGTATCCCTGGATTCTTAATCACGACTTCTACATCATCCAGAACCGAAAGCGGATGGCCTCCTGTAATCACTTCGATGCCAAAATGCCGCAGCTCCTGTGCTGCCTGATTTTCCTCTTCTTTCTTAAAATCATTCACCCGTACCTTTTTTCCATTCTCCAGCAGGATACGTGCTGCTGCTGCTCCACTTTTGGCTAAACCTAGCACAAGCACTTGTTCATACGGAAACTGTTTTATTGTATTCACGTTAACCACACCTCGATGTAAATTCCTAATGCTGCAAATAATATTCCGACTACCCAGAATGTGGCCACTACCCGCCATTCAGACCAGCCTTTAAGTTCATAGTGATGATGAAGCGGACTCATTTTAAATACTCTTTTGCCCGTTGTCTTAAATGATATGACCTGAATAATCACAGATAAGGTTTCAAGCACAAATACTCCACCAATAATTATGAGTAATAATTCCAATTTCGTTAAAATCGCTATGATAGCAATCGCGCCACCCAGAGCCAGGGAACCTGTATCCCCCATAAACACCTTAGCCGGATGAGCATTAAAGACGAGAAACCCTAACAGTGCTCCTACGATGGATAGAGCAAAAATGGCGACTTCAAATTGAAGGTTGCCATTCCATGCTAAAATACCAAAGGCTCCGAATGCGACTGCAGCTGTACCTGCCAGCAGTCCATCAAGGCCATCGGTTAAGTTCACTGCATTGGATGAACCGACAAGCATAAATAAAATAAAGAGTGCATACCAGACACCTAAATCAACGGTGAAATCCGTACCTGGAATTCCAATGTCCGTAGGGAAACCATGCTCTTTTAAAATGAAATAGACAACGACAGCGATAATAATCTGTCCAATCATTTTTTGTAAGGATGTTAATCCCAGATTCCGCTTTTTCATAATTTTGATAATATCATCTAAAAATCCAATTAAACCGTAACCGACTATCACAAATAAAAGTAAATAAATTTCAAAGTTTACCGGAGAAGGCTTAAATTTAAAAACTATAAAAAGAGCAGTAAACGCAACAGAAATAATGATAATTAAACCGCCCATAGTTGGAGTACCGGCTTTTTTCTGATGGGATTCCGGCCCTTCCTCCCTGATACTCTGACCAAATTTTAAACGACGTAGGAAAGGAATTAAAATTGGTGATATTAGTACTGCTATTAAAAATGATACAGCTATGGTGATTAACAATATAGTTTGTGACATTATCTGAGTTCCTCCCTCTTCACTGCGGACACCTAATTCGTTATTTCTTCAATAACCTTTTCTAATTTCATCCCTCTCGAACCTTTGAACAGGATGATGGTTTCCGGTTTCAGGTCATTCCGCAGCTGTTCAATAAGCCCTTCTTTCGTGTTAAACGAATAAGCTTCCACACGATTTTCCTCTCTCTTTCTTAAGGACTCAACCATTTCCTTACTTTCTTCCCCATAAGTATACAGGATATCAATCGGTGGATAAATGACATCTGCGACCGAACGATGAATCTTTTTGGAAAACGCTCCGAGTTCTAAAATATCCCCTAAAACCAGGATCTTCCTTTTCGCATCCATTTCTTTAATAACATTGATAGATGCCTTCATTGACGTCGCAGATGCGTTATAAGCGTCATTGATGATTTCCGTTCCTTCTGTTGTTTTTATTTTTTCAAATCGCATTCCCGTTAATTCAACTTGTTGCAACCCTGATTCGATTTGACTTTTATCCAAACCAAGGATTTTTGCTGTCACGATTGCAAATGTAGCATTTTTAGCTTGATGCCTGCCTAATGCCGGGATGGAATAGGGATGATTCTCCACTTCAAATGTGGTTTCTTCATTCGAAAGCTGGATCGATTTGATTACGTAATCATTATCTGTGCCTTCTCCGATCCGGTAACTTCTCGTTTTGCGTGCAACAGGATCTAATAAAGGTTCATCCCCATCAATCAGCAAACAGCCATCCTGCTTTAATCCTTCGACAATTTCACTTTTTGCCTTCGCAATCCCTTCACGGGAGCCCAGATATTCAATATGGGATTCCCCTATATTTGTAATCATCGCTATATCCGGCTGAGCAATATTGGTTAAGACTTCGATTTCCCCAAAATGATTCATTCCCATTTCCAAAATTAATGCTTCCGTATCAGGAGGCATTTGCAGAATCGATAAAGGAAGTCCGATATGATTATTAAAGTTCCCTTTTGTTTTCCACGTTTTATATTTCTCACTTAGAACATTAGCTGTAAGGTCTTTTGTGGTTGTCTTTCCATTTGAGCCGGTAATCCCGATCACCTTTGGATTTATTTTTAACCGGTAGGCATTCGCTAACCGCTGCATGCCTTCCAGTGTATCCTCAACAAAAAAGAGGGGGAAATCAGCAGGTACGAATTCAGGGACTGATTTCTGTTTATTCCAGAGGGAAGCTGCTGCACCATTTTTTATGGCATCCTTTAAAAATTCATGGCCATCAAAGCGTTCGCCCTCAATGGGTATAAATAATCCAAAGTGGGTATACTGACGACTATCCGTAAAAACATCGTCTATCTGAACCGGGACTGAACCTATTCCTTGGTACTCAGGAAACAGGGATGCAAGCCAATTTGCGGTAAATTTTGCCATTATGAACGCTCCTTTAATTTCTCGTCAATCATATTTGATGCAACTTCCCGATCATCGAAATCAAACCGCTCAGTACCAATTTCCTGATAGGTTTCATGACCCTTTCCGGCGATAATCACGACATCTCCCGGATTACAATATTGAACGGCTCTAGCAATCGCCTGTTTCCGATCTGGTTCTACTTCATAATTCTGTACTTTTAAATCTTCCGTCATGTCCTGAAGAATCTGGTCCGGGTCCTCCGTTCTCGGGTTATCAGAAGTGAAAATGGCCAGATCACTATAGTTGACGGCGACATTTGCCATTTTCGGACGTTTTCCTCTATCCCGGTCCCCGCCGCATCCAACAACAACATAGGTTTTCCCCTCTGTAAATGTTTGCACGGTTTTCACAACGTTTTCTAAGGAATCTGGTGTATGTGCATAATCAACAATAACCCCAAATTTCTGTCCTCGTTGTACAGGTTCAAAACGGCCTGGTACACCGTTTGTTGTGGCAAGGGATGTCTTGATGGTCTCCAGTGGAATATCTGCACTAATGGCCGCACTGCTGGCAGCCAGCATATTATACACACTGAATTCTCCCGCCAATTTACTTTGAATCTGAATTTCTCCAATGGGTGTAATCATATCAAATGTGGTTCCATCCGGACGCAGCATAATATTTTTCGCCTGAACATCGGCACCATCGGATAAACCATAGGAAAGCACCTCATGCGCCGTACTTCTCGAAAGCAGATCGTAGGCATCATCATCATAATTTAAAACAGCCAGCTTTCTGCGAGAATAATATTGATTTCCCATCTGTGCAAATAGCAGACTTTTGGCTCTTAAGTAATCATCCATATTTTTGTGGTAATCTAAATGATCCTGTGAGAGGTTTGTAAAGACAGTGATATCAAAATCCAATCCGTAGACTCTTCCCAGATCAAGAGCGTGTGAGGAGACTTCCATCATCACGGTATTTACATCTTTTTCAACCATCTTATGTAGGTTTTTCTGCAAAAATAATGAATCAGGAGTTGTATTTTTTACAGGATAGGTTTCATCCCCTATCTTCATCTGGATGGTACCAAGCAAACCTGTTTCATGACCGTGATTCCGGAATATTTCGTCAAGCAGATAGGTAAGTGTTGTTTTTCCGTTCGTACCTGTAACTCCAATTAACTGAAATTTTTCACTGGGCTGTTGATAAAACTGATTTGCCAGTTGAGCCAGAGCTTTTACCGAATCATTGACAATGATGACAGGGATGTTCAAAGACAGGGGGCGTTCAGCCACAACTGCACAAGCCCCCTGCATTTCTGCCATTTCTGCAAAATCGTGTCCATCCACGGTAAAGCCATCTATACAAACAAATAAATCATTTGCTTTCACTTGCCGGGAATCCATTTCAATTCCCTCTGCTTCAATATCATGAATATTTTGTTCACATTTGTAAAATTTTAATGGTTTTAGTAATTGTTTTAGTTTCATATTCAATTCGCCTGCCTCGTTTTAAAACATTCGTTTATATTATAGCAAAATTAAGGGTTCTTAACGATGAAAAAATCACTCTTCTTTCTCCGACGAGCCTTCATCTCCTAAAAAGATTCGAATCGTGGAACCCTGCTCTACCATTTTTCCTGCCTGAGGGGACTGTTTAATAATGGTATTTCCTTCCCCTTCTTTATCAACAGAAAGATGAACCAGATATTCCTGCAGATCCTTCGTCGTTCGGCCTACTAAATCAGGCACCTTCACTTTTGGCTGTTCAGGCCACTTATATTCCTTTTCTAAACCATCCGTACGCTCTTCCACATCCATTGCCCGCAGACTGTCTTCAATAATGGTACCAACTATCGGTGCGGTTACAACTCCGCCAAATTGAACGGTGTTTTTCGGATTGTCGATCGCAACATACACAACGATTTCAGGGTCATCTGCGGGAGCAAATCCGATAAAGGAAACAATATGGTTATTGCTTAAATACTGTCCGTTTTCGCCAACTTTTTGTGCTGTACCTGTTTTCCCGCCAACTCGGTATCCATCAACATAAGCCCCTCGACCTGTACCCTTTGCAACTACGCTTTCAAGGGTCTTACGAATTTCCTCTGAGGTGTCATTGGAGATCACCTGTTCTTTTAACGCTGGTTCCGTCTTTTCTACAACCTCTCCGGTTACCGGGTCGAGCCATTCTTTCGCAACAAATGGTTTGTATAAATAGCCCCCATTCACAGCTGCAGACACAGCTGCCACCTGCTGTATAGGGGTTACAGAAACACCCTGGCCAAAAGAAGTTGTGGCAAGCTCTACTGGGCCAACGTCTTCTTCATTAAATAAAATACCGGAGCCTTCTCCGTGCAGATCAATTCCAGTCTTTTTTCCAAACCCAAAATCCTTAATATAGCTGAACAGCTTTTCCTTGCCGACTTTTTCTCCCATGGAAACAAAACCTGGGTTACAGGAGTTTTGGACGACTTCCAAATACGTCTGATGGCCATGTCCCCCATCCTGCCAGCAGCTGATTTTGGCCCCTGATACTTCGATTGAGCCTGTATCATTAAATTTATCCTCCTGCAAATCCACTAACCCCTCTTCCAACGCAGATGCAAGGGTGATAATTTTAAAGGTTGAACCTGGCTCATATGTACTCCATATAGGGAGATTTCGATTGTAAATTTCCGCATCTACTTCTTTATAATTAGCCGGATGGAAGTCAGGGCGACTGTCCATAGCTAAGATTTCACCTGAATCAGGATCCATAGCAATGGCCCAGGCTCCATCAGGATTGTATTTTGACTCCGCTAAATCTAATTCTCTGTCGATAATGGTCTGTATATCTTCATTAATGGTTAATCTTAAGTCTAACCCATCTTCTGGAGCGTTATAATTTTCGGCTATATCTTTGAGTTTATGCCCTTTGTTGTCAGAAAAGAAGGAAAGAGAGCCTTCTTTTCCATTTAATTTGTCATCATAATATAACTCAATACCAGCTAAGCCCTGATTATCAATCCCGGTAAAACCTAAAACATGTGATAGATACTTTCCATGCGGATAGTGTCTTTTAGAGTCTTCCGCAATATATACCCCTTCTAGATTAAGCTCCTGCAGTTTAATCGCTTGATCTTCGGAAATTTTTCTTCCCTCAGGGTGAATAATTTCCACAGATACATTTTTCGTCACATATTCATAAGCTTCCTGAACATCCATATTCAGAACATCCGCCAGCTGTTCTGCTGTAACCTGCGGGTTTTGAATCTGCCGGGGAACAACAGCAACAGTTGGAGCTGAAACATTGCCCACGAGAACCTCCCCGTTTCGATCCAGGATTTCTCCTCTTTCAGGCTTTAATGGAATATCTCTGCTCCATAAATCTTCCGCTTTTTCTGTAATTTCATCCCCGACAATAAACTGAACATAGCCTAATCGAATACACATGACTAAAAAGAAAACCAAAGCAAAAAGAAAAGCAGCGACTAATCGTCTCCGCACAGTAACCTGTGATACACGTTTCACACCGCATCATCCTTTAACACATTTCACTCGTCTTACAAGGCAGGCTTGTATCACAATATATGAACCTAAATCACAAAGTAGAACAGAAAAGCGGAGGAGACATAAAGTGAAACTTCCATCAGTGGGGGGCTTCATCCCACACTGATGGTTAGTTGAGCTTATCAGGAATTTGCTGGCCGTTTTTCCCCCACTTAGCCTTGTTTGGGTTACCCTCAAGACTTCAAGTGGGAGTATTACGGCCAGTTCATGCGTGATAAATAAGGCAGGGACCTTAAATAGGCCCCTGCCTGGCTCATTATCCGGATTCATCTGTTTCTTCCAGGTTTTCTGTGTCGGCATCTGCACGGTCTTCCGTCCCGGATTTTTCATTGTCACTGCCATTTGGCAGCTCCAGCTTAATGCTCAGGTAAGATCCCTTTTTCACATTAGCTCCAGGGTCCACGCTCTGATGAACAACGTACCCATTTCCAATATGCTCAACCTTCAGATCATAAACAGACGCATATTTCAATACTTCACGAAGCGACCAGCCTGTTAAATCCGGGATAACAGCATCGCCATCTGTCAGAAGCATCACGGTACTTTCCGGCAGAACTTTGTTGCCAGCCTGTGGTAACGTCGCTCTTACTTTGTCTCCATTCCCTATGACTTCTGTCTGGACTTTTTGCTTCCCTAAGCTTTGTTTAACAGCTTCTACTGACTGTCCTTTATAGTCAGATAGTTCAATAGAATCAACGGATAGTCCTTTTGTTTTCTTATCTGGAGTAATGTTCAGATAGTGGAGGCTCTTTTCCATAACAGACTTAAAAATATACGACACAGGCTCCGAACCTGCTTCAGTATTCTCCAACTCCGGCTGCTTAACGGCTACATACATCATAAGTTCTGGATCCTCTTTAGGCGCCATTCCTAAAAAGGAAAAGATATAGTTTTCTCTTCCTGTCAAAAATCCGCCATTTTCAGGATCAGGAAGCTGGGCTGTGCCGGTTTTTCCGGCAACAGAATAATCGTCTAATTGATATTCCTGACCTGTTCCGTCTTCACTGGAAATAACAGTCCCAAGCAGGTCTCTAACTTTTTTTGCCGTTTCTGCTTTAATAGGTTCATCAACAACCTGTGGCTTCGTTTCCTTAATCGTTTTACTGTCATCTGCATCCTTCACTTTGGAAATTACATAGGGCTTCATCATTTTCCCATCATTAGCTATAGCGGTCGCACCCTTCATTAATTGAATCGGTGTTAAAGTTGTACTCTGACCAAATGCCGTTCTTACTTTATCAGATGGCCATTTGTAAGTAATCTGTCCTGCTGCCTCACCTGAAAGATCAATTCCTGTTTTCTGATGAAAATCAAATCTTTTTAAATACTCAAGAAATTTTTCCGTACCAAGCTTTTCCCAGACTAGCTTGGATACCGCCACGTTTGAGGAACGGCGAATCCCCTCATCATATGTAATGGTTCCCCATCCTTTTCCCCAGTTATGATCTCTGACCGGTTTTGCTCCATCCATAAATTTATATCTCCCGGATTGAAAGGTTTCATTTCCATTATAAACGCCTGCATCCATAGCTGCGGCAACCGTGAATATTTTCATGGTTGAACCAGGAGCGAAGGGATAAGATACAATGTCATTATACCAATTATCGATATTTTCTCTCGTGTTTGGATTAAAGGTAGGCCGATTTGCCATAGCCAGAACCTCTCCGGTCTCCGGATTCATAACAACAGCCATCATCTGTTTGGGGTTATATTGTTCATAGATATCTGACATTGTATCTTCCAGGAAGGTTTGGATTTTCTGATCAAGAGTTAAGTAGACATTTTCCCCGTCTTGTGGCTGCTTCAGAATTTCATTTGGGTTTAACAGCTTGTTGGCATACTGATCCTGCTGATAGGAAATATATCCATCCTGCCCTGTCAATTGAGAGTTCATAGATTTTTCAATACCTAAAATTCCTTTTAACTTATCCTCTTCCTGCTGAGTAAAACCAATCACATGGGAAGCAAACCGGTCATTCGGGTAATAGCGCTTCTGCCCCTCCTGAAAATAGATTCCCGGCAAATCCAGCTTTTCTATTTCTTCTTTTTTCTCTTCCGTTAAATCCTCACCACTCGCACCAAATTCTACTTGAAAGGCATCCCGTTCCTGTCCGTTTTGGATGACCTCTGCGATTTTATTCGCATCCATTCCCAGAACAGGAGCGAGTTTATTTGCTGTTTTCACAGGATCCTTAACATGCAACGCTTCTTCTGAATTCTTGGAATAATCCTCATCCAGTACAGCATATACTCTATAAGAAGGCCGGTTGTCAGCAAGCACCATACCGGTCCTGTCCAGGATCCGGCCCCGCTCCGCATCTAATGTATAGGAAGCTGTTCTTTGCTTCTCTGCCCATTTATTCAGGTCAACTCCATCGACTTCTCCTGAGGCCTGAATATACATTAAACGGCTGAACAAAAAAACAAATATAATCCCGAATATAACCATAAAAAGGATGGCAAATACGTTTGTGGATGGCAGTTTCTTCATTGTGTGGTTCTCCTTTAACGTACTTTATTTGCCTGTTCTACTTTCGAATTCTGAATTTGAAGGCCATTTTCCTTAGCTACTTGTAAAATACGGCTTGGTTCACTAAGCACCTTTACTTCGGCCTCAAGGTTTTCAACTGTTACTTGTTTCTGGTTTACCTGACTTTGCAGTTCCTGAACGTCCCGGTTCACACTATGAAGATCAGAAGCGTAGGAAATCACAAAAACACTTGCCAGAGCAGTAACGCCTGCGAAAAAGGAATACAGGAACTTTTCCCCTTTAGAAATCCAGCGCTTTTTATGTACCTTCACATGAACCTTGGTCTGTTTTTGCTGTTGTTCTTGTGTTTGATAGGAATCTAAATTACGTGCAAATACTGAAGCCACTATGCATTGCCCCTTTCTTCATATCGAAACTTATCATCCCAGGCTTTTACTTTTTCAGCAATACGCAGTTTAGCCGATCGGGAGCGCCGATTTTCTTCAATTTCCTCCTCAGCTGGAGTAATCGGCTTTCGTGTAATAAGTTCAAACGGTGGTTGCGCCTCTTCCGGAATAATGGGAATATTCTTTGGAATGGGCGGAGGTGTACTCCATTTCTTCATACTTTTTTTACAGATACGGTCTTCCAGAGAATGAAAAGTAATGACTGAAATTCTTCCACCTAAGCTTGTGACTTCTGCTGCCTGATGGAGAGCGTCACGAAAAACGTTTAATTCATTGTTTACGGCAATTCGAATCGCCTGAAATATACGCTTGGCAGGGTGCCCTCCTTTTCTTCTTGCTGCAGCAGGAATCCCTTCTTTAATAATCTCAACCAATTGGGAGGTCGTTTCTATAGGATGTTCCTGTCTTGCCTGTTCGATTTTTCTTGCCACTTGCTTAGAAAACTTCTCTTCCCCATATCTGAAAAAGATCTTTACTAAATTTTCGTATGGCCACGTATTAACCACTTCATAAGCTGACAACGCTTGTGATTGGTCCATGCGCATGTCCAAAGGTGCATCCTGATGATAGCTGAAGCCCCGTTCATCCTGATCTAATTGCGGGGAGGATACACCCAGGTCAAATAGAACCCCATCAACTTCATCGATGCCATTTTCATGCAGTTTCTCCTTCAAGAGTTGGAAATTCGCATGAACAAACAAACATTGTCCTTCATACGCTTTAAGACGGCTTTTAGCAAACTCAAGGGCCTCTATGTCCTGATCAAATGCAACCAGCCTTCCTTCAGGCCCTAAGGCTTGGACGATCTGCTCAGAATGCCCTCCACCTCCTAAGGTACAGTCCACATAAATTCCATCCTGCTTTATATTCAGACCTTCTATTGCTTCATTTTTTAGTACACTGTAATGTTCAAACATTTTAACACCCGCTTTTACCGATGAAGTTTAAATATCAAAATCCATCATGTTTTCTGCAATTTCGGCAAAAGATTCCTCAGATTCCTCAAAGTAAACTTCCCATTTATCCTGTGACCAAATCTCGATTCGATTGGAAACACCAATAATCACACATTCTTTATCTAAGTCCGCATATTTTCTAAGGGGCGATGGAATGTTTATTCTTCCCTGTTTATCTACTTCACATTCAACTGCGCCTGAGAAGAAGAAGCGGGTGAAAGAACGGGCATCTTTTTTTGTAAGGGGAAGTTTTTTCAGCTTCTCTTCCAATTGGCGCCATTCGTCCATGGGATAGGCAAATAGACATTTATCAAGACCGCGGGTGATGATGAAGCCTTCACCTAATTCTTCACGGAATTTGGCAGGCATGATAATACGGCCTTTTGAGTCGATATTATGTTGAAATTCCCCCATGAACATATACATCGCCCCCACTTTCTGATTATAGTGTACCACAATCCCCCACTTTCCTCCACATGAATTTTTAACTTTGTGCAAATCGATTGATGGATTTAAAATATAAATAGGCAGCTTAAACAGGGAGCTGACGCTAAGGAATCTGTTGAAGAACTGGCTGAAAGGCTGTGAAAACAAGAAAAAAGACCTACCTCATAAAAGGCAGATCTTTCTTATCATTGGTCGATTCGTATTTTTCATCCCAGGTGGTGGAAGGTGGGGGATTTTCTGTTTATTTATAAATAAAGGGCATAATGGGACTGTTCCCAATCCATTTCTTTGTCCATAAGTTCGTGAATCCAATCCTCCCCATATGTATTGATCCAATACAGAACATTCCAGGTTCGCTCCTGCAGGCCACCTTCAGGATAAAGGAACAGCTCTAAATCATTAAATTTCTGCACCGTTTCCTGATGTTTCATTCTTATCGAGTAGTCAATCCGTTGTTCCAGGTACTCGACCTCTCTTAATATATGGGTAAGATTTTTGTCAGCCATCTGAGCCACATCGTCTCCAGCTTCCTTAGCGATGTCACGTAATGGTTCATGAACTTTTTCAATCGTTAATTTAACCTGATCGCTAACCTCTTCTAAAGGAGCATGGGTTTGCCGTTTAAGCCATGCAATCCGCTCCACATCAACGCCATTCGGAATGACATGATCAACAGATAAAGAAAGAGACCGTAATGTTTTCTCACGCTTCGGATCAATTAAGGTAAAAGATAACCGTGGGAGGACTGGTGGAACTTTAAGCTCCAACGCCTCAAATCCTGCTTTTAAAAGGGACCAGTAGGCAACCTCTCCCCCGCCTCCAACAAAGGCCAGGACAGGCAGCAGAAGCTCCTGCATCATCGGTCTGGTTACAACATTATTGCTCAACAATTCCGGGGAATTTTCAGCGATTTCCCTTATTTCATCTTCCGTAAGCGAACACTCACCGTTTTTCCCGCTCCAGCCGCCTTCATTTACAGTAAGCAATACCCTTTCCCCATTGTGATGATAGAATAAATGGCCATCGGTATTGTCAGCATCTACCGGAATGGTATACCCTGATTGGCTGGTCTGGTGGAGTGCTTCTGCAACTCCTGAGGCTATTTCAGGCTGATGCGTCATCATCGACTGAAAATATTCACCTTCTAACGCACGAATTTCCTGATCGCCAGAATCAAGGAGAACAAGTCCTTCATCCCGGAACAAAGCAAAGGTGACCTGTGCAAAAAAATCGACGAACGTTTCACTATGTTTGATCAGCTCTTTTAATTTTTTGTGCAGTTCCTTCGTGTATTGGGTTTCCTTAAGGTTTACAAACAAATTATCCAGCCATTGCCCGGTGACTTCCTGATCAAGCTTCATGTGAGATACCGATTTTTTCCCTTCCTGTTGTTGCAGGGTTCTGAATTTTTTCATTCGATCATCGCGGGGAAGATATACATGATTAATCTCTTCGTAATCATGATCCTCACCTGCAATCCAAAACAGCGGTATAACTGGTACACCCAGGGCTTCTTCCTGTTCACGTGCAAGTTTAATAATGCTGATCATTTTATGTATGGAATATAATGGCCCGGTCAGTAAGCCTGCCTGTTGTCCGCCCACTACCGTAACACTTTTTTCATCCTTCAGGCGTTCAATATTGGAAAGGGTCCTTTCTCCTGCTCCCCATTTCTGATTGCACTTCTTCAGCACGTCACTAAGTTCTTCACGCTTATATTTCATCGCAGCAATATCCTTTAACCGCTGCGCAAACACTTTTTTATCAAATGGATCATAATGGAAATACTGCAAAATATTCTGTTTACGATTCCTGTAATCCGTTACGAGTTTCGATTGATTCTCAAGTGAAATCGGCTTGACTCTCATACATCCTTCTCCTTTTGACTGCCAGATTAATGCATCTTTTGTTATTGTAACGAAAACGGCTTCCTGTTGCATCTCTTCTGTTTAGTCAGATAATGATCCGATAAATAATTCCATAAACAACGCCAAAAAGGTATAAAAAACTGAAAATAAAAAAGGATACTCTCCAGAATCGCTTGAAAACGGTTCTTAAAATAATCTCCTGTTGATATTTCCACTGTAAAAAAACAAATAATGCAAGAAGAAAAATCATAAAGACAATGATCCACCAGAATATATTCATATTGATTCCCATCTGGAAACTGAAGGTAACAGATAGAATCAAAATAAAGGTTGTCATATCTGCACTGGTTCTTACTGCCTTTCTATCATTGTTCGTCGTTCTTTTGATTAGATAATAGCTGAAGATAAAAACCAGAAATGGCACAGTGGTGATTGTCGCGACGATAATGGCGATCATATCAATCAAAGGACTCCCTCCCTGACCGTTCCTTTGCCTTAATTCCGTTATAGACAAAAGAGGTATACGAATTTTGAGAGCCCTTACTCAGAATATAACCACTTATGGTATCAATTTCAGAGGGCTTTCCACGCCGAATATCCTCTCTCATGGAAGAGGAATTCAGCTTTGTTCGGTCAGCCACACTTTGTACATACTCCCAATTTTGACCAAACTCCAGCTCCAGCACCTGACAGGTCTCTTCACATAAGCCTTTCGCCAGGTGGTTTAAATAGGGATTGGTAAGAATCTCCCCATTTTGAACATCAAATAGGGCTGTCAGTGGATTTATGGCGGCATTAACCACCAGCTTTTGTTTTAACAGGTTTACAGGGTCGTCATGATAAAGCCAGGGAAATTCGTGGGTATGTAAGGCCTTTAACATATCCTGAAGGAGTGTTTCCTCCCGTTTTTCAATGACCCCTGCCTGAACGCTTCCTTTTCCTGTATGTATAACAGTATGGTCATTAATACGCTTAGCTCCGTGATCTAAAACAGCAACAAAAACAGTCCGCTGCATACAGGAGATCACATCAACATGTGCCATACCATTTTGGATAAAAAGCACAGGTTTCTGAGTATCTGCTTTTTCTTCCAACATCTGCAAAACATCCGCCAGCTGCGGGTATTTGACACAGACCATATAGAAGTCATGCCTGTCCAGGACTTCCAGCTTTTCGGCATTTACCCGAAAGGACTTGTGGGGGGTGTGCTGGGAATCATGTAATACTATACCTTTTCTGAGGATCTGATCTTTCTGCTCGTCCCTGCGCACATAGCAGGTAACCTGATGGTCTTTGGCCAGATAAGCGGCCAGCAATAGTCCTATTGAACCTGCACCGATAATCCCGATATCCATATCTGTCCCCCTCCTTTTCTCCTGTACATTTTACCAGACTTTTTTCCTGGTGTTTAAAGTTTTTCAGTTTTTTGAACATTTATATTATTAAACATTTTGTTTCGGTCCATTTTATATTATAATAAAGGTATAAACCATTAGGGGTTAGGGGGATTAGAAAAATGAAAACGGTTAAAGTAGAACGATTATTAATTAATTATAAAACACTGGAAGAATTTAAACGCTTTAAAGAATACGGGATTCAGGAATTATCTATGCTGGAAGATTTGGAAAACAATATGGTGGAAAATAATAGTGAATCCCCTTTTTACGGGATCTATTACGGAAACTCACTCGTAGCAAGAATGAGTTTGTATCGAATTGATAAAAAGTATGATGAATATTTTGAACCACCACAGGATTATCTCGAACTCTGGAAATTAGAAGTACTCTACGATTATCGTGGAAAGGGGTTAGGCCGGGAACTTGTTGATTTTGCCAAAAGCTTCAAACTCCCAATTAAAACAAATCCTCGCATTAATTCACATAGCTTCTGGGAGAAAATGGGCTTTCAAAAGGTTCACTACGATATGGAGCGTGACTTAGGTGAAAACCCATTAATTTGGCTGCCAGATGGTGTAGAAGAACAAAATCGGACTCAGTAATCCTGTCCGGATACTGATGAAATGAACGAAAGGCAAGGCTTATATCATTCAGCCTTGCCTTTCATCACTCTCAGACGAAACCGTTTCCCATATGGTCATAATCTGTCTAAGTGCCTCTTCATATTTCTCAATTTTTTTACGCAGTATTTCATTTTCCCGGGCGATCTCCTGCATCCGCTCATCAACGATATCTGATGAGCTCGTACTGATTTCATAAGTCTGCTTTATTTTTTTCAGCAAATCAATGGCTTCATCAAATTCAAATGGCTGTTCCTGCGAGGAGTTGTTCTCTTCTGAAGCTTTCGGGGAGGCTTTTTTTCTTCGCTCTTTTTTTGCTAAAAGAATTTCCTGATCATATTGCTTCCTGACTGTGGCATTCCAGCGAAACCCGCAGGCTGCTGAAGTTCTGGATAATTGTCTGGCTACCTCTTCAAAAGCTTCAAGTTGAGTTCTGCCATCGCGTATAAATTGGAGAACTGTTTCTGCCAACTGTCTATCTTCATCCTCTGTCCAGGCATCCTGTCTATTATGGACCATTCTATCCCTCCTATTTCTTTTACTATCAATCTATGCAAGAAACAGGTATGGTAGACTATTTTTTTCGGTCCCTGCTGAAAAACGCTTCTACGGCTTGTTTGTGTTCATCCGAAACCCATAAACGTGCGCAGTTCTTCACTTCCATATCCATGTCATCAGCCAGCTGATCGAAAGAATACTGATTTATGTATTGCTGTTTAAAGGAATTGAGTTGTCCCCTTTGTTTCTCTATAAAAGGTTTAACAAGCTCATTTATATCCTGACCTTCTGAAAAAAGCTTCTGTATCCATCCCATCTGCTGTAATTGCCCGGCATCTCTCATATCTGACTCAAGCAGCCATTGATAAGCCAACGAAGGCTGCATTCTTTTATACAAAAGAACTCCTCCACCCCATCCAGGTGTTATTCCGAGCTTTCCCTGAATAAACCCGTGCCTGGTGTTCTTCTCAGCGAAGCGAAAATCACATGCCGTAGCAAGCTCGCAGCCGCCTCCTCTTGCATCTCCATTTAATATACAGATGGTCGGCAAAGGAAAGGAAGCAAGCTTATAGAGAACGGTTTTCAGACTGCGTAATTGTTCATAAGCCTTAGCCTCATCCATAGCCCCATGGAAATCATACAAATCTCCACCGGAACAAAAGGACTGATTACCTGAACCGGTGATAACTAAAAATTTCAACTCTTTATTTTGCGATAGATTATCTAAAATCTCATTTAATTCCTGTCCCATTTTCAGAGAGACTGCATTCCGTTTTTCAGGACGATTTAGCGTAATCTTAGCGAAATGGTTCTGTGAATCATATTCATAGCGAATCGTATCAAACAAAAATATCCCCCCTATTTAAAAAAAAGAGGATGCCTCGTTATGAGACATCCTCTTTGCTGTTCTTTACTTCTCAACTACCTCTTTACCATCGTAATGTCCACATGAAGCACAAACATGGTGAGATTTTTTATATTCACCACAGTTTGGGCATTCTACCATGCCTGGTACATGTAGCTTTTTATGTGTACGACGCATGTTCTTTTTCTTTTTAGAAGTTCTTCGCTTTGGTACTGCCATGTGTTACACCTCCTTAATATAAACAAAACAACGATCAGTCTTTCTGGTTTGATGAATCATCAAAAAACTGATTTAACTTTGCAAGTCTTGGATCTATTTTTGGCTCTTGTTTGGAATTCTCATCAACCAGATTCCAGCCTTGACCTTCATCTACAGTTTTCTCTTCCACATCATCCGCAAAAACTTGCAAAGGGACTTCTAATAAAATATTTTCCTTAATATAAGGCGTTAAGTCAAGCACTTCCCCATGAACTTCATGTATTTCATCTTCTCCCTCTTTATGATAAGGAGAAGTGGAAAACATCTCGACTGCCTTAATCGTAAAAGGATACTCCACATCCGCAAGCGTCCGGGCACAAGGCAGAATCATTGTCCCTGATATGGTTAAATCAAAAGTGATCTGATTTCCTTGTGTTGTTGCTTCACCTTTCACATGAACGGGTGGGATTTTACGAATGTCATTGTTCAGCTCTTCCAATTCAGATACGTCAACATCTTCTTCTAATGGAAGAGGTGACTTTGCTTTGATTTTTTGAATCGAAATTTTCATGAATCATCACCTCATGGCAACAAGAGTTATTTTAAAAGGAAAAGCGCATTTTGTCAATATTTTTTCTTAACAGGTCTATCTTATTCCGATAGCTTTTTCCTCACATGGTTTTCTCCCTGATTATACTTGACTTTTCCCGTCAGTTCCTTCTCAATAGAACTAGAGTAACGTGTAAGGGAGTATATGAATCATGAAGGCTTGTGGTTTAATTGTCGAATATAATCCATTTCATAATGGCCATGTCTATCATCTGGAAGAAGCAAAGAAAAAGACGAACTCGGATGTTGTTATTGGTGTGATGAGCGGCAACTTTCTTCAGCGCGGTGAACCAGCAATCATCGATAAATGGCATCGTGCGGAAGCAGCTCTAAAAACAGGGATGGATCTGGTACTCGAACTACCCTATGTATTCGCTGTACAGCATGCGGATTTATTCGCAAAAGGAGCGATTTTAACTCTGGACAGTTTAAATGCTCACACTGTGGTTTTTGGAAGTGAACTGGGAGATATTGACCCATTTATTCAATCCTATCAACAGTATAAACAAAAGGAGGAAGATTATAAGACTATTCTGCAGGAGTTTTTAAGAAAAGGCTATTCCTTTCCTGAAGCCGGCAGAAAGGCTTATGAATACATTGGATTAAAAACGGATCATTTGGACCTGACACAGCCAAATAATATCTTAGGTTTCAGCTATGTAAAAGCAATCTTTGATGAGAAAAAGACCATGAAACCTGAAACGATTCGCAGAACAAAAAGCGGTTATCATGATCAGGAAATCAAACAGGACATTGCGAGTGCCACAAGCATTCGAAACGAAATCTTAAAAACCATGGAAATTCAGGAGCCGGTCAAAGACTCCATCCCGCCCGCAACTTACCATGTACTTACAGACTACAAAAAGAAATCCGGTATGTTTCACCACTGGGAACCCTACTTTCCCTACGTACAATATAAAGTCATAACAACCAGCATTTCAAACCTTCAAGCAATACATGGTATGGAGGAGGGGCTGGAATATCGTTTAAAGAAAACCGTTAAACAGGCCAAATCCTTTCAGCACTGGATGGAGCTCATTAAGACGAAAAGATATACGTGGACAAGATTGCAAAGAATGTTCGTTCACCTGTTAACCAATACAACCAGCGAAGAGATCAACATCATTCAATCACTGCATGTAGCTCCATACACACGGGTATTGGGAATGACGGAAAAAGGGAGAACCTATTTACATTCACAGAAAAAGGATATGGACACCCCTCTTCTTTCGCAGCTTCAGCAGGGGGCTCACCCTTTTCTGGAAATCGAGGAGAAAGCGGCAGACACCTATTACCTGCCCGTTCAACGTTCCAAACAAATGGAAATGCGAAAGCGGGAAGTCGGCCCGCCTATAATTATATAGAACCACCAAAAAGGGATTGACTTCGCATGTCAATCCCTTTTTAATTTATAAATTCATTCTATCTTTTCCAGATAATCGACGGCATCCTGAAACGTATCTACGGGGACAACCTTCATACTGCTCTCAATCTCTTTTGCCGTTTGGGAGGCTACTTCATAATTAGAATTTTTCTTTCCGCCTTCATTCGGTGCAAAAAAGATGTCACACCCATCGTTTTCAGAGGCTACGACCTTCTGATCAATACCTCCTATACTGCCAACTTTACCATCACGATTAATGGTCCCTGTACCACATACCTGTTTTCCCTTTGTGTAATCTTTTTCTGTTAATTGATCGAAAATTTCAAGAGTGAACATTAAGCCCGCACTTGGCCCCCCGATTTTCCGGCTGTTAATTTTCACTTCAGGGTCAGTGATAATACTTCTTTTCGTAACCAGGCCAACGCCCATCCCAACCTTGTCCGGCTGATCCGGAAATGGGGCAAGCTCTACCTGCTCTTCAATGTTTTCTCCATTGCGCCGGAGAACAATATCTACCATTTCTCCCTCTTCCTTATTTGTCACATACTCAACCGATTCCTCGGAGTGTTCAACCTTTTTACCATCAATAGAGATAATTTTATCTCCCGCTTTGAATACCTCACCTGCAGGCATGTCATCTTCCACATAAGATACATAAACCCCGTCATTTTCATAGGAAACCTCTAAGCCGGCCTTTTTAAAAGCAAGAGCAATGGCCTGATTTTGACTTGAATCCATATACTCCATTTGAATATGATTGTATTCTTCCTGACTGATGCCTTCTGGTCTGATTTCATCCAGCGGGTGAATATCATGATAGGGCTGCAGCATTGACCATAAATAATAGACAGGTGTTGCTTGTCCGCCCCTGACTGTTACAAGATGCATGTCTCCCCCGCTTTTATAACCATCTTCCACAGTTACCATAGGATCCAGTTCTGAAGCATTGCCCGGCTGATACACATAATAAGGTAACTGATAGGTTGTCAGAAAGATTACGATAATGAGTACAATAGCCATAACAGCTAATTGGGTTGATCGATTTTTCATATTTATGGGGTCTCCTTCCAGTTGTTCATCTTTTTTTGGATCACGTCGATATGCTTCAACGTTTCTTTTTCACCTTCCTGAATGATTTCTGAAATATTGGTGAATGCGCGTGAACTAAAACGTGATACGTCTGGTCGCAGCAAAACATCTGCATTTGCTGATCTGGCTTTTACCACTTCATCCTGCATAATATCAATGCTTTGCATAATGACATCATATATGGAATTCACTTCTGCAACCGATTGATAATGAGCACAGTCGACAGCAATGGTGATGTCTGCTCCCATTTCCTGTACAGCAGTAATGGGGACACGATCAACGACACCGCCATCGACAAGTAAACGGCCGTCCTTCCTTACAGGGACAAAGATACCGGGAATGGAAACACTGGCCCGGACCGCTTCAGCTGCATCCCCCTCTGTAAACACCACTCTTTTTCCCGAATGTAAGTCTGTGGCTACGATACTGACAGGGATGGGAAAATCCTCAAGCTTCCTGCCATGGGTAAATAATCGGACATATTCTTCAATGCGGTGACCTTGAAAAAACCCCATTTTCGGTACAGTAACATCCAGAAAGTAATTTCTTCTGGAATACTTGGCCGCTTGATATAGATGTTCAATGGACTGGCCTGCTCCAAATAAAGCACCTACTAACGCTCCCATACTGCTCCCGGCAATGTAATCAATGGGAATATGATAATCCTCCAGTATTTTTATAACGCCCAAATGTGATAATCCTCTGGCTCCCCCTGATCCAAGCACCAGGCCGATTTTGGGTCTTTCCAAGCTGACCACCCTTTGCTCTTTTTAAACATAATATGCATAACAAGCTTATTCATGAGCGTATATTGTATAGAAGTGCTTGTACGATGATGGCTAACCTTACTTCAATAACATTTTACTACCCTGGAGATGATTCGTACAGAATATCATATTAAATACTGCAGGAGGACGAACTTCATGAATGGAAAAGTAAAATCTATACTCTTTGCATCGGGAGCACTATTTATCGGGATTGCCATTATTCAAAATCCCAAGGAAGCACTTGATGCATCCCAACGCGGAATAAGTTTATGGTGGGAAATCGTTTTTCCTTCACTCCTCCCTTTTTTTATTACAGCAGAAGTTCTGATCGCCTTTGGTGTCGTTCGTTTTTTTGGCGTTTTATGTGAGCCTTTTATGAGGCCATTATTCAACGTACCAGGTGCGGGAAGTTTTGTCTGGGCAATGGGAATGGCCAGTGGCTATCCATCCGGTGCTAAGTTGACAGCCAGACTCAGACAGGAAAAGCAAATATCCAAAATAGAAGCAGAACGACTCGTATCTTTTACCAATGCATCCAATCCGTTGTTTATCATTGCTGCTATCTCCATAGGATTTTTCCATGATGAACAACTGGGAATTTTATTAGCTGTGTGTCACTATCTGGGAAATTTTTTCGTCGGTATCTGTATGCGATTTTATGGAAAAAAGGAATACAGCCATCAAATAAAACGAACCTTTTCTATTAAACGTGCCTTTCAGGAATTGCATGAAACCAGAATGAAAGATCAAAGGCCTTTCGGAAAAATTTTAGGTGATTCTGTTACCAATTCCATACAGACATTAATGATGATCGGTGGATTTATCATTGTTTTTTCTGTTATCAATCGTTTATTACTCTTAATGGATATTACACCTTTAATTGGTCAGCTATTTCAATCGATTTTTTCGATCTTCGGCTTACCTGATGTTTTATCCTTACCCTTTATTGCAGGCCTGTTTGAAATTACCCTCGGAGCTCAAATGACTTCTGAGACGACATCTACTTTATTGCAGCAAATTATCATTGTCTGTTTTGTATTAGGCTTTAACGGGCTTTCCGTACAGGCCCAGGTTGCAAGTATCTTAGCAGAAACCGATATTCGCTTTTTCCCATATTTTCTCGGCCGAATCTTACATGGAATCTTTGCCAGTCTATTAGCACTTATATTATTTAAACCTTTGTATGCTGATGTAAAGCAGACCACCAGTGGGGATGTTCCTGTTACGGATTATGTAAATGCCCCATCGTTCTGGAGTGAGACTTTGCACTATTTTCAGCATTATGGACCTGTGTTTACCCTTACCTTCCTGCTCATTGGTGTGCTGATCATGTTTAACAGAAGCAGAAATGGATAATTGGCTCTACACCTGAGCCTATTATCCATTCATTTTTTTGTATACTTTTTCACTGACGATTGCTGGAACGAAGGTTGAAATATCTCCATTAAATTTGGCAATTTCCTTTACTAAACTGGAGCTTACGGCAGAATACTCATCCTTTGTCATCATAAAAAACGTTTCAATTTCACCGTTCAGTTTTCGATTCATTAATGCCTGAGGAACTTCATATTCAAAATCACTGACTGAACGTAATCCCCGAATAATAACCTCAGCATTCCTTTCTTTTGCATAATCGACCAATAAACCTTTTGAAGCATCTACAGAAACGTTGGACCACTCTGCAGTTACTGAATTCAGCAGCTCTATTTTTTCTTCCAGAGAAAATAATGGGGATTTAGCCTGATTGTGAAGAACAGCCACAACAACGTGATCAAAAATCTTTGCGCAGCGTTCAATAATATCCACATGTCCATTGGTTACCGGATCAAAGCTTCCCGGGAAAACGGCTGTTTTTGTCATTTGTCCATTCCTCCTTCTATGACCTTAAATAAAGTGACAGAAATTGTACTGCCATACTCATCGGTCTTCTGTCTTTTCAATCGCTCAAAACCTTCTGGTAATCGATCATCAGTAGAATGCTCACATACTAGCATGCTTCCTGTTTGAACCAATTCCAATTCAAAAATTGCTTCAAACAGGCTTTCAAAGGAAACACGGTTGTACGGAGGGTCCAGAAATATCCAGTCAAAGACAAGATTTCGCTTTGAAGCTGCTTTTAGCGCTCGAAAAGCATCATTTCTGTATACTTCTGCCTGATCTGATATTTTTAAGCTATTAATATTTTGATAAATCGTCTGAATTGCTTTTGGATGTTTATCCACAAAGAGGACTTTATCCGCGCCACGGCTGATGGCTTCAATTCCCAGTCCACCACTGCCAGCGAATAAATCCAGCCCTGTTCCACCATCAAAATAAGGCCCAATCCTTTGAAAAATCGCTTCTTTCACTTTATCGGTTGTAGGCCGGGTATTTTTGCCTGAGATGGTTTTTAAAGGATGGCCTTTATATGTACCGGAAATCACTCGCATGTTCACGTCACCCCATTCATATTCATAAAAAACCTTTACAATAGTTTTATGCTACCACATTTGGATTTTAATGGCACCTTTTCTAAAAGCTAAAAGATGAAAAAAAATTTTTGCTCCCAAAATGAATAAGTTCTTTCATCAATGGTCACAATGATAGATGAGAACGAAATAAAATTCGTTCTAAAACGGAGAAGGCTTACGTTTCCCCATAAGTTCTTCCTCCGGTTTCTCCTCTCCCTTTTTTGTCTCTTTGTTGCGAAACAAAGAGAGCCTGCAGATATGTATCTGCAGGCATTTTTTTTAGAAAAGCGGAGGCGACCGGGTTAGGCCCGACGGCATAAGCAAAATTTCAAGTTTGATAAATGTTCATTTTTGTCATCATTCATGCTAAATTAGGTATTGGACATATTAATAGGGAATGAGGTGACATAAAATGATGCAGCGATTTATCCCTTTAGGAAACGGATATTCTGATATATATGAATTGATGTACATAGGCAGAGCCATGCCGGAGCGAGTACGGCATATGCTGGTGTTACATCCGTTCGATGAAAATAATCCTGAAGCTTCATTAGCTTTAGTGATGAAACCGACCAATCCCGGAAACTTTCAGCCCATCTATATTTGTCTGGAAGGAGTTCCGATTCCAAGTAAACGTTATGATTTATGGAGAGAACTGGCCGATGAACTCCAGCATGATGTGATTGAACTTACCGTGTCTCCTTCCGGTAAATTTAGTGATCAGGAAATATTTTTTCAGCATTTAATCGGCATATTGCGAACCAACCATTATTTACCTCGATTACAGAGAAGTTTTTAAAATTATTTCTTTAAAAAAGGTTCCCTGAGGACGTATCCCCGGGGAACCTTTTCAGGCTAAAAACCGTATTTAGATTCTTCTTCTTTTATTTCTTTTGCCTTTTCGTTTTCAAATTCTGTTCGGATAAATGGTTTATAAGATGGTTCAGCCTTTATAACAAAAGGAAGCTTTTGTAATTGTTGTAATTTATCCTCTGTATCCTCCTGATTCACATAAAGCAGCACATATCTTTGCTTTTTCGACATGGTTATGATATGACCAAACCTTCGAAGCTTACGTCCATTTTTTATGTTTTTTACCCAAACAAAAATTCCTTGCCTTTTTGTAAACATATCATCGTCCTCATCGTTCTTCAAAGTTTTATCCGGATAAAAATCAGGATGCGCAGCCGCAGGAACCACCACTTCCACAGCCACAACCACCTTTGTCTTTGAAAACTGCACCATCACGAGGAACTTTAATGGTTGAACTCACTTCTTCAGCCAAAATTCCGCTGATATCGTCCAGCAGGGCCTGTAGTTCTGTTTCTGCTCTTTTATATAAAGCAACCGTTTCGTGCATATCCATTTCACGTTTTACTGAACGTACTTCCTTGGTGATTTTACTATAATCCGGATGATAGCGTCCAAAACGCTGAACCTCTTCATATTTTTCTTTCATATTTTGAAAATCGGCGATAAGCTTCTGGGCCTCATCATCCTGCTCTAATTTATGTTTAGCTTCTTCATAGCGGTGCATGGTTTCGGACTGAAGGACCATTTGACCAATATTTTCGGCTTTATCTAATATGTCAACAACTTCCATTGTGGCTATCATGATTCCACCTCCACTTTCATCATATCAAAGATAACCGGAGATGAAAATCTTTTCCTATTATTTTCAATATTTTAACGACCCTCGTGTAATTGGATTTCCCTATCTAACCGTCCGTGTTCATATATTCGGACATAGAAAGCAGCATAGACAATAAATTTAGCTGTTCGCTTAATTTCCCGGCCTTCTGAGAGAACGTCTGACCATAAAAAGTTTTAGAGGTCTCTTCAAGAACATTTATGCGCTCTGGATTACGTGTAAGAATACGGTACCAGGATGGATTCATCCGGACAAAATGAAGAAGATCAGGGCGTCTTTTTAAAAAATGATAAACACTTGGCTGCATCCTTTCCCCTCCTTAATCTTTGCCAAACTTAAATGGATCAGGCCGGTGTTGCTGGGCACCCTGAGACCAGTCTGAGCCGGAATTTTGCTGCTGAAATTGCTGAATCAGGCTTTGAACATTGGAAATCACTCCATTCAATTGGTTCATCTGATCCTGCAGCTTATTCATATCCATATTATTCATCATGTTTGAGAGCTTTTGAAACAGCTCCTGATTATTGGCGCGTTTTTCTTTAGTTGCAGACCTTTGCCCATCTTCTTTAAAGTCGTCCCAATACTCGTCCTCTTCCCCGTAAAGCAGCCATTTTTCATAGTAAGGCTGCCAGCTTTCTTTCCGATTTCGTACGTGCTCAATTAATTTCGGATGTTTTTCAACGAATGACTTAAATTGTTCCACCTTGGGATGCAAACTGGACATTTGCTTTTCACCACCTGTGCACAAATAACTACTAGTATTTTATGTAAAACATCCAGCAATTGTGCAGGTGTGCATGGGCGATTATTGTATTTTTTGCAGAAAATTCTGGGTATAATAATCTCTGTAAACGCCTGTTCCTAAATGGGTGAAATCTCCGTTTAGCAAGGCTTCCCTGTGCCCTTTGCTATTTAACCATCCTTCTACAGCCGCTGCTGCATCCGGGTACTGAGCCGCAATATTTTCACCGGCTGATAAGTATTTAATTTGCCGTTCTGCCAGTCGTTCCTGAAGCCCATCTCCATCAGGTGCGTAATGGGAAAAGTAATTCTTTTTGGCCATATCCTCACTATGGGAAAACGCAACCTCTGATACAGGCTCATACCAGCTAAATGTCGTTAGTGAAAACCGTTTACGGATTTCATTGCTGAGAGCAAATATTTGTTTTTCCCTTCCTTCCTGTATGTTTTGCCACTCCTTATCTGAAAGGTTAATCTCCGGCAAATCACCTCTGTACTTCACTGCATAGGGCTTCAGATGCAATAATGTCTCCGCATCCAGTAACCTTACAGAGGAAAGTTGCTTTGTAAACGTATCAAAATATAATTGCATAAAACGCTGATCAGACAATTTTATCAATGGATTGCGTCGTTTTTCTTCTTCCTTTAATTGAAATTGATAACTCCCTCTGGATAATTCCATGTCAACCTTGGTTTGTGCCGGAAAGTGCTCCTGAACCTTGTCATAGGAATCGCCGATGGAAATAGGATCGATTGATAAACTGTCACCCGTGGCATAAATGGTTACAGCTTTCCCTTCCTTCATTCCTACCTGTATATACTGACCGGCTACATTTTCATAAACCCACCACTGATACCCGAATGGTGTAGGATCCTTACGAGTCGGCTGACCCAGAGTTTCAATAATTGATTCCCGATTAGCTGTGAACAGGCTGAAGAGCTCTCCTTCAAACTGTTGTTTAGGAGATGAATCTTCAGGTTGTGCCTTTTCGGTCTGTAAATCCGCTATATCAGGATCTATTTGAGAAATCTCTTCCTTAAACGAAAAAAGTAAATCCCTGGTTTTATTTATGATTTCAGGACGCTGTTCAATTATAAAAAAAAGCACAATCGCCAGTAACAAAATTCCGGTCATTTTCCTCATCGACACTTCCCTCCACTTCCGTTATACGCGAATTTATTTAAAATTATACATGATTCCATCTTCCAGTGTGGGATGAAAATAAAAAAACCGCCGAATCGGCGGTTTTTGATAAATTAATGAAGCTCATCACGTTTTTCGGAAATTTCGTTAAGGGCTACCCCGGCAGCATGGTCAGATTTCTTTTCCAGGGAAAGGTCACCTAAGGATACGATCCCAACCAGCTCACCATTATCGACAACTGGCAGGCGTCTCACTTGTTTTTCAGCCATAAGCTGGCTTGCCTCCTGTACATCAGTCGCAGGTGAAACGGAATATAAGTCATCACTGATTACTTCCTGTATTTTCGTTGATTCAGACTTTTTAGCAGCGTAGCCTCGAAGCACTAAATCCCGGTCCGTTACAAGCCCCATAAGGTGATTCTGATTGTCGGTGACCGGAATCACTCCTACATCCAGATCTTTCATTTTAACCGCTGCATCATAGAGGGTATCATCCGGACTGCAGCTGGATACGTCCCGAGTCATAATGTCCTGTATGGATTTCATACATCATCCTCCTTAAATAGTCTTTATTGGACAACAGACAAAGTGTTCTCCTTTCTTTATTGTGTCCATTTTGATACATATATTTCTGAAAAAATGGGGATTTCCAGTTTAAGAATTGATTAATCAGCATTTTTTTACTATGATGGATTTAGATTGAAAAGTTAAAATAGAGGTGAAATATATGAAATTAGAAGGACATGGTATTGAAGATTCTGTTGTAAATCTTAAGCCTTTGGATCATCTTATGGAGAAAGCCGGTCTTATTCGTGCATCCGGCTGGGATTATGAGCGTGTTACATATGATTACAAAATGGAAACCAATGTGAAGAATGTTACCTATTACCTTCGAATTCAGGGGTATGCCATTGAAGGTGACGTTGACAAAGGGAATGCCATTATTAAATTGTTAACGCCTCTTTTAGGAAAGCATTATTATCCTCATGGGATTGAATATGGGGATGGTGAAGAATTTCCTGAAAATATTGTTCAAAAATCAAATCAGATCCTTAAAAAGGTAAAAGAGTCCATTGATCAATTTAAAGTGGAAGAAAATGCATAATTGGACCATACGTGGCCTCTTAGGGCTTCCTGTGTATAAAGGGAAAGGCTATTGAATCCTTAACATTCAATAGCCTTTTTTTGTTAAATTTGTTCCATATTGATGTTCAAAAAGTTCTCCTTGTGCTATATTTAAGATAGAGTTTTTTAGAAGGGAGCCGCATACTTAAATTGTTCAATAAATTAACTAAATCACAATGGACAAAAATTATCCTTTCCATCATTGCTATACTCATCATCATTTTCATATTACCTGTATCTGTTCCACTGATACTGGCGTTACTTACCGCTTTTATATTAAACCCACTTGTTCGGTTATTAAAATTTAAATTTGGCATCACCCGGAAAATAAGTGTAACCATTATTTTTATTGTATTTTTACTGATTATATCCACGATAGGTACATATGTTACAACAAAATCCGTTGCACAGCTTGTGAAACTGACAGAGAATGCTCCAAATTACATAAACAATATTACGCATGTGGTGAACAACTTAGAATCAGATATGAATACCTTTACTCAAGGGATGCCTGAAGACTTTGTAGATGAAGTCACAACTACCCTGCACGACAATATTGGAGGAATTCGTGAAAACATAAACGAAACGATTACCATTGAAAATGTAGCCGGTATTGTCGCCAAAGTACCGGAATACCTGGTCAGTTTCCTCGTATATTTAATTGCCCTGTTTTTATTTATGCTGGAGCTGCCTAAATTAAGAAAAAATGCTTATTCTTTAATGAAGGAAGAAACGGCTGAAAAAGTAAGCTTTATGACCGCCCGTTTCTCTTATGTGATTGTAGGATTTTTAAAGGCTCAATTTCTGGTCAGTATCATCATATTTACCGTAAGTTTATTAGGGCTTTGGTATATTGCACCTGATGTAGCCATCATTATGTCAATTATTATCTGGTTAATTGATTTTATTCCGATCATTGGATCCATTATTATTCTTGGACCATGGTCCCTTTACATGCTGATCACTGGTGAATTAGCTATGGGAATTCAGCTAGGTGTGCTGGCCATTATTCTCTTAGCCATCAGGAGAACGGTTGAACCAAAAGTCATGGGACGACACATGGGCCTGTCCCCTCTTGTGACACTCATTGCCATGTATTTAGGACTGAAATTGATTGGTATTTTAGGTTTCATCATTGGTCCACTATTAGTCATCGCCTACAATTCCGCCAGAGAAGCCGGAATTATCAAATGGAAAATAAAAATATAGTTAAGAACAGCAAAGGAGCTGTCTCACGTTGTATGAGACAGCTCCTTAATGTTTATGGATAGGCATATACGTCAACTGTCTTAAAACGATGATGCAGCAAATAACCTGCATTTTTTAATGCCTTCATTGAAGAAACATTCGAGTGATTACACTCCGCATATATTCTCTTTATATCAGACTGGGATATCGCCCATTCACTAAGATACTTAATGGCTTTTGAAGCAACCCCCTTATTACGCTCCTCAGGTTCAATATGATAGCCTATCCATATCTCCCCTTTATCGTTGGGCATTGACTGTATGGTAATATCTCCAGCAATGGAGGTGTCTGTTGTAATCACCCATGGACCATAGCCCTGATTACGGATATCTCTCAGCAATAACTCATGATAAAGAGGCAAATAAATATTTAAATGAACATGTGGCCAGCGTTCAGGTATGGTTATCCCGTGTTTTTCAGCATACTTTTCCGGTTGTACCAAGAGCAGCTCTGCATCTTTTTTAGTAACTGCTCTTAGTGTTAGTTCCTGACCTGTTATGATCACAGCAACTCCCTCCATCAGCAGCTCAATTGTTAAATCAAAAACCAAAAATAGCCTTTAACATGCTTGTTGTCTGTCCCCCATCATAGATAACATATAAAAGGAGATAGACGACAACACCTGTTACAGCTGAGAAAAACCAGATGACACTTGTAATGGGGCCGATTTTACGGTGCTTGGAAATCTTTCGTTTAAATGCTAAGTATAATGTAACTACCCCAAAGACAGCTGCTGTTGTTGCCAGAATTATATGGAAAATCAGAAATACCGTATAATAGATTTTAATATCATCAGGACCGCCAAATGACGTATTCCCGATAAATATTGTTCGGGACATGTAAATCGTAAAGAAAGCCAGTGCAGCTAAAGCGCCACTGATCATAACCTTTTTATGAGCCTTTCGCTTATTTTTTGCGATTAAAATCCATCCAATAGCCACTAAAATGGCCGAAATAATAATAAATACTGTACTTAATGTGGGCAAAATTGTCGCCATACTTGTCCTCCTATAGTTCCTATGCAGTCTCAGGATTGATTGGGAATCGGATCAACACCTCTGCTCGACTCATTTTTAAACCATTTAAAGAATACTTTCGCCAAAACAAACCCGTATATAATTTCCTGCATAACTTTCATGATAATTCCACCAGCCTGCTGGTCATATAAAACACTTACATTCGTTATAATTTGCGGACCACCAAATGAAATTCCACTTAGTACGTCTGAAGGAACACATAAACTTAAAGCAGTTGTCCATGCCTGCATCTCAGAGTAAGTGGCATAGATTGGTTCACTTGAAAAAATGATAAGGGCACATGCAGGTGTGATAAGCATCCCATTTCCAAATATATATAAAATTTTAGCAAAAGGTTTCTTTATCTGATGATTCTGTAAAGGTGACATAAGCGGCCACCACATACAAAACGCCGTAAAAAGAATAAAGACCGAAATACTTGAATGAGCTAATTGATGGGATTTGGAAAAGTCCAAAATCGCCGGTATATGATAAATGGAAAAAGTAAAGTTAAAGAGCAGCACCGCTACCAGTGGTTTGGTTAATAGCCTTAAGACAGAGCCTATCAGCTTCACATCAAAAACCTTTTTCCAGATCCAGACCGGTATTCCCTTGATAATAAGAATTGGAAATAATAAATAGTACAAGGCCATTTGAATCATGTGCGCCATAAGAGAAATGTGAGATAGTAAATCGACCGGTGCTCCTTTGATTATATACAGTAAGAGCAATCCGAGATAAAACATTCGTTTCTGCCTTCCTGTTGGATCATCCTCACCCTGGCCACCGAATTTATGACGTAAGGGGCCTGTAACGACATAGTAAAGCAAACCCAGTATAATTATGTAGACGAGAAAATATGGACTCCACAGAGCCTGAAATCCAAATAATTGTAGTTTTGACCACATGTTTGTCACTCCATTTTAATTATCTATTACCATTATTATAACTGATTTTATATGGTTAACCTAAACAAATAAACCATAAGTCAAACAACTGTCATAAATTATTCACACTTACTACAGCATCACTTTCGTGAAATGAAAAAGATCGAGGCGCTGGCCTCGATCTTTTTTAAATCCATGTGATCGTTGTTAGAGCTAAGATGGTTAATACAGCTGCAAATACACCAGAGTAAATCATAAGAGCTGGCATTTCATGACCTTTTTGATTTAAATGCATGAAATAATATAGCTGAAAAAGTACCTGAACAGCTGCTAAAACCAATATGATTGGTACGACGAAAAGCTTACTGAAATCTCCGGCTACCAGGCCAAAAGCAATGATGGTAAAAGCAATCATCATAGCAAATGTAATGACCTGATGCTTCATTTCCTCTTTGTGCTTTTCTTTATGAAATTGATCATGAATATTGGAATTGGTGTTATCTGCCATTCATTACCCCACCTTTCCCATGAGATAAACTACTGTGAAAATAAATACCCAAACAACATCAATAAAGTGCCAATATAAACTGGCTAAATAAAATTTAGGGGCATTATATAAATTCAAGCCTCGTCTGGCATTTCGAATCATTAGAACAATGAACCATCCAAGGCCAAACGCAACGTGTGCACCATGGAAGCCTACTAGCGCATAAAAAGCTGAACCAAAGGCATGTGCAGTAAATGTATGACCATAATCGTGAACATAATGATTAAACTCATATACTTCAAGCCCAAGAAACGCAGCCCCTAATAGTACAGTAATCCCAAACCAAACCATCATCTTCTTAAATGCATGATTTTTCATATGATAGATGGCATATACACTGGTTAATGAACTTGTAAGCAGAATCATCGTCATTATAAAGACTAAAGGTAATCCGAATAAATCCTGCGAAGGTGTTCCTTCAGCTTCACCAAAGGAATTTTTCAGTGCAAGATAGGTACCAAACAGACTTGCGAAAAGGACTGTTTCGCCACCAAGAAAGAACCAGAAACCCATAAATTTATTTTTACCTTCAAGGGTTGCACGCTCGGGTTCATGTGGTAAATTTTCTGAGCTTAGAACATCTTCGTGTGTACTCATTCTGCCCCAGCCCCCTCTTCTTCAAGATCTTCTTTATGAATGTGATAACCTAGATCATCTTTTACAGAACGGATAATCATACTTCCAAAGAAAATAACGAGACCAGCAACAATGCCGATATACCCCATTGTTGAATCTGTGCGGAAGATAAATCCAAGGCCTGCAATAAATAAACCTAAAGACATCATAAAAGGTAAGAATGAATTATTCGGCATGTGAATATCATTCACAGGCTCAGCCGGAATCATTTTTCCATTTCCCTGAGTTTTTTCAATCCATAGTGGATCCAATCCGCGCACAAGTGGTAATTGTTTAAAATTATAGTGTGGTGTTGGGTTTGGTAAACTCCATTCAAGTGTACGTCCATCCCAAGGATCAGAATCACATTTTTCTCCACTCACAGTTGTTTTAACGATATTGTAAAGCAGAATGATCGTACCAACAGCCATCAGTAATGCCCCGATGGTACTGATGAAGTTCCCTACTTCTAATTCCTGACCAGGCAGAAACTTCCAGTATCTTCGTGGCATACCCATAAGACCAAGGAAATGCTGGATAAAGAATGTTAAATGGAAACCGATAAAAAAGAGCCAGAAAGTCCATTTTCCGAGTTTCTCATTTAATATCTTACCAAACATCGTCGGCCACCAGTAATGTGTTGCGGCGATAAGGCCGAATACAACCCCGCCTACGATTACGTAGTGGAAGTGTGCAACAACGAAATACGTATCATGATATTGCAGGTCGGCCGCTGCCACAGCAACCATTACACCTGTCATACCACCAATCGTAAATGTTGGTATAAATCCTGCTGCCCACAGCATTGGAGTTGTAAGTCGGATGTTTCCACCCCACATGGTAAACAGCCAGTTAAATATTTTGATACCCGTTGGCACAGCAATCGCCATGGTCGCAATCGCAAAGATGGAGTTAGCAATTGGTCCCATACCTACTGTGAACATGTGGTGAGCCCAAACCATAAAACCAAAGAATGCAATAAGTACGGTTGCGAATACCATTGCTGAATAACCAAATAAACGCTTCTTGGAGAAAGTTGTAATAACTTCACTGAATATACCGAAAGCTGGCAATACAAGAATGTATACTTCCGGGTGACCAAAAATCCAGAATAGGTGTTCCCAGATAATTTCATTACCGCCCATTTCAGGAACAAAGAAATTGGCCCCAAAGAGACGGTCGAACGTCATTAGAAATAAACCTACAGTTAATGCCGGGAATGCAAATAAAATTAATACACTGGCAATTAGTGCTGTCCAGGTGAATAGTGGCATACGCATATAAGTCATACCCGGAGCACGCATGTTTACAATCGTCACAATAAAGTTAATTCCACCCATAAGGGTACCAAAACCAGTTATCTGTAATCCTATTGCATAAAAGTCAAATCCGTGAGTCGGTGACCAGATGGAAAACGGAGCGTATGCTGTCCAGCCCCCATCCGGTGCACCACCCATGAACCATGATAAATTTAAGAGTAAACCTCCAAATAAAAATAACCAGAATCCTAAAGCATTTACAAACGGGAATGCCACATCACGGGCACCGATTTGTAATGGAACAATCGCATTCATAAATGCGAAGATGAGTGGCATAGCAGCCAAAAAGATCATCGTTGTTCCGTGCATGGTCATAACTTCATTATAAAACTGTGCACCAATTAATTCATTATCAGGCAACATTAGCTGTAAACGAATAAGCATTGCTTCGAGTCCGCCAAGCAGGAAAAAGAAACCTCCACCAAGTAAATAGAGAATTCCTATTTTCTTATGGTCAACGGTTGTTAAGTAATCCCATAAGGTAGCGCCAAAGCCTTGCTTCTCTAACGCAGCTGTACTCACCTCAATAACCTCCCTTTAAAAGATCTTGACGACTTTCACAAATTACTCTTCTTCTGATTGTTCTTCATTTGTGTTTTCATCACTATCTTCTGCTTCATTATTTTCTTCGTTCTTATTGTCAGATTCTTCATCCTTCTGTGGCTTGATGTAGTCATCATCTTTTGCATCGTCTGGTCCAATTTCACTTGGACTTAGAGACATGAGATAATCAGCAATCTTTTCAGCATCCTCTTTGCTTGGAACTGTATAGTTACCTGTCATCTGGTTTCCAGGCTTATGTTTCTCAGGGTTCAGAATCCAGCTCACAATATTATCTTTATTGTAATCAAGAATACCGGCAACTTTGGAACGGTCACCGAAGTTTGTTACATTCGGTCCCATCATAGCTGGTGAAGAACCTACAGCGTGACAGCCTAAACAGCTGTTTTCTGAGAATAATTTCTTACCTTCTCTGGCCGGTTCACTTTCCGGCTCAGCTTCCGGATCCACATTCTGCATGTCGGATAACCACTGATCAAACTCTCCTGGACTAACAGCTACAATTCTAAAGTCCATTAAGGAGTGAGAAGGTCCGCAAAATTCAGCACACTGGCCCCAGTAAACCCCTTCTTCATCTGCTTGAATAAACATTTCATTTTCATTTTTTCCAGGGTTTACGTCCATCTTACCTGAAATTGTCGGTACCCAGAAGGAATGGATAACATCTCCTGAACTCAACTTAATGTAAACTCGTCTGTCAGTCGGAATATATAAATCCTGACTGGTTTGAACGTTTTTATCCCGATAATCAAAATTCCACCAGAACTGCTTACCTGTTACATCAATCCAGAGGGCTTCTTCCGCATTTTCTGCTTCCTCGCCTTCTTGTGTTTCAGGGGTTGTATCAGATAATGCAAATGTATATTGTACAGTTGGAACCGCTAAAATCAGCAGCAAAATAATAGGAATAACAGTCCATATTGTTTCCAATACACGGTTCCCCTCAACCTGTTTAGGAATATAATCTTCCTGTCCTTTTTTCTGACGGAACTTAACTAAAACAAATACATAAATTGCCATAACAACCAAAAATACAAACAGCATGATAACAATACTAAGGATCATAAGGTCCATAATCATGTCTGCGCCTTCACCTTTCGGCTGCAAGGCACTTAAGTACGGGTTTCCACAACCTGAAAGAACTAGTGCTAATCCACCTAGTAAAAACAGTGCTCGAAACCTGCCCATCCATCCTTTCATGAATTCATACCCCTCTTTCTCTTTTATGTTGTGTTAAATATGAATATAAAGTTAGGGAATAATGGTTTATTCACCTAACGATATTAGAAAAATGACGGAATGGTGGCAATCACCATTGCTAAAGAAATGATGGTTAAATAATTCAGTGAATAAATAAACATACGTTTGGCCCACTTTAAATCATCTTTCATAAAGAAGCCACTTATTGATAGTATTAACCAACCTATATTTAATATAGAAGCCAATACTAAAAAGATTGTCCCTAATGAACCAAAATAAAAAGGTAATGGCAGTAAACATGCTACATAAATTGTCATTTGCCTTTTGGTAATGGAAAATCCATGGACAACCGGAAGCATTGGAATGCCAGCTTCCTTATACTCCTTTGTTTTCATCATGGCCAAAGCCAAAAAGTGTGGTGTCTGCCAAATAAATAAGATAAGAAATAGTACAAAAGCAAGCGGATGAAAGCCGGTATCTACAGCAAACCAGCCAATTAATGGAGGTGCTGCACCTGAAAAGCTTCCAATAATGGTATTGATTGTATAGCGTCGCTTGGACCACATCGTATATAGAACCACATAAGTAAACCAGCCTATAAACCCAAAAAGCGCTGACATAGGTGAAGTCAGCCACAGGGCCAGCAGTCCAGCAACCGAAAAACCAATACCCAATCTGATAACAAAAGAATTCGACATTGTTCCTGTTACCGTTGGACGTTTAATTGTCCTGGACATCTTTTGATCAATATCCCGATCATAATAATTGTTTAAAATACATCCTCCGGCAATCACTAATGCTGTACCAGCCAACGTAATGATCAGGTTATCCCAATACTGTAAAAACTGTGATTGCGTAATAAATAATGCAAGCCAGAAGCCGGCAAAGGTTGTCATCAAATTTGAATTAATAATCCCAATTTTTATCAAAGCCAGAAAATCGGACCAAAGCGAATTCGTTTTATCGTAGTCCTTGTCTGATGTTTCAATCAGTGCAGGATTAGTCCCAATTGATTTAGGGTTACTCATTTTTAAACGTTACCTTCCTCTCTGTTCATTAAGTACACATTCATTCTGCTATATCAGGAAGTACGACCGTTTGAATCGTCCTTAAAATACACTTCAAAATCCCCATTATAGTTCATCATAATGATTGCTTACATCTATTTAATCACACATCATCACCGTTTGTGTGACAAATTTATGACATTTCCCTTAAAATTGATTTTTACCCTAAATTCAGTTTTGACATCAAATTAGTAAAGATATGTAGTTATGGGATTATTATGAAATGACCAACCCTATTTATTTCTAGCAAAGATATGGTAAAGATGCAACCTTTTTATGCTTATTTACGTGAAAATAGTGAAAACCTTATATATCCATAATAGCACATTTTTGTAATCAAATTGTGACAATTTCTTTTGTACATCGCATTTTTTTATATTAAAATGTAATTTGGACTTTAATATTAGAATGGTAGGTAGGAATCATGATAAAGTTTTTAAAATGGTTGTCAGTTCTATCAACAATAGGTATGCTGTTTGTTTTGGTAGGTGGAGCCCTCGTTACCAAAACAGAATCCGGACTGGGCTGTGGAAGAAGCTGGCCTTTGTGTGAAGGAGAAATCATCCCTTCTGATTTAACATTTGAATTGATTATAGAATTAAGTCACAGACTGGTTTCCGGTACAGTGGGAATCCTGGTTTTAATATTATCTATTCTTGCCTGGAAATACTACGGGAATGTACGAGAAACAAAATTTCTTGCCTTTATGTCGATATTCTTCCTTCTAGTACAGGGACTTATAGGCGCTGCTGCTGTAGTATGGGGACAGTCTGATTTTGTTTTAGCGCTGCATTTTGGCATTTCGCTGATTTCTTTTGCGGCTGTGTTCCTGCTCATGATTATCATCTTTGAAATTGATAAGAAATTTGATGCTCAGGCCCTGTATATTGATTTCGCGTTAAGACGACAATTTTATTTGTTATTTGCTTACACTCTAGTGGTCGTCTATACAGGAGCGCTGGTACGGCACGCGCAAGCAAGCCTGGCCTGTATAAGCTGGCCATTCTGTGAGCCGGGATTATCTCCTGTTGACTATAGCTTTATACAATGGGTACAAATGGGCCATCGATTTGCAGCAGGCCTTTTGTTTGTCTGGGTTATCTTTTTATTCTTTAGAATTTCCCGAAACTATAAAAAGCATAAGGTCATGTATTATGGATGGACGATTGCTCTGCTGCTGATTATTTTACAGGTTGCTTTGGGAGCAATGATCATTTTTACTATTGCAAACTTATATATCGCATTATTCCATGCTCTGGTTATCTCCGTTTTCTTTGGGCTTCTCTGCTACTTCATCCTTCTTTCCACAAGAAGCGCACAGAACGAGAGAAACTAAGTGCTGGACGCACCACGAAAAAAGCGGACTTCAGTTTCTGAAGTCCGCTTTTTTGTCTTTTTATTCAAACTCTATGAGCAGGTCACCTGTTTCAATAGCTTCTGCGTTTTTCACATAAACCTTTTTAATTTTACCATCAAACGGCGCCTGTACAGTTGTCTCCATCTTCATCGCTTCTGTAATCATTAAATGATCACCTTTTTGGACCTTTTCCCCTTTTTCAACTAAAACATCAATGACAGTTCCAGGCATGGTTGCACCAATCTGATGATCATTATCCTTATCAGCCTTTGGTCGTTCCTGGATAAGATTTTGAATGCTCTCGTCCCTGACAATTACTTCCCGCGGCTGACCGTTTAACTCAAAATAAATGACCCGTGTACCATTCTGCTGTGGTTCACCTATAGAAACCAATTTAACAATTAGGGTCTTTCCCTGTTCAATTTCCACTTCAATTTCTTCTCCCAAGCGCATTCCATAGAAGAATGTCGGCGTGTCCAGAACAGACAGGTCTCCATACTGATCATAGAACTTGTTATAATCCATATAAACCTTTGGATATAGAGCATAGGTGATTAATTCAAAATTTGTAATCTGACGGTTAAGCTTATGATATAAATTATCACGTAACTCATGGAAATCTACATTTTCAAGCAATTCCCCAGGACGTTCTTTAATCGGCTCTCTCCCTTTCAGGATGATTCTTTGCAGCTCCTGCGGGAACCCTTGATACGGCTGACCAAGGTAACCCTGGAACAATTGAACAACACTATCAGGGAAGTCCAGGGATTCTCCCCGCTCGTAAATGTCATCCTCAGTCAAATCATTCTGAACCATGTAAAGGGCCATATCCCCAACCACTTTAGAGGATGGTGTCACTTTAACAATGTCCCCGAACATGTCATTGACACGTCGATACATTTGCTTCACATCATCCCAGCGTTCTTCAAGACCTACAGCTTTTGCCTGCTGCTGCAGATTACTATACTGACCACCCGGCATTTCGTGCAGATAAATTTCTGAATGTGGCGCCTTCATCCCACTTTCAAATCCCTGGTAATATTTGCGGATGTCCTCCCAGTAATGGCCAATTTTTTCATAAGATTGAATGTCCACCTGTGGTTTGCGTTCATTGTGATCCAGTGCATAGAATAAACTATTTGCACTAGGCTGTGAAGTTAAACCAGACATTGGACCACTCGCTACGTCTACTACATCGACTCCTGCATCGATGGCCTTAGCATAAGTAAAGATTCCATTGCCGCTTGTGTCATGGGTATGCAAATGAATAGGAATGTCAATAGACTCTTTTAACGTAGAGATCAATTGATAGGCTGCTTCAGGTTTTAACAGGCCGGCCATATCTTTAATGCCGAGAATATGAGCTCCGGCGTTCTCCAGTTCCTTGGCTAAATTTCGATAATAAGCTAAATCATACTTGGGTCTTGAAGGATCAAGAATATCCCCTGTGTAACACATCGCAGCCTCAGCAACCTTTTCGTTTGATCGAACAGAGTCAATCGCAAGTGTCATTCCTTTTACCCAATTTAAACTATCGAAAATTCTGAACACATCGATTCCTGCATTTGAACTTTTCTCGACAAACTCCTGAATGACATTATCAGGATAGTTTTTGTAACCGACTGCGTTATTGGCACGAAGCAGCATTTGAAATAAAACATTCGGCATTTTATCACGCAACTTCAGTAATCGATCCCATGGGTCCTCCTTCAGGAAACGGTAGGACACATCAAACGTTGCTCCTCCCCACATTTCTACAGAGAATAGCTCAGGCAACAGTCGTGCAGTTGGATCAGCGATTTGTAACAAATCCTTGGTCCTTACACGAGTGGCAAGCAGAGACTGATGGGCATCCCGGAAGGTTGTATCCGTATATAAGACTTCTTTCTGATTCTTCAGCCAGTCTGCTAAGCCTTCAGGTCCTTGTTCATCCAGGATTTGCTTCGTTCCTGACGGGTATTTTTCCGACTGTTTCACTTTTGGTATTCTTGGATTTAAAAAGCCTGGCTTCTTCTTTTTTCCATCTCCGTCAAAACCATTGATGGTTGTATAACCAATGTAACTAAGCATCTTTGTTCCTCTATCCTTACGCTTCGGAAAGACAAACAGTTCCGGGGTCTGATCGATAAAAGTTGTGTCATATTCCCCTGTTAAGAACCTTGAATGCTGGATTACATTCTCCAAAAACGGAATATTGGTTTTGATCCCGCGAATTCTAAATTCCTTTAAATTTCTGACCATTTTACTTGCAGCTTTTTCAAAAGTCAGGGCCCATGTAGATACTTTTACTAAAAGAGAATCATAATGCGGAGAAATAACGGCACCCTGATAGCCATTTCCGGCATCAAGCCTTACGCCAAATCCTCCACCTGTACGATAGGCCATAATTTTACCCGTATCAGGCATAAAGTTATTCAGGGGATCCTCTGTGGTTACACGTGATTGAATGGCATATCCTGTGGTTTGAATGTCTTCTTGATGTGGGATGGAAATTTTATCATCAAATAAATGATGTCCTTCAGCAATCATAATTTGAGTCTGTACTATATCAATACCTGTGATTTGCTCTGTAATGGTATGCTCTACCTGTACTCTTGGATTAACCTCTATAAAGTAAAACTCTTTATCGGTCACCAGAAACTCTACCGTTCCAGCATTGATATAATCTACTTCATTCATTAACTGAACGGCAGCATCACAGATTTCCTGTCTCAGCTTGTCAGGAAGCGAAACACTCGGGGCTACTTCAACCACTTTCTGGTGACGTCGCTGCACTGAGCAGTCCCTTTCATATAAATGAACAATATTACCAGCTTTATCCCCTAAAATTTGCACTTCAATATGTTTCGGATTTTCAACCAGCTTTTCGACATAGACCTCATCACTGCCAAAAGCTGCATTCGCTTCTGATTTAGCCCGGTCAAAGGCATCATTTAACGATTCAGGACTCCGGACAATCCGCATTCCGCGCCCCCCGCCTCCTAAAGCAGCTTTAATAATAATAGGAAATTCATGCTTCTGGCCAAATTCTTTTACTTCCTCTAAATGCTTCACAGGTCCATCACTGCCAGGAATAACTGGTATACCGGCTTTAATGGCCTGATGACGGGCTTTCACCTTATCACCAAAAATCTCCAGATGCTCACTGTTTGGTCCTATGAATATAATCCCCTCTTCTTCACAACGTTTTGCAAATTCAATATTTTCAGACAAAAAACCGTAACCGGGATGAATGGCATCCACTCCAACCCGTTTTGCAATTTCGATGATTCCTTCAATATCCAAGTATGCATCGATCGGTTTTTTCCCTTTCCCCACTAAGTATGCTTCATCAGCCTTATAGCGATGATAGGATCCCGTATCTTCCTGGGAATAAATCGCCACTGTACGGATATTAAGCTCCGTACAGGCTCGAAATACACGGATGGCAATTTCTCCTCGATTTGCCACTAAAACTTTATTGATTTGTTTTATTTCACCCATGCTTTTCTTCCTCTCCTTTCATTGATTGAAAACACTGATTCTTCTGATGCATCTGGAATTTGTGAACGTGTTTTGGTGTAGGTTTGTTCACTGGATTTTACTTGCATAGCAATATTATTTAAAATACCCATGGAGATCATCAAGATTAAGAGGGAACTGCCTCCATAGCTTATAAATGGCAGTGTTACACCTGTTATAGGCAGCACACCACTCATAGAACCTATATTTATAAATGCCTGAATCCCTACCATGAAGGAAATCCCTATCGCTAACAGGGATCCAAAAGCATCTTCACACTTTCTGGCAAAATATAATCCTCTTAAAACAATTACAGCAATAGCCCCGATACTGATTGCCACACCAATGAGACCCAACTCTTCAGCAACAACTGCTAAAATAAAGTCTGTATGTGGCTGGGTTAAATATCCTAATTTTTGAACGGATTCACCTAAACCTTCTCCTGTTAATCCTCCAGATCCAATGGCTAAATACGATTGAATTAACTGATAACCTCCGCCACTGGAATCCGAAAATGGCTCATATGCCCCAGTGAATCGTTCTACCCGTTCATCAGTAACCAGATTCGGGATGGCAATGGCAAGAAAAAGAGCTCCAACTGCACCTAAAATAAAAAGGTGCCGTAAACGAATGCCTGAACTTACAATGACACTCAGTGCGATACACATAATAATAGCCGCTGTACCTATATCCGGCTGTAAGACAATCAGAATAATGGTTAACCCTGTTATTACCAGCGGCGGTATAACAGCTTTGCCGAATTGATGAATATAGGACAGCTTCTTTGAATAAACAGAGGCCAAATACAAAATAAGACCTAGCTTGGCTACCTCTGCAGGCTGAAAACTAAAGATTTTAAAATCGTACCATGATTTGGCATAGTTGACTTCCTCTCCAAAAGGAAAAACAAAAATAAGAAGAAGCAGCATACCAATAACGGTAGGTTTTATAATCCTTTGGTATTTTTGATAAGGGATCAAAGCAGTAAAAAAGAGCAGGCCTGTACCTAAAATCAGCCACTGAATTTGTTTTATTAAATAGTGATTACTGCCCATTCCTTCATATACCGCTAACACCATGCTGGCACTATAAATCATAACAAGTCCAAAAATACTTAGAGCCAGTGGTGTAAATATTAAAGTAAAATCCAAATGTTTTAATCGTTTTTTCATAACTGTCATCCTTATGGTGATTGATATTTTTTTGTTGTTCTAAGAATGAAAAACTTTTTGCTGTTTCGTTGGATATCAAAAAATCCGTATTTGTTATAAATACGACGTGAAAGAGGATTTTCCTTCTTAATTTTTAAGATTATTCTAAAATCAACAGGGAAAGAACTGAAAAATCAGTTAAATGTGACCTTTTTCTCAGATTATGTATTGGAATAAAAAACTCAAATTACAACAGATTGTTGTTGTAATTTGAGTTTATTCAGGGGATTTTTGAGCTTGAAAGGCTTCATGCAATGCACTTACCTGTCGTTCCAGGTTTTCCAGTATCTCTTTACCGGTCTCTTCACTTATTAGTTGAAGCCTGACCGCAAAATGAACTTCTCTTGATAATCCAAACATCTGTGTATCTAAAACTTCCTCATACAGTGGACACTGCGGCATCGTCAAATTATCCATCTGCACTTTTATAAGCTGTAATATTTTATCAGCATCCTGTTTCAAAATAGCCAATGCTTGTTCCCGGTCCATTGCCACTTCCGAAGACACGGACATCCCCCTCTTTCCTGTCGATCTTATGAAGGAATCTATCACCTCATAGTTTCATAAATTCCTATTTTCATCCGATTTTATGTAAACGAATACCTAATTTAAAAATACCTTCTACTTCAATATATTAACGTCAAACCAAAAAAAATGCAACCGGAGAATTTAGAAAAGCGAAGGCGGGAATAAAGCAGAATCCCACCTTCAAAAAATGGACCATTGATAATAACGGGACATGATTTCCAGCAATTTAACCCCTATAACACTATTTCCCTGTTTATCTAAAGCAGGTCCAAACACTGCAACACCACCAACATCGTTCACGACTCCCATAATGACACCGGAAACTCCGCTTTTTGCAGGAATTCCCACATTTATAGCAAAGGAGCCGGATTGATTATACATCCCGCAGGTCCCCATAAATGTATTACATATACGGGCATAATGATGGGGAATGAGCTGCTCCCCTGTCTCGATATCCTTTCCTTCATTGGCAAAAATACCCGCAACCTTTGCCAGCTGCTTTACATTCATCTGAATTGCGCATTGTTTCGTATACACATCGTGCAGTTCTTCCACACTTCCAGTGATAATCCCATTCTGTTTCATAAAATAGCATAACGATCGATTTAAAAAGGCGGAATTATATTCAGACTGGGCGACTTCCTTATCATAATCAATCGTTTCATCACCTGTAAGCAGGTGTACAAAGTCTAAAATCTCATGAAGCATATCGTCTGTCGTTTTCCCTGACATCATATTCGTAACAGCCAAAGCACCGGCATTGATCATCGGGTTGATGGGTTTTGAAGGCTTTTCAACCTCCAATTTCGATATGGAATAGAAAGGATCGCTTGTCGGTTCCTTTCCCACCCTCGAAAAAACCGCATCTTCTCCGTGATTCATCAGTGCTACAGCTAAAGCAAGCACTTTGGATACACTTTGAATCGTAAAAAAATAGTCGGCTTCTCCGGCTTGTACACATTCCCCATCTAAATGAAAAAAGGATGCTGCATTAATTTCCGGATTCTGCCTTTTAAGGGCCGGAATATAGTCCGCAACCTTTCCATTATTTGCATAAATCCGAATATGATCGACCCATTTTTCCAATTGTTTTTCCGTAACTTTTTCCATGAATCTTTTCCTCCTTAATGCATACAGCTGAAAAATCCGTTATACTTGTTTTGTAAACGCTAAAATACAGAGGTGAAAAAATTGATCGTACAACTAGCTGGCAACGTAAAATTCCCACTCACGCTTGATGCAAGTGTCTGGATTTTTGATGATCGCAAAGTAGAATTTGATAAAGCCTTTAACAGTAATGATGAACAGGAAGAGAATCCCGAAGACGAACTGGAAAAAGCCTCAAATCGGTGGAATCGTGAAGTTTATCAGCAAAAACTGAATCCGCCGGTGAACAAAAGCATTTCCAAATATGAGCGTAAAAAAATCTTAGATAGTACATATGTAATGAATATAAAGCCCTTTCTGGAAACCGCAGAAGTCAATGAGTCCGCAACAGCCGCCCTGCTTGAAACCGAAAACGGCGAAGAAGAAATCACCCTTGATACCCTGAAAGACGGCTATTTTCTGTTTGCAGTCGAAGGAAAACCAATAAAAGAAGACGGCCCCCTTCATTTTTATTTTGGCGATGGATCCAATAAAAATACACCTGTTAAAGGAATAACCGGAATAAAGATTAAATAAAGATTTTAATATACAGATTATGCTGTGACAAAAGCCGGAAGGAATTCCCTTCCGGCTTTTGTTATGGACTCATATAAACCAAATGTCCCTATTGCTGCTAAATCTTTTACACACACTAAACTAGTTAGGACCGTCACAAAAATGCTTACTGTTATCATCATGAAATCCCTGACAAATTCTAAAGTTTCTATAATTTTCTAAAAGGTATTGACCTTAAAGTAACTTTAACGTTTATGATGTTACAAGGAGGTGGTTATTTGAAAAATTATTTAACCATTAAAGTGTTTTCGAAATTTACAGGAATTCCAACTAGTGCGCTGCGGTATTATGAACAAAAGAATCTTCTGATACCGATGCAGCGAACTAAGAAAAGTGGATATCGCTTATATTCACACGATCAAATTGCTACAGCAAAGTTTATAGCGAGTTTACGGATAGCAGATATCCCTATTACCGAGATACAAACCTACCTGACAGCTGAAAAAGAGGAAAAAGAAAATATGAAAAAGAATTGGGCCCTGGCTATCAAGGAAAAACAGGCACAGTTGACGATAAGTCTAAACTATCTGGAAAGCAATGAATTAGAAACTGTTTATTTAATTGACAGAAAACAGGAGAATATTATCTGGTTTCCGGCAGAGGCACCACCGGGACAATTTAGAGAAACTTTTTTAAAGAGACGTCATGAACTTAAAACTGTAAAACAGACCATTCATAATACTTATTTTAGATATTTATCCGGAAACCGAAAATGGATCAAAGGTGAGATTGGGTTTGCCATAGAACCAAACCAGGAATTGACCTTTTCAGCTGGCCATATTGAGAAAATGGATGCCTCGTTATGTATTGGATTCCCTTACGATGATCATTTTTCAAATATCGAATCAGGCTATCGTCAATTATTTCAATATGCGCTGAAATATGATTGGGTACCCCGTGGAGAGGTTTTGGAATGGTATAGAGGAGATCAAATCAATAAAATGGATATCATTATGCCTGTGAGACAAATGGGAGGGGAATCCTATGAGTAAGGAATTGGAGATTCAAGTTATTGAATTGTCGGGTAGCAGTCAGCAAATTGGTTTTAAACAGGGTACAAAACGGAGATTAACAGAAAATGACCATGCTATGCTAAAAATGCAAAAACATATTAACATTGAAGAGGCATTTAATAACTTGAGAAAATATGATAAGGAAATGGTATATGAGTTAACAGGTTTAGCAAAAGGATTACAAATTTCTTCAGAGGAAGCCACCCGCTTATATGGGGGATATGATGTCGCTATGCCTTTCATGGGATGTTCTGCATTTGGGAATGATTCTTTTTACGTTCGTAACTATGATTTTAGTACGAAATTATATGATGCGCAGTTTGTATTGCTTAATCCCGACAAAGGATATGCAAGCGCAGGGTTTAGTCAACAGCTTACAGGTCGACTGGACGGGATGAACGAAAAAGGGCTTGTGGCAGGTATTCATCTTGTTCATGAACGAAAGCAGCCCAAGAGGTTCCTTCCGACAACTATAGCCCGACTTGTCTTGAATAATTGCAGCACAGTCCAGGAAGCTGTAGATTTAATCATGTCTGTGCCTCATGGACATTGTCTGAATTTTTCACTTACAGACCAAAATGGAAATTGTGCTATTGTTGAAGCATCACCTGAAAAACAAATCTCAAATGAAACTTCTCCCCTTTTATGTACAAATCATTTCGAAACGAATTCCTTAAGAAAGTATAATCGCCCACTCATCAAAAACTCTCAGCTTCGCAAACAGTTTTTATCCCAAATATCCAAAGAACACTTAAAACCTATTGATGCATATCATGCTTTTAATCATTCTTCGTCACCATTATTTTTACGGGATTATAAAAACTTTTTTGGTACGCTTCACACAGTTGTTTATTCACCTCGGGATTTGCGTATTATAATTGGCGTTGGTGAACATTGTGTACCGTGTATCATTTCATTTAAAGATTGGCTTGATGGGAATGTTCAATTACCAAAATTTATAAAAGGTAATATAAATCCTTTATAAAACCTGGCTCATGCAGGAAACATGAGCCAGGTACATCACAACAAATCTGCCGACAGCTGTGCCAGAGAGGATCGCTCACCCTTGTGAAATTTAACGTGTCCACTTAAAGAAGAATCCTTAAACTTCTCAACCACATGAATGAGACCATTATTATACTCATCTAAATAAGGATGATCGATCTGCCCGGGGTCTCCGAGCAAAATGACCTTACTCCCCTCTCCTATTCGTGTTAAAATCGTTTTCACTTCATGCTTTGTTAGATTTTGCGCTTCATCAATCAAAATTAACTGCTGTGGAATACTTCTGCCTCTTATGTAGGTTAAGGCTTCCACCTGGATTGAACCCAGACCGGTCAGGATCTGGTCAAGCTCTTCTGTTTTTTGTACATCAAATAAATATTCGAGGTTATCATAAATCGGTTGCATCCAGGGCTTTAGTTTTTCTTCCTTCTCTCCCGGTAAGTAGCCGATATCGTTACCTAATGGAACTACGGGCCTTGCCACAAGCATTTTTTTATATAATCGCATATCTTCTACTTGCATGAGTCCTGACGCAAGTGCCAGTAAGGTTTTACCTGTACCGGCTTTTCCAGTCATGGTCACTAGCTGGATATCATTACGGAACAAAAGCTCAAGGGCCATTGTCTGCTGGGCGTTTCGCGGTTTTATCCCCCAGGCATTTTCAATCGACAGCCTGCATTTTTCTATACATTCCCGGTCTGAACGCACAACACCGATTGCAGATTGAGATGGATTTAATTCATTTTTCATCACAACAAATTCATTTGGATATAGATGCTTCTTTTCCGCTTCAGGAATCTTTAAGGTTCCGTTTTGGAAAAAGTCATTTAACTCCTCCTCTTTAATCATCCATTGTTGATAGCCCTCATAAACATTGTCCTCGTTGACGGCGCGTTCATTTAAATAATTTTCAGCAGTCAGACCCAGTGCATCTGCTTTTACCCTCATTAAGATATCTTTAGACACTAAGATAACTTTATGATTCATGTCCTCCTTTTGAGCTTCGAGGTGTAAATTTAAAGCAACGGCCAGTATTCGATTATCATTGGTCCTCTCCAGAAAAATTTCACCAAGTTTGGAAAAAGAGCGATGATTTAATTCGATCCGCAAGCTTCCACCATTAGGCAGTTTCACACCATTATAAAGCTCACCGATTTGACGAAAGCGATCAATAATTCTTGAGGTTTCTCTTGCATTATGGCCTACTTCATCCATATTGCGCTTCTTGGAATCCACTTCTTCTAAAACAACGGCCGGAATCACCACCTCATGCTCGTCAAATGAAAAAATTGCACGTGGATCCTGAAGTAAAACATTTGTATCTAAAACATAAGTTATGTCCAAAATGCCGCCTCCTAAGTTTCTAATAATTAAGAATTGGCAAGGCTTCCGTATTTTAAATATATGACGAAAATCATAAAGTTAGACGAATGAGAAACAATATATTTATAAAAGGAGGTTCGAATAATGAGGAATGTTATGTACTCCTTTGCCATTTTGTTTCTCGCGATCACACTTAGTGCTTGTCAGAATAACGAAGAAGCACGAAATGACAATAACATGGATAAGTACTTAAAGGTAAAGGATTCGGAAGTTACCCATGAGGATAAAGAATATTCCAATCAGGAAATGGCTCAACATCTGGCCGAAATAGCGACAGATGTACCAGGTGTTAATGGGGCCACAGCTGTTGCTGCAGGTCCTTATTCAATCGTGGGAATAGATGTAGATGAAGAACTGGACCGCTCAAGGGTCGGAACCATAAAATTTTCGGTTTCAGAAGCCCTTAAAGAAGATATTCACGGAAACAACACGATGGTAACGGCAGACGGAGATGTGAACGAGCGACTCCGGCGACTGGCGTATAAGGTCAGGCAGGGACACCCGGAAGATGCCATCATCGATGAACTGGCAGCTATAGTAGGCAGATTCATGCCTGAAGTACCGCCAAAACAAAAACAACCCACAGAACCTGATTCAAACAGCGAAATGCTGAAAGACCAGAAAAAGAAAGAACAATTGGATAAAGCCCAGAACGATCAATCCAATCAGCAAATGAAGAATGAAGATTAATCATAAAACGAGGCTTACCAGCTTAGCCTCGTTTTATTTTTCCAGATATATGTCAAGTCGGGAAGCTCATTCAGCCAAATTATGACATAAAACTCAATTACATGTTATACTTATGGGGAATGAGGTGATCACTTGAAAGTAAAATGCATCTTATGTGATAAAGTAGAGAAAATTGCAGAGAATAGTCTATTGGCTAAACAGCTTCGTAAAAAACGTGTCATGACCTATATGTGTGATACATGCAGGGAACGCATTGATAACAAAACGGAAAAGAGACTGGAAACCGGCAACTACCGGGAATACCGCGAAAAGAAAAAAGATCCTTATCTTTAAAAATTTTATAGCACATGGGAAAATCCGATTCAATGTTCTGAATCGGATTTTGTACTGGTCTAGGAAATTATAAAATAAACCATTTGTGGATAAGGCAAACAAGTTAGGCCACGTCCGGCTCCAGCGCCCAGCGACTAGCGTGACTTCCTTCACCTCCGTCCGATAAGTCAACATCGACTCACAAGGTTCGTCGTATTTCCTTTTCCGCGTGTTAACTGGCTGTAAGACCCCTGTAAGATGGGGGCAACAGCCAGTAAACACCTGATTTGTTCAACTAACAATCACTGGGGAATGAACCCCCACTGATTGTAGTTTCACTTTATCTCCTCCGGCTCAGTCCAGTTCGTACGTCGCTAAGCGGGCGCTTCCGCCTTTGTTTATTATGAATAGATGGTGAACTTTTCTGGTTCTTCATGAATTTGATCATAAATACATTCGATTAATTCTACTGGAAAACGAAAGGAGCGATCTTCCTCCTTTTTTTGGACTCTGACGCTATACATATCCTCACGTTTATCCACGTGAATGCTTGTTACGTTGTGTTCTTTCTCCAGCATTTGTTTAAAAAAAGCCGCTGTTTCAACTGCAGCTTGATCGTCAGGCCTCGCATCCGCCACCAACTGAATGGATAACCAATTATACACAACGTCCTGTAAAGACTTCACGTTTGTTTTCCAACTCCTTCCCCATTTCTTCGTTTTCGTTCCTGAGCTAAACGGTACCTGTAAATCGCCAGAACAAGCGAAGAAATCACTAAGACCTCAAGAATTGGTAATAAAACGGCAAAAAATAAAAGTACGTAGCATCCTAAAGCTAGTAGTATGTATATAATGATTGATTTTAATAAAGGGATCTTCCGTGCAAACCCAAGTTTATAGGTGATAGCTGCAAAAATAAAAATTGTTGCATATAACAGAATGATTCCAGTTTGCCCACCGACATCATTTAACATGAACTCCGTCAATGGCCGAAATCCCTGGCTAGCAATAATTTCCTGGTCTGACATAGTGCTTCCTCCTAATGACGTCATCACTATTATCATACTAAATTTTTTCAAATAATACTACCTTGAAACTTCAATCAAAGAGGCTGGGACAAAAATGTTTTCGCTAAAAATTTAATCCGATTATTATAGGTGCAGGAACCGCCGCTACGGAAATAACCTCTTGTTGATTCCTGTTTTCTTCGTGTACACTTAAAGATAAAGAGGTGGAATTATGAAGTATGAACACAAGGCATTTATCCTGGCTCTTTTCGTTATTTTAAGCTATGTTGCTGTGGGAATTGCTATCGGATTCCAGCAATATCTCCTGGCAGCCGGCTTATTTCTGCTCGGGTTTGTGATCATGGGATTCGGACTAAGAATGAAAAGAAAACAGGGATTGTGAACAAAGCGAAAAAGGACTGACAAAGCCTTCATATGACTTTGTCAGTCCTTTTGTCAGTCTTTCAGGATAAGATAGTTGTCAATAATTTCTTTGTGAACAGCGGGATTACATGTAATCACCGTATTTTCACGAAGCATATCCAAAGGCTTTCCATCTGCTCTGGTAGCCATACCACCGACTTCCTGGACGATGATAACCCCTGCTGCAATATCCCATGGAGCTAATCTCATCGTTATGTAGCCATCCATAATTCCTTCCGCAACAAAAGCGAACTCCAGAGCAGCAGAACCATAGGAACGGGTCCCGCGAACTTTTCGTATTAGCTGATGTACACCTGTTTCATCAAGTCGGCGATTAGGTACAGCCCAGAACTGATTAATTCCGATTAAACAATCCTCGAGTTTCCTGGTACGATCCAATTTCGGAAGCAGATCCTTGTTTTTATAGGCTCCCTCTCCCTTTTTCGCCGAGTATAAATCTCCGGTCATAACGTTATAAATGAGGCCAATGATCCCCTCACCATCCTGATATATAGCGACTGAAATGGCAAAGTTTCGTTTCTGATGCACGAAATTCATCGTCCCGTCAATAGGATCAATAATCCAGACCATTCCGTCAAGGCTGGTCACATCATCACCAAAGCCTTCCTCACCCAAAACCTGATGATCAGGGTAAGTATTTCTTATCTTTTCCGCAAAAAACTTTTCCGTATCCTCGTCTACCTCGGTAACTAAATCTTTGCGGTCCCGTTTTGTATTTACTTTAAATGGCTGCTGGACCCTTTCTTTAATCCGTTCACCAGCCTCGATTGTCCACTCTTTTGCCTGGATAAATAACGCATGTTTTTGCTCAGCTTCCATTCCGCAAACTCCTTTTTATGTATTACGTATATCCTAACAAAATTTCATTAAAAACGCTATGTAAGCAAATTCATTTTGTCAACGGCGCCACTATGTTACGATAATAAGACAAATATTGACGTTATTTTTAACTGTAATCAAACTTGTACATAGAAAGGAGTACATATATGACAGAATTTAAGGGATTTACGCAGGAGGATTTCGATGTATTTACCATTCCGGGGCTAGACGCTCGCATGGAAAAGCTGCGGGGCAATGTTTCGCCCAAATTAGAGGCTGTAGCCGAGGAATTGGCACCGGCATTAACGACGATGACAGGCGATGAAATGTTTGTTCATGTTGCTAAGCATGCCCGCCGTACAAAAAATCCACCCAATGACACCTGGGCAGCATTAGCCTGCAGCAACCGCGGCTACAAAAAGCTCCCCCACTTTCAAATTGGACTTTGGGAGACACACTTATTTATATGGTTTGCCATGATTTATGAAAACCCTGTAAAACAGGAATATGGCGAAGTATTAAAGAAGAACATGGAGAAAGTCAAAAAGCAAATACCTGACAACTTTGTGTGGTCCGGCGACCATACCCGGCCAGACGCTGAACGACACAATGAAGTTGATCTGGACAAGCTTGTCGACCGATTATCCAACGTAAAAAAAGCAGAAATTCTGTGTGGGGTAAACATTGACCGGAATGATCCGATTCTAACGAAGCCAGATGAATTTCTGAAAATGTGTGAAAACACATTCCAAACCCTGGAACCACTCTATCAATACACAAAAGAAATATAAGGCAGAAAAGCGGAGGCGACTGTTTAGGCTCGACGGCATAAGCAGAATCTCCGGAGTGGCCGTACTTTGGCCATGGAGGGGATTCTGCTTATGACCGCTTGGGCCTGGGAGCCGCAGCTGGACAGAGAAAAGCGGAGGCGACTGCTCAGGTCATGCGGGATAAGACGAAGACATGAAGTGGCATGGATTTGGCCACGCAATGAGGGTTGCTTACATCAGCGAGGGGCTGGGCCCTGGAGCTGGACAAGAGAAAAGCGGAAGCGCTCGATAGCCATAATTGGACAATCGGTTGCTTCCGCTTTTTCTTTATTTCATAGTTATGGATTCCCCATTATCGGCCTGTTTAGCCTTTTGAACAGTTCGATAGGTCGAGTAGCCTGACTGCTTTTGAAATTCTTTGTCCAATTGTTTTTCCTCTGTCTTGGAAGGAACAATTTCCTTGAAGCGATTGTAAGCCTTTAATACGTCATCACGTCCGACTTTATCTTCATAGGCGGTTTCCACCAGCTGCAGAAAGTGTATGACGTCCATAACTTCATTGGTATCCCATGATTCATCTATTGGGTAGTTGTACTCCATTGGTTGTCCCCTTTCTATTAACCCTGACTCCATTTTGCTTTGATTTGTTCAATATCGTTTTGAATCCGGTCGAACAGTTCTTTTACGGATGGTATATCATGAATTCGGCCGGTTACCTGTCCGGCCCATCCAAATCCATCTTCAGATTCTCCGTATATATAGCGTTTATTCGTTTCACCACTTATATACGGTTTCAATGTCTCAAACCCTGGCTCAGCCTCTTCCAATTCAAGAATTTTATCTGTCCACTGATTCTTTAATGCTCTTGCAGGTGCGCCAAGAGAACGTTTAATGACAACCGTGGATTTTTCATCTGCTTCCACGAGTTGCTTTTTATGGGACTCATGGGCATGAACACATTCTTTTGTTGCTATAAAGCGTGTACCCATTTCAATTCCCTCAGCTCCCAAAGCCAAAGCAGCCATTAGTCCTTTCCCATCAGAGATTCCGCCTGAGGCTACAACAGGAATATCAACGGCATCGGCAACTTGTGGTGTTAACACAAAGGTTCCGATATCATCACGTCCCAGATGTCCTCCACCTTCATGGCCGACTACCATAACAGCATCAGCACCAAGTTCTTCTGCTTTTACAGCCTGTCTCTTTGCAGCAACAAGAACCATCTTTTTAATGTCCGTACCTTTTACCATATCTAAAACAGGCTTTGGATTTCCTCCTGTAACCGTAATGACAGGAACCTGTTCTTCACGGGCTACAGCTACCATGTGTTCGAATGCACGCCCATGCTGGCCAATAGCAAAATTAACACCGAATGGTTTATCTGTTAATGAACGAACTTTATGGATTTCATCCCGTAGCTGATCCTCGTTTTCCAAACTCATGGCTGTAATTTGGCCGAGACCTCCAGCATTGGAAACCGCAGCAGCTAATTCGGCATAAGCCAGATGAGCAAGCCCTCCCTGAATCACAGGATAATCGATATGTAACAGTTTTGTTATTCTTGTTTCAATGCCCACATAAATCTCCTCCCCTTTTTCTTTTCTTCATCGTATCATAAGTAAATCATTTGTGAACCGGGATGAAGTGATCATTATTGTAAAAAAAGAACCGTCCGCCTATTGTGGGGACAGCTCAAATCTCTTCTTATTTACGTTTGTTATGACATTCGCATCCTTTTCCGTACAGGGTCGTCACTTTCTCATCTTCAAAATGATCAATCACACGTTGGCAGTCCTGACAAACAATGGTACCTATCACCGAAACCAGCTCCTTAACGTTATGATTCCTATGGGTTTATTTTAATATGTCACATTTTATTTTTCAAGCCCAATTAGTATGACATTTTAAAATTTATATGTCATTTTTTTGTGCCTTAACTATTTGACACAATATTCTGTTACTTATGTGTGTTTCATGATAAGATAAAAGAAATGCCATGATTAGGGGTGAGGGATTTGAGTCGAAGTTCCTTTGTGTATGCAGATGAAAGCAACTCGATAACCCTGGAAAATGTGAAGGAATGGCTGAATGTTTATCAGGAGATGACCACAAAGACGGGTCAACAGCTGGACTGGAATTATGAAAATCACGCCTTTCCATACAACATTGAAGAAAAAGAGAACGATCAGGGGCACTATTTGCAGTTAAAAGGAATCCTTGACCGTTATGACACCATTCTGATGGGCGTGAGTGAAGAAGCCAACAAAATCCAAATCACCCTCCCATCCACCGCAACGCATGGAGATAAAAGCAAGGCAAATGAATTTGCAAAGTTCTTCCGCAAAAAAACCGGAGGCAAACTGCAATTATTTAACGGCAGAGTGATGAGTAAATAAGGAAAACGTGTTAAGGCATTCTAACACAAAAAGCCCCAACATCAGAATTCCTGACATTGGGGCTTTAATCCCTAAGGGGTTTTTATAAGTTGAGGATCAACCATTTCATATCCTTTTTCCCGTAGTCCTGTTACAATTTCTTCCAGGGCTGCAGCGGTCCATTTTCTGTCATGCATTAACAGATTGGCGCCATTGGATAATAGCTCTGTATTAACCATAATATCTGCGATGGCTTCCTCTGACATATACTCCTGCTTAAAGTCATAGCCATAAGACCAGTTCATTAAGGTCATTCCCTCTTCTTTTACTACCTGTTTTGCATATTCTGTATTCACTCCATGAGGGGCTCGGAAAAATTTTGGTCTCTCTCCTGTGACTTCCTCAATTACATCATTTAATCTCACAATTTCTTCCTTCTGCTTTTCCTTAGAAACATCGTCTAATTTCGTATGGTTAAACGTATGGTTTCCAATGGCAAATCCCATGTCTGCAATTTCCTTAAGTTTGGCCTGTTCCTCTTCCGTATCAATAAAATGTCCGTTTATAAAGAAAATGGCAGGTGCATCCATATTTTTCAGGGTCTTTGCCATCTCCACAGCGTGCTCATCGGGTGCATCATCAAAGGTTAATAAGACAACTTTCTCATTCGCATCTTCAACGATTGGCTGTACGCTCCAGACTTCGGAAATCTCATACTGGGGTTTTTTATTTTCAGTTTTATCCTGTTCTTCTTTCTCTGCAGAATCTTCCGGGGGATTGCCAGTACCCTCGTCCTCTTTAGCAGGGGCTTCTTTTTCTTTTTCTTCTTCACTTTGTCCAGCCTGATCCTTTTGCTGCTGTTCATTGATTTCCTGTTCTTTTTTCTTATTCTCTTGGTCTGCACTTTCATTGGTATTACATGCTGTCAATCCCATTAAGATAAGAAGCAACATGAAAATGCCAAATTTCTTCATGTTCATCCCCCCAAATGATGTAAAAAATAATCTTAAGTTTATTATACAGAAAATACTATAGATCATGGGCATGGAATTTCATTTCACTTAGATTATGTTATATTTAAGGATGATTGGATATACATGACATCAAGAGTTTACAGGGCATGCTTGGAGGAATTAAAAAATGCTTACATCTATAAAAAAACATTTCCAAATAGGCGGAAGAACCATTAAAACCGGTATATCCGTTTTTCTTACGGCACTTATATGTCAAATTTTTCAGTTCCCAGTTATATTCGCTGTAATGACAGCTATCGTTACCATTGAACATACAGCTGCTGATTCTATCAAAAAAGCGATGGTTCGATTTCCAGCATCGGCTATTGGAGCGTTTTTATCTGTATCCTTTTATACGGCATTTGGAAAAAGTGCGGCTACCTACGCCCTTGCGGCTATGTTAACCATTGCGATTTGTCATAAGCTAAAGCTGGATGAAGGAATCGTTGTTGCTACTTTAACGGCTATTGCGATGATCCCGGATTTTCAGGGAAATTCTTTTGAGTCCTTTCTGGTACGATTAGCGACAACATCCATAGGGATTATCGTCTCAACAGGTGTCAATTTTTTCTTACTCCCTCCGGATTATACAGACAAAATACATAACAACATGAACCGGCTATTTGAGAAAGCGGCCCGTTTAAACCTTACAATTAGTGAATTTGTATTGGATCATAAGCAAAATCGAAAACAGAGAAATCGAATCCTATATCAGCAGATTATCCGGGAGATTAATCAGACTTATCGGCTCATCGCTTTTCAGCGGGAAGAGTGGAGATACCATAGATACTCCAAGGAGGCTTTTCGTCAACTTCACTTTTGCCAGAAGAAATTAACCTACTTACAGCAAATGATTGATCATGTGGGAAATTTACAATTTGTACAATTAAAGAAAAATGCTTTTAATGAAGAGGAAAGGAAGCTTTTACATAAGATTTTTGTATCGATTGCAGATATTTTGAGAAATCCTGAGCACGTCATTTCAGAGGCACATTATAAGCGGATCGAAACCTTAGATGATGAATTCTGGCACTGGAAGGAGGAACATATAAAAAAAGCTGAATCTGCTGAACACCTGCCACCCCAGACGATTGTTCTGTATGAGCTGTTATTTTTACATCGCATATTAGAAGAACTTCAACGAATGACACATAATGAACACAAAATTGAAGAAGATAAATAATAAATAACAGCAGAGGAGATTATCAGCTATGGGTAAAGTTTCAAAAGTATTTTATATCAGTTTAGTCGTCTCTTTACTCTTCATCGTTTGGGGTGTATTGCCAAATGATTGGGTAGGAGATTGGAGTTTACAAAATGTTACATCTAATATACAAGGCTTCCTGGTTGATAAGTTTGGCTGGTTTTACCTACTATCAGCTACAGCCTTTTTAATTTTTGCTATTTTCCTTATTGCCTCTAAGTATGGGAATATTGTTCTTGGAAAGGATTCAGACAAACCTGAGTACCCTTATATTACCTGGTTTGCGATGTTATTTAGTGCAGGTATGGGGATTGGGCTTGTCTTCTGGGGAGCGGCTGAGCCGATTTCCCACTTTCATAATCCGCCTGAAATAGGATTGGAAGAAGAGGATACAGCAAAAATGGCCTTACGATACAGCTTCTTTCACTGGGGACTGCATCCTTGGGCTATTTACTCTATTCTTGCTTTAGCCCTTGCTTACTTTCAATTTAGAAAAGAGTCCCCTGGTCTGGTAAGCAGCATTTTAGAGCCTTTATTTGGAGATAAAATGAAAGGCGGATGGGGTACAACCGTTAACTTTATTGCCGTTTTTGCCACCATTTTCGGTGTTGCCACCTCGCTTGGATTAGGTGCCCAGCAAATTAATGGTGGTATAGGCTTCTTATTTCCTGGTGTCGAAACAAGCATGAGTTTACAACTGATTATCATAGCCATCGTAACCGTATTATTTTTATTCTCAGCTATGACAGGTTTGGACAAAGGAATAAGATATCTCAGTAATACAAATATTGTCCTTGCCATTTTACTCATGTTTTTCCTGCTGTTCGCAGCACCGACAAACTTTATCATGGATTTATTTACAACCACATTAGGAAGCTATGTTCAAAACCTTCCTTCGATGAGTTTTCGAATGACACCGTTTGATGAAAATAGCACCTGGGTTCAGGACTGGACCATTTTCTACTGGGCCTGGTGGATCGCCTGGGCACCATTTGTCGGTACCTTTATTGCCCGTGTTTCCAGAGGGCGAACCGTACGGGAATTTGTGCTCGGCGTTCTGTTAGTACCAACCCTTTTTGGTGCATTATGGTTTTCCGTATTCGGCGGCTCAGCTATATCCCTTGAATATCACCAGGGATTAAATATTATTAATGTAATTAATGACCAAGGAAATGAAGTAGCTTTATTTACGGTATTACAGAAATACCCTATTAGTATTATTACGTCAACCCTGGCGATTTTGCTTATTAGTACGTTTTTCATTACATCTGCAGATTCAGCAACCTTTGTTTTAGGAACTCAGACAACTCATGGAGATTTAAACCCAGGGAAAAAGGTGAAATTTATATGGGGAATTATTATTTCTGCAACCGCGGCAGTGCTGTTATGGCAGGGTGGCTTAGGAGCACTGCAGACAGCTTCAATTATTGCCGCCTTCCCTTTCACCTTTGTATTGCTGCTGATTATATTTGCTTTACTGAAAGAATTTGATGAAGAAGCGAAGTATTATCCTTTACAACGTCGAAAAAGGCACGCACAGGCTCAAAAGCAGGAATAGAAAACACGACTCCCTTGTCCAGTTAAGGTCAAGGGAGTCTTTTTATGTAAAGAGATGCCAAAGACAGTAACCTCCATAAACGGCACCAAATGCAAGCGCAATGTACAAGAGTCGGATTTTAGAGTTTGAAATAAAATACTTTCCTCCATAAAAGGCTAAAACAAAAAACCAGATAAAAAATAGTACATTCACAACCGGATGATCCTTAGCAGACAGGTAGGTTGTCAATATGTATACACTCCATAAAATGATCAGGAGCTGTAAAAATGTCCATTTATACATCCCTATCATCCTCATCGTTTCAATATCCTGTATTTTATATTTATGAAACAGAGGAATAAAATATGGGAAAAAGCTGAATGGATTTTACTGTTAAAGGAAGGCTCTTTTCATAGTGATTGTTGTTTTTGATAGATCATGCGCCATAGATAAAATCCTTAAAATACAGCTAGATTGTTCTGAATCAAGATGAGTGGATGCATACGTTCCGGCAGAACACTTCGCTTTCCATGGGCCCGGCCTCAGCCTCCTCGGAAGCAAAAAACGCTTCCTGCGGGGTCTTCACCACGGGCTGTTCCCATAGGAGTCTACGTGTTCTGCCTCCACTAAATGGATGTTCTGATTGTAAGTATATTGAGATCTTGTCATACCTATATTATCCAATGTTAGTAACGAGTGAATCGCTGTTTTAGCGGAGGGAATATGCGTAGACTCCTTGTCGGTTAAAAGCGGCACGTCCTGTGCCAACACCGACATTAGAACGTCCTGTTCGTCGTGGGAGGAAGGCCTAGGTGAGACCCCACAAAGAAAAGCGAAGGCGACCGGAGCCGCCCACGGCAAAGAAGACACTATGAAAACGACCTTAGGGAGTTGAATAGATGTCGCATTTGTGCCCTTTTGGTGAAAGCGAAGTATATTCCCGTAGCGACGAGATAGCACACATCCTAAAGCTCCGAATTTATTGCACATCGTATATCCTTTGTGCAAAACAACAACCTTTTAGAAAATTGCCTAAAAGAAAAAATAAGGAATCTGAAATAGACATAGCGTTTTTACTATATTGTTGCATTAAAAAAGCTGCCCCAAAAAGGAGCAGCTTTTTTATGTTATTACCTTTATTTTGGTACGTGGATTGGCATGCCAAGCGCAACTTCAGAAGCTTCCATAGTCATTTCGCCCAATGTTGGGTGTGCATGAATGGTTAGAGAAATATCTTCTGCAGTCATGCCTGCTTCAATAGCAAGACCTATTTCAGCAATGACGTCACTTGCATTTGCACCTGCTACTTGTCCGCCGATGACGAGACCGTCCTCTTTACGAGTGACAAGCTGGACAAAGCCGTCTGTGTCATTCAGAGATAAAGCACGACCATTGGCTGCATATGGGAACTTCGCTACTTTTACATCATATCCATCCTCTTTTGCAGCGTCCTCTGTATAACCAACGCTTGCAAGCTCAGGATCTGTAAAGGCTACAGCTGGAATCCCCATGTAGTCAATTTCGGATGCTTCACCACTGATGGCTTCTGCGGCAATTTTTCCTTCATAGGATGCTTTATGTGCAAGTGGTGGTCCTTCAACAATGTCACCAATAGCATAGATGTTGGATACATTGGTACGGCACTGCTTATCAATCTTAATCAGACCTTTATCCGTCAGTTCCACACCTGCTTGCTCTAATCCAAGTTCGTCTGTATTTGGACGACGACCGACTGTAACAAGTACATAGTCAGCATCAACGGTTTCTTCTTTTCCTTTTACTTCATATTTAACCGTTACGCCATCTTTCTTTTCTTCAACGCCTTGTGCCATAGCGTTTGTAATGACGTTTACACCTTTTTTCTTCAGGCGACGTTTTACAATAGAAGTCATGGATTTGTCAAAACCGCCAAGGATGTCATCTGTACCTTCAAGAACAGTAACTTCCGTACCAAAGTTTGCATAAGCGGTACCAAGCTCAGAACCGATGTAGCCTCCACCGATAACCACTAATTTTTCCGGAATCTCGGAAAGGTTTAGCGCTCCGGTAGAATCTAATACACGATCTGAATATGGAAATGGTTTAAGCTCAATTGGACGGGATCCGGTTGCAATAATGCAATTGTTGAACTTATAGGTCTGAGAATTTTTCTCATCCATAATCTTTGCTGTGTTTTGATCAACAAAGTAAACTTCACCTTTTACAATGTCCACTTTGTTTGCTTTAAGTAAGCCTTCAACACCACTGGTAAGCTTATGAACAACACCGGACTTCCACTTTTGAACTTTTGAAAAGTCTACAGACACATTTTCTGCCGTAATTCCCATATCATCGGAATGATTGGCATTTTCATAACGATGAGCTGCTGAAATTAAGGCTTTGGATGGGATACAGCCAACGTTTAAACAAACCCCGCCAAGATCGCCTTTGTCAGCAATCGTAACTTTTTGGCCCATTTGAGCAGCGCGGATAGCTGCAACGTATCCGCCTGGGCCTGCTCCTACGACAAGTGTGTCTACTTCAACTGGAAAATCTCCTACTACCATAATATTACGCCTCCATCATGATTAATTGTGGATCATTCAACAAGCGTTTAACATGGTTCAACGCTTCTTGAGCAGTTGCACCGTCAATGATACGGTGGTCAAAGCTTAATGACAATGCTAATACTGGAGCTACAACAACCTCACCATCGCGTACCACTGGTTTTTCAGCGATTCGGCCAATTCCAAGGATCGCTACCTCTGGATGGTTGATAACTGGAGTGAACCACTGTCCGCCAGCAGAACCAATGTTGGTAATTGTGCATGATGCACCTTTCATTTCGTCTGGTGCCAGCTTGCCATCACGAGCTTTGGCTGCCAATTCATTGATTTCTGCAGAGGTTTCAAAGATGGACTTACGGTCAGCATCTTTGACAACAGGAACAAGAAGTCCTTTGTCTGTATCTGCTGCAATACCAATGTTGTAGTAATGCTTATGAACGATTTCATCGGTTTCATCATCAATGGATGTATTCAATGTTGGATATTTCTTCAACGTTGAAACAAGAGCTCTTACGACATATGGAAGATACGTAAGTTTAATATCCTGGTCTAATGCCGCTTGTTTGAATTTCTTACGGTGTGCAACAAGTTCTGTTACATCCACATCATCCATAAGTGTAACATGCGGTGCAGTCTGTTTCGATTTTACCATAGCTTTGGCAATAGAACGACGGATTCCGCTCATTTTTTCGCGAGTTTCTGGATATTGTCCTTCTGCTGCCACCTGCTGTGCACCAGATGCAGCTGCTGGCTCTGCTGCTTCAGCCGCTTGAGCAGTGTCTGCCTGGTCACCGCTCAGGTAACGATCAATATCTTCTTTCAGCACACGATTATTCTTACCGGAACCGCTAACCTGCTGAATGTTTACTCCCTTGTCACGGGCATATTTGCGTACAGATGGCATTGCGATTACACGTCCGCCTTCTGCAGCTTCCTGTTCGTCTGCTTGTGCAGGCTGTTCTTTCGTTTCTTCCTGCGCGTCTTCTTTAGGGGCTTCTTCGCCTCCACCTGTATCCGGCTCTTCATCATACCCTTCAGCGTCAAACACGATTAGTGTATCGCCTACGGTGGCTACTTGACCTTCGTCTACTTTTACGTCTGTGACTGTACCGTCAACAGGAGATGGGATTTCTACAACAGATTTATCGTTTTGTACCTCACAAAGTACATCATCTTCTTTTACTTCGTCTCCTGGTTTAACAAACCATTTTACAATTTCACCTTCGTGTATACCTTCACCAATGTCTGGGAGTTTGAAATTAAAGGCCACTAGAGTTCCCTCCTATTCATTCTATTAAAAGTTAATCGCTTCTTTTGCCTTTTCAATAATGTCCTGATGATTTGGTAACCATACCTCTTCTGCTGCTGTAAATGGATATACGGTATCTGGAGCCGCAACTCTTAATACAGGAGCCTCTAAGTGCAGGATTGCACGTTCCTGGATTTCTGACATTACCTGTCCGCCAATTCCTGCTTGACGCTGTGCTTCCTGAACCATTACAACACGATTGGTCTTCTTCACAGATTCAAGAATCGTCTCGTAATCGACCGGACTTACCGTACGAAGGTCAATAACCTCAGCGCTAATGCCATCATTTTCAAGTTCTTCTGCAGCTTTTAAGGCAGAGTGTACCATTGCACCATAAGCAATAAGTGTAATATCTGAGCCTTCACGTTTTACATTCGCTTTATCTAAATCAACTGTGTATTCTTCTTCCGGAACTTCTTCGCGGAATGAGCGATAAAGCTTCATGTGCTCTAAGTAAACAACAGGGTCGTTATTACGAATGGATGAAATCAACAAACCTTTTGCATCATATGGTGTAGATGGAATAACCACTCGTACACCTGGTTGCTGTGCAATAAGACCCTCTAAGCTGTCTGCGTGCAGCTCAGGTGTGTGTACGCCGCCGCCAAATGGAGAACGGATAGTGATTGGTGCGTTTTTGGTATCGCCGGTGCGGTAACGCATACGTGCTGCCTGACCATTAATCGCATCCATTGCCTCAAAGACGAAGCCAAAGAATTGAATTTCAGGCACAGGACGAAAACCTTGTGTCGATAGACCTACAGACATACCAATTATTCCTGACTCTGCAAGCGGCGTATCAAATACACGATCTTCGCCAAATTCTTTCTGCAAACCTTCAGTTGCACGGAACACACCGCCGTTTTGACCGACATCTTCACCGAAAACTAATACGTTTTCGTCATTTTTTAACTCCGTACGCATAGCATCAGTTATCGCTTGAATCATCGTCATTTGTGCCATGATCTACTTCGACTCCTTCTCTTTATATTCTTCCATTTGTTCTTTAAGGTTAGATGGAAGTTCTTCATGCATAATGGAGATCAGGTCTGTTACCTTTTGTTTTTCCACTCCATCTGCTTCCTTGATAGCGGCTTTAATCTCTTCTTTAGCCGTTTCAATGGTATTGTTCTCTTCTTCTTCAGACCATAGTCCTTTAGCTTCCAGGTATTTACGGAAACGGATTAATGGATCCTTCTTTTCCCATTCATCATCTAATTCTTCCGTACGATAACGTGTAGGGTCATCCCCAGCCATAGTATGAGGACCATAACGGTACGTAACAGTCTCAATAAGGGCAGGACCTTCACCGTTAATTGCGCGTTCTCTTGCTTCACGAACAGCCTTATAAACAGCCAATACATCCATTCCGTCTACACGTATACCAGGAATACCTGCTGCAACTGATTTCTGGGCTACACTGCTTGCTGCTGATTGCTTTTCAACAGGAACAGAAATGGCAAAGTGGTTGTTTTGAACAACAAATACGTTATTCGCTTTATAAGCACCTGCAAAGTTAATCCCTTCGTAAAAGTCACCCTGGGAAGCTCCACCATCGCCTGTATATGTAATAGCAACAGCTTTTTCTCCACGTTTTTTCAAGCCTAAGCCAACACCTGCAGCCTGAGTATATTGGGCACCAATGATGATTTGCGGGCTTAAAGCATTAACACCCTCTGGCATTTGATTCCCTTTATAATGACCACGGGAGAATAAGAAAGCCTTATAAAGAGGCAGACCCTGCCAGATTAATTGAGGCACATCACGATAAGCCGGAAGGAGATAATCCTCCTGATCAAGAGCAAATTGACTGCCTAATTGGGAAGCCTCCTGACCAGCTGTTGGTGCATAGAAGCCTAAACGACCTTGACGGTTTAAGGCAATAGAACGCTGATCCAGCACTCGTGTATATACCATGCGGCGCATAAGTTCTTTCAAATCATCATCTGATAAATCAGGCATTTCCTCTTTATTTACAACTTCGCCTTCTTCATTCAAAATTTGAATCATTTCAAATTGATTCTCGATGTTTTCAAGTGAATTTTTGAACAACTCAATCACCTATCCTTTCCTTTGAAAAATCATCTCCATCATTAGGTTTCCCAAAAATTGAGGAGAAGTACTCAATATTTTTGTATTTTTCGTGCTCAATTATTTGAGAACTGATCGGTGCAAAACTGTTACACAATGAAAGGTGTTTTTCATTAGTACAATTTGAGTTTAGCTCAAAGTTATTTATACGTCAAACATTTAATTTGTTTCTTTAAAATCTTTCCAAATAGCGTGTTACAAGTGTTTTATAACACGCATGTATACCTGGTGTTCTGTATCAGTTTTTGCCCAAACTGTATCACTTTAAGTACCCAACTGTTACAACTTACTGATGATACAGATAAAAGCCGGGATTAAATCTTAGTGAATAAGTACCCTTTGTAGCGGTTTTATCTATTTTATATCTGCCTGCCTTCAGCACTTTTAATTCATCTTCAGTGTTATGAACGAATGTTGCCTCTCCTGAGATCTTATCTTTAAAACAATAAAAAGGCATAACCATCAACATTCGACGGGTATGCCTTTCTTTAAGTTTTGCCATTCAGACGATTATTTTGGAATACACACACGATCAAACTACCTACTCGGAGTCTTCCTTAGATTTAGAGTCATCTGTGCTTTTTTCCTTTTCATCTTTTTTATTTTCTTCATTGTTTTCATTATTTTCTTCTGTATCCTGTTTTTCTTTTCCTTCACCCTCTGTAGACTCTTCCTCTGTCTGAGAGTCCTGGTTATTGCCTTCAAACTTAATATTCAGGTCTGTTGCCTCGTAAAACTCAATTTTTAAATCATTATAATTTTCCGTAGCAGTATTAAACGCAGCTCTGGCTTCTTTATACTGGTCATAGCTCTCATTGATTTTTTCAATTTGGGCTTCCAGATCTTCCATTTTCAGCTCTTCATTTTTCAGCATGCTGTACAGTTTCTCATCACGTTTCAGAGCTTCTTTATAGGCCTTATGTAAATCTTCATAGGCACTGTATCGTGTTTCCATTGCTTTTTTCAATTCATTAGCCTTTGACTGAAGTTCCTCTGATTCCAGATCCTCTATCACGGAATCAACGTTATCAAATTCTTCTTTTGCCGCATCAATGCTTTCTTTTTCTGACTGAATGATCTCCTTGCGTTGCTCTAAAATCGAAACGGCTTCATCGGAGAGCTTCTTTATCTTGGCCATTTCACTTTCCGGCAATTCTAAAATCTGTTCATACAATGCTTGTTCTTCATTTTGTAATGAAACCAGCTGTTCCTGCTGTTCCCCGAAGTTCTTTTCCAACTCAACTGCTTTCTCTAAATGATTGTACATTTGTTCCGAAGCAGAAGGACCCTGTTGACACGAGGCCATTAAGAACATTACGAAAATCATTACTAAGATTCCTTTTCCTTTTCGCAACATTTCCTTCCTCCTTATGGCTACTTCTTTATAAGTATACCACACATGTTTTTTCTATAATATGTTTTTTAAAAGCCAATTAGGCATTCAATCTTTAAACATTTTCATACTCCTTATGATAATATACAATATATAGGAACAATGAAATATAGAGGAGTGTCAAACATGATTACAATGGATGATATCGTCCGCGAAGGCCATCCAATGCTTCGAACCGTAACAAAAGAAGTTCCGATTCCTCCCACAACGGAAGATCAGGAAACCCTTAAAGAGATGCTTCAATTCTTAAAAAACAGTCAGGATGAAGAAACGGCTGAAAAATATAACCTGCGTCCTGGTGTTGGACTGGCAGCACCTCAGTTAGGTTTGGATAAACGTATGCTTGCCATACATGTAGAAGATATAAAAGGAAAATTGCATAGCTATGCATTGTTTAATCCTAAAATTGTCAGTCATTCGGTTGAAGGTGGTTATCTTTCAAGCGGAGAAGGCTGTTTAAGTGTTGATCGTGAGGTGCCAGGCATTGTGCCCCGCCATGCACGGGTAACCGTGAAAGCATACGACATTGATGGGAATCAGGTGAAACTAAGATTAAAAGGCTATCCTGCCATTGTCATTCAACATGAAATTGATCATCTTAACGGTGTCATGTTTTATGACCATATCAATGAAGAAAATCCCTTCCACCCTCCGGAAAACGCAAAGCCTGTTGACCAGGAGCAAGGCTGAATATTATGTCCGAAGAGTCGCTTAAACAGGATGTCATTTCTGTTTTGGCGACTTTTTTATATTCCTGCAAATTGTATGTTCGTTCTTCAGCAATTTATATTTTCTTCTATTCATGAAATTTGGTTTTTCTGGTTAGAATAATGCATGTAAGCAATGCGTGATATAAATAATTTTTATAAACTTTAAGGTTTATCTATTTCATTCTTGCGCAAACCATATTATACTAAAAGTACTTGGGAAAGGGTCGGCAAATAAATAGATAGCGTTTTTTCTTAGCTTTTCAATACACATGAAAGGAGCTTCGATATGCGATTGAAACGTTTAAGGGAAAAGCTAAAAAGACGTTGGAAGGATCTTTTGGGTCGAAAAAAATATGCATAGTATTTCCTCCGTACCTGTTTAAATCAATATAATATACGTTTGTCCAATACAACAATTTACAGTGGAATCAGGATATGAATTTTTATCTAGTAAGGAGAGATCGACATGATTTATAAAGTACTTTATCAAGAAAGCCCGGAGGAAGTTCCAATTAGAGAACGGACCCAAGCCATGTATGTGGAAGCAGAAAGTGAACGTGAAATTCGTAAAAAACTATCCGATCGCAATGTTCATATTGAGCATATTATTCAACTAAGTGAAAAACACTTGGAATATGAGCAGGGCTCAGAAAACTTCGAAGTGGAGAAACTATAAATGAAATTCGTTAAAAATGATCAGGCAGCGGTTTTTGCACTAGGTGGTCTAGGTGAGATCGGAAAAAATACGTATGGCATTCAATTCCAGGATGAAATCATTTTAATTGATGCAGGAATTAAGTTTCCTGAAGACGAACTCTTAGGAATTGATTATGTCATTCCAGACTATACCTACCTTGTTCAAAACCAGGACAAAATTAAGGGATTATTCCTCACCCACGGGCATGAGGACCACATCGGAGGCATCCCTTATTTATTACGTGAAATTAATATCCCTATTTATGGGGGTAAGCTTGCGATCGGTTTAGTAAAAAGTAAATTAGAAGAACATGGGTTATTACGGAATGCAAAGCTTCATACCATTCAAGAGGAAGATGTGATTAAATTCCGTAAGACATCCGTATCCTTTTTCCGCACAACGCATAGTATTCCTGACTCTTACGGTATTGTTGTAAAAACACCACCAGGAAATATTGTTCATACAGGAGATTTCAAATTTGACTTCACTCCTGTAGGTGAACCTGCCAACTTGACGAAAATGGCAGAAATCGGACGAGATGGGGTATTGTGTTTATTATCAGATAGTACAAACAGTGAAGTCCCTGGATTCACTCTGTCTGAACGTGTAGTAGGACAAAGTATACGAGAGATTTTCAGTAATGTGGAAGGAAGAATTATTTTTGCAACATTCGCTTCCAATATCCACCGCTTACAACAGGCTGTCGAAGCAGCTGTAAACAATAATCGAAAAATTGCTGTATTTGGACGCAGTATGGAAAAAAATATTCAGGTAGGAAAAGAATTAGGTTATATTCAGGCACCTGAGGATGCTTTTATTGAGGCATCCCAGATTAACCGTCTCCCAAGTAATGAAGTGGCAATACTATGCACGGGATCTCAAGGTGAACCAATGGCAGCCCTTTCCCGTATTGCCAATGGAACACACAGACAGATCCAGATTCAGCCTGATGACACGGTGGTATTTTCTTCGTCACCAATCCCAGGTAACACAATCAGTGTCAGTCGTATGATTAACATGCTTTACCGTGCCGGGGCAGAAGTTATTCATGGTTCATTAAATGATATCCATACTTCCGGGCATGGATCCCAGGAAGAACAAAAGCTTATGCTTCGTTTACTAAAACCAAAATACTTCATGCCTATTCACGGTGAATACCGTATGTTAGTGGAGCATATGAAACTGGCCAGTGATTGTGGAGTTGACCCAAAAGATTCATTTATTCTAGATAATGGGGATGTACTTGCATTAGGAAAAGACACTGCCTCATTTGCCGGTAAAATTCCTTCTGGTTCGATTTACGTCGATGGTAGTGGTATAGGCGATATCGGAAACATTGTTTTGCGGGACCGCAGAATCCTTTCAGAAGAAGGCCTTGTAATTGTTGTCGTAAGTATCAATATGAAGGAATTTAAGATTGCTTCTGGCCCGGACATTATCTCTCGAGGGTTTGTCTATATGAGAGAGTCTGAGGATTTAATAAAAGAAGCACAGAAGCTGGTTTCCAAACACCTGCTAAAAGTAATGGAACGCAGAACCAGCCAATGGTCCGAAATTAAAAATGAAATTACCGACACCATTGCACCGTTCCTCTACGAAAAAACAAAGAGAAAGCCGATGATTCTCCCTATTATTATGGAGGTTTAGAATCAACGGTCATATAATAAAAAGCTGTCTCATTAAGAGGCAGCTTTTTGTGTTGCAGCAATTTATAGTATTAAGATATGTTTAGAAACCACCGCTCCGGAAAAATACTCCGCTAAGACATCCTGTCATTCGGTTTAGGACCAAGCTATTTGTTATGTCCCGACTCCTCCCCACAGGTGCTTAGTCATCTTCCACAACTAAATTTTTCTCAAATCTGGAAATATCCTTATCAGCACCAATGACAATCAGAATATCATTTCCGCGAATTTCCTCTGTCGCCAGCGGGGATACAAGCACTTCTTTATCCCTTTTTATCGCTACAATATTACATCCATATTCTGCACGAATATCGAGATCAACAAGGGTCTGCCCATCCATTTTCTCCCCGGCTTTTACTTCGACCACACTATGCTCATCGGAAAGCTCCAGATAATCTAAGACGTTACTGGAAATGATATTATGGGCAATTCGGCGTCCCATATCACGTTCAGGATGGACAACATAATCGGCACCAATCTTGTTTAAAACTTTCTCATGATAATCATTTTGTGCTTTTACGGTAATCCTCTTTATCCCCAGTTCCTTTAACATAAGGGTTGATAAAATACTGGACTGAATGTTATCACCGATGGCTACGATCACATGATCTATATTTTGTATACCTATCTCTCTTAAAACCTTTTCATCTGTTGTATCTGCAATGACTGAATGAGAAGCGATATCTTTAAATTCATTTACCCGGTCAGGATCCAGGTCAATGGCCATGACATCCATTCCTTCTTTACTCAGCTCAAGGCAAATACTACCGCCAAATCGCCCAAGTCCAATGACTGCATAATCCTTTTTTTTCATGGCTAACTCTCCCTACTGTGTTTGTACATGGCTATAGTCTATCATAAGTTTACGGAAATTAGGAAGACTACAAAATGGCTCACTTGATTGTTGTAAAAACTTCCTTTAAAATACAAACCCTGCAGCTCACTCTGCTAAACAGAAAGTCAGGAGGTACACCATGGTCATTTCTTATCCAATCTTAGCCGCTTTACTTGCTTCTTTACTTGCTCAAGTGATAAAAATTCCTCTTCATTACATAAAAAAGCGGGAATGGAAGTTTGAGCTGTTTTTCAGTACTGGAGGAATGCCAAGCTCCCATACGGCAACTGTGGTGTCACTTACAACCGCCATGGCACTGACAGAGGGTATTCAATCCAATGCATTTGCGATTAGTCTCATTTTAACCATTATCGTTATGCACGATGCAACAGGAGTCAGAAGACAGGCTGGGCAGCACGCTGTGGCATTAAATCAAATGGCAAAGGATTTCCAGCAGCTGGTGGGCACTCTGAAGCATCACAACCTGAACAATTATGAAAAGAGAGAGCAGCTTAAGGAGCTTTTAGGTCATAAACCCTTAGAAGTCTTTTTTGGCGCTCTGTTCGGACTGATTGTGGGACTGATATTATATAGCTTTTATCCGTTTCCTAAGGCTTAATTTAAATAGCAAAAGCGGAGTGCCCGTTTGTTCAACCGTGACTCGTAAGCCTAAGCGGTCATAAACGGTCACCTCCGCTTTTTTTGTCCAGCTACGGCTCCTGATCAGTCGCCTTCGCTTTTCTCTGTCCAGCTGCGGCTCCCAGGCCCAAGCGGTCATAAGCAGAATCCCCTACATGGCCAAAAAGCGGCCACTCCGGATATTCTGCTTATGCCGTCGGGCCTAAACGCTCGCCTTCGCTTTTCTTTGTCCAGCTGCGGCTCCTGATCAGTCGCCTTCGCTTTTCTTGCCTAAGCGCCTAGCATTTGGAACTGGGCTTTGACAAGGTGATAGTATTCTCCCTGGTGATCCATGAGCTCATCGTGGTTGCCCTGTTCAATGATGTGTCCATTTTCTAAAACAATGATATGATCGGCCTCACGAATAGTTGATAACCGGTGCGCAATTAAAATCGATGTGCGGCCGTCAAGCAGCCTTTTAAGGGCTTTTTGTATTTTCTGCTCTGTTTCTGTGTCAATACTTGCAGTTGCTTCGTCCAGAATAATAATCTTTGGATCCGCCAGTAAAGCTCGGGCAAAGGACAGCAGCTGTCTTTCGCCTACGGACAGGATATTTCCTCTCTCTTCCACTTCCGTCTCATAGCCATCTGCCAGGCGTTGAATGAAGTCATGTGCCCCTACAACCTTCGCAGCTTCAATGACCTCTTTATCCGTCGCATCCGGACGTCCGAAACGGATGTTTTCCTTAATCTTTCCTGAGAAAATAAAGGTATCCTGCAGAACTACACTGATATTTTGCCGCAAGCTGTCAAGGGTGACATCACGCAGGTCTGTTCCATCAATTCTTACAGCCCCCTGTGTTGGATCGTAAAAGCGGCTGATCAGGTTGGCGATGGTTGATTTTCCTGAGCCAGTATGGCCGACCAGGGCCACTGTCTGTCCCTGCTTCATCTTGAGAGATATCTCATGAAGAGCGATACGATCATTGTCGTAGGAAAATTGCACCCGATCAAATTCAACATTTCCTTTCATGTCATTAAACTCGATCGCGTCTGGTTTTTCCTTCACATTTGGTCTCTCATCAAGAAACTCAAAAATACGTTCAGATGAGGACATGGCCATAAGCAATTGATTATAGCTTTGTCCGAGGCGGGAAATCGGATCCCAGAACATACCTAAATAAAAGGCAAAGGATACAAAAATACCCGTTGTAACATAAGGATCATTTAAAATTAAATGAGCCCCATATGAGATAAGAATAGCGGTTCCGACTGCATTACACATTTCCACAAGTGGCCGGAACATGGCACTCTTCTTCGTTGCAATTCTCCATCTTTCATAGTTATCTGTATTTACACCATTAAAGAATTCTGTATTTTCCCCTTCCTGTGAAAAGGACTGAGTGATTCGAATGCCCTGGATGCTCTCATTTAAATGAGAATTTAACCGGGACTGCTGGATTCGCACCTGCTGCCAGGAACGGCGGATGTTTTTCCGCAGCTTTGTTGAAATAAAGAACATAATCGGTATGACAATCATTACGGCTAAGGCCAGTTTAGGACTTAACACGAACATAATCACCACAATTCCGAGCAATGTGATCACATCTGTCAGAAGGTTGATAATTCCATTCGTAAACAGCTCCTGTAAAGAGTTTACATCATTTAAAATTCTGACGAGAATAGAACCGGCTGACCTGGAATCAAAAAACCGATGGGACAGGCGCTGCACATGGGAAAACAACCCATCTCTTAAGTCATAGATGACACCCTGCCCGAGTTTATTGACCCAGCGTATTCGCAAGGTATTGGCAATAAAATTAAATACATATAAGAAGCCGATGAGAATGACAAATTGAATAAGCAGGTTGACATCCTGGTTAGCTAACGCCTTATCAATCGTATAGCGTCCAATAATAATCGGGACAATTAACCGCACAGCTGTTGAGACTAACATCGCAATAACAGCTGCAGGCAGCAGTGTCTTGGCATAAGGCTTCATATATTTTAATAAGCGTATCGTCTGCTTCCAGTTAAATGGCTTATCAACGGCTGTATCAATCGTGTAATAAAAACGTTTTAAATGCTTGCTTTCTGTTGCTGAACTTGTTTGACTCATATTCTCCCCCCCTATCCTGGATGCTTTTCCAAAACGGTATCCTGATCCTGATATTGAATGTTATAAATTCTTTGATAAGGGCCTCCATTATTCAGGAGATCCTCATGCTGCCCTCGCTCTGCAACCTTTCCATCCTCAAGAACGAGAATTTCGTCTGCATGTTTAAGAGCTGAAATCCGGTGAGCAATAATAAAGGTCGTTCTTCCTTTCATGACCTCTCGAAGGGCTTTTTGGATTTTAAATTCTGTTTCCATATCCACCGCTGATGTGGCATCATCCAACACGAGAATCCGCGGGTTAATCAAAATTGCACGGGCAATGGCAATACGCTGCTTCTGCCCTCCGGATAGGCCCATTCCCCTTTCACCGAGTAAGGTTTCATAGCCTTTAGGCATATCCATAATAAAATCATGAGCCTGAGCCCGCTTAGCTGCATCGATAACCTCATCCATCGTTGCATCCGGATTTCCGTAGCGGATATTTTCCAGGATGGTCGTAGAAAATAGAAAAGCCTCCTGAAGCACAAAGCCAATGCTCTTCCGCAGGGTTTTTAATCCATATTCCTGTACAGGTTTTCCGTCAATCAGCACCTGTCCCTGTTCCGGTTCATAAAAACGGGTAATCAGCTGTGTGATGCTCGTTTTTCCGGATCCTGTTGCTCCAATCAGTCCCATTACCTTCCCTGGGGGTGCATCGAAGGAAACATCTTTCAAGGCGGCATCATCATCCTCTACATATGTTAGCGTGACATCATGAAATGTTACATGACCCTGTATGGAATGTTCTTTTACAGCATTCGGCCGTTCCTGTATATCTTCCTTTTGCTCCAGAATCTCCAGCAGACGTTCACCGGAAGCTTTCGCCTGGGAGAACTGGTTAATAACAAAACCAAAGTCTGTTAAAGGCCAGACGATATACCATACTAAACTGAAAAAGGCCACTAATTGACCTGGTTGCAGGTCACCCTGGATGACTAAGTGACCGCCGAATCCAAGCAGCACAACTACACTAATGTTTCCCAGCAGCTCCATTAAAGGGAAAAATTTTGCCCAGATACTCGCTGTATGTAAATAATGGTCCCGGTAATTCTCATTGGAGTCGGCAAAGCGGCCAATCTCAAAATCCTCTCTGGATAGGGATTTAACCGTATGAATTCCGCTGACATTTTCCTGTACTCTCGTATTTAAGCGTCCCAGTGACTTCCGCACCCCGCGAAAGGCCGGATGCACTTTTTTATCAAATCGCCAGGTTACCACGGCAAGAAACGGCATGGAAGCCATGGTTACCAATGCAAGGGGAACAGAATAATAGAACATGACCCCCAGACTTATGAAAATCAATAAGGTAATACGGACTACAGATGTAAAACCAAAGGATAAGAAAGCCCTGAAGCTCTCCACATCCGATGTCAGGCGTGACATCAGGTCACCGGTCTTCGCATTATCATAGTATTTAAAGGATAATTTCTGCAGCTTTTTATACAATGCATTCCGCAAATCAAACACTGACTTTATTCCGAATAATTCACCAAGGTACTGATGAATATAAGTAGCCAGACCTTTCACAGCCATAATTCCAATAAATCCGAAAGCTAAGTAAGGAATCAGCTGATACCTTTCTCCCAGTACCACTTCATCAATGGTTATCTGAAGGACGATTGGATAAACGACCGTAATTCCTGTTACGAACAGTAAGGCAAATAAAGAGATAAATAACAGCCGTTTATAAGGCCAGAAAAATTGTTTAAGCTTCTTAAAAGTATCCAATGTTGTCCCTCCCTTTCCTCTATTTTTAAAATCGCGTATATATAAATATATCGAGTTCCGAAATAAATATCTACCCTTTTGCTTAAATTTTTTTAATTTTTATAATTGAACATAAAAATATGCCTGTCATCATTTCAGACAGGCATTGTATAAGCTAAGGCAGTCTTTGCAGATGTGCGGCCAGTTTTTGATAAAAGCCATCAAGGTCATGGATTCCTAAAGCATCCTTTGCATTAATGCCAATGTGATCGAGGTGATCCCAGCCATTTTGCACTGAAAAATGGTTCCACACACCTTTTTGCGCTTTTTCTCCATAATCGTACGCTTCATGCTTTTGGCTGAATGGATACTTCCCTGAAACCACGTTTACCAGCCCATCGTTCGGCCACCAGCTTTCATCAATAGCAGGGTCCGGATGATTCCTTGTATACGATCCCATAAAGAGGCTGGAAGGGACCAGCATTGCACTCATGGATAAGGAAGGCAGAGAACGTCCGGTTAACCAATCCTCATAAGTGGCCTGGCCTATAAAGGAAAAGTAATAGACATCCGGATGTGTCCCGACCCATTCATTCAGCTCCTTTGCCCCGGGAGTCGTCAAATCATAAAGACTAATATCCCGCCTTTCCCAGACAGAACTATTGTAAATGCGATCAGCATAGGACAGGAAGGACTCTCCCTCTTCTCTTTCCAATCCCCAATGCTCGAGCTTAAAATCATAAACCAGGCTGTCCTGTGACAATCCACCCATAGCTGCTGCATGCATAACCATTTTCTTAATTAAAGGAACCACAAGCTCTTCATCAGCAAAGGTTGAACCATTATGAGGGGTGGCCAGTGACGTCACGCTCTGAACCTGGCTCTTTCCATCCTTAAACAATGGCGATAACTCCATCCCCTGCTCTTTCGCGTAGCTTCGTTCTGCCTCGGATCCATCCTTCAGCAAGTCCACAAGCGTTCGAATCGTCTGTCCGCCCATGCTGTGACCAACGAGATGAATTTTATTTTTTTGATTCCATTCTGTATAAATCCCCGGGAAGGTTTTTCCGTATTGATCATGACCATGTTCTTTGGCGTGCCGGGCTCCATAATCAACAGTGCCCCCATTTATGTAATGATATAGCTCAACGGCACGATCCCAGTTGCTGGATACAGGCCCTACAGTAGCTACATAAGTCTGAAAACCTTGTTCATTCAGGTTAGCTTGAATATCCTGCAGTCCACCCCAGTAATGAAAGCCACCCATTTCACCTTCTCCCCAGCCCATCAGACCATGAACCATTACAATGGGATAGCTATTCCCCGAGTTTTTCTTTTGATTTTCCTCAGCAAGACTTGTAAAAGGTACAGATAACAAGGCTAAAACGAGACTTAAAATTAACATAACTCTGCTTAATGCTATCATATTCACTCTCCTATTTCATAATTTTCTGATTTTCTGATTATTATATACATTAATCATTCGCCATATGAAACCCTTTTCTTATTTATGGAACAGGAAAAAAGACGCAGATATAAATAGTGAAAGAGATTGTACAACTGACAATGTACTCGTATCAAACGGAGAAGTTGGATTATTTATCGATGTAGAGGGATGACAATTGGAGACCCTAGGTAAGATGAATCCTTAGCAATAAGAGGAATTATGGGGAATGAAGAGTACTTAAATACTTTTTACGAGGGCTATAAACGTTACAAGATTTCGAAAGAGGAATTTCAATATTTTGAACAGGGATTATATGAGTTTTTCTAATCTTATTTTGATTAAAGGATCGCGTATAAATGCACAGTAAAGGCTTAGAGGAAACAACCTCTAAGCCTTTACTGTGCATTTATTGAAGATTATTTTGTCCCGGTTGCCCTGGCATTGGAGATTTAGCAAATGAATTCAAAATCTGCTGCATATCCTGTTGGGCTAACTGCGGAACCTGATAGTAGCCATTTTTATTCTGATAAAGGAACAGCTCATAGGCCATTTCAATAAAGTTTGGTATGCTGTCTGCTAAAACCCGACGCACGACAGGATTTGTTGCTTCTAATGACGCCGTAGTCATGGCCGTGGCATTTGCCTTTGCAAGCCCCATCATAAAGCTGGATATACATTTGTCATCCAATTCACTAACCGATTGTTTTGGTTTGGATGGCTGGGATGGGGTTAAACCATAAGTGACATCATTGCTCTGATTCATTTTATAGCTCGATGTTGGCATGGATGGGTCCTTCCCTGTAGAAAAGGCCTCTACCATAATGTTGTACTGTGAGTTCATAAACGCAGATTGATTTTGGCAAATCGTCATGAGCTCCTGATCCTGAATATGCTCTTTATAAAGCATATACTGCTCCATTTGCCCAATAAGCCCGGATAGAACCTCATGAAGATCAAGAACTTCATGACCACCATGGTTAAATGTAACATTTCCACCAGGTGTCGGAACTGGATTCATGGATGGATTGTTCATCTGCTGGTTGGCCAATCTGAATCACTCCTTTAAAGGATGGATACACCTTTAGTATGGATTCAGATGGCCTGGCACAACCAATGAAAAAAGTTCCGTTACTGGTGAAGAATGTTCCCTTACGAATTCTTACCTTTGGCTTAAAACCCGCTGAATTCGTTTTGTCAGCATCCTCAGACCATTTCCTCCTGTCTGTGTATGACGAAGCTTTCCTTCCTTATCAAAAACAAAATACGCAGGTACCTGCTTAATCTTAAAAGCATTGGTTAAAGTTAAATCATTATCGACAAATATGGGCTCAGTGATATGGTATTCATTTGCTGTTGCCTTTACATGGTCAATATCCTTATCTGACTCACTCCTTGGCATGTGAACGGATACGACATTCAGATAGTCCGCGTAATGATCACGGATTTGGTGGATCTTTGGCATGACTTTTTTGCAGGTTCCGCAGCTTGTGGACCAAAAATGGATAAGTACAGGCTCTTCCCCTATCAGTTCCTCTTTCGTCCTACGTCCATTTATTGTGGCAGTTGCTCCTGACAAATCAGGCATTTCCTGTCTTAATCTCATCAATTCTCCTCCCCTTCTTTTCATTTAAAAAGGCCTAACGAAATGTTAGACCTTTTTTCTTTATTAAATGTGATTGTATTATGATGTGTTACACTTCCAATGTTTCCTGTCCGGGCTTCCAGTTAACGGGGCAAAGTCCTCCTGTCTGAAGGGCCTGCAGGACTCTTAACGTTTCATCTACACTCCGCCCGATATTATTATGATTGACGGTCTGATACATGAGTTCACCTTCAGGGTTAATAATAAATAACCCTCTTAGCGCTACCCCTTCTTCTTCAATTATTACCCCATATTCCCGGGACACTACATGATTGGTATCTGCCGCGAGCGGATATTTTACATCTCCAAGTCCATTATCCTCTCTGGACGTTTTGATCCAGGCTAAATGGGTATGAATCGTGTCCGTTGAAGCCCCGATAACCTCAGCATCCAGATCCTCAAACTCCTCATAACGGTCAGATAAAGCGGTGATTTCAGTCGGACACACAAAGGTGAAATCCATCGGGTAAAAAAATAAGACCGTCCACTTCTCATGCTTCATATTTTCCTCCAGTGAAACCTTGCCGAATTCTCTGTTTGGAAGTACCGCATCCATTTCAAATCGTGGGGCCTGTTTTCCTATCATACGTTCTGCCATATGTAATCCCTCCAAATCAAGTAAGTGAAAATAATCTTTCTTACACCCAGTAATTTATTATCGCCACTTTCCTGCAAATTAAACCAGAATACCCAAAATATTCCGCTTATTCGACAGTCTTTTCTCATTCATTGTTTAACCGAACAGATTTGTGGTATACATAATAAGGAATCTTCAATAAGAGACAGAAATCGAAATTTTCTGATCATTCCCCTGCGATCAACGAATCAAGAATAGGAGAGATAAAAGTGGAATTTTTCGATTTTCAGCTTCATCCTGTTTTACAGAATATCATGACGACCGCTTTTAAAATTTTACTGGTATTTATTGCATATGCTATCCTTTCCCCACTCGGAAAGCGTCTTATATCATCTGTCATGACCAAAACCAGTAAAAAGCAGCGGTTAAGTGAGGCCAGGGCAAAAACGCTGGAAAAGCTGCTGAAAAATATTTACGGCTACGTCCTTATCTTTATTCTGGTGATTACTATTCTCGGAATTTTTAATATCCCGGTTACTCCTATGCTTGCTGGAGCCGGCGTGATCGGACTGGCTGTCGGCTTTGGAGCACAAGGGCTTGTCAGTGATGTGGTGACCGGCTTTTTTATTCTGCTGGAAAAGCAAATTGAAGTGGACGATTATGTAACGATGAGCGGTCTATCCGGAATTGTGGAAGAGGTTGGCTTAAGAACGACGCAAATGCGCGGATTTGATGGGACCCTTCACTATATCCCGAACCGAAACATCTCTAATGTCAGTAATCATTCCCGCGGCAATATGCAGGCTTTAGTGGATATTGGGATTTCCTATAATGAAAATATTGACGAAGCCTTACGAGTACTGCAAAATGTATGTGATCAGTTCGCAGACAAGGATGATCGGGTTAAGGAAGGCCCGGATGTTGTTGGAGTCCAAAGCTTCGGCTCCTCTGATGTGGTGATTAGAATTATTGCCCAGACAGAAAACATGGAACAATGGGCAGTCGAACGGGACTTAAGAAAAGAAATTAAGCAGGGCCTTGAAAACGCCGGTATTGAAATTCCTTACCCACACCAGGTGTACATTTCAAAATCAGAACAGGGATAAGTTCAAACTTTTCCTTTATTTGTGTATAATGGGATAGAAGAAACAAAAAAAGTCAGGAGAGAATCACCTTATGATCAGTCGAAAAAGTGAACGTGAAATCACGTTAATGCACGAAGCAGGAGAACTGCTGGCATCTACCCACAAAGAAATTGCCAAAATGATAAAACCTGGAGTTACGACCCAGGAAATAGACCAGTTTGTTGAAAAGTATTTAGCTAAGCATGGAGCTACAGCAGAGCAAAAGGGCTATCAGGGATATCCCTATGCAACCTGTGCATCTGTAAACGATGAGATTTGTCATGGATTTCCCCGGAATGAGCCATTAAAAGATGGGGATATCGTAACCATTGATATGGTCGTCAAATTAAATGGTGCACTGGCCGATTCAGCCTGGTCCTATGCTGTTGGAGAGGTTGATGAGGAGAAGCAGCGCCTGCTGGATGTAACCAAAACCAGTCTCTATAAAGGAATTGAGCAGGCTGTTCCAGGTAATCGGGTTGGAGATATTGGGCATGCCATTCAATCCTATGTAGAAGGCGAAAATTTCTCTGTTGTCCGTGAATTCACTGGACATGGAATCGGTGAATCCATGCATGAGGAGCCGTCAATCCTGCACTACGGACTTCCTGGTAAAGGTCCTCGTTTGAAGGAAGGCATGGTCATTACCATTGAACCTATGGTAAACGTTGGTGCCTGGCAGTCTATGATGGATGATAATGGCTGGACTGCAAGAACCATCGATGGAAAGTTATCCGCGCAATATGAACATACCATCGCCATTACGAAAGAAGGACCAAAAATTCTGACGGAACAGAAATAACAAAAGAGGCTGGGACAAAAGTGTTATCGCTAAAGGTAAATCGACTATGTCCCAGCCTCTTTTATTTTGAATTCTAAAATTCCGACGACGTCACTAAGTAATCAGGATGTACGATCCAATCTTTCCTCTACTTCCTGTAACACATCCTGGGCAGTCATTCCTTTCGCCTGGATAACGGATGCGTCCGGAACATCTGAAGTCATTCCCATCACATTCTGATCCTGGCCGGTTACTACACAGCAATCACAATTCTGAGCATCATTCATGCTGTGCAGATCAACCACATCATATCCTTTTTCCTGCAATGCACTTTTCACATCTGTAAGGGACTCTTCTACGCCAACACGACTCATGTTATTCCTCCTAGTTGATTAATCATTATTATGAATGGTGTTGCATCGTGGATTTACCCCGTTTTTAATCCGGGATTCAACACTTGGCGAAATCCACGTATGTTAATCATCCCTCATAGTTTATCCAGGTGATGGAAAAGTATACAAATCATTACTTCAGATGATGAAGCATTTGTACGCCAGCCTTTACCCCTGTTTGGATCGCTTCCTCTTTCGGATTCAATTTAGCGTGATGTAAACCATTAGGAGAATCTACCCCAAGCCAGTACATAAAACCTGGAATTTCCTTTAACATGTAGCCAAAATCTTCTCCTGTCATGGCCTCATTCGCCTTTTGGAAGGGAACATGAATACGATTCATTTCCGTTTCGAATTGGTCCGTGTATGTTTTCTGATTCCACACCTGATAATAATTTGAACCGTAGTCAATGGTTGCTTTACAATCAAAACGCAGTTCGATCGCCTCTGTCATTTTCTCAATTCTGGACTTGATAAAATCCATCGTGCTGGCATTAAGGGTGCGAATCGTTCCTTCCAGCCTGGCTTCCTCTGCAATAATATTTTGCACGGTTCCCCCGGTAATTTTCCCAATGGAAAGAACAGCAGCATCCAGTGGATCAATCATACGAGCTACAATTTGCTGTAAATCGGTGACGAGTGCACTTGCGCCAACGACCATATCCTTTGTCTGATGAGGATAAGCAGCATGCCCGCCTTTTCCTTTTAAATCAATAAACAATTCACTTGTGTTGGCAAAAAGCAGTCCTTCTTTGGTGGAAACTGTTCCCGCCGGTAATTCCGAGGCAATATGTAAGGCAAAGATTGTATCCGGCCACCATTTCTTCATCGGTTCTGACTCCAGCATTGGTGCTGCTCCACCCGGCCCTTCTTCTGCAGGCTGAAATATCATTAACACGTGATGTTCCGGGCGATGCTCGACTAATTCGGTTAAAATTCCGAGTGCAATCGTCATATGAAAGTCATGACCGCATGCATGCATTTGACCTTCATGCCTGGATTGAAACTCAAATCCTGTTTCCTCCGTAATCGGGAGACCATCTATATCCGTCCGGTACCCAATGGTTTTTTCTCCAACTGTCCCCTCGACTCTGACAAATATTCCTGTTCGCCATGTTTCCACTTCAATATGGTCGTCAGGCAGGGAGTGAATATAGTCCAGCAAATACTTTTGGGTTTTTACTTCCTTAAACCCAAGCTCAGGAATTTGATGCAGCTCGCGTCGTATTCGAATCATCTCATTAAAGTTCATAAAAAACCCCTCTTTTCAAAAGGAATAGCAGGAAGATTTACCCTCCTGCTACTCTCCTTTTTACTGATCTAATTTTCGAAGCTCCTGCTTAATTTCCGTTTTTCCTTTCGTCTGTTCATCAATTTCTTTAATCACTTTTGCCGGCGTACCAGCGACAACGGTGTTTGGCGGTACATCCTCTGTTACAATGGCACCTGCTGCAACAACAGCCCCCTTACCAACTGTAACTCCTTCAAGGACAACAACATTTGCGCCAAGAACAACCTCATCTTCAATCACAACAGGCTGGGCAGAAGGTGGCTCAATCACACCTGCCAGCACGGAGCCTGCACCGATATGACAGTTCTTTCCTACGGTAGCTCGTCCACCAAGGACAACATTCATATCAATCATGGTTCCTTCACCAACAACCGAGCCGATGTTAATGCTTGCCCCCATCATAATGACTGCCCCATCACCAATCTCAACCTGGTCGCGGATAATCGCACCCGGCTCAATCCGTGCATTGACATTTTTAAGATCCAGCAACGGAATCGCTGAATTACGGCGGTCATTTTCAATTTTATAATCCGCGATTTCATCCTTATGTACATCTAAAAAGGCTTTGATATCCTTCCACTCACCGAATAAAACACCGGTTGTATCCTCAACAAAAGCCTGAATGTTCTCACCAAATTCAAGATTATTCAGTCCTCCACCCTTCACATAAACCTTAACAGGAGTGGATTTTTCACTATCGGATATAAATTGAATAATTTCATTTGCATCCATCATCTTCATCCCTATTCACCTCTTCTATTCCATTTTCCTCTAACTTTACCAAAACACCCGAACACTGGCAAGGGAAAGTGTGTGTCAAGTTTTCCCGATGGTTCTAAAGCGATTTGATCAATTCCAACAGGTCTATTAGCTCAATAAACCACTTTACAAAAAATGTACAGGTATGTATGTGTTTTGTATTTCTAATCGGAACATTTACTTATATTCAATTAAGGCCATTTGTGGTATTTTTAATTAGAAACATAAAGTAAAACTTCCATCAGTGGGGGCTGTGGGGGTATTACGGCCAGTTAATGCGTAATAAAATGACATTAAAACCCCTAAAGGTGTGTGAAACAATGGTAAGGTACATGGCCTTAACCATCCTTTTCTTTCTTTTTCCCGTCTTATCGGGCAGTAAGACCCCTGCCTCAAGATTCAAAAAAGACTTGAAGATATAAGCATACATTTATGATCGAGTGCCTTCTCTCTTTTTTTACCATAATTTGGCTCCTAATACCCCCGAGAAATATTTTAAACATAGGAAAAGCACCGACATAAAGTCGATGCTCACTACTGTTTGTATTATTATGATTAGTAAAGGGTTATCCCTGAGACTGTTCATTCTGGTAAAAGTTTTCATGTAAGTACTGATTGAGTCTCTTCAGTATGGCTCTTCTCGTGAGTATGCCATCAAAATAACCATCCTCATCCACGACACACACAAATGGATGGTCAACCACAACTTTTAACCCCTGCATAAATCCGTCTTCTTTGTTTAAGGTAGGAAATTCTTTCTCCATTACGGATTTGACCCGTAAATTCGACAGCTTCTCAACCTCAATCCGTTCAATGCCAAGAATGCTTTCAATAATCATCGTCTTACTGATAACGCCTTCAAAATGAAAATCGGAATCTAATACTGGTACGGCTGAATATCCCGTTTTCACAAGAACCAATAACGCGTGTTCCAAAGGGTTCTGACTTTGTACATTTGCTACCTTTTCTGCGTGAATCATTAAATCTTTTACTTTTGTTTGCTGAATTTCTGTGCTTTGTATGCTTAACATTTTCCGTCACTCCTTTACGCACAGGAGATAAAGTGAAACTTCCGTCAGTGGGGGCTTTGCAGGGATAAAATGAGGCGGGATTGTTCTGATCCCGGTTTGCAGCGAATACCAAAACAAACCAATTATAGTTTAACATATTTGCTCACAAAATCCTACTTATAACGTGTACCTTTTTATTGGGCCATTTATCCCTCAATCTCAAGGTACACGTATCCGGTTTACTGGAAAAACCCAGTAATATTAGAAAGATGTACTGTCCGCTATAAAACACTAGTCTTCATTGTGGTCGTCATATTTACGATATTGGTCATGTACGTTGATTTCGATGGGCTGGATGGTCATACTTCCGCATTCAGGACAAAAATGCTCATCTTCCGTCATAGAACAGCATTCTAAACAGTAAAAGTACATAAAATCACCCACTTCAATCTTTTTAATATAATATGTGAAAGGTAAAAATGTGGTTCGGCTCATTGTTCTCTTTTTAAAACGAGACACACTTTTTGGGCTTATACGTAAACTGAATATAAGCAAATTCTATGATGACGTATGAATTAATAGCTATGGCAAATGATAACAGGTGTAAATCATAAGAAATCGTGAACCCTAAAGCATACATACAAATTTGAGACTTCCTTAATTTTGGCCCGCGTCGCTATTCATTGCGAACGAAACTTATCAGGTTTTTTTACGAGCTGTACCCTACCTTTCACCTTTCGTTTTTACAGAAGCATGGAGGCGGGATTGCAGCTCGTTCCTGTGTAAAAACTCTAAAATTCATCGGAAATGGTGATCACATGTATACTTACACCAAAAAAGAAGAGCTGGTAAATGGAATCACCCATGCCATTGGTGCCATACTTAGTTTATTTGCCCTTTCCTATCTGATTCTTTATGCTGCGGAATCAGGCAGCTTCTGGCGCATCTTTTCTGTGTCCGTATATGGCTTGTCTATGTTTTTCATGTATACCTCGTCAACGTTTGTCCATTTAGTGCCCTCAGGCAGATTAAAGGAGCTTTTCCTCAAGCTGGATCACAGCTCCATCTTTTTGTTTATTGCCGGGAGCTATACACCTATTACTTTGCTATTATTAAAAGGAAAGATTGGCTGGATTTTGTTTTGTTCCGTTTGGGGAATTGCATTGTTCGGGATAATCTTTAAAATGATTTTCATCCGCAAATATACCATCCTGACTACTGTTCTTTATATCCTGCTCGGATGGTTTGTCGTCGTTGCGTGGGAACCGCTAACATCCAAAATGGCCTATAATGGAATTGTGCTTTTGATCACTGGTGGATTGTGCTATTCCATTGGGACGATCTTTTACCTGTGGAGAGGGTTCCCCTACCATCATGCAATCTGGCACATTTTTGTTTTATTTGGCAGCGGATTTCACTTCTTCTCCATATTTTATTATATTGTCGCATAAATCATGACTAAAATGATTCCTCTGACAGTCGGCTACATTAGCCGGCTTTTTTGTGCCTTCCCTTTCATCTACTGAAACCATTCGTTGAAAAAATGAAAACTCCTTCTTTTAAAGCACTTATTTTTAGCTGTCAATACCATAAACGAACATGCTATAATACAAATGATTCATTTTATTTAAGGGAGAATACGATGAGAAACCAGAAAATATCAAGACGTTCTTTTTTAAAACGGTTTACATATGGACTATTAGGTACATTAGGCCTTAGCGGCGGAACCTATTATTACTCCAAATATATAGAGCCCTCCATGTTAACCATCAAGGAGGAAACCATTCAATCTCCCAGGGTGCCCAGCTCCTTTAACCAGTTTAAAATTCTGCAATTCAGTGATACTCACCTGGGCTTCCACTATGACTTAACTAAGTTGCGGGATCTTGTAAAAAAGATAAATGATCAAACCCCTGATTTAGTATTGTTTACCGGCGATTTAGCGGATGATCCGAACAGCTATTCATCGGCTCAGCTTGAAGCGTGTATTCCGATTCTTAAGGATATCAAGGCCCCCTATGGGAAGTACTGGGTATATGGGAATCATGATCACGGTGGATACGGGACAGAAAAAATTCAGATGGTGATGGATTCTGGAGGCTTCCAATTATTGCAGAATCAGTCAGCAGATATTCCATTAAAGGATGCCAGGATTCAGTTAGCAGGACTCGATGATGTTATGCTGGGACAGCCGGATCTGCACCAAACCTTGGAAGGTACAGACCCTGATAAGTTTACTTTGTTAATGTGTCATGAGCCTGATTTTGCTGATCAAACGTTGCGGTACCCCGTGGACGTTCAGCTCTCCGCTCACAGTCATGGCGGACAAATTCAGATCCCCTTTTTTGGACATTTGATCACCCCGCCCTATGCCAATAAGTATGTAGAGGGAAAATTCACACTGGGCGATCAGCAGCTTCAATTGTTTGTCAGTCGCGGAATCGGTACAACACGCCTCCCATTCCGTTTTCTGTGCCGCCCGGAAATCAACATCTATTATTTAGAAAAGCTCGAAAATGTTTAAAATCAACAGGGGTTACAGTTCGTGATATATTGTTAGGATTTTGTCACAATGGGATATTAACAAGACGATACTTCTTGTTACAATGAAGCTGAATATAACCAATGGAGGAAGAAATATGAAATGGAACGTTTTTTTATTCATCCTGCTAAGTTCCGCGGTTCTGATTTTATCGGCCTGTGGCGAAGGAAATCAGTCCGGACAAAAGGATGGATCCGGAGATGGTAATCAGTCAGAACAAAGCTATGAAGGTACGCTGGATATTGAAGTACAGGATTTTACAGCGGTAAATCAGGACGGTAAGGAAGTAACATTAAAGGATCTGAAGGGTGAATTTTGGGTTGCTGATTTTATCTACACACAATGCCCGGATGTATGCCTTACCATGACACCTAATATGGTACGTTTACAAAATATGCTGAAGGATGAAGGCTTAAATACACGCCTGATTTCTTTTAGTGTCGATCCGAATGTTGATACACCCGAAATTCTGAAAAAATACGGGAAGAATTTCAATGCGGATTTCTCCACCTGGGACTTTCTGACCGGATATTCTCAGAAGGAAATTGAAACCTTTGCTGCCGATTCTTTTAAAACCCTGGTTACAAAAATGGACGGGCAGGTTGCACACGGCACGTCATTCTATTTAATTGCCCCGAATGGACACGTCATTAACAAGTACAATGGCCTACAACCAAAAGGAATTAAAAATCTTATGAGTGATTTGAAAAAATATATGAATCAGTAAGAGAAGTCTTACTGATTTTTCCCCCTTTTTCCTGAAAATTGTGTTAAACTCTAGTTAATAAGAGATAGATTAAAAGGAGATATCTAAATGAAACAGGACGAACAGCCTATTTCAACAAGACAAATTGCCGAAGCACTTGCTGTCGTCAATCGACATGCAAAAGCAGCACCAGACCCACGGCAGCTTTATACATTAAAGCAAAAAACCATTCAAAAGCTATTTGAACAAAAAAAGGCCAAAAAAATAGGCCTCCACTATTCCAATCACCCCAAGTATAGTCAACAGCATTCCACACTATTAATTCAGGTTGACGACTATTATTTTCATGTACCACCTAAGCGGGATGATTTTAAGCAGTACAAACATCTTGGAGCTCTTGATGAATCCTATCGGAACCCTAAACCTCAGTTGAATCTGAGAAAAGCAAAGCAAACGTTGTATTCCTATTTAGGGTGGAAGCCCCAAAACCGCGGAAATCGTTATTCAGCCTACCAGCAAGCGGCTACCACTTCCCTGCTTGGCAGAGGAAGGCGGAATCCGGCCTCCAGAAGCTATTTTGACCGTTAAAAAACGCCAGCCATCACTTGTGTGATGGCTGGCTTTCTGTTTAGTTTATTTTTACAGCTGTACCCGAGGCTACTACCATCATCATTCCGTCCCGCAGTGTTTCAAAGTCCAAATCGACACCGATCACTGCGTTTGCTCCTAAATTGGAGGCCTTCTCCTTCATCTCACGCACAGCGATTTCCCGGCCTTCTGACAGTTTGCCTTCATAGGTTCCGCTTCGTCCGCCCACAATATCGGAAATCCCCGCAAGAAAATCCCGTACAACATTGGCACCCATAATCGCCTCGCCATATACCACATCGATATACTCCACAATTTCTTTATTTTGCAATGTACTTGTTGTTGTTACAATCATCAAAAATCAATCCTTTCTTTACAGATTTCATTTATACATAATATCTAGTGCATAGATTTATGATTAGTAAACGATGTAACAGCTACTACCTTAGTATTGTGAAGCTAATCATTCCGTATGATTAAATAAACAATGAGTCCTATGATAGGAAAAAACAAGGTACCAATGAGAACGACAATGGCATATTCCTTGCTGTTTCCTTTACGTACTGAATCACGATAAGCCCATATACTTGTGATGACATTTAATACTAAAAGAATAAAACCGAAAAATAAAAAGACCATGATTAGAGATATGACTTCCAAGTGTTTCACCTCCATTTCTCTATACGACATAGGCTTTCCAAAGGTTTCAGGAAAATGAAAATCCCTACACATGTTTTATGTGTAAGGATTTGTCATTAGTTCTGGCTTGTTAAAGGAATTGTAATTTCCTCATTATATTCCTTGTCGATGATTCTGAGTGTGAAAACGAAGCTTATTCGTTTCTGGAACATTGTAAAAAACAGAAGATATAAGGGTCACTGTGTTCGATTGTGTTTGATTTGTTCTCCTGCTAAAGGGTGATACTGAGCCTTTTTCTCCATCCGGCGTTTTGTAGACTGGTTGAAGGAATTGAGGAGTTTTCAATTCACGTCTTACTTGGAATGTAACGTGGTAGTCGTCATTCTTCTTTTCAACTTGTTCTACAGACATCCAATCCGGTGCCCCTTCCAATTTTTCATTTTTCAGATTTAATACAATCTCCTCTTTTCCTTCATCGACAGCAAGTACCTTGGAAAAACTTAATAATAAATCATCAGGTACCTGCCTGTAATTATTCTGCAGGGTAATCATTCTTTTACCACTATCCAAAGTGAAAAATACAGGTTCCAGTGATGACCACTGATTGATCTCCCCATTTCGAAGAGCTAATCGATGAATACCTAAAATTTGCTCATCATTATCCGGATGTCTTGATAAGATTACTTTGGAAACTGTTGGGTGAAGGATAACATCATGAATCACTAGTTTTTGTCCGTTTACGTCTACTACTTTATTCAGTTCATAATGCTTACTATTAAACCAGTTTGAATTGATGGGCAGTTTATAAGTAAATGGTTGTTCAGCTCGGCTAAATTGTAATTCAAGTGTCCATGTATCTCCAGAGGACTGTAATTGCTCGGCCGATAAACCGGCTAATTCGATTTTCATTTCTCCTGACCGGCTATTGCTCTCATTGTTAATTGCGATACTCTTTTTCCTTTCAGCCACCTTGCCTATTGGTGATTCCCCATTCTCTCCTGCAAGATTCAGGTTACTTATTGTGAGTTCTTTTACAGGTGGTCCATCTATATGGATAGAATAGTTAATGACAAGCTGGTTTGAATCTGCCACTACCTCTTTTACAGTAAATGTTATATCATCATGTGTCTCCTTCTGCTCTATTTGCCTTGCAAATCCTGTATAGTTCTCATTGGGTTCTGTCCAATTCGTAAATTCCGCTTCATGGTCCTGTGGAGAAGGCTGATCCTTCATTTCTTGATCCGAATTTCGCAGTGAATCACCCTGTTGATTTGAATGGTCCTGATCCTGGAAAACAGAAAGACCTGCAATGAATAAAATCGAAGCCGCCATCACGGTTGCAGCAGAAGCGCTGAATATTTGCGAGATCCTCCTTTTCCTGGTTTGCTTCAGCCGTGCCTGCTGGATCCCGGCTTTAATATGATCATCAATTTTTGGAGATATTGGAATCTGCATATCAGACTCTTTGCACTCTTTCAACCACTTATCCTTATCAGACATGCCTTTCCTCTCCTTTCTCCCACTCGAATCGCAGCTGTTTCAAAGCGCGATTCAGCCTGGTTTTAATGGTGCCTTCAGGGACTCTTTTCCACTCCGCGATTTGACTTAATGTCCAATCCTCAAAATATTTTAACTGGATAATCTCCTGCATTTTTGGATCAAGATCAAGCAGTAAATCTCTTAGTATTAAATACCTATCTGTATCTTCATCATAAGATGTAACTGAGAAAATCTCTTCTACCGGAAGTGTTCGCTTTCGTCTCCTCCATTCATCATGACAATAGTTCATCATAATCCTTAATATCCAGGGCTTAAAATGTCCTGGTTTTCGCAGGTTATGTAGCTTTAAATAAGCTTTACAAGTAACCTCCTGGACAGCATCAAGGGCATCATGTTCATTCCCAAAATACCGGTATGCCGTTCGATAAAGTGATGACTTTACCGTTTGAAGCAGTTCATAAAAAGCTTCATCGTCCCCTTTTCTGGCCCTTTTTACCAGCTGTTGTTCTCCCATGAAAAATCTCCCCTTTTAACACTTCACTATATATGACCATTTTGATGGGAAAATAGTTTTATAAAAATGATGTATTCTAAAAGATTTTATTTTTATGAACTCAGACGTGATGAAACACTTGAAGACGTACTTAAACTCTGTGTGAAATGTTATGATGTGAAATACCACAAAAAAAGAGCATGATAAGTGCATGCTCTTCAAACTCTGGCATTTTGCTGTGGAACGGTTTTCTTTTTCCGTGTTTTCATATAGTTTATTATAGAAGAAATCAGATGACTGATAAACAGGAATATTCCAAACGAGATCATAGCTAACGTGGAATTGGCTAAATCTCTCCATTCCATATTTCCTGTCCCTGTTAATCCCTGATACAGCTCAATCCAGGTTGTGATAAACAGGTAGATTCCACTAACCGTTAGGAAGGTCAGTGCTTTTTTCCAATCGAGATCGATTAACCAGCGTATAATCGGGCGAAAGAAAAAATAGAAAGCTATGATGGCGAGAAAACCTGCTCCAAAATGAATATGAGCATCTGTGAACCCTAACGGAGCAAGCTTTGCAGGATTCACCGCCCATTCGAATAGTGGATTCATATATATCCCTCCTGGCATTAGCATTCTTGCATAATTTTACGAAGGATATACATAGGAACCGGGAATTTTCATCACGCATGTACTGGCCGTAATACCCCCACTTTAAGTCTTGAGGGTAACCCAACAAGACTAGGTGGGTGATGGAGAACCCCCCCAATGATGGAAGTTTCACTTTATAATCTTTATGTTTTTCTGTGATTTGCGTATAATAGCCGTAATGAAGGAGGCAGCATTCCATGAAGCGTGCACTTATTCTTATTATTACAGGGGCGGCCCTATGGGGAACGATTGGCTGGTACGTCAACCATTTATATGAATTTGGCTTTACACCTTTTGAAGTTGTGACTCTTCGGGTAACGAGCACGGCTATTCTGTTAATCCTGTATTTCGGACTGACGGAAAAGAAGATGTTTAAGCTTAAAACCATTAAGGATGGAAAATATTTTATTGGAACCGGAATTTTCAGTATTGTGTTTTTTAATTTCTGTCTTTTTACCACGATGAATTTATCTACTTTACCTATTGCAACAGCTCTATTATATACAGCACCTATTATCGTTGCTATATTGTCGAGAATTTTATTTAAGGAAGCCTTTACGAAGAAAAAATTTATAGCCCTGTTATTGTCCATGATGGGGATTCTTCTGATTGTTGAAATCCTTCCTTCACTGGGGCAGAATTTTCAATGGCTGGCTCTTGTATTTGGTCTTGGCTCCGGATTAGGCTATGCTCTTTACAGTATTTTCAGCAAATATGCCTTGGAAACCTATCACAGCAAAACGATTACCTTATATACATTTATCGTTGCCACCGCCGGCTGTTTACCGTTTTTTCCCTATGATAAAATATACATCTTCACACAGCCAGCTGCCTTGTTCTATGCGATTGGACTGGGATTGCTCCCAACGGCCGTTGCTTATATCATTTATACGATCGGGCTGAAAGAAGTGGAAGCATCCAAAGCCGCTATATTTTCCACGATTGAGCCTGTTGTTGCGACCGTCATTGGAATCACATTGTTCAGTGAAGCTTTTTCGGTCTTTCAAGCAGCTGGTATGGCGTGTATTATAGGGGCTGTGATTCTATTGGAAAAATGGCCGGACAGAAATCAGAACAGCATTGCGGGCACAGCAGGAAAAAAAGGGGTTACGCGGTAATAACCCCCTTCTTCCCTGGTATATTTTTTTCAATTAAAATCAGGAATGGTATGATAGGTTTGGTGTGAATGGTTTTAGTTAAATGATGGCTTTGTCGTTTCTTTTTCTGAATCACTATGCTTTTTCTCTATTTTTATATCAATTTCTTTCATGATTTTCTCGTCACGCATTAATTCTTCTTTATATTCATTTACTAAATCCTGAAATCCTGGTAATCTCGGTCTCATACGATAACCCCTTTCAATGCCTTAAATTTTCTTACAATTCTATTTTAACAAAGAATTTTCTGAATACATTGAAAGATTTTGAACATTTTGTAACAACTTTGGAGGGATAACATGGAATCATTCATTAATACTAACGTAAAAAACATTGAAATATCCGGGATACGAAAGTTTTTCAACCTCGTTTCCGGAGAGTCGGATATTGTTTCTTTAACCATAGGACAGCCCGACTTTTACACACCGGACCATGTGAAAGAGGCAGGAAAAACAGCGATTGACCAAAATCGTACAACCTATACACACAATGCAGGGATGCTTCCTCTTAGAGAGGCGATTTCTTCCTTTGTCAGTGAGAAATATGGGCTGCAGTATGATCCAAAACATGAAATTATTGCAACTGTGGGTGCATCTCAGGCCATTGATATTACGTTCCGGACTATTTTGTCTCCTGGTGATGAAGTCATTCTCCCTGGACCGGTTTATCCCGGGTACGAACCTCTCATTCGTTTAGCTGGAGCAACGCCTGTTTTTGCAGATACAAGAAATCATGATTTTAAAGCTACGGCTGACGTTCTGGAGTCATACATAACGGACCGGACTAAATGCATTGTCCTTCCTTATCCCTCCAATCCTACAGGGGTAACCTTAACAAAGGAGGAATTACAGGAGATTGCTGAACTGATCCAGGGAAAATCTATTTTTCTTCTGGCAGATGAAATCTATGCTGAATTAACCTATGAAAAGCCTCACGTATCCATTGGGAGCTTCCCTGCTGTTCGTGAACAGACCATTATTATTCAGGGACTGTCAAAATCCCACTCGATGACCGGCTGGAGAATTGGTTACGTACTGGCATCAGAAAACATTGCCAAACATCTTCTTAAGGTTCACCAGTATAATGTTTCCTGTCCTTCAAGTATTAGTCAATATGCAGCACTGGAGGCTTTGACGGAAGGAAAATCAGATGCGACGTTCATGCGGGAGGAATATAAAAGAAGACGGGATTTTGTCTATCAGGAGCTGGTAGATATGGGGCTGGAGACCGTTATGCCGGATGGCGCCTTTTACTTATTCCCTAAATTCCCTGTGGGGGACAGTTCCTCATTTGATTTGGGACTTGATTTAGTCAAAAAAGCGGGACTGGCTCTTGTTCCAGGTGATGCCTTTTCTCCATTGGGCCAAGGCTATATGAGAATTTCCTATGCCTATGATATGGAAACCCTCAAAGAAGGAATGAAGAGATTGAGGAAATATCTTTAAAATAACCATAAAGTGAAACTTCCATCAGTGGGGGTTTTCTCCATCCCTCACTGATGGTTAGTTGAACTTATCAGGAATTTACTGGCCGTTTATCCGTGATAAAAAAATCAGCGGCCCCAAACCGCTGATTTTTTTAAAATGAAGTTTGAAGGAAGCATGAGGAGTCTTGTAAGGAATTAGTTTCGAGTTTGCTCGATCGCTTGGTATAAATTTAACAAGGTATCAAGCTCCTGACTAATCTCAACGGATTCCTTACTTGTAAAACCATACCACGTAGCAACTTCGACCATTTTAAAACGAACTGTCTCTATCTCTTTTCTCAGTTTTACTGCATCTTCAGTAGACGCCACTTCTGGAGCCCCCCAAAATTAACTGCTTCTGTTCTATTATACCATAATAGAACCCGAAAATTTCAGGGAATGGTTTAACTTTTTGACAATTTCAATTCCTGCTTTTCTCGCAATTTACTTTTTATATACTGATTGAGTAAATGGTCCAGCTCCTGACTGACCGTCAGTGTTTTAATACTTGAGATGCCATGATCATCAGCAACCTCATGCATTTTTTCTCTCTTTTCTAAAATTTCTTCATATAATAATTCGTTCTTTTGTGTAGACTTTCCCATATCCAATTCCCTTTCTATTTTTATATTAAACAACGTTTATGATTATGGCAAAAGTAATAGAGAAAGTAAACCATATCGCAATATTAGACAAAGTTTTCAGAAAAAACAGGAACAGACCCTTATTTCACCGGCTTTTCGACATCTTATACGTAGAATATCCGACAATTATCGGGGGGTTTACAAAGAACATCCCGAGAATAATCCAGGAATATTGATAGAAGGGATTTAACATTTTAAATGTTTTTTAAACAATATTATAATATGATATAAAACCATCATCTTTTGTTAATACTTGTGATAACATGGTAATAGTTATATATATGACTAATTAAGAAGGGAAGAATTATTTTGGCAAAAGAGATTTGGGAATGGACCAAAGCTATTATTATCGCAATTATTCTTGCGTTCATTATTCGATCCTTTATATTTGCTACATCTGTTGTAGAAGGAGCAAGCATGCATCCTACTTTAGAAAACGGAGAAAGAGTTGTATTTAATAAGGCTATTTATTACTTAAGCGAACCAGACCGCGGAGATATTGTTATCATTCAGAGACCGTCAAAGAATTATGTAAAACGTGTTATTGGACTACCCAATGATGTCGTTGAGGTGAAAAATCATTCCTTATATATTAATAGCCAAAAGCAGACTCAGAGCTATCTGGACGATGAAGCTATTAAGTCCACCTCCGATTTTGGACCTATCACCGTACCTGAAGGCGAATATTTCGTGATGGGAGACAACCGGTCAATCAGCAAGGACAGCCGAAACGGATTAGGACTTATAAAAGAAGATGAAATCATCGGCCGAAGCGAACTCATCATCTACCCCTTCGACGAATTCTCCCTAACGAGGTAGATAGAAAAGCGGAGGCGACCGCTTAGGCCTGGGAGCCGCAGCTGGACATAGAAAAGCGGAGGCGACCGCTTAGGCCCGACGGCATAAGCAGAATCTCCGGAGTGGCCGTACTTTGGCCATGGAGGGTATTCTGCTTATGACCACTTAGACCCGAGAGCATAAGCAAACCCCATTGTGTGGACCGAGGTGGTTCTTCACAATGGGGTTTGCTTTATCTCATTTTTTCGGGTAAAGCCGTAATGGATTCAATCAGAATATCAAGTTTTCCTTCAATGCGGTGCAGTAAATAAAACGTAACCACAACAGGAAAACCGATTTCCGGTATCCAATTGGCCCAGCTTTCCAACATGATCCATTCACCCCCTCATTCAAATCTCCATGGTTCTATCCTTTCATCTACCAGAAAAAGGAGCGACTTCTCGCTCCTTTTCATTCTTACAATTCAATTTCCTGTACATTGCGTTCGACGATTCGGGCACTTTTCTTCTCGATTAGATCCCCACCTGAAGAAGTAAAAGCATTCTGAGTAATAATTTCGTCCATTGCCTGATTAATGAGGGCTGTATCAACAGGTTCCACCGGCTGATCTAAAGAATAGGTCACCGTCTTGCCATCAGCATTTGTAAACTTCAGCTCCAGCTTCTTTGCCATGTTTTCCACCTCCTTCTATCCACTGCTTTCATTTTTTAGATAACCAATACGGATGAATCATTTCGCTCAACAGAATACAACGTACGCTCCTGCAGAGGCACCAGCGCGTTTGTCACAGCCATTAACTGATCGGCGGTTGCTTCGGTTTTTACATTGTTAAAGTTTTTGTTCTTATAGGTAATCTCCCCATCGCTGTCAGGACCTGATTCAAATACAAGCTGTAACTGTGAACGAATCATTTGTGAAACAGCCATCTCCCCCACCTCCTTTCACTTTTATAATCGAAAGAAGACAGAGAAAAGTGTTCTATAATTTCCCCGGACATAAAAAACCCTGTCACATCAAAATGTGACAGGGTTTCAGGAACAACCATTCTTTTTATGAAGCTTATGCGTTATCAAAAATACAAAAGCCAATATAAAGAAGAATAATCCCCACACCTACAATACCCAAAATGGTTTCAAGCATAATCAAGCACACCTCCTGTAAGTACAATTTTCCAAAAGATAATTAGTCTTTTCACACAAATGTACTGGAAAATACAAGGTATATATGTCAATTCTACCATTTTTATTTTAACAAAAAAAACGTACTTTTAAGCCTCAATTTTTAAATTCTATGTTAAAATTTATTTGACTTACATTATTAATAGAAGCTTAAGCAGGTGATTTCGATGGCCCATTGCCCGTTTTGCGGAACAGAGGTAAAACAGGGAGAAGAGTATTGTATTAACTGTGGAAAAGAAATGCCTACCGATTTAGCTGAGAGAATGCCGAAAAATCAAGGTTTTAATAAATGGTGGTTTTTACCCATTGGCGCACTATTCCTTGCGATCCTCGTATTTATAGGCTATTATTTTTTTCTATCATCTCAGGAAAATCAAGCCCTGGAAACCTATAAACAGGCGGACAAAGTTGCAGTGGATGGAAATTTTCAGCAGGCAAAAAAACTGTATAAAGAAGCACAGCAATATAAGTCTGAGTTTCCTGCAGCTGTACAAAATGCCCAGTTTATGGATATCGCGATGTCTATTCAGCAGCAATTGAACTCAGCAAAGAATCTACAAGATGAAAATGCCTTTCAGCAGGCCATTAAAATTACAAAACAGGCGGAAGAAGACCTGCAGAACTATAATGGCGAAGTAGTGGATAAATTACTGGATCAGCTCGTTAAGACACGAAATGAAATCAAGACTGCTGAGGTAACAGAAAGATTAAGTCAGGAGCCTTCCGTAGAAGAGTTAAAATTGCTTCTTTGGGAGGCAGAAGGTATACAAACCGATAAAGCAAGAAACATAACGAAGAAAATTCGTACAAGACTGGTGAATTATACGTATTCCAAAGCCAATGAAAGCTTAAAATCCAATCATTTTACAGATGCGATGGCGATTATAGAGGATGGACTGAGATACGCTCCGGAAAGTGAAAAGCTGCAAAGCCTGAAGACGACCATTGAAAAAGAAAAGGTTGCCTTTGAAACCGAGCAGCAGAAACGGATTGAACAGGCCATAAATGCAGCTGAGCAGGAGTATAAGCTCAATAAAAATGATGCCATTGAGATGGTTTCCATTGAAGCTAAGAAGGATGACTTTGGCGATTTAATCGTCTCAGGTACTTTAAAAAGCGTCGCCACGGTCCCGATTTACTCTGTTTCTGTTTCCTATAATCTGCTGGACAAAAATGGTGAAATCGTTGAAACCAATGAAGTATATATTTACCCTGATACCCTCTACCCTGAAGAAGAGGGAAATTTTGAATTTACCCATTATGAAATGGATAAAGAACTAAAAGCGGAAGTAGACCAAGTCAAATGGTTTCTTGACTCACCGTAATGAGGAGTGACCTTAATGATAAAGAATCGCTTATTCTGGCCTGTTGTTATAACCGTTATCATGACTATTTGTCTCATTTTAACGATGGTCCTTTACTATCAGAATTGGAGCAAGAAAGCCATTGATGTCGATAACAGCATTGCCAGTCTGGTCCGTGCGGATGATCAGGAGAATGAAACGACGCTGAAAACGATTATTCACGAAGCACAAAAATCCGTTGTCCAAATTGAGGCAGAAAGTGAATCAGGAAAAAACATTGGTTCTGGTTTTATCTATAACAATAAAGGAGACATCATGACAAACGCTCATGTTGTAGCAAATGCAGACTCTGTCTATGTGAAAACCTCTGATGCCCGTACGTATCCGGCAGCCGTTATCGGACTGGGAACGAAAAAGGATATTGCTGTTCTGCGTGTTCCCCAGCTGGTGGACCGAAAAACGTTATCGTTAAATCCGGACTATGAAGCTGAGATTGGCGATGAAATTATTGCCGTCGGGAGTCCATTAGGCTTTCAAAACACGGTTACAACAGGAATTATCTCCGGCAAAAATCGGACTTTTAATGTAGATGATCAGTATAATTATGAAGGTTTATATCAAATTTCTGCTCCTATTACGAATGGAAACAGCGGCGGGCCTCTCATCCACCGTCCGTCAGGGAAAATTATTGCGATTAATTCAGCAGGTTCCAATGAGGGACAAATTGGCTTCAGTCTTCCTATCGGTCAGGTAGTAGACCGGGTGAATATGTGGTCAGACCAGGCGGATGATGAGGAACTAAGCTTTGATGGAGCTCTGAAAACAAAGGATACAGTCAATGAGGAGCAACTGATTCAGGATGCAACCTATATTGTAAATTATTTTTATGAGAACGTTGAAATGCGGGATTACTTAAATGCTTATAAACTGCTGGGAATCGAGCGGCAAAGACAGAAAAGCTATCAGGATTTTCGAAACGAATATGTGCATATACATGATTTAACGATCAATAATCTCAATACTGAATTGCAATCCAATCAGAAAGTCAAAATAACGTTAAACGCTGATCATGTTTCCAGAAATAAAAATCAGGTTCAAATTACTGAGCATTATGAAACGACATTTATCGTTGGTTACGAAAATGACCAGTTAAAGATCCTGGAAAAAAATCAGACATCTCTCTCGACGACAAAGAAAGAACCAACCCCTGCCAATGATGGAAAGCAGGAAGACTCATCACAATCCTGACCTGTCATCCTCTATACCATTTCCACGTATAGGGGATTTTTTTAGAACAAAGGAGGAAGCGTATTCCTATGAATAAGAGAATCAAAAGTGCACGGCAGGTTCAACAGCACCAATCCCTATTTCATTGCCCTATTTGCCAATCATTCATGGAGGTACATGAATCGAAAAGCTTTATATGTCAGAAAGGTCATACATTTGACTTTACCAAAAAAGGCTATATAAACCTTACTACCCGGCCATCCAAAACGAAATATACCAAAGAGTTATTTGAGGCCCGGAGAGAATTAATGGTCGAGCAGCAGCTGTTTGAGCCCCTGCTCGAAAAAATAGACGCGTGGATACAGAACACCGTTTCCAGACAGGATGCCCTTACCATACTGGATACTGGCTGTGGTGAAGGCTCACATCTTGCCAGGATTACCGAAAAACTGCACAACACATTTACAAACGGGGTAACGGGAGTTGGTATTGACCTGTCAAAAGAGGGAATCATGACTGCTGCCAAAAACTATCCAGAGACGATTTGGGCGGTTGCTGACCTTGCTCACTCTCCTTTTCGGGATCAGTCCTTCCAGCTTCTCTTAAACATTCTCTCCCCTTCTAATTATGGTGAATTTTCCAGGCTGTTAAAAAATGGCGGGTATGTCCTGAAAGTCGTGCCTCAACAGAATTATTTAACGGAATTGAGAGATGCCTTTTTCAAGGATACCGACCGGGCTTCGTATTCCAATGATGATACCGTTGACCTTTTCACACGCCATTTCCAACTGAAGGATCGAATTCGTGTGACCTACAACGTGGATTTAAATCCGTCATCGATGCAATCCTTAATTCAAATGACACCCCTTACCTGGTCCATATCTGAAACGGACATTCAAGCGGTACTGGACAAGCACTCCTTATCTTCCATTACAGTTGATCTGGAGATTTTAATTGGTATCAAAGGACATGAGAAGTAAAAAAGGAGGAAACCTCTGAAATAGAGGCTTCCTCCTTTTTACGAACCATGAACCTTGGAAAAATGATTCATCTAACTATACGAAAAAAATCGCTCAGCTTTTCCTGGAGCTACAGGCTTACTAAAATAAAAGCCCTGAATTTCATCACATTTTTCACCTTTAAGGAATTCGAGCTGTTCCTTGGTTTCCACACCTTCTGCAATCACTTTCATATCCAGGGAGTGCGACAGATGAATAATCGACTTCACGATCGCCTGATTCTGCTTTTGTTCTCCCCTGATAAATAGCTGATCAATCTTCAGCTTACTCAAAGGGAACTGACTCAAATATTTCATTGAGGAATACCCGGTTCCAAAATCATCAATGGAGACATTTACTCCGAGCTCTCTCAAACCCTTAAGCGTATCCATAATATAAGCTTCATTGGACATCGCCATACTTTCGGTTATTTCCAGCTCTAAATATTTCGCATCGAGCTTTGACTCCTGTAAGATGTCCCGGACCTTCTTCACCAAATCTTTTTGCAGGAACTGCTTTACGGATAAGTTCACACTGACTTTTGTCGGGCCATAGCCTTTTTCATGCCATTTCCGGTTTTGACGGCAGGCTTCCCGCAGCACCCAATCTCCAATTTCAATAATAAGTCCGGTTTTCTCAGCCAGTGGTATAAACATTCCCGGTGATATATAGCCTCTGGATGGATGCTTCCAGCGAAGAAGGGCTTCAAAGCCGATGACCTGATTATTTGAAATATCCACCTGTGGCTGATAATGAACCTCAAATTGCTTTTGTTTAATGGCTCTTCTTAACTCATTTTCAATGGTAAGCATCTCTTTAAAATCTTCTGTGATCGATGATTCAAATATTTTATAATGATTCCGCTGATTCTCCTTAATCACATACATCGCAGAGTCTGCCTGTTTAATTAACTCATTTGGATGTTTTCCATTTTCCGGAAATAGACTGATTCCGATACTTACCGTCGTAAAAATTTCAAAATCCTGAACATCTATTGGGATTTGAAAAGCCCGAATCACCTTTTCCGCAAATGCTTCCGCCTCATCTTTGTTCTGAATATCACGCTGCAGGATCAAAAATTCATCTCCACTCATACGGGCAATGAAATTCTTCCCATCCAGCAGCTGCTTTAAGCGATCGGAGCATGCCTGCAGCAAAGCATCGCCAAACTGATAGCCTAACGTATCATTAATTTGTTTAAAATAATCAATATCCACAAAATGAACTGCGATCTGACCGTTATCCTTTCGACATTCAGCAATGGCTTCTTCCAATGTCTTTACAAAATAATTTCGGTTCGGCAAGTCTGTCAGCTCATCATAATAAGCCATAAACTGGATCTGCTTTTCATTATGTACACGTTCGGTGACATCCCGAATGACAGCAATGCGCAAGTCCCCATCCTTGTCGGGATATGGCTGCGGTAATACGTCAATGTACAGAGGCTCCCCCGTCTTTTTGTATCCTTTTAGTAAATAAGGCTTATCATGATCCTGTTTCATATTCTCTTTAAGCGTATGAAAATAAGAGGAATCGATAAATTCATCAATAGATGCACGGATTAATTCTGACTTCTTATAGCCAAAAATTTTGGCCAGTGAATCATCACAATCTATAATCTGACCGGCTTGATGCAAAACCATCCCTTCATGTGACTGATTCATCCGATATTTCAGTGCATACATCTGGTTTTCTTTTTGATCATTGAAACGAACAGGATGGATAAACAAACAGATATGACCATCGTTAAGCTTCCAAGTTCGAATTTGAACCAGCGTCTGATCTGCGGAGTTTAATTCAAGTAAAATCGGTTCTCTTTCCTTTTGCATCACAGTTCCATGCTCAAGGAACAGCTCTATGGATTGTCCCGTCAGGTCTTCTTCACCCAGCAAGATATGTGCTGCTTGATTGGCAAACAGAACCTGCCCTTCCGCATGTAAAATGACAATCGCATCATTCAATTGTTCCAGCATCCGGGCTGGTGTCATGAGTTCTGTATGCTGAGATCCTTTCCCCAAGGTAATTCCTCCTAAAAGTCTGACTTCCTAGCCGATGATAATTTTTTCTTTTGGATAATGGAATTCGCCTTTCTTTGTTACATCATTAAATGAAAAGAGCAAGGTTAAAATTCCGATTCTTCCAATAAACATCAGTACCATTAAGATGACTTTGCTAATGTTTGTGAGTTCAGCTGTGACGCCCATCGAAAGTCCGGTTGTACCGAATGCTGAACAAACCTCAAAAATAATCGCTATCAGTGAAGAATCCTCAAAAATCGTTAGCAATACAATAGCAGTGATACAGAGACCAACCGCCATTAGCACAACAACTACTGCTTTGTACAGGTCTTCTTCAAAAATCTCCCTTTTAAATACCGAAACCTTGCTCTTTCCTCTGGCAAAGGTCAAAATAAAAATAATAACTAAAGCAAATGTGGTTGTTCGTATACCTCCCCCCACACTGCTTGGAGAAGCCCCGATAAACATCAGCACAGATGTGACTAATTGCGTTTGTTCGGTCAGAAGGCTCATATCAAAGGTAGCAAGACCGCCACTTCTGCTCGTAGTCGATTGAAATAAACTGTAAAAAATCATTTCATGCCAGGACTTATCAGCATAGAAGTGATTCCATTCAAGTACAATCATGATGATAAACCCAAATATCAATAATCCAAGGTATGTTATGGATGTAACCTTTGTAAATAAGGAAAAACGCATAAACTTTCTTTCCTCTTGGGAAGCGAATAAATAATCCTTCACCTCAACTAATACCGGAAAGCCAATAGATCCAAATATAATAAGGGCAATGTGGATTATCTGCACAAAATAATCATCTTTGAACGGCGTGAGAGATTGACCTGTAATATCAAATCCCCCATTGGTTGTAGCACTTATAGAGGCAAAGAATCCGTGAAAATAAGCCTCCTTCCAGCTTGAAAAATACGTTAAGTAATACGTACCAAGGATAAGAAAGCCAACAAGCTCGATCCATAATATAAGCTTGAAGACACCTTTCATCAGCTTGACGATTCCATTAAAGGAATATTGGTTCTGGTCGGCCATAATCAGCCGGCGCTCTTTCAAACCTATTTTCTTACCAACGACAAGCCATATAAATGTACCCAGGGTCATAACCCCGACTCCGCCAAATTGAAGAACAACCGCTAACAGGACGATGCCCAGCTGGTTAAAACTATCCACTATGGAAACCACAGATAATCCTGTTACACTTACAGCACTGACGGATGTGAAAAGGACCTCCATAAAGGTTAAATCGACCCCATCTTTGTGGGCAACAGGCATGGCCAATAATAAACAGGATACGGTTACCGCAATGATATAAAAAATAATGATCAGTTGCACCGGCGAGCGCTGGTTTAACCATTCTGAAAATTTGTTTTTACTTCTCATAACACTTTCTCCCTTTATACACCAAAATCCTTCTTATCATGACAAGATTTTTTCCGTTTATCAACCGATTTTGACAAGTTTTTTATTCACGAACGTTAAAAAAATGACCCCACTCCATAAAAGCGGGGTGATTTTTATTTAGAGGAAGAAGAAATGTCGAACAGTTTGCTTTTTTCCTTAAACTTCTCCAGCAGCTCTGTACCTTGATAGCCTTCCTGGATTAATGCCTGAAGCATTTCCTCCACCTTTTCCTGTTTTCGATTTAATAATGTTCCTAAAAACAGGACATTCATAGACGAACCGATTTGATTCAACCCAACCAATTTCACCATCATCGTTGCAGGCTCATTGGATTCCTTGGAGATTTTTACCTGCAGGACATATTCCCTGTTTTCGTCCTGCATTTGCTGAAAATAATCTTTATAAGAGTCATCCATGTACGCCTCGACCAGCCAATGGTTATCTTCATCTTCACGATTAATGATTAATCCGTCCGTTAAATCTATAGGCATGTTTTTAAGTTCGTCGCCCTGCTTTTCTAAAACATCTAAAGAAATCAATTTAAATGTTTTCATATGCACCACCTTGTGCCCCTATTATATATCTTATCCCAAGTATTTCAAATAGAATTATACATAAAGTGAAACTACCATCAGTGGGGATTTTCTCCATCTCCCACAGATGGTTAGTTGACTTATCACGCCAATTGGGTTCCAGGATGTTTTATCTGGTCTGATAATGGCTATATTAATGATAGCAACTTTCATATTCTTACATACTGAGTGATTCAATATATAAGAAAAGGAGTGGACGAAATGATGTACGATATCGCCATTATTGGAGCTGGACCTGCAGGATCAAGTGCAGCCATTTTTGCAGCAAAAGCAGGAAAGAAAACCCTGCTGACTGATACAGGAAAGAGTATTACAAAAAAAGCATGGGTAAAAAACCATTATGGGATAAAGGAAATTGAAGGTCCTGATTTGCTTGAAACAGGTATGCAGCAGGCAAAAGCATTAGGAGCTGAATTAAAGACGGAGGAAGTAACAAAAATTGAGAGTAAAGGAAGGCATTACCTGGTTCATATGGGACAGCATCAATATGAAGCCGAGCACATTCTCCTTGCGACCGGTTTATCCGTAGATTTAGCCGAGGATATGGGCTTAAAAATTGTTGATGGGCAGGAGCCGCGTATAGCAAGAAATATTAAAGTCGATCACGAAGGTAAAACGAACAAAAAGAATGTTTGGGCAGCCGGAACTGTAGCTGGTGAAAGTGTCCACACCATCATCACATCCGGCCACGGCGCAAAAGTAGCCATTAACATCATCAGCGAACTAAACGGCCAACGCTACGTAGACCACGACATCATCCAAAGTAAAGATTAATAGAAAAGCGGAGGGGCCCTGCTTACATCAGCGAGGGTCTGGGCCCTGGAGCTGGACAATAGAAAAGCGGAGGCGAGCGTTTAGGCCCCACGGCATAAGCAGAAGATCCGGAGAACAAAAAAGCCTTATTTGTATAAAGAAATACAAATAAGGCTTTTTCTGCCAGTTTTCTGATTTTTATATAAATATTATGAATAGCTGGATCGGAAAATAGATCAGAAAACAGTCCTGCTAAATCTGGAGCATTTCGTCCTGCAGAGAGACGGACTCCTGCTCTTCTAAATGGTCTTCATAAATGCTTAAAGGTCCTTCATAAACCTTTTTCAGCAAACGAGCGGTTCGGTATTCTCCCGGCGTAATAAGCCCCAGAGGTTTTTCCCATAAACGAATCCCTGCCATATTTAAAACGGTAGCTACAAACTGAGAGCAAAAATACGCATATTTCCGCTCCAGCGATTTGCCAAATGGTATAGTAGCAATTCCCAAAAGATTATATCGGTAGTTGTGTTGATTCAGTTGAAAATGACGAATGACCTTTCTCATTTTTTCCTTCTGACGATCACTTACTTCCAGTTCGAAAATTTCACAGGTTGTGTCGGGAAATCTGGCATAAATTCCGTGCTTCACATTTTCTTTTACAAAACCCGCTCGAAGTGGATTATAAGCCTTTTTCCGTCCAAAACTGTACAGCTCAGTCAGTTCCTTATCAAGCGATAGGGACACATGATTATAAGGCTCTTTCGTATAAAGGCGGATGGTCTGGGAAAAAATTGTGCCTGTTTTCGTTAATACTATGTAAACTTTAGCCATTTTCCAAAAAACTCCTCTCTGCCTCTTCTAAACTATACAGGATTTTTTCCAATCTATCCACTATATTTTTGCAATTTTCCTAATAATAAGTCTGGAGGAGTAGATTAATGGCTAAAAGAGACGATTCTTTTCTACTCTTGATCCGTCTCCTTTTGTTTATCCTTTCTTATTTCCCTTAACAGAAGTGAAATAAAGGAAATAATGGTGAAAATAACAAAGAAATCCGGCTGAAAGCGTCCATCCAGCAGATATCCGGATCCATACCCAACTGCTATTCCAATTACAATCGAAATAAGCAGCATCTTCATAATAGACATCTGTCTTCCCCTTTCATATGTCCTTACTGTCTAGATTTTTTATTAAAAGAAAAGGTAGATATAATAGCAAAAAAATAAATGCAGCGATGATCTCCAGCCATAAAATATACCAAGGGAATTCAGGTAAATAGTCCAGCAAGCTTGGATTCGCAGGCTTGTGAGCCAAAAACATGTAATTGGCTCCAATCCACCGGTTAAAAAAGAAAATAACAACCGCTATTCCATTTAACACCAGCATCGTCCTCCACACCGAATGAATGGTTACCCGTTTTCTCTCAACGACGATCATGTAGATGGACGCCAAAATGATGAAAATATGGGCAATAAAAAAGTGAAAATATCGGTAATGGGGAAAATCATAAAATAATTCCGGGGTGATCAGGGCTTGCAGGGCACCTCCAACTCCCAGAAAATAGACGATTTCAAACCATTTTTCTGAACGTGTCACAAGCATAACAATGCTCATAATTAAGGATAAGGAGCACAGCTGAAGCGGTAAGGTTTCCCGAATATCCCATTCTCCCGCTGTAAGGTACCAGAGATTTAGAGTTGCCTCACTTAAAAGTAAAACGGCAATCAGTATGTATCGTACCCATGTATGCAAAAGAGAATGATTTCGGATGTACTTTCCAAAAACCATGAATACAATGACGAAAAGTACCCCATTGACCAGCATAACCAGGTGAGAGGCTGAAAACAGCGAAAATGGATCTCCTGGATTTTCATAGGAAAAATAATCCAAAAACATACGAGTGCCTCCACGTACCGTTTCCCAATAAGGAAAAGAATGATTCGAAAAGCTGTAGAACTCCTTATGGTTACTCAAAAAGTATGACATATTCTGAGGCATTCGTCTACTTTACAGGTGGAGTGAATTGGATATCAGGAGGAATAAATATGTGTGCCTTCCCGTCTGATTTCAAAGGACAATTCCTCCAATTTCTGTAATATCCGTTCTTTTTCTTCCCTGTTAAGAGGATGAATCTGATTTGAACGTATACGATAAGGCGTAAATGCCATCGTTAGGTTGTCTCCGTCTATTTTCAGTGTCAGTACACCTGTTTCCGCCGTATTTCCCTGAACATAATCCGGGAACAAAAAATTCCCTAAAGAATAAGCAATCGGTTTATTCTGATAATACTCAAAGCCCTGTAAAACATGAGGATGTGCACCTATAATTCCATCTGCACCTGCATCAATCATTTTCCTCGCATAATCCCGCTGCCACGCCTCTGGCCGGACATTGCCTTCCACTCCCCAATGGATGTATACAAACAAATAGTCGGCATCCCCTTTTTCCTGTTTGATGGTATTCAAAACCTGCTCCTGCTGATAGGCACTGGCAATGACCGGTCCCTTTCCTTCATACCAGCGTACAGCCGGTAAAAAGCGGGAAAACCCTAAAAACTTAATCGTCCTCCCTTTTATCTCTATTGTCTGTGCTTCATAGGCCCTGTCCCGATTAACCCCTGCCCCAAAATATTTCAAATCGTGTTTGTTCAAATGTTTAATCGTATCCTTAAATCCATCCTTCTGATAATCCAGTGCATGATTGTTCGCAAGGGTAACCATATCAAAACCCGCCTGCTTGATCCCTGACAAGGCTTTAGGATCTGCTTTGAAATTATAAAGCTGGACTGTATCCTTTTCCTGCTCCGTCGTTACGGCCGTCTCCAGATTAAGAATGGCATAGTCGGATTTTCTTACTTCCTTCTTTACATACTGAAAGGGATAATCCGGCCCCTGCTGATTGATAGCTGATCTTATGGAACCATCAAACATCGTATCACCTGCAAACGAAATGGAGATAGGTTCTTGAGGTATGAGAGGCAAAGGGGATTCAGGCATTGATTTCTGTAAAACATCATGCTCCAGCGAGTGGTGGTAGGCGTAGGTTTTCCTGCTGTCTTCTTGTCCAAACAAAAACATTCCCATAAATAGCAGAACAAGCAATATCCCGGCACCAATGAACCCAACTTTCTTCATATTCCTTCCTTTCCTGAAATCATCCTGCATATCATCACAGGACAATCTCCCTATGTTTTTCTTATTTCTGGTATATGCAGAAAGGAAGATTGATAGAAGTAAGAACTGCAGCCGGCCTTTTCCAGACATTAAAAAAAGGATGAAATGATCATCATTTCATCCTTCATGAACAGGATATTTAAGCCTTCTCTACTTTTGTCTGTTTGTGGATATTCCAGAGTCGATAAATATGCTGGACAATAACTTTTCCTACAGCATAGGAAGGAATGATTAAAATCATCCCAAGAACCCCTGCTAAGTTCCCCCCGACTAATACTAAGAGAATAATCGTCAGTGGGTGAACATTCAGGGATTTACCCATCACGACCGGGGAAATCAGATTACTCTCGGCCTGCTGGGCAACAACCATGACGATAATGACATACAGAGACATGATCGGGTCCTGGAACCAGCCGGCAATGACAGCTGGAATGGCTGCAAGGAACGGTCCTAAAAACGGAATCACATTCGTGACCATTCCAAATAAAGCCAGTAAAAGTGAATAATCGAGGCCAATGATGAGATAGCCAATAAAGAGCACAATCCCTACAAAGGAGCTTACGATTAATTGCCCCTGTATGTAGCTGGCAATAGCCTTATCCATATCTCCCAGAACTTCTCTTATCTGATGGGACTGTGTTTTTGAAAAGTAACGGGTAACATTGGGAACAAATTTTTCCTGATCACTTAATAAATAGAATAAAATAAACGGTACAATGACCAGGGAAACGATAAAGCTGACAACATTGCCTAAAACAGAACCTATATAATTTCCTGTTGACATCAGGATATCCTCAAGCCGGGTACTTACATAATCAATGGCATCCTTCACATATTGTGGAAGCATTTCCTGATTGGCCTGCCAATAAGTGATGCCCTGTTCCACCACATCCACCATTTCCGGAATATTATCAATCAAATTCGAAAATTGCTGATGGACCACGGGTGCAATAACGGAAATAATAAAGGTTAATAGACCGATAAAAATAAGATAAAGAAGCAAAATTCCCAGTTTCCGGGGTACCTTTATTTTTTCGAGCAAATGAATAAAGGGCCGGAATAAATAGAAGAGAATGCCTCCCAGTAAAAATGGGATAAATAACGTCTGAAAGAAAACGACTACAGGCGTAAAAACGAACTGCACTTCATTAATCAGCCAGATAATCGTTAAAAACAGGATAATCCCTATACAAACACGAAACCACTTAGTTTTTGTTAAATCCATCATATCCTACCATTCCTATTTCAAATTTCCTTTTCTACTATCTTACCATTATTGCTAAATTTTTCATTATCTATTCTAAAAAAATATTATGAAATTTGCTATTCCGACTGAATTTGAAATAGGAGCAGACTGGTTTAAGCTGAAGTTGTGATGGTTAAAAATTTGATTTGGAGACCATATAAGGGTGACTGTTCCCTTAGAACGAACATCACCCGGATGAAACATTCACTTTCATTCTGGCATCATAAGAGCTGAAAATTTTACCATATAAAAAAGCAAAACTGAATTGTAAGCCAGATGCTAGATAAAATGGCAGTGAAAGTGAACCTAACCCATATAAGTACCCTGCTATATACGGCCCAATTGAGATAGGCAGTCGCATGGAAAAAAGATTAATACTAGATGCGAAACCACGGCGCTTTCCACGAGTCAGACTGACACTTAACGCTTGTTGAGCCCCTTGTGTCCCCCGATTTAAAGCTGTTCGGAGGATATAAACGATTGAGACAAGAGCGTAAGAGGATATGATTGGCATTAAAATCAAAAGCAGGCTTGCAATGAACCGAATAAACACAACGGATTGAACGGTTCCATGTTTATGAGAATGTCTTGCTTGTAAAATGGAGGCAACACCTGTTGCAAAAAAGGTCATAGCCAATGTACCCCCAATTTGAGTGCTGCTAACCCCAAATTTTACTGAAAACCAATAAGACATCATTGGTCCTGTTAATCCAATGGCAATCCCATTTAGAACATTAATCAATGCAAGTTTTAAGATCGCAGCATTTTCTTCTTTTATTATGTTTTCTTCCCTATTCCCGGTTTCCTCACTACCAAATTCCTCATGTCTGGATTCCTGCTGTTTTATACTGCTTTCTTCCCGAATGGTTAAAATAATCAAAGTAGTTACAAGTGAAAAAACAAACGTGAAATAAAATGCAAGTCGGTAAGAGGAAATTCCAGAAATATGATTTCCTCCTGTGCTTAAAGTCCCAATCAGTAATGCGCCCATCGCCATTCCGAAAAAACTAAGAGCATTATTAAGACTATATACCCTTCCACGTTCAGTTGCAGGAATAAAGGAGGCAAGCCATGCCTGTTCCACCGGGGCAAACGGACTGGACGAACCTGCATCAGCTTTCCCGAAACCAGCAAGTGTGATGGCAATAAACAACAAAACAGGGCTTGTTGAAAGGATTCCTATTAATGCACACCCAGCTGTTAATAGTTCAGAAAAAAGTACGAATGGTTTCCTGCCTGATCGATCACTAAAAACACCGATGAATGGTGCAAGCAGAACACCGAGAAGACCACCAGCAGCGAGCACACTTCCGATTGCTACTGAACTCCACCCTAATGCGCCGAGGTATAAAGCTAAGATAACAATCATCATACCTTTTCCAATACTCCGTATGGCATTGACCAGCATAAGTTTTCTAACCGCTGGATGTATGGGTTTGTTTTGTACATGATCTACTTTTACTTCACCTAACATATATTACCACTTCATTCCTCACTTTATTGTAAAATTTATCATGAAGGTTTATGTACGCTGCTAACTTTGCTAAGTTCAAGCAACCCTATCTATTATTCCAGTCTGTACTGCCATTTATGCACAAACGTTCCAGTCTCCTGGTACGTTAAGAACAAAGGCGGAAGCGCCCGTTTAGCGACGTACGGACTGGACTGAGCCGGAGGAGATAAAACAAACACGACGAACAGCGTGAGTCGATGTTGACTTATCGGACAGAGGTGAAGGAAGTCTCGCTAGTCGCTGGGCGCTGGAGCCGGACGTCGCCTCTCCCTATTTTTTATCCACAAATCAGTAATTTTATAATTTCCTATACCATAAAAAAAGGTGCTAAAGGTAATTTTTGATCACCTCTAGCACCAAATATGTACTCTTCCCTATTTTAGCTTACGGGCGTATTGCCGATAAATTATGGAAGATGACAGCTTTTCCGTTTTGCTATTCGTATCCTTTACAGCCTTTTCAATAATATGGTGGTGTGGTGCCCATTGACAAACTGGATCGGTTGCATAGGCATCCCCGGTCAAAGCAAACGCCTGACATCGACATCCGCCTCCATCCACGTGCCTCAGATCACATGAACGACAAGTTTCAGGCATCCATTCTTCCCCACGGAATTGATTGAAAGACTTTGAATCATTCCAAATATAGCGCAGGGATGACTCCCGCACATTTTCAAAGAAGAGACCCTCAATCATCCCGGCAGTTGGGCAAGGAAGGACATCCCCATTCGGTGCTACCGTAAGTCCAATCTGTCCCCAGCCCCCCATACAAGGTTTGGGGGTCGATGCGTAATAATCAGGAATAACCCAAATCATTTCCATTTCATTTTTGAGACGGGCTTTTGCTGCTTCATAAACTTCACTTGCCCGTTCGATTTGCTCTCGAGTTGGTAAAAGCTGGTTTCGATTGAGTAAGGCCCAGTTATAGTACTGTGTATTAGCTAACTCCACACGTTCTGCTTTCATTTCCTCCGCAAGGGCAATAATCTTATCTAAGTCATCAATGTTTAAACGGTGTAAAACAAAATTCAATGATAAATGCATGCCACTCTTTTTTACCGCTCTGACCGCTTCCCGTTTCCTATCAAAGGCCTTATAACCACCAATTCTATCCGATTGTGTTTTTTCACCTGCCTGAAAGCTTATCTGCACGTTGTCTAAACCCGCTTCTTTAAGGTGTTTAGCCTTTTCCATTGTTAATCCGATGCCACTTGTAATTAGGTTCGTATACATCTCTAATGAATAAGCGTGTTGAACGAGAACATCCAGGTCCTTCCATAAAAGTGGCTCACCACCAGAAAAATGAACCTCTACAACCCCAAGTTCTGCTGCTTCTGATAAAACATGAAGCCAGTCTTCTGTTGTGAGTTCCCTTTCCTTCTGTATCATTTCGATCGGGTTCGAACAATATGGACAATGCAAGGGACAACGATGCGTTAATTCAGCCAGTAACGAGTAAGGAGGCTCGACTCTATTTGTCTTTGACTCTATCATATTGTATCACCACCCATCCATAATCTACCATGTCATGGAGAAACTGAGTGATTTCTCTCTTCATTTTTTCGAAACTGGGTAAGGCTTCTGTTTCTGTGTTTTCTGAACCTTCCATAAGTGAATCCCTCAATTTCCCGGTGATGGTGTGAATCGTTTCGTTTCCGTCACAAAGAGCCAGAATAGAAGCAGCCGTTTCGTTTAAGACCACAACCTTTTCTGGCAGCAAAAGAAGATGTTTTTCCCTTATCTGATCATATTTTAGTCTTCCTTTTGTTGAAAGCTTTGGAAAACTGGCAGTCAAAAATTATTCCACCACCAATCTTTTTAAGTTTCCTAAAAAAGTGCTTTTAGTGAGGAAAAGCGTGTTCGATTGCATCAAGCTGCGCCCACAACACATCACACTTAAAACGTAAAGCATCAATCGCCCGCTGTTGTTCTTCGGGGGTCTGGCAATAGTCCATAACAATCTTAAGTGCAATATTCGTATCACGCGGTGCCTGTGTTAAGCGATTATGAAAGTACCCCAGTCCTGAGTGATTAATCCAAGGATATAAGTCTTCCAACACCTGAATTCGATTTGAAATGAGGTCAGGAGAAAATAGTTCAGTTAACGAGGAGGCAACAGCTTCAATCCAAGTTTTTTCCTGCACAAAGTTAACGTAGGCATCGACGGAAAATCGAACCCCAGGGACGATATGGTCTTCTTCTAATAGTTCCTCCCGGGACAACCCGACAGCTTCTCCCAGTTTTAACCACGCTTCAATTCCTCCCTCACCCTCATTTCTACCATCATGATCAGTTATTCGCTGGATCCAATCCCGACGGAACTCCCTTGATGGCAGTTTCGATAAGATCACTGCATCTTTTATCGGGACAGATTTCTGATAGTAATATCGGTTGGCCACCCAGCCCTGAATTTGCTCACGGCTTAATTTTCCTTCGTGCATGGCCACATGAAAAGGGTGTTTATCATGATAGAACAAACGCCCCACATCTATTAATTGCTCCTTAAATTCTGCCTGAGTCAAAGGCTTTTCTCTTTTTTTAATCTCCTTATCCTTACTAATGAATCCGCCCTGCTCTATCATTCTCAAACCTCCAGTTCCATACCTTCATAAGCTATCTCAAACCCATGTTGTTCCAAAGCATACGCTTCCTTTGAATCCTTTCTCAGAATAGGGTTGCTATTATTAATGTGAATCAGGATTTTTCGTTCGGCTGAAAACGATGTTAATTGCTCCATTATCCCCGATGGACCACTAATCGGTAAATGCCCCATCTTTTTTGCATTTCTTTCCGTTGCTCCCATTACAACCAATTCCTCATCCGACCAAAAGGTTCCGTCAACCATTAAAACATCAGCTTTCTGTAGACAAGATTCTATTTCGGGAGTGATGGTTTCGATTGCAGGGAAATAGGCAATACATTTACTGGAAATCTCATTATAAAAAAGCAAACCCACCTCCCAAACACCTTCTTCGCCATCATTTCCCCCATTTGACTTGGCATAAAGTGGCGGTTTTCTTGAAACAGGGACAGTCTCAACAATTATAGATCCTTCATCTGGGCTTCCAATACGTTGTTTTCCATTGTGGTGAAGGGTCTGCCATTCCCATGTGCAATAATTTTGCAGCATCGGCTTCACTGGGAAAGATGAATGTAAACACTTCTGTACAGTATCCGTTCCATATATGGTCAAATGGGAACCTTCTCTAAGTGATAATAAACCAATGGTATGATCAAGCTCAGCGTCAGTTAAAATAACACCAGACAAAGGTGTTTCCCTAATTCCGCGACCCGCATGCAGCGAGGCAAATGACTCAATTTGCCTGCTTACATCCGGGCCTGCATTGATTAGATACCAGTCCTTATTATTTGTACTTACTGCAAGAGAAGACTGTAATAAAGGCCTAAGCTCACTTTCTCCATCACGAACATCACGACAATTGGGACAAGCACAATTCCATTGCGGGAAACCTCCACCCGCCGCTACACCTAAGACTCTAATACGAATTTTTCTTCCATCCTTTCAACCATATTTACAGCATGTTTCCCCATCCACATACTATTTCAGCTTGTTAACTACAAATTATTGTCCACGCTTTTTTGACCGAAACCCCTTACTGATGTACGAATACATGGTCACCTCTGAAGCCGTATTAATTATTTTGTACTCGGGTGTCTTCCACATATCTTTCACCCCCTTAAATGACAGCAATGGTTATGAATAATAGCCATGGTGTGCTTATTTCACCATACGAGATTATTTTATGATGGCAGAAACCCTAAAATAACCAAAACCTTTACGTAAGAGTTGTCCAACAAATGACCACAGCAACGAAAGACGAAAATATGAAATATGAGGAGTTATACTTTAAGGAGGGCTTAACAATCATGAGTCTGCAAAAGCTGATAGGATAAATAAAGCGCAAGAGTCGGGAGCTTATATATTTTATAAAAACGGCTGGAAGGTCGTATGAATATGTCCTGGAATAAAAAAGAGCATAGAAAAGCGCCTGGATTGACGTAGTGATCCAGGCGCTCTTTAATGGAATCAACATGGTTCCTAAAGATGCCTAACTAAGCCGGGTATTTTTTATCGGGATAAAGCCTCAGCAGTAAGAAGTTTTATTGTGTTTTCTCATTTAGATCACTCAAGACCCCCTCCATCTGTTCATTCATGGAAAGGCGGAATTTTAGTTCCACCCGTCTGGACTGGTCCATATCCTCCTGTCCATCGACGAGAATCGGATGACTTTCAGACTTGCCTATCGCTGAAATTTTTTCACGCAGGGCATCCTTATGGGGAAAATCCCCGAACTCATCACTTAAAATGTAACGGACAATACTGAAGGCACGGTCCTGTGAAAGCTCCAGATTATACATATAGGAGCCGTCGGAATCAGTATGGCCTTCAATTAAAATCGCATCAATTTTATCCCGATTTTTCTCATTCAGCAGAACCGAAGCATAGACAGGGATAATTTGTTTGAGCTGCTGCTTAAACTCAGGTTTTAAATCGGATTTATTATAGTCAAATAGAAGATCACTATCAAACTTAATGGCACCGGATTCCTTGTCGACTTGAACATCCACCCCTTCCTGCTGAAAGGCCATGGATAGCTGTTCAATCATGCCCCGTTCATAGCCAACGAGCGAATCGATAATCTCTTCTTTCTCCTGTACTTCCTTTTCTTTCCCTTCAATTTGCTGCTGCTTCGTAAACATCAGCGTAATTAATATCAGCAGAATCACCAGCAAAATCGTCGCTAAAATGTCCGTGAAAGCAGGCCAGAAGTTTCCTTCCCGGGTGCTTGCTTTAAATAAACGATTATATTTGGAATTCATGGCCTACCATTCTCCCTGGCACCTATTGTACGAACCGATTGCCTCATGCGCTGATCCCAGTCATCAATTCGGTTCCGTATGTCACCAACAGCATGAATGACCTCCCGATTCGCGTTATGACTTGATTCCATATGGTTGTTAACATAATTATTTACAGCTGAGAACTGACGCTCCATGGCCTGATTGGTGTTCGAGACAAATTGCTCAAACTTCTGGATGCTGTTATCCAGATTTTTCGACATAATCGCGTCTAAATTACGGAAGGCATCATTCATTTGATTCGTCATGTCATTCATCACCTGTTTTAACTGATTCGCCTGATCCTGATTGCTCTGCTTCAGACCGTCATTCACATCACGGATGAGCTGATAGGATTGCTGAATAAACTCCCGATTGGACTTATCCGCCTGCTCAAAGCCGTATTTAATAGCCTCAAACTGTCTGCGCATGCCTTCATTTTGTGAGGAAAAGCTCTGGATCTCATCCCGCAGACGCTGTAATTCGTCCTTTTGGCTCTGGTAAAATTTCATAAATTCCTGTTTTTCCTGTCCTAAACTTGTATATTGATTCTGGAGACGTTCCAGATGACTCTCCAGCACCATGACATTTTCGGCAAAGCTTTTCGTCACATGCAGCAACTGATCAAAGGAACGATCCTGTAAGACATTTTTGATTGTATCTGTGGCTTTCCCGACATTCGTAATATAGTTCTGATTTTTCGTCTCCAGCTGTTCCATACTGTAAGCGACCTTTTCCAGCTGATTGACATTATGGTTGTAAAAGTCCGCCATTTTCTGATACGTCTGCTCCATTTTTTCATCCAGCCGCTCCATATAGCCCTTGCTATCGCTCGTCAATTGCTGTACGTGGGCACTGGTATCTTTGACAAACGTGGAAATATCGCTTGACAGATCCTTCACACTTTCATCCACACTTTTGATGGAGTTTTCCTGTGATTGCAGCTGCTGTAAAAACTGAGTAAACTGATCATTGATATGGTCCATCCGCTTATTGAAGGAATCAGATGCGTCCTCCAGGTTGTCAAAAATTCTGTACAATGTATCTGTGCTCTCCGAAAACTTCTCATTGTAGTCCCGCATATTACTCGAAGCCTGCTCCATAGTGTCGGAAAATTCATCCAGTTCCTCCAGGCTCTGATGCATATCGGTGATAGCTTCCTTTACCTGATTGAGGGAATCCACCATTCGGCTTTCCCACGTATGCTTTCCATAGGACTGAAGCATATTTTCCGCTTTTAACGTCAGCTGCAGCATTAAGTTCTCTGCATCCCAATTCCGGTACACAAAGGTAATGAGAAGGGAAGCAGCAATTCCGCATACACTGGTATAAAAGGCCGTGTAAATTCCATCTAAAACATTCTGAATGGAGGACTGCATATTGGCTCCATTTATATCAAGACCTGACAAGGCACTGATAAGCCCGACGAAGGTACCGAACACCCCGATTAAAATCACGGTAGACCCCGAGGATTGAATTCGTTTAATTCCACTTAAAATACTGGTCGATTGATATGGAGTCGAAAATTTTGACATATAGGATTCCACAAAGGCCTGCACATCCACATGATCATCTTCTTTGCTGTTGGCCCGGTCGTATTGCTGCTTTAGTCCCTGCCAGAACTCGCTGTCTTCTACCTTTTGCTCAGCTGAATCCAACTGCGCTCTTAAAAAGGTAAAAATGCTGCGATTCTGCCAGATGACACGCACCGTCACAACGGCTAAAAATACAAACGTAACAACAATAATCATCCGTGCAAAATCATTACTTGCCGGCAAAAAATCAAACACCTTCATCCCCCCTTGTACGCTGAAACTTGGAAAAGCCTTTCTTTAACCAACTTATTAACAGCTGTACAAGTTTAGAACATCGATCCCTCATTTACACCTCCTGCCCATCTGCCACGACTTACCATACATAATGACAAGGACAATTAGAAAAATAAGGATATGAAAACATTATGGTCTATCTTTGTATGTTTAATTGTTATTTGTGTACCGCTGACAACTGCCGCTGGAGAGGATATGGTTTCGGTCAAATTAGTCAACTTTATCGACAATCCGAAGAAGCTTCACATTCAGGTTCAAGGGGAATATCGAACACTCAGCCCCTTTTTTCGTCTTGAGAAAGGAGGGAATTATACACTTTTCGTAAAGAAAGGAAAGCTTTATCTTAAGGATAAGGACGGAAAACATAAGCTTCCGGACACGATCACCCTCATTCCTGAATCCTATGAGGAGAATCTTTTATACATTAATGACCGTCCTTACCAGGGGGCCATGGAGTTTACCGTTGAAAAAGGAAAATACGTCCGCCCCGTGAATCAATTGCTGCTGGAAGACTATTTAAAAGGTGTCGTTCCCTTTGAAGTCTTTTCAACCTGGAATCTGGAAGCTCTTAAGGCTCAAAGTCTGGCCGCCAGAACCTATGCGCTCATGCACCTGAATGGGGAAAAACAGATGAATGACACCATCCAATTTCAGGTGTATGGCGGCTACTCCACCTTTTCCAAAACGAATAAGGCTGTCGAGGAAACGAAGGGCGAAATTATTACTCATAACGGTAGACCGATCACAGCCTTCTACTCGGCAAGCAATGGAGGGTTTACAGAATCCAATGCAAATGTCTGGGGAAGCAAGCCCATCAGCTATTATCCCATCAAAAAGGACCCTTATGATCCGGGACGTCCGTGGACATTTACCCTGCATAAACAGCAGCTGCCCATGGATACCTTTGTCTGGGCCTGGAATGCACCGGACGTCTGGCCCCATTTACAGGGCAAGGACAAAAAAATGATGAAATCGATGGAAAGCTGGGTGGAAAACCAGGGGTATCAGGACGTAAAAATTTTAGCGATTCCCCACTTTTCCATAGCTGATCAGAAAACCGCTGCCCATCGCTCGGTGAGAGGATCGGTGACGATAACCTTTATGCACCGGATTCTCGGAATGATGATGATGGATGAAATTTCATTAGAGAATGTCCCACTATCGAAAATCCGCCCTATGATTGGCGGTTCGATTTTTAAAAGTTACCTCATCACCTCGTCTGAATCTACAGATGATGCCTATGTGGTGAAAGGAAAGGGCTATGGGCACGGGGTCGGCATGAGCCAGTGGGGGGCACAGAAAATGGCCGAGGCCGGGAAAACCTATCAGGAGATTCTTCAATTTTATTTTCCCGGAACCGATGTGACCCGGATTTACGAGGAAGCACCTAAGTAATGAACACTTACAGTTCCAGTAGAGAAAACAATAAATCACACACCAGACAGGAGTACAAATCGCATAGCGTTTCGTACTCCTGTTTTTATTGATTTCACAACATTTATTACGTCCTAACACCTAAATTAACATGATAAAGTGAAACTTCCATCAGTGGGGGGGGTTCTCCATCCCCCACTGATTTGGCCAGCTGCGGCTCCCAGGTCAAGGCGGATATAAGCCAAAGCCATTCCGTGGCCATGCCTATACCACTCCATGTCTTCATCTTATCCCGCATGACCTAACCGGTCGCCTCCGCTTTCCTTGTTAGTTGAACTTATCAGGGATTTACTGGCCGTTTATCCCCCACTTAGTCTTGTTGGGTTACCCTCAAGACTAAGTGGGGGTATTACGGCCAGTTAATACGTGATAAATCGCAACCTTTTTAGCAAAGAAACAAAACTTATGTACAACGTGAAATTAGGGTGCTAAAACGCTTGTTAAAAGCTATGTTATTTTCATTGTGATATGTGATGCTAATCATGATTTGTCCTATCTTTTGGAAAGGTTTTTTGGTATTTTATGTTAAAATATAGACAAAGGAACAGGATAGTCTTGTTCAACTCCCTAACGGGGTGCAATAGTTAAAGATGATAAACTGCCAATTGTACTAAAGACGCAAGATTGTTTAATTGTTTTATAAAACTGTTATTTTTTAAGGGAGGGATAGTGTGGATATTCTACTGTATTTTGTCGGACCAGTTATTGCGGTTTTAATTGTTAATACAATAATGTCGGTAATATATAAGGATGTAGAAAAAAAGGATAAAGGCTTCGCACTAAACTATCACAAATTAACTTACAGAAGAAGGTTTATACGTGCCTTGTGGGGGATTCCTTTTGTATTCATAATATATCTTGTTATATATTGGCTGGGTGACTTAATGTCAATTATTGGAATTATATTCCTTTTCTTATTACTAATAGACACTTGCTTACAATTATGTAAAATGGAAAAAGAATGTGCAGGAAGTATAAAGTATGTGAAACAATCCACTTAAAGTAACGGGGTGCAATAGTTGAACAAGGCGATCAACATTTTGGTCATCTTTATTTTATTCGATAAATAGTTGGAATATTATGTTAACATTAGTTTAGGAGATATTAAGCTAACGAGCAGAAGAGTTGAATAAGAATGAATTAAGAAAGTTAAATTCCTCTCAGTACGTTTATTCTAAAAAGGGGGTGCTTAAATGAGTAGTGTTGGTGTTCCAGGTTTAATCTTAACTGTAGTTGTACTTGCTGTAATTGTAGGAGGCATTTGGTTATTACTTCGAATGTTTTCTAAGAAGTAACTTTATGTATAAGTGTACTTAAATAAACGGGTGCGAATGTTGAATAAGGAAAGGTACTGAACAATGGAGATAATCACTGATAATGCTGATGTTCGTAAAGTAATTGGAAGTATTAACACCCAAAAGATGTCAAAATAAAATTATAATAAAAAGCAACAAAAAGAGTAGAAAGAGAACTTAGGAAACTATCGGGAACGTTTCCCTGAAGGTTTAGTGCCAATAGTGTATATAATGCAGATGCGTAAGTAACTTTTGATGTCTTATTTTGGGGGATAATATGTTTAAAAATAGCATGATATATGGATTAATATTTTTTGTCGGATTCACAATTAAGGACATTTTATTTTCAGAAGAAATCCAGTGGGTAGATAATATTGGAATTTCAATTATTGTATTTTTGATTAATATTTTATGGGAATGGGCAAAGAAGCCATATGATTGGAATAAAAATAAATAATCTATGAGATAAAGACCTGTATCCTTTTAAGCAACGGGTGCGTTAGCGTAAGAAAAGGAGAGAAGATTATTTGAGTAATGATAGTTCTTCAAAATTAGCAAAGTGGAGAGAAAAATATGGAGCGATAGGAATTTTTGATGTAAAGCGAGCTATAACAAAAAATAATTAAAAGTGTTTTTTTTGTATAGAAGAAATTTAAAATAAAGACTTTGTGAATCTTTACACTTAAAGTAACGGTTGCTTTTGTTTAACAAAAAAATTAAATTTTACGATAAAAAACGCTCAGAAAAATCTGAGCGTTTTTGTTTGTCGTTTATATTGCGAAATTTTGTCGTTTATATTGCGAAATATAGGCGGAATGTATGCTAATTATTATGTTATTTCTATTGTGATTAGCAATTTTCTCTCCCGAAACTGAACCTGTTACTAAGTAATGGCAGTCCTTTATTTATGGCGTTCGAGTACCAAACGGATCCCTGCGTTTAGTTTAGGACGATCCAAGGAAATCGTCCTCTTCATGATGAAAATAATCATAACCAAATCATAGGAAGGAAAACGTATAACTGGAGGTGAGAAGAATGAAAGAAAGAAAAGCAAATCCATCTAAAGTTGGTCTGGGATCTCCGGAAACGGAAGGACAAGGCACCACAAATAGGGATACCGGAAGAAAAAAGGCTGATTCATCCCGGAAAAAGCAGAAGCGTACGTAAAAGGATAGGTTTGAGAACAAAGGCGGAAGCGCCCGTTTGCACCTGAACGGTCGCCTCCGCTTTTCCTTGTCCAGCTGCGGCTCCTAGGTCAGGGCGGATATAAGCCAAAGCCTTTACGTGGCCAAAAACATGCCACTTCATGTCTTCGGCTTATCCCGCATGACCTGGTCAGTCGCCTCCGCTTTTCTTTGTCCAGCTGCGGCTCCCAGGCCCAAGCGGTCATAAGCAAAATACCCTACATGGCCCAAAAGCGGCCACTCCGGATATTCTGCTTATGCCGTCGGGCCTAAACGGTCGCCTCCGCTTTTCCTTAATTTAATAATTTTCTGCAAGGGAAACGAGCCATTCCTTGTCCTGTTTATTTTTAGTGATCAGGTATTTGTAACTTTGTTTAGGGGTATTTCTCCACTTTAAGACAAATTCTTGTTTTTTTGAAATCCATACCATATTGGCTATATGATTGTTTTCCATCTTCTTCGCTGGATAATCATCAAACCAGGATGAGGCAATCATAAACGTAATACGATGCCCTTTCTTTTGATAGAACACTTTGGTTACTGGATGGGTGAAACCGTCATTATCATATGTTATTTTTTTCATCTCATAGCCCACTGGCATTACAGGGGTTTTGAATTTGCCAATTTCCTGTTCTGCAGTTTCTATGTTATGAAAAATAAGGTGTTCCTCGTCATTGCAGGCAACAAAAAAAATCATTAATGAAAATAGTATGATTTTAATTACCTTCACCTTATCCCTCACTTTCAATTCAAGCCTTATCCGAGTTTTCCTGCTCCCAGGCTCAATATCCTAAACTCATATTACTTTTATTTATTAAAGTGAAACTCAGTTAAACTCCCATCAGAGGGGGGATTATGACCGAATCATACGTGATCAAACAACACCCATAACGACTGCAAAGATTAAGGAACTTGCTAATATCCATATCGTTTGTATTCGCACAAAAGATCGTAATATACCACGCTGTTTAAGGCTTGCTATATTTTCAGCAACTTTTAGATTGATTGGAGCAAAAAATAAAGAAAAAAGAAATCCTCCTGAAAGTGAAGTACATAGAAGGATAACTACCAAATTAGAGGTTAAATCTGCAACTGCATTCCCGATGACAAAAAACGGAACACCAGCCCAAATAAAGAAGGTTAGGATCAATAAAACTAATGCCATTATTACTAACATAAAATTCTTTCTAAATACTTTCGAATAGTTTTGGAAATACAAATTCACTCTTCTCCCCCCATATCTATTTAAAAAAATACGATTGTCTCCTATGCCAGACTAAACGGTTACTTTCTTTTCATCTTTTCGCATAATTTACTTAAGGCAAAAGCCAGTCCGAATAACCCCAAACCAAATAAAAGACCACCAATTAGAAAAGGCGTGAATATTAAAAGGACAAAACCAGAATTGCCCGGCATAATGTAAGGCAGTAAAAAATAACCAAGTACTCCAAAAATAATAACCGTTAAAGCAGTGGCCAGGACTTTTATGGCACGATTCATCTTGTTAAAACATGGACAACATGCACACACATTTATCATTTCGCAATCCCCCTTCATGAATTAGAAGTGTTTCTGTATCTTTGATTTTGAAATCGAATATTGTGTCATACCAAAAAATGCTCCAGCAATAAGCCATATAACGACATCCCACCAATCCACGTCTATTTCACCAGTCGAAATATAAGGGGATACATATTCCATAAAAAACAACATGAAAAATCCCCATTGGACAGCAAACAGAGTGGAAGTTATTTTCAATTGTTTTTTCTTTTCTTCGTATTCTTCTAAAGACGCACAGTCTGTTTCATCCAGATTTTTTCTCCTTATTTTCACAATTACTATACCTGCGTAAACCATATTTATAATGAATAGTGAGGGTGTAGCAAACGATAGTGTGTTATGTATTGTATCAAAAATAAGACTGATAAACATGAGGAACAAGGTTAAGTACCATAACAAAATTCCGGAAAAAGCTAATTCTTTGTAAATTTCATGTCGCTGGTATTCATCACGATCATCAACCGCTCCAATAAAACGATTTAGTATTTTATTCTTCATGGTTCTTCTCCTCCCAAAATAAAGTATTCAGATCTGTATGAAGTTCTTTGGCTAAAGATATACATAATGACAAAGACGGGTTGTACTTATCGTTCTCAATTAAATTAATGGTTTGTCTTGCCACACCGACTCTTTTCGCAAGCTCAATTTGTGTAACGTTTCGATTTTTCCTAAACTCTTTGACTCTATTCAAGTCAAACACCCTTTCAACCATCTATGTGTACATTATATATGACATTTGTTATATGTGTCAATTATATATGACATCCAGCCTTTACTTGTTACAATTAGGATTCCAGTTACTCTTGCTGAGATGACAAAATAAAAAGACGGTCTCATTGACGATCTACTCGTGAGCCCATGCTAAACATCCTGTCTTTTCCTATTATAATTATGTATTATACCAAATCACAAACAGCCGTTTAAAAAAAGACTTGAAAATTCCAAATTTTCGGGTATGTTCTAAATAGACAGGGATAACCAGCAGTTGAAAGGATCATCCAGAGATGTTTTTACTAAAGGGGGAACGGGGATGGTTTATGTACTCACAAGTATTTTGACGGGGTATGTATTTGGGTGTATTCAGCCTTCGTACTTTATCGGGAAATGGAAAAAACGGAACATTAAAGATGTGGGCAGTAAAAATGCAGGAGCTTCCAATGTAACCATGACATTCGGATGGAAATACGGGTCTCTTGTTGCGCTAATTGATATTCTTAAGCCTGTGCTTTCCGTTATGACGATCACCTTCCTGTTTAACGGGACGCTTCAAGGTGATTTTGAGCATTTTATTTATTATTTAAATGGAGTCTTTGTGATATTAGGTCATAACTTTCCTTTCTTTATGAATTTCAAGGGTGGAAAAGGAACCGCATCGATCATCGGTTTATTCTTAATTATAGACTGGCAGTTTGGACTTTTAGGTTTATTTTTATTTATTGTGTTTACCATATTTACCAGCTATATTGTGATAGGTGCGATGGCTCTTTATACATTTTTTATCATTTCGACTTATCTGCTTGATTTCGGTGCCCTCGCTCTATTATCGGCTGCCTTCTTAACCCTGCTGGCTGTTCTTATGCACAGGGAAAATTTTTCACGGATCATCAAAGGCGAAGAGAAAAAACTGAAGGATGCCTTTCAGAAGAACCGGGAAATGACCGGGTAAATCAAACAGTAAGGATTAGAGCGCGATGTACTCTAATCCTTTTTCCTGCTACTGGTTCGTTTGTCATCCCATATATTCGCCCCAGCTGTACGACAGGGGCTATCCCTTCTGTTCCTCTTCATCAGGACGAATCCAGAAAAACGTGGCAACAGCTGCCAGGATACTTAAACCTCCCAACAGCCAATAGATATAGGAGGATAATGAATCCATCATCATCGCAATGATAGGAGGACCTAAAGCAACGCCGATAAATCGCATGCTGCTGTATAACGATGTAATGGTGCCCCGGATATCCTTTTTTATCCCCTCTGTAATTAACGCATCCAGACAAGGTAAAGAGAGGCCAATCCCAAGCCCCGTGACAGACAGCAGAATGAGCGTCCAAGTGACGTTCATATCGGTACGAATGAAAAATAATCCTACCGCTGCCCCTGCATTGCCGATCAGGATGACCCACTTCATGGCCTTTTTGTTCTCCCCTACCTTTTTTCCCGTAAAAAAAGAAGCTGTACACAAGACAAGCAGCGGAACAGCTAAAAGTACCCCTTTCATCACACCTTCAATTTCAAACCTCAGCTCTAATTGTTCAGATAAATGGAAGAGAAAACCGAATAAGACCAGCATATTCAGACATCCAATTATGAAGGTTGCTGTGAGCCAATGTCCATTATAGTGAAAAACTTTTTTAATCGATTGAATATATTTCCGGAATGTCCCCTTTTTCTCTTTCTGTTCCTGTTCAGGGGCATGGACGAATAGAGCAAGCAGCACAATCGATATCGCCGACAAAACAGGTACAGAGATAAAAGGAGCATACCAGATCAGGAAGGCCAGCAATGCCCCAAGTATAGGGCTTAGGACTTTTCCAAATGTATTGGAGGTTTCAATAATGCCCAGTCCTTTTGTGACGTCTTCCTTATCCTTAAACAAGTCCCCAACGGTAGGAATGACTACAGGAAAGGCGCCAGCTGCTCCAATTCCCTGAAGAAAACGGCCAATCAATATCATCATGTATGGACTATCAATTTTCCAGGCTGCAAACGCCGCCAACGCCCCTCCCAGGCCAGTAATGATGAGACTTGGTATCATTACTTTCTTACGACCAAATTTATCCGATAAATATCCGGCTATCGGGATTAAAGGAATCGCAACCACTGAATAAACGGTTATCACTAAACTTGACTGAAACGGACTGATATCCAGCTCTTTTTCAATCGTCGGTAAAACGGGAATAAACATCGAATTTCCCAATGTCATCATCAACGGTATAGAAGCTAAGGCAAACAAAGCCCATTTCTGCTTTTCCATATCCAATCTCCTTCAAAAATTATAAAGTGAATCTTCCATCAGTGAGGTATGACGGCCAGTTCATGCGTGAAAAAAATGCAAATGTTTTTCCTCGGTTTAACAGCTGATTGTTCAACTTTTAAGGATCATCCCTGCAAACAATCAGATTCCACTCCTTTAAAAGTCTTCAGCGAAACCCGAAAAATTATTCAGGTGGAAAGAAAAGCGGAGGAGACTGTTCAGGTCATGCGGGATAAGACGAAGACATGGAGTGGCATGTTTTTGGCCACGCAATGGCTTTGGCTTATATCCGCCTTGACCTAGGAGCCGCAGCTGGACAATAGAAAAGCGGAGGCGACCGGTTAGGCCCGACAGCATAAGCAGAATATCCGGAGTGGCTGCTTTTGCCATGTAGGGTATTCGGCTTATGACCGCTTGGGCCTGGGAGCCGCAGCTGGACATAGAAAAGCAGAGGCGACCTGGGAACCACAGACTGGAAAAAGCACAAAAAAACACCATAGCCTGATGGTCCAGTCAGGCTATGGCAACGTCAAAAATGGTCACTTCACATTAAAGGGGAATTCATGGCATTTGTGTCACTACTGTCCTTTCAGTCATTCAACCATTTAGTTATTCCATTCATTGCAGGATTACATTTTTCTATATACCCTCAATGAACATACTTTAATCATAACTTTTTACCCAAAATGATAAAACCGAAAAAAGTAGGATTTTCATCTGCATCCTGAGGCGGAGAGATTAAAAACAGGGAAATTTTTTTACAAAAATAATGATCCTGCAGGCTGGTCGTATAAAAAATAGCCAGGAGGTTACTTTATGTAATAAGACACTTTCCTAAAGTTTTACAAATTCATGATTAACAATACTTCGTTAAAGAGTGATTAAGATTGAACAAAGAGAGAAAACTATCTTCAATTTTATGGAACATAGCCTTACCGGGATTTGCTCAGGTTTTGCAAAGACGTTACTTAGTTGGATTCATCTTCATATTTATGGAAATTTTCCTGAATATTTTCAGTGGCTTTAACGAGGCCATCCGCTACAGCTTCTTAGGAGAAATCGATCAGGCATTTGCCGTCACCAACTATCAATTTCTGATGTTTTATCCATGCCTGTATATGTTTGCATTATGGGATGCCTTCTATGAAGTGGATCAGGGGGAAACTCGTTATGCATTTCTTCCCTTTGTGTTTGGGGCATATTTTATCACTGTTGGATTAATGCTTGCTGAAAGGATAAGAATTTTTGGAGTACTGCTTGGACCTGTCTGGCTCCCCATGCTTTCCCTCATACCGGGACTGTTAGTGGGGCTTTTTATTCGAAGCATATTGTTAGCCTTTGACAAACCTCAACACAAATGAAAAACCAGTACCTGTTATATCGGGTACTGGTTCGATTTAGCCTTCAGCTGGATTTATGAGCTGATATGTAGTAAATATCCGAATTCAAATAACCTTCCTCTGTTTTAAATCCTGCGTTTTCCAAAAAGCCTTTCATTCGGCTGGAATGGATACGATGATCTAAAGGCGGACCATCATCAGATTCGTGCGCTTCCCAGTCCAAGACGAGGAGCTTTCCCTCTGTTTTGAGTACCCTGCTAATTTCCTTCAGCGTCCTCTCTATTCCATCCACTTCATGCAGAACAAAAGCTGCAACTGCACGATCAAACATGGCATCTGGAAATTTTAATCGTTCGATCTGACTTATCATCCGGTCAATATTGCGTATTCCTGCTTCCTTTGCCCGCTGATCAAGCATGGTTAACATTCCATCTTCCACATCAACGGCCATCACCCGTTCTGACGTTTGCCGGGCTAAAGGAAGCGTTAAATACCCATTGCCTGCACCAAGATCCACAATTTTTTCGTCCCCTGACAGTGCAAGAAGCTCCACAACTTTATCCTGGGGTACTTTTTCCTGCCGGCCGGGATCAATTAATTTATCTGCCTTTTTCGGATCAAAGCGTTTTTCAGACATGTTTTGTGTGCACCTCCATGGCATGAAAACCTAGTGATTAATCAATGCTTTAAGCTTCGTAAAAGTCTGCTGATCTCGAATTTCCTTATATTTTATCATGGGGCTTCCTGCTTTTAAAATTCTCTGCTGTACGGTTTTTATTGTGAACTGAGCCGGGTCCAATCCTTCATGGACCTCTTCCCAGTATAAAGGGGTTGCTACGGTTCCTTCCTCTGTCGACCGTGGAGAATAAGGGGCAATAATCGTTTTGCCCTCCGCATGCTGCACATAATCCACATATAGTCGGTTCCCGCGATTCTTTTTCAGGCGTTCCATTGTAAAGTCGTCAGGATGCTTTTGAACAAGGAGCTGGGCGGCCGCTTCGGTAAAAGCTCTTGTCTCCTCATAGGTCAGTGCTTTTTCAGGTAAGGGTAGATGAACCTGGAGCCCTTTATTTCCCGACGTTTTAACAAACGCATAAAGGTCAAGCTGGTCACAGATGGTTTTTAACAGCTTTGCCGCCTTTACTGCTAAATAGAATTCTTTTCTTGAGGGTGGGTCAAGGTCAAACACAATTTCATCCGGATAGGATTCCTCTGTCTTCTGAAAGGGAATATGAAATTCCAGCGTCCCCTGATTTCCAATCCATATGAGAGCCTCCACCGTGTGACAAAGGATAAACTCCTCATCCCCCTCCTGATAGACACCCACAAAGTCAGGGGCATGATCAGGCCGGTGCTTCTGGAAAAAGGATTCATCCCCAACCCCATGAGGATAGCGGATTAAGGTCAATTTTTTCTGTTCCAAAAAAGGAAGCATGTATGGGGCCATGTTTCGCAAATACATAAGATGATCCAGTTTCAAGAACCCTGGCTTTGGCCATAATGGCTTGTCCGGATTTGTGATCTCCACCTTTTCCGGCAACATCGCTAAATCGAGCTCTTTTTTTGAAGCCGTGCACTCCTCAGGCGACAAATCGAAACGGAACTGATCAAAATTAGGCTCCCGCAGCTGTCCATCCTCCGCCTCTAAGCAGTTCATCTGAACACATACGGCCGGTGGAAGGTGAAAAATTCCGTTTCTCTTATCCCCTTTTTCCGTCATCAGTTTGGTTAACGTGGTAAAGGCTTCCTCTGAAAATCCATGCTTCACAACACCTAGGGCTTCTATTTCATTTTCATGATAGATGGATGCGGTAAAATAATCATTTTCAGGGTCATATTCCGTAATAAACCCGGCAACTTTTCGCCAATTTTTAATTTTTAACCAGTGAGTGACCCTTTTTCCCATCTGATAGGTCTGGTGCTTTTGCTTGGCCACGATTCCTTCTCCGTATTCAAGGGTAAGCTGTTTCCATAATGCGTGCTTGTCTTTATAATAAGGAATGAGAGAAACAGGATGGATAAAAGAGATATTTAAGGACCAGCCTAAAGAGGAAAAGAGCTGACGGAGCTTTTCCTTCCGTTCTAAGTAAGAAAGATGCTGGAGCTTTTGAGTTCCGATCTGCAAACCATCGAAGCATAAAAATTGGGCCGGATGGTTTCGGGCATGCTCCTGAATCTTTTCTTCCTTTTTCGTCCTCCCCCGTTGCTGGAGTAAGCCGAAATCCGCATGCATCGGGGTTTTCAGGATGACCACTTCTCCATCTAAATGAAGCGGCAAATAGGGTTCTATCGTTTTCTGCTGACTCTGTAGAAACGTCATGATTTCGGGAAAATGTTTCGTTAAATCCTTTCCATTGCGAGAAACAAGTCTTGCCCCTTCCTCTGTCCAATCTAAGGCAGCACGAAAGCCGTCATATTTGACCTCGTATACCCACTCCTTTCCCTCGGGGATTTCATCGGCTAATGTCGGGAGCATTGGTTTCCACATGATGATGGCTCCTTTACCTGTACTTTATCCATCCTTAGAATTGGGGAAAACGACCATTTTATACATGTTTATCTTTTTTGCAGGCAGGATAAAAGCGTTTCTTCCGATGAATGCTAAGAAGAAAAGGAGTTGATGAAACGTGCATACGATGTGGAAGGGTACCATCAGCTTTGGCCTGGTGAATATTCCGGTAAAATTGCACGCTGCAACAGAAAACAAAGATATCCGCCTTCGCAATTTGCATAAAGAATGTGAAAGCCCCATTAAATATGAGAAGGTCTGTCCGGTTTGTGATAAAGAAGTTTCCAATGATGATATTGTGAAAGGGTATGAATATGCCAAAAATAAGTTTGTCGTTCTCGATGATGAGGACCTGGAGAATCTAAAAAAGGAGCAGGATGATAAAGCTGTTGAGATCGTTGATTTTGTACAGCTGGAAGAAATCGATCCGATCTATTTTGAAAAGAGTTACTATCTGTCGCCCAATGAAGGTGGCGGTAAGGCATATGCTCTTCTAAGGCAATCCCTTAAAGATACTGGTAAAATCGGAATTGCCAAGATCATGATCCGCTCCAAGGAACAGCTCGCGATTGTAAGGGTATATGAAAATACGATAGTTATGGAAACCATCCATTATCCGGATGAAGTACGCGCGGTGGATCAGGTTCCAAATGTTCCTGCAGAGACGGACCTGGGCGAAAAGGAATTGAACACAGCCAAAATGCTCATTGATGAACTGACCACTGAATTTGAACCGGAGAAATACACTGATGAATACCGGACTGCATTAATGGATTTAATTGAGGCGAAAAAGGAGAATGATGAGGTCACAACAGCGAAAGAAAAGAAAACCGAAAAGCCGGATAACGTTACCGACCTCATGGAAGCCCTCGAAGCCTCCCTCGAACGCTCCCAGAAAGGAAACAAATCCAAGCCCAAGAAAAAAACCACAGCCAAGAAGAAAAAAGCGCTTTAAAGGATGTGGGGACTGTCCCCACATCCTTTAAAGCGGTAAAGCGTGGTCAGGGATCTTTGGAGTTGGGTTTATTTAACCATGCAAACAGAATGACAAAATATACGAAAATGGGGATAACGATAAACGCTGCAATGACATCATTAATCCTATTAAAAAAGTGCAGAGCCATGACCCCAACCAGTATCAGATGAAGAAAAATATGGAGGATATGAATATACTTCACACGTATCACCTGCCTGCTATTAAAATATGGCCGAAACGTATGGCAGGTGAATAATTACGCCCAGTTTTTCTGAACAAACAATATTGTGATGCTTTTGGCACCTGTTAAACCTCCCACGGCAAAGTCACAGGATTTTAAAAAAATCGGATGTTTCTATATAATAAAAGGAGTTGGGTAATCAAGAGGCGTACATAATTGAGGTGGAAACATGAAAAAATGGCTGCTTTTCCTATCGATGGCACTGATTTTCATTGGATGCTCAGAGGATAACAACGAGAGTCAGGTCAAGGAAACAACCGATAAGGAAGAAGTAACACAAGAAACGGAGAATAAAGAAGAAGCTTTACCCGAAACGCTGTCCATCCCTGTTACGGACACTGAGGATTCCGTCACCATTCATCTGGAGAATGCGCCCTTACTTGGACGCTACATTGCAGCATCCGGAAAACAGCCTGAGGAGATGGCTCAATCCTTTAAGGCGCGCCATCTGACGGATGAAGCTGGTGGTTTATACATGATGTCCTATGCCTGTCAGGAGGATAAAAGGAGCTGCTCCTACCTCCTTATTCAAAAAGGAGAAGAGGAAAACACGGTCCCCTTAACCGATTTAGCTGCTTTTGTATCCTATCAGTTATCGCCGGATCAGGAAAAAATCATGCTTTTCTTTGAGCGGGGCCAAAAAGAGACTAAAACACATGACATCCAGGTGGTCGATTTAACGGAGCATAAACTGCTTTCCTTACAAAATGAGGATTTAACGGAAGAAGTATTAAACTACAATAACCCTATTGAGGCTATGGAATGGGCAGATAGCGACACCATAAAGGTCCGAGTCCCTTCGCACGTTAACCTTGAAAACAGTTCTCACAATTTAGGAGAAGAATTTATTCTTTTTGAAGTCACTTAAGGAAGATTGAGAGGAGAGAAAACCATGAACGAAACGATTGAAACCCTTTTAAACCACAGATCCATCCGTCAATTCAAGGACCAGCCATTATCTGATGAACAAATCCGTACCATCGTAAAATCGGCACAGCAGGCCTCTACCTCCAGCTACTATCAGGCCTATAGCATCATTGGAGTGACCGATGCCCATATAAAGCAGGAACTATCCAATGTGTCCGGACAGTTTTATGTACGGGAAAATGCCCATCTCATGGTCTTTTGCGCAGATTTCCACAGGGCCCAGCTACAGTCTGATGAGGAGCTTAAAGAAAAAATGAGTGAAAATCTGCAAAATACCGAGCACTTTATTGTTGCCACGGTTGATGCGGCGCTTGCTGCACAAAATGCGGCCATTGCTGCCGAAAGCATGGGTCTGGGAATCTGCTACTTGGGAAGCTTACGAAATGACATTGCAAAAGTAAGCGAGCTGCTTGGCCTTCCTGACTATGTCATTCCGCTCTTTGGCATGGCCTTTGGTCACCCCGATCATGAGCCGGAAAAGAAACCAAGACTGCCATTGGATGCCGTTTACTTTGAAAACCAGTATGCCGATGATACTGCGATTGAAGAACAAATAGACCAATTTGATGAGCATTTAAACAATTACTATCAAAGCCGAAGCGAAAACAGCCGAACAGACACCTTTACCGGACAAATCCACCGCAAATTATCCAAACCTAAACGCGAGGATGTTACTGATTTTGTAAGAAGTAAAGGAATGAACCGAAGCTGAATAGCTGAAGTGAGAGCTCAATAGGGGGTTCTTCCCCCTTAAGTATGTTGTTTTTATTTGAAAAACTTTCTTTCCTGCACCGCATTTAAAATCGTCGCACCAGCTAAAACAATAAGCCAAAGGTAAAGTGATTTTGGATTTATATTCAAATTTTCAACCAGATATAAAGAAACTGGTATAAAAAAGAAAATGAATCCAATTAGGATTGAATGCTTTCCTTGTTGTCTTTTATAGCCTTCTTTGTCATTCACTTTTTCAACCTTTCCCGTAAAACTCCACATAATCAGGCCTTCAGCTTTATTATTTAAGTACATATATCCCAATAGAAAAAATATAACAGAGAGGATAATTAGTATAAAACTTAAAAATACAAGCAAAATAAAAGCTCCTTTCGTAAATAAAGCGAGACTTCAAACAGTGGAGATCACTGTTTGTTTGCGAGACTTATCAGGTTTTTTCAAGCTGTTTCCTCATCAGTACAAAGGGATTACAGATTGTTAATACGTGGTAAAGCGTGACTGCAAACAGTGGGGGTATTACGGCAAGTTAATGCGTGTAAACCTACAGCTACTTCAATTCGCTTAGTGATCAAGATAGCAAAGTCACTTTTAGAGGGTTGATTATATGGACCAAATAAGCCATTAAAATCAATAAATGAGATAGAATTATACAATTAAAAGAAAAAATCAATTCGACTTTCTGTTCCTTCTACTTTTGACTCTGGAATAAGCTCATATAATTTATGAAAGATTTTTTCTTCTTTTTCATCAGTTATATCACCAATGACACCATTTTCACCTAATTCTTTATAGAGCACGTTGGCAATGTTTTTAACATATTCCTCACTCTCGGAATCATCACCTTCAAACTGACCATTAGGATTCACCAAAATATAAGCAACATAACTTAAATATTTCGCAATTTCCTCTACATGTGGAGCTGTTTCGGTCTCCGTTTTATCACTGTATATATACCACTGATAGAGAGCCATTGCAGCTTCACCAATTTCTAAAGATGCTCTTTCTTTGTTGTACCAAGATGTTTGGAAACCTAATAATTGACCACCCGAGTAAATTTTTGAAACAAACTGATTGTAGGTTATTTCTTTCCATTCATGAACCTGCTGTTGTTGTTGATAATATGATACATTAAACCACAATGATATTATTAAACTGACCATAAGTGATATAGAAATGATTTTTCTCCCTGTCAACATTATTTCCCCCTCTTATTAGCCCTTGTTCAACTCTTGGCCGCGTTAGCACAATAACTATTTCCCTGTGTGTACAATTTTCACCTCTACTGCTTTCATTTCGTTTTACATTGGTGACAATTATTTTGAACATTTGCGCGTCGCCGTTTGTAGAACAAAAAGTTATTTGCTATTTCCAGATCACTAAAATCGTATGATCTATAATATTTTCACAATCATCAAGTAAGTAATCCGTTCTTTCTGTAGTTTCATTCACTTCAATTGATTCACAAGTTGCAGTATTTATACTCCCCTTCCCATATTTATCCCTTCGTGTGTCAGATGTTGATATGATAGCTTCACCATCATATTCAAGGTTACGAAGCACTGGGTCACCTTCTGTTGTATATCTGATTACTCTAATACTATCCTTCTGTCCTGCCTCAACATTGTTTATAAACTTCTTAAATCTATCTATATTTTCAATGTCTCCGTGCATATCTACAATATCTTCAGATGAAGGATTGTAATTTGGAATGTTATCTTCTTTCTGATTTGTATTTGGTAAGTTTTCTGTATTCTGACAACCTGCCATTAACACTATAATTATTAAAACAAATAAAATCTTTGTTGGTCTCATATGTACCTATCCCTCCCATCGTTTAGACAATTTTATTGAAGGAGTGTTTCATGTTATTCCACTGTTCTGCCTTAAACAGATAAGAGCGAATACCCTTGTACAGCATTCGCCCCCGTTTGTTGAAATATGTATTAAAGATCTTTATGTAAAATAAATAACTCTCCTTTTCGTCCCATAACTCTTACACCCTTATCTACAAAGCCACTACTTTTATATACGTGTTGTGCAATTTTATTTTTATGATTAGCTGCTAATATAATCTCGTTTTTACTTGGGAATTCTCTTTTCACAAAAGAGTCTAATACTATCAGTGATCCTTTAGCAATCCCTTTACCTTGAAACATTGAATTAACCGAATATCCCCTTAATAAAATTGCATCTTTGTTCGTGCTATAAGCCTTTACTCCTTCCCAACCATGTAGAACAAAAAAGCCTGCTGGCACCCCATTATACAGGATTACAATAGGGTATCTTGTACGGTCTTCTTCACATTTTAAAAGTGCTTCAAAAGGTACGGGGGCATATGTGCTTTGCTCTTCGGATAAGTGATAGTCACCTAATTTAGACTTATACTCTTCTTTGTAAAAATCGAGAGTAACAGAAATATTACTATTGGCTGACATTAATCACACTCCTTTCGACCTATCGAATATATTTTTATTTAAATTGTATTTTCTTCTACAAATTCTCTTCTTTAATTTCCTGAATTTCCTCCTGATGTTCCTGCTCAAAGCTTTCAATAATTTCCCGTCTCTTCTTTTCTATGCCGCTGAATGCACCAGTATCTTCTGTCTCCTCCATCCATTTTTCATGCAGTTTATCCACTAACAGCTGAGCCCTTATTTGCTCCTTTACATGCTGATTAAAATATTCTTCAATAGTCAGATCTTTCGTCTCAAGGTAATCTCCAATTCCATATTTTTCATCCTTATATTCCCTGGCTTGCTCCATTGCCCGCTCCATCCGCTTCTCAAGCTCTTTTTCATGAACTTCCAAATTTTCTTCTTTTGCTTTTTCCGCCAATGCTTTTTGGGCCAGGATGCTGTCAATAATACTCGTTTTTATTTCTTTTTTACTCACATTCATCTCCTCAATATTTCCCATTTGGTATTTCTGAAGTTCAAAGCGCTGATCAATGACTTCCTGTTCGATTAATGGGGGAGCAAATAGTAAGTACCCTTTCGTATTCACCTGAAACGCAGCGAAAAAGATAACAACGGCTGTTAGTGATACAATCAGTTTGGCTTTGTTCATCTCATATTCCCCTTCTGTGGTATGTAGTCTTTTGAGATATCCTCTACTATTTTACTAGTTTTCTGAAAAGTAGAAAAGGGGAACGGCGCGATAGGCGCAGATGAAAGACATAACATTCCAGCGACTCAAGGAATATGTCCTTCATATCAATAATCAAAATAAATAAAAAATGCCCGGATTGAACCCGGGCATATCCTGCAAACTCTTATGATTTAGCGTTTGCTGCAGTCAGTATCCCCTGCCGAAATACCCTACTCATCCTTCTTCTTCTCTCTCTTTTTCCTTCTCCTCAACCGGTCCCTGATCTTTTTCGGATCCAGGTTAATGGTTTTCGGTTTGTAATTTTCTGATGCTTTAATGTCACCATTCGACGCTTTCATAAACGACCAGCCCAGCATCGTCAAAATAATAAGCAGTGGAAAGCCGCCGACAATACTTGCGGTTTGCAGTGTAGATAATCCACCCAGGTACATCAGAATTAACGGCATAAAGGATAATCCAAAGGCCCAAAACATACGATTCCAGCGAATAGGCTCATCGTCAACCTCTGTCTGTACAACAGAAGCGAGAATGTACGAACTGGAGTCAAACGTCGTCGCTAAGAAAATAATAGCCAGAACGGTGAAAATAAAAATCATGAAGCCTGCCATAGGTAACTGATTTACGATACTGATGATAGCAGCAGGTGCTCCCTGGTTGTTTAAAACCTGTAGCACATCAAATTCACCGGTTAGCTGCATGTACAAACCAAAGTTTCCCATGATCCCAAAGAACAAAACACTGCCGAGGGTTCCATAAATCATCGTTCCCAGTACCATTTGTCTTACGGTTCGTCCCCGGGAAATTTTAGCTACAAAAAGCCCTACAAACGGAGCATACACAAGCCACCATGCCCAATAGAAAACCGTCCAGGCTTCCGGGAAACCCGTTTGTTCAAATTCTCCTATATTCTGAAAAGGCTCTGTCCAGGTGCTCATATGGAAAAAATTATCTAAGAGCAAACCTATACTATTTGTTGTAGTTTCCAGGATAAATAGCGTTGGACCAAACAACAACGTAAAAGCCAGCAAAAAGATCGCCAGCCATAAATTGACATCACTCAAGTATTTGATCCCTTTTCTTAAGCCCGTATAAGAACTGATTGCAAAAATGGTCGTACAGATTAAGAGTATAGCGGTTTGAAGAATCATATTAATCTCAAGACCAGTCAGTACATGAATTCCCTGTGCAATCATTGGCGTTCCAAGGGCAAGGGTTGTGCCAGCCCCACCTAACAGTCCGAACATAAAAAGAACATCAATAACTGTACCAATCATTCCATCTGCGGCCCGACCGATGAGAGGGCGGCAAGCCTCACTAACCTTTAACACCGGCTTCTTCCGTACATAATAAAAATAAGCCATAGGCAGTGCCGGCAGCGTATAGATGGCCCAGGCGATCGGTCCCCAATGGAAAATTCCATAGGTGGCTGCCCAGCGAATGGCGTCTTGTGATCCGGCTTCAATTCCAAAGGGTGGGCCCTGCAGGTAATACGCCCATTCAATCGTTCCCCAATATAAAATACTTGAGCCAATTCCTGCACAAAACAGCATGGCTGCCCAGGAAAAGTTCCCAAATTCCGGTTTTTCTTCTTTTTCCCCCAGTTTTACCCAGCCATTTTTGCTGAAGGCTACCACCAGCAGGAAAAAGAAGATCCCTAAACCGACCAATAAGTACAGAACACCAAAGTTGGTTGTAATATATTCATTGGCTTTCAGTACAATATCCTCGCCTTTTTCAGGCCATATCATTAACGGAACAGTAACCAGCAAAAGAAGAAGCAATGCTCCAATAAAAGTCGGCCAATCAATCAGACGATTTCTGTTCACATAATCATCCTTTCCTTCTGGAGTTAAGTATGATTGCATCCACACTCCGTAGTTTATCCAAAAGAAGAATGATAATGTCCTTTTTCATATGTATCTCGATGGAGTCAAACTTTATTGGCGTTGGAACAGAGAATAAGGAATCCCCTCGGCAACTCTTCCCTTTCTGCCCTCCATGGTTTGAGCTTTGGTTAAAGAGTTTAAAATGGCCTCTTCTGTTGCTTCCTCCACCCCTTGAAAAAGCTCATTCATCACCTGCGAATCATCCCTGATCAGCATCTGCTTTTCCAAATAGTCTCCCTGATCATTATGTGGAATGGTATAGGCATTGGAAAAAGCAATCACAACATCTCCACTTCCATGGTGTACCCGGCTTCCGGTACGGGCCAGTCCGATCGGTGCCCGCCTGGCGATACGTTTTAGCTGACGATCGGAAACGGGGGCATTCGTCGCCACAATCATCATAATCGAACCATCAGGAATGCCGGATTCATCCATCTCCGCTTTTTGATACCTTGCCGCTTCTAATTCCTCCCTTTTTCCGAAATTACTGACCACAAGCGCGCCAATGGTATATCCATCCTTTACTTTTCTGGATGAAGTCCCAACCCCTCCTTTATACTGGTAGCACATCATCCCTGTTCCTGCTCCGACCGCGCCCTCTTCAATGTCGGTTTCTGCAGCCTCAATGGCTTGGACGGCATCGTTATTTGTCAGACGTTGAACTCTTGCATCGTTTAAGTACATATCATTGCATTCCCCGACAACCACGTTCAGTGAACCTGTTGTATCCCCTACATCCGGATTCTGCCCCAGCATATAGGAAAGGGTCCCCTGCCACACGGTTCCCACCTGAAACGTATTGGTAAGCATAATGGGAGATTCGATGGTTCCCAGCTCCTCCACCTGCACAAGGCCGGCAGTTTTCCCGAAACCGTTCAAGACAAACGATGCAGCTGGTACTTTTTCCTGAAACAAATTCCCCTGATGAGGCAATACGGCTGTCACGCCTGTCCTGATGCAGGTCTCATTGTCCAGATCCTCACACTTGGTCACATGGCCCACCATTACACCCGGAACATCAGAAATCATATTTCGCTCTCCAGGGTGAAGGGTCCCTATCTTTACATCCAGCTCCCGAACTCGCTTTCGCATGAATAATCCCCCTTTTTGGTCTATTATAGCAGATGACGGTCTGCTTCTCTCCTATCTATGAAAGATATCTATCACAAGGAATCCTGCATTGGCACATTCACCTATTTTTATACTTTTCCTCTCAGACCTGGGATATTCGACTATACCTATCCACGAAAATCTCATACGTTGTTAGTGTAGAATTTAAAAATCAGAAAAAAAGGAGTGTTCCAATCGATGGGTTGCGGTAAAAAATTTAAAGACGATAATCGAGTAGCTGGCGAATTTACTGATGATAACTGCGTGTGCGATGTTGTTCGTGCCATTGCAGATGCCCAGGATGATGTAACGGATGAACTATGTGATGTTAGCTGTGAAAGATCCATTAACAGCCTTGTATCCCCTGTAAGCCGAAATAATCTTGACACTGTACCTTTTATTCTATATGGAAAAGATTTAAAACCGTTTAAAGGATTTGGAGCTGACATTCAAGGTGCTGGCATAAATGCACTTTTTGATTGCATTGAAAGCTTTGTATTCCGTGTAAATGAAGTAGGTGACGATTGCTGCGCTGTTCTGGAATTGCTGACCTGTGACGGAGACCCGGATCAGGCTGGAGATCAGCATGGAGCAAAATGTGATGAAGACCCTTGCGACCAGCTGAATGGATTAAATGTGAACGATTTAGAACGTACCGGAATCTGCATCACTGTTGACTTAGACTGCTTCTGCGCAATCACTTGCCTGCCTGCCGTTTCACTACTATAAAATCATGTTCGAAAATAAGCACGGGGCCTGGGATTCCAGGTCCCATTTTTTGGTAAATAAAACACAACCAAAGACCCTTAATAATGGCAAAGGAACACCCCCATTTCAGCCACACTAATGGGACTGTTCCTGTGTTCGTTAAAGCTGAATCGTTACCAGATCAACAGGGCGATGATCGTTGACAGTGTTAAGCCGAGAATAACAGGCGCGAAATTTTTCCGGACAAGATCCATAACCGAAATTCCGCAAAAACCGGCAATTGCGATTAACGAAGACCAGGCGATAATTGTTCCGCCACCGGTCCAAATCGAGCCCATTTGCCCAATGGCTGCGAGTGTTGCCGGATCTGCCCCTGTTGTGGCTAATGCTCCAGATAAGGAACCGGTGAGGGGTAATCCTGAAAATCCGGAACCATCCAAACCGGTAATAATACCAATAACTAATATACTTAAACCGGCCAGAATGGTGCTCTGAGGCAGAATATCCTGTGATGCCTTAACAATATCAAACAGGAAGGCCGGTGCAGACTGATCGCCCAACGATAAAATGCTGCCGGAAAAATCCGAGCTTCCTAAGAAGAAGAAGCCTGCAATGGGGATCACCGGTCCCATCGCCTTAAAGGCAAACACGAAACCTTCTGTGATATGCTCACCAATATAATCCAGCGCCTTATGCTTTCCAAACGCAACCGATGCAAGCAGCAGCAGAATGACAGCCACGCCACCAATAAAGGCAGCTCCGTCTCCTCCTTCAAAGCTTCCCATCCGGCCGGACGTTAGCTTGGAGGAAATCATTGTGATCATAACCGCGAGCATCGATAATGGAACCAATACCGCAAAAACTTTACTCCAGGCAGTAATGCTATTTGATTTTGATGTGCGATGACTTTCTTCAAGCCCCTGCATCGCCTGAATTTCTTTTTCATTGACAGGATCGTGTTTGGTCCGAAACGATTTTCGATGCCAAAAATAAACAAGAGCGACAGCTATGATCCCGGTTATAAGGGAAAGGACCAGTGCCCGGTCTGCAAGTAAGCCGGTTTCCACACCTGCTGCTTTTGCAGATAATTCCGGTGCGACCTGTATAATATAGTCCGAGGACAGCGCCATGCCCTGACCCGCTAAAGCAATAGCAACGGCTGCCACCATAACAGGCAGACCCGATCGCACAGCCGCAGGAACAAGCAATGCACAAATCAATGGGACAGCTGGTGTTGGCCAGAAAAATAACGAAATGACATAAGTAACCCCGATCAGAACAAAAAAGGCCACATGTGCATTGGTCATGAATTTCTGAATCGGTTCAATCATTCGCCGGTCGGCTCCGAGGTCCTTCAAGGCATGCAACAGAGCAACCATGAAGGTAATGATGAGGAAAATATTAAACAGTTCCTTTGCCGCCACTAAATTCGCATTAAATATCGCCGTAAATCCACTGATAACACTGCCTTTAAATGCCCAGGCGACAAGAAAGGTTCCCAGCAATGTAGGTAAAACGACACCTTTTCGAAAGGCCATCGTAACAATAATCAGTATTGTGAAAAGTCCGTATAGAAAATGGCTGAATTCCAACTCCATGAGTGTTCACCATCCTTTATCCATTCACCGCTCAGGGTGATTTTGTGCTAATACCCTATGCACATCAGCCCAGAACGGTGACTGCCGGATGGTAAACCCTCAAATCAAGAGTTCATTTCTATTGCTTTGTTTATTCAATCACTCTTTTGGAAAACAAATAATTTCGTTTCCAGTAGCTGTTACTTAAAACATTTTTCGTAATGGTTACCCCTTTGGAGGTAGAAGCATGAATCATGTCTCCATTTCCCATATAAATGCCGACATGCCCTACTCTTCCGTCTGAATATAAGTCATTCGTGGTGAAAAACATTAGATCTCCTGTTTTTAGCTGACTTTTGGTGATGGATCTTCCTTTTTTCGCCTGATCTCTTGAGACTCTTGGGAGCTGAATTCCGTTATTTTTGAAGACCAGCTGGGTATAGGAAGAGCAATCAAACAATTTAGGAGCTTCCGCTAATGTTGCCCCAAATTTGTAGCCTGCCCCAAGATATTTTTTGGCTTCACGAATAATATTATCCCTTTGCTTGGTGGCTGTCAGCTTATTATTATTTTCAACAGGCTCCCGTTCACGAATCGGTTCCATTTCCTTTGCACTGTCGTCGCCTGCAGGTAATTTTAAGACCTGTCCATCGACAATAAGATTTGTTTTCAGGTTATTCAGTGACTTCAGCTTTTGCACGCTCGTGTGGTGGATACGGGAAATATTCCATAATGTATCACCGGAATGGACAACGTATTTTTGTGCAGGCTTCTGAATTTGGATAGAGCCATTTTCCTTTTTAAAGCGAATGTAGGAATTAAATAAAGCACCAGCCGCATGCAGCGAAATATATGCGGTATCATGGATCCATCTCGGGGGCTTAATGTTTACATACTCATTCCCCTTCTTCGCCTTCGTTCCACCCATGGTTGTCCGAATCGTCGTCGAACCATCTGTAATCTCGTAGGTTTTCGTTCTCTTCTCAAATTTAATATGATTATAACCCAGGATCTTGGCTATTCTTACAAAGGGTAAGTAATACGTCCCATCGATTTTAATGGGATTGATCCCGTCAACGACCTTTCCGTTAATGGCCACTCCTGCTGTCGGAACGTTTTGTACTTGAGCATGGGCCGGAAGTGTTGAACTGACCATCATAACAAAAATGAGCCCAATTAGCATAAGCTTCTTGAAAAGTGATTGTTTACCCATCATCATCCTCCTTTATTTCTATAGTTTTATCATGGATTGCTGCAAGGTTTTTATTCTTAAGGTGGGTAACTTTAAAAGTATAAAAAACAGCCACCCTCTTATAGAGAGTGGCTGCCTATCAGGATTTTTATTATCGTTTTTGCTGAACATAGGTATTAAAAGAAATTAGCAGGGTTTTTCAAGGCACCGTTTTTATAAACCTCAAAGTGTAAATGGACACCTGTGGAATTTCCTGTCGATCCCATTATTCCAATCACTTGACCTTTTTGTACGGTTTGTCCCACATTTACCCGAATAGAAGATAAGTGACTGTAAGTGGTACGATATCCGTTTTTATGGTTGATCACAATGCGGTTTCCATAGCCGCCATCATAACCTGCTGATACGACCACACCATTATCGGCCGCATAGATGGACCGGTTACTTGGGCGGGCAATGTCCATTCCTTTATGGAAGCTTCCCCATCTTTGGCCCATACCGCTGGAAACATAACCACCAGCTGCCGGCCATCTGAAGTCGCCTGTACCCCTGGACGGAATCACTTTTGTCCCTTCCAGTACAATTTTCTTCACAGGTTCTTTAATCACTTCGCTGTCCATCACTTCACGATCAACAACCTGTCCATTCTTTTTCTTTAAGCGGTAATGAATCTTTTTGGTTCCTTCCTGCCCCTGCTGCTGAACACGGGTCTGACCTTTAAATAAATCATCCGTCTGTTTATATTCTGTTTCATAATCGATCGTTTCTTTAACCGTTTTTTCCTCGGTTGTTTCAACATTTAAAAAAGGCTCATAACCGGTAACATTGACTTTATCCCCGATTTGAATAATGGAGTTTTCCTCTAAATCAGGGTTCAGGGATAATAGTTCACTTACACTTAAATCATGCTTGGAGGCAATCGTGCTTAGAGCCTCTCCCTGTTTTACTTCGTGAAGCTTTTGGCCGAGTGTTCCTTTTTCCAGTAATTTTATTCCCTGTTCGACGGATAAAATTTCATTGGGATCCACTTTTTCGTCGGAAAGTGAAACCTTTTTTGAAAAAGAAACGTCTAGTATAGTAGAATCCTCTGTTTTAATCTTCTTATCATCTGACGCTTTCTTTTCATCTTCGTCAGATTCAGAAGTTTTTTCCGTATTTTCTGATTCATTCACAATATCCTGAATGGTTTGCTTAACCACCTTTTCAGGCAGGTATTTTTCCATATATTTAGCCAGAACTTTCTTGGCAACTTTTTCATCCTTAAAATAACCGACTAATTCTCCACCAACCTTAAGCTGAACAGCTGCCAGACTATAGCTGATTTCATCCTTCAGCTGATTCATAACACGCTGATTATCAAATACAGGCTGGAAAGTAACCTCAGGTATGTATTCAATATCCTGGCTTACAGCTAATTGAACATCCCCTCGTTTTTCCTCTTCGGCCGTAACTTTTTCATCCAAAAAGGACTCGATGACTTTTTTGCTGCCGACCGTACCTACATGTTCACCATCCATATAAACGTGGTAAACACGAGGCAGCTCCTCATCTGATTCGACAGCTTGTATGGAACCGGAACCTAACGTAATACCCAGACTTAGACAGGTGGTCAGTACAACTTTTGGAAGCCTTGCCTTCTGTTTATTCTTTATGGATGTTTGGCGCTTATTTTGTTCAAGCACTTCTCGTTCCTCCCAATCCGTTCTCTCTATTTATATTAATGTTGTCCATTTCCAGTGACACGGAAGCATCACTGAAAAGGGTTCGTTATATCGTTAATTTTTTTCACTCTACTACTCTACCAAAAACATTAACATAAATAAATAGAAATAGGCAGAATGTAACATACTTGTATAATACCTGTCATAATTTAGAAAAATAATGTTGAAAACTGTTCTACCCATGACAAAGGCGGAAGCGCCCGTTTGTCCAGCTACGGCTCCCAGGCCCAAGCGGTCATAAGCAGAATCTCCTCCATGGCCAAAATACGGCCATTCCGAATATTCTGCTTATGCCGTCGGGCCTAAACGGTCGCCTCCGCTTTTCTATTAGCGACGTACGGACTGGACTGAGCCGTAGGAGATAAAGTGAAACTCTAATCAGTGGGGTTCATCCCCACTGATTGTTAGTTGAACAAATCGGGTGTTTACTGGCTGTTGACCCCCCCTTTATTTCTACAGGGGGACTTACAGCCAGTTAACACGCGGAAAAGGAAACACGACGAACAGCGTGAGTCGATGTTGACTTATCGGACGGAGGTGAAGGAAGTCACGCTAGTCGCTGGGCGCTGGAGCCGGACGTGGCCTCACATGACTTATGATCTAAAAGTCGGATATTTTATATTTTCCAACAGCATGACAAAAAACCTGAATTTTTATTTGTTTGCATAAAAAATGGGTGACTCCTGATTCCGGAGTCACCCTACTTACGTTTGACTGATAAATGTCATTTTTTCTTTGATAAATTATACTGGCTCTTTGACGGCTGCTTTGATGGCCTGATCTAAATCATGAATGAGGTCTTTTGTTGACTCTAAGCCGACGGAAAGACGGATAAATTCCTCTGTCACGCCTGCCTGCTTTAACTCTTCTTCATTTAGCTGCTGATGTGTCGTTGAGGCTGGATGAATGATTAAGGATTTTGCATCGCCCACATTTGCCAGGTGTGAAAATAGCTGGACATTGTCAACAACTTTACGTCCATCCTCACGGTCCCCTTTAATTCCAAAGACGACAATCGATCCTGCTCCCTGATCAAAATATTTTTCTGCCAGTGCATGGGAAGGATGACTGCTCAGCCCCGGGTGAGCCACCCACTCTATGTTCTCATGGTTTTCCAGGAATTTCGCGATTTCCAGAGCATTTTCATTATGTTTAGGAACACGGAGATGCAGGGTTTCCAAACCTTGCAGCAATTGGAATGCACTTTGCGGACTTAAGCATGGTCCAAAGTCACGAAGAAGCTGTACACGAAGCTTCGTACCAAAGGCTGCTTCCCCGAGCTCTGAAAATACGAGATTATGATAGCTTGGATCAGGCTCTGTAAAATCAGGGAATTTGTCATTGTTCCAGTCAAAGCTTCCGCCATCTACAACAACTCCGGCAATGACCGTTCCGTGGCCCCCAATCCATTTTGTAGCGGAATGAATAACGACATCTGCTCCGTATTCAATAGGCCGGCAGGAATAAGGAGTGGCAAATGTGTTATCAATAAGTAATGGAATTCCGTTTTCATGAGCAATAGCGGCTACTGCTTCAATGTCTAAAATATGAAGACTTGGATTTCCGATTGTCTCAGCAAATACGGCTTTGGTTTTGTCTGTAATGGCCTCTCTGAAGTTTTCCGGATCTTTAGGGTCCACAAATTTTACATTGATTCCGTATTTCGGCAAGGTATGGTTAAACAGGTTATAGGTTCCCCCATATAGGTCCGTGGCAGCAACAATTTCATCTCCAGCTCTGGCAAGATTAAAAATGGATAAGGAAATAGCTGCCATCCCTGATGATAATCCAACCGCATTGGTTCCACCCTCTAAAAGCGCGATTCGTTTTTCAAAAACATCAACGGTTGGGTTCATAATTCGGGAATAAATATTTCCTTCTTCTTTAAGACCAAATAAGTTCTGGGCATGTTCTGTATCACGAAATGCGTATGAGGTCGTTTGATAAATCGGAACTGCGCGGGAACCTGTTGTTGGATCCGGCTCCTGACCTCCATGTAAATGTAATGTTTCCAATCCAAATTTTTCCTGACTCATTTTACCACTCCTTTAATAGTTTTTGTAAAAAATCTCTTCCTTACTCCGTTTTAACGCATGATTTGAATGTCCAGAGCGTTAAAGTGCTCAAATAAGGGATAAGAGGGAAAATGAAAAACCCTCTTCAATAAGAAGAGGGTTGTAAGTTCCAATTCCTCCTCTTATCTTTCAGATCCGTTTGTCAGATCTGCAGGACTTAGCACCTTTTCAAGTCGTCACTTGAAGGTTGCCGGGCTTCACAGGGCCTTTCCCTCCGCCACTCTGGATAAGAGATCTTTTATTGTTCTTCCGGCGAAACGCTTGATGATTCGTCTCACTTTTTTAATTTCCTTCGCCTGTGCGAAATGAAATGTTAATAAAGAGTATAGAGAAGAATAAATCTTCTGTCAATTGTTTTTCTGAATTTTTTATAAAAATTTTTCATTCCATCATTTAGTAGTTCCTCTTAGATTTACCTTTATTTTTTCCTTAAATTCAACAGACAATAGTCATATAAGATTGTTTCAGGAAGGAGTTATGATCATGCTGACAAATGAGCAAATGTCCACCTTCCGTTCACAGCTGCAGAAGGCCAAAGAGGATATTGAAAAGCGGTTAAAAGAAAATGATCATTTTGATATAGAAAATGGCCATTATCATCAATCCATGGGAGAATTGTCCAGCTATGACAATCATCCTGCTGATGAAGGGTCGGCATTATATGAACGTGAAAAAGATATTGCCCTGAATGACCATGCTGAGGATGAATTAAAAAATATTGAACATGCGTTAAAGGCTATCGATGAAGGCACATATGGAACCTGCCAGGTATGTGGAAAGGAAATCCCGCTGGAGCGCCTGGAAGCCCTCCCGACCACCACCTATTGTGTGGAACACTCCCCTGATCAGGTTTCTTCCACACAGCGTCCTGTGGAGGAAGGCGTGCTTCTGCCCCCATTTGGGAAGTTTGAATATGATGATACAGACACCGAGGCGTTTGATGCAGAAGACTCCTGGCAGGAGGTTGCACAGTGGGGAACCTCCAATTCTCCTTCAGATTTTGCCGTATCTCCCGACCATTATAATGAAACCTACATTGAATCCGATGATCGTGTCGGTTATGTAGAGGATTATGAAAACTTCGCCGGAAATGATATCGAAGGCCGAAACGTCACTGTCTATCCCAGCCCAAGGCATGAAGAATATGAGGAAAACCTGGATGAAGAAGATACCATGAGTGTATTCGGGGATTTAAAGCCTTATGAAATCGATCCTTATACGGAGGAAGTGGCCAAAGAAGAAAAGAGAAATCATTCAGATGATAAATGACAAAACAGCACCGCAGAGGCTGCGGTGCTGTTCTCTGTTTACAACTGCGGCGGTTCATAATCATACTCAACAGGCTCAGGTGCAACATTGGCCCGTTCAAGTGCCGGTGTATCCTTCCGTGCAATTTGATAAACCGCTGCGCCGACAATATTTCCTACATCCTTCAATTTTTCCTTACTGATGTACTGAATAAGATCTTCGTCCGTATGGTACCACGGCTCAAGCGGTGTGTGGATGAATAATGCAGCCGGAATTCCTGCCTCATGGAAGGCGACATGATCACTGCGCCCTAATTCACTATACGGTACGGTTTCACTGACTCTGGATCCGGCAGCGGCACCTAAATCGGTAACGACGTTCTGTTCACCATCAGCCGTAAACATCACAAGATCCCCGGCGTCTGCACTGCCTACCATATCCAGCTGGAACATCGCAACTGTATTGGAAATCTCCTCTTCAGACATGGCTTCTACATACTCCTGCGAGCCGAGCAGCCCATTTTCCTCTGCTCCAAATGCGACAAATTTGATTGTTGTATCGGTTGGAGTATTGGCAAAAACTCTGGCTAACTCAAGCAATGCCCCTGTACCTGAAGCATCATCATTGGCTCCCGGGCCATTAGGAACAGAATCATGGTGGGCACCGATCACAATTTGCTGACCCATATAGTGATTTTTCTTCGGCTCCTTAACAGCTTCCACATTGTATGAGGTAATGTCCTCCCCATACCAGGTTGTAGCGGTAAACTCCTCTACCTTAACACCCTCATATCCATAGCTTTTCAATTGATCCACAAGGTAGTCAACCGTTTGCTGTTCTCCTTCTGATCCAGCAGGTCGTGAGCCAATTTCTTCGGACAGATAGGAAATATGCTCATAGATGTTATCGACTTTTATCCGTTTAACAATTTTGTTATCGAAGGCCTGATCCGATTTTCCATTTGATTGAGCCTCCGCTGAGACGAACACAGGTGTCGCCACCAGCATCATCATCATCATCCAAAGGGCTGATAACTTCATCCTTTTCATTCATACACTCCCTTTCCCCTTTTGTATTTTCATGATTTAACTTCTGCAAATCAGGCATCTGTTCCTTTAAATTTGAAAAAATTGGGAGTATTGGCATAGCGCTGTTTGTATGTACCCTTCATAATGACTAAAACAATGGGTCCATTTCTCGCACAATGATACAAATCTCGTCAATTTCTAACAAATATCCAAAATAAGCAAAAAAATCTGAAACCAACTAGAAGGGATCATCGTCAAATAGAGTAAAGGGAAAATATGGGGAGATTTACGATGAAAAAACTTGGATTTGTGATTTTGCTTTTCATGATTGTGATGACTTTGTTTATACACGATCGGAAAACACCGACAATCAATGAAGTCATGACGGAAGAGCCATCAAAGCTTGCAGGATATTCGGCTGAGCATCAGGAAATGTTATATACAACCAGGGACAAAGAGATCATTCAGCAATTTTTACAAGCACTTGAACAGCTTGAATTTAAAAAGATAAGCTCGAAAGCCTCCACACCTGAACAGGAAGTCCAGCTTTTTAATAAAGAAGGCAAAATGATTGCAGATGTTGAATTTGCAGGAAATCAGCATGTCCGAATTAACGAGGAGACGTTCAGGCTGGATACGTCCTCTTCCCAGGTATTAAAACCCTTTTGGGATCGGTTTTATCATGAGGCCCGGACAGAAAATGTCACCTTTTGATTGCATTTTAAAATTGGTGTTTATCAACTAATGCCTTAATTAAATCCTCCCCTTTCGTTTATTTATCATTTTCAAATATTGGCATATACTCTGTGATACTCAGCCCCTGTTTTTTATGTACATTTTTTCATAAACATAACCATAATCTTTATTTTTTACAGGAATGCTGCCCAGTTTGTTTTTAATATAACTAGAACTAGGTACAATCCACCAGAAATCAGTCTCCTCTGTTTTAAATTGCAGACGATTTTTAGAATTGGAAAGCCCCATCCTTCATTAACAGGACTTCCGTTCCACCTTCTTTAATGCCCACTACTTTCATATCATCGCTACCAAAGGTCACATTGACTGATAAAAGTGAAGTATTCAGACCCGCTGCCTTCAACTCTTCCTCAGATTGGTCCATGCCATTTTGTATATTGGAGGGCGATGCATTTCCGATTCCAATGTGACAGGACGTATTTTCATCAAACAAGGTATTGTAAAAAAGAGTATCTGTCTGAGCAAGAGGAGATTTATTCGAAACCAAGGCAATTTCACCTAAAAATGATGAACCTTCGTCTGTTTCAATGAGATTTTGTAACACTTCTTGTCCCTTTGCGGCATAATAGTCGGTAATCCGTCCATCTTTAAAAATTAAATAAAATTCATCGATGACACTTCCCCCATAGATAAGGGGTTTCGTACCTGCCAATTTGCCATTCACCTTATTTTTATGGGGAGCTGTAAATATTTCCTCCGTAGGAATGTTCGGAAAGAAAGATACTCCATTTTTATCTATGACACCCCCACCGATATAGAGATGATTTTTAGGTAGACCAACTAATAAATCGGTTCCACTGCTATTTTTAAAATGCAGGGCTTCAAATTGGCTCTCGTTTAGGATTTGTTTTCGAGACTCGAAGGCTCTATTGTGACTCTCCCAATCTTTTATAGGATTTTTCCCATCTGCCCGTGATCCTTTTAAAATGAATTTCCATAATGATTGTAAAGCGCTTTCTTTACTTAGGTTGGGAAATACTTTCGTTGCCCATACAACGTTCGGGACAGCCAGAAGACACCAGCGTACCTCGTGGGATCTAATTTTTGCATAATAATCCCTCAATTTGGTACGAGAAGCTTTTTGGAAACGACTTATTCTTTCTGTAGGAACCTCCTTAAAGACATCTAAGTTTTCAGAAACAATATGGATGTAAGCAGCACCTGCATCGTCCCACTCCTTAAAACGGGCCGCCTGCCAATCAGGAAAGTGATCGATGACACTATCTGCAGCATTTAAGTAAAATTCTTTGGCAGACTGTTCATCTGTCCAATCTATAAATACATTTGAAGCTCCTGCCTCGTAGGCTACCGTTTGGATTAGACGTGCGAACGCAGCATTTTGTATATCACTATGAATAATCAATAATTGATTTCTTTGCAGATTTACACCAACTCGTACAGCAAGTTCTGCATACTTTTTTAACTGTGCTTCACTTATACATTCATATATTCCTTTAATCATTTAATATCTCCCCTGTGATGTTCTTGTATAATTTTACTACAGAACCCTGACCAACTTAAACTGCTCAATATTAACATACTAACAGTTTATTCTATCTCCTTTTTATATGTTATAATCGTTATAACAATTATAATAAGGATGTGATTTTTTGGAACAATTTGAAAGAAAAGTTACAAAGGTTGGAAATAGTTTTGGAATCACCCTTCCTAATGAGTTACTTAAACAAGTCGGATTAACACACGGTGATGATGTTCAAGTTGAAGTTAAAGATGGAAAGATTGTTTTAAGAAAAAAAGAGCAGATGACACTTCCTGAAGGCATTGATGCAGAATTCATGGATATATTAAATGATGTCATTAATGAGCATGATAAAGCGTTTAAAGGGTTAGTGAACCGATAATGGATGACGTCATTTATCTTACCACAAACCAAGTGATTGCTATAAATACCGTACAAATTCGTCTATACTCACCAGGTGAATCTTTAGGAGTCAAAGATCCAAGCCTACTTGATTCAGCTATTAATCGACCGAAGCAATCCGTGTTTGGCAGTGATGCTTATCCAACTGTTTATGAAAAAGCAGCCGCACTTTTTGAATCGATAGCTAAGAACCATGCCTTCCACAATGCGAATAAGCGAACAGCCCTTGCTTCCTTAATTGTCTTTTTGAAAATAAACTATCTTCGTTGGACGATGGGCATTGAAGAAGAACAAAACTTTACAGTTGATGTTGTAAATCATAGATACAAGTTTGGGGAAATGGTTTCAACAATCAAGAACCATACCGAAAAACTATAGATCCATTCTCTCTTCAATTTGAGAATGGATTTTTGTTCTTAATTATGCGAAAAAATATTACAGATACGCACCCGTTAGCTTAGATATTTATTTTTTAAGGTTTTCAGGATTTTCAACATATAAACCTAACACATACCCACAGTTCGAGCAGTAATATGAGGATATTGGTGATGATTGACTTCTTAGATTATTATAGGGAAACATATGAACTACGGCACCATTTCCTGCTCTAATAACCCCTTTCTCTATTTGACTGTTATTACATTTAGGACATTTTTTTTCTTCCATTTGTTAATCTCTCCAATCTTGAAGTCACTCCGGTTGTTTCCAAAATACAGACATAACCCCAAAGAATAGTAAATAAATAACCAACAACACTGGAAAAATATATAATGAAATCCTTCCGAATTTGTCTTTTTTACTAAACAAGGATAAAACAAAAGACAGTATCAAGAAAACAAAGCTAAATAACATTGTTAGGCTATCATTAATAAATGAATTTCCCGTTAATATATAAATAACACTAGAAATAATACCAATAATCAGACTAATAAAGGAAACTAACCCTATACTTCTCTGTTTATTCGGCAAATGTATCTCCTCCCCTAGCACCGCAAGACTGTTAATTTTTTTCTCTTTGGATTTTGATACAAAATACATTAGCGGTCCAACAAAAATTAACCCTCCAGCACCTATACCTAAGAAAACAGCTGTATATGAAAACAATTCAATCTCCTTGCCTAAAACATAATCTGTTATGATGCGAAGAATAGTAATTATTGTGGGGAATACAAGCGACCAAAATAACATAATTTTTAATCCTTTTGGCACATTTTATCCCTCCCTTCAACAATCGCACCCTTATTTAGATTTAATTATTTATCTTTACTTCCCTTATAAAAGTTTGAAGCAATCAATAAAATTACCCCAATTATAATTAAAGGCATTGAAAATGCGGAAAAAGGCTCTGGTGCATCTTTAATAATTTCAAATGCTATACCAAATGCACTTAAAAACGTTCCAATAAAAAATAATACTCTGCCCATTTTATTATGTTTTTTCACGAAATCACACCCTTTTCAATAGTACATACCTTAATTTTAACAGAAAAAAGATTAGTCCCTTCTTGGTAAATTTGTTCAACCATACTGCCAGATAGTTTAAGTACATATCTTCACAATTTCTGTGATTATATTAAAATAAACCATTTTCTGAAATGCAAATAACATCCAAATTCACAAAGGAAATAGCACATTGACAACATATTTCTTCACTATACTATTTGGGTTGCGATTTCGTATGTTCATTTTTATTTTAAAAACCTGTAAACATTGAGATAACAAGCATTAAGTACAGACCAAACCTTATGCGATTTAGTCTGCTATTTTGGTATCTTAGTTCGAAGGTTGTACTCGAAAACCGTATCTGTTAACTATATCTGAGCGTTCCTATTTCTCAGCATGTTTAAGAGCGCTTTTTCTCTTCCACTGAGTATAGACCTCAATGATTTAATAAAAATAATCACCCAAAACCCCGTCTGGTCGGGTGAAAATCCCCGTACAGAATCGCCGCCCAGCGCAGTTAATAAAAGAATAAGCGCGATAAGATAGATAAAAATAAAAAGCGATTCTTTAAAATGATGACCTTTCTGATTGCGGCCTGATATGACGATTGAGATGGCCATAGCAATCAGCAGTATCCAAAACATGGTGTCTCCCATGCCTTCAGCAAACGCCCATTGCGGAAAGAAGTCCAGTACGATTAAAATCGTTAAGAGGAGCAGCGCAATGATACCAGAGATGGTTGATGTCTTACTCATGGAAACACCACCTTTTCATTCCAGATTACTTTTGCAGTTCCACTTCGATATCTTCTGCAATTTTTTCAGGCTTTGTACTGGGCGCATAACGCTTAACAACCTCACCATCACGATTGATCAGAAATTTGGTGAAATTCCACTTAATATTCTCTGTTAAAAATCCCCGTTTTGCACTCGTAAGAAATTGAAACAGCGGATGGGCCTGGTCTCCTTTTACATCAATCCTTTGAAAAATCGGAAAATCCACACCATAATTCATTTGACAGAATTCCATAATGTCCTCCTGCTCGGCAAATTCCTGATTGGCAAACTGGGCACAAGGAAAACCAAGAACCGTGAACTTTTTATCCTTAAAACGTTCATATAAGCTTTGCAGGCCTTCAAACTGTGGTGTAAACCCGCATTTGCTTGCCGTATTGACAATCAGCAGTACATGCCCTTTATATTTATCCAGAGAAACTTCCTCTCCATTTGAAAGATTAGCTGTAAAGTCGTATACATTTGCAGCCATGAATGCAGCACCTCCTTTTTCCATCATGAAACCTAACGAACAAAACAGCTGTTAGCGAAATTGTCGAATCGTCTGACGGAACTTTTCGGCAACAGCAGGAACTCCTTCATTAATTTCTGCTTCGGTCAAGGTCACCCTCACAAAGCTCTCATCCATATCCAGTGCTTCAGCAAACAGCCCTCCAAGTCCTTTGGCACGTCGATCTACCTGCAGAATAATCTCCAGCTGATTGGGGCCCATAAAGAACATCGCTTCCAGTTCATCGAGATCTCCGCGGAATTCACCGCCTGGATAAAACTCAAACTCCTGAATATATTCATGACGTCTGGAGAATTCCATTTCAACCTTACGCAAATGGAAGCCGAGCTCATTGGTTAAGGCATCCAGTGCGGTTCTCATAAACGGATGAGGCTCCACCGTTATATAGTCCCGGTCATTGGGGTCAATCGCATTCGGAACATCAAGGCCTGTCTGCACCCAAACCTTGGTCCGGCCCAATGTTGGCGGCGTATGTACAGGCAGTGTATCCTCAAATGAAATCTCTTTTCTTTCACCTTCTTTAACTGTAAAAGACTGATCAATCGAAAAAGAGGCCAGAATGACATCCTTATAAACCTTCCGATCATCCTTTTCCTGAACCGCCTCGGTCATGACAAACAAACGGATCTGGTTCACCTGCTGATCGGTATTTCCTCCCTCAATAACCACCTTGCCCGAGAAAGTCTCTCCTGCCGTAAGATGGTCATTATCAAGCAGTGTGTCCACCTTTGCGCTTCCAATTCCTACACTCGCCAGCCATTTTTTTAACATACTTTTCCCCCTAAACAACAAAAAATTTGGTTTTATGTTCTTAAAATGTTTTCGTTCGGCTATCGTTCTTATTTGATCTCTTTCTGCAAACTTCCTTTACCCGATTTTTAAAGCTTTAACGGTCTGAGTCATCTGAGGAGTTTTCCTGCTGTGAATAACAAGGGTTACAGAACAGGTTTCCTCCTTCATGAACCCCGTCTAAAAACCCATCCTTACAGTAAACCATTTCACCACAGTTTTGACAATTCCCGACTGGGTCCTGCAACGAACACACCCCTTTCAGTATGTATCATCACCTGTCTTTAGCGGTAGCCTTGAATTAAGACTTCTCAGGTGATTTATAAGTACCTCAGGATTCAGTGGTAAACGAACCGCTTTAACCAATCGATCTCGAAAACCTTAAGGAAACCTGCTCTTCTCCCGTTTCTGTTTGTGTCACCCTTTTTCTGTCAAACACAAATCCCCGTGCTTGGTAAAAAGGAAGGCCGTACTGATTATCCTCCTGGACAGACACCCATTGCCTTTTCACTCCTTCTTTCAGCTGGTCATCTGTCAAAGCTTTAAGCAGCTTCCTTCCAATCCCTTGATAGCGATAATGCTCATCTACATAAAGAACAAAAATCTCCCCTTCTTCAGGTCCAGTGGGGGCACCGCCAATGACTCCTGCCACGTTATTCCCTGCTGATGCAATATAAGTATAAGCGCCATTTTGAATGTCTTTCGTGACACGATCTGTATTGTACCAGTATTCAATATTTTTACGCTGATATTCCGCACTTAATGTCCCTTCAACCGTCTGGCGCCATCCCTTAGCACATATAGAGGCAATGGCCTCCGCATGTTCAGGCTTCGGTTTTTGAATGGATATTTCCATGTTCACACCTCATCTTTTGCCGAATTTTAATGATTCGCAGATTGGATTCTTACGATGACAGGTTCTGAAATATGGGCTTTTATGCAGTATACGAAATGTAGGAGGAGCAGGTTTCAAAATTTGTGGAGTACCAACAGATTCATGGGAAGAAAGTTCAGGAAATAACTCGCGTGGATGAGTGAATCCATCTCCTGTTCTTTGACGAGAAGTGATTCTTATGGTGCTGATTAGTCCTTTGATATCTGCATGAGGCGGAAGAGAAATCGAGTGCGAGCCCTGTCGGTTACACACTCGATTTCCTTATGCCATTCATAGCTTATTTCGCTCTTGGCTCACTGTCAAAGCCGATTTTCTTATGTGTACCATCACAAAATGGCTTGTTGGCGGAATGACCGCAGCGGCACAGAGAAAAGCTTGATTTCGTTTCAAATACATTTCCTTCAGCATCCACCAGTTCTACATCCCCTTTGATGCGGTAAGATCCGTTATCATTAACCTTAATCGTTACCTTTTCACTCACAAAATCGCCTCCCCTTTATTGATCATCCCCTTTATCATAATATAAAAAAGCGAAAATTTAAAATATTTATGTTCACTTTAGCGCTTTAAAGCACGTGGGGACAGTCCCGGGCAAAGGAAAGCAAATCGTCATAGTATAAATCTGCCTGGGCTTCTTTTTTCCGACGGCCAACATATACGGTTTTTGTTCCTGCTGCCTGGCCTGCTTCTATATCAGGCTTTCGGTCCCCGACCATATAGCTCCTGGATAAATCAATGTCATACGCTTCTGCGAGATCCTCAATCATTTTCGGCTTTGGCTTACGGCAGGCGCATTGGTCATGGGGTTTATGGGGACAATAGGCAATTTCCTCCACCCTTGCTTCATACGCTGCTAAGTCCTCTCTCATTTTCTCATGGATCGCATGCAAATTTTCCTCCTCCATATACCCAAGACCAATCCCGCCCTGATTAGTCACGACAAACACCTTATACCCTTTTTCGTTCAATATACGAATCGCTTCACCTGCTCCTTCAAGAAGGTAAAAATCTTCAGGCTGGTTCACAAATTTTACCCGTTCACTTAATACTTCATTGATCACTCCATCACGGTCCAAAAACATTCCAGCATGCATTCCATCACCTCTTTAACGAATCCTTTTACCAGGCAGTATAGCCATTGCGCTTAAATTTATGATAGCCATAACTCGTTCATCAATCTATTTTTCATAGAAACAAGATAGGTATCATGCTAGTTTTCGGTACGTCTTCATAGAATACTAACAAAAGAAAAAGGAGGTGAACGTATGGGATACGGCGGCGGATACGGAGGCCAGAATAGCATGTTTGTGCTGATCGTCGTACTGTTTATTCTGCTGATTATTGTCGGCACGAACTACGGCGGTTTCTCTGGCGGTTATTAATGTGTAAACCTTTTTGAGTCAGCCATAACCTGTTTTACCGTAACCCATCAACCCATCCCCACTTCCCTAAGTGGGGCTTTTTTTATGTCAGCCGTTTCTGTTAACAAAAACGCACCTCTTTTCTGATTTTGATAGACACGAAAAACACAGACTGAACGATTATAGTCACAGAAAAGCTATTTGACCAAAAAAGGAGTGATTGTTTGAAGCATTGGGTGAAAGTCCCCCTTCCCTATGAACTTATGATGATTCGAAACGAGAATACGAAGAAGTTTTTTCAGGAAGTCAAGTGCTGGTTACCAAAAGCCTTTCCCGACTGCGAGTTAATGCTGATTCACCAGTCATTTGCCTATTGCCGCGAATGTTCCAAATCCAAAATCGAAAAGGAGTTGACGTCCATTGGTTCGACCACTGAAAGCAGGGATTGATTATTTCCCATTAGATGTTGATATTGATCAGGATGATAAAGTAGCCCTGATTGAGGCCAGGCATGGCATTGAAGGGTTTGGGGTCATGATTAAGCTTCTGATGAAAATCTATAAGGAAGGCTATGTGTATGCGTGGTCCGAGCGGGAAGAACTGCTCTTCTCCAAACGGATCCATATGAATCAGGAAAAGGTGCAGCAGATTGTTTCAGATTGCTTAAACGAAGGCCTGTTTAACAAGACCCTCTATGAAAAATACGGTGTGCTTACTAGTCATGGCATCCAGAAGCGTTACTTGGAAGCCGTCAAACGTCGCAAAGAAGTGCGCATTTGTAAACATTACTTTTTACTCGAGGATCTCGAATCCATTTTAGGGCATTCAAAAACGGCGATTTACCTGGTTGATCAAGACGGAAAGGAAGTCAATGTAAACAAAAACCCCGTCGAACGCCAGCATTCCGACAGCCAAAAATCCCAAAGAAAAGAAAAGCAAAATAAAGAAACACAAACATCTCCGCCCACGAAGTATAACCCCAGGGATTTAGAAATGGCGACCTTACTCTTTGACCTTATGAAACAGAACAATCCCCATGTAAAGAAACCCAACATTGAAAAATGGGCCCAGGATTGCCGGCTGATGCATGAACAGGACCGGCGAACGTATGAACAGATTGAATGGCTCATCCGCTGGAGTCAAGCGGATTCATTCTGGAAATCCAATATTTTATCGATGGACAAGCTTCGTAAAAAATTCGATCAGCTGATCATCAAAATAAAAGCAGCAAGAGAACAGAATTCGGAACCCTCAACTCCAATGCCTTATCATCAGCAACCAAGTCCAAATACTTTTTTATTTAAGGAATGATAACGATGGCCAATCTTCAATTTCAGTATGATAACGAATGCTTCCTCTTAGGGTCTATTCTTCAGGAGCCTGAGTTAATAGAGGAAGTAAACCTCCTACCTGCTCATTTTATTCATGAAAAAAATCGCGCTTTATTCCAGAATATGCTGGACTTACACAATCGGGGAAACGATACGGATATTATTTCCCTCTCCCAGCAGAAGGATACTAAAGTCAGTCAGTTTGGCGGTAAGGACCGACTAAGGGAGCTCTATCAATCGGTCCCCTCCCTTAAAGCCTTCTCCAGATATCAGGATGGGATTCGCAGCTTTCATGCGATTTTTAAGGCTCAGGATATTGCCAATCAGTTTCTGAATGAATGCCACCACAGCCACGATATGATTCATTTAGAAACGATGATCAGCCAGCTGAGTAAACTCGAAGCCTCCACCGTAAAAAAGCAGCTTTCCTTTCATGACCAGCTGAAACAACGGGTGATTAATCATCACAACAGTCCAACAGTCGGTCTAAGCGGTGTTCATACCGGGTTTAAGGAGATTAACGCCTTTACGGATGGATGGCAGCCTGCTGATTTGATCATTGTCGGCGGCCGCCCCTCCATGGGGAAAACAGCCTTTGTTTTAAACAGTCTTCTTTATGCCGCCAAACAAACACCTTATTTTGCCACCCTCTTCTCTATAGAAATGGCCAGTGATCAGATTATTGACCGTCTGATCGCCATTGAAGGCCGCATTAATTTAATGAAACTTCGAAATCCAAACAAAGTGTTTCAGGATCAAGATTGGGAAAAATACAGCCATACAGTCGGAGAGCTTGAACGGCTGAAATTTGACATTCGCGAGGAGTATACGGTCCCTGATATTCGCGCGGCTGTCCGGAAAAATATGAAGGATTATCCCGAGCAAAAGCATATCGTGGCCATTGATTTTTTAACGCTTCTGAAACATCCGAGCCCTTCGCAGAACACCCATAAAGATGTAACAGATATTGTGCAGGACTTAAAACAGATGGCCAAGGACTTAAAAATACCGGTCATCGTTTTGGCCCAACTGAATCGGGGTGTTGAAAAGCGACTGGATAAACGCCCCAATATGAGTGATTTAAGGGAATCCGGCTCCATTGAACAGATTGCCGATGTCGTTACCTTTCTTTATCGGGATGGCTATTACCAGAATCAGGATAACGATCAGCGGACGGAAGTGATTATTGCCAAAAATCGCAACGGTGCAACCGGAACCATTCCCCTGACCTTTGAAAAGGAAACCAATACATTTTTTGATGAGGTGAAACGATGAAAATCAAAGAGCTCTATTATGAATCCTTTGTGGAGGATTACCCCTCCCTTACACTTTTAATCGACTATCTGGTCAACGAACGAAAGCTGTTAACTCTCCTGGATGACGTAAACAGCCTGCAACCCTACCTTCAGGATCATCATAAATCCAAAATGAATGCAAGGCTAATCGCTTACAAGGAATATCTGGAATGTAAAAAGAAGGCATAGAAATATAGAAATACCAGGACAAATTTGTAAAAGATATTTAGGTCGTGAAAAAGTTTGATATAATTAAGGTGTATAAAATCCAACCTCTTAAAAATACAAATTCCCACCAGCCATTTCGCAAATTCTTCATTCGTTCCATAGCTAAAAAAGGAAAAGTCTGTATTTAACAGATTCACAAAAGAAGGATATACTGCCAAAAGGAGGTGAAGTCGTGGACCAGGAAGCCAAGCAATTATTACTTAACCTTAAGAATGGACAGGATCGACTACAGCAGTCTTTCGATAAACTATCGGAAGGACAGGCACGTCTGGAAACTGAACAAGCCAAACTATCAGAAAAGGTATCTGATTTAACGGTCAGACAAATAAAATTGGAGGAGAACCAGAAGCATTTTTCCGAAAAACTGGATCAATTCGCAGTGAGACTCGATAAGTCTGATGAGCGACAGGATCAGTTTGCGGAAAAGCTTGATCAATTTGGGAAACGATTGGATCAGTTTGATGAACGACAAGATCAGTTTGCCGTAAAGCTTGATCAATTTGGAAAACGATTGGATCAGTTTGATAAGCGACAGGATCAGTTTGCCGTAAAACTTGATCAATTTGGAAAACGATTGGATCAGTTTGATGAACGACAAGATCAGTTTGCCGTAAAGCTTGATCAATTTGGAAAACGATTGGATCAGTTTGATGAACGACAAGATCAGTTTGCCGTAAAGCTTGATCAATTTGGGAAACGATTGGATCAGTTTGATGAACGACAGGATCAGTTTGCCGTAAAGCTTGATCAATTTGGGAAACGATTGGATCAGTTTGATGAACGACAAGATCAGTTTGCCATAAAGCTTGATCAATTAAGCAAAGAACAACATCAATTTGCTGAGAAACAAGAGCAATTTGAAAAACAACTGGCTCAATTTGGGGATGGACTGATTAGAATTGAACGGAAAATCGGTGCGATTCCGGAAACTTATCAAAATCTGGAGGAGTATCTATCGGTACAGCACAAAATCGTTCGAACCCTTTCGGAAAGATCCATCAGACATGAAGCGATATTAAACGAGGGCTATCCTGAAAAGTAGGGAATGTTCATCATCCTTATAAAAAGTAAAGCGGACAGCCCTCGATATCGCATCCCTTAACCCTTACTCATCTGCACCTGTTTTTCCAGTACAACAGAAGTAACCGAGACCATTAGCAGTGCTCCATATCCATAAAGAGGAACGTCATAATCCCAGATCAACGTTCCTATTACGGCATATAAGAACAGACCTATGGTGCACACAAATACTAAAGCCCTCAAAATTTTCATCTATGACTCCCCCCACCATGTTTACTTATGGCAGTTCATTCCCTGCTGCACGGTAAATTTCATACCATTCTTCCCTTGTCATAACCACCTCAGATGCCTTGGCAATATTCGTGATGCGCTCTGGATTCATCGAGCCCAGAATCGGTTGAATCCTGGCCGGGTGACGTAAGATCCAGGCAATGGCCGTTGCAGATTTATTGATTCCATACTTATCGCCAACTTCCTTAAGTTTTTCATTTAACTCTGGAAATTGATCATGATCCACAAAGACTCCTTCAAAAAATCCATATTGAAACGGAGACCAGGCCTGGATGGTCATATTATGTAAGCGACTGTAATCCAGAAGACTTCCATCCCTGTCCAATCCATTTTCATGCTTCATGTTCACGTACAAGCCTTTATCAATCATTCCGGTATGCATAACACTTAACTGAAGCTGATTCACAATCAAATCCTGCTCTACATATTTTTTCAACAGCTCAATTTGCAGAGGATTGTGATTGCTTACACCAAAATGATTCACTTTTCCACTTTTCTTTAGCTCATGGAAGGCTTCTGCAACCTCTTCTGGTTCTACCAATGTGTCTGGACGATGCAATAGCAATACATCAATATAATCTGTTTTTAAACGCTTTAAGCTTTCTTCAACCGATCCTACAATATGTTCTTTGGAAAAATCAAAATATCCTTTACGTATACCCGTTTTTGTCTGTAGCACAATGTTCTCCCGTACAGAAGAGTTCATACCTATAGCATCAGAAAAAATCTCCTCTGATTTGCCATCAGCATAAATATCCGCATGGTCAAAAAAATCAATACCAGCATCTAGAGCACTGTTAATAACCTTTGCTGCTTGATCTTTTGACAACTTTCCCATACGCATGCAACCTAACGAAATGTTGGAAACGTTTAAATCACTAGTCCCTAATTTTAACTTTTTCATAAGACACACCCTTTCTATTCAGTTTTATTCTACCGGAAATGGATCTGGCAAATCAAAGGATTCAGATTAATTAAATCTATGGTTGAAGCAACTTTCCTAATGGGCTAATGACGTTAGCCCTCCCCAGGCTAACGCTGCTCCTCTTCTTTTTGATTTTTCAGGCTTAATGAACGTTTCATCAGGAAAAAGCCTGCGAAAAGTCCAATTACTCCAAGTGCGATTCCCATGAAAATGTCGAATCCATATGTACTATGAAAGAGCTGAACCATCCCTTCTGCCCCTAATAGTATAAAAGCAATTCCTGCAAACATCAGTGCAGCCGGATGATCCGTCAATTTTTTCATGGGTAATCGTGAGTCAGATTTGTACAATATTTGTTCCTCCATTCTGTTTGAATTATTGTAGCTCTTACTGGCTGTTCCGTCTGTGAGACTTTTATTTGGTATCTGGTCCGGTTATGAGTGAAGATATCAGTCAAGAAGATGAACTTCATCACCGGCGTAAATGTCACCTGTTCTTTTGACAGAAGCATATACGCCAAAATTATTGTTCCTTTCTTTTATAAGTGTTTTATGCAGACTTGCATCCCGCCCAGCATGATCAGGATCAACTGTAATAATCATACACCTTTTACAATGTCCGACGAATTCAATTTCCGTTTCATTTCCAATTTTCATCCGACGTCCAATCCAATCATCTTCCACAAAAGGAATCTTTTCATTTAACGAAAGTATTAAATTGGGACGAAATCGCCTTGAATCCACCTGATCCTTGCCCCACAAATCCTCCAGTTTCTCTAAAGAAGCATCTGTCGCAAGCAAAATATTTTCCACAGCAATAGGTCCAATTGGCACATGTGTCGGGCGATATTCTCTGGTCGTAATGGTTCGGTTTGATAGGTGCTCCAATTCTTTTATGAGATCCTCATCATCCCAATGATAAACCTTCCCTTCAGGTGTGATGACCTCTACATCAGGATATTGTTCCATGGAGGGTTCTCCCGCAAATCGGGCCTGATATTGTACCATTTCCTGTAGCTGGGTTATGGTCAGAAATTTTCCTGTATCTGCGTCTGCATAAGCATGACTGCGGTCTCCGTATAACCCATAATCCATGATTTTTGTTTTCTGTACACGCTCCCCGCGAAACGATTTTACCGGATGTCGAACGATTTCTTTTATATGACCGATGAACAATTCATTCACTCCCCTACCCCTTTTGTCATACCCTTCCAAATCATATAAAAACACAATTTTCTTTACCCTTATCTTTTACTTTAACACAAAATGCAAAGGGTTCTGTAGTTATTATGAATGGATCTGTTCATTATACCCAATTCTGTCCTTCAGCTGTATTCTGCATGTATCTATTCTTCAGGTAACGTCTCAAATAATTGCTCGGCTTCATGAACGCTATCGGCGGGAAACGCAAATCTGACTCGTTCTTCTGAATCTTGGAAGGATCCTGCAAAGGTTTGTAAATCCCTCGATATCCATAGCTCGCCTTTTCGAATACCATTAAATTCATGCAGTCTGTAATGTCGATTGGATCCATTGAATCGGTCCACAAAAGGGGTTTCTCTAAACTCATCTCGACCTGAATAAAGGAAAAATTCATGATCATTAATGTTCCATTGACCTTCTAAAGTATATCCGAACAGTAGATTCCTTTGCTTTTCTCCCCTAAAGTCAATTTCAATGACTTCAGGATCTCTCCCCTGCTCTGTAAAATATATAGCCTCATAGGTGTACTCAATATCTCTCGCATAGGAAATGAAGATAAAGCCAAAAAAGATCAAAAGGGCCATTCCGCTATTTAAAAAGTTAAGGATGTGAAATTTTTGTGCCCTATTATGTTTCCATTGCGAGAATGCCCGAAATCCAAATAATCCGCTTAATAACAGCAGGCCATAGGTCCCTTCCAGCCCGTCATCCCATTCCCAGACAAAACCTGACAGAATGAACATCAGCACTGCCACAAAAATAATGAAAAAGGCTTCGGGAAATTCCGGCCAGGGTGGTTCCTCCTTGTACGGCTTTTTAGGTAAGTCGAATTTTTTCCGTAAAAACAGGTAAGCCAAAGTATAGGCTATAGCGACCCCCATCAAAAAAGTCATATACATACAAACGCTCCTTATTAAAAAAATGAACTACAATGAAGATGGGGTTTCGTCCATGAGGTTGGCCAGAATGATGTAAATAAGCAGATTAACAGGAATAAAAATAAACAGTACCCGAACAAGCAGAGAAGATATACCGAAAAACGATGCGATTCCTCCGCAGACTCCGGCTATGGATTTATCTGTTGCCGACTTTTTAAGGTTGAATGTCACGTTCTTCTCCCTCCTTGCGCTTCTTGTATTGGTGTCATTTTACTTTTCAGTTTCTAATCTCATTACGTCTTATCTGTTCACTAAGTTTCAAGATGAATCATCTTTTATAATATTCCGTAAACTTTACTTGTATAATTTTACCATAATCGAACTTAAGATTGCAGTAAAAAATGACGCGGAGATTCGCGTCATCTTCATTAAATTTATCCCTGCTCCTGTTTACAGTACCGATAAAACCAAGGAAATAATCAATCCCACAGATGTAATCATCCCGACTATGGCTCCACCATCCTCATAGGCTTCAGGCATCATTGTAGAGCTGACCATGGCTACAATTCCACCTGCTGCAAACGTATTAATGATGGCGATCACATGGCCGGAAACATCATCTAAGAGTACATATCCCCCTAAAGAACACAGGCCTGTTATGATAAAAACGGTCGTCCAGAGAATCAAAATTTTAGCTTTGGAATACTGGCTTTCCTTCAACCCAATCGTACTGGACAATCCTTCTGGTAAATTACTGATGAAAATGGCAGACACAAGAACCATACTCACTTTTGTATCAATCATGCTGATCCCGATGACCACAGCTTCAGGCAGGGAATCAATTAAGGTTCCAATAAAAATCGCCAGACCGGAATGCCCCTCAGGATTTTGCCGTGATCGTTTTCGTTCATTCGCTCCTTTTTTATCGAGAAAAAGATTAATAATGGTGAAAAATAACGCACCGGAAATAAACCCGATCGTTGTTGGTACCAGCCCTTCGTCTTCTGCTGATGGATAGAGCATTTCAAACGAAGAAGCTCCGATTAAAACCCCCGATCCAAAGGCCATAACATAAGCAATCATGGTCTTTTTTATGTTAAAGTAGAGACCGATGATTCCCCCAATAAAAAGGGCTGAACCAGCTAGTCCACCCCATAACAATGCCTGTAGCATTTACTTATCTCCTTTTAATAATATTGGTACTTCTTAGGATTCCATGCACTTGAAGGGAACATACATCCATTCCCTTTTTTCGAATGATGAAAATTCGTTGAAGATTTTTGCAGGATAGTGATATAATTTTTACACCTTAAAAAGAAAGTATGATGACTATGAGTGAATTACAAAAAGCGACATTTGCCGGCGGTTGTTTCTGGTGTATGGTTAAGCCGTTTGATCAATGGGAGGGGATTCACGGCATTGTTTCCGGGTATACCGGCGGACATGTGGAGAATCCTTCTTATGAACAGGTGAAAACAGGTGAAACCGGTCACTATGAATCCGTGCAAATCACCTATGATCCTAAGCTTTTTCCTTATGAAAAATTATTGGAACTGTACTGGCAGCAAATTGATCCTACAGATCCTGACGGCCAGTTTCATGACCGGGGGAGCCAGTATCGTACCGCTATTTTTTATCATAATGAAATCCAAAAAGAATTGGCCGAACGTACAAAAGCGGAGTTAGCAGCCAGCGGAAAATTTAAGGATCCGATCGTTACGGAGATTTTACCCGCACAGGCTTTTTATGAAGCGGAAGAGGAGCATCAGGATTTTTACAAGAAAAACCCTGACTATTACACGGAAGACCGGGCAAAGTCAGGTCGGGATGAGTTTATAGCTGAACATTGGAAAGAATAACGAATCACATTTGAATTCTACGGAAAAGTAAGCAGTCTGATATCTAGCCGAATCAGACTGCTTTTTATCTAGGATCACCTGGCCTGAAGGATGTTCTGATCCTCCATTCGATGGATCACTCGAAGGGCTTTTCCCTTATTCTCATTGTTTACGTAGATTCTATAATCATTACCCAGGTTAACATAGGAACCTCCCGGGACCGATGAAACCATGCCAGTCACTTCCTGCTTATAGCTGACATCTGCTGTATTTAATTGATCGATTACTTTTACATAGTCCTGATGATTTGTTGTGCGATAAACCAGACTCTTTCTCTTTGAGACACAGTAACCGACAAAGTTGACTATAAATTGCACTCAAATTCCCCCCCTAAAAAAACTTTTGCGAAATTATCTTATGCACCATTTCCTGTTTTAGAAGATATTTCGATTGAATTTTTCTTAAAATCCATATCTTAACTAGTGTACGAACGTCGCCTTTACACGTCTGGTTCTGAAAAAATAGGCAATCCAGACGGCGCTGATTAGAATATAACCCCAATTCACTACTACCTCCCCTTCATCCATTTAAAGATCGTCCTTCTTAAAGACATAGCTTGCTTTATGATAGTCCATTTTCTCCTCATAAAATCGATGGGCGTCTTTTCGTTGTAGTCCGGAAGAAAGAGCGATTCTCTCATAATCATGCTTTTTCGCCCAGTACTCCACATAGCTTAATAGTTTTTCTCCGTAGCCCTTTGAACGTACCGCTTCGTCTGTAACGAGATCACACACCCATACGAATCTGCCGTAATAGAGAGTAATCATCGGCTTAAAACCGGTCACAGCAACGATTTTATCACCATCTAATAATACCGCCAGTTTATACTGATCCTTTTCCTGCGCTTCCATCACGAGATCAAGATACGCTTCTTCAGTCAGGTGTGTTCGTAGTTGCTGCATAACCGGATAGGCTTCCAAAATTTCCTCCCGGGATGTGAGTTCTTTTATTGAGATTGAGTTCATCTATTCATCCTCCAGTTTTATTTATTGGCTCGTTTTGTAGCGATTTGTTGCTTTTTAAAGGACAATATCGTTTAAATAACACTTATTTGTTCTGATTCATGATGAGTGTATGCATACGTTCCGGCAGAACACTTCGCTTTCCATGGGCCCGGCCTCAGTCTCCTCGGAAGCAAAAAACGCTTCCTGCGGGGCCTTCACCACGGGCTGTTCCCATAGGAGTCTACGTGTTCTGCCTCCACTAAATGGGATTTTCTTATGTAAGTATATTGAAATCTGGTCATAACTCAATAGTATCCAATGTTAGAACGGAGTGAATCGCTGTTTTAGCGGAGACTCCTGGTCGGTTAAAAGCGGAACGTCCTGTGCTCACACCGACACTATAACGTCCTATTCGTCGTGGGAGGAAGGCCTCGGAACAGCTGAACCAAAATACAGAATAAGGTGAAACTTCCATCAGTGGAGGTTTTCCATCCCCCACTGATGGTTAGTTGAACTTATCAGAAATTTACTGGTCGTATATCCCCCACTTATTCTTGTTGAGTTACTTTCAAGACTTGAAGTGGGGGGTAATACGGACAGTAATGCGTGATAAAAATTAATTCAAATTTTTCCGATACAATGGTAAGATAGTATTTGAATGAATCAAGGGAGGATAAACATGGGCATTTTACTCTACATTACCATGACCATTGTGTTTTTAAGCATTTTATATTTAATCATTGAAACGGCTGTCAAAAATGGCATAGAGCGTTCAGCCCTGGGACAGTATTTGCAGGAGAAAACAAAAGAAGAAAAGGCTGAAAACGCGGATCATCATTCATAACACCAAATTCACGGGAATAGTCATGTAGTCCTTGATTATTCCTTATTCCTCATTTATCTTCACACACCATCAACATATTTCCATCCGGATCTTTAAATACAAAAAAATGATCATGCTGAATATCAGTCACGAGCTCAACACCATTCTCTTTCATAAATTGAAAGGACGCCTTTATATCATTCGTGCCAAACTGAACAGCTGGTACATTGTAGGTTGGAAGGTCTTCATTTTCCTTACGCCACATCGGCATCGTATCCAATATCATTCCTGCCCCATCCATCTCAGCTGCGAATATATGATCAAAATAAACCTCTCCATTTTCAATCCCCAGCATTTTCGAGTACCATTCCTTTGCTTTTTTTACATTACTTACCGGAATAAACACTGCGCGCACTTTGTTTTTGATTGGGCTTGCCAAATATAAGATCCCCTTTCTACTTTTAAGGTAAAGTTTCACTCTATATAAGTTCTATCTATCCCAAAAATTCCCTGCGATATTAAATGAAATTAGTAATATCAAACCATTTTTTGTCTTTCTCTATATAGAAAAACACATAATCGTATCAAAATAACAAACACTATGTATCGAAATGATTCAATAATGGAGGATAAAAGTATGTCACAGGAACATTTACATCAAAAATTGCAACAGGCCAGTCAGCAAATTGATAAAGCACAGGAGGCTGTGCGCCTGTCTCAGGGAACGGACCCCCAGCTTGTCGAACAGGCAAAACAGGTGCTCAGACAAGCGGAACAGGAGCTGCAAAATGCTCAGGATCAATCAGGCACGGAAGCAACCGAAAATCCCCAATTCCAGCAGGCATTTGAGCAGCTCCATGATACACGTCAGCACATTCAGGAAGTCGAACAGCATAGTGACGACGTATAAAGTGAAACTTCCATACTACCTAAGCGCTTGGATTAACCAATCCAAGCGTTATTATTCCTCTTTTTAAACCTTTCGCCTGCCTAATACAGTTTGAATCCTATCCTTCTCTTCAAGTTTATTTTTATATTCAAATAACCCTAACCGATTCCCCCAAGGGTCCAAAAATGTAGCCCAGTGAACGGGAACCTCATCCCTCGTATATATGGAAAACTCATCCACATCGAGCTCGCTTACCAGTCTATGTCGTTCTGTTTCGATGTCCTCGACTCCTAATCGTAAAGGACCACTGTCTTTACCAGGTGTTCCTTCTGCCAGTTGTAACCAGCTTCCAGGTACGATCTCCCACTCAGCAATCCCCTCATGAGGCTCAAAATCTGGTTGCCGTTGAAGCAGCTTTATATACCATAACCGGCCCTTGAGGAAATCATCCACCCTCATTTGAATCGTCATCTCAAAAAACATACGAACGCCCCTTTCATCACGATTAACAATAAAGTGAAACTTCCATCAGTGGGGGTTTTCTCCATCCACCACTGATTTGTCCAGCTGCGGCTCCCAGGCCCAAGCGGTCATAAGCAGAATACCCTCCATGGCCAAAGTTCGGCCACTCCGGATATTCTGCTTATGCCGTCGGGCCTAAACGGTCGCCTCCGCTTTTCTTGTTAGTTGAACTTATCAGGTTTTTACTGGCCGTTTATCCCCCACTTAGTCTTGTTAGGTTAGCCTCAAAACTTGAAGTGGGGGTATTACAGCCAGTTAATACGTGATAAAGATTCGCTAAAACTTCATGATTTCCTTTCAATTTTCAAATTATTAAAATATTTTCTTTACTTATCCGTTTATTTATGATACTTTTTAATCACATAATATATATGTTACGAATCGGTAACATATTAGGAGGAATTGTATGGAAAACGATAACCTTAATGATGTATTTCAGGCCCTTGCCCATCCCATCAGAAGAACCATTATTGATGTATTATCCCATCATCCTTTAACAACAGGTGAAATTTGTGACCATTTTGACGTATCCAGATATGCCGTAATGAAACATTTGAATATACTGGAAGCCTCCCAGCTTGTCCTCACAAGAAAAAAAGGGCGGGAAAAAATCAATTATTTTCATGCTGTTCCTCTGCAGGAAGTTTACAGGAGGTGGATGAACCGATTTCAGGCTGAAGATGCCGATTCATTGATGAATGTAAAAAACTTTTTTGAGGAAAAGGAGCGTGTTTCCAGTATGCCAAATCTGAGGGAGAAAGATTCCTTTCAAATTTCACAGGAGATAAGCATTCAGGGCAGTAAAACAAACCTATTTAAAGCATTGACGGAGGATATTGATCAATGGTGGTCCATTCGTTTATTTGATGATTCGGAGCTTTTTGTGGAGAACGAAATTGGAGGGAGGTTTATGGAAAAATCCGCGGATGGAAAGCAGGCGCTATGGGCAACGATCATGATCATCAAACCGAATGAAGAACTGCATTTTCAAGGACCATTAGGAATAACAGGAGCAGTAAACAGCTATTATAAGTTTAAATTAAGAGAAACGGCTGCAAATGAGACAATTTTACAGCTGGACCACACTGTTTACGGAATGATAGACCCTGCATGGGAAAAGGATTACCGAGAAGGATGGAACGGGCTACTTCATAATTTTAAACAGTTTTTCACACATTAACTGGCCGTAATACCCCCACTTCAAGTCTTGAAGGTACCCCAACAAGACGAAGTCGGGGATAAACGGCCAGTAAATTCATGATCAGTTCAACTAACCATCAGTGGGGGATGGAGAAAACCCCCACTGATGGAAGTTTCACTTTATGGAAGACTAAAGAAGCACGATTCATAATGAAGGCAAGCCTATGTAACGGGACAGTTCACACGTAGGCTGTCCCGTTGCTATCACACTTGATCATCCTTTGTACTCCATGTCTTCCCGTCTGTGTTATTTTGGACAATTTCCTGATAAGGTGTAAGGGAATCGTCTTCGGTTAATTTTTCATGGTGGCCGGGATACTGTTCAAATTCTGAATCCACAACATCGTTTAATACAGCTGAACTGTCTGTTTCTGCTTTTACATTTTCCATATCCTTTTCAAAACGGTTTTTCCTGCCCATGATTGACCCTCCTTGTCCTCTGCTTAAACGTTAGTATTTCCCTGTCAGCAGCAGAGTATGAAAGACTGAATGAGGAGAGCATCCGCATTAGTTCTGCACCTGGATCCTGATTGACCACTCTCCATATTTTTGATGACCCTGGCAGGATTCCCACCCACCACAGCATTCCGCGGGGCATCAATCGTTCTTTTATTAATTCCGGATCATCTGCATAATAATCGTTTCCGTTTAGCATTTTTTCTTTTTCTGTAGTTATGGTTTTATCTCCTTATCTAACTTTATTGTATACCCCGATGCAGACGACTCACAAGTTGATTTGCATAACGTTCAGCCACAAACGGATAGGAAACATCCATCGAAGCACAAACCTCCCTGGCAATTTCACCGAACACCATCATCGTCTTCTTAAGCGCTATCCATATTTCCTGCTGATCATATCTGGCATACAAGTCCTGAAATCGTTGAAGTACCGATGAATCCGCCCATTCTTCAAAAAATCGATAGCCATGCCAGGTTTCAGCATCCCCCCCTCTTTTGATTTGGGTTTGAACCCGAATGAGCTGAACCAATTGATGCTTCATATAAGAGTCACTGATTGATTTCCCTTCCAGCAGTTCCCCTCGCCGGAGTTTCTTTGCAGCTAAAACCGCATGATACAAGAAGTCATGGATCAGCTGGCGTAAATCCTTTTCTTGGAGCGGAACCATTGATTTTTGGACGGCTTTAGTGTTTTCCTCTAAGAACGATGTCAACTGATCCTTATCCAGCAGGACTTTATAACCTTTTCTAAACACAGCCTTCACTTCATCACTATGGATTAAGTTTTGAAGGACCGATAAAGGAATAATAGAAAAATCAACATCCACTCCGTCTTCAAATAATACTCTCCGCTCTGTTCCATCCCCGACAGCTGTCTGTTCCAAAAAAGTAATATACGACTTTCCGACTTTTCCAAGCCATGATTCTTGATAGAGCAGCAGGTCAGGATTCTGCGCTACTATCACCAGATCCATGTCAGACCATTGATCAGCGGTCTTATGGCTTCTGGCCCTTGATCCAACCATCACAACAGCTCGAATATTTTCATTTTCCTCTGCAAAGTTTAAAAAGTTTCTGAGGATCCTTTCATAAGATTGCTCATTCACTAGATTCCCCTCCCTGAATTTTTTCACTCTACCAGCCATAAGCCACTTCTATAAGTCTTTTACCCCCGATTTCGATTTCTTTTTGGTCGATCTCTTCAGCCCCTAGGCTTTCGTAAAAGAAGCGGGAGGGATTATCCTTTAACACCCATACAAGCAACGCATCCATTCCATTTTGACGGAGAACATCAACAACGTTCTTCCATAATTCCTGTCCTACTCCCATCCGTTGATATTCCTGTAACAAATAAATGGCATACAGCTCTCCTGGATAGCCGGGATACGTGCCTGTTCGCTCATTTCCGCCATTAGCAAAGCCTACAATCTCACCACTTTTATTTTCAGCCACAAATACAGGAGTTTTACGGATCAGTTCCTCCCATTTAGGCTGGCGACGTTCAAAGGTCATTTGATTTAAGTACGAAGAAGGTACAATCCCCTTATAAGTTGTCTTCCAGCTGTTCACCTGTACTTTTGCAATATCCAGCGCATCACTCACCAATGCTTGACGAATCCGCACTTCCCCACCTCCCTTAAACGGGGATTATTTTAATTTAAGGATAACCTTAATATCTATCTGCCTTTAACTGATCAATATACCTCTTCCCTTCAATTAAGGAAAATCCAAATGCTTCTCTCGCCTTCTTCACCGCTTTCACATCTTTTCCTTCTCGAATGAGGCGATACAATTCCTCCTCAACCGGATTTTCGTCAAATTTTCCCTGGTGGGTTTGTTGGCGCAATGTATCCTGCAGACCTTTTAAACGACGTTCCAGCCGACTGACTTTTATAAGTAAAAATAAAATGATTAGAGTAAGCAGAGTGATAATGGCATACTCCATGATTTCCTATTCCTCCTTCTCATTGATAAATACAATTCCATTACAGTTTCAGTATCGTTAAAAATATAAGATGATCGTCGCTATGAAGCTGATAAGCGTATACAATACAGAGCCAAAGAATAAAGGACCAACGTTCGCTTTCAGTTCGTTGCTGTCTTTCTGAATTTTCCAGCCTGTTTCACTTGCCTCGTAAGCAGCCATTTTTGATAATACGCCACCACTACTATTAAAAAAGTAAAGGACAACCGATAACCCCAGTCCAATAAGAAAGCTCCACTCACCATATGAAAAAGCAAAGATCAAACTTGCTCCCCACACAATAGCGGCGATCATGACCGCCCATATAAAAGAATGAATCGCAACTTTTTTCATGTTTTGCCCCCTCCCTCTTTATTTTAGATGTCTTTAAAATGGTTCTACGTTTTAAAACATCCAAAAGTTTCTTAGTTATCTAAAGGATTTTGTGAATGATAGTCACCACGTTTTATTACATGTAAATAATTATTAAATATCTGTGTCATATTAAAATGATTACAAATGTTACGAGAACAGCAAATCTTTAATGTGCAGGATGTTGAAATGGCCATCATTGAAGCAAATGGGTATTTATCTGTTAAACAGTATCCTGAAAAGGAAGCGGCACGAGCGGAACATATTCTGCCACAGCCGAATGCTTACAGTAAGGGAATGGATGTACCCATCGTGATTGATGGTGAGATTTATGAAAAGGTCCTGTATTCCAGGAATTTAAATGAATCATGGCTTTATGAGGAGTAAAAAAGGAAAAATATTGGTGATATAAACGAGGTCTTTTATGCGGCTATTAACGATTTGAATGAACTGCATGTAAGTATAAAAAACAAAGAAAATCTTCAAAACCTGCCACCTATTCTGCACTAGTCGTGGAAGGTTTTGAAGCTTATCCCGTCCTGTCAATTTCCCACAATCTGAATTCCTTTATTATAGGGCTTCATAAATTCCATACTTTCTATATAAAGATAATCCGCGGAGGCTGGGGAATCGAATATAAGGGTACGTTCTACGGATAGATGATCCTTCTCCTTGTTCAGCTTCTGGTTCACCGTTTCTGTAAGGGGCGTCTGATGTGACTGATCCCCAATGGAAACATTCTTAAGCTTGACAGATTCGTCTGTAACAACCGTGAGTTTGGTTTGTTTATTGGTCACTGATACATCTTTAATCACGATGTCATAACCTGAAACATTCAGCGTTTCTCCCCTTTTTAGCGGGAATTTCTCATTGACCATTTCAGAACCTGGGAACTTCTCCACTTTAAGCTCGAGATTATCCAGGTTCTTTGGCAGTGCATCATACTCTAATTCAAAATTTGTCCTGCCAAAGGAATGACTGTATCCTCCGCCTTTTGGCTGAACAGGTTCACCATTGGCCATTAACCTGATGTTTTCAAATGGCTGGATCATTTGGTTGATATTCACATCGGTTGTACCTTTAATGGTTGTTAATGTCGGAGTTGCTGTTATGGTATCGAAGCGGATTTTCCCTGCGTCTACAGTTACCTCTTCATTGATGTTCTGTTTAATGCTTGCTTCCATCGCTTTTGATGGATCATAATCAAAGGTCACCTGCTTATTCAGCTGATTAAAGTGAAGGGTAAGCTCCTTCGCGAATGGACATGGCGGTTCAAAGGTATAAGTTCCCTTCAGTTCAGTGTTTGCCTGGTTCATTTGCCCTCCGCCACTTTCAAACTTAGCGTCCGTAAACAACCCGGTTATTTTTGACGGATGAAAGGTGTAGGCAGGCTCATCCAAGTTTCCTTTTTCGGAAGTCATAGTATAGTAGAGAATCAGCCTGTTTTCATCAGACATTAATCCATCGATTTTCATCGTGACTCCTTCCTTTAAAGGAACCTCTTTATCGATTACTTGTCCCAAACCAGCCTCATTTAAGTCCTGCAAAGTATCGGACACGACTCCATCAAAACCTGTAATTCGTTTCCCGTAATAAGCTAATGCCTGATAGTTATACCCGGCCAGGATCACAACAAGCATGATGGCAGCAACAGTCTTCCAAATAAATGGAATTCGGAAGCTTCTATGTTTTTCTTCATTGGATAAAGCCGTTCTCAATCGTTCCTCGAGTTCAGGTGGTGCTTGTTTATGGTCAATTCTTTGTTTTTCCTCATTTAACATGCGTTCAATTTTCTTCATTCAAGGCACCTCCAGATAATTTATGTAATTTTTTCAAACCATTAAATATACGGGATTTTACTGTGCCAAGGGATGTATTTGTCATGTTCGCAATCGATTGGTAATCCAAATCCTGAAAATAGCGAAGTTTAATCGCCTCTGCCTGCCTGGGATTAATCATCGATAACCATTGATGAATATCCATATTTTTATCGACCTGGTTGTGTTCACGGCTATGACCTGAAGTGCTCATTTGGTCCTGCCATTCATCAACCAAAACCACTTTGCTTCTGCTTCTGTAAATGGAATAACAGCAATGAACCAATATTTTTTTGCTCCAGCTATAGAAGGAGTCATGTTTCTTTAGTTGATCAATTTTTTCATAAAGTTTTACAATCATATCTTCCATTGCATCAAGTGCGTCATGCTGATTTCCCATATATGAATAGGCGATTTTATAGTAATCCTCCTTTTGATCCATGATGAGTTTTAAGAGTGACTCTTTGTCCCCCTTCTTTGCCTTCTTGACCATCTGCCTTACCTTCAAGTTATCACCTCTCTCGTATATATGAGCATGGAAAGCCTCAAAAAGTTCATTTTTATAGAGAATTTACCACGAAAAAAGCAGAAACCCCTGAAGAGTTTCTGCTTCCTTATCATCAATGACTGGAATGACAGGGAAGAACAATCCCCCGGTTACCGCCGTACTTTATTCGTCCGCTTCATGAGCCATAAAAAGTACGGTGCACCAATTAGAGCCACGAGCACTCCGGATGGGATTTCCTTTGGCACGAGCAAGGTGCGGCTTAATATATCAGCAATCGTCAGGAAAATCGCCCCTGTCATCGCCGTTAAAGGCAACAACTGCTTATTCTTGGGTCCAATTAAAATGCGGGACAGATGGGGTGCAATCAACCCGACAAATCCAATGGTTCCGACCGTTGCTACACTGCCCGCTGCTAAAATCGTTGCCAGCATCGCCATGAAAAAGCGTGTGGATTTGACTTTTAAGCCCAGGCCTGAAGCAGCCTCATCCCCTAAAGACAGGACATCCAGCTTTTTCATGTGTAAGAATAACAGCGGAAGAGTGATGAGAACAGGAATGATCAAATATTGAACAAGCTCTGTCCACCCCTTAGCATACGTACTTCCTGACAGCCAGGTTAAAGCAGCCGCAACCCCCATATCTGCTTCCACAACTAAAATCTGAATAATCGAGGAACCAAATGCCGATACCCCAATTCCAAGTAAGGCCACAACGGATGGCTGAAAATTGGATTTCAGTGAAAAGAACATAATCAGCAGGAAGGCAAGAATCGCACCGATAAATGCTCCGATTGGAATAAAGAACGCCGGTAAACTTAAGACATAGAGAACGATCAGGGCACCAACCCCTGCCCCTGACGTAATCCCGATGACGGATGGATCAGCCAGCGGATTTCTCAGAATGCCCTGCAAAACCAGACCTGCAATGGCAAGGCCGGCGCCACTGACCGCGGCAACGAGTATTCTTGGCAGACGCAAGTCAAAAATTAAATTACGCATAAATTCATTGCTGTTTCCGGTAATCGCATCTATGGTAACCCCTATCTCCACTCCGTAATTCCCGGTCGAAATGCCGATAAAAATCGCCAGCATGAGAACCAGTATTAACGATGGAAACAACCACTTAGGAGAAAAGGGCAGCTGTACACGACCGGCTGAAATGGCCCCTTTTTCACCTGAGCCTGTCCGGAAATTCCGGACAACAAGAATGATTAACCACGGCGCCCCAATTAATGCGGTCACCGCACCAACCGGAAGCTCAGAGAAGGAATCATCCATAATACGGGCCAGCACGTCTGCACCGATTAATACGTTGGCTCCCCACAAAAAAGCAGCCGGAAGCAGTAGCCCGTGATGACGATATCCGATTAACTTGACTAGATGAGGGGCGATAAGACCGACAAAACCAATCGGACCTACAACACTGACCGTTACAGCCGTTAAAAAGACCGCATTCAGTAAAGCAAATAATTTCACCTGATTCACATTTTGGCCAAGAGAAGTGGACACTTCCTCACCAAGTCTCAAAATATCAAGCTTTTGGGACATAAATAACAGGATAATAAAACTGATGATGACCAATGGCAGGGCAAACTGAACCCCGGACCAGTTATTTTGCACAAGCGAGCCCGATCCCCATAAAAACAGTCCACTGGTTTCATATTCATAAAAGATTTGAATCACGGACGTAAAGGAGGAGAACATGATACTGACGACCATGCCCGCTAACACCATTTTTACAGGCGTTGCGGTTGAACCGGCACCTGACAGAGCATAGACTAAAAAGGCGGTAATCAGACCACCGAGCATCGCCACAAACAGGCCGTTTGCCCCTAAAGCTGACGGGAAAAAGACCGTGGCAAACACAACAGCGAAGTACGTTCCGGAATGAATCCCCAACGTACTGGCTGAAGCGAGCGGGTTCTTTGTAACCGTCTGCAGAATGACACCTGAGACAGCCAGTGCTCCCCCGGCTAAAATGCCGATCACAACACGAGGCATACGTAAATAGCGGACCGTATGGTGTTCGATCAGATCCTTTGGGGCAAAAATCGATTCAAGCACGGTTGAAACGGGAATATGTACATTCCCCTGGTTTATATGTATAAAAATCAATAAAAACAAAAGGGCGGCTCCCCCTCCAAAGGTGAGAACCGCTTTTATCCACTTATTTGTACCCTTCATCTACATCACTTCTTTTCCAGCATCACATTCGTAATCTGCTTAGCAAAGGTTTCAGCTGATAAAGGACCTCCAAATGTCCACGTATCCCCTGGCAGCTGATAGAGGCGGTCATTTTTCACAAAGTCAAGATTTTCCCAAGCGGGATTTCCGCTTAATTGATTTTCAAATACATTATCATCTTCCTGAACAATGTAGAAGAAATGAGCATTCTGGAAGTTTTGGAGCGCCTCTACGTCTGTCTGTTTATACCCGTACAGCTCCCAGTCGCTTCCGTCATAAGCATTTTGCAGCCCCATTTTTCCCATAATTTGTGTCGCCATTCCATTTTCGGTAAAGAGACGAATGGTTGGAGTGTTTTGACCGCTATAGGCTTGTGTTAAAACAAATGGTGTATCCTCGTACCCATTTTCAGCGAGCTTCTGTTCGGATTCTTTAAAGGTATCCTCCATGCTGGTCAGCACCTCTTCGGCCTTATCCTCTTTGCCCATCACCTTAGCAATCTTATTGAACGTATCCTGCATTTCCTGATATTGATCCCCTTGCCCCTCTTCAGGGTAAGGGTTGAATGCAAGTGTTGTTGCAATCGATTCCAAGTCCTCCATAATCGCGTCATGACGATAGCTGGCGGTAATGATCAAGTCCGGATTCAAACGCGAAATCGCTTCAAGATTCGGCTCCTGGCGTGTTCCAACATCCTTAACCTCATCTGACAATTCAGGTTCAATGTTTACCCAGTCATGGTAGCCTTCAATATCAGCCATTCCCACAGGCTGCTTACCTAAGGCCAGTAAATCCTCTGCATAAACCCATTCAAGCACAACCACTCGCTCAGGATTTTTCTCAACGGTTTTCTCACCGTAAACATCTTTAATCTTAACCGTTGCCTCTTCCTTTGCTGATTCAGACTCTTCTTTATTCTGATCGGAATTTGCATGATCCTCTGTATCTTCCGTATTTCCGCATGCCGCCAAGAGTACAAGCAGACCTGTCAGCAGTAATATAACGAGCTTTTTCATCTCATTCTCCTCCTCAGTTATGTATTTTCCGTCTGTATTTCCGTTCTCTTCAAATACGAATGAATAAATTCGATGGCATTCATGTATGAATATTCAAACTAATTGAAAAAGATTATCAATTAGCCTTTCAATGACAATGATAATTTTATTCCAAATGAAAGTCAACCTGACATCCCGGATTTTTTGTCAATTTTGAAACATTTTCACGATATTCATCATGAAAACCATCAGATCCCTGCTTGCGAAATACCTACTGCAGGGCCCTGAGGAAGAGCTAAAACTTATCAGAAAAAATTCTATCATCGTGGCCAAAAAGGATGATTCATGACAATACAGCCATAATATCGTTCTTCCGTTCTTTGGTATAAGCGTACCCTTTTTCAACGCACTCCGCGATTCGCTTAAAGTCAAACAGACCTGTATCCCCCAGATCAGGTTTTAAACACAGCTCTGCCTTTTTATGATCCTCCTTCATCTGTGCCTCTAACAGAATATTCATCGACTGACTTAAGATCGTTGACAGATCATCAAACGTTTCCTTCTGTGAATAAGACGAGACAGGATCAACCGCCAGCACCTTCTCTGCGCCTAACCCTTGAACGATATCCACCGGACAGTTTTTCAGCATACCCCCATCGATGAAAATATAGTCTTTCCATCGGACCGGCTGATACATCACGGGAATGGAAGCGCTCGCCCGTACAGCTTCGTCTATCGGCATGTCCAGAATGGTTTCATAGTCCCTTACCTTCTGTGAGCTTATGGCCATCGTTTTCTGGGTTCTGAGATCCGTCACTGATACGGCACAGGGAATCTGACAGGCAGAAAAATCATCGTTTCCAGTCATTTGGTGAACCAGCCTTTGCAATTTCTCCCCCTTCACCCCTCCATCCAGATTTCGGCGGAAGAAAAGAAAACGTCGGCCAATCCCTTTCCAGTCCACATCAATATGGGACTTACTCAGCTTTTGGAGCTGATCAGCAATTTGATCCGGTGTATATCCATAGGCATACAGAGCAGCTACAATCCCGCCTGCACTTGTTCCGGCAATATGACTGATCTCGATATCCATTTCCTCCAGTGCTTTGATAACGCCGACGCAGGCAAATTTCGGGACAGCCCCGCCGGACAAAGCAACGCCAATTTGCATGACTCTCCCTCTCTTTCAGCCAGTAGCATGAACGTATTCATGAGCTATTTTCCGTACCTATCGGTCATCTGATACGCTTTGTCACCCAACTCCCCGTCAAACGTACTACGGAGAATTTTACACCCTATCTACAATATAACCATAATCATCATTGAATGAAATAGGAAGCAATGCAAAATTATAAAAATGAAACACATCCTAACACTGCATGTTCCATAAAGGGAAACTTCCATCAGTGGGGGTTTTCTCCATTCCATCCCCCTTAGTCTTGTTGAGGTACCCTCAGAACTTGAAGTAGGGGTATTATCGCCAGTTAATACGTGATAAAAAGTGAGAAAGCTAAGCTAAAAAGGGAGGCATGTTTATGAATGAAATGCTGAATCGTTTGTGGAAACAGGTCAGACAGAAAACAGGTAAATGGGCGGAAACGATAAAGGTGACGCTGCAAAAGGTCGAGGGAACCGAGCACATTACCATTCGGGATTTAGCAGTCATGATTCTCCATCATCCTGAAACAGTCAGGAAGCCGAACGAATATTTAAACCTGACCTTCAATGATTGCTATTTAAAGCTGAATGATTTCGATATTTATTTAGAGACGAAAGGAAAAAAGCACGAGCAAATCCTTACGTGCCGCATCAGCCAGAGAGGTGAGACGCTTACCCACTATCAGTCCTTTCGTGCTAAAGATGACATAATAGCTCTGCCATCTGAGATGAGCTTTTCCCTGCCTCCTCATTCCTGACATTCCATTTCAGTGCATACAAAACCCGGCTTTTTTTAAGTCGGGGTTCTCTTATTTTTACCTTCTTCCCTCCCTTTGATTGGCACTGGAGATAAATTCCTTTGCATAATTAAAAACATATATGCTAAAATTTAACCTTCTGCATTATAAAAGTGATTTATTTCACAATTCAAAAAAACAATATTTTTCATCTAGAGGAGTGAACATCATGAATAACGGAGAACCATTGATACAGGAACCCATGGCGGTTTTTGCTTATCTCATTGCCATTGTGGGTTTGATGTTTATGCTATCAACGGTAAAGAAAAAGAGCGTCCAAAAGTTTTTTAAATATGCACCACCCGTCATTTGGATGTATTTTTTACCGATGCTTTCCACAACATTCGGAATCATCCCGCAAAGCTCAGGTCTTTATGACTTCTTAGGCACTTATATTCTTCCTGCAGGTTTATTGCTGCTGATGATTAGTACGAATGTTCCTGCTACTTTTAAACTCGGCGGAAAAGCCGTCCTGGTCTTCTTAGCCGGAACCTTGGGGGTTGTCATCGGCGGACCGATCGCGATTGGCTTGTTCCAGGGAATTTTACCAGAGGATGCCTGGAGAGGTGTTGGTGCACTAGCGGGAAGCTGGATTGGCGGATCAGCCAACATGGGAGCCATGCTTGAAGCCTTCAGTACGCCAGACGATATTTTAAGCCCGATTATTTTAACCGATACACTGGTTGGAATCAGCTGGATGGGGGTTATGATTGCTCTTGCCAACTTCCAGGATCGGTTTAATAAATGGAATAAAGCGGATAACTCCACCATTAAGCAGGTGAACGAAGAGATTGCAACGGATGTTGAAAAGAATGCAAAGCCCCTTCAGCTCCCGCAATTGTTTGGAATTATGGCAGTTGGTTTTGCCGGATCATACCTGATTCGCGTACTGGCTAAGTGGGACTTTATTCCAAAAAGCGATATTATGAATGTTTCCACCTGGACCTTTATCATTATTACAGCTGTTGGTATCGCCCTATCCTTTACAAAGGTTCGTCGTCTTGAATACTACGGAGCAAGTAAAGTGGGGTATCTCGGAATCTTTCTTTTCCTAACAAGTATGGGAGCCCAGGCCAATTTGGCTGATATTAAAGAGTCTCCCGAATTTATTCTAATGGGAATTGTGTGGCTGTCTATTCACATCATTACCATTTTCACAGCTGCACGACTGTTAAAAGCACCTTTATTCTTCGTAGCTGTCGGATCACAGGGAAATATCGGCGGAACAAGCTCCGCGCCCATTGTAGCGTCTGTATTCCAGCCTGCACTTGCCCCTGTCGGACTGTTAATGGGAATCCTCGGTAATGTGGTCGGAACCTACGCGGCACTGTTAACCGGTAAACTGGCGCAAATGGTCATTGGTGGATAAATCCCAGATACTTCAGGAGTAAAACTATATAAAATGTATGGAAAATGAGCATTGAGTTGCATAGCAATTTGATGCTCATTTTTCTTTAACTAAAGCTGCCTTTCTATTGCGAAGTGATCACCTTACAAACGATTAAAACTTTATTTACAGATTAACGGGTTCAGTTTTGGGAGAGAAAAATGCTAATAACAATAGAAACAGCATATAAATTAGCATACAATCCAAACCATATTTAACAGTTTAATAACAAACTAAAACGTGATATTTGATTTTCTTCTTCAATTAAAGCACCCGATAGTTGAAGAATAAAATCCTAAGTCTCCTTTTGTTGTCTCCACATTAACAATTCTTTAGCAACTACGTTAGGGTTGTCCCAGTGAATGTTGTGCTTCGTATTTTTTATACCTACAATCTTTACATCCTTAATACTTTTTTGTATTTTTTGTATTCCCTTATTTCTGGAGGAGTCTGTCTCCGGAATCGTTGCATAAAACAATAATACAGGACACTCAATGCTCCCAAATGTAGTTGAACAAGGCTCCTTAAAAAAAGCTTTTATTGATGCTAAAATGCTAAAACTATCAGCCTTTAACACGTATTTCCCGCTGACCTGTTTAAAGTTGGAGTGTATGATGGAATCCAGACTTTTGCCCCATTCCTTTGTCGTGTAATCCTGATAAGTTTTTACTACTTCATTCCAAGAGTTATACCTACTTGATTTTATATACTCCTCCCATCCCAAAAGAGCCTTTTCTTCTGTCATTCCATCCACATGCTCAGGAAATACATATCCTCCATCAATTAGAACAACTCCTTTTACCTTATCTGGAAACTTCTTTGCATAGCTTAGTGCAAGGTCTGCTCCCCAAGAATGTCCCATTATATAAAAAGGTTTATTAACAATGCGGTTTAATACTTTATCAATCCTCTTTACGACCGAAGAAAACCTATAATCTTCCTCCTTTTTGAATGGTTCTGTTTTCCCATGACCGGGACTATCTAAAAGAATGAGATGAAAGTCTTTAGAAAGAAAATTAATAAGACCCAAAAAGCTATTTAAGTCACCTGTCATCCCATGAAGACAAACAAGAATTGGGAGGTTTCGGTTACCCAAATGATACCCATTAAAAGTATGATTATTTTCTGTTATTTTAAATTCAACCAAGTTAATTCCCCGCCTTTTCTAATAATCTCTGTTTTCTCAAATATCATTGACAATAACCCTTCTTCAACATAACTGCCCTTTAACACAATAGGAGCTGCCACCGACAACTTCTTATTCAATATTTGCACCCGTTTGTTTAAGTACAATAATTCACAAAACTATATTTTCCGACGTATCAATCTTCAACAGATTTGTTAAGTTTGTATTCCTCAACATATTCCTCAAATTCCAATACTTCTATAACATTGGACACATACAAAACGGAACCTACAAAGTCTCTAATATCTAATCCTTTCATTTCATATGTCTCAGCAGTATTAACCGTTGCAGTTGCGTCTTCTAAAAAGGTCACTTTGTAACCTCTATCAAAAGCAGTAATTGCTGTAAACAAACAACAATACTCTGTGTTAAAACCTGTGATAAATAGATGTGTAACCCCAAGGTCTTTTAATATATCTTCTAAATCGGTGTTATGAAATGAATTTGGTGTCTGTTTCTCAATAATATGGTCAGCATATTTTTTAATTGAATTATGTAGTTCAGACCCAGCAGAGCCTTTATAAAGTGGGCTGTTTTCTGTATCATCTAGATGTCTCATAAAAAGTACAGGTTCTTTATTTTCTCTAAAATCCTCAATTACTTTTTCTATCCTTGATATTTCTTCTTGAAAGTTCCCCTTATTAACTAATCCATTTTGAACATCGATAACGAGTAATGCCTTCATAAATTCACCGCCTATTTAGTATTAATTAAAAGTAAAATTTCTGTGAAGGTTAGTTGATTACTTCCTGTTCTACTAAAGTTAGCAATAGGTAAGCGTTTGAAGTTATCTCCGGCTTTTCCCCTGCTCCGTACCGAACGTCAATGGAGATGTTTCGAATCCTGATATTCCCCTATATTTGTAATAACTCTACAAGCCCCATTTTCTTCGGTAACCATAGTTGCAACCTGTTTAATCACTCCTAATAGTTCTAACAATAGTTCATTATCACTATCTTCCAATGTAATCAATGAAGATATATGTTTTTTAGGAATTGCCACAATATGTACTGGGTAAGAAGGACGAGTATGATAATATGCTAATACATTAGTCGTCTCCACTACTGTATCTACTTGCGTTTTACCACTTAAAACTTCATCACAATAAAAATCGGCAGTCATAAATATTCCCCTTTTAATATTTTTTCTCTTAACTACTATTACTTTTCTCTTTTTCAATAATCCTGCTTCTTTAGCCGGAATAGATGAATAACCATATTTACCTTATTTTACCATATGTGAGTTGATTATCATAAGACGCTCTTCATTAACTTTATAAATTGTATTACAAAAGCCTTACCTTTGTAGGCTGTATTTTCATAAAAAAAGCAGTTCAATCAGGGGTACAAATTACAATTGTGTACTCCAAAATTGAACTACTTCCTATGAAATCTCTGTTCTCTATGCCTTCTTTGACTGGAAACTGGAATTCCATAAAGGGAAACTTCCATCAGTGGGGGTTTTCTCTATCCCCCACTGATGGTTAGTTGAACTTATCAGGAATTTACTGGCCGTTTATCCCCCACTTATTCTTTTTGGTTTACCCTCAAGACTTGAAGTGGGGGTATTACGGCCAGTTCATGCGTGATAAATAATACGAAAAACTATCCAAGGTAAACCTTGGATAGTTTTCATCAAAATCATTATTCTTTGCTGGCTGCTGCCTCAACTTCACTTAGGGAAACACCAAGTGCGTTGGCAACACCTTCACCGTACTTAGGATCTGCTTTGTAGCAGTTGTTGATATGACGTAATTGAATTTCTTTTGTTGTACCGTCCATCGCACGAGCGGTGTTTTCGAACAGGCGCTGCTGCTCTTCTGCACTCATCAGACGGAAGAGTTTACCTGGCTGTTCATAGTATAAGTCATCGTCTTCACGGAAGTTGTGGTAATCCGCTGGCCCATCAATATTAAGTGCCGGCTCCTGATGCTCTTTGCTGTCTTCCCACTCACCATAGCTGTTAGGGCTGTAGGATACAGAGCCTTCAGAAGTGTTAAACACACGTCCTGCGCCATCGCGATGATATGGATGGAAGTTTTTCGCATTCTTCGGATAGTTAACAGGAATTTGCCAATGGTTTACACCCAGACGATAACGCTGCGTATCTCCGTATGAGAACAGACGGCCCTGCAGCATTTTATCTGGTGAGAAGCCAATACCAGGCACAATATTTGTAGGTGCAAAGGCAGCTTGTTCTACATCTGCAAAGTAGTTTTCAGGGTTACGGTTTAATTCTACCTCTCCTACTTCAATAAGAGGGAAGTCTTCCTTATACCAAACTTTTGTTAAGTCAAATGGATTATAGTGTACTTTTTGTGCTTCCTCTTCAGTCATGACCTGGATGTACAGGGTCCATTTTGGATAGTCGCCATTTTCGATCGCATTAAAGAGATCTCGTTGATGACTTTCACGGTCTTTACCAATGAGCTCTTCAGCTTCCTGATCCGTCAGGTTTTTAATACCCTGCTGTGTTTTGAAGTGGAATTTCACCCATACACGCTCGTTTTCAGCATTAATCATGCTGTATGTATGGCTTCCGAACATATGCATGTTACGGTAGCTGGCCGGAATACCACGGTCACTCATAACAACGGTAACCTGGTGCAATGCTTCTGGAAGTGAACTCCAGAAATCCCAGTTTGCCTGTGGGTTTTTCATGTTTGTTTTAGGATCACGCTTAACCACGTGGTTTAAGTCAGGGAATCTCTTAGGATCTCTCATAAAGAAAACAGGTGTATTGTTTCCAACAAGGTCCCAGTTTCCTTCTTCTGTATAGAACTTAATAGCCGTTCCACGAATGTCACGCTCAGCATCAGCTGCACCACGCTCACCTGCAACCGTGGAGAAACGGACAAACATGTCGGTTTTTTTGCCAACTTCTGAGAAAAGATCGGCTTTTGTATATTTTGTAATATCATTTGTTACAGTGAAGGTACCAAAAGCTCCGGATCCTTTTGCGTGCATACGACGCTCAGGAATAACCTCTCTGTCAAAATGCGCCATTTTTTCAAGGAACCAGTAGTCTTCCATTAATAATGGACCACGCTTACCAGCTGTTTTGGAGTTGTCATCGTTTGGTACTGGAGCTCCAAAGGCTGTTGTCATTTTTTTCTTCTTATCACTCATGAAATACCCTCCTACAGATTTGATTATAAATAACTATCATTCTACTATTATCTAACCTTATTAAACCTGACATCTTAAATAATAGTAAAAAACAAGATTGGATGTAAAGAAAAATGCATCCTGATGTTCTCACATGTAACCTTCTAAGTGAGAACGGCAGGCAATTAAGGAAATCGTCCATCCATCCTTATATGAGTGTATTCACTCCTTTCATCCTATGAATATAAGATGTTTGCTTGCCTACTAATTATTATAATGAATAATAAATAAAAATCAATATTTATTTATAGTAATTTTAAATAATGAATCAAATTTCCCTTTTAGTTCAGTGTAACAAAATAAATCGATTGCGTGTAATTCTTTGTTTTATGTTTTTCAATGATCGTTTTTAGAGCCAAAAAAAAGAGAATAGGACTGTGCCTATTCTCTCGATCACTCTTTATTAACCTGCTGCTTCATCTGAACCAACCTGATGATTAGCCAATACCTTATAAAGGGAAGCCCGTTCCGTATCATTTAATGGGACAAGCGGTAAACGGACGCTTCCTACGGGTACACCGATGCAGTTTAAAGCCTCTTTCACCGGTGAAGGACTTGGTGCAGCAAACATCTCTTTCATGAGCGGCAGAATATGACGATGGATAGCCGCTGCATGGGCTGTATCTCCATTTTTATAATGGTTAATCATCTGCTGCATTTCATTGCCAATCACATGGGAAGAAACGGACACAATCCCCGTTCCCCCCACAGACATGTGAGGCAGAGTCTGACTGTCCTCACCGCTGTATACAGTGAAATCATCAGGTGTCTCCGTAATAATCTGAGACACACGATCCAGATCCCCACTTGCTTCTTTAATAGAAGAAATATTAGAGATCCTTGCCAGACGGCTGATCGTTTCAACCTCCATATTTACAACGCTTCGTCCAGGAATGTTGTAAAGCATGATAGGAAGATTGGTCTGTTCCGCAATCGCACGGAAATGCTGATACATTCCTTCCTGGGAAGGCTTGTTGTAATAAGGGGTAACAAGCAATGCCCCATCGACTCCAAGAGCTTCTGCCTCTTTCGTTAAATCGATGGAAGCCTGAGTGTTATTTGAACCTGTTCCTGCAATGACGGGTACTCTTCCGTCCACAGCATCTACAACAAACTGAAATAATCTAAGCTTTTCATCATGAGATAAAGTTGGCGATTCACCGGTTGTCCCGGCAACGACTAAACCGTCAGAACCATTTGCAATTAAATAATGAACTAATCCTCTCGCGGCCTCCAAATCAAGCTCACCATTCTGATCAAATGGTGTGACCATTGCTGTTAGCACTTGACCGAAATTCATAGCTTCACACCCTTTTCATAAATTTTTTTAGGTGTGGAGGACCAAAATAAAAAGCAACAACGAGAGAGCCCGCTGTTGCTTATAGAACATATCTTTTACGTTCTAAAGCATTAGATAGCCCTCCATATAGTCTCCTATATGACAGTCCTGAATTTTATTCAAAAACAGAACCAGCTTCAGGAGAATGAGGCTCCATCCACTTCGGCAGCTCCCCCTTTTCCCATGCTTCTTCAGAGCTCATTCCCCTCCACATGAGTACTAATGGTTACTGCACCTCTATCCTTACTTCAAATATATTGAAAATAAGAATGTATACCTTTGATTACGTATAATTTACCAGAAATAATTAAAATAAACAAGAGAATTTCCCATTTTTTTAAGAAATTTTCCGAATCTCTTAAAATTCCTCGAATATATACCGATATCAGGCTTTCAGTACTCTAATTTACCGTCTGAGCAGATGCTGAAGTGGCTGCTTGCTGATCTTGTTTTTCCTTTGCTGCCTTATTTTCCAAAAAGAATGACAGAAGCATACCGCCAAAGGATAGTGCTGTGGCCACTATAAAGGCAATATTGTAACCGTTGATGGAAGCCTGTTCAGCGATTTGCTGCTGCGCTTCTGCCTGTGTTAATCCCTGAAGGCTTTCCATATTTGGCTCGTAATTTTTCGCAGATGTTGTCATAACTGTCATTAGAATCGCTGTACCGATGGAAGCAGACACCTGCTGCATGGTGTTAGCCATTGCTGATCCGTGAGCATTCCACTCCTGTGGCAGCTGATTCAACCCACTGGTCATCACTGGCATCATCGCCATGGATAACCCAAACATCCGAATGGCATAAATGGTGGCCAGAAATACGAAAGACGTTTCCATAGATAGATTGGTAAAGACTAAAGTTGTCACTCCCACAATCGTCAGTCCGGTTACGGCTAATTTTCTCGCTCCAATTTTATCAAAGAGAGACCCTACAATCGGAGACATAATCCCCATCACAATGGCTCCTGGCAGCAGCATTAAACCAGACTCAAGCGGACTGAATCCGCGGGTATTCTGCATATATAATGGCAGCATGGTTTCTGCCCCAATCATGGACATCATCACAACCATCGTAATGATTAACGCAATGGTAAATCGGCTGAATTTAAACACCCTGAACTCCAGCATGGGCGTTTTCATTTTCAACTGACGCCAGATAAACAAACCGATAATCACTGCCCCTCCAATAATACTTGTCAGTACGGTCTGATCTGTCCAGCCATCCTCACCGGCACTGCTGAAGCCAAATAACAGACCGCCAAATCCGAATGAGGATAAAAGAATCGATAAAACATCAATTTTAGGATAAGTCAATTTCGTTACATTCTGCACATAAAAGTAAGCAATCACCAGTGCTAAAACAGCGATTGGCAAGACGACGTAAAACAGCGACCGCCATGAGAAATGGGCCAGCAACCAGCCTGATAAAGTTGGCCCAATAGCTGGCGCAAAGGCAATGACGAGTCCTGCCGTCCCCATCGCTGCCCCTCTTTTATCTGCAGGAAAGATGGTAAGTACAACCGTCATCATCAGAGGAAGCATCACACCAGACCCCATAGCCTGTATGACACGTGCCGTCAGCAATAGGGGAAACGTATGTGAAATCGAAGCGACAAACGTCCCTAATGTAAAGATACTGATAGCTGTTAAAAAGATTTTTCTTGTGCTGAAGCGTTCAATTAAAAACGCAGAAATGGGAATCATCACCCCATTGGTCAATAAAAAGGCTGTCGTTAACCACTGCACTTTATTTTCCGTAATCCCAAAGTCGTTCATGATCTTTGGCAATGCAGTTGCAAGCAAGGTTTCATTAAGTAAAGCAAAGAAGGCACCAATGAGCATAACGGTAATCATCGGTCCTTTTTTTATTTTCTGCTGCTGTTCCGTCATTACCTTTCCCTCCTTAGCATATATATCCCTGTATTTCCACTTCCATTAAAAAATTTTGTGAGATTCGCGTCCAAAGTCTTTTAAAACATTGAACAAACCATCCAGTCAAAAAGTATGACTGAAGAGTCACGATATGTATATTACCGACTGTAAACTGGATTGTCAACAGAAAAATTTCCCGATTACACTAGGACCTAAAAAAAGCTGAGCCCTGTTTTCAGGACTCAGCAATCTCAAGGTTTGATTATCTTTTCACTTCACGGAATTCTTCATTAACCATGCGATTTAAAATGTGGTTAATTCCCACCGTACGCTCCACTTCCATCACAAAGGCGATTCCTTTGCCCGGTTGATTCAGCTTTCCTTCTACTTCAATGGCCTCCAGTACATCCTGGGTTTTATCCCTGCTGATTAAGGTTAAAACAACCTCTTTTTCCGGTTCAATTAAAATATTAAACAGCTTTGCCTTCTCATGAATGCCTGTGCCCCGACCATTAATGATTGTACCGCCTTCCGCTCCGGCTGATTTGGATGCTTCGACAACCTCATCGGAGTCTCCTTTGTTTACAATAGTGACGATTAAATCATAGAGCACCTTTTGATCTTCGGACATATCCCTTACCCCCTCTTCCTCTGAGGCTCCCTTCTCTGCCTCAAAGCCAAGCATATGGCAAACACCTGCAACATTTTTCGTATCGATAACAAAGCCAATTCCCTGTTTTGGCTGATTTAAGTTCACAGATTCTGTAATTGCCGTTAAAACGCTTTCATATATATCATCTGGAACGAGGGTTAAAATAATCGCTCTCTCCCGCTCCACAGGTATCCCTAAAACGCGTCTTTTCTCATTCATTTTAATGCCATTCCCCAGAAGCGTTGTCCCGCCCTGGGCTCCGGCATTTTTCGCTGCCTGAACGATTCTTTTGGCTCTATCCTTCTTCACGATGGTGACGATTACCTTTTGACCCTTATTCAAGATCGCCATCCTGCCTCTTCTCCTTTCTACCAAATAAAATCCCCAATGTTAATACAGATAGAATCGGAGCGAGTGCAACTAATGCGACCATTCCGAAACCATCAAGAAGGGGATCCCGCCCTTCTGTAACAGAGGCAATACCTACAAACATTGCTAAAATAAAGGTAGCTGTCATCGGACCGGTGGCTACACCGCCCGAATCAAAAGCAATTAATGTAAAGGCTTTTGAAGAGTAGTTTATCATGATTAACGCTATTATATAACCTGGAAGAATAAAATACCATAGGGAAATTCCATAAATAATTCGAAGCATGGATAAAGCCACAGCTAACCCTACGCCAATCGAGAGTGTATACAATAACAGCTTTTGCGGAATATATCCGGCTGAAACCTTTTCCACCTGCCGATTCAGGACTGCAACAGCAGGCTCAGCATATACTGCGAAAAACCCTAGAATAAATCCTACGATCACGAGCACCCATTCGTGTGGGAAGGTGCCCAGTTTTTCCCCCATAATTTCACCAATCGGAAGAAAACCGATGTGGACCCCCTGTAGAAAGAAGGCCAGGCCAAAATAGGAAAGTAAAAAGCCTACCCCGATATCTATGAGTCTGCGTAACGGTAATTTCAAAAAGAAAAAATGAAAGAATAAAAATAAGATGAGCAGTGGTGAAAGGGCCATGGTGACATCACGAAGCACATCACCAAACCCGTGAAAGATGTGTATGTTCATCCGTAGATAACCCCCAATATCAAGACAGACAGAATAGGACCTATGGAAGCAAGGCCAACCAGTCCGAATCCATCTCTGGAGGCTGATTTCCCTCGCAGGACCGAGGCTACCCCTAACCCTAAGGAAAGGATGAAGGGAACCGTTAACGGACCTGTGGTAACTCCCCCTGAGTCAAAGGAGATGGGTACGAAAATCGGGGGTGTAAAAGCAGCCAGTAAAAACACAAGTCCATAACCAATCGTAAGCAGGTAAACGATTTTAATAGAGAAAATGATTCTAAGCATCGCCAGGGCGACAAATATCCCTACACCTAAGGCTACAGACATAATTAAAATGCTTTGAGGGATTTCTCCATTCGACACCTGATCAATCTGGGTCGCTAACACCCGGACATCAGGCTCGGCAACTGTAACAACCACTCCCAGCACGAAGGCAAAAAAGAGAATCAACCACAGACTTCTCGTTTTGGATAAAGCCGAACCAATCATCTCCCCCACAGGCTGCAAACCTACATTAACTCCTAATAAAAACAAAATAAGTCCAATGCTGACCATCACCGCTCCAACAAGAAACTGGATAAACGTTTCCATGGGAAGCCAGATAATCGTAAACTGCAGGGCTGTTACCACTAATGTGATGGGCAGTACAGAATAAATCACTTCCATAATGGTTTCTTTAATATTCTCCATATAAAACCTTCCTTCACGTTTGTAGATAAAGTGAAACTTCCATCAGTGGGGGGGTTTCTCTATCCCCCACTGATGGTTCGTTGAACTTATCAGGGATTTACTGGCCGTTTATCCCCCACTTAGTCCTGTTGGGGTACCCTCCAGACTTGAAGTGGGGGTATTACGGCCAGTTAATACGTGATAAATACAGAAAACGGTCTATGTACCCGGACAAGACCTATACGGATATGAAAAAATGATAGCTTTCTTAAATGAATGGAAAAATCATAGCGGGCCTTAACATACTTATGAAGTGTATATAAAGTGAAATTTCCATCAGTGGGGGTTATCTCCATCCCCCATGATGGTTAGCTGAACTTATCAGGAATTTACTGTCCGTTTTTCCCCCACTTTAGTCTTGTTGGGTTACCCTCAAAACTGAAGTGGGGTATTACGGACTTCATGCGTGATAAAAAATGGGAAAGTAAGGGTGTTCATCAAAATTGAGGAAGACCCAAAGAGGAAAAATCACTGTTACTATTATATTAACAGATTTGACGGAAAATTCGCTATTTAAGTGCTCAGAAGCTTTCGTACAGAACAAAAGCGGAAGCGTCCGTTTGCCTAAACGGTCGCCTCCGCTTTTCTTTGTCCAGCTACGGCTCCTAGGTCAAGGCGGATATAAGCCAAAGCCAATACGTGGCGAAAACCATGCCACTCCATGTCTTCGTCTTATCCCGCATGACCTGAGCAGTCGCCTCCGCTTTTCGTTGTCCAGCTGCGGCTCCCAGGCCCAAGCGGATATAAGCAGAATCCCCTCCATGGCCAAAGTACGGCCACTCCGGAGATTCTGCTTATGCCGTCTGGCCTGAACGGTCGCCTCCGCTTTTCTTTACATTTTTATACTGGAATTACATCTACTTGATCGCCGGCTTTTAACCCTGTTTTGGTTGGAGGGATGACGATCAGGGCATTCGTATCCTTCATGGACAGAAGCGCACTGGACATGTCGAGGCCGACCGGATGCGCCCAGAGCTGACCGTCCTTTTCATCAAAATAGCCTCTTACAAAGCGGGGGAAGGCATTGAGCTTCGTATAATCCTGCTCCAAAAAGGCCGTTTTCTTTACGTGACCTGCTTCTCTTCCGCTTAAACGTTCGATCGCCGGTTTTACAAAGAGTTCAAATCCTACATAACAGGCTCCCGGATTGCCGGAGAGTCCGAACATAAGCTTATCCTTAAAGACTCCGGCTGTTGTCACACTTCCCGGTCTCATTTGAACCTTGTTAAACAGGGTTTTTCCTTCCCAATTCAAGAAAATATCGGTCATAATATCGTAATCCCCGACGGACACACCGCCTGTAGTCACAATCACGTCTATTTCAGGATCCTCTAATAGGGACTGAATTTTCGCCTTTGCCGGGCCTACTTCATCAGGAAACTTACCAATTAGTACAGGCTCTCCGCCATTGGCCTGAATTTGTCCGGCGAGCATGTACGTATTGCTGTTCCGGATCTTCCCCGGCTCTAGAGGCTCATCAACCTCCAGGAGCTCTGTACCGGTCGATAGTACCGCAATTTTTGGCTTTTTGTAAACGGGAACCTGTACATAGCCTAAGGAGGATAATACCGCCATTGCCCCGGGGTTTATCGTCGTCCCTTCTCGTAAAAGAACCTCTCCTTCTGACGTTTCTTCACCAATGGATGTAATATTTTTTACCGATGGAATCGGCTTGGTGAATTTTACATAGGTTCCGTCATCCCGCTCCTCCTGCTCTGTCGCTTCCAGCATAATCACACTGTCCGACTCATCCGGAGCCATCGCACCTGTCATAATTCTTGCGGTCTGGCCGCTTTCGAGCTTTTTACCCGGCACTTCCCCGCAAGGAATATCATCTACCAGCTTTAAATAGACCGGTCGTTCCTTCGAGGCGTCCTTTAAGTCTTGAGAAATGACTGCATAGCCATCGTAGCCTGAACGACGGAAATGGGGGATCGGATGAGGAGCCTTCACATCCTCAGAAAGTGTGGATCCCAGTGCCTGATCCAACGGGAGTTGTTCATGTTTCGCTTTTGGTATGTAAGAAAGAATCGATTCAAGGGCATCCTCTACTTTCACTGCCTTGCGTCGAAATCTTGAAAATTGCTCATTATCGCTCATCAAACTCTCCCTTTCTATCTGCAGATTCTAGAATTTTACTTCAGCACTATCCCTTTGTTTCATTATACGTCTTCCTAAACCAGTTTATCATTCTCCATGCTTTTAAAGAACAGCCTTGTATAAAAAAGCGGAACTTCCATCAGTGGGGGTATTACGGCCAGTTCATGCGTGATAAACTGTGTATACAAAATGAAAATGAGGAGGAATACGAAATGGGCGTACACGATCACCGCAAGTCATCCCCTGAGAATGTCCAATGTGCGATTATTACAGTTTCAGATACGAGAACAGAAGAAACGGACAATAGTGGGAAACTCATAAAAGATTTACTTGAGGAAAATCAGCATAAATGGGTGGATTATCAGATTTTAAAGGATGACTACTCCTCCATCCAGGACACAATCCGGGACTTAGCCAGACGCGAGGATGTCCACACCCTTCTGCTAAATGGAGGAACAGGCATCTCAGCCCGTGATACAACCTATGAAGCCGTTCGGGATCTACTGGACAAGGAAATGCCAGGCTTTGGAGAGCTTTTCCGCATGCTGAGCTATCAGAAGGACATTGGCTCCGCGGCCATTTTAAGCCGAGCGATTGGGGGAATCTATCAGAACACAGCCGTCTTCTCCATGCCAGGTTCATCAGGTGCAGTGAAGCTGGCGATGAAGGACCTGATTCTGCCGGAAATCACTCATGTTCGGCATGAAATCGAAAAACAGTTATAGGAATGCCTAAGCCTTTTTCTTCCTATCCTTAATCAGCAGCTGATAAGGATAAATAACGAGCGCATAGCCCATATAGGTTAAAAACAAATAGGCTGAGTTAAAATTTACAAATTTGTATACATTATATCTTTGAAGCAGCGGATTTACCAGAAAGGACACCCCGATGCTCAGGGCGGCATTTACGGTCACATAACGCCAGAACTTCCCAAAAGTCAAATGGAAAGTCCATAATGTGCCGGCGAAAAAAGGGCCGAACACAAAGGTTAAATCATTAGCCAGACGCTTAAAAATACTGCCACTTACCATCCAGAACTTATATCGAAATGAGAGCGAGCACATGATTAAAACAAGGCCGGACGTAAATAAAGAGACAGGAAAATATTTATGAAGGGCCTTTGCTGGATAAAACAACAATGAAACAAAAGAAATCACCAGCAGCCCTATACGAATCATCCATGAAAGCATATGCAGATGGTACTCCTTTTTTCGCTTACGTTTTCCTGAAGATTCCTGTTTTATTCTTTTAATTTCCATACTATAAAAAAGCATCTGACCTGGATCAGGACCTCCAGATCAGATGCTGACGTTATAACCGTAAGTGTCACATCAAATCTTCAAATTTTATGATTTCGCATGCTCTCCCTGCAAATATTTTTCGACAAAATCTGTGGTTGTTTTCCCTTCCTGAAAAGCTGGGTGCTGAATCACTTTCCTTAGCATCGGAATGTTCGTTTTAATTCCTTCTACTTTATAGTTCTCCAGTACATCTCCTAATCTTTCAATGCCTTCATTTCGATCCTGCCCTGTTACAATTAATTTTGCAATCATCGGATCATAAAAAGGAGTAACCTTGGACTCAGAATGGACGGCTAATTCATGACGGATATGTTCCCCTTCCGGATAGTCCAGTTGGGTGATTTGCCCTGGGGAAGGGAAAAAGGTCTTTGGATCCTCCGCATAAATTCTAACCTCGATCGCATGCCCTTCCCTTTTTATCTCGGACTGCTCAAGCCTTAGAGCCTCGCCACTGGCAATCCTTATTTGCTCCTCCACCAGATCAATGCCTGTAATCTCTTCTGTGACCGGATGCTCCACCTGAAGACGTGTATTCATCTCCAGGAAATAAAAATTCTTATCCTCATCGACTAAAAACTCAATCGTACCGGCATTACAATATCCAATAGATTTTGCCGCCTTGACAGCCGCCATTCCCATCCTTTCTCTCGTCGCTTCATCGAGAAATGGAGAAGGCGCCTCCTCGACAACCTTTTGATGCCGTCGCTGAATGGAGCATTCCCGTTCCCATAAATAAACGGTTTCTCCTGCCTGATCAGCTAAAACCTGAATCTCTATATGACGGGGGTTCGGAATCGATTTTTCCACATACATTGCCCCGTCTCCAAAGAAGGTCTGCGCACGCTTCTGATTTCCCTCGAACGCTTTTTTCACTTCTTCGTCATTATGGGCAAGCTGCATACCAATTCCGCCACCACCTGAAGAAGCCTTTAACATAACAGGGTAGCCAATTTCACTCGCCACACGGGCAGCCTCATCCCCATCCTCGAGCGGGTATTGAATCCCGGGTACGACGGGAACACCTGCCTCTTTCATCGTTTTTCTCGCCTCAATTTTACTTCCCATCCTGGCAATCACATCAGGGGATGGGCCAATAAAAACAATCCCCTCCTCCTGACACCGTTTAGCAAAATCCGGATTTTCGGACATCAATCCATAGCCGGGATGTACCGCCTCGGCGCCGCTTTCATGAATCATTTCAAAAATCCGGTCCATATTTAAGTAGCTTTCCTGGACCTGATTGCCCCCAGCCAGATACGACTCATCCGCCATTTTCACATGTGGACTGTCTGCATCTGCCTCGGAATAAATGGCGACGGTTTGGATTCCCATTCTTTTACACGTTCGAATGACTCTGGCTGCAATTTCTCCACGATTAGCGATTAAAATTTTCGTAAACAAACCGGTTCCTCCTTTTGTCTGAACTAACTGTTTCTATCTCTATTCTATACTCTATCACAATATGTTAACGCTTTCATTTAAATCGTTCATTGGTCACTTGATAATGATTCTGATATTGCTGACGGAGCATATGTTTTTGAATTTTTCCTGTTGATGTCATCGGCAGTTGCTCCAAAAAGACAACATCTTTTGGAACCTGAAAGCCTCCTAAATGCTGCCTGCAGAAGGATATGACATCATCGGAAGAGGTGGCCGCTCCTTCCTTCCTTACAACAAATGCCGTAACAGCCTCGGACCAATGTTCATGCGGAAGTCCGACCGCAACCGCATTTTCGATATCTTCATGCATCAGTAAAACACTCTCCACTTTAATCGATGGCACATTTTCCCCGCCGGTTTTAATGATGTCTTTCTTCCGGTCTACAAACACCAGCTGCAGATCCTCATCCCAATAGCCCAAATCTCCTGTATGATGCCAGCCGAAAGCCCGGCTTTTTTCCATTTCCTCTTCGTTCTTGTAATAGCCATTCATGACGTTCGGCCCTCTGTGAACAATTTCGCCGACTTCGCCTTCAGGTAAAAGATTGCCCTCATCATCCATAACAGCCGTATCATTAATCAGGGAAGACGTACCCCAATAAGAGCCGAATCTTCTTAGTTGTTCTTCCGGTCTGAACACCATGGTTGATGGATACATTTCGGTCTGCCCTGTACCCAGAGCGAACTGAGGGCAGATTTCATTGATGCACCTCTCCAGGGAACGTTTATCCATAGGCGCCATCGCATACGTGCACCTTCTTAATGAACTCAAATCATATTCACTTTTTTTCGGGTGATCCAGAATCATTCGATACATCATGGGCAGTGCAAACATATTCGAAATTTTATGATCCTGTATCGTTTTCATCAGCAGCTCCGGTTCAAAGCCACTGATAATGACGGTTGTGGCCCCACGATGAAGGGTGGACATCGTAAACGTGTGCTGGGCACAATGGAAAAGGGGCATCATCGTTAAGACGACTTCATCTTCATTAAAATTACTTTCAATAATGTTTCCCAGGCTGGCAATATAAACGGCTAAATGACTGATCATGACCCCCTTTGGATTGCCGGTCGTACCACTGGTAAACATAATTTGAGCGGTATCCCGATCCTGAATCTCTATAGCTGGTTCTTTTTTCGCCTCATCTTCTATTGCAGGCAAAAATGGCTGGGCACCGGCAAAAATTCCCCGTACGGCTAAAAAGGTTGAGCAATACTCTTGATATACATCGAGAGCCGGCTCCATCAGGACAGCATCACCAATAATCAATTTGGGTTCGATTAGATTCATAATATATTGCTTTTCCTCTTTAGATATAGCCGGGTTGATAGGCACCCAGATAAGACCTGCTTTGGCAATCCCATTGGAAATCACTACATATTCCCAGTGGTTTCCGCAGACCGTCAGAACCTTATCCCCTTTTTTATGCCCGGAATTAAGAAGATAGTTGGCAAACTGATTCGTTAATTCATCCAGCTGCTGATAGGTTATTTCCTTATCACCCTCAATAATGGCCTTTTTATCCGGAAACCTCCCTGCATTCCGCCGGATAATATCTCCAATAGCGACTCGACTTACCACACTCTCCATCCTCATTCCTCCCTTAGTTTTCCGATTCTTTTTTCACTAACGCCTTGGAAATCCCTGTAATCACCTGGTCACCGGTTTGTTTATAAGTAGCCTGCTTCACCGTTACAACACCGGTACCATTTTGTTTATCTTTCAAATCCATAACCTCTAATTCCACATGGATGGTGTCATGAATAAAAACAGGCTGAATGAACCGCAGCTGATCAATCCCATAATTCGCCACAATAATCTCAGGCTCCATTTTGGTGAGTCCTGTTCCAATAGAAAGGACCAGCATTCCGTGGGCAATCCTCTGTTTAAAAGGAGATTTTTTTGCGTATTCTATGTCGGTATGAAGCGGATACCAGTCACCGGTCAAAGCACTGAACATGATGAGATCAGATTCCGTTATGGTCCTCGCTCTGGACTTCCACGTTTCACCTTTTTCAAAATATTCAAAATATTTATCGTACATTTGCTCCTCGCTCCCTTCCTAATCAGGAATGACTTTTTTGTCTCAGTTTGGTTTTTAACACTTTACCTGTTGCATTTCTTGGCAGTTCCTCAACCATTTCGATTTTTCTCGGCATTTTAAACCGGGCAATTTTTCCTTCTAAAAAGTCATGGATATCCTGCAGTGTTAATGTTTCTTCACTGTTCTTCAGTGCGATCACAGCTTTAACCGATTCTCCCCACTCTTCATCAGGATAACCGACAACCGCGGTTTCCAGGATATTCGGATGACGGTACAGTGCCTGCTCAACCTCAATGGGATAGACATTTTCTCCTCCAGTGATAATCATATCCTTTTTCCGGTCCACAATATAGATAAATCCTTCTTCATCAAATTTAGCCAAATCCCCTGTATAAAACCAGCCATTTTTCAGAACCCTTCTTGTCTCCTCTGGTTTATTCCAGTAGCCGGCCATAACGTTTGGACCTTTAACAATTAACTCTCCTACTTCCCCTGTCTCCACATCCTGGTTATAGTCGTTTACGATACGGACACGGGTGTGCATCGGTTCTTTGCCTACAGAGCCATTTTTTCGCAAGGTATTTTTTTCATCAAGAATCGAGACAAACGGAGCCGTTTCCGTAAGTCCAAATCCTTCATAAAAAGGAATACCCCTATCCTGGAAAAAGGTAATCACTGTGATCGGACAAGGAGCTCCCCCGGATACACAGAAGCGCAGGGATGATATATCGTAGTCTTCAAAGTTCTCAACATTCATGATCGCCTGCCACATCGCAGGAACTAAGAAGAGGCTTGTGATGTTTTCCTCCTGTATTTTTTGCAGGGTTCGCTCAGGATCAAAGCTGTCATCCAGGATAACGGTTCCTCCCTTATAAATTAAAGGAGTTGTAAAAACACTCATGCCGCCGATATGAAAGAGAGGTGCTGCGGACAGGGTAATATCACTTTTCTCAAAAGGGCTGGCATGAATGCTGTTAATCGCATTCCACAGGGTATTCCCGTGGCTTAGCATCGCTCCTTTTGGTTTACCGGTTGTTCCTGAGGTATACATCATCATATGGATATCCTCTGTCCATACGTTGATAACAGGCTCTGTCTGTGGCGCATTGACAATGAGCTGTTCATAACGCCAATCAAGCTCATGAGGATTATTGCCTACGTGAACATACTCTAAAATACTGGACTTCATCTCCCGCAATTGATCCACCAGCGCCTTCATTCGTTCATCATAAATAAAGTGATTCGGCCGGGAATCCTGAACAATATAATGAACCTCCTCCACACTTAGGCGAAAATTGATCGGGACAAATATGGCCCCTATTTTTGCACAGGCAAACATCGACTCCAGAATTTCGTTTGTGTTAAATAGAAGTGCATCCACCCGATCCCCCTTTCGGACGCCAAGTGAGATTAAAGCATGACCCAGACGGTTCACCCGATGATTAAACTCCTCATAGGTAAACCTTTTTTCGTGTGAAATAAGGGCCATTCGATCAGGGTCAGCCTTTGCATGCTTCGTAATCCAGCTGCCAACAGTCGTTTCCAAAACATCACCCTCCTTTAGATATTTAAAACAAGTGAGGATTAACTCAACATCGTGGAGTGTTTCCTCTCAGGCAGTTTAAAATCTTTATTTTCAAAGGTTTCGTAACGGCTGATCAGCTCCTCACGTAAATCGCTTGGGACTATTAAATCATCCACAACCAGTTCACCCGATAGCTTAAAAATATCATAGCCTTCCCGGTATTCCTCCTGCAGTTTTTTCACTAATTCCGCCCGCTCTTTCGGATCCTCCACCGCCTGTATTTTATTGTAATAGACTGCATTGATCGCAGCTTCAGGTCCCATGATGGCTATTTCAGCAGACGGAAGAGCCATGGTTGTATCCGGTTCATAGGCCGGGCCCGCCATGGCATAGATGCCTGCCCCATAGGCTTTCCGCACGATCACACACAGTTTCGGTACATTAGCACAGGAGCTGGCAAAGATAAAATTACGTCCCTTTCGTAAAATGCCTTCCTGTTCCACCTTCGTCCCCACCATAAAGCCTGGTGTGTCGCAAAGATATAAGAGCGGAATGTTATAGGCATCACACGTCCATACAAATTTGGCTCCTTTATCAGAGGATTCCGGAAAAATGGCTCCCCCTTTATGCATCGGCTGATTAGCTACAATACCGACTGTTTTCCCATTCAGCCGGGCAAAGCCTGTAACCAGTTCCTTTGCATAATCCTTTTTCACCTCTAAGAAACTATCCGCATCTACTATGGAATCAATGAGTTTATGGACATCATAGGCCCGGTTTGGCTCCTGGGGAATAAGATTGTCGATGTCCTTTGGGTCCAGTTTCGGATCCGCGGCAGGAAATTCCGGGAGTTCAGCATCAAAATGATCCGGCAAATAGGTCATCAGCTTTTTCACGATTTCAGCAGCATGCTCTTCAGATTCTGCTACAAAATCGGCCGATCCACTCTTTGTTGCGTGCATATGTGACCCGCCCAGCTCCTCAATATCCACCTTTTGCGTCGTCGCCATTTGAACCATCCTTGGGGAGGCAATCGCCATTCCGGCCATTTTATCGACCATAATGGTGAAATCGGAAAAGACAGGCATATAGGCTGTTCCGGCAAAACATGGACCATAAAGCACCGCAATCTGGGGCACCCGTCCTGATAGAATACTATGATTATAGAAAATCTTCCCGCCTGAATATTTTTCAACATGGTACCCACCGGCTTCATCAATCCGTCCACCGGAAGAATCAATCATATAAACAATAGGCCTCTTGCCGCGAATGGCAGCCTCCTGAATCCGCAGCACTTTTTCACTGTGGTACTTCCCCATTGATCCCGCTTTCACGGTAAAATCACTGGCCATAAAATAAACGATTCGATCATCCATCTTCCCTGTTCCGGTTACAACCCCATCTGCCGGGAGCTTCTCATTCAGCACCTGGGCAAACAGTCCGGTTTCGTAAAAAGGCTTTTCCTCATCAAAATAAAGCTTCAGACGATCCCGCACAAACCGTTTTCCCGCTTTCTCCAATTTATCGTGGCTTTTTCCACCTTTATGGATTCGTTCTCTTTCCGCTAATACTTTACGCTCTCTTTCCAAACGGCACACATCCTTTCCATTTTTACGAGATAATTCCTAAACGCTTCGTCAGGATTTCATTCATGATCTGGGTGGTTCCGCCTCCAATCGACTGAATACGGGCGTCACGCCAGAAACGCTGAACGTCATATTCCATCATATATCCGTTTCCACCATGAATTTGCAGGGCCTGGTCCGTTACCCGGCGAATCATTTCGGTCGCATAAACCTTGGCCATGGTCGCCTCTGTAACGACATCCTCCCCTTTGTTATACAAATACAGGGCACGGTAGGTGATATTTCGTGCCTTTTCAAGGTCAACAGCCATATCGACCATCTTGTGGCGCAGTACCTGAAACTTTGATAAAGGACGATTGAACTGAATCCGCTCCTGACTGTATTTCTTCGCTGTCTCAATCGCCAATTCACCCAGTCCCACACAGCCCAGGGCCATACTGAGACGTTCAAATTGAAAGTTTTCCATTATATAAAGAAAGCCTTCATGTTCACGGCCAATCAGATTTTCTTCCGGGACTTTTACCTCATCGAAAAATAATTCTCCTGTATCTGAAGCATGCCAGCCCAGCTTTTTCAGTTTCTTTCCTGCTGAGAACCCTTCCCAGTCCGTTTCCACGATAAAAAGGCTGATGTTTCGATGAACAGGCTCTTCTCTTGTTTTCGCCGCGACAATGACATAGTCCGCATTGACCCCATTCGTAATAAACGTTTTGGAGCCATTCAAAATATAGTGGCTGCCGCTTTTCTTTGCTGTCGTTTTGATCGCAGAAACGTCCGATCCTCCACTTGGCTCTGTGATGGCTAAGGCGGAAATTTTTTCACCTTTAATCCCTGGAACAAGATAGTTCTGCTTTTGCTCTTCACTTCCATACTTCCAAATGTTTGTCATTGCAATGCCTGTATGAGCACCAATGGCAGCTGCCACACCCCCGGAGCCGCATTTGGCCATTTCCTCAATCAGAACGGCTTCCGTAATGATATCTGAATCACTTCCCCCGTATTTTTCGGGAAATTTAATACCCAAATAGCCTAACTCTCCCATTCGTTCATACAGACTCCTGGGAACCTCCTCTTCTCTTTCCCACTTTTCAACATTCGGAATGATTTCCTTTTCAATAAATTTTCGCACCGCTTTGCGGAACATGTGGTGTTCATCCTGAAAAATCCAATGCGCCATCGCCCTTCCCCCTTCCCATGTTAAATTTCCATTTGTTTGGCAATAATCTCTTTCATGATTTCGTCTGTCCCTCCGCCAATACGTGGCAGACGGCTGTCCCGCCAGTTACGCTCAATCGGATACTCCGCCATGTACCCGTGTCCTCCATGGATTTGCAGAGCCCGATCCGCTACCCAATGGGCCATCTGGACCGCCGATAATTTCGTCATGGAAATCTCTTTCGCCGGAACCTCCCCCTTAGAGAAGCGGTAAGCGGTAGCATAGGTGAGCTCACGGCATACTTCCATTTCCGTTTTCATTTCCGCCAGCAAGTGGGAGATCACCTGAAAACGGCTGATGGGCTGTTCAAAAGCAATACGATTTCGGGCATAGTTCAGCGCCTGCTCATAAGCGAAATCAGCACCGCCTATGGCACCTGCAGCTCCTATCATCCGTTCTCCCTGAAGCTGCCACATAATTTGATAGAATCCCTTGCCTTCTTCCCCGAGTAAATTTTCATTTGGAACCCGGACTTGATCAAAAATCAGTTCAGCAGTATCCGAGGAACGCATCCCCACTTTGTCGAGTTTTTTCCCAACCGAAAACCCAGGCGTATCTGTATCCACCAGAAACAGACTGATTCCATCTGCGCCCGGTTCATCCGAGGTTCGGGTAACAAGTATCACAAAGTCCGCTTTCGTCCCATTGGTAATAAAGGTTTTCGTTCCGTTAATCACCCATTCATCGCCATCTCTTCTCGCCCGCGTCTGAATCCCCTGTACATCCGAACCGTTATTCGTCTCCGTAATGCCAATGGCGGCAATTTTTTCACCTCTTATCGCAGGGGTCAGAAAACGTTCATGCTGATCCGCATTGCCAAACTTATAAATCGGTGGTGTAGCCATATCCGTCTGCACCGCAATGGCCATCGGTACCCCGCCGCAGCCGCATTTATTTAATTCCTCTGCCAGGACAAGCTTGGTAAAATAATCGCCCCCCTGCCCTCCGACAGATTCAGGATAATGAAAGCCTAAAAATCCCAGCTCTCCCATCCGTTCAAACAGATTTCTTGGAAATTCACCGGCCGCTTCCCATTCATCGACGTAAGGGGAAATCTCCTTCTCCACAAATTTCTGAATCGTTGCCCTTAATTGATCATGTTCTTCGGTCAAATAAGGTTCATAGGGCATTCCTTTCACCTCTTTTCTTCTTTTCGCACTTCTTTACTTACATTAATTTCCATTCGCAGCAAATTGGCGCCGAAGCACTTCCCCAGATTATCCATCCTGATGGAAGAAGAACCTCCACCATCGAGCGCTTCTGTTAAGACAAAATTAAAGGCATGAATATTCGGAAGCTCATATCGGACCACATCCCCTTTTACCAGCCCTTTGAAATGATCCTTTACCCGTTCAGGAGTCACCTGGGATTTAAAACGTTCAAACCACTCCTCATCAGGTGCAAACAGGCCAATATTCACCTTGTTCCCTTTATCTCCGGCCCGCGCCTGGGCTACGTCTTTTAACTGCACACTAGCCAATGGCCGACACCTCCACATTTTTTATCTGAATGTGATCCTCAACCAGCTCCCGGGGTATTAACGCTGACCACATTCCAATCAGTGCCCGTGGTGCTGTGTTCCCGGTAAAACCACTCATTGTCGGAGGACCATTCAGGGCTAATGGCGGGAATAAGCGGCTGAATTTTGCTGCCTCTTTTTTTGTTTTCGCCCGAACAGCCATGCGTAAATAGATTTCATTTAAATCCTCTTCATACTCATGAGCTAACGGTCCATGCAGGGAATTATAGCCGACAAAATCCGTTCTGACCTCGTCATAGTCCAGCCCTCGTTGCTTGATTTGCTTTCGGATGATTTCATCTACTTTTCTCGCCTTTTTTAGAGGATCGGGCCAGGAAAATCCAACCATCACCTGACCTGTATAGCCATTTTCATAGCCCATGACGACTTTCAGGGTTTCCGGACGGGGTTTCCCGCGGGTGCCTGTCACTTTGACCTTATTCGGACCGGTATTTTCGAGTTGCACATTTGTAATATCAACGACCACATCCGGTGTGATATAGTTCGCGGGGTCATGAATTTCATAAAGCATCTGTTCTTTGACGGTGTCCACTGTTACTAATCCACCACGGTCTTCCACTTTGCTTACGGTAAAATCTCCATTTTCGCTGAACTCTGCAATCGGATAGCCAATCCGGTCAAAGCCCTCAATCTCCCACCAGTTCCCACTAAAATTTCCACCTGTAGATTGGGCCGAGCATTCCAGTAAATGCCCCATAAACACACCGCTTGCAAGTCTATCCCACTCCTCTTCTCCCCAGCCAAATTCATGGATTAAGGGAGCAAGAAATTGGGCGGTGTCCGTTGTGCGGCCTGTCACCACAATATCTGCGCCGGATTCCAGCGCCTTCACAATGGGTCTGGCTCCAATGTATGCGTTTGCAAAAACAAGTTTATCTTTTACCGTTTCGATCGGCTGATCCGTTTCCAGGTGGTTGAGTGAAATTCCCCGATCCTGAAATTCATCTATACGGTGGAGTACATTGTCCCCCGTAACGACAGCCACTTTTAAATCATCCATGCCAAGCTCTTCAGCCACCCGGATTATCTCCTGCTGGGCCCCTTCAGGATTAATGCCGCCTGCATTGGTCAGGAGCTTTATTCCTTTCTCTCTCACATAAGGAAGAAGCGCCTTCATCTGCAGGGAAATATCCTTCGTGTAGCCGGCCTTTTCATTTTTCATCTGGTCCTTCTTCAAAATTGCCATCGTCAGTTCTGCCAGGGCATCAAAGCAGATATATTGCACATCCCCTTTTTTTGCCGTGGCGACAGCAGGTTCAATGGTATCCCCGTAAAAGCCCTGTGCAGCTCCGATTCTCACCTTTTTCATAACCGTATCTGTCTCCTTTCTATGATTCTTCACTTATGGTTAACAGCACCTGGCCCTCCTGAACAAAGTCGCCTTCTGCAGTTTCTACTGCGGTGACCACTCCATCCTGTTCTGCTTCAATCGGAATTTCCATTTTCATAGATTCCAGGATGACGACAATATCTCCCGCTTTTACCACGTCCTTTTCCTCCACTTCTACCTTCCAGACATTCGCTGCCATGGTGGCCTGAATATCACCCATCCCCATTTCCCCCTTTAAAAATTTATTTCCCCTTCCACTGCGGGGTGCGCTTTTCCAGAAATGCACTGGCTCCCTCTTTCAGATCCTCACTCATAAACGAGACAAGGCGTAAATCTGACAGGAAATCAAAGGACTTCATTCGATCCATCTGTTCCGACTGAAAATAGGCATCCAGGCTTAACTGAACGGCCAGCGGACTGAAGGATGCCACCTGATGGGCCAGTTTCATCGTTTCTTCTTCAAGAATTTCCGGTTCGACCACCTGATGGACAAGATTCCATTCCTTCGCCTCTTCTGCTTTAAAAACTTGAGCGGTCAGCATCATTTCAAGAAACTTTCTTTCCCCTACTGCCCTTCGTACCCAGGGCATAATGACAAAGGGCACAAGACCAAGCTTTAGCTCTGTAAGCCCCAATTTCGCTTCACTGGAGGAAATTGCAATGTGACACATCGCCACCAGACCGGTCCCTCCTCCAAGTGCCGGCCCATTTACACTGGCGATCAGCGGTGTCCTTACTTCGGCTCCGGCCTTAAAAAGCTCCGTACTCCCCCGCCCTTCAAAATACAGTTCAGGTGCGGTTTTTTCGAGATTTTTCTTAAATTCATTTAAATTTCCACCGGCAGAAAAAGCCTTGCCAGCCCCGGTGATGACAATCGCCCTTACCTCAGGGTCCCGGTCCGCCTCTCTTATGGCTGACAGCAGCTCCCCGGCTGATTGCTCTGTCAGCGGATTGCGCATATCCGGCAGGTTAATGGTAAGCTTTGCGACATAGTCCTTCACTTCATAAAGAATCGTTTCATACTTCATTGACTGCCTCCCCAAAAATATCAATTTTCCTCTTCACTACATGTATCATGCAAAATTCATGCCAAATTCATAATATTCAATTATTTTTTACCCAATCATTCCCTTACGCCCATGATCCTCCCGGGTAAAAATTTTTCTTGTGTCAGAGAATTCTTTTTCAGACACGGCCGTCAACTGTACACATGTGTAAAGAAAGGTTTACAATTGTGTACTCCCCTTTACAACTGTTCATTGTCAGTTCGGTTGACTTACGCTATAATAAAATTAGTTTCGTTTGAATTTTCTAATAATTTAGGAGGGGGAGCATACTTGAAGGTAAAAAATTTTACGACGGTAAACTATGTTCAACTCTCACTGGATAGCACAATAAGAGAAGCCCTGTCAGCGTTCCTTCATCATCAGGTCGATATGGGCTGCGTAACCGATCAGGATCAATTACTGGGAATCGTCCACAAATATTCCATTTACCGGGCGCTGCTCAATCAGTCCTCCCTGGATGATGGTATCGAGCCCCTGATGAAAACCAGAGTCATTACCATTCATAAGGATCAGACCCTCTATGAAGCCAGAGACAAAATGATGGAAGGCAATGTAAGCCAGGCGGTTGTTCTTGATCATCAGGAAAAAATTTTCGGCATAATGTCAAAATCAGACCTAGTCACCTCTCACATGACGGCATTGGAACATACCATCAACCGCATGACCTCGCTTATTGAAAACCTCCAGGAATCCGTTATTTCTGTTGATTCATCCCTTAATGTAACAGCTTATAATCAAACCGCTCTTAAGCTTCTAAAAATCGAGAAACAGGATCTTCAGCCTGAACACATCATAAGGCTCTTTCCTGAACTGGGAAAAAGGTTGTCCGAAGCCATCCGGAAAGGGACCATCATTGATGCAAAACGAATGACCATTTACAACCAGACCGTTATCGCTTCCTTTATCCCCATTCGGGAACTCAACCGGGTATCAGGAGCCATGGTTGTACTGCGGGATGTCACCTCTTATGAAAAAATTGCTGATGAACTGGAGACAACAACCCACCTAAAGCAGCTGTTGGACAGCGCTTTGGAACTGGCTTATGATGCCGTCATCATTACCGATAACCATGGAAAAATTACGAGAACCAACCGCGGCTTTCTAAATCTTTATCAAATTCAAACGAAGGAAGAAGTTATGGGTGAGCCTCTGTCTGCGATTGCTCCAGAAATTCATACGAATCAAACCTTGAAAAACAAGGAGAAAGTGGAAGGAGAACTCATCGAAATCAACCGAAAAAAATGCATCGCAACCAGTATGCCTATTTATCAAAATGGACAGAAAATCGGTACTATATTTAAGATCATCTTCCAACAGCTGGACACTTGGCGGGACATTTTATTACATATGGAGAAACTGGAAAGTGAAGTGTCCTTTTACCGGAAAGAACTCATGCGAATGTCCAAAAAATCAAACCCTTTCACCCCCATCATTACCTCCAATGATCAAATGAATAAAGTAAAGGATGAAGCGATGATTGCCTCCAAGTCCTTTTCAAATATCCTGATTACAGGGGAAAGCGGAACAGGAAAGGAGCTTTTTGCAGAGGGGATCCATCATCATTCCGGCCGAAAAGGGTCCTTTATCAAAGTCAACTGTGCCGCTATCCCGGAGGAGCTATTGGAATCAGAGTTTTTTGGCTATGTGGACGGGGCGTTTACAGGAGCGAAAAAAGGAGGAAAACCCGGAAAGTTCGAACTGGCTCACAAAGGCACCCTTTTTCTCGATGAAATCGGGGATATGCCTTTAACTTTGCAGACCAAACTGCTGCGTGTTCTTCAGGAGCAGGAATTCGAGAAAATCGGAGCAACCCAGCCCACCAAAGTAGATGTCCGGATCCTGGCAGCTACGAATAAAGACTTAGCCAAGCTGGTCCGAAATGGGGATTTCAGAGAGGATTTGTTTTACCGGATCCACGTCATTCGTCTCAAAATTCCGCCATTACGGGAACACCTGGATGACATCCCCCTTCTCTGTAAACATTTCATAACGAAAATTAATGCCAAAACCAATAAAACCATTGCTGGCGTCTCCCCTGACGTCATTCAGAAATTTGAACAATATCACTGGCCGGGGAATATTCGCGAACTGGAAAATGTTTTAGAACGAGCGGTTCACTTTTGCCCATCCAATTGGATCGAACCCCATCATTTGCCTGATGAACTGAATCTACTCGAGGCAAATCAGGATTCACACAAAAAACGTGATCAACCTGATTTTGACCTGGCCGACAAGCGAAAAAAATCAGTACACAGTTCAGAAAAGCAGGCTATTTTGAAAGCGCTTAAGGAATGTGGCGGAAATCGTACCAGGACGGCACAGCTCTTAGGGGTCAGCCGAACAACCTTATATAAAAAACTGAAGCAATACAACATCCAGCAAACACTGGATTTCACATCCTTGTCCTGAACCTATTCACCCGGATGTATCACAAGATTTGATAATTTGATGCGAGTTTGAAATACTGAAAATGTACGATGCAAAACGAAAGGAGCAAAGAAATGAAAACACTCGTCGCAGGAGCGAATGGTCAAATTGGAAAGCAGCTTGTCCAGTTATTACATAATAGCGACAAACACACCGTTAAAGCGATGGTTCGAAAAGAAGAGCAGGCAGAAGCATTCAAACAGGAAGGAATTGAAACCGTACTTGCGGACCTGGAAGGGTCTGTGGAGGACATTCAGCATGCTGCCAGTGATTGTGATGCCGTGGTCTTTACCGCTGGTTCAGGTGGCAGCACCGGTTCCGATAAAACGTTGCTTGTCGATCTGGATGGGGCCATCAAAACCATTGAAGCAGCCCAGCAGGCGGATGTGAAACGATTTGTCATGGTCAGTGCATTTCAGGCAAACAACCGGGAAAACTGGTATGAACCGCTCAAGGCCTACTATGTCGCTAAGCATTATGCAGATCGGGCTTTAATTGACAGCGAATTAAACTACACCATCGTGCGCCCCGGCGGCCTGTTAAATGAAGCAGGAACAGGCCACATTCAGGTTGCGGAAAATATGACAGAAGGCGGTTCCATCCCCCGTGAAGATGTAGCCAAAACGGTTCTCGCCTGTCTTGATGAGGAAAATACCTATAAAAAGTCCTTTGATTTACTATCAGGGGATCAGACGATTGAGGAAGCTTTGAAGGGATTATAGGTGATTATGTAAAGACTCAAATTTAAGTAATTACCCTATCGTAGAGATAATCCTTTCTATGACAAATGAGTTAATCATTTACGACTACTCAATAATTGAAACAAATACTATAATATGGGATGTGGGGGGAAGTCCCCATGTCCCATCCTACTTCGACTTAGTGTAAACCCAACATTTTTATGTACATAGTTTTTTCTATACTTGCATCGACTAGGATACTTATGAAGAGCGCTTCCTTTATAAAAAAGAGAATGCCACTTACTAGAATATACAGGTTCTCATAAATAGCTGTTCGTTTGTTACATCATCCCAGGTATTTCCTGCAATTGCATCAAACAGAATATTCAATTGCAGTTCATTGGATCTTTGGATCAACTCATGGTTGAACATTTGATGATCAACTTATTGTTATTCGAAAGATGCCTGTTACGCTTTATTAATAAATCCCCAATTTATTCTACAATTCCAGGATATAGCCTGGTGATTTCAATTCAATTAATATCCCAGTTTTTCTCACGAACAGTATCCACGATATTTCATAAACTAGAACCTTTTCGCCTGTAAATTCTTCAACTAAAATGCTTTCTGCATCCAATTGCAGAATTTCCTTCAATGTAAAATCACCAACAAATTCCGTTGTTGTCCTGTCCACTTTTGTATAATGAAATGGTAATTACTTCTCCATCCTTGGTCATTATCCACACCTATCTCAGTATAATCGGATTTCATATAAAAAGCTTTTCAAATACAGCCATTGTGTTTTCCAACGGCATGTACAGAAACGCCTCTAGTCAACATTCACAACCTTTCCTGCCGTTTACCAAATGAATGTAAATATTGAGATTTTAAATAAAAATAAAAAACATGAAAACAACGCATATCTTAATGATTGAACTAATCTTTCTTTTCTTCAACAGAATCTCTCGTCTATTTGTCTATTAGTATGAAAAGAGACTTTTAAACTGTTAAAAAAAGGAGTATAAGAGAATGGAAAAATGCGGTTCAAATGTTCTACTAGAATTGATATGATTTTTGAGTGATTTCATTTGATTTTTAGCTGATTTAATTACATAATAAATACATAAGATTACGTACGTAATTAGGAGTGATTGGATGGATTTTGGTTTCAGTTATAACTTCCCAGCTATTAAAGGGGTTCAGGCTGGTCAAGATTACTATATTGCAATGTGTCCACTACGTGTGATACCAAAAATATTCCTGTTTGACGAGGATGAAATTCCACCTGAACATAGAGCTCAACGAATTTTAAATAAAAACAGAATACCTGATATTACCAATTACATAATTGATAACCCTGATGATTACGTCTTTTCTTCACTTACTGCTTCTATTGATGGTGACGTTGATTTCACCCCAGTCTCTAAGGATAACACGTTTAAGGACATGGGTATGCTAGCAATTTCCCTGGATTCAAGATTTTTAATTAACGATGGACAGCATCGTCGTGCAGCGATTGAAGAAGCACTGAAAATTAACCCTGAATTAGGTAGTGAGACGATTTCTGTTGTATTTTTTATTGATACAGGTTTAAAAAAATCTCAACAAATCTTTTCAGATTTAAATAGACATGCGGTGAATACCACTTCATCAATCGGTATTTTATATGATTACCGAGATAAACTTTCTATGGTTACAAAGGATATTGTTGATTCCATTCCTTTATTAAAAAGATACACGGACAAAGAAAAAGTCTCCTTATCAAAAAATTCCCCAAAACTTGTAGCCTTGAATCATATTTTTAATAGTAATCTGAAAATTTTAGGAGTGGCGAAGGGAGATTCAATTAGTGATAATGATGAAGAATTCTTAAAACTCTTTTGGGAAACCTTAACAAGTTCTCTTGATGAATGGAACCAAGTGTTAAATAAACAGATTTCTCCGAAAGATTTGAGAATGAATTATATTATTGGACATGGTGTTTTCTTTGAAGCAATTGGGCTTGTTGGTAATTATTTAAGAAAATACCATACAGATGAATGGAAATCTTACATTAAAAAACTAAAAAATATTGATTGGTCTAGAACAAATTCAGAATTATGGGAAGGACGTTCTATTAAAAATGGGCGTGTTCAAAAAAATGCACAAACCATAAAGTTGACGGCTATTCAAATTAAAAAGCTGCTAGGACTACCTTTAACACAACAAGAATCTAGTATGGAAGATGAGTTTCTGAAAGGAGTATCAAAATGAGTATGGGTATCATAACTGAGATGTATAATGAAAAAGAAAATAATGATATAGATAATTCCCTCGTAGAACAAGCCAAAAAAGAAATTAAAGAGGTTTATCTTTCCGATGATCGACCATGGGTTCTCGGATATAGTGGTGGAAAGGACTCAACTGTTGTAGTTCAACTAGTTTTTGAGGCACTTTCTGAATTAGAAACTTATCAATTAACGAAGAAAGTGTATGTAATTTCTTCAGACACCCTAGTTGAAACGCCATTGATTATCCAATCTATTAACACTACTCTAAGGCGAGTTGAAGAAAAAGCGATCGAATTAGGGCTTCCTATTGAAACCCATAAGGTTAAACCAATGGTTGATCAATCCTTCTGGGTAAATATTATTGGTAAAGGCTATCCTTCTCCAAACCAGCAATTTAGATGGTGTACAGATCGATTAAAAATTGATCCAGCAAATCAGTTTATAAAGGACAAAGTAAATACATTTGGTGAGGTAATTATGGTGTTAGGTGTTCGAGAGCAAGAAAGTGCTACTCGTGCTAATGTTATTAAATCACATTCTGTTGACGGAAAAGTTCTAATGAGACATTCCACTCTTTCAAACGCATATGTTTATGCTCCTATTAAGCGGTTTGATCTAGACGATGTTTGGGGATATTTACTAAACTTTAATTCTCCATGGGGGGATGACAATCAGGAACTCTATCGTTTATACAGCGATTCAAATAGTGGTGAGTGTCCTCTCGTGGTTGATAAAACTGTTAAAGAATCAGCCGGTTCATGTGGTAATTCACGTTTTGGTTGTTGGGTTTGTACAGTTGTTAATGAAGATAAAGCATTAACAGGTTTTATAGATAATGGCCATGATTGGATGAAACCTCTCCTTAATTTTAGGAATTGGTTAACATCAATAAGAGATGACCGTACAATGCGTATGAAATATCGAATGAACGGACAAATCTACTTCAGACCAATGCAGATCAAAGAACATGAAGGTAAAGAGTGTATTTTAGTGCCTAAAAAAGGATACAGAAAAAAAGAATTGATCCCAATTGATGACTTTGACATCGTAGATAAGAATCAACTAAATGATTATATTAAAGAGCATAATATTGACCTCTCCACATCTGATGATCCGAATATTTTAATTAAAGATGAAGATGGTAATTTATGTAGATTAGGACTTGGACCTTTTACCCTAGAAGCTAGACGAGAAATATTAGAAAGACTTCTAAAAGTACAAAAGAACTTAAAACACCCACACGACGAGGAATACGAATTAATCAGGCTGGATGAATTAAAGGAAATTAGAAAAATATGGTTTGACCATGGTGACTTTGAGGATAGCCTACCAAAACTATATAAAGATATAATGGGTCATGACTTAGAATGGGAACAAGATGAGAGCTTAATTTTTGACGAAGAAGAATTATCACAGCTAGAAATGATGTGCCACGAAGAAGGCTTGGACTTTAAACTTATGAAAAAATTACTCTTAATCGAAAAAGACTATTCTGGTTTCAAAGTTAAGAGAGGATTAATGGATAAAATATCATCTGCTTTAAAACAGGATTACTTACACCTATAACTTTGAAATGAAAGGACCAACAAGAGATGATCTTAAGAAATTAGTTTTAACAAATATTGGCCCGTATCTAGGAGTAAACCGCTTCTCTTTTGACACAAAAGATGATAAAAATACTATTATAATAGGCGGGAAAAACGGCTCAGGTAAAACAACATTTTTAAATAGTGTTCGTTTAGCTCTTTATGGACCTCTTGCTTATGGGTACAAAACAGAATCTAATGAATATTTAAAAAAAGTAAGAGGGTTGCTAAATTCTAATGCGTTAGAAGCATACTCTAACAATCATTTTAAGATTCGTATTGATTTTAAAACAGTTGAGAATTTCAAAAATATAAATGTATCAATAGTTAGAAGCTGGAATGTTACTGAAAAGTCGATTAAAGAAAAAGTAGCCGTTATAAAAGATGATGAACATTTAAACGAAGTACAAAAAGATGAATTCTTTGAATCGTTAAGAACGACATTTCCCCCTTCCCTTCTTGAACTTTGTCTATTTGACGGGGAAGATATATCAAGATTGACAAGTGAAGATACTCTTTCGAAATATATTAAGGATCTGTCATCTCATTTATTCAATCTAGATCTTTTTCATAACCTTGAAAAAGATCTAGAGAATTATATTTCTCAAAGTTCTAAAACGAGTAAGGAAGCCAGTTTAGAAAATGACAAGGAAGTAATTGAAGAAGACTTAACTTCTAAGCTTGAATTATTGAAGGAGTTAAATGATGACCTTAATACAAAAAAAGAAGAGCTTGAAATCAATAAGCAAAAATTTGATGAAACTAAAAAGGAGTTCTCCCTTCATGGCGGATTAATTTATGAAGAAAGAACAAAAGTAGAAAACAGAATTTCGGCATTAGAGACGGAGAGAAAGCATGTCAATGACAAAATAAAAGAGTTTATTGCTACCGATCTACCATTTTATATTGCTATCCCGAATTTAGTTAATCTTGTTCAACAATTAAAAGATGAGGAAGAGTATCATATATCAAATATTTTAAAAGATAAAATTAGCAATCTCCCATTAAGTGAAATTGTTAATGAATTAGGAATTCAACAGAACAATGAAAAGGAAGCAAAATTAAAGAATACTTTAATGGGGCATTTAGCTGAAAATAAAGATGTTGATATCATTCACAATGCCTCAAAGACTGAGGCACAATCAGTTTTTTCCTTGTTATCTGAAACCAACATTAATAAATTACACGAAATATCCAATTTAATTAGTAAAAACAAAAATGACCTAGAAGAACTCCAACAACTTAGACGTAAATTAAAAGATAACGAAACATCTTCCGAATTTTCGGAGATGATTATTGCTATGGAGCGTTATACTCATGAGATCGCAAAATTAGAAAATGAGATTAGCCAATTACAAGGTCAAATTGTTCCTCTACAGGATGAGATTGAGTCTCTTAATAAAAAGTATGAGAAAGTTAAAAATGATCTTCATAACCTGTACAAAACGAAGTCTTCTTACAATGAATCTCAGAAAGTCATTAATATAAGTAAAAAGTTCCAAGAAAATCAATTAAGAAAGAAGTTAAAAGATGTTGAGTACTTCTCCTCTAAAATGATTAATGAATTATTAAGAAAAGATTTATTTATTAATCAAATCAAGATTGACTTTAAGACTTTCCAATTATCTCTTGTAGGTTATGAAAATGAAGAAATAGACAAAGAGATACTTTCCGCTGGTGAGAAAGAACTACTTGTCTTGTCAGTTATATGGGGTACTATAACCTCTTCTAAAAAGCAACTACCATTTATTCTGGATACTTTGCTAGGAAGACTTGATAAAGAACATAAACAGTCGATTATCACGAAACTAATACCTAAATTTAGTGATCAAATAATGATCTTGTCTACCGATTCTGAAATTAGTGAGGAGTTATATGAAAAATTGTCTCCATTTATTTCAAATGAATATACTTTGAACTACAACAATTTAGAAAAGAAAACAGAAATTGAATCACATTTCTTTAATCATAACGTAAAGGTGGGAGTTAATTGAATTTCCGTCTAAAAACAACAGCAAGCACAGCCAATTCACTTAAAAACTTACAAAGTGCAACAGGCTTAACTCCTAATCTATTAGCAAGAATATCTATTTCATTATCAATTCTAGACCCATCAGAGCCCGAAGAAGTACAAGCCGATAGTAGCGGGTTAGAATTTAATCGAAACACCTTAACTGGTGAAAGAGATTACTTTTATAAGGCTTTAATTAGGCAGCATGCAAGAAGAAATATTCCTGAAGAAGCCTATTTTCCGGCTGTATTTAATGCTCATTTGGAACGTGGGGTAAAATTGTTAGAACATGAATATAAACATGCTGGTAACTATCAAAAGCTACTAAATAATTTAATCAAACTGTCTGAAGATCATTTTAAGGAGGAAGTTTAATGCTCTATTTAGATAATAGTGCTACGACCGCAATACTTCCGCAAGTTAAGGATAAAATGGTTACTTATTTATCAGAAGAATTTGGTAATCCTTCAGGAAAGTATTATGAATTAGCTGAAAATGCAAAAATAGCAGTAAAAGAAGCAAGAACACACGTTGCTAATCTCATTCAATCTAAAGAACATGAGGTAATCTTTACTAGTGGAGCCACTGAGAGTAATAATATTGTTATAAAAGGTGTAGCAGACTACTACTCAGATAAAGGTAAACACATTATCACAACAAAGACAGAACATAACGCAGTTTTAGACGTGTGTGAGTTTCTTAAGACAAAAGGTTTTGAAGTAACGTACCTGGACGTCGATCATTACGGCAGAATCAATCCGTCAAATCTGAAAGACTCTATTCGACAAGATACAATTTTAGTTAGTATTATGTGGGGTAATAATGAAATAGGCTCCCTTAATGACATCAAGAGGATTTCTGAAATTTGCCTAGAAAGAGACGTTTTTTTTCATACTGATGCTACTCAAGTATTAGGTAAGTTAAATATTGATTTGCAGTTCTTGGATGGTGTTACATTTCTATCCTGCTCAGCACACAAGATGCACGGTCCAAAAGGTGTTGGAGCATTATTCATTCGAAGTGATGAATATGGAAAATTAACACCCCTCACTCCCCTATTTCATGGTGGTGGTCAGGAAGAAGGAATAAGAAGTGGAACTTATTCCGTCCATAATATAGCTGGATTTGGTGAAGCTGCAAGAATAGCTAAGGAGAACTTTGAACGCAATATATACGCCTTGGAACAGCTTGAAGCAAAATTGCTACAACTGTTAAATGAAAAATTTGGCAATAGAATAGCCTATAATTCAGATTCTGAAAACAAAATACCAGGAATTGTGAATGTTAGATTCAAAGGTTTAAATAATGAAATACTGTTAAAGAAATTATCGCCAATTATTGCTGCTTCCTCAGGTTCTGCCTGTAGTAGTACAAAGCCGTCTCATGTTTTACAGGAAATTGGCCTAAACATAGATGAAGTGAGAGAGTCAGTAAGATTTTCATTTTCTCCATATACTTCTGTTGAAGATGTTGATATCTTTAAAGAGCTATAATATTTTGGTTCCAAGTCAAATGTTGGGGTGAGCACTTCGCTCACTCCTAATTTATGCGACCCGAACTTTTATATTTTTGTACTGATGATGTAATAACACCTTTAATCTAAAGCGACTAAACCGTCTAAAACCAAATGCATTTCGTTTAATGACTTTGGTTTGATTATTAATGCCTTCTACGAAGCCATTATGTAGATCATACGCAAAACTGTTCATAATCTCTTTCTGCCAGTTTTGAAAGGTTTCAATTGATTTTTCAAATTCCTTCATCTCTGAAGTCCTGACCAGATCATAAAATTGGTATAAGTGCTCTTTTATTTCTTTTAATCCTCCAGGGGCCAACTGTTTCGCTGTTTCAAACCACAAGCGATAAGCTTCCTTTAGTTGATAAGCCCTATTTAACTCACTTGATTTTCCCCTGTAGTAATTTAAGTACCATAACTGCTTGTCTGTTAAGTTTTCATAATGCTTATAAAACACGTGGCGCATTCGTTTGCACTTCTTACGATCGTAATCATCAAACTCATTTTGTACCTTCCTTCGCACTCTTTCTAGAGCCCAATAGATATACCGGCTAAAGTGAAATCGATCAGCTACTACAACCGGTCGTCCCAAGGCTTGATCAACAGCTGCTTTGAAGGAATGACTCATGTCCATGACCACAACCTCTACGTTATCTCCATGTTCCCGTAAATAAGCCATTAGCGTCTCTTTTTTGCGGTCTTTCAAGATCTCTAATGGTTTTCTTTCAACCGGATCGGCAATAATCGTTTGATACTTTTCACCACCTGCATCCCCCTTATATTCATCTATCGCAATAACCTCAGGTAACTTCTTTGTTTCGCTTAACATCGAAGCACTAACCTGATCAAAACGGCGCATAACCGTTGTAGGAGAGGTGTCGAAGCGTTCCGCTACATCCTTAAAGTTCTTACCATTGATTAACTCAATACCTATCGCCTGGTTAAACTCTAGGGACTGCCTTTGATAACGCTCCACAATCGAATTATCTTCATAAAATCGTTTACCGCAGTTTTCATTTTCACAAGCATACCGACGTTTCCGGTAAAATAAGGCTGTTCGTCTACCAAAGATTTGATTATGTTTAATCTTTTGTATACGATAATCATGAACTCGATCCGTTACCTCTTTACAAGAAGGACATAAGTGAGGTACACGCTCCAGTTCCACATGAAGTTGGTAATATCCATCTTTCTCGAATGATTTGGTAATGATAAACCCTTCTAATCCTGGTAAAGAAATGTTAGAATTCAATTGCACGCATCTCCTTTTTGTGGTTGTTTATTGGTCTAAACAAAGTTTAACAAAATTAGGAGATTGCGTGTTTTCTTATGCCCCGAAAAGTTATCAGAAAATTATTGGCATCCCAACATATATTTTAGAGCCAATATTTTTCAACGTATACATTTAAAGAAACAGCTGGCTGTTAAGAATTTTCTTGGCAGCTGTTTCTTTATGCCCCTCCCCCCTCTTATAGTCAATTCTTCGTATAAGACCTGTTTAAATTGTCGATTTTATAGTAAAATTATAATAAATTATGTTTATAAAAGGTGATTAATATGAAGGAAGTTAAGAGGCGAGAAATTGAATTATTAGCTAAAACTGCCTATGATAATGACGTACCGCTAAAGCTAGCAAAGGACTTACTTAAGACCGCTGAAAAGCTTTCATATGAAAATCACACACAAGGAAGTCGTGTGAAGGAATATCAAGATTTAATTTATTTTCATTCCAGAAATTAGGTGATATTATGCTATTCAAAAAAATAATTTTTGAAAATTATAAAACTTATTATGGTATTCAAGAAGTTGATTTATATATTCCTAAAGAAGTACGTGAGGAAGGTAAAAACATAATTCTTCTTGGTGGCTTGAACGGCGCTGGCAAAACAACAATACTTAAATCAATTCTTTACGTATTGTTTGGAGAACGTGGTATGAATGAACGCGAGTATAAACAGCTTCAATCTAATATCATCAATAACACCTTTTTTGATGAAGGTGGTCGAGAAAGTGCTGTTACACTTATTTTAGAAAGAGATGACGGTGAGGAATGGCAACTAAAGGTTAAGTGGTATTTTGATTCCAGGAAAAGAGTTTCTCATGAAGAACGTGATTTATTCGTTAGAAAGCCTGGCTCTAGTGTTAACAAACGTGCCAGAATCTTAAATCTGGAATCTTATAACAAGTTTATTGACAAAGTAATCCCCTATCATGCTGCCCCCTTCTTTATCTTTGATGGTGAAGAAATAAAGGATATTATTTTAAGACAAAACAGTAAGGATATGAGAGATGCTATTCACAAAATAACTGGTATGGAAGCTTATACGCAATTATTAAGTGATTTAAAATCGCTCAAATCTTCATATGAAAGAAAATTATCTAATTCCGTGAGTCATACTAAGCTCAATAAATACAATGAAGAATTGAAGGAAATTGATAGTACCTTAGAAAGAATGGAAAGCAAAAGAAACAAAGTCCTTTCTAAATATAAAGAATTTGAAGAAATACTTAATAACGTGAAAAAGGAACGAAACGAAAAAGTTCTTCAAAATTCCAAATCCCGTGAAACAATCGTTAAAAGACAATCCAAATTAGAAATGGAATTAAATATGGCTAAAGAGGAGTTTTCTACCTATTATAAAGAAAACGTACTTAATATTATTTTAGGAAATAAAATCAACAAGTTAAAGAAGCAAATAAAACTTGAAAATGAAATGAATAATAAAAGAATCTTACAGGAAAACTCGTTAACTCCTTACAGAGATTTTATGAGTCAATTATTAAGTGAGGAAATTGACCCCCCTTTAACGAATTCTCAGCTGGATCAGATCAAAAAAATTGGCGAGGAAATTTGGATTAGAGAGAACAACGTAGATAGCACCCCTGATAATACTGAAGAAATACATGACCTTTCAAATAAAGACTATGCTTATTTGACGAATTTGGCTATAAAGGATAAAGTTCACTTAACGAACTTGTTAAATAAAATTGAAAAAATTGAAGAACAACTTAGAAATCTTGAAATAGAGATTCGTGATGCACCAGAAACTGTTGATATTGAGGAAGAAAATAAGAAAATTGATTCTCTAACACAGCAAATTGGAGAGTTTAAACTTAGACTGAAAACCATTAATAAAAGGATAAAGAATGAGGAGTCTAAGAAATCAAATATAATGAATAAATTGACTCGTTTATCCGGTAAAGACGTGAATTTAGAGGATCTGCAAAAGCAGTACGAACTAACACAAAAAACAATTACTACAATGGGTCAATATTTAACAGACGTTACAAACATGAAAGCACAATACATCAAAGAAGAATTCTCAAAGATGCTAAAGCAATTATTTAGAAAACAGGATGAATTTGGTAAAATAGAATTTGACATTGACACATATACCATTCGTTTATATAACGATCGTATGCAAGAAATAAGCATTCAGGAACGTTCAGCTGGTGAAATGCAGATGATTTCTTCTGCTTTGATATGGGCATTAACAAAAGCATCGGATCTTTCCTTACCTATGGTAGTAGATACACCATTGGGGAGATTGGATAGCTATCATAGGAATCATCTAATCAACCATTATTACAAGGAACTTAGTGATCAAGTAATAATTTTATCAACCGACACAGAAATAACTGAAGAATATGTCAAACTTATGGAGGAGCACTCCTATAAACAATATATGTTGGACTATAATGAAGAAAAGAAATACACAGTAATCAGAGATGGTTACTTTGAATTTGTAAAGGATTGATAAAATGTCTAATAAAAGAATGCACCTATCTGCAAAAGGTAAAGAAATTTTGGACCTTTTATCGGAGAATATAGAAGTTGAACGTCCACAGGCAGTAAAAATAGCGCTTGCTAAAGGGCTTTCCATTTCAAATGGTCCTATTTTAGAAGACTATTCACAAGATAAAAATAAATGGACTATACCTGATAACATCATAAAGGATAAGGAATATTTATTATTTAAGCATTTAATTATAAACGAAATTGGTAGTCATTTAGCCGAAGATCAAATTAATAACCACATGCTAGCTTATATAGAAAAAGGACTTAGAGAGATTGAACAAATTATAAATAATAAATCTTCACTAGAAGACCTACGTATAGCAATTTTATAATTAAAATCCCCACTTTGAAGTGGGGATTTTTCACTTTAAATTCTTTCTGATAATGAACTAATATCTACAACTGTTATAGTAGGAGTAGATAGCGCTCCGTTTGGCTTTAATACTGGTCCGTGTACGATGCATTGTCCCTTTTTTAGATTTGCCAGCTTATTTTCCCAATATTTCTTTTCTTGGGCATCTTTAGACAAACTGGAAGCAATATTAGACAATTCTTGTTCAGGTGGTGAAAAGTAAACTTTCTGGGATGAATTTTGCAGTCTTGCTAACTCATCTGTACTTAACTGAGATTTAAGAAATTGAGTTGCATACCATCCTGACCATCCAAACTTTCTACCCTCGGTTAAAATTCTTGCTGATGGAGACTTTTCAGTATGATCGAGATTTTGAGCTTCGTCCATTATTACCGGCATAGGTTGGTCTTTGTTACCGTACTGAACGGAATAATTCCATAAATCCCAAAGAATAAATTCTGTAATCATTAATTGAACATCCCTTGGGAAACCGGTTAACTGAATAACAAAGATTTCACCGTTACTTTGAACGATATCTTTCCAGTTAATTGTATCTTTATTACTAAATGGATTTCGATCAATTAAAGGTCTAATCTGGGATAGAGCTGTTTTTGAATAATTTGATCCTTCCTCTTCTAATAACTCTTTTAATTTTACTAAATCCATTTCACTATCATACGATTCTAATCCTTTTAAGGTAGCATCATAAATTGCATTCAATTGTTGAATACCTAATGAGCTGTATACAGCAGAAAATACACTCTTTATTCTTTCAGCAACATCTGTATTTGACTCTGGTAGCTCAATTCCACCTATATCACGAGTATTTTTAATAAACGGATTGATAGGGAACTTTTCACTGTAAACAATTTTTTGCTGAATTCTGTCACCTAAGTATTCTACAAATTCAGGTTCTAACTGATTAGGTAGAAAACCTTCAGTATAATCAATGACAATGCTTGGTATACCAACTTTGGATTTCTCAAGTAATAAGCATTGCATAAAATATGTTTTTCCTTGTCCTGACTTACCTGAAATTAATAAGTGTCTATTTGCTAAGCCCTTATTTCCATACTCCCAATATATTTTCTGATTAGAATTTTCTGCATTCCCCAGAAGAATACGGACGTCCTCTAAGTTAAATTTAGCAGAGGACTCTTCCTCCCCTCCCCTATTCTCATCTGCATCGGCTTCAGTAATATCATTATTTTCAATAATATGATGAACATCAGTTATATCTTTACTTTTAGTTTCTTCATGAGTCTGTTCATGGGCTTCTTCGTCATATTCTGTTTGGACTGTCTGCGTACTTCGTTGATCTAACTTCTCTGGATCTTGGTCATCATTTTCAGAGTACATATAACCTTTAGATCCATCAGCCTGATATTGATAAGATAACATCTTCTCTTTTATAAAATCATTTGGTTTATGCTGAATCCAATTCTGCATTTTTTGAATATCCTGGACTAAACCTTCAAAACCATCCTGTTCAGTCAAATTAATTAATAAAATATCGTTGTCTAATAAAGCACTTCTGTGATAGGCATCCTTTTGGAAAGAAAGAATTGCTCCTTGACCTATATAATGATTCAAACTATTTGATATCGTGAATTTATCTTTTAGGATTTTTTCTATCACTTCATCTTTTAATTCATAGTCTTTTTCATTCCAAAAGTCACTTTGGTCTAATTTCTGGCAATTTGAGATGATTAATTGAGCAAAGAAATTCCTGTAAAATCTTCCTTGAAAACTTTCACCAGATTCACCAGTTAAGGTATCCATCAATAGTGTTTTTGTTTTAACAACTTGCTTTCTTGCCTTTTCAAGAACATCTCCCTTATTGATGCCTATTTTGACTTCTACAGGATAAAAGTGTAGAGCTAGGTTTCCATCGTTATTTTCGATGCCTATTAATAATAAATCATCGCTATGGCTACCTGTTACCCCTAAATTCTTAGCAGTAAATACACCGCCTGATTTATTGAGACTAACAGCACCAGCAACCCTTAAAATTTCTTCTAAAGATATTGGAATCCATAAAATATCTGGATGGTCAAGGTAAGACAATGAATATTTTATTGCTGATATTATGCTTAATTTTTCGCGATCTAAATATCCCTTACTGCCGATTATTCTTAATAACCATTCACCGTTAAATGTATTAAAAGCTTTTATTGTGTTTAAGACATTTTCATCTGAACCTTCAACATCCTTCTTTTTAAGAAACTCTTTTATTACAGCAAAATACTGATCAGATTTGTCTGTAACTGTTATAGCGTCGTACCTACTTGAAGATGAATATTGGTCACTATAATGAATTACAACAAGATTACCTTCATAATTGTTAAAATACTCTAAATCAATTGTAGGGTCTACAAAAGTAACCCAATAAGATGACTGAAAAATGGCCTCTAGAGTTCGTTCATCAGCTGTTGTTGTTCTGGAATAAATAGCTTCACCCTTACGATAACTGTCATTTCCCCCATTTCTTAAATTAGCTGCTAACTCATTTACATAGTAAGCTGTATGTGTTAACACATTTTGTTCTTCAATAAAATAGGCTTTTGTACCAAACCCACTTCTATAGTTATTCTCATCTTTCATTGAAGGTAAGCTCGAGTAAAGACCTTCAATAGCTATACCAGATTTCATGTCCTCCATAGGTTGAACAGCTTTTTTCTCTTGCGCCTCCATTTTATAAAAAGATATATGCGCATACCGATACTCTGAGCCTGGCTCTTGTTTAAAAAAGTAAAGTTTCTCCCTTATAATTCTTAAAATATCTTCAGAATCATATTTCTTCGTTGCTAATTTGATATTAAATGTTTCTTCAAATTGATCAACAGTTTCAGTACGTGCAAATAAGTCGAAAGCACTCTCTGAATATTTGTCTTTATACAGAGTAACTTCTATTGGCTTTAAATAGTCAATTCCTTCCTTGTCGACTTTAGAAATTAACCATTCAAGAATACCTCTTATAACCTCACGGTCATTGGCAATGTTTATCACATTTAATTTTAATGGAGCCTTTGAATTTTCGATAAATAAGTAGGAAAAATGATTTTCAAACTGTTTAATTTTATCATTTACAACTTTAGCTAAGTATTGATTTGCATCTGAGATGGATACTTGATTAACTGGTTTAAATGTTAACCATTCCATAGCAGCATGTTGGTGTTCTGGCTTAAATAAGTTTTCGTGTTCATCATATATAAATGGGACTAAGGCATCAGGGCTTAATCGATTGACAATACTACTATCAAGCTCTTCATTTCCAGTTAATTCATAATACTTAAGTTTAAAAGCAATCATAAGTGGATGAAATGGTGTAAAGAATATATTATCTTTTGCTTGAACAGTACCTAATTTGAAGAGATCTAGTCCCCTTTTCCCAGCAGCAACACCATTTTCAAAACCTTTAATTTCTTTCTGAAACTCTACAATATACTCATTTGCACGCTTTTTATAATCCTCAGTAACAGTACATAGGCTTGGAATGGAATTGTTGATCTTAAAGTAGTTAAGAAAGCGACTGAAAGCTTCTCTCAATTCCTCACTTAAATCCAAATCAACTGGAGTTAGTTGATCAGATTCAAACCATGCAGCTTTTAACCCTTGTTCAACAATTTGATTTTCCCATTCAAAATATGTTTGGTATTCTGAATGAAAATAAAACTCCCTATTTCCTAGAACTAATCGATTGTTTTCTTTTATCCATTGGATATCCTCGCCAGTTTCTCTTATTAGATTCCAGATTTTTTGACCATTAATTGGTGTAGACTCAGGTATCTCATTCTTTAAAAGAATAGGTACTGTAACATCTAGATATTTTAAATTAAAAAACAATTCATCATGATCATTAAATGCTTCTAGGGATGGAATTATTGATAACTTATGGTCATCAGTAAATAATATCTCCTGGTATTGTTCTTCAAGCTCAATACGCTTTTGTTCCAGACCATAACCTAAGGTTAACTTTTCATCCTCATAATTAATTTCTAAAGCCTCTAATTTTGTGTTTACAAGATATTTTGATTTGTAGTTATCCAAAATATCAGGATGTATCGGTAGTACTGATATAAAAAATTCGGCTCCTTGGGACGCTTTATTATCATGTTTATATGAAAACTTGAAAAATAATGGTTTATTATTATTTGTCTTGATATTAGCTTGAATATTTTTTTGCTTAACTTCAATATCAGCAAGTTTCTCATGAGCTTTTGAAACCTTTAAAAAATTAGATGATAAACTTTTAATATTTCCAACCAAATTAAACGTAGCTTGAACAGTAATTTCTTCTACGTGATCTGGATTGAAAATGACAATATGTCTTTTTCTTTTACCTGCCGTAGTCTCTTTTGATGGCTTATCCCAGTACTTCAACTTTTGAGCAATCTTCAAAGATTCAAACTCTACTTTTAACCTTTTATTTATTTCTTTATAATCTGTATGAAATTTATCTACTTTCGCAAATAAATTATCTTTCCAATCTTCTTTCTCTAATACTTTCGCTCCTTCAGGTGAGAACTTATTTTCTAAGTCCTCTTTATCAAGTCCAAACTCATGTATGTTATTAACGTAGCTAAATAACTCCCTGTTAAGATTAATTCTCTTATGCTGATCTTTACCTGAGAAAGTTGCGAGGTCCGGGTCTTTGAATAGGCCAAACTTATGGAATTCATCATCTTCAATTCCGCCCTTCTCAAGCGTTGTAAAAATATCCTCAAATTCAAAAAAAGTAACTTGTTGATAAGGTTGTTCACTCATTAAGTTTTCTAAATTATCTATTAGAATAATTTGATCCACTTTATCTAATTGACTATTTTCAATTTCAATTTTTAAATTGTTATATAAGGAATTAGGATGTAATGGCATCCCTTCTTTTTGAAGATCACTACTACCTCCCTGTATTGAATCTAATTGTTCTGATACAATACTGATTAATGAAGTGTTTTCCCAATCACCTTTCTGTTCACCTACTAAATTCCGTAGTGTAACCAAGAAGTCAGGTTTAACATTATCTGATGTAAAAGAAACAACTAATCGATGCTCACCAAAAGGTATTGCAAAAGTTTCATATTCTTCTCCAAGTTCATGCTTGTATTTAAATGGAATAACATTTCTTACATTACGTAGTGCGTTTGTTAAGTGTTCTACTTCAGATGATTGGTCAAGTTGTAGATAAAAACGGTCTCCAGGACCAATACCATTTTTCTCAAAGTAATCAATTAATAACGTTGAGATATAACTATAAAATTGGTTTGACATACTGTGCATCACCACTATCACTTTTTTTATCTAAAATATTTTGTTTATCAAATAATTTTATAACTTCCTTTTTTGAATAACGATCTAAGGCTATCCCTCTTTTTTCAAACTCAATAAATAAGTCATTTAATGGAATCCTTTCATTCTTAACAGAAACTGCTGTAATCAAAAGAAGAAAATCATGTTTAATATTAAGTACTTGACCAAGACTACCTCTATTTTTTATAAATTGGTTTGCACCTAGATCTTCAACATTTCCACCATATTTTGAAATAACGGTTGAACTCATACCTAGTTTTAAACAATCATGTAACTCTTCAAATGCTTCTCGTATGGTTGTAGATGAACTGTTATATTCATTTCCTCTCCACGCCATATACTCATGAATCCATTCTTTTAGTTCTACGAGAAACCTTCGTTCATCTAATTTACCTTGTTGTATTAAATTATATATTTCTGTATAAGTTAAAAGATCTATTGTTTCTTCATTTTTTATTTCATTTTCACTTACATTAGCTGCATTATGACTCAATTGTGACATTGTATGTATGTGTGGGAATAGATTATCAAGTTTTGCCTTTATATATTTAAAACTATCTATATCACCACTTGCTGATTTTCGCCTTTTACTTAAACTTTCCCACTCTAAGCTGAAATATAGAGGTTGTAATTCATTATAATTGGCCTCATTATATTGTTCGAATTTGAAAACTAACTGGTTAGCATACATAAAGACATAAAAATGTGTAAGTAAAGGAAAAGAAGTTAAAAAGTAGTCTTTATATTTGCTTAAATAAATAATATCTTCTTGATAAAGATTGGCTAATGGTTTTAATAATGGCTTATATTCTCTTTTTTTAGCAGGTGAGTCTTTTAGTAAATCCAATTGACTTAGAATTAATTCTGTTAATATATCCTCTGATTCTTTTTGGTTAAAAATACCTTTAACCTCTTCCTTATTTAATAACATTGTATCTTTCATAAATTGACCATATTTATTAAATTCGTTTTTGTTTTGCTTATCAACTGTAATTAAATTAAAAAGAAAAGGGTGGATAAGTTTTATGTCTTCCTTATTGAATAAGTATTGATCCAAGAAACGAATAAAATCGTATTGTTCCTCATCAGAATCAAATTCCACACTACGGGCTATATGTTCACTAAACACATTCTGTTCTTCAGACATAAAAAATTCATGACTTTTTAGAGCTGAAGAGTCTAATTCCAAATCACAAATTTTACGTATATATTCCCCTAATACTTTATTGAACCTACCTCTTAGTGCTCTTGTTCTCTTCGACAAAAAGGGTAAAACATCCATTGCTAATAGAACATCATGCTTCTTTTTTTCTCTTAATTGCTTATTCAAATAATCTTTATATAATTCAGGCATCCCTATTACTCCCTTTCAAAAACGAAAGATCCAAAATCATCCTTACTTATTGAATAATATCTTTGGTCAGCTTTGAAATAAACAAGCATTTCATCCTTCTTTTGACCAAATGACATAAGCTTATCGAGAAACTCCATAAACTTAATTGCGTCCTCTTCATCCTTTTTGTTCGGTCTATACCCTTCTTGGACTCTAGTCAAAAGATTGTATAATGGAAAATCAATATCTAGCTGAATTGTATTTTTATTATTTATATCTTGATATGCCAATATTATAGTCGGTTTAAATGTTTCAAGCACTTCATTTTCATTTGGATTTATATGGTCAATAGTTGGCTTTAAATTCATTTTTTGAGCTAATCTAAATTTATCTGATTCTTTATTTATATAAACATAATCCTTTTTAGGGGAACCTTTCCATTTAAAAATGGCCGTTTTAACTTCTTCATAAAATTCTTTTATCTTCTTCATTTGTCCTTTATTAAAATAATATAGGTTTTGTAAAAATTCTATATAGGTTTTATCCGAAACATTTTTTGCGAATGTCGCATTTGTTAAATATGTTAATCGAATAAAGGATTTTATAAAAATGGTAAATGAATATCCAATTAATGTATCTTTACCAACTAGAGGAGTTAACCATTTTTTAGCTATATCTGTTTTAATATTTTCGTCAATAATGGAATACCAATTGCTTAACGTATTTAAATTGATAACAAGGTCATCAATATATATTGACCTATAGTGAATTGGGTCAAGTTTAGAAATTGCATTCAATACATCAGAACGTTCACTTCTATCAAATAGTAAATTCGGTAAAGAATAGTTTAGGACGTCAAACTCAGACATTAAATCTACCTGGTCGATTTTGTCAGGTATCACAACATCAGCGATAAAATTCAAGAATGCTCTTGCAGATATAACCAGCTTTTCTTTAACTATACTTTCTATAATTAGCCATACAACCTGGTTTTGCACTATTTCATTTTGAAGTAATTTGTAATTTTCATGAACCATAGTGTGAATACCATTCTTTTCATCTTCTTTTAGGGCCAGATAAAATGGATTATCTTCATTCTTCATTGTAACCCTTTCCATTAACGTTGAATAGAAAGTCGATATGGGTCCATTATTAGTTAATTCAAATGATTGGTAGTCACCAAAACTTAGTATATCAAAGTTCTCATTACTGAAATGAGCAGAAATGCTCTGAGAAAACAAATTACTTTTAAATATAAATTCTTTAAGTCTTTCATAGGTATATCCTGAATGATTTGATGTTATAAAGTTATGTAACACACCCATGTTTATTGCCAAGATTATATGATCATTAGTTTCATCAATGAATTGATCCGAAAAACCGCTTAGGACTTCAGAAAGTGTTTCCATTGCATCTTTATTCGGGGAAAAACTTTCAGTTGCATCATTGAATATTTTATAATTTTTTACTAAATCTGGTTTTTTCTGTTTTAAATAAGCCAATAAGTGTGATTTACCATCCCCCACATTTCCGCATAAGAGGATCAATTTGCCTTTTTTACTTTCAAGGTTTTTTTCTAAGATTTTTTCAAGGTCTAATTGAACTTTACGATCAACATGTAAATAATCTTTGAAGTGACTAAAATGATTCGCATTTTCAATAGCTTCCTGTGAAGAATCCTTAAGTCTACGGATTTCCCTTAATAAGTAACTATGTCCTTGAGGTAAGTCTTTTCTTAATACCTGCATATTGTTAGTATTGTCTTCTTCATTTTGTTCCTCAGGAGTATCGCTATTCTCAGGAACATTATTTTCTCGTTCATTATTGACAAACTCTAATCCACCACTAGCAATTAATTGTTGTAATTGTTTTTTTACTAATTCTTGTACATTTTCTTGATTGTTTGGAGGTTTTGGTCTTTCATAAACTGGTATTGTTAATTGATTAGTCGTGTACACTTCGTAATACCAAATTGCAATATTGTACATTTCTTTATGTAATTTAAATGCATCTGCAAGTTCATTGTTCTCTCCTGGATGAGCTGCTTTATTCCCAGTAATTCTCACAGTGTCTAAAGATTTTTGAATGTTTCTATCTAAAGTACCATCCTTAGATAGATATGATATTTTTTCAAATAAACTTGATTTATAGGGAGCATCAATGTCATCTTCTTTTTCAAAAACGTCATTTACGATAATTTCAGCAAATTTTCTTGCTTCCACAATGGCACTGCTAGGAGAATCATATAATATTTTTTCCATATCATTTGCATATTGAGCAGCTTTTGTATTGATTTTCTCTAAAAAATCTATAAATTTACTCATAATACCACTCCGAAATTAATAATTTGAATACTATTTTATCATAAATTTATTTTACTTTTTAGACTGGTCTTAACATTAAGATACTTTCTACTTATAACATTAACTAAAACAATTGATTTCATAACATATGTCTGAAAAAGAGCTACATACTAAATTTCGTATAATCATGATAAATAGGAGACAGGATTTCCTATATATAATTAAGGTTAACCTAAGTAAAAATTTTAAAAAATCTTCTGTCCGTTAATTTAAGATCATTACATCACAAAGCTTTATAATACCTTTATCATAGCTATTTCAATTATGCTGATTTAGATCTGTTTTTGTATGCTAATTCTTGCATTAATACCAAAATTCACTCATGTACAAAGAAAAAATAAGAGACCAAATCATGTGCGATTTAGTCTCCTGGTTAGTATGCTATATCGTATGTTTCTCAATAGATTGACTATTCCCAAAATGTTCTGATTTTATCTGTACGATTTTTTGTACAAAAGTTATCCAGAAGACCCTATCCCCTCTGATAATGACCGCTCTTCCCGCCCTCTTTTTCCAATAAATAGGTGGGTCCCAATTCCATGCCTTTATCCATCGCTTTACACATATCATAAATGGTTAATCCAGTCACGCTGGCAGCTGTTAATGCCTCCATTTCAACGCCTGTGGAGCCTTTGGTTTTGACCGTTACATAAATTTCAATCAGTCCTGTTTCCGGAAATTCAAATTGGATGTCCAGTTTGGTCAGCATCAACGGATGGCACATTGGGATGAGATCTGAAGTTTTCTTTCCTCCCATAATGCCGGCAGTCTGGGCCACCGCCAGCACATCCCCTTTTTTCATATTGCCTTCCTGAACTGCCGCCCATACCTCTTCGTTCATTTTTACCTGTGAAAACGCAACGGCTGTGCGTCCGGTTTCTTGTTTTTCCGAAATATCGACCATATTCGCACGGCCCTGTTTATTAAAGTGTGTAAAACCTTCCAAGCGAAAAACCTCCTGTATGTATATTTCCCCATCTATTACCGGTCTGTTTTCCCAGCGTTTTGTGGCATATCTTGTCGCTATCATCAGTTAAAAGTACAGTCGACCCTAAATCCCATTAACCGCCACTAACAGGAGGAATAAAGGCAACAACATCCTGGTCATTTATCCATTCGTCCTTCGTTGCATATTCCTCATTAACCGCAATCATGGAATGAGACAGTTCACTTTTGGCCTGTGGATACTGTTCCTGAAGCCATTCCCGCAGCTGTCCTACCTGCCAGTTGGTTCCTTCATCGATTTGCATTTCCCGTTTGCCTGTTTTCTCAGCAAGTCCGGCAAAAAATAAGATTTTAACCATTCGTCTCCCCTCCATTCTCAGGTTTCCCTTCAGGATAAGCAACGGTTTCCTGCTGGTTGCCGACCCATGACTCTCCATCCGTCCAGAACTCCTTTTTCCAGATCGGAACCATCTGTTTAATCCGCTCAATACCATGACGGGAAGCCTCGTAGGATTCATTGCGGTGCGGGGTGGATACGGCCACAATCACAGCAATATCTGAAATTTCCATCCTTCCAATCCGGTGCTGAATCGTCACCCGTGCCCCCGGCCATTTCTCCTGTATTTCCGTGCCAATCTTCTGCAGCATCTTTTCCGCCATTTCCACATAAGCTTCATATTCCAAATACTGTGTCTGTTTATCTCCTGTCCATTCTCTGACCGTGCCAACAAAAAGATTCACAGCACCGGCCTTTGGATTTGTCACCTGCTGCATAGCTCGATCTATAGATAAAGGTGTTTCTGTTACGACAAAAGGCTTTTGAAAAACGTCCGTGGTCATCCTAATGTCCTCCCTTTTGAATCACTTTCTTATTCAGAAAATAACATACCTTCTGCTTTTCTTCTATCGAAAACGTCTCGTCTTCCCATAAGCAGTCCGAAAACCAGGTGATGCAGGCCACTACATTCGTAAGGCTTTGAAGTAAAGAAAGATCCTGTCTCTCTTTAAGCATCACAACTTTAGGAAAATCTGCTTTCTTAAACCCTTCCACAAAAATAAGGTCCACATCCTGATCCATTTGCTGAATCATTTCATCTAGGCTCATTGGTTGCTGCTTTACGATCGCGGATTTTTGCCGGGATGTGATAGCTGTTACATGAGCGCCGGCCTTGCTGTGCCGCCATGTATCCGTATATTCATGATCCATTTCAAACTCATGTCCATCATGCTTAATCGTTCCCACCCGGTAGCCTTTCTGTACAAAATAATCCACAAATAACTCCATCATGGTCGTTTTTCCGGCATTTTTGTAGCCGACTACCTGAATAACCTTGGTCAAGGCTCCCCCTCCTAACAGGACACATTACGATTGAATCGATTTAAACAGGAAAAAGGAATAAAGTTAGAAATACATAAAAAAGTACGGAATTGTATGTACAGCCCGAGCATCTATGCCGACATATTTATTCCTGCAAAACACCATGTATTACAAAAGAGTTCGACATAAAAAATTACGAGAATGTTCACTTTTTTTTCACTAACTATCGTTTCTTAAAAATCTTTTGTAAACGGAATTTATGGGGTAGGTAACGTGGGAACGGCTATTTCAACCTTTGCCGCTCCAATTATAGCTGAAGCCTTTGGCTGGCGCATGACCATTCGATTTTATTTAATCCTGTTAATTGTATTTGCATTACTAGTCTTCTTATTCGGAGATCGTAAGTAAGAAAAAAATGTAACGCCTTTAATGGAGCAGATTAAGAATGTTTACCGCAATAGTACACTTTGGTTCCTGAGTATCTCTACTTCCTGACATTTGGTTCATTTGTGGCGTTTACCGTTTATTTACCAAACTTCCTTGTTTCCCATTTTGGATTAACCGAAGTGGATGCAGGTATGCGTGAGAACTTTTATAAGGATATGTGGGAAGACATTCGGGAAAATGGCTTCTGGCAGGGAGAAATCTGGAACAAGCGTAAAAATGGTGAGATTTACCGAGAGTGGTTAACCATCAGTACCATTAAGGATGAAACTGGTAAAGAGAATTACTATGCAGGAATGTTTACGGAAATCCCGAAAAATCAATAAGAACGGAAGCACTATCCAGGCATGAATTGTTGTCTCACAGTCCTTTGAAAAGGGTCAGGAGGCAATGATTCATGTTTTTCTTTTCTTTAAATAAAATGATGAATCCAAAAGAGGTGCATACCTAAGACTGAGCTGTATAGAAGGAGAACAGATAGATATAAAAGCCGCCATTTCTTTAAAATAGCTTTCGTCATTCGATGCCCAATGAGAATTAGTAATAAGGATAGCCCAAGCTTCACCCCTGCGAAATAGAGCGGATGAGTAGTCCACAGTGCCTTCATGAGTGGATTTTGCTCTTCAATAACACCAGCGTACAACCCAAGAGACGTAAAACCCCCATCCAGAATATTTAAAATGGCGATCCCATATAAAAGACCCAAAAAATCACCCCTATCATCATATAAGGAAGTATGGGAAAAAAGACCAGTAAATAAACCTGGCATACCCGATGATGACGAGGTGACTTTAACACTTTAAAGCATGTGGGGACAGTCCCCAGATTATTTAAACGCTACCGCATCGATTTCCACGAGAACATCTTTAGGCAGCTTACTGACTTCTACAGTAGCTCTGGCCGGATAGGGCTCTTCCAGAAATTTGGCGTATGTATCGTTGATGGTTGGGAAGTCTTCCATGGACGTTGTGTAGATGGTAAACTTCACAACATTGGAAAAGCTAAGACCAGCCTCTGACAGGATCGCTTTGATATTTTTCATCACCTGCTCGGTCTGATTGACAATCCCGGTGGCAATTTCCCCATTTTCCGGATTTATCGGGATTTGCCCGGAAACATACAGAAAACCTCCAGCCTCCACTGCCTGTGAGTATGGTCCAATGGCCTGCGGTGCCTGATTCGTTTGAATTGCCTTCATTCTATCACTCTCCTAAAACTGGTATTATTCCAGTTATAACGCTAATTTTGAAAATTGTGAACCCCCCTGTATGGATAAAAGGGATTTTTGCGTCTATATATTTTAAATTTATCACGTATTAACTGGCCGTAATACGCCCACTTCAAGTCTTGAGGGTACCCCAAGAAGACTAAGTGGGGGATAAACGGCCAGTAAATTCCTGATAAGTTCAACTAACCATCCGTGGGGGATGGACAAAACCCCCACGGATGGAAGTTTCACTTTATCGATTCCTGATTCTTCAAAACCCAAAATTCCTGATATACATCAGGAAGCATATGAACACAACATTCAATAACTAAAGCCTGGATAAAAACTTATCCAGGCATAATCATCACAAATGATTCAATCTCAAGACCAATCCTAATGCTCCTTATCCTGACCATCTACATACCGTCCGTAATCCGGCACAGCTATACGATCAAAATGTTCAACCAGATATTTCAGCTGTGAGGAAAGCTCCTCGCCGGACATCGGAATCCCATGTCCGGTAACAGCCACATTCGGTTTTAACTCTTCAAGCTTTCGTACAGACTCACGGGCTGCCTGCCAATCCGGAGTTAAATAACGAGGAGGACCACTGATTTCCTGCTCCTGAACCATAACCTTAAAGAGATTTTCCTGTTTTACCGTAACAAATGCATCACCAGCAATTAATGAGCGGTCCTGTTCACGGAAAAATGATACATGGCCCGGGCTATGTCCCGGTGTATGTACCCATTTCCACTCTTCAAGATGAGGAACACTGCCATCAGCTGGTAAGGCCTGCACATGATTCCCCAGATTCACGGGTTCATTTGGAAAATAAGGGGACATTTTCGCCACCATTCCGCCTTCAACTGTAGGATCAGGCTCAGGATAGCTTTTCTCTCCTGTTAAATATGGAATCTCAGCTTCATGGGCATAAACCGGCACATCCCAATGCTCCACCAGCTCCACTATCGCACCCACGTGATCAAAATGCCCATGCGTCAGAATGATTCCACGGGGAGCTTTATCCTCACCGAAGCGATTTTCCACTTCTTTAATAATATCATCTGCCGACCTCGGCATGCCGGCATCTACAAGCATCCAATTGTCTGTATCAGGCTCACCCAGAAACACCACATTCACTACTTGAATCGGAAAGCAGTAAATATCGGAAGTAACTGCCTGTCCGATCCCACTTGTAAGCGAGGTAACCGGAATAAAACGATGGTCATCACTATATTCCATTTCATCCTTCATTACATTTCCCTCCTTTTATAAAGTGAAACTTCCATCAGCGGGGTATTACCGACAGTTAATGCGTGATCAAGGACTATTTATAGTTTTTCTATTGAGGAAAAAAGTATAAATCATTTCTCGTTTTCAATGGCAAAAAAATAAACAGGAACCCATTCTCCGGCCCTGTTTCCATACAATAAAATTAAATTTTCTGAAGTTCTCCTGCATTCTGAATCTCTTCCGCACATTCATAGCATACTTTCTTTCCTTTAATATCAACCGTGTCCTTCACATTATCACATATGACGCAGGATTCATGTGAGCGGAATTTCTTCAGAACAATCATATCGTCATCCACAAAAATTTCGATCGGATCCTTAATGTTAATATCCATGGTCCTCCTTAATTCAATAGGGATCACGATACGTCCCAGCTCATCAACCTTTCTTACCAATCCAGAAGCTTTCATCTTTTTCAAATTCCTCCCATATTAAGTAATTTTTTTCTGTATATTTACCCATTTCTTTATAAGAGTAAACCACTAATTACATAGTTTATCAAAAAATTCAAACTTTTCCATTAACAGTTTGATTACAATTGTAAATTAAAGCCATTTACCTAGTTAAATTCGCCTAACAACCGAGAATTCATCCATGAAGATTTTCCTCTACCTATACATTTCGTTTAATGAATGACTTGATGTGGGGGTATTACCGGTCATTATTTTCATGTTAAAAAAGCGTACAAGATGACTTGTACGCCAACATCAGGATAATATCGATTGTAAGGCCTCATCCACATTGGTTGTCGGCTGCTGACAGGCAAAATGTTCACATACATACACGGTCGTCTTATCCTCAATTTGCTGGTATTCCCTCGCAAACGGGGCCACTTCGCCGATTTCCTCAGGTGATTCTCCAACAAGGACCGACACATCTGGCAAAAACGCTTTATTCAGCTCAGACAGAAGCCTCTCCCGGTGTTCATCTCCTTGGTTCCCGATAACGACAACCTCTTTCGTTGGAGTTTCAAATAATAACAAGCTTTGCAGGAAATATGTACTCCCAGTGGATGCCCCTTCAATGTCATCCTTAAAACTGTAGTACATCTCCTCCACTCGATCCAGCCACTCGATTTCACCTGTCAGATAGGCCATTTTTTGCAGCATCACTACCGCTACACTATTTCCGGACGGGATAGCTCCATCGTATACTTCTTTTTCCCTCGTCAATAAGGTCTCGCTATCATAGCCGGAAAAATAAAACGCTCCTTCCTCGTCATCCCAAAAGTATTCAAACAGATCCCGGACGATATCTTTGCCCTTCTGCAGATAAGCTAAATCAAAGGTGGCCTCATAAAGCTCAATATAAGCCCATAATAAAAAGGCATAATCATCAAGAAACCCTTTATTCTGTACCTCTCCATCACGATAACGAACCATTAACCGGCCATCTGCAAAAAGCTTCTTCTCCGCAAACTCCATGGCTGTTTGAGCAGCTTCTATATACTGTTTTCTTTCAAATACCTTTCCGGCCCGTGCAAGAGCAGCAATCATGAGGGCATTCCACGATGTCAATATTTTGTCATCCACATGTGGGTACACTCGCTGTTCTCTTTCCTCAAGCAGCTTCAACCGGGCGCCTTCCATTTCTTCCTGCAGTTCCTCCATCGTCATCTTATGGTTCGCTGCAATTCTCTTCCTGTTTACTCCAATCTGGTTTGGAATATTTTTTCCCTCAAAATTACCGGCTGGAGTAATATTATAAACTTGCGAAAAACGATCCCCGAGGTCATCTCCAAGCACATCAAAAATTTCTTCCTCTGTCCATGTATAGTACTTTCCTTCCTCACCTTCTGAATCAGCGTCAATCGCCGATAAGAAGGCTCCCTCTTTATTCCTCATTTCTCTTAGCACAAATTCAATGGTTTGCTCACTGATTTGTTTCCACCTGGGACTCTCCGTAAGCTGATAACCTTCTGTGTATGCCATGATTAATGTCGCCTGATCATACAGCATCTTCTCAAAATGGGGAACCAGCCATTTTTCATCGGTTGAATAACGGGTGAAACCAAAGCCGATATGGTCAAACAATCCCCCATCAGCCATTGATTTTAACGTTTTTTCGACCATTTGCCTGGCCGGGATCTTACCTGTCAGGTGATAATACTTCATTAAAAACATTAAGTTATGAGCCGACGGAAATTTTGGTGCTGCCCCAAAACCCCCATACTCTGGATCAAACATTCGCCCCAGCTGTTTATAGGCTTTATGTGTGTTATCAATCGTGAGCCGTTCCTTTGCCTTTTTCTGCTTCAATTTCTCGAAAGCATTCGTTACACTGTCCGTTACTTCCGCTATATGTTCCGGATCTTCCTTGAACTTCCGGTAGAGCTGTGTGATCACTTCTTTAAAACCCGGCATGCCATACTTGCTCTCTTTTGGAAAATATGTACCGGAATAAAATGGAATCTTATCCGGAGTTAAGAAAACACTGAGCGGCCAGCCCCCGTGTCCGGTCATCATCTGACAGACCTTCATGTAAATGGAATCCAAATCGGGCCGCTCCTCCCGATCCACTTTTATCGATACAAACCGCTCATTAAGCAGAGCTGCCATTTCCTCATCCTCAAAGGATTCATGCGCCATGACATGACACCAGTGGCAAGTCGAATAGCCAATGCTTAAAAACACAGGCTTTCCTTCCTTTTTTGCCTTTTCAAAAGCCTCCTCTCCCCATGGAAACCAGTTCACAGGGTTATAGGCATGCTGAAGTAAGTAGGGAGATTTTTCATCAATTAATCGATTGACTTTAGAGTTAGCGGTCATACGGCATCACCTCCTCATATTTTTCCCTGTTTTCAGTTTACCCTAAAAGACACGAAACAATCGAACCATTCATTCTGTATTCTGATTCCATTTACTGTTTAACAACGTTTTTCCTCCAGTATAGCCGCACTTAAAGGTTTAAAATTTTTCCATTGACGTACTCTAATAAACTTGTTATGATTCTTCTATTATTTTAATAGAATATAAACCTTGTATAAGTTCAGGAATAGGGCCTGAACGTCTCTACCAAGCTGCCGTAAATAGCTTGTCTACAAGGAATGGAAACGTAAGATGGAGTGAAATCTTCTATTCCTTGTAGACAACTTTGGCTGTTAGCGGCCAAAGTTTTTTCATATACTAAACGAAATGGAATGGGAGATGCAGACATCATGAAAAGCTTTTTTCAATTTGCAGAACGGAACACTTCATTTAAACAGGAATCCCTGGCAGGAATTACGACCTTTTTGTCTGTTGCGTATATTTTAGTTGTCAATCCGCTTATCCTGAGTCAGTCGGGAATGGATAAGGGAGCCGTCTTTACAGCTACAGCCCTGACAGCCATCATTGGTTCACTGCTTATCGGTTTACTTTCGAACTATCCGATTGCGATTGCGCCTAGTATGGGGCTGAATTCCTTCTTCACCTTTTCCGTTACGATTGGAATGGGAATAGAGTGGCCTGTGGCGTTAACAGGGGTTTTTATTGCCGGAATTATTTTTATGATCCTGAGCTTACTGAAAATCCGGGAAAAAATTATTAATGTCATTCCTCAGGATTTAAAGCATGCGGTTGCCTCGGGGATCGGTTTTTTTATTGCCTTTATCGGTTTGAAAAATGCCGGAATGGTTGTTTCTGATCCGGATACATTTGTCACGCTTGGGAACTTAACCTCCCCTATGACAGCCTTAGCTGTACTGGGCCTTGTTATAACCATATGGATGCTTGTAAGAGGCATCAATGGCGGGATTTTCTACGGAATGGTCATCACAACGGTCGTCGGGATGGTGTTCGGAATCATCAGCATGCCCTCCTCCATCGTAGGTGATGTTCCCAGTCTGGAGCCTACTTTCGGGGTTGTGTTCGGCCATTTAGATCAGATTCTCACCCCTGAATTACTGGCCGTCATTTTCACCTTTTTATTTGTGGCCTTTTTCGATACGGCCGGTGCGTTAATTGCCCTTACCAGTCAGGCAGGGATTATGAAGGATAATAAAATACCAAATGCAGGACGGGCCCTGCTTGCAGATTCATCTGCTGGTGCTATAGGAGCCATCCTGGGGACATCCACACCGGCAACGAGCGTCGAATCCTCAGCAGGAATTGCTGTAGGAGGACGGACAGGCTTTACATCCGTCATCATTGCTGCCTGCTTTGCTATTGCGCTGTTTTTCTCACCCATTCTGTCCGTCATTACATCGGAAGTAACAGCACCTGCTCTTATTATTGTAGGATCCCTCATGGCGATGGAAATCAGCAAAATCAATTGGAGTCAGCTTGAGGTGGTCATCCCATCCTTTATTACGATTATCATGATGCCTCTGACTTCAAGTGTGGCGACCGGTATCGCCCTAGGTTTTATCCTTTATCCATTAGCGATGGTGGCACAAAAACGCTTTAAGGAAGTTCATCCCATTATGTATGTGCTGTGCTTATTATTTACGTTTTACTTTATCTTTTTAGCCTAGGATATTAAGATACTTTATAAACTGGTTTATCGACAGGACAGGCTTAGCCCATATATATAAAGGATAAAGCGTCCAATTTTCCTCTTCATTAAAAAATAACCCCGTACCGCTTTTTATGTGGTTCGGGGTTATTTTCATGATTATTACCTGTTTTAAAAAGGTCTGACTGCCTGTTTTACAATTCCTTTTCCCCTTTTTGTCCATTAATAGAATAGCTGGCCGTAATATTCGCTGACAGGGAATGGGAAACAGAGCAATACTTATCTTTGGACAGCTGAATGGCTCTTACCACTTTATCCTCGGGTAAATCACCTTCCAGTGAATAATGAATATGAATATCAGTAAATTTTTTAGGATGATCATCTGCCCGTTCCCCTTCTACATCCATTTGAAAGGATTCAGGCTCGAGTCGCATTTTCTTCAGTATGGAAATAATATCAATACCGGTACATCCGGCAACAGCGTTCATTAAGAGTTCAGTCGGACGGGCTCCGCTATTGACGCCTCCCACCTCTTCTGCTGCATCCATTTTAATTTCATGACCGGACGGAGTCACCCCTGCAAAGGCCATGCGATCCGTCCATTGTATACTTGTTTTCATGGAAATCACCTCTTAAGTATAAAATTACATCTTACTATTTTCTTTATACAGTATTTTATCATTACCCCCAAACACTGACTACTTTGACGGGTTATGGAGCTGGCAGGTGTCATTTGTTAACACTTCTTCAGTTTTTTTGTATGACAATACAGATTTTGGGAAAAGTAAGGAGCAGGAGGTGATAAAATGGAAAAAAACAGGAATCGAAATCGCAACAACAACAACAACAACAACAATAACAACCAGGAATTGAATGTGGACGAAAACACAGAGTTTGCAAATGAAAATGATGCACGTGACATGCAGAATCGTAACAACCGTAACAACCGTAACAACAACAACAATAACAACTAAATAAACAACAAAGCGAAGTGGTTCAGCATTTTTACATAATTGCGGAACCACTTCGCTGCAAAAGAAAATTACGTCTCAATATGAAAGCCTTGAGAAACAATATTGGATGCAATTTCCTGCAATTCAATTTCATCTTCATTATATTCGACTTTAATTTCCCCGTCATCCGGATCGACCAGCACCCGTTCAACTCCGGATACATTCATTAGCAACTCTTCCAGCTCCTGAATATTTTCATGGGCTGTAGCTTCTTTAATGAAAAGCGTATTATGAGGCATAATGCACCCCTTTCTCTCTCTGCTTTATCCGCCAGTCACTTTTATCATACCCTGATATTAAAAAATCATTATAAAGTGAAACTTCCATAAGTGGGGGTATTACGGCCAGTTTATGCGTGATAAAAGTTCCCATGAACCTCATCGTATGCAAAAGGATGAAAAGAATGACTCACTCATTACATCTTCTTTTTATACCATAAAATATGAGTTCCGACTTAGATGTATAAAATTCATTAATTTCCACAAACTATGAACAAGCAATCAAACACTAAGGTGGTGAAGGATCAATGGGTATCTTCCAATCCATTAATGGGTGGAGAAAAAATCGCAGGGAAAAGAAACGGGCTCTTATGCAGGCGAAAGGCTTTTGTCCTGAGTGCCGTGGCAGAGGGTTCAATGTAGTCCCCTATAGTGAGGCCTATTATATTCCGCCATTGGATTGCATGGGGTGTGACGGAAGTGGTTTATATTCAGATTGGGAAAAAAATCAATACACATAAAAATGAACGGGTCTGCACCCGTTTTTTTATTCCAGCCTATACATAAGGCTCCCTGCTGAAGGGAGCCTTATATTTTGAGTTCAGTTCGCGAGCTCCGGAATCCTCCAAACCAGAAAATCACAACTGAACAATTGAAGCCTCAGCTGTTTCTTTAGTAACCACCGTATCCATAGCCTGCAGAAGCTCCAATAATAATCAGCAAAATAAACAGCACAACGATTAACGCAAAGCCTCCGCCATATCCATAACCACCGTAACTCATCATCTAGCCTCCTTTTATTATGTCTTTGACACTACACCTTATGCACTGGAATTTCTTCTTGTATAGGACACTTATGGAAATTAGAATGAGAGATCCCAAAATTTTCATTACAGTTTTCTGTCCACCTTACTAATTATTCAAATTATTCCAAACTTTCATACATGTTTGTCTTTTCCTCAACATATAAATCTAGTAAAATCGAAGTGTAAGCGTTTACTAGATTTGATCACAGGTTCATAATATTTTAAAAGGAGGGGTATGAAAATGAACGGGATTGTCTTAGCTGTTTTTGGCTTAATCATGTTTTTTCTAGGTTATCGTATTTATTCTAAATATCTGGCTGAGAAAATTTTTCGACTCAATCCCAACTATGTCACACCTGCGAACCGCTACAATGATGGTGTTGACTTTGTGCCCACAAACAAATGGGTTCTGTGGGGGCACCACTTTACGTCCGTTGCAGGTGCAGCACCGATTTTAGGACCTGCCATTGCCGTATATTGGGGCTGGCTCCCGGCTTTATTATGGGTAGTTCTGGGTACGATGTTTGCTGCAGGTGTTCACGATTTTGGAACTATTGTTTTGTCCGTAAGAAATAAAGGGCAGTCTGTGGGAACCCTGGCAAACAAACTAATTGGTCAGCGGGCCAAAATCTTATTCCTGTTTATTATTCTCTTACTGGTTCTCATGGTGAATGCCGTGTTTGCCTGGGTAATCGCCAATCTCTTTATATCCAATCCATCCAGTGTACTTTCTGTCTTTATTCAAATTCCTTTAGCTATATGGATCGGTTATCGTGTGTATAAAAGAAAAGGCGGTATGTTGATTCCATCCTTATTTGCGCTTGCTGCAATGTATGCAGCGGCTGTACTGGCAAGCTATGTCCCTGCTCTGCAAATTGATCTTGTCAGATACTTTGGCGGTGAGGGAGCGACTGGCCTATTTGGCATGAATGCAACCTCCTTGGCCTTTCTGGTATGGATTGTTATCCTGATGGTTTATGTGTATATTGCTTCAACGTTACCGGTCTGGAAGCTTTTGCAGCCTAGAGATTATATTAACTCCCACCAGCTGGTCGTTGGTTTATCCATCTTATACTTAGGGTTGCTGTTTACCCTTCCGCAGGTAACTGCACCTGCTACGAATGCCAATCCTGATACACCTTGGTTTCCTCTGCTGTTTATAACGATTGCATGCGGGGCAATTTCAGGTTTCCATGGATTAGTCTCTTCAGGTACAACCTCCAAACAGCTTAATAAAGAAACCGATGCACGACAGGTGGGTTACTTAGGAGCCATTGGCGAAGGGGCTCTTGCGCTCATTTCCATTATTGCCGTGGTTACCTTCTTCCCTACCTTAAGTGATTTTTCTGCCACCTATAGCGGATTTGAAGCAGCAAGTGAAACAGGCCTTGGGAACTTTGTCGCCGGGGCAGCCCAACTGGCAACCGGCATAGGTATACCGGAAACCGTAGCAGCCACCATTGTTTCCGTCATTGTCGTAAGTTTTGCCGCGACTACACTGGACTCATCTGTTCGTCTCATGCGGTATATCATTTCTGAATTAGGGGAAGAGTACAACATCCGCCCAATGACAAAAATGCATGTAGCTACCTCGATTGCTGTTGTATCCAGTACGGTCTTGACCCTGCTTCCTGAGGGATCAAGAGGATTTGGTTCAGGTGGATACTTACTCTGGCCGTTATTCGGAACATCTAATCAGCTGCTTGCCGGCATCAGTTTACTGTTAATTGCGATTTGGCTGAAACGACAGGGCCGCAATTACTGGCCAGCCATTATTCCAATGGTCTTCCTCATGTTTATGACCTTATGGGCGATGGCCCAGCAGGTAATTTTCGACTGGTCAGGTTATGGCGGAGGAGAGGCAAATATGCTGCTGTTTGTATTCGGAGCCATTATTCTGATCTTTGCCATTTGGATTATCCTGACCGCCATATCGGTTCTTTCCAGGAACCATAACACAGGAATACCGAATGATTAATACCAGAGCAAAGCCGCGCAGTCGATGTGCGGCTTTTCCCTCTTTGTTCTAACAGGTTTCAGGAGGGAAGGCAGCCCGAACTTATTCACGCATTAACCGGCCGTAATACCCCTTCTTCAAGTCTTAAGAGTAACCATCAGGGCTAAGGGGGGGATAAACGGCCAGTAAATTCCTGATACGTTCAACTAACCATCAGTGGGGGGATGGAAAACCCCTCCCCACTGATGGAAGTTTCACTTTATCGAAAGGAGACTGACGATGAAATCACTGAAGCGAATATTTGAACTGTACGACGAAATCCTGCGTCTCCCTCACAAACAGGAGGTTGCACGGGAGCTCCGTGATGAGGATGATCTCTTTTTACTGCTGCTTTATTCAGATATGTTAGGAATCCCGAATCCAGCCTTTTATTACACACTTGAGTTATACCCTTACATCATTGATCGCTTTCATGATTGGCATTTACGCATGGGTATGGAAAAATCACCTTTTGAGGGGATTCGCTGCTGCTAATAAGGATTTAATCCGCATACGTTCATTGGAGGGGATCACATGAATGAATTGCTGAAAAAACGGATCATTTTTGTCGGTGGCAAAGGTGGTGTCGGTAAATCCACTGCCTCTGCCGCCCTTGCTCTGGCCTTCTCTAAGAAAGAGGAAAAAACCTTAATTGTATCCACCGATCCTGCTCATAATCTTGGAGATATCTTCTATAAAAAAATAGACGATCAGCCGGTCAAAATTCGGGAACATCTCTGGGGCATGGAGATTCATCCGGAAAAGGAGTCAAAGAGATATATTGAATCGGTGAAGGACAACCTTAAAGGACTGGTCAAATCAAGAATGGTTGAAGAGGTTCACCGGCAAATTGATATGGCCAGTGCTTCTCCAGGTGCCGATGAAGCTGCTCTGTTTGATCGGATCGTGTCCATTATTTTAAATGAAGTCGATCATTTTGATAAAATTATTTTTGACACTGCACCGACCGGCCACACCATTCGTCTGCTGAGTCTGCCTGAGCTTATGACCGTATGGATGGAGGGCATGGTAGACAGACGAAAGAAAATCAATGATAATTATACTCAGTTGCTTAATGATGGAGAACCGGTGGAGGATCCCATTTTTGACGTTTTACAAACAAGGAAGGAAAAATTTATCAACGCACGGGACATCCTCTTAGATCCTTCAAAAACCGGTTTTACCTTTGTCCTGATTCCTGAACGTCTGCCCATACTCGAAACCCAAACAGCGGTAAAACAGCTGGATTCCTACCATCTGCACGTACGTACACTCATCGTCAATAAAGTACTGCCTGAACATGCCGATGGAGACTTTTTAAGGAAGAGAAGACAGCAGGAAGAAACCTATTTACAGGAAATCAGGAAGACATTCAAAAAACAGGATCTATTACATATTCCTTTATACGAAGAGGATGTCTCTGATATGGACAAATTAACACAATTCGCCAATCAGCTATGGCAGGAACTAAAGGGGGAAGCTTATCATGAAAGCAATCGTTCATAAAGAACAGGAAGGTCTCAACGGTCTGTTTTATGAGGACATGGATGAGCCGGAAGTAAACACCGGACAAGTCAAAATCAAACTGAAAACCGGGGGCATGAACCGTCGCGATGTCGCCCTGCTCCACCGGCATAAACCGGATCAGCCTCCACTCATTATGGGCTCGGATGGTGCAGGTGTTGTAGAGGCCGTCGGTGAGGGTGTCAAAAATGTAAAAGCCGGTGACGAAGTGGTTATCGATCCTTCCTTGGGCTGGCAGAAGAAAAGCGAGGCCCCACCTGAAGGATTTAAAATTCTCAATATGCCTGATCACGGAACGTTTGCCGAGTATATCACGATTCCGGCTGAAAACGTGGAAAAAAAACCGGAACATTTATCATGGACAGAGGCTGGTGTGCTTCCACTGGCAGCTCTAACCGGTTATCGTGCCCTCTTTACACGGGGTAAGGTACAATCAGGCGACACAGTGATGCTTCCCGGTATAGGAAGTGGCGTGCTGACTTATATTTTAATGTTTGCAAAAGCAGCCGGAGCCAGAGTCATCGTTACTTCCAGAAGTGAAGAGAAGCGGCAAAAGGCACTGGAGCTTGGAGCGGATGTCGCTATTCCAACAGAATCTGATTGGAAGGAAGAACTCAAGGATGAACGGGTCGATCTCTTGATTGAAAGCATTGGCCGGGCCACCTTTAACAAATCCCTTGGTATCATTCGCAAAGGCGGGACGATTGTAACCTTTGGTGCGACGACTGAGGATGAAGTAAACATCGACATCCGCAAATTTTTCTACGGGCAATTTAACCTGCTTGGCTCTACAATGGGCAGTCATGAAGAGTTTAAAGAAATGCTGGCCTTTGTGGAAAAGCATCAAATCAGACCTGTTGTAGACCGAATTTTTTCACTCCCTGATTATAAAGAGGCCTTCAGCTATTTACGTGATTCAAAAAACTTTGGAAAAATCGCCTTTGATATTCATTCATAAGTATAAAACCGGACCCAAATCCATGTGGTCCGGTTTTCTTTTTGGCTGCCCCGTATATTTTGGGAAAAAGTTTGAGATTATAAGAACATGACTATCCTTATAGGGGGAAGACCGATGGAAACCGAACATCATGTCCGATTAACCGCACCGGAAATATCCGGTTTATGGACACAATATATGTTTGACAGTATGTCCCAGCGCTTTTTCGAGTATGCCCTGGAACATATTGAGGACGAGGATATCCGAAGTTTATATAAAAAAGCTTTAGCCTTGTCTGAAAAACACCTGGCACATGTATCGGAGTTTTTTAGACAGGAAAATCACCCTACTCCTCAGGCATTTACAGAAGCTGATGTAAATAAAAAAGTACCCCCCCTATTCCAGGAGCCTTTTTACCTCCACTATTTATATATTATGTGTCTTCAGGGACTTACAGGGTATGGGTTGTCTGTAGGTACGTCGATTCGGTCTGATTTACGAAGCTATTTTATCCAGTGTAATACAGAGACGATGGAGCTGTTTGACCAGACTACACAAGCGATGCTTACGAAGGGCCTGTATAGTCGTCCACCAGTGGTAAACCAGGCAGAACAGGTCTCCTTTGTAACGGATCAGGGCTTTTTAACGGGCTGGTTTGGTCACCGTCGCCCCCTTACTTCCCTCGAAATCGGGGACATAACATTTAATATGTATAAAATGAACCTGCATATCGCATTAAAAATCGCCTTTGCCCAGACCTGTACGGATAAGCACGTTCGAAAAATCATTGAGCGGGGAATGCAGATTTCCAACAAACATACGGAAGTGTTTAAAAGTATATTTAATGAAGAAAAACTGAACTCTCCTATATCATTACAGGCACTCGTGACTGATTCAACCGAAGCTCCATTCTCTGATAAATACATGATGTATCAGATTCAGTATTCCACTCAGATTGCCATAGCTTTCTACGGAACAGCCATGAGCGTGAATGCAAGAAGAGATTTAGGGGCTCATTATACTCGCTTAACCGCTGAATTAGTGGCATTTGCTGAGGATTGTGCGAATCTGATGATTAAAAATGGATGGTTGGAGCAGCCGCCCATGGCGACAGACCGGGAAAAGATTGCTAAGAAAAAATGACAGATCCCTTTCGAATATAGACGGAAGCTCCCGCACTGTAGCCGGATGAGGTTTTTGATCTCTTACCTGCAAAGAGGTTAATCAATAAAAACGTCTTATGAAATGAGCGTTGAAGGGTAGCCATTTAACGCTCATTTCTTCGTTAGTTGTCTCATCTTCCCAACCCATTATATGGTCTTACTTCCCGACCTCACTATCTCCTAAAGCACTTTACTCCATCGAATTGGCTATTTCGATTAAATCATCCATTGTTACGTCAGAACCAGTTCCATCAGGGGGTTCTATCAGTGATAATTCATGATGATGACCATTTTCGTTTTCCCATCTCACACTTGATTCAGATACGTTAGCCTCCATTCCATTTTCCAAAGTAACGGTTTTACTACTTTTTTCATTCGCATACGATACATTTCCATACTTCGTGTTCAGTAATAAGTTTGAGCTGTCTCCTGCATATGTGAAAGTCGTCAAAATGATTTTGCCGTCAGGGTCATTTACAGGTTCACTTGTATAATCAAAATCAACAACGCGCATATTCTCGGGTAATTCTGCAGGGACTACTAAAGTCTCTCTAATTTCTTCAGGTAACTCTGCAACTTTATCCTGAACCTTCTCAGGATAATTAGAAATTGTCTCCTGAGATGGATTGGAGTCACTGGAGCAAGCTGACAGAATTCCAATAACGATCATGATTACAAAGGTTAGAGTTTGTTTCAAAGCCATCCCTCCTCCTTTTATGATTTGTTTAGTTATACGAACACAGGCAGCAATAAGTTTCCTTTCTGTACTAATCTTACTGGAATTTTATACCGATTGTTGACGTAATCCCAGGACTTGAAGCGGGAGGATTACGACTAGTTAATACATGATAATAAAAAAAGTAGTTCAGTCAGGGGATACAAATTCGTTTTGTCCTCCTGAACTGAACTACTTTCTTATCGAATGCTGACTTTTGATGATTTAATGCTTAGCCTGATAATGATCAAATGTATCAAGCGCAAGGGTAACCCCCTGAGAGAAGGATGCCCCTCCCCCAAGTGCCGCACTTACGGCAATGGTTTCCATAACCTCTTTCTCACTTGCCCCATGCTCCACAGCTCCTTTAGCGTGGTACATGATACAATACTCATCCTGGGAATAAATACTGATGCCAAGGGCCATGAGCTGTTTGTGCTTTTCAGACAACGCTCCTTCTTTAAAGCAGGCTTCGGTAAAATCGAAAAAGCCTTTCGTCATTTCAGGCAGACCCTTCTGCAGGCGGGTCGCGCCCTCCTTAAAATCCACAATAAGCTCCTCAATATAATCAATTTCCTCGTGATCATGGTCATGATGATGCTCATGATCATGCGTATGTTCACTCATATCGATCACCTCATATGTAAATGTTTGTACACTCTTAGCATACCTAATCTTCACCCAATCCATGCATTCCCCTGCTAATCCTTTAGCGCTTTAAAGGATGTGGGGACAGTCCCAAGTGTGATGCATATCATTACAAACCGTTATCATCTCAAGCATAATGAAGGTAGGGAAGAAATTGAATGACGCTCCAAATGGTAAGGAGCAGCTGATTCGCATCCTTGACCAAGGAGACTTTTTTGGAGAAATGTCGATTTTCTCTATATATGCATCGTTCAGACATTCAGGAATTAATGGTGAAGCACCCGGCCATTTCGTTAAAAATACTGAGGAATTCAGCAGACGTCTCGACCATACAGAGCATCTCGTGGAACAGCTAAGCTCACAGGATGTGGAGAACGCTTTACAGGACAAGAGAATGATCGAACAAACCGGACAACGAAAAATTAAAATTATTGATATAGATCAATTACAAGACAAAACGGAAGCCTGGTAATAGGGGTAATCAGGAAGTATTCCCCCCATAACATCAAGGCATTTTCCTGAACAAATCCTAATGAAAAGGGTGATGAACATGTTAAACATTCTTCTCGTCTACACGAGTATGGCAGGAAATACGGAAGAAATGGCAGATACAATTGCCGACACACTCAAAAAGCATAAGGACATTAACCTGACCTTCATGGATATTATAGATGAGGAACCGGAAAACCTCAGTCAATACGACGGAATTCTGATTGGCAGCTATACATAGAGGGGCGGCACGGTTCCGGCAAAAACAAAGGGCAAAAGCCAACCCCGGCTTTTGCCCTTTTGTTGCTTTATTTTACAAATTGATGGTTCTTCAAAAAGGAAATGATCCCGTCCATTAATCCCTCAGCCAGCGGTAAATCAGGATTCGAGTACGTATCCAGGTTTTCTGCCCGTTCCTCAGGCGCTCTTTTCAGCACATGATTCATTTCATTAATGATCAGAAGCTTTGAATTTTTGTGGGCCTCATGCAGGTTCTCCGCTTCTTTTTTCGCTACCTGAACATCATGCTCACCATTTATCACGAGCACAGGCATAGGAAGCTTTTGTATTTCTTCAACCGGATTGTATTGCATCCACGAAGACATGAAAGCCTGAACAGATGGACGGAAGGTGCTCTGGAGTGCCTGTGGAATATCCTCCACTTTTTCTCCCTGCTTTAACTGTTCAAGAATTTTTTCGCTTTCCTTCACTAAGTCATCGCTTAACCCATCCTGTAGCTGATCATAGAGCACTTCATCAATGCTCCGGCTTGCACCGGCAATAGAGATGAAGGTATCCACATCTGTATCGGCAGCAGCCAGCATGCCCACTAATGACCCCTGACTATGCCCGATGACACAGACATTTGAGAACTGTTCATCCTGGCTCAGCTTTTGAATCCAGGCCCTTGCATCAGTCACAAAGTCCTCGAATCGCAAGTCCTCTTCTGCTATCAGTGAATCCTGATTCTTGCCCACACCACGTTTGTCGTAACGCAGACTTGCTATCCCATTTTCAGCCAGACCCTCCGCAAGCATTTTCAGGCTATTATTTTTCCCCGGAATGGTCGGTGTGTTTCCGTTACGATCTGTTGGCCCGGATCCTGGAATAATCAGAACGACCGGGTGCGGACCCTTTGCACCATCCGGAAGCAGTAATTCCCCATTTAACTCTCCATTCGGGGTATCCACGCTCATGAATTGTCCCTCATCTTCTGCGGTCTCTTCTTTCCTGTCTTCCGTCTTTTCTAAAGTAAAAAGAAACGACTGCCCATTCTGACTAAAGGTGCCTTCAATAGACTCTGCGTTTTTCTCTCCATCAAAAGTAATCTTCTGTCCCTGCAGCTCCATTTGAAAAAATACCTGGGGCAAATCAATTGAAATATTGGATAGCGGATAATCCTTAACCCCTTGCACAGGGATGCTGATCGTTCCCGTCCAATCATCTTCATTGGAAAATGTAATGACAATCGGTAAAGGCCGGTCAGGAATCTGGATTTGTCCATCCCAGGTCCCCTCCAATTCCTTTTCCTGTTTCTTTTCATTCGAATCCTCTTCTTTTTGATCTTTACAGCCTGTTATAAAAAATGATGTTATAATTAACACGAAGCCGATAAATATTTTCCTTTTCATATGCTTGCCTCCATCATGTTAAAAACCTGATTATTAGTATGTGAGCCCATCATCCTTTCGATACGTCAGACAAGGAGTTAGGAGAAGCCATATAGAAATTAATAGAGGAGGCCTTCCATGTCTCCTGTAGACTCATTGCATTTTCCAAACCTAAACCAGGAAAGGTTATACTGGAAGAAAGGGTAGAATTTATGAAAAAACTTATATTTAGTATTGTTACAATTATTTTAATCCTGATCTTATCTATCTCTTTGTATAAATTTTTCGTTGTGAAAGATCCAGCAGATGAAGTATATCTCATTCCGGATGGATATGAAGGCTGTATAGGCATTTTTTATGATTTTAAAAACCAGGAACCATTACAAATAGAAAATAACACGATTACGTATCAAGTCCCTGATGACGGGATAATAAAAACTTCTTCTCCTGAGAATTTAGGCTGGGCTTATGAGGATCATTCCGGTTTTCGTCAAGTCGATTATTACTATGTGGACAATCAGGGTAATCGGAAACAGTTAAATCACGAAAAGTATATTCATTATGGAGGTAATGCAAGCACCAGCAGAACATTACCAGATGGAACTCACATTAATTTATCATTCAGTCACTTTTATGTAGGAAAAAAACCGGATAATTACTCTTTCAAAGGCTGCTTTCGTACAGATAAAGAATTGGAACAAGTATTAGATAAATAGGCCCGGCATCATTAAGATTGTTTACGCAGATGATCTGACTTAATAAACGCCTGGAACCCCAAGCGTTTACCTGTGTCGTCTTCATATATAGTCGATGATTGATTTTCACGTCATGCGTGTACTTTTAAAACGGCTTTAAAATCATAAGTGCAATGACGATTAAAAAGATAAAATTTTCCAATCTTTCATATCGAAACAACTCTTTTTCCATACGATAATAATCACTTGGAATCTCTTCTCCATCATATTCAACCAGCCACTGTTTTATTGGCTTGGATCTCGGCGACAGCAGCAGCGGACCAAAGGCCAGGGCAATTAAAAAGAGTATGAGGCTGAGCCAGTACCAGGCTTTTTCAAACAAGGACGTATTCATAAAGCCCATGGCAAGACCTGTAATTAAAAGCAACGTACCTCCAATCATCACAAAAGTATGTAATCGATTCCGTATAGCATAAGCGTGTCTTAATTCGGTCATGTTTTTCGCACTGGACACGACACGGATCATAACAAATCCCGGCCCCATACCAAGTATTGCTGAAAATACGTGAATGGTCACCAATAGCATATAGAATGACATCGTGATGCCTCCCCTTATTAAACTACGACATTATTATATCGCAATATAGGTTTAATAAGGGGTGATATGCATCACGCGATCAAGGCTGCTTACTTTGCCTCCAGTTCCTTCTGATGATCCAAGTGTTTTGTGCAGTTTAACAGCTGACACTCCCACTCGCCTTCCGTTCTCTCAAATATGGAGAAGGCTGTATTTTCGAAGCGTTCATCAAAATGTGGATTATCCAGTAAACCTTTAATAAGCATATTCAAGGTCGCTCCATGACTGACAAACAAGATACGTTTTCCCTCATAGGCCTGGCAAAACTCCTCGACACACGCAACACTTCTCTGGGTTACCGCTTCTGTTCCTTCACGCCCCAGGTCCAGCTCCCGCCAATTTTCACCGTACTTTTTCACTCTTTCCAATTCCGTTGTGCCCTCGATTTCTCCAAAGCCTCGTTCCTGAAGTCGAGCATCTTTTATGACGGAAAGCCCTGTATGGCGAGCCACAGCATTTGCTGTATCAGCGGCCCGGGACAGCGGACTTGTCACAATAAGGTCCCACTCCCCTTTTTGAAAACGGGTGGCCAGTACCTCAGCCTGTCTCTGTCCCACTTCATTTAATTGCACATCGGTTTGCCCCTGCGCTTTCCGCTCCACATTCCAATCTGTCAATCCATGCCTTATCAGTCCAATCGTTGTCATATGGCCCCTCTCCCCTATCATGAAAAAATATGAATGTTATTATTATACGATATTTCCGGTGAAAGAAAAATAGGAACATACCTGAATTTTCTGCCGACGATAAGGTCTATATTAATTTCACAAGGGTCCTTCCTCTGGCCTTCCCTTCCAATAAATCAGGCAGAACATCCGGTAGCTCCTCAAGTGTAACTTCCTGCTGAACAAAAGGCTCAAACGTATCTGGTTTAAAGTCTGCAGCCAGATGCGCCCATATCTGTCGCCTTATTTCCATTGGACAGTAAACCGAATCAATCCCCAGCAGGTTTACGCCTCTGAGAATGAAAGGAAAAACTGCTGTGGGTACTTTTGTCCCTGCCGTTAATCCACTGACGGCAACCGCACCACCGTATTGAATCTGACTTAACACGGATGCCAGAGGCTCGCCGCCCACAGGGTCAACAGCAGCCTGCCACGTCTGTTTGCCTAATGCCTTTATTTTCCCGTCAAACACATCGGTGCGGGAAATCACCTGATCTGCCCCTATTTGCTTTAAATACTCATGCTCAGAATCCTTGCCTGTACTTGCCTCCACTTCAAAGCCCAGGGATTGTAAAATGGAAATGGCAAAGCTCCCCACTCCTCCTGTAGCTCCTGTTACCAGTACCTTTCCTTTTTCAGGGGTAACCTGGTTCTCCAAAAGACGCTTTACAGACAGACCTGCCGTAAACCCTGCCGTTCCTAAAATCATCGCTTCTTTGAGAGAAAGGCCTTGAGGAAGGGGCACAATCCAGTCAGCAGGTATCCGCGCATACTCACTGTATCCCCCGGCATGTGAGACACCAATTTCATAGCTGGTGGCAATGACTTCATCCCCTTTCTGAAAGCGGGAATCCATGGATGATTCAACCACACCAGCCATGTCAATCCCCGGCACCATGGGATAGTTTCGAATGATGTTCCCATTAGGTATACCTGCCAGGCTATCCTTGTAATTCACCCCCGAATAATGCACACGGATAAGCACTTCTCCCTCAGGCAGATCCTCGATTGCCTGATTTTTAACGGTTAAAGAAAATTCATCCCCCTGCTTATCTGCAACTAATGATTGAAACGTAATGGTCATCATGAATCTCCTCCTTTTTATTACAATAAAAGCTTCTGGAGACAATCCTTCCAGAAGCTTTTTTTATAAAGTGTAGTCTTGTTGGGTTACCCCCAAAACTTGAGGTGGGCTTATTACGGCCAGTTAATAAGTGTTAAAACTTAATCCATCAAATCATTTTCATTATTAATGGCTTGTAAAACTTGTACTCTGCTATGGTCATCTTTAAAGTACTGAACCAGATTCGCAATCTTATCAATCGCTTCCCAGCTCAAATGATGTTCAATCCCTTCTACATCATCATAAATCTTATCCTTATGTACCCCAATGATTTCCAAAAATTCCTCCAGCAGATCATGGCGATAGACAAGAAGATGACCAAACTTTTCCCCTTTGGAGGTTAAATTCAAGCCTCGATAGCGTTCATAAACTAGATAGCCATCATCGCCGAGCTTTTGCACCATTTTCGTAACCGATGACGGCTGAACGGATAAGTTTTCCGCTATTTCAGATACTCTGGCATATCCTTTTCTATGTATCAATAAATAAATCTGTTCCATATAATCTTCCATACTCGGAGTCGTTCCACCCATTTCACAAAGCCCCTTACATCATACCTTTACCTAAATTATAGATGAAAACAACCATGATAACAACCGGGAAAAGGTGGGGAGAGCGGTTTGGCCATACGGCATAAACTAAATAAGCAAGTATGAACAAAGAAAAACGATGAACTGCTTAGGGCCGAATTGCATAACCTTAATCAGATTTGGAAATTTTAATATAACCATACCAGCGATTTATTTGATTGACAATTTTGGCAACTTGCTATATTTTAGTCTCAGGAAACTTTTTTATAGCTGTAAAAGTTTTACGCACAATTACCTAACCTGATTCATATATATTCATTGTGAATTATTTTTTTAGCTAGAAGTTTCCCTAAGGAAAGACTTGTTTAACAAATTTAATATGACGAACTGTAAAAATAAAACACCGACAGTAAGGGAGAGATGCATATGACAGAGAATGTCCTTCTAGCCCTCAGCTTGACATTGATGGCTGGGCTGTCTACGGGTATCGGAAGTGTCTTAGCTTTTTTTACATCAGACACGAATACTAAATTTTTATCCTTTGCCCTTGGTTTCTCTGCAGGGGTGATGATTTATGTTTCCTTTGTTGAAATTTTTGTAAAAGCGCAGGAAGCATTGATTGAAGCCCAGGGGGAAACGTTAGGAAATTGGATCACGGTGGGAGGCTTTTTTGGGGGAATTCTTCTAATCGCGTTGATTGACAAATTTATTCCTCAGCAGGGAAATCCCCATGAAATAAGAAAAGTAGAAGATATGAAAAAGGAACCGAAAATCATAAATGACCAATCTTCCTTACTCAAAATGGGATCTTTTACGGCCTTAGCCATTACGATTCATAACTTTCCTGAAGGGATCGCCACATTCACATCCGCACTCCAGGACCCCGGCTTAGGCATTGCGATTGCTATTGCGGTTGCCATTCATAATATCCCTGAAGGCATTGCCGTTTCCGTTCCGGTTTATTTCGCAACAGGAAGTAAGAAAAAGGCATTTAAGTTATCCTTTCTGTCAGGTTTATCTGAACCCTTGGGAGCCATCGCTGCTTACCTAATTTTAATGCCTTATTTAAATGATATGATGTTCGGGATCATCTTTGCTGCCGTTGCCGGAATTATGGTTTTCATCTCTCTTGATGAACTCTTGCCTGCTGCCAAAAAGTACGATGAAGCCCACCTTTCCATATATGGATTAATCGCTGGAATGGCTGTTATGGCTGTCAGTCTGCTGTTAGTCTTATAAAGTGAAACTTCCATCAGTGGGGGTTTTCTCCATTCCCCACGGATGGTTAGTTGAACTTATCAGGTTTTTACTGGCCGTTTATCCCCCACTTTGTCTTGTTGGGTTACCCTCAAAACTTGAAGTGGGGGTATTACGGCCAGTTAATACGTGATAACTTAAAGCTCAGGATGCGACTCATAACGATAGAGTCGCATCTTTTTTGTATTCTATCCATTATAATATGCAGTCATGATGGATATTCAGGAAAAGCCACGCCCAGGCTTTGTGCAAAAATTCAATGTATGAAATAATAGAGTAGTTAAAAAGGAGGATGAACATATGTCAGATTTTCAAAAAAATATGGAAAAATATGCAGAATTAGTGCTGCGTAAAGGGGTAAACCTTCAGAAAAATCAAGCACTGATGGTCAATGCCCCAACGGAAGCGGTCGAATTTGTCCGTGTCGTTGCGAAAAAAGCGTATGAGATCGGTGCAAAGGATATACATATGAATTGGACGGATGAAACGCTCACCCGGCTTAAATTTGAGCATGCACCAATGGAAACTCTTGAAACTGTTCCGCAATGGCGCGTGGACATGTATGATTACTATGCTGAGGATGGAGCCGCTGTTCTTTCCATTAAACCATCCAATCCTGACTTACTGAAAGGAATTGACCCAAGCCGTATTGCAGCTGCCAATAAAGCATCCGGAAATGCGATGCAAAACTTCCGCAGCTATACGATGAACGACCGCATAACCTGGTGTGTAGCAGCTGTTCCCGGCCAGGCATGGGCGCAGAAGGTCTTCCCTGGTGAATCACCAGAAACCGCTGTTGAAAAGCTGTGGGAGCAAATCTTTAAGATTACTCGGGCTGATCAGGAGGACCCAATCGATGCCTGGAACCAGCATAATCAGACATTGGCATCAGTCAGAGATTATCTAAATGAAAAACAATACGAAAAGCTTGTCTACAAAGCACCTGGTACCAATCTTGAAATTGCTTTACCTGAAGGCCATGTCTGGAAAGGCGGAGCATCACCGACTGAAAAGGGAACCATTTTCAACGCCAACATTCCGTCTGAAGAAGTCTTTACCATGCCTCATAAATATGGTGTAAATGGAACGGTTCGCAATACGAAGCCTCTCAATTATGGTGGCAATGTGATTGACGACTTCTCCATTACATTTAAAGATGGCAAAGCCGTTGATTTTTCTGCAGGTGAGGGCTATGAAACCCTGAAACATCTGCTGGAAACAGATGAAGGCGCGAAAAGACTCGGGGAGGTTGCTCTCGTTCCGCACGAATCACCGATTTCCCAGTCAGGCTTAATTTTCTTCAACACCCTTTATGACGAAAACGCATCCTGCCACCTCGCATTTGGAAAGGCCTATCCTACCAATATTAAAGGTGGATCAAACATGGATGACGACACCCTCGATCAAAGCGGCGTCAACAACAGCCTGGTCCATGTAGACTTTATGATGGGATCAGACAAGCTCGATGTTTACGGTGTCACTAAAGATGGCAAAGAAGAGCCCATTCTGAACCAAGGTTCATGGGCGATTAACCTGTAAAAGATCATAAGCTCCATCCTGCCCCAAGCCACAAAGAAACCACGTGTCCAACATTAAGGACGCGTGGTCTTTATTTACCTCCGAATTCCATACTCCATAATCTTCACATCTATCTTTGGGGTAAATTTTAATTCCGGATACATCTTCTCCCATTCTTTCCAGCTGAAGTTCCTATGTTCACTGTGGTATTCATTACCCAGGGCGAGTGGATCTATATTCAGTTCCTTCAGTTTCTTAAGAATGTCCTTCGCCTGTTTCTTCATCTGTTTTTCCATACTTTCTTCTATATTTTTCAATACTTTTTTCGTAATCTTACCTCCACGATACTCCCTGAGAATCCCTTTCTGTTTCACATCAATAATTAATTCCATATTCTTCCCAGACCCTTTAAATTGAATTGTTCTATCCGAGCTTATATTACTAACCGTTGCACTTTTTTTATCCCCACGATGAATGGGAAAGGTAGCGTTCTGAAAATCTCCAACCAGTGAATTGAAGGTGTAGGTTTGCTCATAGGGGATTTTTCCAACATAACGGTCATGATCCAATAAAGCAATGCCATCAATACTGACCATGTCCTCCACAGACAAATAAGGTAAATAGGGATCTGCTCCCTTTGAATACAGGGCATACACAAAAAGATGCAGATTCGTTTCAGGAATCGTTCCTCTGTCAATATTCTGCTCCAGCATATCAGACAGGTACATACCTGCATCATTATCCCAGTATTGACGAGTTAAAACCTCCTGTGTGGGGCCTTCTGTTATGGCCAATCTGGCTCTGGAACCGATACTCGGATCACGTACAAAAACATCCTTCAGCTTTTGAATCCCCTCCTTCGCCAATTCCTGATTAAATAAAATAACCTCGAGTTTCCCTGTAGCCAGTGGGCGGTTGGCTTCTGTGTTTAACTTAGCCGAATTTTCGCGCATCAGCATGGCTGTATCACTAAATATCTCTGTCATCACGGTTCCTTCAGCCTGAAAATTTGGAACCGCTATGGTCCCCTGAATTTTATTTCCTTCTGCTGGATCATAACCCACAGCGGTGACAAGAGAAATGTCATCAACAATTTGCCGTTCGATTCCACATCCTGCTGTAAGCAATACAACCGTAGAAAGGACGATTCCCAAAGCCAGTGCTCTCATTTGGATTTCCTCACTTTTTGATAAATAGTGTAAGCAATAAATAGAAATGGAATATAGACAAAAACCGTATAAAAACCCATTCGCGATACGTAATCACTTAATTTCATAATACGTTCATGTCCATTAATCAATGTATTGGCAATAAGTACGATGAGGAGGAAAACAATTACGGTTTTTCTTTGATTCACATGAAAAATACGTTTCATTCCCCGGGTGGCTGCCCACAGTGTAAGGGTCATATTAGGAAGGATAACCATTGCCCATGAGCTGATTCCGATATATTCAAAACGTTCCACAAAGGGCATCTCGATAATTTTCCAAATTCCAAGCGTCGGCCAAATAACCGTGCTAAGCTGCTCTTCATCATAAAAAACGAAGGCCACAATGGTTAAAGCTACGTAGATAAAAATCGTAAACATCACCCCAAAGTGCGCCCATTTATGAGCTTTCTCAGGATGTTTAATAAAAGGATAATAGATGAGCAGAGTAGAAAAACCTAAAAAGCTTAACGTCATTTCCTTTGTAGACAGCAATAAATCTTTAACCGAATGATTTAATACAGGCATTAAATTATGAAAATAGGCAAATTCCAAAGGGAACAGCAGCGTAAGCAGAAGATAAAGCGGGATCACCGTTCCCAGGAAGCATATGCCCGCCACAACCCGAAATCCCCCGTTAATCACATAATAAAAAAGTATGATAAATACAACCCCAAGATAGAGTACACTTATATGAGGAAACATCCACACTTGAATAATCTCAATATAAAGCCGAAGTGTAACTGCCGACAAAATCAGAAAATAAATTGAAATGAGAAATCCAAGCACCCCGCCAGCATATTTTCCAAAAAGGGTATTATGAATATCAAAAATGTCCTCATCCTGTTTCAGCATTTTAAAGCACATCCAGACAACGACATGGACTGCAATTCCAGCGATGATTACCGAAATCCATGCATCATAACTGGCATATTCAATGACGGCACTTTCAAAGCTTAAAATTCCGATCCCCACCTGAACCGAATGAACTAAAAAGAAAACTAAAAAGGACGATACTTTCAGGGTATCTGAAACGGGTTTACCCAACCTCCTCACCTCCTTGTCTATTATTCATCAATATCCTTCTTTTTCGTTGCTTTTTTATAGCTGTACTTCTCTGTTTGCTGTGTCTGAAGCTGTACCGGCCGCTTCGTATTTCTTGAAAACGGAAGGCGGATAATCGCATCCTTCATATCTTTTAGACGAGGAGGATAAATCGGTTCTAAAAAAGGTCTCCCTAAGGATGAAAGTCGCAGCAAGTGAGTGATTAAAAAACAGAAGCCGAGAACAACCCCCAGCATGCCAAATAAATAAGCAAAGATAAGAAATGGAAACCGAATCAGACGAATGGTATTGCTCATTTGATAGACCGGCGTTGTAAAGGAAGCCAAGGCCGCAAGCGCAATAAGGATTAACAGGACGTTACTTGTTAATCCGGCTTCAACTGACGCTGTTCCAATCACAATACCACCCACAATACCAATGGTTTGCCCGACCTTCGTAGGCAGTCTTGCCCCGGCCTCACGTAACAATTCAATCGTTAATTCCAAGAAGACCGCTTCCAGTATAGGCGGAAGCGGAACTACTTCCCTGGAGGTAATTAACGTACCCATTAAATCTTTCGGGATTAACTCATAATGATACGTCAAAGCAGCAACATATATCGGTGTCACCAGAATGGAGAAGATAACTGAAAAGAAACGGATAATTCGAAAAGCAGAGGCAATAAAAGGATTTAAAAAGTAGTCCTCAAATGATATAAAAAACTCAGTAAGATTGGCTGGTGCAATTAAGACATGGGGAGACCCGTCAGCCATGATGACGATTTTGCCCTCAGCCAAAACAGCTGCAGTGCGATCAGGTCTTTCTGTATCCAGCAACTGTGGAAATGGAGATTTTGGATTGTCGGCAATGATTTGTGTAATGTAGGAACTATCAATAAGGTGGTCAATATCGATATCTTCTACACGCTGCATGACTGTGTTGATGTTTTCCTCATTGGCTATTCCTTCAATATATAGCACCGCCACCTTTGACTTGGTCAATCTTCCAACCTTTACTTCCTTGATCATTAACTCCGGGATCGGTAAATGATGACGGACCAGATTTAAATTCGTGTCAATGGATTCGATAAATGCTTCCTTTGGTCCAATAACAGAAAATTCAACTTCTGGTACCGATACATTTCTCGTCTTCTTTAAAGGGGCATTGATGAGCAGACCCTGCTGATCATACTCATCCAGCCGGATCAGAATATAACCTCTTAACAATTTCGTTTGCATTTTTTTAACATCTTTTGTTGTCAGTACCTTTTCCACTGGAATGGATTCTTTAATCTCTTCCAGGGAATAATGCTTATACTCCTGTATATTTTCCAAAATATCTCTGTGAAGAATTTCTGTATCAATCAATGATTTATAAAAGGAAATCCAAATCTTCTGTTTTTTTATTGGCTCCTTAAAGTGCAAAAAATCATTCGATGTATTGCAGATATCTATGAGTTCAATAATATTTGAAGGCTCCAGGAGTGTATTGGATTGTTTTTTCTGTGCTGATTTCTTTTTCCCGAATAGTTTCATTGGCCAATCCTCACATTTTCCATCAGAATTCTGCAGTGGGTTGCTCTTCATATTTTGCCTGAACATGGCAGATTTATTCTTCAATGGTAAATGACAAAAAGAAAAGGCCACCTTCAATTTTTGAAGATAGCCTTTTTCTTTTACGCGTAAGCCTTTTGCCTGGCCTGATTCAGTTTTTCTCCCAAATATTTCGCCACTTCCAGCATTCCATATTGCTCTGCAACGGACTCTGCATCACTGTTGTAATTGGTATTGGTATTGATATCATAGGTATACAGATTTCCGCTTTTATCTTTAATAAACTCAATACCTGCTACCTGTATATTGTTGGCTGAAAGCACCTGCTCATATTGCTGCAAAACAGGGTGATCGAAGCCCTTTTGAATTTGGAACTTCGTCGGGGATGCCGGTTCTTCCCCTGCCGGACAGAATAAATCATCAATCGTGCAGGCATCGGCCGGACAAAGCTCAAAGCCCTCTGAAGTATCGACACGTACCGCATATAAAAACCTGCCACCAACAAATTCACAGCGGGTAATAAAGGATTCTGGTGATTCGATATATTCCTGAATCAGTGTAATACCGTCCACTGGCTCCTCAAAATCCTCACCTTCCACATATTCTTTCAATGCATCCACAGATTGAAAGAGCTGGACGCCAAGACCCTTTCCGGCACGGTTATGCTTGGTAATGAATTTCTGTCCTTCAAATGCCTCCGCCTTCCTGATTAACTCTTCTTTTCCAACCGCTGCGATGGTTTTGGGTGTTCGAACCCCGTGTTTTTCAAGCTCCAAATACTGAAGCACCTTGCTAACCTCTAATTGTAAGGCACGACTCCCATTTATGACCGTGCGTCCATAGGCTTCAAGCCATCCTATCACCGCGCTGGCCAGTTCAGGTGAATAACGATTTCCTCTCGTATGCGAGGAAGCACTCATCCGGTTATAAAAGATGCCCTCAGGGGGTTCCTCGGTCAAATCAATGGACCCGTGATCAAGCAGCCAGTCTTCATAGGGAATCTCCAACTCTTCCAATCTCTTAAATAAATGCTCCGTCCATTCTTCATTTTCATGGATGACATACACCTTACTCATCTAAACACTCCTTAAGATTAGTTTTGAACCTTTGCCCGTAATTCTTCTACCAGTGGCATAACCTGATTGGAAAATCGCTTCAGTTCCTCTAATTGCGGTGAACACTGTAATAACAGTAAGTCTACTCCGGCTTGCTCGTATTCTAAAATTCTCTCGGCAATCTGATCAGGAGTTCCGACAAGATTAGGCCGTAACCCACGATTGGAAACCGAATAATCCTGCAACTGAATCCTTTGCTCAAGCTCGGATTTGGAAGTGAAATCTTTAAAGCCTGCATATCCGCTCATATCCTCAACGGTCGTAATCCGTTCCAGTTCCTTCAGTGCCTCTTCTTCAGTATCCCGGCAAATGACATATGCTGCCATCCCAAATGATTGCAAGGGCTCCTTCCCTGCTGCTGTTCTGCGATTTTTCATATCCTGAATTTTACTGGCGACCTCATCTACCGTTCCTCCATGCATGACATACGCATCGCAGGCTGAGGAAATCACCTGCTTGCCTTTTTCACTCTCTCCCCCTGCATAAAGGACAGGGTTCGGCTTTTGCACAGGTTTAGGGGCCAGTTTCGCATCCTCTACCTGATAGAAGTCCCCATTATAGGAAAACGAATCTTCCGTCCACATTCCTTTAAGAATATCAAGAAATTCAGTTGTCCGGTCATAGCGTTCATCGTGTCTCGTGAAAGCCCCGCCGTATTGTCTGGACTCCCCTTCCCACCAGCCGGACACGATATTTAACGTAAAACGCCCCTTACTGATGTGATCAATATTGGCCGCCTGTTTTGCGGTCACTGCCGGATGATGAAACCCTGGCCGGACAGCCGTCATAATTTCGATTTTTTCCGTCACAGCAGCCAATGCCGCAGCTGTCGTCCAGGCTTCCAGTGAATCGTGCTCAATTCCTTTAATATCATTTAAATATAACTCAGCGATTAAGGTTGTATCATATCCCCACTTCTCTGCTGACTGAATCACTTCTTTTGCATAATCATAGGTAGGCGGCATCTGTTCATCCTTTACATTTCGAAGCCAGCCTCCAAAAATCGGTAACCAGAATCCATATTTCATGTTCTCCACTCCCTGTTGTGTTGTTATGTAAAAAATCAAAGGCGGAAGCGCCCGTTTAGCGACGTACGGACTGAACTGAACCGTAGGAGATAAAGGAAACACGACGAACAGCGTGAGTCGATGTTGACTTATCGGACGGAGGTGAAGGAAGTCACGCTAGTCGCTGGGCGCTGGAGCCGGACGTGGCCTCTCTTGTTTTCTAATCCACAAATAGCTTTTTTTATGATTTGCTGGATAAGAAAAAACTCTCTTCCAATAAGAAGAGAGTTGAAACCACTGTAATCGACTCGTCCTCTTATCTTTCAAGCACACTGACTTGATGGATTTGGCACAGTATTCTTTCAAAAAAGAACCTGCTGCCGAGGCTTCCAAGGGCCATTTCCCTCCACCTCTCTGGATAAGATTCCTATATAAAATTGTTAGAAAAATCATAAATCATAAAAGAAAAAATGTCAACCATACCAATTGGATTACTTCCCTAAAAGGAGTGAAAATTTTACCCCATTTCTTTTTAATATCATTAGAAATCAGGAGACAGCCGCTTACCCAAAAAAGCTTTTAAACGACTGCACCGTAGCTTCTCTGTTGATGGCTGCAATGGATGTAGTCAGTGGAATTCCTTTAGGACAGGATTGAACACAATTTTGCGAGTTTCCGCATTCTTCAAGTCCACCTTCTCCCATAAAGGCTTCCAAACGCTCTTCTTTATTCATTTCGCCTGTGGGATGTACATTTTTCAGACGAATCTGTGCAAATACGAAAGGTCCTAAAAAGTCAGTTTTTTCGTTCACGTTTGGACAGGCTTCAAGACAAACCCCACACGTGAAGCATTTGGATAACTCATAGGCCCATTGTCGGGTATTTTCATTCATGCGTGGACCCGGACCAATGTCATAGGTTCCATCAATCGGAATCCATGCCTTTACACGCTTTAACGCATCAAACATTTTCCCACGGTCGATAAATAAATCCCTTATAACCGGAAAGGTAGTCATTGGGGCAAGGGTAATCGGCTGCTCCAGCTGGTCAACCAATGTTGAACAGGCCTGTCTGGGCTTGCCATTAATCAGCATGGAGCAGGCCCCGCAAACCTCCTCTAAACAATTCATATCCCATTGCACAGGAGTGGTTTGCTTCCCATCCTTTGTCACCGGATTTTGCCGGATTTCCATCAGAACAGAAATAATGTTCATATTGGATCGATAAGGAATGGAAAACGTTTCTTCATAGGGCTCTGACTCAGGATGATCCTGACGGGTAATCCTGACCTCAATGTTATCCATGTCGCTTCCTCCTTGCAGAAAAAGTCGGTTTCACCAGCAAGAGAGGTAAATCGGCTTACTCGTGCCAGGTGCTTCCATCGTGGTCAACATCCAGATTTAAAGGTTCAATCCCTGCTTCTCTCCAGGCTTCCCATAACTCTTCAACCTGACGCTGTGAGCGAACAAACGCGATGCCACAATCTCCGCCACCTGCACCAGAGGATTTACCACTTCCTCCTATTTGCTCCGCTAACTCGGATAAACTTGCCAATATTGGTGTTTCTATTAGCATACCCACTTCTTTTCCTAATTTTACAAGGATGGCGCGATTTTTCTTTAAACTCTGTAAGGACAATGGAAGGTCATTTTCGTCAAAACCTCTGACCAGTCCTTTTACCGCCTCATGGCTTTCTTCCACGAAGGTATGGTAAATGTTTCGATGTTCCTGCTGTCCATGCTTCAGCTGTTTGATCATCGGCCCTGTTGAAGCCGCTTTTCCGGTCCACCCGGTACAGAGGCGAAGTCCATCGGGCGGATTTATAGAGCGAATGGATAAATACGGCCATGGCTGATCAACCAGAGCCCTGACAGAGGTCTGCTGCATTTGATCAAGGAGCCAGTCTGCCTGAAAAGCAGAATACTCGAGCCATCCCCCATAGGTTGATGCAGCTACATCAGCTCCGGATCCGCTCCCCTGCGTCTTAACATGGGCAAGCGTGGCAAGCTTAAAAATCAAATCCTTATTTACGTGAAAGGCATCCGTCTGCTTTTGGGCCAGCGCTAAAATGGACGATACCACAGAAACAACAACGGCGGCACTGGAACCAAGGCCGTATTTTTTACCCGAGGGATCATCGAGCTCACTTGTAACCGTTAGATGGAAGGGAGAAAGGTGTATGGATGCTTCATTCAGATAATCCTTCACAGCCATAATCGTATTTTGAACAAACCGTAATTTTTCATCGGTTTCACTGAATTCAATTGAATGGGAATTGGATACCCACGAAACCGTTTCAAAGCCTAAATCAGGAAGGGAAAATTTATATTGATTACTTGGTGTGATTTCTGCATAAACATAGCGGTTGACAGCGGCTACGATGGCATACTGATTCGGTTCCAGTACGGCATATTCACCTGCTATCATTAATTTTCCCGGGACTTTTATCTTGATGGGCAATGGAATTCCCTCTCTTTCAGATCACTTTAAGACCAGGCTTTTTTACAACTACAATCGATCTTTATCACGCATGAACTGGCCGTATTATCCCTTCTTCAAGTCTTGAGGGTAACCCAACAAGACTAAGTGGGGATAAACGTCCGGTAAATTCCTGATAAGTTCAACTAACCATCACTGGGGGATGGAGAATCCCCCAGTGATGGAAGTTTCTCTTTATATTCAATACCGGGACCAGGTCGACAGCCGTATATGCCTTTCACCATTTCCAGATTTTCCAGCTCATCCCGTATCTTCTGCTCGTCTTCCGGAAGACACAGAATTTTTACGTTAGGTCCTGCATCAATCGTATAATAAGCCTGTATTCCTTTATCTCTCAGATGCTGTACTTCTTCCATGACAGCCATTGTACTACTCTGCCAATAGGTAAATGGCGGATGGGAGCCCAGCATCGTTGCGTGCATTTTTAATGCATTGGCTTCGGCGACCTTTCCTAACCGCTCAAAGTCTTTCGTTCGTATCGCTGTTTTTATTTCTTTTAATTCATGGTCAACTGCTTCAAGCCACCCTGAATAAAACGGAGAGGTCTCCACTGTACGCTTCATCCCTTTACGGCTGGAGATCGGCTTTTCGTTTGATTCCAGCAGCACGGACAATACACGGACATCCCACTCCGTTTTACTCATAATCGGCACGGCATAGGAATCGGAACCATCAGTCCGGCTTCCTTTTTCCCATTCGGCAAATCCTCCAAAAACGGAACGGCACGCAGATCCTGATCCTTGACGGGCAAGGATGGAGAGGGTTTTCCTGTCCAAATCAAGACCCAGTGCCTTAGTTGAAGCTGCAGCCAAAGCGGCAAACCCTGATGCAGACGAAGCAAAACCTGCTGATGTCGGAACATGATTCACCGAACGAACGGCTGCATACATCTGTACACCGGCAAATTGTCTGATTCGGTCCAGATAGCTGGAAATTTTGGCAGACTCTGAATCGCTGGCGGTCTCCCCGTTAAAAATAAACGTATCTGTTTGTAAAGCCTCATCAAACTGAACTTCCGTGGTCGTATAAAAATGATCCAATGTGAGAGACAGACTGTTATTCATCGGTAAAATCAGTTCATCATTTCGCTTACCCCAATACTTAATAAGGGCAATGTTTGTATGTGCTTTCGCTACCGCCTTCATATTAAATCTCCTCTGCTTGCTTCATTCATCGATGCGGATTGGGACATTCCCAGGGTGAAAAACCATGTATCCTTTGCCCCAGCTGCTTTCAGGGAATCGGAAATACGCTCAGCATCCTCCATATTTTTAGCCAGGGCTACGATACAGCCCCCGCGTCCGCCACCTGTTAATTTTGCTCCCAATGCACCGGCATTCCGGGCACAGGTGACGAGCTCATTCAGGTTCCCATCACTGACGCCAAGCTTCATTAATTCCTCCTGGGCTTTGTTCAACAGTCCGCCTAATTTTTCCGGGCGTTCTCCGGCTAAAATGGATTTTGCCTTACGCGTCATGTCACCAATATATTTAATCGATTGCTTGGCTTTCTGGTAATGCTTTTCATATTTTTCCCGAACCGCTGTTACTGCTGCCCGTGTATCTCCAATTCGGCCTGAATCAGCCACAACCAGATTCAATGGTACTCCCATTTCGATCGGCTGAATGGCCTCCCCTTTCTTAAACCAAATAGGGACATCTCGTGACACACATTCCATATCAATTCCACTTGGATTCCCATGGGCGTATTTTTCAGCAATATCAACCAGATACATTAACATCTGGTGTGATAATGTCTTTTCAAAATAAGAAAAAAGGCTGCGTACGACCGAGGTAGCAATGGCCGCACTTGAACCCAGACCACGACCAATCGGAATCATGGATTTGATTGTAAAATGTATATCTTTTGCCGGTTTGGCTAAGAATTTTAACGATTCACGAATACATACAGCAATGCCCTCCAACCGGTCCGGAATCGTACCGAGCGGGCCATTATAAAAGTCACTGGATATGGTAATTTCACCAGCACCTTCTTGTACCGTTGATTTTACCATAAGTAATGGAAATGGAAGAGCAATCGCCGGCTCCCCATATACAACTGAATGTTCTCCAATTAAGATGAGTTTACTATGGGCAGTTCCCTCTCCCTTTATTTGAGAAGATGAACGCATAAACATCCCCCACTTCTATTCAATCAATTCTGTTTTTAAAATAACGTATTAACAATAAATGGTGCTGCATATAATGTCATAAACTGAACACCGTAGTTGACGCCTAACCGGTTAAGGACGCCTGCAACCAGTCCAATAAGCAGAACTCCGGCAACATTCAGCCAGCCTGCATCCATATAGGCGAGGAGAAGAACCAGCCCGAAAAACAAGCCCAGCATCGCCTCATGCGGAATACGCTTAAAGACAAAGCGGCAAATCTGCACCGCATACTTCACCGTTACAAAATACGTAATCAAAATCGCAATTCCGGCACCAATAATTGTCGCCCAAAAAAATTCAGACATTGATAAGATATGATGCAAATTATGGTCCTGTGTAAAAACTGGTGGTGCATTAAACAGTGCATGTCCAGGTCCAATAGCTGTTGGCGATAATGGAATGCCAAGTGCAATTAGTGGAATTAAAGTCCCGCTAATATAAGCCGCATTTGTTAAAGCATCCATCGATGAAATGGCACGTGCAGCCTTTTTGACCGGATCCTTAATCTTACTTGCCACAACCTCACCAATCATAATGGTCATACCCACAGGACTTAAGAAAAAGGTCCCCACACCTAATATGGAAGAAAAGAAGCTTGAAACCGTCTCATTTTTTGTCAGAATACGAAACGGATTCGGAAACCCCTTAATTTTTTTGCTGATTTTAAAGGAAATCTTCTTTGTATCGTGACGCGTTAATTTTGAACGTAAGTCACCATTTAACAATTCAAATAGGGTTAATATCACAGGACCAATAGTAATTCCTAAGAAAAAGGAGATAAATACCGTCGTATCCTCAGGAACAATCCCGACTCCCCAATATAAGTGACGCAGCCCTTGAATTAACAGAGCAAGCGGCAATATAGATACTAAGGCAAGCCACTTATTTTTAGTCATTAAGGCTAAAAAGATAGCTCCAAAAAAGAAAATGGGATCGGTATACTCCTTAATAACCTCCGAAAATTCGGAAAGAACATTTGCCAAAGCAAAACTGATAGGAATCGATACAATCGTTCCAATCACCGAGCCGGAAGCCATTTTTCTAATACTGGTATCCGCCAGTCCGTGTTTCTTCAAGACGAGGGCATGTTCTACCATTGGTGCCGACATCACCCCGCCTGGAATACCGGCAACAGCAACCGGAATCGAATCAGTTAATTTCTTGGCTACAATCGCTGCCATGAAGAACGTTAAAATAATCACAGGTTCAAATCCAGCCAGAACTAAAACAAGAGTTACGGGTGCTAAGACAGCTGTTTCATCTGTACCAGGTGCCACTCCGATTAATGTATAGAGTACAGATGCAATTCCAGCAACGAGCACCATCTGTAAAATTAAACTAATATCCATCATTGATCCTCTTCCCTTATCTCTTCAAATGTACGTTTTGGTTTAATAATAAAACTGCTGATGATAAATCCAAGCACGGCACCTGCCAGTCCATAAAATAAAGGTTCAGAGGCATTGTTTGGAGCAAGAAAATATCCTCCCAATGCTCCAGCCCCACAGATAAGAAGGGCAAGCCCTAAATCCTTTATATGTACAAGATCTTCCCATACTTCTATATTCTGCGGTTCATGGTTATGCTTTTTATTTCCTTTAGTCATACAAAAACCCCATCCTGTCAATTTGCATACGCTCAACTCCTCTATTATACACTCGTTTTTAGCCTGCGGTGGAAAAACCATTCATATTCATCGGCAACACCCCTGTTTGTCCACCTGTAAACAGCTGATTTACCTAAATGAAAAAGTACTCCTTATAGATGATAACTTTTTTTTGGCCAGAAAAAAAGAATGGTGCTTTTTTATTTACTATTGTTTATTTTCAAACGACTCCGCTCCTGGTGCTTTTTGTGGAAATTTTTTATAAAGTGTTGCCTTTCTGAATCATTTATTATATATTGATAGAAAGTTCTTAAGACAACTCCATAACGTACTTTTCTTATCCAGAGAGGTTGAGGGACTGGCCCGATGACACCTCAGCAACCAGCCTGTAACAGGCCCGGTGCTAATTCCAGTAAGGTAGTAGAATACCTTAAAGATAAGAAGAATGTTCCGTTGACAAAAAGAGCCTTCTTCTTATGAAGGCTCTTTTTTATTAAATTTTATGAAAGAAGGGATTTTCATGGTTCAAAGTCAAATAACACAATCAAAAACAAGGGTAAACCCTCCATTTCGGGCTGATCACGTCGGCAGTCTATTAAGGTCCGAGCGAATTAAACAGGGACGAATTCAAAAGGAAAAAGGTGAAATAAGCGCCGAACGTTTGAAAGAGATTGAAGACCAGGAAATCGCACGGATTGTAGAAAAGCAGAAGGAAATTGGCTTACAGGCCGTAACGGATGGAGAATTCCGCCGGGCCTGGTGGCATTTTGACTTCCTTGAAGGTCTGGATGGTGTAGAGGGCTATAATACGGGAGAAGGCATTCAGTTCCATGGAACCAAAACAAAAGCTCACGGCGTAAAAATTACTGACAGCATCGATTTCAGTGATCATCCAATGCTTGACCATTATAAATACGTACATAGTCTGGCCGGCAGCCACACCGCCAAAATGACGATTCCAAGCCCAAATATGCTTTGGTTCAGGGGAAAAAATAACACCCATTTTTACAAGGATGACGACGCTTTATTAACGGATTTAACCAAAGCTTATCAGAAAGCGATTCAGGCCTTCTACGATGCTGGCTGCCGTTATTTACAGCTGGATGATACGTCATGGTCCCTGTTTTTTAATGAAAAAGGCCGTGAAATGATTCGCTCACGTGGTCAGGAACCTGAGGAATTACAAAAGTACTTCGCCAAAACCATTAATAATTCCATCGCAAATCGCCCGGATGACCTACAGATTACCATGCACATTTGCCGTGGCAATTTCCAGTCCACCTGGGCTTCATCTGGAAGCTATGATGCCGCCTCTGAAACGATTTTTGGCGGACTCGATGTTGATGGGCTATTTTTAGAATATGACGATGAACGTTCAGGAGGATTTGATCCCCTGCGTTTTGTCCACCGCAATGATTTAAAGTTGGTACTTGGACTGATTACATCAAAATCCGGTAAGCTTGAGGAAGCAGACGACGTAAAACGCAGAATTGAACAGGCAGGTAAATATGTAAACCTTGACCAATTGTGTCTGAGTCCACAATGCGGGTTTGCATCGACAGAAGAAGGAAACCTGCTCACAGAGGAAGAACAATGGAATAAGCTCCGTCATGTCATTCAGATTGCTGAAGATGTGTGGAAATAGCAAGGTAAATTCGGAAAAGCGGAGGCGGCCGTTTAGGCCCGACGGCATAAGCAGAATATCCGGAGTGGCCGCTTTTGGCCATGGAGGGTATTCTGCTTATGACCGCTTGGGCCTGGGAGCCGCAGCTGGACATTAGAAGAGCGGAGGCGACTGATCAGGTCATGCGGGATAAGACGAAGACATGGAGTGGCATGGTTTTGGCCACGCAATGGCTTTGGCTTATATCCGCCTTGACCTAGGAGCCGCAGCTGGACAAGCGTGTGCTTCCGCTTTTTTTGCCTATTCTAATCCTCCCTTTTCTCCACAAATAACAGGATAAAAGTTGCTAAAGGACCGAGGAATAACGATAGTAAAAACCAGTTTAGACCCGTACGATTTTTTCCTTGCGCCAGCCCGGCATTAATCAAGGCTAGTGTACCCCATCCTACTACAAATTCATTTTCCATCTTTTAACACCTGCCATATAAGAACTAAAGGTTTCATCGTTAATTTGAGTATACATTATGAGAAACATCTTGTCTGCAGCACCTGTCTCTATGGCCGTCATCCTGATCAGTCCTCTTCACCTTTCGATTATGATTTATAAGCGAATGGTTATGATATGTACTGTATGAGGTCATCAACTTGAAGGAAAGGCTGATTCTGTTGTCCAAAATCAGAAGAAAAAAAGTCCTTAAAGAGATTATGCAAATCTTTATGATCACCATTGGAGCCATCATTGCAAGTATAGGTCTGGAATTATTTCTCGTTCCCAATGACATTTTGGACGGTGGAGTCATCGGACTATCGATTATTGCAGGTGCGATTACCAATTATCAGATGAGTGTGTTTATCATTTTATTTAATATTCCTTTTTTATTGATTGGCTTTCGCCGCATGGGAAGGAAATTTACGATGCATACACTGTATGGGATTGTTGTCCTCTCGATTTTCACGGCCATTATGCATCAATTCGAGCCTGTTACGGACGACTTATTCTTAGCCACGATTGTCGGCGCGGTGATTCTTGGAACAGGCGTCGGACTGGTGATTCGTACCGGCGGGGCACTGGATGGAACGGAAATTATCGCGATTTTATTCAGTAAGGAACGCCCGGTATCTGTAGGACAGCTGGTTATGATTATGAATTTTTTCATTTTTATTTTGGCTGCTTTACTTGTCTTCAGCTGGGAAACGGCTATGTATTCCATCATTACTTATTACATCGCCTTTAAAATGATTGATGTCGTTGTTGAAGGTATGGAGGAGCTCAAGTCTGTAACGATTATTTCCGACGTTCCGGATGAATTGGCAGATTCACTCATTCAGCAGTTGGGGCGTGGAATCACCTTTTTTCATGGAGAAGGGGTTTATACAAATGATCCCAAAAAGATCATTTACACCGTTGTCACCCGTATTGAATTGTCAATCGTTCGAAGCATTGCAAATGACATTGATCCTGAAGCGCTCATCGCCATTGAAAATGTAGCAGACGTCTCAGGAAGTAATTTCAAAAAAAGCACTCAATGAAAAACCTAACGGGTTCGGTTTTGGAGTGCAAAACACTAAAAACAATGTGAATAGACCCTTAAATGGTTAGGAATTAACACTGAAAATGACATATAAATTAACACTGAAAATGACATATAAATTAACAGTAAATTTAACACAATAAAAAGGAGCTTGGACAATCAAGCTCCTTTTCCTATGAATTTAAATGGCTTCTTCTTCAACTAAAGCCCTCGTTTGTGGAACAAAGCAATTTCACTCTCACTTTGATGACAAAGGAATAATACCTGAACTTATCAATAATCTTCCTTTGCACAACAATTCTCCCTTAAAGCCTATTTTATGTAATAACAAAAAAGATATTACCGCACCGCTTGTTCAACAATCGTGCCCTTTACTTTAATTGGAATGATAAAAGGGTTGTTATTTTACATCTTGTACTTCACAACCGAACCCGTTATAAAAAACCTGCAGGACTTCATTAAGGTCCTGCAGGTTTTTTATTTCTTACTTAAACCAGGTGGCATTTTCATCCATGTGAACAAAAGGAAGATCTGTATCTACTTCCCCATAAATGCGGTCCATGTTCAGATCATTTCCCGATACCCAATCTCCAAAGTCTATTTCTGCCGGCTCCTGATCACCGCCCAAAGCAAACCACGCTTTCTTTTCTTTTGGAAAGTAGGCTGAGGTATGAATGGTACCCGCCCAGTTTTTATATTGTTTTGAGAAAACTCCCCTATCCGTATCGTTCAGCAGACGGAAAGCATCATAGGAATTCTGAATGGTTGATTTCCCCTGCTCCATTGCCTCTAAACGCTTATAGGAGTCAACCAGGTGATGACGATTTTCCTGTTTCATCATTTCAAAATGGTTCGTACAGACCGTGGATTGACGCACCTCTGTTCCTCTCGGGGATGCCTCGACAACAAAGGCCTGTCCACCCTGATCATAGGCAATATAGCTAAAGGAATGGCGGTGTGGGATTTCCTTTAACATAGCCACAGCTTCTTCTATATTGGCGCAATTTTCAAGTACCATCCGGCCAATCATATGACAGATGAACCCTTCTCCCGGCTTTTTTCGATGCATGAAGTTATAACCTAATACCAGGCCTTTTTCATTGATTCCATCCGGACGCCCTGTAATTTTCTGCTGAGGACCCGCCGTCGCATAGCCATGATCCGTTGGCTGATAGAGTGCATACCGGCCCTCATAAGTCTTCGGATGATAATCATAATTACGAATAAAATAATTTTCCCCTGTCAAAATCGAACAGCCCGAACGAGCGTATGGCAAGCGATAACCACTGAATTCCATTAACACACGTTCTATCGGCCATTCCAAAGCATCCTGCAGACCAATGATTTCCTCCCAGATGCCAGGAGCAAAGCGGCGAATGGCATCCCTCGCTTCCTGTTCATCAACGGAAAATCGTGGTCTTCTCACCTTCCATTGCCGTTCCCGATTTTTTACGATTAAAGAATTCTTTAATTGCTCCCCCTGCATTCGTCCATAATCATAATGGGACCCGCGAAACTGAATGATATCACTGTAGATTTCCTTCATGGTTAAGAGCTCCTTTGCGGTTATTTTACTAATTACCAACAGACAAAAAACTCCCGCTTTTACCTGACGGGAGTTTTTCCTAATCCTGCTTACTTATTCGCAAAAAATTCTCTGGCAGCTTCCAGATATGGGACATCCTCGTCCAGCATATCATCCTCATGATAGATAGCTTCGACTGGACATACAGCTTCACAGGCTCCGCAATCAATGCAGATATCCGGATCTATATAAAACATGTCCTTTCCTTCTTCTATACAATCCACCGGGCACACTTCTACACATTCCCCGGACTTTTCCTCTTTACAAGGTGCAGTAATGACAAATGCCATTTTCAATTCCCCCATTCTTAGACGTAAAAGAATCTATATTCTTTCAGGAAATCTATCTGTAACACCGTAGATATCCCTTTTATGTAACAAATGTACATCTTATAAAACTCCATATTGAAGTCTTCCAATAATAAAAATATCATGATTTTTAAATAATAACAACTATTCTAATTATTCCCTGCGCCTTTGAGGATAAACCATAATCATCCTGTACATGATGAGATACAGCACCAGCAATGGAGCCCCATTAATCATGAACGTATATTCTACCGTATACTTTAATAAAACGTGTAAAAGTAAAGGTATGGTCAGTGCAAAAGCCGTCATTTTCCAAAGCTGCTGATATGCCAGTCTCCGTCTAAACAGCACCTTGATCAGATACGAAACACCCGCCAGCAGCGAAATCCCTGATACGGCTAAAAAAATGATTAAAAAAGGATATATGACAATTAATTGAAGTGCATACATGCTCCTTGGAATCTCTGCATCCTCAAAATGAATAATCATTTGTAAGACATCCGGAATAAAGAGGAGAAATAGAATCACACTGATATAAACAATGGTATTACGCATGGAAATACGATTTAACCGAAACAACGCTTTTTTCTCAGGTAGTAAGAAGCTGTTTTTTAAGGCTGTAAAAAACTCCACGACCAGAACCTCCTGCCCATAGCCATCTATCTTATATTTTATATGGATATTGGAAATCTGTCGAACAGTATCCGGTATAAAAATACAAAAAAGTCAGTCCCCCTTAAATATGTGGAAACTGACCGTATCGCGTTATTTATTCAGTTATGAAAGTATTTTTGCTTTAAAATTTTCTAGCGTTCTTTTTCGTAAACGGCCCATTGGTTTCTGCCCGATTCCTTTGATTTGTAAAGGGCATTATCTGCTTCCTTGAGGAGTTTCTCATACGTTTTTTCCTCTCCGTGATAATAGGAAATCCCAATACTCACTGTTGTGGTAATCGCATCTCCACTGGCCGAAACCTCAAAGGGCTGCTTCATTTCCTTCCGAATACGTTCACTGACTCTTATTGCGTCCTCTTTATCTTCAAGGTCAGGAAGAACGACTTGGAATTCATCTCCACCCATTCTCGAAACCGTATCCGTGTCACGGACCGAATTCTGTACCCGTCTCGCAACCTCTTTAATCACTTTATCCCCTGTATCATGTCCGTACCTATCGTTAATCTCTTTAAAATTATCACTGTCTAACATAAGGACGGCTGTAATCGTTCCTTTCCGCTTCGTTGTATTCATCGCAATTTCAACCTGGTGATGGAAAAAGGTGCGATTTGGCAGTCCTGTTAATTCATCGAACAGCGCCATATTCATTAATTCCTTTTCTTTCTCCTTCTGATTGGATATATCTCTTGAAATAAACACAACCTGGTCAACTTCTCCAGAAGCACTGAGAACAGGCCCCCCACGCGTATCAACCCAGACATACTCTCCATCTTTATTCAGACGCCGATATTCAAACTTAATACTTTGCTTATTTTCTATAATCATTGAAAAAGCATTTTGCACTTTAGCCATATCTTCAAGGTGAATAAAGGAAAGATAGGATTTCCCCGCAAAAAAGTCAGGGTGAATCCCTAAAATATCCTGATGGGCAGGGGAAGCATATTGGATGTAGCCGTCACGATTAACGACTCTAATCATATCATTGGAATGTTCCACAATCATCTGATACCGGTTTTCCGATTCTTTCAGTTGATCCTTTAATTCAATAATTTTTGCCACATCCTTATATACAGCCACTCCTCCAATCATCGTACCGTCTTCCATGATAGGAGAATAGGAGGACAGGACTTCGATGACACTGCCGTCCTTGGTTTTCCTCTGGGAACGATTGGCATCAATAACCTCCCCCTGCTTTAAGCGTCGGAAAAGGTTATCCAGTTCCGCCTTCTGGTTTTCAGGAATAATAGTCACTTCGGGATTATAAAAAACATCATCCCTTGTCCACCCAAACATGGTTGTAAAGGCCGGATTCACAGCCAGGTACTCTCCGTTCTCATCAAACATAAATACCGCATCTGCTACATGATTAAAAACCTTTTCCAGTTCTTCCTTTGTTCGTCTTAATTCTTTTTCCTGATTTTTTCTGTTGGTAATTTCCCGGGTGATGGCAATGACATGCTCACAATTGCCCTCCTCGTTAAAGATCGGGGTAACATTCGACTCTACCCACCCCTGCCTGACTTCAGCCTTATTTTCGTCTAAGGGAAATTTCAGCGGCGTTTCATAGGATATGGTTTCCTGATTTTGTATAGCCTCCTTATATTTCCCCGTAATCTTTTCTGCTGATGTTTCAGGCATGATTTCCTCTATTCTTTTACCATTGTAATCCTTTGGAAACTTAAGCAGATTCATGACCTGCTGATTCACCGTTACGTAACGGAAGGATTGATCCTTACCAACCGACACTAAAAAGACCATATCCGAAATACTATTAAAAATAACATCTAAGTATTTAGCATTTTTCAGATTTGTAATCATTCTTGCAGCTCCTCAATGTTATGGAATCCCTCTATATACAAAAAAAGATTATGACATAACCAGACTCCATTTACTACTTTTAAGCTCTTTTATATGGGATAAATGTTTACCAATTGATCCATATTATGGATGATTCAGGCAAAGACAATCTGGTCCTCCTGATTCAGCGAGGCATCTATATTTTTCGTTTCCTCCTGTAAAACGTATTTTTATCTTTCCAATTTTAATTCATTCTACCCACCGTTACCCTTTCAGAATGGACAATCAAATCTAAATATTGTTCTTTAATACAGAGAAATAAACAGACTTGTCTTCATATTGCCAAATTTTCTTATTTTTGGTACAATTAAATTCACCAGTTATTCTCCAGCGTTAATGATAACTACTCAACTCAGCAAAACTTCACACTTTTTATCCAATCAGTAAGGTACCAGGACTCCAAATATTAATCTAATCTTTTCCACTATTTGTTATTTTTGTTTTTCATTTTTCATAAGGTGTTAGGAATACTTTTCGAATGGAGGGAGTGAATGAAACAGATGATGCGAAAACAGAAAAATTTGTTTCTGAACTTAGAGGAAACCTGTCATCACTGTAACGGGAAAGGCTATGTGGAAGTGTTTTCGGATCGGTTTCGCGAAATTTTAGAGGACCTGGAACTGTTATACCCAACATTTGATCAGGCAATGGCCATTGCCCGTGACAAATACGAAGAGGAAATCAAGAAAGAAACCTGCCCAACCTGTAAGGGGAATAAGGTAATCCCCAACGATAATGGCCGATTACTAATATCCAACAAAGACATGATTGTGGAATTTCTGCAAAAACAGAAGCTCATTTAGAAAAGACCTCACTTAACTTTAAGTGAAGTCTTTCTGTGAATTCCGCTTTCTCCCGCTCCTTTTTTCCTTCCTTCCTACTTTTTACCTCTTATAAAATTAATCTATTAAAAAAACATCATTTGTGCCTTTTGAGGTGAATACTTTGAAAAAGAAAATCGCAATATCCTTCAGTGGTGGCAAGGACTCTATCCTTGCCTTAAATAGAATCATAGCATCTAATGAGTGGGATGTATGCTGCCTTGTTACGACCATTACAGAGGACAATGAACGCACCACCATGCATGGAGTCCGGGAAGCCCTGCTGGATGAACAGGCCTCTGCATTAAACATCCCTCTGCAAAAGGTTTACATCCCGAAAAATTGTTCAAATGACACATATGAAAAAATAATGAGCAGGATGATACAGGAGCTTATCATGGATGATGTAACACATATGATGTTTGGAGATATTCGACTTGAAGATATTAGAAAATACAGGGAAACCATGCTGAAGGATACTACCATCCAGCCTGTCTTTCCTATTTGGGGAGAAGATACTCGGCGATTAATCAATGAATTTCTTAATGAAGGCTATCAAACGATAGTCACCTGTACAGATGGACAACAGCTTGATTCAGCATTTACAGGAAGAGTGATCAACCGCTCATTTTTGAACGACCTTCCGTCACACGTGGATCCATGCGGCGAAAATGGTGAATTTCACACATTTGTATTTGATGGTCCACTCTTCAAGCACAAAATTCGCTTTCGCCCTGATGAAACATTAACCGTCCAAAAGGATTTGTTTAGTGGCAGGGACCGATTTTACTATGCAGACCTGGTGCCATGTATTTAAGTTTATGCCATTTGAACAGACCTCCCTTTTATATTAGGATATTTTTGTACCCTTATAAAAAACACTATATGAAAAAGGTGGGTAAAGCATGATTTTAAAAGAATGGCTGCAGGAATCCAGGTATACAGTCGTTTTTACAGGAGCAGGGATGTCAACAGAAAGTGGACTGCCTGATTTTCGTTCCTCCAGCGGGCTGTGGAAGCAAAAGGATCCAAGCCAAATCGCCAACACAAATGCCCTGAATGACAACGTGGAAGAGTTTATTGAGTTTTATCGGCAGCGGGTTCTTGGAGTAAAGGAATATCATCCGCATAAAGGACATTACATACTGGCTGAGTGGGAACAGCAGGGAAAGGTAAAGTCCATTATTACCCAAAATGTTGATGGATTTCATCAGGAGGCAGGCTCCACCCAGGTTGCTGAATTGCATGGAACTCTTCAAAAGCTCCATTGTCAATCCTGTGGCAGAGAATACAGCAGTGAGGAATATGTTGCCGAGGATTACTATTGTGTTGCATGCGAGGGAATTTTACGCCCTTCCATTGTTCTGTTTGGTGAGTCATTACCTCAGGAGGCGTTTCAGTTCGCCTATGAGGAAGCTGAAAAAGCGGAACTATTTATCGTTCTGGGCTCCTCTCTTTCTGTCACCCCGGCGAATCAATTTCCTTTAATCGCTAAAGATCACGGAGCAAAATTAGTGATTGTTAATCGGGATGAAACACCATTTGATTCCTATGCCGATCTGGTGATTCATGATAAAAAAATCGGTGAGGTTCTGGAAGAGCTTCATACGTAACCTCCTTCAGCCTTTGCGGAAAGCTCTTCTTTCCGCGTAAGGTACGCATTTAAAACAGACAAATACCTTTTCCCCCTCATCATTATAATAAATCGCAGGCTGCTCAGCTTTGTTTTTACAGATCGCACATGTTTTCGGTTTAAACAAACCTTTTAGCTTATTCCACATAAGGATCCTCCTTTTCCTTCCTCTTATTCTATCAAACCATAAAGAACACTGTTAATGATTCGCTGTTGTTTATATTTGGATGCTGAACCAGCGAATCATTGTAATATAAAGTTCAACTAACCATCAGTGGGGGTATTACAGACAGTTAATGCGTGATAAAAAGATGTTCCCTGTTCAATAGGAAACACCTTTTCATCGTATACCTGTATAGCTTTCGCTGCTTAATTCACCTTTTTATCCCCTTCCCAGTGCATTTCACGCAGGCGGTATTTTTGCAATTTTCCAGTCGCTGTTTTTGGCAAAGATTCGACAAACTGTACTTTTTTCGGGGCTTTGAAATGGGCCATATTTTCTCTGCAGTAAGTAATGATGTCATCTTCTGTAACATCTGCTTCCGGCTGTAAGACGACCATTGCCTTTGGGACCTCTCCCCACTTTTCATGCGGAATAGCAATCACTGCTGCTTCCCGTACTTCAGGATGCTTATAGAGAACCCCTTCAACTTCCGTGGAGGAAATGTTTTCCCCTCCCGAAATAATCATATCCTTTGCCCGATCCCGGATTTCAATATACCCATCCGGATGAGTGACGGCCAGATCGCCTGTATGAAACCAGCCATCTTTCAACGCTTCTTTCGTTTTTTCAGGGTTCTTGTAATAGCCTTCCATCACCACATTTCCCCTGGTGACAATTTCACCGAGCTCCTGTCCGTCCCATTTCACTTCCTCTCCATCCTGTCGTATCACCTTTGTTTCACCATTAAAGGCAAGCTCAATGCCCTGTCTTGCCTTAATCACTGCCTGTTCATCAGGAGTTTTAGTGTCAAATTCCTTTTTCCATTCGCAATATAAAATAAAGGGTGAGGTTTCTGTCAGGCCATACACATGAATCATGTTTAGGCCAAGTATCTCCTGGGCTTTATGAATTAATGCAGCTGCCGGCGGTGCACCGGCTGTAGCCATACGAGGCTTTGTCGGAATGTTCGCCTCCTTAGCTTTTGGCTCATTCACCAGCACATTAATAACGGTCGGAGCTCCACACAGCAAGGTAATGTGTTCTTTTTCAAACAACTCTAAAATGTAAGGCGGATCAACCTTGCGCAGAAACACATGTGTAGCACCCGCTCCGGTTATCGCCCAGACACCTCCCCACCCGTTTGCATGAAACATTGGGAGGGTATGAAGGTATACATCCTCATTCTTCACATCAAGATGATACATAAAATTCGCGGCATTGATATAATTGGCCCGATGTGTAAGCATCACACCCTTAGGCTTGGAAGTGGTACCGCTTGTATAGTTTACCGTCAGCAGCTGATTTTCATCGATGTCCACTTCCGGAAGTGTTGCATCTGAAGGAATTTCACTTATAAACGCTTCATAATCGGTTCCATTTAAGGAGGTGTGAAAGCCTTCTACCGAGACAATAATGATTTTCTCCAAAGAAAGGCTGGAAACAATCTGTTCAATCGGACCGGAAAATTCCTCATCTACAATTAACATCCTTGCATCACTGTGCTGAATAATGTACTCCAAATCCTCTGCCGACAGACGGTAATTCAACGGGACCATCGCAGCTCCCAGCTGACTGATTCCATAAAAGCACTCAAGCATATAATGAGTATTCGGAAGCATGACCGCCACATGATCTCCTTTTTGAATACCAGCTTGATGCAAGGCTTTGGATAATTGATCCGTACGTTCGGTAAATTCCCGATACGTAAATGTTTTCCTGTCATCAATCACCGCAATTTTTTCCGGATAATACTTCACGGCTCTTCTTTTCCAATCCAGTGGAGTTAATGAGGTTTTCATATCGATCTGCTCCTTTCTATGAATCTATCAGCCTATGACTGGGCTGTTTCACGTATGAAGTGACCTGAACCCAGCCAGGCAGACAGGGCAAAAATAAGGTAGAGTGCTTGGGTGGCATATTGCCCCTGAAGCAGTAATTGCATCCCTATCCCAATTCCTAATGCGGGTATCATAATCAGAAGGGTACGTGCAATTCGTTCAAAGCCTTTTTTATCAGGCAAGGGCCAGATTCTTGAGAAAAGCACGCCTATAGCTACACCTGTGGCGACAACAATTAAGATTTGCAGAATCACCACAGGGGTTGGAAAGGGCCAGCCTGACATATAATGTCCAATTAAATAAAATAATTCCACAAACAAGGTAATTCCGAGCACCTTTTTAACGGCCAGAATGTTCAGATGTGGGTGAAACAGATAAAATGCTATTAAAATGGTCAGAAAAAATAGAATGAGCATGATTATATCCTCCTTTCTTTCAAAATGTTAAAAAAGGCAGAGTCTATTCCTCCCCTGCAAAACAGGAAAAGGAATAGACTCTTTTTACTTTTCACCTGATTCCGATACTTTTGGTACCCGAATCTCCTCAACCATATCTGAAATCTCTTTTGGTGGGGCCTGCGTCATTCTGGAGATGACAAAAGAAACAACAAAGTTTAAAATCGCTCCGACCACTCCAATTCCGAGTGCATCGATCCCTAAGAAGCTATCCAAAATCTGAGTTTCCGTACCAAATACCTGAACGGATCTCATCAGTAAAATCATGGTAAGGGTAAAGGATAAACCAATGGCTATCCCCCATGTGGCCCCTTCCCGGTTCATGCGTTTATCAAATATTCCAAGTAATATCGCCGGGAACAGACTGGCAGCCCCTAAACCAAAGGCAAATGCCACCACTTCTCCTACAAACCCGGGTGGATTTATACCGAAATAGCCCGCAACGATAACGGCCAGGAAAATCATAATCCGTCCGATTTTCAGCCGCTGCTTTTCACTTGCTTGCGGTCTGAAAATCCGGTAGTACAAGTCATGTGAAACCGCACTGGACATGGCCAGAAGCAAACCTGAGGCTGTCGACAAGGCTGCAGCCAGACCACCGGCGGCGACCAGTGCAATAATAAATGGAGATAGTTCAGCTACTTCCGGGGTAGATAATACAATGATATCCGGGTCTATCGTTACCTCATTTGCTGGTGAGCCCTCTTCTGTAAAGTTCAGCATTCCGTCTCCATTTTTATCATTTAAGCCCAACAGACCGGTTTCTTCCCACTTGCTTACCCAGCTAATATCACGAACCTCAGTTATGGGCGCATCATTAAAAGTGTTAATTAAATTGTATTTAGCAAACACCCCTATGGCTGGTGCAACTGTATAAAGCAGGGCAATAAAGATTAACGCCCATCCGGCAGACCAGCGCGCGGAACGAACGTCTTTAACCGTGTAGAATCGGACAATGACGTGAGGAAGCCCCGCCGTACCCAGCATAAGTGCAAGTGTTACAGCAAACACATTCAGCCCAGACATATTCTGGAAGGGAGCCAGGTATTCATCCATACCAAGTTCAACCTGAAGTGTACTTAATCGTTCAGCAATATCGGAGAATGTTAAGCCTAATTGAGGAACAGGAATACCTGTTAATTGCAGGGAAATAGCAGCTGCTGGAATAATAATGGCTATAATTAAAACAAAGTATTGAATAACCTGTGTCCAAGTAATTCCTTTCATACCACCCAGTACAGCGAAGAAAGCAACAATCGCCATTCCGATGATGACACCGATTGTAATATCCACCTGTAAATAGCGGCTGAATACAATTCCTACACCACGCATTTGTCCGGCTACATAGGTTAATGAAATGAAAATCGTAGCTATTGCGGCAACCGCTCTCGTTTTATTGGAATAATATCGGTCCCCAATAAAATCAGGAACAGTATAACGGCCAAACTTCCTTAAGTATGGTGCCAATAACAGGGCAAGCAGTACATATCCACCTGTCCACCCCATTAAATAGATCGTTCCATCATACCCTAAGAATGAAATAAGGCCAGCCATGGAAATAAAGGATGCTGCTGACATCCAATCAGCTGCGATTGCAGCCCCATTAGCTACAGCAGGGATCTCTTTACCGGCAACAAAAAAGCTGCTTGTGTCTTTAACCTTTGCCCACCAGCCGATGTAAATGTAAATCGCAAAAGTTATTAGAACCAGGGTCAGGGTAATGACTTCCACATCTAAATTCATGACTCATCCCCCTTTGAATCCTTCTTTTCGGTAAGGATGACTTCTTCCACACCGTATTTCTTGTCAAGTCGGTCCATTCGAATAGCATAGGTAAAGACCAGGAAAATAAACACAACAATAGACCCTTGATGGGCAAACCAAAAAGATAATGGCACATCAAAGAAGTAAACATTGCTTAGCGGCTCGGCCAGGATGATGGCTGCAACAAGTGAAACGGAAGCCCAAATGATAAGTAAAGTCACAATTAATCGTATGTTCTTTTTCCAATACTCCCGCTGTTTCTGACTTAGCTGCTTATCACTCATTCCATTTCCCTCCTTATTCAGATTTTCTTCAGTTAATCATTCATTTAAGTACGTACTGATTTGTCCACCCCCTTTGTGTACTATAGTTATTTGGTTTGATTCATGAATATTCTTAAAAATGCAATCGTTTTCATAATTATTGTAAGTTTTTTACTTATAAACCTGTGACAAATGCGGAATAAGACTCCTTCTTAGTCCAGGTATCTATACAACAAACATCATGTGAACATAGGATATCGTAACTGGTGCAAAGGAGGTGTTTTTGAGTGAGTCAAGGAGGCTATGGAACTGGCTTTGCGTTAATTGTTGTTCTCTTTATTCTCCTGATCATCGTCGGTGCCAGTGGCTATGGCGGTGGATACGGAAGCTATGGTAACGGCGGTGGTTATGGGTATGGAGGCTTTGGAGGTGGATGGTGGTAAACCATTCCACTCTAAAGAGTCATCCTTCCTGATGGGACCAGAAAAAGGTCTGTAATTCCCTTCACTACAAAAAATGAGGATCGCCTATCCATCAGGACGATCCTCATTGATTTAAAATACAATTTATTTAGCCTGGTACTTCAGTCTTACGTTCAGACAAAGATTCCTCCTCACTCTTCTTCCCCCACCATGTGGCCAGGATTGGTCCGGAAATGTTATGCCACACGCTGAACAGAGCACTTGGGACCGCTGCAATAGGAGCAAAATGTAACTGCGCGAGTGTAGCACCAAGTCCTGAGTTTTGCATGCCAACTTCAATGGAAACGGCTTTTTGATCACTGAAGTCAAGTTTTAGCAATTTACCCAGCAAGTAACCAATCATAAGCCCAAGAACATTGTGCAGGACGACGATGCTGAAGATTAACAGCCCTGTAGTTACAATGGCTTCTGTATTGACTGCGACGACAGCAGATGCCACGGCAACAATACCAATAACTGAAACGAGCGGGAGCACGGCAATGCTTTTTTCCACTTGTCTGGAAAATAGAAGGCGTACAATAATTCCTAAAACAATGGGTACGAGGACGATTTGAACAATGGAAATGAACATGTCCATAAACGACACAGGCAGCCATTGACTGGCAAATAGCAATGTCAGTGCCGGAGTAAGGATTGGTGCCAGCAACGTAGAAACGGCGGTTACCGAAACGGACAGAGCTGTATTTCCCTTTGCCAGAAAGGTCATGACGTTCGAAGCTGTTCCACCCGGACAACAGCCTACTAAAATAATTCCTGCTGCTACCTCAGCCGGAACCTGAAACGCTGATGCAAGTCCGAATGCAAGCAGTGGCATAATTGTATATTGACCCAGAACCGCAAATAATACACTTTTTGGAGCCTTCAGGACACCTTTAAAATCCTCCAATTTCAGCGTCAGGCCCATACCAAACATAATGATTCCCAGTAATAAAGCAATGTGCGGGGCAATCCACGTAAACCCTTCTGGAAAAAAGAAACTTATTATACCGAAAAGAATGACCCAAATCGCAAACGTATTCCCCGCAAATTGACTAATCCTCTCTAAAATCTTCAACTTATTCACCCCTTTTAAATATGTATTTTTATATAATATAGTAAATTTTTATACATTTCAATGTTATTAGAAAATTTAATAAAATATTGGTGGAATTTGATGTAGAATTCGCTTCTGTGTATCCGCTCTTCTCCATGATAAAAAGAGGATTCCCGCATGCAAGCACAGGAATCCTCCCACCTTTATACAAGTACAGATGTTGTATTTTTCCCTGGATGATGGGCTGGCAACTGATTGCCCTGATGAAAGATCCGATCACGAAAGGTCTCCCCTTTATATTCTTTCTGAACGAGTCCTCTTTCCTGTAAAATCGGAACCACATACTCCACAAAATCCTTAAACGTCCCAGGGGTGATCGCATACGCAATATTAAAGCCATCCACACCCGCTTCTCTCACCCACTCTTCCATCGTATCTGCAACCTGTTCCGGTGATCCAACCGTAAATGCCCCCATTCCACCGATGCCGATGAAGTTTTTGATTTCCTCAACGGTCCATTGCTTATCGGGATCAATTTTGGTAAAACTCTCGACCATAGATTGAATGGCATCATTTTCAATATATTCCAGCACCTGATCCGAATCGTATTCAGATAAATCAATTCCAGTCCATCCACCAAATAGTGCGAGGGCACCTTCGTGACTGATATGATCCTGGTACTCCCGGAATTTAGTCCAGGCTTCATCCTCTGTTTTACCGACAATCGGCGTAAACATCGGCAGGATTTTGACTTCTTCAGGAGCGCGCCCTGCTTCTTTCACCTCCCCTCTTATTCTTTCAACTGTTTTTTTGGCTGCTTTAAGGGTCGGGGCTCCTATAAAAACAAGCTCTGCATTCCTGGAAGCAAACGCTCTTCCTTTTTTCGATGCACCTGCCTGATATAACACGGGAGTCCGCTGCGGTGAAGGTTCACTTAAATGAGCACCCGGCACCTGAAAATATTTTCCCTGATGGTGGATATCATGAACTTTATCAGGATCTGCAAACACGCCTTCTTCTTTATCAAGACGGACTGCCTCATCCTCCCAGCTTGCCTCCCAAAGCTTATAACACACCTGCAAAAAATCCCCTGCAATATCATACCGTTCGTCGTGTTTAATCTGATTTTCCATTCCCATATTCACCGCTGCACTTCTTAAATACGAGGTCACAATGTTCCAGCCCACACGTCCATTTGTCAGATGATCTAAGGTAGACATTTTCCTGGCAAAAGGATAGGGATGTTCATGAGTGACCGATGCCGTAACCGCAAAACCTAAATGCTCTGTGACAGCTGCCATTAAAGGAACCACAAGCATCGGATCATTGACCGGTGTTTGTGCGCCCTGTCGAACCGCAGCATCCCGTGAGCCCTGATAAACGTCATACGGACCGAGGACATCGGCCAGAAAGACACCGTCAAATCTCCCTCTTTCCAATAACTTGGCAAGTTCGATCCAGTATTCCTTATCCTTATACCGGTGGGATTCATCATCAGGATGAGTCCAGAGTCCAGGTGACTGATGACCAGCACAGCTCATGTCAAACGCATTTAAATAGATACGTTTATTCATCATAAAATCCTCCTGTTTTTTCAGTTTTCCCCTATGAAGAATAGGCCGTAATAGTCGTATCCCGCTTGATAATTTCAACAAAATAGTTTAATTGTTTTTTCGACCGCAACAGGATCTCCTCATCTACAATCGGGAGCTCCTGATACTTATTAATCTGATGATCTAAAAAATAAAGCCCTTTTAGGTTATGTGCTTTTAAAGTTGCCAAAACAGGCTTTAAACTGTATTCCAGCGCTAACAGATGTCCGGCACTGCCCCCTGTCATTACCGGCAGAACAGGGGTGGATTGAAAGACATCCTGTGGCAGCAGGTCCAACAGAGCTTTTAAAACACCGGAGTAGGCCCCCTTATAGACCGGCGAACCCACAATGACGCCTTTTGCATTTTGAATGAGTGCTGTGAGCTGCTGAATATCAACGCTGTCATATCGACCCTGAAACAGATCTTCCGAAGAAAAATCACGAACCGAAACAGAGGAAACTGAGAAATTTTCCTGTTCCAGTAACTGTCCTAAGTAGCTCACAACCCTATCTGAACGTGAAGGGTTAGAAGGACTGCCTGATAATAAAACAATTTTACTCATGTGCTCTTTCACCCTTTCCTGAAGTCGTTAGTTTTCGAATTCTGTTATAAGTCAATGCATCTTACCATTAGAAAACCCCCTTTTCTCTGAATGGAGAAAAGAGGGTGTATGTGCACGATCCACTCTTATCTCCCGAGATGAAACTCGCTGGATTTAGCACCTTTCTGACCATGTCAGAGGTTGCTGAAGCTTCACAGGGCCAGGTCCCTCCACTTCTCTGGATAAGAATTTATTTAATTTTAACTAACAGTTTATTGCAATAATTCAGATAAGTCAAGTAGGAATTCAGAAATTCTTTTAAAAGAATCTCTGCTTTTGTAAACCAAAAAAACGCTGAGACAAATCAGTCATTTGTCCCAGCGCTTATATAATGACATGATTAATTTGTAATATCAGTCTGAGGGCCGAAGATTTCAAAATGTATGTCCTCTTCAGACACTTCATACTGAGTAAGACTTTGGTAAATAGCCTTCATAAACCCTTTAGGTCCGCAGAAATAAAAGGCAGCATCATTGGTAGGAACAACAGATTTCAACCACTCATAATCCACATAACCCTTTTTATCATATTTGCCTTCATCTTCCTCTTCAGGACTATCATAGACAAAATAGGTGGTTACCTGTTTATAATCCCGATCAATGGAACGTACACGATCTCTCATCGCATGGAATTTACCGGATCTTGCTGCGTGTATAAAAATAACTTCGCGTTCCGGCTGCCATTCTACTACACTTTCCAGCATACTCATCATTGGTGTCAAACCGACGCCACCACTAAGAAGAACAAGCGGGCGCTGATCATCTGTATCAAGAACAAAATCACCTGAAGGAGCACTAATCGGAATGATATCTCCTTCTTCTACATGATCGTGTAAATAGTTTGATACCACGCCATCCGGATTTTCATCAAGAGCTTCTTCCCTTTTGACACTGATACGATAAACCCCTTCATTAGGAGCAATCGATAAACTGTACTGACGACGGTGGGTATAAGCTTCTCCCTCAATGTCAGCTTTTACTGTTATATATTGTCCAGGTTTAAAAGGTGGGAATGGATGGTTATCTGCAGGCTCCAGATAGAAGGATGTAATCACATCACTCTCTTTCACCTTTTGCTTCACTTTAAAGTTTCGGAAGCCGGTCCATCCACCAGGCTGATTCTCATCCTCCTGATACATTTGATCTTCAATGGAAATAAATACATTGGCAATCTCGCCATAAGCCTTTTCCCAGGCAGCAAGCACCTCATCCGTAGCTACTTCTTCCCCTAATACTTCCCGAATCGCCATTAACAGGTTTTCACCCACAATAGGATAATGCTCAGGTTTTATATTTAAACTTTTGTGCTTATGGGCAACAGGCTGAACAGCCGGCAAAATTTCTTCCAGATTATCAATATGTAGTGCAGCTGCATATACCATGTTTGCTAATGCTTTCGATTGGTCGCCTTTTCGTTGATTGGTCTGATTAAAAATATTTTTTAATTCAGGGTGATTTTCAAACATTCGCTCATAAAAACGCTTTGTAATTTCTGTTCCTCGTTCTTCTAATACAGGAACCGTTGATTTAACAATTTCCTTCGTTTGCTTATCTAATCCTGTTGCCGTTTCTGTATTCAATCAAAGCACTCCCCTTTTCAAAAAAGATGTATTTTGAATAAACCTTTTATTTTATTATTAATATAAGCACTATCTCAATAGGGTTAAGCCGGATTTGTGTTACAATATTGTGAAGCAATTAAATAAGGAGAATCATGTATGCAGCTCAAAAAGTACACCGATTATGCCCTGCGAGTCCTCATTTTCTGTGCAGCCAAAGAAGAAAATGAGTTATCAAGTATAAAAGAAATCTCTCAGACTTTTCATATATCCGATCATCATCTTAGAAAAATTGTCTATGAATTAAATAAGATAGAATTACTGGAAACGGTTCGGGGTCGTAACGGTGGAATCCGCCTGGCCAAACCAGCAAATGAAATCAATGTTGGAACGGTCGTACGCTATATGGAAAATGACTTCGCCTTACTTGAATGCTTTGACAAAGGAGCCGATCACTGTGTCATATCGCCGGCATGTAAGCTTAAGCATACCCTGCATGAGGCAATGAGGGCATTCTGGGAGGTCCTGCAGCAATATACCGTTCAGGACTTGGTTGTAAATGACAGTGAACTGCGTAAGTTAATGAATATTTAACAAAGAGGTTTCCTTGTTTCAGCAAACTTTTTTATGAGCCTGTCAAAACATCATTTATTTCATAGGCTCTTTTCGTTGCTGGAGAATGGTTATATTAATGGAGCCATGAACATCCCACTCGATGAATTACGTAATCGTCTGGATGAGCTGTCAAAAGATGAAACCCTTTATGTAAACTGTCAGGTTGGACTTCGTGATACGTAGCAACGCAAATTCTACAAAATAACGGCTTCCAGGCGAAAAACCTTGATGGTGGCTGGAAAACGTATTCCTCCGTATATAGTAAGTAAGTTCATTAAGTTCATTTCATTCGTGGTTTTCCTTTATCCTTTTCACGAATGAACCTGTAATACCAGGCAGGGTAAAGATATTGTCCCCTGCCTTTTCTATACATAGTAAATAACAAAAACTCTATCAGTCGAAAGCCCCCGGGATTTTGTTCAGGTCTGAGCAATCATCTTGAATACAGGAATAGCATTCCATAAAATAAGGAAAGAATAATGAAAAATAAACCTCTAAAGTGAGTGATGAATCCATGTCCGCGGATAATACGGCTATACGATTTGAACAAGTGAATTACTCTGATGATGGATTACATATTTTAAAAGACATCACCGGATCATTCCCTGAAGGAAAAATCACTACGTTAGTCGGGCCGTCCGGTGCTGGTAAGTCCACATTATTCACGCTATGTAACGGACTGAAATCACCGGATAATGGAGATATCTATATTTTGGACCGGCATATAAAAAACTACAACCCTGTTCATCTGCGTCAAAAGGTTGGCATCGCCCTGCAAAGTGCACCGATGATTAAAGGGAATGCTTATGATAATCTGAATTTACCCTTAGAACTGCAGGAACAGCAATTGTCTGAAGATCGGGCAAAGGAGTTACTCAAATTAGTCGGTCTGCCCGAGGATTATTTACATCGGAATACAAAGGATCTATCAGGCGGACAGCAGCAGAAGCTTTCCATCGCCCGAACCCTTGTCAATCAGCCGGAGATTTTACTGCTTGATGAAATCACGTCATCACTTGACCGTGTATCCCAGGAAGATATTGAAAAACTGATCGCGAGAATTAATGAAGTTTACCATACCACCATTATCTGGATCACTCATAACTTGCAGCAGGCCCTGGATGTTGGTCATTATACATGGGTGATGATGGAGGGCAAGGTCGTTGAAACCGGCCCCAGCGATTTACTCAATCACCCCCGTAATTCTGCTGTACAGCACTTTGTAAAGGGGGAAATTGAATGACTTACTTAACTTTATCGATTACGCTCATTTTTGTTGTCATTCCCCTTTTATTATCAAAAACCTTTAACCTGGGGCTGGAGAAAGATACAATCATCGCCGCCATTCGATCCATCATTCAATTGCTGGCGGTTGGATATGTGCTTCAATTTGTTTTTGATTCTGAGCATATGATCTATATTTTGCTCATGATTGCTCTTATGATTACAGCAGCTACACACAATGCCCAGAGAAAAGGTGCTTCTATTAAAGGAATCATCTGGAAGCTTGTCGTCACATTTATTTTCATTGAACTATTAACCCAGGGCATTTTATTGGGGCTGGATATAACCCCGGCAACGGCTCAATACATCATTCCTATTAGCGGAATGGTGATTGGAAACTCCATGGTGCTGGCGATCCTGTTTTTAAATCGTTTCACGTCTGAGATCACTAACCAGCAGGATCAGACCGAGCTGATCTTATCTTTGGGTGGAACGCCTAAACAAGCCATTCACAGGCAGCTGGTAACATCCATAAAAGCTAGTACCATTCCAACCATTGAAAGCCAGAAAACCATCGGCCTCGTCCAATTGCCCGGAATGATGAGCGGTCAGATTATCGCCGGGGCCGATCCCGTTCAGGCCGTCATGTTTCAGCTGCTTATCTTATTCCTTCTGCTAACCACGGCGGTTGTCACAAGTATTCTGCTTGGATATTTATCCTATCCAACCTTATTTAATGATCGGATGCAGTTTCTGGACGATCATCTGGAAGCGGACAATTAAAAATGAAAGCCCAACCTCTTGCTGGGGTTGGGCTTTTTGTTTGAATGAAGTTAAACTGATAGATGAGCATTTTTGACAGATAAACATCTCATTTTGACGGATAACTGCCTGGAATTGACATGGTTGTAAGAAAAACGACGGATACCCCGGTGGCAAATGGATAAAACGTGTAAATTGACCGATAAACATCTCACACATACGGATATCCATCACAAACAGACCGATATAATCCTTATACTGACTTATAAAAAAAACCAAGCGACAGATAAATCCCAGCAACAACCAAGCCCTAACGTATAAATTTCAATCCAGACGTGAATCATGTGCAAAATGACCGATAAAACCCGTAATCTGATTGATAAATCAGCCAATCAGATTGAATCCGTCCCACCAGCCCTCATGAAATCCAGCACGCCACCCTCTGCTCCGCCTCAAAACCATAAAAAAATAACCCCAAGCTCTAAGTTACTTGGAGTTAGCGAGTGATTCATTCGGTTATTATACCCAGGCACCCATACCGCCTTTAACATTGCTAATCTTATTGAAACCTTTTTTCTTAAGCATTTTAGCGGCTTTCATACTTCTCATTCCGCTTTGACAAACCACAACCACTTCTTTATCAGGATCAAGTTCACTCACTCGACCTGAAAGCTGCTGCAGTGGAATATTTTTAAATGGCTTTTTATGATTGGCCTTATATTCGCCAGGCGTACGAACATCAACAAATTGAACATTTTTATCCTTAAATTTATCCTTCGCCTGCTGTGAAGCAATATTGGTAATTCCTTTCACAGGCATAAAACGATTAATCAAAAGAAACGCTAATAAGATGAGTAATATCCATTGAATCATATCCATAATTCCTCTCCCTTTAATATTCGATTAGAAAAAGTCAGCCCAGATTTTAATCGCTGTTCCGAGAATAAGTACAGCTAAAATCCCCTGCAGAACTTTTGTGTTCATTTTTTGACCCGCTTTTGCACCGAGTGGTGAAGCGATAAGGCTTGCGATAATCATAATAATAGCAGGGATAAACAGGATCTGGCCTGTTAAAATTTTACCAGCTGTGGAACCAATTGATGAGATAAAGGTAATCGCTAATGAAGAGGCAATGGTCATTCTCGTTGGGATTTTAAAAACCACAAGCATGATTGGCACAAGAATAAATGCCCCAGCCGCTCCAACAATACCGGCTCCTACACCTACAATAAATGCGGCTCCTGCAGCTAACCACTTATTAAAGGTCACCTCATCCAGAGGAATATCATCGACACCTTTTTTCGGAATAAACATCATAATGGCTGCAACCGTAGCAAGGATTCCATAGACAAAGTTAATTCCGTCCTGACTCATAAATTGAGAGCCATATCCACCGATAAAACTCCCGATTAAAATACTTACACCCATATAAATAATGAGCTGTTTGTTTAAATAGCCGCCTTTTCGATAGGCCCATACACCAGCAATCATAGCAAACAATACCTGAATCGCACTTATTCCTGAAACCTCATGTGCTGTAAAGGCTGCAAATCCGAGCAATCCAGGAATATATAAAAGCATTGGATATTTAATAATGGACCCACCAATTCCTACCATTCCGGATAAAAAGGAACCGGCAAAGCCAATTAAAAATAGGGTAATCATGAAGAGTATACTGTATTCCATCGTCTGCCCCCTATCTCCTATTTCAATTGTTATCAGTAATGATACCTATTTCAATATTGAGAATCACCGCTTATTTTTAGTTTTGAGAAAGAGATTTTATAAAACCACGTATTAGCGGAGGAAATATACGTAGACTCCTGTGGGAGGAAGGCCTAGGTGAGACCCCGCAGTGCGATAGCACGAGGAGGCTCACCAGCCGCCCACGGCAAAGAAGACACTACGAAAATGACCAAAGGGAGTTTGAGTAGATGTCGCACTTGTGCCCTTGGGTGAAAGCGAAGTATATTTCCGCAGCGGCTATAATGCACCTTCTATAATTGCTATTTAGCATTAATATCTTCCCAAAACCTATTAACCTTTTTTAATCCAGAACTTCAGAACATCATCTTCTTCGGTACTATCAACAATTTCATGACTGCCGGACTTAGCCCATGCGGTCAGATCATTTTTAGCACCTTTATCTGTCGCATGAACCTCTAAAATTTCCCCAGCCTCCAATTCTTCAATCGCCTTTTTCGTTTTAACGATTGGCATTGGACAGGATAGACCTTTTGCATCTAATACTTTTGCTGCTTCCATTGTTTCTCCTCCTATCATTTAGCCTTCAACGGCACAACGGTTTGGTCCCGTCTCCATTTCTTTTTGTCTTTCTAATTCAGGACTGATTTTACCCATATTGGTTTTTCGAATATCTTCATAGTCATTAGGCTGTGGCGGCAGATTTTCTGTCACCATCTTACGGAATTCTTCTTCATCATCCACGTTTAAGCCTGAATTTTGATCATACAGATCGCCTAGTCTTGCGGATACCTGACCACCTTCACCAAGTTCTTCCGCAAAGGAGTAGTGAGCAGGAAGAACAATTAAGTCATCGGATAGTTCTTTGTAACGTGAATATAGGGTTTCACGAAGATCGCCCACCCAATCATCTGCAAGTCCTGCAAGGTCCGGACGACCAATAGATCTCACGAATAGAATATCTCCAGTCAGAAGGTACTGATCATCAATAATGAAAGATGTACTTCCCATTGTATGACCTGGAGAATATAACGGCTGAACCTTCACAGTTGTATTTCCAACTGTAATATCGTTTCCTTCTTCAAGTGGTGTGTAGTCAAAGGTTACTTCCGTTGCGTCCTTAGGTGGAAGATAATAGGTTGCACCTGCGTTATCCGCCAGCTTACGGCCACCTGAAATATGGTCTGCGTGCAGGTGGGTATCCAGAACATGCTTGATTTCCACACCTTTTTCCTTCGCGAAGTTTTCATAAATATCCGTCATACGGTTGGAATCAATGATGGCCGCTTCGCCATTCGATTCTACAAAGTAGGATAGGCAGCCCTTACCAAGACGAACAAATTGGTATAGAGCACCTCCATCGTTTAAATCAGCAATCTTGACTGGTTCTAAGTGTTCACTCCAGGCCTTCATTCCGCCCTCAAGACTGTATACATTTGTAAATCCTTCTTCTTCCATCATATCGGCAACCATTTCAGAAGAGCCACCCTTAGCACATAGGACAATGATTTCCTGATCTTTATCCAATTTGTCAGCAACAGGTTCCACTCCATCTAATAAATTGAAATAGGGTTCATTGATTACCTCTACGTTGCCGCCTTCTACTTTCCAATTATCAAATTCATCGGTATTTCGCACATCCAAAATCATCGTTTTTTCATGATTTGCGATTTTTTGGGCAAGTTCTTTCGTTGTGATTGATTTTGACAATTCCATTTCCCCCTTTTTTAGAATGTAAGTGTCATGTCAGCATCTTTAGCGAAATCAATAAATGAAGCTGCTCCGCCTACTTCTACACCATCGACAAATTGATCCTTATCAAGGTTCATAACGTCCATCGTCATTTGACAGCCTATCATTTTAACGTTCATTTCCTGCGCCATGCTCACTAGTTCTTCAATGGAAGGTACATTGGCATTTTTGAATCCTTCCTGGAAGTGTTCTTTTCCTTCAGGTAATGGAAGGTTCTTGTGTGCATCCTTGTGAATTAAATTCAGACCTTCAAATGTGAAGAATATTCCTACCTCTGCGTCAGAAGCTGCTCCTACAGATGCAATATTAAATACCTTATAAGCGTCGAAAAGTCCTCCGTTTGCTGCAATAATCGCGATTTTTGTGTTTGCCATAATAAATCTCCTCCTAAATATTAGTCTTGATTTTTTTCAGTTGGGCCTTCCCAGCTGGACATGCCCGGTACTACATTTTTCACGGATTTAAAACCTTTTTCTGCAAGCTTCTGTGCTGCCAGATCACTGCGATTCCCTGTACGGCAGATGATGTGCAGGTCCTCTTCAGGATCCATTTCATCGATATGTTCCTCAAGCTGATCCAATGGGATGTTTTTAGCTCCCGGAATATGACCAAAAGCATATTCAGCAGGCTCCCGAACATCGATGATTGAAATTTTTTCATCACCTTCTACCTTTTGGCGAAGATTTTCCAAATCCACTACATCTTCATGCTTTGTTTCTTCTTTCGATTCAGACTCACTGGCCTTCCGAATGTAGTGTTTAAGTACATCGCCTTCTTCAGTAGTTCCGAGGTAATGATGACCTGTATTATCTGCCCATGCCTTCATATCGGCAGTGGAGCCTTTATCCGTAGCCTGAACTTCAATGACTTGGCCAGGCCCAAGATTCGTAATCGCCTTTTTCGTTTTCACAATCGGCATCGGGCATGATAATCCTGTTGCATCTAAGGTTTCATTTGCTTGTATAGTCATTTATGAACCTCCTTAATTATTCCGTTTCATCTTCCCAGGCAAGCATTCCGCCGCTCATATTTGTTACATCAAAGCCTTCAGATTTCAAAATTTCACAGGCTCTGCCACTTCTGCCTCCAGAACGACAGACCATGTAGTAATGTTCATTTTTATCCAGCTCATTTAAACGATCTGGAATTTGACCCAGCGGAATATGTTTTGCACCAGGGATTTTTCCTTGTGCAACCTCATCATCTTCACGAACATCAATAACATTGACGTCCTCATCTGATCTTAATTTTTTTGCCAGTTCCTTTGGTTGAATTTCCTTCATGTTGATAACCTCCATACTCTATTAGTTTCATATACCCCTATTTCCAACATGGTTGATGGGACTAATGCACATCCAATTGTATAATACATATACAGGTAGGGGTATTTGTAACTCTATAAAAAATAGGGTTAACATCTTTTGTTTACCCTGTAAGAAAGGGTAATATACTGATTTTAAAATGTCAACCCATCTATTTATCACGTATTAACTGGCCGTAATCCCCCACTTAGTCTTGAGGGTAACCCAGCAAGGCTAAGTGGGGGATAAACGGTCAGTAAATTCCTGATAAGTTCAACTAACCATCAGTGAGGGATGAGAACCCCCCCCCACTGATGGAAGTCTCACTTTATCTGCTTTTTACAAGCAGGTTTACAGCTTCCTTTATAAGATCCTCAGAATTCTCTTCGCTATCTTTTTCCTCCCGAATACACTGCTCAAGATTCTTACTGACTATTAATGCAGCTGTTCGGTCAAGGGCATTTCTAACCGCGGACATTTGCGTCACAACATCCCGGCATTCTTTTTCTTCTTCCATCATTTTTAATAATCCCCGGACTTGTCCTTCAATTCGTTTCATCCGGTTCTTTGTCTGTGTGTCATATTCCACTGATATTTCCCCTTTCCAATCTTCAGCACGTTTCTATAATGAACGAAGGGATGCATCCTTTAATTATTCAAGTTTCTAATATTATCATACAAAATCAACAACCATTTGCCAATCCCTGCTTCATCAATGGATTGAAAAACAGTGTACGAACATCATATACCCCCGTCAGTATTCTGTCAACACCGTGATATTCTCTTTCCTGTATCAAAAAGCACTCTAGAATTCACTGCTTCCACGCCACCTTTTCTGTATAAACAGGAAGAAAAAACATACGTCCGATGGTATATAATATCCAGAAGAAAATATTCATTTTCCTTCTCCCTCTCACCAGCGCTAAAAGAGTCATAATAACCGTTAAAACTGCCAAGACAAACTGGCGATTGACCTTATAAAATCTGAGCAGTCGCTTCATAAATTGGCGAAGTTTGATCTGAATCGGTATAGGAACATTAAACGTCAATAGAAAGCAGATAGTTGTAAAAATCGAGAGTATAGTAGTTAATAACGGCCTTCGAAGTATCAGCAGACTAAACGTATACATTTTCGCATAGATCATCATCGACCAGCCAAAGTTCCAGCCATGATCAAAATAAATCATTTTCAGCTTATTACCGACCCATTCCACCATCAGGGATTGTATGGATTTTTTTGCAATATATATCCCTTTCATAAAAAGGTTTCCAGGAACACGGGCCAAAAAATACAGAACCATTAAAGGATTAATCAAAAATATATGGATTTTCCGAAGTGTCCCCGTACTTAAATATTTGTCTTTTAAATCCCACAACAGGTAATTTTTGCACAGAAAATAATATAGCCCATTAAATATGGTCACATAAATAAGGCTGGGATACACCTTTCCTAAGCAACGCCAGCTTCTTGCTTTTATATTTAAATATAGCAGCCATGAGATAAGCAAAAAATGCAAGGAGATCACTTCTTTCAAAAATTGTACTGATATAACTAAATGGAAATTCCTGCAATTAGTATCTCCCTGATTTCTGGTTATTATGTTAAAAAGTGGTCCATTCCATCGACACCAACTTTAATCTGCTCTTCTCCTTCCTATCCATACGCCGAGAAATACGAATATAACCGCTAAAAGTAGTCCAAGAACTATAATTACCCACATAGGTATAGAAAAAGTATTCGTTTCTTCTTCATCAGCATCTATGCTTTCTTCCATTTTTTCTGATTCTTTCCGATTGATGACAAGCTCCTTTTCATCGGTTATTTTTTTCCCATCATATACAGCTTCCAGAAATAATGTGTATTCCCCAGGTCCTAATGGAGAGCGATCCCACTTAATTGGAACGGCGGCCGACGTATTAGGTACCAAGCCGAATGATTCCATACCTCCATCTAATAAAACTTCTCCACTTGCAGCCTCAAGTCTGTAGGTAACACTAATATCTCTGACGATTCCTGTTGTGGGGTTCTGCATTTCAATAAGAAGCTCCGTACCACCTGCCGGGTAATCAAAGCGTACATCCCCAAAGGAAAAATCCGTTTCTGGTACTTGGTTAAAATCAATCTCTATCGGGATGGTATAGGTAAATTGATGTTTAATCACCACATTCGTCTCATTCTCTGTCATAGTCTGTGTATTGTCGGCTTGATCTATGGTTGAAACCTGTATGGCCCCTAACCATTGTCCCTCATGAACCCCTGATAAATCCACGGTAAAGGGTACAGATTTCGTCTCGTTAGCCTTCATGTCCACTTCTTTCTGCTGAAGATGCTTCTTCATGGACAATGACTTATTTAGCAGCTGATGTCTTTCTGTATCTTGTTCGTTGTACTGAATCCCCGTTGATTTCGCCGGGTTCGAATATGCATTTAGAGGGGTAAGTAATACAGTAACAGGCTGATCCGTTTGATTGGATACCTGAACCTGGAGCTGCACCCGTCTCCCTTCATTAAGCTCTAAATGATAATAACCCTTCACTCCCTGCTTCTGCTGATCAGGCAAAATCGGCTCTACCGTGATTGGGGCAGAATCGGCCTGAGCAACAATGGGAAAAATAATCATAAATATAAAAATAATCATGAATATTTGCCGCTTCAAACTCATCACCTCATCTAAGATAGCTTTCCCAAAAAAATAAAAACAACCATGATTTCTCATGGTTGTTTAAAGGGATACTTAAAATATTCAATTTTACAGACTTGGACCTGATGCCTGCAGGTTCCAGTTAATCGTTGTTGTATACGTACCTTTATAAGTTGTTCCAGGATTCAAGGATAACTTTAAAGCATCCGTATTAAAATTCAGGTCATACGTACCCATTCCATAATCAGGTAGGGCTTCTACTAAATCAACCTTTGAAGAATCACTATTATCTAAAGTATGAGTTCCTGCGTTTACCGCTACATTCTCAACAGATGATCCTGAATTTACTGCAGCTGTCAAGTTTGACTGATCTAATGTTAGAGACAGAGATTCAAATGGAAGTGGTTTCCCAAGAGTATCGGCTGTGTTATCCGTTAATTGAGCAGCTGATGCCTGAAGAATCCACCCAGCACCTGTGCCTCGAGCATCTTTAAGGGTTAATGGAGAAGTAAAAGTTGTAGTTAGTTCATCGGTTGTTCCTGTTAACGTTTTTGTATCAAAGGATGCTGTCGCAGGTAAGCTTGTCACATCCAAGCTTCCACTATCTAATTGTGTACTCGTTTCTGTGGTTGCTGCAAACACTGAATTTCCAAAAGCCAAAATACCAACCATCACAACTGGAGCTAATTTTTTAAATTTATTAAGCATTGAATTTCCTCCTAAAATATTATTTTGTGAAAAAATAATATGAAAGACTTCAATACTTGCAATCGATGTTCGTAGGCAGCCAGGAGGCATAGTTCACACTTACCTTAGTCTCACCAGCTTTACGAACTTACATTTCTGCAAGTCAGCCTCGCTTATTTTCTCTCACAAATTGATTATATGACGATTTTAGTAGAAAAGATAGCGGGAATGGATGGTAAACGAGGGCTATACTGGGGAAATTAGCAGACAGGGACCAGGCTCTGCCCCATTGACTTATGGTCGCCACTTCCTGTTTTGATTTACGTATAAGTCAATTTGTATAATTCCGTCATAATTTAGCATTCCTTACATTGAATGAAGTATATGGGTTTTTCATTTTACGAAATCAGAATATTACTTCAAAAATATCCAATAATCATATTTATGAGCAAAAGGCCCTGAACTAGAGTATTTCCTGTAATTTTGATAGACTAATAGAGACTGACATTTTTTCATTAATTTTGGAATAAGGAAGTGTGCGCTTTGGAACATCATACTGGACTTATGCTAGAAGGTGGAGGCATGAGATGTGCCTATACAGTTGGGGTGCTGGACTTTTTTATGGATAAAAACATCGAATTTCCCTATGTAGCTACTGCATCAGCAGGAGCTTTAATCGGAAGCTCATACATAACCGGACAAAGAGATCGCAATTATAAAATTCTGAAGGAGTTAGGAAAAAATCCTGAGTCCATTTCTTTTAAACGCATGTTCCAAAAGAGAGAATTATTTAATATGGAGTATATATTTGATAAAGTCCCCAACAAGATTGTACCTTTGGATTTTGAGGCCTTTACCCAGGCAAAATCACAATTTATTATTGGAACCACAGACATTAATACAGGAAAGCCTTTATATTATGATTCATTTAATGAGAAAGAGGATTTATTTACAATTATTCGAGCTTCCTGTTCACTGCCTGTTCTCTCCCAAAGTGTCCATTATGAAGGATTGGATCTTATGGATGGCGGGGTATCAAACCCTATTCCTATTCAACCTCTCATCGATCGTGGCATGAAAAAACATGTTGTGATTCTTACAAGAAATAAAGGCTATACCAAAAAAGCTACAAAGCTGAATTGGCTATACAAACGTCTTTTTAAAGACAAACCTGAATTAAGAAATCTCTTACAGAATCGTCATATTCTTTACAATCAGACCATGCATCAGTTAAGAGAGATGGAGAAACAAAATAAGGTATTTATAATGCAGCCTGAAGCACCTCTGGCAGCCAGTCGTATTGAAAAGAGTCATCAAAAGCTTGAACAGCTTTACATCCAGGGGTATCAGGAAGCAGAAAAGAATGCAGAAGCCTTACAAGCCTTTCTTTCCTCAGCAGATGAAAAAAAATCTGTCCCTTATATTGAAGAAAATGTACCCTCTTAAACCCGGAACTCCTCCATCACTTTATAAGAAGAGGCTGGGACAAAAGTTTTTTCACTAAAGAAAAATCCGAATTATGATAGGTGTAGAAATCTACCGCTACGGAAATATACTTCGCTAGGGTAGCCTGTCATTTGGTTTATGACAAAGCGGAAGACTAATGTCCCAACCTCTTTAATTTTTTATCGAAGCTTTGTTTTAAGCTCCTCCGTTGCCTTTTGGATATTTTCAGCTCCTGCTATTGCTGATATGACAGATACACCATCTGCTCCCGCTTCAATAACCTCTTGCGCATTTGCTGATGTTATGCCGCCAATTCCCACAATGGGTACGTTTATTTCCTGATTACGGAAATGTTTAATCAACTCTGGGCCCTGAGCCTTCTTGGCATCAGCTTTGGATGCGGTTGGAAAAATCGGCCCTATTCCCAGATAATCTGCCCCATCATGAATGGCCTGGTGGGCTTCATCTATTGTATGGGCTGAGACACCTAAAATTTTATTCCCCATTCTCCTGCGAACAAACCTTGCCGCTTCATCATCCTGACCTACATGGACCCCATCTGCATCTAATTCAATCGCAAGTTCCACATCATCATTAACCATAAAGGGAATTTCTGCATCTGCACAAACCCTTTGGAGCTTTTCTGCCAGTCGGTATTTTTCCCTGTCTTTAAGTGCAGCTTCCCCTTTTTCACGATATTGAAAGAGTGTAATCCCTCCGTCGATCGCCTGTTTCAGCACATCGACAGGATCGCGATTCCCACAATTCGCACTTCCCATAATAAAATATAAGGATAGATGCTCTTCAATCTTCTGCTGTTTCATGGCTGCACACCTCTTATCTGCTGCTTATAGGCCCAATGATTGGTCGGACCGTGACCTGCTCCAATTTCTAAAGGATGTTCGATGGCTGCCCGAATAAATGATTTTGCCTGAATGACAGCTTTGTCTAAATCATTTCCTCTGGCAAGCTCTGCTGCTATAGCGGATGAGAACGTGCATCCCGTTCCGTGGGTATGCCGGGTATTGATTCTTGGGGATGTAAGCTCCAAAAAGGTTTCCCCATCATAAAATAAATCGGTAACTTCAGCAGTCTCTTCATGACCACCCTTCATCACAACCGATACGGCCCCTGATTCAATGATTTGTCGGGCTGCTTCCTTTTTGTCATCCAACGATTGAATTTTACGGTTGGTAATGATTTCAGCTTCCGGCAAATTTGGCGTAACAACAGCGGCTAAAGGAATCAGCCTATTGACCAATGTTTCCACGGCTTCATCCTGTAACAGCTTTGCACCGCCTTTGGCTACCATCACTGGATCAACAACAAGATTCGGGAATTGATACTCCATAATTTTTTCACTCACCGCTTCAATCACTTCGCTTGAATGAAGCATGCCTGTTTTTACAGCATTCGTTCCAAGATCCTGACCAATGGCATCGATTTGATCGTTGATTCCTTCAATGGAAACCGGATATACCCCCTGTACTCCTAACGTATTTTGAGCAGTTACTGCTGTTAATGCAGACATTCCATATACACCTAGTTCCTGGAATGTTTTCAAATCAGCCTGTATACCTGCTCCCCCTCCACTATCAGAACCCGCAATGGTTAAGGCTTTAGATACGTTCATGGTGTCCCTCCTCTGTCAGATGTTGTATTTTTGCTAAGGATTCATCACTCTCTGTAAGTTTAGCCAGTTCATTTAAGAATTCCATTTGAAAGCGTCCAGGTTCATTCCAGGCACATTTTTCAGCTGCTTTCTCTGCCGCAATTCCATAAAAAGAAACACCGGCAGTAGCAGTTCCGACAATATCCCCGTCAACAGCAAGGAATGCACCAAGAACAGATGATAATAAGCACCCTGTTCCGGTCACTTGAGTAAGCAGCGGGTCACCATTTAAAACGGTACAGGTTCCCTTCCCATCTGAAATTACATCTGTTTCCCCTGTAATCACCACTGTACATTCAAATAATTGGGCTGCCTTCTGTGCTAATTCAATCGTGTTGGCTTCGGTATCTCCTCCATCTACACCTTTCATCCTTATCTGTTCGCCTGCTATATTGGAAATTTCACCAGCATTCCCACGAACAAGGGTGACATCAATCTCTTCTAATATTCTTTTTGCTGTTTGGGTACGATATGTTGTTGCACCCGCACCAACAGGATCCAGCACAACTGGTACTCCATGATCGTTTGCGGATTTACCTGCAATCAGCATGGCATCGACCTGATCTTTCGTTAAGGTTCCAATATTTAATACCACGGATCCGGATATCCGGGCCATTTCTGCGACTTCCTCTTTTGCATAAGCCATAACTGGAGAAGCCCCCAGAGCATACAGACCATTAGCCGTAAAATTGGTCACCACAACATTTGTAATATTATGGACTAAAGGCTGTTTCTCTCTTAAACTTGTAAGCTTTTCAAACATTCCTTTTCCTCCTTAATATTCAGGGAGCCACGCGTAATTTTTATCCATAAAAAAAACAGGCCACTATGGACCTGGTTTGTCTGTCAGTATACTTATAAAGAAGCTACTTCCCTACGCTGGCATGATCCAGATCAGGTCCTGAGGGTCAAAAAGTCTTCACGCTTTTTTCTCAGCCTGCCACACAGGCTCCCCTAGTAGAATGTATTTGATTATATAGTTTCATTGTAAAACGTTCTTTGCGGGAAATCAATCAATAATGACTTACTCATGCATATTTAGAAAGGGTATATCCGGCTCCAGTTGACCTTTAACTTTTTTCACATTTACTCTTTCTCCCTTTAACCATTTAGAGAAATCAAAAATCACAGGGTAACGATCCGCCCCTATGGCAAAGGCTGCCTTCATGTCTTCGGGAAAATAAGCAGCTGTGTGAAGCGTACCTGCCCATGCATCATATTTGGAGGAAAAAACTCCTTGATCTGAATCATTCATCATTCTGAAGGCCTGATAACCATCTTCCAGCTCTTCTCCCTTTGAAAGGATGTTCATTTTTCTTTCCCGGGACTCATCGGTGCGGTACCGATTTTCCTCCGTTATTAATTCAAAATGATTGGTGCTTATATTTGATTTCCGATAGGATACGCTTCTGGGAGAGGCCTCAACCACAACACGTTTCCCTGTAGAATCCAGCAATACATAATTAAACGAGTGGCGATGTGGGAGCTCCTTTAAAACTTGAATCCCCTCCTCCACATTCGCACAGGTTTCTAAAATGATTCGACCAATCATATTGCAAATAAAGCCATCCTCACCCTTTTTTCGATGAACAAAATTATAGCCCATCACCAGTCCTTTTTCATTCATACCATCCATACGTCCGGTAATTTGCATCGCAGGACCAAGTGTCGCATAGCCACCATCTGTCGGCTGATACAGCATATACCTTCCTTCATAGGAAACCGGATGACTGTCGTAATTACGGATCAGATAATCCTTCCCGGTAAAAATTGAACAACCGCTCTTTCCATATTCTAAATAATAGCCACCAAATTCACGGAGAGCCTCCTCCATGTTCATTTCCAGAGCATCAGCAAGACCATAAATTTCTTCCAAAACTCCCGGAATAAAAGTTTTGATTGCCGAAATCACCTGATCCTGGTCAATCTTAAAATGACGCTCTTTTTTAGACCCGAGCTGCTTTTCTCTTTTCGATAAAATTGGAGAATGCTTTAACCATTCCCCTTGCTGATAGCCAAAATCATAATGACTTCCTCTATATTGAAATATGTCTGTATATACTTGTTTCAACATTTATCCCTCATCTAATAAACTTTAATTACTCTAGTAGTTTACTTAATCTAAGCTTATAAGAAAAAGATTTTGCCTGATGTAAATAAAGGAATATACGTCTAAACCTGTCAAAAACAGAAGAACAAAAAACAGGCTGCAACCTCACAGCCTTTTCAGAATATATGCAAATACGCTATGTCTTGGATTCTCTGATGGTTTAAAATATAATCCCTTCAATGTTCTCTGAATCTATCGTTTTAACCTGGTTATCATTATTAAAATACGCCATTCTTTTAATTGGATCATAACGAACAAAATGAGATACAGGTATAATAGTCCCATTTACGAACAGACGGCGAACTGGATAATTCGGGGGCAGTGATTTTAATAATTGAACATAGGGATGTTCGTCCTTATACAAATCATCAATTTCCTGAAGCCTTTCATCATAGGATTGGAGCCGATGATCTGTTTGATTTTGATAGTCCTGCACCTCTGTATTAATATCCTGGATCTGTTGATTGACGAGCTCCATTTCCCCCCACATCCTTTTCTCATGCTGTTTAAGGTGCTGTAAGGAATGATCCATTTCCTGATATTTTTTTCTGTGTTCTCGTCTCATCACCTGCTGGCTCGATTTCTGTTCCTGAAGCTGTTCCTGCAGCCGATCATTCATTTTTTCATTTCGCTCAAAACGATCCAAAAAATGGTGCTCATTTAGTTGCTGCTTTCGAATGAGCTGCGTTAATTTTCTGGAAAAGTCTTTTTTTGTCCTTTCCTCAAGCTCTGTAAGCTGACCTACTTCATTTTGTAACTTGATGTGATCTTTTACGGAATGATTTAATGTTCTTCTTAAAGAGAAAACATTTCCAGCTATTTGCTGTAAAAGATGGTGATAGTTCTTAATCGACTTCTTCAAATGATGGATTTCCTTTCTTTGATTTTCACGCTCCTCCTCTTCCATATTGTGACAAAATAAATGTTGGTTTACAGACTCATTGCCGATGGACTGCAAAAATAATTTAGGTTTTCCCTGTGGATTGCGATCAGATGATTTTACAGCGACCACTCCTATCCCTCCTGATCTATCAATTATGTCATGAATTTACTTCATTTTATTGTATGGATAAACGTCCAGTGAATGAACGGGGCGGCTTTTATCAAAATGGTGAAAGAGCCTATCTGATCCCTTTTCATAATTTTTTAAATTAACTTTAAATTACAAATTTGTGTTATAATAAAGAAAACCATACAAACAGAGGGATGCGCTATGAATCTAAGAAACTTTTTTATTGGTCTGTCAGAAAACAAAATTATGAATGCGCTTGCAAAAAAGTATGGCCTGAAATTAGGGGCTCAGTCTGTCGTAGCTGGAACAAATGTGGAAGAAATGATTGAAAGCGTAAAACAGCTGAATGCGAAGGGAATTTCCTGCACGATTGACAGCTTAGGTGAATTTGTTTCTGAAAAAGAGTCAGCAATCCAAGCAAAAAATGAAATCTTAGAAGTCATTGAAGCGATTCATACCCATCATGTCGACGCACACATTTCTTTAAAACCAACGCAATTAGGTCAGGATATTGATAAACAGTTTTGTCTGGAAAATTTAAGAGAAATCGTAAGAAAGGCCGATCAATACGGTATTTTTGTTAATTTTGATATGGAGGATTACAATCATCTCCATTCAGCCTTCCAGCTTATCGACAGGCTTTCACAGGATTATACGAATATAGGAACGGTAATTCAGTCTTATTTTTACGAAGCACAGGACTATATAGAAAAATATAAGGACTACCGCTTACGCCTGGTAAAAGGAGCTTATAAAGAGTCTGAGGATGTTGCCTATCAGGATAAGGAAGAAATTGATCAAAATTTAATCAGTCTTATTGAATATCATTTGAAACACGGAAAATTCACATCCATTGCCACTCATGACCATCGGATTATTAACCATGTCAAAAACTTCACAGCCAAGTACAACATCCCTAAAGAAAAGTTTGAATTTCAAATGCTTTACGGTTTCCGGAATGATCTGCAGCTCCGGCTTACAAATGAAGGCTATAACTTCTGTACCTATGTCCCCTTTGGCACAGACTGGTATGGATATTTTATGAGACGATTAGCAGAACGCCCTCAGAACATTCAACTGGTGGCTAAACAAGTATTTAACAAAAAAACAAATACCATCCTCGGAATAGCAGCCGGAGCCTTTCTAATCGGCAGAATGAGCAAAAGAAAATAGCAAGTCTTTAAGGTGTTTACTAATTAGGTAAACACCTTTTTATAAAGCTATTGAAAGCGAAGTATATTCCCGCAGCGGTGATTAAGCTCTCACCAAGCATTAGTAAAAAATGTATGCATGATTAGCAAACAACCTCTCATATATATGAAACGATAAATGCATACGTGAATTGAGTGTATGATTTTTTAAACTTTAAAATGTAAGCGCTTACTCATAACGTATGCTAAAAACTTGATGAGGAGGGTGAAATATGAATTCCATTATTCTCACAGAGTTCATTTTGTACTTTGTTGTCATGATTGGTATTGCGTATTACACAAGTCGTACAAAGATGAATCACTCCGTATACTTGTTGGGTGGAAAGAAACTCCCGGGCTGGGCTCTGGCCTTTTCTGAACGAGCTACAGGGGAATCTGCCTGGCTCTTACTCGGGTTTACCGGCTTTGTGTTTACGACCGGACTGGCCGGAATTTGGGTAGCCATTGGGATTGCTGTCGGGATCATCTTTGCATGGATCTTTTTAGCCAGACGGTTTATGGATGAAACCGATAAGCATGGGGTTTTGACCTTACCTGATTACTTAGCCAGCAATTTTGGTGAAAAAGCCAATATGATTCGCTGGATAGCAAGTATTTTAATTGCAGGCTTTTTTATGTTTTATGTAGGTGCACAGCTTGCAGGAGCAGGAAAGCTGTTCTTTACCTCCTTCAATATGGACCATACTCTGGGGATTCTTTTAGCCACAATTGTTGTCCTTGGAATTGCCTTTTTTGGAGGATTTCTTTCTGTTGTATGGACGGATATGATCCAAAGCCTCATGATGTTAATCACTCTCTGCGTCCTTCCTATTATTGCTCTAATCTATGTTTCCACAAATGACCTGTCTATCAGTCAATCACTGGTAACCGCCGGGGATTCTTTTAATTCCTGGTTTGGTGGCACCACAGGTTTTGCCTTAGGGATTTTATTTTTTAATAACTTTTCCTGGTTTTTTGGATACTTAGGCGGACAGCCGCAGTTAAGCGCCCGTTTTATGGCCTTAAAAAACGAAAAAGAAGCAAAACAGGCGAGAAATGTAGCGATTATCTGGACCATTTTAGCCTACACGGGTGCCTTCCTCATTGGGCTTGCAGCGATTGCCATGTACAGCCAGGGAAGCTTTGCTGATGTAGAAACCATTTTACCTACCATGATTTTGGACTTAATGCCTCCGTGGATTGCGGGCTTACTTCTTGCTGGAATTTTAGCTGCCATCATTACTACGGCGAACTCCCAATTGATGGTGGTCACAAGTTCGGTCAGTGAAGATATTATTCACAAGGCTCTTGGACTTAAGCTCACTGATCAGCAGCTATTAAAAGTTTCCAGAATAACCGTACTTGTATCAGGAATTGTAGGGATGCTTATCGCGCTGACCTCAGAATCATTGGTTTACTTAATTGTCAGCTGGGCATGGGCTGGTGTCGGCGGTACATTATCTCCCGCTATTCTTATGACCTTTTTCTGGAAACGTTATTCAAGTACAGGAGTTATCGCAACGATCATTTCAGGATTTGTTTTCACAGTTTTGTGGATCAGCACTCCTCTTGACAGTATCATCACATCCCGCTTCTCTACTTTCTTTATCGCAGGCTTTTTCGGCATCCTTTTCAGTCTTTTATTTCCGGACAGGAAAACCAAACAGCAGGAGTAAACCGAAAAGGACTGATCCTGAATTTTTCTGGATCAGTCCTTTCACCCTCTGTTTTTTACGTTATCATTGTGAAAACGGCTTTCACTCCTTATACTATATTTAAGGAGTGAAAAACAATGAAATTAAACCGTTCTGGCACACCAAGCATCGCCTATTTTAAAGCCTATATGAAACTCGTCATGAACACTCGTATATGCTCATTGGAAGTCGCCAGAGAAGTGACCTTTGAAAACCTCTTTGAACGCGATCCTCTGTATTTAGGCGAACAGGCTTACCAAAACTTTCAGCGTGCACATCAGGAGCTCATGTCCTTATTTTCCCAAACTTTTTCAAACGATGATTAAATAGGGGTGAGATTCCCCCTTTTTCATGACTAATATATTCTTTTTGCTCCTTCGTAATAATCAGACCAATAAGAATTGTCCAGGGAATAAATAGCAATCCCTTTAGAGCTTGTCGCTGAAATCCATTCGTTATTTCCGATATAAAACCCGACATGGGTAACCTTGTCCGAATCTACTGAATAAAAAACTAAATCGCCAGGCTGTAATTCAGGCTGTGAAACAAACTCACCCTTTGTATAAAGCCCGGCTGATGTGTCCCGCGGCATATCCACTCCATGTTTATTAAACATATAATATACAAATCCTGAACAATCAAAGCCGGACGGTGTGGTTCCTCCCCACACATAAGGAACGCCCAAATAATTTTTCGTATCTGTAATCAGCTCCTGCTTAACAACTGCATGTTCGATCGCTTTTCTAGTTTCCTGATTTGCCGTACCTGTAATGTTTAATCCATAGTCACTTTGAAAATCCCGAATCGCTTCTTTTGTCGGACTATCATAGCTCCCTGTCATGGTTTGTACAGCGTAGTATCCTAACTTCTGGAGATTCTTCTGGATCTCTTCCAAATCTGTTTCCTTTCTTCCAGATGAAGAAACCTTTTGTGAAATGAGAGTGAAGTCATCCTCAGTTAAACTCACTGTGGCTGGAACAGTGCTTACGGACGCTTTTACTTTAGGATCATGTACTCCCATTTGAGGAATGGAAGACAGGATGATTCCACCAGCTATAACCTTAACTAACGTGCCTTTCATTACTGAATTCCTCTCCTTTATGAGTGATTGCAGTATGGGAATCATATCTGTTTACGGATGTTCCTCATTCATCCGCTTTTTATTATGAACCGCTATATTTCAATATTTCAGGAAAAATCCATTCATTAGCTTTTCCTGACAAAGACAAAACCCTCCTATAGTTTCATACAAATTTATAAAATCATTCCATTTCAGGTGATTTTTTTAAGGAAAACGACTAATAAGCATATATAAAATCCTAAATCCTGTATAATTTCACGCAATTGAAATTTATGATTTACTGAAAAACTTACATATATTTTTTTAATTTGGCATTTTTTAAAGGGAATATGAATAATAGTTGGTATCTATTTAAATACAGGGGGGAGTGTAAGCATGAAGAGAAGCTTACTTTTAATCTTTGTTTTTATCTTAGGTATACTATTGATCACTGCCTGTGGTACCAGTGAAACTTCAAATGGATCCGGGGCCGGCGGTGATAAGGATTCAACTGATGGGGAGGATCATCACTATGTTGTAGCGACCGAGCCAAATTTCCACCCATTTGAATTTATGAATACAGAGACAGGTGAAATGGAAGGCTTTGATATCGACCTAATGAACGCCATAGCCGAAGAAGCCGGCTTTACCGTTGAATTTGAAACCATGGAGTTTGATGGTGTGCTGGGCGGAATGCGTACAGGTAAATACCCTATGGCCATTTCCGGAATTTCCATAACGGAAGAACGGAAACAGGAAATTGATTTTTCCGATAAATACTTAGATTCAGGCCTCATTTTAGTTGTACCGGAAGACTCCGATATCCAATCCATCGATGATGTCGATGGCCTGAAAGTGGGTGCTCAGACCGGTGCCACGAGTGAAATTTACTTAAATGAAAATACAGATGCTGAAGTCTCAGCATTCCCTGAAATCGTAACGGCTTATCAGGATCTTCAACGCGGCCGTTTAGATGCCGTTCTATATGACTTGCCAAATGCACAGTATTACATTAAAGAAAACCCTGATACAGGCCTGAAAACCGTTGGGGATCTTTTACAGGGTGAACCCTATGGTATTGCTTTTCCAAAAGGATCTGATCTGGTTAAGCCGGTGAATGAGGCATTGGCTACCTTAAAGGAGAATGGCACCTATGCTGAAATTTATAAAAAATGGTTTGGTACCGAGCCACCGCAATAAGAACTTTAAAAAGCGTAACAGTGATGAGCTGTTACGCTTTTTCTATGATTCTATTCATGGTTTAATTTTTGAATAAATACATGTGTCTCTAAGACTTTTTCCATCAACAGATAATTCATCATTCCTGAGAATTCCCTCCAGTTTAAAATCTAATCTCTCGGGAATTGCACGGCTTTTATGATTTTTAGCATCACATTGGATTTCTATACGCCTAGCTTTCAACTCCCGAAAAGCCAAATTAGTAATTCCCTCTACAGCTTCTCTTACATAACCTCTGCCACTGTGATGTGTATGCACCCAGTAACCAATTTCAAATTTAGGGATATCCCAATCGATGTTATGTAAGCCTGAAGAACCCACAAATTCTCCAGTTTCCTTAAGAAAGATATGCAGTCGTAAATCCTCACGCCGTAAAAATTTTGTATATGCTTCCCGTATATTAATTTCTGTTTCTTCCTCACTCTGTTTATTCTGGGCAAATGGCAACCATTGTTTCAACTCATTTATGGATGCCTGAATCGCCGGGTAAACCGTCTTTCCGTCACCAGGTTCAGGCATTCGAATGAATAAGCGTTCGGTCTCAAACTCATGGGGAAAATCAAGCAGAATTGGATTCATCGTACACAACTCCCTTTAAAATGTGGACTTTACCTTCAAGTAGTTTAGTAGAAAGAATTTCAGTTAAATTAAATGTATCCTAACATAAATGAGGCAAGTCGAAAAGATAAAAAAAAAAACGAGGACAACATCTTTTTATGTTTTATCCTCGTTTTCACCTTCAGTATCATCATCAACAGTTTCTTCCAGTTCCACATCCTCCAAATCCAGCCACGAAAGCATTTCTCCTACGACATTATTAATACGTTCATTCATCGTGTCTTCCCCATATTTTTTCTTCGCTTTTTCTATACTTTCAACAACATCATCACTGTATTGAATAATAGGTACATCATTTTCAATATTATTAAATAAATCAATGATTTCATCCAACGCTTTATCAAAACGCTTTTGTTCAAAATCTGTCGCCTTCATTTTTATCACCCAATAATAGGATAACCAAAAAAGGGATGGTCTAACAATTTCACTTGTTAAATGCTGGTCGATCCCCTTCTGCCTGTTCCTTTACGTTTACGCTGATGTTCTTTTTCACCTGAGTAGTCAGGATGACACCCGTGATAACAACCAGAGCACCTGCTGCCTGCATAAATGTGATTCGTTCACCCAGCCATAAAAAAGCGCCTGTCATGGTGACGACCGGCAGAAAATTTAAAAATATGGAAGCCTGCGAAGCACCAAGCTGATCAACAGCACGATTATAACAAAGCAATGCAATAAACGAAGGGAAAATTCCCAGATATAATAAGCCCGACCATAAATTTGCATGGGCAAGATCAGGAATTCCCGTGAGCATCCACTCCAGCATCACCAGAGGAAATAATACAATAACCGAAATCCCCGTCATCACCAAAAGAGCACCATAAGCAGGAAATTGATGCATATACCTTTTGACAAAAATAGAATAAATCGCCCAGCTAAAAATGGCCCCTATCATGATGGCATCACCAATGTTCCAGTTCAGGCCTGTAAGGGTACTTATTTTTCCACCCATAACCACCCACAGTGCCCCAACAAAGGATAAAACAATCCCCAGCCATTGAACCTTTCCCAAATGCTCTTTCAGGAAAATGGCGCTTAATATAACAGTCGCAACAGGAATGACGGTTTCCAATATGGATACTTTTGAAGCGGTAGTGAATTGTAATGATCCATAAATAAACGTATTAAAAAAAGTTATCCCGGTTAAGGTCATCACTAAAAAGGGTTTCTTATATTCCAGAAAGGTGCCGGTGTATTCCCTGGCACTTTTATACCCAATAGGAAATATAACTATAAATGCCACTAATAAGCGAAAAAACGCAATGGTGAATGGTGGTAATTCATTAATGGCTTTACCCGTCAGGATGTTCCCCGCATACATCAATACTACAAAAATCATAAGGAAATATGGATGCAAAGCCGTTTCCTCCCTTTTTCCATACATCAAAATCTGCTACTACATATAAATACTTTAACATATCTCATAGCGATTTGAGGCTGATATTAAAAAGGTAAGCAAGAAAAAGAAAAAGGACACATGAATATTTCATGCATCCTTAATTATATGTTTCAATCAATATACCTTCTAGCTCCGGCATACTCAGAAGAATAGTAGTCAGACTCAAAAACATCAATGATTTCTACAGTACTTGCTGTATTTGGTGAATGGATCATTTTACCGTTACCCATATACATTCCGACATGATGCACCCTTCCTTCACCTTCATTATAGGCAAAAAACAGTAAATCCCCCTTTTGGAGATCATCTCTCTCTACTGGTGTACCATGGGTGGCCTGTACGGAAGAATCTCTGGGAATCGTAATACCATGAGCTTTAAATATCGTATGAGTAAAGCCGGAACAATCAAAACCAAAGCCAGATGTTCCAGCCCATAAATAAGGTAAACCTAAGAATTTAAGTCCTGTATCCACTAAATTCTGTCCATCTGGTTTCTCAATATCCTCTTGTGAAGAATAAATGGAAACGGCATCAGGTGACATCCACTTTTTCCCGTCACTAGGCGTTGCTACCAGGATGGCATCTTTTGTTTCAGCAACTACAGGCAGTCTCGTGTTAAAACTGATTTCCTTGAATTTATCACTTCGATGTTTATCCTCAAATAGCCATGCAGTTGGATCTGTTACTTGGGCAAATTCTTTAATGTCCTTTAGGGTAGAAAAGCTTGCATCATTTGCTAATTGACTTTTTGGCATCCAGGCAGGATAACCTAAATCATTTTTAGGTGTTGGCTGTCCGTGTACCGCTACCTTGACCCAATCTCCCTGTTCTTCAAGAATCGTTACTTCCTGCCCATACAAAGCCTGGGTTTGGAGATTTCCTACAAGCCAGAGTTTTTGTTCATAAGACATGCCTGTCGTCCATTCCCACATGTCTACCGGGTTACCTATAGATGGAGCATCAACCGGTCTTGTTTCGTTAGGTTCTGACCAGAGAGTAGCCACTGAAACATCTACATATGCTGTCTGCCCTGTTTCCTCAGCTTGAACCTCTTCAGAAATACTAAACCCAAACATAACGAATACAGACATTAAACCTGCAAGACATGTTTGACAAAACTGTTTCATTACACCACACCTCCGAAAAGATTATGTTTGGATACCGATACCAGAAGCTTCCGGTAATTTGATTTTTCTCCCTTCGAACGTCATCCCTCCCTTAACAGGTTCATTAGACATCCACAGTGGGGCATCCAGATCGTAATGAGTAATATTTGGATGGGCTGCCGCAAGATGAGCTGCTGCGGTGACAGATACCACTGACTCCATCATACTTCCAATCATACAGGGAATCCCTGCTGCTTCACTTAAATCCGCAATTTGCCATGCATGTCTTATACCACCCATCTTCATCAATTTAATATTCAGCATATCTACAGCCTCCATCTCTAAAAGACGAAAGGCATCTGCTGGTGAGAATACACTTTCATCAGCCATAATAGGAGTTGTCACTCTATCCCGAATATATTTCAGACCTTCTATATCCCCGGCAGGAACAGGCTGTTCGATGAGCTCAATGCCCATTTGATCCTGCTCTAACTGCCGAATGATGTTTACAGCTTGTTTTTTACTCCATCCTTGATTGGCATCTAAACGTAATAAAATATCATCCCCAACAGCTTCATATATTCGCTGGATACGCTTGAAATCCAGTTTTTCATCATTCCCTACCTTCAATTTTAAGATAGCGAATCCCTCAGACACTCGCTTCAAAGCTTCTTTCTGCATCATTTCCGGTTGGTCAATACTCACTGTCATATCGGTTTCGAGGGAATGAATTTGACCCCCAAGAAGACTATATAAAGGAATATCATAATATTGACAATAAGCATCGTATAAGGCAATTTCAACGGCTGCTTTTGCACTCGAATTTCCCACACAGCTTTTTTCCATGTCTGTTATTACATGTGTTAGTTGTTGAATACCCTGATGTACCACAGCTGGCTTTAACGCTTGATTTATGATTTCTTGTATTCCATCCAGCGACTCACCTGTTATTTTGAGAGTCGAGGCTGCAGAGCCCCTGCCCCTTATTCCATTCTTCAATTCAATACATACATCAACTACATCAATTTGTGTCACCTTTCGAAGTGCTGTAATAAATGGCTGTTTTAATTTAATTGGCCGTTTTTCATAATGTAAGTCTATAATTTCCATTTCCAAGTATTAATCTCCTCTCTTACAAGAATGATAGAAGTTTGGCTACTAACAATCCATAGTAAGTACCCAGGAACGACCCACCTAACGCCATCAATACACCAATTGGAATTAACGATCTATGGTAAGCCCCAGCAAGTAATGGAGCTGATGCCATTCCACCGATATTGGCCAGACTGGAAACTCCCAGTGTGAACAGATCCAACTTGAATAACTTAGCAATCAACATCATAAGAAGACCATGGATCGCTAAAATCACAAAACCAGAAACGATGTATATTGGTGCTTGGAACAGTTGAGAAAAATCAGCGCGAGATGCAATTAAAGCAATCACGATATAAAGAAAAACGTTTGCTACATCCAAAGAACCTGGAACTTTAGAAATTTTAGTCATGGCTAATAAAATACCCACGATTGATACGATAAATATCGTCCAGGTAGTGGCATTGACCACTGTTCCAAATTCAGGGAGAAGTTCGGCAATAAAGGCTGCCAGAGATGAAATAAAGATTGCGAGTGATATTAACCCCATCAAATGGACAAATGATATGGATTTCCCCTTGTTTTCCTCATGTTCTTCCTTTAAATCCGCTGTAACTTCATCCAGATGGGAAGTATCAGCCTTTACCCATTTATTAAACAGTGCTGCAAATGGAACAAGCCAGAACATGATCATAACCCAAGTTGAATAGTTAACAGTATCCATAATTAATGCATAACCAAATATATTTTCAGGTACTTCTAATATCCCTTGGATGATAACCATATTGGCTGAACCACCAGTCCAACTACCTGCCAGTGCACCAAATGCCTGCCATGTCTCAGGAGCATAAAGTCCACGGAAAATTAAAAACGTAATGACAAAGCCAGCTACAATACTAAGAGAAGCTGCTACGTAACCAATAAGCATCTTAGGTCCCAGCTTTACGAGTTTTCGTAAATCACAGTTTAATAGCATTAATAAAATCAACATAGGTAATAATGCATTACGCACATTACTGTAGGTTGAATCAACCTCCTCAGATGCCCCAATAACACCAGTTGTTTTTAATAGAGCACCACCAAAATAGATAAGGACAATTCCCGGTACAAACTTAAAAAATTTGTTCTTGGTACTTGTTTCCAGGTAAGCTACCAAACCTGCCATGCCAATTATGACTCCCAAGTATAAAAAGCCAGTATCAATCATAAGTGCATTCCTCCCTTTAAACTTGTTTTTGATGCATATAAAAAACCCAACCAACAAGAAAAAATTCAAGTTGGCTGGGTTTTATCCACGTAATAGTAAGATAAAATAGCCTCCCTATACTTCCAGGGATTCCTTATATTTTAGTTGTGCTTGTTTATAAGCTACAATTAAAGCCTTTTGAGATGAACCATAATAACGTGTACGAATTTCCTCAGCGACTCCCTCTTCATCGAATATACTTTGACCAACGAAGATGCTTTGGATAAATCTTGAGGTAATATCCAATATAGAGGTACACTCTGCATCAATAATTCGATGATTTTTTGAATCTACCACAAACCCGACAAAAAAGCTGTGATAGTTCTTCATGATTGGGTTATTCCCTGGTGATTTAGCTTCCCCTACAATATAACACGTCTGTTTATCGTACACGCTTGTCACGCTCCGGACCATAGCATCTTCCGTACGGGGTACAAACTCGTTAAGGAATCTGCATCCGTTACGAAATGTCTATATTATCTGAATGTTAATACAAATTTTATCATCATATGTATTCGCTTTCAATAGGAAAAATTATTTATAGATTGTTCTCGTTTCAAGATTGTAGCATTAGATTATTGTAAGAATTTAGTATGATTATCGAGTATTCAGGGGTAGGTTAAAACTGAACATTTGGTGATTTATAATTGATTGATTTTGAATAGAATAGTCATCCTATCTAAACCGATAAAAAATCCTTAGAATCATATTGATTCTAAGGATTTTTTAATTGCCCAGCAGCGTCCTACTCTCGCAGGGGAAGAACCCCAACTACCATCGGCGCTGGAGAGCTTAACTACTGTGTTCGGAATGGGAACAGGTATGACCTCTCCGCCATCGCCACTGGACTTTGGCATGGTCGTTCTGCTTTGATCATATGACATGAGCGCTCTTAGCAGAACTTCCTTATCATTATTCATTTCAGGTGACTAGCACCTTCAAAACTAGATAAGAAAGGCAATCATGTGAGCAGTTATTGGCTAGTAGTCCGTCTGCGCTTTTCGTATTGTCCAGCTCCGGCTCCTAGGTCAAGGCGGATATAAGCCAAAGCCATTCCGTGGCCAAAACCATGCCACTCCATGTCTTCGTCTTATCCCGCATGACCTGAACAGTCGCCTGCGCTTTTCGTATAAGTTAAGTCCTCGATTGATTAGTATCCGTCAGCTGCACGTGTCACCACGCTTCCACCTCGGACCTATCTACCTCATCGTCTCTGAGGAATCTTACTCATTTAAAATGATGGGAAATCTCATCTTGAGGGGGGCTTCATGCTTAGATGCTTTCAGCACTTATCCCTTCCACACGTAGCTACCCAGCCGTGCTCCTGGCGGAACAACTGGTACACCAGCGGTGTGTCCATCCCGGTCCTCTCGTACTAAGGACAGCTCCTCTCAAATTTCCAACGCCCACGACGGATAGGGACCGAACTGTCTCACGACGTTCTGAACCCAGCTCGCGTACCGCTTTAATGGGCGAACAGCCCAACCCTTGGGACCGACTACAGCCCCAGGATGCGATGAGCCGACATCGAGGTGCCAAACCTCCCCGTCGATGTGGACTCTTGGGGGAGATAAGCCTGTTATCCCCGGGGTAGCTTTTATCCGTTGAGCGACGGCCCTTCCATTCGGTACCGCCGGATCACTAAGCCCGACTTTCGTCCCTGCTCGACTTGTAGGTCTCGCAGTCAAGCTCCCTTCTGCCTTTACACTCTGCGAATGATTTCCAACCATTCTGAGGGAACCTTTGGGCGCCTCCGTTACTCTTTAGGAGGCGACCGCCCCAGTCAAACTGCCCACCTGACACTGTCTCCGAACCGGATCACGGTTCTGGGTTAGAATGTCCGTACAGCCAGGGTGGTATCCCACCGGCGCCTCCACCGAAGCTAGCGCTCCGGTTTCGATGGCTCCCACCTATCCTGTACAAGCTGTACCAACATTCAATATCAGGCTACAGTAAAGCTCCACGGGGTCTTTCCGTCCTGTCGCGGGTAATGCGCATCTTCACGCATAGTATAATTTCACCGGGTCTCTCGTTGAGACAGTGCCCAAGTCGTTGCACCTTTCGTGCGGGTCGGAACTTACCCGACAAGGAATTTCGCTACCTTAGGACCGTTATAGTTACGGCCGCCGTTTACTGGGGCTTCGATTCAGAGCTTCGCCCGAAGGGCTAACTCATCCTCTTAACCTTCCAGCACCGGGCAGGTGTCAGCCCCTATACTTCGCCTTTCGGCTTCGCAGAGACCTGTGTTTTTGATAAACAGTCGCTTGGGCCTTTTCACTGCGGCTCATCCAGACCGAAGCCTGAACGAGCACCCCTTCTCCCGAAGTTACGGGGTCATTTTGCCGAGTTCCTTAACGAGAGTTATCCCGCTCACCTTAGGATTCTCTCCTCGCCTACCTGTGTCGGTTTGCGGTACGGGCACCCTCATCCTCACGAGAGGCTTTTCTTGGCAGTGTGAAATCAGGAACTTCGGTACTCTATTTCCCTCCCCATCACAGCCCGAGCTTACGATGAGCGGATTTGCCTGCTCATCACTCTCACTGCTTGGACGTGCATATCCATCAGCACGCTTCCTTATCCTCCTGCGTCACCCCATTGCTCAAACGGATGAAAGGTGGTACAGGAATGTCAACCTGTTTTCCATCGCCTACGCCTTTCGGCCTCGGCTTAGGTCCCGACTAACCCTGAGCGGACGAGCCTTCCTCAGGAAACCTTAGGCTTTCGGTGGACAAGATTCTCACTTGTCTTTCGCTACTCATACCGGCATTCTCACTTCTAAGCGCTCCACCCGTTCTTCCGATCGGACTTCGCTGCGCTTAGAACGCTCTCCTACCATTGTACCAACGGTACAATCCGCAGCTTCGGTGATACGTTTAGCCCCGGTATATTTTCGGCGCAGAGTCACTCGACCAGTGAGCTATTACGCACTCTTTAAATGATGGCTGCTTCTAAGCCAACATCCTGGTTGTCTAAGCAACTCCACATCCTTTTCCACTTAACGTATACTTAGGGACCTTAGCTGGCGGTCTGGGCTGTTTCCCTCTCGACTATGAACCTTATCACCCATAGTCTGACTCCCAAGCTCAAGTTGTTGGCATTCGGAGTTTGACTGAATTCGGTAACCCGATGAGGGCCCCTAGTCCAATCAGTGCTCTACCTCCAAAACTCGATTCTTGAGGCTAGCCCTAAAGCTATTTCGGAGAGAACCAGCTATCTCCGTGTTCGATTGGCATTTCACCGCTACCCACACCTCATCCCCGCACTTTTCAACGTACGTGGGTTCGGGCCTCCAGTAAGTGTTACCTTACCTTCACCCTGGACATGGGTAGGTCACACGGTTTCGGGTCTGCGACCTCATACTCATACGCCCTGTTCAGACTCGCTTTCGCTGCGGCTCCACATCTTCTGCTTAACCTTGCATGAGATCGAAACTCGCCGGTTCATTCTACAAAAGGCACGCTGTCACCCATTAACGGGCTCCAACTACTTGTAAGCACACGGTTTCAGGTTCTCTTTCACTCCCCTCCCGGGGTGCTTTTCACCTTTCCCTCACGGTACTGGTTCGCTATCGGTCACTAGGGAGTATTTAGCCTTGGGAGATGGTCCTCCCGGATTCCGACGGAATTTCACGTGTTCCGCCGTACTCAGGATCCACTCCGGAGGAAACCAGGTTTGAATTACAGGGCTGTTACCTTCTTCGGCAGGTCTTTCCAGACCATTTCATCTACCTGATTTCTTGGTAACTCCGTATGGAGTGTCCTACAACCCCAGAAGGCAAGCCTTCTGGTTTGGGCTGTTTCCCGTTCGCTCGCCGCTACTTAGGAAATCGCGTTTGCTTTCTCTTCCTCCGGGTACTGAGATGTTTCAGTTCCCCGGGTTACCTTCCTTACCCTATGGATTCAGATAAGGATACTGCCCCATTACGGACAGCGGGTTTCCCCATTCGGAAATCTCCGGATCAAAGCTTACTTACAGCTCCCCGAAGCATATCGGTGTTTGTCCCGTCCTTCATCGGCTCCTAGTGCCAAGGCATTCACCGTGCGCTCTTATTCACTTAACTTATAACGCACACGGACAATATTGTCCGTTGTCTGCTCTTGATTTCTTTCTTATCTAGTTTTCAAGGTGCTCATTGCACATGGACGTGCAGGCTTCTACGTTGTCACAGGACGTGACGAATTTAGCAGAAGTTCCTCTGAAGAATCCTTCGATCCTTCAAAACTAAACAAAACAACCGAGTACGCTCTTTTTTGGTCACGAAGTGACCTTATCTTCCTTAGAAAGGAGGTGATCCAGCCGCACCTTCCGATACGGCTACCTTGTTACGACTTCACCCCAATCATTGGCCCCACCTTAGGCGGCTGGCTCCAAAAGGTTACCCCACCGACTTCGGGTGTTGCCAACTCTCGTGGTGTGACGGGCGGTGTGTACAAGGCCCGGGAACGTATTCACCGCGGCATGCTGATCCGCGATTACTAGCGATTCCGGCTTCATACAGGCGAGTTGCAGCCTGCAATCCGAACTGAGAATGGTTTTATGGGATTAGCTTCACCTCGCGGCTTCGCTGCCCTTTGTACCATCCATTGTAGCACGTGTGTAGCCCAGGTCATAAGGGGCATGATGATTTGACGTCATCCCCACCTTCCTCCGGTTTGTCACCGGCAGTCACCCTAGAGTGCCCAACTAAATGCTGGCAACTAAGGTCAAGGGTTGCGCTCGTTGCGGGACTTAACCCAACATCTCACGACACGAGCTGACGACAACCATGCACCACCTGTCACTCTGTCCCCGAAGGGAACCCTCTATCTCTAGAGGTAGCAGAGGATGTCAAGACCTGGTAAGGTTCTTCGCGTTGCTTCGAATTAAACCACATGCTCCACCGCTTGTGCGGGCCCCCGTCAATTCCTTTGAGTTTCAGCCTTGCGGCCGTACTCCCCAGGCGGAGTGCTTAATGCGTTAACTTCAGCACTAAGGGGCGGAAACCCCCTAACACCTAGCACTCAACGTTTACGGCGTGGACTACCAGGGTATCTAATCCTGTTCGCTCCCCACGCTTTCGCGCCTCAGCGTCAGTTACAGGCCAGAGAGTCGCCTTCGCCACTGGTGTTCCTCCACATATCTACGCATTTCACCGCTACACGTGGAATTCCACTCTCCTCTCCTGCACTCAAGCCTCCCAGTTTCCAATGACCCTCCACGGTTAAGCCGTGGGCTTTCACATCAGACTTAAGAAACCGCCTGCGCGCGCTTTACGCCCAATAATTCCGGACAACGCTTGCCACCTACGTATTACCGCGGCTGCTGGCACGTAGTTAGCCGTGGCTTTCTGGTCAGGTACCGTCAAGGTACAAGCAGTTCCTCTTGTACTTGTTCTTCCCTGACAACAGAGCTTTACGATCCGAAGACCTTCATCACTCACGCGGCGTTGCTCCGTCAGACTTTCGTCCATTGCGGAAGATTCCCTACTGCTGCCTCCCGTAGGAGTCTGGGCCGTGTCTCAGTCCCAGTGTGGCCGATCACCCTCTCAGGTCGGCTACGCATCGTTGCCTTGGTGAGCTCTTACCTCACCAACTAGCTAATGCGCCGCGGGCCCATCTGTAAGTGACAGCATAAAAGCCGTCTTTCAACTTCCGACCATGCAGCGGAGGTGTTATCCGGTATTAGCCCCGGTTTCCCGGAGTTATCCCGATCTTACAGGCAGGTTGCCCACGTGTTACTCACCCGTCCGCCGCTCGTTCCACAAGTTTCATCCCGAAGGAATCAACTTGTTTCACGCGCTCGACTTGCATGTATTAGGCACGCCGCCAGCGTTCGTCCTGAGCCAGGATCAAACTCTCCAATAAGTTTGGATGTTAAAATCCATAAATGCTCATATTCAAAATGCTATTTAAATAGCGAATTGACGTACTGGTTGTTTTGTTCAGTTTTCAAAGTTCGAAGCCAGTTGCCTTTAAAGCAACTTAATTAGTATATCAAGTTATCAAATGAAAGTCAATAACTTTTTTAGTTTGTTTTGTTCGCCGTTTAAAGCGACAAATAATAATATAACATGCTTAATGATTCATTTCAATAGGTAATTATAAAATAAAGAATTACATTTGCTGTTTTTGCAGCGACGACTATTAATTTATCATGAATCATCTTATCACTTCAACAACAAATTATTACCAAAAAAAGAATAACACTTTTAAAAGCGACAAAATTAAATTTACCATAGAAGAACATGTATTAACAATAGTAAATGTCTGGTAATTAATTTGTAGTTCCTTTGTTCCTTTGCGATGTCGTTTTTTAACGACAAAAATTAATATACCATGATTACGTACCTGGCACAATACATTTTCTTCTGTAATTTTTTCCAGTACTCATAACTACTGTTTCCAGACCCAAACCCTCATAAGCATAATCTGCTTATGCAATTGACCCTGAACAGTCGCCTCCGCTTTTCTTTGTCCAGCTGCGGCTCCTAGGTCAAGGCGGATATAAACCATTAATTATCTACATCATATTTTCCAAATACACTAAAAGGCTTATACATCTAATTTCTTTTTTAGATTATGTATAAGCCTTTTCAATTATTATACATTTGTTTACTTTATTTAAGTTTTTTATTTACTCATTCCTTTAAAACCAGATAAGAACCATCGTCTGGATATATATTTGAACCAAAATATAGAACACAATGGCATATGCAAGATTAAACTGGATCCCGTTCTTAAATCCGCTCATTCCATTTTGTCCACTTAAGATAATGTTAGGCATCAGTAATGGGGATATCAAAATTGATACCACACTTCCTGAAGTAATGGCCAGAACAATAATCTCAGGTGGATAGGGAAGGGATATATTCTGAAGGATGCCAGCCACAAGAACCATAACTGTTAATGGTCCTAAACCTAAGAAACCCAGGATGATCACAATAAAAGGAAGAAAATAAAGAAAGTTCATGCCGGGCAGGGATTCCTGAATAAACTCGACACCAAATATAACCGCATCTTCAAAACCGGTCTGGTTTAAGCTGTAGATCATCATACCAGCACCAAGCATGACACTGAATTGATAGGATTGATTGACAACTCCCTTGCTAAAGTATGTTTTAGCTTCATCAGCAAGTTTTCCGGTACGTTTTTTTACAATAAAATAGGCAAACGTCCACACGATAACCACTAAAGGAACTATTACCATTAAATCAACAGACCAGAGCTCATGGAGTATAAAAATAGAGCCAAAAAGTGTGATAAATAGAATCATGAATTCCCCGGTTTTATTTGCCTGCTCATATTCTGGTGTTTCGTGGAGGGTATCTTTCATTTCCTTATTGATGATTTCCGTTAAATGCACCCCATATTTCTTTTCTTCAAAGTATGAAAAGAGGACAGCTACCGTCAATCCACATAGGGAAATAAAAAATCCCTGAATGATTGAAAGCCATAAAGAGGCATCCAGTGCTTCTACAGCATAAATAAAGCTGGGAATCGTGACGACCCATATGGTAGAAAGAGCAAAGGAACGTACCAAAGCCGTTCCTTTAAACCGTTCCAGAGGCTCTCCATGGTGATTCCCGATCATTTTATTTACAAATTGATACATCATCGGAATGGAGCCAAATAATAAAAAGTAGGCAATCACCTGAGTAAAGGAAGCAATTCCGATATACATTTTCCGGCTTGTGTTAATAAACCGATAGCTGGCACGCATGATGCTTTCAATATAAGGCTCGGTATTTAATACCCAGCTGATCATCGGAATGATAACCAGAAGTCCAATGATATCTCGCATTAATATCATTCCATTACGAAGGCCATCAATAATGGAAGTGTCAGATAAAATGAGAATGATCAGACCTGTTCCGACAAGAAATAAAGGCAATTTAAATTTTGTAAATGATAGCAGCAGGGCAGCCAATACAAACAGAAACAGACCGCTGACTGCTTCGATATGTAATAAAAATTCACTAGGATAGAAATACGTTATGAAGTGTAATAAGGCATATAAGGTTATGGAGGCGCTTAATCCCCATCTCATATAGGTATACATACATTAACTCCTTTAAAAATCTTACGTTATTGACCCTGCAGGAAACGTTTAACTTCCTTACTTACTATTACTTTGTTGCAATTAAATGATATCACTATTTTCAATTAATTTTTTATGATGGTCAACCCAAATCCGGGCATCGTTCAGGATTAGCTCCAGGGCAACAATCATACGATTATCCCCTTACGAAACCTCCTCTCCTTGTTTTGGCATCTGATTCATGGGTATGGTAAGATCCCTATTAATACTCCCCATTACACATACTCCTGGATCCTTCATGTACTTTATCTATTGTTCCTGAAAAAGGGTTTCTTAAAGAATAACAGAATGTATTATTAAAGAAATGCTTTAAAAGGAGATGTTTAAATTGGCTGCACCTAAGCTTTCATTACTCTCTGACGAAAAGAACAGGCTGAGAAAAGCAGGAATCAAAATCAGCAATATAAAAGATTCCAGCCCCGACGAGTTAGCACAGGTGATGGGGGCATCTATAATTAGAGCAAGAAAGATCATTGCTATGGCACGCTTTCAGGAAGCACCTTCGATTGGGCCTGCGCTGGCAGAAAAGATAGTGGATGACCTTGAAATTTATGATTTACATACATTAAAGGATAAGGATGGCGGAAAATTGTTTGATCTGCTTGAACAGCAATTGGGGGTTTGGACAGATCCTTGTGTGGAAGACCAGATTCGCTGCTTAATTTTCTACGCCCAAAACCCCCATAGTGACAGAAGCTGGTTTGATTTTACGAAAGAACGGAAAGCCTATCGCAATCAGCACGGATACCCTGACACCAGACCAAAAAAAGCATGGTATGAATGAAAAAATGCGATTTGAAATGATTTGTTTTTCTTCCATGATCAATGTTAAGTCGAAAAGGATTCCTAATGAACGAACGAAAAATCCCGTACCACTTATATAAAAGTGATACGGGATTTTGTATTAACATTTATCGTTTTTTACTTCCTGCTTAAGTGTTCGAATTCCTCCCTTAAAGTTCGCTTCAGAACTTTTCCACTCGGATTTTTCGGTAGTTCTTCTTTAAATGCTACATGCTTCGGAACTTTAAATGCAGATAAATGATCTTTACAGAATTCGATGACGTTCTCCTCAGTTACGTCGGCATTATACTTTGGTACAATAACAGCTGTGACAGCTTCAATCCAATATGCATCTGAAATTCCGATCACAGCCACTTCGGAAATGCCATCCATCTGATAAATCGCTTCTTCAACTTCCCGGCTCGACACATTGACGCCACCGGTTTTAATCATATCCTTTTTCCGATCCACAATGGTTATGTACCCGTCCTCATCCATTACTCCTAAATCACCACTGTGAAACCAGCCATTTTTAAAGGCTTCTGCCGTTTTCTCCGGATCGTAAAGGTAGCCTTTCATGGCGTGTGGGGTTCGATGGACAATTTCACCCATCTCTCCCCTTGGTACTTCTTCATCATTATCATCAACGATTTTAGTTTGCATATTAAGGCTTGGTTTTCCTGCTGAGCCTAATTTACGAAGCTGATCTTCCGGTTGAAGCGCCGTTGCAAGGGGAGCTACCTCTGTCTGGCCGTAAAAATTCCAGAACCGCGCTTTAGGGAGACGCTCTGAAAGCTCTTTAAGTACTTCCCGTGGCATAATCGCAGCTCCATAATAGCATTTTTCCAAAGAGGATAAATCCCGGCTATCAAAATCAGGGTGACGAAGGAGAGCAATCCAGACAGTTGGCGGGCAGAATAACTGTGTAGCCCCCTCTTTTTCAACCGTCTCAAGCATGACCTCAGGATTGGCTCCGTCCAGAATAATGCCACTTGCCCCAAGATAAATACTTGGTCCCAGGAAGCAATGAAGCTGGGCACTATGATAAAGAGGCAAAGCATGGACAAAAACATCCTGTTCAGCCATGTCTCCGTCAACAATGCAGCTGACATATTCACTTATAAGACTTTTATGTGTCAGCATTACCCCTTTTGGCCGGGATTCTGTACCGCTCGTATAAAGGACATGAGCAAGATCGTCATCCTCAATATTTTCATCAATAAATTCTGCCGACTGGTCCTTTCGTGCTGTGGAAAGAGGTGTCCATCCTGATAGCTGTGTTGAAATTTCGCTTGATTCAGGAACATCCATTAAATAACGAAATTTAATTTCCAGGTATCCCGCTGACTGGTCTAAAACAGGAGCATATTCCTCGGAAGCAATAAAACCGCTAACCCCGGCATGATCAAGAATATACGCGACATCGTCCGTTGTCAGCATATAGTTAATCGGAATCATGACCGCACCAATGCGGGCCAAAGCAAAATTAGCAATCACAAAATCGAGGCTGTTTCTGGACATGACGGTAATCATATCCCCTTTTTTCATCCCGTCCTCTAAAAAAGCACGGGCCGTCTGATTAACCAGATCATCCATTTCCTCGTAATTTAAGCGCTGATCCCGATACGCTAAAGCAAACTTATCCGGCATCCTCTCTCTCGTACGCGCAAGTAAGTCTCCTAATGTGTTTCGCCTTGCCCTCTCCAGCATTTGACTTAATCCCTCATTGACATTCGTATTTAACCTCAAGAACAATACACTCCTTCAAACCATTTTGAGGACATTACTTGCTGAATATTCTGTAATTTTAGTTTATTTTAGTTCCAGCGTATAATCAAGTTCTAAAAAGCTTAGGTATTGTCGAATGGACAGGAACCATTCGTTATATGGATGGCTTCGTTACAAAAATCCCTTTTCAACGAGGATTCCAATTGTAAACAGTCTCAAATAAAGAGAGCGTGATAAGCAGTTCCCTGCTCTCCACGCTCTGTTAAACATTCTATTAAAAGGTGCTAAACCAAAAGCCAATCACCGAGCCGATATAATTTCCAATAATATAACCGAGAGTACCTACAATCAATATAGGTGCCACCAGCTTACTCCAGCCTTTGGAAATGGCCATCGCTGCTGCGGTTGTCGGACCGCCAATGTTGGCATTACTGGCAACAATCACATCCTCCAGGTTAAACTTAAACATCTTCCCTAGAGCAAAAGAGATGATCATATTCAGGCCAACCATAATGAACACCAATACAAATAACAGCGGTGCATTTTGCAGAATAAGTGGCAGGGAAGCCGGTACACCGATGACGACAAAGAATATATAAATTAAATAAGTGCCGATTTCCTGAGCTCCGTTAATTTTTTCAAAAAATCCGGAGAAAACGGTGACCGCCAGTACAGTAATGGTCGTTAGCATTAAGTAAGGATCCCCGAATAATCCATTTAAAGCATTAAATAGAAAAGATTCCTGTTCACCTGCTGGAATCACACCTGCAAACCAATCGGCTAATGTGAACGAGATGGCAACTAACGTAAATGCAGTCCCGACAGCAATTCCAATATCCTGTAACGAAATCTCTTTTCCTTTCCAATAGGCGGCAGCCAGATTCCCCTCTTCATTGCCACTCCATTCTTCTACTTCATTTACGTGAGGCGTTTTAAAATGCTTCCTGAAAAACTTCAACGCCGGAATGACCATTAATACAAGGAAATAGAGAGCCATCATCATATTATCGGCAACAACGGCCGATGAAATAAGCTCTGACGGAGTATCAAATTTTGCCGATAATGCGGCCAGATTCACACTTCCTCCTATATAAGAACCTGTCATCATTCCGGCAATTTCGTCCAGAGCCGGGATAAAATCCTTTAATAAGAAAAAGCCGATGACTGCCCCTGCAACCGTTCCAATTGCACTAAGGAAAAACATAAATAAAAGTCTTCTGCTCTCTTTCCATATCCGTAACAAGTTCGACTGAAACAGAAGGAGTGGTATCGCCAGAGGAACAACATAATTCCAGACGGTGTCATAAACCGGTGATTCAATCGGAATGACATTTAAATTGGCTAAAAGCATAGCACCCACAAGAGCGATAATGGCACCTGATACCTTCGATGCCCAGGCATATTTCTGCTCAAGATAAATACTCACAGCTGCCCAGCCGGCTAAAAAGGCCCAGAGAATCCAGACATCATCTGATTGTATCAATGAAAACAGCATCCATTACACCTACTTTACCTTTTTTCTAACGTTACTATAACATAACTTAGGCGTCATTCGTACGGTGTATGGATCAAAAACCATTCATGAAGAACATCCAACCAAAGAAGCGTGACTTGAATGTCCTTTAGGCTGCCTGTAAAACATTGACGAAGCGAAACGTTTTAAGCCTTCATAAATATGCTTGAACTGGACTTATCCGTCTGATTTACTATCCATAGAATAACCTATTTCTCTGCACAAACACAAAATCGCCTGGAGATCCAGACGATTTCTTTATGAATGAGTGTTCAGGTATAAACCTGCTGAATGATCAGTTCCTTATGCTGATTGTGCTTCCTGTTCGGTGATTACCTTGGAGGATTTCCTGGAAGGCAGCATGTTAAACAATATGTTCAGAATAATAGCCGTCACACTGCCAGCCACGATTCCATTGCTTGTTAAAATCTGAATGCTTTGCGGCAGTTGAGAAAACAATTCAGGTACAACAGTAACGCCTAATCCCATTCCAACTGAACAGGCAACAATCATAGAGTTTTCAGGGGAATCAGGGATGACCCGGCTCAGCATTTTAATTCCCTGGGAAATAACCATACCGAACATGGCAACCATGGCGCCACCTAACACAGAGGTAGGAATAATCGTAGTTATAGCTGCAATTTTCGGTACAAAACCAAGCGTAACCAGCATAATTCCAGTTAAAAGAATAACTTTTCTCGATTTAACCCCTGTCATTTGCATTAATCCTACATTCTGAGAAAAAGCCGTATAAGGAAAGGCGTTGAAAATCCCGCCTAATAGGATTGCCAGCCCTTCAGCCCGGTATCCTTTTGATAAATCCTTTTCCGTTAACTTTTGATCTGTCATATCACTTAAGGCAAAGTATACCCCTGTGGATTCAACCAGGGAAACAATGGCGACCAGTACCATGGTTAAAATCGCTGACCACTGAAATGTCGGGGTTCCGAAATAAAATGGCTCAACCATATGAAAAACAGATGCCTCTCCTACGGCAGAAAAATCGACCTTTCCCATTACGATTCCTGCCAGCGTACCTGCTCCTAACCCTAATAAAATTGAGATAGACCGGATAAATCCCTTTGTAAAACGGTACAACAGAACAATAAAGATCAAGGTGCCGAATGCTAGAGAAATATTGGAAATGGAGCCAAAATCACTTGCTCCTTCTCCACCGCCCATATTATTTATGGCTGTGGGAATTAAAGTAAGACCTATAATCGTGACTACCGTTCCTGTTACAACCGGCGGAAAAAAACGAACTAACTTTCCAAAGAACCCGCTAATAAAAACAACGATGGCCCCTGAAGCAAGAATGGCCCCATATACAGCAGAAACACCATATTGACCTCCAATAGCAATCATCGGACCTACTGCCGTAAACGTACATCCAAGCACTACAGGAAGACCAATTCCAAAAATACGATTATTTAACACTTGTAAAATGGTAGCAACCCCGCACATTAGTATATCGATAGCCACTAAATAAGTCAGCTGCTCCGATGTTAATCCTAAAGCCTCTCCGACTATGAGTGGAACTAAAATCGCCCCTGAGTACATCGCCAATAGATGCTGGAAACTTAACGCTGCCGTTTTCATACCGTTACATCCTCCTTCTGAAATCGTATTTTCTGATCGGATAAAGAATCAATAATAGCTAAAGATTCAATATGTATGCCTTTTTCTCTCAGCATGCGTCCTCCATCCTGAAATCCTTTTTCAATGACAATACCAACTCCGGCAAGGGTGGCATCCGCCTGCTTTACAATCTCACTTAGCCCAAGCACAGCCTGACCATTCGCTAAGAAATCATCAATGAGTAAAACCTGATCTCCTGAGGAAAGGAAGTCCCTGGATATGGAAATTTGATTTCTCTCCTGTTTCGTATACGAATAAACCTCCGCTGAATACAGATCATCTGCCAGTGTCAGAGATTTTCTTTTTCTGGCAAATACAGCAGGAACACCAAGCTCCAGGGCTGTCATCGCTGCAGGAGCAATCCCTGAAGACTCCAACGTCACAACCTTGGTAATCCCCTTCTCCCTAAATCGATGAGCAAAAGTCTCTCCCATTTCTTTCATGAGTTCCGGATCAATCTGATGATTTAAAAATGAGTCAACTTTCAATACCGTACTGGACAAAACCCTTCCATCACGCAAAATTCTTTCCTGTAATCGCCTCATATGAATCCTCCTTACTAAGAAAAAAACTCGAAATGACGATCTCCACCAAATCCATGAAGAAGCAATCATTTCGAGTCATTCAATCAACTCAAATTGTACAGGTAAGGATATATTGGTATCCTTACCGTCCCATTGCTTTTCATAGTCGATCTATTTACGGTAGATCGGTAGAAACTTGCAGGCCATATTCCCGCGATTATATGAAAAACCCCATATTCAATTTTCAAGCCCAACCCTGAATTAGTAATTAATGAAAAAACTGCCCGACTCCCTTGTTTCATCGACATATGAAAACAAGGAAATCGGACAGTTTCAGCTCATTAAGGTTATAAAAAACCTGATTGCTACACGTTTTTCCGTTCCCTGCTTTCCATAGTCGATTTATTTACGGTAAATCGGTAGAGACTTGCAGGCCGTATTCCTGCATTTATATGAAAAGCTTATTGAATTGATAGGTACAGTATAGCATGCTGATTGACAAAAACAACCCTTCATACAAAATTTTGATTTTTTTGATATTTAAACAGACAGATAACACCTAACCCTTTAAAGTATGGAAACCTGCGTACCTGCAAAGGCTATCACTTAAGGTATACTCTCTTGACACTGAACATTTTCATTACTTTAAAATATACAAGTCCTTTGATTTTCGATATAATTGGAGCATTCTGTTACATATTAACACCCATCTTTCTCCAGTTTTACACCCTTCAGCACCTGTGCAATACATGATGTCATAACCGTTCATACGAATTCATACGTAAACTTATAAAGGTAAAGTGGAAAGGAGTACACCAGGATGGAAACGTTAGAAAATATATTAAGCAGTATTATCGATTTGGGGAATACGATTTTCTGGGATTATATTCTTATTTATTTATTAATTGGCGCAGGAATTTATTTCACGTTTCGCAGTCGTTTTGTCCAATTTCGCCTCTTTAAAAACATGTTTGGGGTAATAGGAGAAGAAGCTGTAGAACAAAGTGGAAAACGAGGGATAAACGCATTTCAGGCTTTTAGTATAAGTATTGCATCCCGTGTAGGAACAGGAAACTTAGCTGGTGTGGCATTGGCTGTTGCCATTGGTGGACCTGGAGCTGTGTTCTGGATGTGGGGGGTTGCTTTAATCGGTATGGCAACTGCTTTTATTGAAAGCACGCTTGCTCAGGTTTATAAAGTTCCGGATGAAGATGGATTTCATGGAGGGCCGGCTTATTACATTGAACGGGCACTGGGTCAAAAATGGATGGCTGTTTTATTTTCTATTCTTATCACCATCACGTTTGGTCTGATTTTTAACGCCGTTCAGGCCAACACCATTTCTATGGCTGTCGAACAGGCCTTTAATATCGACCGTACATGGACTGGAATCATATTAGTGGTTCTGGCAGGTTTCATCATATTTGGAGGTATTAAGCGAATTGCCATTGTATCAGGAACCATTGTCCCGATTATGGCGGTGATTTATATTGCTGTATCCTTTATCGTCGTATTAATGAATATTTCGGAAATCCCGAGAATTTTCACGATGATCTTTCAGCATGCGTTTGGCATCGAACAGTTTGTCGGTGGGGGAATGGGTATTGCCCTTATGCAGGGAATTAAGCGGGGGCTTTTCTCCAACGAAGCCGGTATGGGGAGTGCGCCTAATGCAGCGGCTACAGCCGGCGTAAGTCATCCCGCAAAACAGGGACTGGTTCAATCCCTGGCCGTCTTTTTTGATACGATCGTCATCTGCAGCTTCACAGCCTTTATCATTCTGCTTTATGAAGACTTTGCGAGTGTAACGGAGGATGGCATACAGTTAACACAGGTAGCCTTTAGTGCGCAAATCGGAAACTGGGCAACCATTTTCATCGCCCTTACCATTTTCTTATTCGCCTTTAGTTCACTTATTGGAAATTATTACTATGGCGAAACCAATATCGACTTCATGAAAACTGCCGGTCCTTTTCGGAACATTTATCGATTTGCTGTATTAGCTATGGTGTTCCTCGGTTCCAGAGCCTCCATTGATATTGTCTGGAATATGGCAGACTTATTTATGGCTATGATGGCTGTTGTAAACTTGATTGCTATTCTGCTATTAGGCAAAATTGCGATGGCCGTGTTAAATGACTATATAAAACAGAAGAAAGCAGGAAAAGATCCGCAATTCCATGTTTCAAATATACCAGGATTGAAAAATGTATCCTGGTGGGGTGCACAGGAAGAAGAACATAAAAATTCTTAAAGAAAAGAGACTGGGACAAAAGTGTTTTCGCTAAAATAAATCGGAATTATGTTAGGTGCAGGAACCGCCGCTAAGGAAATATACTTTGCTAAGCTATCCCTTCTTTCGGTTTATGACAAAGCGAATTAGTTATGTCCCGGTCTCTTTATTTCTCAGTATCGAACTGAAAAACCGTTCGTTTTTGATAGGTTTCTTCAGGCTTTAAAAAAACACTTGGAAACCCTTTTTCATGTAATGATGCAGGTGAGCTTTGGGTTTCAAAGCAGACACCTGAATACTTTTTCATCGTTCCTTCCGCTAACTTCAGCCCTTCCGGTAGGTGATTGCCCGTATACATGATCATTCCTGGCTCATCCGATTTAACTGACAGAATACGACCGCTGCGTGGATCTTTCATGACTACTTTGATTGGCTCACTCTCATCAAACAGAAAATAATGGTCATAGCCGTTCCCTGCGATTCTATTCTGCTCATGGTTACTATGGATTCCATCCCTCAAATATCGACCTCTGCAAAAATCAAAGGGGGTATTTTCCACCTTAAGTATTCTTCCGGTCGGAATTAATTCCTTATCAAGCTCCACGAATCTGTGACTTTGAATGGTGACCTGATGATCATGAATGGTGTCCTTTGCATTTCCACTCAGGTTAAAGTAGGAGTGATTGGTCAAGGCAATAGGTGTCAGTTGATCCGTAACCGCCTTGTAATTGAGAATCAGCTCGTTGTCGTTCGTTAAGGTATACGTTACCTCTGCCTTTACCTGACCCGGATAACCTCCATCCCCATCTTCACGTACATGAAAGAGATGGACACCAGCCTCATCTGCAGTTTCAAAGGGCTGAGCCTTCCATATCAGACTGTGAAAACCGCTGGATCCCCCATGAAGATGATGGCTCCCGTTATTGGCTTCCAAATGATATGTATGTCCATTGAGTTGAAAGGAAGCCCCTTTAATTCTTCCGGCTACAGGGCCAATCATTGCACCTGAAAAAGTTGAATTATGCTCATATTGCTCAATATCCTGATAGCCTAAGACCACATTTTCAAACTTACCTTCTTTATCCGGAACCAGAATTTTTTTAATGATTCCGCCAAAGTTTAAAACATGCACTTCCATACCATGGTCATTCACCAATTTATAAAGCTTCCATTCATCATTTAATGATTGGGTATCAATATGCAAAACTCTCCCCTCCAAAGGTTTTGACATAGGTATTCACAGCCCTGTATCCAAGGACAAGCCATTTACGATGATATTCTGTTACGTCCAGGAAACGATAAGTTCTGCATTACCAGTTAATTCATACTCCTCAATCCCATAAGGCAGAATAAAATGTGTGCCTTTATTGGCTTCATAGGTCTTTCCTTCGACCGTTATTTCCGCATTTCCCTCGATGACACTTACCTGCAGAAAGTCTTTGTCCAGCTTTTGCATCGTGCGGCCATTCAGGTGCCAATGAGAAACGGCAAAGTACTGAGCCTCTGCAAGACTGGTGATGGTTAAATCATCAACGACCCTTTTGTCCCGGCTAAAGTCCACGGGTTTATGAGGAACCTTTGTTACCTGTTTGGCTCTGTCTAAATGAAGCTCCCGTTTATTTCCCTGATCATCCGTGCGATCATAATCATACACACGATACGTAATGTCAGAGCTTTGCTGGGTTTCCAAAATAACGATTCCCTTTCCGATGGCATGAAGGGTCCCGCTTGGAACATAGATAAAATCTCCCTGTTTCACTTTCACACGCTGCAGTAAATCGTTCCACTCCCCTTGATCCATCATCTGCTCCAATTGCTCACGGGTTTTGGCATGATGCCCAAAAATAATTTCACTATTCTCTTCAGCACTCAGAACATACCAGCACTCTGTTTTGCCATAGGGCTCCCCTTCCACTTCCCGGGCATAGCTGTCATCCGGGTGGACCTGAACAGATAAGTCAGCATTAGCATCTAAAATTTTCACTAATAATGGATAGGCCTCATGTCTGCTGGAGCGTTTATTAAATAACTCTGCGTGATTTTCCCAAGCTTCCTTTAGAGTGTGTCCCTGCAATGGACCATTTTGAATAATGCTTGGGCCATTTGGATGAGCAGAAATCACCCAGGCTTCTCCTGTCTGTTCACTTGGAATTTGATAGCCATATTCTGTCCTTAATTTTTGCCCGCCCCAGATGCGTTCCTGAAAAACGGGTTTTAAAAAGATGGGTTCCTTGTACATGTCTGATCCTCCTGTTAGTATCATCTTCTTTATTTTTTATGGGCCGTATTTTTGGAATTCACTAGAAAAAGAGAGCGCTATTGCTCCCTTTTTTCTTTATTCTACCATATTTTGATGAAGGGTTCGTGTTTAATTCTTGCTGAAATAGGGCAATCCTGTCCATTTGTCATCAAAGGCCCGTAATGTTTTTGCGTATCATTTTCCTAACAATCCTTCTCTCTCTAAGAATTCCCGTGCCACCTCTTCAGCACTTAAGCCTTCAACATTTAAACGATAATTCATTTCCCGCATCTGGTCATCCGTGATGTTTCCACCAAGCTGATTTAATGCGGTTTTAATTTCGGGATACTTGTCAATCGTTTCTGCCCGGAGTAATGGGGCTCCCTGATAAGGCGGAAACAGATTTTTATCATCTTCCAACACTCTTAAATGATATTGACGGATTTCACTGTCTGTAGAATAGGCATCGACTAATTGGATATCACCGGACTCTATGGCATTGTAACGAAGCTGTGGCTCCATAGTGATGACTTCACCAAAGTTTATTCCGTATAAATCTTGTATCCCTTTGTAACCATCCTCTCGATCATTAAACTCGAGGGTAAATCCTGCGGTCATTTCCTCCACTATGGGCTCCAAATCTGATATGGTCTGTACGCCTTGATTTTCCGCAATTTTTTTAGGCATCGCTAATGCATAGGTATTGTTATAAGCCATAGGTTCCAGGAACACCATATTAAACTGTTCCTTCAAACCCTTTTTCGCCTGCTCATACACTTCCTGCTCATCTCTACTGACGGCCTGTTCGTTGAGAAACTGTACAATCGCTGTTCCGGTAAATTCCGGATAAATATCGATTTCTCCTGTCTTTAAGGCATTGAAAACAAAAGAGGTCTTGCCTAAGCCAGGTTCAAGCTCCACACGCAGATCTGTTTCTTCTTCAATCAGCTGTTTATACATGTTAATTAAAATCTCCGGCTCTGCTCCCAGTTTGCCACCGATAACAATAGTTTCCTGATCATCTTTCAGTAAAGAAGGCGTCGCAATGAACAATGCAGCAATGATCACCAGCGCACCGGTTGTCCTGAAAATGTTACGAAAAGAAAGCTTCTCCATTTTCCGCAATAACACATCAAATAAAATAGCTAAAAGAGCTGCTGGAATAGCCCCTAAAACAATAAGATAAGAATCATTCCGGTCAATTCCAAGCAGAATAATATCACCTAACCCGCCTGCACCAATTAAAGCGGCCAGGGTGGCAGTTCCTACAATGAGCACCATTCCTGTACGGATTCCCGCCATGATTACAGGCATCGCCAGAGGAAGCTCAACCTTTCGCAGCTTTTTCACTGAATTCATGCCCATCGCAGTTGCAGCTTCAAGAAGGGATGGATCAATGTCTTTTATGCCTGTGTATGTATTTCGCAATATCGGCAGCAGGGCATAGGCTACAAGGGCAATGATTGCAGGAAATTTCCCAATCCCTACAAGCGGGATAAGTAAGCCTAGTAAAGCCAGGGAAGGAATCGTCTGAAGGACAGCCGTTACCCCAATAATTGATTCCGCTATTCGTTCTTTACGTGTTAAGTAGACACCAAGCGGTACCGCAATGATGACCGCAAAAAATAAGGAAATAAAAGAAATTTGGATATGTTCAATAAATGCACTAAAAAGCTCTCCTTGTCTTTTCTGAAAAACATCAATCCATGGTTCCATACTGCTGCCTTCTTTCCTTGCCTTGATTTGCCAGATAGCCGAAGATTTGCCGGCGATTCACGGTACCAATCACCTGCTTATCTTTTTCTACATGCAGATGATCCACCCTGGATAAACCGTCAAAAATCTGCTGAAGGGTTGCTTTTGCAGGTAATGTATATTTGATTTCCTGCTTCTGTTCAGATGCAGGGGTAATCAGGTTCTCAAGGTCTACTTTCTGATTTTCAAAAGGACTATTCGTCCCCACAAAGCTTTCGATAAACTCATTGGCAGGATTATGTAAGAGTTCGTCCGGTGATCCCACCTGTTCAACTTTTCCATCACGCATAACACAAATCCGGTCACCAAGCTGTAAGGCCTCCTGCATATCATGAGTGACAAACACAACGGTTTTCTTAATGTTTTGCTGAACGTTTAGGATATCATCCTGCAGCTTTTCTCTCGTAATCGGATCAAGCGCACTAAAGGGTTCATCCATTAAAATGAAATCAGGATCAGCAGCCAGTGCCCGGATCACTCCGACTCTCTGCTGTTCACCTCCTGATAATTCTCCTGGCTTACGATTTCGATAAATGGCTGGATCGAGACCGACCATTTGCATCAGTTCCTCTATGCGCTGCGAAATTTTATCCTCATCCCATTTTTTCAGCTCAGGAACAACAGCTATATTTTCACCAATCGTCATATGTGGAAACAGGGCAATTTGCTGCAGAACATAGCCAATATTCCACCTTAGTTCGTGAATATCATAATCACTGATTCTTTTCCCCTGAATGTATATGGTTCCTTCAGTTAATGGGATTAGTCGATTGATCATTTTGAGGGTTGTCGTCTTACCTGAACCGCTGGGGCCGATAATAACGAAAAACTCGCCCTCTTTAATACTGAGCTCAATATTCTCTACGGCATGCGTTCCGTCCGCGTAAGTCTTACTTACATTTTGAAAGGTAATCATTGAATTACTCCTCATTCGGCAAATTTTGATTTTTTCCACTGAAATTAGTTTATATTTTCATTGTTAACAAAATCCAGAAACAATTCAAAATAAAAGGGCTGATCATTCAACAATGATCAGCTGTAATCTTCTAATTATTCACCTGTCACGGAAAAACGTTTAATACGTTCTCCAATTTCATCTCTGACACGCTGAAAAACCTGCCATTTCTCCCCATCAGTACCTTCAGCCTTAGCCGGATCATCAAAGCCCCAATGCTCCCGTTTCACATGGGAAGGTGTAGTCGGACAGCGGTCATTGGCATCTCCGCATAGCGTAACCACCATATCCGCGTTGTTTAAGAGCTCGAGATCAATGGTTTCTGATTTTTGATCAGAAATATCGATTCCTGCTTCCTCCATAGCTTTGACCGCATTGGGATTCAGTCCGTGAGCTTCAATGCCCGCACTTTTTACCTGCCAATCATCCCCCAAATGCTTTTTCGCCCAGCCTTCAGCCATCTGACTCCTGCAAGAATTTCCTGTACATAAGAAATAAATCGTTTTTTTAGACATAAGATCGCTCCTTCTGGTGCCTGTCACCACCCGAATTTTCTTGTTTCACAAAATGTTTCACAGGCTGTCTGTGAGTTATAACAGCAGTAGCGTAATATAGAGTCCTATAAGAGTAATGAATAAAATAGGTACAGTCAGAATTATACCGGTCTTAAAATAGGTTCCCCAGGAAATTTTTACACCTTTCTGTGATAATACGTGTAGCCACAATAACGTTGCAAGGGAACCTATTGGTGTAATTTTTGGTCCGAGGTCAGAACCGATCACATTCGCGTAGACAAGTGCTTCACGCAGGACACCTGATGTACTGGTTTCAGCAATAGCCAGGGCATCAATCATCACTGTTGGCATGTTGTTCATAATCGACGACAGAATTGCCGCGAGATAGCCCATCACGATGGTAGCCACGAACAATCCCTGTTCAGCACTTGCCTGAATCAGACCGGCTAATAAGTCCGTCAGGCCGGCATTCCGCAAACCATAGACCACAACATACATCCCAATGGAGAAAAAGACAATGTCCCAAGGCGCCCCTTTAACAACAGCTTTTGTATTCACCGCCTGACTATTCTTCGCCAGCCATAAGAAGATGACGGCAACGCCACCGGCCACAATCGAAACAGGCAGCTGAATAAATTCACTTACAAAATACCCAATTAAAAGAACACCAAGAATATACCAGGAAATACGGAACAGTTTTTCGTCCTGTATAGCTTCTTTGGGTTCCTTCAGCTGGGACCAGTCATAGCTTCGCGGGATACTTTTTCGGAAATAAATAAATAAAACCGTAATGGTAGCCACTAATGAGAACAGGTTCGGAATAATCATTCTCGATGCATATTCTGCAAATCCAATATTAAAAAAGTCCGCCGAAACAATATTTACAAGGTTACTTACCACCAGTGGCAGTGAAGTGGTATCAGCAATAAATCCACTCGCCATGATAAAAGGAAAAATCATTTTTTCTTTAAAATTCAAGTTCCGTACCATAGCTAACACAATAGGCGTTAAAATAAGTGCCGCACCATCATTCGCGAAAAAGGCTGCAACCAGGGCACCTAAGATACTTACATAAACAAACATACGGACTCCATGACCTTTGGCCGCTCTCGCCATATGTAAAGCCGCCCATTCAAAGAATCCAATTTCATCTAAAATTAAAGAAATTAAAATGATAGCAACAAAGGCTAAAGTAGCATTCCAGACAATCTCTGTTACTTCAACGACATCCTGAAAGCCAACCACACCGGCAAGTAAGGCAAGAACTGCTCCACCGATAGCTGACCAGCCGATGGATAGTCCTTTAGGCTGCCAGATGACTAAAATTAATGTTGCCAGAAATATCAGAATCGCTATTATAACGGATAAAGACAAACATAAGACCTCCTGTTAGCAACAAGTAATCCTTGCTCCGCTTTTATCAAGCACCCTTAGCTTATCCCCCTGATCTGGCAGGGTCTGAAGTATTTGTTTGACAAAAGGGTAAAGATTACTTGCCTGATTTAAAGAATAATAAATCCACTGTCCTCTTCGTTCTTCCTTTACCACCCCAGCATCTCTCAATTTTCGAAGGTGCTGACTAATCGCAGGCTGACTCATCTGAAAAATTTCCACAAACTCACAAACACAGCATTCATCCTCATCAAGGATCTTAGCCATTGTTAAGCGGGTTTTATCCCCCAGCAGCTTGAATACATTGGCGACACTCTCCAGATCTATAGCCGTTCTCTCCATCATTTATCAACACCTCCTTTAAGCCTGTATTAGTATATAATGAAATGCTTATATATTCAATGAAGTTGTTTATTTACAATGAAGTCCTGATAAATTCGAAAAAAACCTTCCATACCATCGTATGGAAGGTTTCCTATTAATCCTGTTAAAGATAAATTTCAAGCTGATTCGGTTTCCCAAGAAAGTATCCTTGTCCCAGGGTGATACCTAACATTTTTGCCGTTTCCAGTTCATCTCGGGTTTCAAGCCCCTCTAAAACAAGCTTAATCTCCTGTTTTTTACAATAATTAGAGAAAAAACGAATCATTTCCTGTTTATTTGGGGATTGATGAAGATCCCTGGCAAAATACTTATCCAATTTAATAAAATCCGGATTTAATTCAATGATTCTTTTAAAGGTAGAAGCACCTTTCCCGACATCATCCAGTGCGATGTAAAAGCCAAACGATTGTAATTTTGTGAGTGTTTCATTAAATAAAGGAACATTATGAATCAGCTCTGACTCATTTATTTCCAATACCATATGAACGTCTGACCGAATCCCATCTGGAAAAGCTCCTTTTAATAAAGACAAAAACGTCCGAGACAAAAGTGTTGATGGGTATACATTTAAAAATACATAAACGTCGGAAACTTGATCCACCAGCATTTCATCAAAGGTCTGAATAGCCTTGATGATAGACGCCGTGTCCAGTTCAAATAATCGATTCGTTTCGATAGCCGTATTAAATAAGGTTTCCGGGTTCTGAATATAGTTGGAACGTAATAAACCTTCATATCCAATAATCTTATGTTTCTGTATATCCATAATGGGCTGAAAGTGATGAAAAAACAATTGCTGTTCAATAACGTCATGAAACGTATTGTTTTGAAAGTTATCCATGTTTTCGACTCCTATGCTTCACCATTTCATATTGGGAATCATCTATTCAATCAACCAGCATCCCCATGTTTACTCAAATCTTATAACTTGAAATGACGAATTAATTCATTCAGCTCTTCGGCAAGCTTGGCCAGGTCTTCGGAGCTTTTTGCCACTTCTTCCATTGAAGTGCTTGTCTGTTCTGCAGAAGCTGATGTTTCCTCAACGCCTGCTGCAGATTCTTCTGAAATGGAGGCTATTTCCTCAATGGATGAGCTCATTTCCTGACTTGTACTGGACATTGTTGAAAGTTTATCCGTTACCGTCTTAATATTTGTTGCCATGTCGCTTACAGCTGAATTAATTTTATCAAAGGTCTCTCCTGTAGTTTTAATTTGACTTGTCCCTTTTTCCACCTCTGAGTATCCATTCTGCAAGGAATCAACTACATTGGAGGATTCTTTCTGGATATTGCCTACGATGTCTGTAATATCTGTAACAGAGTCTGCCACTTGTTCTGCCAGCTTTCTTACTTCGTCGGCCACAACCGCAAAACCTCGGCCTTGTTCACCTGCACGAGCCGCTTCGATGGCTGCATTTAAAGCTAGTAGGTTGGTCTGCTCTGCCACATCTTTAATAACGACCACAAGCTTTGAAATTTCTTTGGACTGCTGATCCAATCCCTGTACTTTTTTCACGGCATCCTGGACAATATGATCGATGGTGGTCATTTGCTCTACAGACTGTTCCATTAATTGTTGTCCTTCACCTGTCATTTGCATAACTTCATTGGAAGATTTATATGCATGTTCACCATTTGCATTGGCTTCTTCCACACTGGCTACGAATGACGAGGCATTGGAAGAGAGCTCACTGGCATTATTGGACTGTGACTCAGAACCGGATGCCAGCTCCTGCATAGTGGAGGAGATTTGTTCGGATCCTTCTTTTACCTCATTGGCTGACTGAGTGAGTTCTTCACTTTGGCTGCTTACCGTTTCAGAAATCTCGGAAATTTTTTCTACAATGTCTTTTAGATTTCTACCCATAGCGTTGGTGGATTCAGCTAGTTTACCAATTTCATCACGACCATCGTAATCAATCGCGTCAATGGCCAGGTTTCCTTCAGCTACCATATTGTTAACATGGACAACTTTATTCAAGTTGCGGGAAACGGCACGACTAATGAAGAAGACAATCAATCCTCCAATCACGACCGCTCCAATCATCGATGAAATCAGCACGATAAGAGTTAGTTCCTGACTTGCTTTTGCTTCTTCCACAGCTAAGGCTCGTTCTTCATTCACAACCGTACGCAGTTCCTGAAGAAGATCAACTGTTTCTGATCGGACAGTATCCGCATCTCTAGCCAGAGATTGCATTTCCGTCTTGTCGTTTTGTCTCTCCGCTTGTACCATTTCTTCAGTAAAGAGGGCATTTAATTCTTTATCATTTTCTACAATCTGATTAAAAAGTTTTTCTAATTCGGGTGTATCCATTTTTGGACGAATTTCTGTTTCTAATGTATTAAATTGTTCCCGCCGGTCTTCATATTCTTCAACTAGTACGTCATCACCCGTTTGAGCAAAACGCGCAACCCGAATTCCTTTTGAACGGGTAAGTGACCCCATTTGGGTTACACTAATGGCTCGGTCTCCTCTTCGCTCCAGGGCCTCGATATTATTTCCGGTATTTGTTAAAAGAACGGACACCACACTGGTCATCGCACCGAACAAAATGAACACAATGATTAGCACAGCTCCATACTTCCAACCTATATTTAAATTTTTAAACTTAAGCTTATTTAGCATGTCAGTTTCCCCCTGAAGTTTAGTTAATCTATAAAACTTTGGCCAGTGCTTCTTGTATTCGTTCGAAGGTGAAAGGTTTTACAATAAAATCTTTTGCTCCTGCTTTAATAGCTTCAATGACCATTCCCTGCTGTCCCATGGCTGAACACATAACAACTGTCGCATCCGGGTTCATTTTTTTAATTTCTTTTACAGCAGCCACTCCATCCATCTCCGGCATGGTGATATCCATAGTTACCAGATCAGGTTGCAGTTCAGAATATTGATCAATCGCTTCCTTACCATTGGAAGCTTCTCCTACGACCTCGTGCCCCTGCTTTGTTAAAATATCTTTAAGCTGCATACGCATAAACGCAGCATCATCTGTTACTAAAACGGTTGCCATATCAGTATTCTCCTTCCTCTATGCTTCATCTGTAACGGATTTGATTTCATTCATTTCATCCAGATTTAAAACATGTTCTAAATCCAGTAAAATTAATAAGCGTTCTGTTAATTTTGCAACGCCAATAATAAAGTTGTCCGACACTCCACCTATTACTTTGGGCGGAGGATCAATCGATGCATCTGAAATATCAATCACATCTGACGCAGTATCAACAATTAAACCGACTTGAATATCCTTTAATTGCACAATTAGAACACGGGTGTCATTCGTATATTCGGTTTCCCCAATTTGCAGACGATCCTTTAAATCTATAATTGGAGTAATCTCCCCACGGATATTGATGATTCCTTTAATAAAATCTGACGTCTTCGGAACTTTTGTAATTTCCGTTAATTTTTCAATCGATAGTACTTGCTGTATATCCACACCATATTGTTCTTCATTTAATTGAAAAACAATGACCTTAGATGGTTCATTCATAATGTGACCATCCTCCTTCTATCATTTAATTAATGCATTTGGATCAATAATGAGTGAAATGCTTCCATCACCAAGGATTGTAGCTCCGGAAATGGCAAACACATCTTTAAAGTAATTTCCAAGTGATTTAAGTACGACCTCTTTTTGTCCCATAAAATGATCAACAATTAATCCGGTCAGCTTATCTCCCTTTTTCACAACAACAATGGCTTCATCCTGATTTCCGTTTTGTTCTGTTTCTTCTGTTCCGGGTACTTCAAAGACTTCCTGGATCGATACAAGAGGTACCACTTTTCCTCTAAAGTCCATAACAGCCTGTCCATTTACCGACATCTTTTCTTCAGGTTTAAGCATAACCGTCTCTTCGATAAATGAGAGCGGAATCGCATAGGTTTCACGCTCCACATTGACCAGCATTGCCGAAAGAATCGACAGGGTTAATGGAAGCTGAATCGTAAATTTACTGCCATTGTCAGGAACAGATGTAGTAAAGATTTGTCCACCCAAGGACTCAATGGTATTTTTCACAACATCCAGGCCTACCCCACGTCCGGATATATCTGAGACCTGTTCTGCCGTACTAAAACCTGAGGAAAAGATTAAAGGATAGACTTCTTCATCAGATAGCTTTTCAGCCTCTTCTTCTGTTACAATACCGTTTTTGATTGCTTTTTCCACAACTTTATCCCGGTTAATTCCGGCACCATCATCTTCAATTTCTATGTAAACATGGTTGCCATTATGGTATGCCTTGAGCTGAAGATGTCCCTCCTCCGTCTTACCTTTTTCCCGGCGTTCCTGAGGAGATTCAATACCATGATCCACTGAATTTCGAATTAAATGAACCAATGGATCTCCAATTTCATCGATAACCGTACGATCTAATTCAGTCTCGGCTCCACTGATTTCAAGTTCAATCTTTTTATCCAGATCTTTGGAAAGACCGCGAATCATACGAGGGAATCGATTAAACACCTGCTCGATTGGCACCATACGCATCGTTAGCATCATATTTTGCATATCCTTAGATACCCTAGACATATGTTCAACTGTTTCGATCAGCTCACTATGACCGATTTTGCTGGATAACTCCTCCAAACGGCCCCGATCAATAACGACTTCCTCAAACAGGTTCATTAAATGGTCGATACGGTCAATATTGACTCTTATTGATTTGGACTGCGTTTGCCGTTTCGGCGACTGTTGTTGCTTCTGTTCTTCTTTTACCTCTTTCTGTTTTTCCTGAGGTTCATTTTCTCTATGAATCTCTTTCTTTTCATCATTTGGCATATGTACATGAGAGTCTTCCAAGGGTGTACCTTCAACCTGTTTAATCTCAGATATTTTCATAATTTTATCTTTAACACTGTCCAGGGTTTCCTGTGTTAAAAGAACGACAGAAAACTGGTCATTAAAATCCTCTTCTTCCAACTCTTCAACAGAAGGGGAGGTCTTGATGACTTCACCTGAATCCTCCAGGACCTCAAAGACCATGAAAACACGAGCCTGTTTCAGCATACAATCCTCATTAAGGGTAACGGTTATTTGAAAAGCATGATAACCCTGATCTCTGGCCTGATCAATAACGGTTTTTTGGTATTCATCAATTTCCAGATTCTCCAGCGTATCGGCTGTACCTGTTGCTTCTTGATCTCCATTTGATGTTTCAGGCTGCTCACCTTTCTCAATGGCTTCCAGTTGATGAACTAATTGGGAGACATCCTTTTTTCCGTCCCCGCCTGAGGCAATAGACTCTACCATTTCTTCTAATGTTTCCAGGCAGCTGAATAGGATATCTATTAGATCTGTTGCCACAGCAAGCTGATGATTGCGAATTAAATCCAGAACGTTTTCCATTTTGTGGGTTAACGATGATATGTCTTCATACCCCATCGTTCCAGCCATGCCTTTAAGTGTATGTGCCGAACGGAAAATTTCTCCTACGATAGTCGTATCCTCAGACTCTTTCTCCAGTTCGAGCAGATGATCATTGATTGCTTGTAAGTGTTCACGACTTTCGTCTAAAAACACTTCAATATATTGATTTGTATCCATTTCACTCCTCCTAACCAGATGATAATCAACCTATTCTAAGAATCAAGCAGTAAATAAATCGTAAATTCTTCTGACTCATTTATTAGTATCGGTATCTGGAGCCCTTTTCTAAAGCCTTTTAAAGAGGTGTCTCCTTCCATTATCGTTGGAGAGGTTATATCTGTATGTGTCCCTGACTCTTCTGCATTGGTGGACATTCCGCCTGCAATCATATTCCCCAGTTCTCCACTAAACGATGAAAGCATTTCCCCTTCTAAACTCATTCCATACATACTCTCTCCTAAAGAGCCAAAAAGTGATGCCGATCCCGCTAAGACAAGTGATCCTTTTATTTCTCCGGTAATCCCAATCAGTACTCCAAATTCCAACTCTAAAGGTTCCTCGTGTAATTGAGGTGTACCGATATCTATATTTAAAGGAATCACGCTCCTGACCGATTGTATCGTGCCATTCAGGATGTTTGTTACAGATTCAGTACTCTTCGCATCCGTTGTCGTCATAACTTTACCTACTTTCTTTTCCACTAAAATTTTCATAAAAAAAGGCTACTCACAAACGTTGAATAGCCAAAAAGATAATACTTGGCAGCCTGGCAATCATCATTCTTTCAGTTCATAACCCCAAAAGAATATTAGACCCTGAGCTTTGCGTCCTAACCTTTCGGAAAGTTTGCCTTTTTCGATGTGTATATGAAACATGTATACTAGTTATATCGTCATACAATAGGGAAGTATTTAGAATTCTGAAGATAAAAATTTTCCAAAATGAAAATCCGTAATTTTCAGTCTACTCCAAGCTGTATGCAAGGTTTCTAAAGCACAAACCACTTGTTTCTAATCGCCGTCAGAACAGCATTGGTACGGTCCTCCACTTCCAAGGTTCTTAAGATAGAACTTACATAAATTTTAACCGTTTTTTCTGTGATAAATAAAAATTTTGCTATTTCCTGATTTTTGTATCCTTTTGTAAGCAGTTCAAGCACTTCCCATTCGCGCTTTGAAAGGACTCCAACAGGACGGGGCTTAGCATGATTATGAAGACGGGAATAATCATTTAAAAAGATCTGGTTAATTTCAGGATGGACATATCGCTTCCCATTAATGATTGTCTGGATTGCATACGTCAGCTCCTCTTTTTCCATACCATTAAAAAAGTACCCATTCAGATTTAACTTTAATAGATTAAAAAGGTCCGGATTATCTAATGTTGAAAACCAGACGGCGATTTTTATATTCTGACTTTTATAGAAATCAATGATTGTGGATTCATCCATATTCGTGTCTAAATCTATAATTAATAAGGTTATACTTTCATAATCATTTTGTAATGTTTCCTGATCTTCAGGCCCATAAGCCGTAAATTCAATTGTTGGAAAGAGGCTTTTTAACTCATGCACTAATATATCTCTCATTAAAGACGGTTCTTTTAATAATGCAATTCTCATGATGTCACCTCCGAATGATATATTCTATATTAACAAGAATCCTTCTTAAATAGTTCGGTGGAATCATGGGAAGAAAGCCAAAAATCCCCTTTCCATAGAATAATTAGCTATTTTACAGCTTAAACTGGTTGACCAGACCGTTTAATTCTTCCGCCAATTTTGATAGTTCCATAGAGCTTGCCGATATTTCATCCATTGAACTATTCGTTTGCTGGGCAGATGCTGAGGTCTGTTCCACACCAGCAGCTGTCTCCTCTGATACAGAAGCAATCTCTGAAATGGAAGCGTTCATGTCATCACTCGTCCCAGCGATTTGTGACAGATGTTGGGACACGGTTTCTATACTTTGAACCATTTCTTCCACTGAATGGTTAATGTTTTCTAACGTTTCCCCTGTTCTTTGAATCTGTGTTGTTCCATTTTCAACCTCAGAGTATCCATTTTCTAAAGCTTCCACCACATTTGTTGTTTCTGTTTGTATCCCATCAACGATACCTGTGATCTCCGTTACCGAATGGGCTACTTGTTCAGCGAGTTTCCTTACTTCATCTGCTACTACGGCGAATCCTTTTCCATGTTCGCCAGCACGAGCGGCTTCGATAGCAGCATTTAAAGCTAATAAATTCGTTTGCTCGGCTACATCCTGAATAACCGTCACCAATTTAGAAATTTGTTTTGATTTCGTATCCAATCCGTCTACTTTTTCTACGGCTTCTTTAACAATTTGATCGATATTGGACATTTCTTCCACGGATTGCTCCATCAGTTTTTGTCCATCGACGGTCATTTTCAAAATTTCGTTAGAAGAATTATGGATTTTTTCACCGTTGGAATAGGCTTCCTGTACTTTTCCAGTAAAGGAATTTGAATGGGAAGCAAGTTCACTGGCTTTGTTGGCCTGACTTTCTGAGCCTGAAGCAATTTCTTCCATCGTACTTGCAATCTGCTCTGAACCATTTTTCACTTCATTTGCCGATTGGGAGAGTTCTTCACTATGCGACGTAACTGTTCCTGAAACCTCATTGATTTTTTGCAGTAACTCCCTTGTCTGTCCATTCATTTGGTTCGTAGCTTCAATCAGCTGGCCAATTTCATCCTTATATGGATTATTTAAATCTTCATGGCTTAAGTCTCTGTCAGTTATAGTCTGCATCCTATCCACAACGAGCTTTATTGGATTCGTAATCTTCCGGGCTGTAATGAATGCAGCCAGAACTCCAACAATGACAATGATTCCAGCGACAATCAATCCTAAGGTGGCCATTTGCTCACCATTGGCCTGAATCTGCTCACCCTTATTCTGAATAACTTCCTCACGATTATTCGCCAGTGTTTCGAAACCGTCCATCAGCTCCCGTGCAAGCGGCTGAACCTCCTCGCTCATAATGTTCATTGCAGCTTGTTTGTTGCCATTGTCGTACTCCTTAAAAACCTTATCTGTTAAGGTTCCCCATTCAATTTTTTGATCAATCAATTCTTTTGCCTTTTCGGAATCAGATAACTCCAACACCCGATTTTCTAATGTAATACTTTCTTCTATGTATGAATCAAAACGCTCTCTATATTGCTCATCTTCATATAACAAAAACCCACGAATTAATGCAGTTCTCTCTGCCATGTTAAAAGCAATCTTTTCATCTGCAATTAATAAAGTCATTTGCTCTTCCATAATTTCATCAATTTCCTGATTAGATTGGTAAGTCGAATATATATTGAACCCCGCTAAAACGAGAACCAATAGCATAATTAATGAAAAACCAAGCAAAATTTTGGTTCGTAACTTTTTAATTTGAAATCTTTTACTCATTATTTTCACCTCTACCATTCTTCAGCTGTTCGTTAGCCGATATCTAAATTTTGTGCGATTTGAAAATATAAAAATCCTTAAAAAGAAAAAATTCTACCTTTATGGCAGATGATATCCAAAATCCACAATTATAATGGACTGTGGTTTATAGGAAAATATTTGAACCTATGGCAACGCTATTTTTTAATGGAATAAATTTTCAAAAAAGACACAAAAAGTATCATAATCTATATCTGTAGTCACAGTCAATGACAGATTTGTGAAATTACACAATAATTTTTTACTATTAGTTTGGAATTAAAATACATTTTTATATATTAATAGTCCTGTTTCAATTGTATGCAATGGCGAAAATAACTATTTTGGAAAAATATATTTACACAGAGGCAATGAAATAAAGAGCAAAAAATTCCCCCGGAAGAAAAACTCCCGGGGGATCTATACTTTAACAATTATTCACTTTCAAGAACCTTAAGTGCTTCTCGGTTAAATGCTGGAATATCATCCGGCTGACGGCTGGTTACCAGCTGGTTACAGCATACAACAACTTCTTCATCCACGAAGTTTACACCTGCATTTTCAAGATCAACTTGAATAGACTTGTATCCAGTCGCTTTACGTCCATCAAGGGTTTTCGCCGTAATCAATAGCTGGGGACCATGACATATTGCGAAAACCGGCTTCTTTTCATCCATAAAGTGTTTACTGAAGGTAACAAACCGCTCATCGTCACGTAATATATCCGGTGAAAAGCCCCCTGGTATTAATAAGGCATCAAAATCTTCAGGCTTCACATCATCAATAGAAGCATCAATTTCCACTTTTGCTTCTCCTTGTTTCCCGGTTACAGAGGTTCCTTTTTCCTTTTCAATAACCGTTAGCTCATGACCTGCTTCTCTCAATGCTTTTGCAGGCTCTGTATATTCCACATCCTCAAACATATTTGTAAGTAAAACGGCTACTTTTTTACCCATAAGTGGTCCACTCCTTTTCGTTAACGTATGATGTGGTGATAGCTAAAATGCATCTATCATCCACTTTCAATTGTAAGATTCCTCTATTCCCCAGTCAATTTACCTGCCTATAAACCACAAGCGACAGCGCCATTTATGCAGCTGGCGGCCATAAAAAGGCAGACCCTCGCCTGCAACTTGTTCTTAGCTTTCATTATCTATGCCAATGGAAATTTTCTCAGTATAGTTTCCTGAATCCAGATCAATTTTCTCATCCAGTGTTTTAATCAGCTGCCGTTCTTTTTCCTGATTGATATTTCGGTAATGATGCAAATCGCCGGGCTGCTTATCCTTTTCGTCTGCCAGGTGCACAACTTTCTGTAAAGAATTTAACTCAAATTGACCTTCTGGCAGTGCTGATTCCGTGTGAAATAAAATGGCATGGGAAATCTCTTTTGCTGCCTTTTTATCTTCTCCTAACCGAACCAGTAGTTTGTGTGCACGCTCAGCCCCTTTAATAGGGTGTATATCACAGTCCCGATATAATTCATAATCCCATTCTCCATTACGAAACCATGTATAATGGCCAATATCATGCAAAAATCCGGCTTTTGCAGCCCAATCCGGATTTGCATCGTATTTATGAGCCAGATTGAACGCATGGGAGGATACAGATATCGCATGGGCCATTCCCGCACGTCTCACATATTTTTGCGCAATTGGATGCTCATAAATCATTTGTAAGGTCACATATCGCATCATGAACATCCCCTTTCTATAAAGTGAAACTTCCATCAGTAGGGGCTTTCTCCATCACCACTGATGGTTAGTTGAACTTATCAGGAATTAACTGGCCGTTTATCCCCACTTAGTCTTGTTGGGGTACCCTGAAGTCTTGAAGTGGGGGTATTACGGCCGGTTAATACGTAATAAATTATTGGATATGTTATCACGTTTACAAGGTCACTTCAATTGATTTGAACCATTTTTCAGGAAGTTCTTTGCCTTTCTTAAAAAGGAGGAAATAACCCATCGCACTGTTCAAAATATTGTCACTTTATTCTATAATGGAGGGTGGCAGCAGCCTGGAAATATTTCAACGTACTGGGAGGTGATTACACATGGCGTCCTCAGAGCGAAAATGGGCCCTGGTTATTTTAATAACTGTGTTACTGGCCTACATTCTTCCTTATACAATATTCACTAATGTGTCAGCCTGGTATGGAAGTTTTCTGCTATGGACAGGATTAACGATTGTCATCATTGGGGTGAACTATTTTATTACAAAGGATTGGGGTAAATAACCATGACAACGACTTATGTATGGTCAGCTATCGTCATCTACATTATTCTGGCGTTATTCATTGCTTTTTTATCAAGGCGAGGAAAACAGACCACCATGGACAGCTACTTCCTTGGTAATCGAAAATTAAACGGGTTTGTTTCTGCACTAAGCTATAGTGCTACCACCTACAGCGCATTTATGCTGGTTGGTTTAGCCGGTCTTACATATAACGGTGGCGTCGGAGCATTAGGGTTTGAACTCATCTATCTGATCGGCGTATCTTTAGTTGCATTTTTTGGACCAAGATTCTGGTTAGCAGGGAAAAAATACGGGTACGTTACCCCCTCGGAAATGTTAGGCGATCGTTATCAGAACAAACTGGTTGCTGTTGTCGTTTCCCTGTCAAGCTGTCTCTTCTTAATACCTTACAGCGCCGTTCAATTATCCGGTGTCGGCTACTTGTTACAAGGTGTGACGAATAATGCCATTCCTTTTACTACAGGTGTCGTGATCGCAACTTTGTTAGCGATTGTTTATTCCTATATTGCCGGAATCCGTTCTGTTGCTTGGACAGATGCTCTGCAGGCCTTGTTTATGGTCATCACATCAACCATCGTTGTGCTTATCATTATCAATCGTTTAGGTGGTTTTGACGGCTTCTTTCATACTCTTGAAACAGAACGCAGCGAACTGTTGACTGTTCCAGGAAACGGCTACTTCAGTTTCACTACCTTTTTAGGATTAACGATCCCGTGGTTTTTCTTCAGTCTATCGAATCCACAGGTCAGTCAGCGTCTGTTTATGCCGGCATCCCTCAAAAGTCTCCGTACGATGTTAATGGGATTTTTAGGGTTCGGATTGATTTACACGTTAGTTTCAGTCATTTGGGGTTTTACGGCAAGCCTCCAATTTCCTGATTTATCAAACGCAGACTTAGCTACACCAACGCTTTTATCCTCTGACCTAGTTCCACCTGTTTTAGGTGTGATCGTGATGGTCGGAATTATGGCAGCAGCCATTTCAACAATAGATTCCATACTCCTCACATTATCGTCTTTATTTGCTCGTGATGTGTATGGGAATGTGAAGAAAAACACAAGTGACCAGATGCAGCTTCGAATCGGGAAATTGGTTATACCAGTAATCGCAGTCCTTGCCTTTTTATTTGCACAAATGGAATTGAACCTGATTGCAGTATTGTCTGTATCATCCTCGGCCGGACTACTGGTTGTCGTTCCAGCAATCATCGGCACCTTTTTCTGGAGCAAAGGAACTGCTGCCGGGGTACTAACAAGTGTAATCGCAGGTAGTTTTTTGGTTATCATGCTCGAAGTTTCACAAACAACTCCTTTTGGACTCGCTTCAGGAATATGGGGGCTACTCATTTCCAGCCTCTTATTTTTGATCGTTAGTTTATTAACGAAAGCCCCCAAGAAAAAAGCGCATGAATTTTTGGGATATATTAAAAATGAATTGAGGAAGAAAACCTGAAAAATGTGCGGATCAACATCAGGTCCGCCCATGGTTTATTTTTGACAGCCAAAGATATGAAGCGGTTGTTTTAGATACGTTTATGATTACATGCTTCTGTAACGGCTTCGATTTGTCAGCCATTCAAACTGAAGAACACGTAATTTAAACAATGTAAGAGGATCACGATAGGTCTCCGGATTTTTTCTCATATTGTTAAGCTCCTCATTCGTTCTTTCGATCAGCTCTTGAGTTTCCGTTAAGGCTTCATTTAGTACTTCATAGGGCTGAGTAAAAAATGTTCCCACATCCCAATCCAGAGAATGCTCAAACAGTTCAAACTGCTGCATGAACTCGTCTGAGATCGCCTTAACCGTCCCGCTGTAATCCTTACTTTCAATAGAATTCTTAAATCTTGCCTCAAGCTTTTCCTTATCCTGTCTGATCACATCAAACAGCTTTCCTGCGCCCTTCCATAAAATCTGTGAAGAAGCCGACCGTTTCAATATATTCCGGTTTTCAATCTGTAAACTTCCTCTTGTCATTCGATGGATATCCCGTTTCCAGTCTTGAAGGATTTTAAAATCACCATTTAGCGAAATCTTTTGCTCAAAAAATTGACGGTTAAGGTCCTCACTTAGTTCATCTAAATCATCCTGAAGATTCTTAAAATCCTCTTCATTATCCCTAATCCATCCTTGCAGGTCTCTATGAAAGGCAGGTAAAATTTCATCCTTCACATAATACACAACTCGTTTATTCATTTCAGCATTCACTTCATCATGGATATTTTCAAAATTGGAATCTTCATCCACGATCTCAGAACTGTTTCTTAATAATTCCGGAATCCTGGATTCAAGCTTTTGACGTATATTCTCCTTCATTTTCCGATAGCTATCTTTCATATTCTTTATTTTCGTATCTTCAATATGGTTCACCTTTTTAAGGGCATCATTAATTTTGGCACGGGTTTCATTGTTCCATTTCATTTCGTCCATCAGGGAACTTTCCATTTCTACTTGTTGATCAAGCAGATAGGTAATGGTTTGTTTCACAAAGTGCAGGAGTTTTCTCGTACGTTTTTCTTTTCTGTTTTCTTCATGGGTGATCATCCTTATGAAGGAAGACATTTCCTCTACCCCTGTTTCCTGACTGAAATCGTTCAATATCCTGGCATTTGGAAAGTACGTATGAATTCTTGATATGGTTTTCGTTTTTATTTCCTGATTATGAATGCGATGTCCATGTTCACTTGAAAGAAGGAAGTGAATCGCAAGTTCCGGCACCTCTTCCGCAAGTGTTACGGCCATATCCAATTCCTCGGGGGTAAGGGGTGAATCAATATCTATTGTGAATAGTAAACTGTCCGCAACCTGAAGATAAGGCAGCATTTCCTTATGTTTTGCAGTTCCGGGATAAATCAAAGCCAGATGATGGGTATTCAAAAATGGTGCCGGTACCTGGTAATCGACCATCGCTATTTGACTTTGTGCTTGCTCCTGATTGTCTTCCAGATTTTCTATATTTTGCACCTTATCTTCAGTAATGATCTGAATATTGGTATCCTCAGCATCCCTTACAAAAACAGTAGCAGAGGCGGTTTCCCCGATAAGCTCCTGTTGAAGAAACTGGTTGACAACGGTTCTTCTCCCCTCAACTGATGTACCCCAAATCATCAAACGGTGCTCGTTTAAATCTGCCAATTGCTGGACGAGCTTCTCTGCACGAGCATCCAGGGCTACTCCTTTATCCTGTGCCCAGTTCAGCAAGGTTTCGAAAAGCTGAAGACACTCATCTAAAACATTTTCATAGTCAGGGGATTCACTCACCCTGTGCTCAGCCCGTCGAACGACTGTATCATCAATGTCAGCCGGAAACATCTCATTCCAGGCGAGAACGGCTGAACCTGCGAATAGATCATCTGAAGGTGTGGACAGATGTATCCAGTTCGTTAAGTAGTTTGGTAGTAAAGGAGATAAGTCCTTAATGAAATAAGTACCCTCCAGCAGCTTCAAAAAGCTCTCTTTGTATAAAGGCGATAGCGTGCGCCACATATGATTTTGACCCTTTTCCATATTCAGCAGCCATTTGTTCATTTCCATCAGCCAGGAAAAGTAAAAATCGGTTTGCTTGTAACTTTTCCATAATGCGGCCGTCAGACTTTCAAACCTAGCCAGCTGAATGGAATAAAGGGTTTTTAACACTTCTGTAAAATAATGAGGCTCAAAAGCGATCGTATGCCCGGCTTCTGCATACCCTTCAATGATTTCAAACCAATATAAAGACTCTGTTCGCAAAGCCTCATTTACAGCAAGATGAAGGGCCTCCTTCCATTCCTTACGTTCTTCAAAAAATGCTCTGGCCATATCCGTCACATCAGGATAATCCGGATCCAGCTCAACCGCCTTTTTAATCGTATCCATGGCTTTGTCTAACTGATTCAGCTGTATGTATAATGAAAATAGCTGCAATAGAATCTCTGACTTTAACCCATTTGAATCTGTTTCAACAGCTTTATAGTATTCCTCTGCAATCGGCAGTAATCCAAGTTCAAAATGGGCATCGCCAAGATTTTTTTGTGCCCATGGCTGCAGTTCATTCGAAACATTTTCCCACTTCAGGATCGCTGATTCGTAGTCATCATTAAGATAATAAACCTCTCCCTGAGCAAATCGAATAGCGGACAGCTCCGGAATGTCACTTTTATGCTCATTTAAATACATTTCTCCCAGTACTTTAATGGGATGCACATTTTGGACGCCATCCATAAACGTCTGATAATACGTTTTATTAATCAACTGTTCCTCAATTGTCATTTTAATCCCTCGCTGTACACACATTGTGCCATAATAAAATCTATACACTTCACACATTTTACAGAACAAAAAATTGCTCTACTTACAATAATCGATGTGAATGAAATTTTTATGAGGATAATAGAAGGATTAAACGTAAAAAAGCCCAATCCGTAATTGGCTTTGGGCTCTTCTTTATTCATTTATGATTTTTTCTTTAAATAGTCCACAATCCCCATCGCACAGACCTGCATATCCATATTTAAGTACTGATATACTTCATGATCCCGGGAAAGTCCCTGTTCATCCAGGTATTGACCTATTTCATTCAGCAATCCCTCCGCTACAGCTCCTCCCTTTTCTTTATCAGGGGCATCAGCCAGATCAGAATAAATCTGTTCACCAATTTCCATAAACTTCGGAAGCCAGTAGCGCATCTGTTCATATACATGCTGCGGGTTTGCCGATTGACCATAATGCCCAAAATTTATCGCATCAACATCAAGCTTTTCTATTTTTTCAAGGGAGTTCATCATAGCTGCAGGGTCGAACTGATTGGGAGAAGTTGTCGGGAGTATAAATTCTAATGGTGTTTTCGGGTAGAGTATACCGATTGTATCGCCGGTAAATATTCCATTGTTGTAGGAATCGTGGATGGAAAAATGGTGTTTGGCGTGCCCAGGTGTATCATAAAACGTTAACGTACGATTTTTCCCAATCTGAAGGGTTTCCCCATCCTCCTTCACCATCAGTCTGTCCTCAGGTACAGGAACAATAGGGTCAAACAACTGTTCAAACAAATCTCCATATACCATCTTCGCCCCCGCTATTAATCTGGAGGGATTAGCAAGATGTCGTTTGCCTTTCGGATGGACCACAACAGTAGCATTTGGGCACTTTTCCAGAAAAACCCCAGCCCCGCCTGCATGATCAAGATGAATATGGGTCACAATGATATAGTTCACTTCCTCAGGTTCAATGTCCAATTCTTTCAGCCCCTCTAAGAGATGGGGAACGGAAGGACTGGCACTCGTTTCAATAATTGTCAGTTTCTCATCATGCAAAACAAAAGAACCTGTCCGCTTCTCCAGGTTTAAGTCGTACAAATCAATCAGACTTGTTTTAGGATCTAACTCTATTGGCTTTGTCATCTTCATAACACCTCTTTATACATCTATTTCTCTATCATTATTTCAACAGAGAATTGAATATACCTGCTTAAAAAAGAGTGTATCTCCACTGGGAAGACACACTCCTTCACTCCAATTTATACAATTTTACCGGTTTGCAAAAAATTCTTCCGCTTTCTTTAAATAAACCTCTTGGTCAGGTGTCATATCAAACTCTTCCACAATTGCATCAACAGGACAGACAGCTACACAGGCACCGCAGTCGATGCAAATATCCGGGTCTATGTAAAATTGATCCTTACCTTCTTCAATACATTCGACAGGACAGACTTCTACGCACTCTCCTGCTTTCTCCTCCTGACACGGGCTTGTAATGACAAATGCCATGTAAATACCTCCTATGTTGCAAAATATGTCTTTTCTATGTTCCAGTATACGCTTTCTATCGATATAAATCTAATCTTTTAAACATAAAAAGTAACACAATTACGATGAACCAAATAAAGACCCGGAATAAACAAGTTTGAAATAACCTGTATATTCCGGGTTTTAAAATCAGGTTTGGATATACCGGCTAAAACGCTTTTCCAGCCGTTCCTGAAAGGCAGAAATAACGATACATAATGACCAGTAAATAAGAGCAATCAGAACATACATCGTCATATGATCATATGTCCTGCCACCCACAATTTGTGCCTTTTGGAATAGCTCGGGGACCGTAATGACTGCGGCCAGAGAACTTGCCTTTACTAAGTCCAGAAAGACATTCGTCAATGGGGGCAGGGCAATCCGCGTTGCCTGCGGAAGAATAATAGACCCCAGCGTTTTCCATTTTGTTAAACCTAAGGCCTGGGCGGATTCCCACTGTCCGGATGGCACACTGTTTAACGAAGCCCGATTAATTTCCGCTATGTATGCCGCACTGTTTAATCCAAAACCGATAATGGCTGCCATATAGGCGGATAATTCAATTCCTGCATACGGAAGCCCATTATATAAAATAAACAGAAAGACAATAATGGGGGTTCCCCGCATAAAGGAAATATAGAGACGCACCGGCCATCTTAAAAGAATAGTTTTAGAGTTTCTCCCCAATGCAAGAAACAACCCAAGGATTAAACCAATACCCATAGCAACAAAGGAAACGGCAATGGTCATCGGCAGCCCTCCCAAAACAAAAGGAAGGCTGTCTATCGCCAACTTCGGATCAAAAAGGTTACTGACATCAAATTCAGTGATATTAATTTCCATCATGAAAAATCACCTATAGGTCAAGTCCTTCAATTTCTTTAATCTCTTTGTCAGGAGGTGTTGACGCATCTTTTCCACCAAAGAACTGCTCTGAAAGCTCTTTTAACGTTCCATCCTCACGCATTTCCGTCAAAACCTGATTGATTTTCTCATGGAAAACCTCGGCATCTTTTTGCATGACCAGGGCCTGCTCTGATGGATGGAAACGCAGGTCAGGATGCAGGGTTACATCAATTTCCGGCAGCGCCTCTAACGCCAGACTTTGTAGGTAATAATCATTCATAACTAAATCTGTACGTCCATTTTCAACATCCCGTAAATATACATCATTTGTAACATTTGTGTAGGTTTTTATTTCAGCTCCGAAATGCTTGGCAATTTGACTGAATACGGTTGTAGCACCACCGCCAGCTATTTTCCCTTCCAAATCCTCCAGTGTTTGTATACCGGATAAATCATCTTCCCTGACAATCATTGTTGCATAGGAATACTTATATGGCTCACTGAAAGCAAAATTCTTTTGGCGTTCATCAGTAATTTCAATGTCATTTGCGACTAAATCAATTCTGCCACTATCCACTGAAGATAGCATAGAGTCAATTCCCATAATTTCAAAAGAAACATTTAAATCAAGACGCTTGGCCATCTCTTTGACGATTTCCACATCATAACCAGTGATCTTATCGGAGTCCTCAGGATAATAGGATGCAGGATACAATGTTCCTGACGTCCCAACGACAATCTCACCAGCTTCCTGAATTTCTTCCCATTTATTTGAAGGCTCTGATTTTTCTTCTTCGCCTCCATTACTTTCCCCTTCCGTATTTCCACATGCAGTCAAAATCAAAAGACCGATGAAGAACGTCACCGCTAAAATTTTCCGTTTCACACGCTCAACCCCTTCTTGTTTCATAATTTAAACATTTTAAAATATAACAGATTATTATTCTTGTTTCAATAATCCATTTTCCTGTAATAGTTCTTTTAAGAGTCTGTTATACAATCGGTTTATAAAAATGATTCGAAGGTCTTATGTATTTTTACAAATGATCCCTCCATTAACCAATAATCCATTTTATTATGATTAATTGGTAGACATTCTCACTAAAATGAATTGGATAGCGAATGATTTGCTGACTAGCAATCGTATAAGATAGCATATAATATAAAAAATAACCTTATACTTTATCAGTATCTATATCAACAGGAGGTTAACATTCATGAAAGCAGTGGTTATTGAAGAATATGGCGGAAGAAATCAATTAAAAATGAAAGAAATTCCTAAACCGGAAATCGGGGAACACCAGGTACTAGTGGAGATGTATGCTACTTCCATTAATCCAATTGATTGGAAAGTGAGAGAGGGTTACCTGAAGGAAGGGCTGCCATTTGAATTTCCAGTTATTTTAGGCTGGGATGCAGCTGGAGTAATCACAGAAACAGGTTCGAAAGTGACAAAATTTCAGATTGGAGATGAAGTATTCGCCCGCCCGGACACAACCGCAAAAGGTACATACGCTGAGTATACAGTCGTTGATGAGCATTTACTTGCACCCAAACCAAAAAACCTCGATTTTAAAGAGGCTGCTTCCGTACCCTTAACCGGACTAACTGCCTGGCAGTGCCTTGTCGATTTCTCAAATATCAATAAAGGGAACAAAGTCCTTATTCATGCAGGGGCTGGAGGAGTCGGAAGCTTTGCCATTCAAATTGCCAAGCATTTTGGTGCCTATGTCGCTTCTACGGCAAGCGGGAAAAACGAGGACCTTTTAACGGAACTAGGCGTTGATGAGTTCATTAATTATAAAGAGCAAAACTTCGAGGATATCCTTCATGACTATGATATTGTGGTGGACACCCTCGGCGGTGAAATCATGGATAAGAGCTTTCAAGTGCTGAAAGATGGGGGTAAGCTGGTTTCAATAGCTGGCAATCCCGATGAGGAAAAAGCGAAAGCCCGGAATATAAAAGCTGGTTTTCTCTGGCTTGAGCCTGACGGAGAACAGCTTGATCAATTAGGAAAACTCATAGAAGCAGGCAAGGTAAAACCTGTAGTTGGCCATGAATTTCCTTTTTCTGAAGAGGGGATTAAAGAAGCTCATAAATTAAGCGAGACTCACCATGCGAAAGGGAAAATTGTCATTCGGATGAAATAACTTATATGAACCAGCAAAAAAAGGTTAACTCTGTTCCCAAGGTTAACCTTTTTGGTTGGCTATGATAAATTCAGATCGTATGAGTGTGAGTGTCATTCAAATGCTTTGTACAGTTATACAAAGAGCAGTCCCACTTATCATCCTTATATTCTAATATCGTAACCGATGTATGTTCCAATTCCGGCTTTTCCCATTGATTGGGAAGAAGTCTCTTTAAGGTGAGTCCAAGCAACAATCCATGACTGACAACGAGGATTCGCTTTCCTCTGTATGCAGCAGAAATCTCCTCCACAAATTCTGTCCCTCTTTTTGCTATTTCATCATCTGTCTCCATGCCAAGACCCAATTCACGCCAGTTACGGCCCCATTTCTGCAACCTTTCCTCCTCAGTTGTTCCTTCAACCTCCCCGCAGTTTTTCTCCCGGATTCTTGGATCATAGTGATGAATAGGGACTTTTATCTCCCTTCCAATGATTGAACCCGTCTCTATCGCCCTGGACAAATCACTGGTTATGATCATATCCCATTTTTCTTCCCTCGAAAGTCTTTTTCCTGCCTTTAAAGCCTGACGTTTTCCAGTCTCATTCAGAGGAACATCCGAGATTCCCTGAGCCCTGCCCGTCACATTCCACTCTGTTATGCCATGCCGGATGAAACCTATTGTTGTCATGACCTCTCCCCCAGTCAGAATATATTAAATGCACAAAAATCGATACATGGCTATCGTCCACCAGCGCCTGCGCACGCAGACTTACTCCTCACCATTTTTTGAATGTTCAAATTTAATATTTTAGGATATTTATTTGAATTTTCCTAATTATTATAGCATACCCAACTTTTTCAGACGAACAGCTTAACTTTTTTGCCCATTATTTTGAGGGCTAATGCTATATCGGTGGAATACTAGTCAATCAAGGATTTTAACCAATCAGGTGAATGCGGGCATCGCTCTAATTCCTGAGGTTATCGGGCAAAAACCAGGATTCATCCATCATTTTATGCCATTTATCAGTCGCTCCGGATTTTATCTGTCATTTTGGTGGTGATTTCCGTCTGAATTTGGAATTTATCAATTAAAATTCAGGATTTATCGGTCAAAAAATACAGGGAATCCATCTCTCATGCCGATCCATCCGCCACCACAGCCCAGGAATCCGTCAACACAATAAAAATCCCCACATCCTTTAACACTTTAAAGGATGTGGGGACAGTCCCAAACTATGGCAGGCTTTCACAGGCGAGGCCGTTGCCATCCCTGTCCAAGCGGTGTGGATCGCTGTTCGGTCCACCGGCTGCCTCGAAAAAGTTTTGTGCCTGATTATGAGTGTCGAAATCTCCGCAGTCGCGGTCCGGGCCATCAGGATCGTAAATGACCTCTCCTGATCCAGAGCCGGAGCTGCCGGAATCAGAACCGCTCGAACCCGAACCGGACCCGGAGCTCGAGCCGCCATCCGAAGAGTTTCCTGACGCTGAATCATTAAAGCCTTCCTCTGTTACATAGCCATTAATACTCCAGATTCCCCGATTGGCATTCACAGCCTTCGTTTGCGCTTTTACATAAGCGTCATAATGAGTATATGGCGGATCATATACGTAAGCGAGCCGTGCAAGGCCTTTTTCAAGAAGCAGCTGGTTAAACATTTTTCCATCAACCCAGATGTAGGCAAGCAGCCTGTCATAGTGATCCCGCTTTGGTCCATCAAATTCAACCTGGACCTGTTTTCCGGATAAAGCCTTCTTTGCAAAGGAGCTGGCTTCAGGCCCATATGGCTGAACAGGTTTACTTGGGTGAACGGTCTCCGGTGTATCTACTAACAGAAGGCGGACATCTTCTGTTTTTCCCTTATATTGAATCTCAATTGTATCTCCATCAACTACCCTCGTAACACGGGCTGATTCCAAATTTGAATTGGGAGATGGTTTATCCGATGTCTGTGACGAACCAGACGAATCCCCTGTTTCAGGATCATTGTTCACCTTTCCTTCACTGTTTCCGTTTGTTTTGTCCTGGTTTTTCTCTTGATTTGATTTTTTGTCTTTCTCGTCTGCATCCGAACTTTTATCCGCAGACTCCTTATCTTTATCCTTTTCTTCCTCGCGCTCTTTATCATCTTTTGTTTGATCAGTTTCTTCCTTCTCCTCTACATTTTCATCTTCATTCTTTTTATCAGGAGAAGTCGATTCCTCCGTTGGTCCTGGTAAAAACAGACTGAAAATAAACAAGGCCAAGCCGACTAAAAAAAGATGCTTAACATTTTTTAATGATTTCCGTTTAAATAAATACACGACGAGCATGATCGCAGCTGCCATAAACACTAACAAGCTGATACCCATAACCGCGGGACCCACAGTATCTCTCTCCTTTATGTACAATTTTCAGATTGAATTATTTTAAAGAGGTATGACGTTCTGAAAAAACATTTCAAAATATGATTTTATAAAACCCTTCTTTGTTTTTCAAGTGTCCTTCCCGGGGTGAAAATTTATTTTAACGAACCTGTTTAGTGAATAAAGAAAACCCAGCCCAAATCAGGCCGGGTCTTAGCTTATTGATTAATATACTTTTCAAACACGTCTCCAAAGTCTTTCTGGTGGAATTTTTCATGATTGGAATGGAGCCAGGAAAATCCATATTCCGTAATTTGTTTGAATTGATCAGCCAGGTTGGCATCGTTTGTACGGGAGTTTTGCAGAACATTTACAGCCTTATCAAGACTCTGTTCACTCATTTTTAACATGATTTTGTTTTCCTGAGTAGCCTCAGAAATGTACACTAATGCCTTATAAAGATCATTTAACTGCTCCAGCTGATTTTTATCTACATCGATGCTGAAATCCTGATTCCCAAGCGAGAATTTAATTTCAATATCTAAATCAACACGCCCCGCTGTTTCCAGGAGCACATTCGAAATCTGATACTGAAAATAGGGATAACGCCGAAGCGTCCGCTTGGAAGATACCGCGTTTTCACCGTCCACATGGATGAACGCCAAATTGGTAAAGCAGTACTCATCCGCTTTTGTTTTAATAAGAAAGTAGATCTTCTCATCGTCCTCATGACGAACATAATCATCCGCATCCGTTTTGTCATAATCTTTGGGCTCAATAATCTTTCCAATATCAGATAAACCCAACGCATCCGAAGCAAACTTCTTTAACATCCTTCCATTCCCCCTAACTGAATTTGAGATACACCCATCTGCATTTAAAAAGTCTACCTGATTCCCGCGTTCATTATGTAGTAGCTGCAACGGACACAGATGATGTATCTCTGGTATTATTTTACCACTATTTTCAGAACTTTCATATTTTGTTTTTGTGAAATATATGGGGGAAATTCAACTGGGACCGGTTTAGGTGATGGGGATTGATGGTGTTATCGGTCTGTTTCGTGGGTGTATCCATCGATCTGGTGATTCTATCCGCCGATTTCCTGGATTTATCCACCTATTCACTGCAGCTATCAACCTGGCAAATCACAATCCATCGATATACATAACAATATCCACCGATTCACCGCAAATATTAATCCAGACCTAACAAAATTCAATCCATCTAAGGAAAACAAACAAACTGCTAACAAATGTCAGCAGTTTGTAAAGATGTTACCGGAACAAGCCTTTGCAATCTGGTATGTTTTTGCCCCACAATCTATTCAGCATCTAATTCGATGGTGCTCATAATTTCAATATTCTTCAAAGCCTGTGAAGCGAGATGGTCTGCCTCCTGATTCTTTTTTCTGCCGACAAGCTGATAGTCAGGCTGGATTCCGAGGGTGTGTGTTTTTTCTTCAATCCGGTCCATCCACCTGGAAAGCTCCTCTTCAAAGCAGGGCCATTCATCTTTCAGTTGATTGATCACAACCTGGGAATCCCCGATAAATGTGACCGGTAAATGATGGACGCCTAAAAACTCCAACTCCTGTAACGCTAAATGAAGGGCAGCATATTCCGCTTCATTGTTCGTTTTCAGCTCATCTACAGCAGCATTTTTTCGCAAACGATAGGATTTCCCATTCTGATCATAATAAATGGCACAGCCCAATCCTGAATGCCTGGATTCCCGATCAAAGCCACCATCAAAATAAACCGTAACATTGTGAGGTTCTGTCTGAATGCCCTCCATGTACTTCTTTAATTCCTTCAGTTTCCATGAGCTCTCCTGATGATCGATAAAATGTACATGCTTGGCCCGGCCTGTCTTTTCTATATCCTCTGCTACCAGCACAGCTTTTTCTACCGTCATGTTCTCTGATTGAAAAAATACTTCCGTTCCTTTAGCTGTTGTATAAGTCCATTCAATTTTTATTTGCACAGCCTACCATCCTTTATGATTCCATACTCTAATTCTGTCTGTTTTTATCTTTTGATGAAAAGGAAAAAATATGCTTCGATGAAAAAACTTAGCAAAGCTAGGCTCTTACTCGATTTGCCAGCAGGAGTAAAAGGAACGAAAATCCAATGCTGATCCAGACATACGACCATGCAAGCTGATTTTGGCCCGATTCTATGGCAAAATAGATGGCGGTCGGAATGGTTTGTGTTTTTCCCGGAATATTACCCGCAAACATTAATGTTGCCCCGAACTCGCCGAATCCACGGGTGAAGCCAAGAATCAGGGCTGTTAATAATGACCTTGAAGACATTGGGATGATGATATGGGTTAAAAGCGTCCATTCCGAAGCCCCGTCCACTTTAGCAGCCCCCAAAATGTTGGAATCAACAGACTGAAAACCGGTTTTCAAAGATTGGTACATTAATGGAAAGGCAACAACACCTGCTGCGATAATAGCGGCTGTAGGAGTAAATACAACCCCATCACTTCCCAGCCATTCCAATAGTTTTCCAAAAGGCCCCTGATCCCCAAACACGATAAGCAGAAGAAAGCCAACCACACTCGGCGGCAGTACCAGCGGCATAAAAAATAATGTTTCGACCAGTGCCTTTCCTCTTCTCTGTTTCCGTATCATCCCGTATGCAGCGTAAATGGCGAGGATAAATGTTATAACTGCGGCAATGGTTGCCACAAAAAGAGACAGCTGGACCGGATGCCATGACCACATTCAGATCACCTACTTTTTCCCTCAGTTGCAATGACTCCTGATGTTATGCAAATCTATTCCTTTGTTCTTAGCGTCATTAATCTGTATATGATTCCATTTTACACGAAAACGAAAAGACAGACAGACGTATGCTTCTATTTTTTTAGCGGCCGGCTGACTCAGATAAAGTGAAACTTCCATCAGCAAGGGTTTTTGGTTAGTTGAACTTATCAGGAATTTACTGGCCGTTTATCCCCACTTAGCCTTGATGGGTTACCCTCAAGACTTGAGGTGGGGGCATTACGGCCAGTTAATGCGTGATAAAAATAAGCCGCTTTCCTTCACTTTTTCGGCCGCGCGCCGCAGTGTGTCTTTATCCTGGGTAAGTGCAATACGAACATAGCCTTCTCCTTCTTCGCCAAAGGCCTGGCCAGGAACGACAACGATTCCGGCTTCATCCATTAATTGATAGGCAAATGATTCGGAATCTATTCCATGTGGGACCTTGGCCCATACAAACATAGATGCTTTCGGACTTTCAACACTCCAGCCTGCCTGATGCAATCCATTCACAAACTGGTCACGACGCTCCTGATAGATCATTCGTAAATCATCACTGAACTGTGCGGAATTCCGCAAAGCCTTTACCGCCGCTTTTTGGATTGGCAAAAATACCCCATAATCCAGGTTTGATTTCAGGCGGCTCAAGGCTTCAATAATTTCAGAATTTCCAACCACATAGCCAATCCGGCAGCCGGCCATATTAAAACTTTTTGATAAAGAGTTGAATTCAATCCCTACATCCCTTGCACCTTCAATTGATAAAAAGCTGATTGGCTTCTCCTCATAATACAATTCGGAGTAGGCAAAGTCATGTAGAATCGTTATTTTATAGGTTTTGGCAAACTCGACTACTTTTTCGAAAAATTCCCGTGAGGCCAGGGCAGGAATAGGATTCCCGGGGAAATTCAAAATCATCAGCTTTGCCTTTTTCCTGACCTCCTCAGGGATGGCGTCCAAATCAGGCAAAAAATGATTTTCCTCTTTCAATGGCATTTTATAGGGAGTGGCCTCAGCTAAGGAAACCCCTGTTTCATAAGCCGTATAGCCAGGATCGGGTACTAAAATCAAATCCCCAGGGTCGGTAATGGTCAGGGGCAAATGAACAAGGCCGTCCTGTGACCCCATGACCATTAGGGCCTCTTCTTTTGCATCCAGACATACACCATACCGCTCCTTGTAGTAATCCACTGTCGCCTGAAGAAAATCATCGGTCCCTGTCAATGTATAACCGTACTGGGAAGGATCTTTTACATTTCCGGCTAATTCCTCCCTGACAAATTCAGGTGGCGGAAGATCCGGACTGCCAATACTCAAATCTATCATTTCGCAGCCTGCATTTATCTTTTGTTTTTGATAGTCTGCCAGTTCATTAAAAATAGACGTCTGAAAATGATTCATTTTCCCGGAAAACTTCATATTTACCTATCCCCTTTAAAAATTCGTGTTAGAAAATAATTAAACCTATTATAACAACAAGTTCAGACTGAAAATCAATAAAGATATCAAAAAACTTTGACATTCACTAAAATTTATTGTAAATTCATATAGGCGAACATTTTAATTGCACTATATAAATTCGTTCGTCTTTTAGGGGGATGACAATGGAAAACGTATTCGATTATGAAGATATTCAGTTAATTCCAGCAAAATGTATCGTAAAAAGCCGAACAGAATGCGATACATCTGTAAAACTTGGAGGATATACATTTAAACTTCCAGTGGTACCTGCGAATATGCAAACCATTATTGATGAAAGAATTGCCCGTTATTTAGCCGAAAACGGTTATTTCTATATTATGCATCGCTTCGAACCTGAAACCCGTCGTGATTTTGTAAAGGACATGCAGGCAAATGGCAGGATTGCATCGATCAGTGTCGGTGTGAAAGAAGAGGAATATCAATTTGTTGAACAATTAGCTACTGAAGGATTGATACCTGAATTTATCACCATTGATATTGCCCACGGTCACTCCAACGCTGTTATTGAAATGATTCAGCACATTAAGAAGCACTTACCGGACAGTTTTGTGATTGCCGGAAATGTGGGAACACCTGAAGCCGTCAGAGAACTGGAAAATGCCGGCGCAGATGCTACAAAAGTCGGGATTGGCCCAGGAAAAGTTTGTATAACCAAAATTAAAACTGGCTTTGGTACTGGAGGCTGGCAGCTGGCCGCTTTACGCTGGTGTGAAAAGGCAGCTAGTAAGCCCATCATTGCGGACGGAGGAATCCGTACTCACGGGGATATCGCCAAATCTATCCGTTTTGGTGCAACTATGGTCATGATTGGCTCTCTCTTTGCCGGCCATGAAGAGTCACCTGGAGAAACCGTTGAAAAGGACGGAAAGCTTTATAAAGAATATTTTGGCTCCGCTTCCGAGTTTCAAAAAGGAGAAAAAAGGAACGTTGAGGGCAAAAAAATGTATGTCGATTACAAAGGCCCGCTACAGGATACACTGAATGAAATGGAACAGGACCTGCAATCCTCCATCTCCTATGCTGGAGGCAAGGAATTAAAATCCATTCGACATGTTGATTATGTCGTCGTGAAAAATTCCATTTTTAACGGGGATAAGATTTACTAACCAATATGTAAATCTGCCGGAGGAGATAAAGGAAACACGATGAACAGCGTGAGTCAATGTTGACTTATCGGACGGAGGTGAGGGAAGTCACGCTAGTCGCTGGGCGCTGGAGCCGGACGTGGCCTCTCATGATTTTTTATCTACAAATTCGTAATTTTATAATTTCCTAGACAATAAAAAACACGAATGGCTCCTCTGTAGAGAAAGTCATTCGTGTCTATTTTTTTATTGGTCCAGATTTTCACTTTCTATTCGGTCAACAATCCAGCGATTTTCATCATAGACAAGAACATAGGTCATGATCCGGTGCCCTAATTGCTCGTTGTCTCTTTCCTGATGCACCTTATACTCTGTGTTACTTATCTTTTCCAAATCAAAGGGGATATCCTCCTGAAGCCATGTTGGCCCATCCATGGCAACGACATACACTTCTCCATTTTGTTCACGGAAATAGGATTCCGTAAACCATTGAGCCAGGTCAGCTGACATCATCGTTTCCAGCTTTTTCTTCACTTCCTCAAGTGATTGGATACCTGTCACCTTTTGGTCATCCCCACTACGTTGATGATAAAGTTCATTAAATGTTGATTTAAATTCCCTTAAGATCCGAAGCGCATCCTCTTTTTCCAATGGCTCCGGCGTCTTTGCCTGTTCTCCCTGGTCAGCATCCTGCATTTGCATTGTATCCTGTTTTCCGTCCTCATTCTGTTGGGGTGTCGTTTGCTGGTTCATTTGAATTTCACTGAATAAAAAGGTTCCTGCAATGAATAAAACAGCCAGGCTTACAAAACTGATGGATACTCTTTTTAACACCATTCCAGGCTTACGCGGCTTCGAAGGCTTTATGCGCTGCTGTTTCTTTTGTAAAGCTTCAGATTGAAGATTTTGCAGCATTTCCTGTTTCACTTGCCCGTTTATCTGCTGGTCCTTTGGAAATGACCCTAACTCATCCCATAGCTCATCTTTTCTCATGTTACCCCTCCCAATTGCTTCTTTAAGGCTTTCATTGCACGGTGAAATGTCACTTTTACTTTGTTCTGACTCCAATCTAATACTCCAGCTGTCTCTTCTACAGATAATTCCTGAATACCGCGCAACAGGAGGACTTCATAATAATTCTTTTTCAGGCATCGCATCGCCTGGTAAACTTCTTTTCTGGTTTCACTTAACTGATAAATGTCTTCTGGGGACTTCTCATTTACGGTTTGTTTATGTTGGATTAATTTCGATTCCTTATTGCGATTCCTCTTCTTTTTTCGCATATGATCAATCGCAACATTACGGGCAATACTAAAGAGCCACGTTTTCGGCTTGGACTCGTGTTTAAAGGTATCTATATGATTCAGGGCCTTGATGAATACCTCCTGAACCATATCCTCCACATCCCCGTGTCCCACATAATAAATCAGAAAGTTATAAACATCATCACTGTAATGATGAAACCAGGTTGTCAATGTATCCTCATGTGTCAAAGTCTTCTCCTCCCAATTGCCATACTCACGTATAAGACGATTCATCTATCGACAAAATTACACTTTTATTCATATTCATATATTTTCCCTTGAGAAATTTCTTAGTACCATTGGCGTTTTAATGAATAATGAGTGGAGGTGCCGGCATAGAAACTTTTTTGATCTATACAAAACAAAAAGGAATTGGCCCCTTACCAATCCCTGTTTTCAAATGCATGGTATAATTGTTAAAAGCAAATTAGTGCTTATACCCTCAGACCGTTTTTTTTCGCTTCTAACTTTTTTTCTGCACCTTTGTCTGTAAAGTAATCCCGAATCTCATCAATGGTCAGACCTATCTGTTTCGCCTCAACCATTAGTGTGACCCACTCTTTATCCAGCTCATCCTTTCTCATCTTCAACCTCCCCATTCCCCCTGATGTGCAACTGACTCATGAAGCTCTGTCTATTTGTATGATAAAAAGGTACCATACATAACCGGAAAGAAAAACTATACTTTAGTATAAACTTCAAAGCGAGATAAATTCCCCTTGATATTACGGCCTTATTCCTGTTTACCCACGTTCATTATACATATAAAAAAACCACCTGGATTTCCAGGCGGCTTCCGTTCGGTCAATATTCTATTCCACGATTGGGACAACGAATTTTCCTAAATTCACGACGGCTTATGCCTTCATTTCCAAAGCTTTAAGCCCTAACATAACAGATCCAATGACGCCCTGCTCATCATCGAGTTCCGGAGCTACAATCAGATTCTTTACATTTTTCACTTCTAAATATCCATTTAATAAATCCATAAATTTGTTCTGGACCATTGGATATAATTTTTCCTGCTTCATGACGCCGCCACCAAGAATGATTTTCTCTGGTGACAGGATAACATAGTAACTCATAATGGCTTGGGCTAAGTAGAAGGCTTCAAGCTCCCAAACATGGGCCTCTTCAGCCAGCAGATGCCCCTTTTTCCCATAGCGTTTTTCAATCGCAGGACCTGATGCGAGTCCTTCAAAACAAGTGCCGTGACTGGGGCAGTTCCCTTTAAAGTCATCATCCGGATGTCTTGGAATGAGAATATGGCCCATTTCTGAATGATTTTTCCCCTGAAATATTCGGCCGTGCTGCACCAGTCCTGCACCGATTCCAGTTCCTACCGTAATATACAGACTTGAATCCGCATTCCGGGCAGCTCCATACGTAAATTCACCCAGACATGCAGCATTGACATCTGTATCCATGGCAATCGGGATCGAGAAGATTTCCTTCAGTCTTTGTAAAAAAGGATAGTACTGCCAATTGATTTTAGGGGTTTTCTGTATCGTCCCATACGTATTGCTTTTAGCATCCAGATCCACCGGCCCGAATGTACCAACACCGAGCGCCTGGATCTCATATTGTTTAAAAAATTTCTCTACATTTTCAAGCGTCTGATCTGGATCCTCTGTAGGAAATGTTGTTTTATTTTTTATATTGCCGTTTTCATCCCCGACAGCACATACGAATTTTGTTCCACCAGCCTCTATGCCGCCAATCAACATGCGCCTCTCCTCCTTAACTGACACTGCTGTACTCCAGCGAAGTACGCGGTTATTTACTGACTCTAAGCAGCGGATGTTCACCTGCAGTCAGTTCTTTAGCTGTATCATCTACGGTAATTTCGCTCATATCGTCAGTATTCGTGATAATCACCGGTGTCACGGTATCCTTCGCTTTTTCCTTAATGATATCGATGTCAAATTCCATTAGGAGATCCCCTTGTTTGACCTTGTCGCCCTCTTTGACCTTTGCAGTAAAGCCTTCTCCTTCAAGCCCTACTGTTTCAAGGCCGACATGAATCAGAATTTCTGCACCATTATTGGCTTTCAGACCAATCGCGTGCTTAGTCGGAAATACCTGAATAACATCCGCATTTACAGGTGCATAAATCTTGCCTTCTTTAGGCTGAATGGCCGCACCTTCTCCCATCATTTTTTGTGAAAAAACAGGATCCGGAACGTCCTCAAGGGATACCCGTTCTCCTGACACTGGTGCTAAAATCGTAATATCTTTTACCTCAGCATTTTCTGAAGCTTGATTCTTCTTTTTAAAAAATTTCCCTAACATCTAACCACTCCACTATTTAAAATTCTGTGATTCTCTCGAGGTTCCATTTATTCAGGCTTGCGGTTAATTGGCCGTCAGACTGGAAAACAAGCGATTGTGCGTCCGGCTCATCAAAAATACGTGCAGTAAATACTTCTTCGCCATGGTTCACAAAAACCTCTACGGAAGATGTGTCTTTGTATATCTGCAAATGATGAAGATTCTCAAGATAGCATTTTCTTGATTCCATTTCCTTATCAGGGGTGAATCCTTCTCTTTCCAATGATAGAATCCCTTCCATTGTATCATAACGTATTTTTACAGCTTTACCAATTTTAATGCTGAAACTGCGTGCATTCCAATCAATAATAGATACTTCAAGCTCAAAAACATTTCCGTTTATCCCGTCAAACGAAACTGGATTCGCACTCTCAAAAGTAACATCTTTCCTTTCGATGTTGTCCTTTCTTAAATGTTTCAGCTCACGTACCGGCTTCTGGTACAGTCTTCCATCCTTCCATTCCAGCTCACGGGGAAGGGTTAACGCATGAATCCATTCGTGTTCATGCGTTGGCTGGCGAGCATCTCCTTCTTCTGAATTTCCCATCCAGCCAAACAGCAGACGGCGACCATCGGATGCTAATGTGGTTTGCGGGGCATAGAAATCAAACCCTTTGTCCAACTCTGTAAAGTCTCCGTGCTGGTAACGAACATTTTGGTAATCAACCTCACCGGCAAAATAACCCGTCTGAAATACGTTCTGATACTTAAATCCCTGTGGAGCTAATCCTTGAGGTGAAACGATCAGCACATCTTTGTCCCCAAGAGGAAATAAATCCGGACATTCCCACATATAACCAAAGTCCCCAAGTTGATTCTGTCTGCTGCCAGTTATAGGACCCAGAAAACTCCAATTTAATAAATCCTCTGAAGAATAAAGTACGACAACTCCCTCTTCTGCTTCGGTCTGGGCACCAATGACCATATACCATTTATTTTCATGACGAAACACCTTTGGATCGCGAAAATGAGCGGTATATCCAGGTGGAACGTGAATGACCGGGCCCTTTTTCTCAAAATGAATGCCATCATGGGAGGTTGCCAGACATTGATAGGATTCCCGATTTCCGGCTTCATCCTTTACATTTCCAGTATAAAATAAATAGAGTTCTCCATCGGAAACCACTGCACTGCCTGAGTAACAGCCGTTTTTGTCGTACCACTGATCAGGAGCAAGAGCTGCGGGGGCCTTGTCCCAATGTACAAGGTCTTCAGAGATATAATGTCCCCAGAACTTGGCCCCGTGTGCCGTTTCAAATGGATTCCACTGATAAAAGATATGATACTTTCCCTTAAAATAAATAAAACCGTTTGGATCATTTAACAACCCAACAGGTGGCATAAGGTGGTAGTGCAGACGATAGGGATCGTCTGCAACTACATGTTTATAAGCTTCTGCATGTTCATGTGCTTTCCTTTTGAGATTGTTCAATTCCTGATGCATAAAAAGCTCCTTTATCGTTATTTATTCTTTAAGCTGTTTTTCGTCTGAATAGCCAAACATCCATGTCAAACCGAATGCTACGGCAATTCCGATAATGTTAACGAGCAGATACAGGAAGATCTGTTCATTGAGATAAAGGAGGGTTCCCGGGATAACCGTAATGGACATCCCCGTTCCGGCAAGGTTTGTAATGGATGCAACAAAACCACCTGCTGCACCACCGATAAGCGCCATTAGGAACGGCTTTCCATAGCGTAAATTGACACCAAAGATGGCTGGTTCCGTAATACCCAGAAACGCAGATACGGACGATGGCATAGCTAAAGCCTTTAACTTTTTATTTTTCGTTTTCAATCCAACAGCTAAGGCTGCTCCACCCTGAGCCGCTATCGCAGACGTAACAATCGCATTAAACGGATTTTCCCCAAGGTTCTCAAGTAATTGAATTTCAAGTAAGTTGAAGATGTGGTGAACACCTGTAATAACGATAATCTGGTTTAAGAAACCAAGGATTAAACCGGCTAAACCAAACGGAAGCTCAAGTAGAGCCAGAACAATATCAAGAATATAGTTTTCAACGGTATGGAATACAGGTCCAATCGCAAATAGAGCCAGGATACTCATCACTAACAATGTAAGGAACGGTGTTAAAATAAGATCTAACGCTTCCGGCACTCGTTTTCGAATGGATTTTTCCAGTTTTGCACCAATAATACCGGCTATGAAGGCAGGAAGAACAGCACCCTGATACCCAACAACAGGGATAAAACCAAAGAACATAATCGGGTCCGCACCTTCAGCTACACCCCAGGCATTTGGAAGTGAAGGACTGACAAGCATCAACCCAAGTACGATACCAATGATTGGAGTTCCGCCAAACACTTTAAATGTTGACCAGGCAACCAGAGCCGGCAGGAAGATAAAGGCCGTATCAGTCAGAATTTCCGTATATAGCAGCAAATCCGCCGGAATATCCTCAGGGGTCAAACCGAAGAAGGCCAGAATCTTTTCCTGTACAAACAGCCCGCGCAATCCCATAAATAAACCGGTTGCAACCAGAACAGGAATAATCGGAACAAATACGTCGCCAAATGTACGGATAGCCCGTTGTAAACGATTACCATTTTGTTCAGCAGCTTCTTGCTTTTGTTCATCTTTGGAAGCCGTTTTCAAATCAAATTTTGCGACTTCTTCATAAATTCGGTTCACAAGACCTGTCCCAAAAATGACCTGGTATTGTCCCGAATTAAAAAAGGCCCCTTTGACCTTATCAATATCTTCCACCTTTTCTTTTTCAACTTTATCTTCATCCTGAATGATAAAGCGCAGACGAGTGGCACAATGAGTAACAGATTGAATATTGTCTGTACCGCCAACGGCCTCAATCAGCTCTTCTGCAATTTTCTTGTTATCAGACATATGATGTACACTCCTTTATTTGTGGAATCGATCCCACATTGTATAAAAATATTTTTTTATTCCTTTAAAAGTATTCTTTTGGGTGGAATCGATTCCACATTATTCAAAAATAAATCATGGAATCGATTTCAGGTACTATCATACACTATCTCTCTCTATTAGTCTATAGTCTAAGATCATTTTTTCTTTCACTTTTTTTGAGTGAATACAGGATAACAACTGTTTTGCTGCTTCCTCTCCAGCTTTTTCATTCTGATAATCGATGGTTGTGAGTTTCGGATGAATGTACTGGGAAATTTCCGAAGCCCCAATCCCAGCTACCGCTACATCCTCAGGAATACGTAACCCCTCCTGTTTCAGATAACTCATTGCTCCAATAGCCAGCCGATCTGTTACCGCAAACACAGCAGATGGAAGGACGCCTTCTGAGGTATGAATCTTCTTCATGGCATCATAACCGGAATCTATATTGAAGACTGCCTTTTGCACCCAGTTCTCTTCCACAGGTAAACCGTGTGCCTGCATTTCATCATAATATCCCTGTTTACGTAAAATCCCTACAGCCTTGTCGGATTCATCCACTCCGATAAATCCAATTTTCTTATGACCTTTTTGAATAAATAAGGATGTAAGTGTACGGGCTGCATCATAATCGTTATAGGAAACATACATGACATTCTCTGCTTCCTGGCCAATCATAACGACCGGGATGGGTAATTCTTTGATTTTCTCTATTAAATTAGGTGCCGTGTTCGTGGCAATCAGTACAATTCCGTCCACTTGACGAACTTTTAACAGATCCAGGTATTCCAGCTCCTTCTCCTTGTCGTGATTGGTATTGGCTAAGAGAATCTGGTATCCGTGCTCCTCCAATTCTTTGCCAAGGCCCGTTACAATTCTGCTCGGGGTCTCGGTCTGTATAGTCGGCAGAATGACTCCAATGACTTTTGTCCTTTTTGTACGTAAGGATTTCGCATACTGACTTGGAACATAACCGGTTTCCTCTATGACCTGTTCTACCTTTTCTCTTGCTTCCTCACTGACATATCCAGAGTCATTCAGCACTCGGGAAACGGTTGATCTAGATACTTGCGCCATTTCTGCTATTTCTTTTATGGTTACCAATTTCATCTCTCCCGACGATATTCTTGTTGAAATCTATTATAAAGGAATGATGACCTTCTTTCATCCTTTTTTACAACTATTCATTTTCACCGTTTTCATTTAGAATAAACATAAAGTGAAACTTCCATTAGTGGGACTTTTCTCCATCCCCCACTGATGGTTAGTTGAACTTATCAGGAATCTACTGGCCGTTTATCCCCACATAGTCTTTTTGGGGTACCCTCAAGACTTGAAGTGGGGATATTACGGCCAGTTCATCCGTGATAAACCTACGTCATTTGGAGGGATAGGATTGTCATTTCTAATATCTGTCGATGAGTTAAAAACAAAAATGGATGCTTCCGATGAGATGGTCATTGTCGATACACGGTTTGAGTTAACGAATCCGGGTGCAGGCAGAGCAGCATACCTCAAAGGCCATATTCCCCAAGCGTTTTACTTAGACTTGAATAAGGATTTAGCCGGTGAAAAAACAGAGCACGGCGGAAATCATCCTCTGCCGGACATTAATGAGTTTGCTCAAAAGATTGGAAATATCGGCATTGATCAACATACAACCGTCATCGTCTATGACCAGGGTAATGAAATGTTTTCAGGGAGATGCTGGTGGCTCCTTCATTATTTAGGACACGAAAGCGTCTATGTTCTGGACGGTGGATTAGAACGCTGGCAGGAAAAGGGCTATGAAATAACGACGAAACAGCCCGTTGCTGAAAGGAAAACCTTTATTCCAAAGCCGAGAGCAGATGAAGTAGTAGATATTCATCAGGTCAAAGAAAAGCTCCAGGAGGACTCGGCGATTTTAATTGACTCCCGCTCCAAAGACCGCTATCTGGGCAAAAATGAACCCTTATATAAAAAAGCCGGACACATTCCTGGAGCCATAAACTACTTTTATAAGGACGTTTTAAGCGAGGATGGACGATGGAAGGATCCGGATGATCTGAGTCAGCACTTTGCCAGCCTCCCGAAAGATAAGGAAATTATGGTTTCCTGCGGGTCCGGTGTCTCCGCTACTCCGAATATTATGGCTTTAAAAATGGCCGGATTCCATAATGTTAAACTCTACCCGGGAAGCTTCAGTGACTGGATTTCCTATGATGAAAATGAAGTGGAGACTGAGGATGAGTAGCATGAAAAAAGAACGGAATCCTGATGATTTCGTTCTTTTTCATTCAGAAACATTTAGTCATTTCGCTGTTCACCGATTATCTCCCTCCAGCATGGCTGAATCCCTGCTTTTATATCGGCATAATAAATTTTAATTTCTGCTTAATTGATGAGTAAGGGATTTACTTGGCAGCCGCTTCCCTAATTTACTCTGAATAAATTCGGCTGTATCCAAAAGATGATCCATTGAGATACCTGTCTCTATTCCTAGGCCATGGAATAAATACAGAACATCCTCCGTTGCAACATTCCCCGCTGCACCAGGCGCATATGGACAGCCACCCAGCCCGCCTACGGAACTATCAAAATGTGTTATCCCATAATTAAGAGAGGTTAATAGATTTGCCATCGCCATTCCTCTTGTATCATGGAAGTGCATAATCAGCTTTTCCTCAGGGTAACGCTTCAATAATTCATCAAGTAAAGCTTCCACCTGTGATGGAACGGCTGATCCAATGGTGTCTCCAAGCGATAGATAATCAGCACCTGACTCCAGTAATTGTTCACAAACAGGGATCACCTGCTCTGGTTTAGTTCTTCCTTCAAAAGGGCAATCAAACACCGTTGAAACGTAGCCGGTGACCACCTTATTCTCCTGCTTAGCCACTTCGATGACGTCACGCAGAACTGGATACGTCTCATCAATCGTCTTGTTGATATTTTTCTGATTATGGGTTTCACTTGCAGACATAAATACGGAAATTCCATCGAGATCTGCTTCAAGTGCATGCTCCAGTCCTTTCTGATTAGGAACCAGCGCTGAATAATTCACATCAGGATAACGCTGAATTTGTCTGGCAACCTCTCTCGCATCAGATAAAGCCGGAATCCATTTCGGATGGACAAAAGAGGAAATTTCAATTTCTTTTAATCCTGATTGAGCCAGTTTATCAATCATCGTCACTTTGTCTTCTGTTTCAATCCAAGTCTCTTCGTTCTGTAATCCATCCCTTGGCCCTACATCCTTTAAATAGATTTTATCAGGAAGGTTTTGCAGCATATGTACACCTCCATACTTGAATACGCTTACAAAAAAATTTTATACAAAAAAACAGCCAGTATAACAATCTAACTGCTGACCGTATTATATGATGAATTTTCTGAAAGTGTCAACGGTAAAAAAGTGAGTGATTTCTAGAACAGACCCTCTTTTGAGCATATTTTCTTATATCCAACATAAAGGAAGAAAATCGATTCCACTATAAATTGATCTACTTTGTGTTTTCCATTATAGATAAAATGGTTTTCAAATGGTTCGTTTCGTTAATAATTTCATAAGTACCCAGGTAATTTTCATTCACACGAAAACCATGGTAATCAGAGAGATAGTAATCCTCCTTCGCTTCCCTTGTTATAAGGAGTCTTATTCCAAACTCTTTAAATAATCCCGCAGAATCACGATCTTTCTTTAGTTCCACTCCTGAAAAATCATTCAATATATCCTCTATAACTTGTGAATCTTTGATTGTAATTTGCCTGTCAATTTCAGATAAACCGCGCTCTTTGGGTGGTTTATATAAGGTAATTCGGACTTCCTCTACTACGGTGCTATCAGTAAATATTTCTTCTGAATAGAGAGCTTTAAAACTAGTATACTGCATTTGATAAACACTGAATATCAGTCCAAAGATAATCAATGCTTCAACAACCACCAAAATCTTTTTATTTTTAATCATAATACTTAGAAAAAAAGTTAACAGTATAACTCCGGCAATGATAAGGATAATACTAAAAATATTGAACATATCCTACCCTCCTTTATAAAAATTTTAACATATATGGAGGAATTAATAGATGATTGATTATAACAAAATAAGATGATGATTGGGTAAGCATAGTAAGCTTCTACTGTCCAGGAATTTCCCATGAATACACAAAAAAGAGTACAATCGCAATAATGGATTGTACCCCTTAATCAATTAATTAATAATCCACGTTCAGCCAATCACATGAACCACAAAGTTCACTAAAAACAGTGACGCAATAATATACAGTGTAAACGAAACCTCTCGTGCCCGGCCTATCCCGACTTTTAAGATTGGATATAAAATAAATCCGGCTGCCATCCCATCCGCAATACTATACGTGAATGGAATCAGGGCAATAATCAGGAAGGCTGGAAAACTTTCACTCATATCCTTGAGATTCAGGTTTCGAATATTCTGGAGCATTAATCCGCCAATAATAATTAAAATGGGGGCAATGGCACTGCTTGGAATCAGCTTAATGACCGGAATAAAAAAGATGGACAGCAAAAACAGAAAGCCGGTCGTAATCGCCGTAATTCCTGTTCGGCCACCTGCTGCCATGCTTGCTGAACTTTCAACTGTTGCAACAGTAGGACTGGTTCCGAACAAGCCAGATAACATAGCCGAAACGGATGTTGCCTGAAATGCCCTTGAAAATCCATCCGGGCGATTAATAAAATTCGCATGTCCGTGTACTAATCCTACGTTTTCAAAAACCAATACCATCGTTAAGGAAAACACCGCTATCCAGAAGGTTATGGAGAATAAACGGTCAAAAGACATCGAACCGAAAACATTCATGTATTCACGAATGGATAGCTGACTGGTGTTATTACTCTGTGCATCCAGTAAACCAAATGCCCATGCGATAAAGGTTCCTACTACAACAGTTATAAGAAAGTTGCCGGGTACATTCCTTATGAACAAAATGATGGCAATCAAAAAAGTCAGTACGGTCGCAAGCACAGCTGGATTACCTAAATCCCCAAGTGCCACAATCGAATTTGTACCCTTTTCTACAATCCCACCCTTTTCTAGTCCAATGAGCATTAAAAAGAGTCCAAGACCAACTGTAATGGCTTCCTTCAGGGATTGGGGAATCGATTCACTCAACGTTTTCGCAAAACTGGAAAATGCAATGAATACAAATATTAACCCTGAAACCAGTACAACAGCTAAAGCTTCAGGCCAGGAAAGCCCCATCGATTGAACCATAGTATAGGAAAATAAAGCATTTACTCCCATACCTGGAACGAGAAGAATTGGCATATTGGCCCAGAATCCCATAAGAAAACAGCCCGCAAAGGAAATGAAAATCGTCGCCAGAATTGCTGCTTCCAGTGGTATTCCGGCCTCTGAAAGTATGAGAGAGTTTACAGCAATGATATAAACAATCGCAAAGTAACCAATCAAACCTGCCATAACTTCTCTCTTCAGTGTAGTTTCATACTTGTCGAGCTGAAAAAAGTTGTTCATCCATTTATTCATTTTATCGACCTGTCTAATTTAAATAGCCCTCTCCCTGCCCGCTCTCTCCTGATTATCAGGCGAGCCAATTTTATATTATAGCAAACATGGGTATGAAATATCAAAGCAGCCAGCGATTCTGGAATTTTATTCAGTTGAAGTGGTGGCTGTTCCGAGATGTTTGTCTATAATTTCTCCCAAATTTTTAAAATAAGGCTTTACAATGAAATCCTTTGCTCCTGACTGGATGGCATCCATGACATTTGATTGTGTCCCAAGCGATGAACATATAATGACTTTGGCTGTTGAATCAAAACTCATGATCTCAGACAGAGTTTCAAGTCCATTTTTCACGGGCATAACCATGTCCATAATGACCATATCAGGACGGACAGCCTGAAAAACTGTAACAGCTTCCTGTCCATCCTTGGCTTCTACAAACTCATGAGACCCGTGCTGCTGAATAATTTGTTTCAGCCAATTTCTCATAAAAGCTGAATCGTCTGCTAGTAAAATTACACTCATTTGCGCCTCTTCCTTACTCATAGATTGCTGCTTAATGACTTTTGTTCGTAACAAGATCAGCATCCAATAAGGACAAAAAGGTAGATAACATGAAAAAAGACCAGCCAAAGAAAAAGGCTCGTCTGTTATGACCAGTTCTTCGGCAACCAGGCTGCCATAGCTCGTAAGCTTTAGGCCCTTAGTTTTGCGTCCTTATTTTTCAATAAGTTTGCCCTTATCGGTTTTCTGCTTTATATCATTTTCACTCTTTATAATTATCGACGAATTGTGCTGATAATCAAGAGGTTTGCCCAACATTCCACAAATTGTAAATTATAGTGTACTTTTATCAGCGAATGAATATAGAAAAACCCCCGACACCGTGCGTGAGATGTCAGGGGTTCTGTGAAACAATCTGTGAAACAAGATTATTCGGGTGGTGACAGGCACTACCCGCGGCGGCACCACCTTAATTAATATAAAGCTTCCCGTCTGCTTTCTTTCTTGTTTCGTTTCCGTGGTCATCTACTGCTTTTACTTCGATGACTGCACCTTCTGCTTTAAGATTGCTTGTGGCGGTCCAGTAGCCAACATAGTGGCCATCAGACATTTCCATCATAGGAAGCTCAGTTGCGTTGGATACTTGATTACGTGCATTGGTGAGTGGCATATGGATGACAAACGTTGCATCCAAATCAGTCTCACTGTCAAATTCGATACGCACGCTTTCTCCAGCTTTCAGTTCATGGTCTTCCTCAGGCAGAAGATTACTGATTTCAGGAGCTGTAAAGTCAACATCAAGCGTAATCGTTTCAGTCGTTTGATTTCCTGCTAAATCCTGAGCAACCACTTCAATTTCATTTTCCCCATTATCGAGTAAAACTCGCTTGGAGTACGTGCCGTCATCTGAAATATTAGCTTCACTTCCATTGACTTTTACCCAATCAAGATTCGCATCATTGACTGTACCTTCAACCGTTACTGTTTCACGATTGGATTTCGACTCATCCTCAGGACTGTCAATGGTAAGCTCAGGGCTTGTCGTATCCAATGTGACGGAAACTTCTTCAGACTCACCAGTCACAGCTCCATCAAGTTTGGATACTGCTTTTAATACATTTTCACCCTCGGTAAGTTCAACAGGAATGTCAAATTCACCGGATTCTCCTACTTCAATAGTTCCTGCAGCTTCTCCATTATTCGTCAGTTCAACTTCTGTCGTTGGTGAAGCTGTACCAGTTACCGTTACCTCTTCATCACTGGTAATGAGTCCAGCTTCCGGTGAGGTAATTTGAGGATCTTCAACCTCATAGCTTACACGGGCACGGATCATATAGTTTCCTTCTGACGTTGGAGATGGTGACCATTCCCCAGCCACTCGCTGAAAGCTTCGTCCGGCATGCTCGCTGCTTTCGTCCGTAGCCAGTCCTGGAGTGTCAGGGTTTGGATGGGTTTGTACATAGACCATGTAGAAATCCCCATCTACAAAAATATTGTGCTCTCTTAAATCCACAACTGTCCATTCACCATTACGAAGCGCCTCTGCTTCAATCGGACCGGCAATCTTTTCACCAGGTAAACCTTCTTCACCATTGGCATCCCAGATTTCAACAGCAAATTCCGTTCCACCCGGCTGTGGCCATTCCTCATTCCAGAAACGGAACACACCGTCTGTGACAACACCCTGATCCTTGCCCTCTGGAAGAGACATTTTTACAGCCCAGGCATTCCCGGCATCATAAAAAGCTCTTGCATTTTCGGCAGTGCCGTCATCATAGCCAATCTCCCCGCCAGGATAGGTGTACAGTGGCTCAAGCTCAGCATTTACCTGAACATCTTCTGTCAGATCAATGCTAACATCCTTACTGTAATAATCAGGGGCCATGATTTTTAAGGTATAGGAGCCTTCATAACCAGTAATGGAGAACTCCCCATTTTCGTCTGTTGCAACGGGTGCAACGTTTGCATCCTCAGCTAAAAGAACGGTCGCACCTTCAACCGGCTCACCTGTAGCCTGATCGGTAACTTTTCCTGTTGCAGTAAACTGATCAACTTCTTCAAGTGTAAAATCTGCTACAGCTTCACTATCAGCTTCAAGCGTTACACTTTGCTCCTGTGATTCATAGCCATAGGACTCTGCTTTTAATGTAAATTCTCCGGCAGCATGGCTTATCGAATACTCTCCTGTAGCCGGATCAGTTGTCACTGAACGGCCGCTTTCAAGTACGCTCACTTGCGCCTGCATAGGCAATAAGTTAGGATTAACATAGTCCTCTTGGGCAGGAGGATCTTCTTTAGGTAAATTCGGCTGAATATCAGCTGGGTTTACCTTTTCTTTTAGACCTGCACTAGGGCTCGACTTCATGACACCTAAGCCATTCATAAACCCGAATGCATTTCCATTCTTTCTCCCTTTATTCTTACCTTTTGTTTTTCCGTTGTTTCCTTTCTTCTTATGAAGCGATGCCTGATTTCCATTAGACGTATCAGACAATGCCACGTCATCAATATACCAGCCTTCACGGGTAACACTACCGTCAGTTGTAACGTTAAAGCCGATATAGACTCTTTGACCACTGTACTCAGAAAGATCTACTTCTGCTTCTTCCCAATCACTGGTGGTACCTGTAACTTGCAGGATTTGCGTCCACTCTTCCTGATCGGTAGAAATAAAGACATGGCCAAAGTCATAGGCCGTTCCTGATGAATACTGCTCTAAATCGTGCCACTGATTAAATTGAAGGTAAGCCTCTCCTTCTGGTAAATCAATCGGTGGCATCATAAGTGTTGCATTCATGTCACTATCGTAATCACCTGCAAGGTTCGTCGCATATACATTTTCACCAGACGCAGCATTTCCTGGTCCTGATTCAGGTGTGCCCCACTCCCAGGAGCTGTTTTCACCAAATACAGACCATCCTGCTGGCTGAGTGCCTTCAAAATCCTCGGAATAACCAAGGGAAATACCAGGAAGAACGTCTACGGTATACGTGTCACTTTCCGTAGTGTTTTCTCCAAAGTCTTCAACCGTCCATTTATAAGTGAGTGAATCACCATTAATTTGGTCACCTGGAATGGCAGCTGTGTAATCTGCAGACTTGTAATCTCCGGATGTACGGCCTGCTTCAACAGATACCCATTCACCATTGGCATTTTGATATTCAAGTAAAACAGAAGCGATACTAATATCATCTTCCACATGAATATTCAAAGGAAGATCCATTCCTTCATACGTTTCTTCTGGAGCTGTATGTTCTATGGTTGGTGCAACGTTATCTTCCCCATGTTTGGTAACCGTACCTTTGATTGTTCCAAGACCGTTGTCCAGAAGAGCAACAGCGTCATATGCATTTAACAAACCGTGTCCATATCCATTATTCGGAGACTCTGAATATTCATCATCGGTCATTGGAATAGCTGAATTGATCAGCACTTCTTCCAATTCATCTACGGTAATACTGCTATCCACTTGACGAAGCAACGCTACAGCGCCTGATACAGCAGGGGAAGCCATGGACGTACCACTATAGGTGCCATCATAGCCATCGCCTGGAACAGAAGAGCGAATGTTTACCCCAGGTGCTGAAATTTCAGGCTTAATTTCGTCATATGGTGAAGGTCCGCGCAGAGAAAATCCTGCAAGATTGTCACTGCTGTCTGTAGCACCTACCGCAAAAGATTCAGGATAATTTGCTGGTGTAGCAACAGACCCTGGACCACCTGGATTCGTTAAGCTCGTATTCCCTGCTGAAAAGGTAGGGAAAATACCAGCAGCTCTCCAGTTCGTCACGACATCACGATACCATTCATCCAAACCAGGTCCGCCACCCCAGGAGTTATTGACAACATCTGGAGCAAGGTCGGCACGTGCATTTCCTTCAGAATCTGTTGGAGCCATAATCCATTCTGCTGCTTCTAATAAATCCGCGTCTGTTCCACCAGCAGCCGTAAATGCCTTAACAGCAATAAACTTAGCCCCAGGTGCAACACCAACCTGATTGGATCCATCCGGTTCATTTCCAACCATCGTACCCATTACGTGAGTTCCGTGGCCCTGATCATCATAAGGCTCACTTTCTCCTGCTGTCGCATCAAACCAGTTGTAATCATGACTTGCTTCACCGGTATCCGCATCATAGCCACGATAGTTATTCTGAAGGGCCGGGTGATCCCATTGAACCCCTGTATCAATGTTGGCTACAACGGATCCAGTACCATCAATTCCATCTTCCCAAACTTCTGGTGCACCAACGCGTTCAACATTCCATTCTACATTGGTCAATTCAGATTCAGGATTGTTTTTCACCTTCGTATCCACAGGTGTCAGCAATTGACGGGTTTCATTTGGCAGAAGCTTTTCAACCTCTTCAAACGAAGCAATCTTTTCCGCAACCTCTTTAGTGGACGTAACAGCCATTCCATTAACAATATGATAAGAATGGACTTCCTTTGCACTGCCCTTTTCCAATTCTTTTTGAAGATAAGCTTTTACATTCTGCTGAGATTGCTGGGCTGTTGCTTTTAGTGCAGAAATCACGGCAGAGCGCTGAGTGAATTCTGCTTTCGTTGCTGATAGATTGTTCGATTGTGCCTTCTTCCTTGCATCCTGGGCAACCTGTTTCGTATCCGTCTTTTCCTTAAACTTAACCAGATACGTCACTTGCTTTTGATCACTAAACTGCTTGTGCAGCCGATCACTGACTTTTGCTTCCGCCACCTGCTGGGTATTCTTCGCTGATTCATGAATTTTGTTGTTCTTTGCTGCACTCTCAGCATAGGTCATACTCGGTGCGACGAGTGAAAATACCATCAATGCAGAGGCGACCATACTAAAAGTCCTTGTTCGCCGACGTTTCTTTTTCAGCAAAAAATCTCCTCCTTTTTTTAATATCCTGACTATTCCTGATGAAAAACAAAAAAACTCCCTGTTCATCCCTCCTTCCCTACGAATTTTTAAACATGTAGGCTCTAGAGCTGCAGGCGAGTTATTGTGAAAAGTCTATGAAGTTAATTCTAGTATAGTAAAAATCTGCATGAAATTTTGTCATATTTTGACTGCAGAAATGCTTTTGTAAAAAATTAGTAGTTTTGTACCTTTCCGGAGACCCTTCAGCCATCTACAAAAGTACTACACCTTCAGGTCTTTAAGGGATGAGAAAATTGTCAAAAGGCTAACGGAAGGAGGGGTTTCCAGGATTTACCGCCTGGATTAATCTATTAGGAAAACTAGCACATTCGCTATATTTATAAAATAAAATGATACATAATCCCTAACATCTTCCCAGGTATTATCGTTTTCCATTGAAAAAATCTATCCTATGAACTAAAACAGGAGAGGATTTGAGGAAGCAATTAAGCTGAAAGACTCAAAATCCACCGACAAATGAACGAGGAAAAACGATGGACATTAGTTTGTGAAACAATTTGTGAAACAAGATTTTTCGGGTGGTGACAGGCACCACCCGAAAAATCCTTATTGATATTTGTCAAAGAATTCGGCGATTTTACGAAAGGCTTTGATTTCGTTTTCTTTTTTGGAAAAGCCGTGTCCTTCGTTTTCCATCACGAAGTACTCTACTTCCACACCTTTGTCTCTCAACGCTTCTACCATTTGATCGGACTCTTTTTTCACGACCCTCGGATCATTGGCCCCCTGGATAATGAACATCGGCTTTGTCATCTGGTCTAAATAAGTAATGGGAGAATCCTTAATAAACCGATCTTTATCCTTTTCCGGATCACCCAGCCACAGCTTCATAATCGGCTTCCAGTCTTCTGGTACAGAATTGTAGAAGCTGAACAAATCACTGGGACCACAGACATCAACAACTGCACGGAAATACTCAGGATGGCGGCCGGCCAGTAACAGAGACATATACCCTCCATAGCTTCCTCCTAACAGGAAAAGATGCTCCTGGTCTGTATAGCCATTTTTTAACAGCCACTCAATACCTTCCACACAATCCAGACGCGGTCCATGCCCCCAATCCTGTTCAACCAGCTTTACAAACTCTGCTCCATAACCGGTACTTCCGCGAAAATTAGGTGCAAAGACGTTATAACCGATTCCCGCGAGAAACTGGAAGTAGGAACGATACGACTTCCTTTCTGAAGATTGCGGACCTCCATGGGGCCAGAATACCGTATACCCATTGGCCACTTCTGGTTTTGCCTTAAATAACAATGATTCAATCGGCGTATCATCGTAGGATTTATAGGTGACAATTTCCGGATCCACCAAGTCGTCAGAACTCATACCCATAACCCGATTATTCGTTAACGGTGTCCAGTCACCGCCAGCATCTCTTTTATAAATATTAGACGGTTCCACAGCACTGTTTCCCAACAGATAAAGATTTCCGCTTTTCGCTGCTTTCAGCTGATCAATGGTATCAATCGGAATATCAATCTCCTCGACTTCACCTGCCTCTATATCATAGGCATAAAGCTCATCTGCAACTCCATGCTCCGTCACAAGATAAAGGGTTTTGGACGCTTTGTGATAAATAAGGTCACTGATTTCCCGTTCATCAAATTTGAGTACCTCTTTAAAGGTTTTCGCTTTTAAATCAAAAGCAGCCAAATAGGAAAATTCAGATTGATAGTTTGTAACGAAATAAATGGTTTCGTTATCTGTAAAAACCGGGCCTGATGCCACATGGACTATTTTTGGATCAGGTGTCAGAGGCATGCTTTCCTCGTTTGTATGTAAATAAAGTATTTGATAGGTATTCGCATAAGCCTGAAGATAGACAAAGGTTTCCTCATCAGGGCTTACCGCCTCCAGTTCAACAGGAGCCTCCTCCCCATTAAAAAGCTGTACATCCTCTTTCGTATTCAGATTGCGTCTGCGAAGATTTAAATAATTAGGATTCCCCTTATTCGTTGTATAGTAAAGATGCTCTCCATCCTCTGATAAATGGCTAAAATAGAACTTTTCATCACTTTCACCTGTCACAACAGGCTGTGGAACACCACCATTTATCGGTAAAGCATAAATCTGGAAGTTTTCATCCCCATCATGGTCAATTCCCGTAAGCAAATAGCGATTTTCCGGGTCATAAGCAACAAATTGGCTATTTTCATTGTGGAAGGATACCTGATAGGGAAATTGATTCGGCAAATCCAACTTCCATAGATTCATTTCACCACTTAGATTCGTGTTAAATACCAGCGATGATTCATCCGGACTTACCGCAAAATGAGTGATCGCAGAGGATCTTAAGTATTGTTCAATATCTGGTTTTGGAAATTCAATCATTAACTCGCCTCCATTATGTTCAGAAAATTAAAATAAACCTGAATCTATTATAGCGATAAACCAGCATGAGAACAATAGACCGTCCTCCATACCCCTCTTCACTATTTCATCTATGAAATTCTTTTTGCGGTCTCACACAGGCCGTCTATTTAAAATAAACAATCTCTGTCCGCAGTTCTTCCCCAATCTCCAAAACTCCGAATGAATAAAAAGGCAGTTTTCGTTTATCGGTAGGTGACCCCGGGTTCATCAGCAATGTCTTTTTAAAATACCGGATGAGCGGAATGTGCGAGTGGCCAAAAATTAAAATATCCGGCATATCTTCCTGAAAAGCTTCAATGGCCCGCTTTTCCGTTGTCTTTTTCTCTCCATGACCGTGAACAATACCGATTTTATAGCCCTTTACATCTAACCTGTCCTTGATAGGAAATTGATCCGTAATTTCCTCCCCATCGACATTCCCGTAAACTCCTTTAACCTCCGCGTATTCCCTTAACGTCTGATAAATCTCAGGGGACTTCCAATCTCCAGTATGGATAATCAGATCTGCTTCTTCACAGGCAGTAAGCAATCGATGAGGGAGCGGTTTATTTTTTCCGGAAATATGAGTGTCTCCCGTGACAATAATTTTCATAAAGGTACTCCTTTCCCTGCAGAAACTTTGGTTTAACCATACAGCCTTTCCCGGTCAAAATCAAAGTCTGACTATTCCAATATGTTAAAATAAGATTAAGGAGGAAAAACAAATGAAAAAACTCGGATTAATTGGCGGATTAGGACCTGAATCTACCGTAGAGTACTATCAGAAGATTATTTCGAAGTATCAGGAAAGGGTTGGAACTAAGGAGGATTTGCCTGAATTTCTGATTAACAGTATTAATATGTACAAAGTATTCGAGTTGATTGACTCCAACCAAATCAATGGACTCACAGACTACCTCACAGATGCAGTTAAAAAGCTGGAACAAATCGGTGCGGACTATGCGGCAATCTCTGCCAACACACCTCATATTGTATTTGACCAGGTACAAGAAAGAGTACAGATTCCGATGATAAGCATTGTTGAGGAAACGTATCAGGCGGTTCAGGAAAAAGGCCTGCAGAGGATAGGTCTGCTGGGAACGAAATTTACAATGGAGCATGACTTTTTTAAGACCCCCTTTTCAGAGAATGACAAAACCATTGTCGTTCCAACAGCATCCGAACAGAGCTATATCCATGAGAAAATTGTAAAGGAATTGGAAAACGGAATTGTCAATGAACAGACAAAGGCAGACTATATCGATATCATAAACAGAATGATCGATGAGAAAAACGTTGAAGGAATCATTCTCGGCTGTACAGAGCTTCCCATGATACTAAAGGATGACGATCTTGACATTCTACTGTTCAATACAACCGAAATTCACATCAGCAAAATCGTGGAGACAATGTTTAATTAAAGAACAAAAGCGGTAACTGAGATGGGTATTATGAAAGTGTCATTGAGGATTCAGAGGGAAATCTTATTGAATTGACTGTGTAGGACAATGGGTAAACCCATAGCCTTATAATAGAATTTAACCCCATATTTTAATAACATTCGTTTGAGAAATATTTCTACTAACAATAGAAATAGCATATAGATTAGCATACATTTCGAAACATATTTATCAGTATAAACAGTAAACAAAAATTCTAACTTTTGGGGGTTACCACCAAAAGTTAGAATTTTTACTTCCATTCTTCAGATAAAAGTCCGTAAATATTATGGTCAACATAATGGTCATAAAGCCATTCCGCTTGTCTAATTTTACCTTCTCTTGTAAAACCAAATCGTTCAGGTAATGCCTTGCTTTTTTGGTTTTCAACTGCGACACTAACTTCAATTCGATTTAACTCAAGTTCCTTAAAACCATAATCTATCACAGTTTTAAACGCCTTTGACATTATACCTTTACATTGAAATCTTTCACCTAACCAGTAACCAATAACACCAATTCGGTTAGCTTTATTTAATTCATTAAATCCAATCGTACCAGCGATTTCACCTCTATAAATGATAGCAAACGACTTGGGATAACCACCATTTTCTACAAACCCTTTAAGTCTTGCCTTTATGTTATTGGCAGAATCTTCAACACTCTTTATATAATCAAGCCAACCAAGCCATTGTTTTAAATATGGTTTTGATTCAATGGTTAAATTGTAAAATTCTTCTGCATCATCTTCCTTAAATAATCTTAAAGAAACTTCTTCATCAATTTTGTATGTAAGCAAGCCTTTCTCCCCCTCGTTAACTTAAACAGCTATTGGAATCATATATTCTATTAGCTGCTTTAGTTTGATATAAGTTTATCCTGTTTGTCTCTTTTCCTGTCTAATAATAATAAAATAAAAACTTATTAAATAACAAACACAAGTAATACCAAAAAGAGCAAAACAGCCTGGTGTAAGCACCATATATAAGCTAATTAGCAGTGACCATAGAAATGCTATCAACATTAAGAAATTATATGGCGTTAGAAGCTATAATTGCAACAATTGCTGGAAGTGCTAGTGAAAAAAATGTGTTTATCATTGCTCATATTCAGTCGGTTTAAGTACAAACCATAGAATACAACTGGCGATCCCCGCAAGTATTCCTAATAATTCTTGAGGCTTTTCTTATTTTCAACACGCCTCTCCCTCGTTATTGAGCTCTCCTGCTTGTTCATTTCAAAAGTAACATGTCACTTAATCCTCAATCTCTATTTCCGTATTTGACTTTCTAACCCATACAAAAATTGCCGAAAAGACTAAGGATAAAAGAGGGAAAATAATATTCCAGGAACTGAAGATCAGTTCCGAGTCCGGGTAAAAATACATTGAATAGCAGACTTCATACAGTAAGTTAAGAATTAGTGTTGCTAAAGGACCGATAAAGATTTTCTTTGTGACAGCAGCCAGCAAAACCCCTAAACCAATAACGATAAAAGGAATGATTATTAGTTGCATAACAAACGGATCTAATGAGTAAATAAAATTCATAACTTCACCTCATCCTTTATCTAACGTACAGTTTCGTGGAAGAAGAATAATAATTTATTTCCTGTTGACGGTTCTAAGCGGGAGAGTTGAATAAGCATATTTCTCCTTCATGTTTCACCATTACATTAACACATAATTCCAATTTTAACAGCAAATCCTAAAGTATTTATTATGTAAATGGGTCGATAATTTCCTACAGCATAAAAAAGTAGTCCATTTTGAAATACATGTTGTTATGTACTCCACAACTGAACTACTCTTTCCTGTGGTTTTCTTTATAAATCTATGAACCTAATCAAGTAAAACCATTATGTATGAAAATTAATGGACGACATGAACTGTCCGCTTTTTCTCCGGCATCGATACGACCACTACCATAACCAGAATCAGGGCTGTTCCCATAACCTGATAGATTCCGAATGGGATATGCAGCCACACGACAGACGTAACTATCGCTGCCAGTGGTTCAACACTCCCTAGTAAACTCGTTTCCTGTGGGTATAGATATTTTAAACTTTCAAGATAAAACCAGAATGAGAACATCGTGCCAAACAAAATAACAAATATAAGAAAGAAAACTGTCTCCACGGTCCAGCCGCTCATATCAATATTCCAGGGTGGATAAAACAGCCCAAGTGCCGCTCCGCCAACAATCATTGCCCATCCGATGACATTCAGAGATCCCCATTTTTGTAATAACTGATTCGCATAAAGCGTATAAAACATCAGAGCAATTCCTGATAAAAACCCCCATATAACAGCGGATAACGGCACGGATAACTCCTGAAATGATCCATTCGTAAGCAATAAAAAGGTACCGATAATAGCCAGACAAACCGCGATAAGGTCATTCTTTTTGAGCCTGTTCGCCTTCGTTATAACCAGATAAATAATAATGTAAACCGGCGCTAGATACTGCAAAAGAGTGGCAACCGCTGCATTCCCATCATTAATTGAAGCCATGTATGTAAATTGGACGGCCAGCATCCCGAAAATGCCAAAAATAATCAATTGAATAGCTGCCTTTTTATGGGTCCAAATCCGAAACGTTCGGTCCCGACTGTTGGTAAACAGTGCGATAAAAATCATGATTAGTCCAGCTATAACTAATCGTACGGATACCAGCCATTCTACAGGGATATGATCCTCCTGAAACAAACGCTGAGCAACCGTCCCGCCCACTCCCCAAAAGAGAGCGCCTAAAACAACTAAAACAAAGCCTTTCCATCTGGATTTTTCTTCCATTTTTTTCTCCCGCACTTTCCTTTTTTTGTCTGTTCCATAGGCACTATAACATATCATTGCATGGTGATGGCCTTTCCCTTTCATTTATTCACATCTAGTCGAAAAAGACTAATTCCTTAAACAAAATGGAAACATATGTTCGATTATGCTATAATAAAAAATACAATAGACAAGCTTCACATGAGGGGACGGCACACCTTTTGCCCTGAAGAGGGTCTCCCAGGGAGGGGGTGATGCCTATGGATATGACCGATGCGATGACCTTAATGATCGCTTTTGGCACGTTAATTGCCATCATCATGTCCGACAATAAAAAATAACCCCTCATGTGCTTTAGCAGGGCCGTGAGAGGTTATTCCCTTCATAGTGCCTCCCCCCTCGTGATGGGGTTGGTCTATTGTACGACCGTTCCATGTTACCAGCATGGGACGGCATTTCTATCGTATGCAATTCTATATATATTATAACATGAAACCAACATATGTACATATACTTATCATGCAATTTCTGTCTCATTTTATTCCACTTTTGAAAACCGACAAAGGAAAGCACAACTCCCATCAGCACAATAAGATATTCAAAACCCACAAGATGAACCCGGGATCCGACGCCACGATTCTTCACAAGTTAATATGATACTAATTCCTAAGAGAATGATTTTTGACCAGCACATCTTATCATCTTGGTAATTAGACATTAATTTTATTAGACTTAAAGTGGTTAATGATTTTTATAATTAAACCGATAATGAAAAAAATAATAGCATTAGCTAACAATCCCAAAAATATAAATACACCTGCATACGCTGCACCTTCGTGTGTAGAGGAAGGGTCGAAAGTTTTACTGAGTTGCCAAAACACAAAAACGAAAGAATATCCCAATATTGGGGAAAGTACGCCCATCACTATTCCAGATAACCATAAAGCGATCTTACCAGTCCTGTGAAAATGGATAGCTGCTCCATCAAAAAATAAAATTAGTGTAAAAAGAATAAACAATGTCAAAACATCACCCCAATATCATTTATGACTTTCTTAATTCAAAAAGCAATTTATCTACAGTGTTTCACGAATTAAAGATGTTGGTATTATGCCCCTGCTTCTTACTTTTTCGGTATGTTTTATTCGCTCGTTTTAGTATTTAACATTATAATCCAGGATTAAAAAAAGTCACCTATCAATTTTCCAATTCCCCTGACAATCCAAATAATAAATCGAATGGGCAGGACGATAAGCTCCGGAATCCAGCTGAGAAAATCAAAAACATAGTCCCGAAAACGGTGATCATGGTTCTTCTTCCTTTTCCTCATAACTTCCTTCCTGCCTTTCCACCAATTCCTCAATTTTTGCCCCCCTGTACAGTGGTGTTATTAAATATTGTAAGATTTTCCACCCTTTTAATAAAGTACGTTTTACATAGATTCAAGTTTCATAATTTAAAAAAGTACTCTTTAATTTCACATGATTAAAAATAGTTGTGGTGACTATAGAACTAGTGTATAACAGAAAGGGAATGAATTTTTTGAATTCACCAGGCAATTACATACGTAAAGGTGGGAAATGAATGAGTAAAAGTGGAATTACAGTCAACGATTTATTAAAATTTTCCTTTATTTCCGATCCTCAGGTGTCACCTGATGGCAATTGGGTGGTTTTTGTGAAGCGTACAATTCATAAACAGAAAGACTATCAATCTTCTTTGTATGTGATGAACATACAAACCAGGGAGCTGATTCCCTTTACACAGGGTGACAACAGGGATACGAGTCCACGATGGTCACCGGATGGGAAGACGATTCTGTTTACATCCAATCGGTCCGGTACAAATCAGATTTGGAAAATTTCCTTTCATGGTGGTGAGGCCCAACAGGTTACGTTTTTCAAAAATGGTGCCAGTCAGCCAGTATGGTCACCCGATGGCCGCTCCATTCTATGTACGACAAGCCTAAAAGAGAATCAATCCATCGAGGAAACAGAGTCTGATGCAAAGGCGTCCAAAGAACAGGAAAAGGAACCTGAGCCTTACATCACAACAAGATTAAAATATAAAGCAAATGGCCAGGGGCTGCTTGAGGAAAAGTTTTCACAGCTCGTTTTCATAGATTTGGAAACCGGTGAAAAAACACAGCTTACAGAGGGAAGCTATCATCATAACAATGCTGCCTTCTCCCCTGATGGAAAGCGGGTTGCCTTTTCCGCCAATCGTTCTGAAGACCCTGACTTCACGATGATTTCCGATATTTATGAGCTTGACCTTAACAGCAAGATTTTAACGAAACTAACGAACAGTGAAGGAATGTATACAGCCCCCAATTATTCTCATGATGGCAAAAAGCTTTCTATACTGGGGCACAATATGGAATATAAAGGAGCAACTTTGACCAGGGTCTGGACACTTGATCTCCACTCCAAGGAACTTATCTGTCTGACCGGAGATTGGGATACAGAAGTCAACGATGTGGCTATTAATGACTTGGCTACAGGTGCAGGAAGTCCGGGTGCGGTATGGACAGCGAATGATGATGGGCTATATGTGCTTGCGAGTGAACGGGGAAATACACACCTCTATCACATTGGTTTGGACCAACGCATAACTACTGTGGCTGGCGGCAAACGTCAGATTTATGCTTTTGGACTTGATCAACATCGCAGACAAGCGGTGATTGGAGTCAGTGATCCGCAAATTCCGTGTGACCTCTATCATGTTTCTTTGGATAGCAGAAAGGAAACTCGCTTAACGGAAGCCAATCAACATTGGTTATTAGATAAGCAGGTTTCCCTCCCTGACGAAATTAATTTCACAGCACGTGATGGCCTTTCCTTACAGGGATGGCTGATGAAGCCTGTAGATTTTGAGGAAGGCAAAAAATATCCGCTGATTGTTGAGATTCATGGGGGACCGCATATGATGTACTCTAACTCCTTTATGCATGAATTTCAGGTATTTGCGGAAAAAGGCTATGGGGTACTTTTCATGAATCCTCGTGGCAGTCACGGCTATGGTCAGGAATTTGTGGATGCTGTCAGAGGAGATTACGGTGGGAAAGATTATGAGGATATCATGGATGCGGTGGATTACGTAGTTGAAAAATTTAATTGGGTTGATCATGAGCGCCTTGGTGTTACCGGCGGCAGCTATGGCGGCTTTATGACCAATTGGATTGTAGGACACACCCATCGGTTCAAAGCCGCAGCCACTCAGCGTTCGATAAGTAACTGGTTCAGCTTCTATGGTGTAAGTGATATCGGCTACTTCTTTACGGAGTGGGAATTGAAGACGGACAAGCTCGATGAACCTGACAAGCTGTGGAAGCACTCCCCTATCCGTTACGTTAATGAGGTGGAAACACCATTGCTCATTATTCACGGTGAAGAGGATCACCGCTGCCCAATCGAACAAGGTGAGCAAATGTATGTTGCCTTGAAACACCAGCATAAGCCAGTAAAATTTGTCCGTTTTCCGGAATCCGATCACGAACTGTCCAGAAGCGGAAAGCCAAAGTTAAGAATAGACCGGCTAAATGAAATGGCGGAGTGGTTTGAGGAGTACCTATAACCAATCGAGGGACTGTCCCTCACCGCTTTAAAGCGTTAAAGTGAAGAGGAGCAGGAACAATCCAGGTTCCTGCTCCTCTATAATGATTGAAATTTATATATCACCGAGCTGTCGATTGCTGAGTGCATATATTGATTTAATTTTATATTCACTTAATGTATAATATTGGATAAAATACTGAAAGAGGATTTTTATGAATAATAAAACACGAATCATCTTAGTTTTAGTTTTGTATTTTTTGCTTTGTATATTTGATTACATTTTTACTAACACAATTGAATGGAAGTGGAACATTTTAGAAACTGTAGTTGGAATTGTAATTGCATGGTTTGTTATCGAATTTTTGCCAAATAAGAAAAAGTAACGTTATGCTGGATTATCTGTTTATATTCATTTCCATTTCCCACATACAAGTCTAAATGTATCTGCCGTGGTAAGCATACATTTATGATAGAGTACCTTCTCTCTTTTTACCATAATTTAGCTTTTACACATAAATGTTTCAGGCATTTTTATAGTGTAAATGAGTATATGGGATCCAGCGCAAAATAAATCATCTATTATCCTTTTTTCGTTTTTCTGCTGTGCAAATAATAAGTATCTCCCCGAAAGTTTTCATAAGTAACCGCCATTATTACACATCCTCTCAATGATTGAATCCTTTTCTATTATTATACCAACGTATGCTGATTGATAAACAGATTCGGAAAATATAATTCTCCCATGTTATGATATAAAAAAGCCAAAATAGGGGATTTGCTATGAGCTTTTTCGTAAAATTAAACGCAATCAGTGCGATTTATGCCTTCCTATTATTCGTCCCAATTGAACTGATGGTCAATCTATATCGTCTGAGCAGGCTGACAAAGGTAAATATTGACCAAATGGTGATCATCATTGGCGTCATGAGTTTGATGACGTTGATCTCGGGTACTATTGGTCTTTTCATTCTAACGAAAAAGTGGGTAAATGGACGCAAATCGAGCTTCTGGTCTGTAATCCTATGGTTCCCCTATCATGTTCTCTATGTATTTCTTTTTGCGTCTATATTTCCTATTACCTATGGAGGAGATGAACCTGGCCCTGGTACCGGCTTCATGATTTTAGCATTGCTGATTCTTTATCCAGTCTATATTTTCTTCATTAATGCTGCAGGGCTTGCCCATCATGGTAAAGAAGCTCCTTTATCTTAAATCAGTTATTAAAAAGGTCAGCCATTCCACTTTAAGGGATGACTGACCTATTTTTAAAGTCGGACAAAACTGGATGGTGACGGCCCGGGTTAAAGGTTATGCTTCCCTGACATTTTGACGTACATCCTCCAGGTTATCAATACTCGAGTTGATCATACGTTCATAGATGTCCAGAATCGATTGGCCATAACCATTTCCAGGAACGGCCCATTTGCCATTTAATCCCGTCCAGGTTGATGCAGATCCCCGGGTCACCAAGTCAAAGCGGGGATCGACAAGAGGATAATCCTCAGGTAATGGCTTCGTCGTCGCATAAGCATACAGATGCTGAATATGAGCCATTACCCCTTCTCTTGGTGTATCAAAGCTTGCTCCCGGGTTGTCTGGTCCGGTTGCACCTAAACCACAGAAGTTATTTTGTTCCGGCTCCACAATTCCGGTAAAGCGTAAAAAGTCTGTTTCATGCATCGCCTGGGCAAAAGCAATATCTCCACGGATGCCATAATATTCTCCAAACGTTAAATAGTAACCTGCAATTTCAATGGCATTGCCGTTTATGCCTCTAACGTATTGGTTCATTAATTCAGGGGAAAGATAGGTTACCCCTGTAATCCGATATCCTGTTGGCTGGGGATCAGGCTGGGGACTGTCCCCGTTATCGGTGTCCCCGTTATCGCTGCCTACATTTTCTGTCACAATAAATGCATCAGGAACTCCGGCATTCCGCACCTCCTGCAGACGCCTTTCTGCATTTTGCCGGTTAGAAAAAGAACCGGCCTGAACACGATACCATTGGGTACCAGAGATTGTTACTGTAGTAATAAAGGCTTCTATCCCTCTTGACCGTAAAACATTCGCACGGCTTCTTGCGTTATCTCTTGATTGAAATGATCCAGCGATGACTTTATAAAGGGTACCTCCTGGATCCTGTTTCCGCTCCAGGTTAAAGGCCCTCACCAACCCATTGACATGTCCGCGGGCAACGGTTTGACGGTAGGATGGATCACGCAGTAAATTTGCATCATCTTCATTGTCAATAAAGCCATTTTCCGTGAGCAGTGCAGACATCGTCGTTTCCCGCAGCACATGAAAGTTAGCTTTTTTCTGACCCCGATCTCTTAATTGATTCACCTTCGTTATTTCCTCGTGCATAATGTCCTGATATTCAGCAGTCTGGGAAGAGTCGGATAAACTACTGTGAATATAATCCTCATAGCCATTGGCAGAGCCATTAAAGGCATTACAGTGGATAGACAGATAATAATCGGCGCCCCATTCATTAGCGTCATTGGTCCTCTGATTCAAACTCACTGTTCGATCATCCGTACGACTCATACGAATCGTCACATTTTCATATTCATCGGTTAAAATATTTCGAATTCTGCGAGCAATGTCCAGTACGATATGCTTTTCATCCAACCCATTCCCCTGAGCTCCTGGATCAGTTCCGCCATGCCCGGGATCTAAATAGAGTTTCATTCCATACACCCCCTTCTATTAAAGAGATTCCATATAGTATATTAAAAATAACCGGAAATCGTATTGGACAAAACGTTGAATTTTGATGAATTGAGGAAGGTGATTCAATATTTCATTGATTCAGGATATATTTAGCATCTGCAGGGAAAATTAGACATGAATAAAAAGAGAAGGAGGGTTAAAAGGTGGTTAAAGCCATTACATCCGAAGAGTATCAGAACCTTATTAAGAGTATGGACAAGCCGGCTGTTTTTCAATTTACCGCCGACTGGTGACCAGCCTGCCGTATGCTGGGGCCGGTGGTCTCAAAAGCAGCTGATGAACTGGACAGTGTTGACTTTTACTCTGTAGATGTTGATCAGGCATCAGACCTGGCAAATGAATTCAAGGTTCAGAGTATCCCGACACTTGTCCTGGTCAAAGACGGTGAGGAAGCAGATCGTTCCATTGGATATATTCCTGAAGAGCAAATAAAAAAATTTGCCCAATCTTAAAATTCAGGACAGAAGGACAGGCCACTCCCTTAATAAGGGATTCCCGGCCTGCTCCTCTGTCCTTAAAATTTTTCCTTTGACATGTTGCTGACATGTGAGTATTATAAATAAAGTAAATCAGAATTAAACCAACCAAACTCATAAGAAAAGGGTGTTTTTTAAATGGCAACTGCAAATATTCAAACACAACAAGACAAGGTTGAACCCGTGCAAAAGCACCAGTCAACGTTAAATAAGCCTCAAACCCCATTAATCATTGGAGGACTGCTGGTTGGAGCTGTGTTACTAATCTATCTCATGATGACACAAAATGGAGCACAGCCACTACTGCTGGTCATTGGACTGCTGCTTGGCTATACCCTCTTTCATGCACGATTTGGTTTTACTTCCGCCTTCCGCAGGCTGATGTCTGTTGGAAATGGGCAGGCTTTACGTGCACATATGGTTATGCTGGGGGTTGCCGTTACGCTATTTGCTCCTATCCTGGCCTTTGGATTTTCATTCTTTGGTGATGAGGTTTCAGGCTACGTTTCCCCCGTTGGCGTCAGTCTTATCGTCGGTGCATTCCTATTTGGTATTGGAATGCAGCTTGGGGGCGGATGTGCGTCTGGTACACTTTATGCCGTCGGTGGCGGGCGTTCTGTTATGTTTATTACGCTATTATTCTTTATTGTTGGATCAACTCTAGGAGCCTATCATCTGCCATTCTGGACAGAAGAAATGCCGGCATTTGAACCTGTATCATTAGCTACGACAACAGGACTTGGATATGGTGGCGCCTGGATTGTTTCGATCGCTTTATTCGGACTAATCTCATGGATTACTTTAAGAGTGGAAAAGAAGAAACGTCCGCCCAAAATGCCTCCATTACCTAGTGAAAAAGGGTGGAAGCGAATATTCCGAGGTTCCTGGCCCCTGTTTACAGCTGCAATTGTGTTAGCCGTGCTTAATGCCTTAACACTTATGACACGCGGTGCACCATGGGGTGTAACGTCAGCGTTCGCTTTATGGGGATCTAAAGCAGCCCAGTTCTTTGGAATTGACGTAGCCAGCTGGGGATACTGGCAGGGTGCAAATGCCGCTGCTCTTGAATCTTCTATTTTTGCAGATTCTACTACTGTATTAAATCTTGGTGTCATCCTGGGTGCCTTTCTTGCATCCGCAGCAGGCGGTCTGTTTAAGTTTTCAAAACTACGCCCAGGAAATGTAGTGGCCTCTATCATTGGAGGAATTCTGTTAGGCTACGGTGCACGTCTGGCCTTTGGATGTAATATCGGAGCTTACTTCGGTGGAATTGCATCCTTCAGTCTTCACGGATATATCTGGGGTGTTTTAGCCCTGGGAGGAACCTTTGTTGCTCTGTATCTTAGACCTTTATTCGGTTTATCCGTGCCAAAACCTAAAGATACATTTTGTTAAGTCTGGAAAGCACCATGTGAAACCCTCGCATGGTGTTTTTTCCATGAAACAAACATCGTGCATGTTTAGAAGCTCTTGATGTAAGGTAAATAAATGGTTATGGACAAAAAAGCAAAAGTTTTGACATTCTTCTTTTTTTACCTTATATTTTCATAGAAATCTATAATTCCTAGTAAACTTATAGGAATAAATAATTTTAGAAAGGAGATTGAAAGATGAAAGCAATATGGCGGGGATATATCGAAGCATCCCTTATTTTAAAGATTACAGTTGCACTTATACTTGGTATTATTGTCGGTTTCATCTTTGGACCGGATGCGGCCGTGCTGTCCCCATTCGGAGACCTGTTACTTCGCTTGCTTAAGTTTTTAATTATTCCACTTATTTTATTTACCCTTATAGTCGGGGTCAATCAGACTAAAATCGGGGATTTAGGCAGAATGGGCGGAAAGGTTTTTCTTTATTATGTGATTACATCTGCCTTCGCGATTGCTATTGGCTTAGCAGTGGCCAGCCTATTCAATCCTGGAACAGGCATGACTCTTCCAACTGAGGAATTTGAAACACCGGAAAATCCCGGGTTTATCAGCGTACTTTTAAACATTGTACCTGAAAATATCGTGACAGCATTTAGTGAGATGAACTTGCTTGGAATCATCTTCACAGCACTTGCCTTTGGTATTGCGATTTCCTACTTACGCTCAACCAAAGATTACAGTGAGCTGGGAGAGCAGGTATATAAGGTTGTAAATGGATTGAACGAAGCTACCTTAACAATTATGAAGGCGATTCTGCAGTATGTACCGATTGGAATTTTCGCGATCATTGCAAATACAGTCGGCAGTCAGGGACTGAATACGCTGGAGGAATTGGGAAGCATGGTCCTTGTCTTGTATCTTGCTTTATTAGGTATGCTTGTCATTTATATCATCTTCATGAAGCTGTTTAACGTTCGAATAGGTGAATTTTTCAAACAGGCACGTACACCGATGATCACTGCTTTTGTTACTCAAAGCAGTTCAGGTACCCTTCCTCTTACACTGAATGCAGCCAGAAACTTAGGGCTATCCAAAAGTTTATACGGGTTCAGCCTGCCTTTTGGAGCCACGGTTAACATGGATGGGGCTGCCATCCGAATCGCTATTTCTGCAGTATTTGCTGCCAACGTTATGGGTGAAACCTTAAGCTTCCCGGACATGCTACAAATTGTCGTGTTAGGAACACTCGTATCCATCGGTACAGCAGGTGTACCAGGAGCAGGTATTGTTATGATTGCTACAGTATTTGCGCAATTAGGCCTATCCATGGAAGCCGTTGCCCTGTTAACAGCCATTGACGCCCTGGTAGGCATGGGCTGTACAGCACTCAACGTTACCGGCGACCTTGTTGGAACATCGATTATTAATAAAACCGAGAAACAGGATGATCAGGCTGTTTAGGTGCCTGTCACGCCCCGAAAAATCTTGTTTCACAAAATGTTTCACGGGCCGCCGCATCAAAAAAACCGCTATCGATTTAGATAGCGGTTTTTTGATGAATACATATATCATAGCGAAGCAGTTTACTTGTGTCATTCGAACTGAAGCATTACGCATTTGCTGTTTTATTTACGGATTGACTTGCATGTAATTTTTTCATGACAAATCTTGCTGCTGGCTGAGCAATTAAGGCTTCCACCCAAAATGCAATGAAAAAGTTACGTGGCCAGGAATAAAAGAATGTTTGGATCGGCTCTAAACTAATTTCTCCCAATCCGATCCAGGATCCAATAACTGTAAGTAAAATGGACAAGATGGTTACACTAAATAAGATATTAAATAATACCCTCGCATTAAATCCCTCTTTAGGTCCCACAAACTTTGGTAACAGTTCATTCACTATTGGATTTGCCACAAGAGTTACCAGCAAAATAACACTTATCCATACAAACGGAAGAACCTGCAAAGTCTCAAAGTAAACCTCTTTGTGAAAACCAAATTCAAATCCCATAATAATAGGCGCGATAATATTCACTGAGATTATTGAAATAATGGCTAAAAACAGTGCAAATTCCTTTCCGTTTTGAGGTAATCTCGTTTCCTCATGCATATGCTTCATCTCCCAAATAATAATATTTCAGATGGCAGACGTATCATGAGACATATATTTTTGATCAACAAACTATTGACCAATATCTCTACACACTCGGATGGGTGCCTGTCACCACCCGAATAATCTTGTTTCACAAAATGTTTCACAGCGCCAATGTGGAATTGCTGCCGGGCTGCCTTACATTCGTCAAGCGTTCATCTGTGCAATCTGAATTAAATTTCCGCATGTATCATCGAAAACAGCTATGGTGACATTCCCTGCTTCCGTAGGTTCCATCGTCCCGCAATCATTCAATCTTTGGACTCTCGGAATCTATAAAAATTCTTCTTCATCAAAACCAAATTCTCCCCTGTAAACCTCTAAAACAAGCACATTGACTTTATAAATATCCTGTGAGAAAATAAAGCGACCGAACGGTAGGTAGGTGAAATAAGTGAGTTCAGAAAAAATTCGTAATGTTGCCCTTTCCCATTTTGCCAGGCATGGGTATGAGGGTGCTTCCTTAAGCGAAATTGCCAAGGAAACAGGAATTAAAAAATCAACTATTTACTCCCATTATAAGGGTAAGGACGACTTGTTCCTTACTGTTGTAAGGTATGTTTTTCGTCTGGAAAGAAGAAATATCCTCTCCTATTTTCAATCATCCGGGCAAAAGTCGATCAAAGAAAAATTACTGGGATTTTTTGATTATATTGAGGATAGATTCTATCAATCTGATACAGCAAAACTATTATTAAGAATGTGCTTTTTCCCACCCTGGCACTTTAGAGGGGAAGTCTCAAAAATCGTGAATGCCTTTATTGCCCGAATGCAGCGGCTTTTGGTCAAACTCATGAAACATCACCATAAAAATGGTGAGCTTACCGGCGTAGACAGTTACCAGGCTGCTCTCGCTTATATAACGCTGGTAGATGGAGTCGTCATCGAGCTTCTGTTTACCGGAAAAAACGAATTTTTTGAACGAGTTAATGTCTCCTTTCCGATTTATTGGCGAGGGTTAGCATCATCTGATAAGGAGTGACGCACATGAACAGATACTGGATTTACGTCCTATTAGCCTCCTGTTTCGAAGTATTCTGGGTGGCCGGACTTAAACATTCAGGAAATACAGTCGAATGGACGTTTACCATCATTGCCATTATAACAACGTTTGTCCTTTTACCACTTTCCGCAAAACGCCTCCCTGTAGGAACGCTTTACGCTGTATTTGCGGGTCTTGGAACAGCCGGAACAGTGCTGGTGGAAATTATTGTATACGGGGAACCTTTTAATCTATTAAAGATCCTATTAATCAGTACTCTTCTCATTGGAGTGATTGGGTTAAAACAAATCTCAAATGAACCAAATGAATCTTCAGAAACAAAGGAGACAGCATAAATGGCATGGTTAGCAATTATTATAGCAGGAATTTGTGAAGTCATAGGCGTACTTAATTTAAAGCGATTAGCCATGAAAAAGTGGGATGCATTAGTGATTCTTATCGTTACCTTTGGCCTTAGTCTGACACTCCTGGGGTTTGCCATGCGAACCTTATCAATGGCTACCGTTTACGGCGTCTGGACAGGAATCGGAACTGTGGGGTCAACTGTAATGGGAATGCTCATCTATGGGGAGCCCCGGGAATGGAAGCGAATATTGTTTATTACCATGATTTTGTCTTCGGCGGTTGGGCTGAAGTTGATTTCGTAAGGTACCTGTCACTCCCCGAGAAATCTTGTTTCACGGAATGTTTCACACGCAAACTCGCTATTATTTAACTTTTTCTTCTGAGTTAAAGAATAGCGGGTTTTTTTATCCAAGCTATACGAATCTTATTTCTTAGGTAAAAGTACAAAAAAACTTCTCCCCTGTATCTCCATTTCTGTACAATCACACATTAATATCCCTGCCCCTATTTAATACAATAAAAGTACTATGATAAACAAAGGAGTCATTTCATGTTACCTGATAAAGTCAAACAGGAATTATTGAGAATTGTAGGAGAACACAATTATCAGGACTCCTACACCCATAAACTTGTATACTCCTATGACGCAACCCCGCAGTTTCAGTCCATGCCGGATGCTGTTGTAGCTCCAAACAATACAGATGAGATTTCACAAATCGTAAAGATATGTAATCATTATAAAATTCCGCTTGTGCCCCGGGGATCAGGGACCAACCTCAGCGCGGGTACAACGCCATTGGAAGGCGGTATTGTCCTGCTGCTGAAAAACATGAACAAAATTCTTGAGATTGATGAGGAGAATTTAACCATTACGACACAACCAGGCGTAATTACACAGGAAATTATCAACCAAGTGGAAGAAAGAGGGCTTTTTTATCCACCAGACCCAGGCTCACTAAAAGTCTCGCAAATCGGCGGAAATATCAATGAAAACTCCGGAGGCCTGCGGGGTTTAAAATATGGGGTTACCAGGGATTATGTTCTTGGGTTAGAGGCTGTCCTTCCAAATGGAGATATTATTCGTACAGGAGGCAAATTAGCAAAGGACGTTGCCGGATATGACTTAACACGCCTGTTAGTTGGATCAGAAGGTACACTCGGCATTATTACCGAAGCAACATTAAAGCTCTTGCCTCTTCCACAAACAAAAAAGACAGCCCTTGCTTTATTTGAAGATATCCAAATGGCTGCTGAAGCCGTCTCTGCAATTATTGCCCATAAAATCATTCCTGCCACACTCGAATTTTTAGATCAGCCTACCATTAAAGTGGTTGAGGATTTTTCGAAGGTTGGTTTACCGACGCACGCAAAAGCTGTATTGCTCATTGAACAAGATGGAGACCCCCATAAAGTTGAGAAAGACATTCACGACATATCCTCCATTTGTAAGGAAAATCAAGCATTTGACGTTACCATTGCTCAAACAAACGAAGAGGCTGAGGCACTCACTACAGCCAGACGTGCAGCTCTTTCTGCTCTTTCCCGTTTAAAACCTACCACTATCCTTGAAGATGCTACTGTACCTCGATCTGAAATCGCGAATATGGTCAAAGCTATTAACACTATCGCAAAAAAGTATAACCTGAACATTTGTACGTTTGGCCATGCCGGAGATGGAAATTTACATCCTACTTGCCTCACAGATGTCCGAAACGAAGCAGAAATTGAACGCGTGGAAAAAGCCTTTGAGGAAATTTTTATGAAAGCTATTGAATTAGGTGGAACCATTACAGGAGAACACGGAGTTGGAGCTATGAAATCTCCATACCTTCATTTGAAATTAGGAGACACAGGCTTAAATGCGATGAAACAGCTAAAATTTGCCCTGGACCCTAATCAGATCATGAACCCTGGTAAGATGTTTATCAATCATAATCAAAAAAGAGTGGTGATCAATCGTGAATACGCAGGAGAAAGCTAGAATTCAGGAAGAGTTCCAGCAGAGAATGGACTATGACGAACTTCTAAACTGCATGAAGTGCGGGTTTTGCCTGCCGAGCTGTCCCACCTATATTGAGACCGGAGAGGATGAAGCCCATTCTCCAAGGGGACGCATCGCATTAATGAAAGGAGTCGTGGATGGCGACATTGAACCAGATGAAGAAGTAAAAAAATCTCTTGATATGTGCCTTGGCTGTCGGGCCTGTGAACCTGTATGTCCATCAGGAGTTCAATACGGTCAATTACTGGAAGAAGCAAGGGATATTATTTATCAAAACCAAAAAACACCGCTCCTCAAAAGAATGATAAGAAAAATCGCTTTTAAAGGCCTGTTTCCCAAGCCAAAGCGTTTAAGAAGATTAGCGGGGCTACTACGATTCTATCAAAAGTTCAAAATCCAAAAGCTCGTACATAAATTTAAATTAACAAAAATTCTCCCATCTGCATTCAGGCTTATGGAAAAATCCCTTCCTATGGTACCAAAGATGAAAACGGCTAAGGATCGATATGAAGTTCTCATGCCTCTATCCAGCAATAAGAAAAGAGTGGCTTTTTTTACAGGGTGTTTAATGGACTCTCTCTTTTTATCTACCAATCAATCAACCATCAAACTTTTACAATACGCCGGGTGTGAAGTTGTTATTCCTAATAATCAGATTTGCTGCGGTGCGCTCCATGGTCATAGCGGAGAAAAACAGCAGGCAAAAGAAATGGCTAAGAAAAACATTGAAGCCTTTGAGCATCTTAATGTTGATTATATCATTACCAATGCCGGTGGGTGTGGAGCTTTTTTAAACGACTATCATCACCTTTTAAAGAATGAAGAGGACTGGAAGGATCGAGCAGCATCCTTTGATCGTAAAATAAAAGATATTTCCAGTCTGTTGATTGAATTGGGTTTTCATAAGCAGCCATTGGAACTCCCCCAGCAAGTCGTCACTTATCAGGATTCCTGTCATTTAAAAAATGGGCAGCACACATTCATGGAACCAAGACAATTGCTTCAGAGTATTCAAGGTGCCGATTATGTAGAAATGAAAGATGCCAGTCGATGCTGTGGATCTGCCGGAATCTATAATCTGGTGCAAACCGAAATGTCTATGCAAATATTAGACTATAAAATGAAGCGGACACAGGAAACCCAAGCAAATGTCATTGTTACGGCAAACCCGGGATGCCTTTTGCAAATGAAAATGGGCATTGAAAAGGAAAGAATGGCTCACCAAATGAGAGCGGTCCATATTGTTGATTATTTACTTGAAGCTTATGAATATCGCAACAAGGAACATGCTGGGTAAACATTCTATACTTTTCCAATAATATGAAGTGCCACATAAAACAATGTGGCCCCTTTTGTGTTTTTCGGGTCGAGCCCTGTAAGTTCGGTGATTTGCTTAAGTCGGTAATGTAGGGTATTGGTGTGTATGTGTAATTTTTTTGAGGTTTCTTTTATCGATTGATTTTGAAGTAAATAAGCTACAAGGGTATCCTGTAATTCATCATTATTTAATACATTTTGGAGTGTCCTGGATACGAATTCCTCTTGTGCCTGCTCACAGGCTTCGGAAAGAATAATATCCAATTGTAAATCTTCATAAAATAAAATTTCCCCACTTTTTCCGGCAGCCTGTAAAGCCTTCTCTGCCTCTGTATATACTTGATTGATGTATAATTTAGCGACGGACTTGCTGACTCCAAATGAAAGCACACATTTATAATGGTTTAGAAAATAACGCCGCCATCGATCAAAATGATACGTTAAAAATTCCTTTTTCACTTCAGGAGTTTTATTTTTCACTAATAAAAATCTTCCTTTTCCCCAGCGGATAAGAAAATCTTCCCCACCTTTCGGAAACTGACTTTGAAACCAATTCAAGACATTTGATTCCATATGAAGTTCCGGAATCTCATTTTCTGTATGTACCTGAATCAAAATACACATATAAGGATTTCCAATTGATATTCCCAACATCTGCCCTCTATGGATGAAATCTTCATCAACTTCCCTGGCAAAAATCCATTCATAAAAATAGGCTTCCAGACCTCTTTTCTCCCACTCTTTTTGTTCCAAATGATAGGATTCCTGAATGATTAATTCTGTCATTTTCCTCAGCAAATCAGCATAAGGTTCAACTTCCTCTGGATTACCAGTAATTCCGATAACCCCAATAACCTTATGATCAAACTTCACAGGTAAATTAATGCCTGGCTTTGTGCCTTTTAATTCCTTTACTCGTTCAGGTGTGATATACAATTTCTCGCCAGTCTTGACTACGTTTCTTGCTCCTTCATGAAAGCTACCAATTCGACTTTCATCGGTCGAGGCCACAATCGTACCATTTTTATTTACCACAATCAGATTTTCGTTCAGGATGACACGAACTTCATAGATGATTTTATTGGCAAGTTCAGGGAGAAGCTGCATAGATTCACCTCCGTTTAAGTCTGTATCTTATCTATTTGAACAAAAAAACGGAAAATCCTGCCTGCATGAATACGGATAAAAACTTCAAATGATTGTAATCCGTCATCAGGTTCGGATTTATTTGAAGTGAAAATAAAAAATAGCCCCTCGGTGTTCTGCTGCCTTGAGGGGCTACTTTATGAATCTTCAATGAAGATTCTTTATGGAAGATGTATCTTGTGAAAATCACTAGAATAGATTGCCGACCTTCTGTGAGACATTTTGTGAAACAAGATTTTTCGGGTGGTGACAGGCACCTCTCCTATGCTTTCACACCTTCTGTAACGCCTAAAATCTTAAAGAATTCGCGCATGAATAAAGGAAGCTCAGGCCATGCATGACCAGATACAATGTTTTTATCTACATGTATGAGTTCATTGATATAGGTTGCTCCTGCAGCTTCCACTTCTGGTTGACATGCTGAATAAGCTGTTAATTCACGTCCCTTTACATGCTCTCTTATCGGGGTCAAAACGAGTTGTCCATGACAGATGACACCGACTGGCTTATCTTCAGACAGGAAATGTGCAGCAATCTCCTGAACCTTCTTATCCATCCGAATGTATTCCGGCGCGCGACCGCCTGGTATGATTAATCCATCGTAATCAGCTGGGTTTACATCCTCCACTGCTGCATGAGAATCAATTTTATACGCCCATTTTTCTGTAAATGTGTCCATTTCCGGCAGAAAATCATGAACCACTGTTTGAAGCTTTTTCTTAACTGGTGAAGCAATCGTACAGTCAATTCCTTCCTCTACACAGCGGTAATAAGGGTAAAAAACCTCTAAAGCTTCTACAGCATCTCCCGTAATAATCAATACATTTTTACTCATTCTATCACCTTTCCTTAAATTTATTATTAATGCATGAAGCACTAATCAGCACATCTTAATTTGTCTTCTCTAAATGGTAACGAGCTTCCAAAAGACCTCTGCAGTAATGTCCGTTAAACTCCATACTTAACCTGGTGGTCTTTATTCCTAATAAGTAATCTGATAAATCATCTATGGTAATGGCATTCCCCTCGGGATCCGTTATTGCATTTATACAAGTCCCGGGATGATTTAATTCCTTCTTTTTCTGTAAGTATTTGTCACGTAAATGGATTCCTTCCTCAGAAAGTGTGATATCTTCCAACTCCTGCAGCGTCAATCGAACAAGTTCTTCTTTAGAAAATCCCTTGTTCAACAGATGACGAACGAATCGATCCTGTCTTGAATAAAAAGCCTTTATTCGAAAGGTTTTTCTCAATTCATCCAGATCTCCAGTAGTCTGGCCCTCAAAAGATTGGCTAAATTGCTTCCCCTGTGCGACTCCATGATTAATTTCATCAGATGCACAGTGATCATCCAGTGTCACCCGCGCCTCTTTAACCCAATCAATTTCTGAAACATACTCCTTAATATCCTCAGCCATAATATAGGCAAAGTTTGGGGAGCACCAATAAGTCGGAAGCCGAAATTTTACCTCAACATCAGATCCTTCAATGGTTATATCATCAATAAAATCTAAATCTGTTAAAGGCTGATCAAGCTCGGGATCGTAGACTTTATCCAGCTTTTCCATTACGTCCTGCTTTTTTGACATACCAACATCCTCTCAACTGGAAAATCGAATTAAACACTTGATAGATTCATTTCTTGAGCAAGCCTGTCATTATTAATCTTTCCTTTTTGTGCCTCAATATCAATGTCGTACAAACGTGCAGCATTGCCCGCCAAAATTTTCTTCTTCACATCTAAATTTAATTCAGCACCTGTTTCTTGTTTAATATCCTCTGGAAGCTCAAACTCCATAAACTTCTCAATTAACCAGCCAGGTTCCCAGATTGCATAGTCACTACCAAAAATGATCCGGTCTTCATCTAACCAGAAGAGTAATTCACCCATAATCTCTGCAAAATATCTCGGACGTGCATAAATAAACGGCATAGCCACGGATAAACCGCCATATACGTTTTTTTCCTGGGTTGCAATCCAGCAGAAGTCTTCTAATCGAGGTAAACCTAAATGTTCAACAATGAAGTTCAATTCTGGAAATGAGGTTGCTGCGTCATCAACATCTGCTACATCAAACGCATCACGATTAAGTGGAGTAATCGTAGGTCCTTTATGAATGTGGATATTTTTAATTCCTAATTCCTGGCACTTTTCTAAGTAACGGTAGGTTGAGTCATCGGAAAGTTTATATCCCTTGGAATCACCATACCAATCAGCAGTATACAGCTTTACACCCTTGAGACTGTAGCGTTCATTCGACTTCTCTAACTCTTCTAAGCCACGTTTCCCATGACGCGGATCAAAGGTATCATTACAAATAAGTCGATTCGGATAAGTCTGAGTCAGCTTTTGACTATTTTCTATGTCCCCAAACCCGTTTTTATAGAATTCCTTCAGCAAAACAGGCTGGAAAATTGCCATATCCGCGTACCCTTTATGAAATACATCCTTAATCAAACGATCTTCACTGTACTTTAAAAAATCTTCTTTATCCCACCAAAATTCCTGAGGACTCAGACTCGTCTGATAATCATAAAAACAGTCAATAAATTGCTGTCCATGTACATTCAACTGATTTTCCTTACTTGCATCCCACAAAGCAATATGGGCATCAATAATAAAGATCTCTTCTCCATCCATGGTTCTGTACATACATTCACTCCCCTTTTAAAACTTTTCACAACTTCGTAAGCGGTTACAAAAGTTAATGATAAAAAGATTACCCTCCTTCAAACTGAAAAATTAAATGTCCTGAACGTTTTATAGAAGATATCCTGTTCGAATGATTTTTTCGTTAAGCATTATTATAGCGAAACCAACTTCAGGATTATATGTACAGGAATCTAATATTAAAGTTTTATATTTTATGTTTTTTTGTGGGAAGGTACAAAACACATTTGTGGCTCATTTACGTATTTAGGAAAAGTTGTAATTATCATGACGAATACAGAGTTATATGTAAATCAAATAAAAAATTATTGATATATCGTTATTTTTTATGAAAGCACTCTTCTCCTCCTCCCTATAAACCTTATCCTTTCAAATATGTTAGAGTATAGTTATCGAACATTTAATAGGAGGCCAAGTATGAAAAAAGATATATACGTAGTTGGAGCGGTTTTAGTTAAAAATGGGAAAATTCTTTGTGCACAAAGAGGACCTGAAAAATCATTACCTCTAAAATGGGAATTTCCAGGAGGTAAAATTGAAGAAGGAGAAACAACTCAAGAAGCGCTGAAACGAGAAATACAGGAAGAAATGCGTTGCGAAATAGAGATAGGTGAACAAATAGATCAAACCGTTTATGAATATGATTTTGGCATTGTTCATTTAACCACCTTTTATTGTAAACTTTTGGATAAGGAGCCAACATTAACTGAACATAAGGAGATTAAATGGCTGATACCCGAAAAATTACCTGAGTTAGATTGGGCACCTGCTGACATTCCAGCTATAGAAAAATTATCAAATAAAACACCATTACGATAGATTAACTTTAAAAATAGCTATTCACCAGCAAAAAGTGAGTAGCTTATTATTTTGATTTGAAACAAAAATGGTAAAATATTAAAATATAGCCAAAATAAACTATTAGATAGGGTGTTTATATGTCAGGATTTCTGGAAAATTTAGAAGCCTCTTTACATAAAGGATTTATAAACTATAAACACAACAAGTATGACCGATACAAGCCAGAATTGTTAGTCAATGATTCGAAGCAGAAACAACAGGTCCTCCCTTCCCTCTTAGAAGAATTAGATCGATGTAAATCCTTTCTTTTTTCTGTTGCATTTATTACCGATAGTGGGTTAGCTACTCTTAAGTCCCATTTATATGATCTAAAAAGGAAAGGTGTAAATGGTCGAATTTTAACCTCGACATTCTTATATTTTAATCAACCTAAAGTTTTTAAAGAACTACTAAAAATAACAAATGTGGAAGTTAGGTTAACTACTACTAAAGGCTTTCATTCTAAAGGATATATTTTTGATAATCATACGTATTACTCCTTAATAGTTGGAAGCTCTAACTTAACTGCACATGCCCTAAAGCAAAATTATGAATGGAACGTAAAATTGACATCTCATGAGAATGGTGAGATCATACATCACTTTAAAAATCAATTTGAAGAAATTTGGGAAGACGCAGAACCATTAACAGAGCATTGGATTTTACAATACGAAAAAAGATATAATCAAAATTCAGATCAAAGACTTGTAGAAAATGTAATAGAGTTTCCTTCTGAATATGAACAAAATGCACTAAAAGACTCCATTAAGATCACACCAAATAAAATGCAAGAAATGGCATTAAAACAAATTCAGGCTCTACGAGAGTCTAAAGAGAATAAAGGATTAGTTATCTCAGCAACTGGTACTGGAAAGACTTATCTTTCTGCATTTGATGTCAGAAGATATAGACCAAACAGGATGCTATTCATTGTTCATCGGGAACAAATATTAGAAAAAGCAAAATCTGATTTCCAAAGAGTAATGGGAGGTCCTGACAAAGACTTTGGAATTCTATCCGGTTCTAATAAACAAACAAATGCAAAGTATTTATTTGCAACAATACAGAGTATTTCAAAAGACGATAACTTAAGAAGGTTTCAAAAAGACGAATTTGATTACATTTTAATTGATGAGGTTCATAAAGCAGGAGCACAGTCTTATCTAAAAGTCATTGATTACTTTTCTCCTGAGTTTCTGCTTGGGATGACGGCTACTCCTGAACGTACAGATGATTTTAATATTTACGAGTTGTTCAACTATAATATTGCTTATGAAATTCGTTTACAAGAAGCTCTCGAGGAAGATATGCTTTGTCCTTTTCATTACTTTGGGGTAACTGATTTTGAATTAAATGGTGAACTTCTAGATGATACAGCCTCTTTAGCAAAACTTGTAACAGAGGAGCGAGTTAATCATATTATTGATAAAATCGAGTATTATGGACATTCGGGCGAAGAGGTTAAAGGTTTAATATTTTGTAGTCGAAAAGATGAGGCTAAAGAACTCTCTAAATCATTGAATCAAAAGGGTTACAACACCGTTGCATTAACTGGAGATCATTCGCAAGAAGAAAGAATGAATCAAGTAAATCGATTAGAAAATGGAGTATTAGATTATATTTTAACTGTTGATATTTTTAACGAGGGAATTGATATACCAAGTATAAACCAAGTCGTTATGTTAAGACAGACCCAATCCAGCATTGTTTTTGTCCAGCAATTAGGAAGAGGTCTGCGTAAGCATGAGTCAAAAGACTTTGTAACTATCATTGATTTCATCGGTAATTACAAAAATAACTATTTAATTCCTATTGCACTGTCTGGCGACCAATCACAAAACAAAGATAATATTCGAAGACGTTTGAATGATACAAGTTATATAAAAGGAGTTTCCACGGTTAACTTTGAGGAAATTGCTCAAAAACAAATTTTCAAATCTATCAAAAATAGCACACTTAATTCTATAAAAATTTTACAAGATTCATATAGCGAATTAAAAAATAAAATTGGACGAGTACCTTATTTATATGACTTTATTACCAACCATTCAATTGATCCTTTAGTACTTATCGAAAAATTCGAAAACTACTATAAGTTTTTGATAAAAATGCGAGAAGAGCTTCCTTCTTTCACACAGTACGAAAACCAAGTACTAACTATGCTCTCACAAGAAGTCTTAAATGGGAAAAGAAAGCATGAAATCATATTATTAGACTTGCTTTTTAAGCAGGACACGATTTCTAAAAAAGAATATATCAATCAATTAGAGCGTGAAAATTGTTATGTTAATGAAGCAACACTGCAATCAGTAAAAAGAATCTTTAATTTGTCATTTTTCACTTCTGTTGATCAAAATAAATATGGCAACCAACCTGTTATTATTTTAGACGATAATAACAACTTTTATTTCAATCCATACGTTCGTAAGAGTCTAAATGAGAATAATTATTTTAAGATATTTGTCGCAGATATTATAGAAAGTGCTAAATTGAAGAACAGAACCTACATTAGTGAACAGCCACTTACTCTATATCAAAAGTATTCAAGAAAAGATGTCTGTAGATTACTAAATTGGGAGAATGATGAAAAGGGAACGATGTATGGTTATAAAACAAAATATCAAACCACCCCTATATTTATCACCTATCACAAAGATGAAGATGTTGATTCTAGCGTTGATTATGGTGATGAATTTGTTAATCAGGATATACTCAGGTGGTTCACAAGAAGTAATCGCACATTAAAATCAAAGGAAGTACAAGAGATTATTCAAGCAAAAGAGAATAACATTGATGTTCACATTTTTGTTAAGAAGGATGATGACGAGGGGAAAGACTTCTATTATTTAGGTAAAGCAGATATAGATCAGGATACAATAAAACAAACAAAAATGGAGGATAGCTATAAACCTGTTGTGTGCATGAATATGGTTATGGAGAAGAGTATTGATTATAAGCTGTATCAATATTTAACAAGTAGTGAGTGATGTTTATTAGATATAGCGTTCTCTTAAAATTTGAATTGAATGTAAAAGGAGGGGAGTGCTAACAATTAGCACTCCTTCCATTACTTAAAAGGCTTTTATCAATTTTCCTTCTCCCCCAACAACCTAATCCGCTCTTCTAAAGAAGAAATATTAACAATAACCGGCTCACTTTGTCTTAATGAACCATCTTTACCTAGCATTGGTCCATAGGATACACACTGCGCTTTATTAAGAGCAGCCAATCGTCTTTCCCATTCTCGCTTTGATGCGTTGTCATGAGAAAGGTTGGATGCCACCGTAGAGATTTCGTTTTCTGGTGGTAAGAAATATATTTTCTGGCTTGAGTTTTGTAAACGTGCAATTTCATCTGTATTCAGTTGACCTTTCAAGAATTGTGTCGCATACCAGCCAGACCAGCCAAACTTTCTTCCTTCTGTTAGGATTTTGGCACTTGGGGATTTTTCACTATGATCAAGATTCTGTGCCTCATCTAGAACAACTGGCATTGGAATCGTCTGATCTCCATGCTGAAGCTTATAATGCCATAAATCCCATAGGATAAACTCTGTAATCATTTTTTGGACATCACTTGCAAAGCCAGTCAGTTGAATCACCAAAACTTTTCCTTTATCTTCTTCAAGCTTTCCCCAATTAAAATCATGGGAGCTATCAAATGGATTCTTATCAATCATAGGATTTAATTGGGATAATGCAGTTTTAGCTGAACCTGAGTTATCTTCCTCTAATTCTTGTCGAAGTAGTTCTAGGTTCATGCTATCTCCATGCTTCTGCATACCTTTAACAATGGCTTGATAAATAGCATTGAGCTGCTGAATGCCTAAATCTGTGTAAATAGCCGCAAATACACTTTTCATACGATCAGCTACATCAGCAAAATCTTCTTCAATAAATTCGTCCTCATCCAATTCTTTCTCATTTCGTTTAAAAGGATTTATTGGAAAGTTGTCTCTAGCTACTAAAATTTGTTCAAGCTTATCTCCTAAAAATTCCTTAAACTCAGGTTCTAGCTTAGACTTCTTAAAACCGCCTGTGTAATCAAAAATAATACTTGAAACATTATTCGCTGCCAGTTCCATCAGCATACACTGCATAAAGTAGGTTTTTCCTTGTCCAGATTTCCCTGAAATAAGAATATGCCGATTAGCTAAATCTTTATGGCCATATTCCCAGTAGACTTTGTGCTTGGATCCTTCGACAGTTCCTAATAATACACGAACATCTTCTAGGTCTACTGGCTGCTCATCCTTTTCCTCCTCGGGGTTTGGTTGAACTGGATCCTCGTTATCAGGCACTGGCTTTTTCTCTTTTTCAGTTTTTTCTTTTGACAGCTCTTTCTCATTTGGTTGTTTCGTTTCAGGTTCTTTCTTTTCGTCTGTTACTGGCTCTGCATGTTCTGTGGCCTGAGGAGTCTGGCCATAGTTATTAGCCAATAAAATATTCGTATTTATATCTGTTTTTCCTTGATGAATTCTCGACTTGATGGTTTCAACCTCTTCAATCACACCTGAATATGCGTCCTCTTCAGAAAGCTGTAACAGCAATGAACGATCCTCGATTTTTGCTGATCTCCACGTTGCTTCATTCTTGAAAGAAAGTACCATCCCATCGCCAATATTAGGGCGTAAATGGTTACCTACTTGATAGCTATCGTTGAGGAGAATATCCTTCACCTTCTCAATATCCTCAAAGTTTTTCTCTGGCCACAGACCATTAGCTAGGAATTTTTGGGCATTGGCTAAGAATAATTGAACAAAGAAATTTCTAAAGAACGCATTTTTAAAGATTTTATCACCATTTTCATCGACCTCTTTTAGTTGCTCATCCAATAAGCTGCGAGTAGTTGAAATCTGTTCTTTAGCCTTAGCAATCGTTGAAGATTGGTTTAAACCAACCTTTACTTCTACAGGATAGTAATGAAAATACACTTTTTGATCCTCTGTTATTTCAAGTCCGATTAGTAGGAGATCGTCACTTGTCGAACCTTTAACCCCAAGATTTTTTGCTGAAAAGATTCCAGCACTTTTCGTTAGGTTAACCACACCTGCTACCCTTAGAATTTCTTCTAACGATATAGGTATCCAAATAATACGCTCGTGGTCTAAAAAGCTTAATGCATATTTTAAGGCCGAAATAATGCTTAATTTCTCTCGTGAGAATTGCGCCTTACTTCCAATAATTCTTAAAAGCCATTCTCCATTCACCGCGTTGAAGGCCCTTATAGCTAAATTGATTTGATCATCCTCTGCCTTTATATATTCATCCTCTAAATATTGCTTAATGACTTTTCGATATTGCGAGGATTTGTCTGTAACGGTAATGGCATCATACTGATCATACGAATACTGATCACTATAATGGATAATGAGCAAATCACGCTCTGATCTTTGAAAGAAGTCTAGATCGACATTAGGATCAATAAATGTAACCCAATAAGATGAATCGTACAAAGCATCTAACGTCTCTTCTTTAAAGGAAGTTGTGCGAGTCACGATGGCTTCGTTCTTTCGATATGGGCTGCTTCCTTCATTTTCCAAGTTACTAGCAAGTTCATTTAAGCAGTAGGCCGTTTCAATCAGTTGATTTTCCGGCTCGAGTACATTTTTTATTCCAAACCCTGTTCGATAATCCTGTCTGCCCGTAGCAGACGTCACAGAGGAAAGTAGTCCATGTAAGGATAATCCAGTTTCCATTTCCTGTATATTATCTTTAGCATAACTATCCTGAGATATCATTTTGTAAAAGGATATATGGGCATAGTTGTAGTCTTCTGTGTCTTTTAGTTTGTAATAACGAATATTTTCTCGTACAAAACGAAGCATATCAGCTGGATCAAGCTTTTTAGACTCTAAGGATATATCAAATCTTTCTTCTATGGATTCCACATCATCATATAATGAGAAGGTTTCAAACGCACTGACATAATCGTTTTCCTGATACAATGCAATGTCTAATGGAATGACTTGATGGGGCCCATATTTTTCGATCCGTTTCTTTACAAAATAGAAAATCCCTCTAAGGACCTCCTCATCATTCGTAATATTGATAACATTTATTTTAAATGGTGAGTTTGAACCAGTTAAAAATAAATAGCTAAAGTGCTCCACAAACTGTTGCAGCTTTTCTTCTACAACATTGGCCAAATAGGCATTCGATTCCCCGACCGTCACATTTTTTAATGGCTCATAAACAACCCACTCACTTGCATGATGCTGGATAATAGGGCGATAGAGCTCATCCTGATTTCCAAATACATAAGGAAGGAGATTGTTTGGTCTTAACCGATCTAAGATGTGATGCTCTAACTGCTCTCCACTTATTTGCTCATGGAACGCGATTTGATAGGCTACATTTAATGGATGTAGAGGTGTTAAGTAAATCCGATTTGCTTCCTCTATCGTTCCAAGTTTAAAGATATTCTTCTCTTCCTTTGTCAAGATAGAGTTTTCCTCAACAGCACGCACACACGAATTATAAATATCTACATACTTTTTCGATTGCTCAAGAAGCTGATCTTCTAAATAAGCTAAGCTTGGCAATAAATGTTTTGAACGATATAAATCTAACAGGTGTTCATAAGCATCCTTAAGTTTACTTGGGATATTCAAGTATTCTGCTTCTAAACCTGTAGAACCAAGCTTCGCAAAGTGCATTCCTTGATTCATCCACATTTTTTCTAATTGTAAATAACGCTTGAATTCTTCACGTGGATGGTAAACCAAAGTTCCTTGCTGAAGTTGATCATTCTCAAATGTGAAGTGAGCCTTCCTTTCACGTTTCATTTTCCATATTTGTTTCCCTAATACAGCTGGTGTTCTCGTAAGTTGGTCTTTAATTTTAAATGGAAGCGTATATTCATTGATTTTGATCGTAAACTTGAGAGAATCATCTGACCAAGCCGCTGATGCTTCAGAGATTTCAATTCCTTCCTCTTCTGAAGCTAACTCAATGACTTCATCTGGCTCTTCTACGTCGTATTCATTGGCATTTTGTTGATCTTGACCAATGAATACGTTGTTCCCTTCGCCATGTATAATAATCCTTTTTTCATTCTGTTTCACTTCATATAGCGTTTGAATAGGCTCTAAAAATGTAGGGGGACATTCAACAATAGCAATTTGAAAGTCATAGGTCGATTTTGTTTGGTTTTTGTGTTGATAGGTAAATTTGTAGAATGTCGTATTTCCCGCATCATGAAATAATTGTACGTTTAACTTTTTCCCGGATTTTTCAACGTGAGCCTTTGTCTTATTTTTTATAAACTCCTGCTTTAAAAACTCATCAAAAGAGAATTGAAGGTTGATCTCTTCTTTTCGTTCTGGATTAAAAATAATGATGTGTCGTTTACGATTACCTGCTTTTGTATCCCGTATTGGTTTTTCCCAAAAAACAAGTCCTTCCTTTGTTTGTTTATCCACCATTTCAATATATTCTAAAACCTTCTTGTCCTCTTCAATTAACCGTTCATTTGATTCTTTTACAAAGGAATAATCTAAGGCTTGCCAGTCATCCTTCTTGAGTTGCGTCACACCTTTATCATCAAAGCTCTTTTCAAGTTGCTGTTCCAAATTTTCGTATTCATGTATGTGTTGTACCTTTTCAAAATAACTATGGTTTTCCTCCAGCCTTTTTCTTACTTGGGACGGAGTATATTGGTCTAACTGTTCATCATAAAAAAGACCTAATGATGGATAGTCCTTCTTCTCAATACTTCCTTGTGATAGTAACCCGAGGACCTCTGCAAAATCTACCAAGGCCGGCTGTAGGATAATGTCTTCTAGCTTTTTATTCAGGTGAAACTTAGCGATTTCCTTTTCCGTTTTGGACAGACTTGAATTTTCAATTTCCTGCTTTAACGTATTAGTGATTGATTTTACATGAAAGGGCATTCCTTCCTTTTGAAGGTCACTGCTTCCCCCACGAATACTATCTAGAGTTTCATGACAAATACTTAATAACGCTGTATTTTCCCAGTCTTCTTGCTGTTCCCCTACCTTATTACGGAGGGTTACTAAAAAGTCAGGAGTTACATGATTAACGGTTGCTGCAACGACTACGGTAACTTCTCCAATTTTTAACCCAAATGTTTCATAAGGGGAACCATGTTCATGCTGATAAATGAAACTGTCCGCATAATCATGCTTTCCTAGAGCATCATAAAATTGGCGAACTTGATTCTCGTCATCAAATTGCAGATAAAACCTTTCTCCTCCTGATAACGATTGATCTTCAAAGAAAGCAATTAGTTTTTCTGAGAGATAATTATAGAACTGGTTTAACATATTGTGCATCCCCACTATCACTCTTTTTATCCAAAAGATTTAGTTTATCAAATAGTTGTACAACCTCATCTTGAGAATGGCGGTCAAAAAACACGCCTCTCTTCTCAAATTCACGAAAGACATCTTTTAAAGATTTGCGTTCATCTTTCACACTTATTGTGGTTAATAATAATAGAAAATCCTGGGATATATTAAGCATGTAGCCGAGTACCCCACGTGTCTTCAGGAAATATCTTTTCCCGATTTCTTCAATAGATAAAGCAAAACGGGTCTTCGTTTCTTTTGGCACACCTTCATCTAGGCTTAAAAACAGCTGGTCTACAAGGCCATCAAAATCATCCGCTAATGTTTCTAAGGGAAGTAGCGATACATGATATCGATACTCTCCTATCCATGTTTTTAATACATTTAGGAAATCCTGTTTTTCCTCCTCAGAAAGATCCTGGAAGATTTCTCGTATTCCTTCATAGCTTTTAGCCGTTGTAGTATCAAGAAGAAAATTCAAATGTTCTAAACAGTTATTATGAACCAATATATTTTTAGCTGCATCTTTAATACGTTGATACCCTCGTTCATATCCAATACGACTTTTACTGGCTCCTTCCCAATCGAGGGTATAAACAACCTCATTTACCGAATGAAAGTCTGCTTTCTTCGTTTGATTCAGCTTTAATGTGAGCTGGGTAATATAGAAGAAATAATAATACGCTAAAAACATATTAATATTTTCAATAAAGTAATCCTTATGCTGCATAAGGAATTTGATATCCTCTTCAAAAAGGTCAGAAATCATTGGCATCATAATGTGATAACGTTTTGTATGACTCTTTTCCTTTAAATAGTCAAGCTGATCTAGTATCAATTTAGACATAAGGTGATCAGTTTCTGATTTCGTGAAAAACTCCTGGATATATTGCTCATTCTGTAAGAGTACATCACGAATAAATATGGCTATATTGGTTTCACCTTTTGCTTCTTTCCCAGATGTCAAAGGAAGATATTGATAGATGTGCGGATGAAATATTTTCATGGTTTGTAGGTCATCTGATAAAAACATTCGAATCAAGCGATTAAAGTAAGGTAAATCCTTCTCATCAGGATTCACCGTATCACTTATTTTTTTAATGACCGATTCCATTTCGATTTCTTGGTCTAATACATTTCCACTCACGATACGGGCAAATTCCCCTGTAACACCTTCAAAGCCTCTAGAAAATTTCGCACGCTCTGGGTTACGAGTTGGAAATGGAAAGATTGGACACTTTTTATTAATCGTGTGTGTTAACCCTTTTTTATCCTCTTTTATTCTTAACGATTTGCGTAAGGCTTTCAATTCCTCTGTATATCCCATGACTTACTCCCTCTTAAACGTAAATTCTTCAAATTCAGCATCATATTCAAGCTTGAATAATAAATCTTCCGTTAAATCATGAATTACCATTTCATCTTCCTTTTTACCTATTTGCATCAGTTTCTCTACAAATTCTAAAAATTGAATCGCATCTTCTTTATCCTTTTTATTTGGACGATAACCATTTAGAACTTTCACCATGGTTTCATATAATGGATAGTCAATTTCAAGCAATGCATACTCTGTTTTATGTTGATTTTGAAATCCGATAAGTAAGGTATCCTTAAATCGATAAAAAACGTCTTGGTCTCGCTTGACTAAATGATTCGTATACCTTTTCAATTCTAAGGTTTGAGCAATATTCATGGAGCCCATTGATTCTTCATAATAAATATATTGATCATTCCCCTTAGGACTTCCCTTCCAGGCAAAGATAGCATCTTCCGTTTCTTGATATATCCCTTTAAGGCCTGCAGGAATCCCTAGGTTGAAGGCATATAAATAATGCATAAAATCATTGTAGGTTTTATTTTTGAATATCTCTTCCATTTCATCAGACAAGAAGTAACAAAAACGGATCAAGGATGTATTTAACACCTGTCTTGTCGCTTTTGTTAGCTCATAAAATGGGCCTAAATCGGATAGGGCATCGACCCAGTCTTTTAACCCCTCTTGACTTATATTCTTTTGAAACACTTTTGAGATATCGGTTGAATTATTTAGCTCAATTAACATCTGATCGATCATCTCTGAACGTGTATGAATAGGATCAACATAGGAAATTACTTTGAGTAACGGAGATCGATCCGAACTATTAAACAACATATTTGGTAACAAAGCTTGTGTTTCCTCAATGACAGATGTAGAGGTCAAGTGCTCTTCTAAATTAGAAGGAATCAAAATATCATGAACAAAATTAAGCAATGTACGTGTTGAAAGAATATATTTGTGTTGAACAATAGCTTTAATTAATAATTGAGAAAGCTTTTGCCTGACCGTTTTTTGCTGGAGCAATTTATAGTTCGTCATATAAGGCCCCATTATGCCTTCTGCTTGGTCACGGTTAAATGCTCTGTAGAATGGGTTATCATCCGTTGGTTGAACAATTTTTTCAAATATATTCATAAAATAGGAGGACTCTGGGCCTTCCTTTGTTAATTCATATGGATGATAGTCAGAAAAACTAATTAAATTAAAATGGTCATCCATGTAGTTCTCTGATACATAATCGGTCTCAAAGATTTTTGATTCAGAAATAAACGAAGCAAGTTTTGTATAACTTTCCTTTACATAGGAGGACTCTAAGAAATTATGTAGTACCCCTAAATTAATCGCTAGAATTCGTTTTTCGTTCGTTTTATCAATATTTGCATCAGAAAATGGCTCCAACACTTCCGCGAGCGTATCTAAAGAATTTTTATGAGGGTCAAAGCTCTCTGTAGCATCGTTATGGACCTTAAAATTAGCCATTAAATCTGGATAGGTTTCATTCATGTAGGCTAACAAGTGAGACTTACCATCCCCCACACTTCCACAAAGGAAGATCAATTGACTACTCTGTTCATTCACTTTTGTTCTTAAGATGTGTTCAAGGTCATTTTGTATAGGACGCTCGACGTGTAAATATTTTTTAAAGGAACTAAAGGCTTCTGATCCTTCAATAGCTTCCTGAGAAGACTCCTTCAATTTAGATAGCTGGAAGAGGAGTTCACTTCCGTATAATGTTCTAGGACCTTCTTCAGGTTGATCTGCTGTATCATGCTGTTCCTCTTCTTCTCTTGGTGGTTCTTCTTCTTGAGGATTACCCTGTTGTTCTTCTACTAATTCCTTTTGATTGGTTCCAGGTTTATCATCCGTTACAAAACCTTCATCTATCGCTTGCTGTTTAAAAAATGAGGATAATTGCTTTGATAATGTTGATTCAATCAGTTTTGTAATTTGGTTCGTGTCAAGTCCCTCTGTTTTGCGCATAGGAGGGTTTTGATATTCTGGAGTTTTGAAATCATAACTTCCATACACTTCCGCAAACCAAACAGATATTTTAAACAGGTTCTTATGCACTTTTAAAGCCTTTTCAAGATCTCCTTTACCATCTGCATGGGCAGCACGATTTCCAATATAACGAATCATATCAAAGGATTGTGCAACTTCCTTTGTAAATAAACCTTCACGATCCAAATAAGCAATTCTATCCACTTGTTTCCACGATTTAATATGATCTAGATTTTCCAATGAAGCAATGGTCTTAGTCATATGTTCGGCAAATAACCTGCTTTTTACCAAAACTCCATGAGGATCATCATAAAATATATTTTCAATACTCCGACCGATTTGTACTAGTTCAGGATCTAATTCCTGTAAAAAATCAAACGTGTATTCTGACATGTATCCTTTCACCTCATTTACATGCTCAAACATAATTACATCAATCTAATTATAACTAAAATCCCAGAATTTATTAACCATTATCAATTAGTATACTTCTTCCAATAAAAGGGGACTGTCCCGCACTACTTTAACGCGTTAAAGTAGTGCGGGACAGTCCCTAATTATAATTCCGTATACTTCTTCTCCGTCCCTCTCGCCTTCTCCACAGGATACTTCCGGGCATTCTTCTCTAATTTGTTTAACACGATCTCATTCAAATCAACATCTAAAACATCCGAAAGCATCAGAGAATAAATGAGCACATCCGCTAATTCTTCATATATATTTTCTTCATTCTCCTCCATGGATTTTGCACTATCCTTCCACTGGAAATTTTCCAGCAGCTCACTTGCTTCCAATGACAGGGAAATTGCTAAATCTTTGGGGTTATGGAATTGTCTCCAATCCCGATCATCACGAAATTTGGTTGCGGCTTGAACTAAATCATTTACAGTTACATTTTGCTTATTCATACTAGGCTCCTTTAGCTAGGGACTGTCCCTTACCACTTTAACGCGTTAACGCGGTGAGGGACAGTCCCTGATTATTTAATCTCTATTTAAAAAACGTAAAACAAACAACAGTAAATTAACGAAATCGAGGTAAATAGATACGATAATCATTGGGATATCCTCATCCGTGAATCCTTCATGCGTCAATCGACTGAAGTCATAAAGCGTGTATCCTACAAAAACTAGAATACCGAACCCTGAATAAATCAGGTCCATTTGACCCCCAAATGGTACGAATATATTCGCAATTCCCAGGCCAATTAATACAAACAGGGAAATGAATAGGAAGCCACCCATGAACCGGAAATCATGTTTGCTTATGACTGTATATAAAGCGATTCCGGCGAAAGATAAAGCCGTTATAACAATGGCCTTCCCAACTGTTTCTGCACCTAATTGGGATATATACATGGCGATGGCTGGATACAAGGTGCACCCTGAAACAAACATAAATGTAAACATTAGGGGATAACCAATTGCTTTCTTTCTACGTAGGAAAATCATAGCTATAATTAGTCCTAATTCAACAAATATAAGTGGTAAGAAATAGGCAGGTGGTACATACTGACCCGCATAGAATCCAACGAACGCAATCATTAATGCACTAAAAAAAGCAATAAATAACTTAGCATATGGTTTTTGGTACTGCACATGTTCCATTCAATCATTCCCCCTTTTAATAGCGAATTTTTTCCTGTGCTTCACTATCAACATATTTTATCATAAAAGATTCTTATTCGTATTCTCAACAAATGTACCGACCAAAAACTTAGCGCTATGAATATTCATAGCGCTTAAGACTCTGGAATTAACTATTCAGTTTCTTCCAATGCTTCAGGATACTTAACTTGATTAAAAACTTCTCCGCTCGCTTCATCTTTTAAAGAAATCGCTACCGAATATTCGTCAGGATCAGCACCGTCAAATAACTGGTACATCATTCCGGACATTCCCAATCCCATAGCGGCAAATGCATCCATGCTGTTTTCGTAAGCTTCTCGTTCTACAACCATTGTAAATTCCGAAAAATCATTGTTATAAGTAATGTCTTTAATTGATGTATAATCACCGCTTGATACCATTTCATCAACCGTATTTTTGACTTCGGTACCCATTTCCGCCATCATTTCTTTATGTTTGGCTTTAGACATCTTATAAGTATAAGAACCATCGTCATTCTCGGTCACCTTTATTCCGTCCTCTTCTGCACTTGCAATAACTTCTTCGGGGTCTTGATTTTCAAACATTGAAGCTGGCAATGTTACTTCAACACTAAGCAAATTTTTATCAACATCAACTTTTCCTTCTTCATTAGTTGACTTCTGTTCATCCGTATTTGCAGACTCTTCTGTTTGAGTTTTGTTTTCTCCGTTATTATCTGCTTCGTCATTAGATGAACATGCCGTTAGAAAAGTTAGCAATACTATCAAAAGGACATAACTTGTTTTTTTCATTTTCTGTCTCTCCTTTTTTTGTTGCATAAGACCAAATTTGCTCGTGTCTTAGAACCTTCCTCATACTAATTTAATTGCAACTGCCTCGTCTACCTTTATTTGGATTGAGGTTCCAGGAATCCACCACTAATCCTATTCCTATTTTACTACCTTCTCTGATTCGTATTCACACCTTTCCCTTTGTAAGTTCGTCCCTCACCCAGGTAATCAGTTTATCCGCCACGTCCTCAGGTGCGTCAACATAGATGTTATGGGTTGTATCAGGAATGGCAATGGAGTTGAGATTCATCATTTTTTGTTTCATTTCCCCTATGGCTTCTCTTCTAAGCTCCTCCAATTCTTCCGGTATGGTGCTTATAAGTAGCAACACTGGACAATCTATACAGGAAAAGACATCACGAGTGGGCTCAGAAAAAATCCCTTTTATGATGCCACGTGTTGTTGGAACACTTGCTGCCAGGCGAACCTCTCCATCTCTTTCTGTCATTTGGGCTTTTGCTGCTTTTTCCAGTTCATCAGACCAATGATTGGTTTCACTCTTTTCTGCCTCGATGAAAGCTTCCCATGAAGGAAAACGAACCTGATTATAAACCTTTTCCACCTGTTCTAATTCATCCTCTAATTTGGATATTTTATCTATTTGCAAATAGCCCCCATCAAGTAAAACAACACCGTCCACCAGTTCAGGAAAGGCTTTGGCTATATATAAAGCTAAATGTGCGCCCCAGGAATGCCCCACAAGGATGACTCCGGATTTTTCAGCCTTTTTTATTTGTTTACCCAATTGATTTGCTATATAGCTCGGATGATAATCTTCTTCGTCAGGAAAAGGATGCGTACGTCCATGTCCAGGTAAATCCAATGCCACAATATGAAAATCTTCTTTCAAATGCTGGGTCCATTCACTAAAATTCAAGCCTGTGCTTCCCATCCCATGGAGCAATACCAGTGTTCGACTTTCCTTGTCCCCCCATTCATGTACCTGAATCTCCATTTAATCAACCCCTTTTAGAATCAGTTATTTCAAGTATTTATTCACAGGTATAACCTCAAACAACCCGCTATCCGCTAAAAGTTGAGATAGTATATACGCATGTCCAGCTCCTATAATTAAAAGAATACGATCCGATGAAGATTGAGCAAGTTTTGCAATATTGGAGTAGATAATGAGATTCCGCTGATACCACCAGCGAACCCAATCGATTCCAACATATTCTGTTCCTTTTCCAATCCGTGAAACCTGCAAATACATTTCATGATGTTTTTTGATGTAATGTTCTTCAATTAGATCATTCACTTCGACATGGTGTATGTCTGGTGTATTTCTCATATGAAAAGTTCCCAGCACCATTACTTTTGGTTTATGAGCGAGCTTTCCCATGACTGAGTCCCATTCCTCCTTCAGCACATAAATAACATCACCATCCTCATAAGTTAATCTAATCCCTCATCAACCGTGTCAATCCGGATAATGTCCTTCGTATCTTTTTTATAAGTATAAAAATAGGCTGTCTCCGGTACATCCTTAAAATTTACAACAGCTTGGTATTTGCCATTATGTACGGCTTCATCATCCTCGTTTAATTCCAGGAGTTTCACAACCTCAATTTCTTTTATATCAGTTTCCTCGTCATATCCTTTTTCAACTAAATAGTTAATTGTGTCCTTTTTTAATTGTGTTTTCTTCTGAATGGTTAAATACACCTGAAAGCTCAATACTAGTACTCCTATTATTAGGACAACTGCCAGCCATTTTTTCTTTCTAATAGTAAAACCTCCGAGAGTTATGTTTTAAATGAACTTATGTCAATTGATTCTTCAACATTTAAGAGAGCGCTCACCTTTTCCTTTTAACATAAATAAACGTCTGTCTAACAAGAAATACAGCAAATGCTGGGATAAAAATAAAAAGTCCTGCATCCAGTAGATATACATTAAGGAATATTCCATATCCAACTATGATTGTAATGAGTGACACAAGGAATAAATAATTCAGTACCCTTCTCATCCACTGCTTTAAAAACACACTTCTCGTTTCGATAAAACGAAGGATCACACCTAACACAAGCCCTGCCAACAAGAGGACTAAATACCTCACATCATTCCTCCCTTCAAAATCTCATGCAAAGTATGAAAATCCAAATACCATTATACATCTTTCTGTAATATTTTGGAATATTTTTTTAAATTTAATAAGGTAATTCTGAAGTCATTATCGATTAAAACTTTTTTTCTTAAACGACGATTCATGCCGCTCGCTAAGTTCACAAAAAAGGATAGTCCGAAAAGTGAATAATTTAAACATGATTAGGAAGAGTAATAGTGAGGTGATTTTATGAGGAAAAAAACAGTTTTGATATGTATCATTACATTCCTTCTCATTTTCCCCGTACAATTAAGTGCAGAATCGGATGTTCATTGTCCGAGTACAAAGAATCTGCTGAATACGAAAATAGATGATCAGGACGAGCTGAGTGAAGCACTGAACAATATTGTACCGGATACATATGGGGAAAATGACTATGGAAATTACTTCTCCAAATGGGAAGTGACTTCAGCTCTGCCTTTTGCTGAAGCTGTTGAAAATGATCAGCAAAATGAAGAATATTATAACCAGGCGAAACAAGCCTGCGGGGAAGATGTGACGGAACAATCATGGTTAGTAAAGCTGCACTTTCCACTTTGGGAAGGAAAAAGTGAAAATGCTGCAAATGGTCAGCTGTTTTTAGCAAAAAGCAAGGAAGATGGATGGTTTGCATGGTACAGGGTACAGTAATGAACAAAGGTGGAAGTGCCCGTTTATCCAGCTGTACTATTAGCGACGACGGACTGGACTGAGCCGGAGGAGACAAAGTGAAACTTCAATCAGTGGGGGATCCCCACTGATTTCTTATTTTTATAAGGGGGTCTTACCGCCAGTTAGTAAGCGATAAATAGAAGGAACAAATAATAAAAAATGAAAGCGTGATGTATATCGATGAATAATATTTCTTTTAAATTAAAGAGGCAGCAATGTAAAAAAATGTATGTTCTATCCTTGTAGGGTAAGCTATTATAGGTGATAAACATGAGAATAAGAACTGCTTTAATAAGTATAGTGATGCCAGGGCTTGGTCAGTTATTAAATCTTCAATATATTAAAGCCATCACATTTTTAATTATAGAACATTTTATAAATCGTCTATCCCATATAAATCAGGCACTCTATTTAGATATGAATGGATTACACAAGGAAGCATTAGCCGTAGTGAATTATGAATTTGCGATGTTTTATCCTGGATTTTATGTATTGGTTGTGTTGGATGCAGTAATTAACACAAAAGAAACCAAAGACACAAAATTCATTTACTGGTTTATTTTGTCAGGAATGTTAGGGACAATGGGTATAATTTACTCAAGACTTATAACTATACCTGTTTTTACAGTTGGGTTCTCTATGGCTGTGTTAATGCTAATTGGTACTTTTCATTGTTCTAAAAATAATTAGTAGATATTATTCAACCAACGTAGGCTTATCTTTAAGATTATTTTAAACCTAGAAAATCGTTAAGAAGGATGAATTCAATATGAATACAGCCAAGGAACGTTTACTTAAAATTATTGAAGAAATACCTCAACAAGAAGTCTCACTTTATTACCTGTTCCATTCAGTGATCTAACAAATAATTTGGATTGTCCTATAAACAGACAACCCATTTTGATGTTAATTATTGAATTCAATCGTTTCATTAATATCTGTAGTTTTAGAATTTTGCCCTGTCATACGGTTATAGTAGAAGACAGCCTTCTTTATGAAATTTCCTTCTTCCCAGTATTCGGCTGCTTCCACTTTTACCTTTATCAGGATAATGTTCGGATCATCATAAGAAGTTTGCATAATTTTCTCGTGTACTTTGCTCCACATTTCCTTTTTCTTGTCTAAATCTTCAACGATTTCCGCTTTTCCACGGACGGAAACATAGGATTTACCTGCATATGCTACATTAACATCTTGATTATGTAATATTTCATCATATTTATCCGTCTCTTTTTTAGTGAAAAACCATAAGTCTCCATCAAACTCTACTTCCTGGGTTCTCATAGGACGAGAAACAAGTCCTTCTTCAGTAGCTGTAGTCAACATTGCCGTATCTACATTTTTAATTAACTCCCATAGAGTTTCAATATCATCTTGTTTCATAATGGTATTACCTCCTTCCAGGGTATATACTTCCCTCTGTCCCCACTTATATTCAGGTGCAGTAGAATTCTAAATAAAATGAAACAAACATCCGCAAATAAAGGAGGTAAACCATTTAAATGTAACAACAGTAGATATTGTTCTGTTTTTTAAATCACAAAATTTGCAATCAGCCACATCAATAGAAAGCTGATAATAATGGTCATATTTGTCACAGTGCCTACAAACCGTCGATCATAGTTAAACTCCACGGCATACGGGAGTGCAGACATGGACGATGGAAGGATAAGTCCAATTAACACTGTATATTTGAACATGTCATTAAATGGCAAGAGGATAAATAATCCTGCGCCAGCCACGATTCCGATGAGATACCGAACGGCCATATACTGCATAATCAGCTTCAGGTATCCTTTCTCAAACGTGAAGTTCAGATAAATCCCCAATAGCAGTAAGGACAATGGCATATTGGCCACGGAAATAATATTCGCCGTTTCGATCAGTGCTTCCGGGAGCGGGATGCTGGCCAAACTGATGAAAATGGTAACAATAAAGGTCATAAAAGGAATCGACTGGGTCATTTGTCTGGAAATCGTCCTGACATCCAGTGACGAGGACGAATCTGAATAATACGCACCAATGACATAGATAAGACCAAAGACAATAAAGGCATTTCCCATATCAAACATACCAAAATACTGGATTCCTTTGCTTCCCCAGATTCCTTCGACCAGAGGATAAGCAAAAAGACCAATATTAAATCCCGGCACCATCATGGTAAGCATACCCTTTGTCGTTTGTTCCTGTTTCCGGAAAATAAAAATACCCACCGCACCCATAATCAGTCCGTAAACCAGACCTATAATAATCAGTAAAACCAAAGATGTATCCAGGGTAATATCATGAAAACTCACAAGAATAAGTGCAGGCAGCGTTAAATTAAATATAATGCGGGAGAGCCCCTCGCCGTCCCGTTCTTTGATAAAATTCGTCCGCTTCAATAAATAACCTAATGCGATGATAATAATAGAATATAAAAACTGATGATTAAAACTGGACAATGATGATTTCTCCTTACTCTATAAATCTATTCGCAGACTTAAAACTTCATAAGAGAAATCATAACGCTGTCTGTGAGGTTCGTCAATCCTTGCATGTAAATGATGCACTTTCATTAGCTGCTGGCGGGCCTGTTCTTTCTAAAAAAATAACTAATCATCGTTCCCGGCATTCTTTTTACCTTGCCAGTAAATCAACGTTGTTAGCAAAACGTGAGCGATTAGACCGCCTATGATCATCGCTATACATTGATCCCAGTCATAAGAATCAGTCCATAGTCCTTTTAGAATCGTAAATAGAATTACACCTATTGATGTACCAATAAAAGAAACGAAGACTGACTTAAAACTGATATACATCTCATCCCTCCGTTCCAAGGCTATTCAAAGATTGATAGTACGAAAAATGCTGACAAAATAAGCAATGCACCCAGCCAATCACGGTAGTAGGCTTTCTCAGCAGGATTGACTAATCTTTCCTCAATACCACGGTTAACAAACAACAGAAAGAATAAACCAAACATAGGACTTGTTCTAACAATCGCTGAATATTGCATGACATTTTCACCACTATTTAAAGTCCAATAGCTTATCACAAAAAGGATAAGGATTATCACATCTATAACAATCGCAAATACTTTTCTATCCTTAGAAAATAACCAGAACTTCTTTGTTTTTACACCAAGTATTCTTTTAAGCAGATATTGATCGACAAATATGTAAACCAAGAAAATTACAATGAATCCTGTAACGGTTATGATTTTCATATTGAAGCTTCCTCTTTTCCATATTTATTGTTCTATTTTATACCTGTACAAACCCAAGCTCATTTCCGTCAATATCTTTAATGGTAAATTTTCTACTGCCATATGGTGTGTTGAATAATTCCTCCACAACTTCAACCTTATCTTTAAGTTCCTCCCAGAAGGCGTCTACATTCTCCACCTTAAAATTAAATCGCCCCCGGGAAGGATTTTCCTCATGCTCCATTATGGCAAAAATAGCTCCTTTTTCAGTTTCAAAATGTGCATAATTCGGATTTTCAGGTGGCCAATGACCTGTGACTTTAAAACCCAGGGTGTCCTCATACCATTGAATCGATCTCTGTAAGTCCGACACATTCGCTCTTACATGGTCTAAGTAGATTTCCAAATCAATTCCCCCATTTAAATTGAATTATTATTCTAATACTATACTATTCAATAAAATAAGCTTTTTTCCTTCTCTCACAACATCCCCTACACTTAAAGCTCATCAAAATAGCAGTATAATTGTAAATTAATTCTAATATACATGACATTAAACAGCCGACACTCCAGATGTTAATCCCACTATAATTTGTTTCGTTAGTACCTTTAAAGGTGTGTTTTAATATTATTTAATAAAAGGGGAGAACAAAGGATGTCTGATTTCAAAGGAAGTTTGGTTTCATTGTCAAAGAGAGTAGAGAAGATGAAGGATTCTATTTCAACCGAAGAAGCTACAAAAACAAGTATAATAATGCCATTTTTTCAGCTCCTTGGTTATGATGTTTTTAATCCAGAGGAATTTACACCCGAGTATATAACAGACGTAGGGATTAAAAAGGGAGAAAAGGTTGACTATGCAATAATGGATGAGGGAAATCCGATTATTTTGATCGAAGCTAAAGCTATAACAGAAAAATTAAATAAACATGACTCTCAATTATTTAGGTATTTTGGAACATCCTCAGCCAAATTTTCTATTCTAACTAACGGAATTTTATACAGGTTTTACACTGATCTTGACGAACAAAATAAGATGGATACTTCTCCGTTTTTTGAATTTAATATTTTAGATTTTAAAGATGGCCAAGTTACTGAGTTGGCTAAATTTAAAAAAGACAGTTTTGATCTTGAGAATATTTTCAGCACAGCATCCGATTTGAAGTACACCAACAAAATCAAATCCTTCTTATATGAAATTTGGGAAGAGCCAACTGAAGACTTCATAACATATATTCTCAATAATGTGTATGATGGAAGAAAAACCAAGAATGTTATCAATCAATTTACACCAGTTGTAAAAAAATCTCTAAAGCAATTTATTAACGAATTGGTAAATGAAAAGCTAAATGCTGCTTTGGATTCCACTTCAAATGACCAAGATAAAGAAAACGTAATTGAAGAGGAAGGGAAAGAATCAGAAGACGAAGATGACGGTATCATTACAACTGAAGAGGAAATTCAAGGGTACACAATTGTCCAACTCATCCTTTCTGAGCTAATAGATGAAGAACGAATATTTTACAGAGATAACAAAAGCTATTTTAATATCCTGTTAGATAATAATATTAGAAGATGGGTTTGTAGATTGGGGTTAGATCAAAATAAAAAATACGTCCAATTTAATGATAAAGATAGAAATACATATAACATAGACAAAGTGTCCGATCTGACTAAATATAAAGATAAATTTTTGGAAGTTGTCACCAGCTTTGAAAAAATAACCACAACATAACCTTTCCTATTTAAAAGCGCTATTTTTGATAGCGCTTTTTTAAGATGATGTATCCTAAATTATAATGAAACTTTTTTAGCCATCATTGCCGCGGGGCAAAAAGCATCACAGAAACTCCGATGAGACAAATCCCTGCCCCAACCCAGTCATACATATCCGGAGTTTTCTTATCAATTCCCCATCCCCATAAAACAGACAGGATGATAAAGACACCTCCGTATGCTGCATAAACGCGCCCAAAAGAAGGAAAGGTTTGAAACGTAGCGATTACGCCGTACAAGGCTAGTGACAGGCCACCACCAATTCCCCAGTAAAATGGCTTTCCTTCTCTAAACCATAACCAAATCAAATAACCTCCACCGATTTCAGCTATTCCTGCAATAATAAATAAAATCATGGCATAAAACACCTGATCACACCCATAGTTTCGTATTTTTTAATTCTCTATCTCCACATGTTACAATGATATCAAAAATAATAGAGGAGTGATTCCATGTATCGTAAAGCTGAGGATTTTGCAGCTGAATGGTCAAAAGCATCAAAAGGTACGATGAAAGTGCTTGAATCTCTAACCGATGAAACATTGGACCAGGCGATTGTAGAAGGTCATAATACATTAGGATGGCTTGGATGGCACCTGGCAACTGCGCCTGCTTATTTTGGGGGACTGGTTGGGTTCGATATCAATATTTCCGGTGATCCAAATAAGGTACCAGACAAGGCAAGCACCATCGCTGATACATATAAAAACGTTGCAGAAAGCATTCAGCGTCAGGCGGAAGAACTAACAGACGAACAAATCGTGGAAGAAGTGGACGCCCATGGTACGCCAACTCCACGTGGCGCACTGCTGCGTACTTTAATTGACCACCAGACCCATCATCGCGGTCAAATGACGGTGCTTCTGCGCCAGGCAGGATTAAATGTTCCAGGCGTTATGGGGCCAACTAAAGAAGATCAGGAAAAATAAGGGGCGGGAAGTTCTCCACCTTTTCCTATGTTAAAAAAAGGTGCTTGGAATGAAGTCCAAGTACCTTTTTTCATGCTTCCTATCTTTAACTATTTTTCAAAACCGGAATCCAAATTTCACTTTTTACAGATGGTGAAGTCAAGTCATTCGTTTTAATCGACAAAATTTCGGGTCCCTCAGTTACTTGATAATTGGAAGGTCATGGGTGGAAAGGCTTTTAATTGCTGTCCATTGTTTCTTGCTTCTAATGGCGTTACACCATGTAGATTTTGAAAAGCTCTGGCAAAAGAGTCTGGTGAATTGTATCCAAATTCAACCGCAATATCAATGATTTTTAGATTAGTATTTGTAAGCTCAAATGCGGCCAAACTCAGTCGTCTGCTGCGAATATATTCTGATAATGTGATACCGGCAAGAAATGAAAACATTCTTTTAAAATGATATTCAGAACATTGAGCAATCCTTGCCACCTCTTTAAAGTCTATTTCTTTAGTAAGGTTAGCCTCGATATAGCTCATTGCATCATTCATGCTCTTAAGCAAATCCACTTAATGACCTCCTTTCATCAATAGAATAGCAGGAATCGAAACGTTTAGTCCGACTTTTTATGCACTATTTTGTCGGTTTATCTTATCCTTTCATTGACCTCTGCAGACGACGAGAAGTAGTTCTTTACTTAAGATTCCCGCAGGATTTTCTCCATCGCTTTTCCTTTTGCTAATTCATCAATCAGCTTGTCCAGATAGCGAATTTCCTGCATTGTGGGTTCATCTATATCCTCTACTCGGACACCGCAGATTACACCTTTGATGAAAGCCTGTGAAGGATTCAATTGGGGGGCTTCCTTAAAGAAAGTTTCAAAGTCCGTCTGTTTTTCCAGTTCCGCTTCGAGTTCTTTCTGGCTATATCCTGTCAGCCAGCGGATAATTTCATCGACTTCTGCTTTCGTACGTCCTTTTTTCTCCGCCTTCTTAATATAATGGGGATAGACGCTTGCGACACTCATTGAATAAATCTTATGTTTGGCCATATGTATCCTCCTTTTGCCCGATCACTAAATGGTTTTGAGTTGATATTTTCATTCTTCAGCCTTTAACTGTGTGATCCCCTTGATTTTAAACTTACCCTCTTCCCTTGCAAATGTAAATTGGTAAACCTTCGTTTGAGCATTCTTCTGCTTCAATTCAACAATCATATCATAGTGATAATAGCTCCGCTGAAGATCCATCGGCTTCACATCTTTTAATGGTTGTTTCGGATAATGATTCGTAGTCAGTGTGGCAAAAGCCATACCTTCAACCAGAGAGGACTCAGCCATCCTGCTTCGATCCTGGTCTGTCAGTTCTTCGTTTGAAAGCTGGTAATACGTCTCGATTTGTTCCAATCCTGCTGTTTGTAAGTATTGATCTGTATAGAAGTAAGGAGTAAATAATTGATAAATAAAAAACAGGATGATTAAGCTGTTCACTATAGATTTAATCAGAATCTGAAACCGCCGTGCTGCCAGCCATTTATCCAGTTGAAGAGCTGTCCATATAACAGCAGCCGTAAATGCTGTCATAATAAGAATGAAGATTGATAGATTTCCAAAGTTAACATTCAGCCAATCATTGAATTTTAAGACGATGTGAAATATGAAAGCAGAAAAAAGAAGTATAAAAGATTTTCTTATAAAATTGGTCATTTCTAAGACACCCCCAATTACAATGATTCTTCACCTTATCCATCATTATTTTCTCCCTTAGTATTCTTCAACTTGGTTGGCCATCATTTTACAGGAATGGTGCCAATTGTCAATAAGATAAAAAACACGTGAATGGATAAAAGATCCATTCACGCGCTTTAGGCTTGCAGTCATTTTCTTTTCTATGCTTTCTGTGAAACCAATATATCCCTGATTATGCTTCTAATGCGTCTACTACTTTTTCCGCCGTACTTTTACTGGATTGCGGGTTTTGGCCTGTGACTAAATTGCCGTCTTTCACTGAATGATCGGTCCATTTTTCTGCACCCTCAAAATTGGCACCTTTTTCACGCAGTTTGGTTTCTAATAGGAAAGGCATATGCTGGTCTAATTGCATTTCTCTTTCCTCATCATCCGTAAAGGCAGAAACCTTTTTCCCTTTCACGATAGGTGTTCCATCTGCATAGGTCGCATTCACTAATCCTGCTGGTCCGTGACAGACAGAACCAATAACTTTTCCTTTCTCCGCAAAACGCTGGAGAACATACAGCAGCGTTTCGTTGTCAGGAAAATCAAACATTGTTCCATGGCCACCTGGCAGGAAAATGGCGTCAAAGCCGTCTGCATCATCTTTTGTCAGCTTTGCAGTATTTTTCAGTTCTTCTTCTGCTTCTTTCCATTCCGCTCTTTCTTCAATACTGTTTGGATCCAATGCTACTTCGCCACCTGCAATACTGGTCACTTTTACATCGTATCCTTTTTCTTTAAACACTAAGTAAGGGACTGCAAACTCCTCGAGCCAAAGTCCTGTTTTATGATCATCGGAAATCGTTGTATGATTGGTTACTACCATAAGTATTTTTTTTGCCATTTTTATACCTCCCTGGTAAGTATGTAACACAAATAATATGTGTCACATGCTTATTTTTATTCACACTTTAATTTTTAGCATAAATTCAGGAGGGATTCAAAACAAGTGCTTGGAGTCAAATGGGATACAATCTTATAATTTGAGCCCGCTTCATTTTACTATTTTGATAATGCGATTTTTATATGGGCTAAGTGATGCTCTTCATGCCAGGCTAATTTTGCCACTTTTGTTCCCACGGTTATGTCACCGTTTGTCTGATGAACAAAAAATCGATTTAATTCCTCTTCCGCTAAACGGTGACCTAAAGATACGATGCGCTCATTTATACCTTCCAGCATTTTAATCGAACTTTCAACAGGAAGCTCTGTATCCGGTTGAACAGCCCACTTATCCTGATCAAATGCGGGTACGGTTGGACTCTCATCAGTTAGAGCAAGCTTCAAACGCTGATACATATTCAACTGAGAATCAGCAATATGGTGAACCAGTTGTCGAACGTTCCAGCTTCCATCCCGGTACGTTTTGCTTAATTCCTCATCACTTAATGAGTCAACCGTTTCTCTTAATCGTTCCGTGTACGTTTCGATTTGCTTTACCCATTCCTGAATATTTTCCAGTGTTATTTTCTCCGGAACTTCCAACTGGCCAATTGGGAATTTAACATCCATTTTCAATTCTCCTTCCCTATTCATTATTTCATGATATTTCCACTATAACATTTACAATACTTCAAACTGAATAGCGTTAAACTTATTCTGGATGAATAACCCTTATAAATCGAAAAAATCCGCAAACAAGCACGTTTGCGGATTTTATTTATCATTCCAGTAGAAGTGTTATTCAGCTTTTAAGTCCTCAATGGAATCAATATCCATATAGGAAGGAACAACAAGACCATTTCGTGTACCTGTCAGGTTAACTCCTAAATCTACCAGGTCTTCTTTATACTGTTCCAGATAAGACTTATGTGTGGAAGGCAACCATGCACCAATCATTGCATCTGCATCACCTTCTGCAACACTGGCAAACATTGGGCCTGGCTCCACCAGAACTAATTCAACATTATAATCTAACTTATTTTCCAGTACGTATTTTACAACATTGGAGCTGGCAATGACATCGGACCAGGAAACATAAGTCATCTTAATTTCCTTGCCATTTCCAGATTCTACACCTTCCGTCCACGTACTAACCAGATCTTCGTGCTCCTTAACCCACTCTTCAGCTGCTTTTTGTTCTTCTTTTCCTTCTTCAATGCTCAGCATTACATCTTGTAAGTGCTCCGGCTCCCAGTTGAACTGATCAAAGAATTTATACGCACCAGGCATATCCTCTTCTAATCCTTTTCGTACAAGGGTGTTAATTTGTTCTTCTCCTCCAAAAACACCCTTGGGATCATCCAGCATTTTCAGGTCGAAGCGCATAAATTTCCAATGTGGGATCCATCCTGTGACAATGATTGGTTTCTTTTCATCAATTGCTTTCTCTAATGCCGCCGTCATGGCCGCACCGGAACTTGATTGAATCTCCCAGTTATCAAGGCTATATTCTTTTAATGCATCTTCAGCCTGGCCCATGATACCTGCACCTGGATCAATTCCGGTAATCGTGTATTCAAGTTTTTCACCAACGGAAGTGCTTTCATTATTTGTATCATCACTCTGACCCTGGTTCTGATCTTGACTTTCATTTCCTCCACATGCTGTTAACGTAACTGCTAAAGCGAATGTTAGCGTTACCCATAGAAGCTTTCTGATCATTCTATTTCTCCTCCTTAGTTTCTTCTTGAAGCACCAGAATAATATTCGATTTGTATAGATTGGTTCATTCCAGAAACAATCTCTCTGAAAATAATGGTATACAAATCCAAATATAGTGCTTTAAAGCGTATAAATCTCTGTATGTAGAGCCTTTGAACCCTCTAAGACGAAACTACATTAATTTTCACATATGATCATAACACTTCACAAATTTCAAAATATCTCAAATTATAACCTATACCTCAAAATAAAATTATCCTAATAATATAATGTGTCCTAAATATAGAATCAAAGTGGTTTCCGCTATTTAACTTCCAAAAAGTTTAAAATGATTGGAGGTTTTCACTTGCTGATATATTTTAATGTCACCGTATTGAATAGAAAAAATCCAATTTGTTTATGAATCAAATTGGATTCTTTTTATTTCCATCATCGTCATTATTATTCTCAAGTATAATTTCAAATACTGAAACAAATAGAGCAATCAGCAACTCTGTTTTAGAAGAAAGATTAATTTTTTGCATAAACTCATCAACGGTGAATAGAACGAGCCAGTTAGATACAGATTCAAAACAGATCTGTATAAAAACCAGTTTTATTTTTCCCGACACATTCCGGGTGGACCTTTCAAAAATTGGCTTGGAAAATAATTCAATGATAAAACCAGCCATAAAGAAACAAACTGCAAAAACAAACAAAGACCAAATTGAATGATATTGAACACCGAGTAATTCAAAAATCCCGGCGAACCCCAAAAAGTAAATACCCAATACCAAACCTGCTATAAAAAGGATGAAAAAAATCATTCCTATCATAGTAGCCATTTTTTCTTTTTTACGTAAGGGCATATAAGTTCTGCACTCCTTTATATATCTTTGCATCATACTCCCGCTTCATTTTGTTCGCTCAATCCGTATTTCCCGGGATCAATTTCGTTTGACTTTGGCAACTCCCGCAGGTCTTTAACTAAAAACCATACTACTGAAACAAGCAGTATACCGAAAGCGGCTGCACCGAAAGTAGCTACACTTCCAATCTTTGCACCCACTGCACCGCCAATCAATGCTCCAAGTGGCATTGCAGATGTGGAAACGCTCGTCATCACCGAGAATGTCCGTGCCAGTAAACGCTGTGGCACAATGCGCTGAATAACCGCAGCAAGAAGCACTTCAGTTACTCCAATCGGGATCGTTGCCGCCCCGAATAACATGATGCTCAGGATGTTCCAGGGAACGAATACAGACGCCACCCATGAAAAGGCACTTAAGCTATAGGCGGCAATCCCCATCTTTCCAAATGAAAATTTTTCTGCATACGGTGATAAAAGTGCACCAACAAGAAATCCACCAGAAAGTGCAGCCATCATATATCCATAGAACGAAGCGTCCCCTCTTACGTCTGCATAAGCAGGCAGGACAGCCATTGCCGCACCAAACGTAAAATTAGCCCCAACAGCTCCGATGAAAAATTTTGCAATAATAGATCCCATTACAAAACGAAAGCCTTCCTTAAGGTCCCTTCCGTATTTTTTAACGTTTTCCCTCACACTCATTTTTGGTTCATGGGTTTTCTGTTTTCCAGGAAATTGAAGTGTAGCAAACAGTAAAACAGCTATTGCAAATGTTAACGAATCTATCAGATACAAAGTAACCGCTCCGAACATCGCTACCAATATCCCTGCTAATCCACTGAAAACCAGATCCAATCCTTGATAAGCGAATGAAAATGCCGAATTTCCTTTAACAAGCTCATCTGGTTCCAGAATACTTGGCAGGGCTGCCCGTTCAGCTGGAAACGAAAACTGACTTGCAAAAGCAACGATAGGCATCACAACAAGGACAACCGTAACATTAAGTATCCCTGCATAATAAAATACCGGAATTAACAGAATAAACAATAGTTCAATAACCTGTGTCACAATAAGTGTCTTCTTTAGCTCCCAGCGATCCACCAGAGGTCCCACCAGAAATTGGAGTGACGTGGGTAGCATCGTTAAAAATCCAGCGAGGCCTGTATGGAACGTCGAACCTCCCAACTGATGGACTAACCACATTGCTGCTACTGCATACAAGCTGTCCCCTGCGTTTGTGATTAAACGGCCAATAAATAATCGTGTGAAATTACCATTTTTGAATAAAGTCCACAATGGAAACACTCACCTTCTTTATTTTCTATCTCCATTGTTACTTCCTGATTATACAAATGAAACATTCAAAGGAAGGAATTATCCTAAGTCTCAAGACTGATTACCCAGGAAGTAAAATTTCCTATCTAATATATAGGAAGTTATTCGACTAACTTATCCAAAATCCTCCAAAAGTTAACATTAAACTATTTAAATAACATAGGAATATCTTAGACAGTGGTTTCACTTATTAAGAAATAAAATTGGCAGGAGTAATAGACTCCCGCCAGCTTCTTCTTAAATACATTAATTTTACTAATGATACCTTAAATATAATTGGTGAATCATCATTTTATCTCATTTAAAGTTTCCCAAAATAATTCCAACTCCGGAAGATATGTACCCTCGATATCAATGATGAGTTCATCAAATAGCTTATCATTTTTGTGTATGAACAAAGGTAACTTCCTGCGGTTCTGTGCTTTGAACCAGACTTGCGGATTTTGAATGATATCGAGCTTCGATAATTCCTTCACAGCTTTACGTGGTGTGTCTGCGGAATGACCTTTTGCATCTAAATAGGCATACATCACCTTCTCCGCAAATTCCAGCGCTACTTCAAAATAATGAATATAACCTGCTTTTTGAAGTTTACTATCAAATGCCGTATCTTTATGCTTTTTTAACTCCCGAAATGCTTTCTCATAATTATCAAATATCTGTCTCCAGCGAATTTCATCATCCGTGCTCATAAGATTACTCCTTTTTCTAAAAAATATCTGCACCATTATATTATCTGTACAACTAAACCAGCCTCATTTAAACACATCCTCCCATAAAACTTACTCGCTTTCAAATACTTCATCCAATCTGAACATTGAGTTAACCACTCCTTAATATTCAGATGATATGGTTGATTTACCAACAAATAAGGAGGCAATAAAAATGAATGTACGTGCGATATTTATTGATATGGATGGAACACTTCTAAACTCCTCAAATATCATTTCCCGTCGAAACAGAGTAGCAATAAACAGGCTCATTAATCAGGGAGTGAAGGTTTTTCTGGCCACTGGTCGACACTATGAAATAACCGCTCCCTACCATAAAGAAATGGGATTACGAACTCCGATGATCTGCCTGAATGGTGCAGCCATTCATGATGCAGAAACAGGGAAGGCCGTGAAAACTCACACCCTGCAGGTAAACGAGGAACGATTTCATCAACTGACAGCGGAAAACGCATATAACGTTTTGATCCATACAGCAAATGGGCTTTATTGTAAGAATACAGATAAAGAAGTGGATCATTGGACAAAAGTTGGGCAAATGCCACCACGCTACATCGGTGATTTAAGACATGCAAATTATCAGGATGTTCTAAAATATAGCGTTAAAACAGGAGCACCCAGTCCTGAATTATCGGCTTTATTTAAAGAGGAAGCAAAAGTGATTAATTGGAGCGACGGCTTTGAAATGGTAGCTCCTAACGTTTCCAAATGGTCAGGTATTAAATCCATTCTAGATCTGCTTCGAATTCATCCACATGAAGTTGCAGCCATAGGAGACGGCCCCAATGATATAGAAATGCTTCGTCACGTCGGTATTGGGGCAGCAATGGCAAACGCTGGAGAAGAGGTTAAAGCAACTGCTGACTTTGTTACAGGACATCATGAAGACGATGGATTAGCCGAGTTTATCGAACGTTATCTTCAGCAGCCATATGTCATTTAGTTATTTTTACTATGACTATTGGATTAACAGTTGTGTTTGATTTTAACGAATACACTCTTTCGCAACCCAGCCAACTTTACCATCTTTTTTAATTAGGACATAGGCTGAACACGTATCATCTATCACTGACACGATGTCACCTGCGTTTACATTGATTTGTGTGCATGATACATCTGTTTTAACCGTAGAACGTCCTTTTTTATTCCGGCTAATATATTCATTTTTAACATAGACTTGCCTGTTTGTCTCAGTCTGTTCACATAAAGTGAAGTCATTGTTTTCCTCTAAAGGAATAATTTCATAGAATGGATATTCAATAGATCCTTTCATTCTGGGATCTTTACAAAAATCTTTTACGACCTTACATGTGGGAAAAGGATCAGCATAAACGTATGAAAATGACTCTGCATCGACAGTTCTTTCAATGATTAATGCATTTAATTGTCCTGTTTCTTTGATAACATTCCCACCATCGATTGCTATGATTTTCTTCTTTTCGTCTATGATAGGGTTATGAGACGGGGTGTCTGATGAATAATTCACAACAGGCCAATGCCCCACGATCACATATTTGTCTGTGCTATGTGTTTTCTCTAAAAAAGAAGACATCGTAATGGCATTATCCCGTTTTGTGTTCTTCCAATCCTTTTTATCTTCTAATCCGGCATGAACAAATATATACCGGTCTGTCTCAATAGCTGTTGGTAAATTTGTTAGCCATTTCATTTCTTCAGAAAAATGCTTTGTTAATAATTCCTTTACTTCCTGAATATTCAATCGTTCATTCAATGACATACCAAGCTGATCAAGCCATTCATTTAAAATAGAATGAGGTCGATGATATAAGTATTCTATTAAATCGGGATTTCCATCTAAAAGATCTTCAGCCAAAGTATCACAATTGCCTTCTGTCACATGAACTTTCAAGCTTTTTGAGGAAAGTTCCATAATATATTTTACAACCGCTTCACTGTTACTGCCTTTTTCACAAAGGTCACCATTAATAATTAAGTAATCTTCCTTATTGAAATGTACCTTCTTTAACAGCTCTTTAAAAAGTTCTATTTCTCCATGAATATCAGAGATAACGATGATTCTGGAATTGTTCGGAATCGTTATATTTTTTATCTTGTCCAACTGAATTTTCTCCTTTTCACGATATAAAGTTGCAACCTGCTCTTCCTATGACAATATTCGAGACATTACACAAAATTCCTCTTCTATTAAAAAAAGCAGCCCTTGATATTCTCATTGGACTGCTCAATTACGTATATTTTTGTATTCCATCAAATGTGATAGATAACCTGTTCTCTTTTTACTCAAAACTCCTAGCAATATGAACCAAATCTTCCTTCGTGTATCCTTGCTGTTCTTCAGACTCTTTTAAGGATAACTGATAGGAAACTCCATTCGTTTTCCAGAAAAGAATCTTTGCTCCCTGATCATTTTCCAAATAGGATCCCTTTTTATCGCCGATTTTCACTTCTTCCATATTATTTTCCGATTTTTGCTTTATCTCTGAATTGGATACATCCAGAAATAGATATTCTCCATCCGGACCATAAAAGGCTAAACTGAACATCGCCTGATCTGTTGGAGGACGATTGGCCTGAATGCTTTGAACTTCAAAAGGTAATTTTGCCGGCAATTGATAGTCAAAATTGATATTGACCAGCTTTTCTGTCATATCTGACCGGCTTACTTCATACATATCTGGATCTTCATTGGAACAGCCGGTAATGAAAAAGACGAGTATGATGACGAATACGAATATTTTCCTGAACATTTGAATCCCCCAATTCACTAGTTAGTTATGATCGATGAAGATTTGAATCTCTTCTTCATGTTCTGTTACAAGGTCATCCAATAGTTGATTCGCTTGTTTCGTATATTGTTGATTTTCTTCTGTATCATCCCATGGTTCCCCAAGCTTTTCTTCTATGTAGGTCATTACTGCTACGCTCATTTCAGACATTTTTTGTTGATACTGTTTATAGTATTCTTCCGGTTCCATGCCAAGTTTTTCCGCTTGTGAATCGTAAAATGCTCTTTCAGATTCTGTTCTTGCGTGATTAGTATCCTTTGGCGGAAGCTCTGGGAGATTCTCCATTCTCTCCTGAACTTTACTCGAAATATCAAGACCCATCTTTTTAACTTCCTGCATGGCTAGTTTTGCTTTTATGGTCCCTTCAATCTTATCAGGAATCTGTTCATTTTTATAAAGAAACTGCATTTCCTCTAAGGGAATCTCTTCTCCTCTGACCGTTGCGGCAATTTCCTCATTGTCACTCCCTTGATTGCTGGTACATCCTGCAATGAACAGAAAACCTATGATCACGATATAATAAATGGGTTTGGACACAGATATCACTCCAATTTTAGAAAATCATCGCCAACCATCCTATGTAAAATTATCTGTTCGTGTTGTTATAAATCCTCCAGCAGATTTCCTTCTTTATCGTAGTACTTAAAATGTTGAAAGGAATAGCTACCGTCCGAGGACTCAGGCAGGTCCATCCACTTTACTGCAGTCTGATTCGCTGGAAACTCCAGTTCATGTTGCTGACCATTGATTTCGATCGTCATTTTTGCCACTTCATTATGATGATTCATGACAAACATCATTTGTTCCGTTTGATGCGAAGTCACTGGAAGAAACATATGGAAGGAATCCTGCCGATCAACTTCGATATGATCCCACTCATAATTCCCCTCTGGATTTCTTGTGAACCTCATATAGCCTGGCTGATTGTCAGATAGGAAACCCACCAGTCTTTGTTTCCCTTTATCCTTAATATCCAGAACTTCAATCGATTTCTTTTCATACCCTTCAATAGAATGGATAACCTTAACAATGGACGCTCGATCATTCCCATATACTTCATCCGGCTGTTGCGTATAATAGATAAGTGGTACGACAATAGCAAGTATGATGAAAACCGGCCATATTCGTTTATACGTTCTGTTCCGCACTTAAAACTCTCCTGACATGTTAACGTAATTGCGATTTACCATGAATCTTCAGCTGACAAAATCGAGGAAATGATGTGCCTGGAATCCCATTCTCCACCGGAAGTCTTTATAATCGGATAGGGTTTGGGAAACAGCTCTTGTTTAATTTCTGCAACAGACATCCCTCGTCTATGTAAATCTATCACTCTTTCCCTTAAGTCTTCAAGATAATCTATCTTCTTCTTCAACATTTCTTTCCCATTTTCAAAGTACCCTGAATGACTGCAAAAAATAGATTGGAAATCATAGGTCAGCAGTTTACGGAGCGAATTCACAATCGTCGGAATCGATTCACTCTCCATGATTACTTTTGTTTTTGGTGAAACAAATAAATCCCCGGTAAATAATCGTCCGGTTTCTTTATGTAACAGTGAAACGTGGTCTTCTGCATGACCGGGAGTATAGATAACCTCCCATTCATGACTGCGTGACTGAATGGTATTTTCAAGTGGCAGGGCCCTGAAAGCATCCCTGAATCCCCAGGCCATTTTACGATACTCCGGATACGGGCTGGACTGTCGGCATATCGGAATTCCTTTTTCATGAATATAAATAGGAACGTTTCGGTGTTGCTGGATCCACGGCGCTAAACCGGAATGATCCTCATGGGAATGGGTTAACGTGACAAAATCAAAGGATTGCTTTTTCAGAAAACCAAGTAATTCCGACTCTATAGATTGAGGTCCAGTATCTACTAACATTCCATCAACTAAGAACAAAAAGACCTTCCCCACTTTTACTTTAGAGTTTTCAATGACAGCCTCCACACAGGTTACCTCTTCCTTTTCATACACATTCAGCATGGTTTTACCTCCTATCCTTACTCATTACCTATTCAAGAGTATATTCGCATTATCCTTTCCACACACCTCTTTAAAATTAAAAAATGCATCTCTAAACTGGCAGAGATGCATCTGAGCTAGATGGAAGCTTCATTGCGCAATGATTTTTGTAAAGCAATGAGTTCCTTCTGTATACTTGGGAATTTTTCTATATGAGGTACCTCTTTTAACGTCGGGATGCGTTTTCGACTGGCTGCATTAGCCATGGATTCGCAGACATACAACAGCTGAGAAAGTGTTTCATCTGAAAGTTCGGGCCGATTGTCTGTAGCACAATTTTCCAGAAGATAACTCAAGCTATTCATGGAATAAAGGACAGACCAGTAATAATCCAGTGCTTTTCGATCTACAGGCACTTCCCCGGCCGCTGTATTATATAAAATATTTAAATTGTTAAGATTGGTGCGCATTTTTCGAAGTTCCCGACTCTGCGTTGCATCAAATCCTTTTCCCTGATTCGAAAATAAAGCCAGTAATAATTGCGATTGACTGCGAATGGTTTTCGTAATTAAATGAGGAAGTCTGCTCGATGCAGATTTTCTTCCCATCATCCAGACACCAATCAGACCAATTAAGCTTCCGATGATGACATCAATGATTCTTGCCGAAGCAAAATACGAAAAGCTAAAGCCCCCCTGACTTGTACTTTCTGCCATTAGAAGTGCATTAGGAGTGAAAAACAGTGCTGCCAGACCGTAATTTTTCACGATAAACAGCTCTGTGATAAAGGTCAGAATCAACACCAATAAAGCGATCAAATAGCCGGAGGGATGAATAGACAGAATGAGACTGGCAATCAAAATCCCCACGAATGTCCCGAAAGCCCGTTGGATCCCACGATGATAGGTGGCAACAATGGAAAAACCGGACATTACCGCTACAGAGGATAATGGCACCCAGTAGGATCTCGCAAAACCGAATTCATAGGCAATGATTGCTGCAATAATGGTCACAAACCCAAATCGCAGGGCTGTAATAAATACTATGGAATTTTTATCAAAGCCCCCACCCAATACTTGACGGATGGATTGCTTGTTGACAGGGATGTCCTGATCAATTCGGCTTGCTGGTTCATTCATAATTGCGTCGGCATCATAAATTCGCTCCAGCAATAATTCAATTTTTTCATCATTTTTATCCGATGATTGCCGGAGATTTTTATAATCCTGAACCATTGGATTTTTCTGATCTAAAGTCTTTGCAATGTGGTGAACGGATTTCGCTAATTCAGGCTGCAGCTCCCGATGATCGTCCGAAAAGTTTTCAACAATGTACAGAAATATTTGATGAGCCTGACTATTTAATAAGTATAAACGCTTGAAATAATCGGTTTTTCGCCAGGGAATGTACCCTGCTGCAAGGGAGTTATCCGCTTCTCTCAAAGCAGACATAACACGATGTTTTGCTTCATTAAAGGTTTTCGTTCCTACAGATTCAAGGAATGATGCCAATTCTTCATAAAGTCTTTTGACAACATTCGTTTCTGGTCCATGTGGGTTAAAGAACCAGCCAAGCATGGCAATCATAAACGACAGTATCCCACTGGAAAAAACGAGTCCTGCCCGCAAGAGAGCATCTTCAGGCTGTACAGGCATTCCAGTAGTCATGGCAAATACCAGTACGAAAAAAATAGCCGACGGACCGGCTATACGGAGAGCACCAAAAATAAAAATTGCTGTAGCGCCGATTAGCCCCATAACTAACGCAATCGCAAGCGGATAAGGAGCAACCAGTGTCCCCAGTGCCGTAACCAGAGTCAGTCCCAAAATAACAAATAGGAGTTTCTTCGCTTTTTGGGCATAGGGTACATCGAATACGTATAAATACGTAAAGCCTCCCATTGCCGCAATCAAGCCATAGTCCAAATGGCCAGCTAACAGCCCAATCAAGATAGGAAGAGATGCTGCCAGGCCTGCCGAAAAAGCCTTCACCCATGGAAATGGCTTTTTATTGACCTTTAACGCTTGTTTCATAACCGATAGGAGTTCAGAATTCCTTGGTGTTTGTTCAGTCATGTTTGTCACTTCTTTCTCATACAAAACAAAGTTAACCTTACTATTATATCAGAAGGCCGGGCGATGAGAAACGTTTCACAAGGTTGCTTACTCTCAGACTTTGCATTTATTCGGCGAGTCATGCATAGTGAATTTAATGCTATTCTTGATCAAGAGTTTTACGGAAATAAGGTCTTTATTGAATAGGTTCTGCTCTTTTCAATGTCTGATAGATTTGATATCCATCAGATGGAAGTCCTGCATAGGGTCCCCACCATTTTGGATATATGAAGGGAAATGCAGTGACTGCAAAATTAATGAGATTAAAAATCCATATTCCGTTACATAAAAGGTTAAAATCTTCGTGAAGAGTATGATGAAAAGTAAGTATAAAAAACAGGGAAAATAAAACAAAAGAAACCAGGGGCCCTCCTCCAAATACCATGACCCGTTGAAAAACGGAAGCTTCCTTATGCTCCCAGCCACAAAATCCAACCGAAGACCATTTAATACAAAAGGAGATCCTTCCGACTCTGAATGTTTCTTTTCCTTTCCTGTTGTGCCCGAGATAAACCGTCGCCCGTTTCTTACTAAATAAAACAACACCGAATGCATGACCCAATTCATGAAGCAGGACACAGGCTGGAATAATCAGGGTATAAAAAATGATAATGATAAGCAAATCTATTAAAGATTCCACAATAACACCCCATGTATTCTTTTTTCCTTAAAGAGATTAAAATCTAAGCCTTTATCTCCACACACTTTTTCGCTCCGACCGCTTCACAAACTGCCCTGACATCGCACGCATCCGGGCTTTTAATAGTATTTTTCTTCCTTCTGGTGTACGTGTATAAATCAGTTCCGCTTCCCCGATTCGTTTTTTCCACTGTTCTAACAGTTTTTGTGCATATTCCTTTTTCCGGCCTATTTCTTCCGGTACCGCATGATAATCATGCCGAATCCAAAACCTTTTTCCTGATGTTCGGTGGATGATGTAGCGGGGATTATCAATCGGATCAACAAGCTCCTGAACACTTTGCAAAAACAATTTCTGTTCATGGGTCGTGCCTTTCTCCAGATAACAGACAATTTCTCCCCATTCATTTTTTTCCGCATTTATTTTATTGTGAGCGGGAGAGGTCTGGATTCGCCCGATATCATAAAGGGTGTGATAGACAGCCTTTCCCACCTGCTTCATACTTGACTCAATCGACGGATTAAAGATGAAAATTTTCATTGCTTTCCATAAAAACGGAGCAGAAAAAATGGCTCCCAGGCCCAGTCCAATAAATAATGGAACGACCAGCTCCCAGGCATCCCGATAGTATCCGTATTCTCCAATTGCACGAGCCATATTAAAAAATACAAATGCGCTTATAATGAGTAATGATTTCACTGTATTTCTAAACACAAACGGCTTCGGCACATAGGATGTATCGGTTTGAAATTCCTCCCGTTTTTTCTCTCCTTTTTGTACAGCCTCTTCCCAACGGTCAAACAGACGCTTACGATTCGTTGCCCGTTTGCTCATTTCATGATTAATGAGCGAGATTTGATTCTGGTTAAATGTCGTGTCCGGAAGCCTTAAGCGCTCAAGTCCAGTGACAATTAACGGAAGTTCCTCATCCAGACCCGTTAAGGAACGAAAGCGACGTCTAAGCGATTTAAAATCATAACCACCATCCGGACCATATGGATCCATACAAACTAAATGCCAGATGTTAGCTGCCTTCTCGTCATTCCCTCGTTCTGTCCGGATGGCACGGCCTCGCATCTGATTCGTCAGCATAAAGGTCCCCACATAGGAGGCCAGAACAAGCGTGTTCACACTTGGTGCATCCCACCCTTCCCCAAGCAGTGCAGTTGTTCCTACCAGAACATCAATTCCTCCACTCGAAAAAATTTCGGTAATTGCGCTTACCATATGTTGTCTGGATGCCCCCTGTACCTCGACTTTTACATATTGATCAGCATGTACCAGGGGCTCCGTTTGAAATTGTAAGTCCTGTTCCTGTAATAGAGAAACGACCTTTTTGGGTACAATCACGACGGAGCCTGTTAAAACACCAAGCTTGCACCGGTTCCCCAGCTCTCTACGTATGTTTTCAAAAACAGGCACAACGCCAAGCCGGATTAACGGCTGCTCCTCATCCGGATTCTTAGGCAAGTCACCGGCATAAATATAATCAGCGAGCACCACTAATCGGAGGTCATCCCCCTGTGCCTGTTTTTCCAAGGAAACAATCTGATTAATGCTATCCAGCTTAGATGTGCTGTGCAATAATGTTCTCTCCATTTTACGGGTGGCTCGCAGCTTAACCTTACGATGCTCTAAAGCCTTCATTCCGGACAGCTGTTTTTTAATCCCTTTCAAGGGCTCCTCTTTTTCATTGACCAGCTCATCCCGGTACAGCATGGAAGTCAATAATTCCTCTGCCCATTCTAAGTCAAACGAAGGTAAATGCTTAGCTTTTTCGTCAATAAGCTGAAACGGAAGCTCCCAGGCATCACTTCCGACTTCCTTTAAATACACCATCATACTGATAAAATAACGATAATGGCTGAGTTTCTCCTCTACATATTCCCCGGACTGCATCCATGGGTGGGTTTCAATAAGCTCCCGGAAGGACTGGTTATGCAGCAGGCTTTCTCGGAGATTTTCCGCTTCTTCATGGAAGGTTTCGATAGGCTCCCGTTCCTTTTTCGCCGGCATGGACATCCATAAGTAATCCTGATGCGGGCACAAGTCACCCTCTTTAACTAAAGCTGCCACTTCAATTTCCTCATCAATAGGACCACATAACTGAATATATTTATCCCATTCTGACTGGCCCACGTCATAGGGAGGTGTCGCCGTTAAAGCCACAATGGATGGATCGTTAAGTTCGTCACGGAAGGCCATTGCCGTTTTCCACCAGCTGGTACGTAAATGATGAGCTTCATCCAAAACTAAGGTTTGATAGTTTTGTTCAAACAGGCGTTGCTGTGCTTTTTCTTTTTCGGTAAGCTCCAGTGCAGGCTCTTCTTCTGCTTCTTCATCATCAATATGGTCTTGCTCTTCTTCTTTCTCGTTGTCTTCTTTAAATAGGCTGTGTAAACCCTGATAAGTAGTCACTGTAATAAATTGGGGATTTTTAATATCTGTGGTCATCCAGTCTGGTTGTTCGTCTGCTTGTAAAAACAGCTCCGTAAATCGATCCACCCATTGATTTCGAATCGCAATGGTTGGTGCCACAATGAAGGTAGGTTTATTTAAGCGAAGCATGACCTCCAAGCCCAGAACCGTTTTCCCGGAACCAGGCGGGGCAACCAGATGAAGGTGCTTATTTTCCAGGTGATGGTCTAAATGCTCAAGCACCTCTGCCTGGTAGCTGCGCCAAGGATAGCAAAACTTAATATTTTCAGGGAATGTTTTCATATGTATCACCTTTAACAAATGACTAGATTCATAGAATTTGTATCTTCATAACCTGTAACAATATCCATTCTTACATCTTTTCTAATTCTTCTTTTGAAATCACCCGCCAGCCATTTCCTGTGAGTTTATCGATATGCAACATTCCTTCTTTCCCGATAGCTCACATACCACCATGCGACACCTGCAAGACTGCCAATCAGCCCCACAATAATTCCAACAACAGGCGAACCGAGTAAGGAGATAGCGGGACCTGAAATGAGTAAAGAAAGCTGCTTTATACCTGAATCCACCGTGTGATCAATTGCAAAGATCCTTCCAAGTACTTCAGATGAAACCGTCATCTGCAAAATAGTGGTCCCTAATGTCAATAAAATACCCGCTCCTAATTGGGATAAAAAGATAAAAATCATTCCCGTCCAGACATTTGTCGAAAAAGCGAAGGCAACAAAAAATACAGCCTGAATGAAAAATCCCCAGCCATACCATCTGTGGGCAGACTTCACCTGACTTCCTACAACCCGTCCCACAAACATTGCAGATAGAATAAATGCCAACCCATCCGCAACATATAGCAATCCTATCCCAATTCCTCCAAGATTATATGTAAGATCACCCAATACAGGAATCATGACAAAGTAAGGGCCTGACATAATTGCGAAGGCTACACTTGTACAAATCAGAGCCATGATTAAACGATTTTCTTTTAAAATACCAAAGCCCTCACTCAATTCTCTAAAATAAGAAGGTGATGATCCTTGATTATTCTTTTTTATTCCTTCCTTCCATTTTGTTGCCAAAACCCATCCAGCCGACCAAATATAGCTAAGTGCATTAACGGCAAAAGCAAGTGCTGGCTGAACAGCTGAAACCAGACCCCCAAATGCAGCCCCCACAACGGAAAGTACTCCAGATGTAGCAACAGTTAACGAATTTGCAGCTGTGATATCCTTCTCAGCAACAACAGCTGGAATCGCCGCGTTTCTAGCAGGTCCGAAGACACTACTTGCGACTCCCATAAGGACTGAACCCAGATAAAAGGCCCACATCTGCTGTTCTAAAGCTGCCCAGATAAACATTACAGCAACAACAGCACGTATGAAATCAGATATGTACATGATCATTCGCTTAGAAAATCGGTCTACGAAAGGACCAGCCAAAAAAGATAACGTTACCTGGGGAAGGTCCCGACATATCAGTACAAGTCCCATTGCTGTTGGTGATTGAGTTAAACGAAGTGTGGTCGCCGCTAAAGCCACGTGATTAAACCAGTCACCCAGACTACTTCCGCTCTGTGCCATCCAAAGCCGGAAAAATGTTTGATTTCTAAAGATTAGATTTGATTGCTTCTTCACTTGATCAGCTCCGAAAAGTCCGGAATTTTATACCATAATCTATTCCATACGGTTGAAAATCAAATAGTTGTTCACTGATTCGGTATAGTTATAATCATACACAAAATTATTTTAACATCATTTTCCATATATTTTAACAAATATTCCGATAAATTTATATATTTAATGAGATTCATATTGATGATTCGAGATTTGGGGATTAATCTGGATGGCCCCATATGAGACTCATTCCTATTTTTCTCGTGCTCCTCACAAGAACCATTTTCTTATTTAACGGCTTTCCAAATGGTCCAACGGTCTTTTTCTGTAATTTTTTTATTCATAGGCAATGACTTATCCATATAGTCGATTAGGGACTTTAATTCATCATTTTCTAATTCAAACAAAATACTTCGTCCTGTTCGATTTTTAATGTCATTTAATAATTCATGTTTGGTTTCATAGACTCTTCTCGTCTCCCATAATGTCACTTCTTCGATTTCTTTAAAGCCTGCCCTTTTAAGATTTTCTGTGACAAATGTACTTGTATATCTGCGCTTTAATTCAATATCTTTTAATTTTAGATAGCAATCAAAGAAATATCCCCTAACATGATCCTGACTGCCAGGTAGTAAGCAGTCTTCAGGTGTCCGGTCCTGTACAATTAAATTCCCCCCATTATTCAAGAGTTGATAGGCTTCCTGAAAACAGGAATAAAGATCCTTTATATGATGAATAAGGGCCCGCTCCAAAACCAAATCATAGGCATTTCTCTTCAACCCCGATTCGTACGCACTCCCATGCTGAAAGGATAAATTTTGATAACCTTTGGAAGCTTCTTTTGCCCCTTCAATCATAGCGAGAGAAAAATCCACACCCGTTACAGAGTTCACTCCGAGCTTCAAAAGTGCCTTAGTATAGATTCCCCCTCCACAGCCAATATCGGCGGCACTTGAAGTATTCTCGATTGGAACTAGACTTTTGACTAAATCCATCCATAAAGAATCCACATGACGGAAGGCGTATTTAAAACGATTCCTATCGTTATGAAAATCAATCCCCACCATTGTCACCTCCATCTAATTTCTTACAATCTGTGGAAGTAAACACACTGATAGAATAATCCTTTTCAGGAAAATACCCTAAATATGTAAGTCCTTGAGCAGGATAATAGACTCTTAGTTTTTGATTACCTGCCCAGCAGTCTAAGTAAAGCTTTCCAGTAAATCTCTGCGCATATGAACAGCTGTAATTTATAATCTTCAATTGTTTCAAATATACATCCTCTCCCTTCTAATCCTCTTTTTAACTAACAAATAACTCCAAAATAATCCAATTAAGAATTAATAGCCATATCAATATAACAATAAGACCTGCAACCCAATTTCCGGGTTTAGGTTTAGTACTTCCCTGCATTGCTTTTACCTTTGCCTCGCTATCCTGAAGGACTTGTTCAGGGATCATCCCTATAGCTGCTTTTATTCCCAATGGGACTAAAATGAGATCATCCAATAAGCCAAGTATCGGAATAAAGTCTGGGATTAAATCTATTGGACTGAAAGCAAAGCCAACTACACATGCTGTAAAAAGCTTTGCATACCAGGGGATTCTTTGATCCTTACAGGAAAAGTATAGAACCATAATTCTTTGCTTTAGTTTTTTCGCCCAATTTCTGATGGTTTTCAATTTGGACCCTCATTTTCCATTTTTAGTGCAGTTAAAGTATGTACAGATAAGGGAACGATTAACCATCCAATAAGGTATAGACTGTTCATTTATAATATTATTTTTTATATATAAAGTGCACACCAGCCATAAGCATTTCAAGTATGACATGATGGTAAACACATATAGAAGCATATCAGCCACAATATTAACATAATTTTCTAATTACTTTTGCAAAAAATTAAGGTGCAAATGGAAAATAGCTAAATCCCACAAAAAACAATGTAACACTTCCGGCCCATAGATAGATGATTGTAACAACAATATCCAGCACAACAAGACCCCAACGTTGCCACGATTTTGCTTTTACTGCGGCTTTAATCAGTCGATAATTAATCAACCCAAGAAGATAAATGCCTAAAACGATAAAACCGGGAACCACCCATTGGCCAACGGGTTCTGCATTTCCAAAACTGCTTTCCGTAAAATAGTCTGTTTGAAACTTAATGATTTGACTAACAACGATAAACACAATAGCTAAAAATCCGCCAAATCCACCCAGCCATTTTTTCTCTGTATGACTTAGTCCCATTAATGCGATCCATCCAAAAACTGCGAATAAGAAAAATATGATAAAGTCGATAACAAACATCCCTTTCTTTTTAAGTTGAACATTGTAATAAGTATATTATATTCAATATTTACATACTTGATTATAGGTTACAAAGAACAAAGGCGGACGTGGCCTTACCTGTTTTTCTTATCCACAAATCGCTTATTTTATAATTTCCTGGACTATAAAAAAGGCTGAATAATGTCTTTATTCAACCTTCATATTAAAAGATCCTATTTTCAGGCTCTGTTAACGTTTAGTGTTGATCCCACTCCAGTGCTCGTTCAGGAAGTTCTGGACCTTCTCGACACAGGGTATGGTCTAACTGCGCCTCTCAGGTCCAGGCAGTCCTCCTAGAAACCCTGCCAATCCACTGATAGCAAATAAAATAGGTATGAATGATGGTCCATCCAGTACCAATTGATATGTACCAAAGATGAAGAGTAAGAAAGAACCGATTAATCCAGCGATTCTCCTCCATTTACAGTTGCCCAATTAAATCCCTCCTACTTTCATGCTGCTCTATGATCAACTTGATGGATTAAACTAGCCTGAACTAAACGTTTTCTGACGGTAATCCCAAGCCAGCTTGCCAGAAATGCTTTAATAAGTCCGACGGCAATAAAAGGATATACCCCTGCTGCAAGCGCCTGATTCCATGTCATGTCCAGCACAATTTTTAATTGAATGGTGCCAAACAAAAGAGTAATCATCATTCCCACTGTATTCGCGATCATGGCCATCCATAAATTAAATGTTGTTTTTTCCAGAATTAATCCTGTGACATAAGCGGTTAGAATAAAACCAAAAATATATCCACCTGTTGGACCGATTAACACTTGCGCTCCCCCTTTAAATCCCGCGAAGACAGGCAGCCCAATGCCTCCTAATAAAGCATAACAAATCATCGCAACAGCACCAAACTTACTTCCAATTATCGTTGCCGTCAATCCTACAGCTAAGGTTTGTCCACTTATGGGAACGATAGGTAAAGGTACCTCTACCTGAGCTAAAATAGCGGTAATAGCTGCGAACAAACCACAAATCACAACGGCTCTTAGTTTCGGATTAACATTCTCCATATAAAAACGCCTCCTAATTGTTAACCTTTTATTGATATAAGTTAACATAAATATTGGAGGTTGACTATGCATTTTTTGAATTTTTAAATAAAAATCACCAAATCAGGCATCTTATTCAACGAAAAAAAGATCGACATTTATGCCGATCTTTTATCATGACAAGCTCATGTTCAGCTCTCATCTACTACCTCTTTTAAAATTTCGTAGGACCGTTTTTGTTTATCCGTATCATAAATGTAGGAAACAACCATCAGCTCATCAACATCATACTTTTCCTGAAAGCTGGTTAACTGGTCTCTGATGGAATCCTTGCTTCCTAAAAGAGTGACACTCGACATGGACGAAGCGGCGGCTTTTTCCTGTGGACTCCACAGATCATCCATATTTTTAACCGGCGGACTTAAAAAGTTTTGTGAGCCCCGGACAACATTGAGGAAAAACTGTTCCATCGTTGTCGATTCCAATTTAGCTTCCTCGTCTGTTTCAGCGGCAATCACATTCAGGCAAACCATCATATACGGTTGATCCAGGTATTCCGATGGCTCGAACTGGTCCCGGTATATACTAATGGCATCCTCTAAATATCTTGGAGCAAAATGGGCAGCAAATACATACGGAAGCCCCAATCTTGCCGCTAACACCGCAGAGTCCGGTGATGATCCTAAAATATATATTGGAATGTTTGTGCCAATCGCTAAATGGGCTTTAACAAAACCCTGATTTTCTTCCGGACCAAAGTATGTAAGCAGGGATTGCACATCCTTGGGAAAGGAGTTAACGGTATCACTCTGTGAACGTCTAAGGGCACTCGCCGTAAGCATATCTGTCCCAGGGGCGCGTCCCAGACCTAAATCAAGACGGTTCGGATAAATGGTTTCCATCGTTCCAAATTGTTCAGCGACAACCAATGGTGAGTGATTCGGTAGCATGACCCCACCAGATCCAACCCGGATATTGTTTGTATTTTCTAATGTATGTTTCATTAAAAGCGTGGTTGCTGAGCTTACAAGGGTTTTTGTATTATGATGCTCGGCGATCCAATAACGTCTATAACCCATGCTTTCTGTTGCCTGAGCAAGGTCAACCATATCATCGATGGCTCCCTTTTCATCCTTCCCTTGTCGAATTGGGGCAAGGTTTAAAACAGACAATGGAATGTTCAGATTAGCCATGTATTTCTCTCCTTTGTTATGCAACTTCATTATCTCCTGTAGAGTAACATAAGACTCCTGTTGGTTTCATGACTTGTGCCTCTGAGTTTCTATCTGCATATTATCCTAACCTAATAAAAATAAATCATGCTGCACCTTTTGTAGTGTGCATGATAGCTATGTCATAAGAAAAATGTCTGTCAGGATGATTTCACTGAATAAATAAGGGATTATTAAGAAAAATAAGATTAGGATATATAATCTGGAGGATATCAAACATGAAATTTCAGGAATATTGGACTCTTATATATGAAACAGATGAAAAATTAAATTCCACTCTTATTGAATATTGGAAGCAATATTCTTATTTTGATACGTGGCAATTCTGGTTTGTTGCAGCCATGCTGGTGGTACCTTTAATCATCTTATTCTTATCCATCGATCGCACACGAATTTTTGAAATCCTGTTTTTTGGGTTTACGGTTCATATGCTATGGGGTTATACGGATACCATTTTAGGATCTACCTCTCACTTTGTTCATCATTATTTTCTACTTCCATTGTTGCCTTTTGCTTTAAGTCTGAATGCCGCCGTTCTACCTGTGGGTTTTATGCTCGTATATCAATATTGTGTTAACCATAATAAAAATTATTATTTGTACATAGCTATTGCCAGTGCCATATTTGCTTTTGGCTTTGCAACGCTGGAGAAATATATGGGCCTTATATCCTTTAATAAAGGGATGAATCAATTTTATGTATTTCTTATCGATATGGGGATTGTACTGATTGCATACTGGCTAACTCGTTTTATTATGCGGCTGAAGGAGAGCAATGATTAATGGACAAAAATTCTAACACTTATATACCATCCTGAGAAATTCATACTGTCCACCATTCGTATTCTGAATAAATGTTCCAGCCTCTGTAAAACCTGCCCTTTTATACACTTTAATTGCACGCTGATTGAAGGTGGCGACCGATAGAGTAATCATTCCAGGATTATAATTCTTTTCTGCAAAGCTTAGCCCTTCTTTCAGGAATGTTAAACCATAACCTTTGCCAGTAATATCGGGGCGCAATCCCAATCCAATATCAATGGTATCGTTGTTTACCTGGTTAATACTGAAGAAGCCTGTTAATTCATTATTTCCAGTTACCGCAAACATGGATTGGCCCCGCTGTTCAGAATCCAGAAATTCTTCCATATCCTCCTTATCTGCTTCAATATCGTAAAAGGAATAAATCCCTTCATAATGCCAGTTGTAAGCGATTTGTTCTGCCTGCTCCTGTGTCATTTGTTTAAACTCATAGATCATAAGGATACCTCCCTTTTAATAGCTAGAACTTTCAACCTCCTGGATTACATTCGCTTTCTATTTTTCATTCACATAGCTTTATATTAGACTATTATTATATTCGAGAAAAGTCCCCACACGCTTTATCGCTTTAAAGCATGTGGGGACAGTCCCAAAGGAGGATTTTCAATGTGTGTTTTTTGTTATCCTGAGCTGGAGCCTAAGCAGCGGGTCATTATGAGTAATGAGTATTGTATGTTTGTACAGTTGGAAGATGTGCAAACGAAAGGATGTCAACTGGAAGGTGCAGGGTTAATTGTCCCGAGGCAACATCGTGAAACCGTTTTTGATTTAACGAAGGAAGAATGGATGGCGACGTATGATCTTCTTCAGGACGTGAAGGATTATCTGGATCGAAATCACCAGCCTCAAGGATATAACCTGGGGTAGAACTGTGGCGAAGTGGGTGGACAGCATATTTTTCATGCCCATTTTCATGTGATTCCGAGGTACAAGGACGAACCTTTGGCAGGTAAAGGGATTCGGTATCTTTTTAAAGGTTCCATGAATCAACGGGAAGTGACAGAGTAATAGCACCTTAATGAAAATGATAAGGGGGGGAGGAAATACACATGTATGTTCAATCCTTTTTAAACCAGTTCATTCAAATCTATCAAACTCATTTGCAAACCAATCTTATAGGTATATACTTACACGGTTCTTTGGCTATGGGCTGTTATCAGCCAGGAAAAAGTGATATCGACATCCTTATAGTCATACATGAAAAGATTTCGCAAAATAAGAAAAAGAAACTTATCCAGGAAATACTGCAACTGGAGAAAACCTATCCGGAAATTAAAGTTGAAATGAGCATTATCGCACACAATCATCTTCAGGATTTTAAGTACCCGACACCTTTTGAGCTGCATTATTCAAAACTCCACAAACCGTTATATCAGGAAAATCCGGATTATTTATCCGAAAATGAGCTGGACCCGGATTTAGCGGCACACCTTGTTGTCACCAAACATAGAGGAATAACTCTCTATGGAGCGAGTATTTCTGAAATACCTAAAGTCGAAAAGAGACATTTCACCCATTCCCTATTACAGGATATTGACAAAGTTTCTATGAAAATAACAGAAGATCCAGTTTATTATTCATTAAATCTTTGCCGCACCCTCTACTATTTAAAAGAGAATGCCATTGCTTCCAAAAAAGAAGGAGGTGAATGGGCGATTTCTCTTGTGTCAACTCCCTATGACCAGTTAATTTCTAAGGCTTTAAATCAATATACAGGACAAAACTCAGGTGAGGATTTTGATCCTAATTTGTTAAAAAAGTTTGCTGAGTGTATGGTGAGAAAAATTAACAAAGAACTCAATTTACAGCAGTTATAGTTCATATTATTTTAAAGGTGGTGTATAATTTTGGATTCTTCCATAGCCGCAAGATTTATGAATTTTGCTGAACAATGTCACGGTTCATCTGAATTATATGAAAAGTTATCTTTGAAAATTGCTGATGATGAACAAATTCTCGAATTATGTACTCATGCAAAGAATGGCCAGCCAATACCAAATTTACTTTTCGCCGCTGTTCAATATCTATTATTTAAGGGACAGAAACACCCACTTAGAAACTTTTATGCTAGCATAGCGGACCACCCCAAAGATGACATCACCCAAAGTTTTACTCATTTTAAGGATTTCTGTTTGAAACACAGCAAGGAAATCAAGTCAATTCTTCAAAACAAAAACGTACAGACCAATGAAGTGAGACGATGCGCCTATTTATACCCATGCTTTTGCTATATGTATGAAAAAACAAAAAAGCCCTTAGCCTTTATTGAAATTGGGACGAGTGCCGGAATTCAATTGTTGTGGGATCAATATAGCTATTCATATGGAACGACCCAGGTATATGGAAATCCACAGGCTGAAGTTCATATTGATTCCAAAGTCAGAGGAGCCATCCCCTTTTTACTGTCCAGTAGTCCGCCCGTTGTAAAACGGATTGGTGTAGATTTACATATCAACAGACTATCAAATGATGAAGATAAGCTATGGCTGAAAGCACTCATCTGGCCGGAGCATGAAGAACGAAGAAAACTTTTTGAAGCTGCATCTCAAGTTGTCAATAAGAATCATTTAGAACTTATTGAAGGAGATGGTGTGGATTTACTGCCTGAAATCATGAAAAGAATTCCAAATGATACTGTTATTGGCGTTTTCCATACACACGTTGCAAACCAATTTTCATATGAATCAAAGGAAAAACTACTGAATGTGATTTCAAAGATTGGTGAAGAGCGCGACATTTTTCACCTATATAATAATATTCAAGACCACTATCTTCATTTGGACTATGTTTTAAATGGTGAAAAGAATCGGCAAATGATTGGAGAAACAGAGGGGCATGGCAGATGGTTTTCTTTGGATATTTAGTTTTTAATAGATTAAGGGAGTTATAGAAATTCACGACATTTACTTGGATCAGCCGGGATGTGCTTTCTCTCCGCCGATTCACTTTCAATTGCCACTTGAATCTGCCGTGACCACACCTCTCTCGGCCGATTCACCTGCAATTCCCTCTTGAATCTGCCGAAACTACTCCGCTCTCGGCTGATTCATCATCAATCCCCACATAAATCACCCATCATCCCCCCCATTCTCATAAAAAAGCCTATCAAACACAGCTAATGTGTCTGATAGGCTTTATCTAATCTATTTCCATAAATCATCTAAAACCAGTTCATTGGCTCTGGTTTGAGGTTATGGAAAATATGTTTAGTTTCCTGGTATTCATCTAATCCGGGCTTTCCTAATTCGCGGCCGATGCCTGATTGTTTGAAGCCGCCCCATGGTGCGTGTGGGAAGTATAAGTTAAAGTCATTAATCCATACGGTGCCCATGCGCATTTTTGCTACGCATCGTTCGGCCTTGGCAATATCAGATGTCCAGACACCACCTGCTAAACCATAAATGGAATCATTTGCGAGTTGAATTGCTTCTTCTTCACTCGAGAATTTTTCTATGGTAATAACAGGACCAAATCCTTCATTCTGGACAACACTCATATCGGTGGTGCAGTCGGTAAGAACGGTTGGTAAGTAGAAAAATCCGTCTTGCAGCTCCGGATCTTCCGGTTGTTTTCCACCAACAGCAACTGTGGCTCCTTCCTTTTTACCCTTTTCCACATAATCCATAACTTTACTTAGATGTTCCTTGGAAATTAAAGGACCCATTTGAGTGTTTTCATCAAACCCGCTGCCCAGACGAATATTGGCGACTCGTTTTACAAGGGCATCTACAAATTGATCATGAATTTTATCTTCAACGATAATCCTTGTGCCAGCCGAGCAGATTTGACCTGCGTGGAAGAACACTCCATTTAGAGCCTGGTCAACAGCCGTTTCGAAATCGGCATCAGCAAAAATGACATTTGGATTTTTGCCACCCAGCTCAAGCGCCAGTTTTTTCACATTTACGCTTGCTGCCTTCATGATATTCTTACCGGTTTCGATTCCACCTGTAAAGGAGATGAGATCTACATCTGTATTTGATGACAGCTCAGCACCTACAGTAGCACCAGCTCCGAGCACTAGGTTAGCTACTCCTTTTGGTACTCCGGCTTCATCCATTAGTTCAAATACTTTTACGGTTGTAAGCGGGGTAATTTCACTTGGCTTCATAACGAGCGTGTTACCTGCGGCCAGTGCTGGCGCCAACTTCCAGGATGCCTGTAATAATGGATAATTCCATGGTGTAATCTGTCCGCAGACTCCTACTGGCTCTTTTACTACTTTACTATTTGAATTTGGGAGCGGGGAATCGATCAGTTCACCACCATCTTTATCCGCAATTTCTGCAAAGTAACGGAAAACGCCGGCAATATCGTCCATATCGCCACGACTTTCTTCGACGGTTTTTCCTGTATCAAGGGATTCCAGTCTTGCCAGTTCTTCTCTGTCTCTTTTAATGAGATTTGCGATGTTCATTACAATTTCGCCACGATCGGATGCTGAAGTGTTGGACCAATCTCCCTGGTCAAAAGCTTTACGTGCTGCTTTAATTGCTTCCTTTGCATCCTTTTCATTACCTTCAGCAGCAACGGCTATCACTTCCTGGTTAAATGGGTTAATGATTTCTCTTGTTTCTTTAGAGAGAGCTGGTACCCATTCACCACCAATGAATTGTAATTTTGTTTCCATCTCATTCCCTCCTTTTAAACTGCATGACATGCTGTAAGTCTCTTCCTTTGCTGAATAGGGCATTCTCATGGAGGGCTAACAGCAGGACACGCGATTTTATCAGACTTCCACCCATATTGTTACAATATAACAATGCAATGAGTTAGATTCAATTAATTAAATTTGTTAAGAAAAAATTTAATGTTTAGAACAAAATTAATTTAACATGGATTTCCATGTTTGTCAAAGCAAAAGAAGATATTTTAATTAAATACGTCTCGTTTTCGTTGATGAATGTAATGGAGGGATTCGTTTTCTAAGTAGATGAACGGGATGGTTAAATACAGTCCCGTGGCCATATCTGTGAACACGAAATCGATGAATGTGTCACCCCGTTATTGATAGACCACGGGACTTTCTGTTTTTTTTAAATAGGGTTACCAGGATGATTCCCGGTGCAGTTTTTCTGGTTGATTACTTGATCCATTCATTAATTAAGTCCTGGTTTTCATTCACCCATTTTTCTGCACCGTCTATAGGCTCTTTCCCTTGCTCTTTAGCTTCTTTGACAGCTGTCATTAATTCTCCAATGGCCTGGTCATCCATCTTCCAGTTTTTCAGCCATTTGCTTACTTTAGGGTAATCCTCTGCAAAGCCTTGACGGGTTGCATGATGGATTTTTTCCACGCCACCATAGACCTTCTTAGAATCTTCTAAATATTTCAGATCCAGCTGAGAAAAGATACTGTGCGGGCTCCATAATGGAACAACAATAGGCTCTTTTTTCTCAACAGCTTCATTTAGTGCCGTTAACATCGCTGGTTCAGAGCTTGGCATCAGCTCATAATCGAGGTTATATTCTTTAATAACATCCTTGGTTACCATCATTGTACCTGCACCAGGATCAAATCCGGTAATTTCACCTTCAAGGGCTTTTTTATGATTGTTTAAATCCTTAATGCTATTGACATCTTCCATATAGCTTGGTACAACCAGTCCGACTTTCGCCTTATCATACCAGGTTTCTTCAGAGAAATTCACTTCATCCTGATATTCCTCTAAATACTTAGCGTCCTGAACAGGTAACCAGATTTCCAAGTTCACATCCAGTTCCCCGGCTGATAACGCAGACATTTGTGCACCCATGTCTACTAAATTAAAATTCACGTCATATCCTTTATCTTCCAGAATAGCTTTCCACATATTCGTTACGGCAACATTTTCTGCCCAGTTGATTTGTCCCATTTCAATGGCAGGCTTGTCTGAACTGCTCTTTTCTTTAGCATTTGATGAAGATTCTTCAGTCGTTCCTTCTCCACAAGCACTTAATAGCATTGCAAAAATGATTGCTGTGATAAACAGAATACGTTTTTTAAAAAACATGTAATGAAAACTCCCCTTGTCTAATTTTTCCTGTATCATTGGTTTCTCTGATAAAAGCTCTTAACTCTTCCTGACGATCGGAACAAGTCCATTTTCCTGATATAGATTGAATCACACACCCTCAGTATTTTCGAGTTTCATTTACCCTCTTGTCCTGGGGTGTATCCAATATAAATAACCTCCGTTAACCCTATTCAATAAATTAAATTTTTTCTTAACAATCTTAATGATAACGTAATATAAAATAATGTCAAATTAAAATGGGGGTGGTGATGAGTTTAAAGACGGTGCTCTCTGTTTTCATCACCTTAGATAACCACTGTTTTCATCGGTTCTGCACAGTCTTTCTGATTTTTTCCAAAAAAATTCTGATCTCTCTTAGTGAGGATAGAACGATAACGTCTTGATTCGCTTTCCTATTCTGTAAATAGTTTTGAATCCTCGGCTTTTTGGTTTTGGGAAAATTCCAAACGTAGCTTAAAAACGCCCAGTCTAGTTTTTCCTCACAGTCTTCTCCCATGTCCGGACGTGTCTGGTTTCGATATTGAATTCGCCGTTTTACGACCCGATACACACATAGCAGTCTCGGCAAATCTAAGAAAATGATCGTGTCCGCCTGTTTCAGACGAATATCCATCGTGCTTGAATACGTTCCATCTATGATCCAATTTTCCTGACTCGTTAACTCATGCTGAATTTGTTTCTGTTCATCGAGAGTCGCTAATACCCAGCCCGGCTTCCAGAATAATTGGTCAAGGTGGTACACATCAATATGCAAAATTTCCCCGAGATTCCTTGCCAATGTTGATTTTCCAGAGCCGCTTGAACCTATAATTCCTATACGCCTCAATATACCTCTCTCCTTAATGTCGGGATGTTATATTTTCTTTTTTGGAAAGGACAGGCCGACCTTCATGCCAATGAACATGCACAGGAATCTCGAAAAAATCGGATAAACCCTCGTCCTTGAACAAGTCTGTTGTATACCCTGAAGAAAAAACTCTCCCCTTTTTCAGCAGCAGGGTTTTATAAAATACAGGCAAAACTTCATCCGATCGATGGGTTACGTATATAATAGCTGGACCATTCTGTTTGTCAACTAGGTTTTCAATCACTTCTAATAGCTGCTCTCTTGCTATGAAATCCAGACCACTCGTTGGTTCATCCAAAATCAAAAGTTCAGGATCAGCCATTAATGCTCTGGCAATTAAAACACGCTGTCGTTCCCCCTGGGACAGGGTATGATAGGTCTGATTGGCATAATCCAGACATCCCATTTCCTTTAAAAGGGAAATGGCCTTCTGTCTCATCTCATCTGTGGGTGTTTCATAAAGACCAATAGACGCAAAAGAGCCACTTAGTACAACCTCAAAAGCGTTATCTCCCGGATAAAACTTCTGCTGAAGAGAGGAAGATACAAATCCTATTCTTGTACGTAAATGCTCAGCAAGTGGATCCGTTCCAAACTCCTTGCCGAGAACCTTCATCCTTCCCGTTGTTGGAAAATAGTAAGCGTTTAACAAGTTCAATAAAGCTGTTTTTCCGGCTCCGTTCAATCCATATAATACCCAGTGTTCACCTGCTTCAATACTCCAGTTTATGTCCTCAAGAATCCACTTGCCATTACGTTTTAACGAAACCCCTTTAAGTTCAAGGACCATCTCCAAATCCCCCTTGTCGTTGAATAAACTTGTCTATAACTATAAAGGAAATTGCGCCGAATGGAAATGGGGGATTATAAAGAAATAGGGACTGTCCCGCACCGCTTTAACGCGTTAGCGCGTTAGCGGAGAGCGGGACAGTCCCCATTATTCTTCTTCTGGTCGTCTGTGTTTTATAAAGAAGGTTAGGATAAGCCCAATGAGAGCAAATACACCGGCTACGATAAAGGTCATGTTAACCCCGTGTATCGCCCCCTGTACTCCCTGGGATTCAATGGTGGTATTCGACATAACCGTTACCATGAGTGCGGTTCCCATTGCACCTGCAGCCTGTCGCATGGTGTTGTTCATCGCTGTACCATGCGAAATGATGTCCAGAGGCAATTCATTTAAGCCTGCAGTTGTTACCGGCATCATGACCATTGCAATTCCAAGCATTCTTACCGCATTTAATCCGGCAATATAGGCAAATGTCGTTTCTGTAGTCATGGTTGCAAACATAAATGTCGTAATAACTAAGATGGTTAAGCCGACAATGGATAGCCATTTGGCACCGAATTTATCGAACAGCCTACCTGTAACAGGGTTCATTAACCCCATCGTGGCAGCCCCCGGCAAGAGTGCCAGCCCTGATTCAAAGGCCGTAAATCCTAGCATATCCTGCATCAATAGCGGTAAGACAACCATGGAACCTATCATGGCAAGAAAGACAACCATACCCAAAACAGTTGTCAATGTGAAAATTTTATACTGAAAGACTCTGAATTCAAGAATAGGCTCTTCCAGTTTTAACTGTCTTAAAATAAACCAGGTTAAAGTAATTGCTCCGACAGCCAGGGAGATGTAGACATTCATATTTGCCCAGCCTTCTTCTCCACCAGCCACACTGAATCCGTAAAGCAAGCCTCCAAAACCAAATGTAGATAAGACAATTGATAATGGATCCAGTTTTGGAAAAGTTCGCTTTGTCACGTTTTTTAGAACAAAGTAAGCAATTAAAATGTCAATCAGGATGATAGGTAAGATTAAATAAAATAAACTTCTCCATGGAAAATGTTCAACCATCCATCCTGAAAGAGTTGGTCCAATTGCAGGCGCAAACGCAATAACTAAACCAAACATCCCCATCGCTGTTCCCCGCTTGTTACGTGGAAAAGTCAGGAACAGAATGGTTTGCATAAGCGGCATAATAATACCTGCTGCTGCAGCCTGAAAGATACGGCCTACCATAAGGATTGTAAAGTTCGGTGCAATCGAACAAATTATCGTACCAATGGCAAACGATCCAAGCGCCGAAATAAATAATCTCCTTGTTGTGAAATGACCAATTAAAAAAGCTGTTATAGGAATCATGATCCCATTAACCAGCATAAAGATGGACTGCAGCCACTGAGCAACACTATAAGGAAGTTCCAGATCAGCAGCTATCTTTGGTAAAGCTGTTGCCAATAACGTTTGGTTCAGGATAGCTACAAAGGCTCCTGAAAGCAACACAATCATAATGACCCATTTATTATAGTCTTTTTCTGTTTGTTCTGTATGTTCCTGTTCACTCATAAGTTATTACCCTTCTTTCCAACCTCAATCTAATGTGTTTCGTACAAACGTGGGTCAATTAAACTGACCGTGCCAATTATATTTTATTCATCCTGAACCAGCCTTTTATACAGGCGGTCCAGTACATCAACCTCTTTTTTGAGGATTTCTTCATTATTTAAATAGGAGATAAGTGCTTCTAATAAAAATTGCTGTGGCTCTGTTGTTTTCATTTCTTTTCTTAACCTTTGAACTGCCTTTAAAAGTTTTTCCTTATCTGTTGTGATGTTGTTAGTATTATTCAATTTATCTTCAATCATGTCTAAACAGTCCAAAATACGTTCCTTTGGATTAGCCGGATTCAGATAATCTGTTAACACCGGTTCTGTATAAGGAAGAGAGTTAACAATTGAATCCATAACTGTCGCAATAAAAGAAGCCAACTGGTATACATCAACAGATTTTTCCCTTAAAATCACGGTTATGATATATTCCTTCAAAATCCCTTCAAAAATAATAACGATATCCGTTATAAATGGCTCTATTTTTTCTCCATAAGTGTCTATTAACGTCTCCCGGTGCAGGTTCACCAGCGATGATTTCAGCTTACTCATAATTTCAGACACTTGTTTGTTTTCATTTGGAGGGAAGTTTTTGAATAATACTGTGAAAAAATCCCGATTATTGATCCACTGCTCTAATTCATGACTCATATTTTCAATAAAGGCTTCTCTCCTGGTCATTCCTTCAAGCTGACTCATAGAGGATGCTTGCTTTATCATGTTTTCATACTGCAGCTTTAGTATCTCAATCAGTAAGCTTTCTTTCGTATCAAAATACTTGTAAAATGCACCCTTTGAAATTCCGGTTGCTTCAGCAATTTCCTGTACAGATGTCTGATAAAATCCCTTTTCGGAAAACAGCTGAATGGCCCGATTCATGAGCTCATTTTTTTTAAGCATCAAACCCCTCCAGACCAGGCAGTCAAACTATCTGACTCAAAAGTCACTTTATGTATACTAATAGTTTTCACCAAAAATGTCAACGGGAATGTATTGGAATTTTCTCAGGGACTGTCCCGCTCCGATTTAAAGCATTAAAGCATTAAAGAGTTAACGCTTTAACGTACAGCGGGACAGTCCCGAAACAGAAACTTTGAAACCGAAGCATATATTCCCTATACTATTACTGGAATTATTGTAAGCAGGAGGTTAAGTGATGAGTACTACAGATATGAAGTATCAACGGAAGGCCGATTACGATATTGATCCTATCTACTTAGATCGGTGGTCTCCTCGTTCCTTTTTAGAGAAAGAAGTGCCTGAAGAAGTGTTAATGAGTCTGTTTGAGGCTGCTCGCTGGGCTCCATCTGCTATGAATATGCAGCCGTGGCGCTTTATCGTTGCTCGTAATCAGGAAGATCGGGATAAATTTCATTCCTTTATTATGGAGGGGAATTTAAAATGGTGTAAAACAGCACCTGTCCTCACCGTCATCATCTCAGATAAACAGGATGGTTCACACGCATTTGATGCAGGTGCAGCATGGGGATTCCTCGCTTTAGAGGCAGCCCGAAAAGGACTTATTACCCATCCAATGGGCGGTTTTCATAAAGATAAAGCCAGAGAAGTATTAAATATCCCTGATGAATATGACATCCAGGCACTTCTAGCCATTGGATATCAGGGAGATAAAAGCACGCTGCCTGCAGATTTACAGGATCGTGAGCAGCCATCTGATCGACGTCCAATAAAAGAATCAATCTTTGAAGGGTCATTCACTCATTCATAATCATATGAGAAAGTACTCCAATTAAAAGAGGTATGCGAATTCGGTTGATGAATTTGCATACCTCTTCATTTGCGTTTTACTTTTCATCCCATTTCCACTAGGTCTAATACCCACGATGAACATCAGCAACCATTATATGAACGCGCAGCAGCCTAATTATTATTTACCTTCTAAGAATATCCTTATTTTCTATACCACGAAATCAACAATAATAAATGAAGAAAGATATTCGCAGCGGTAAACCCGTATATTAGTGGGCGGATAACAAGCGATAGTGAACCGATATGATTTTTTGTCATCCATATATGGAATAAAAAACCAATTATAATCCCAGCGATAGAATACATCGTCATGCGCGGCAAATAGGGCAATCTTCCCTTTATTTTCTTCAACAGCTGATCAATTAGAAGTGATACCGGTAAACCTGCGATCAAATAAACAGGACCCGAATAAATCATCACAAAGACAAATGTCTCAAAAAATCCAAAGTAATATACATTAGGCTCACGCTGGGACTCAGGAACATAAGAATAAATGGAAAAGGCTATGGCAAAAAAGATAACAGATCCTGCAAGCGCAAGAACTCTATTCATTGAATCCCCCCTGTCCAATCTCTATTGTTTATAAAGTGAAACTTCCATCAGTGGGGGGTTACTCCATGCCCCACTGATGGTTAGTTGAACTTATTAGGAATTTACTGGCCGTTTATCCCCACTTAGCCATGTTGGGTTACCCTCAAGACTTGAAGTGGGGTATTACGGCCAGTTAATGCGTGATAAAATATGCCTGAACGGTAAACTTACAATATATCCGGAATAAAAAAATAATTCTCTGAAAAAGAAGGGGATTTTACTCTCAAGTGTCTCGTACGCTGAGTTCTCTGCTGGCGAAGAGTTAGCGTCAAGCCCCGTTTGCTCCGCCATTAGCATTGCTCTTTTCATATGCAGAGGATCACTCACAATCAGGAAGCTTTCCAAACCATTTTCCTGAGCAATTTTTGCCGCATAAATCAGATTGTCCTCAGTTATTTCAGATTGTGTTTCAATTAAAATATCCTTCTCCGGGATGCCATGGGGAACTGCATAGTCTCTCGCTACTTCTGATTCTGCATAGGAAGCCCCTTCAGCTTGACCGCCTGTAAATATAATTTTATTTACATATTCCTGCTCATAAAGGGAAATGGCGTGGTCTATTCTTCCCTGCAGAACCGGTGATGGTTTCTCTCCCCATGCCGCAGCCCCCAGCACAATAGCTGCATCGGCAGGGGCTGTTTGATCCTTCCTGCTAAAACTCCAGATACTGTAGCCGGTAAAACAAAGGAAAAGAAAAAATAGCAGGAAGATGAGCACGATTAATTTTTTCAGATTTATTTTATGCATACTGACCAACCTTTTTCCTATGCTCAGACTGTCAAACTCTCACTTCTGTACCGCTCACCACTTCAATATCCGCATGTGATTCATTGGGCATGACTTAACATTCTGTAGGGTAGTTAAAGTTTTACCTATTTTAAACCCATGTCTGAATATTAACAAGATTTACGGGACTTTTGTAGTAATTCCCGATTTGTAAAGCAAAATAATGTACATTCCCTGTTTTCTTCATTTAAGATATCTTTCGTAACTTATTTAAGGAGGAACGTCTATATGAATCCAAAATATGAAAAACTGTTTGACACATACACACTCCCCAATGGTTCTGAGTTGAAAAACCGAATCATTATGGCCCCTATGACCAATTTTTCATCAAATTCAGATGGAACCGTTACCGATGCTGAAGTGAATTACTATGCACGGCGTTCCAGTGGTGTAAGCATGGTGGTTACAGCTTGTACATATGTTACACCAAACGGAAAAGGATTTCCTGGTGAATTCGGTGCCGACAGTGATGAAATGATTCCAAGTCTCCGAAAGCTCGCAAATGGAATTAAGGAGCAAGGAGCTAAACCTGTTCTTCAGATTTTCCATGGCGGCAGAATGTGTCCTACCTATCTGGTCCCCAACAAAGATGTGGTGAGTGCCAGTGACATTCCTGCAGAAGGGGATGATCATCCAATTCCACGTGCGTTAAAGGAATCAGAAGTGGAGGAAATTATAAAAGCGTTCGGTGAAACCACTCGTCGTGCCATAGAAGCTGGTTTTGACGGTGTTGAAATCCATGGAGCAAATGGTTATTTACTGCAGCAATTCTTCTCCCCTCATTCCAATCGTCGGGAAGATCGCTTTGGTGGATCCCTTGAAAAGCGAATGACTTTTCCTTTAGAGGTTATCCAGGAAGTGAAACGGGTAGTTCATGAACACGCTGACTCTTCCTTTATTACAGGGTATCGTTTTTCTCCTGAGGAGCCGGAAACACATGGAATTACGATGGATGATACACTGGCCTTCGTTGATAAGCTGTCAGATCAGGGATTGGATTATTTACATGTGTCGCTAACGGATTTCCGGTCCGAACCAAGACGAGGAGTAGAGGACCATAATAAGTCACGAATTGCATACTTATTGGAAGTCATCAATCACCGTGTCCCTCTCATTGGAGTAGGATCCATCTACTCTGCAGACGATGCTATACAGGCTCTTCAGACTGGCGTCCCCCTTCTTGCGCTTGGCCGTGAACTGATTATTGATCCTGACTGGGTTCAAAAAATTTCAGAGGGGAAAGAAGAAGAAATTATAACTGAACTCAATAAAAATCATCAGGAAGAATTAGTCGTACCTGATCCTTTATGGAATATTATCACAAATACGCCTGGATGGTTCCCGGGAATTTATTAATAGAAAGCTGAGGTAAAAATCCACTCAGGATTTACGCCTCAGCTTTTCTTTTATGCAATTTTTTTAGTTTCTGCCGCCACTAACCCTGAGCTTTTACTATATTAAAAACATTTTCCTTCCTGTTTTCTCAGAATACATATATAATGAATATTGACTGACATAAAGTGAAACTTCCATCACAAATAAACAGTCCAAGAAAAAATATACAACAGGGGGAATTTACGTGAACTATCAAAACGTCACAGTCGCAGGCAGCGGCGTATTAGGGAGCCAAATTGCCTATCAGACAGCATTTAAAGGATTTCATGTATCCGTTTACGACATGAATCAGGAAGCTGTTGAAAAAGCAAAAGAAAGAATTGAAAAGCTAAAGACCCGTTATCAAAAAGATTTAAAGGCTACTGAGCAAGAAGTGAATCAAGCTTATAGCCGTATATCTTTTCATTCAGACCTGGAAAAGGCGGTGGAAAATGCCGATTTTGTCATTGAAGCAGTGCCTGAGGTTATTGAAATTAAAACAGAATTCTACAATAAGTTAGGAAAAGCCGCACCGGAAAAAACGATTTTTGCGACGAACTCTTCCACACTACTGCCGAGCCAGTTCGCCGAAGCAACCGGTCGTCCTGAGAAGTTTCTGGCGCTTCATTTTGCTAATGAGATATGGAAAAATAATACGGCTGAGGTTATGAAGCATCCTGGTACGGATGAAGGTGTATTTAAAGATGTGATCGAATTTGCCAAATCCATTGGCATGGTAGCCCTGCCATTACATAAAGAGCAACCAGGCTATATTTTAAACTCTCTGCTTGTACCATTATTGGATGCCGCCGAAAAACTGCTTGTGAACGATGTAGCTGATGTGGAAACCATCGATAAAACATGGATGATAGCCACTGGTGCACCAAATGGACCCTTTGCAATATTAGATATTGTTGGAATTACTACTGCCTATAATGTTGTAAAGGACAAAGCCAATAAAACCGGCGATCCTATGTATGAAAAGCTCGCAAAATTCCTGAAAGAAGAATATCTTGATAAAGGAAAGCTTGGTGTGGAAACAGGAGAAGGCTTCTACAAATACCCAAATCCAGCCTTCCTTGAACCAGATTTTCTTAAATAAAGAATGAACAAACCCGCTCGAAAATTTATCTGAGCGGGTTTCATATATGTTTTTAACATATAGCAATAATCTGAAACAAAATCTTAACCAAACTGTAATCCAAAAACTTCGACCTTACGATATAATATTAGGAAAATATGGAGTTGACTTATAAATAAGGGGTTGATCCATTATGTACGTCATTGCAAGAGAAATAAATGGAAAAACAGAAATCCTTAAAGATACAACCAGTCCGTCCTACAAAATCTTTCTTGACCAATCTAGCGCAGAAACCTTCGCTAAAAAACTTAACGTTCACACTCATTCAAGTAAAAAGTGGCACGTAATGGAAACCAGCAGCAAATGATTAAAAAGCATTAGGTCGTAATCTGACCTAATGCTTCATCGAAACGCTTATCAATCTCTTTTAAACCACACCCTGGCTGACCATGGCATCGGCCACCTTTATAAAGCCAGCAATATTTGCGCCCTTTACCAGGTTGCCGGGGTCGCCGTACTCTTCTGCCGCCTGGATGCTATCCTGGTAAATATTTTTCATTATTTCATGAAGTTTGCTATCCACGTCTTCCCTGGTCCACATGATTCTCGTGCTGTTTTGTGCCATTTCAAGCGCAGACACAGATACTCCACCGGCATTCGCTGCCTTTGCAGGAGCAAATAAGACGTCGTTATCAATAAATAAATCAATAGCGTCTTGGGTTGACGGCATATTTGCTCCTTCTCCAACTGCCTTAACTCCGTTGGAAATTAACAGCTCCGCAGATTCCCGGTCTAGTTCATTTTGAGTAGCACATGGCAGAGCAATATCACAAGGGATGGACCATATACCTGAACATCCCTCTACAAACACGGCATCCGGATGTTCATTTTTATATTCATAAATTCGTTTGTTTTCAACTTCTTTTAACTGCTTAATGGTGTCAAGGTTTATTCCGTTCTGATCATAAATATAGCCACTGGAGTCACTGCAGGCAACGACTTTCGCACCAAACTCCATTGCCTTTTCCATGGCGTAGATGGATACATTTCCGGAACCGGACACAACTACTGTGCTTCCCTCGAACTCGTACCCTTTATCCTTCAGCATTTCTTCTACAAAATAAACCGTACCGTAACCGGTTGCTTCTGTGCGTCCGAGACTTCCTCCATAATCCAGACCTTTTCCAGTGAGAACACCTGCTTCAAAGGCTCCGCGCATTCTCTTATACTGACCGAACATGTAGCCAATCTCCCGGGCACCAACACCTATATCCCCGGCAGGTACGTCGATATCTGGTCCTATATGTTTACTTAACTCTATCATAAAGCTTTGACAGAACCTCATAATTTCATCGTCAGATTTCCCTTTTGGATCAAAATCAGATCCACCTTTTCCTCCACCAATGGGCTGCCCTGTTAATGCATTTTTGAAAATCTGTTCAAAGCCTAAGAATTTGATAATACTCGTATTGACGGAAGGATGGAACCGTAAACCGCCTTTGTATGGTCCAAGAGCACTATTAAACTGAACCCGAAAGCCCCGATTCACTCTTACATTTCCCTTGTCATCCAGCCACGGGACACGAAAGAACACGAAACGCTCAGGTTCAACTATTCTTTCCAGGATTCCCTTATTAATGTATGTTGGATTTTTCACAAGCACAGGCAGCAACGAATCAAATACTTCTTTAACGGCCTGCAAAAATTCCGGTTCATACTCATTTCGTTTCTCTACTCTATGGTATACTTGCTGTACATAATCCCTGACGTTTTGTTTCTGTATATCCTTCACATCCTCCATGGTTTTCATGAACATCCACCCCTGTAACTTATTTAAAAATTTAGATAATCTCTTTTTATTGTCATGTTTTCATTTTATAATTAATTAAATGATAGCTTCAATATTAATAATAGATGAAATTAATGCATTAAACGCATTAAATGAGGTGAATAGAAATGGAACACCGTCAAATTAAGTATTTTATGGAAGTTGCTGAAAGAGAGCATGTTACCGACGCAGCGAATGCCCTGCATGTTGCTCAATCTTCAGTCAGCAGACAAATCTTTAATCTTGAAAATGAACTGGGTGTTCAGCTTTTTATACGAGAAGGAAGACGTGTTAAATTAACTCCTATCGGCGAGGTTTTTTTAGAGCGGATGAAGCAGGTCATGAATATGATGGAGGAAGCAAAACGGGAGGTCAAGGAATACTTAAATCCTGAAAGAGGCACAGTACGAATTGCTTTTCCTATTAGTATGGCTGCTTATATCGTTCCTTCCATTATTTTTGCATTTCGCCGGTACTATCCTGAGGCAAAATTTCAAATGAGTAATGGTCTCTATTCCGAATTAATGGATGGTGTCATTAATGGGACCTTTAATCTGGCCATGATTGCACCTATGCCTAAACGGGAACAATCAGAAAAAATTAAAGGGACTACATTGTTCAGTGAAAAGATTGTAGCTCTTCTTCCTATGAATCATCGGTTAGCCAGCCGTTCCTCCATTATGTTACAGGAACTTAAAGAGGATTCTTTTGTTATTCTGCCGGAAGGATTTGTCTTTCGTAAGCAGGTCATGGATGCCTGTGATAATGTAGGCTTCACACCTGACATAGGTGTTGAAGGAAAGGATATTGATGCATTAAAGGGACTTGTGGCAGCAGGGTTAGGTGTAGCGTTGATGCCTGAAATGACCATGGTGGATAACACTCCACGTTCAACCGTTGTTGTACCGATAGCAGACCCGAATTTAACACGTTCTGTAGGTGTCATCTATCCGGCACAACGCAAATTATTGCCAACAGAAGAATTGTTTTATCGCTTTCTCCGTAAAACCTATGAACGATTAAATGAATTTGGAAAATAAGGTTATGAGGCTGGGATGTTCCGGCCTCGAATACTATAGATAAGTTGTCTCTGCATTTAGCTATTCATAATCCCTATTTTTGAGCGAACCTGGGTAATTCCTCTGATTTTAGTCTCCCCGCACCTCCATTTTCCTGAAATTTCTTTATCTTCCCCTTTCCATAACATTTTGGGTAATTTATTCATATTCGGGTAAATTACAACTGAAGAAAACTTGATTATATTAGGAAAGGAGCTTCGCAGAATGAAACGACATACCTGGATCATTACAGGTGTTGCGGTATTGGCTGCTGTTATCATTGCCATTGTTATCATTAGTCAATTCACCGGCCCGGACGATGTCGCAAAAAAACCTGATGATCAGAATAATCAAGAAGAGCAACAGAAAGACAGTAATGAAGAAAAAGACAAAAAAACTCAATTTGAAGCGGAACATCAATCCTTTCAGCATATGGATTATCCGGGAAAAGTATCTCCCAAATTTTCTGCGGAACAATTAACTTCTCCTCCATCTGCAAACTGGATTACAAATGGAGGAAATATTTCCAATGGACGCTATTCACAGCTGGATCAAATTAATGCTTCCAATGTTGCTGACCTGAAGGCTGAATGGGTAACAAGCATGGGCTCAGGCTTCAAGTTTAAATATTCAGGTGAGTCAACTCCAATCGTCTATGATGGAGTCATGTTCAATATTACAGGAGCAAATGATGTACAGGCCATAAACGCCAAAACCGGTGAAATCATCTGGGAGTTCCAGCCTGAGCTTGCGGATGGTCTGGATACTGTGTGCTGCGGATGGACCAGTAGAGGTGTGGCCATAGGTGAAGGAAAGGTATTTGTTGGACTATTGGACTCAAGGCTAGTGGCTTTAGACCAGAAAACCGGTGAAGTAGTATGGGAAACAGAAGTGGATGAATGGGAAAAAGGCCATACCATTGCAAGTGCCCCACTCTACTATGATGGGAAAGTCTATACAGGAATTGCAGGTGGAGAATATGGTATTCGGGGTTATGTTGCAGCGTATGATGCAGAAATGGGCAGACAAATTTGGAGAACCTATACCATTCCCGGCCCTGGCGAAGAAGGCCACGAAACCTGGCCACAGGACAATAACAGCTGGCTTACCGGCGGGGCACCTGTTTGGCAAACACCAGCGATAGATCCGGAATTAGGACAGATTTACTTTTCAACCGGAAATACATCCCCTGACTTAGATGGAAGTAATCGTGAGGGGGATAATCTCTTTGCCAACTCAGTGGTTGCACTTGATGCAGATACTGGTGAACGTAACTGGCACTTTCAGGAGGTTCACCATGATATCTGGGATTTAGATGCAGCAAATCCGGTTGTTTTATTTGATGTGGAAATGGATGGCGAAATGAAAAAAGGAATTGCACAGGCCGGTAAAACCGGATGGGTATATATTCTTGACCGAACAAGCGGTGAGCCTCTGATAGGGATTGATGAGAAAGAGGTTCCGCAACTGGATAAACAAAAAACATCCCCTACTCAGCCATTTCCTAAAGGAGATAATTTTGTTCCACAGGAAGTGACTGAAGAAGACGTAAAAAATGATTTACCAGAAGAATTTGATGGGAAATATGGGAAGTTATTTACACCATTCTGGGACGAACCAATGACTGTAAAACCATCGCCTCAAGGTGGTGGAAACTGGCCGCCGTCCGCTTACAATCCGAATACAGAGTATTTTTATGTTCTTGGGAATGACAACTATTTTTCTTACGCTCACTATGCCGATGATGAAGAAAACACCTATGAACAGGGAAAAGAGTATTTGGGCAGTGTATGGCAGCCTGTTGAAAACTCGCCAATGCGAAGTACTGTCACAGCCATTGATATTAAAACCAATAAAATCGTATGGCAGAAAAACTGGGACACCATTGCCTACAGTGGTGTTCTAACAACGAAAGGAAACCTTGTATTTGTCGGTCACAATGACGGACGAATCATTGCCTACGATGCAAAAACAGGAGATCATTTATGGGAGTTCAAAACAGACGCAGGTGCAAATGCGCCACCTATTACGTATGAAATTGACGGAAAACAATATATTTCTATATTCTCCGCAGGAAATTCCCTGGCTGGTACAAAACATGGAGATAAAATTTATACGTTTTCCCTGGAAGGCCAGTACAATTCGGCAGAGGACATCCCAAAGGAAGAAATCAATACGTCTCCTTTAGCCGAGAAACGTGAAGAGCATGAAGAACATGAGGAGCAGGATTCAACCGAAACTCAGGATGAAGGCAATGCCTCTCTGGATCAGGGACGTACCATTTATGAAAACAACTGCTTATCCTGTCATGGAGATCAGGGAGCAGGTGGTCATAACGGTCCAAGCATCAAAAATAGTGACATCACAAAGGATCGGGAAAAGCTAATTGAGCAAATCAAAAACGGAAGTGGAGGCATGCCACCATTTGGAGGTACATTATCCGAGGATGAAATCAATGTCCTTTCCGATTATATTATGGAAAAACTAGCCAATAAGGAATGAACAAAGGCGGAAGCGCCCGTTTATCCAGCTGCTCCTCCCAGGCCCCCAAGCGGTCATAAGCAGAATACCCTACATGGCCAAAAAGCAGCCACTACGGATATTCTGCTTAAGTTGTCGGGCCTAAACGGGCGCCTCCGCTTTTCTTGTCCAGCTGCGGCTCCTAGGTCAAGGCGGATATAAGCCAAAGCCATTCCGTGGCCAAACCCATGCCACTACATGACTTCGTCTTATCCCGCATGACCTGAACAGTCGCCTCCGCTTTTCTCTGTCCAGCTGCGGCTCCCAAGCCCAAGCGGTCATAAGCAGAATACCCTACATGGCCAAAAAGCGGCCACTCCGGATATTCTGCTTATGCCGTCGGGCCTAAACGGTCGCCTCCGCTTTTCTTATTAGCGACGTACGGACTGGACTGAGCCGGAGGAGATAAAGTGAAACTTCAATCAGTGGGGGGCATCCCCCACTGATTGTTAGTTGAACAAATCGGGTGTCTACGGGCTGTTGACCCTCACTTATTTCTAACAGGGGTCTTACAGCCAGTTAACACGCGGAAAAGGAAACACGACGAACTGTGTGAGTCGATGTTGACTTATCGGACGGAGGTGAAGGAAGTCTCGCTAGTCGCCGGGCGCTGGAGCCAGACGAAAAAAGGTAATCGTTCCCTTATAGGGGCGATTACCTTTTCCCTTTTCATCGTTTCATTAATCAGCGGAAACCTCTTTGGTTAAGGAAAGCTGTAATAATCGGTCATCTTTGGCTGTTGGTTCACCATATTGGTCATTATTGCTAGTTATCGTAAAGATACTTCCATTTTCAACCAGTACATCGCGCAGTCTACCTGCTTCGTCATAGAATTCAGTCGTTTCACTGCTTTCGATGTCATAGGTGAATATCTGCTTGCCTGCCAAAGATGCTACATATAGTCGACCATCAGAATAGGCCATTCCGGCTGGTGCCCAGGTATCTTCACCTGAATGAGCAACAGGTGCCTTCATCCCGGATTCTTCCTCATTTCCAGTAATTTCCGGCCATCCATAATTCTGACCTGCTTCAATCAGGTTAATCTCATCATGGCCATCTTCACCATGCTCAGAGCTATAAAGATTTCCTTGTTCATCCCAGGCAAGTCCCTGAGAATTTCGATGACCATAGGAATAGACGTACGAATTCTCAAATGGATTATCCTGTGGAACTTCTCCTTCTAGATTCATCCGTAAGATTTTCCCTGCCAAATTGTCCAGATTCTGTGCTAACTCCGCCTGTCCTGTATCTCCAGTAGTTGCATAAAGAAAGCCATCCGGACCAATTTTCAGTCTTCCGCCATTATTTACTTCTCCACCAGGGATGTTTTCCAGAAGAACATTTTCTTCCTCCCAAGTGTTATCTTTTAATGTTAAAGAGACAATGCGATTTAGAACCTCTCCATTTTTAGAGTAGGTATGGTAGGCATACGCCCTGTTTGTCTCCTTAAAGTTCGGATCGAGTGCAAAGCCAAGAAATCCACCTTGTCCTTCATGAAGAATATTCTCGGATACTTGAACATCCTGCACTTCTACCAGACCTAATTCCCCGTTAATTTCAATAACAGATCCTTCCCGCTGACTCAGATAGAAGGTTCCTCCGTTTTTGTTAATCGTCCATGGAATAAATAAGTTATTGGCTGTTATTTTGCCATCATCGGTGGCCGTAACCTCAATTGATTCCTCTGACACTTCAACAGCATCCTGATTATACGGATCCTCAGTCTGAGTCTGTCCATCCGTTTCTGCATTATCATTCGTCTGTTCATTATTCATTACATTTACTATAACGACAATTCCCAGGACAACAAATATTCCCAGGAAACTGAGAAACATAGATTTTTTCAATTCAAACACCTCTTAATTTTTTTATTTTTACCTAGCATGTACAGAATTTAGAATATTTAAACGGTTATTTCCCCAGTTTTCAAAAAATTTCTGCATTATTTCATATAGAGTACGGATATTGAACATCACGCTAGCTATGAAATGAAAAAATAAGAGTATTAGAAAGGAATATCAACTTAATCGGATAAGGTGCCAATCTTTAAATGTAAAAAGGCATGCAACCATAAATGTTTATGGATACATACCTCTTTCTCCTTATCCCCCTTCTTGATTATCCAACAATCAGTGGTTCTTTTGGATAATGGTATGCTGCCTCCCGTTTACTTCTACTAAATAAAAATAAGAATGTTAAAATGCCAATTCTCCCTAAAAACATCAATGCGATAATCACAATTTTACCAATCATACTTAATTCAGGAGTTATACCCATGGACAAACCGGTCGTACCAAATGCAGAGCTTACTTCAAACAGGATCTGCATCATAGTAAAATTTTCCGTTTTTGCCAGTATCATGATTGCTGTAAAGCACAATGTTAAAGCCAGAAAAGTGACAACAACTGACTTTCTGATATCTTCTTCATGTACCTCCCGTTTAAATACTTTTAATCCTTTTTGTCCCCTCGCAAATGAGATAATCATCAATACAATGACAGCAAAAGTCGTTGTTCTTATCCCACCTCCAACTGAACTGGGAGAAGCCCCGATAAACATTAAAAAGCATATTCCCAATAATGTCGCATTAGAAAACTGACTGACATCCATGGTGGATAATCCGCCATTCCTAGTTGTGGATGACTGAAAAAATGCATAGAAAAAAGACTCATGCCAGCTTTTCCCTGCAAAGAAATGATTAAATTCAAACAGTATAATCATAACTGTACCTACAACCATTAATGAAAAAAAGGTAACGGTTGTTAATTTCGTATACAGGGAAAAGTGAGATCCGTAGTTCCGATCTCTATTTCTTATATATTCCTTTAGTTCGATGAGTACCGGAAACCCTATTGCTCCCAGTGTTAATAAAATAATATTTATAAACTGAACAAAATAATCCTGAGCAAAAGGAACCAGGGAGCTTCCAGTAATATCAAATCCAGCATTTGTTGTAGCACTGACTGAAGCAAACAGCCCCTGTAAATAAGCTTCCTGCCATGTATCAAAATAGGTAAGAAAATAAGTTCCTAATATAATAGCACCAAACATTTCAATCATTAAGATGAGGAGCAGTATTTGTTTCATCAGATTAACCAGACCTGAAAATGTAGACTGGTTCTGATCTGTTTTTATAAGCTGTCTTTCTTTAAGCCCGATCTTTTTCCCTATTAATAACCACAAAAAAGTGCCCAAGGTCATAATTCCAATTCCGCCAAACTGCAGGATAAACAACAAAATAAAGATTCCTGGTGTACTTAATGTGTCAACAATGGATACAACGGAAAGCCCAGTAACACTTACCGCACTAACTGCTGTAAAAAGGAGATCTACAAAGCTCCAATTTACCCCGGGTTTTAAGGCAAATGGTAAACTGAGCAAACTAATCGATACCATAACTGCAAAGACATAAAATAACGCAATACTTTGAGCAGCTGATAGATTTATTTTTCGATACATAAACAAAAGAACCGTCCCCTCAATAGAAGTAAAATATGAGATTGATTTGTTATTACTAGTAAAATCTACTCCCCTTCTGTAGAGATGTCAATGACTATTTTTATAGAATTTTTTTGGCCACAATAGCTTTCATGTTTTAATGTTTTTTGCTTCTTATTTGGATGGATAATGGCAATTTAAACTGTAAAAAATACCTATAAAAGAGGAGGACATCCATAAATTATGGAGCAGCCATCTCCATGTCTATGTGCTGGGATATTACATCAGAATATTCCAGGCAGTTGGCTAAGATTGGTCAATTTGCTGAGGACGGAGCAAATATCATGATTAACCAAGAATGGCTCGAACGTCCACCTGATGCAGCGGATCGGGGAGAATTTATCAAGCATAAGAATGATGAAGCATCTGCATGATTGCAGATGTTTCCTTTTTTCCTTTCCATATTTAAAGCAACTGATAATTTAATCCGCCGAGTAACAGCCCTATAATATTCTCCAAAAATCAATCCCTCCTTCTTTTCCACTTGAACCTTCCTCACTTTAGCCATGAGGTTAACATATTTTTCAGAATTTTTATTAATTTCGGTTGATTTTTTTATTGTTATACTGTATATATAAATATATACACCTTAACAGTTAAAGGGGGAAATATCAGTGAAATTGCTTTGGGCATATACTCTTGTATTTATTTTATCTGCTATTCCGTTTTTTGAAGCCTTTGGCGTCATACCAATTGCTTCCATAGCCGGACTATCCATTACATCTGTTATGCTACTCGGATTAACCGGAAATATTGTAACGGTGTTTCTGGTTATCATGTTTGTGCATCAAATAAAATCATGGCGAAAAAGACGCCGGGAAGATAAAGACAAAGGAGAAAGCAAACGTTCCGTGAGAGCCCAAAATATATGGAAGAAATACGGTTTGCCTGGATTAGCTATGCTTGGTCCTTTATTCGTTGGCAGTCATTTAACCGCATTAATCAGCATGACATTAGGAGCTACAAAGAAGAAGGCCTTCATTTGGACATCAGCAAGTATTACAACATGGAGTATTGCTTTTACAGTGTTACTCCTATACGGTATCGACTTTTTAAATCTTGAGGACCGTGGTCTTATTAATGTATTTCAACCAGCCGAATAAAAGAGAGGTGATGAACGTTGTTGAAGGATGCAATCTGGCTCGCCACAAATGAATACAAACAGAATATAACAGCAGTTTTTATTACATTTCTGGCAAGCAGTATACTTGGCTTTGCTCTTGGGGGCTTCTTCGCGAATTCTGATAATATCATTATAAATATTAGATCCACTTCGGTAACACCTTATTTACTTGACTTTATGATTATTGGTACTGCCCCCGCTTTCAGTTCACTTTTCATGTCCAAACCTTATTTAAGCTATAAATCAGCAAAGGAAAATCCATACTTAAAGCGAATGGCAGCGCTTCGTACCTTACCCATTACGCTTTCCGTATTAACATTAAGTCGGACCATATTTATGATTTTGACTTTGTTAACGATGTCCTTTGCATTTTTTGGAAGCATAGGTGTCCTAATTGCTGTGATACCGGATAACGTTTTAACCCTATTCACAATTTCTGAACTGATTCTATTAATGATTGTGTGGTTTGGATTCATGCTTGCAGTAGGTGGTTTGAGCCCCTTTCTGGAATACGGCACCAGTGGAAAAACCCTTCATATCATTCCGTTCATTTATGCAGCCATCATCGTTATCGCTGTAATCCTTTTTTATCAATATTTCTCAAGTGGAATTGCAGAGAATATCGTCGGATTAGTAAAAACAGTCGGATGGCCTGTAGCTTTATTGTCAATGACTGTCGGGATAACAAGCTGTTATGGCTGGAACCGATTACTGCAACAACGAATGGCAAAAAAAGATTTCTTGTAGAAGGGAGTGTCCTCTCCTATGAGGATACCTATCCAAGTATCCAATGAAAGCAGAGAACCTATATATTATCAAGTCGAAACGCAAATCAAAACACTTATCGTGGGAGGTAAGCTTCCTCCTGGGACCCCACTTCCTTCCATAAGGGCTTTAGCAAGTGACTTGGGCTGCAGTGTTATTACCACCAGACGGGCATATCAAAATTTAGAAATGAATGGCTTCATTCAGACGATTCAAGGTAAAGGGACTTTTGTCCGTGAAATAAAAAATAATCAAATAAGTCAGTCCCGACAACAGATTCTTCATGATGCATTTGAAAAGGTGGTTCAGCAGGGAAAACAAATGGGCTGTTCGAGTGAGGAATTGAACGTTATTTTTTCAAATATCGTAAACAAAACATTTAACAATGGGGGATTATGATGCATGCCTTAGAAGTAAAAGATTTATCCAGAAGTTTTAGGAAGTTTAAGATTGGTCCACTGAACTTGACGGTTGAACAAGGATCGATAACCGGACTGGTGGGTGCTAATGGCTCAGGAAAAACAACATTTTTTCGTTTGCTGATGAAGGTTTTAAAAAAGGACTCCGGACAAGGGAAAGTTTTCGGAAAGGACTGGTCAAAAAATGAGGACGAATGGAAGAAGCAAGTCGGTTACGCAGGTGAACTGCTGAGTGGGTATCATTTTTTAACAATAAGAAAACTGGCAAAGCTGATTTCCCGCTGGTATCCAGCCTGGGATCATGAGCAATTTGAACAGCTAAGCAGACGGTACGACATTGATCTGGATGAAAAATATGAAAAATGTTCAAAGGGTACAAAGAAAAAAATTGATTTTATTCTTTCTCTATGTCACCATCCATCCCTGCTTCTGTTAGATGAACCAACAGCAGGAGTAGATATTGTTTCACGAAGAAAAATGAAAGAAGATATTCTTACGTTTATGGAGCATGAAGAGAAAAGTGTAATTCTGGCTACACATACCATTGACGAAGTTCATCAGCTTTGTGATGAGATTAAGGTGTTGGAATCAGGTAAGATCGTTCATTCCTTTAATAAAGATGACATCTATGAAAGCTGGGCAAGAATTTGGGTTTCGGAGTTATCAGATAACCTGAAACACCACCCTAATGTTTTGAAGCTTGAAACTTCCCCACCGCAAATTGTTACCAATCACAGAGCTAGCATAGAGGCTGTATTACAGACTGAAAACTTGACAGTCTATCAAATCCACAGACTATCTTTGGAAGAAGTGCTGGAATATTTAATAGATTACAAAAAGAACGCTCTATGAAAAATTGAAGAGGCTGGGACATGAGTGTTTTCGGAAAAACAATAGATTGGTGCTTAAGCCTGCCCAGGTACTTTATCCCAGCCTCTTCATTATAAGAATATGCTTATTTTGAAAACGTTACTTTTTCCTCATTATTCTCCAGTATTAGTCTGCTGTCACTCGGTTTAGTCTCAGCGATGAGTTTTCCATTTCGGATTGAATAACGAACTGTTGCCTGTTTTCGAATGGCTTCATATTCATTTCCAGCATCCAATACAATCAGGTTTGCAGGCTTTCCTTCCTCTATACCGTACTGGTCCTCAATATTTAACGTCCTAGCACTATTGCTGGTAATGAGGTCCATAGCATCCACAATCTGCTGATACCCCATTAATTGCGTCACATGAATGCCCATGTGAAGCACTTGCAGCATATTCCCCGTCCCAAGAGGATACCAGGGATCAAATATATCATCATGACCAAAGCACACATTTATACCTGCTTCCTGCATTTCCTTCACTCTTGTGATTCCTCGGCGCTTTGGATAGGATTCAAACCGCCCCTGCAAGTGGATATTCACCAGAGGATTGGCAACAAAGTTCATATTCGACAGCTTAAGGAGTCTGAAAAGTTTTGAAGTATAAGCATCATTATAAGAGTGCATAGCTGTCGTATGACTGGCTGTCACCCGGCTTCCCAGTCCATACCGGTGGGCCTCTGCTGCTACTGTCTCAACAAAACGGGATTGTTCGTCATCAATTTCATCACAGTGAATATCTATCAGGCGATGGTATTTTTCAGCCAACTGAAAAGCAATCTTCAATGATTCAACACCATATTCCCTGGTAAATTCATAGTGTGGTATACCTCCAACCACATCGGCGCCCATTTTAAGTGCCTCTTCCAGGAGTTGTTTCCCATTCTGATACGATAAAATTCCTTCCTGGGGAAAAGCCACCAGCTGTAAATCCACAAAGTCTTTCATTTCCTCTTTGACTTCCAAAAGAGCTTTCAGGGCGGTTAAGTCCGGATCGGTTACATCCACATGAGTACGAACATGCTGAATCCCTTGAGCGACTTGCCATTTCAGAGCTTTTTCGGCCCTGATTTTTACATCCTCAACGTTCAAAGTCCTTTTTCTTTCAGCCCAGGTTTCAATTCCTTCAAATAGTGTTCCACTTTTATTCCATTTTGGTTCACCCGCTGTTAAGGTCGTATCTAAATGGATATGCGGTTCGATGAAAGGCGGAAGAACGAGCCTTCCACCCGCATTGATTATTTGATGATTTTGATTATCCACTATTTCTTGCGTTATCGTTTTAATGAATCCATTTTCCAGGATAAGCTGCCATTGACCTTCTTTTCCTCGTAGCTTAGCATTTTTAATAATCATATTTCAGGCCACCTTTTTTTACATTTGATGAAGCTGTTTGGTTTACCTTCTCTATTAAAATAGATAATCCAGCATAAATGATGACGGATCCGATCATTCCATTCAGAGGGGGAATTCCCGGCAATAATTGTGCTGCAGCAAAACCTGATCCCCAGGCAATAATGGCTGGCCAATTGACGGTTTTAAAAGTCATCTTTTCGAATGAGTCATACTTTCCTTTGTTTAAGAGAAAAAAGTCAGCAAGGAGTATAGCTCCAATCGGCGGTAATGCTCCCCCGAGCAACGTTAACCATCCCACAAAATTGTTATATAGCCAAAGAGCAAATATCGTACCTGTGATGCCATTAAAGATAACTACCTTGCTTTTTTTGATTTTTGTAATGTTTGAAAAGCCCAGCCCTGAGGCATATAATGAGTTATCATTTGTCGTCCAGATGTTTAATCCCAATACAATGATGGCCGCAACGATAAGTCCCTGTGTGAACATGACTTCAGAAATATCCGAAAACCCGGTTGCCATTGCCCCGATGGCTCCAAAGGTAAACATCAGCGTGTTTCCGATAAAAAATGCAATTAAAGTGGTAATAACCGCAGAACGTCGTGTTTTTGCAAAACGGGCAAAATCAGGGGTTAAAGTTCCTCCGCTTGCGAAGGAGCCCACACAAATCGTAAGGGCAGCCGCCAGACTAATCGTCTCAGCCGGTTCATATTGCATCAGGCCGGCGACTCCTCCCACTGTATCTACGGCTTTAAACACAGAGAGACTTCCCAAAATGGTAATGGCCGGAACCGCTGCAAAACTTAAAATGGCCAGAGCCTTCATTCCATAATAAGCAGATGCTGTCATAACCAAACCGGCCATGATTATAATCGGCCACATTTCAAGACCTGTTACTCTTTGTACAGGAACGGCAAACATCGCAAGCCCTACCCCAAACCAGCCAACCTGTGTTCCACCTAGCAGAAAAGACGCTAGATAAGACCCTTTTTCACCAAAAGCATAGCGGGCCAATAAATGGGTGGATAAACCAGTTTTCGCCGCAATATAGGCGAGTGCACCTGTATAAAGTCCCAGAATTAAATTTCCGGCTAAAACAATCCAAATAAACTGCTCCATTGTGAGTCCTGCTCCAAGTTCACCACCTGACAGCATGCTGGCGGAGAAAAATGTAAATCCCAGCATCACGACAAACATCTTCCAAAATCCATTACGCTGATTGCCAGGCACTGCCTGTAATGAAAATTCATGATCTGTTTGTTTCATAACCAATTCCTCCTAAATGATTTAGTAGAATTGGTACCATGTAATCGGACAACTAGAATATAAATCCTTTTTAATAATGGCCATAAAAAAAGCTCCCTGCCATTATCTGACAAGGAGCTTTTCCGATGGGTACAGGTATGCACAGGTATGCACAGGTAAACATAAACGCATACTTATGCCTGCGAAAGAATAGACTTCACCCACTATTCCAATTATCCGACGCCCTTGTCAGCCTCACTGGACTGCTCTTAAAGGTACCAATATGTAATTTTCACTATTATTGCAGGAAAAATAAAAAAAGTCAAGGTGCCTGTCACGACCCGAATTTTGTCGAATGATAAATACTAGATACAAAAGCCCCTGTATTCCTATTAAAATACAGGGGCTTTTTTCTTATCTGAATAAATCTAACAGGCGATCCCAGAATCCCTTTTCTTCTTCCTGTTCCTCTTGTTCGTTTTCCTGTTCATCGTCATCTTTTTTAATACTTTCTGTTTTGATAACAAACTGAACGTTGCTTACTTTTTCATTCTTAGGTGAAACAAAGGATACAGGATCAAAATCTGATTTATCGTATTCATTCATCATGCTGTCAATTTCGTTTTGCATTTCGTCAGGCAAATCACGTGTTGATTCAGCGAGTTCAGATGTTCCTTCATGAAGCTCACTCACGCCATTTTCCAATTCACTGGTTCCATCTGTTAAATCTGTGATGCCCCCGTGCAATTCACCATATGAAGTAGATAATTCGGACACACCACCTGTGTATTCAATCAGACCGGAATGGAACTCTTTATAATTTGATGATAGTTGACTTAATCCTTGCTGCAATTCTTGCATGGATTTATTCATATCTGAATTTTCCAGGCTCTTCACGATACCATCTATTTCATCTTTTAGCTTTTGTAATGATTTAACCGTTTTTTCTATAGACGGACCTATAGCTGGCTGCTTCTCCCCATTACCCTCAAAGTACATGGTTCGAACCGTTTGAGCTGCCTTATAAGTTTCGACCAGTTGATTAATAACTTGAGAATCTGCATTACTTCTATTCAACTCAGCAATCTCTGCTTTACTAATATCATAGTCTGGAATATTTCCAATTAATTGGCCCAGCAGCTGATTCGTCTGTGACAATCCGGTTTCGGTTTCTTCCAATCCTCCAGCAATTTGCTGAAGTCCGGACTTTAATTCATTTAAGTTGGCGGAATTATCCTCACCAGAACCGCTCTCTAATGACTTACTCATCTGATTCAGAGCATTTTTAATCTCTTCTGATCCTTTAATCATATCAGACGAGCCACTATCCAGCTCTTTAATGCCTTTTTTATACTCAGCCGAACCATCCTGCAGACTGGCAGCACCTTCATTTAATTCTGAAATTCCATCATTCAGATCGGCAACACCATCATTAATTTCAGCTGTGGCATCAGATAGTGATTTCATATCCTCTGTCATTTCACCTGAATCGGGTTCTTCAATGGACATTGAGGATGGCATCCCCGTTATTTCGATGCCGGCCATTTCTAAATCAGTAACATCAGCTTTCACCACAAAGCTTTCTTCCTTACCCGGCATTACTGTGAAAGTCACTTGCTTGTTTTTCCCGGCATTCGCAATCATGCCGTTTTCTGTTTTGATATTCTGATAGATTTCCGAGTCTAATGGAAGCGAAATTTGCAGCATATAGTTTTCGAAAAAGACAGAGTCGGCCTTCTCATTTTTCTTTGTTTCAATATGAATGGCAAGTTTTCCATCCTCACCTAAAATGTCTTCAGGGTTAACCTTTTTTCCGTCTAATTTATAGGAAATATTGATATCCCATGGCAGAGGCTTTTCATTTAAATTTCCCTGGTAATAAAACTGATCTTCTGTTGCTTCAAACTCAACCTTGTTACCGTCCAGATGAATCTCTTTTAAATTCGTTAAATTTTCCACACTTGTATATGGACCATGATCTGTCAAATTTCCATGCTGATCAACGGAAAAGTTGTTGACCACATATATTTCTTCCTGTTCACCATTCGCACTTAAATTAGCATAGACAACCTCACTTTTCTCAGAATAGGTGCCAGCTTTTGCTTCCCTGTTATTATCTGAAGAAGAATCGCCTGATGTTGCTGAAGCAAGTGTTGTCGGTAAAATCAGGAGAAACGCCATAGATATGGCCGTAAACCGTTTTAATTTCATCATCATTCCTCTCCCTTATCAAAATTTGCTCTGAATGTTGTTTTTCTAATGACCCGATCGAACAGCACCAGCATAGCCGGCAGAACGAACACGACCATAAGAAACGCAAGGAGCGCACCTCTGCCTAGCAGTAATCCGATCGATGACACAATTGGATTTGTTGATGTGAAGGATAATATAAACCCGACACTGGAAAGAATGGATGCGGAAATAAAGATCGCAAAAATCTTTCCATCAATGGTCTTCTTAATAGCCTTCATGGCCGGCATTTCCCGACGGTTTTTCACATAATTCTCTGTAAACAGGATTCCATAGTCAACCGTCGCCGCCAGCTGTACCGTACTGACAATCAAATATCCCACATAAACCAGTGGTGTATCCATAAAGTAAGGAACAGACAGGTTTAACCAGACAGCTGATTGTATAGTTAACAACAGGACGACTGGAATGGAAATCGATTTGAATGTGACGAGTAAAACAACGGCTATCGTAATAACGGTCAACAAATTTACTACGGTATTATCCTGTTCAACCGTATTCTTCATATCATACAGGGTCACACTCTCTCCAAGTAAATGGACCTCATCGTAGTAGGATTCTGTCGTATTCCGAACCTCCTCTACTAATGTAAAGGCTTCGTCCCCTTCAGAATCCGTTTCAGTGTTCAGAATGATTCGAGCATAGTGATCCGAGTAAAATTGCTCTGTTGTTGACTCCTCCAGATATTGCGGTGGAATGGCCGAGCTGACCGTATTCACATAGGAAACGACACTTGACACATTCGGAAGGCCCTCTAAATGCTGAACGAGTTCTTCTTCCTTTGCCATATCTCCTCTTGGAACAAGAACAACCATTTGTGTGTTTTTCCCAAACTCTTCCTGAATAGCTGCCGCGTCTGCACCAGCACGTGTGTTTTCAGGCTGCTCCCCTGTACCATAAATAAAGTTGGTTTGGCCCTGAGCTAAAAATGCAGGGACAATCAAGAGTAACAATAAAATGAAACTCGGAATTCTGAATTTCATAACCCATTTCCCAATGTTTTTTAATTCCGGAACAATAGGCTTATGCTGGGTACGGTCAATCCACTTATAAAACATCAGAGTAAATGCAGGCAGAAACAGGATGACACTGATAAAACTTAGTGCGATTCCTTTTACCAGGTTAAGCCCTAAGTCTGCACCAATTCCGAAATCCATAAAAGTCAGGGCAATAAATCCAAAGAATGTTGTGGATGCACTGGCTGCAATGGCCGGAAATGATTGTTTAACAGCTAGTTGCATTGCCTCATTTGGATTGGACACCTGTTTTCGATAATCGGAAAAACTATGCAGTAAGAAAATGGCATAGTCCAGGGATACAGCCAGCTGCAGAATAGGTGCTACAGACTGGGTAACAAATGAAATTTCCCCAATAAAAATATTTGTGCCTAAGTTGATTAACACAGAAATTCCGATCGCTGTTAAGAAGAATAACGGTTCCATCCAGGAGTTTGTGGATACAATTAAAATAATGATGATAATCGGAACTAAGATTAAGGCTGCATTTAGTGACTCCTGACCAGCCATTTTCTGTGATGTTGCGGTATCAACCGCTTCTCCTGTAATGGCATTTTCTTCACCAATCAATTGGTATATTTCATCCGTAACGGCGACTTCATCCCCTTCACGGACGTGAATCGAAAATAGCGCATTTTTATTTTTATAATAAGATTCAACTGTATCCGGATCGGCCATTTCAATTGGTGTTTTTACATCTATGGCATCATCCAGCCAGCTGACATTTGATACACCATCAATGGCTTCCAGTTTTTCTTTATAGTCCAGGGCTTCTGTTAAGGAAACATCACGGACCATCACTCTGGCGTTTGCAATCGGATCATCAAATTCTTCTTCCATAACATCCATGGACTCCATAGAAGGCGTATCATCCGGCAAATAATCAACCATATTGTAATTCACAGATACAGTGAACTGTGCAATTGTACTAATGAGCGCAACGAAAATAAACACGATGACAATAGGTTTTTTATGTTTAATTATTCTTGCTGACAAATCAATAAGGCCTCATCCTCTCTTGCAATATCCCCTTTATCCATTTTAATATTATAATAGACAGTGTGTTGGATAATCAACAAACAGTTTTATAAATTCCGTCAGCTATTCAACACATTTTTCATTTGTGTTGTATTTCACGAAAAATGATTCAAAAGGGGCTAAAACGATGAGTGAAAAATTGGACCGTCGAAAAAAATATACACGTAAAGTATTAAAGGAAAGCTTTATTTCATTACTGGCTGAAAAACCGATAGCTTCCATTACTGTAAAAGAAATCTGCGAAATAGCAGATATTAATCGTTCGACATTCTACACTCACTATTCCGATCATTATGATTTAATGGAAAAAATAGAAGAGGAAATCATTGAGGATTTAAGTGAATACTTAAACAGCTACAGCTTTACCATTGACGAGGAGTCCCTGCAGATGACACAAAAACTGCTGGAATATATCACAAGAAACCAATTTATGTTTCAAACCCTTCTAAGTAAAAACGGGGACCCTACTTTTGAGGAGCGTCTGATGGAAATCGCCCAAAGCTTCATGATAAAAAACTGGGGATCGGCCAATCAGTTAGACGAGCAACAATCCCGTTATTTCAGTACCTTTGTTGTCAGCGGGGCTATTAATGTCATCAAGGATTGGATTGAGGGGAACATGGGAAAGTCCCCTGAAGAAATGGCTGTGATGATTAATCATTTTGCGAATTATGGTGTGTCTTATCTCGAGTAAAGCAATGTGATCTCATTCCCCAACCTCAACGTTTTACTAATCAGGAGTGTTCTGTTCGTTCCTTCCCCATAATCACAAATGGTTCACTCGGCTCATTCGGAAAAAAGGGTTCTTTTATGACCTGCCAGCCCAGCTGTCTATATAAATGCTGTGCAGCATGGTTATTTGCCTGAGTGGTAAGTATAGCTGTTTTATGGTTGATTCCCTCCAACAAATGACTTGCCAACATCCTGCCATAGCCTTGTTTTCGATACAATGGATCAACCAACAGCTCAACAAATTCAAAGCAGTTACAAAACCATTTTTCTTTCTCTTCTGAACGGAACTCCCTGATTAGTAAACTGTTATAATATTGCCCTGGCAGAGATGTGTACCCATAGGCAAAACCGATTATTTCGCCTTCTCTATTTTCAGCAGCTAACCCTTTATACCCCTCATAGGTTGTGTGCTTTAAAAAGTTTTTATAAATAGATTGATGATCCTTTAGTCCCCAAACCTTTTGGTAAAGATTCGCTAACGTATGCATTGTTTTTTCTTCCCCATCTATTTGTATCAAATCTTTCATCCTATCCCTCCATATCCCACTCCACATTTACTCTCCCCATCTTTTCGGGCTCCAGATGGTTCCTTCGATTTCTCCTTCCATCTGGTAAATACGTTTTTCCTGTTCTCTGATCAAGTCCTGGGCCGCTTTGATCAGTGTACGCCGATTATAGTCATCGGTGTTCGTAAATAAGTGCTGTAATTGTTCATGAATCCATGCGTTTTGTTCCATGTTTATCCACCTCTCTTAACGATGATACATCTGATTCAGGACAATTTTTAAATCCTCTATTTCTGATTGATTTTCTTCAATAATGTTTTTCGCATACTCCAATATGTTCTGTTCATCTGTGCCTTCACTGGTGTTAATTACGTCTTCCAGAAGGTCCATCAGCCAATTTTCACGAGTTGCCAGACTGTCATTATTCTCCATCGTAAGCATTTGCCAATAGGGAATCAGAATATCCATTTTCCTGTCATCCTCCGTGTAGACAAATTGGTATATTTCAAACGGAGGAAGATAGTGCATTCCAGTTTTACCCGCCATGGCCTGAAAAGGTTTTGTCAGTTCACTTATGGTAAATTGCTCATTGCCGCCAGCCCGATACTCTTTTTCTGATACGCCAATCATTAAAACTAATCCAAATTCCTTACCCTCCAAGATTCCGCCACGAGGGCCATGGGTCACCCCTTCTTCTAAAACAACATCCTGCCAGTGCTTTAATAAGGGCGGGGAGCTGTACCAGTAGAAAGGAAACTGAAAAATAATTCGATCATGTTCTCTTAGAAGCTCCTGTTCTTTCCTGACATCAATATTCCAGTCAGGATAAAGATTTTCTAAATGGTGAACCGTTATATTGCTGAAATCTTTTATTCCGTTTAGAAAATACTGCTGACTGTAGGACTCGATAATGTCTGGATGTGACACAATTAATAACGTTCGCACGACTGCAACCTCCTCATTACACATAGCTATCCATTACTATTATTGCCTCAGGATTATTAATTATTGGCTAACCCCTTAGATAATAGAGGAAGGAATAAACTAACTTACAGGCTCTTCGGTTTCCCGCACCAGCAGCCATTCACCACTGATCAACTGCCAGTTTTCAATCGTAAACAGCCTCGCCAATATCGTTCCTTCCTTTTCAAGGGTTTGTTCATAGAATACCACAGCATGGCCATGTTCCTTCAACCGAATCACCCTGTTATGAAATTTCTTTTTGGCCCCTGAATGCTGCTGAACGGATTGCTTCATCCCCTGAATCGCCTCTTCCCGATTGAATATCATCGGCTTAGCAGCTCCATTATTAAAAAAAACTACATAATAGTCTTCAGCCATCCTTTCTAATGCTGAAGTATCCCCGGATTGCATAGCTTTGTTCCAATCCAGGAGAAACTGGTCATGCATCTCGGTAAAATTCTTCAGATGTGGCTCCATATTCCGCCCCTCCATTTTCTGTAAAAGATTTACCACTTTTCCTATTCAACAAAAAGAGCTACTCCCCTTCCTGGAGAATAGCTCTTGCTGCAAAAACCTGAATACTTATGATTCATTTCAGGCTGTTACAGACGGTTTAACGTTTTATAAAGGACATTGGCTGCTTGTTCGATATCCTCGTCCAGGGAATATTCCTTAGGATTATGACTGATTCCATTAACAGACCTGACAAAAATCATCCCGACTGGAAAGTTATTTTTAAATTGCATTGCATCGTGACCTGCTCCACTCGGAAGACTTACCACGTTCTCTTCCAGTTCATGGATGCTTTCCTTAATTGCTTTTTGAATATCCTCATCACATAGGACCGGTTCAACACGCTGCAGTTCAGAAATTTGCAAGGATACATTTCTATCATTTGCTATGTTTTGTGCAAAATCTTTTATTTTTTGTTCGATAGAGTTTCTTTCACTTTCATCAATACTTCGGATATCGGCTGTAAACTCCACTTCGCCCGGAATGACATTCACACCGTTTGGCTTCACTGCTACTTTTCCAACGGTTGCTACAGCATCCTGAAACTGATTTGCAATTTTTTCGATCTCCGTTATGATGTGACTGGCAGCTGTAAGTGCATCGTGGCGCTGATCCATCGGTGTAGCTCCTGCATGCTCGGCAAGTCCCTCCAGATGGAATTTAAGCCATAATGGACCGGCAATACCTGTTACATTGCCTACACCTGTATGATTGAATTCCAGGACTTTTCCCTGTTCGATGTGTATTTCCAGATAAGCCTTTATGTTTTCTAATTGTGCCGTGTCAAGATGATCGATTTCCAGACCGTCATCCTTCATCGCCTGTTCGATTGTTATTCCATTCTGATCCTCTCTTTGGAGATCTTCTGTCGTTAAGGTTCCTGCAACGGCCCGACTTCCTATCATCCCAAAGCCAAATCTCGTTCCTTCTTCATCCCTGAAGGAAATAACTTTAACAGGATGCTTCGGTTTTATCCCCTGATCTTTTAACGTATGCATGACTTCAATGGCCGATAAAACGCCTACAGGGCCATCGTATTTTCCCCCGTCAGGTACTGTATCGATATGCGAACCCAGGAGGATGGCCGGCAGATCCTCTGTACCCTCCACAGATCCAATAAGATTGCCAATCGCATCATAATGGACACTTAGTCCGGCCTCTTTCATATAGTCTTCAACCAGTTTATTAGCTTTCTTTTCTTCATCGGTAAATGAAAACCGGTTGATTCCTCCGTTTTCTGTTCTTCCAATCTGGGAAAGTTCCTCAATATGGTTTATTAAACGTTTGCGATTAATCATGGTCTTCATCCTTTAGTTTAAATCGGAAATGACAATTCCCTTCTCTTAAAATATATTGATCATGTTCCACTTCAAAATTCGGGTTAAACCCTTTCGCAACAGCAGGATCAATCATTTGGCAATATAGAATCCCATATTCATGCATGCTGTCGTCCGCCCATTGTTGTCCAAACGGGCACACAGTAAAGTTTTGCTCAATTTCACCTTCTTTGTATTCTGTGGAAAAAGTAAATAATTCACTTCTTGGCATATCATAGTTGGTTAGGTAGTTTTCCCTCGCATTATTTTCTCCATTTGCTCGCGCTCGCTGTGCAATGCCACGCCCCCGTTCTTCGCCAAAGGTTCGAACACCCTCACGAATGGCATCCTTTCCTTTTTCACCGAATTGAGCAACAACGGCTTTGGCAATTTGTGCAAACAGTTTCGCCATTAAAGCATAGATTGTTAGATTTTCATCATAGTTTCGATCTGCACGGTGATTCCTAGGAATATAGCTGAATAGTCTGTGATTGATTCCGTCAACTGTAGCCTGCTTCGCGATTTCTTCAGCATCCTTATATCCAAAATTTTCAACCCCCTGCTCAATGAGTTTCTTACCCTCCTGTCCAAAATCCTGAATGACGGACTTTTCCACATGCGTAAACAGCTTGGCCGTAATCCCGTCCATAGACAATGGTGGTATATTGATTTTTGTTTCATTCATGCTTCTGCACATCCTTTATCATTAATAGATTGACAAACAGTTCTCTCTGCATATATTATATTAAAATCAATAAATACTGTAAAACATATCAGTTTAATAGGATTTAAGGGAGAGGAAATCATGAATTTAACAGCAGACAGTATAATCATTTATGTGGAAATTGCCGTGTATTTACTCATTGTACTGGGAATAGGAATTTACTTCAGCAGAAAAAAACTCAATTCCTCAGAGTACTTTTTGGGCGGGGATAAACTGCCTGGATGGGTATTGGCCTTTTCTGAAAGAGCAACAGCAGAATCCGCCTACATGTTTCTTGGGGCGGTTGGATTTATATACTTAGCAGGTCTTTCCGGGATCTGGCTTTTATCAGGGATGTTCTTTGGTGTTATTTTTTCATGGCTATTTTTATCAAGAAGGTTTATTAATGAAAGAAAAAAATATGATGTGTATACATTACCGGATTATTTTGCGGTGAAATTTCCTGAGCATGCGACCATCATCCGTTTATTATCTGCCATTATAATGGGAGCCTTCTCCCTGTTTTATATTGCCGGGCAGTTTTCCGGGACTGGTAAAACACTGTATTCCATATCCGGAATTGATATTACATGGGGAACAATCATCGTTGCGATTATTGTCATTGCCTATGCATGCATGGGGGGATTTATGTCCGTAGTATGGACGGATGCGGTTCAAAGTGCGTTAATGGTACTGGCATTTATCATTGTGCCTATCGCTGCTTTTATGGAAATCCAGCAAAGTGATTTATCCATCAGTCAATCCCTGGCCTCTATGGGAAATGGAGCTGACCAGTGGTTTGGCGGTCTTTCCGGCCTGGCACTCGGAGCCATGTTATTAACGAACTTCTCGTGGTTCTTCGGGTTTCTTGGAGGACAGCCTCAGCTCAGTTCACGTTTTATGGCGATTAAAAGTGAAAAAGAGTTAAAGACGGCAAAATGGGTGGCCTTTTTCTGGACCATTGTCGTCTATATTGGAGCATTTTTAGTAGGCATTCTGGGATCTGTCCTCTACAAACAGGACACGATTACAGATTCGGAAATGATTCTTCCTTATATGGTTTCTGAATTGCTGCCACCATGGATCGCAGGGATTATCTTTGCTGCAATCCTCGCTGCAATTATGTCGACTGCATCTTCTCAATTGCTGGTGGTTACAACGTCCATTAGTGAAGACATCATCCACAAAACATTTGGAATTAAAGCCAAAGAAAGCACCATTGTTAAAATATCAAGAATAACCGTTATTATTGGCGGAATCCTCGGAATCATTATTTCATTATTATCTGACTCATTTGTCGGGGGTGTGGTCGGCTTTGCCTGGGCAGGAATCGGTAATACATTTTCAGTCGTCGTTCTTTTGACATTCTTTTGGAAGAAAACTTCCGGAATTGGAGTCATTGCGACCATCATAACAGGCTTTTTCAGTGCAATTATCTGGACACTGTCCCCGCTGGAGGCTGTAGTGTCAGCCAGGGCAGGAACCTTCTTTGTCTGTCTGATTGTTGGAGTTGTATTCAGCTTAGTATTTCCAGATAAGAAGGCCGTTCAACAGGCTGCCAGCTAACTTAATTAATCATTCGAATCCTATTTTTATGAAGCAGCAAGGGCACAAAGTCATTTTCAGATTTCGTTGCCCTTGCTATTTATTATTTATCCCTCTTCTTCATTTCCTGAAAGTTTTTCCTGAAAGTTCTCGTATCTCACTTAACACCGGCAGCTCCGTCAGTTCCTCTTCCGTTACCCTTTTTTACTCAAATTTACATATAGACTTATAAAGGGTGTTGACTATTATTTTGAACGGAAAGCATTTCGTCTTCTTCAATATCCAGGATGTCATTTTCGTTTATTTCTGTTTCTGTGTCATCCGTGATGAAGAGTCCTGATCCGTTAAGCACATGTATAAATAAATTCATACCTGGATGCTTATGAGGCGGCAGCTCCTGTCCCGGCAAAAAGTTTTATACAAAAGCATTATGTCCGTTCTTTTTATAAACCATCTTTTTGGTAAACCGATTCTCTTTAAATTTTGTAAAATTGTCCAAGGACTTCTTTTCCATTTTTATAAAACCTTCTTAAATGATCCTCACTTTCCTGTCCCCTGCAAATTAAAATATCTTCCTGTAATTAAAGTTTGATTCCTGAATTGATCTTTATAAAATTTCCTGTCATCACAACCATAGCACAGCCTCTCCAAATATTCGTTGATATAAATCACATGGATTGGAGGGGAAGCTCTATGGGTCAGCAAAAGGACAATAATAAAACCAGCTTTTTCGATGTAGAACGCATGATTAATGAAGGTCTGGGTGGTGGAATGATAGACTCATTGAACAAGGAATTACAATTGGAAGCAGCAGAGGAAGGGGAAGCCAAATAAAGTGAAACTTCCATCAGTGAGGGTTTTCTCCATCCCCCACTGATGGTTAGTTGAACTTATCAGGAATTTACTGGGCGTTTATCCCCCTCTTAGTCTTGATTGGGTTACCCTCAAGACTTGAAGTGGGGGTATTACGGCCAGTTAATACGTGATAAAAACACCCTCATCCATAGCGTTTATGGATGAGGGTATCTTTCGCAGTGACTCCGAGTGGTTTCGAACCACCGACCCCTTGCCTGTCAAGCAAGTGCTCTCCCACTGAGCTACGGAGTCCTATGTAGTTATTTATATCGACAAAAATAAATATAACTTGTTTTTATATTATTGTCAATACGTTTGAAATCATTGGTTACCTGCATCTTACTCTACTCGGATTTGTAAGCCTGTTTATAGTCACTCTTTATTTTATGCTGAACCTGATTGAGGCTAACCGTTCAAAACGCTTGAGACTATGGATTTTCCTGGCAGGCTTCCTGCTGAATGAAGGACTTCTTTTTCTGCAAAGTCTGTTTGGATGGCTGGGATATGGAGTGCTCCCCCTATACAATGAAGGGTTCCTGACTGCAAGTGTGCTGTTATTAATTGGAATCTTGGGACTGTCCCCACATGCTTTAAAGCGTTAAAGGGTTGAGCATTTTTCTGCTCAACCTTCTATGTCTATATAGCCTGTATGCGGATTTCTTTTTGGAATCTTTATTTTAAGGTGCCCATCTTTAAAGGATGCGTACGTGTCTTCTTCTGAAATGGGAAATGGGAGAGCAATACTCCTTTCCATCCGCTGAAATGTTTGCTGCTGATGGATATAGGAGGTTTGATCATTTTTTTCTTCAAAAACACTTGAATCCTCTACGGCGATTTTTAACTGATGGCCATTTGGTCTGACATAAATCTGTTCTTTTTTATAACCGGATAAATCAGCCTCAATAACCACGTGGGTTTGATCCTCGTACATGTCAACCTGAAACGAATTCGGCTGAAGCAGGCTATCAAAATTTTTCATCGACTCCTGGAAAAACTGATCCATCTGCTGCATCAGATTTTCAAATGGTGAATCATTCAGACGCTTTGGGCGATATTTTCGATTTGAACCCATCCTCCACCACTCCCTTCCTTTTTTTACTACTAAACTATGCGGGAAGGATGGTGAGTTCATGGGCACATGGAAAAATAGGCACGAAGCATTATGTAATCTGTTTAACCTTAGACCACTCATATTCCAGCATACTCATTTCATAGATACTCCAGTAACGACCTCCATTTTGTACGACCTCTCTCCGTAAGCCTTCTTTTACAAAACCACACTTTTCATAGCAGGCAATGGCTGATTCATTGAAATCAAATACTCCCAGACTTACTCGATGTAGTTCAAGCTCATCAAAGGCAATTTTTAAAATTTCCCTGATCATCTGCTGGCCGATTCCTTTTCCCCGCATCTGCTTATCTCCTACGAGCACCTTGCTTACTCTGGCCGATTTTGTCTTTTTATTAATTTGCTTTAATGCAATATGTCCGACGACCTTCCCTGTTTCCTGCTCGATGACTTTATATGCCATTGTATCGGCATCCTTATGATTCGCATTTTTTATGTATTCTTCCAGCTGTCCTTCATCTAGCGGAAAATCAAAATGGGGACCCCCCCACTGCAGCATAAATGCCGGCGACTCTATCCACTCAATCAACTGCTTAAAATCTGATCGCTCAAAGTGCTCTAATTCAATCATTTGCAACCCCTCCAGTCATTGTTGAATTTTATAAAGTAAAACTTCCATCAGTGTGGGGGTTCTTCATCCCCCACTGATGGTTAGTTGAACTTATCAGGAATCTACTGGCCGTTTATCCCCCGCTTAGTCTTGTTGGGATACTCTCAAGACTTGAAGTAGGGGTATTACGGCCAGTTAATGCGTGATAAAAAAGACTTACTCCTGACAGTGACCGTTCCATACCATCCATCTTTTTATACATTTGCTCATATGTATTCTATTTAACTAGTGAACTTCAAATAACTCTAATCGGTGACCATCGGGATCATGAAAAACGGCTATCGTCCCCCAATCAAACGACAACTCTCTGTTCGAAAACGGAACCCCTTTTCCTTCCAGCTGCAGGACCGTTTCCTTAAGATTATCTACATTAAAACGAATAACGGCAGGATTCTGTTCTCTTGTTTTTTCCTGATTCGCGGACACACCTCCCTGTTCGACCATCAAATATCCCTGTGGCAGATTAAAAATAACGAGTGAGTCTTTTACTGTTCTTACTTCCAGCTGTAATTGATCCCTGTAGAAGGACACACATTCATCATAGTTTTCTACAAAAAGAATGAAGCCAAATTCCTGAAAATTCATGATAAACTCCTTCATTAAAATTTTTAAGGAAGTGATGTTTTTGCACGGTACATGGTACTTACCTCAGAATGATTGCATCCATTATTTTAACATATAGATATAGGAATTTTATCATTTTTCTGAATGATTTGTGAGATTGCTTAAAACAAGAAAAAAAGACCGCCACCCTGGCGATCTTTTCCTGTTATTCTGACTGATCTCGTTTTGTATAATCCGTTAAGGGCGGCTGCTCCATCCAGCCGTGGTCAATCATGATATTGGCCCCATCCTCGACAAATAAAGAAACATCTAAAAGAAATTTTGCGTACATTCCGCCAATATCACGCCGGCCGTTAAGGGATGCCCCATTGGCATAGGTCCGTACTTTCATCGAGAACATATCAATTTTGTGATAGAGCATCAGTTTATCAGAGAATGGAGCGGTAGTTGAATTGGTCACCAGATGATCAATGGATTTTGGTGTCGGGATTTTTTCCTCCTCCAGCTTTTTCTTATACGTTCCGATATGTCTATCATTTATATTTTTTCCTCTTAAAAAATATCTTCTTACTTTCTCACGGTTGGCTGTCTGACTAAAGCCAATCAGCAATGCTTTACTGGTCATGTCGTTGTTTATATTGTCATAAATGTGTGCTGTCTCTAATCCGTGTAATGGTCTGATATCTCCAAACATACCGTTCAGGAAGCTCTGTCTATGGACAAAATCTACTTGATCAGGGGGACTTGATACAGGAGGATTTATTAAGAAACCCTTTTTTTGTAAAACATCATTCACTTCTGAAATAAGCTTTATGGTTGAATCGAGGGTCTGGATAAAAAAGTCACGGATATCTGTTCTCGTCAACAAAGGTATGCCTGCATTATAAATACTTAACCCTGCTTTTCCTGTATACTGAAGATAATAAAGATAAAAGACATCTTCAAATAACCTTGGAGCATCTAAATTCACATCATCCTCCGTAAACCCTTTGGGCACCGGAAAATGACTTTCTTTGTAGAAAATCTGAATCTGATTGACGATTTGCTCACTTAAGCGTAACGCATGCTGCAAAACCTTTTTAATATCCGGATCCTCCACATGACGAAGATAATACTTCAGAACACAAATGGCCATCGTATTTCCGGTATATGTAGCCCACATTTTTCCCATTTCAGTTGGTGTCAAATTTTGGTTCTCTTCTGTTGATCTTTTTCTCATAGTTCACAACCTCTAAGTTCAGTTAAATTTTAGTTAAATTTTAGTTAACGTTTATCGAAGCGCGTATTTTGTCTTTTAGATAATAAAATCGGTCTCTGAAAAATAACATCATATTTCTTCTTAAATAATAGAACCAGTAGGTAAGCTTTTTTATTCTGAAGCCCAGAATAATGATAAGTACCATAAAAATTATCATCCAGATAAAAAATTTCCTCATACCAATCCCCCCTTAATTATTCATTAATGTAATGAAGGTACTAAACATAAAACCATTTTTATTATTCTCAGGAGGGAATTTAATTATTCATGTTTGGGACTGTCCCCACATTTATTAACGCGTTAACGCTTTAAAGGGTGTGGGGACAGTCCCAAACCATACATAAAAACGCAGGAACGAGGGACTTTACTAATAGGGATAAAATGTTTGGAGGTATGAACATGAAGGAACAGCATAAGCCGGAAGCTGATATTACCACTCATCATAAAAATCCATATGACATTGTGAAAGATCTTATTAAAGAGTCCGTCTCAAATCTCGGGTTGAATGAAAATGTTTATCATATATTGAAAAAACCGATGCGTGTAATGGAGGTATCGGTACCTGTCCGTATGGATAATGGAGAAATCCAAAATTTTACCGGATATCGTTCTCAGCACAATGATGTCCTGGGTCCAACCAAAGGCGGGATTCGTTTCCATCCATCTGTAACCTTGGATGAGGTCAAGGCGCTTTCCATTTGGATGTCGATGAAGTCAGCAATTCTGGATATCCCGTTTGGCGGTGGTAAAGGTGGCGTGATTGTAGATCCTAATGAGTTAAATGAGCGGGAACTTGAAGAGCTCAGTCGCTCTTATATCCGCTCCATCACTCCCGTTATTGGCCCCCAGAAGGATATTCCGGCACCTGATGTCAACACCAATCCGGAAGTTATGGGCTGGATGATGGATGAATTTGACAAATTAAGAGGGTATAATATTCCGGGCATTTTAACGGGGAAGCCTCTTATCATTGGTGGTTCTCAGGGGCGTATCGCTGCTACCGGACGTGGAGTTGTGTTTACTATCCGTGAAGCTGCCCGCCATCTGAATTTAGATTTGACAGAGGCAACTGCAGCCATTCAGGGATTTGGAAATGTGGGGAGTATGACGGCAAAATTTTTGCATCAGCTTGGAGTGAAAATTGTAGCAGTTACAGATGCCAAAGGTGGAATTTATAATAAAAACGGCCTGGATATTCCGAAATTACTGGAGTTTGTTAATAAAGGAAATATCGCATCCAATTATACAGAAGCCGATTCAATGAGCAATGAAGAAATGTTTGCCCTTCCCGTCGATGTACTCATTCCTGCTGCGATTGAAAACCAGGTTACAAAAGAAACAGCACCGAAAATTCAGGCTCGAATTCTGGCTGAAGCTGCAAATGGTCCCACAACCCCGGAAGGTGACAAAATTTTAGAGGAAAAAGAAATCTTTGTCATACCTGATATCCTTTGTAATGCTGGCGGGGTCACGGTCTCCTACTTTGAATGGGTACAAAATGCGATGAACTATTACTGGAAAGAGGATGAGGTTAATAAACAGCTGGAAGAACGGATGGTTGAAGGATTTAACAGAGTCCTGGAAATTCAGAAACAAAAAAAATCCCGCATGCGTGATGCCGCTTATACAACTGCGATTAAACACCTGGTTGAGGCTTTCCATGCACGTGGATGGGTAAAGGAACGTATGGATGTGGAATGATACGATATTAGACATTAATCCCCCGTTTGGCCAGCCGGGGTTATTTTTGAAACTGTCACTGATGTAAAAAATTCAGCACTGAACCAACTCACGCAATTTAAAAGGGCTGCACAAGGCAGCCCTTTCTTTATTGCTCCAGTTTTACGCCGATAAATTTTAATTCTGTCATATCTTCAATCGCGTATTTAACCCCTTCCCGGCCAAACCCGCTCTTCTTAACCCCGCCATAGGGAATATTATCCTGGCGATAGGTGGAGATTTCGTTGATCCATACGCCGCCCATTTCCAGTTTTTCAGCTACACGGAAGGCGCGGTTAATGTCTTTCGTGAACACGCCTGCCTGCAGACCGTAAATGGAGTTGTTGGAAAACCTCACAGCCTCTTCTTCAGTATCAAATGGAATAATGGATACAATCGGTGCGAAAACCTCTTCAGCAATCACTTTCATATTTTCATCCACATCTGTCATAATGGTAGGTTTAAGGATAGCTCCGTTCCGTTCACCCCCGGCAGCAATGGTAGCGCCTTTTTCAGCCGCATCATCAATCCACTGCTTAGCACGTTCAGCCTCCTTTTCATTAATCATTGGACCTACATCCGTTCCCTCTTCAGCAGGATCCCCTACTTTCAACGATTCTGTCAGGCTTACATACTCTTTGAGGAACTGATCATACACTTCTTTTTGTACGTAAATTCGCTGAGCTGAAATACAAACCTGACCCGAGAAAGCAAAGGCTCCGGTTACTAAGCTCTTCACTGCCTGATCCAGGTCTGCATCCGAAAAAATAATATTAGGGGAGTTGGAACCCAGTTCAAGAGTGACCTTTTTAAACCCGGCTGATTCTTTAATGGAGCGTCCGACCGGCAGACTTCCTGTAAAGGATATTTTATGGATTTTATCGTGCTTTACGAGTGGATCGCCCACTTCCTTGCCGGTTCCCATGACTAAATTTAATGCACTTTCAGGAAGTCCTGCCTCATGAAAGAGCTTCGTTAATTTATAGGCGGAAATCGGTGTTTTTTCGGCCGGTTTAAAAATCACTGCATTTCCGGCTGCCAGCGCTGGTGCCAATTTATGAAGGGATAAGTTTAATGGAAAATTAAAGGGAGTAATAGCCGCTACTACCCCAAGCGGATCCCGCTTGGCAAAGCCCATTCTTCCGTTTCCGCCAACTGCTGCATCCATAGGAATAACTTCACCAGTAATGTCTTTCGCTTTTTCGTAAGCAAATCTCAGAACTTGAATGGCACGATGCACTTCACCGCGACTGGCACTAATCGGTTTTCCGGCTTCCTTAACGACGGTCTGGGCAAATTCCTCCGTTCGCTCCTCCAGTAAATCAGCCGTTTTTCGCAAAATATCGGCACGTTCATGCGCAGGCATTTTTTTCATCGTGTCATGAAAGGCTTTATAGGAATCATCAATGGCCTCATTTAGCTCCTGCTCTGTAGCGAGTGCGATGTCATCGATTTTTTCTCCTGAATAAGGGTTGTGAATAGGCATAGTGTTTTCACTTGTAAGCTCTTTGCCGTTAATAATGGAACCAATCAATGTTTTTTCCTCCTCTATTGGAAGCTAACAAATGATGTTTCCCAGCTTTTCAGTTAGCTTCATATTTTCGCGGTAATCAACTGGGCAATCAATGAAAACAGGTTGATTTAAAGAAACGGCTTTTTCTAATGATGACTGTAAATCTTCTGCTTTTTCAATCTTCATAAATTCAAAGCCGTATGATTTTGCCAAAAGCTCGTAATCCGGGTTACCGAATTTGATATAGGAAGCCCGGTCGAATTTTTTGTTCTGATGCCATTCAATTAAACCGTAGCCTTCATCCCTCCACATCAGCACAACAATGGGGAGATTCAGTCGCTTGGCTGTTTCCATTTCAGCTCCGGTCATTTGAAAAGAACCATCTCCACAAACAGCGACGACATTTCTTTCAGGGTGCACCATTTTGGCCGCAATCGCACTCGGAACAGCAACACCCATAGAGGCAAGGCCATTTGAAATTAAGCAGGTGTTCGTTTCATACGTATGATACATCCTTGCCATCCACATTTTGTGAGCCCCGACATCTGAGATCGCGATGTCCTGTTCATTTAAAACGGAGCGTAAATCAGCAATAATTTTTTGCGGCTTTACAGGAAAACCTGAATCCTGTTTGTACATTTCCAATTCGTTTAAGGCCTGTTTTCGAACATTCATAACCCAATCATTGTTTCTGCCAGTCTTGGATAAGGCCTGCTGAAGTTTGTCCAAATTGAGTTTTAAATCACCCAACACATTTAAAGCAACAGGGTAGTGTTTATCGGTTTCCGCCTCTTCGGTATCAATGTGCAAAATAGGGGTCTTCCTTTCGGGGTTCCAATTTTTTGGCGGGTATTCGGCAATATCAAAACCAATCGTAATGATTAAATCTGCTCCTGTAAACCCGCAAGTAATATAATCCTGTCCTCCAATTCCAGCTGTCATAAGACTTAGATCATCCTTCCAGGAAAGAGCCCCCTTTCCCATAAACGAATGTACCACAGGAATCTCGGTTTTCTCTATTAGTTTGCCTAATTCTTCCTTTGCCTGTTGTCTTGTAATTCCGTTTCCAGCAAGGATGAGAGGGTGTTCTGCTTTTTCAATCAGGGAAGCCGCTTCCTGAATCATCTGAGTACCAGCTGTGGTGTGTGGACGTTCGGTCGGTTCAAGTGGATGTGCTTCAATTTCCATTTCCGCTATATCCTCTGGTAAATCAATATGGGTCGCTCCCCATTTCTCCTGACCAGCAACCTGAAATGCCTTTCGAACGACTTCAGGAGTGATTTCACCTTTTTTAATCTGTGCATTCCATTTTGTTACCGGTTTGTACATGGATATTAAATCGTAGTGCTGATGAGATATTTTATGATGACGATCCAGTCCAGCCTGTCCGGTAATCGCAACGAGTGGGCAGTGATCCATATTCGCATTGGCTACACCTGTAAGAAGGTTGGTCGCACCAGGGCCCAGGGTTGCGAGACAGACACCTGGTTTACCAGTCAGCCTGCCATAAGCTCCTGCCATAAAAGCTGCACTTGTCTCATGTCTGGTTACGATAAACTCAATATTTGAGTCATTGAAAGCATCCATTAAATCTATATTTTCCTCACCTGGAACACCAAACACATACTCCACACCCTCCTGCTCCAGGCATTTTACAAATAACTCCGCAACCTTCACGTGGCTCATCCTTTCTTTTTGTGGGGACAGTCCCCACATTTGCTACCGCGTTAACGCGGTGAAGGGGTGAGGGACTGTCCCCAAAAAGAGTTCTGAATTTCCTTATTTTAGTTTGCTCGAGTGGGTGGGGAATATGCGCCGGGACTGTCCCCACATGCTTTAAACCGATAAAGTATTAATTTTTTTCGGATCTGGGTGTTTGCCCTGAACACTTTTCTTTCTGCTACATAGGGTGGGAGTAGAAATAGTTCATGAGGCTATTTCAAACTAACCAACGGAGGGATGCTTCATTATGTCATTCGGTTACAACAACGGATTTGCGTTAATTGTAGTGCTGTTTATCCTACTCATTATTGTTGGGGCAGCTTATGTTGGTTAATAAATGATAGATAATCATATGTTTTGAACCGAGGCCACCTGAATAGGTGGCCTCTTATATTTTTGTAGAAAGTGAAACTTCCATCAGTGGGGGTTTTCTTATCCCATACTGATGGTTAGTTGAACTTATAATGAATTTACTGGCCGTTTATCCCCAACTTAGTTTTGTTGGGGTATCCTCAAGACTTGAAGTGAGGCTATTACGGCCAGTTAATGCGTGATAAAAAAAGGTTCTCCGCCTGCTCTCCTTTTTCATTGTTTCACTTGATATCCGTCTCTGGAAAGCTCATTAGAATCTTACTTAACGTTGTATTAAGTTATGGCGGAAATTTTTTCATCGACCAAAGTGTTTTAACTCAGTCTTACTTAAAAAGTTTTTAAAAAATCCTCTTATCCTGGTTATGTGTCCTATACACAAAAATACCAGGTACATACGTTGACTGTAGAGATAGTTAATCAGACTATTTCAGAAAGTTAACAAGGAGGGATCTGTTGTGTCACATCGTTATTCAGGCGGTTTTGCGCTGATTGTTGTTTTATTTATTCTGCTTATCATCGTAGGAGCTGCTTGTGTATAAAGCTTAACAGGCTTAACAATAGATCCATTTCAGTACGTACAGCATTTGAATGAGACATGACTTTATCATATTTAGGAGGGGAATTATGTACGATCAACAACCACCTTTTTTACCTCAGCCACATGAACCTGTATATGAAAATGATGAACGAATCTGGGGAGGATTTGCAGTCCCATTTTTAACTGGCGCAGCTGCAGGCGCAGTTTTTGACGACTTTTTCGGTCCAGGTTACGGGTACGGACCAGGACCAGGACCAGGATTTGGTTACGGATATGGGCCTGGATTCGGCTACGGGTATGGCAGACCACGTCCAGGCTTCGGATACGGTCCACGTCCGCGTCCTCGTCCCGGGTTCGGCTATCATCCTTGGTAAGGGATGGAAAAAGTAATGACTGGGAAAGGATTGATTCTTTTCCAGTCATTACTCACTCATAAATTTCGTCATTCTCATGCATTAGCCTATACAGACATTTTCCCTAATTCATAGGGTATTAGTGTAATGGTTGAATGAACCATGATAAGCCAAAAATTTGGAGGGATATGAATCATGTCACACGGATATACAGGTGGATTCGCTTTGATTGTCGTACTGTTTATTTTGCTAATTATCGTCGGCGCAGGTAGTGCTGGCTTTGGATACGGTTACTAATCGTCTCTTTTAAATAAATGAGCGGTTGATACATTCTTAAAAAGGAGGAGTTCTCATGTCACACATGTACGGATATAACCAGAATGTTGCCGGAGCACATGACTTTGGCGGACCAGGTTTTGGAGGACCTGGCGTCGGCGGAATGCATCATGGATTTGCAGGACCAGACTACTGCTATTATGACCATGGTGGATTTGGCCACGGCTTCCGCGGAGGCTTCGCGCTTATTGTAGTACTGTTCATCCTATTAATTATTATCGGAGCTACCGTTGTTAATTACGATTAATAAATCCCAAAAAAGGCCGCCTGAAAACAGGCGGCCTTTTTTGGGACTGTCCCCACATCCTTTAAAGCGTTAAAGTGCTATTTCCTCTTTTTTCGCTTTTTCTTTTTTTTATTTTTTTTCCGGAGTCGGGCTACGATAATTAACAGGACCGGCAGCACAATTCCAAATGTACCTGCAAGAGGCGCAAGATCATGGGCCAGAAAGTTTTGATAGGCAATCATATTGGGAGCCAGGTACACGCCCGCAATCAGAATCAGGAACGCCAGTGGAGTAGATAAAACTTTTGGTGACCTTAACTGAAACAAATGACTCATACCCAGTGACAAAACATAAAAATTGATGGATATCTTAAAAAATATCGTAAAAAACCATGCAATAGCCACTAATATTTCGATTCTCTCAAGAAACTGTATACCACTTATTTTTTTCCCGAGGATATAGGTCGGATAGACATTACGCGCACTAAAATCAGGCCCAAGCACCAGTAATGACATTAAAGTAACGGCAAATAACAGAAATGAGCCGATTCCAACACCTATGTAAAAGGCTTTTCTCCCTGGTCCGATCCGATTAACGTACGGTAATAAGGCCAAAAAAACAACTAATTCAAAATAGGGTGTGCCCAGTGTAGGAAAAACCGTTAAAAAAGCACCCTCAATATTATTTACCAATACTGGCTGTATGTTTTTAAAATCTGCCTGTGGTGCCACAAAAATAATCAGGAGCATCAGCGAGGTGAATGCGTATGGAAAAAAGATTTCACTTGTTCGTCCTATAACCTCAATTCCAAGTTTAATAGCATATAGACTGGTTAATACAAAAATGAGCATAATCACCTGAATGGGTGTCTCCACCATTACCTGTGTTGTGATGAAGTCCCCGATCTGCCTTAAATTTTTTCCTGATACGATATAGACAAAGGTAAGAAATAGGACGGTAACGCTTTTTCCTATCCATTTTCCAAAAACGTATTCAAACAGTTCAAAAAGATTTTTATTTTTATTGATCCGGTTCACCTGATTCAGTAAAAAAACAATCATTAAGCCTATAAGAGTAGTTAGGATTATAGTTATCCAGGCATTTTCCTGTGCATATGTTGAAATAGTGGACGGGATGGCAATAATTGATGTCCCCAGTGAATACATGACGACTAATACTGTAAACTGGCGTGCGTCAATTTTGCCTTTTTCAATCATAACCATCCCTCCTCACGTCAAAGTATCCTTTAATTCATTTTATAGCTCTGGTGCTGATCAAGTCTCTGATTAAACGATTCAAAAATTGGGTGGTAAATTTCCCCTATTCCGTGGACCACATAAGGAATCTGCACATCCAATATATGAAGCATGAGCAGACCTAAACTAATGGCAAAAAAAGCCATGTAAACCCGGCGCTCCCGTTTCTTACCAGTCTTTACCGATGAATAATCAATCTTAAATACAATAACTGCAGCGACAAGCAGCGAAATCACCTTAAGCATTACTGATCACCCTGTTTTTTCCCGGAAATGTCTTTCATAAACGGCTGGGTTATCGTTCCGGTCCTTCTTATTTTCACATCCACTTTCACATCCACTTCTAAATCTTGAACAAATGTTTCCTCCCAATTTTTCTGAATCTTTTTCCACTTCTTTGGGTTCGAGCGGCTAAGCACCTCTCCAAAGCCAAATATATCCGCTTCTAGTTCCTGTGCCCTTTTCACACTGGCTTTTATTACATTTTTCGCTTCATTCTCCATTTTTTTTTCATATTTTTTTATTGTCTTCTGATTCGTAAAATCAATGCTGCAGGATACATCAGCGATATTGGCTTCTGACGTAAACTTGATTTTCATTTTCGGTTTATTGCCCTTAATCGTTCCTTTCAGTTCTGTAGAATTTTTAAATGCCTCAACTGATAATTCCCCATTTTTTCCACAAGGAACGACTCCGGTAGTATTTTGAATATTGTTTGTAATGATGTTAAACCCTCTGCTTTGATCCTCATCCAGCCAGCCCACCAATTTATCATTTTGAAAGACACCAAGACCACTGGACTTAATGGAGGCATAAGGAGGGACATTCTGTACGTTTTCAAGATTTTGACCCAGGTTCACATCCCCTAATATGACTAATTCAGTCAGAACCGCCTCTTTCCCCTTTGATGTCATGGAAGCAATCAGTTCATCAAGCTGGACTACCTTTGTTGGGGCCCAGAAATTATGTGAAGACTTTAAAGTGGAAAAGATTTTGTTCGCCGGAATCTTTTCTATAGGGGTTAAAATGTTGATAATGTCTTCTGCATCATAATTTCGAGCAATCGCAAAGTTAAAATCCGTTCTCATTTCGTGATCACGGGAGATAAAATCGAGGCTGTCGCCAATCCCCTGTTTTGCATATTCCTCACCAAAAATAATCATTCGAATATGGCTCAAATAAAGCTTCCTTGGGGCCAATGTCGTTAACCGCCGGATGGTTTCAAATAAGGTCTGTCCAGTGGATGTAAAAGTGGTGACAGCTGTTCGTGTGGTAAACGTTTGACCGGCATTCTCACTTGGATTAATCACCTGAGCCGTTACTTTTATATCTTCCCCTTCCTTATCGATCCCGAGTGCGGTAACAATAGCAATATCTGTTAATTCTCTGGAACTCCAGCAGCCCGAAATGCTCAGAGCTACTATTAAACATAAGCCAATTCCCTGAAGCTTTTTGATCATAAGCATAATCTCCTATTGATCATTCTTGTTGTTCGGAGGCCTTGGAGATGAAGTATTACCCCGGACAACATTCTTTTTGTTAATCAGCTTCTGCCTTTCTCCCATTTTCCAAAAAGGCAGACGTAAAAGGACATCCTTCTGATCACTGGCAATGAACGGTCCCATAGGCGCAAGATATGGAATCCCAAAGGAGCGTAAACTGGATAAATGCAAAATTAAGATAATCAATCCTAAAATAATCCCAATGAGACCAAACACTGCAGCTACCATCATGAAGCCAAAACGAATGATTCGTATGGAAATCGTCATATTGAAAGCAGGTGTGACAAAACTGCTGATTGCGGTTAAGGCCACAACAATGACCATTGCCGAGGATACTATCCCTGCTTCAACAGCGGCCTGACCTATCACTAGAGCTCCAACGACCTGTATAGCAGAACCAACGGCTTTGGGCATTCTTGTTCCTGCTTCTCTTAAAATTTCAAAAGTAACCTCCATCATGAAGGCTTCAACAAACGCCGGAAAGGGAACCCCCTCTCTCTGGGCAGCCAGACTGATCAGCAATGGGGTAGGAATCATTTCCTGATGAAACGTGGTTAATGCAATATAAGCAGATGGGGTTAATAAAGCGAGAAAAAAACAGAGAAATCGAAGCAGGCGCATTAACGATCCGATATCCGATCGCTGATAATAATCTTCAGTTGCCTGAAAATAATGAATAAATACGGTAGGTGCCAATAATGCAAATGGTGTCCCATCTACTAAAATAGCTATCCTCCCCTCCAGCAGACCTGCACAAATACTATCCGGCCGCTCAGTATTATACAAGGTTGGAAAAGGGGTAAACGTTTCATCCTGAATCAGTTCTTCTATGTAACCACTTTCGAGAATTCCGTCGATATTAATCTTATCCAGCCTGCGATGGACCTCTTGAACAATATCATCATTGGCGACTCCATTTATATAGCAGACGGCAACATCAGTGTTTGATTTCTTTCCGATTTTTTTCGATTCAATCCAAAGATTCGGATCCTTAATTCTTCTCCGTATAAGACTCGTGTTTGTCCATAATACTTCGGTAAAACCCTCTTTGGGCCCGCGGACTACCGGCTGTGATGAGGGTTCTTCAACGCTTCGGCTCTCATAGCCCGGGGAAGAAATCGCCAACCCTATCATAAATCCGTTTAATAAGAGGACAGTGTTCCCTGATAAAATTTCCTCATAAACCGTTTGATAATCCGTAAGTTCTCTTATGTCACTCGTGGCTAAGGAACGATCCTTCATTTGGGTTAAGATATCTTTCATTTCAAGAGGGTTCTGTCCCTGGTCAGACACACGGATATCCACCATTAAGGTTTCCATGATGAAGTTCTGAACAAAATTTTTATCCACGAGTCCATCTGTATAAATTACCGCTGCCTGAACAGGATAATCGGTTCCAATTTGAAATAAACGAGTGACAAGATCGGAACTGTTTCCCATCCCGTTTTGGATATACTGTACATCGTTATTGACTGCACCCGTCAGTGGCTGTTGATGATTGGAGGAGGTTTGCTGCTGAGCTTTCTTTGATTTCGCAGATTTTGATTTAGACTTTCCCATTAAACTTCGAAACTTCTTCTTCATACCCCAAACCTCCACGACACGTCTTTGAATCTTATCATGTGTCAGGCACTGGAATTTTATGCAGGGACTGTCCCCACGTTCATTAACGCGTTAACGCGTTAATGGAGTGCGGGACAGTCCCCAACTTATAAAGCAATTCCTCCGGGGATTCTGGTTCGAGGCTTGCATGATATTGATTGAGCTTTTGATTGTATCTAATGATCGTGTTGTCATTCTCATAAAACTTTACCAGCATGTTTTCAAAGTTTTGATTAGACTGCCAGGTTTGAAAGCTGGTAGCTAAACCAAGATTCCGTAGCTGTTCCATGTTTAACTCTTCCTGCCCGGGAAGGGTATGATAAACAAATATGGGCACTCTTTTTAACAAACTTTCACTAATGGTCACGCCCCCCGGTTTTGTAATAATTCCATCACAGGTCTCATACATGGAATCCATTTCTTCACGGGAGGATATATAAGGAATAGGCGTCACATTAGAATGGTGAAGCTCGTTCAACCGTTGATATAAGGACTGATTTTTGCCGCAAAGGACCCGATACTGAATGCTTTCATTCTTTACCCTGGCCACAAAGTTTTCAATTAAGCCTACACCTAAATTTCCACCTGTAATCATAAGGTTGAGCCTGGTTCGCTCTTGATGAGGCTGGTCCTTCACAGGTGAAAACTTCCGATGAACCGGGATGCCTGTTACAAAAATCCGATTTTCAGTGACCCCTTTCTTAAGCAGATATTCCTTCATTCTCAGGGAAGGAACAAAGTGAAATTCAATATTCCTTGTTCCCCATAGCTGATGGATAAAATAATCGGTATACACGTTCACAACAGGAGTTGAAATTTTCTTCCGCTCTTTTAACCTGCTTAATAAATAAGAAGGCAGCGCATGGGTGCAGACGATCAGATCCGGCTGTTTTTCAGTTAATATGTCCTCGATAACCCGAATAAACAACCATTCGTAATGCCGATACCGTTTCTCTTCATACTGACCTTCAACGACAATTTTGCGGTAGATCCAGCTGTAAACTTGCGGAAAAGAATCAATCCATTTTAAATAAATGGCTGAGATCATCCGCTCGATCCTTCCATAACCATAGTGCAGAATATCGACCTTATCGCATTCAATAGCAGGATCGAGTTCCTTGAGCCCGTCCCTTAGCGAATCGGCAACCTGATGATGCCCCGAGGAAATTTGTAAAAACGGAAGAAACAATACCTTTTTCATGATCATCATGCTCCTGTTATAAGGATTAAGTGATACTTATACAATGGAAAACTGCTTGCTTTCGCCTTTTTAGTATGTGTTCCTGATCCTGTACTATCCTAAGTAAAATTACAAACCTCAGGCTTTAACACCATTTCCTGCCGAAGTAACCCTGTCTCGTCGTTACCAATTAACGGTTAACCTCAAGTTTGCGGGAGAAGATAATAACATCCATATTATGGAGCCTGCCCCTGTAATTCCCACTTCATTGAGGCCAAATTCCTAGTATAATGATTAAGGAGGTGTTTCTATGAATCTACTGCTTATTTTTCTGGTTATCATTCCGATTATTATCGGTTTCTATAAAGCCTATAAGAATACCCAAAGCATCGCCATGAATCATATAACCCTTAATCATGATGGATCCTCTCAAACAAACACTACGCAGCTTAATATACTTCACATTTCCGATATGCATCTGGAACATATTTCCATATCCCCGGAACAACTCTATGAAAAACTGAAAAATGAATCCATCGACATCATAGCTTTAACCGGTGACTTTTTAGACCGAAAACGAACAATTCCGAAGCTTATTCCTTATTTGAAGGTATTTCAAAAACTTAAACCAGTACACGGTACCTATGCGATTTTTGGCAATCATGATTATGTTCTAAATGAGGAAAACTTTAAAAAACTTAAAGAGACGCTGGAGAATTATGATTGCTACACTATGCAAAATGAAAATGCCTCTATTCATGTGAACGGAGAAAAGGTAAATATCATTGGGATTGATGACTTTAGTACGGGACGCAGTCAGTTTGAAAAGTCTTATGATGGGCTGGCGGACGGATATAATCTGGTTCTGACCCACGATCCCAACGCTGTGCTTCATATGAAGGACTTTGACTTTGATTATCTGTTATCCGGTCACTTTCATGGTGGGCAGATTCTGTACCCTAAAGCCTATCATCTGGCTAAAATGGGCAAGTTGCCTAAAATGAATATGATTAAAGGACTGCAAAGCTATCAGGAAAAAAGCTTCTACATCAGCGAGGGGTTAGGACAGACAGGCGTCAACATCAGAATCGGCAGCCGCCCTGAAGTAACTTTTCACCGTATTTCCATTCCGGCGGTTTCCAAAGCGAATGCCGTCAGTTAGCCACACCATATGAAAAAAGTCGCCTTAAGCTCAGGACATTGAGCTTCTGGCGGCTTTTTTTCTGTTTCTTATCACCTTCTCCAGCGGTCTGTGTATATAATTCGTCAATAATTGATTTTTGGACATTAAAATATAATTGGGGGAAGGCTGATTGATCATATTATTTAAGGAAGGTTCAGACAGGGATAATATATGAATTGGATAAAACGTCATTTTTTTCATCCACTTATAAGCCGGGCTTTTGATATGATTGATTTCAAACCCAAGCCGACCGGCCCCCTTATTGAGTGATGTAATTCCCATCACAGCCTTAATTTCCTGATGACGTTTATGTGTAAGCACATAGGTTGCCAGTCCCGGCATGGAATCCCTGACTCTTTCATAGACCATAAATGCCTTTTTCACTTCGCTGGCCTCATTTTTTAAATCATGAAGTAAACGGACATTATGCAGATGAATTTTGAGCAGTAAATCATTTTTTTCTATAACGGTTCCATCAGATAGGCGAATGGGCCCGCCTTTAAATCGGGTCAATCTAACCCGGAAAATATTACTCGTACTCCCCCGGTGCATTCCAATATATTTTAACCGTGTAAATCGGAAATACAGGGGATCAAAATACAGCCATAGCTTAAGCATGAAATTTCTCATGTCCTATCCTTCCTTTTCTTTTATCTAGCTTACGTACCTGAACAGTCGCCTACGCTTTTCTTCATTCACATGCTTATTTTACATAAACCTTTTTTATTTTATTTAGCTAATTTTTTACAATTGAGTCTAATTAAAATCGTGCGCTTGAATCAAAAAAATCAGCATCCCATTTCAGGAATGCTGACATATGAAGTATGTTTGATTTATTTGTTTATTTTTAACAATTGCGACCTTCCAAAGAGCTGGTCCTTCCTGCAGATACTCCCAGGTAAATTCTCCTTCACGCTCAATCATGAATTGGTAATGAAGTGGACGTGGATCGTGGTCGTTGACTAATTTCATGACCTCTCCGGATTGTAATCCATCAAAGGCTTCAAAAATCTTAGAGTGGCGAATTCTTGGTTCAATTTCCGGAGCCATAATCTCTGTTACAAATTCGTGTTGTTGTTCAATCATTTTTATTCCCTCCTTATTTTCATTAAGCTCTTTTCAGCTCGTCTTGTTATTTTACATATTCATCATAATCGATGTTTTACAGCCATGATGTGAGATAACGCAAGCATCAACTATGATTTTTATCACTTCATACGATTTCATTTCGTTGTATCACTATATTAGAGGCTGTTTTAAAGTGGGTTGAAAGGATGATAAGAATGATGAATTAAAGGAACAGATCGTTAATGTTTTAAAACCAGGAGATATTTTTCCACATGCAGGATTTTTCCGTAAAGATAACTACCCTGTCCATTCAGAAATGATTGAGGATGGTATATTAATTTTTATTCCCATCTTCTCCTTTGAGCAATTTTTAATCCAGAACCCGGAAATCGGTTAGCCGGACTCTGACTCAATTAAAGAAAAAGAAAATTATCTATTCCGGAGCGACAGGAAATTTATTTATAAACATTGATCAGCTTGAACAGGAATTGCAATCCTTTGTTGAAGTAGACGTTCGCGAGGATATCCGCTTAAATAAGGAGCCATTTCATAAAATCATGAATGCCATTAAAAATCTGGAGGAAGGTCAGGGTTTAATTTTACATGCTCCATTTAAGCCTATCCCCCTTTTTAAAGTATTGGATCGAAAGGGATTTGATCATGAAGAAGAAAAGCTTGAAAAAAAGCATTGGAAAGTAACATTCCGAAAAAGGGAAGGTGAAAAAAATGACCACATTAGATAATAGGGGATTACAGCCTCCACAGCCAATGATACGTACATTGGATAAGCTCGAGGAATTAGAGTTCGAGGAATTAGAGCCAGGAGAACAGCTTTCCATCATTAACGATCGCAGACCTATGTTTCTGTTTCAGGAACTGGACGAACAGGGAATCCGCTATGAATGTGAGCCTTACGAGGATGGCGGCTTTATCATTACGATCTATAAATAAAGGTGATGTACAATGAGTTTTCAGCAAACAAAAGTCAATTTAAAGCTTCCTTTTTCTTTTATATTAAGCAGTATGATTGCATTAGTCGTCTCCCAATGGATTTTATTTCAAAATGCTGATTTGATTGCTGAAGGCTATTATCGAACCCCCGCGCTGTGGATGGCCTTTCATTTACTCATTTTGGGGTTTGCCCGTTATGGTCGTTATGGGGGCTATGTATCAGCTGGTTCCAGTGGCCTTTCTTACCCTTTTTGCCATGATTTCTGTATATTTTGGCTGAACGATTCATTTTCTAACATTCGTAGTAAGTATCCTTTTACCCGGCCATTCAAAAATCTGGGGGCTGCTCATTTACCTGTATCTGGTTTCCTGGATACTATTCAGCACACTGGGATACCTCAAGAAAATTGTTCCGGTCCTATGGTGGACATTAAAATATGCTGATCGTGTTGGTAAGGAAAAAGTGCCCATGTTAAAGGATTTAATCCGGGAAAAATCAAGTGTCATCATTTATTCCGGCATTGTGGCGGCAACATTTGGAAATGTTATCGCTGCCTTTTTCAACAGTGTGACAGGTTTACAGGTGTTTCAGGGAATCTGGTTTTTATTTGCCCTTGCGTTCAGTATTTCAATAGGACGAATTCTAACAAAATAGAAAATCTCCTACTGATGATATTAAAGGTTAATTCAAACAGGTTCTGGTTTATCTGGATTAAGCAGGTTCTGCCCTTGAAATAGGAATAGGAGATGAGCAAAGTGAGTTTAGAAGAACAGGTTGGAGAAGCTTTGTATGAAGTTATCGATCCTGAGCTGAACATGAATATCATGGATTTAGGTCTTGTCTATATGGTTCAAGTAAAAGAAAACAGTGAAGTCTATGTCCGGTTAACTCTGACTACTCCAGGATGTCCGCTTCACGACACAATTGTTGGAGGAGTTGAGACAGTTCTGTACAGTACAGATGAGGTTCAGAATGTGGAGGTGGATCTGGTATGGACACCGGCATGGACCCCCGACAAAATGAGTCGGCGAGCTAAAGAAATGCTTATGTTCTAACCCCTTTCAATTAAGGGGTTTTTTACACACATTTAGTTGACTTCATTATAGCCTTCTAGTAAACTACTTCCATCCTTTATTTTATTGTGAAAAAATAATTTTGTAGTCTTTTGCACTATTAAATATACAAAAATAGGAGGCGTATATGATGAATCGTTTTTTCGTCATAGTATTCATATTTTTATTTATTCTATTAACAGGCTGCAATACAGCAAAGCAGGCAGATGAGAGAACGTTAGCCGGGAAGCAGACAGAAAATCCGTTAACCGCCGGGCAACTAATGACAAAGAGTGAAAGCCCTGCAGCGAAACAGACGGATCTCCTCAGGATGAAGAGTCAAGAGAAAGAATCAAGCAAAGAGGTGGAATCTGCTGCTGCAAAACAGAAGGACAACAAGAATAATCAGCAGAAGGAAGCAGCAAAAAAGGAAAAACAGCAACAAATCCAACAGCTATCCTTTAACCTCACAGAACATAAAGACACGAAGCAAATTGCCGTTCAGGCTGCAAATATTCGAAAAGGTCCACATACCAGTTATTCTAAGATAACTACACTAAAACGTTATACAAAGCTGGATGTCTTTGAAAAAGCGAAAGTAGAAGATATAACCTGGTACCATGTTAAATTTGGGGATCAGAATAAGGGATGGATTTCCTCCAATATTGTGGAAGACTATGATCCGCAGGCCAAACAGAAAGCCAGAGAAAAACAATCAGACAGAAAGCTGTTATCTGCTCCTCTGGTTTCTCAGATGCCTGAATTGCCACGAGGCTGTGAAGTAACAACGCTATCGATGATGTTAGCTCATGCGGGAGTTAATGTGGATAAAATGACATTAGCTAAAGAGGTCAGAAAGGATCCAACACCTTTCAGCAAAAAAAATGGGCAGGTCCATTTCGGTCATCCTAATAATGGATTTGTTGGAAATATGTATACCTTTGATAAACCCGGACTTGGAGTATTTCATGACCCCATTGCGGATTTAGGTGAAAAATACTTACCCGGGAGAATCGTTGACCTTACTGGAAATAGCTTCGACCGTGTATTAAATCAAATTGATAAAGGAAAGCCTGTATGGGTGCTCACAACCAGCTGGTTCTCCTATGTTCCAGAGTCTTATTGGGAAACGTGGAACACACCGTCCGGAAAGGTTAAGGTTACGTATAAAATGCACTCTGTTTTAATCACTGGCTATGATGATCATTATGTTTACTTCAATGATCCTTTAGCTAATATGAAAAATCGAAAAGTAGCAAAAGACAAGTTTATTGCCGGCTGGAACCAATTTGGAAACCAGGCGATCAGTTATAAGTAAGTTTATTACAGTACTCCCTTGTACACAGATATTTTGATAGCCAAAAATTGCACTTTAGCAGGTTGAGAGCTTTTTATTCTCGGCCTGCTATTTTTATAGGAAACGTCTCACTCTATGAAATTACCCGTTATTCCCGCTCGGATTTGTCCTTCATCAGCTTTAGATTTCAAGCAGGCAGCATTTCATTCCTCTCTGCCCCCTTTACACTCCCTTCATAGTAAAAAAGATTGATTATTTTCACATTTAATACGTGAGTTCCGTCACTATTGCACGACTTTTTTACCGGTAAGATAAATTCAGAACGGGATTTAATTAGGGGGGATTTTCAATGCTGCAGGAGGCTAAACTATTTATTAGCGTCATGCTCATGCTTTTTGTCGGTATCATTTTTCTTGTTGTTTTTCGATGGTCTACCTTAAATTGGTCTTTATAACGAGGACATGATGCTTGTTGCCCAAACGCAGGCCATGCCGGGATATACCAACCCATTCAGGGAGATGGACAGCCAGCGTCTCGGAACACTGATGTTCCAGCGTAAAGGAAGGTTCCAACTAAACCTGTAAAGAAGGCTAAATAGGAAATCAGACTGACATGATCCAGTTTAGTTTCGGTTCGCTTTCCTAATGATTGAAATGAATGAAAAAGAGGCTGAACCACATACAGGTTCAGTCTCTTTGTATATGCAGGTGACCACAAATCAATCAGCTATGAAGAACAGCATTGTATATCTCCGGCTTTAATAAATCCTTAATATCCTCCAGGGAAATTGGAAATGCCGGCGTTCCCATTACTCCGGGCGCAATTTCATATTCATCAAACACAAGTACAAGCTTCCGGTCTTCAAAATAAAAGGACTGGTCCTTTGTTGCGGTCTGAAAACCTTCTTCACCTTCAAAGAATGCCTCCCCTGCTTCCCTCCTTCTTTCAATAGCCTGCTTAACAAGCTCATTGACTTTCTTCTTATAGTCCGCACCCTCTTTAAAAATGTCAGAAAAGGAAAGCTTTTTGGCCTGATTCTGGTTTAATATATTAAGGGTCTGAACCTTTTGAATACCGTTAGCTCCCCCCTTATACACAAAAACTTCGTTTAAGATGGAGATAAGCTCTCCTTTCTTTTTAACTGCTGGATCCACTTGTAATTGAAAAGGACGCAAAGGCTGACCTTTTTGCTCTAATTCCTTAGCAAATTGTACAGCTTCTTTTTTGAATTCCCCGATCTTTTTCTCAGCCTTTGCCTTGATTCCAACATTAAACTTCATCTGAAAAACATCATCCTTCATCCCTTTAATAGAAGGAATCTTTACATTTATTTTATACTCCGGCTCGGTTTCCTTTACTTCCTCATACGTAATGCTTAAATCTTCAGCTTTTGAAGATGCTTTCATATCGGGGAGATGCAGCTGTTCAGCCTGGACAATAAGAGGAGTCTCCACGGTGTATGTAAATATAGAAATAGCAATGATGAACCAGGTAAGTGCGTTGGCTTTCATTCATGACCTCCTAGTTAAGACGTACTTATAAATAGTGTTTGAATTTCTTCGTTTTTTTAGTCATAAAAATTCATGGAAATTACAAAGGCGCAAGCGACGGATGTGGCCTCACCTGATTTCATACTTAATCTACTATTATAAATTTCTCCACAATAAAAAACAGGAATGAACCTGCCATCCTCAGCCTCGGGGCAGAGCTGACAGCTGGTTCATTCCTGTTTTTATTTTTTAGTCTCAGCCAAGACGATCCTCTTCGTCTCTTCGTTCAGCTTCCTCTCTTGGTACCTCATCCTGAGCATCACGAAGACGGTGAGCCAAACGACTCGAAGCTGTTGCTGCAATACTTCCCACTATGTCATCTAAAAACGTGTGGACCTGATTGCTTCGCTTCGTATCCAATTTGTTAATGATCCCTACTTTGTTTTTATCCAAATAACCATACGTTGTCAGAGCTATACTCCCGTAGCTGAAGGTTGCACCTAAAGCCAGCGTTTCATCAACACCGAACAATCCTTCATCAGTTTCAATAATTGATTGTAATGGCTCTGAAAGCTTTTTTTCCTCGGCCAGTTTGTCAAGTTCAATGCCTACCAGGATGGCATGCTGAATTTCCCGTTTTTCCAATACCCGATCTACACTCAGAACACACTCATCTATGGTTAATCCCTCATTATAAGGATGCTGCATATCATAGACAATTTGAGCAATATCCTCTATAAGTACTCCCCGACTGGTCAGTGCGGCTCTTGCTGCCTGTTCAACCTCCTGACTTGGTACCTGCTTTAAATCAGACACTCCGACTCCTCCTTTCCTTTCATAGATTTATTATAACATTGGGACAAAAGCATTGTACGACATAATTTTCTGATATGTTAAAATAAATAATACAACTATCAGAATCAAGGGGTGTAAACATGGGCAGAAAGGGTACAATGTTTGATAGAAATATCCATAGCCAGTACTTAAAAGAGACCATAACTTTAAGAATTTATCAGCCTGAAAATTTTTCCACTTTATATAAATACCATATTTGCATTATGCAGGATGGCAATGACTACTATCAGCTTGGACGTGCAGCGACACTTAGCGATCGATTGCATGAAAAAGGTGAAATCCATACTACGATTTTTGTGGGAATACACTATAAGGATAAGTACGATCGTCAGGCAAAATATCACCCTGATGGTCATAAAAACAATCCATACATAAAATTTCTGCGGTTTGAGGTTGTCCCGCTGCTGGATGACATCCTGCCCGGCTATTATCTCGGAGCTGCCCGTACATTAATGGGAGATTCTCTGGGAGGAACCGTCTCTTTTTTGACAGCTCTTACCTACCCAAACACATTTGGAAACGTCATTATGCAATCACCATATGTAAATGAAAAAGTTTTGGAAGCAGCAAAAGCATCCGACAATCTTTCTTTAATCAAAATCTATCACACAATCGGTGAGGAAGAAACAGAGGTACAAACCACAACCGGCGGGACAGAAAATTTTCTGGAACCGAACCGGCAATTAAGCCAGCTGATTCAGATAAAAACTTCAGCGTATACCTATCATGAACGACCAGGTGGTCATACATGGAAGACATGGCAAAAGGATTTACCTGACGCCATCATTTCCACATTTGGAAAATCATGATGAAATTTTTAGAAATGAAGGATTATTTTTTGCTATAATAGAAATAGTTTCACTGTTAAACAGGATCAAAAGGATTTAAAGGAGGACCATTTATGAAATATGGAATTGCTGTTTTTCCATCAAAAGAGGTTCAGGATATTGCCAACTCATATCGTAAGCGTTATGACCCCAGCTATGCATTAATCCCTCCTCATGTGACGATTAAGGAACGCTTTGATGCTGAAGATTCTCAGATTGATGATATTGTACAGGAACTTAGAAATGTAGCAAAGGAAACGAAACCATTCCCCTTAATTATTAATAAAGTCAGCTCCTTCTATCCAGTTACCAATACCGTCTATTTAAAGGTTCAGCCTGTTGAGGAGCTGGTCGAACTCAGTGACAAACTGTATAGTGAAAAATTCCCGAATGAACGTCAATTTGCTTTCGTTCCCCACATTACGATTGGTCAGGATTTATCCACTGAGGAACACTCAGATGTTTATGGCAGCCTGAAAATGCATCAGTTTGATATTGAAGAAACCATTGACCGTTTTCAGCTTCTCTATCAATTAGAAAATGGCTCCTGGACCGTATACGAAACCTTTAAATTTGGAGAGACAAAATAAATGAGCCACATGCAGATTCACGTTGTTCAAAATGATGATCAATTAATGGATGCCTATAAAGTCCGGCAAATTGTTTTTATTGATGAGCAGGGCGTTTCTCCTGAACTCGAAATGGATGAGCATGACCAAAACGCCGTTCATTTCGTTGGATATAAATACGGAGAGCCTGTTGCTGCCAGTCGTCTCCGGTATGCTGACGATTACGGCAAGCTGGAGCGGATCTGTGTGTTAAAAGAGGAACGGGGAAAGCATTTTGGGAAACAAATGATAGAAGCTATGGAAGAAGTCATAAAAGAAAATCATATCAGGAAATCAAAGCTCAATGCCCAGACCCACGCAGAGAAATTTTATCAGTCACTTGGTTACGAAACGATTTCAGATGAATTTATGGATGCAGGAATCCCGCATGTCACCATGGTGAAAACTCTTTAATCGAAATGACTAACTTTAAACAGGTTAGTCATTTTTTTATGTCATTTTGTATGGAAACCAGCCGGTTGAGCAAACTAAAAAAATGTACGGAAGAATTGTTAAACAAAGGTTGGGATACATATGAATTTTGTCAGTTTAACCATTGATTCCATTGTTGGTTTTATTGCTTTATTTATACTTACAAAAATTTTAGGAAAATCACAGATTACACAAATTACTGCCTTTGACTTTATTGCCGCACTGATTCTCGGTGAATTAGTGGGAAATGCGTTGTTTGATAAAAATGCGGGTATACTCGCTATTTTATACGCTGTACTGCTATGGGGGTCCCTCATTTACATAACTGAAATGATTACGCAAAAGGTGTCCAAGTCAAGAGAACTTCTGGAAGGGAAACCTTCTATTGTCATACGCAATGGCAAACTGCAAAGAGATCAAATGAAAAAGGCGAAATTGGATCTGAATCAATTACAGCATTTATTGCGTTCCAAAGATACATTTTCCATTCAGGATGTTGAATTTGCCATTTTTGAAACAGATGGCACGATTTCAGTACTGAAAAAGTCCATGCAGCAGCAGGCGACGCGCGCCGATGTAAATGCAAAACCGGAAAGTGTGGCTCTCCCTTACAGTGTCATTTTGGACGGAGAGGTTGTGGAGGACAATTTAAAGGAGGTTCAGCTTACAGAAGACCAGTTAAAGGACGAACTTTCCAAACAGGAAATAAAGGATTATAGGGAAGTATTCTACGCTGAATGGAAAGAAGGGGAAGGTTTATATGTGGAGGCATATTAACCTCCCCTTTTTTCGTTCTAAACAATTTTGTCTATATGCTTCCCTTTCCCGGTTAAGCCAGCTACGAGCTTACGGGCAGCTGTCTCAGGGATATTGTTTATTCCCTCTTTTGATCCTGTTTCTGAATATAATTTAGCGGGCTTTATATATCTGGTCGAGCGATATTCGTGGCTGTTCAGTTTATGATGAAGTACCTGGTGAGGTTTTTCAATGATATAGGGTCCGTTTTCCTTTTTGTTTACTCGCTGATGGTAAGTGTCATACTGCAGAGGTCGCATCGGCAGAATGTACCCCATAAATAACACTCCCTTCTTATTTATCTATACCCTTGCAGGCCTGAGTGTAAGCCTGCTTTCTATCATTGTAATGGATGGTTCAAAAAAAGTTTGCTGATTTTTGTCATTCCATTCTTTTTTCCAGCTCTTTTATGATTTTCTCTACACTGCCGATTTGTTTTATAAAGTCCTGATCCCATTCGTTCATATCTTTTTCAAATTGCTTAATTTTTTCCTCTGGTTTTTGAAGCCAGTGTTCATTCCGTCCGAGAAAACGTTCAAATGCGTCAAGAAATCGAATTAGATCCTTTTCTTTCATAATAACTTCCTTTCCTGAATGAAAAAGGACAGTCTCATTTACTGAGACTGTCCTTTGGTTTAGATCCATGAGAATGGTGGGCGTCTTCCTTCTCTTTCGTCCTCTGAGTCATCCTCCTGTTTTACATCCACATCCACGTCTACATCTACTTCTGTATTGGATTCTGCTTCATTTTCTTCCTGTTGATGGCGTGGCGGTCCGAAAAATGGATCGGCCGAACGTCTTCTTGGTGGTTCAAATACCACATTATCTGCTTTAATGACTAAGTCTTTAACATGAATCTCTCTTTTACGATCAGACATATGGACTTCAACTCCTTTAAGATAGTAGTCATTTCAAGATACAGTCTATGCGTTTGTACTCCCCGGTGTTTGGTTAAATGTCCTAAATCAGGGAAATTGTTTACCATACCTTTGTAAAATGATTCCTTTTAGAAGCCCATTAATTTTACATCTTCAATGTCTGAAAGGCTAAGTTCAACACGGTAAGGTTTTTGAACCGTTCTCATTCGAATCGTGTCATCATTAAAGTCCTGAATCAGACCACGATAACGCTGATCTTCAGTAAGAACTTCACATTTCATTTTCGGCATCTGGGAAGGCAGGCGGGTTAAGTAGCTGATTTTCTCTTCTACCGTCATGTCGCGGAATTTTTTATCTTCAAGCTTTGTTTCAGCCTCTTCCCCGCTTACTTTTTCCTCCCCTTGTTCCGGATCTTTCTTTTGATTCTGTGTTTTTTTCTTATAAACAGAATACTCCTGCATACTGGCCTGTACACGGACATCCCTCGGCTGAGTGATATATAGCAGAGGACTCTGTGCCATTTTATCGTTAGTGGACATAATTTCTCCCCTTCTCTTAAATGGTTTTCTACCCTCCACTATATGCCAGGTCAACTTCGTGTGTGCTATTACCCCTATTTTCATCAGGAAATTAACATATCCATAAACAGGGTAGCCATTCCAAAATAAATTAAAATGGAGATAATATCATTAATACTTGTAATAAAAGGTCCGCTAGCCACTGCAGGATCAACATGAAGTCTGTGCATTAACAATGGAATAAACGAACCGGCAATGGTTGCTACAACCAATGATCCTAAAATTGAAAGTCCTACCAGCAATCCAAGATAAAATTCTCCCTGCCACAGATAGATTACCGCTGTAATGACCACACCACAGGATATACCCGTAATTAAACCGGTCATCGCTTCACGCAGCAAAATTCGTATTTTTCCATCTGCCCTCGATTCCCCTGTGGCAATTCCACGTACCGCAACGGCCAATGCCTGGGTACCGGTATTTCCTGCCATCCCTGCAATGAGCGGTATAAATACGGCAAGTAAGGGAACCTTGGTCAGCGCCTGCTCAAACTGACCAATTAAATTTGCGGTAAGCATACCCAGAAATAGTAAAACGATCAGCCATGGAAGTCTTTTTTTTGCAGCCATCCATGCACTTGTATCAGGGGTTTCCATATCCGATACAGCCGCAAGCTTTGAATAGTCCTCGCTTGCCTCTTCATCCATAACATCCATAATATCATCGACCGTAATAATTCCTAATAAATGCTGCTGGAAATCCACAACAGGAAGCGCAAGTAAATCATAGTCACGCATCATCTTAGCCGCTTCCTCCTGGTCTTCTCCAACGGATATGGATACTATTCGATCACTCATGACATCTGATATGGCCCTGTCTTCTTCTGAAATAATCAGGTCTCGTAAGGATATGACTCCAACAAGCTGTTTATCTTCATTGACGACATAGACATAATAAATGGTTTCTGCGTCTGGTGCCTCGTTCCGCAGGTGTACCATTGCTTCCCGAATCGTCATGGCCGCTTCAATGGCTACAAATTCGGTTGTCATAATACTTCCGGCTGTTTTCTCTTCATAATGAAGCAGGCCTTTTATATCTTCAGCATCTTCTTTATCCATAATCGTTAAAAAGCTTGCCACTTCATTTTGATCCAGCGTATTCAGAACATCAACGGCATCATCCGTCGCCATCCCCCCCAATACCTGAGAAGCATAACGGGCATCCATTTCCGTTAATATCGGATCAAGCCGGTCTAATTCAATGTTTTCCAGGATATCTGCCATTTCTTCTGGTGACAAGTATGTATAAATCAGCATTCGTTCCTTTTTTTCCTGAGCCAAAAAGATTTGTGTCTGATCATACGGGTGAAGATTGATGAATTCAGAACGAAATTCATCTATATTTTCAGTTTCCAGTGCCTTCTGTACATCTTTCCACCAGTGCGGGAGGGTATGTTCATCTAACTTTTCCATAGGTTACAGCCCCCTTAGTTCTGTTTCGTTTCCCGTATGTTTTCATCGGAACCGTTTTATCACGCATTAACTGGTCGTAATACCCCCATTTCAAGTCTTGAGGGCAACCCAACAAGACGAAGTGGGGGATAAACGGCCAGTAAATCCCTGATGAGTTCAACTAATCATCAGTGAACCCTCATAGAAGTTTCACTTTATCGTAAAACGGTCTGTAGGGTTTGTCAACTTGTGGGACGTCTATATTTATAATTGACGAATCGTGAATTTTCATGAACAATATATAATAGAATAAGAATGTATATTTTAGCGAATCATGTCCAACTTCTTTGTTTTTTACCATAGAAAGGGAATTAAAATGGAAAAGGATAATAAACGGTTTAATATTGATTACATCTTAATATTTATTATTCTTGCACTTGGAGCTATAAGTGTTATTTCATTATATACAGTGCAGGATATTCTTTTAACAGACTCTAATACCATTTTTTATAAACAGCAAATTATATGGTATGTATTAGGATTTATTGTTATAGGTGCGATGATGTTTTTGGATTATGACAACTACCGGAAAATGACCTGGATCTTATACGGTATTGGACTCTTTGCATTAGCAGGGGTTTATTTTCTGCCGTTTTCCCTTGAATTAAACAATGCCAGGGGATGGTACGATCTTGGAGTTGGGACGGTGCAGCCAGCCGAGTTTATGAAAATTATTTTGATATTGACTGTTGCACACGTCATCACCACCCACAATGAGAAGCGGTTAAACCCTGGATTTAAAGATGATGTCTGGTTACTTGCAAAGGTTGGGCTTGTAACATTGCCCCCCGTTTTGATCGTATTTGGTATGCCTGATGTGGGATCAGCTGTTGTTCTGACCTGTATTGTTGCCTTTATGATTTTAGTATCTGGTATACGCTGGCGAATTTTGCTGGTTATCACAGGTTTGGTTGGACTCATTATCGGCGCCTTCATTGGCCTGTATTTTTTATTTCCCGATTTTGTCCAGAACTATTTGAATGATACGATATTCAGTCACGTATTCGAGAGATTGGAAGCCTGGTTTGATCCTCAGCAAAATGTTCAGGGGTCCGGCTATCAAATTAATAATACCCTCCTTGCGATTGGATCCGGACAATTGTTTGGTAAAGGGTTTGATAACTTTGATGTAACCAATATTCCAGTCAGGGAATCTGATATGATTTTTTCAGTTATCGGTGAGCAGTTTGGATTTGTCGGTTCAAGTATTGTTATTATCTTGTTTTTCTTTTTAATTTACCGGATTATACAGACAGCTCTTGCCTGCAAGGATCCATTCGGAAGCTATATTTGTGCGGGAGTGGTTGGCATGATTACCTATCAGGTGATCCAGAATATCGGGATGTCACTAAAAATCCTCCCCATATCAGGCCTTCCTCTTCCATTTATCAGTGCAGGCGGAAGCTCCCTGATTGCCTATATGATGGCAATAGGACTCATTTTAAACATCCGTTCACGCATCCGGAGCTATATGTTTGATGACTAGTCGGGGACTGTCCCCACATTCACTAAAGCATTAACGTGCTAAAGGATTTATTAGATGAAGCATGGAGTGGAAAGATACTATTGTCTTCCACTCTTTTTATATATTCAGGAGGTAAGGCGTATGAAGGTTGATGTCATTGGTGATGTTCATGGATGCTATGAGGAATTAACGGAGCTGTTGACGAAGCTCGGCTATCAGTGGACCAATGGGATTCCCGAACATCCAGAATCACGTATTCCTGTATTTTTAGGGGATTTAACGGACAGAGGACCAAATTCTCTGGATGTCATTGAATTGGTATACCAACTGGTTATTGGAAAGCAGAAAGGAAAATATATACCCGGCAACCATTGTGATAAGCTGTACCGATATTTTCTCGGTAATCCAGTTAAACAGAAGCATGGACTGGAGACAACGGTCGCAGAATATGAGCAATGCACTATGGAAGAGAAGGCATCCATAAAAGCAAAGTTCATGGAGTTATACGAAAGTGCACCGTTATACTTAAGACTTCCTGAAGTCCATGCAGTTGTTGCACATGCCGGAATAAAAGAAGAAATGATTGGTAAGCAGGGAAAAAAAGTAAAGACCTTTGTTTTGTATGGAGATATCACTGGAAAAACAGATGAACAGGGCAGACCTGAGAGACGTGACTGGGCAAAGCATTACAGAGGTGATCAGTGGATCGTCTATGGCCACACCCCTGTAAAAGAGCCCCGTTTTCAGCAAAAAACTGCAAATATTGATACGGGCTGCGTGTTCGGCGGAAAGCTTACCGCCTTCCGTTTACCCGAAAAGAAGCTGGTCTCAGTTTCTTCCAACCAGCCCTATATTGAAGAGAAATTCCGTTCATTTGAGGATTAATTCTGTTCAGGAATAAGCTGTTTCATATCATCCGGGAATCCGGAAGTAAAATGAAGCCACTCCTGTTTAAAAGGCTGATAAAAGGTCAACTCGTGACAGTGCAAAGCCTGGCGATTCATTCTGTCTACAGGACCACCATACAGGTCATCACCTAAAAGGGGGTGACCCATCCACGAAAAGTGGACACGAATCTGATGTGTCCTCCCTGTCTGAAGCGAAACATTGACACAGGAAAATCCCGGGGCATATTCCTTTTCCACTTCATACAGGGTGATTGCCTCCTGCCCATCGGTTCGAACCTCCCGCTCAATAATCGAGCCTTCCTTTCGTCCTATGGGCGCATGAATTTCACCCTGTCTCTTCTCCATAAAACCTTCCACTATAGCGATATAAACCCGCTTCACCTTTCCCTGCTGCTGTTGAAAGGATAACTGTGAATGACTAAACCGATGCTTGGCAACGAGCATTAACCCGGAAGTATTACGGTCAAGTCTTGTCACAATGTGTGCTGTATACTTTTCTCCCCGTTTTTGATAATACGCTACAAGTCCATTCGCAATCGATCCGGCATTCGAATGGGGACTTGGCATAACCGGAATACCGGTCTGTTTATCCAATACCAGGACATCCCGGTCTTCATAAACGATATTCAAAGGAATCTCCATAGGCCCAAGCCGACTGTTCTCCTGCTCTTCAGGGAAGGAAATTTCGAGAAGATCTCCCTTTGTCAGGTTATACCTTACCGTAACAGAGCAGCCATTCACTTTAATACCATCCGAAAATTTTACGGTTTTTATCATTCGCCGTGAAAATGCCCGTACCGAAGTTAAGTAATCGCGTACGAGCATCCCCTCATGTTTATGTTCAATTGTCCATTTCATTTTCGTTTCACCTGCTTTATTGACGCTCATCAGCCACAAATGAATCATGCACCCTTTTCCAGAACGGAAATGGGCGAAAACGGGCAAACTTCACTTTTTCTTTCGCTACTCTGCACTCAATCGCTTTAACATCTTTATAGGAGTATGTGTGATGATCAATGGTTATTAAAAAGCTTCGATCATTCAGCGGTTTTAACATACACGTATGATGCTTCGGTAATATAAGTGGTGAACCTACCGTACGGAACACCCGGTTATTAATGGAGGCCATCTCTGTAATCTGTATCGCCTCTAACGAAGGATGAATAATGGCTCCTCCTAATGCTTTATTATAGGCTGTACTTCCGGAAGGGGTTGAAATGCATAACCCGTCTCCACGGAAGGTTTCAAAATGCTCTCCTTTTATCTCAACATCCAGAACGACTGATCCCTCTGATGTTTTCACAGAACCTTCATTTAAGGCTAAGTAATGATCTTCACTTTCGCCGTTCTTGGGATGAATTTTAATATCAAGAATGGGATATTCCACAACCTGGAATGGTGTGCGGGCAATTTCAATAATAAGCTTCTCCAATTCCTTTGGCAGCCAATCTGCGTAAAAACCCAAGTGTCCAGTATGAATCCCTATAAAAGCGGTTTGCTTAAGACGGTGGTTGTAGGAATGAAAGGCTTCCAGGAGCGTTCCATCCCCGCCAACGGAAATGACTAAATCCGGCTCTTGTTCGTTATATTCCAAATTGAATTCCTGTAAGTAATTTTTAATCTTTAATTTAATCTCCCTGGAAGTCTGATCTCCTTTACATTGAATGGCAAATTTCATATCTGCCTGTCACCCCTTTCCCCAATTCTCACGTTTCACGATTATCCCGTTCCTTTTTTTTGCGAAAAATTTTTTGTGCCTCTTGTACTTCATGACGAATTGCTGACATCTCTTCATCCAATCGAAAAGCCGCTTCCGCTGCCCGCTTAAGCCGGCTCTGGATTTCAACTGGTATTTGCCCGGAATACTTATAGTTTAACGAATGCTCATTCGTTGCCCAGAAATTCATGGCTAAGGTCCGGATCTGTAATTCAGCGGAGAGCATTTTTTCTCCCTTTATCGTCTCAACCGGATAATGAATAATCATATGATAAGAACGATAGCCACTTTCCTTTTTATCAGATATGTAGTCCTTTTCTTCCAAAATAATAAAGTCCTTGCGATTTCTTAACATTTCTACCACAGCATATATATCATCAACGAATTGACAGACAACACGTAAGCCTGCGATATCCTGGATCTCATTTTCCACTTGATCAATGGGGAGTTCCTTTCGCCTGGCTTTATCGATAATGCTCGAAATGGGCTTGACCCTGCCAGTAACAAATTCAATAGGAGAATGACTGGACTCATTTTCATATTGTTTCCGCATTCCGCGAAGTTTCACCTTTAATTCATCTACTGCTTGAGCATACGGGGCAAGCAGTACTTCCCAATTCACATTAAATCCCACCTTCATCTCACAGTCATCCGAACATAGCTTTTACATCGAATCTTATTGTATCATAATCTGTTTATTCTATCAGTTATTCATTCGGTCATCTTCGCTTTACATGCTGTCCTGAAATGTCCATAATGATGCATATACTTTGTTACGGGAGCTGAATGTTATGCATGAGGAAATTGAAATTGAATTTAAAAATATGTTAACCAGAGCTGAATATCATAATCTCCTGGATGCCTTTCATCTTAATGAACAAACAGCTTTTAAGCAAGTAAATCATTATTTCGAAACGGATAACCTCCACTTGAAGGAAAAGGGTTCAGCCTTACGAATACGGGAAAAAAACGGAAATTACAAATTTACTTTAAAGGAACCACATCCAGATGGACTGCTTGAAACGCATGCCGACATATCCAACGACGATTTAACAAGCTGTCAGAACGGAACAATGCTGATACCTGAAAATATAAAAAAACGACTTACAGCGCTGGAAATCCCTGTTGACCAATTAAAATACATGGGCGAGCTTCAAACGTTACGACTTGAGAAAGAATGGCGTACCTGTCTTCTCGTATTTGATCATAGTTTCTACGCAGACACTGAGGATTTTGAACTGGAACTTGAAGCCCCCGGCCTTGAATACGGGCGAGAAGTATTTGACCAGCTTCTTCGTGACTTTAATATTAAAGAAAAACCAACCAAAAATAAAATTCAACGTTTCTTTGACGCCATTTAATGCGTGATAAAACAGATGAGTTGCCAGAATCAAAACAAGGTTGCTACAATAGACTCAAGAAGCTTAGGTTGTTATAGAACAGTTGATGAATAAATCTCCCTTTATTCATTTTTCATTCATTTTTTAATTTCAATATAAAATAACGGGAAGAAGGGTAAGTATAACCATGCGTGATATACAAGGCAATATCTACGACGCTATTGGTGGCTATAAAAAAATTGAAGAGCTTGTTGAGGCTTTTTATGCGAGAGTAGGAAAACATCCAAAGCTTACTCCGATATTTCCTGATGATTTAACAGAGACTGCAAGGAAACAGAAAATGTTTTTAACTCAGTTTTTTGGTGGTCCTCCTTTATTTTCACAGGAAAGAGGGCATCCTAGACTTAGAGCTCGCCACATACCATTTGAAATTACCCCTGCAAGAAGAAATGCCTGGGTAGACTGTATGACAAATGCTTTAGAGGAAGCCAGCATTGAAGAACCCTATCGTACTGTAATGTTAGAAAAGCTTTCTATGACCGCAACCCACATGATGAACACACCTGAGAATGAGAAAGGAGAATCCAAGTGATTCGCAAAAGTACTGGGGCAACAACCAGCAGCACACCAAAAACTGATAATACCCAGTATGGTTTTTCTGACTTATTAAATAAACCAATTGAAATTTATACATTTATTGACCCATTGTGCCCTGAATGCTGGTCACTGGAGCCCTATCTAAAAAAACTGAGGCTCGAATATGGACGCTTCTTTAAAATTAAACCGATTATAAGTGGAAAGCTGAGTTCCCTGAACCTTGCTAAAACGAAGAATCCAAAAGACTTGGCTAAAGCCTGGAATCGAACAGCAAGTCGAACTGGAATGAGCTGTGACGGAGACTTATGGCTGGAAAACCCTGTTTCTTTACCTTGGCTGCCCTCCATTGCTATTAAGGCAGCAGAGCTCCAGGGCGGAAAAGCCGGAGCTTCCTTTTTGCGTAAGCTCCAGGAGCATTTGTTTGTAAATAAAGAAAATATATCCAATGACGAAATTCTGATCCAATGTGCTAAAGAAGTGAATCTTGACCTCGAAGAATTTCAGAAGGATTTATCAGGTGAAACAGCAAAAAAAGCCTTACAGTGTGATTTAAAGCTTACAAGGGAAATGGAAGTTGACGAAATACCGGCGATTGTTTTATTTAATCAGTCTGATGAACAGGAAGGCATAAAAGTATCAGGACTTTATCCATACGACGTTTATGTAAAGGTATTATTTGAAATGCTCGGATCAGAGCCAAATCCAGCTGTAAAACCGCCATTAAAAGAGTTTTTAAAATACTACCATTTTGTGGCTTCCAAGGAAATTTCCGTTGTTTTTAACTGGAGCAGTGAACAGACACAAAAGGAAATGAAAAAGCTTCAGATAAAGAGGCTGGTAGAAAAAATGCCGGCAAAGTATGATACATTCTGGCGTTATATCGGAAATTAAGCATTTATGTGGGATATTAGTGGGATATTAAGGCCAGTTAATGCGTGAAAAAAATAATTAGTAAAAAAGGAAGGATGATTTATAATCATCCTTCCTTTTTATTTCATCAAGACAAAGGGGGTTGGGAGAAAGTTCACTACAAACAAAAGGGGTTTTGTTTAAATTGTGATATCTTTCACGTATATATAATAACAAGGATGTCCAATGAACGCAATAGATTGGTGAACTATTTCACACATCTGTCACAAAATAATTGAGCAGCCATTAAAAATATTCATTTTTCTGTTATGTATGCGATTGTACTAGCATATATTTTAACAAAAACGAGAGGTGATCAGCATGAAAATTCAGCTCATCATTGTATCAGGTATTTTCCTGTTTATGCTTTGGCTTAACTTCCTTGGTATGATGAACATGGTCCCACGATTGATTACCTTACCTTTATTGTTTATTTCCACCTATATGCTCATTTATACTTTCGTTTTCAGGAAAGCATATCGTGGAAAAAGGAGAAGGTTACTCTGACAATACAGAGGCGGAAGTGCCCCATAGAATCGTTAGTCACAAAACATCAAAAACACCCTTTTCGGGACAAAAAAAGTCCCTGTTAGCTACTTGCTCAACAGGGACTTTTTTGATTCTTTTTTGAAAGTGACTATACTCATTCAATCATTTACTTTAAAAGCTCTTCAAACTCATTGAGCTTTTCTTCAAATACGTCTAATGCTGACAGAATTGGATCCTTGGAAGTCATATCTACTCCGGCACGCTTCAGAACTTCGATTGGATAGTCACTGCTTCCTGCTTTAAGATAGTTTAAATACCTTTCCACAGCTTCATCTCCCTCATTCAGGATTTGAGAGGCAAGTGTTGTTGCGGCCGAATAGCCTGTTGCATATTGATAAACGTAATAATTGTAATAGAAATGAGGAATACGAGCCCATTCCAGACCAATTTTATCATCAATCGTTATATCGTCACCGAAGTACTTTTTATTAAGGTCATAGTAAAGCTGGGTCATTTTTTCTGCAGTTAGCGCTTCTCCGTTCTGTGCACGAACATGGATATCATGTTCAAATTCAGCAAACATTGTCTGACGGAATACTGTCCCGCGGAAGCCTTCTAAGAAATGATTTAACAGGTAAAGCTTCTCTCTTTTATCATTCGTATTCTTTAGCAGATAATCATTCAATAACGCTTCATTACAGGTAGATGCCACTTCAGCTACGAAAATTGAATAGTTGCCGTAACGGAAGGGCTGATGCTTATGTGTATAGTAGCTGTGCAGCGAATGCCCTAATTCATGGGCAAGCGTAAAGAGATTGTTAATGTTATCCTGCCAATTTAACAGGATATATGGGTTGGTTCCATAAACGCCTGAGGAATAGGCACCGCTTCTTTTCCCTTTGTTTTCTTCAACATCGATCCAGCGGCTCTCAAAACCTTGTTTCAGGATTTCCTGATATTCCTCACCTAATGGGGCCAATCCATTTAGAACATATTCCTTGGCTTCATCATATTTTACCTCCATATCCACATCATCAATGAGAGGAACATATAAATCGTACATATGCAGTTCCTCTACATCCAATACCTGCTTGCGTAAGCTTACATAGCGATGAAGCAATGATATTCTATCGTTTACCGCTTCCACCAGATTATCATAAACACTCTCCGGAATATTGTTGGCATCCAGTGAGGATTGTCTTGCTGAATCATAATGACGGGCCTTAGCATTAAAGTTATCCCGTTTCACCGCGCCACTAAGTGTAGAAGCAAGGGTATTTTTGTATTTTCCATAAGTATCATACATAGCATCAAAGGCATTTTTTCTTACATTACGATCCTTAGATTCCATAAACTGAATAAAACGTCCATGCGTAAGGTCCTTTTCATTTCCGTCTGCATCTTTTACAGAAGGAAAATCTATATCCGCGTTATTCAGCATTCCAAATGTCTGCTCAGGACTGCTTGTAACCTCTGAAACTTCAGCAAGAAGCTCTTCTTCTTTTTCACTTAGGATATGTGGGCGCTGCCGCAGAACATCCTCCAGATAATGCTCGTAAGTCTTTAACTCTTCATTCTCAGATAAAAACGCTTTAACCTGATCCTCGGTTAATGTCAATAATTCAGGGACAATAAAACTCATTGCACTTGAAGCCTGCGTGATCAATGTTTCAGCACGGGTGTTTAACTCCTGATAAAAGGAATTGGTTGTGTCCTGATCATACCGCATGTGCGCATATGTAAACAGCTCTCCTAATCGGTTGGATATTTCATCCTGCAGCTTTAGCATCTCTAATAACTGATCAGCAGAGTTTGTAATTTTGCCTTGAAATTCAGTCATTTTCGGATAAAGGTTCTGTATTTCTTTAAATTCGTTTTCCCAGGCCTCGTCCGTTTCAAATATATCTTCCAGCTTCCAGGTGCGTTCTTCTGGAATGTCTTCTCTCTTTGGCAATTCTTTTGTATTTTTCGCCACGGTCAATGTCCTCCTTCTTATAAAGTGAAACTTCCATCAGTGGGGGCCAATTCATGCGTGATAAATGGGTATACAATAATCATCTATCCTGCAAGTCATCCTGTATCCTCATTTATCTATTTTACATGAAGTCGGGTTTGTTTTTCCAACTTTACTAATTGATTCAATAATTGGGAATCCCTGTTTATAGCCTTTTCCAAAGTCCGGGGAAATACAACCTCTTTCTCCTTTCTGAAAGTATATTCATTTACACGTGAAAGGATCTGAAGCCTTTCCAGCAGATACAAATACTCTATAACAGCCACAGATTCCTCGAGATAGATGGATGCCAGTGGACGTCTTATTTGTATGGATTGTAAGGTGGATTGCACCTCATTATACATAAAAGTTTTCCCAACTGATAAAGGTTTAATAATTTCCAATAAAATTTTGCTTTGCCATATATACGTAGGTGTTTCAATTAAGAAATGATGGGTTACGGGCAAATGAATCTCTGACGGTAAGTATTGGGGATGCAGTCCTTTTGAATATAGCCAGGAAATAAACCGCCTGTCCGATGAACCTGCATATTTGGCTCGCAGACCACGGAATCTCTTCTTCTCATTTAACCAATATTCATATATTTGATGATTCAGAACCTGGGATTTTAAAAAGAAGTGCTGAAAACCTGAATGCGACAGAACCCATGAATGTAAGCGGCCATACATTCTGGATTTTATTGGGCTTGGGGAAACGAGTGAGGTCATTAGGTCGGTTACAGGATTATAAAAGAGGATTTGGGGCTGGGTATCAGGCGTGAACTTCTGAATAAATAAGGAATCAAAATATGTAGTTTTAATCTGGCTGGTCCCTCTTCTTTTTAACCGGTTTTCTCCAAGTATCCATATGGGAAAAATCCCCGCTTTCCTGTATCCCCTTGTACGCTCCCTGACAATTGTCGGTGAAATCACAGCACATTGATATTCAATAGCAAAGTAGCAATCATTCCATTTCACCAGCAAATCAGGACGCTGCCGGATAGCAGAGAGATAATATTCCAATTCCACTGGTATTCCTTGAGTAGAAAACCACTGAAATAAAGCAGCTTTTCCTTTCGAATGGTAATCCCCCTCCCCATTATGACGATTAGGACAGGAGCTTTGCTGGAAATGCGCGTAATGAGGCATCACCTTTTCCCCTGCCCTGATAAATACCTGTTCATTACATTGAGGGCAATAAAAGATTTCCTGTCTTAAATCTGCCAGCTCCTGCCTGGTTTTATTGATAAGTAATATAGGTGTTCCATTCTTATCTACAGCTTTTAACAAATCCATCACCTCTCCGTCTGAATATTCCTTTCACTTAGAATAAACAACGAAATCTTATCTGTAAAAAGACTATTTTGCTTTTGTATAAGGCAGGAACACGTATAAAATCTGAAATTTTACTAGAGTAATTAAAAAAACATGTACCTCTCATTTCGAGAAATACATGTTTCGTTAAATTATAATAGTGGTGATAAGAGCCGACAGGTTGACTCGTATATTTTCATAAAAATCGGGCGCTTTAAAAATCTGGAATGTTCCAGCTGAGTGGAATGCTGAAGATCCTTCTCAAAATCCGTTACAAGCTGCTCTACGCTGTCTGTCTTATAAAGAAAGGCGTTGACCTCAAAATTCAGGTGAAAGCTTCTCATATCCATATTTGACGTTCCTATGGATGCCAGTTCCTGATCGACAATCATGACCTTGCTATGTAGGAACCCTTCATTATAACGATAAATTTTCACGCCCGCTTCTAACAGCTCAGGATAATAGGATTGAGAAGCATAAAAAACGATTTTTTTATCCGGCCGATTGGGAACGAGCAGTTTCACATCAACCCCACTCAGAGCAGCCGTTTTAATGGCTGAGAGAATATCGGTATCCGGAATAAAATAGGGTGAGGCAATCCAGATTGACTGCTGTGCAGATGTCATGAGAGAAAAGAACAGCATTTTAATGGTCTCCCATTCCGTATCCGGTCCACCCGCAACGAGCTGAACTCCCCCTTTATTTTCAATGATGTATTCAGGGGATAAGTAGGCAGGCTTCAGCAAAGCTTTTCCCGTCATATAATACCAATCCTGCAGAAAAATCGTCTGAAGGCTTCGCACCGCTTCACCACGAACATATAAATGGGTATCACGCCAATTCCCGTAGTACTTGTTTCGGCCAATATATTCATCCCCGATATTTAATCCACCTGCAAACCCTATTTTTCCATCAACCACAACAATTTTTCGGTGGTTACGAAAATTAATTTTATTGTTCAGAAATGGCAGTTTAACCGGAGAAAAAGGAACCATTTCCACACCTGCACGCTTCAGTTCCTCTTTAAAACCATTAGAAAGCTCCCAGCTCCCTACTGCATCATAAAGGAAACGAACTTCGATGCCATTTTTCGCTTTTTCTACCAGGACATCCTTAAATTCATTTCCCAATTGATCATCTCTTACAATATAAAATTCTAAATGAATATGGTGTTCCGCCTGCTTCAGCTCTTCCAGCATAGCAGGAAAACTCTCGGAACCATTTGTTAAAACTCTTGTATCCGTATGAAATGAAATAGGAGAATGTCCAAGCCTCTGAGCCAGACGAAAGGATTGTCGCTGGTAATCTCCCAAATGATTAAGTTCTCTCTGATTCAGAAAGCGACTGCCCTCAACCTGCCTGAACGCTCTCAGATCCAATTCAGCCTTTTGCTTAAACATTTTACGTTTACGAAAGTTCTGACCGAAAAAAAGATAAAAGAAAAAACCAACACCCGGGAAGGCGGCCAGAACAAGCAGCCAATTTAAAGTCTGACTGGGATTACGATTCTCAATAAAAATTAAAAACGAGATAAAAACGACGGATATGGATATAAAAATAGAATAAGCCGTAACAATCCAACTTCCCCAGAATTCGGTTACGATATAGAGAAAACCGACGACCATAATCAAGAATACGAAAAGTTGAATACGTTTAAACATAGATAGACCTTCCTTAACTGTTATAAAGTGAAACTTCCATCAGTAGGGGGTTTTCTCCATCCCCCACTGATGGTTAGTTGACTTATCAGGTTTTTACTGGCCGTTTATCCCCCACTTCGTCTTGTTGGGGTACCCCCAAAACCTGAAGTGGGGGTATTACGGCCAGTTAATACGTGATAAATTCCTCTACGATTTTAGCTGGAATATTGTTTCAGATTAATGACCTCACACTTCTAATCTAATGTAATTTTTCAATAAAAACAAGCATCATACATCCTTATCACCATTTACTCAGAGAGTTTTTCCCTTATCTCCCCCACCCCCATATATATTTTAGAACCACAAAAAAAGACATTCCAATATTTTTGGAATGTCCTTGAACCTCTATAAATTAGGGAAATGGGTTTTGATTTGTTCCAATGCACTTTGCTCATAAATCTGATTCCCATATTCACTTAATCGGTGAATGGTCATACTGCTTTCTTCACTATATTCGAGCATGTGGCTAATGACATCTTCCTGTTCATCATCGTCCAGCAAATCATCTTTGAACTGAATAAACAAATAGTAGGCCTGATCATAGTGATAAAGTTCATCATGAAATACAAATGAATCACGGATGGAATGACCTAACTGTATGACGTTTTCAATATCGGTAAACTTCAGAACAATGGAAAATTCCTCCTGATCATCCTCATTTTCCTCATCCTGATCCTCTGTGTCTGTCTGCTCACCATTCAAAAAGTGGCCTTTATCTAATAATGATTCCATTTTATCATCTATTGGTAAATCCAATAACTTTCCTTCATCAGTTGGAAGCTCAAGCTTGTGGCCATCCTTGGATAACTGGGCCTTCGTAACAATAATCTCAAGGCCTTTATCCATTGCCTGTACTTGAATCCATAATGGACCATCTACAGTAAATTCTTCCTGTTCATTCACCTCATCCATCATTTCCCAGAAGAGCTGTTCACTTTTTTCCCGGTTATACCAGACATCTTCACGATCAAAACCGCGATCCTCTATATCCATATAGGAGATGTAAAACTTGACTGTGTTTTCATTAATACGCTCGATTTCCATTTTAAAACTCTCCCTTCTGGTTTTCATTTATCAATTGAAGGGAAAACTAACCCCTTAAAATAAACTACTTTTGTTATATTTTATGATAAAACTAAATAAAATGAAAATTATATTGCTCGTTCTTTAAAAAACAAACGTGAGTCCATATATCTAAACCTTACAAATTAGTTACCCTGCATTTAAAAAGCTAAACATCATGCTCCTTATGTGCTAAGGTTTGATTTATTATTTTACCGTATTTCACTCTATTTGTCACCTGTTTGGGGAGGTATTATCCATGGAATTTTTAGATTTTGAATTCATTAAGTCCATTATTGCAATCATAGGTATTGATTTGGTCCTCGGTGGTGATAACGCCATTGTCATTGCACTTGCAAGTCGTAATCTCCCCTTAAGCCAGCGGAATAAAGCGATTATTTGGGGGACAGGCTTAGCTATATGTATCAGAATCTTGTTAACTGCCGTAGCACTTTATCTATTACAAATCCCATTTTTACAATTTGTCGGAGGGCTTCTTCTTGTTTATATTGCTATCCATTTACTTACAGATGACGGGGACGACCCGGATATTAAGGGCAGTGATAACCTGCTCTCAGCTATCAAAACGATTGTATTTGCAGATGTAGTTATGGGATTTGATAATGTCATTGCGCTTGCAGGTGCATCCGGCGGAAACATCATCCTTGTTATCATTGGTTTAATCATCTCGGTACCTATTATCATCTGGGGAAGCAAAATTATTCTATTTACAATGGAGAAATTCCCTGTATTGGTTTATATTGGAGCAAGTATTCTGGCTTACACAGCAAGTGAGATGATCCTTGGCGAGGAACGATTGCAGCCAATTTTTGAGCAGTTCAGCATACTCCACTATATACTTCCAATCGTAATGATCCTGTTTGTCATTATCACTGGTTACAACGTTGATCAGCGTAAAATCAAAACCGTTAAATAATGAAAGTACCTGAATAAAGAAAAAAGGTCTGATTAAAAGAAAAAAGGTCTGATTCTTTTCATATACATGAGTGGCAGTTAGCCTCTCATATATATGAATGTAAGGAATCGGACCTTTTAATTTCATTTCCCTGAACTTTAATTAATTGACAAGTCTTTGCGCTTCCTTCAGCTGGAATGAACGTACTTTTCGAGGCAGGAATCGACGAATTTCATCTTCGTTATACCCTACCTGGAGTCTCTTTTCATCCATAATAATCGGGCGACGAAGAAGTCCAGGATTTTTCTGTATTAAATCAATTAAATCCTTCAATGGCAGTTGATCTAAGTCCGCATTTAATTCCTGAAACACTTTTGAACGAGTAGAGATGATTTCATCTGTCCCGTTTTCAGTCATTCTCAGTATCTCCTTGACTTCATCAATGGTCAAATATTCAGAGAAAATGTTTCGTTCCTTAAATGGAATATCGTGCTCCTCAAGCCAGGTTCTTGCTTTCCGACAAGATGTGCAGCTTGGAGATGTGAATAAGGTTACCATATGTTTCACTCCTTTAAAAGGATTGCTTCCAGAAACAAAAAAAGTTTTATTAGATTATAATTAATATAATCTAAAATACTACATACTAAGTATACTACAAAATGATAAATGAGGATAGAGGGTATTGGAATTGTTTAAATATTGTTCAATATTTCGCCACTATTATTAGTTATTATTCCCTATTATCTCATCCCCTAAACCATTTTTTAGGGAGAAATAACAAACGTTCATTATCATTCAGGCGGGAGGTTTTTTCAATTCGCTCAGAAATTTAATCATCCAGTTCGTCAAAGATATTGTCATTTCTGCTCTCATCAAAGGTCAGTACTTTATCAACAGGCTCATAGGATTCACCGTAGAATTCTTTATCTTTATAGGTATGAATACTTTTATACATCTTTTTCATTTTCTCAAAAATTTCTTCTTCTGTTTCATGTTCAGGGGACCAATAAAGAATTTCCATTTCATTTATTTCATTTGTTGCCAATGACCTTCTTGTATAACCTATCGATCTTGCATGCTGAAACCCTTCTTTTTGATAAAAATGCAGTCGCTTTTCTGTATCCGTATCTTCATAATCAATGGGTTCCACTTCCAGAATGATGGGCTTCCCTTTTTCTTTCAGCTTCTCCATCAATTGATGCCCAATCCCTTTTCCTCTGGAAGCACTGGAAACATAGACGTAATCAATAAAAATGAAGGTGTCAAACTCCGCATACATCATAACGTGATGCTCACCCTCATCCTTATAATAGACGTCTCCTTTTTCTTCAAGAAGTCTTTCCATATGCTCTTTTGATTTCATTTCCTCAACGGGAAAATACTTACTGAGCTTTTCATACCAGTTCATAAATCTACTCCTTCTCCATTTGTCCTTTTTTATTATAACGAAACCTCTTGTAAAAGTGAAATATTTCCGGGATTACTTGAGAATTATTTTCAGACTTTTCAAACCGCCGCTGATAGCATACAATGAATTATAAGATGACTGTAGGGGGGGTCGGAAGTTATGGGTTCCTTTGTTTTAGAGTTATCATTATTGGGGATTTTAATCATTGGATTAACCGCTTTCTCTGCTGTTATTGTTCAATTTTCCGGTGAAAGGCTATTTGGTCGAAAAACAAAAAATCACTATTCCTCACAGTCTCACTCCATCCAATCAAACTGGAAACAGGTTGGCGGAAAGCATCAAACTTGAATCATTAATGAGAAAAAAGGACACTTCCTGAGCAGAATTGTCCTTTTTTATTAATTAATCTAGTGGGGTATAATCCACATTCTTTGTATACTTATTTGATGGGTTCCAGAGAAGGAACTCATGAACCCCGCCTTCATTCAATGCTTTAATTTGGGCTTCCACTTCAGCCTTCCCATATTGGGTTGGTGCTCCTGAATATAACCATGGAGCTTCAAAGTCCTGAATCCACGGTCTTGAAACAGGGGAGTTCTCAAGTTCACCCAAGCGTTCATTTTCCACCTTTACATATTCCTTAACCAGCTTGTAGGGTTCCTTGTCTGGGAATGGAATATCGAAATAACTGGTCCAATGACTTGGATAGACCATGGAGGAAATGACATCGACATTGCTTGAAATCTTGGAAAAGTTCTGTCCAATCCCAGGAGCTTCCGGAATTGTTGCAGAATAACCAAAAATATCTACAGATAAATCAACATTATAATAGGCCAATTTCTCTTTAGCGTAGGATACAAAGTCCGTAACCGCTTTGACACGCTTCTGAACATTATCCATGTCTAAATCTGCATACTCACCTTCACTGTATTGAAGGATATCATCCCGCTTTTCAAAGCCCTCCGGAAATCTTACATAATCAAATTGAATATCCTTAAACCCTGCTTCAGCAGCCATTTTGGCAATTTCAAGGTTATATTCCCAGACTTCTTTCATGAATGGATTAACAAAGGCTTCCTCTCGTCCATTTTTCCAAATTGATCCATTCTCTTTAAAGGATAATTCCGGTCTTTTTTCAGCAAGCCTCGTATCTTTAAACACCACGATACGTGCAATCGGATATACCCCTTCTTTTTCCAATGTTTCAAGTGTACTTCTTAGATCACTGATATAATTCTTACCAATATCCGAATATGGCGAGTCCTCTCCAGGATCGAAAGTTAGATCTCCATAGTCGTCTTTAATGTCAATAACCATGGAATTCAATTCTGTTTGATTAACCAGATTCAGCAGTTCTTCAAAACGGCTTCCTCCTGCAGATGGTCCTGTTACATAAATGCCCCTTACAGCTTCCGGATACTCAAATTGAAGACCCGAGTCGTACAGGAACCGTGCAATCGGATCTTCAGGAAGAGAACGCTGCTTCAATTGTACTTGATATGAATCATGAATTTTTGCAGTAAATGATTGCACTTCTTCTTCCGCATTCACAATGAGTTGTGGGAAAAAGGAAAGAATCAGAGTTACAATAGCCATCAAAAGTATCTTTCCCGGTTGCAACGGGTGCCAGGTCAGATCATCCCTACTGCCATTGAATTCCTCTCCTGATAAATTTACCCCAAGCGGATGGATGTCGGTTCTTGCCTTCTCTCTTCTTGGTTTATTCAATTTGATCAAACTCCCATTTTTTATTGTATGTCTATATTATATTAGAAGTTTGTTTTATTTTGTTGGCTTTTTTTAATTTTCTCCGGGAAAAATATTTTATTCACCTATTGACAAGGCCAAAATGAGGATGTTTCCTTGTCAATGGTGCTGAATCCGGACGTGGCCTCTCATGGTATGCTATAAACCAATCACAGCCTTTATTATTCAGACACGAAAAAATCCCTGTTATATTATAAAATAACAGGGATTTACCTCTTATTACACTTTATACATGTAAAAGAAACGGATATTATTTATTTTCTGATTCTCTTTTATATTTTTCGAATTCGGTTGGGGTGCATCTTACCCAATGTCCTGGTGTGATTTCTCGAAATTCAAATTCCTCATCTTGATTATGAATAGATGGATCATATTCCACTCGTTTACGGCTACGCTCATAATCAGGGTCTGGAAGAGGAATCGCTGAAAGTAAAGATTTTGTATATGGATGAAGCGGATTACGGTACAGCTCTTCACTATCCGCCAATTCAACCATATGTCCAAAATACATTACCCCAATTCGGTCACTAATATATTTTACCATGGAGAGGTCATGGGCAATAAATAAATAGGTTAAGTTATGGTCATCCTGCAACTGCTTCAGAAGGTTTACAACCTGAGCCTGAATAGATACATCAAGAGCTGAGATAGGCTCATCAGCAATAATAAACTCCGGCTTAACGGCTAGCGCCCGGGCAATACCGATTCTCTGACGCTGTCCACCACTAAACTCGTGGGGAAAGCGGCTGGCATGCTCCTTATTTAATCCTACTGTTTCCAATAATTCCTGTACTCTTTCTTTGCGTTCCTTTTCATTTTTCGCAAGACCATGGACGTCGATTCCCTCTGCAATGATATCCTGCACATTCATACGGGAATTCAAGGATGCATAAGGGTCCTGGAAAATCATTTGCATTTTCCGATTAAACTTTTTAAGTTCAGTGTTGGATTTTTTTCCATGAACATCTTCGCCATTAAACTTCACCTGGCCATCTGTGGCATCGTATAGCCGAATGATCGTTCTTCCTGTTGTAGATTTTCCACAACCGGATTCTCCCACCAACCCAAAGGTCTCTCCTTTGTAGATGTCAAATGTTAAACCATCAACGGCTTTTACGACACCCTTACGTCCGACACGGAAATGCTGTTTTAAATCTTTTACTTCGAGTAACTTTTCATTAGATGCCATTATTCTTCACCGTCCTTAGCTACACCCGGAATCGTACCTGTACTGGCAATACCATGCATACGACGTTTGACCGATTCCGGTGGTTCAATATTCGGAGCCTTTTCATGAAGCAACCAGGTAGCAGCATAATGCGTATCTGATACTTTGAACATCGGTGGTTCAAGCTCCTCATCAATCTTAAGTGCATATTGATTACGTGGTGCAAATGCATCCCCTTTTGGAGGATTTGTCATGTCCGGTGGTGATCCAGGGATGGCTACAAGGTCTAAGCCATCATTATCCAATGTCGGCATGGAACCAAGTAATCCCCATGTGTATGGGTGCTTTGGATTATAGAAAATCTCATCAGCTGTACCAATTTCCACAATCTTTCCTGCATACATAACGGCCACACGGTCAGCAACATTGGCCACGACACCGAGATCGTGAGTAATAAAGATAATTGAGCTATCTGTTTTTCGCTGAATATCCTTCATTAATTCCAAAATCTGCGCTTGAATGGTAACGTCAAGTGCTGTCGTTGGTTCGTCGGCTATTAGCAGCTTAGGATCACACGCTAATGCAATGGCAATGACTACACGCTGACGCATACCACCGGAAAACTGGTGAGGATACTGTTTTATCCGGGTATTTGCATCCGGGATTCCAACCAGTTCAAGTAATTCTATCGCTCTCTCTCTTGCTTTAGCCCGGCTCATATTCTGGTGTTTAACGAGGGGCTCCATAATTTGAGTACCTACTTTCATTGTAGGGTTTAACGAAGTCATAGGATCCTGAAAAATCATTGAAATATCCTGCCCACGAAGCTTCTGCATATCTTTCTCTGATTTTTGGACAAGATCTTCTCCCTCAAGAAGAATTTGTCCATCTTTCACATATCCCTGTGGCTTAGGGAGAAGCTGCATTAAAGCTTTTGTTGTAACGGATTTACCTGAACCTGATTCACCAACAATTGCAAGGGTTTCTCCTTTTTTTACATCAAAGCTGACACCACGTACAGCCTGTACTTCTCCACTAAACGTATCAAAGGAAACTTTAAGGTCTTTCACCTCTAGTAACTTATCCATAATTAAACACCTACCTTTCTATTTATGCATCTTAGGATCAAATGCGTCTCTAAATCCGTCACCTAAAATATTAAAGGCAATCATAATAACAGAAATGAGAATCGCCGGGAATACTAGTAAAAATGGATATTGTCTTAAAGAATCAAAACCTGTGTTAATTAACGTACCAAGTGATGCTTCAGGTGGAACAATTCCAAGACCGATAAAGCTTAAAAAGGCTTCAAAGAAAATCGCATTTGGTATGGTAAACATCGTATTGATGATAATGATTCCACTTATATTCGGCATTAAGTGTTTCGATATGATTCTTCGGTCAGGTGTCCCCAAGGTTCGGGCTGCCAGTATAAATTCCTGAGTTTTCAGCTTGAGTATTTCTCCACGGACAATACGGGCCATACCTGTCCATCCAGTTATCGTCAGGGCAATGGTAATCGATAATACCCCCGGCTGAAGCACAACAGTCATTAGAAGTATAACAACAAGGTTTGGAATTCCAGTTAATATTTCGATAATCCGCTGAAGAACATCGTCAATACGTCCGCCAAAGTAACCGGAAATACCACCGTAGCCGACACCAATTAACAGGTCAATGGTAGCCGCTAAAAAGGCAATATACAGAGATATACGTGTACCCTGCCAGACACGAGTCCATTGGTCACGTCCCAGTTCATCCGTACCTAACCAGAAATAGGTATCTTCCATTCCTTTCGCTTCATAAGGATGAAAGGTTCCTGATACTTTTGCGGAATCTTCACTTCCATCTCCTTCATTAATTACCTCAATGTCCATAAATTCTTCTTTATTACCAAAGCGTTGAATAGCTTTCTGAGACGCTTCTTCCACTGTGTCCCCTTCAAAAGTTCTTTGGAACGTACCGTCAAAGCCCAGCCAGCTAATATTCTCCAATCCGGGTACACGTGCCGGCATCTTGGAAACGGACAAGTCCTGATCGTTATATCCATATTTATTCATACCAGGGCCAACGAAACTCATAATGATAATCGCAATCAATACAAATAGCGAAAGCATCGCTGGTATGTTTTTAAATAATGTCCTTCTTGCATCCTGCCAAAAGGTTCTGCTTTCTCTGGAGATTTTTTCACTCGTGTCTTCCGTTCTTTCTATGGGTTCAAATAATTCTTCTGGCAAATTATTTTCATTATATTGGTTATTTTGATTATTAGCCATTATTTCTCCCCTCCTGACAGTCGGATTCTAGGGTCGATAATTCCATATAGGAGGTCGATTACCAGGATGATTACCACAAATAATACGGAATAGAACAAAGTCGTTCCCATAATTGTTGGATAATCATTTACCATAATTGAGTTAACAAATTGTTCACCAATACCTGGTATAGCAAATATTTCTTCAATAACAAGCGTACCTGTAATTAAACCTACAGCCATAGGTCCAATTACTGTAATTAAAGGAATTAATGCGTTTCTCAGTCCATGTTTAAAAACAACACCTGCCTGAGTTACACCCTTTGCTCTGGCCGTTGTAATATAATCGGATCCCAATACTTCGAGCATTTCTGTTCGCGTAAAACGCGCTGAAATCGCCATAGGGAAAATCATTAGCGCTATTACCGGGAGAACATGATACTCAAGACCACCCTTCCACAGCGCTACCGGGAACCAGCCTAATTTAACCGCAAATACATACTGCAGTAATCCTGCGAATACGAAGGAAGGAATCGAAGTTCCTAGCACGGCAATAATAGTAGAAGTAAAGTCAAGTACTCCATTGTGGAAGATCGCAGCTATCAAGCCAAGTAAAATCCCTAAAAGTACACCAATCACTAAAGACTCAGCACCTAAAATTGCAGATGGTCCAATTCTGTCAGCAAGAATTTTAGTTACCGGCGTTGAGTCAAATTTATAGGAAAGTCCTAAATCTAATTGTACAATCCCGACCAGATAATTGACGTATTGTACAGGAATGGGGTCGTTCAGACCGTATTTTTCGAGAACAATTTCCTGCTGTTCTTCAGATAGTTTATTTTCAGCGCTCAGCGGACTACCAGGTAAAATCTTCATTAAGAAGAACGTAATGGATGCAATGATAAATAAAGTAATCAGCATATAGACAATCCGCTTCAGTAAAAAACGTCCCATTTCCAACACCTCCTGAAAAAGTTTATCGAATTTTGTTGTAAGTTGACTGAAAGTTCATTATTGCCAAAAAACTCTCCAACAATGGAAAAGAGAGTATACGCCACCTTAATGGTCTATATACTCTCCTCCCAATCTTAAGCTAGCCTATTCGATTAAGATTAATGATTAATCTTATTCAGCAGCAACAGCTTCAGCCCATTTGTACTCATAAGTTGGTCCAAAGGAATTGCTGTAAACATTTTCAACCTTAGGACTAATTAACTGAGCACGTGCACTCTGATAAACCGGTGCAATGGCTGCATCTTCAAATAGAATCTTCTCAGCTTCTAAGAAAGCTTCCATACGAGCTACCATGTCAGTAGTATTCTTTGTTGATTCTACTAGCTCATCATATTCTTCATTGGAGTAACCCATCTTATTGTTTCCACCATCTGTTAACCAGAGGTTTAACCAAGTATATGGATCCATGTAGTCAGGGCCCCATCCGGCAAATTGGATATCATAATCCATGTTTGTATCAGCATCTAAACGCTGCTCGAACGGCACTTGAACTAATGTAAGATCCAACCCTGGAAGGTTACTTTCAAGTTCATTAACAATGAATTCATTCATTGATTTAGCTGTTTCACTGTCTCCAGCAAGGAATTCAAGTTCAACAGAATCTGTACCTAGTTCCTCTAAACCTTGCTCCCAGTATTCTTTAGCTTGTTCTGGATCATAGGTTACAAGATCACCATTAATGCTGCGGAAATCTTCACCTGTTTCAGGGTGCTGATAGAAGTCTTCAGGTACAAGACCATTCGCTACCATAGATCCATTGTTCAGGATTGTATCAACAATGCCCTGCTTATCAAACGCTCTTGAAATCGCACGACGAACATTCACATTTGCCAGAGCTTCATTACGAGTCTGGTTCATCTTCAGGTAGAAGACAGTCATTTCAGGAGTTACTGTGTAATCGTCATGAGTAGAATATTGGTCAACCAGATCAGAGGATAGACCAGCTCTATCCGCTTCACCTTCTTCATATAAGTTTACAGCAGTTTGAGGATCTTTAACAACCTGATAAGTCTGCTTTTCAAGTTTTACTGTCTCAGCATCCCAATATTCAGGGTTTTTGTTTAATTCCCAGGAACTAGCTGTACTTTCCCAGTTATCTAATGTAAATGGACCATTGAATAGTAAAGTATCTGTGCTTGTTGCATAAGCATCACCTTGTTCTTCAACAAAGTCCTTATTTAACGGCAGGAATGTACCGAAAGTTGCTAATGATTCGAAGTATGGTGTTGGGTTCGCAAGGTCTACAACTAATTTGTAGTCTCCATCAGCACTTACACCAAGCTCTTCAACTGGTACATCACCATTGTTTACTTCTGTAGCATTCTTAATTACGCCACCCATCATGTATGGGCCATACTCAGATCCAGTGTCAGGATTTACAGCACGTCTCCATGCATAAACAAAATCGTGAGCTGTAACAGGATCACCATTTGACCATTTTGCATCTTCACGCAATTCGAAGGTCCAGGTTAACCCGTCTTCACTAACGGTATGGTCCTTTGCAATACCTTCTACAATTTCTCCATCCTTAACACGATAAAGACCTTCCATAGTTGCCCCTAAGAATTGAAATGCAAATTCATCAGTAGCCATAGAAGAGTCCATTGTTGGAATCGTGTCACCATTAAGTAAGTTAAACGTTTGTTCTACTTCTTCTGAAGAACCTTCTTCTGATGAATCCTGACTGTCATCTGCTGCGTCGTCTGAAGTGTCTCCACCATCATCTCCACCAGAACATGCAGCCAGGAATAGACTTAGTACCAGACCAAGTACTAAGAGCAGTGACCATTTTGACTTTTTCATGGTTTAAATGACCTCCCCTTAAGATTTAATTTTCTAAATTTTTTGTAGATGAATGATCTACGCTTAGAATTATACAAGTTTTCTAAACATTTTGCATCAACTTTTTTATATAAATTTAAAAATTTGTTGATATTATTACTTTTGCATAACAAAAAATAGGACTATTTACCCATTATCGTCACAGCAAACCCACCCCCTAGATTACTGAAAATTTTGTCAAATGAATAAAAATTTAGGAATGTTTTTTAAATGGACGAGATTTTTATTTTTATACAATATTTATTCATTTGTTGGTAAAGGCGAAATATTTTGTAAATTCAGGCCGATATACTTTTATTGTTTATTCAGGATCAGAGCATGGTATAATAATAAGCAGTTTTTAAAATAAAAAAAGGTGTTCGATTATGTACATAATAAAAAATAAATGGTTCTTCCTATTCATCAATATCCTTATTACTCTTTTTGTCTTTTTTTACAATGCTGCACCAGGTCATTCCCTGAAATATTTGATTAACAGTCTGTTTTATGTCAGTTTTCCCTATATCATGCTCTCTCTTATTCTCTACGTAACAAGGGAACGTTTTTTCGACGGGATAACGTTCGGATTTCGGAGGTTCTGGGCTGAAATGTCAAAGAAGGATTATATGGAGGAATGGAAGGAACGACCCCTTCCATCTGAAAAGATTAGTATTCGATTTTTAAAGGCCCTTTCCTTCCAGGCTCTCAGTTTACTCATTTTAATGATTTTGTTGCTTTTTATCTATTATATGTAAACGTTGTATTCCATGCCGATGTACGGACGACATACTTATTGCTTATTGGTAACGTTTTGACTAATGCAATTACTCATCATCCTACCTTCCACCTTGCATTCCTCCTCCAGACTTTATATAATAAGAAACAACTAAATATCATTAGCTGTGAAGAAGGCGCAGTACAATAGCCCGCTGATTTTCAGAGAGCTTGTGGGTGGTGTGAACAAGCATCAAGGCGAATTGGAATTGGACTTTGGAGCTGATTACCGAATGAAGCGATCTTAACATGTTAAGATAACAAGGGTGGTACCGCGGTTCATCCGTCCCTTATTTTTGGGATGTGCTGAATCGCTTTTTTTAATGAAAAATTTTGAGAATGAACAAACTATTGAGGTGATAAAGAATGCAAACCATTTTTTCAGGGATTCAACCAAGTGGATCCCTTACCATCGGGAACTATCTTGGAGCTCTTCGGAATTTTGTTGACCTTCAGGAAGAATATGATTGTTATTTTTGTATCGTGGATGAACACGCCATCACGGTACCTCAGGATCGGCTGAAATTAAGAGAAAATATTCGTTCTTTGGCCGCACTTTATCTTGCTGCCGGGATTGATCCTGAAAAATCAACATTATTTATTCAATCAGAGGTTTCTGCTCACGCTGAACTTGGCTGGATGCTGCAATGCGTGGCCTATACAGGGGAACTGGAGAGAATGACACAATTTAAGGATAAGTCAGAAGGGAAAGAGGCTGTCACTGCCGGGTTGTTAACGTATCCTCCATTGATGGCTGCGGATATTTTATTATATAGTACCCACCTCGTTCCAGTTGGTGATGACCAGAAACAGCATATTGAATTAACCCGGGATTTAGCTGAACGGTTTAATCGTAAATATAATGATATTTTTACGATTCCTGAAGCCCATATTCCAAAGGTTGGCGCAAGAGTAATGTCTCTGCAGAATCCAACGAAGAAAATGAGTAAATCCGATGAAAATCAAAAGGCTACCATCTTTTTACTGGATGATGCAAAGAAAATTGAGAAGAAGATTAAGAGTGCTGTTACTGATTCTATAGGTACGATTGAATATGATAAGGAAAACCGGCCGGGTATCTCCAATCTGCTTATGATTTATTCCAGTTTCACTGGTCAATCCATTGATGAAATCGTGGAAAAGTACACAGGAAAAGGCTATGGGGAATTCAAACAGGATCTGGCAGAGGTAGTAATTTATGCCTTGAACCCATTACAGGAACGTTACTATGAGCTTATTGAATCAGACAAGCTGGATGAGGTTCTGGATCTTGGCGCTGATAAAGCTGAATTCAAAGCAGGGAAAATGCTGAAAAAAGCTAAGAAAGCGATGGGCTTAGGCCGATTTCATAAAAAGTAAATGTATTTAAACTAAAAAATGACCGGCTTACGTAAGCCGGTCCATCTATTTATTTTGGCAATCTGTCAATAATAGGCTTGATTTGACGATGAATTCATTGTTCCTGTTTCAAGCTCCCAAAGCTTTTCAAAAAAAGGCTGTCCCTTTGTCATCTTTCGGCAGATTTCTTCGTGTGTTTTCGTCCATCCTTGCTTTAATCCCTCATACAGCTCCTGCCATGCTTCTCCAAAATCCATTTGCTGAATGCTTTCATAATTTCCCGGAGCCCATTCTGTTAGCCAATAGCGTAACTCGGATACATGGGAGGTCTGTCTCATTTGGTCCAGCATCATCATAAGTAATTGTTTTAATTGTCTTTCCTTCCTTGTTAATCCAATCATTTCATGTGGTGGAAGAGAAAGCGTATGATATTCTTTGACGTATTGTTCGGGTGAAAAGGAATAGGATACTGGTTCTAATTTTTCAATCATATCGTATACTAATCGTTCCTGCCTTGGAATAAGGCGGCTTTTGCGTATTGGCAGTGAATAACCCATCGTATCGATCGTAACAATGGATTTTCCATCAGTGGCAACAAAGGCATATTCAAGCGGGATACGTTCCTGATTTTTACGCAGATAGGCCCGTTGATAAACAGAATCCAGTAATTCTTTTGGAAGATCCTGCAGGTCGTTTTCAATGTAATCGTATAATGTTTCTGTTACATAAACTAATGGAACCTGGTCTAAAAGCTCAATTCCGTCTTCTTTTCTCCATTCGTGAAAATGACATACATTATAGCCGTTTTCTTCCCCTTCAAACCAGTTTACCCACACATCATGTAAATACATCATCCAAGACCCTCGCTTTACTATTTCATCCTTTCTATTGTTCATTATGGCCATGTTTGGCATTTTTATTCTATATGAGCCAATCTTTACCTCAGTCGGATGGATAAAAAAAACAACTGAACGTTATAATCAGAATGCCAACGAGAAGCAAATAACTTTCGGGCTTGTCCTTTATAAATATAAGGTAATCGATAAATCCTAATCCGACTGGAATGATATTCAAATAAATAATCAGCGATACTCCTCCAGCTACGGTCAATCCAAATCCAACAAAGAACCAGAATATCCAAATCATTTTTTCTTCCCCCAGGCATGTCCATCTATTATATATATATATATGTTCAAATAAATAAACTATAACTGGGGAAATATAAGAAATTCCCTTTACTATTGAATGGATAAAAGGTACATTAATAATTAGCAGTCTGTACGTCTTTTATTTTCGAATCAATGAAGGCTATTTTAAAGGTGAGATAAGTGATGGATGATAATCGTATAACGAGAAGAAAATTAAGAAGAAAAAAGCGGAATAAGTGGATTCTGTTTTCGGTTCTATTGATTTTTTTAAGCATGGCAACGTATGTAACTTATGAATATATGGCTGGAAAAAATGCAGCAATGGAAGACGTTGGAAATGACGAAAAAAGTGAAAAAAGTAAGCAGTACGAAGAGGAATTTAAAGGGGTCGATGATGGACTCAAAAAAACCAATGTTCTGCTATTAGGCAGTGACTCCAGAGGGGAAGAAAATGCAAGATCCGATACCATCATGATTGGACAATATGACCCTGAAAAAGGAACAGCCAAATTAGTCTCCATTATGCGCGATAGTTATGTCGACATACCAGGACATGGGTACAAAAAAATTAATGCAGCATTTGGCTTTGGCGGACCTGAACTATTACGAAAAACAATTAAAAGAAATTTTGGCATAGATCTAGAGTATTATGCAATTGTCGACTTTCAGGGGTTTGTAAAAATAGTAAATACCATCGCACCTGATGGAGTAGAAATCAATGTTGAAAAACATATGTCACGCCATATCGGTGTTACCCTAGAGCCAGGCCGGCAAACCCTGAATGGTAAGGAATTGTTAGGATATGCAAGATACCGCTATAGTGATAGTGACTTTGAACGTGTGGAAAGACAGCAGAAGGTTATGAGGAAATTAAAGGATAAAGTCATTTCGTTTTCGGGCGTATTAAAATTGCCACGCTTAGTCGGAACATTGCAGCCTTATATTAAAACGAATATGGATACCGGGAAGATCATTTCTTTAGGAAAGGATTTTCTTCTGAATCCTGTTGATGAGATTGAGACCCTCCGAATCCCCGTTCGTGAAAAGGCATGGGATGCCCATCATGAAGGAGTAGGAGATGTTTTAGAGTTTAATGAATCAGAAATGAGAGGAATCATGCAGGAATTTTTAAATGAAAATACGGACACATAAAAAAATCGGCCCTGGGCCGATTTTTTTACCCCCTGATTGTCCTGCTAATCAGGGGGGTCCTATTATTCACTGTATTTTTTAAAGATTAAAGATACATTATGCCCACCAAAGCCTAACGAGTTCGTCATCACGACATCAACATCTTTTTCAATCGCTTCATTCGGTACATAATGCAGATCACAGTCAGGATCTTCTGTTTCGTAGTTAATCGTTGGCGGAAGTACACCATCTGTTAAGGCCTTTATCGAAATGATGGATTCTACTGCACCCGCTGAACCTAATAAATGACCTGTCATTGACTTTGTGGAACTGACAGATAAATCATAGGCATGATCACCAAAAACCGTTTTAACTGCCTGGGTTTCAAACTTATCGTTTAATTCTGTGCTCGTTCCGTGCGCGTTAATATATTGGATATCCGTTTTTTCAATGTCAGCATCCTCCACTGCCTGTTGCATGGCCCTTGCTGCTCCTTCACCTTCAGGGGCTGGTGCTGTGATATGATAGGCATCTCCTGTTGATCCATACCCTGTAATTTCCGCGTAAATTTTTGCTCCACGTTTCTTAGCAGATTCCAGAGTCTCAAGAACGAGAATTCCAGCTCCTTCTCCCATTACAAATCCGTTACGGTTTAAATCAAAGGGACGACTTGCTGTCTTTGGATCCTCAGTCGTACTTAATGCTTTGGCACTTGAAAAGCCTGCAAATGCCATATTCGTAATCGGAGCCTCTGCACCACCTGTAATCATGTAATCTGCATCTCCCCGCTGGATAACTTTATACGCATCCCCAATGGAGTTCGCACCTGATGCACAGGCGGTTACTGTACAGGAATTTATCCCTTTGGCGCCAAGTAAAATCGATACCTGTCCGGCAGCCATATCCGGGATCATCATGGGTACAAAAAACGGACTGACTCTTTTGTATCCCCGATTTATAAATTTCCGGAATTGTTCCTCATATGTAGCCATTCCGCCAATCCCTGAACCAATCCATACCCCTGTACGGTCTGCGATTTTATCATTAATCTCCAGATTCGCATCCTTCACAGCCATCATGGATGATGCAACAGCAAATTGGGTGAAAAGGTCCATTCTTTTGGCATCCTTTTTATCCATATACTCCGCAGGGTCAAAATCTTTTACTTCACCTGCAATTTTGGCAGGAAAATCATCTGGATTCACCCGGGTTACGCCATCAATACCAGATTGACCTTTTTGAATCTGATCCCACATTGTTTCTACATTATTTCCAACAGGAGTAACTGCTCCCATTCCCGTAACCACTACGCGACGATTATCCATGGACTTCACCTTCCTCCTTTTTTCACTTTAACGGTCACCCGCTTTTTCTTTTTAGAGCTGCGGCTCCTAGGTCAGGGCGGATATAAGCCAAAGCCATTCCGTGGCCAAAACCATGCCACTCCATGTCTTCGTCTTATCCCGCATGACCTGATCAGTCGCCTCCGCTTTTCTTTGTCCAGCTGCGGCTCCTAGGTCAAGGCGGATATAAGCCAAAGCCATTCCGTGGCCAAAACCATGCCACTCCATGTCTTCGTCTTATCCCGCATGACCTGATCAGTCGCCTCCGCTTTTCTTTGTCCAGCTGCGGCTCCTAGGTCAAGGCGGATATAAGTCAAAGCCTTTCCGTGGCCAAAACCATGCCACTCCATGTCTTTGTCTTATCCCGCATGACCTGAACAGTCGCCTCCGCTTTTCTGCCTACCACCTTAAGGCTACGGCTCCCCAGGTTAGACCTCCGCCGAATCCTACTAGGACGACGAGGTCATCTTCTTTTATTTTACCGTTCTTCACATCTTCTGACAAAGCAATTGGTATGGAAGCTGCTGAAGTATTTCCATATTTGTGAACAGATTTGGACATTTTTTCCTTCTCAATGCCTAATCTTTCTCTGGCAGTTTCCATGATTCGGATGTTTGCCTGGTGTGGAATTAGGTAGTCTACATCCTCTTTCTTTAAACCGATTTTTTCTACAACATTGACTGCCGATTCACCCATTTGACGAACGGCAAATTTGAAGACTTCCCGGCCATTCATGACGATATATTCGTCCTGATACAGGTGATCTCCTCCACTTCCATCAGATCCTAATTCAAACGAAAGAATTCCTTTGCCATCTTCTACAGGACCGACAACAGCTGCACCTGCTCCATCACCAAACAGTACACATGTATTGCGGTCCTCCCAATTTGTGATTTTCGAGAGCTTCTCCACGCCAATCACAAGTACATTTTGGTATACACCTGAATTAATAAACTGCTGGGCTGTGGCTAAACCATACATAAATCCTGAACAGGCTGCGCTAATGTCCATAGCCGCTGCCTTTTTGGCCCCAAATCGCTCTTGTAAGCGGCACGCAACAGATGGAAAAGGCTGATCTGGTGTTACGGTTGCAACCAGAATTAAATCAAGCTCTTCCCCGCTAATTCCTGCATCGTTAAGCGCATTTTCCGCTGCACGGTAGGCCATATCAGATGTATCCATATCATCATCTGCAATGCGTCTTTCTTCGATACCCGTACGAGTGCGAATCCACTCATCACTGGTATCTACAATTTTCTCCAAATCTTCATTCGTAACCACTTTGTCCGGTACAAAATGACCGATTCCTATTAATCCTGCATTCATATATTCATCCCCTTAAAAGGTTTTCCGCTTTCTTTATCCAGCTGCGGCTCTCAGGCCTAACCGGTCGCCTCCGCTTTTCCATTGTCCAGCTGCGGCTCCTAGGTCAAGGCGGATATAAGTCAAAGCCTTTCCGTGGCCAAAACCATGCCACTCCATGTCTTTGTCTTATCCCGCATGACCTGAACAGTCGCCTCCGCTTTTCCTGTTCCGGCAAAAAGGTCAAATCAATCTTTTTTATTACTTATTATTATGACCTGGTATTAATTTTAATGTAAAAAAAATCATTTTTCAAGTATTTGAAAAATGACGCCGTGGGGGCTCCCTTTTGCAGGGAACCTTCCATCCTATTTAATCTGATTGGGTAAGTCTCCGGTTTCTTTGTATTGATTAATAGCTTCAGCTACATCCTCCCTTACATGCTTCGGTACTTCATCACTGTATGTTCCCATTGTGATCACATCATCACGAAAGTCAAAATTCATAACTTTTGATGGGAGTTCACCTTTGTTAAATTTTTTGGCTATAATGGGATACAACCGGTCAACATGCTGTACAGTACTTGTAAGAACTGTTGATTCTCCCATATCAATCAAATCAGAAATATAACCGATGGCATATATATTTGACTCCTTTGCCTCATTCACAATGGGCACACTAAACCCGTCCCCTGTTGGATAAATGACATCGATATTCGCTTCCTTCAGAGTCTGAAATCGATTGAGGGCCTGTTCTGAACTATCCCAATGGTTGACCATGCGAATTTCCACATTCACTTCCGAATTTTGATATTTCACCCCTTCATAGAAACCGTCAATTTCCGGCTGCCACTCAAAGGCTCCCAGTACACCAACATTATTGGTTTCTGTCATAGCTCCTGCTACCATTCCGGCAAAAAATCCCATTGCATGAGCATTAAATTTAATACTGGTGATATTTTCGCTATATGTATCGCCATTAAAATAGACGAACTGTATATCCGGATAATCCTGATCAATGGCAGAAAAATATTGTCCATAGCTGCTGCTATGTCCAAAAATTAAATTCACACCCTTATTGGCAAAAGTCTCAACGGCCTCGTTGACTTTCATCTGCGTGTTGACCCCTTCTTTAAAATAAACATTAGTATCCATATTCTCCTGAATGTTTAAGAGGCCTAAATATCCTTTCTTTCCCCATGTCTGATCATGTATGGAACCTTCCACCAGCAATCCGGCATTTTGAATATTTCCGGTCTCTAAAACATTTGAACAGCCTGTTAATAAAAGGAAAATGATAAAAATTAAAGCTCCTATTTTTTTCACGCTGCTGCACTCCCAATTCTATCTCTATTTCAGATATATGAATAACGGTTTGTAAAGCCTTTACGTATCTCTTTAGTTTACCCATAAATGTAGTTATTTCAAACGATAATAGACATTTTTCCATTGTTCGATATGGTTTAAGACTTTTTGGACAGCCTGATCACTTGAGAATGTAGAAGCCTCCCTCTTCCCAAGATAAAAACAATCCGTATCCTCCTGATAAGTAAAATGTAACAAGTTTTCCTTATTCTTTTCCTGTGTTAAATCATAAACGCTATGAACTAAATCGTCTACAAATAAAACGGAATCATTTTTTGACACTTTTTCAAATTCCTCTTCACTCATCCAAGGGCCAACCGTTGGGGGAATCAAAATAATAAACTCATTATGAGCCGGATCCTGCACTTTTTCCCTATCTTTTTCTTCCATTAACATATAGTATTCTCCTTTTGGAAAACAGGAATTTACGATTTCTTTCATTTCTGAAGGTGTTTTTTGAAGAGATATAACGATGGTTCGGCTATCTCCAACTGTAAGCTCCTGAAAATTCTTCTTCCAGGTAAAGAGTGCATTCCGTCCAATTAAACTATATAAAAACTCCTGCTGTGAATCTGTGATTTCTCCCACACCAATAACCTCTATACCTTCATTTAAATACTTTTCAACAAAATGATACCCCTTCCAATTAAAGCAATCGAACACCACTACATTCAATTATACCCCCCCATTCCTAAATGAAATATTCTTTATTTTTAAAGGTCTCTTTGGTAAACTAAGAACAGAATGATACAAACGAGGTGAAACCATGCGAATCATTTGGACATTTATCTGGAGTATACTATTAAGCTCAACCGTTGTTTATGTAATCTCAAACATGGCTGCAGTCAATTTTAATCTCAATGCAGCTCTCGTTTTAGCCGTTGTGTTCACAATCGTTGTTTCGGTTTTAGGAGATGGTATTTTAACGGAAGATACCAACTAATGGAATGATTCAATCCGTTATACCATATGGTAAAGTGAGGGTCAGATTAAGGCAAGTATGTGATTCAGGAGAAATCATTTATGGAGCAGACGATTTCTCTTTCCTTCTTGCTGATCTGACCCTTCTTCTTTGTTTTTTCTTGAATCACAGTTGCCTTACATTAAAACCACGGCAATACACTGAGGGCTGTTAGTGCAGCCAGAGGCAATACCAGTCTGCTGAAGCGTGGACGAAATCCGTATCCATAATAACCATAAGGCGGGTAGAATCCATACCAGCCCCATTGTCTCTGATTAGCCATTTGGGAATCCTGATAAACAGACATATCATTTGAGGCCATTGGAACTGCCAGAATAACATTTTCTGCATCCACGTCAACGATGATTCCATCAAATTGACGCCCATCAGATGTTTCCGCCAGTACATACTTATTCATATGCGACTTGCATAACGAATAGAAATCCTGATGATGTGGTTGAGTTTTGTGCACTTATATTCCCTCCTTCTATACATCAATAGTCTATTCGTTCAATATTTGTCACGTTCCATAGCTATTGACAAAAAATAGGGACTTTTTTATGAATCATAGAGGGATTCGTGCCTGTCATCCGTTAATCTTATATATAAGAAACGTAAACAGTAGGAGGTACATACATGAATGATTTACTCATCCTTTTGGAATATCTGTTTTTAGGAATTTTTCAGGGATTTACAGAGCCCATACCCGTATCCTCAAGTGGACATTTGGTACTTTTGCGCCACCTAATGGGACTTGACAACTTAAATATTACCTTTGAAGGCTTTTTAAACTTTGGTTCCCTGCTGGCCGTTTTACTGATTTACCGGAAGGATATTGTAAGACTGACCATAAATAGTGTCAACTATGTCATCAATCGTGATAAAGAAAAGGCCAGCGACTTCCGCTTTGTCTTATTTTTAATCATTGCAACCATTCCAGCCGGGATTTTAGGTGTCCTTTTGGAAGAATGGATTAGTACTACTTTTAGCGATAAAATTCGTATGGTTGGTGTTACCCTGTTTATAACAGGTGTCGCTCTCTGGATAATCCGAAATTTGCGCGGACATAAAGGAGAGGCTGATATCACGGTAAAGGATGCGATTATTATTGGACTGGCTCAGGCTGTTTCACTTATGCCTGGTATTAGCCGTTCGGGAGCAACCATTGTCGGTGCTATGCTCTTAGGCTTAAAACAGGACACAGCCCTGCGTTTTTCGTTTTTACTTTATATACCTGTCAGTTTAGGCACAATGATTTTTTCCGTCTCAGATATGATGGATAAACCTGGGAATGTATTATGGATTCCTTCCCTGATTGCGCTGATTGGGGCCTTAATTGCTTCTTATTTTGCCTTAATCTGGTTTATGAATATCATGAAAAGTGGAAATCTGAAATATTTTGCCTGGTATTGTTTTGCCGTTGCGCTCATCATTTTCTTTGTCTTAACATAAGACCTCTTTTAGTCGCAGCCTACAAAATCGCCTTGAGGAAAAATTACTTCATAACACTCATGGGCAGGTTGTATTGCTTCTGGTTCGACTGGCAAAATTACATGGAGGACAGGAAGATCAAGACGGATGGGTACAACTAAATACGGTATTCACCAATCGTAAGCTTGCAAACACGATAGGTTCAAGCAGGAAGACGGTCAATCGGATTATTGCGAAATTGAAAAAGAAATACATCCTTAACATGAACGACCACTACATGGCCCTTGATGTAGAAGGTTTAGAGAACGAACTGATTTAAGCCTGATTCCCATATTGCCTAATCTGATCAAAGGCGGAAGCGCCCGTTTGTCCAGCTACGGCTTCTAGGTCAAGGCGGATATAAGCCTTGACTATACAAAAATGGCTGTTCCCTCATCGGAAACAGCCATTTTTTAATCTGGAATTCCTAATGCAATTTTCGCATAGCGGGACATGTAATCCTTGGACCATGGTGGATTCCAAACAATGTTGACCACCGAATCCTTTACTTCAGGAATATCTGAAAGAACCCGTTTTACGTCCTGTTCAATATGACCGGCAAGTGGACATCCCATTGCTGTTAATGTCATTGTAACTGTGCAGATTCCCTCTTCATCCAAATCAACACCATAAACCAGTCCTAAATTTACAATGTCAATTCCCAGTTCCGGGTCAATGACGTTCTCAAGGGCTCCCATTAAATTTTCTTCCAATTCTTTTTCCATCTGTAAAGTCCCCCCTTTTTTATTTAAATGAAAAGGTTGTTACTCATAGTATAAAACAAATAACAGTAAAGACAAAATGATATTTATCACATATTATAAATATTTTTCAAACCAATCTACAGCAGCAAGAATGGCAGCTCTGCTGACTTTATGTCCTCGGTTCTTTTCCGGAATAAAATGCAGCCTTTCTTTATCCTGATATTGTTCAAGAGCCTGATGATAAAAGCTTTCCGAATGCTTAAATGGAACGGTAGGGTCCTGATCCCCATGCCAGAAAAGTAAAGGCCGATTGTTCAGTTTATCCATATGCTGAGATAAATCAATCGGTTCTAATGATTGAATTTGCTTCTGTAATTCCTCTTCACTAAAAGGCAGCTTTGTCCCGCTTTTTTCCACTTGATTGATAGTATATTGCGCCATTTCCATGGTTTTTGGTGACCCCATAAGGACAGCTGCTGCTTTGATCCACGGGAACTGCGTTAACGCTGAACTCGTTGTAATTCCGCCCATACTGGTTCCAGCCAGACCAAACCTCTGATCCTTTATCAGGCCCCGCTCTTCCATATCGTTCTTTAAAATGGTCAGTTCTTTAAGATTTTGTTTTACAATCTTCCAGAATTCCAGCTCCATTTCAAAGGCTGTTTTTCCTAAAGTGCGCTCTCCATGTTCAAGACAATCAGGCAATAAAACCCGATATCCTTTTTTTGCCAATAAGTAGGCAAAGGGCAGATTATTCTCCTTAGCACTTGTAAAACCGTGAATATATGTAACGACTGGTAAAGGGGAATGCTGATCTGCGTCATCCACTACCTGCAAAACGGGTATATCCTGTATCATCTCATCCTTAATTTTGATCAAATCGATCCCCTCTTTCTATGTCTCAATATCATTAATGTAACAGAAACGATGACTGAAGAAAAGCTAAGGGAATTGGAACATCAACCTCTATTTTACGAAAACAAAAGGGTGATTGACATATAAATAGCCTTTTTCAGTTCCGAAATCAGAATATTTAATAAAGGATGAAAAAACGCTTAAAATATCCTTTACACAACTGAACAATCCATATAAACTAAGTATCATCGAGGTGAGAACTTATGAGTAAACATTTAATCGCTTTAGATCTTGACGGCACCTTACTTTCCGATGATAAGGTGATTCGCAGCAAAACAAAAAATACCCTGCGCCAGGCAATCGAGAAAGGTCACATTGTAGTGATTGCAACAGGACGACCTCAGCGTGCAAGTATACAATATTATAACGAGCTTGGACTTAATACCCCTATGGTAAATATGAACGGTGCACTTGTTCACCATCCAAAAGATCGAAACTGGGATGTGGTTCATTCTCCAATGTCCATTCGTACAGCTCAGTCCATTGTCCAGACATCTTATGATTTTAATGTACCAAACGTTATGGCTGAAATACGTGACCATGTATATTTAGACAAACATGATGAAGAAATTATGGAAATTTTCCATGCAGACTTTAAAGAATACCCTGTTACTGTCGGCAGTCTGAAAAATACATTGGAAGAGGATCCTACATCCATTTTAATTTCTCCAAGGGAGGATCATATTTCCGAGTTGCGTAGTCATCTGGATGAGAAACATGCTTCCGTGATTGACCACCGGAAATGGGGAGCTCCATGGCATATTATTGAAATTGTCCGCTCAGGGTTAAGTAAAGCTGTTGGTTTAAAAAAGATTGCTCATTATTATAATATACCGAAAGAACGAATTATTGCATTTGGTGATGAAGACAATGACTTGGAAATGATTGATTATGCGGGGATTGGCGTTGCGATGGGCAATGGCATTGAAGAATTGAAATCCATTGCCAATTACACCGTAAAAACCAATGAAGAAGAAGGTATCGCCCAGTTTCTTGATGAGTTTTTAAGGACTGTAAATTAAGCTGCAGCTCCCAGACCTGAACAGTCGCCTACGCTTTTCTTATTTCCATTAATATACTCTCATATCAAGGGGAGAAACTCACAAACTAAGCTTGAACACTTCTTAAGGTGTTCAGGCTTTTTTAGTGCTATCTGAGGGGGATCATGCCTTGAGTAAACGAAGCAAATCCAAACGTTTTGTTTCACAGGGTGTTAAGGCAGTTGAGAAGCACGATGAACGTTTTCCTTATCGGGAACGATTTACCGAGGCCGAAAGAAAACGTGATGAAGCTGATAACCATACGTTGGGGGGAGTTTAACGATGGCAAACCGGTTAATGGAACAAGCCAGAAATGCCGTTAATCGCTTAACCAATGGACAAATGAACCAACAGCAGAAACAAAAAGAAGCACAGGTTGCCCGTAACGTCATTCAATCTGCTTATAACGAGTCTGACCCTCAAGAAAAACAACAGTTGCAGCAATTGGAGCAGCAAATTGATCAGCACTTAAAATAAGTGAATGCTGTAAGTCCGGCATAGTCCCCTATGCCGGACATTTTTGTGTTTAAAACCTATAAATGTTTGGATTTTAATTCTGTAAGATCGTTTCTCATCCATTTTTTATAAAAAATTGTGTAAAAAAATCGTAAATTTTGTTGTTTCCTTACGAATCATTCTATATAATTATCTTTGAAGTTGAAAATTTCGAAATACTACAAAGGGGGAGCAATTAGGATGAAGAAAATTTTAGGTCTTGGTTTCATCTTGGCACTGGTTCTTGTACTGGCTGCATGTGGGGGTTCTGATGATACCAGCGGGAATGGTGACGGTGAGTCTCTGAACCCGGACGAACTTGTGATGGGATTTGTACCTTCACAGGACTCGGGAGAAATTGCTGAAACTGCACAGCCTTTAGCAGACAAATTAGGGGAAATTATTGATAAGGAAGTAGAAGCAACAACTATGACCAGCTATAGCGCCCTTGTTGAGGCTTTAGGGAATGATGAAGCTCATATCGGGTTTCTTCCGGCTTTTGGATATGTTCTTGCATCCAATGAATATGATGTTGACGTGCTACTAAAATCTGAACGAAATGGTGGTGCTACATACGTTGCTCAGTACCTGGTACGAGCTGATTCTCCAGTAGAGAGCCTGGAAGACCTTGAAGAGCATGCAGGTGACATGACTTGGGCTTATGGAGACGCTTCTTCTACATCAGGGTATTTATTCCCTGCTTCACAACTCATGGGTATGTTTGATATAGAAGATACGACAGCACTTCAGGAAGAGTTCTTTGGTGGCGTACTGCAATCAGGCGGGCATGACAACAGTGCAGTAGCCGTATTAGATGGTGACGCAGATATCGCTACAACCTTTGATGATGTTCGGGATACGATGGAAGAAGATTATCCAAATATTAAGGAAGACTTGAAAGTAATTGGAACTACAGAGGAAATTCCAAATGATACGATCACTGTTCCAGCTTCCTTAGATGACGATCTTACTAAGGAAATTGAAGAAGCATTCCTCAGCTTTAATGAGGATGATGAAATGATTGAAATTATGAATGAAGTTTATAACTGGGATGCCATTATTGAAGCAGAGGATTCCGACTATGATATCGTTCGTGAAACCTATAATAACTTAGGCGGAAACGTTGGACTGGATTAAGAGATAAATCAGTCAATATACAGAAATGTTCCATAAGTAGGGAGAAGAAACCAGCTTCTCCCTATTTTTTAAAGGAAGAAAGGGAGATAGCATGATTACTTTCAAAGACGTTTCACTTGTCTATCCCAATGGGACACAAGGTTTAAAAAATATCAACGTTGAGATTAATGAAGGGGAATTTGTTGTTATTGTTGGTTTGTCAGGAGCCGGTAAGTCCACTTTTATTCGCAGCATCAACCGGATGGTAACACCAACGAACGGGGAGTTACTCGTAAATAATGAGGATATTATACCTAAGAAAGGTAAAGATCTTCGTAATCTACGGACAAGCATAGGAATGATATTTCAAAATTATAATCTGGTCAATCGTTCCAGTGTGATCAAAAATACCATTAGTGGCCGACTGGGTCATACTGGTACGCTTAGAAGTATTTTTAACCTCTACCCAAAAGAAGACAAGAAGTTAGCCTACGATAACCCTGAAACGTGTTCATATGGAAGAAAAAGTTTATAACCGTGCCGATGAACTGAGTGGAGGTCAGCAGCAGCGAGTCAGTATTGCCCGGGTTCTAACTCAGGAACCATCCATTATTCTGGCCGATGAGCCTGTTGCCAGTCTTGATCCGCCTACTTCCCATCAGGTTATGACCTATTTACGAAGAGTGAATAAAGAGGATAACATTACGACAATTGTAAATCTGCACTTTATCGATATGGCTATGGAATATGCAGACCGGATTATTGGCATGCGGGATGGTGAAATCGTATTTGACGGCCCAGTCAGTGAAGTTGAGGAAAAAACATTTGAACAAATCTATAATCGCCCTATTAGGGAAGAAGATTTGAGAGGAAGTGAAGAAGATGCCTCAGCTTCAACAGAATAAGCCAGAAAAGAATGATAGTAAGAATAACGTCTATTCCATCTATCCTAAAAAGGTGAAAATGCAAATTTCCGTGATTTTTGCGATTGTCTTCGGGATTTATCTTTATAGCCTGCGTGAAACAGAGGCAGATTTTTTAGAATTCTTTTCAGAGTTAAATCTCGTAATCGAAAAGCTTTTACGGATGTTTCCACCGGAATGGAGCTACATTCAGGCAGCCTTTGATCCACTCATTGAGACCATTCAAATTGCAGTAGTTGCAACAACATTCTCTGTAATTATCTGTATTCCAATGAGTCTATTATCAGCAAATACCATTGTGAAAAATAAGTATCTTTATCAAACCTTCCGTAACATCATGAACATTTTACGTACCATGCCTGATATTCTATTGGCAACGATATTCGTCAGTTTTTTCGGTGTTGGGATTGTTCCTGGTATTTTAGCCCTAACGATTTTTTCATTAGGACTGCTGGCTAAACTCTTAAGTGAAACGATTGAAACGATTGATCCCAGACAGATGGAAGCCATAAGGTCAACAGGAGGAAATATCATACAAGTGATCTGGTATGGTGTCGTTCCTCAGGTTCTGCCAAACTTTATCTCTTATGGATTATATGTATTTGAACTCAACGTACGCGCCTCCCTGGTCCTTGGTTTTGTAGGTGCTGGAGGCATTGGTTCGATTATTGATACACAATTGAATTTCATGGCCTATCAGAAGGTCATGGCTATATTAATTCTGTTACTTGTGGCTGTTATTGTTATTGAAACCATTAGTAACGCGCTGAGAAGGAGAGTTGTATGATGGATAGAGAAGGATTCAAGCTGCCACCCAAGCCTAAAAACAATCAGAAACGGGTTCGCAATCTCATCATCGCTCTCATACTGGCCGTTATCTATTATTGGGCCTTTTCAGGAGTTGCTAATCGCATTGAATGGTCCTTTATGGATAAATTATCGGAAAATTTATCGAGAATTGTTCCCCGACTTGCAAACCCTGACTGGGCTGAATTAGGTAAAGTATCAGAATTAATTCTGGAAACCGTATTTATCGCCTATGCAGGAACTTTAATTGCAGCCGTATTGGCGGTTCCTTTTGGCTTCTGGGCTGCTAAAAATATGGTGAAATCACCGATATGGAATACAGCCGGAAAGTGGTTCTTAATTCTGGACCGTACATTCCCTGAATTAATTCTGGCCATTTTCTTTGTTATTTCCGTAGGACCCGGGGCTTTTGCAGGGGTTCTTACCATTGGCTTAACCTCCTTTGGTATGCTCGGTAAGCTCTATGCAGAAGTCATCGAGAGCATTGATATGGACGTAGTGGAAGCTATGGAAGCAAACGGGGCAAACAAAGCTCAGATATTATTTTATGCCATTTTTCCACAGGTCTTACCTGAATTTTTATCCTTTGCGCTCTACCGTTTCGAAGTCGATATCCGGGCTTCAACCGTACTTGGACTCGTTGGTGCGGGGGGTATTGGTACATTAATCGTTCTAACCGCCGCCAACAGGGACTGGGAGCAGCTGGGACTTATTATCATCTCGATTATAGTCGTTGTTATGATCATCGACTACATCAGCTCGAAAATAAGAAAACGTCTGGTATAATATCCCTTAACAGGTATGGATCAGGAAAGAATCCATACCTGTTTTTTAGTATCAAAATCACACTTTAGGAACCCTGAATCCTCAAATCTGAAATGCTGCAGGCCAGGACTATCCATATCTGTAAAATTTCCTCTTTACATTTCTGAAAATTCAACCTATCATATGGATAACATTCTATGAAGAAGGGGACTTAACATGATTGTTTTAAAAAATCAGGAATTTATCCAGCGCGATAATGCAAAAACTGATATTGAAGACCGGGGATATACGTTCGGGGATGGGGTTTATGAAGTCATACGAGTATATAATGGTGCTTTTTTTATGCTGAAGGAGCATTTAGAGCGTCTTCAGTTCAGTTTAACAGAGACAGCTATTCCTTATGATACTGACAGCGAAGACCTGGGAACGCTTCTCAATCAATTAGTATCAAAGAACCAGATTAAAAACGGTGCCATTTACCTTCAAATTACGAGAGGAATTGCCCCACGCAGTCATCCATACCCTAAACAAACACCACCACAGCTTTATGCGTACCCAATTCCGGTATCAAGCCCTGTGGATGCACAACAAAATGGCGTAAGTGTGACTTTATTGGAGGATAGACGCTGGCTCAGGTGTGATATTAAAAGCCTCAATCTTCTCTATAATGTCATGGCTAAACAGCAGGCGAAGGAAAATGGCCATTTTGAAGCCCTGCTCTATCGTGATGAAGCCCATATTACGGAAGGATCCTCCTCTAACTTTTTTGCTGTTAAGAATGGGACAGTCATCACCCACCCTGCCAACAACTACATTTTAAATGGGATTACCCGCTTAGCAATCTTAAAGGTCTGCGATCAGCTTGGTATACCATTTGAAGAAAGAGAGCTGCGTATTCGTGATCTGGAAAGCATAGACGAGGCATTTCTCGCTTCTACCACTTCAGAAGTGGTGCCAATAACGGAGGTTGATCAGCAAAAGATCGGGGACGGAAAGGCTGGCGAAATCACCAGTCGTATTCTGGAAGGATTTAAGGAATTGATCAGACAGGCTGACGTATAATGTCAGCCTGTTTTATAATTCCGGCAGAAACCACTGATAGTAGTGGAAGCCCCAGTAAATCATCAGAATCCCTGTTAATACGGCACTGCCTGTCCAAATGATGCGCCAATGATGATGTTCTTTAAATTTTATATAAATAATAATGGCAGGAAAAATAAGAAAGACAAACAGGGAGCAAATAGAAAAGGCAAACAAGCCCGCCCCTGCCAGAAAATAACTTGTCATCAGGCTAAATGATCCCAGAAGTGTAAATATCGGAACCACTAAAAAAAGTGGTGTCATGAGCAGGAAGAAATACGTTCGATAGGGATACGTGTTTATAAACTCCTCCAGCTCTGCTGATGATAACCAGTTCATTAATGATACCCGCTTGTTTCTGCTCCATTCAACAACACTTGTCCCTATTTTTTTCATATTGCTTTGGATGGCATCCATCATTTCACCCCTTCTCCATCAAACTTATATTCCTCTTTACGCATATTTTTAAACCTGAACCATTTCCCTATTTACGCCATTTCTATTAAAAAAACCTTCTTTTTATATGAATCACGTTTATAAATTATGCCTCTGGTCTACCCTATTCTTAGCTTAAAAATTTTATGAACCTTGTCTTATTATCTTTTTCTATCTTTGTTTTCATGCTAATATAAAGGAAGAAAGTCAGGGAGGGATAAAAAAATGGGCGTATTAGTAGAAAGTACTCCAAATCCAAATGCAATGAAATTTACAGCAAAAGAAGCGATTTTTTCAGGAGAAGGCAGTATCTCTGTCATGCCTGGACAAACGAGTGAATATGAAATTCTGAATGAGTTAATGACGCTTGACGGTGTTGATAACGTCTTTGGCTACAAGAACTTTATTACCGTTAACAAAACCTTTGATGCAGAGTGGGATCAGCTTACACCAAAGGTTGAAGAAGTATTGGAAAACTACGGCTATTAAAGGTCAGCAGGAACCACTCTCAGCAAGTAAAGCCACAATAAAGGACAAGCAGTCTGTCTGAAATGATAGAAGCGGAAGCACATGATAAGTGCTTCCGCTTTTTTAGAAATAATAAGGGCCTAAGAACAGTACATAAAATAAGAACTGTAAGCCTATAAAATAGCTGTACTTCCCTATAAGTCCCCAATCCCTTTTAACAAGCAGAATACTTACAAAGGAAAGGAGTGAAAATCCAAGGATAAAAACCAGATCGTTTCCAGGAAAGGAAATATAACCGGGAGCCATGGTATAAGCATTATCCGGGAATAAATGATTTCGGAGCAGCAGAGCTCCCAGCGTATAAACAATCATACCTCCATAGAAAACTTTCGGATTCCGCTCAAGGCCATCTCGATTACCTTTCCATCGATAGTAAAGAGCTGCCACTCCAAAGTACAGAACAGGGATTAGAATCAGTATTAAAACTAAGTAAAGAATAAAAGCTGCTGTTGACAGATCACCAATACTAATCCCAAAGGCAATTAAGTATTCATTCAGTGAACGATTGTTTGTTTTTTCAATCATATTAGGGTGACTTGACGACATCAACAGCTGATACTCACTTCCATCAATTCTGTCCTTCCATCCAATGGCTTCTCCCCCGATAAAAAATGGACGAGAGGTTAATGAATAAGTATTGCTTCTCCTTTCAACTTTCAGGTTTTGGTCCGGACCTAACTTCATGTGATAAGCATTCATTGCCTGTTCATCATTCGTATCCGTAAAAGTAAAACCGGCACTTCTAAATAATACTTCTAGCTTACCATCCTCATCTGTCCTTAGTTGAAATTGTGAAATTTCCTGTAAGGGCGTTTGAGTAACGGGATCTTTCGGTTGCAGTTCCACTAATTCAATTTCAGGCTTATCTGTATCCACTGAACTATAGAAAAAATAAAAATCTTTATTCTGCTTGCTTTGCGTTTCAGCAGAGACAGCCAGATGAAGCTTGTCCTTCCCGGCAGAAAATACGATTTCATTCATCCTGTTACTCATACCCACATTGACAGTAGTTTGAGTAAACTCTGTATAGGATTTTTCCTGCTCCTGATACTTAAAAATAGATAAGATTCCTTTATTTAAATCACTTGTATATACCAGAACATAAGGCCCTGATACCTGGATTTCTTCAAATGGATGGGATGACGAAAAGATTTTCTTCTTCTCTTCCGTCTTTAGATTGAACTGAAAAACATTTTGTCCCTGTGAGTAATAAATGACACCATCCTCACCTCTGTGGAATATTTCTGCCTCATCTATTACTTCACCTGTATTTCCATTTATAATCGAGCCTTCATCAAAATAATAGACGTGATCCCCATGTACATAAAAGCTATCCACACGTTCACGATCAACAGGGATGACGTTTTCTCCCTTTTTTGAAAAGTCAGCGTCATAGCTCACGTGATGAATCGATCCATTACGAAGAAAATAAAGGTCCGTTCCATTTTTGTCTGCCTCAACCTGTGGATCATGAAAGCCATCCATTTTAGCTACCTCAAGCCCTCTGCTCCATCCTTCTGCAGGCGGGGCAGTAAAACGTTGCAGATTCGTTACAAATAATAAAACAAAACCGGTAAGTATGATGAGTACGGGGATGATCCAGAATAGTTTTTGCCTTAAAGCGTTCATTGTAAAATCTCCTACTTTCTATCTCGAACAAATTTTCAAAACATTCTTACCTATTTTAACACAAAAAAGTTTCATTGTAGCAGACAGAAAATAAAAAAAGGAGATGCCAAAGTAGGTGGCTCTCCTTTTTCATTTCTTACCATTATTTTTCACCATCAATAGACAACGACACTTGCTTAACGAAGGGATTGTTCTCATTAGAAGGCTGATGGACAGGTTCAGGGAGCAGCATAACCGTTGCTGTATAGTCTCCAGGTTCTGCTTCCTTAAAGTCCCATGCCTGTTCCCAGGTTTTGGTTTCTCCCGGCTCGATCTCATAATCAACGATGGCTTGTGTAAACATTCTGCCTTCTGAATAACGGTACACAACCTCATCTGATTTTTTAGATTTTATGATAATTTCATATTGCTGGCCTGATGGAAAAGAAATCTTCACCTGCTCGTCCGTGGGATTGGTCAATTCCATCTGAAAGGTTATTTGATCGTCCGATTTTTCTGATGTCACTTCATACGCCAACTGTTTTAACAATGCTAACCCATCTCCCTCATTCTTCTGTTTATCCTGATCAGCTGGTAAAGGGTCAGCCTGAGTCTGGTCACCCTCATCTACCGAACCGGATGTACCGCACCCAAAAAGAACAACCAGAAGCATAATGAGTGATGTCACGATTAAATATTTTTTCACATAAAAAACCTGCCTTTTTGGAAGACTGTCTGTTACATAAATAGACGAACTTCATCCAAAAGCGTTACAGATTTATACGACCTTTTCATCTTCTTTCCTGAAAAATCCGAATATCCCCGTTGTCTGAACAATATTGGTAAACGCATTTGGATCCACATCGCGAATAATATTTTCCAGATCATACAACTCATAGCGCGTAATAACCATGATGAGCATATTCTTATCCTCTTTTGTAAAAGCTCCTTTGGCAGGAAGCGTTGTAATCCCCCGCACCATTTTCGCATGGATGGCCTTTTCAAGTTCATCAGCCTTAGTCGTAATAATCATGGCTGTAAGCTTTTCGTGACGCGTATGAATGGCATCAATAAATCTGGTGGTGACATACAGAGTAACTAATGTATAAAGTGCTTTTTCCGGATCATAGAGATAACCTGCCATTAAAATAATAAACCCGTTCATGATTAGGAAATACACACCTATTGGCCGATCCTTCATCTTGGAAAGAATCATGGCAATGACGTCCATTCCTCCAGTTGAGGCTCCCCATTTAAGAGTAATCCCAATACCTATTGCTGCCAGAATCCCTCCAAATACAGCATTAAGCAGAATATCGTCAGCAAGGTTCTGCAGCGGGATAATTTCCAGAAAGAATGTCGTACAGGCCACAGAAATGGCACTGTATACAGTGAAGCCTCTTCCTACTTTAAACCAGCCCAGAATGGTCACTGGGATATTTAACAGGAATAAAAGAATACCGGTTGAAATATCAAACCCTATAAAATCTTTAAACACACTGGATAATATTTGGGCAAATCCAGTAAAGCCACTGGCGTAAACATTGGCCTCAATTAAAAATAAATTTAAGGAAAGAGCATTTAATAAGGCTCCGATAATAACAATAATAAAACGTTTCGCTTCAAATATGAACAACGTCTTCACCTCTCTTCCAGCATTCATAGCTATCGTCTATCTAGTGAATCATTCTGTTTTTTTTTAAAAGGAATAGAATGAACACGAATTTGTACGATATACATTGACGAATGGCCGTTTCCAATATACACTAAGGTACAAATAATACCATAAAATATAGTGGGTGAAAATATGAACGTGAAAATTATTACAGATTCTTCTTGTGATTTACCAAATGACTATTATAAAGATTATGATATTGATATGGTGCCGTTAACCGTCCATGTAAATGATCAGGATTACCGTGATGTGAAAGACATTGAGTCAAAAACGGTGTATGATGCCATGAAAAAAGGTGCGGTACCTAAAACATCACAGGCCTCTCCCGAAAACTTTCTTCAAGTGTTTTCTTCCTATGTTGAACAAAGCCAGCCTGTTGTGTATGTTGGCTTTTCATCAGAGCTTTCAGGAACCTTTCAAAGTGCCAAAATTGCACAGCAGCAAGTCCTTGAAGAACACCCTGATGCTGAGGTTTTTGTTGAAGACACCAAATGTGCATCTCTTGGTCAAGGGTTAGTTGTTCTGAAAGCCGCCCAGATGGCTGAAAATGGTGAAGCTGCTGAAGACATCATTAAAACCGTCCAGTTTCATGCAAGTCATATGGAGCACATCTTTACGGTTGATAACCTGGAATACTTACAGCGCGGTGGAAGAGTAAGTAAAGCTGCTGCCTTTTTCGGAGGACTTTTAAATATTAAGCCTCTTCTCCATGTTGAAGAAGGCCAGCTCGTCCCTCTGGAAAAAATACGCGGAGCTAAAAAGGCTAAAGTTTTAAAGCGTATGTTTGAAGTGATGGAGGAACGAGGGAATGAAATCAATCGGCAGACTATTGCTATAAGTCATGGTGACGATTTGGAAACAGCCGAAAAGCTCGCCTCAATCATTAAAGAAAAATATCAGCCTGAAAAAATCCTTATAGGTGATATTGGTTCGGCGATTGGAGCCCATGCAGGACCTGGCACCATTGCATTATTTTTCTTAAATGATCTTTACAAATAATCTACCCTACTTCATGACTCTTAACACTTATTTTATAAGATGTTAGAAACTTCCTCCCTTACTGAAGAAATTACCACGCATGAATTCTTTTATATCGCCTTTTATCAACGATTTGTGTGATAGAATATGAAATTGAAGGTGATGAAAGAAACATCATGATGAAACAAAGGGAGGAATTATTTATGCGTCTGAAAGATTTAATCGTTGAGTATCACGATGAAAAGAATGAATGGCCGGAATCACCAAGCAGCCTGCTGGATTTCTGTCAATATAAATACAATAAAGGAGAAATCCCGGCAGCCACCTACCGAAACCTTTTCTTCCAACTACATAAAGAAGAAACAACCTCCGCGCATTAGTAGAAAAGCGAAGGCGACCGCTTAGGCCTGGGAGTCGGAGCTGAACAGTAGAAAAGCGGATAAAATATCAAAAAATCCATTCCATGGGATTTTATAATCCTGTGGAATGGATTGTTTTATGGATTTATCATGCATTAACTGGCCGTAATACCCCACTTCAAGTCTTGAGGGTAAACCAAAAAGAATAAGTGGGGGATAAACGGCCAGTAAATTCCTGATAAGTTCAACTAACCATCAGTGGGGGATTGAAATCCCCCCACTGATGGAAGTTTCCCTTTATAATGATGGAAGTCTTTTTATAAAATCTATCAGTCTGTTTATCTATTTTATCAATCTATTTTTATATCATTCACGTCTATTTGTGGTTGATATCGTTCATTAATGTTGAGCCAGCTCTCATATACGCCGGGTTTCTGTATTTATCGGTTAATTTCCAGTTTGAATCAGTCCTTTCACACGTTTTATCCGTTTGTTGAAGGTTGATTCATGTCATTTTTCCTTGCTAATCAGTCTGTACGCACCTTTTCTACCAGTCCACCCGCATCCTATTTTGAACACACGAAAAAGGCTTAAATCTCTCAATAAAAGATTTAAGCCTTTTTCGTGTAAACATAGACTTTTCCTAAACTTTACCCAAATAATGAAACCCCATATGGAAGACGGCCGAAGCCAAGTACAAGGGCTATGATAAAGGCAATAACCAACTGGGTCCACCAGGATTTTGTTGCCCCGCCTTTTTGTTTCCTCACCGCAATGACCTCCATTGCAATGATCACCCATAATCCGGCAATAGCCTTAATGATTAATTCTCCACTCATGCTTCCATAGTTAGCGAATAAATCCCCACCTGAATACAGGATAAGTAAATAATCCAAACGCAAAATCATGTGCAGAATTTTTGCCGGCTTTTCTTTTCCGGATTGATTGGAAAAAGCCAGTACAATCGCAAACAAAATGAGGGCCAGAACCCACGCTGTAATATGTAAATGTGTCACGTTCTCTCCTCCTTACAAAGTCATTCATTGTCTATCATATCATCTTTTTGTCCAATCTGCTAATTAATTCAGATAATTCATTATAATATCCAGAATAAACTGTTATAATGATTATATTCAAAATATTTCACATATTTGTTTGGAGGGATTTTCTTGTCGATCACCAGTACAAATGTCATTGAACAAACCGAAAAATATGGAGCACCTAACTATTCACCACTTCCGATTGTCACTGCTAAAGCAGAAGGAATCTGGGTAGAGGATCCAGAAGGTAATCGCTACTTAGATATGTTAAGTGCCTATTCTGCAGTGAATCAGGGACACAGACATCCCAAAATTATTCAAGCGTTAAAAGACCAGGCGGATCGTGTCACCCTTACCTCCCGTGCCTTTCATAATGATCAGCTTGGACCCTGGCTGGAAAAGGTCTGTAAGCTGACCAATAAAGACATGGCCCTTCCAATGAATACCGGAGCTGAAGCCGTGGAAACAGCAATAAAAGCTGTACGTCGCTGGGGCTATGATGTGAAGGGCATTGAGGAAGATCAAGCAGAAATTATCGCATGTGAAGGCAACTTCCATGGTCGTACAATGACAGCTGTTTCCCTTTCCTCTGAAGCTGAGTATCAACGAGGATTTGGGCCGGTACTTCCAGGCATTAAGGTCGTTCCATATGGAGACATAGACGCTCTCAAAGAAGCTATTACGGAAAATACGGCTGGATTTTTAATCGAGCCTATCCAGGGAGAAGCAGGGATTGTTGTTCCTCCTGAAGGATTTCTTAAAGAAGCCTATGATTTGTGTAAAGAAGAAAATGTATTATTCGTGGCTGATGAAATTCAGGCAGGACTTGGGCGTACAGGAAAGATGTTTGCCTGCGACTGGGAGGATGTAGAACCTGATGTGTACATTTTAGGAAAAGCATTGGGTGGCGGAGTTTTCCCCATTTCTTCAGTCATTGCAAACGAGGATGTACTAGGCGTATTCAATCCAGGCTCACACGGTTCGACGTTTGGGGGAAATCCACTTGCCTGTGCGGTTTCTGTAGCATCACTGAAAGTTATCGAGGAAGAAAAACTTGCTGAGCGTTCCTACGAATTAGGAAAACATCTGAAGCAGGAACTGGAAAGCATCGACAACCCAGTGATTAAGGAAATTCGCGGGAAGGGGCTGTTTATTGGCGTAGAGCTCCATGAGCCTGCCCGTAAATACTGTGAGGAACTAAAAGAAAAAGGGTTGTTATGTAAAGAGACCCATGGAAATGTCATTCGCTTTGCTCCACCACTTACAATCGAAAAAGATGATCTGGACTGGGCCATTGAAAAAGTTAAGGAAGTTTTATAGTACAAACAAAGGCGAACCGCCCGTTTGGCCAACTGCGCCTCCCAGGCCATTATAAAAGACGCGACATTTATCGCGTCTTTTTTCTTACCTTACATAATGACCATCTACTCCAGCACAAATTTTTCAGAACAGTTTTCTGTCATCTGATTGATTTTTTCAGGATCAGAGGAGATTTCAATTAAAAACACGAGGTGAGACATCGCTATTTTCAGTCCATTCTCAAAGTGAAAAACAAGTACTGCGTCATATTCCAGCTTTTCTTCATATTCAGATAAATCAACCGTATAAATTTCAATCTTATTTATTGTTGACCAAATATGAATACCGGCAAAATTTCCTGTTAGTGCGTATCCATAGCCATATTCATCATTCTCATATCCAATATTTTTAGGATGTTTAAGTTCCTCTACGGATAACTTCCAATAATCATCCCCCATATCTGTTTCCTTATGGTGATTGGTAAAAATCACATAGGACTTCTTCTGTAATTGATTAAGACTAAAAGAGGCTGAATCATCAAGTGTGTATGTTTGACTTCCATATTTAGTATCAACTTTTGGACTTAAAATTCCATTCAGTTCCAGTCCTATCATTCCTTTTAAAATACTTAGTTCCTCATCAGATAACCGCTCGCGAAAGATTTTCATAGGGATTCGTTCCTCCCATATTCCAAAACATTCATACTGATATTTTTCCAGGCGATTCTTTTTATGTAATAACATCACTATTCTGCAATTGTTAATTTTCAAATCAAGTATAATTAATAAATCGGATCACATAAGTACACCTAATCCTCGGTTTCGGACCATTCAGAATAAATCTCCAAAGCCCACATTTCCGGTTTTATTTCCTTCACACCCTTAATAGCGATAGAACTGTCTTTTTCCACTTAAGGATTCGCCTCCTTAAAAAAATTAATCGTTTTTTTCATTGAGTTATCTATTTCTATAAAAGAGCATGATTCCCTGTTTATTTACAAAAGATTTTGAATGAGGCTAATAAGATCATGCTTAGTGGTTTACAAGCTGATATATTTCAAGGTCAACCTTTCCAGCATCACTTACTTCCACACCTTCAGCACGCAGGCTCGTTACCTGATCAAAAAATGCTTCTTCCCCTTTTATAGCAACCTGACCTCTGGCATTGATCACCCGATGCCATGGCAGCTGATATTTTTTGCTCATGGAGTGAAGAATGCGAACGACCTGTCGTGCTGCTCTGGGGCTTCCTGCAAGAGCTGCGATTTGTCCGTATGTCATCACCTTTCCTTCAGGGATGTCCTGTATAATCGTTATGACTTTTTCAGTAAAAGGTGTCAAAATGCTGTCTCCTTTCTTCTCCGCATGGGCTGCTTTTTCATGTAAGTTAAGGAACGCCAAATCCATTCAAGAGGACCAAAATAAAAGCGTGCCAGCCACCATTTGCTAAAGAAAGCCTGGAAACTGTAAATCGCGAAAACAATAGCGACACTCCAAATCGGACTTACTTTCCCATACAAATTGAAGCCTGGTCCGTAGAATAATAGAAAGCATAGGATCGATTGACTCAGATAATTCGTCAGAGACATTTTACCTGCATACGTTAAAAACTGAAGTCGCCTACCCCATTTTTGATGCTGAAACAACAGCGTAATGGCGGTAAGATAAAAAATACTGGAAGCCGCTCCCCCGATATGATCCTGGATAAAACTTAGCCACTCCGGATTCCCCGCCAGATAAGGGCCTGCCTTAAATATAAGAAAAATGGCCAATGACACATACAGAATTCTTCTTACTATGGGGTGAAAAGTATCCACATCATGCAGCCATCTTTTCTTCATCAAGAGCATTCCGATTAAAAACATCGGTAATAAAGAGATGATTAAAAATAGCAGTCCAAGAAAACCGCTGTTTGCATACATCCAGTCCTGAAAATTTTGCGTCACAATGGTTATATAGGAATCGCTTGTATAACCATTAAAAGCATTTGTAATGGCTTCTCTGTTCACCCATCCCAAATACTCCCTCGACATATACAGAAACCAGGTATACAAAACACCGGGAATCATAAGCAGTCCCCAGAACCATCTTGAAAGAACCCGGGGCTGTTGATGAAAAAAGAAAAAGAGTAAAAAGCCAACGCCTGCGTAGCTTAATAGAATATCCCCATGCCATATAAGAAAAGCATGAATGAGCCCGAATGCCAGTAAAATAAACAATCGTCTGACCAGTACTTTATTATTTTGGAGTCGTTCCCACATCATCTGCACACCGAAACCAAACAAAAGGGAGAATAACGGATAAAAGCTCGCTTGAAAGAAGATATCAATAAAATCTTGTAACCCATGGTTTACAGATCCACTCCAGTACTGTTCTTCCCCGCCATAAAGAAAGAATGGCGCGTTAAAAGCTGGAACATTAACCATTAAAATCCCAAATAAAGCAAAGCCCCGTGCTCCGTCAATCCAAGGCAGGCGCTGGGAACGTTTCATTGGTGAAGGCATATTTAATCTCCTCTCCTTATTCAGTCAAATCAAATAATAACCGCGAACAAATACCTTTATATATACATACATTACCACAAAAGGAGGCGATGGTTATGCCTGCATTTGTCGGAGCAGTAAAGGTAAACAGTGTCGGCTCCTCCAGCATTTTTCATATTGGCGATGTCTATGCCATGTCTCCGGTAAGCTCTGCGAAAACCTTCGCTGGTGGAGGATCCTTTAATACAGGGGACGGATTAACCCTTTCATTAGATCAATCGTATACGTACGTAACCGATTCAGATACTATGGATCAGACCATCATGGGTAATGCTTAAGAGGTGATATTGATGAGCTGTACAATTTATCAGAATATATCCATTCGCTTTTTCCGAGTGGGCTCAGTGACGAATTCGTCTGTTCTGCAGATTGGAAGCTCCGGAACGATTCAGGGACTGTCGAATTTATACAATACAGGAGGTTATGAACAGCCTGCAGAAGAAGCCGAACCTATCGGCGAAAGTATGGAATACCAGCCCTTTGTTCCACTGGCTCCTCCTTCCTGATGCACAAAAATTCAGGAACATGCATACGATGCTTTAGATATTCGCCCATTTCAGGAGGGAAGGGCTTATGCACTATTATGACTGGCAGCAATATTTAGCCACATTGGATAAGAAAATGAAGCAGCTGGAAAAACAAGTTCAGCACCTGGAAAGTCAGCTGCAGTCTGTACAGGATAAACCTTCCACAAATATTGAAAAAATCGAGTACAAATTCGATCAGCTGAAAATTGAAACCTTAGAAGGAACGTTAAATATTGGACTGTCCCCTGAAGGTTTATCCTCCACAGAAGACCTTTCCATTCCAGACAATCAGCAGCAACAGCAGACCAGCTCTTCCAGCGGTGACCAGCCACTCGTCCGGGACATTATGCAGCAGCTGCAGCCCTTTATGAATCAAGAATTACCATCTAAAGTAAACCAGTTCGCTCAACAAGCAGAAAAATCCTTTCCACCAGGATTTGAAAAAATGATTATTCAGGACGTCTATAAGCAGCTGCCAGAGCGAATCCAGTATCATATCCGTTCACATGCCGAAAATCAGAACGGTTTACTTAATCAGCATACAAAAGAACAGATTATCGAAGAAGTAAAACATGAAATGCTTCATTCGATTCAAAAATTTATCAATGGTGATCATGAAAAAGGAGGTCCATCATGAACTTTACCGTACACAACTGGGGACTTGATGTAGGGCATGTCCACATTACAGGGGTTTCATCATCATCCGTATTCTTAATTGGCGATAATGAAACGATTAAGCTTTCTTCCATGTTTGATACGCCACCCGAATCTTACATTTTCGGCTCCATTGTTCCATTTGGGGCAGGCAGGGGTGACTAATTGATGAAACGAAATGCTAAGGTACAGCATATGTATATTAATTCAACTGCCTATGCATCCTCCATTCAAATCGGTGATGCCATAAAAGCCGATCCTTATATTCGGGCATTAGCTGTACAAAAGGAAGGTGCGTTTTTCGATACAGGCGATTTTCCTTTTTCCGATTTCCCCTTCTTTTCCCGGCCTTTTCCGGAAATTAGAGAAGACGTTTCCATTCAGCAGCACCGCCACCACAAAAACCGCGATATTCATGTTCATTCTATAGACATTGAAGGGATCACGGGGTCCTCAATCATGCAGGTAGGAAGCTTAAAAGAGATTGATGCAAAAGCAAGATTAAAGCATTTTCGGATTTTAGCGGATGAAAATGAGGATGGAATGGAACAAAATCAGGATATTGATGAAAACGAATAGAACCATTTCCGGTATAGTTCATATAATAATCATGTAAGCACAGTGGCATAAAAGCCATTAAAATTCCCAGTTCTCCTTGCTATACGTTCACAATCAGCAGATAGAGGGAAACTTTCATCAGTGGGAGGTTTTCTCTATTCCCTACTGATGGTTAGTTGAACTTATCAGGAATTTACTGACCGTTTATCTCCCACTTAGTCTTGTTGGGTTACCCTTAAGACTTGAAGTGGGGGTATTACGGCCAGTTAACGCGTGATAAAACCGAAAAAAGCAGGTGTTGTCTAATGCCTTCTATGGTTGGACCCATTAAAATAAACAGTGTAGGTGGGGGCGTCGTCAATTTTGGGGATGCCTTCTATTTAGCACCAAAGTCTTCCTCAAAAACCAACGCAGGCTCCGGTGCCCTTAACACAGGCGACTTCATCGTCACCAACAACGGCCTAAGCTCAACCAACCCATTCGACCCAGACGTACAGGACCAGGGCAACGTTGGGAATGCGTAGAAAAGCGAAGGCGACCGGTTAGGAGCCATAGCTGGACAATAGAAAAGCGGAAGGGCATTGCTTAGCCTCTTTCGCTTTTTTCTTCAGAACTATTAGATGAAAATTCCATCAGTAAGGGGATTTCGGCCAGTTTAATGCGTGATAAATAAACCCTCACTTTTTAATTGATATATGCTATCACATTGTTCTGCTACCATATTATTATGAGTTGCTAATATAATCACCAATCCTAATGATTTCATTTCCTGAAAGTAATTTAATATACTTATTGCTGTTTCATCATCTAAAGACCCCGTAGGTTCATCAGCAATGATAATTTCAGGTTTATTGACCAAAGATCGTGCAATACCTACTCGTTGCAGTTCCCCTCCAGATAACTTTTCTATCCTTTTATCCAGAAGATGATAAATTTCAAACTTATTACTTAAAAATTTTATCCTCTCCGTATATGATTTTATTTCATCCTTTTTTTTAAAGAAATGCGGTATACAAATGTTTTCAAAAACTGTGAGTTTAGGAATCATTGGGCTAAATTGTGATACATAGCCAATTTTTTCACCTCTTATTCTTGAAAGTTGATTTAAATTCCTTTCATCCATTTTAAAATTATCAAGATAGTACATACCTGTAGATAATGGTTCTAAACCTGCCATTATTTAGTAGTGTACTTTTTCCAACACCACTTTTCCCTATTATGGCTATCATTTGTCCTGCATCTACAGTCAAATCAACATTTTGGAATATAAATGAACGGTTAAAGGACTTACTTACACTTTTCATGGAAATATGAGACACATTACCACCTCTTCAACTGTTGAACTATATCAATATTTTTGAAAATTTTATTCATATACATCGAGCCCATAAAAGTAATAGTAAAACCAACAATAAGGCAAACAAATGAATAAAGGAGCAGCAACGGAAAGGAACCTCCAGTAAGGAAGGAAAAAGGGATTATAGGGATAACTATTCCAACGAAGGTCAAGAGTATAAACTCGTTTCGAATAAGTTTCGTTATATCCAAAATATTAGCACCACTAATTAGAAAAACAGTGTAGGTATCAATATTTTTTCTAACCTTTAGCTTTAACACATAAATTAAAGTACACAATGTAACGAAAAATAATAAAAAGATAAGGATAATGATTAAATATAGATTAGCTTCAGTCATATTAACTAAGACATCCATAGTGACACCATCTGCTCCAATAATTTCATAATCATAAAATTCAGTATTAGTTGATATCTTATCCAACAACTTTTTTGTTTCCAGAGGAGAATTTTCAGTAATTAGAAGGCTATTTACCCTGGAAAAAAGTGTAGCCCTTACAAACAATTCATTTGAAGGATCCTGTAATAACTCCTTTACAGCTTCATCAGTAAAATTTAAGGCAGGCATCATTATATATTTGTCTAAATGGACTTCTGGTTCACTCATACCCATAATTACTTGAGAAGGAGCCAAGAATCCAACTACCTCTCCTCTGAAACTTTTATTATATAAAAAAAGATCCAGCTTATCCCCTAATTGATATATCCCAGAATAGTCACTTCCTAAAATAACTGGTATTGTAGTGTTATTTGTCTCATACGTATATTCGTTTTTTTTTAAAGAGCCGACCTCTATGGACTTTTAAATTATTAAGTTCAAATACATTTTGATTAGCTTGAATAGTCAAAACCATAGTATATTTCTTATTAGAAAGGTTAGATTGCCCTCTTTTATAATAAGGAACGAACTGTTGAGTTCCTTGAAAATTTTCCACACCCATTGGTTGTAATTTGGCAGAATAGTAGATTAAACCTGAGTAAGTAGATAATGATTTAGAAAAGTTAAACAATAGGTTATATCCTCTATCTTCTAAAAAAAAATCAGATTCCCTCTCGCCCATTAAATTATCAGATATTTGATATATATTTTTTCCTTCAAAATTTCTGGCAGTCTTTGACTCTATGTTTGCATGATTTAAATTAATAATTAAAACATAGATTAAAGAGAAGAAACCAATGCAAACCAGAATATATAATAAATTTAAAAAACGGTTTTGCTTCCAAAGAACTTGTAAGGTTTTCAAAACTATTTCCCGCCTTTTCCTGCCGTATAATAGAAAACTATGATTATGCTAGTTATACATAAATAAACAATAAACCCAATGATTAAAATAATGAAATTTGATAACCAAACATCTGACCAAAACTCACTCATAAAATGATTGTATAAGGATGCAATACTTAGTAAAAGAAGCGATATAAAAACATAAGGAATCAACTTATGTTTTTATATCGTGTAATAAATCGTGTAGTTTGAAATACCTGATAAGAACAGTATTTTTATGAGATATTTTTCATTCATTAACCAGTTTGTACTAATTACAAGAAATATTATAACCATAAATAGTATAGCTGTTTTTAACCCAATAATGATCATTTGATTTGAACGCTTCGAATAAGTACCGAATAATTCACGTTTCATTTCTGTGTACGAATCTATATTTATAGCTTCCTCTAAAGTCTTGTTTGTATTTGGATTTGGAGTAGAAAATATAAACTCTCTACCATTATTTAGTTTAACTGATTCTTGGTTTGAAATTAGCCACACATCGTCAATTAATTGATATGAATTTGGATGATTGAAATATCCAATAATTGTGTAATCTGATGGGACCACATTTTTATCTACTGTATTTCCAATCACAGCAATGTTAGAATTATTTAAATCTAAATTATATGAGGCAAGGAAATTAATACGTGGAAGTTGGACATCATCACTCAAATAAACGTGCTTTAAATTAGAGGATTCTGAATTGAATTGAAATAATATATATTGGCTATCCGTTTTCTCAATTGATAAGGATTCCTCTACAGTAAACATAATCGAATCTTCATTTATATAACCGTTATTCACCATATTTATGTAATCTAAATATGATAGCACCCAAAATGCTCCGGCACAAAACACATTTATAAAGAATAGATAAATAATATATTGAACGTTTAGTTTCATTAACTTTTTGTTAATCATATTTAAATTAATAAAGAAGAATAGAGATAATCAAAACTGATTATCTCTATCTCTTTATTGTTAACGCCCCCAATAAGTATGTGCTGTATAGAAGTTAGTCGGAGCATATCCGCTTCTAGCTTCCGTTTGATCCCATCCCCAAACCCTTCCACTATCACCTATGATCTCTCCGCTAGTCCATGACTCATACCTAGCTCTAGAGTAATGATATACATAAGGCCAAATTGTTGTAGCAACAACTCGTTCATACATTTATTTATTATGATAGTAGCATAGTTGGATTAAATTGTTAATACATTTTTTGGATGTTAAGATTTGTTTTTATAATTATTAGGGGGGCTTTGGGTTCAAAAATAGTCCTATTTTAATCAATCATTCCCTAAGAGCTTATCGATATTTTCTTTTTGTTGTTTTTAAAAGTGAAGCTAAAAATAAAGCCCAAATCACCAACGATTTGGGCTTCAATACAATATATTCATTACAACTCTCTTTAATCAACCTCAAGCAGCAGAGCCTGATCAAAGAAGTAAAGATAGGCTCCCTTCACAGGCTGATTCCAGATTTGCTCCACTGCCTGGCGATACATCTGTAACTGAAGCCGATATCTCTTTCTATAGTTCTCCTTATCCTTTTCGCTTAACTCCTCTGGCAGCTGGTCGGTTTTATAATCTAACAGAATCCAGCCGTCATCATCCTGAACCAGGCAGTCGATAACCCCCTGCAGTAGAACCTTTTCCCCTTGCTCTTCACTATTCTTCCAATCCGCATACACTTCTTCGGCCGGCAAGCCAAGACTAAAGGGAATTTCCCGTACAACATTACTGGATTCAATCAATTTCTGACCAATTTCGGTTTGATAGAAATAAGCAATGGCCTTTAGATCAATGACCTGTGCTTCCTCTTCTGTCAGAAGCTCTTTTGAAACAAAGCTCTGTACATACGTTTCGATTTCCTCTTCAGATAATGCTTTATCAAATGGAAGGTGCTGCATGACCGTATGCATGGCACTTCCCTTTTCAGCTGCGGTCAAGGTTTTCTTTTCCTGCATAAAGCGCGGGCGTTTCATGATTGGACGCTGGTGCTGAAAACTCCGGACCAGAGTATCGCCGCTGTATTCATCCTTCATTTCCCGCTGACGCTTTAACTCTGTTACCGACTGTTTTGCCCGATGGTAGGCTGCTTTCTCATAAGGATACGAAAAGGTTAGCCTGCGTTCTACTTCGTCATATAAGCTGCCTCGCTGATCATCCAACGGCTCCCAATCCATGACGGACTTCTTCAAATGATCCTCACGATCCTTTGTAATGGTTTCCGGATTGGCGTACTCACTGGCATGATGAATCGTAATTCTCCAGCTTGATTCATCCTGCCAAATCTCTTCAGGGATAGCAGAAGGTGTCTCATCCTCACCACGCAATGGACCCCCCGACTGATGACGAATTAAGGCGGGAGCCACCCAGTCTAAGTAATTGGTAGACTCCAGGCGGAAATAAGGGGGCAATACCCATTCCTGTTCTTCGGCAATGGTTTGCCATTTTTCTTTTCGTTTTGCCAGATCTTTTACATTCCCAACCATGACAAGCTTTTCCTTCGCCCGGGTTAAAGCCACATATAATACCCGCATTTCCTCAGCAATCATTTCCCGGCGCATAGCTATTTTCAAGGCATTATAGGGCAAGGTTGTATACATAATCCGCTTGTCGGGATCAATATATTTCATGCCCATTCCGTAATCTTTGTGAAGCAGATACTTGGCTTTCAAGTCCTGTTCATTAAACATTTTGTCCATGGCACCCACAATAACAGCCGGGAATTCCAGGCCTTTGCTTTTGTGAATGGTCATAATGCGGACGACATCTTCCTGTTCTCCCAATGCCCGGGCAGCTCCAAGATCTTCCCCTCGTTCTTCCATCCGTTCAATAAAGCGGAGGAAGCGGAACAAGCCCCGGAATGAGGTGGTTTCATAGCTGCGCGCACGGTCATATAAGGCACGGAGATTGGCCTGCCGTTGTTTTCCGCCCGGGATTCCCCCGACAAAATCATAGTATCCCGTTTCCCGGTAGATTTGCCAGATCAGTTCTGACAGCGCCCCTTGTCTGGAAAGCTGACGCCAATTTGTAAGCTGTTCTAAAAACTGTTGGGCGGCTTCTGCTGTTTCTCCATTTGCTGTTTTTACATAGGCTTTTAACGCTTTGTAATAGCTATCCTTTGGGGCTGCCAAACGAATCTGCGCAAGAGCTTCCTCATTCAGTCCTACAATCGGTGAACGTAAAACAGAAGCTAGCGGGATGTCCTGCTGCGGGTTATCGATCACTTTTAACAGACTAAGCATAATTTTGACTTCAATTGCTTCAAAATAGCCGGAAGAAAGCTCGGCATAAACCGGAATCCCCTGCTGTTTTAATTCTTCAACAACTGTTGGTGCCCAGGACATGGATCTCATCAAAATCACGATATCCCGATATTGTATGCTGCGAAGCTTTTCCGTCTGTTTGTCGACTACCTGCATGGGTGAGCTTTCGCCGGCACCAATCCATTCCTTAATTTTTTCTGCATAAGCTCGTGCTTCAATCTGCGCTTTCTTTAAATCGCGGAAATCCTCTTCTCCCTCCGGTTCCGGCGGGGCTTCATCCCAATCCGCATTATCCACCAGCAAAAGCTCACTGTCTGTGTCGTTGGAAATCAGCTCGTCATAGATTTTATTACTGTAAATCAATTCAGCTTCCCGGTCGTAATTAATCTCGCCTGCTTCCTCATCTAATATCTGTCGGAAAATAAAGTTTGTCGCCGATAGGACCTCCCAGCGGCTTCTGAAGTTACGGGATAAATCAATTCGAACATTCTCATTATCCTGTTCAGCAAATGTTTTATATTTGGAAATAAACAGACTTGGCTCCGCATGACGGAACCGGTAAATACTCTGCTTCACATCTCCAACCATAAACCGCTTGCCGGCATCCTCTCCAGCGGTAATCATCTTCAAAATCATTTCCTGAACGTGGTTGGTATCCTGATATTCATCGATTAAAATCTCCCGAAACTGTCGCTGATACTGTGTGGCAATTTCAGAGGGTTCAGTCTGACTTTCCTCGGATTTCTCCATTAAAATCTGCAGGGCAAAGTGTTCTAAATCAGCGAAGTCAACAAGGGCCTGCTCCTTTTTACGAGCCTGAAAACGGTGGTGAAAGTCCAGTACTAAGGCCGCCAATTGCTTCATAACCGGATAGAGCTCCTGCAGGTCCTTCAAATAGGACTCCCGGCTGCGGGAAAACCATTTTTTCTGCAAATCCTCAAATCGTTTTTTGTAGCTCTTACGATAGGATTGAACCTTTTTCTTTTTCTCTTCATCACAAACCACTTTTTTACGTGACAGAGCCTGAAATTTTCCGTTCTCCTGGAAAAACTGCTGCAGCTCTTCCCATGGAGCATGAATACGGGCTTTTGCCTCCTGAATTTTTTCACGGTCAGCATCAATGACCTCTGCATAGTGATAAGGTCCATCGTTATCCCTGGTGAGTTTTAAAGCTAAATCGGTTTCCTTGAACATGGCATTCAATTGCTGTTCGATTTCGGACTTAATCAGTTTCATCCAGTCAAAATCCTCCAGAGTTGTATCCTCTGTTACCTGATACATGTCCATCTTATCCATCAGCCAGTTTTCAGGTGACGGATTTTGTCTGGCAAAATCATAAAGCTTTGTGACCAGCGACTCAATTTCCACATCACTGCGGTCACTGGAAAACCGGTCTACAAGGGCAAAAAACTTTTCCTGCTCTTCTCCTTCTTTTCCATACCATTCCTCAAACAGATCCTCTAAAACCTCCTGGCGTATAAGGTCAGCCTCCAGATCATCTGCCAGCCGGAAATTTGGATCGATATCCAGTTGATAGCTGTATTTACGGACAATATTTAAGCAGAACGAATGCAGGGTTGAAATCTGTGCCCGCTGCAGCAGGGATAATTGTTTCTTTAAATGGTTGGAATTAGGATGTTCCTTTAATGCGGACTCAAGCGCCTCCCCAACCCGGTTTTTCATTTCCTGGGCAGCTGCATTTGTGAAGGTGACGACCAATAGTTCATCGATATTGACCGGATGATCCTGGTTGAGCAGCTTCTGAATAATCCGCTCGACTAATACAGCCGTTTTCCCGGACCCTGCTGCCGCAGCAACAAGGATATCCGTCCCATCTGTATAAATCGCCCGTTCCTGATCCTCTGTCCACTTCATCTACTGGTCCTCCTCTCGTTGTTCCATCTCAGCCAAAATGTCATCCTGGTCCTGCTTTTTCAGAATGCGATAATTGTTCTCTTCCAGGGTTGCATCAAACTGGCAAACCGACCGGAATGGGCACACACTGCAGGCGACCTTCTGTTCATCCTGGAATGGATTTAAATGGATTTCTCCGCTGGTCATCGTCGTTCCGGCCTGTGTTAACAGTGATCTAACATAGGTCCTTAACCGGTCAAAAAGAGCGTGATTTAATGTCTTAGAATACTTCTGGAAGGTACCATCCTTTTTCAGGCCGGCCGGGACAACAGGACTTGAACCTGTAGAAAGGTCCAGGTCCATTTGCTGGACCACCTGCTCATCCTCCAGCAACAACCCCTTCATTTTAAAGTCTTTAAAGATTTCTGCTTCTATCGTGTCTCTATTTAAAGAAGCGGGATCCGAAATAATGGGATCGTGAACGTGGAAATATAACACACCGGCAGGATTCGCACCCTTTCCAAGCCATTGTTCTGCATTGCTTAAAACGACATCCAAATAGGCGAGCATCTGCAGGGATAAACCATAATACACTTCTTCTAAATTCAAGTCTTTGGCACTTGATTTATAGTCGACAATTCGTAAGTACAGGTCATCCCCTATATCAGCCCGGTCCACCCGGTCAATTCGGCCCCGAAGGACAAGCTCATAGCCATCCGGAAGTGGCAGATTCATAGGTGGAAGCTTCTCTTTGGGACCAAAGCCAAGCTCAATGCCAGCCGGTGAGAATTCACTCCGTTTCGCCTGCTCAGCCAGAATATTTGCGGCTCTGCCAATGACCTTTTCGAGCTTACGCAAAATATACTGATAACGGTTTGAACTGAATAGAATCTGATGCTGCAAGATCGGCGAAAGCTTTTGAACCGCCCGCCTTGCATAGGCTGCCGCCTCGTCCGGAGATAAGTCCCGGTAGCTTCTGCCCTCCTGAATGATCCAGTCGGTGATTTGCTTTAGCGCTTCATGAAAGAGCTGACCGATATCCGGAGCATCCAGCTTATATACCGATCGCTCCTGCAGTCCTAACGCATATTGAGCAAAATGCTGATATTCACAGCGATAAAAGGATTCAATACGGGATACACTGGTATTTACCCGTTCAGGATACAGCTTCTGAGCCGTTTCTTTAGAGAGCTTCACAGGCTTATTTTCATAAAACAGACTCAGGAAAACCTTGCGGGAGCTGCTGATCTTCGGATGATTTACGACAAACCAATGATAAGCCTCCCAAAATACATCCTGAATTGGATAGCCCCGTAAATATCGCGCCAGCTGTGATGTTAAAACAGCCCGGGTTTTTTCCGGAACCGTTAAAAACCGCATCGGATCTTCTTCGTCTTCATCTTCCAAAAGCAATCTCTCTTCTGCTTCCGGGAACATTTCCTTCATCCGGCTTATCAGCTGGGAAGGGGTTTTTGTCTTCCCTTCTTCATTACTTAAAGGATAGCTGACCCACAAATAGTCTCTTGGTGCGGTAAACGCTACATAAACATAAAAACGGTCATCCAATAATTGTCTGGAACTGCTCTCAGCCAAGGCTAATCCATGTTCAGACAACAAATCCCGTTCCTCTTCCGAAATCATTCCTTCTCCTGCAGGCTTTAGAGGCCAAGTTCCTTCATTAACCCCTAAAAGGAAGGCGCCCTTAACGTTGGAAATTCTGGACCGATCCACATCCCCTACGATCACGTGATCCATGCTCGGCGGAACGTGCGCAAAGCTTAAGGACTCAAATCCGGTTTCAAGTGTCGTCCGGAAAATGGAGAGACTCATCTCCTCGTCCCCAATCATTTCCACCATTTCATCCAGCAGTTGAACGACAGCGTCCCACACCTGCTCCTGTTCACGTGCCCGTTCAATTTGCCCCTTCTCATCATACTCATTGCGCCAGGCTTCCAGTGTCTCCGGTACCCCAATATCCTCAAGCCATTGAAAAATAGCCATACATCGTTCTTTCACAGTACGGCGGGAACGGATTTGTTCATCAAAAGAGGCGAGAGATGCGGTTACCTGTTTACGAAGCCGATTAATCCGCTGCTCTTTTTCTTTCTCTTCATCCGTCTTTCTCTTAGAATCAAAGCCGCGGAACTTCTGATAAATCCAATCATTTTCCTCCAGCCAGCGGTTACGATTACGAATGCCATATTCCAGAACGTAATTTTCCAGCTCGTCAATATTCTCCTGGGATAACGGCGTCTTCTGATCGGTTGATGGGATAAAGTCGGTTTTTAACACACGAAACAGCGCATCATAACGCCATTGTCCCTCAACCATATCTAATGCCGAACGGATAAGTTCCACCAATGGATGATTCAGCATCGTCCGTTTTTCATCAAGAAACACCGGAATACCATAATCTGAAAAAATGGTTTGAATTAAATCATGGTAAATATCAGCATCTCTTATAAGAATGGCTAATTCACGATAGCGGAAGCCCTCGTCACGAACTAAATGAAGAATTTCCTGGGCAACCCCTTCCACCTCTGCTCTCGGATGAACAGCCTGGGCCAGCTTTATCGGTACCTGCTCCTGATAAGGGGCAACCGGATGCTCATCAAAATAACGCTCTAAATGGGCAAAGTACGGGCGATCCAGGAACCTCTCCTCTTCAGGCTGTAACCAGAATGGCTCTTTTACCTGAATTTGATTTTGCCGGGCCATTTCCCGAATTTGTTCATAGGTCCTTTTCGTCTGGTAAAATAAGTCCAGCTCTTCTGGTTCACCCGTTGGCGTTTCATCTACGGTCAGAGAAATCGTCACTTGATTTGCTTTATTCATGAGTGCTTCCAGAACGTACAGCTCTTGTGGGGTGAAGCGGTAGAAGCCATCCAGGTAAATATCTGCTCCTTCCAGAAAATCTGCTTCCCCTATTTTTTCTGCCAGCAGCTGCAATTGATCTTCGCTATCCATATAGTGCTCTTTTAATGCTTCTGTCAATTGTTCATAAATATAAGCAAGATCCTCCAGCTTATACTGCAGTGTCTTCTCACCAGGATAGGAATGTTTAAACTCGTTCATCTGCTCCGTGAGATCCACTAATTCATCTGGTGAAACCCTGTAACGCTTGAATTCCGTAATCATTCCCTCAAGCTGTTCCATAAATCCCTGCTTTTCAATCGCTTTCTGGAATACCTTCCAGTCACCCTTGCGCTCCTCGGTAATTTTCCGGAGCATCATCTGAACACCCGTTGAAGTAATAAATTTTTTAATTCCTCCACCGGTTTCCTGAAAGACCCTCCAGGCAAGCCTTGAAAAACTGAACACCTGAGCCCTGATGGAGCCCTGTATCCCGCTCTGTTTGAGAAGAGCATATTCCTGATCAAAGGTCATTTGCTCCGGAACAATATATAGAATAGGAGGTCCATGAGGAGAATCGTTCAACTGTTTTTGAATGCTGTCCAATGTATGCTGGCTCTTTTCCGTACCTGCTCGGCCTAATATGAATTGTAATGTCATGTTTGCTCCTCCCTTCCCTTAACCAATCCGGCATCACCTGCATAGGCTAGTTACTATATTTTAGAATGACAGGGGTGATGCCAATGCTGAAACAACCAGGAGCGGCTGGCACTGTACTTATTGTTGCTGGCATTTTTATTGCAAGCAACCTCTATACAATGCTTCCTATTCAAGCTTACCTGGCTGATACTTATTTCATTTCATTAGAAGCCACCTCTATGGCCAGCTTCTGTTTTATTTTTTTCTATGCATGGGGTCTGCTGACTTTCGGAATCCTTGCTGACCGATATGATGAAAAAAAGATTCTCACCTATGGAATGCTGATCTTAAGTATTCTTACTCTTATCATCCCATTTGCTCCCACCTATTCTTTCTTTTTGGCGGCAAGAGCTTTACAGGGAATTCTAGCTGCAAGCTTTGCCCCAGCTGCTTTCAGCTATGTTTTCAGAAACTTCGAAGGAAAAACCCAGACGATCTCCATTGCTTTAATTAATACAGGATTTCTGTTCGCCGGGATTTTCGGACAGATTTTATCAGCCTTTTTCGTTTTTTCATTTTCATTCCATACTCTATTTTACGCCTTTAGCGGGATCTATTTCACTTGTTTTATCTTACTTTTGATCACATTAAAGTATTCCAAAAAAAGGAAGAGTGGCCGGAACCATCTCCTCCTTCATATTGTAACACTTATTCGACATCAGACCCTTAGAAAATTATATTTCACTACATTTTTTCTGCTGTTTACCGTTATGCTCTTCTATGGTGGATTTGAGATTTTTCTTGCAACAGGAAATGAAACCTTCCCGTTCTCCTTGCAGACCTTTCGCTTTATTGGGCTTATCGGAATCATTCCAGCCTTTTTTGCCAGCCGGCTGGAGGTACGATTTGGACCTGTATCTGTTCTGGTCACAAACCTTTTACTCATGTCAGCAGGATTTCTGTTCCCGATTTTCTATTTACATGAATGGACCTTAATCATCGCGTCCATTTGTATGATTGGTTCCACTTCCCTGACCATTCCTATGGTGATTCTGTTAGTCGGACGATTTGCAGGTGAAGCTAAAGGGCGGGCAATTTCTTTATATTCCTTTACGCTGTTAACTGGGGCAAGTATCGGGAGTGTCTGTGCAGCCTTTATACCTTTTCAGGAGATGATACTGGGGATTGTGACAGTATTTGCCGGATTGGCATTCATCACCCATACACTAAAAAAGGATCAGGCAGTGGATGTAGCCTCCTATCATAATGGATAGGAACCTCTACTGCCTCATCCTTTTAAAGCGATAGCCATGTGTGAAAATCAGTCACAGCACAGATGAAAAACGCTATTTATAGGCTTGTTTTGAAGCCTTGGAAGAGGGATCTTCATCCTGCTTACGATTTGTCTGATCGCTAAGTTTAATGACTTCCTCTTCTTCTTCTGATTTCTTTTGCAGCTTTCGTTCAACGATTTTTCCGATAATCCAGAAAAGGGCAATACAGACACCAACAATAATCGTTTTAACAGGCTGCTGAGCAAACGATGTAATACTTTCTCCAACATACGAAATGGTAAAAATCATGACAGCCTTACCCATGATAACGGCTAATACAAACTGTTGAAAGTGTATTCTGGATAGACCTGCAACGACATTAATAACCGATGAGGGTGAAAACGGAAAGCATAGCAGTAAAAATAACGGACCGAAGCCATGTCGTTCAAGCCAATGCATCACTCTTTTCACCTGTTTGTTTTTCTGAATAAATTTTAAAGGTCTTGTATTTCCCAGCTTTCGAATAATCAGAAAGACAATAATGGCTCCCATTACTGATCCAATCCATGATAGAAGAAAACCTTTGAAAAGGCCGTAAGCCATAGAATTGGCCAGCACAAAAACAAACAATGGCAAAAAGGGCAACAGGGCCTCCAGCATAGGAAGAATCAGCCCGGGTAAAGGCCCAAAGCTTTCATACGTTTCCAGCAGCTTCTTTATGAACTCATCAAATGTATTATTTTCAAACATATTCTGTATATCATCAAAATTTTCAATACTAAATATCATCATTCTGCTCCTAACATGTCGCCTATTCTTTTATTATATCTTTCATTTTAAAGAAAAACGACCTTTTTGCCCACATAATTCGGAATTTTTTTATTTTAGTTGCATTTCTTTTTTATTGTTCCCAAATTTTTTTAGTTTTAAAATGGCCGATCATTGTATATAATAATCATAAGAACAAATGTTCGATTATGGTTGTGGGGGAACGAAAAATGAGATATCTAAATGAGGAAGAGTTTAAAACGGCATCCAGGTTTTTATTTCTTACCATGTCCATTGTCGTATTGGAGCAGGATATTAAGAACGTTGAATCGGGAAATTTTAAAATAAAAGAACCTTATGTAGAACTGTTAAGAAGGATGGAGCACGAAGCACGTATGGAGCGTAAAAACCTGCAAAAACAAATGAAGCAGAAAAATCTCCAGGTCATCTTTATACAGAAGAATGATACCTTTTCCACTTATCTGTTTCTGGGAAATGGCTATGAAGAAGAAAAACGCTATTTTAACCCGGCCATACGGAAAAAAGTGCAGAATCTATTATATGAACTGATGTATCGGGCCATGCACACCAGGCGAAATGGAACATAATAGGATTAGCTGAAACAGGCCCTTGCATCTGCAGGGCCTGTCTTGTTTCTTAAATAAAAGGCTCAGCCACCTGCTCATGATCACTATTCCGTTTATAATGCAAACGCTCGGTCAGCTTATAACGAAACTGAGCTGTACGCTGAATCTGATTCATCATAGAGCCGTGGGATACAGCAACAATAATCTCCTGTCCTGTTTTAAATTCAATGACTGTTCTTCCTTTATCCAATGGATGAATACGTGCAATGTGAGAATGGGCAATCCATGCGCATGTAGGGTTATTGGGAGATGTAGTCGGGAAGAAAAACATACCACTGTGAGGATCTATCGCTATCGGGGATTTATGGGTAATTCCGCATACACCTTTCGTGCCTTCCTGTCTGCCTCTCAGAGTTATGAAGGGACATAAAAAGGCAGCTAACTCATTAAAGATTGCTGCCTTTTTTAATTTATTCTACCGGCGTAAATTTAACTGGTACATTAATTTCCATAGTATCATCAACTTCTGCATTGAATACATAACTAGGTATATGATAATCAGGGTTTGGTCCTAGTGTTTCTGATAATTTGGAAGAACCATCCCAACCGTCAATAAATACATTACCAGATCCTTGGGTAGGTTCAATTTTATATCTTCCAGGCGGAAGATCATCTCCAACTGTATAATGTCCAGCACCTAATTTGATTGGTTCACCTTTAGCTTCTTCTACACCTCCCTGTAATTCTTGTAGTTTATTCTTGTTCGAGACAATATCAGCTTTTAATTGAGTTAGTTCATCTTTCTTTTCTTCAATTTTTGTTTGGATTTCTTCTTCATTTTTGGCTATTTTATTCAAGCGATCATATTTTTCTTGATTGTCTTCAAGTTCATCTGAAATTTGATCTCTTTCCTTGGTTTTTTCGTCGATAGTTGTTTCTATAGCATTTAACTTGGATTGTTTAATATCAATTTCTTCAACAAGCTCGTCATAAGTAACCATTTTTTCATCAACTTTCGCGACACTTACTGATTTTCCTTGTAGATAAAAGAATGAAGAGCTAATAACGATTAAAAGAAAAGCCCCAGCAATAGCCCATACCCATTTTGATTTAAAATAGTACATCGCCTTTTCCTTATTCAAATTGATTCCCCCTATATTTATTTATTCACACCTAACATTATTCTACACATTTTGGTAAAATCCTACTTTAAATGTACAAGGAAAAAATAATCCCACCGATCACTAATAAAGCTGAAAATGCTCCAGCTGCATACTCTTTATCGGGTTGCTTCATACTTCCACACTCCCTTCTTTGCTTTCTTAAGTACATAACGTGCTTCTTTTACCCGGTTGTTACCTAAATGACCTTCAGATTGAACAATATTTTGAATGATGTGAATATCTGTAGCAGCATAAATGAGGAGCAATGATGTTGTAGAAGCGACTGTTAATCCCAGGGCGTGTGATAGGTTGATGAGTCGGTTATGATCATGTGGGTTAAATCGTAGGCTGATACGTCTCTTTTTCGCTTTGATTTTTATTCGCCTGGAGCTATCGTCTGATTGAGCTATATAAATGGTACCCTGGCTGGAATAGTCCCTCGTAAAATACAAGGACAAGCTATCTAATACAAATGATGAATCTAAGCCTTTGATACATAAAAGCTCACCAATATCTTTTATCGGCTTTCGAGTGATATAGGATAGTCGATCAATTAGATCATACAAAGAAAACGGAATGTGGGGTTTGATGTCCTGTTTTTTATCACTTCGAATTTTTCTCAGCTCACCCACTCTATTCATCTATGAAACCTCCATTTTATCAATTTATCCCTAGGACTCAGTACAAGAGTCCCAGACTTATAGATTCCTGCAGGTGGGGAAGAGGGGGACTAGAAAAAGCTGTCTACATCCCCTTCAGTTTCTGGTTCTTGTGGTTCCTGGATATGATTCTGAGTTTGAATGACGGTAGGTTGGCTATTCTTTTCTTTATCTGCAGCAATAAGGCGCTTTACATACTTGCTAAACTTCCCCTGGTCTTCCGCAAACTCAAGCAAATCCGTTTCATACTTATCTTCTAAATCAAAGCTTGCAGTCTTACACTTTCTCATGCTGAAAACTTCCTTATGGCTAACTCGTTAAACGCCACCGCATTTGAAAATACAGGCTCTACCAGTGTTAGTCTGTTTGCTTTTTGGATTTCAGGCTGGAGAACAACAGCATTAGGGAAGTATCTTTGAATGAATGGTGCGATCAACTTTGCTATTCCACCTACAATATATACAACATCATCCCTATTCCACTTTTTAGAGAGGTTCTTAATGATACCCCTGGCCATGGCTCCATAGTCTTTATTCCGTACTGTTTCTACACCAAAATGAAACGTATCGCTTTGAGTGTTAATATGTCTCATATCCTGAAGAGTGGCTGCGTTAACGGTACCACTCCCAACGTCTAACACCCTTACTAATCCATTTGTAGGTTTAGCCCAAATTGCAGCTGAACCTTCTGGAGCCACTTCTACACCTTGAATATTAAACTGCTTGACTTCATGATTTACAGTTATTTTTCTGGATCCTAAAAGAGCTTCTTTGATAAATCGCTTTTCTTGTTCTTTATGTTTTTTAATCGGCTGTCCTGTTACCAGGTAGATATCTTCATAGTTAGGGCAATAACGGTGCACAGCTAAGAGAATCCTTATAATCGCATCTTCGTGGGCTTTAGTATCTCCCATCATGTTACCGCCGCCAAATTCATCCTCATACATGGCAATAGAGCCAGCAAACCCCTTCCTCCCTTCATATTCAAATTCCATATCATCGGCTCCAAATTGTTCATCTACTTCACGTTCAAACCAATCGCAGATGTTTGAATAAAAAGACCTCACTCCAAATGGACCAGAAGCTTTAACTCTGTGGTTCCCAGCATCAATGCCTAGAATCAATTCGATTCCTCCTTTTTATTTCAGATGTAATAAAACACATACGAATTTTATTGCTGATGCAATAATACCAACCCTCCTTTATTGCGATTGTAATAAATACCTATGTATGCCGGATAGACAATATTCCATATTTGCACATTTTAACGCTCATTTTTGATTGAAGGAGTTTTCGTAAGTGAGTGGAAAAGATTATATAGGTGATGTTATGGGAATTCGATTTAATGCTCAGAAGGTCAATGAGTTGATAGATCAGAGTGGATTCAAAAAGATGCACATTGCTACGAGACTAAACGCTTCTCAGGCTACATTTCGGAGATGGATGAATGAAGAAACGCCAATACCATTTGTAAAGGTTGTGGAGTTAAAAAAGCTGCTGGAGAAAGAAGTTGTAGTTAGTTTAGATGATCTATACGAGGATGATGAAAAATGACATGGGAGTCGCCACCTTTTCACCCAAGATATAAGCTCATTTCGACTGAAAGGAAATACAACGATATTGAAATTTTGATCTTTGACTTTGAAAACTGCACATACTCCTATTACTTTCAAAGTGAAGTAAAAAAAATTAGGGATAAGGAGCTGCAAGAATACTTATTTTCTGTCCGCAGATACATAAACGAGGATAGATATGAATTGAGTGAAGAAAATTTTTATGAGGAATAAAAAAAGCCCCACCGATTAAGGTGAGGCTTTTGCTTATTTCTTATCATTCAGGTATGCAAGGAAAAACATTCCCAGCAATTCAGGTACACTAACATCGTGGTTTTTGATACGCTCTTTCCACTCATCCGGCTTTTCTAGTTGATCTGCAATCCCGTCAAACACTTTAACAATGGCATCATACATCCAGCCAGGTAACTTTTCGTTTTTCTGGTAATAATTATGGAGAAGCGTTGCAAACTGTTCACGAGTTAAATGGTCTTTAGGACGTACACCTGTCGTGATTCCGGTATCCTCTAACCACTTCCAGCTATCTTTGTGGGAGTCTCCAGGCTCTTTAGCTTTAGTATTAGGTAGAGCCTTTTTCAACTCATTAATCTCTGCCTTTAACTCTTCGTATTGAGACACGGTTAAATCACCATCCTTTTTAAATTCACCACTGATGACTTTTTTATAATCAAACTCAGGGCATGCTTTCCAAGCATACCCCGGAAATTCATCATGGCCCCTGGTGCGTTTATAGTTTGGAAGGTCCTTTTTGAGCGCTTCATGCAGGTTGTACAATGATTCTTTTTGTGCTTGAGTTGGTTCTTCAGTTCTAAAGTCACCGACCAGGCAAATACCAACCGCACGATAGTTTGAATCGCCCACATGATAACTTAGTACCCCGAGATCATGATTCCATTCCACAGTACCGTCTTTAAGAATGACAAAGTGATAAGCGACCTCTGGCCACTTCTTCGTATACACGTGGTAACGTGCGAATGAGAATGAGTCACCTTCTTCGGTTAGTGAATGATGGATAGCTATATCTGTCTTTACTGTAAGTGGATAGACATTATACCAACCATCGTGAGCCGTTTCCCCTCGTAGATTTTTAAACTTAGGAATTTGTTTGAAGTGTTCCATTACTTATCACCTTTTCCTCTAAGAACCTCCACAGTATCTAAAAGCTTATTTGGAATAGGGATGCCAATACGCCCCACGTTTTCTGTAATTGAAAGAACTTCATTGGCTAAATAAAAGAAAATTGCAGCATCTCTAACCATATGTGTATCTCCACCTAAAGCCACATCAACCATGTGAGCTACAGCAACAATAAAAAAGATTGCTACCTTTTTAGCAATCCCTATCCATCCAACGTGACTATTTAATTTTCCGTCTACACCAGCTGCAATAAATCCTGACACATAATCAATAAATACAAATGCTAATAGGATACTTAACAAGGACGACCAACCCCCAAATAAGAATGAGGCAGCCGCCCCACCTACTGCTACTATTGTTTTGAAAAAATTTTCCATTAAAATAAATCTCCTTTCTTAGACATAAAAATAACGCCTTATTCGGCGCTCTCAGACTCTCTCAATTTGCGGTTTTCTTCTTTCAGTTTTTTGACTTCGGCTTCTTTTTCTTCTAGTTGTGCATTTGCAATAGCGTTTTGTTGCGATAAAGTCGCAATTTGAGCTCGCATATACTTTAATACTTTTTCGGCTTCCATTATATCAACCCTCCTTCCATTGACCATTTATCCATCTGGGATTGTTTAATGTATCTGGTGGTTTACCTTTGATTAATGCAGCTGCATTAGGATGATTTTGTTCGATGAGAACAGTTCGTAAAAAGCATCCACCACTATCAATCTCAGACATTTCAATTAATTTAGGCTTGCTGAACTTATACTCTAAATCATTAACCATTTAAGCTCTCCTTTGCTTGTAAATCTTCTGACATTTTAGTTAGGTTTGTGAAGTAAGCATCTTCAAATCCTATCCTATTACCTATGACTTGAAAATCAGCTAACCCGATTCCATCCACAACAAAGTAATCTGTACCTTTTTGAATCACTTTGACATCTGGGTTATTAGGAAATACAGCAAAGTTTTCTAGTGCTTTTGATAAGATTGAATCTAAGTAAATCTTTGTCTCCCCGTTTACTTGAATGTCTGTAATTAAGTCAAATATAAGTGTCTGCGGTGAATCAATAGGTGACATACCGTAACGAATTCCGTCTATCTCTATTGAACCACCATCCTTATTACCGCTGCCATAGAAAGTGTGGTTCACAATATCGTTAACAAGAAAATAAACATTGGTTCTTGCAGGGTCTACCCATATTTGAGTCTTATTAGTTGTATCGTCAGTTTCTAATTTCATTCTTTGGTTGTCGGCTGTATCTGTGTAAATTCTGTTGTTATTATCTATCCCTTGAAAGGATATTTGACTAAAGAAAAAACCTCCGTTGAAATCAGTTCCATTTGGATATGATTCGACAATTTGGGGTAATACTATATCGTTGGAATATATGTTTAAACTATCTGCGTTAAAACTCATGTCACCTGTACTTGATGCGTATATATTCGCATAGTCGCCAAAACTAAGGTAACTAGCGCTGTACCAAGAACCTGTACTTTCATTATTTCCTATTGTAAGGTTTTGACCTACCGTGGCATCTTCTCCTATATTTATACTACCGCTCACAAAGTCTCCTGTAATAGTAGCGTCTTGTATGGTTGCATTTTTGGCGGTCATGTTATCGGTAGTTAAATTCAGTATAGTTGCGTTACTTCCTGTAAGTGTTCCAGTCAAAGTAGCATTTTCAGCAATGATTTCATTCGTTATAAGTGTTCCATTAAGTACATGCTGTCCGGATGAATCTTCGCTTGTAACCTCGTCTATGATGGATTGAGCGCTTGAAATGTCCGTTTCCGCTTGACTAATTCGTTGTTCAGCTGCATCAATTTCTTCCCGTGCAGTGGCAAGTGCCTGGTCAGCTTTTGATTGTGCTCCTTCTGGCGTTTCCTTTTCATCCCATTTACCTTTATTTCGGTTGTAGCCTTTTTCTACATTTCGTACCCTGGAATTAGTATCGAATTGTCGTCTAAAAGCACCAAGTGTGACCTCTGATAAGGTTTCATCGTTCAGGTTTTGCCTGAATTCAATTACTGATGTTTCTACTTCGCTTTTCGGATGTACCCGGTGATTAATAGCTGCATTTGTATCACCCAGCCTAACTTTTTCATGAGAGTACCCCGTTAGCTTTTCTAATAGCAAAACATTAAAATCATACGTATAAACCGCATCTTTTTGTTTTTGTAGTTCTTTCCATGCATTTAACAACAGGGTGGCTGGGTCACCTTCCTGGCCGTCATAGAATCCTTTTCTATGTCTTGTTCCTCCGTCATACCCCCATTGATGTAGCGCTTCAGGGTCAGCAACATAGATGTCTCCTAAAGGTTTATCAACCGGATCACCTTTCGCTTTCGACCATTCTACATCCGCAAAAGTAACCCGAGGGCCGTCATTCTTCGTTGATTTACCTTTAGCATATAGAGCTGTCTTAATGCCTGTAGTATCAACGGTACGTCTATAAGATTCAACATCTTTGCCCATTTCCCAGCGTTTCATGGTACGTTTTCCACGCTTTTGCAATAGGTCTACATACCGTCTTGTAATGGTATTATGGTCAGCTTCCACCCGGTAGCGTAATTCTCCACTAAACATATTAGCCAATTCATGGACAGCTTCTTTGACGGTTATATCTTCAAAATCCACGCTCTGGTTGTCGAACGTATCGACATGACCTACTTCCCATCTTGTGCCTTGAAGTATGGCTCTAAGTGCGGTTTCTGGGTCTACATTTGCTGCGGTATACCCAGATAGCCATTCATCGATGAGCTCGTACATACCGCCTTCTGCATAAACCACTTTTACAGTACCATTTCTATCGTCTACATCTTCCGGACTACGAATGATAAACTCAACCAAATTACCGTCCATATCCCTTATAACAGCCCGTCCATCTGGCTCGATAAATTCAGACTCAGGAATATCGGATACAGTCTCGAAATCTAGTGTTACCTTGCCGTTTAATTGTTCAACGTACCAACCATTCCAATATGGGACTGCTTTTCTTTTATGTTGTTGCTTAGGCATCAATACTGTCTTTAATTGCTCATTACGGTCATATATCCATATTGGTGATGGTTCAGATTTTTTGTAAGGTATAGACGGAGCATAATTACGTATACTGTTATCCAATATTGTCATAGTTGTCGCTTTCGTGGTAAGGCTAGAAGTGACACCAATGACACCTTTAACGAAGCTATCAGTATTAACAACCGATATCGTATCTCCAGTTTTCCGGATAACCTTAACCGAGCCATTTGCGTCAGTTTTCGTATGCGTATTTGATGTAACATTATTACGGATAATCATTCGAGATTTAACGATTGATTTTGTTACTGTAACGGACTTAACCGCAGCATCTAATTTTGTTGAGTTATAGACAAAGTTATAGGTGCGATTAAACAAGAAGGCACACCTCCTTTCTCAATAAAAATACACCCTCTTTTTGGGTGCTTCTGTTTACTGCGTATAATACTCCTATTATTCATCAAGTGAAAGTATAAAACTTATTCACTTTTTCAATTTTAGCCAGAAAAGGCATTTCATCTTTATACTGTTCCGATTGTTCAATCAAAACACTAAATCCAGTAAAAAGAATGCGTTCAACTCCATCCCACCTAAATTGTAACGTTAATACTTTTGTTCCAGATTTCTGTTTACTGTCATTTATTTTACATCCAATCACTTCAATTTCTTTTCCTAGAACATCTTCTATTTTCATTTTATCGCCTATCATAACATTAGAGTCTTTAGCGAAATCTGAAAACCGTTTCAACGCAATACATCTCCTTAATTTAGTGTTATTCCTAGCGTGTCAGCTACCGCTTGTCGATACATAAAAGGCACAAAATCAATCGTAAACCTCCCGGTATCAACTGCTGTAACGTACATGTTTAAAAGATATTGATTTAAATATGAATAATCAGCCATTATAATACCTCCTTAATTATGATAAGTTTCTAATGTTTCTACTCTGCTTCTTAAATAATCGATTTCGCTCATCAAATTGGAAACAAGCGTTGCAATAGATGATAAATCATCCGCATTAGATAGTTGTTCGATGTATTCCTTTGCAGAAAAAGTATCTTCATCATATTCCCATCCTTCAAAATCTTGCTCGGAAATCTGAGTAATATTTGTCCTTACATATACCGTATCTACATTAACCTCAACCGGCTTCACGACTTTTTGTGTCCCTCTTACTCTCACCTTTTATCACTTCCTTGTAGTATTTATCTGCATATGGTATCACTGGTTCAATAGCAAGCGCTGGGGCAAAGATTCATCATTTTATTATTCACAAAGTAAGCGCGCGCACCGAGAGACGAACTCGAACCCGACGCCGTACTCGAATACAGATGAAACGTACCTGCATTCGACCTATTATTCCAATTGCTGCTGAAATTCGGTAGGTGATCCGACCTGAACTTTGCCCATGTCCTAGTTATACAAAGCAAGCGCGCGCACCGAGAGACGAACCCGAACCCGACGCCGCACCCGAATACAGATGAAACGCACCCGCATCCGACCCAGTATCCCAATTGCCGCCGAAATACGGCAGGCGATCCGACCCGATATATCCATAGTCGGCATAATAAGTGGTTTCGCTCCCGTTAATAGATGCGGGTATAAATCCTGTTTCTGTTGAACCTTGAATAGTATCAACATAACCACCTTCATCAGTATTCCATCCTGTTGCGCCATAGTTTGTATAACCATCGCCTGCATCGTTATAACCGTCATTACCGATTAACATATCGTAGTTAGTATCATACAACACACCATCAATCCAGTAGCGTAAGTTTCCGTAAAAATCTTCAATTCCACAGAACTTAACTTGTTCTGTTCCTAGTGTAGATCCATAGAACATCCCTTTTGTGTCCGTAGCACCAGTTGTGGTTGACGATGAGTTATTGGAATCTGTGTACCCTTCGCCTAGTGCTGTCTGTAAATCTCTATTTTTAAACATGATTAAAGCTAATATTTGTAACATAGTCAACGGATAAAATGGCATTTGTTCATACCCAGTACCGTTCGCCTGCGCCTTATTTCTAAATGAACCGATAGTTTCTGATGCGGTTGGTGTTTGTCCGCTCAAAGACCGTAAAGAAGTTCCGTCGTCATACCCTAAATATGCAGCGACATAAATCTTGTCTTTTTCTGTTGTCCCTCTTGTATGTGCTAACGAAAGATAACTGGAATCAATTTGAGCATCTGCGTATCGGATATATAGAAAATCCCCACTACGTTCAAATTTCCACCATATTTTTGGAAACTCAATCATTACGTCACCATCTGCTCCGCTCGTAATATCGGCTGTTGTGCCGTCTTCTTTTAGGCTGTAATCGTTAGGGTCAAGGTAATAATTGACTGCACCATTTAAGAATACACATGGTTTAATTTGATTAAACGGAAACTTATCTTGCCATGAACCGTAACTAAACGCACCATCATTACCGCTTGCTGGCGTAAATCCTGTTGCATCGTCTGTGTAAGTGACTGCTGTTTCTGGGTTGCTGTTCGTTGTATCTATTGCTACACCATAAATATGATAAGGTTGTGGTGTAGCTTGTGCGTCAGACTTTTTATCATAAACATCCTCAGTTGTATAAGGGAAAGCAGAATAGTAATAGGTTGTATCATTAGTTAATCCAGTATCAACAAACCCATCTGTAGCATATTGATCTCGAACACTACTATCTACGACCAGAACACCATCATTTTCATCTACAGGATAACTTCCTGTTTTTCTTAGTATTTTTGTTCCTTTCCACTCCGCTAAAGTAGCACCGTCAAGTGTTACATCTGTTGGGTCTTGCCACATTAAAGTAACTTCTGTATTTCCTGCTTGTACATCGAAATTAGTCACGTTGCCAACGGGCAAACCACCGCTTACCGTTTTCCATTCTGTTCCGTCGTAATATTCTAATTTTCCGTTTGTAGCACGTAAGCCGTGGACTTCAGCTTGTGACACTTCATTAGCCTTATGTTCATTAAATTCTTGGACGTGTGTATCAAATTCTGATTGGGAAACAAGTTCGTTTTGTGTGCCAGCAGTAAAGTTGTTTGAGATTTCCGTTCCATTATCATGGGAGGTAGATGCCGTATCTTCCATTCCTCTAGTTACAGTCAAAGTTGTACTGTTAACATTTGACACTTCCATGATTTCATCTTCAATTGTTACTCGAAAAGGAGGGGATGGAAAAAGCGATGGATCTACTACATTTACAGTTGTTTGCGTAGCGTCCATCGCTTCAGAAATTGTTGTTATAGCATTGTTAGCTGCATTTAATCGAGCCATATAGTAACCTCCTTAGTTAATTTTAACCGTATAATCACCGACATTAATTAAAAACTGGTTATTCTCTTGTATATTTGCTGTGGAATTTAAAGAGCCAAAATCTAGTAAGTTCCCGCCAGTTTCAGCATCATATAAACCCATATGAGTAATAATACCCCAGTCAGCTGAGGCGATAGGAAACTCAACAGCTGCACTATTAGACGTTTGCATAGAACCTGCTCCATCATCAGTTGGTGCGCCAAAAGTAATAGGTTGCCTGGAATATCCCCCTCCACTCACCTCTGTTCCTGTTCCATCTTCTCCGGGTGCAGAAGTAAATAACGCTAGGTAGACCGTAGCGTTAACAAGATTATCGTTTAATACTTTCTGTTCAAGATAATTACTGAATGACAATATCAGCACTCCTTTCTTATAGATAACGATTTCGATATTTCATACTTAAATCAGCAACCCCTGAAGGTTGCACATCAATAATATTCTCTCCCTGTTCTAAAGCCCAGAAATCCGTAGATAACCCGACTAAATCCATTCTGGGTTCACCATTTTTTCTTACATCACCGGTAGCTGTATCCACTGTGATTTCATCCCCAGCAACAGCAATTTCCGGCACCTCATTTGCCCCCGATGTATCATTAAGTTGATAAACTCTAATTTCGCTTATCCCCTGGTCATTTGGTGTAGTATCGCCCCATTTACGTATAGCCACTTGAATCGTGTCGACAGGTGTGGTGTAAATAGGTTCTAAGTAAGATACACTCTTTTCTCCTCTGTAATTCCCGTTTTCGTCCCTTTGCGCCAAATAAGCCAGCCAACGATTATTCCATCTGCGTACACGGATAATTCCGTTAAAATTATTCCATTCGCTACGATCATCTGGTTCTAATGGATTCCGAACGCCACTTGTACCACCTAACTGAAGCACACCTTCATTTTTCTGGAATCCAATATGACTGTCACCAAAACCAAATTTGGCAATGTTGTTGCCGTTTGCGTCTCGGAAATAAATCTCGATAATGCCTGTGTTTCCGGATAAATTAAATTGGTGTACAAGTATATCCGCATAAAAGTCTTGTAATGAAGCGCCAATGGCTCTTTGTAAAGAAGGGCCCTGGAATTCATGAGGCGTAATCACAGTGCCATAATCTGACACCGAAAAACCGGGGCCGTCTGCATCGGTCATACTACCTGTCACAGAACCGTTGTCTACTTCGGTTGCTGTTTGCCAGAGTGAGGTATCTTCCATCGTATCGTGCAGCACTAAAGTTTCAGGAGCTACAGCCGTTTCCGTAACTTTATCAGGTTTCCCTAAATCAATAGATTGGTCACCATTCATGATTGATAAGTGGGTAGTCGGCTGGTTGAATCTTGCTGTAATGATTGGATAAGTATCAGCTGTACCGTCATACACGATGTTTGCTGGTAAAGCCTTACTTTGTTCTTTGGATTCATAAGCGAATGGGTCAGGACAAACTAAAACAAGATCTCCTTCACCCATTTCTGCGATTCTTCTAAATCTCCCAAAACTAACACTTTGTAATACCGCATAGTTAAATTTATCTGGTTCGTTGTCCGATACATAAACGCCAGGTCCTAAGTCTGGACGTAGCCAATCCGCCAGTGCACGTAAACGAGATTCATAGTCTTGTACGTCCTTGCCAATAAAGCCAATTGTAATAGGGATTCGTCTCATGCCATATTCGTTGCCCTGATAGTGAGCACCAGGCATACCAGGAATATTTGTCGTCCTCAAACTAAAATCAGGGAGAATATGTGGGTTTGTTTGTACAGCTAAGCCAAAATCACTTGAGTGTTTACCTCTATATGTCGCACCCATCATTCCATCCCCCTTGCTCTCATATCTCTCATTTCTTTTTGTTTCTGGAATTCCAAGTCATATTCAAAGGTTTGACGACTTAATTCTCTTCCGTTAATCTCATTAACCATTGTTATATAAACAACAGATTCACTTGTTGCAGGTGATTGATTATTCAACTGCCCAATAATACGGTCAACTTCCCCAGTTGGACTAACTCCTTCAGCATGCCCAGGTATATTGTTTAAAGCACTAAGGATTTTTTTGGACTCATCATTTGTATAAACGTGAGCTCCTCGAGGAACATCAAAAAGACCAAACCCAGCTAATGACCACTTGTTATTATGTTCAACTAATTCAGGTCCTTCTTCGCCAAGCCAAGACACACCACCTGGATGAAAATTTGTACCTACTGCGTATCCGACTGGTACGTGATGACCTTGTGGAGGACCATCGGTATTGGAATATTGTAAGGATACTGTTTTCCAAACTGGTTCAGAAAGTTTATCATTAAGATCGCCGGCCAATCCGATTGAGTCCCTAATATTATCCTTTACATTGTCAATTCCCTCTGACTGTTTATCAATAGCATTTCGGCCTAAATTAATCTCATCTTTGACCTGTTCCCATAGCCCAGTTTCTTTAAGAATTTCTTTAATGACGTTATCATTTTTCAGTATTTTTTTATCTAATTCAGAAACCTGTTCACGAATCTCATACTTAGTAGCACCTTGTTTTTCCAGATTTTTTATAAGGTTATTTCTTTCTTCCAAAAGTTTATCGTTCTTTTTTTGAAGTTGTTGAAGGATGTTTCCTTCTTCCACTTTGATATCTCTTGTTCTGGCTAGATTTATGATTTTTTGCTCTTCTTCTTTGGATAAAGTTGATAATTTTGCATCTAATAAAGAATTGATATTTTTATAGATGCCGAGTTCTTCAAAGATTTTTAGTTTTTGTTCTTCTTGTTCGGCCGTTGTGTCTCTTAATTTCTCTAACCTTTTCTGTTCTTCTTGTGTTAGTTTACCTTTTTCATTTCGTTTTTCCTGAAGTTTTAGTATTTCCTCTTTATTTTTCTCAATGGATTTATCAAGAGCTTTTAATCCTTTTTCGCCTTCTTCATTGATGCCGACATTTTTTAAATAGATGTTTGCCAGTTGCTGGTTTGTTGCTTGTAATTTATCAATCTTTTCTTGTTCTTGATCAATATTTTTCTTAATTTCCTTCCTTTGATTCTGCAACTCTTCAAGAAGATCAATTTCCTTGCCATTCTTCACATCAGCAAGGTCTATTTGTTTTTGCTTTAGCTCATTCCACTCTTGTTCCGAAAGTTTACTATCACGAAGCTTTTCCTCAATTTCACCCATGCTTTTTGTTATTTCTTCATTAGTCATTTCCCTAGCATCTAATATATTGTTGATACGAGTATCTATTGCTTGTTGTTCTTTTTTCTTTTTAGTCAAAGTATCCAAAGCTTCCTGTTGCTGATCTAATAGTTTGGCGCGTTCAATTTCAAGCTCTGTTTCAGAATAATCTCTTATTTTATCAATATATTCTTTTACTTTTTCAGTACTTTCAACAAACTTATTACCCGTTTCTGATATAGACGTTTGAACGTCTGGAGACTGTTCAATAATATCTTTGTTGGCATCAAATAAATTTTGTAGTTCTTCTTTTGATAATCCTGATTCTCGAGCAAGGTTATTGTATTGTTTTTGCAGCTCATTAATTTCACCTGGATTACTTGATTCAGAAATACGCTTGTTCAAGTCATTCAATCGAGCCAGTTCATCATTACTTACATTTGCCTTATCGGATAAACGTTCAAATGTAGCAACATTCTTTTCAAGGTTAGCTGCTTGATCACTCATAGATTTAGCAAAATCAAGATTTACTTCTTCGGCCTCATTAGTTTTTTTGATAAATCCGTTAATGGCGAGACCTAACCCAGCAACACCGCCAATAGCAAGACCAACGACACCACCACGGCTTAGACTCATAATTCGCCCGAGCAATCCTCTTCCACCGGTGCTACCCCTGCCTAGCATATCAGTGAGCTTGCTTGCGCCTTTTGATAAATTACTAAAAGTAGTCGTTACACCGCCCAAAGCAATTCCTGCAGGTCCAGCAGCTGCGGCAAGTCCAGCAAACTTGATAATGTTATCTTGTGTTTCAGGTTCCAATTCATTAAAGGCATCTACAATATCGGTCACGCGTTCTGTTAACTCAGTAGCAATAGGCTCTAATTTTTCTCCTAATTCTGCAAAGGATTCCTGGAAGTCATATTGTTCTTCCCTGGCTTCAACCAACGATTTATTCGTTTCCCGAAACTCTTTGTTCACTTTGGATAAATCTAAATTATTTAATTCGTTCAGAGCATAATTAAGCTCATCTCCACTTTCCTTCGCTTCAGCTAAACCTTCATCAAACGTTTCTAAGTCAACGCCCATACGTTCTAATAGCTCAGCAAATGGTCCAACAGCCTTACCTGTGGCTACTGTTTCTTGTAAACCATCAGCCAAACTTTCTATTTTTAACGTATCCGGGAATTTGACGACAGCACCAGACAAATCATCCACAGCTTGTTGCAGCTGATTACTGTTCATATCCGTTGCCATAAGATTAGAGAGGGCTTCAACGTTTGAATCTGTTTCGCCAGTAATGCCATTCAAGTCTTTCATAGATTTGTGCAGCACATCCACGCCAAGACCGGCTTCCTTTGCGTTTGTTTCAAGACGAGCAATATTAACGCGAAAATCTCTTGTAGATTCCACTGCCATTGCTCCCAAACCAACAATAGGAGCTGTTACACTCGCAGACATGGTTTGTCCAAAATTGGTCATTTTTTGCCCAGCATTATCAAGATTTCCTGAAAAGGTGTCCAGTCCACTAGATAATTTACCTAAACGGGACTCAGCTCGACGTTGTTCCTGACGCATTTGCTCTAATTCTTCTGTTGCATTGTTCACATATCGGTCCAGGTTATTTAATGAAGCCGCTTGCTTGTTATACTCTCTAGCTGCTTTTTCTGCCTCTTTAGAACCTTCCCCGTGCTTTTCAATCATTCGATCATATTCTTTACGTGCTTCAGATGTCACTCGTTCTTGAGCTTTTAACTTTTTATTTAAACCCTGAATCCGTGTTTCGTATTTTTCAACGGATTGATCAGCACGGTCAAAAGCAGACATATTGGCTTTCATTTCACTGTTAACGGTTTTCAGGCTATCTTTAGCACCTTTTAATCCTCGGTTTAAGGCTTGGGTATTTAAATCAAGATCGATGGATAACCCTTCAACTCTTCGCGCCATTGTTTACCCTCCCTTCTATCCACCAAATGCAGCAATTAATGAGGTTTTCTTTTCGGGTTTATTTTCGTTTTTAAACAATTGAGCAACAAAATAATAAGGCATGTTAAGGATTTCGTTAATGTCCTTTCCGCTTTTCATCATTCTCAGAATCAATCCATCCATATCCTGTTTCTGTTGTTTTGGTGTATAGACATCACCTACCTCGCTGTCGCTAGATACTTTTTTGTATCTTCGTCCTGGACACCTCGCGCAACAAAAATAACTTGTTCCTGCAATTTTTTTACGGCACCAGGGCCGTGTAGGCCATTAAACAATTCATCTTTTGTAAATTGATTGTCATATAAATCCACAACAAATATTAATAATTTATCAATTAATTCCTTTTCGGCCTCTGATGTGCCGGCAGACATTTGAATATACTCAAGCATATCAACTGCTTCATAAACTTTTCTCATTGGGATAAAAAGTGGGGTTAAATATTTTTCGGTTACTAGCTCTCCTTGTTTCACTTCTTTAACAAGCTCTATCATATTGCGTTTCATATCAGCCATGTATCTGACCTCCCCTTATTTATTAAAAAGAGCAGGTTCGTTATTCCTGCTCTTTCACTTCTTTGATTAATGGTTTCCCAGCATTGTTATTGGAGGACATCAATTCCTCGATACGTTCTTTCTTCACTTTTTTATTTGCAGGCTTTGGAAACTTGTCGCCAACAAAATACTCTTTATCAGTTTCTTTGTCACGGAATCCGGCAATAACTTCATATTTATCCATTTGTCGCACCTCCTTAATAGCTTTCACATATTCAATTGATGCTTTACTTTTATCTATATGTTCAAATGAATCTCTGAAAGGTGTGTTATTCACGTACTTCCCTTTGAAAAATAGATTCTGATGGTCATTAATGACACCGGCATTGTGGAATATTTTAGTTTGATGATATAATTCAATCGGGTCTGTCGGCCAAGAAAAATCTAATTCGGTGGAGGTCTTAACTGTCTTTCCAAAATGATATACATTCCAAAGTTGAGCCCACATTTCAGCTGTCCATTTTTGAATCGGCGTATAATTTGTATCATTTTTTCGGACATATTCACCCTCCACGGAATTTAAAAATTGGTAAAGCTTGACCGAATCCTCGTACACCTTTTTCCAATATTCATATGTTGGATTTTTGATAATCCACTGAGCTCCACCTATCGGATTCTTTTCACGAATGAGTGCAGCATCAATACCTATGACTTCACACATTCGCTCTAATAAATCCTGACCTTTACTGTCGATATAATCAACGCTCAAATAGCTTTCACAAGCTGATGCATACCAGGTCGTCTCTGTTGGTTTTACATCCGGAACATCTCTCATCAGCACATCGCTATCCAAATAAAAATAAGTATCATTTTCTCTTGAAGCATCCTCTTCCAGGTACTTCATCCATAAGTATGGCTTAACAGACGGAATATAACTTTTGTCAGTACGATCATCGTTGTATACATGCGTTTCCACACCATAGTTTTCTTCCAAATAAATAGGCACCCGGTCGTCCTGCCGTGTAAACAGCAGAACAATGTTCCGGATGCCTAAATTTTGTAGTCTGGTTATACAAACTTCTAATTCCCACTCAAAGCGTTTAATGGCTGGTTGACATAGGATATACTTCATAATACATTACCTCTTTACGCAACCGTTGTGGTTGTAGTGGTACTAGAAGTAGTTGTTGTGGTACTTGGATATGCTTGACCAAATACTGCTTGGAAAAGTGCATCACGTTTAGTATTTTCTGCCTTTGCATCTCTACCGGTTACCACAGATTTTTCTTCTTTAAATCCTGTAACTTCTCGATCCATGAATTCCGCACTAATCGGATCTTGACTAAACGTTGTAGAACCCTGCTTTGATTGGCCGGAAATACTAGTCTTTAAGAATTTGCCTTTTGGTAATCCAACGTATTCCTTAGATCCATCTTCATATGTTTTAGCAAAAACAACCACTACGTATGGAGGATTGTCTGTGCTTCCGTGAGCAGATAACCCATTTGTAGAGACCTCTAACCCCAGCAATGTATCTTTGTCTGATTGAGGAATCGAATGAAAATTACCGCTTACGGTTACAGGTCCTTGTGACACTCCTAATTCAGCGACCTTGTTATCTCCATGTGCTCGTGCAATTTCCGATGTCATGGCCACTTCGATGTCTTGTAAAAACTTCACATGGTTAATTGAACTAACAGTATTTGTTTTTTCGTCTAACACTCCATAATAAAATTCATCTACACCCGTTGACGCTTTGTAGTTTTTTTCTTCTCCTGCAAAGTACTGCAAATTTAACTTTAACAGCTTTTCTTTATTCATAACTTTTCCTCCTCATAAAAAAATAAATAGACATTCTAAACAGTGTCTACATAAGTTTTTCCGCGATACCTCCTGGCGTCACGGTATATATTTAAATCCTTATCCCATTCATCAACACCGCCGCCATCATTGAAAAAGTTCAAATCCCACATGATATGCTGGATTCGTTTAGCGATAGCATCACGATCTGTTATGCTTTTAGACCACACTTCGATTTGATACATAAAATCTTCCGTCAGCCATTTGTTGTCTGCATAATCACTGGGTCTAGGTGTATCTAAGGGGTCTATGATGATGTGTGTATCAGTCATGCTGCTGGTCTCGGGATATTCATAAAACTTTATTCGTCCAGCTGCTTTTTGATTGATTAATGTATCAGCAATTAAAGCTTCATAAATTTGATCTAACATCACATCCCCCTTTCTACTGCTCGGCGGATTGCGTTATGATATGCTTTTTCGGAATTGCGCAAAGAACGCGCAATAGCACCTTTACCGTCTGGATTAGGGTTTTTGACTGTTCCAAACTCATTTAGATGAATGATGCGATAACGATCATTAGGTCCCTTCCAATATACTTTGATCGTTCGTGCCCCGTTTTCCCAATATGGTTTACTCAATGTTATTTCTTCAATAGATGCTCCCGTATCAGCCCAAGGTTTAAACTGACTTTTTAATTCCCGGACATATACATCTGCTGCATCATTTAAAGCTTTATCACTTATTCGTTGCATCTGTTCCTGGCCGAACCTATTTTCCAAATCCTTTAGCAACCTGTCTAATCCATTAACTTCAACACTCATGATGTCAGCTCCGCAATGACGTTCACAAAGTCTCTATTCTGCATATCAGGTTGAGCTTGTGTAACGTTATAATGTTTATTTTTATACTCCGGAGCATCGATTTCAACATAGTGCTTATTGGTAGGAATATAGTCTCCTTGTGGGTCTCTAATAATGATAGTTATATCAGATAAGGTTCCGTTTGATTTAGCCAGTTCCACATCTCTTAACCAAATCTCATCAATTTTAGCCCAGGCATTATAAAGTACTTTCTTCACTTTCTCGCCTGGATAAGGACCTTCTTTGGGCACATACTCATAAAATGTAACAGGTGTCCTTAATTCACCAGAATGAACTCGAGGTGGTTTATATTCAAATTTCCTCACATCATCAACCTCCAGAAGTTGTGGTTGTTGTTGTCGTTGTAGTGCTAGGTATTAGGTCAATTCCTAAACTGGTGATTTCACTTAAAAAATTATTCTCGAAATATTCGACGGCATCATTATAAGCGTATCGAGCACGCTCAAACACAAGCTCTTTTGCTCTGTTATCAGTTTCGGTATTGCCATAAATATCAAACTCACCGCATTGGCTTTTAAGAGCAGAAACAGAAAAGGACAACAATCTTTTTAAATTGCTGTCCTCTCCGCTGTGTGTGATATGCATCCGACTTTTGAACTCTTCTAAAAATGTCGTTGTAATTTCCTGCAATCACATCACCTCATTATGCTGTAGTGGTTGTGCTAGTTGTACTTGTTGTTGTTGTGCTTGAAGTAGTTGTTGTTGTCGTACCATATAGATCAAGGTTATAAACCTGTGCAGCGTTATTATCTTTTGGCTTACCAGTTGCATACTGCTTAGCGATAAATACATCAGCATCCTCTAAAGCCAGGGTCTCTTTATAACGGTTAGTTTGTACACCGCCACCAACAGCAGCAATGTATTCTCCCTTAACAAAGAATAGTACTTTGCCTTCAGGTACAAAAACAGATTCTGTCATGATTGGATTGAAAGGTAAGTTTGTAACATAAACTCCATTTGCGTTTTGGACCGTTGCGTTAGCCTGGATATCGAACGTGTCAAATGGGTTTGTAACCATGACGATTTTTCCAGCAACCTTACGAGGATGATCCGCTACAGTTCCATCTGATTTTAATTTTTCTGCAAGCTTTTTCACCACACCTTTTAATTCGTTGATGACTGTTCGACCAGGCTCAAAAGTTAGGGTTCCTACAGCTGTCTTATCAGTTACAGCTCCAGTTTCTGTATCAACATGTTTTAGTAGTCCGATAGGTTCACTTTGTGCTGCACCTCGACCGGCAACGTAACCACGTTCTAACCCTGCTCGCATAGCTTCACGGATAATTGTACGAACATAACGTTCAATCCATGCAGGCCCAAGTTTCAACATATCTTTTGCGATTGGTACAAACGCTGTAAGTTTTAAATGCGTAATCTTTTCTTTACGGAATGTAGAATTTAACTGACCTTTAATTCCTTCAAATAGATCTCCCCATACTGCTTGACCAGATGGATCATTGGAATAAATAAATTCCGTAACTGCTCCCAAATTTTGAATGCCGATTTCACTTAGAAGAGGATGATCTTTTACGATTTCTTCAAAGATACGCTCTTGAGTTGTCTTTGGTAACGTATCAGTTTCTTTAAATCCACCTTCTTCGATAACTGCATTAAAAAACTTAGTCTCTTCACTAGTTAATACATTTTGGCCACGGGATTGCAAAGCCACATTATCAGCCATTTGTGTATTAACCTGGTTCAAGATGTCTGACTGTACATCTTGAGCTAAGGATTCAAGCATCTCATTAAGTGCTTGTGACTGTTCTTCCTCTGTTCCATTTGTAGTAGCATCAGCAAATGCTTTTTTCTTCTCTTCAAAGTTATTAAACTTAATTGTCATTTCTCATTCCTCCATTATTTCTATAAATTTAAAAAGAGCTTACTCATATTCTGCTTTGATTCAGCAGGAGTAGGCTCTTGTTTTGGTGGTTTCTGATTATTTGGTTTTGCTTGAGCTGCATATTTAGCAACCAGTTTGTCTTTAAAGTTTTCGTATTCTTCCTCACCGTCATCATCATCATCTAAATCTTCGAGGTCCTGGATTTCAATTTCTTCACCAACTTCATCAGCTAATCCAAAAGCAACAGCTTCTTCTGCTGTAAGAAATGATTCATCATCTAATAATTGGTCTAGTTCCTCTTGTGTTCCGACAAAGCGCTTTTTGTATGATGAAGCAAGAGCAGAGTCGATTTTTCTCAAATCAGCAGCAGTCTTTTCAAAGAGTGCTGCATTTCCCCACTCAATGGTAGATGCACGGTGAATCATCATCATGGTGTTTTCGGGCATGATCACTTTGTCACCAGCCATAGCAATAACACTTGCAGCTGATGCTGCCCAACCATCAACATGGACAATAATTTCTGCCTTATGATTCCTCAACAAATTACTAATGGCTACACCATCAAATGCAGATCCACCTGGTGAATTAATATGCACGTGGATTTTTTCAGCATCCACTTCTGATAGTTGCCTCCGGATACCTTCTGCACTTCTACTGCTAAAAGAAAATCCACTAATTGGACCATAAATATACATAGAATATTCTTTTCCTTGCCCTGCTTCAAAACGTATATCTGTTTTCTTGTTCATCATGTTCATGATCTGTTCTTTCAGTTCGTTTGGCATTAACTTTCACCCCCTTCCAATAACTTTTCTAATTCGGTGTAATTCTTTGTGATAATATGCCTGTCCAGCAATTCATCATCAGATCTTTCATGGCCAGCAGCCTCCCTCACTTCATTTCCAGTAAACACGGATGAAGATACAAGTTTATCAACAGCAGACGCAAGGTCAAATAGATCACGATAAGAAACACGTCTAATGTCCAATCGTTCTCCATTCATGTAGTCTTTTTTCTCAATAAACTTTCCGCTAAATTCATCCTTCACCTTTTTAAGTAACGGATCGATACAAAAAGTCATATAATTACGTGTGCTTTTCTCGACATCTGCCATTTCCCCTCTTACTAAAGCTGGGGGAATTCCTAGCGCCCTGGCAACATGGTCCAAAAATCCATTTGTGATTTTATTTATTTCTTCCACACTCGATGAAGCTCTATCGGATTGTTCATTATATGTGAACCCCTTTTGTTGTGGAACTATAGCAAATGCTTTATTTTTGATCGCTTGATACATATTATCAATGAAGTTTTGCATTTTGCTTTGCTTTTCCGGATCCTTTGGATTAACGTTTTCAGTATCAACAGTAGCCCTGATTTGATTATTGTGTTTTTGGAACTCTAGCATCCTGCCAAATAGTTCACCATAGTCAGTATACAGACTATTAACCAACCGGGATAAATTGTCATTACTATACTCAAGATAAATAACATCGCTTGCTATAAAGCTCCGGCGGAATGTGTAGTTTTTGACTGTTACATCCTTGAAAACATCATCCATCATGGCATATTCATTCCGATAAAAATTATCAGCGATTAGCAGGTCGTCGGTATCTGTCTTAACAATTAATACCTCATTATCATGAATTAATTTGTATACAAACGTTTCCCAAAATTCGCTTGCAGACTGGTTCCGATTAGGTTTAACATTCATTTTGTAGTAGAATTCATCATGCTGCACTATACCTTTTTTCTTTATCCGGAACTCCGACTGACTGATGGTCCTGGCAATCAAGTTCACGCATGTTGCTATAGCCAGTTTCTTGTAATAGATACGGTCCGATGTATCTTCAATTAAATCCAAATCATACATTTGTTCCAATTCACTGTGTTTCTTAAATAGATCGAATAATCCCAATGCCTCACCTCCTTAAAAAGCAATATCATCCAGGAAGAAATCCTCTTCTTCTTCCAGCACATTATCAGCCTCGAACAATGCATGGATAAATGCCTGGAACCCATCTGTTTTACGACGTACTTCATCTTTCTTCAGGTACTCTTTATTGCCGTCTTTCTTGATTTTTACGTACACATTATTGGTGTACCAGCGCATTAACGGGTTATCGCCAAATATAATATTGTGATTAGCAAATATCGTTTCCACTCTAGGAGCCAGCTTACTGTGTATGGCTTTAGGATTACGAATATAAATTAATTCAAATCCTTCTGCTTCCAGAGCTGTTTTAACCAGGTCCAACCTAAATGTATCAGCCACAATTCGATTCACCCCATATTGCTCCCTCATTTCTACAAACCAATCAACGATATGCTCGATATTGATCACAGGCTCATCAACGATGGTTAATAATCCCTCTTCAGCCCAATCATATATCGGGGGCTTTAATTGAACGTTATCCAGGAAGCCTTTCCGTATGAATGAATGGGTTTTCCAAACATAGTCATCACCAACTTTGAAAAGAAGGCCTACAGCTGCAAAATCTCGAATAGATGCGTAGTCTAATCCACCAACGGCTGTGCGGTGTGCCAAATCAGGGAATGGCCTGTTTGTAGCTTCTATCTCTTCCCATGTCGCAACTGATGTTGTTAAATCCGTTGCTGGTGTGTTCATCCGTTTAGTCATGAAACGGATCCGTGCAGACGGCTTCGAATTACCAAGTGATATATATTGACGTTTAACTGTTCTAAACAGTTCATGAGCATAATCATTTAATGGCTTATGGAACATCGGATTAGCCTTTTGCCAATTCGATTCATCATCCATTTCCTTTTCATCATCCAAACAAGCCATAAAAACAAATATATGGTCCTCTGGAGCTTCACCTTTAAGTACGCGGATTGCCCGTTCTTTTAAATCGTCAAGGTAACCACCACGTACAAATCCGTCAGTAGTGATAAAAAACTCTCTTGAGTGTCTGACTTTTCCTAATCCAGATGAAAACACATCAACAATATCTGAATCTTCATATTCATGAACTTCATCATAGATAACGCAACCATCACGTAAGCTGTCTTTCGTTTTTGCGTTTGAAGTGTGATACTTTAATACACTTCCATTAGCCTTGCTTTTAATTTCTGACTTTGTGTGTTTAAAGAGCGATTGCAGCACGCCGCCTTTACCATCTGTATCAATAGCATCATATACTTCATTGAAGGATGTTTTGGCTTGTTCCTCACTATTGGCCACAATCGATATATTATATTTGTCGATACCATGTAGCTCACTAATAAAGAAATGAGCAAGGGATGAAATTAAACCGTTCTTACCAGCTCCCCTGGCCATATATAAAAAGAACTGTTCAAAGAACGGATAGTTGCCTTCCTTGTAGTACAAAAAGACAAATGCTGTTATAAACTTCTGAAATGGCTGCAGCTCAAAATAATTCTTTTCAGTAAAAGCGATGTATCGTTCATGGGTGACTTCATCAAAATAGAGATCGTCTCGATTGAGGACGTGATTTTTCAAATAAGAAAATAAAAGAACCAAATACTTGCTGACTTTATTTTTTCCAGCTTCGTATTGGTTCATATAATACAGTACGTGCTTATTTTTTAATTTCATATTAGATCAGATCGCTTGCGGTGAATTTTGGTTTAGCATCATCGTCCTCATCGATGAAGTTGAATGTCTTCTCAATATTTATGATGGATGAATTAACTTTGTTCATTTCATTTAGCAGAGGGTGGGATTTAATATACTCCTGATTTCCGTTTTTAACGTTGGTGGAAACCCCCTCTTTTTTGACTGTTCGTTCCATCCTCCGATACATCTCAACATGCTTCAAATACCTACCAACTTTTTCAACCTCAACAGGACTGCTGGTATCAATCCTCGACATCAGATAATCCTTGATTTTATCAATGCTTACGTCGGTTCTGAATTTGGTTGTCACATCATCCCACCCCCCCTCACGTGATATTTATATAAAAAAAGTGGAAAGTCGAGCCCCCTGCACCGTTTCCCCGGTCGGAAAAATAAGTCAAAATTTTTAGGCGGGGGGTCTATTTAAATTTCATTTCAACTTTACCGCCGCAGTGTTTGCATTCAGTGTCATATACTATCCAGTTTTCATTACTCTTTTCCTCGTTCACCTCTGCCAACTCACCACAGTCTTTGCAAACATTTATAATATTCATCTTCTACCACCTTTCATCATGCTCCCACTTATTCGGTTTTCGCTCAAACCCTTTTAAGTACCTGCCATGCTTGCGATTATGACACTTGATACAAAGTGTCTCTAAATTATCGGGATCCATTGCAAGATCCGGATAATCAACCAGCTCCTTAATGTGATCCACATCCAATGACTTATGTTTATCATTATCAGCAAGCTTTACATATCCATTACGTTTGCATTCCTGGCACTCGTAATTATCTCTTTCCAAAACAAAAAGCCTCAGCTGTCGCCAGGCTTTACTCTTATAAAACTTCATCTGTTGTTCTTTTGTTTGGTATTGCTGCATGGTTAATCACCAACTTAAAGTTTGCTTGCCCCTATTCGTTCTATCAATGGTCCATTACCAGTCCTTTAAATTTATTATTCCTTCACTACAACACTATCAACATAGATCTTGCCAAGCCACATCTTCCAAACTGTGAAATATTTTTCCCCACCGGATTCATATTGGGTGCGATAGGTTAATGGTAACAGCTGTTTTAGATACCATTTTAAATTTTTCATTTTATTACACTCCTGAAAATTTTGTATATAAAAAAACACCTCTTTTGAGATGTCTTTACTTCAAGTAGTATACATTTTTTATAAGCTTTACAATTTTAAATTTTTTGTTGTACAAATCATCATGTTTCGTAATTACGAATCCTTTGGTTTTATATTTTTCTTCTTTATCTGTAATGAACACAAAACTAACATTAAAAACCTTATATTTAGAGACGAAAAATATAGGACACGCAATAATATAATCAATTTTAGTTAATAGTAAGATTATAAATAAGATTACTGCAATACATATAGTCAGACTCACTATAGATTTAAAATCCACTGTAATTAAAGGTAAGATTAAGGTTAATAAGAAGAAAGTATAATCATTTAAACTTGGTTTTTTAAATTCTTTAATATATATATCTTTCCCTTTATCATAGTTCGAAATCTTTCTTTCAATGTTACGAAACATCAACTTTGGGATGAAATAATATATGCCAATAGAAAAGAATAATAAAATTAAAATAAAGAATACATGCAATAAATTTTCTGGAATATTATAATTCCAAAGATTTTTTCCTTTAACGATGTCTTCGAAGTAATACCTGTAAATAGCTATCATAAATACAGGTGTATAAGATACAAACCATAGGATACCTTGGGCTCGTTTACCCCACATGTATCTCCCTCTTTTCTATTTAACCCAAACTCATTGCGACTTTTATTCTTTTAGTTAAAAAAGATTCTACTATTTTGTCTTGAAAAAAATGTAACAATGGTGTTGGGTTATCATTTTCTTTAAAAATGACCTTTTTATTATCAAAGTCAATATAATTAATCAAATCATCAAGTTCACCAATTTCACTTTTAAATCTTTTTAATTTATCTTCATCTTTAATGTTTTCCCTTTTATCTCGAATTTTTTTTAATTCATCTACTCTATCATTAAAATGCTCTTCAACTTCACTAATAATGTTTTCATCCATACTAGCAATACCTCTTACTAGTAGATGATGATTTGATGCATTCCTAAATGCTTCTTTTGTTGTGTCATCAGAAAAGAAGCTCATTGAAGTTAATCTTTCCATATTAATTCTGCTTTTTTCTGTTATATGATCTTTATAATCAAAAGCCCATTCAAAATGTCTCGGATCTACTATATAAATATTTTTATCATCCATAAAAAATGAAAAATTACCACCAAATTCTACTAAATCTTTGCTAACAGCTTTAAACTCCTCGGATGACCATATTGCTATCTTTTTAGTTTTTGCTTGTTTTTTCACACTTCTATAAAAGCAAAAACTAACTTGTTCATCTTCTAATGTTAAAGTGATTATTTGGAAATTTGATATCTGTATTTTTTCCAATTCATCATCAATTAACGCTTTTCTAAGTAATTCAAAATTTGTTACTGCCTTATTACTATGAGAGTAAGATTTAGTATTGAACCTTCCAATATATCCAGTTAATTTAAATTCTTGATTATAATTTTGAACTGCGAAGTTATTTTCAGCATCCATAAATTCACTTATTTTCTTAATAATATGTTCTTTTAAGAAATTTGTGATTGAGTCATCCAACTCTACTGATTTTGAAAAGTAATAATCATTTTTCTTATTATCTTTACAAACAAAATATGCCGAAACTGCAACTCTTTCATAATCCTCTTCTTTTAAAGCAATTAGTTTTTTCACAATATGATTATCGTTGTTTATGTCCATTACTAATTCCTCCTCTGTCGACTTCTCATTTTACAACATTCGACAAAAGGAGAATATTTCCTTCTAAACATTAAAAATTCAAAATGTAATTTATTCGGATAACTCCTACTTTATATTCACTAATAATAATTATAATGTTAATTAACTTAATCCATAATTAATCCCCAACACACTCCTCCTCTATACTTTTGAAACTGGCTGGGCTCTAAGAATATCGTATCAAAAACTTGACCATAAAAAAGAACCACCTACCCTGTGGATAAGTGATTCTCTTAAGGAGGATTCTCATGTCTGGCTCTCAACACCATCAAAAATAGAAATAGAACTACTAAACTCAAATATTTTAACACATAATAGCATGGTAACACGACTTAAAAAATGACATGTTTAAAATAAATAAAAATATACCCCGCCAAATACAACAAAATACATGATAATGTGTCCAATCAGAGCACCTTTGTTAACCTTTAATTTGGTTTTACCTTGATGTTCGTATGGAATAAAAATGTTTTCTCTCCCTGCTACAATAACAAATAATAATGCACCCATCTGAAATAAACTACCCCAAATAAAAGTTTCAGTAGAAATTCAGACTCACCTCCGCCGTTTGTTATTCTTACACCTAATATATCACAATAACCACCCAGCCAACAGCGCCGAGTATCTAGTAAGCAATTAAAAAAAAGGACCACCCATCCTATGGATAAGTGGCCGATGAACTCATTATTTTAACTCACTAACATCATAACACGGTTTTGGTGTGTTTTACTTGCCTTTTTTCTGCCAAAAGTCTGCCATTAATTATTCTCACCATAACCCATTATCATTCATGTGCTTCACATATTTAACCCCAAATTCCGATAAATAATACATAGTACTTAACTGTTCTGTTTGACGTTCAACGTCAATTATGGAATGTAAAACCAAAGGCGTAATAAGTTCATCCACTGCTTCCCGTCTTTCTGGATAATCTTCAATAAAGCCAAATAAATCTAATTTTTGAATTAATATGTTTGTAATGCCAATACTAGTTAAACCAGATGTGAGTGAAGGGTAGAGAATTTTTAATAATTTATTAATTGATTCAAAATTCCCCTCAATGTTTGCAGTTTCCACATCTAGAATTGTTTGTACTTTGTCGAAGGTTTCATTACTATTATTTAAATTTTGCAAATGAAATTTAAAATTGTTTATTTCATTTTTAAGCTCAAGAATTTGGTTTTCGTAAGCTAAATCTTTTTTATGTATCACTGAATTAACTTTATATTGATATGCACTTGATACAAGTTTTAATAAACCATCCACATACTCTTCATCATTAATTATAGCTAAGTGCAAACTAGCAATATCTAATGGAACATTTTTTCTCGTTTCCTCCTTGTCTACAAATGTAACAATATTAAAACCTTTATTTCTACTTTGTTCAATAAATGAAGCGTCTAATTCTCTTTTAACCCAACTTGAATCAATTGAGTTGTCTGTTAAATAAACAAAAAACAAATCACATGAAGGAATACCATCTTCAAATATTTTCTTACGTAAAGATTCTCCTGGATTGATTTCCCAATCATCAAACCAACAATCAATTTTATATTTTCTTAAATCATTAGCTATTTTCTCAATAATCTTTTTGTCTTTTTTTGAATGTGATAAAAAAACTTTAGGTCTGCTATCCATTTTTTATTCCCCCTATCAATTACCCATATCTTATAAAGTGTTACATTCAGCCAACGCTCAAACCCCTTGATATTCTTAACTTGAATTAAATCCCCTAAAATGAATGACACACCTTCTTATTATGTTTCATTGTACAAGATAAAGGGATAAATTGGTAGATTCATAGCGAAAAAAGTCAAAATAAAAGAGCTCATCTAATGAATGATGAGCTCATATCTTAAATTCCTTCATGGCCTTATCTAAATTGTCCTGGTTAATCCCAATATATTTTAAGGTAATGGAAGGGCTGGAATGATTGAATATCTCCTGGAGCATAGCAACGTCCTTTGTTTGTCTATAAAAGTGGTATCCAAAGGTTTTTCTTAATGTATGAGTACCAATTTCATCAAGACTAACATACTCTGCAGCATCTCTTAATATCTTGTAAGCCATGCTCCGACCAATTGGCTTATTAATACCCTTTCTGCTTTTAAAGAGGTACTCAAAGTCTTCCTTTCCTTCTACATAAGCTTTTAACTCTTTCCTAAGTGAAGGAGGCATGTCAATTCGTTTTTGCTTTCTAGTCTTCTTTTCTCGCAAACTAAAGTATGGCCTTTTCACATCACTAACACGTAAAGGCAGGATATCTGAAATTCTAAGTCCACTATTTATCCCCACTAGGAAAAGCATGTAGTTACGTTCACTCTTATCCTTTAAGTATTGTTTGATTGCCCTTATAACTTCAGGATCTCTTATAGGTTGGACAAAATTCATGATGGTTTCACCTGCTCTTCATACACCTCGATTTTTAAAATGAATGCCAGCTTATAAAAAGCCCTGGACTTTAAGCGATAATACTTACGTTCGCTGAATCCCAACTCATTATAAACTTCATAATCAAACACATCATCACTTCCCAAATATCGTTTAATGATAACGGACCGTTCATTGTATGCTAACCGGTTCACGGCCTTCCTTATCTTATTCAGGTAACGTTTTCTGGCAATCTCCTGATCAAGTCTCTTCACGGCTAAATCCTCTGTCTTAGAGTGGAATTCATTGGTGTTTGATGGTGGCGTTAAAGTGAACGATGCCGTTATTTTTGGCGATATCTCTTCTGGTTCCATGAGCAAAAACATTTGATACTTTGTTAGAGCCTCTTCCACAGCCTTTTTGGTATCTTCACGGTTAATTTCAGGTAATTTAAATGAGATCTGCATCAATCATTCCCCTTCCCTTTTATAAACCTCTCAGCTTCTTTAAATAAGGATTGAACATATTCACTTCGTTTAACAGGTGATACAGGTCCTCTCCTTCTGTCCTTGCGGTATGGACTAACTTTCCATCTATAGATATTTTTCAAAACTTCTTCACCAACTTCCAAAGTAGATATACTGGCCAAATCATTGTGATAAACAGCAGCTTAAACATGCATATGGTCTCTTCAGTGTCGTCCTCGTAGATGTACTCTGGATCATCCTGTAATACAGCGACTGCAGCTCCAACAAAGATATATAAACTCATCCAAAACATATCGACACCTCCAATAAAAAAGGACACAAACCAAGCGTGCGAACGCTCAATCTGTGCCCTGGTTGTTCCAGTAGCTTATTTAATTTGTTTAACACAACACCTAAGGTAAGTTTATTCTAACTGCAATAACCTTTTCCCATTCTACTTCAGCTAGTTCTTTGTCCGTTTGTTCCTGTAAGTAAGAATCTGACCAAGAAGGATTGTTCATTTCTAATCTGTCAAAAATCAATTCCCCGACCTCGTCCTCATCTTTTGAACGGACATAACATCTTTCGTCATGATTATAAATTTCTTCGATGCTTGCACTACCCCAGCTTGCAACCCACCAAGCAAAATCATCACTACCAATAATGTCTGTATCCACCATTGGAACAATTTCTAAATCTGGATTTTCCCTTATCAATTCAAGTAACTCATCAATATTTGATTTCCGTTTTTCAATCCGTTTCATTATCCATTCCCCTTTTACTTTTTCGTATATGAAACCTCATAATGACTAGGCTTACCATTCTGCCAAGTAATTACTTGCTTTCCAAACCCCTCACCTGGTACATCTACTTTATCCAATTTTCCGTTCACAACACGATAAACAGCGTTCTCACTCAAACTAATCTCAGCCTTCATCTTGTCCTTGTTCATTGTGTGGCCCCCTTGTATAATGGATATAGGATGAGTAAAGTCGGGAGCCACGCTTTCGGCTTTTTTATTTTTTTGAATCATCATAGATGCTATCTTCATTCATGATTGCTGTTATCTTTTCATAAAGCCTAAATGGATCTTTGGATGCTTCATGGATATCCTCAGTTTCTAACTCCAGAATCCCCATTTCATTTTTTCTAATAATCCCTTGTTGAAATTCTATAAAACTCCCTTTATCCAGGTGTTTAATCTGCTGAAATAACGGATCACTTTCAAAGCCAAAGTATTCGTAAATATCGACCTGTTCCATATCATCACCTTTTTCATTATTTCCTCAGAATGTGCATTACTCGTTTTCAAAATCCTCATTGTGTCCTTTGTAGAAACAATGTTTACACACTACGTTTTCATCCAATGATTGAGGGAAAGGAAATATCTTTCCTCTTTTAGCTGGTTCTCTTGTTTCATTTCCGCACTTTTCGCAATTAACGTACTCAATTTTTCCGCTACTGTATGAAGGGTTGAACTCTACATGCACTTCAAATTCACGTTCGCAATTCTCGCATTCGTGGTCGAATTTATTATCATCAGGTAAATCAACAGTTCCTTCTGTCATATCATTTTCGTATTCACAATAAGGACATTCAACAGTATCTAAGTACACATTTATCACCCTTTCAACTACTTCACATTTTCGGTCTGTTGCGCAATTTAATCGGACTATGAATTGCCTACCATCAAAGACATTGCTAATCTTCCGAAGTACAAATTGTTCTGCGTCATATCTCTTTTTCGACTTCTTTCAATCCAAAAGAATCGTCTTGTTGATTCATCATCCCCTTTATACCACCAATCACCCTTATTTTTAGCCCATACAAAAGCGATGATTATTTTTCTGCCTAGAAACCAAAAAGGAAAGTAAAAATGTTCTATCTCTATTTCCGACTTCCTTTTCATTTCTTCACCTCGCTACTTCGTATTTTCTGTCAAATACGCCTCATACTCTTCAGCAAACTTAAACACAAACCCATCAACAGTCGCTTCTCTCATGCCATTACAAACATCTAACACAGCTGTATAAGACATATACGTTTTCCTACCGGCTTCACGTGCGGATCTGTACTCACCAATGATTTTTCCCGTCTCAGGGTCCAACTGTAAGACCGGTTTGCTTTTGGATAAGTATCCTGTTTTTTCACCTAGTTCACAGTTGGATACATACTCTAAATTCCCGGCAAAGTTATCAGTTTTAATCCCGTTTTTGTGCCTGAGCACTTGTCCGGGCTTAGGATCACCCAAATAGTGATGAGCCACTAATTTTGAAATCTTATAACCCTGGTACTTTCCTTTAAATTTAACTTTAATCATGAGATAACCCCGGCGCTTTTTAAGAAAAGGAAGCAGCCATTTATGGGTATACTTATAAACCCTCTTAAAACGTCCATAATTTGAAATTAAGAACTCACCATCAGAGCCATCAATCTCTTGCCAATGTTCATCCGGATATTTGATTTTTGAGTACCATTCCTTTCGTTGCTGGACGGTTGTATCGGGTTTTAAAATATAGCAATCTATGGTTCCAATTTTCCTGCCTCTTGAACGGGCAGATTGCAAAGATCCTCTTGTGAGTCCTGTTAGTTTTTCTAAGTAATCATACGTTGTCTCTGTTATCAAATTGGTTTTAGGGTCATAAAGTTGAATCATAAAATATCACCTTCAGTCATAAAAACCTAATTATTATTTATTTTTCCTAGCTTTCGGCCATCTATAATCCACTTGTCTTTGCTGCCGCTTCGCTTTTTTCTTATGAAACATATTAGCAGCTCTACCTTTCTGCCGTTCGGCCAGCTCTTCATCCGTTAGATAATAAGTAATTACCGGCCCGTGCATAGATTCAGCCATTAGTTGTCACCTCCATGTTCGGCCTTCCATTTCGTTATTCTTGCATCAGCAAATGACCGACCTGTCCAGCGCTTTATTTCTTCTAAGTAAAAAGGTTCTGCACATCTTGGACAATTTGGCAGCATCTTTTTCCCTCGGTATTGCTTTTCTAACCGTTTAATGGTTACTAACCATGGTTTATAATTTGCGATTTGCTTTCGTTGTTCCAGCAATTGCTCCACCTGGTTTCTTAACTTTTCGCCATTTGTGGCTAGTTCGTACATGGCATCATAAGGATCTATAACAGCTCCACAGCTGCTACAATTCACTTGTCTGTTTTGCGTATCAATCATAAATTTTCGATTATCGCACTTGCATATCTTTTCAATCCCTCGATTAATCCTAACCTGGTCAATTTCCACTACTTTGTTAGGAAGATTATCTACCATCAAGACACCTCCTGATCAATCTCTTGAATAGTGACCTCAACCCTCGGCTTTTCGCTGTAATACTTAGAAACTTGAAGCTCCACAATTTGGCTGTCATCCTTGTAAATTACACCATTCAGAGCATCCTCAATCCCTTTTGCTATATTGGAGCAATCCGGCTTCTTTGTTGGTCTGTGTATTTCATCCAAAGAGAGCTTTCTCAGCTTTTTTGACATACTCTTTGGGATTTGCCTGTAAATTTTAATAGAAACACTCACGGGACCCAGAATTAAATTTTTTGGCGCATGTTGAGAAGCAACCAGCTTAACGTATTGTTTGTATGTTCTTGATGATTGAGGATCGTACATTTTGACTTGTCCGCTCCTGGTACGTCCCGCTCTCGGCCTCCCCTGCGCTTGTGCATCTCCTAAAACAGTAAACTTAATCACATCATCATCCCCAAACTAATCACTAACAGGAACGTTAAAAAGATAAACAGCACGTAGTTAACAAAATGATTCTTCTCACGTTTTTGGTACTGATCAATCAAACCTCTCAACCTCTGATTCTCAGACTCTATCGTTGCCATTTGATAGTCTTTATTCATCAATATCCGCTCTCCTGTCGTTCATGATTCACTTCATTTTTGAATAGGTAGGCTTGTTCGATTTGTTCCCAGGTGATGCCGAGCATTTCGCCTAAACCGACGAATAGATCACTAAGTAAAATCCATTCTGATTTGGCATGACTCTTACCCCACTCATATTTCTGTAACACTCTATAGCATTGATAATTTAATTCTACAAATTGGTCAGTAGCGCTAGTTTGTAGGTGAGGATTAATTGATTGAATTTCTACCCCTATATCCAACCCAATGCTCAAAATAAAGTGTAAGCAGTCAACGTATTCTTCTAAGAGTGGGTTGTAAAAATGAACTCCACAGCCATCACAGTTCTTGCATTCCCCAACGATTTTTCCATTTTCAATAAATATTGGGTTGCCATTACATGATTCGCATACATCATTTTCGTTCGGATACCATCTCCTCGGTTCCTGGTCATTACTCCAAAACTTAAAGAATCGAGCTTCATTCGCAAGCTCTCCTAGTTCCACTTGCAAGGCTAGAATCTTTTTATCAAGTAAATCCTGCCCTTCCAGTCCTTTTTCTTTGATAATGTGGTTATCCAGCTGTCGCTGCATATCGAAAAGTTTTTTAAAATTCAATTTTTGGTTCCTCCTCACAATCTTCATAAAAGACAATTAGTGATTTAGAATTACTTCCTTCTGCCCATATCGTTTCAACGATGGACTTATTTTCAGCCCAACCATTAAAGTATTCTTCAAATTCTCCATAAAAGGATTAAACTTTTTTACTTTCACGCTTACGCATCTCCTTCCCAATTTTGCACTTCACATTGATATGAATTTGTTCAAGCTCCGTAAGTGTTAAATCCTTAGTTTCAATACCATCAGGCTCAGGTGTCGTTTCATATCCATGCTTCCACAATTCATAAATCAAATATTGTCTACGTTCTTCCACTTTATCTCTTAAAATCATTACCAAAAATCCCTCCTTCCCTCTGTTCAATAAACCCCTCTTCAGCTTGATCTAAGATAATGATTGCTATTTCCACTTGCGGACGTTTCAATAAACGTGCCATTTCAAAAATAGACTTGCCTTCATTCCAAAGATTCCTAAACCTTTCCAGTTCATCCGGCCACCAATCTAGGTTACGTTCATCATGAGCTATGTAAACCGGCATATTTCTTCACCTCGAGATGATGAATTGCATTTTGTATTCTTTTATTAAAATCGGCCAATTCTTTGTCCAGCTGCTCTTTGGACTTTGGTTCACAGATAGGGCATTTCACCACCTGAACACATCCGGATACAACTTCACTCCACATCACACCTCTTCTGTTGCATAGTGGGCACATTATTAATCCCCCTTTCCATTTTCATATTCTTCAACGCTTATCCCTAACGCCCTGGACATCGCCTTTGATTTTCTGTAATTTGAAGCACGATTAAACACGCAATTCATATTCCCAATGATTCTCCACCAGGTCCGGCCTTTGTCATCCAATTTGTAGGCAATCTTATTGCTTTCAAACTCTTGTGGGGTGATGTTTGATGTTGCCCATATAGGTTTGTTCGCACGTTCTCGGCCGTTAATAATTTGAAATATCCAATCCTTTTCCTCGTAGGTTAACTTCTGGCTACTCAAGAAATCATCCCAAATTAATAAATCCGCATCTAAACAAGCTCCCATGATTTCCTGAAATGATTCATTGTTCTTAAAATCTTTCGTGGCTTGTAACCGACTGAACAAATCTTTTTCGGTAATATAGATAACCGCATATCCTTGTTTGATTAACTCATTCCCACCAGCTGCGGTTAAATGGCTTTTTCCGTTTCCGGTTTCACCGAAGATGAAAACACCCAGTTTACCTCGATTAGAAAAATTATGAACAGCTGACTTGATTTCCTCATAAGCTTCTTCAGTCCCTTTACGAGGTTTATAATTTTCAAAGGTCATAGATTTTATGTCTTCCATCTGGCTGCTTAATTGCAAGATCCTATTGATTCGAACTCGTTTTTCTTTTGCCTCCTGTTCTTTTTTAAAGTCTTCTAACTCTTTTATTTCACAAGGACAAGCGCATACGACCCATTTCATTTCTCCAGTAAACGGATGTTTTATTTGTGTTAAAGGCTTTTCTTTTCCGCAATATTTGCACTTCACGGGTTCTGGGTTACTTGTAGAGTCGTACATTCCCGCTTTCTTCAGAATGTTGTCCATTGCTTCTTTCATCAGGACCACCTTCTTTGTAGTTTGGTATTTCTACGACCTTTTCGTGTTTAGCAGCTTGCTGATTTTTATACTCAACTTCCTCCGCCTTTGCTTGTTCAAGAGATTTGATTCCTTTTTTAAACCAAGATTGCAAAATACTCTTTGCATAACCCCAACTTGCTTTATTTCGCTCTAATGATCGTCTAAGGGCTTCAATAACCATTTCATCTCCTAAATCTTCAATCCAGGAAATCATGTCCTCGGACACGTAAGGCGAAATCACTCCAAAATTATTTTGATAGAATTGAATAGCATCAGAAGGAGTAGAAGTTGCGTTTTCTTCTTCTACTTCTCTTTCTTTTTCTCTTTCTCTTTCTACTTCTCTTTCTTCTTCTTCTTCTACTTCTTCCCCCAGGTCTATGGAAGGACTATCCGTAGGGTATTGATACGGTATTGAACCCTTGTCATTGAGCGATTCCTCGTTTTTTTCTTCTATATCGTTTGCATGGGGTATGGATAGGGTATCGATACGGTATCCGTACTCTTTGCATTTTTCAATGAACACCTTAATAAACTCATGATTTTTTACTTTATGAAGCTCTTTACTGATTAAAGAAAACACCTTTTTCGAATTGATCCAATTGTATTTAATCCAATTGACCATCATAATTTCTCTCGTTGGTTCGTGATAAATGATTTTTCCGTATTCAGTAAATCGATTTAAAAGCTTTTCCACAGTCTCTCTGTTGTAGCCTGTCTCTGTTTCAATAATCCTTTTTGGCAGCTCATAAATGCCGCATTGAGTGGTTTTGCTATTTGTCATAAGGTACAAATAAAAATACTTCTCTTCTGGAGTCAGATCTAAAACAAAACCATCTTGCCAAAAATCAATGTGTACTTGGCGATATCTAGCCATTTAACCACCCCTCCTCACCTAGCAATCTCACAAATTGCAAATTTATTTTTCACCTGTTTTACGGTATAATTTGGATAACGCTGCATATACTGTAGTACAAGTTGTTTAAGTTGCTCTTTATCCTGCGCCTGCTCGAAAATCCAGTTCGGCAGGCGCACTTTTGCAATATTGTTTCCTATCATCTGCATCCATCCACTTTTCACCAGGCGAGCAATGCCCGCCCCTTTTGTTACCAGCTAAAAACAATTTCGCCATTAGTCTTTACAAAGCCAATCACATCTTTGTTAGCGTTCACCAGCCAACCTTTCCAACCGCCTGATTTGTTAGGATTTAAGTATTCTTCCAAGCGCATAATTACCCTCCTTTCTGGTGTTTGGCACCACCTTCAGGCCCAGGAATGTATGGCTGTCAACATTCAAGGATAGGGGCAATCCGGAACATTCGATCATTTAAAACTAGACGCTAATCTATAACATAAAAGGAGGAGGTGAATATCATTCCCGAGCCTGAAGCAAGGGCCAAACCCTTGCTGTTTATATTCAGTTTTGGTAAACTTAATTCAACGAGTTTTCAGTAAGCTTTTTAGCTTGCTGATTTTTTTATGCGCTTTTGGCTAAAGCAATATATAATCCGATGAGAACCAATGCCCCGAATAAATACATCCAACGATCGACCGATTTATCGCTCATGGAAATTCCCCTTTAATAGTTGCTGCGCCGTAATGGGATTTACCGAAACTGCCTTTACCATCACTTGATGCTTTTCACGCTCACTGATGATTTTGTTGTTACGCATATAATTAAGGGTTTTAAGCGTATTTTTTAAATCGCGATAAAAGTATTCAACTGATTCTAGGTTTCCGTATTCAAACTCCAACTTCATACGCTCAATGAGATAAATTCCGCATGCCCGTTCCTTCTTTGCCCTCTCTACATCTTGAGGTAAAAATTGCTTTTCAAATTCTTTCATAATAAACCTCCTAAAAACGGAAATAGTATTGTGGCAGATATTTGAATGATCTGATTCAACATGTCGCTCGCTACCGATACATCTACGTTGCATATCATTGCAACCATCATGTCTTGGGAGTCTGTCGTTCTTGCCCACCTGACTGCATCTTCAAAGGATAGCTTCAATTTGTTGCTTTCCAGCCTCGACACGTTGCTTCTTGATATATGTAATCTCTCAGCTATCTCTTCCTGGCTTAAATCCGCCCCTTTCCGCATCTTTCGCAGCATTTGACCATATTCCAATTTTTTCACCTCCTCAATGTGCAGTTAGTGCACGATTGCAAGAGCTGCACAGTATTCATCAAAGATTGCTAGTATCATAGAATTATAGGCTTAGACAGCCTTACTCTTGTCCTTGTTCTTTTTGGCCAATATTTTTGGCGCTGAATGTTCAGCGAAAAACTGAACAATTGTTAGTTTGGTTTCATGACTGATTTCAGGTGTTTTGACATCTTTCATTAGATCACCCTCATCGTTTGTTGTTTATTAGCGTTTTCGATTTCAATTCTTAATCCTGTTGATGGTTGCCACATATCTATAAAACGCAATCCATCTTCAAACTGTTTCTTAGGCAAGTCGCCGTATCTTGGAAGAGAAAAGTGCTTTTTGAAGTCTCTCCAGAACTCAGTGAAAGCCTTTCTGCTTAATTGATTGTATGCACTTGATTCTTTGCCGCCCAGCGCTTCTATGACAACTGAATTTGCTTTAGATCTAATCTGGAACTCTTGTCCACCATCAATGCGCATGGTTTCTTCCAGGTTTGTGATTCTTTTATCTTGGCTCACTAATTCATTAACGGTCCCTTGCAAGATTTCCAGTTCGCTTTTAGGTTTTTCCAGCTCATAGGATCCAGTTCTTCTGATTGCTGGAATAACTTCAATCGCTAACCAGTCTTGAAATTTTTCTGCAACTTCGTTAGAAGCTTTAAAAGCTAATTTGTAAACCAATGGCTCTGGGATGAAATCACCTTTCGCAAGATGTTGCGAAATATATTTATCCAGATATCCATTAATGCTGCGCCAACGGACATATAGCTTGTTTCCTTTCGTTTCAGTAAAGCCTAAACTTTTAGCAACTTGTTCTGCATCAAATAAAATTTGTTCATCTTCCGTTTTTGCAGAAACTTTAAATAATTCATTTTCAAAAACTTGTAATTGACTCATATTAATTACTCCCCTTTGTATTTAGGTATTTCTATCCAAAGCGAATTGATAAGCTTCTTGAAAGGTTTGTCCTTTTTTTCTGTTAACTTCATCATCAAGAGCTCTCACGCAACCCTTCAAAAAGTGGAAAGTGGCGTTGTTGCTCTTCAGTTAAATTTTTGAAATCATCGAAATTCACTCGACCTTCACCTCCTGGATTAAACTATGCTTTTGAAGAGCCTGAACCAAATCGTTCGCAGCTTCCTCTTTTGAATAGCTGGCATCTTCCTTTAAGCTGTCAACTACTTCGAGGATTTCAGCTGCAATAGCGTAAGTTTCTTGCAATTCTGTGATGGTAGGTATTTAGATCACCTCCTGTTTTTCTTTTTGATGCATTTCGTGTATTTTATCTTCAAAAAAAAGAGTCCAATGAAAACCTAAAACACATGAGATTTTCTTTGCGTTTTCAACAGTGACTCCTCTTTCTCCAAGCTCAATCATAGAGTATGTTGTACGAGCGATTTCAGACTGTTCTGCAACCTGAGCTTGAGTAAGATTTTGCTTTTTCCTGATGTCGAGAAGCCATTTTCGCATAAGATTTCTCCTTCCTTTATACACATATCGTGTAATTTCTTGATATCAGTATATGACACATAAAGTGTAATGTCAATGTATTTTATTAAAAAAATACACTATTTGCGTAAATACTTTTATGACACATTTTGTGACGTTATAATTGATAGAGACAAATAGATAAAAATTACAGTAGTGAGAGGGAATATACTATGTTAAGTAAACGGTTGTCCTACCTTAGAAAAAAACACAACTTTAACCAGGATGAAATGTCAAAGAAGATAGGTGTAGCTAGAACTACATACGCTATGTATGAGCAAGGTAGGCGTAATCCGGATTACGAAGTATTAGAAAAGATAGCTGATTTTTTTGAGGTTACAACAGACTATCTATTAGGTAGATCAGACAATCCTGAGATGACCGAGGAAGAAGCGTTTGATGCATTTATTAATGATCCAGAATTAGAAAGATGGTACAAAGAGCTTCCTAAGTCTAAGGAGGAAGATCTGAGACGCCTCCGCAAGATTTGGGAAGCCTTTAAGGATGAGGAATAGCAGCATTTTAGAAAGGTGTACATAATTGTGCACCAAATTTTATAACTAAAAACAGAACGTGTGTTCCTGTCGCGAGAACAAAAGGGGGAAATCTCTATGGACAATCGAACAGAGAAATATGTTAAGCACTTTTACCTATCACAAAAGATAACTCATCCAACTCAATTATCCATTAACAAATTATTAGAAACTCTCCCTGTTAAAGTGAATTTTTGGGATTTTACCAGCGAAGCGATTAGTAGAAACGAAAAATACATTATCTTTTTAAACATTAATACTTCGATACAGAAACAATGGCAGGATTTTGGACATGAATTATGTCATGTACTATGGCATGTTGGCCATCAACTGCAAATGCCCTTTCCTTTTAGGCAGCTGCAAGAATGGCAAGCCAACTACTTTTCTTATCACTTTTGTGTCCCGACATTTATGCTGGAAGGATTAACTGAGCTTAATATCTATAAAATTATGAAATTATTTAATGTGGAATATGGTTTTGCGGCACGTCGGTTAGAGATGTATCAAAATAAATTTTTTGCAGGTGAAGTTTTATGAAAACAGGTATTTATATAAGGGTAAGTACTGAGGAACAGGTAAAAGAAGGATATTCAATTTCAGCCCAGAGAGAGAGACTCCAGGCTTATTGTGTTGCTCAAAACTGGGATATAGTTGGTTATTATGTTGATGAAGGAATATCAGCGAAAGATACTAATCGTCCTGAATTAAAACGCATGTTAAAAGATATAGAAACAGGAGAAATAGAATGCGTGCTCGTGTACCGTTTAGACAGACTGACCAGGTCTGTATTAGATTTGTACAAGCTGTTAGAAACCTTTGAAAAGTATAGTTGTAAATTCAAATCCGCTACCGAAGTCTATGACACTACAACAGCAATGGGACGATTGTTTATAACGTTAGTTGCTGCGCTTGCACAATGGGAACGTGAGAATATGGCAGAACGTATCAGCATGGGTCTGCAAGAAAAAGCAAGGCAAGGAAAATATACCCATAATCAGCGCCCTTTTGGATACAACCTCAAAGATGGAATATTAACCATCAATGAAGAAGAAGCAGAAATCGTACGCCTTATTTTTAATCTTTATTTAGATGGTAAAGGGGCCAATAGTGTTTGTAAGTACTTAAATGCTAGGAACATCACTACCAGAGACGGAAACACTTGGAATGATAAGCCCTTAATCCAAATACTGCGCAATCCTACTTATAAGGGAACAGCAACTTGGTTAAGAGGTACAGAAAACGAAATAAAAATTGAAGATGCGCATCCAGCTATTATAGATAAAACTACATTTGAAAGAGTCCAACAGACCCTCAAAAAACGCAGGGCCCAGTCTCCTATGCAGATTCACAGTGACCACATTTTTTCAAGCAAACTGAAATGTTTAAAATGCGGATATACATTAACAGGATACCGAGTATATATAAAAAATGCTAAAGGTGAAAAGGTATCCTATAAAAATTATAGGTGTCTTCATAAAAAAACCGGTCAATGCACAGGGGTTAAAACGATCTCGGAAAGAAAACTAGAGAAGGCCTTCATCAATTTCATGAAAAATATCAACCTTGAAAGTGAGGCGAACGAAATATCTAATAAAAATATAGATATTAAGGATAATAGTGTTGAGATCAATCGAGCTAAAAAGGACTTGGAACAGGTGGAGAAACGGAAAAAGAAGTGGCAATATGCCTGGGCAAATGAAATGATGACAGATGCGGACTTCGAGAAAAGAATGAGAGAAGAAAATCAAATTGAGGATGAAGCCAAAAAAATTTTAGAACATTTGGAACTTGAAGAAGAAACTACAATGGATCATGATGAATTAAAAAACGTACTGAAAAACTTCTATTCGAATTGGGTTGAATTAGATGATCGAAAGAAAAAGAGCCTTGTTCAATTAGTGGTAAAGGAAATTAAATATGGTTACGATGAGAATAAGGAATTTTACGTTAAAAGTGTGGATTTTTATTAAATTTTGAGCACTCCCATAACCTTGAGACCTCTAAGGCTGCTTCCAAAGTACTTACAGGCATCATCAACCATTTTGCGGGGAGATTGGCACAGCCTGTACTCATTCTTTTCCTCAAGCGCTATCGAACCATTCACCACGTTATCCTGATAATCTGGAACAATAGCTAAAGTAAAAGGGGAAATTTCATATTCAGTTTGTTTCTGAGATTTCATATTATCATTCCTTTCTCCTGTTAATATCCATAATATAACACAAAATTAAGAAAATGGATACATTGGCCTTAGGGTTGTTTCTTCAAAAAATCACAGAACAGATTATGGGAAAATGAATTTTTACAGATAGATTTTTCGTTTTCCGTTCTTCTCAGTTGCTCAAAAAATGAATTTTAAAGTTTTTTTCGGCTTAGCTAATACCATTCACAAAACAGATGAACAATCGTCGAAGTTTCTTCACACAATCTCCGCCTTACGCATTTTGATTTACCTTATCATGGAATGAAATAGAAATTTCATAATCAGTGGCCCTCAATGGATCCCACTGATCGCAGTTTTACACTATCTGATTGATTCTGGGGGAGATTTTCATGAAGAAAAAATATTATGCTCTGTTTGCTGCTATTATTGCTATAGGTATAGGATTAGGGATTATGTACATTGAATTCTGGCGCGATGCAGGGATCGAACTTCCAGAGGACGTAACCATGGAAACTGTTTCGGGGGAAAGTTATTCATTTCAGGATATGGAACCTAAAGTAAGATTGGTTGAGTTCTTTTATGCCAAATGTCCTGATGTCTGCCCGCTTACAACTCAGCGGATGATGCACTTAAAGAAGCAGTTTGAGAAGGATGGCTTATTTAAAGACAACATTGAATTTGTCTCTATTACTATTGATCCGGAAAATGATACGAGAGAGGCATTAACCGGCTATATGGAACGCTATGGAATTAAGCCAAATGATGGCTGGACGTTTTTGAGAGGCAGTCTGGAGGATACAGAAAAAGTAGCAGAGCCCTTCCGTCTTCTGTTTAATGATGTGGGAACAGACTTTATCACCCATACCTCCTACTCATACTTATTAAATGAAGACAATCAATTAGTCGATAAATTTCCAATGGGAGAGGACTTCGACAAGGAAGAAGTATACAGCAGCATTACCAGTAAGATTGATTAGAAATGAAGCAGAAGAATGACACGATCCATGATGGATCGTGTCATTTCTGCATTGTTCTAACTTGAGAGTACAGCCCGGTCATTATCAAATTTTTTGCCCCGGATGTTCTGGAATTCATTAATTAAATCTTCCACGGTTAAGTTTGCCTTCTGTTCTGCATTCGCATCGAAAATGATTTGTCCTTCATCCATCATAAACAGACGGTTCCCCAGTTCAATAGCCTGATCCATCTGATGAGTGACCATTAAAGTAGTAAGCTGGTGTTTCCTCACTAGTTCCTTAGTGATATTCGTAATCAGTTCCTGGCGGGCAGGATCCAATGCTGCTGTGTGTTCATCAAGTAATAGAATACGAGGTTTGGTAAAGGTAGCCATCAGTAGCGATAAGGCCTGACGTTCTCCACCTGACAGCAGACCAACCTTTGTATTAAGCCGGTCCTCTAATCCTATATCAATTGATGACAGCAGTTCCTGAAATTCCTCACGTTTCCTGGCATTAACCCCTCTGAGAACGGAGCGCTTTTTCGTACGCCCTAAAGCGAGTCCTAAGTTTTCTTCAATTGTCATATTTGGGGCCGTACCTGCCATTGGATCCTGAAACACTCGACCAATAAATTTCGAACGTTTCTGTTCAGGAATAAATGTAACTTCTCTGTTGTCAATGGAAACCGCCCCGAAATCAGGGAAAAGCACTCCGGCAATAATGTTTAATAGCGTTGATTTCCCTGCTCCGTTACTCCCGATAACTGTTACAAAATCACCTTCGTTTAACGTCAAATCCACACCTTGGAGCGCTTTTCGCTCATCAGGGGTTCCTTCATAGAAGACTTTTTCAATCTGATTTAGCTGAAGCATGTTCATTCGCCCCCAAATTTTCATTTAACCTTTTACGCTTAGACTTACGCCTGTTATTTTCTTTGGTCTGCTTCCACCAATGCGGAAGAACCAATGCGCCGATCACAATCACTGACGTAATTAATTTCATGTCACTTGCGTCTACAAAATCTACTCGTAATGCCAAAGCAATAATAATACGGTAAGCAATGGCACCTAATATTACAGCTAAGGTAGTACGGGCAATTTTTTTCGTACCAAAAAGCCCCTCACCAATAATAACGGAAGCCAGACCCACAACGATCATACCTACACCTAAGTTCACATCACTAAACCCATTATACTGTACAATCAGGGCACCACTCAGACCAACAAGCCCATTGGATAGTCCCAATCCCATTACGATATAACGATTGGTATTGGCTGAAAGACTGCGGACCATACGGATGTTATCCCCCGTCGCTCTAAGGGCTAAGCCGGCTTCTGTTTGCAGCATCCAGTCCGTCAGTAATTTAATGAGAATCACAATGATTAACATACTGATAATGACTAAAAAGCCGTCTGGGGCATAATGATCAATCCCCAGAGCCGTAAAAGGCTTAAGCAGGATTTCGTCTGCATTTACATTTGTCCACCAGCTTCCGATAACAGAAAATACAGTTGATTCATTTAACAGCGGAATATTGGCCTGCCCCATAATCCGTAAGTTAACAGAGTATAAACCTGTCATCATTAAAATCCCGGAAAGCAGCGGATTAATGTTTCCCTTTGTATGAAGTAATCCTGTAATACATCCAGCTAAAAAGCCGGCAACCCCTCCAAGCACAGTGGCAAGGAAGGGGTCAGAACCGTTTACAATCATGATGGCGCTGACAGCTCCACCTGTAACAAAACTACCATCAACGGTTAAATCTGGAAAGTCCAGTACTCTAAATGTTAAATAAACGCCTAATGCCATTAAAGCATAAATCAGGCCGGATTCTAACGCACCATATAGTGCCTCAACCATAGTCTGTCACCCTTTATTCTTGTTGTGTCTGAACAATTTTTCCTTGTTCTTTTAGTTCATCTGTAATTTCCACACCCATTTTTTCAGCGGCATCTTCATTGATATGAAGTTTCAAATTCTGTGGATATTCAGCCGGTATTTCACCTGGATTCTTTCCGTCCTGTAGAATTTCTATTGCTTTTTGACCCGCATTGTAGCCAATATCGTAATAGTCAAATCCATAGGCGGCAAAACCACCGCGTGCAACAGAGTCTAACTCACCGACAAACAGAGGTAATTTTTCCTGCTGACTTATCATGATAACCGACTCGAGTGCACTAACTACTGTATTATCGGTAATAATATAAATAGCATCTACACTTCCAATCAGGGATTCTGCAGCCTGTTTTACGTCTGCAGATGTTGCTGCATTGGCTTCTTCGATCGTAACCCCTAATTCATCAGCAGATTCCTTCATAATCTCAACCTGAGTAACAGAGTTTTGTTCCCCACCATTATAAATGGTTCCAACGGTGTCATATCCCATATCCTTAATGAGCTGCAATGTGTTCGGGATGGCATCCGCATTGAAATCAGATGTACCTGTTACATTCCCTCCAGGACTTTCCATAGACTCCACTAACCCTGCACCCTCAGGATCGGTAACAGAAGTAAAGACAACGGGAATGTCAGATGTTTCATTCGCCGCACTTTGCGCACTTGGTGTGGCATTGGCAAAAATCAAATCAACCTCATCCCCAACAAATTTGCTTGCAATGGATTGGTTATTTTTTGCATCCCCTTGAGCATTTTCCTCTTCAAAAGCTACATTCAAATCTGACTCTTTTAAAGCTGCTTTAAACCCTTCTGTCGCTGCATCCAGGGATGGATGCTCCACATGCTGCATAATCCCGACAGTGTAATCCGAGCCTCCACTCGCATTTCCATCTCCTTCAGAAGATGCATCTCCTCCGCCACAAGCAGATACGAAAACTAGTAATCCAAATAATAGAATCATTCCAAGCTTTTTCACGCTTCTTCCCCCTTTAGCGCTCTGACGCTTTTATGCTTTTACGCTTTTATGTATTAAAGTCTAAAGAAAAAATAAATACATTTCAACCCCTGAATACGAAAAAATAGTTGAAGAACGAAAACCAAAATAGAATTATTCTATTCTATGAAACAAGGAAACGGAAGGTGCAAAAAATCAGAGGATGAAAAACATCCTCTGATTGTGCAGGTGATCAGTTCTGTACAATTTCTTTAAGAGAGCGGCGCAGTATCTTTCCGGTTGTATTTTTTGGCAGTTCATCCAAAAATTCAATTTTAGCCGGTACTTTATATTTCGCTAAATGCTGCGAACAATAAGTAATTAACTCACTTTCGGAGACTTCCTCCCCATCTTTCAGCACCACAAAGGCTGTAACTGCTTCACCTGAGTCGGGATCAGGCACACCAATAACAGCCACTTCTGCTACTTTATCATGGTCGTATAAAACTTCCTCTACTTCACGAGGATAGACATTGTAACCGCCTACAAGAATCATATCTTTTTTCCGGTCAACAATGTAAAAATATCCCTCATCATCCATTTTGGCCATGTCACCGGTATAAAGCCAGCCATCTTTTAATGCTGCATTGGTTTCTTCCTGCATCTTATAGTAGCCTTTCATTACATTAGGGCCGCGAACAACAAGCTCACCTGTTTCACCCACCGGTACTTCTTCCCCAAATTCATCCACTACCTTATTTTCAACATGAATAATGCTCTGTCCGATGGAACCAGGCTTTCTAGGGCGGTCCAATGGGTTAAAACACGTTACAGGCGATGCTTCCGATAAACCATAACCCTCGGAAATCATAACTTTGAATTTCTTTTCAAAGTTCTCCAGTAGTGCTACAGGCATCGCAGCACCTCCGGAAATACATAGCCTCATGCTCTCGAAGCTTTCCGAATCTGCTTCAGGATGCTGAAGCAGATAATTATACATAGTAGGAACTCCGGCAAAAATTGTAATCTGATAGTCCTTTGCTGCCTTAAATACGTCTACAGGAGAGAACTTCGGCATAATTAATACCTGGCTTCCATTCATTAAAGGGGCATTTAATGCAACCGTCAGGCAAAATACATGGAACATTGGCAGCGCAGCAATAACCCGATCGTCCGGACCGATTTTTAAATAATCTGCTACGTCTTTGGCATTTGAATATAGATTTTTGTGTGTCAGCATAGCTCCCTTGGGTTTTCCGGTTGTACCCGATGTGTACAGAATAACGGCTGTATCTTCATCGTCGAGTTCGGGCCTTTCCAGATCTAAACTTCCTTGTTCCAGAAGCTGAGCAAAAGATTTTAGCTTCTCTGCTAATGGTGATTGATTAAAATGCATTTCCGGGTTTGTCTCACCCACAATATAGTGCTCGACATTCGGAATTAAATGGGACATATGCTCAAACTTTTCAAGCAGTACATCCAGAGTAATAATCCCTTTTACATCACCGTCATTAATAATGTAGGAGATTTCATCCGCAGTATAAATCGGATTTATCGGTATAACAGTAGCCCCTATACGCATTGCACCATATAATCCAATAACAAAATGTGGAGTATTCCCTGAAACAAGAGCAATATGGTCTCCCTTGCCATACCCCAACTCTTTTAAACTCGAGGCAAATTTTGTGACCGCCCCTTCTAACTCCTGATACGTCTTTTCATCCCCCTGAAAAACGTATGCTGTTTCCCTTAAGTGATTCTTAGCTGTTATGGATAGTTGATCACTTAAGTTCATTATGATCCCTCCTAAGTAGTCGGTGAATGAATAATCATTCATTTTTAAAGATAAAAAAAGACTTACTTTCATTATAATTCAGAAAAAACAGATAAACAAGAAAAGGTTTTCATGAGTGAGAAAAGCGAAGGCGACCGGTTAGGTCCGACGGCATAAGCAGAAGATCCGGAGTGGCATGCTTTTCCGCCACGTAGGAGCTTATGCTTATGACCGCTTGGACCTGGGAGCCGCAGCTGGACAAAGAAAAGCGAAGGCGACCGGTTAGGTCCGACGGCATAAGCAGAAGATCCGGAGTGGCATGCTTTTTGAGAGTTAATATAAAAAACATGCGCTTCCCGAACGGAAACACATGTTTTTCTTCACCTTATGTTAGTAAACTAACCCAACAAAGTCTTCTAAAGTAATTTTTCCAAAGTAATGTTTAATGTCTACATCGCTAAGGGCTTCAGTGAGAGCTTCACGATTATAACGGGTACCATTCAGTTTTTCCTCAATATCCTTCACATCTCCTACCCCGAAGAAGTCACCGTAAATCTTACTCTCTTCAATAACCCCTTTCTTAACATTTAATCTTACGTCAATGGTACCTGCACCTTCGAAACGCTTAGACTGCTGAATATCAAATTTAGGGGATTTTCCGTAGTTCCATCCCCATTGCTGGTAGCGATTTTCGGAAATCTCATGGATTTTTTTCCAATCTTCTTCTGTCAGTTTATATTTTGGTACATCCTCTGCATTTTTCACATCAAAAATATAGCGTAGAATAAGGCTTTTGAATTCATCCATGGTTATTTTTTCATCAAGGAATTCAGAAATATTAGCCACTCGACTGCGAATGGATTTAATACCCTTGGATTTAATTTTTTCTGATTTAACCTTCAGTGCTTTCACAACGTTTTCCAGCTCTGAATCCAGCATCAACGTACCATGGCTAAACATAACGCCTTTAGTAGAGTACTGCGCGTTTCCGGAAATCTTACGTCCGTCTACTTCAATATCATTACGACCAGACAGTTCTGCATTTACACCCAGATTTTGAAGGGCATCCACTACAGGCTGTGTGAATTTCGCAAAGTTACTGAAACTATTCCCGTCATCTTTAGCTAAGAAGCTGAAATTCAGATTCTCAAGATCATGATAAACCGCTCCTCCACCAGATAGGCGACGGACAACGTTAATTCCGTTTTCTTCTACATAGTCTGTATTGATCTCTTCAATCGTATTCTGATTACGGCCTATAATGATGGATGGACCGTTCACATAGAAAAGTAAATATGTATGGCCGCCTTCAATATCCATGTTATTTAGAGCATATTCTTCAATAGCCAGGTTTATTTGAGGATCTGTAATCCCCTCATTATCAATAAAATACATCATAACAGGTCACTCCTTATCTAGTCTCGTCTAATATTGTAAACACTTGTAAACCGGAAAGCAAAAGAAAAGGGTTGTGATAATTTTCACTTTTTAAATTTTTGGGGACTGTCCCCACTTACGTTAAAGTGCTAAAGGACAGGGCTTCCTGTGCCAGTTCGATTTTTCCTGAATAGTAGCGGCCAGCCTCTACTTTCAGCTGTTCAACATGGCCAAAATGGGGAAGATGGCTTAACCATAACTGTTGTACCCCAGCTGCCTGTGCTAATTTTCCACACTCATCACTAGTCATATGGCCTAGCCCACTTCCGTCCATACCTTCGTAAAAGCTGCATTCAGCAATAAGTAAATCAGCATTTTGGCAAAACGGAACCAGATCCTCAAAATAACTTGTGTCTGCAGTATAAACAATCGTGTGCTGTCCATTTGTCATACGCATGGCATAGCACGGAACCGGGTGCCGGGTTTGCAAAAATGTAATGGTGAAAGGGCCGACCTGTAAAGGCTCTGCCGGATTGTAAGCAATTCCTTTTGTGCATTGATGGGTTAATGAATGAAAGAAATCCTGATATCGCAGGTGGCCATAAACAGGCAGCACCTTGCTGTCCTCACGAAGATAGGATTGTACCAAAAATGCATATTGAAGCGGCCCGATATCTGCTACATGATCATGATGATAATGGGAGAGAATAAGAGCATCCAGATTCGTTATTTCCAGTTCCTTTTGCAAACGGGACAATGCGCCACTTCCACAGTCAATCAGCAGCGAAAACCCATCCTGTTCCAATAAATAGCTCGAGGTGGCACCTTCCGCTTCAGGATAGGCACCCCAGAAGCCGATTACCTTAACTCTCATCCAAATTCCTCCTCATTTAAAATCAATCATGGGAAATCTTTAATCAAATGTATGTTTCCTATGTGTCCAGCCAACGAAATGATGCTCCCTAAAAGCCTTCCCACAAACAAGTATAATCTAAATAATAAAATTTTAAAATTTGTTATAAAACAGCATATTGCAAATGAGCTTGTGTTATAATACAATATAAATAGTTAAAGCTATTATATAACACAGTGGAGGGATCAACCTTGTCCAGTATTATGGAGTTTTTCAGAAATCTGCCATCGAAAAAGTGTGTAAAATGCGGAAGCCAAATCCACGAGAAGGCTGATTGTTACGGAAATATCTGTGACGATTGCGATCATCCGGCACGTTAACCAGATTTATTGTCATCACATATCACTACCCTTTAGGAGGACAGAAACCGCTGTCCTTCTTTTTCTGTGTTATAACAGATATTAATCCAAAAGAAAAAGCCCTTTGCTATTCAAAAGGCTTTACAATAATGTGAAACTTCCTATGATCTTTTCCGGTTGACCAAACCACCGTATTATTTATTTAAAAACGCAAGAACATCTCTTACAGCATTCTCGCCCTGATCAATACAGTCGGGTAATCCTATGCCTTCATAAGAGCTGCCAGCTAAAAAGACACCGGGCAGGTGCTGTTCCATTTGTTCCTTCACTCGCTGAACACGTTGTTTGTGACCAACAGTATATTGAGGCATAACATTTTTCCAGCGTGTGACCACTTTCATTTCAGGTTTCCCTTTAATCTTCATTTGCTTATTTAAATCACGTAATACGATCTCTTCAATTTCCTCATCCGAGAAATGGACAACCTCCTGATCATCTGGTCTTCCTACATAACAGCGAACCAGTGCTTTTCCTTCAGGTGTTGTATGAGGCCATTTCTTATGTGTCCAGGTGCAGGCGGTAATTCGGAAATCACTATTCCGTGATACTACAAAGCCTGTGCCATCAATATCATCTTCAATATCAGCCGCATCAAAAGCCATGGCTACATTGGCTACACTTGTAGAAGGCATCTCCTTCCATTCATTCATAAAGTCATATTGATTTAACATTTTCTGAGCCGCTAAATGAGGAGCAGCCATGATGACAGCGTCTGCACTCAATGCTTTCCCATTGCTTAAGGACAGTTGATATGATTCATTCTTCTTCTCAATCTGATTTACGGCGACACCTTTAAGAACAGTCTCTTCCTCCAGTTTCTCTTCAACAGCAGTAACAAGGGAAGAAAGACCGTTTTTCAAGGTTAAAAACATCCCCGGCTTCTTTTGGGTACCTGATTTTGATGGTTTTGCGGTTGTCTCCTGTAAACCTCGGATCAGACTGCCATATTTCTGCTCCATATCATAAAAGTTCGGGAAGGTTGCCATTAAACTTAACTTGTCTACATCCCCGGAATAAATCCCTGACAGTAATGGTTCAATCATATTTTCCACAACTTCATTTCCAAGACGTCGGCGGAAAAAGTGTCCCAGGGCCTGATCTTCCTGGGGTTTTCCTTTAGGAAGAACAAAATCTCCCGCAGCCCTCAGCTTACCTGGAATCGAAAATAAACTTGACGTTACAAATGGTTTGATTTGTGTCGGGATACCCATAAAAGAGCCTTTTGGCATACTATGTAATTCCCCATTGGCCAATATATACGATTTTCCTGATGAAACACGAATCAGCTCATCTTCAAGTCCCGCCTCAGTTGCCAGTCGTGCAGCACTTGTCTTTCTTGCCAAAAAGGAATCCGGGCCTCTTTCAATAGTAAAGCCATCCTTTTTTACGGTTTTAATTTTACCGCCTAATTCCTCACTTGCTTCAATCAGCTTCACTTCATAAGGAAGCTGATGGGTTCTAATTTCTTTTTGTAAGTAATAGGCAGCGGTTAGCCCTGCTATTCCGCCGCCTATGACTGCAATCTGTTTATTACCCATTTTGAACCCCACTTTTAGCCTTGCTCCATACAACATTGGCTAAAGTTTTAATAAACTGCGGATGGCTGTTTGGCATTTCTGGACGGAAATAATCAGCACCCAGTTCCTCACAAACCACTTTACATTCATAGTCATTGTCATACAGAACCTCTAAGTGCTCAGCCACAAATCCTACAGGAGCATATACAAAAGTACGGTATCCTTTCTGCTCGTATAAGTCTTTTGTCAGATCCTGTACATCTGGACCTAACCATGGATCAGGAGTGTTTCCTTCACTCTGCCAGCCGATTTCATAGTTTTTAATTCCCGCTTTATCTGTAATTAATCTTGCTGTTTCCTTTAACTGGTCCGGATAAGGATCGCCATCCTTCAGTATTTTTTCCGGCAGGCTGTGTGCAGATACGATTAATACAGCTTTGTCACGCTGCTCATCTGTCATCTCGCCATATACTTTGTTAATCTGCTCTACCCAGAAATCAATAAATCCAGGCTCATCATACCAGTCTTCTACTGAGGTCAACTTAATTCCATATTGATCGGCTTTGTCCTGAGCACGACCATTATAGGATTTTACACTGAATGTGGAATAATGAGGAGCCAGTACAATACTTACAGCTTCTTCAATGCCGTCATTGTGCATCTCTTCCACAGCATCCTCAATAAATGGCTCAATATGCTTTAATCCTAGATACATATGAAATTCTACTTCATCCTGCATTTCGTTTAATTGCTGTTCTAAAGAAGTTGCCTGTTCCTTGGTTATACGAGCAAGTGGTGATATGCCTCCAATTGCTTTATAACGATCCTTCAAGTCCTGAAGATCTTCCTCAGAAGGCTTTCTTCCGTGACGGATATCCGTATAATAACGTTCAACATCTTCTTCTTTGTATGGTGTACCATACGCCATCACTAATAGTCCCATTTTTTTCTTCGTCATTTTCAACACCTCGTTTATTATGATTGTTTGGTATATTCATGGATAAAGCTTGTTAATTTTTTCAATGTCCCCGGGTTAATATCCGGAAATACTCCATGTCCCAGGTTAAACACATATCCTGGCTGACTCATTCCCTGATTTAAAATCCTCTTAACCCTCTCTTCAATCACATCCCAATCCGCAAGTAAGACGGCCGGGTCAAGATTTCCCTGGAGGGTTTTTGTAATCCCCATGCTTCGTGCCTGCTGAATGGAGGTTCGCCAGTCAAGACCTATCACATCGGCAGACAAATCATTCCATTCCTTAAGAAGATGGCCGGTACCTACACCAAATAAGATACCTGGAACTCCTTCTTCTTTTATTGCAGAAAATATCCTTTCCATCGTCGGTTTAATAAAAATTCGGTAATCCTCTTCATTGACAGCGCCAATCCAGGAATCAAAAATCTGTATAGCACTGGCTCCTGCCTTAATTTGCGCTTTCACATAGCGAATAATCAGGTCACCTAGTTTGTCCATCAGTGCAAACCATGTTTCCGGATCTCCGTACATCATGGCTTTGGTTTTGTTATAGTTTTTCGAAGGTCCGCCCTCAATCATATAACTCGCTAGCGTAAATGGTGCACCACTAAAGCCAATCAACGGTACATCCAACTGCTCTTTTGAGAGGATTTCGATTGTTTTCAGGACATAGGGAACGTCCTGCTCCGGGTCAATCTCCCCGAGACGTTCTATATCTGTTTTCGAACGGACGGGGTTATCAATAACAGGTCCCACGCCAGGCTGAATCTCAACCTGAACCCCAATTGGAGGCAGAGGGGACATTATATCTTTGTATAAAATGGCTGCGTCAACATTGTAATTTTCAACAGGAAGCCTGGTTACATAGGCACATAGCTCCGGTTGATGGGTAATTTCAAATAATGAATATTTTTCTTTTAATTTTCGATATTCAGGCTGGGATCGCCCTGCCTGACGCATAAACCATAAAGGTACGTATGAGGTACTCTCCCCCCGATACGCTTTTAAAATCGTATCATTAAATGCCTTCATTCTACTGTCACCCTTCATCTCTATTCATCTCATATCCAACTATTATGGTATACGAAAACATTTTGACTGTACACTAAAGCGAATGTTTTGTCACGAAATTGTCTTAATCAATGACTGCTTCATTGGATGGCTGGCCACTTTCCTTACTCAGCGGGTTATAGGGCACAATGTAATACGTCTTTTTCTCCAGCATCCTGATATTCTCATCTTCAAATGTTCCCTTGCCTTCAACCTCCCCTATCAAAGTGGAGCCATTCGCACTCTTTTCATAAATACGATAAATGACCCGTTCATCCTCTGAAGGTGTCCATGTCAATTCAGCTGTTACGCCAGAGAAAATACCAAATCGGCGGTCCACTTGTAGATCATCAACCACAGGCAGTCTGACAGGATCCGACAATTCCCTTACATTGTCCGGTCTGTTAAACTCTTTTGCCAAGGAACGTTTCTGATCGATATCTGTTAATATATCCTTCATTAATTTGGTCGGTGCACTGCTCCCGCTTTTTACATAATGCTCTTTATCTGTCCTGTCATATCCCATCCAGACTGCACCCACATATTCAGGTGTATAGCCTGCAAACCAGATATCCTTATTCATACCGGAAACACTGGGGTGCTGGGTTGTACCTGTTTTTCCTGCCAGTGCTTTAGAAAATTGCCCATAACTTCCTGTTCCGTCATTTACAACGGCCTGAAGCATTTTGGTCATATTCCAGGCTGTCTGTGGCTCAAAAATCTGATTTTCTTTCATCTCGACTTTTCCAACCACTTCCCCATCCTTCTTCACCTGTATAATCGCATAAGGCTCCACAGACTGGCCCTGATGAACAAAGGTACGGTAGGCTTTTGCCATCTCCAGAGGACTGATCCCTCGTGATAGACCTCCCAGTGCAATGGCTAGCTGTTGATCAGGAAGGGAAATATTTAAGCCATCAAAATATCCTTTCACATATGGAATTCCTATTTCATTCAGCAGCCAGACAGCAGGTGCATTTTTGGATTGAACCAACGCCTCATACATCGTTACCTTTCCTTCGTATGTATCATTATAATTTTCCGGTGTATAGTTTTCCTGGTAGGTTCTTTTTTCATCCACCAGCAAAGAATAAGGCGTATAATTCCCTGTTTCAAGAGCAGGTCCGTATACTGAGAGTGGTTTGATGACTGATCCAGGCTGACGTTTGACCGATACTCGATTTAAATCGCCACGCTCAAACTGTGTGCCTCCAAGGGCTGCTGTAATCGCCCCTGTTTCCTGATCAATAAGTACAAATGCTCCTTCCATCCCTTTTGTCGAACCACCCTTAAAATACTCGTCCATTTGGAATCGTTCATAGGCGATTCGCTGAATGTCAGGGTCAATGCCTGTGACAATTGTATAGCCTCCGCGATAGACCTGAGACCGACTAATGTGGAATTTCTTCTCCATTTCTTTTAATACAAGATCAACATAGGTTTCAATCCACGGTCGCTTATCCGGATTCCCCTGCTCGATTCCAAGCGTCTTTCCCTGTAATGACGTCATTTCTTCAACGTCTAGCATATCCATTTCCTGCATGGAAGCTAAAACCAGGTTTCTTCTTTCCTTTGCATTGTCCGGATAATCAACTGGCGAAAAATACGTAGGTGATTTAGGAATAGCAGCCAGCATTGCCCCTTCTGACACGGTTAAATCCTGTACATTTTTATTAAAATAAAATCGGGATGCTTCCTGAATTCCATATACCCCGTGTCCAAAGTAGATTTCATTCAAGTAATACTCGAGGATTTTATTTTTGCTCATATTCCTCTCCAGATAAATAGCACCCATCACTTCTTTGGTTTTACGCATCCATGATTTGTCATTCGTTAAGAAAAGGTTTTTCACCAGCTGCTGGGTTATCGTACTGGCCCCTTCTACTTTCTCAAAAGCAATTAAATCGCGAAAAACGGCTCTTCCCACAGAAATCAGATCAACCCCCGCATGCTTGTAAAACCGCTGATCTTCAATTGCAATAAAAGCATTCTGAACATAATCCGGAATCTGATCAATCGGTACATATGTACGATTCTCACTGTAAAGAGTAGCTACTTCTTCGCCACTTTCTGTTTGAATGACCGTGGCTTCTGAAAAGACAAATCCTTTATCATCGACAACCCACTTCCCTCCTAGTAAAATAAGGGAAAAGCCAATGATACTCAGCAGAATCGTACCTGAACCAAGAATCAGTGCCCATTTCACAGCAGGATGCTGTTGATTCCATAATTCCTTTATCCGGGTTCGTTTTAACACAATTAGCACCTCAAACAGATGTCGAAATTTCCATTATCACTCCTATTATACGATAAAATTGTCGTAAATTATAATTAAATGTCTGCCTTGATAAGTCTATGGGCAGATTGATAATAGGAAGCATATGAAAGGAGAATGGATATGCAAGTCCTTATGACCAATGGTACCGTGGAGTTTTTAGAAAAAATTAAGCAGGACCATCCGGAAGCCCGAATTCTCATCATGCAGAATGGGGAAAATGGTCTGGCCTACTACGAAGGGAATAATGATGATTTATTTGCAGAGGAACGAACGTATGAAACGGTTGACTACGTTGGAGAAATGCAGGAAGAAGGCTATGTGGTGATGAATAACATTCCTGTCACTGACGAAGGACGTCCGATATTTGAGGATCGTTTTCTGAACCGGCAGGGAAAAATTGAAGAAATGCCTGGATTTCAGGCCATCCGTGTTTTAAGACCTGTTCATGGCAATACTTATATTATTCTCACTCAATGGGAGGACGAAAAGAGCTTTCAAAACTGGAAAAACTCCCAATCCTTTGCGAAAGCCCATAAAGGGAATGCTGATCAAAAACAGGATCGGCCTTCTTACAGCGCAGGTCCGTCCTATGTAACCGCCTATTCCATGGTTTCAACCGAATCATAAGAAAAAGCCCATAGCTCTATTGTTCAGCTTAGAGCCATGGGCTTTTCAGTACCACTTATTCATCTAATACATTCTGCTCAAAAAAGGTTCTGTATTTTTCTTCCTCAGCTGCTCCGACAAAGCGCTTGACTTCCTCTCCATCTTCATAGCGGACAATGGTTGGGGTATACTCAATTTTAAATTGGCGCAAAGCTTCCTCATACTCCAGAACATTGACCTTTTCCATGTTAATTCCCAAATCCTCCGTTAGTGGAACAACAATTGGAGTGGCTTTTTTACAGTGCGGGCATTCCGGACTATAGAAATAAATGGTCTTGTCTTCCCCGTTGTCCAGAGATTGCTGCAGTTCATCCGGCTTTATCTGATTTCCATATAAATCATTATTCTGATATTGTACAACAGCAATAAGTGCCCCGAATAATACGACTATGATTCCACCGATAATGAATATTTTTTTCACGTTTTCATCCCCTTCTCTTTGTAAAGCTGACAATAAATAAGATTACGATTGCTGTAAAAGCAAACAATGAAAGAAATGGTATCGTAACAAAACCAAAATAATTAACGTACTCTGCTGTGCAGGAAGCCCCCTGTCCACAAAAATCAGCAGCCCCGGCACTATTTACCTTCTGAATGATATAGTGATAGAGAGCAAGTGGTGCACCTATAATACTCAAGATAAATCCCGGCAACGCGATCTGAGCATTCTTTTTGATAATAGCTGTGCCAATAATCACGACTAGTGGATACATCAAAATTCGTTGGAACCAGCATAATTTGCAGGGTTCAAATTGCATAATTTCCGAATAAAACAGACTTCCACAAGTAGCGATAAAGGCTGTTCCCCATATGATTAACAGCAGATTTTCCTCAGTCTTGCTAAACGTCATATGTATATCTCCTCACTGAAAAATTCCAGTCAAATCTTAAAGTCTATTTTATCATAACATAATTCATAGAACATCAGAGGGAAATCTATATTTGATCAATCGTTCATCAGACCGTTTTTGTGTGCATATACCGCCGCCTGGGTACGGTCCTGAACCTCCAGCTTACTAAGAACATTACTTACATGAGTTTTCACGGTTTTAATTCCAATAAAGAGCTGTTCACTTATTTCCTGATTGGTTAATCCCTGCCCAATACAGATCAGGACTTCCTTCTCCCGCTCTGTCAGTTCTTCATGAGGAAGAGAATGGGACGCTCTGAAACGATTCATCATTTTACCCGCAATCTTAGCTTCAATAACATTTTCACCCTTGTAGGCCTTTTTAATCGCATCGACAATTTCTTCTGCTGAGGAAGTTTTCAGCATATAACTGAATGCACCTGCTTTGAGGGCTGGAAACACCTTTTCATCATCGTAATAGCTTGTCAGAATAATAATTTTACATTCAGGGTGAAAGGACATAATCTCTCTGGTTGCCTCAATTCCATTCCCATCATTCATAATTAAATCCATCAGAACCACATCCGGCGGTTCCTTCTTCGCCAGAGCACAGCCTTCATTCCCACTGGTTGCTTCCCCGGTGACTGCAATGTCATCGTCTGTCATTAAATAGGTTGAAATTCCTTTTCGAACAACCTCATGATCATCCACAATTAATACTTTTATTTGATTTTTCATTCATCTTCTTCCCCCTAGAGTGGTATACGTATCGTACTATATGTTCCTTCTCCCTCTTTAGAACGTATAATAAAGGAACCCCCAAGTTCCCCGGCCCGTTCGTTCAGGGTCTTTAACCCATATGAGGCTTGATTTTCCGTCTTCTCACTGACATTAAATCCTTTCCCATCATCCCGAATATAAAGTGTGACACTTTCCTCACGCTGTTTCAGTTCCAGGAGTACATGACTGGCCTGTGCATGCCGGAGAATGTTGGAGAGAATTTCCTGTACCATTCGAAAGAGCTGCTCTTCGGTGGCTTTTGACAGATGTAAGGTGTCATCTAAGTTCACCTGAAAATCAATGGAGCAGCGCTGTTTCAGTTCTTCTATCAGTTTTGCAATGCCTGTCTGTAAGGATTCCCCGGATAAGTGAACAGGACGAAGGTGAAGCAATAGTGCCCGCATTTCTGTTTGGGCCTGCAGAGCCATTTGGGCGACTTCCTTCATTTGCTCCTTAGCTTTTTCCGGCTTTTTATCGAGCAATTTTACGGTAGCCTGTGACATCATGGTTAACGCAAATAGCTGCTGGCTGACAGCATCATGTAAATCTCTTGCCAGTCGCTGTCTTTCTTCCATGGTCGCCACTTTGTGTGCCTCCTGGGCAAAGTCATTCTTCTCATCAGCCATCCGCTGCAGGGACTTCACCTGCTTTTCCATTTTTTCGGCTAATTGATTTAAATCATCGGCTATGTAATCAATCTCATCACCTGAACTCTTATAATCTTGATTAATGATTCTGGCACCATATTTCCCTTTCGCCAATTGTGTAATTAGAACCGATATTCCATCCATTCTTTCCTTGACCTGACCTGCATAATGAAAGCTTACGTACATAGCAACAGGGGTCATCAACAGGCAGATTAATAATATACTGAAAAAAATGGCTTCCAGAGTCAGCCAGGATGGATGGATGACCGAATATGTAAAAAATAACACACAGGCAATCACTAACAAGGAAAAATAAATGGTCTGAAACTGTGTACGTACGATCTGAAAGCGCAGACTATTGAGTTTGTGAAACATATATATTCTCTCCTATACCCGATCAATCCGAATATCGCCCACCTGGAGATGAAGATGAATGGTCAGCCTTTGAACAGCCTCTTCATAGTCAGGGGTTTGATAAACGAGATTCTTTGATACACCATTTGCCTCTTTCTCCAGCACTTTAATATCACCTACACTTGCCGTTGCATCGATCCTGAAGGCTATATCCTCAGGCATCAGCATACGCACATCCCCTACCCAGCCCTTGATTGTAATAGGGGTATCTCTATTTGGAATATAAGCCTTTGTAAAATCAAAATAGTAATCTCCTACTCCTGACCACATTTCCAGGGGCTCTACTGTCCAATTTTCTTCGTTAAAATTATGGGATCCGACAAATGAGTGATTATTTTTGGTATTCCCACGGTCTGAATCAATGGTGACTTTTACTCCATTCCCTTTTTTATCCTTCCTTTTCGTGAAAAATAAAAAATGCAAACCAATATAAATCAAAAGTAAGGGCCATAATTCCCAAATATCACCGAATCCAAAGGAAAGAACGCCATAATTCCCTAACACAACAAGAGACGCATAAATAGCGAGAAAGGAGCCAAAAGCCCAGCTACCCCCTTTGCTATCTCGAAAACTGTCGACAAACCACTTCAGGCCAATCACAATTAATAGAATCGGCCAGTTTTTTGCAATAATATCGGATATTTCCACGGAAATAATGCCTATATTCTCCAATATGAGAAAAACACCCGCAGCAATCAATAAGAATGATAAAAGAACTTTAACTAAGCTTTGTGATTTCATATTCACCCTCTTCTTTCCATAATCATTGTATTATACAAAGACGACAAAATTCCTTCTTTTTCTTTACACCTGCTAAGAATAAAGCTCAGAGTTACATTGACTTGAATATAACCAGTATATATCCCTGCTAAATAATCAGGATACAAGCAGAAGTTGGTTTCCGTCTCCGCCTGTGGACTGATTTTTTAAATTCCGGGATAAAAAGACATCGATCTGTCATAACGACTCAGTATAGCGAGATGGTTTTATAGCCTTGCAGACGAAATGCACCACAAGTGGGGATTGAGCGACTGCTGAAGGATGTATAATCATAACAGGTCTGTTATCTGTGCGGAAAGGATTGGGGGACAGGCCTTTATTTGTTATAATTTAACTATATAGTGATCTTATCGGGATGTCAGCGTCTGTTAACCCGTACCTTTATATCTCTCCTTCCATGTATTAAAGGGAGAATATGACGGACAGCTGCATCACGATTAAATACGTGGAGAGGAGATTCATATGTGGGACAAAATCTTTCAGGCTGTTGATGACTTATTTGATGAGATGGTCAACATCCGCCGGTATCTTCATCAGTATCCGGAGCTATCCTTTCATGAGGAAAAAACCTCAAAGTACATAGCCGATTTTTATAATCAGCTGGGCATACCCTGCCGTACGAATATTGGAGGTTATGGTGTCACAGCCACTCTAAAGGGTGGAAAACCAGGTAAAACTGTGGCTTTACGTGCTGATTTTGACGCACTCCCCATACAGGAGGAAAATGAAGTTTCGTATAAATCAAAAGTTCCAGGTGTCATGCATGCCTGTGGTCATGATGGACATACAGCAGCTCTGTTATGTTTGGCAAAGGCTGTCCTTCCCTTTCAGGAACAGCTTCCAGGAACGATAATTTTCATCCATCAGCCTGCTGAAGAATATGCGCCAGGTGGGGCAAAACCGATGATTGAAGCAGGTGTATTAGAAAACGTTGATGCTGTATTTGGCACGCACCTGTGGACAGATACCCCCCTTGGGCTTTTGCATACCTCTAAAGGAAATTTTATGGCAGGTGCAGATCGCTTTGAAATTAGCATTAAGGGGAAAGGTGGCCATGGAGCAAAGCCTCACCAGACAAAGGATGCCATTGTCATCGCCTCACAGCTGGTCACACAGCTTCAGCAAATTATGAGCCGCCGTATTGATCCGCTGAAAACAGGTGTCGTTACTGTCGGAACCTTTGAAGCCGGCCAGGCCTTCAACATTATTGCAGACTCTGCTAAACTGGTTGGAACTGTTCGAACCTTTGATGCGAATGTTCAGGAAAAGATTATTGAGCAGATGGAGAGCATTATAAAAAGTGTATGTCTTCCCTATGAGGCAGACTATGATTTTCATTACGCTAAGGGTTATCCACCTGTTGTGAATCATCCGGATGAGGCTGAACTGATTCTCAAGGAAGGAAAAAACGTTCCGGGAATAAAGGATACGGAGGAAGTGGAACCTTCCATGACCGGTGAAGATTTTGCCTATTATTTATTGGAAAAACCGGGTGCCTTTTATTTTACTGGAGCTCAAAAAGAAAAAGAGAATTACCCTCATCACCATCCGAAATTTGACTTCGATGAAAGGGCCCTTCCACTGGACGCCAAAACTTTGCTGCAGGCTTATCGAAGCTATCAGGAAAAGCATTCATAAAGTGAAACTTCCATCAGTGGGGGGGTTCTCCATCCCCCACTGATTTGGCCAGCTGCGGCTCCCAGGTCAAGGCGGATATAAGCCAAAGCCATTCCGTGGCCAAGCCCATGCAACTCCATGTCTTCGTCTTATCCCGCATGACCTAACCGGTCGCCTCCGCTTTTCTTGTTAGTTGAACTTATCAGGTTTTTACTGGCCGTTTATCCCCAACTTAGTCTTGTTGGGTTACCCTCAAAACTTGAAGTGGGGGGTATTACGGCCAGTTAATACGTGATAACGATTTTTCAAAAACACAAAACAAGAGCATCTCAGGGTTCATCACATAGCCTGGATGCTCTTGTTTGTTTCGTTATCATCTAATTATTCTTCCCGTCCAGCAGCCTGAGTCGATATCCATTCATGGCTGTTTCTCCCAGCTGGTTTAATAATCGGGAATTCGCCCACGCCCCAACAACGGCACCAAAGCCGGGAATAAGCTGGAGCATTTTCACAAAATCAATCGTGTCCCGATATTCCTGCTGCAGCTCCTTCCAGTCAATTTCGGCCCATTTTTCCTTTTCCTGTTCCCAATGAACGACTCTGTGTAACACACGGGCCCGGCTTTGATCACCTGAGAAAGCCAGCATAAATAGATGAAGCAAATACATTCGTTCTTCGTAGTTGTTGACATTCATCCCGTATAGCTGCCCCACATCAAATAAAAATTTCATCTTTATACTTAAAAGCATGGGGAAATCTGCCATACCTAAGAAAATACCACCAGCACCTGTACCGGCACCTTCAACCGCAGCCGTATTCCGATACTTCTGCAGACGTTCTCTGATTTCCTGTTCCCTTTTTTCGAATCCCCATTCCGGGTTTACTTCAACTTTATAAATATATGCGGAGCTAGTTAAAGATACTTCTATCATTTTACGAATGCTCTCCGTAATCACTTTATGAGCCTGATCCGGAATTTTCTGATTGATTTTAGTCTGTACGGATTTCGATGCCTTTTGTACCAGTGAAGACTTTCTCTTCATTTTCCGTTTCCATTTTAAAGCTTCCTTAAGAACCTGTTGTTCATAGGCTTGCATGTGATCATTCCCTCATTTTTGATCTATATTGTCCGCTTTCGTTCCAGCCTGCTCTTCACATATGTATTCACAAATATGAGAGTAAATAATCCACCCAGAGCCCAAAACAGAATCATTTCCTGCCAGGATGCAGCCCAAAGCATTAGAAAGCCTAAGATAAATGTCTTTATGAGCATGACAAACCGTAAAAACTGCTGTAAAGAGCGCTTTCTTACTTCTTTGGGAATTGGATACAGATCCAGCCAGTCAATCGTCTTATGGTGATTCCAAAGCGTAATAAGCTGAAACCCACTCAGATAGATGAATAACAATGCAAAGACCAGCTTGAACCATATTATCGGTATCCAGAATATAAAGAATGCTGCAATGAGAAGTAATCTTACATACATTCCAAGATAATCACTGCTTCTCACAAATGTTATCCGATATAAATACGTAAAGGTCTCCCTCTGCTCAAAGGGTACGGGCTGAATGAGCATACGGACAAGTGAATGTCGTTTTTTAGCCTTTTTCTTTAAATGCGGTACATCCGTAAACATGTTTGCTAATCTGTAGAAGGCCTGCATGCTCGCTTCCTCTTTTTCGATCAGTAAATCCCAGGCAACGCCCTGCTTTTTCCGGTAAACCTGATACAGCAACAGGAAGTATCCCGTCAATATGATCGTCATCATACTGACATAAAGTATGGCATCCCCCTGAATAAAGAAGCACACAATTAATATGTTCAGAACAGCACGTAAAATAGTGTCCATCCAGCGATATTGGACATCCCGCTCTTTTAATAACCACCAGCCTAATAGCAGATTCCAGACTTTGAGGATGATCAGAATGACAGCAAGGTAAATCAACCATTCGCCTCCCCTGTCCGAATAAGCAGTTAAATAAAGAGGACTTAATGCTGCATATCCCAGTGCTAAAGAGTAAAGCTGAGTGAAAAAACTGTACCAGAATGCCTTGCGAAAATAGCTTCCCATTTTATGCTCGGCAGGCAGAAGAAAAACGGTGTCTGCTTCCTGCAACAGGGTTCGGACCTGACTATGGGTGACCAGCAAACCTAAGACAATTCCCATAATCCATGCAACCGGGAAATTTTCCGGCAGATTCTCAAGCCATTGCTGATAAAAGTAAGCAAAGGCAGCAATAAAAAACAGCAAGGCAAAAGCTAAATGGTCATTAAAAATGAGACGCATGTACCGGCCTGTTTCTTTCAGATGAGCCCCTAATCTTTTTTTCCATAATTCGTTGGCATCAAACATGCTGATCTTCCTTCGTCAATTGAATATACAAATCATCCAGGGTAGCATCAGGCATTTGAAATTCCTTTCTAAGCTCTGACAGTGTTCCCTTTGCCCGCACCTCTCCATCATGCAGAATCACAAACCGGTCACAGTACCGCTCAGCCGTGGAGAGTATATGTGTGGACATAAGCACACCTGCTCCCTGTTTTTTCATATTATCCATCATTTGCAGATAGGATTGTATCCCTAATGGATCCAGTCCGACGAAGGGCTCATCTACAATGTAGAGGGATGGTTCAATGAGAAAGGCACACATAATCATCACTTTCTGTCTCATCCCTTTTGAAAAATGAACAGGGAACCATTTCAATTTTTTCTCTAACCGAAATTCCTTCAGGAGGGGCTCGATTCTCTTTTCAAACTCATCCTCTGGTATATCATAGGCCATTGCAGTCAGGCGCAGATGCTCATATAGAGTCAGTTCTTCATATAAAACAGGCATTTCCGGAATATAAGCAAATTGTTTCCGGTAATCTTCAGGGTTTTCCTGAAATGTCTGTTCATTAATGGAGATTGTCCCTTTTTTTGGCTCCATGAGTCCTATAATATGTTTAATTGATGTACTTTTTCCGGCTCCGTTAAGACCGATTAATCCCACAATTTCATGCGGGCGTACATCAAAGGATATCCCCTTTAAAACATTCTTTTGTGTATATCCTCCGAGAACATTCTCCAGCTTTAATAATTGATCCATTGATTTACCTCCACCTTCCATCACATACCTAATCTAAATTTTACCATCAACATTTTGATTTGCAAAAGATGAATAATTCCTGTTTATGCTGAACACAATAATAACTGAGGAACGGGGCAGATAGTCAGTCGTGAAACATTGTCTCGAACGTCAAACCATTTAAAGTGGGGTGTTGGTGAAAGACATTATTCTTTCACGTTAAAATGAACCATTTTTGAAATGGGGTGTTCGTGAAAGGCAACTTTCTTTCACACTTGATGATTCCCGTAAAGCTACTGTAGACTATTGCGTCCAGACTAGGTATAGTCTGAACGTATTCCCCATCTCATCAACAGTATGCATCCCCGTTCCTTAAGGCAGAGCACATGTTGCTCTGCCTTTTTTGTGGCTTATGCCGTCTGGCCTAACCGGTCGCCTTCGCTTTTCTTATTGTCCAGCTACGGCTCCCAGGCCCAAGCGGTCATAAGCCGAATCTCCTCCATGGCCGAAATACGGCCACTCCGGAGATTCGGCTTATGCCGTCGGGCCTAACCGGTCGCCTTCGCTTTTCTTATTGCATTGTTTTTTTCCCTTTATTACAATAAAGGAAACAATAGTATGAGGAGGATAATCATGGCAGACTGTATTTTTTGTAAGATTTTAGATGGTGAAATTCCCTCAGCAAAAATTTACGAAGATGATGATGTATATGCCTTTCTTGATATCAGTCAAGTTTCAAAGGGACATACCTTAGTGATTCCCAAAAACCATACAGAGAACATTTTTGAGACAGACCCGGAAGTTGCTGAGAAGGTATTTTCCAGAATTCCTAAAATAGCGAATGCTCTCAGAAAAACATACCAGCCTAAGGGCTTAAACATTTTGCAAAACAATGGAGAATTTGCCGGTCAGACTGTTTTTCATTTACATATACATTTAATACCGAGATATGATGATGATAAGGACGGGTTTGACCTGAAATGGGAAACACATCCAGATGAGCATGATCTGCAACAGATTGCAGACGAGGTTACAAAAAATATCGATTAATTTTCTGAAAAATTTTATAAATCCCTGAAACTTTTTCTTTAGCTGGTAACGCGGTTCTGTTATAATGATGATAACTCTTTCGCAATCAATCACCAGGATATGATTGGAAAGACATTAGTTGAGAATAGTTTAGATGAGGAGAGGATTTACAAATGAAAATGGATACACGTGTTTTAATTTTGCTTTCCCTATTTATCGGGATTGGTACTGTATTGCACCTGGTAATGCCCGGTGTTCTTTTCGGAATGAAGCATGACCTGCAACTGGCGATGATGTTCCTGGGGATACTCTTGTTTCCAAAGGTTCAATATGTACTCGTGCTTTCGGTGGCTACAGGACTATTAACCGCATTAACAACAACAATGCCTGGTGGACAGATTTCAAATCTCATTGATAAACCAATTACTGCCTTTATATTCTTTGGACTTTATGTATTGCTATCCAAAGGAGTGAAAGATGTTATTTCAGCACCAGTCATGACTGCCATCGGTACCATGATTAGTGGAGCGATTTTCTTATCCGTTGCACTATTTATTCTGGGTGTTGAACTGGGAGCAGGCTTTGGCGCACTCTTTGCTTCAGTCGTTATCCCGGCAACGATTGCCAATACCATTATTATATTTGTTGTTTATCCAATACTTCAGTCCATCATGAAACGGTCCACGATCACATTGCAAAAGGCATAGAAATCTATAGGGTTGTTCCATTAAGAATATTTACGTAAAACTCCAGATGCAGTGATGCTCTGGAGTTTTGTTTTTCACTTATTTTTACGTTTTTCCTAAACATTATGAATGAAAAGCGTTATAATAATAACTATAAGGAAATGATTACGCTTTTATTGTTTTGTATACAGATTGATTACTGAATGATTAAATCGCTCATTTCCATCAACGATCGATTTTTACTACTAAAGGGGGTAATGATATGTCAAAAGGAAAATCATTATTACTTGGCCTCATTTTTGGTGGTGTCATCGGTGCATCCACCTCTTTACTTACAACACCATCTTCCGGACAAGACGTACGCAGAAGAGCAAGAGAACAAAGTGTAAAGCTTAAACAAACGATTGAAGAATTAAAAAACGAAGGTCTGGATTTGAAAAATCAATTGACTAAAACAACAAAAGAAGGTGCGGTTCTTCTAAAAGAACTCTCTCAGGATGTAAAAGAATCTATTGAAAATTGGAAAAAGACGATTGAACCACATCAGGAAAATATCCAGGAGCATTTAAAAAATGTAGAGGACAGCCTGAAGGAATTAGAAGAAAAAATGAATGCAGCTAAAAAAGAAAACGAATAAGGATAACGGTGTATGTTCGTATAGGACATACACTTTTTTATGTGGAAAAAAATCATTAGCCTATATTAACATTCATATATCACAGAAAATCAATGATCAGTGAATCCTGATTGACCCCCAAATCTCTGCACTTGGCTTCACCTATATAAAGTGAAACTTCCATCAGTGGGGGTTTTCCCATCCCCCACTGATGGTTAGTTGAACTTATCAGGTTTTTACTAGCCGTTTATCCTCCACTTAGTCTTGTTGGGTTACCCTCAAAATTTGAAGTGGGGGTATTACGGCCAGTTAATACGTGATAAAAAGACTGTCTCAATGTAGAGACAGCCTTTTTACAGTTATTCAATATAGATTATTCACCTAGATCTTTTGTCCATTTTTCAAGAAGATCTGGATTGTCTTCAAGGAATTGAGCTGCTGCATCAGCTGGTTCAGCTCCACCGTTGATAGCTACTAGCAATTCGTTTTCCATTTCAGTGTTGTAGTCTTCTGTTAGGCGTTGAATCACTTCGTAAGCTGCAGGTGAATCTTCCTTGAAGCTCTTATGTGCGATAGCTTCGATGCGGTCACCAGCACCACCATAAACTTCATTAGGATCTTCTAACATTTTCAGATCCATTTCGGCAAATGCCCAGTGTGGCTTCCAAAGTGGTACGATAATTGGTTCTTCATTTTCAATCTTAGTTTGCAGCTCAGAAAGCATGGCAGCTTCAGAACTGGAAGTCAGTGTCCAGTTTTCCAGACCATATTCTTCAAGTGCTGTTTGTGTATTCTGCATAATTCCGGCACCTGGGTCAATACCTATAATTTGCCACTCTGTTGCTTCACCTAATTCTTCATTACCTTTAAGGTCTTCAATAGAGTTTACATCTTCCATGTAAGATGGAACAGTTAATGCAAGTGGTGCCTGTGCTACAAATTCACCAGCAACTTCTACATCATCCTGATATTGCTCCCAGTATGATTGGTGGGTAGCTGGCAGCCATGAAGCTGTCATGAATGACGCATCATCATTTGCAACACTTGACCACATAGCTCCTGCTTCCACTTGTGTAGTTTCTACAGTGTATCCTACCTCTTCAAGAACCTGTTGAACTAATGGAGTACGTGCAAGAGCACCTGCCCATGCTACATACGGAATTTCTAATTCAGATTCACCTAGTTCTACACCGCTTGATTCTTCAGCATTTCCGTTGTCAGCGTTATCGCTGCTATCATCGGTGTTTTCACCGCCACCACATGCTGCTAAAAGAAGTGCTAGTAATAGTGCTGCGGTTAAACCAAGAAATTTAAATTTCTTAAACATAAGATGTATTCCTCCTAAAGTTTTAATAATATATATGTTCGGGGAACCGCATCATTTAGCGATGCAGTTACCCGTGAACATCTTATTTTTTATTTGCCCCTTGAGAGATACGATCAAGTAACATCGCAAGAATAACAAGGGATAAACCACCTTCAAATCCTAGTCCAACCTGAACCTGTGTTACAGCTCTGTATACAATGGTTCCAAGACCAGGTGCCCCTACCATGGAAGCAATAACAACCATTGAAAGGGATAGCATAATGGTCTGGTTAATACCAGCCATAATCGTTGGCATAGCCAGAGGAATCTGTACCTTAGTCAGCCTCTGTCCAGTTGTTGATCCATAAGCGTTAGATGCTTCAATAAGCTCCTGATCAACCTGACGGATACCAAGGTTTGTCAGTCTTACAGTAGGTGGCATCGAAAAGATAATCGTTGCCACAACGCCTGGTACCATACCAAGGCTGAAGAAAACAACTGCCGGAATTAAGTAAACAAAGGCCGGCATTGTCTGCATGAAGTCAAGAATTGGTGTTATGACAGCCTGCACCGAATTCTTCTGTGACATCCATATCCCAATTGGAATACCTATAAGCATAGATATCAGAACAGATATAATAACAAGTGCTACAGTATCAATTAATTCAGGCCAATAGCCTAAGTTGTTAATAAGACCTAGTCCTATAAGAGCAAAAGCACCAATTTTCCAGTTCACAATCCACCATGCAAGCAGTGCGACCAGAATGATTAATACAAAAGGCGGTACCAATGTTAATAATAGAACAAAATTCTCTGTTACAAATTCAATAATATTTGTAACGCCATCAAAAAATCCAGAAAGATATGTCTTTAAAAATTCTTCAAACCATTCAACCCATTCTGCTAATGGGAGTTTGGGAAATAGTTGAGTCTCATCCATTGGCTCCAACACCCCCATCTCCGTTTAATGCCTCATTATCTCCAGCTAGTGCGCCAATAACAGATCCACGTACAATAATTCCCACAAGTCGACCTTCATCATCGACAACAGACAGTGGTGCCTTATCATCAGACAATGGTACAAACACATCAGCAAGCAATGTATCTGGATGCACTGTTGGAATATCGGAAGTTAAAATTTCTTCCAGACCTTTTTGTTCTTTCGCTGCTGCTGCTGCATCATCTGCTGTTACATAGCCTAGTAATTTTTTCTTTTTGTCCACAACATATAGAGTGGAAATACCATATTCTCTCATGAGCTTCAAGGCTACTTTTGGACCTCTGTCCACAGCGATACTTTCTGCACGTTTCATAATATGTGAAGCTGTAAGGACCTTAGATAAATCAACATCCTCAACGAAGCGTTCAACATAATCGTTAGCAGGGTCCATTAGAATCTCCTCAGCTGTACCAACTTGAACGATGCTTCCATCTTTCATCAATGCAATACGGTCACCTATTCGAAGCGCCTCATCCAAGTCGTGTGTAATAAAGATAATCGTTTTACTCATACTTTGCTGAAGATCCAGCAGTTCATCCTGCATATCTTTACGAATCAATGGATCCAATGCACTGAATGCTTCGTCCATTAATAGAATTTCAGGATCATTAGCGAGCGCTCTTGCAAGTCCAACACGCTGCTGCATACCACCAGAAAGTTCATTTGGGTATTTATCAAGATAATTTCCTAAACCAACAAGTTCGAGTGCTTCCTGTGCTTTCTGGGCACGAGTCTCTTTATCAATACCCTGAATTTCAAGACCATACTCTGTGTTTTTTTGGATGGTTTTATGTGGGAGAAGGGCAAAGTTTTGGAAAACCATGCTCATTTTCTTTCTGCGTAAGTTACGCAATTGTTCTTTGTTCATTTCCGTAACATTTTCATCTCCAAGCCATATATCCCCTGAAGTTGGTTCAATGAGCCTGTTCAACATACGGACAAGTGTAGATTTACCACTACCGGATAAACCCATAATAACGAATACTTCACCGTCCTCAACTTCAAACGATGCCTGATTGACACCAACCGTCATACCTGTCATCTCGAGAATTTCGTCTTTCGATTTGTTTTCATCGAGGTATTTCACGGCTTGTTTCGGACGTTTACCGAAAACTTTTGTTAATCGGTCCACTTTAATCTTACTCATCGTTTCACCTCTCTTAACTCCTTAATTCATTTTTGATCCTCTCTGAAACAAATAATAGATTAATTTTTCAAAGATTATTTATTTAAAATCTATTAAATCGCACATCTTTTTTTCTGCTATCAGAGAGAAGTACTGTCCTGCACACACTCCTATGGATTTAACAGGAATATCTCACCAAACTAAATTCGTTCAATTTGGTAATGATTTACATTTAATTGCTACCATTGCATTGCATTGCATCGACCACTCTTAATACTATAAAGCAAAAGGTACATAAATTTCAAATATTAAATACCGATGATTTTGTATGTTTTTTATGTACAGTTTATTCTGTATAAACATGTGCGAACTTATTCTTTTAGTATCTCTTTTTTTCGCCATTTTTCTACCCTATCCATTGGTTTTATTGATTGTTGTTTTCGTGTAACCTTTATATAGCAGTACATATAGGGGGATTGTATGAACGTAACTACTGTAGAGGACATATCAAATAAAATTATTATTGAATTTGCCAAGACTATAGAAATGTTCGGAATGGCCCCACTTGAAGCTAGACTATTCGTTTATTTGTATCTAAAGAATAAACCACAGACACTTGATGAAATGGGAGCAGCCCTGGGTAAAAGCAAAACCTCTATGAGCACGAGCATCAGAAGTTTGTCTGGTGCGAATCTGGTTACACGTGTATGGAGAAAAGGTGTGCGCAAGGATTTATATGAAGCAAATCATCAAATATTTAAAACATTTATGAACAACTATATCAACAAGTGGCTCGATGCATCCGCACATCAGATGGACGCCCTAGAAACGATTCAGCAGGAGCTCCATGAGCATCCAAACCGTAAGACTTCAGACCTGAATGAGCTATCCGATTATCTTAATCAAATGATTGACTTCCACATTCAGTTAAGGGAATCTTTCCGTCAGTTAAACGTCGATGATTAATGCCGACCATTTCGAGGCAGATGTGATAATTTTAGCGGCCAGTACAAAAGGCCCTATTACTATCATAATAGAAGAAACCCGGAATATTCCGGGTTTCTTCTATTATGAACGAATTTCCTGAAATAAAAAGATAAAGTAGGCAATGGCAAAACAAATCATTCCTGCTGACAAAATTCCAATTACCTGTGGCCAGATAATTGTTAAGCTCTGCCCTAATCCCAGGGGAGCAGAAACACTGCCTGCCAGCTGTTCCATGGAGATAGGACCTAACGTCCTGAAACTTGGAATGAGTAGGATGGTCGTAATTTCTGAAAACAAATAATTAGGTGAAAATCTCATCAATGTTGTTAACAGCTGCTGACTTTCAGCCTGGGCACCTACAGAGCCGGCTCCCTGAAATAACTGATCCGGGACAGAAGCATTCACAATCAGGTTGACAATAATGGGATAGAAAATACTGAAGAATAACCAGATTGCAATTCCTGCCAGCGCCGATGTGGCCGCCTGCTTAAAACGTATTGAAAAAAGAATGGATAGCGAAAGCCAAAATCCGATATAGATGATAATCATAATTAAGTAGGTTAATATTCGAATGACCTCACCAAACGTTGGGGGAATTCCCATTGATAGAATTCCGATTCCTATCACTAAGAGTCCCAGCGAAAAGATAAATCCGGCAATCACGGCGAGCGAACCCAGGAACTTGGACAAAATAATGTAGTCTCGTGGTATAGGCTGGGACATAATCCGAAGTAATGTATTTTTATTTCTCTCACTATTTACCGCATCAAAACCAAGACTTATCCCCAGCAGAGGGCCAAGAAAACTGATAAACGTCACAAAAGATGGCAGTGTTCCATTTTCGCCTGTAATCGTGAATACTCTTAGATATAGAAAAAGGCTTTGATTATTTTCCAAATTAGACGCTACATCCCGAATAGAGGAGAAGGCCGTATACAAGGATCCCACACATGTGAGTAAAATAATGGCCATTAATATGTTGAAACGATAGCTTTTAATATGGTCTGCGATTTCCTTCCGGGTTAATATCCAAATTGAGCTGTTGGCAAAATCCTGAATCCGCTGAATCCACTTCTCTTTATCCTTAATAGCTTCAATCACTGATTTCACCTCCCTCGAAATAGCGCTGGTAAATATCATCCAGCCCATAAGACATTCGCTTCAGGGACAGCAAATCGTATTGATTGGAGATGAAAAATTTGGCCAGCTCCCCTTGATCTTCTTTATTTAGTCTAATGTAATAGGCTTCTTCATCCCAATCAATAGACTCTACACTGGGTTCCATACTGAGCTTTTCAACAAGCTGATGACTTGGACCCTTTACTTTTGCTTTATATAAGAATAATGTGTCATCTAACAGTGTTTTTTGTAAGTCCTCTATATCCCCATAGGAAAGCAGTTCGCCTTTTACAAAGATACCAACACGATCACAAATCTGCTGTACCTGATGCAGCTGGTGAGAGGAGAGCAGAATAGTTAACCCATGATCGACACTAAGGTTACGGATTAACTCCAATAGCTCGTTAATCCCTTTTGGGTCAATTCCCAAAGTTGGCTCATCCATAATAACCACTTCCGGATCCTTCATCAGGATGTCGGCAAGCCCTAATCTCTGTCTCATCCCACGGGAATATTCTCCAACTTTTTTAGCAGCCGCGTGATCCATACGAACCTGTTCCAGCCAATGAGTCGCCCTTTTTTTGGCTTCCACACGGCCCAAACCATTTAATTTCCCGGTTAGAATTAAATTTTCCATCCCAGTCATATCCTCATAAAATCCAACATTGTCCGGAAGAAAGCCCACCTTTTTCTTAACTTCTATAGGTTTGTTTGTTGCATGGATGCCACTGACGTATACTTCCCCTTCTGTAGGCTCAGTCAGACCTAATATCATATAAATCGTTGTGGATTTACCTGCACCATTTGGTCCTAATAATCCAAAAACCTCACCCTTATGAATGGAAAGATCTAATTGTTTAACAGCTTTATTCTCTTTATATTGCTTGGTGATATTTTTTAATTGAATCATAGTCTCTGCCATCTTTATCTCCTCCCATATTTTCTGACGAGGAAGATTATACCCACAACGACAGCAATAATAATAGCCAGACCTGCAAAGCCCCATACCATCGACGTCTTCACACTCATGCGAAACTGTGAATTTGCGGTTGCTTCAGGGGTGGATGCTTTCATTTCCACCACATAATCCCCGGCAATCGCCTTATCACTGGCCTTAACGGTTGCATCTACTTTAACCGACTGTCCAGCCGGGATTTCGCTGATCGTCCCAGGTTCAAAGGTAACATCCCATTCCGATGGGGTATTCGCAGCTGATAACTCTACATTTTCCAGCTTACTCGTGCCTGTATTTTTTACTTCGAGTGTTATAACATCTGTATCCCCTGCTTGTATGTCAGAGCTTAATCTTCCGTCAGGGGTTGTAAGCTCAAGTCCATAAGTACCGGTTATCACAGATTCCAGGGTAAGCTTCGCATTTGCCTGACCTGCCTGTGCTGTAACCGGAATTTCGTAGGTACCCTTACTTGCCTGTTTAGAAGGGACAACCTCCACGGTAATATTTGAGCTTTGATTGGATCCAACCGTGACACTCGTTACATCTTTCCCATTCGCTTTAAAATTCACCTGCCATCCGCTTGGTGCATCAGCTTTTAAAGAGTAGCGCTGTTCACTTGCTGTACGATTTAACAGTTCCACATCGTATGTAAATGTTGACTCTGAGTCTCCTTCCATATTTGTCTGATCAGAGGTTAATTCTGTTTTGAATACCCCTTGTTCTGTGATGTTGACGGTCATAGGTAAAGTAGTGACTGCTCCTGTTTCAGAAGTGGCTGTAACATCAAAATTATAGGCCCCTTTTTCAACTTTTAGCGGAACCTCAATATCCAGCTGAAAGCTCTTAGTTGAATTAGGCTTTACAGATAAATGATCCACACCGTAGCCGTCAGCTGTCATCGTATAGCTCCATTTTTTCGGCAAATCACTGACAGCCAGCTCTAAATTTTTCACCTGGTTTGATTCATTAATGATTTCAACCTCATAATTTGCCGTTTCTCCAGGGGTAAGGGACAGCCCGGTCAGTGGTGTATATAGGGTCACCCCTTCAGCCGCACTCGCTTTATACGGCATGACCATCGATAGTAAAAGAGTAAATAATGTCAGCAAAATAAAAGACTTACGTTTGAACATCATCCATTCCTCCCTGTAAATTTTTTTATTAATACGTCACCGATTTGGTATTGGATTTAACTTTTTTTAAATTTTTTGGGACTGTCCCCACATGCTTTAAAGCACTAAAGAGTTGACAAACATTTGAAATGCCTTTTATAAATAATAAAGGAGATATTTAACCCATGTGGATAGGATGTGAAATGGATGCTGGAGAAAGAGAAAACGGATGAGGAATTATTAAAAGCGGTTGAAAAGGGGTCACTGGACGACTTTAAAATTTTATATGAACGTTATTTCCAGTTTATCTACAAAATTGTTTATTCCATCCTTAAAGATCGTGATGACACAGCTGATTTGTGTCACGATTTATTTCTGGAATACTATCGTAAAGCTAATAGCTATCATCCCACCCGCGGAAGCGTTAAATCCTGGCTGGCGGTTCGGGCAAAAAGCAGGGCCATCGATTACATCCGCAAGAAAGACAGAGTCGTCTTAAAAGAGCAATTACTCTATCAGAAGGAAAGCACTGAACAAAGTGTAGAAGACATTGCATTAGCCAATGAAGACAAAAAACAATTAAAGGATGCCCTTCAGCACCTGCCCCCGGCACAACGACAGGCTATTTACTTAAACTATATTGAATCCCTGTCTCATAAAGAAACAGCAGAAAGGTTAGATCGCCCGTTAGGAACGGTAAAATCCCTGATCCGTTATGGAATCAAAAATTTAAAGAAATATTACCTATCACCACAGGATTTACAAAGAGGTGATCGCCATGATGCCTAACCACTTGTCAGAAGAAAAGATCATTGATTTTATTGAGCAGGAGCTGCCCGAAAATGAAGAAATTAAAGTTCAGGAGCATCTAAATGAATGCCAGGATTGCCAGGAATTATTCTCCTTCTGGACCCATACTCTAAATGAAGAAGTTGAGGTTCCTGAAACCCAGCAGAAATCAATTTGGAACCAGCTGTCTTCAGAAGTCCAGCGCCAACGAAAGAGGGAATTTAAAACCTGGTATAAAGGTATTCTTGCTGTATCCATAGGTGCCGTATTATTTATAAGCGGCGTTTTTACCGGGGAAAAGATGACGGAGCATGAAACAGCTACACATTCAGCAAATCAAAACGAAAGCTTTGTAATTGATCCCAAAACGGAAATTTATGATCTGGTTCATACGTCCAGTGGAGATAATAAAGGATATGCATGGTATAATCCCGTCCGCAGAGAAATGATTCTCTACATTGATGACGACCTGGAGAAGCATGTGAGAGCAGATATCGAAACCAATAACTCCACGATTACAAAGGGTTCCATTGAGTTAAATCATGATCATCAATATATTTATATTAAAGATCAGCAATTGCGGGAATTTTACCGGCTCATCCTGAAAAATCAGCTTAACCAAAACCCCATCAGCAGCTATGAATTCCGGGCTGTACAACTGAATAACGAGTCTCTTTTGGAATAAAAGGGGGAAGCATCAGATTCTGTTCCGACTTAATCTGATGCTTTTTGCTATGATTAAAAAATATTTCGAAAAATAAACTTTATTAATCTCCTTATTACTGGCATAATAGAACCAAAGCGATATTATAATAGGGAGTGATAGAATGAGTAGCGAGCGTTATTCCATAGAAGAAGCGATTATATACAGCCATAAAATGACACAGCTTAGCAAAGCATTATGGAAGGCAATAGAAAAAGACTGGCAGGATTGGGTGAAACCATTTGGCTTAAATATAAATGAACACCATATTTTATTAATTGCCTATCATCTCAAAGGATCAAGCATCTCTGAAATATCCAAATTCGGAGTTATGCACGTATCAACAGCGTTTAACTTTTCAAAAAAGCTGGAAGAGCGCGGGCTGCTGACCTTTTCAAAGAAAGAGAATGATAAAAGAAATACGTATGTGGAGCTCACCCAAAAAGGAAATCATCTACTAGAGGAAATCCTTGATACCCATAATGTTGATAACAACCGAATTGTAAACGGTTCCTTGAAGCTGCAGGAACTCTATGGAAAATTTCCGGAATTTCAGGATTTGATTGCTGTCATTCGGGATATTTATGGAGATGAATATATGGATATCTTCAATCGTTCCATCCAAAATGTTGTAAAAGAGACCGTAACAGATAAAAATGACACCGTGAAATAACATCACATGGGTATATGTTTACACTTTATTTCTTTTGAGACATAGAATATTTTCAGTTGTGTAATCCTCCTTCCATACCACAGGATTTCAGAAACCAGAAAACACGTTTTCAGTGAGTTTTCCTACATTACCATTGTTTTTTACTGCATGTAATGAATGCCTGTTTAAAATTTTTATATTTATGATGAAAAAGGTATTGATTTTGGTTCAAAAAGCGAGTATTATTCCTTGAGGATAAAGAACTCAGAAAAAATACAGCATGTAGTAAGGGGGGACCCGCAATGAACAATTGCTGGAAAACCGTTAACGTTTCAAGAGAATTTGGATTAGGCAGACTTTATTTAATGTCAAGTTTTCTTGCCTTCTTCTCATTTATCATTCTCTTTTTACCTTATTCGATTTATCATCAGGATGTCCTAATAAAAGATCATGGATTTATACCTTTATTAATTATTTTATTCACTTTACCTACTGTTCATCAAATGGCACATGTTATCCCATTAATTCTCTGCTATAAACGAACAAAGATTAACTGGAGCGTATTACTGCGGTTCGTGCCAGCACTTATGGTTAAGCCAAAGTCCTCCTTATCTAAAAAAGTTTCAATATTTATGTGGCTTGGACCTACCCTTTTCCTTACCATTCCAGCATTAATTGCCGGGTTTGTTCTTGCAGACTATTATCCTTATATACTCTTATTCACAGCTTTTAATATCGGATTATCATTGAAGGACTATTATTATTGTAAGCAGTTTTTAAAAGCTCCGAAAAAATGCAAAATTGAAAATGCGAAAGATGGGTATGATATACTGATTCAAAAATAGCACCCTGGCAAAGGGTGCTTTTCCATTTCCTTATCATTATATCTGTTCAATCATCATATTTTTTGATAAAGTAATTTTAAAAGTGCAGGCACCAGGCAAAGCAGACAGTAAAAGCATAATCCACAGAATGACAAGCTTTTACCCAGGGTGCCACAGTTAGACAATAGGTACGCACGGGAGGGAGAAATATGCTGTTATTTTATGTACCATTTGCATTATTTACTTTATATATCTTCAATTCACTAACGTATTCGTTATGCTTAAAAACCGAAATGTCTAATGATAAATCCCATAAAGTATTCAAAACGATAAACATCTCCATCACGATCCTGCTTATCTCCTCCTATATAGAAGTATTATATTTAGGCTAGAAAAGCGGAGGCGACTGTTCAGGTCGTGCGGGATAAGACAATGACATGGAGTGGCATGGTTTGGCCACGGAATGGCTTTGGCTTATATCCGCCTTGACCTAGGTGCCGCAGCTGGACAGGAAAAGCGGAGGCGACCGGTTCAGATCTGGTGGAATCAGACAGGCCTTTATCAGGGAAAGCATCAGACATTTACGTTATAACAAATTAAACACCATGAAAAGGGGGAAGCCAAGTCAGGCTTCCCCCTTTTTTATCCCTCTTCGGACTTTCGTAATTCGATCGCCGGATGATGAAGTATCTGCTCGTTTGGGGCCTGATAAGTTCGCTAACAATCAGTGGGGGGTTAAAATTCCCCCACCGATTGAAGTCTCACTTTATATTTTTGTTTTAGTACCAGGCCGCACCAACAATAATCAACAGAATAAACAGCACAACAATTAACGCAAAACCGCTGCCGTATCCATATCCTCCGTAACCCATATGAGCACCTCCTTAAATATTTACACTTCCACCCTATGTATCTGATGATCATTTTGAGTAGGCACTTCCCTATAAATAAAAAATTTTGCCCACAATGTATAAATTCCGAAATGGTATTTTAACTATGTATTAATGAAAAAATATGTTATATTGTTGAAAGACAATTATTAATGAACAAGGATTAGGAGTGTTAACATGAAAAAACTTGCCATTGCATCCATCATGGCTGTATTTGTACTAGCCCTTGCTGCCTGCTCTCAGGATGGAGAGGTTGTAGTAGAATCGGAAACCGGTAACATTACAAAAGATGAATTTTATGAAGAATTAAAATCAAAAGCAGGTCAAAGTGTTCTAAACAATATGGTGATTACACAGATTCTTGAAGACAAATATGATGTTGAAGATCAGGTTGATACCCAAATTGAACAAGAAAAGGAACAATATGGCGATTCTTTTTCAATGTATCTACAACAGCAAAATTTCCAAAATGAAGAGGATTATCGTGAATATGTAAAACAAATGAAGCTTCAGGAACAAGCGTTAATTGATGGCATAGAAGTTTCAGATGATGCCGTACAAAAGCGTTACAACCGTATGCAATATGAAGTGGAAGTCAGTCATATTCTGGTTAAGGAAAAGAAGAAAGCGCAGGAACTTATTGACAAACTCAATAACGGAGCGGATTTTGCTGAATTAGCGAAGGAAAATTCCCAGGATCCAGGCTCAGCTGAAAAAGGCGGATCTTACGGTTTCATTAAAATTACCGACCAGTATGTAGCTCCATTTAAGGACGCTGCATTTGACCTTGAGCCGGGAGAAATCAGCGAGCCTGTACAAACAACACATGGCTGGCACGTAATCAAAGTGACAGATAAGCGTGATGTTGAAGAAGAAATTGACCCACTGGAAGATATGAAAGAGGATATAAAGAATACACTGGCCAAAGAGAAATTACAATCAGATCAAGAACAATTACAAAAAGCACAGGAAAACCTTCGACAAATGATTACGGATGCAAATATTGATGTCAAAATTGACGAATATAAGGGCATGTTTAATCTGAATAAAGAAAGTGGAAACAACGGAGATAGTCAAAATAGTGGAAGTGGCGACAATAAAGAAAACAGCTCCAGCTCCGATAACGAAGAAAGTAAGAGTAATGAATAAGTAATGAGATACCAAAAAAACGAACACATTTGCTCATGACGGCAAATGTGTTCGTTTTTTAACAGACTTTATGAAAAAGCCTTGCTAACCATAAATGGTTTAGCAAGGCTTTTTCAGCTTATGGACTGTACTTCATCCTCGCCTTTTCCTGATTGATTTGTCTCTTCCTTATGTTTTCTCTCTTCCTCAATCCGGTCCATATAAACCTTACCTTCTTTTTCAATAAATTCCTGCTCTAATCTCATTTCAGATCGAATCGCACGGAAAGCCATATATCCGCTAAAAATAATCAGACCAATGATAACCGCAATCCACCATGGAAATGGACCAATCATCATGACATGAATCTCCCCTTCTTCATCTGCCTTTTGTACAAACCTATGCCTGTACAAGAAAAAATAGAACTAATCCTTTTTTTCAAAAACAGGGCGGTAAAAGCTCCGATTATCCAAAGCAAAAATTCGTTCCGTAAATTCACCTGGTTTTGTCTTCTGAAGTGCCCGGTTCATCATATTCATCTTTGCATCAATTAAATCTATTAAATGAAGGACTTCTGCTTCTCTTATCAGAGGGGGTTTGGGACTTCCCCACTCCCCTTTACTGTGATGGGACAAAATCATATGTTTCAATAATAAGACTTCTTCCCCTTCAATACTTAATTCTTCAGCAGCCTTCCCTATTTCTTCAGCCATAATAGAAATATGGCCTAATAGTTTTCCTTCCGTAGTGTAATTAGGAGCTGCCGGGCCTGATAATTCGGTAATCTTTCCTAAGTCATGCAGAATGATGCCCGCATAAAGTAAGTCCTGATTAATATCATCATATTGATGTTTTAGATCTCTCGCGATATTCAGCATGGAACAAATATGATGGGCCAGGCCTGAAACATATTCATGATGATTTTTTACAGCTGCCGGGAACAGGAATAATTCTTTTTCATACTTCTTGATAAAGTACCGTACAATTCTTTGTATATTCGGGTTTTCCATTTCAAATATAGCTTCTGTTAATCGTTCTTCCAACTGGTTTACTTCAACAGGTGCTTTTGCGAGAAAATCCTGCAGCCGAACTCCATCAGTCGGCTGGGAAGGACGAATCTGCTGGATTCTGAGCTGAGGCTTTCCCCGAAACTGGCTGATGTCCCCTGCAACCTTCACGATTTGCTCTTGTGTAAACGTCTTTTCATCCTCTTCTGTAGCTTCCCAGAGTTTAGCTTCTATTTCACCTGAGCTGTCCTGCAAAATCAGCGTTAAAAAAGGTTTACCATTACTGGCAACACCTTTTGTGGCTGATTTTATCAGTAAAAATCCTTCAAATGGCTGACCAACTTCGACATAGCCAATTTCTTTTAACAATACAATCCCTCTCCCAATTTATAAAGTGAAACTTCCATCAGTGGGGGGGTTCTCCATCCCCCACTGATGGTTAGTTGAACTTATTATTCATTCGTCCCGTCGTTTTTTTCTCTTGGAACATATTCAAAGATTTCACCTGTTTCGACCACACGAATGAATTTCATAAGCCAGGAATAATAATTTTTAGCATATTCAAGCTTTTCTATATCATAATTGATGGTCTCCTTAAGCTCTTCTTCATCGGTCTGCTGCTTAAGTTTTTCCAATTCATGTATGGTTTCCTCAGCTTCCTCAATATTCGTTTCAGTATGATGGCGCCAGCGATTTCCGAAGAGAGAAGTAAAGGACTTATACCAATCCTCTTCCGATTTATATAAATCTTTACGCATTCCCTTTTTAAAGGACGGCTCCACCATCTTCATTTCGGATAATGCACGTACACCAGTAGACATGCTGGTCTTACTCATTTTTAAAGCATCACGCATATTATCCAGTGTCATAGGTTCATTAGAAAAATAAAGGGTCCCATACAAACGGCCCACCGATGTTGTGATCCCATACAAACTCATATTTTTTGCAATCACCTGGATAAATTTTTCTAATGTTTCTTCATGTTTTTCCCAATCTTCTCTATTTGTTTCATGTTTACCCAACTTGAAACCCTCCAAGCCTTCAGCCAAGCCTATTTCTGAAAATATTTTACCACGATTCCATTGGTTGTGCGAATTTATAGCAATGAAATTTCCGGATTTTGCAGATTTACTACAATATTGCCCTGATCACGGTCGTCATTTCGGTTAAATGTGAAATAAATCATTTGCTGTCTCTGACTGATTTCATGAATAATCGCTAACATTTCCTTTTTCCTGAAATCATCATAATGGACAAATGCATCATCTACTAAAAATGGAACACCATGATGGTCATTCATCACTTCACTAAGAGCTAATCTTAAGGAAACATAGGCCTGTGCCGCCGTACCAGTAGATAATTCAGATACATCATAAAGTATATGGTCAGCAGACTCTGCTTTAAACGTATCATCATCAGTAGGCGGTATCATTTGAAGATACCTTCCTTCTGTAAGTCTCCTAAAATACGACGAAGCTTTTTCTATTACTTCAGGTAAATATTCATTCTGGTAAATCTGCTTGGTTTTTTTCAGAAAGGACTCAGCTGCTTTATAGACCATCCATTGCTTTACCTGTTCCCTTAATTTATTTTTCTGGAATGCAAATTGATGACGCAGAGAGGATAACTGTTCATTCTTTTCCAGCTGCTGACGTTGAGCATTTAAATCAGCAATGTCCTGAATGTTTCTTTCGATAGATTCTGTAAGTAATTTTATACTCCGCTGCTTCTCCTCTAATTCCCGTTGTATATTATCCCAATCGAAGGACTGCTGCACAACCTTTTCTGCTTCCGAATCAAAAACCATTTTAATATGGTTGAGCCATTCCTCCTGTTTTATGCGAAGCTGTTGTTTTTCTTCCACCAATGTCCCCTTTGCCATAAACGATTCTTCATCTGTTTCTCCAGCTTTGGCAAAGAGGTCCTTTTGCTCTTTTATATAAGGAGCCAATTGATTCTTTAGTTCCTTAAGTTCCGTTTGATCCTGCTCCCTCTCTTCTTTTAGCCGTTTCAAAAGATCTCTCTTTTTATATTCATTCTCCTTTAGCTGAGCTAATTCCTTCCATATTTGGTCTGTTTTTGTCATTTTGTGACTGCATTGCCCGGCGATTTCGTTTGCATGCTTTTCCAGTTTATGCTGCTGACCTTTGATGTCGGCAAGGCTTTCCTTGACATTTTCTCTCTGTCTTTCCTCATCCTGAAGCTTTATCACCTTGTAATATAAAGAAGGCCAATAGGCAATCTCAATATTCTGTAAAAAGGGATAGGATTCACGTTCTTCATGAATCTGTTTCCTTATTCGATCATCTTTTTGCCGCAGAAGGTCCTGGTCCTGCCTGCATTGCTCAAGCTCCTTGTTATGATCCCTGAGTTTAGCTCTCCAGTCCTTCCATTCAGCTAAATCGTGCTCATGCTCATCTATACGGAGTTTAAGCTGCTGGAGCTGATCTTCAGAGAAAACCGGGTGACTTAAGCTTTCTGTGCTTTCGTCGTTTTGGTTAAGACGCTTTTTTAAGTCCCGGGCAGTTTTTCCGGTGCCCACTTTTATCAGAATACCTATTAAGAGGAAGACGGTTCCCCATATATAGCCGGCAATACTCTCCGTAAGAAAAGCATGAATCCCTGATATAATGAGGATCAGTATACTGACAAGTACTGAAGAGGTTCCCGTCCGTTGAAATCGCTGGATGGTATGTTCAAGGGTCCGGCTCTCTTCCTGTTGGGTCACCTGTTGCTCTTTTACCCATTGTTGTTTCCATTTAGCTTCCTGATGCTGGTTCACCTGCTCTTTCATTTTCTCGTATTCTTCTCTCGGCAATAGCAGGTTTTGATATTCTGCCACTTTTTTCTCTAGTGATTGTTGCTCATCCAGGAGACGCTTTTCCTTGATTTTCTGCCTTTCTTCCTCTGTCTGAAGCTGTTCATAATCCTTAGCTAAAGAACGCCATTTATCCTCTGAAAAAGCGGATAGATGATAATCAGCAAAAGATATCTCTCCCGGCTGATAGCCTAACTGGGAAAGCTGGTGATGAATCGACTGTTCCACTTCCTTTAATGCTGTTTCCTTATCGGCTATCTGCTTCTTTACATATTGATACTCATTCCAAAGCTCATCAATGTTTGTCAGCTCCTGAAATACTGATTCCTGAAGCAGCTGATCATGCAGCGTATTTATATGCTCTTCCCTGGATTCTATACGCTTCTCTAACCTATGGATGTCACTTTCCAATGGAAGCATCCACTCTTTTAATTGACGATGTCGTTCCAGCCCCTTATGTGGAAAAGTCTCCACATCTTTGAAACTACCTATTTTCAGAGTAAGCTGTTGATATTCCTGGATAGCCTCCTTCACGCGCAAATGCTTATACAGCCATTCTACTCTTTGCTTCTTATCCTCCAGCTCCTGTTCTTTGTTATGCTTCGCCTCTTCATGCTGTTTGATTTCTTCCTGTAAATGATTATATTTGTCTTCATCATTCTCTAATTCCCTGATATTCGCTTTTACGTCCTTTAATTGACGTAGCTGCTCATTAATAACCGGCTTTTTCCCCCGTTTTTTGAATAACTGCTCCATTTGTCTGGACAAATCCTTCTCAAGCCGGGTCATTTTATCGGAACCAGACAGTCCAATTCCAAATAAAACATTTCCCAGATCCTCTTCCTTAATAAGATGCAGCCGTTGAAGGTCCTGATCATTAAAAGAAAAAATCTGTTCAAATGTATGCCGGTTCATGCCATTCAGAATCGTTGCTGTCAGGAAATCTTCCTTTTCCTGACGGCCATCCTCTAAAATACAAATGGCCTGATTTTTCCGCTTGTCCATCATTCGTTCCACAATGACATAGCCATGTTTTTCAGTATTCAAAAACAGACGTCCGCCGTAGGTACTGCCTTGCTTCGGAATATATCTCTTTCTTCTTGATGAGGGTAAATCAAATAACACATATAAAATAAACTGCTTTAAGGATGTCTTCCCTGATTCATTGGGTCCTTGTACAGAGGTTAGTTGTTCATTAAATTCAAATACCTGATCCTGCCATTTTCCGAATCCATAAATATGTATCTTTTCAATCCACATCATCATCACTCTTTCATTAATTCTTCCAGCAGCAGCTCTTCTGCCTCATCTTTGATTTCAGACAGCTCTTCATCTGTCATCGGCTCTAAAAGTTTTCGTATTTCACGATGATCTGTTATTTCTGAAAGAGATTCAACCCAGGCTTGTTGATCATGTTCAATCATCCGGACAAGTTCTCCAATAAAATGATGATTCTCTTTAAGCTCTTCCTTGTTCCATGGCTGTGTTTTCTGTACTTTGATTTTTTCAATCCAGACCCACGTCTGCTCCAGCTCCTCCATCTCGTTTAAAATTTCCTGAAGCTCATGGACATCTTTCTGGTTTACAGAAGGAATGGCGGTGCTATCAAGCTTAATCGAAAATCGAATGATTGATGATCCGAGCGTTTCCCGAATCCTATCCTTTTGGTCCTGCAGGTGCTTTTCAATCTCACTAATACTTGTACAGTGCGTGAAATCCAAATCCATCCGTTCAAATCGAAACGTCTGGACCGGGACAAAGGTTTTTTCACAGTGATTATCAGCTAAATCTATGATATAACAGCCCTTTTCCCCTGTTTCATTGATATGCCTTCCCTGGATATTTCCCGGATACACCACTGGTGGCGACGATATGAGTTCCTCCCGTTTATGGATATGACCCAGAGCCCAATAATCCATGTGAGAATCCCGAAAATCGCTGAGATGAAATGGAGCATAAAGGTCATGCTCCTGATTCGTCGAAAGACTTCCGTGGAGCATTCCAATATGATAAACCGATTCGCCGGTTATTGTATATTCCTGAGCTTTTTCCTCATATACGCCTCTTTTTTCATAGCTGAATCCGTAAATATTAGCAACGTGAGCCCCATCTTTATAAAAAGGGATGGAGGTAACCTCTTCGCTTAGAAAAAAATGAGTATTATCAGGATAATCCATATTAAAAAAGCTTCCACCTAAGTGATCATGATTACCAAAGCTTATATAAACATCGATATGATACTGATGTAATTTTTCCAGACCCTGTTTTATTTTCATCTGTGCCTTTAAGCTTCGAGCCTCTTCATCAAATAAATCCCCAGCCATCAATACAAAGTCTGCCTGATGGCTAATAGCCGCTTCAATAATACGTTCAAAGGCCTCAAAGGTACTGTCCGTAATTTGCTGAAACAATCGATCGGGTATATTGGACATTCCCTTAAAAGGGCTGTCTAAATGCAGATCCGCTGTATGTAAAAAACGAAGGGGTTTTCGCATCAATGGTACTCCTTCCTATCATTCTATATTCACCTATATTTTACCAGAATCAGAAAGCGAATGCACGTTCGATAATGATTCAAGTGCGAACGTGGCCTTTCCTGATTACTAATCCACAAATCTGTATTTTATAAAGTGAAACTAAAAAAGATGTATTGCACAAGGCAATACATCAAATTTTAAAATTGATTAATTCCCAAAATTAACGACCAGAGCAAAAATGTGCCTGCAGAAAAGATCATTGACAGAATCGCAGGTACCAGTGCCGTTTTTTTAATAAATGCGATGATCGATATTATGGCCCCAAATACCGGGCCTGTTAACCAGACAGCCGGGTGTAAAAATGCACTTTCCAGACCAATAAACCCAAATATATAGGCAAAAAACAGGGTAAACCATAAAAAATGCAGAACCATGGAAAATCGAACGGCTATATTTATTATAGAACTCATAAAAGCTCCTCCTGGTTGTGATTTCTACTGATTGCAATACGTTTATTGTAGCAGAAAACCATAGATAATGACTGAAAAATTCTATGATCAGGTTACGGTGTATTAATCTTTTTTCGTTAATTGAAGAGCTTTTCTGATGTCTTTTAGAGATGTTGTTGCCCCATACATTAAGACGCCGCCTTTATATACTTTTGCAGCGATGTTAGCAAAAATAAAAATGGTCAGGATTAAAATCCCAATCGATAAGGCAACCTCCCAAATCGGTATATTTAACATTCCCACACGGACAAACATAATAATCGGTGTAAAGAAAGGAATATACGATGTTACCGTTACAAATGATGCTGTCGGATCGTTCAACCCATACATAGCAATCATAAAGGCTGCAATAATGAGAAACATCATAGGCGTAATAATCTGGTTGACCTCTTCCGTCCGGCTGACCAGGGATCCAAGCATAGCGGCAAGCATAGCATAGAGCAGATAGCCCAAGAGGAAGAACACCACTGCATATACAATGGTGCTGACAGGAGCTTCTCCTAAACCAAGATATTCAAAGATTCCTCCGACCAGCTCATTTTGATTCGCCTTTAACGATGCGTAGCCCACTAAAATAATTAAGCCGAATTGTGTTAAACCAAGCAAGGCAATTCCGATGATTTTCGCAAACATCTGTGTAACAGGTGAAACACTGGAAACAAGAATCTCCATGACTCTTGAAGATTTTTCTACGGCTACCTCGCTCGCAATCATATTTCCATATAAGAGAACAGCGAAATAAATCAGAAAAATCATAAAGTACACCAGACCACGGGCCTGATTCATTTCCTCAGCAGATTTTGCCTCGGTTTTTAAAGATTCCGTTTCAATCGATACGGGGGCAAAGATTTGCTGTACGGTTGATTGATCAATCCCTGCCTGTTGGGTAATGATTCCCGTTTTCACCTGACTCAGAGCCTGTTGTAATGCATCCACAGCATGGCTTGTATCCGCTACACTCATCGCATAAAAGGAGGCAGCAGGAAGGTCCTGATCATTTAAAGACACATGGGCATAGCCTAGAAACTCATGGTCTCTCACAGCTTCTTTAGCCTCTTTTTCTGTTCCTGAGAAAGCTGTAACTTCAATTCCGTCATCTATATTCGTTATCGAGGACTCAAGCTGACTGTATATCTGATTTGTTTCATCGATTACGGCTATTTTCTCGGTACTTCCTTCTTCTCCATCATCAAACAAATCAACAATCCTCTGAAAATTCGTCAATCCTGCAATCAGAAGCAGCGATATGAGTGTGATAATGATAAAAGACTTGCTTTTTAAATGGCTGGTATATGTGTAGCTTAAAATTGTCCAGAACTTACTCATAGGAAGCACCCACTTTCTCAATAAAAATATCATTTAAAGAGGGCTCTTCTATATCAAACGTGCGTACAAACCCTTTATCCTGAATCGATTCAAATATTCTCTGGGACACACTTTCATTTTCAACCTGAACCTCACAGCCCTCTGTAAGATTCCTGAAACGTACGACACCCGGGATATCCTGAATGAAGGATACATCAAAATCTGCACGAACCCTAACGTTTTTCCTGCCGAAATCCCGTTTAATCTGACGTAAGTCCCCGTGAACAACTGGACGTCCGTGATGCATAATACAAAGGTGTTCACAGAGTTCTTCTACATGCTCCATTCGATGAGATGAAAAAACAATCGAAGTCCCCTGCTTCTTAAGATCAATGACAGCCTGTTTCAGGAGTTCAACATTTACAGGGTCAAGGCCTGAAAAGGGTTCATCTAGTATCAGCAGTTTTGGATTATGTATGACTGCACTGATAAATTGGATTTTTTGCTGATTTCCTTTCGATAGCTCCTCAACCTTTTTCCCTCTGTATTCAGGTACCTTAAAACGTTCCAGCCAGTAATCCAGCTGTCTCAAAGCCTCGGATTTATCCATCCCCCGCAGCCGGCCTAAATAGACAAGCTGTGTTTCTACCTTCTGCTTAGGATATAATCCTCGCTCCTCTGGTAAATAACCAATTAAATGACTTTTATTATAATGAATAGAATCTCCATTCCATTTGATAGACCCTTCTGTTTGCTGCAACAGCCCCAATATCATACGGAAAGTAGTGGTTTTTCCCGCACCGTTTGCTCCTAAAAACCCAAAAATCTGACTCTCGGGGATTTCAAGGGATAAATCATCAACTGCAGTAAAAGAGCCAAATTTTCTGGTCACTCCCTTTAATTCCAATGTCATGAACGTTCTCCTCTCTTTACATACACTTAGTCATGTAGTACGACATTATTATAGATAAGGTTTCAAATATTTACAATATAATATTGGATAGAAGCAGGATTTTTACATTTTCTTAAGAATATATATTACTGAATCGTCATTCATGAAAGCGGACATATGAGGAGGGAAAAACGATGGGGACTTATTATTTAACCGTATTTAAAAAAGATGGAAGTAATTTACTTGATGAAACTTTGGAAGCACAGGATGATAAAGAAGCCAAGCGAATTGGACATCAGATATTAGAGGAAAAGGACTATCAGGAGCATACCCACCGTTGTGTATCACCAAACGGCCACCTTGTCCTATTTCATCGCTAAGAACAAAAGCGGAAGCGCCCGTTTGTCCAGCTGGAGCTGGACGGCGCCATTCCAGCATTTTTAGCAACCGATCTCAATTTTTTAATTTACTCTACAAACAAAAGCCATCCCAGAGCTCAGACTCCGGGATGGCTTTTTGTTTTATTACTGATCGTCCTGTCCATATAATTCTTCCAATGGCTTGGTGATAATCTGACTGATATCATTGATGACATTATTCAGATGCTGTTCCTTTTCCATTAAAGAAGAAATTTTATTGTCCTGCTGAACGAGTTCAACAGTTTTTCTTGCTTTTTCTACTTCTTCATCTGTAATATCTTCACCCTGCATTTGCTTTTGCTGAAGTTCCATTTGTGTATTTCTAAAGTCCTCGAACATTCTTTTAGAAGACTCATCACTCATTACAGCCTCATAAGCTTGTTTCAGTCCCTGAAATTCATCACTGGACCTTAAAGTATTTTCTAAATCATAGGCTACATCATATAAATTCGCCATTATTAACCTCCTAAAAATCTTATACTTTTTAACTTTAACAAACATTCATCCTCATGTATAGCATGAACTATGTAAGTACGATGACAATTATGGCCTGTATGAAGCCGATAACGCCTCCCAGGACTGCTCCTAAATAAGTAATCATCTTTAATTCCCGTCTGGAAATTCCTAAAACCATGGACTCCAGTCGATGGACCTCAAAGTTTTCCACCTCATCCTTGACCAGTTCCTGTAAATGAAGCCTGCTCATAAGCCATTCAATATTCTTTTCCAAATAGTTCTGCAGCATTGTAACAAGATGTGGGATAAGCCGATTTTCGATAACATCCTGATATTGAGTCACAATCGTTTTCACCCGTGTATGTAACAGTTCATTCAGAGGAATCATCCCTGCCAGCTTGTCAGCTATGTCCGATTTCAACCGATCCGTAATAAAATGCGATTCCATTTCACGAACTTCCTTATCCTGCAGTTTTTCCCATTCCTGCTTAATTAAACCTCTTACCATCTGATGGGCGTCCTCAGATTTTAAATATTGGGAAATGGCTGGCTGAATGCGGTCGGCCAGGCCTTCTTCTCCAAGAAAAGAAGATACCATATGCCCGAAAAAACCGGAACCTCCAAGATAACCCTCAGCCATACGTCCGATTTTTTGTCTGCCCTGCTCACTGCTGATATACTGATCCACTTTTTCTATTAAGTAAGTGCTGAATTCCGGGATATATTTTTCACTCTTTTTCAGAACTTCTGCAGGCAGAAGGGCGCGAAATGTCTGATGTTCATTTGCTCTGAGCCATTGATTTATCTGTTTTTTGATAAATGATGTCGAGGACTTTCTTAATTCCTTATCTGATAGTCCTAAATTAAGCTGTTGAAGAAGGTCCTGAACTGTCTTATCACTCATTCCCAAACGTTCAATTTCCTGCTTAATCCAGCTGACCACCTGCTGATAAAACTGTGGATTTTGGATTTTCCTTTTCATGCCTTCTGGTGTTAATAAATGTTTAACTACCGTATTTCCCATTTGTCTGGCCAATTCAGACTGTCGTTTCGGAATCAGACCTGGAGTAAAAGGAATTTTTACAGAGCCAATATATTTAGGCTTATAAGGTCGAAAAAGCATTCTGATTGCCAGGGAATTTGTCATTCCACCAATAACAGCACCAACAATAATCATAAATAAAAAAGTTATCCATATATTCATGTAGCTATCTCTCTCCTACTTTTGAATACTGACTGTACGTAAAGTATAATACACCTCCTCTTCATGTATAAACAAATTTCCTGTAAAGCATTCATGTTTATCAACGTTGATGTAAAAAATACCGAGTATACAGCTTACCATAAAAACAAAAAGTAAGCGTACGCAACTAATGGTTCATAACAAGCTTAGGATGAAGGAAAGGGGAATAATGATGCCTGATCCAAATGGTCATGAACAGTTCAAGGATAGCCGGGAAGAATATGATGTGGATGTTGATCGAATGATTAATGAGGGGATGGCGGGCGGCCGGGTAAACCGGACCCATAACCGTATTCAAATTGAAGCGGCCCGCAAATTACCTGAAAATGATGAGGATTTTCCGGACTCCACACCCTCGGATCATAAAGAAGGCTAATATCAAAAAAAGTGTCGGAACAATCGTGGTTCCGACCTTTGTTCTTTATCTTTTGACCTCTTTTACCGAAACTTCAACTTCCGAATCACATGATAAACAATGGTAAACATGAACGCATAAATGGTTGGCCTTCGATTCTAACACGCCGTCAACCATTTTGGCATCTTCTTCCTCCCAATACGGACTGTAATCATCATAATAATCAACAATTCGTCCCCGGTCCAACATAGGTCCCCGGCAAACTTCACAGGTTTTCTCCATTTTTGAGAGACCATTACAGACTGGACAAACGTACACGATGCCTCACCCCATTTTACATAGTTAACAAGAGGCCAAAAGGTATAAAAATTGGAATCCGTTAAAGAATTTTCTTTGTATGTATAGAGGAGAGATCAGGGATCCCTCCTCTGTTTATTCCATCCTTATTTATTGTTGTCCAGATTGGCCACCCATTTGTTGTTGAGCAAACGTTACAAGGCGCTTAGTGATTTCACCACCAACAGAACCGTTTGCACGAGAGGTAGTATCAGCACCAAGGTTTACACCAAATTCTGAAGCAATCTCAGTTTTCATCTGGTTAATTGCCTGATCAGCTCCAGGTACTACTAATTGGTTAGAATTGTTGCTGTTGTTGTTTGCCATTGTTTATCACCTCCTGTGCTTATTATTGTGAACAGGAGGTGATAAACATATGAGTATTTTTGATTGGTAATTTTTTTACGTATTGACGGGTAATTTCCAAAATAGCTGCCAGGCTAAATGGCCGTTTTCACTTTTCTATTGTCAAGCTACGGCTCCCAGGCTAAAGCAGTCATAAGCATAATACCCTCCATGGCTGCCCAAAAGCGGCCACTCCGGATATTCTGCTTATGCCGTCGGACCTAACCGGTCGCCTCCGCTTTTCTTTTGTCCAGCTGCGGCTCCCAGGTCCAAGCGGTCATAAGCAGAATACCCTCCATGGCCCAAAAGCGGCCACTCCGGATATTCTGCTTATGCCGTCGGACCTAACCGGTCGCCTCCGCTTTTCTATGCATTTGGTTTTGTCATTTGTTTGGGGTCTACGTATTCATCGAATTGTTCTTCGGTTAACAGTTCTAATTCCAGTGCTGATTCTTTAAGAGTCAGGTTTTTCTCAAATGCATTTTTGGCTATTTTAGCTGCATTTTCATAGCCGATATGAGGATTTAATGCAGTTACGAGCATGAGAGAATCCTTTAAATACTCATTAATTTTCTCTTCATTTGGCTCCAGGCCAGCTACACAACGGTCATTAAAGGATACCATGCTGTCTGCCAGTAATTGACTGGATTGCAGGAAGTTATGGGCAATAACCGGTTTGAATACGTTCAGTTCGAAATTCCCCTGACTGGCAGCAAATCCAATGGTTGCATCATTTCCCATCACTTGCGTGGCTACCATCGTTACAGCCTCACTCTGTGTTGGGTTAACCTTTCCTGGCATAATGGAGCTTCCTGGTTCATTGGCAGGAATCGTAATTTCACCAATTCCACAACGAGGACCGCTTGCCAGCCAGCGCACATCATTGGCAATTTTCATTAAATCAGCCGCTAATGCCTTTAATGCACCATGAGCATATACCAATTCATCATGACTCGTTAAAGCATGGAATTTATTAGGAGCAGAAATGAATGTCTTGTTGGTAAACTGATTGATATATCCACATACCTTTTCGGAAAAATCCGGATGAGCGTTTAAGCCGGTACCTACTGCTGTGCCACCAATTGCCAGCTCATAGATGGATGATAAACTGTTATGAATCATATCCTCGGTTTTTTCCAGCATTCGATGCCAGCCACTGATTTCCTGTCCTAAGGTCAATGGGGTAGCATCCTGTAAATGAGTACGACCAATTTTGACAAGGTCCTCATAAGCCTTTGATTTATCTGCAAGTGTGCGTTTTAATTTTTTCAGAGCTGGCAGTACCAGATCCTCTAATTTTAAAACGGCAGCAATATGCATGGCTGTTGGGAACGTATCATTTGAACTTTGGGATTTGTTCACATCATCATTCGGGTGAAGCCTCCATTCACTTCCCTGCTCTTCCAGCCACTGATTTCCTACATAGGCAATTACTTCATTGGTATTCATATTCGACTGTGTGCCACTTCCTGTTTGCCATACGACAAGTGGGAAATGTTCCTCCAGTTCTCCTTCAATCACTTTATCTGCAGCATATGTAATCGCGTCTGCTTTTTCCTTCTCTAAAAGGCCAAGCTCTTCGTTTGCCTTCGCTGCGCTTTTCTTCAAAATGGCGAAAGCACTTACAATTTCCTTTGGCATTTTTTCGCCGCCAATTGGAAAGTTCTGTTTACTTCGCTGTGTCTGGGCACCCCAATACTTGTCTGCTGGAACCTTCATTTCTCCTATGGTATCTTTTTCAATGCGATAGTCCATATAGTTCTCCTCCTTATACCCCTTTATTAACTCGTTTACTCTTTTACCATACCAAATGTTTTGAAAATTGCCTACTTGTAGACAAAAAAATGTCAGATAAACCTCTCTTTTTTTGCGATATGTCCTTTATAATATACATGTAAATACCAGCACTGTCAGATAGTAAGTTTTTATTCTTGGAACATTACATTTACTCGCTTCCAAATCAGAGGTAAAGGAAGCTGGGAAATACAGATAGAAAGGCGGGTCATCTTATGCCTAACATATGGACGCATATTATGTTTTGTGAGGATATTATGGTTTCCTTGAATGATCCAGTCCATCTTCAAGACGTACAGGGCTATATGAACTTAGGTGCCCAGGGGCCAGATCCATTTTTCTATCACAATTTTTGGCCATGGAAACATAATGGGGAAATAAATGATATGGGGAAGCTTTTGCATACTGAAAAATGCGGTCCATTTCTTATGGATATTCTTCAGTCAGGTATTTCTAAATCAAATTCAACCAAAGCCTACATTCTGGGATTTGTTTCACACCATATATTAGACCGGAATACACACCCTTATATACATTATCGTGCAGGCTATGAAAAGAATAAGCATCAGGAGCTTGAAGTGATTATTGATACATTGATGATGCGAAAATACCGAAATCTTGATACATGGAAGGTTCCCGTTTATAAAGAAATAGATGTAGGTCCAACCCTTGATAAGGAAGTAAGCAGACTTTTACAGAACACCATCATGCACCATTTTTCCGAGCACACAGATAAACTCCCGGATGATTTTATTCAGCTTGCCTACCGGGATATGAAACGCGCATTAAAAGTACTGTTTGATCCATACAGCTGGAAAAACAGGATTCTGGGTTCCATGATTTCTCCCTTTTCTCATCAGCCAATCAAGAAAGATAGGGATTACCTCAATGAGGACCATTCCACATGGTACCATCCGGCAACAAACGAACCTAGTACTGAAAGCTTTATCGACTTATATAATAAAGGGAAAAAGGAAGGACTGGAAACCTTGTTTGCCATTATTAAGTACTGGGAACACCCTACATCTCAAAATAAACAAACAGTAGCTGAACTTATTGATAATATATCCTACGATACAGGGAAGCCGGTAAATCAACAGTTGGAAAACCGCTATAGCCGTCCGATTTTATAAGAGCAAAAGCCGCGACCGATTAGTGTCGCGGCTTTCTTGTTATAAAGATGCTTCCTCAGCCTCCCGCTCTCCTTTTTCGATATTAACCATTTGCAGTAAAAGAATGCCGACAATAAAGAATACTAACAAAGCCAAAATACCGAGCCGACTGGATCCTGTCAGTTGTCCTACGAGCCCAAATACAAAGGGGCCTACAATGGCTGCAAATTTGGAGGAAATCCCATAAAACCCATAAAATTCGGCTTCCTTTTGCCGGGGGACCATTCTTCCAAATATGGAGCGGCTAAGAGCCTGCGCACCACCCTGAACGAACCCGACGCAAATGGCCAGCAGATAGAAATGCAGAGCAGAGGTCATAAAATAGCCCAGTATAACAATCGCTACATAAACCAGCAAGGCAAGGGTCAGTGCCTGTTTAGGATGAATTTTTTTCGAAAACCAGCCAAAAAGAAAGGTACAGGGAATGCCGACAAATTGAGTCATTAACAGAGCAATAATTAAATCACTTTGTCCAATTCCGATCTCTCTGCCATAAATGGTCGCCATTCGGATGATGGTCGATATCCCATCATTGAACAGCCAAAAAGCGATTAGAAATATAAATAATTGCTTAAAATGACGCAGAGAACGAAATGTATGCCCGACACGACGAAAGCCTATTACAATAAAAGACTCATCCCTTTTTCGTTTTTGTCTCTTCTCCTCCTTCAGGTTTTTAAACAGGGGGAGTGAAAAGACAAACCACCAGATTCCCACGGATATTAAGGCTGTTTTTGTTGCAGCAGCTATATCCGGAAACCCAAACCATTCATATTTTTGAATCATTAGGATATTGATCGCAAGTAAAACTCCCCCACCTATGTAACCAAAAGCAAACCCTGATGTGGAGACCTTATCAATCTGTTCTTTGTCAGCAATTTCCGGCAAAAATGCGTCATAAAACACATTTCCCCCTGAGAACCCTACAGAGGCAATAACCATTAATATGGAAGCAAATAAGTACTGTCCTTCACCTACAACTGCAAACAAGATACTTGCAAGGATTCCCATATAAGCAAAAAAGCGTAAAAACTTCTTCTTTGCCTGTGAGTAATCACTAATAGCTCCTAAAACAGGGGCCAGGATAGCAACAATCAGAACAGCAATAGACTGTGTATACGCCCAGTAGCTTGTAGCCGTCTGATCCGACAGGTTCGATGCATAGTAGTCAGAATAAAATACAGGCAAAACCGCAGCCATCATCGTTGTCGCAAAAGCTGAGTTTGCCCAATCATAGAGCATCCAGCTTCGAATGACCTTTTTCTTTTTCACGCTTTACACCCCCATTACTGTTTTCCTAAGCATAGCAGAAAGTTTTATATAAGTATCCTGAATTTTTAATTTTTACAGAAAATTAATAAAAAAATCCAAATCTGCAGCTTTAGATTTGGATTTATAATTGATATCTTTACTTTTCATCGGTCCCTGCTCCAGGCTGTAATCCAAAGAACTCCTCCAGCGTAACTTGCTGCTCGTAAATATCTTTAGCAAGTTCCTTTCCAACATAACGTATATGCCAAGGTTCGTAGCTGTAACCGGTAATGTCCGCTTTACCTTTTGGATATCGAATAATAAAGCCGTATTCGTGAGCATGTTTGGCAAGCCATTCTCCTGCAGCTGTATCTCTGAACCCTTCCACTAAATCATAAGACACTGCCGGAGAGGAAACATCCATCGTTAATCCCGTCTGGTGTTCACTATGGCCTGGCTTAGCAGAATATTTATTGGCATGCTCTAATCCCTTTGTTTCCACATTATAATTATAAATCGTTTCCTGCCGCTGATAGGAACGATAACCAGAAACGGCGAACAGGTTTATGCCTGCCTGCTTGGCACCTTTAAACAATTTTTCTAATGGCCCTGCTGCCACTTGCCGCATCTGTCTTTTCTCTCTCCATTCGTCAAATGAAAAACGAACATCCGGTTCAACCAGGTCTGGTGGCACGAAACCGTCCGGTAACTTCCTTTGTTTATTGACTACCAGGTCAATTGCCGTTGGATCCGAGAGGGTAACAATCCCATTTTCATCCGGCTTTTCATTTTTATCATTGGCGTTCTTTTTATCCTCTGTTTCCTGATCTGATCCTTTACTACCTTCATTCATCTCAGAGTCCTCTGAAGTTTGTTCACCGGACTCCCCTTTATTCGTTTCTGTATCTTGATCTTGTTCGTTCTCAGAACTCTTCTCTTCATTTTGATTCTCCTGCTGATTCTGTTCTGTATTTGCTGACTGTTTTTCCTGATCCTGACTCACTTCCTGGTTCTGGCAGGCAGTAAGAGTCATCACAACCAGCATAATAACGGCTGCTGAATACTTAATTTTCATCTTATTTCCCCTCTAACCAAAATGTTGTCGATTTATTTCAAATATAACATTTTGATATAGAGTCGTATAGCATGAATTTGATTGATGATTAGATTAACTCTGCTGGTGCTCCTCCAGCTTGGACATCGCACGGCTTGTCTGTTCCACAGCTTTCAATAGATGTTCCTGGCGTTCTAAATGCTCCTGGACGGTCGTCTGCATCTGTTCCATCGTCGCTGTTGATTCTTCTATTAACGAAGCTAATTCATTGACCGATTGATCGATCCCATCTGAGGAGTCCTGGATAATTTTTGCTTCCTGTCCAAACTCACGCAACTGATCAATAAATATATGAATATTTTTACCGATTTCAATTAATGAATCTGTCACATCCCTTGTTATGGAGAGACTTTCCATTAACTTGTCATCATTTAGTTTTACATGATGATGGGTCTGGCTGGCGTCTTCTTCCACAGCTTTTAATGTTTCGTCAATTTGCTTAGCTGTCGTATTGGACACTTCCGCAAGTTTACGGATTTCTTCTGCAACCACTGCAAAACCTTTGCCTGCATCTCCGGCCCTAGCCGCTTCAATGCTCGCATTAAGGGCTAACAGATTCGTCTGTTCTGCTATATCCTGTATCTGACCGGTAAATCCTGTCGCTTCCCTTATTTTTTCCGTCAGGACATTCATATTCTGCTGCATCGTCTGAAATGATTGCTGGAATCCTTCCATCGTTTCGCCCAGCTTTTTAAGAGATGCTTCACCAGTATTTGATGAGGACAAAACCTCTTCACCAGTCTGACCAAGATATTCAAAAGACTTCATCATTTGAGATACCTTATTATTTGATTCGCTTGTCAAAGCTGTAATATTGGACACAGACTCAACCTGTGATTCTGAGGCTCCTCCAACTTCCTTAAAGGACTGATTCATTTCACGCATGGCCTGCGACTGTTTTTGGCTGCTTTCATTAATATTCCGAATCGATTGGTGTACGGTTTTAGCTGTTTTTTTAATTTGGTTGTTTTGCTGTTCACGGTCGGCCAGCAACTTATTGGATTGATCCAGGGAATCCTGTACACCCTTCAATAGTTCTTTTGCAATAAGAACCTGAATATAGAGCAGTGTAAAGACTAAAGTATAGAACACTAATGTCATAACAATCGCCCGACCATCAAAGCCTACAACATCGCCCTTCAGGATAATAAAATAAACCATCACTCCAAGTCCCATGATGGCTCCTGTTGTTAAAACTCTTAGTGACAGGGCGATAGCAGCGACCGCAAGTAAGAAAAACACAAACAGCATATTGGTCACATAATCCGAACTATGTATAATGACCATTGAAACAATGGAAATCCCCGTAATGGATAAATAAGGAATAGCATGAGGGAGCCAATGCCTAATATGTAATATTAAAATGAGTGCAACAATAAGTCCCCCTATTCCTCCAAGTGCAATCATGTTCGGCAACGGAGCCCCAACGGCAATTTCAGCACCTAAGCCTAAAACAACTCCAAATGTGAGTATTTGCAGTAATATCCGGTTTTGCTTTCGCTGAAAATAGCTATGATTAAACGTTTTCCCTTCCATTTTCACCCTCCATCTCTTTCCTATTACTCTTTAGATTCGCCAATCTTTGACAAACTCCTTTAAAAAATCCTTTGTCATACAAAATGACAAAGGATTTAACAAAATACCCTGTTCTCTTATTCTTTTATAAACGGCTGGTACTTTTTGCTTAATTCATAAAATTCGCTGCGATTGTCTGAATCAATCGCCGAATTGATCTGCTTTTCAATAACGGCTTTATTATGACTAAACGTTAATTCATCCAGGATTAATCGTGATGCCAATTTAATTTCATAGGAGATTTCTTTTTTTGCCTTAAACGGCTGTGGTGAACAATTTTCATATTTCACTAAGATATAGGACTGCTTCTGCTTTTTCACGGAACATCCCCCCTTGTTCCCTTTTTACTATTATCTAAGAAATTCGGAAAATTTTCAATAATCTAAAATGAATTTTTATTCCATAAATCTTATTTTCATTAAGAAAGTTATAAAGGTAAATGCTTGCTTATTGTATAGAATATGTTTAAAAGTCTTTTCCCTTTTAAACGGATGTCATAAACTTCTGAAATTTAGTGAAAATCAATTTCTTCTCATACCTATCTGAATATACCGTTTAACTCAACGAATTTCGAACAAAATATAGGCGTACATACGGATGCAGGCAATTCATTCTAGACCTTTACTATTTGGTCTGTTACGCTATATATTACGAATGCACCCTAATCGGAGGAAAGAATCATGCAGGAATATTACGATTTAAAACGGGGAGAGAAAGGTGCCTGGCTCAGCATTTCATCTTATTTATTTTTATCCTCTCTTAAACTCATCATTGCTTATATTGCCGGATCCCAGGCTTTAAGGGCTGATGGACTGAATAATGCTACAGACGTGGTCGCCTCCATCGCTGTATTAATAGGTCTGAAAATATCCAGAAAGCCCCCGGACCAGGATCACCACTATGGACATTTCCGCGCTGAATCTATTGCGTCGTTAGTCGCTGCTTTTGTGATGATCACAGTCGGCATCGAAGTTGTTTTCAATTCATTTACAAAACTCTCAGAACATGAGCTGGAAACCCCCAATATGCTTGCTGGTTATACAGCGTTATTTAGTGCGACTATTATGTTTGGTGTCTATCGGTATAATTTATTTTTGGCTAAAAAGATTAAAAGCAGCTCCTTGTATGCACAGTCACAGGACAACCTATCAGACGCCCTGGTCAGTATTGGTGCCTTCGGAGGGATTATCGGAAGTCACTTCGGTTTATCCTGGATGGACCCTATAGCTGGTATTATTGTTGGTCTTATCATCTGTAAAACGGCCTTTGACATTTTTAAAGATGCATCCCTTACGCTTACAGATGGTTTTGACAGTAAGGAAATTAAACAAATTAAAAAAGGTATGGCTAAAGTTGAAGGAGTTCAGGAAGTGAAGGATATCAAAGCACGGTTACATGGAAACCAGATTCTGGTTGATGCGACGATTTTAGTTCACCCTGAATTAACAGTCGAAGAAAGTCACCAAATAACAGATCAGGTTGAAGAATATTTAGCCGAGGCCTTTCATATTCACCATACCCATATTCATATTGAACCTTATAAGTGAGGGAAATCTGATTAGGCGGCTGGGCGCTGGAGCCAAACGTCACCTCTCCTTATTCCACAAATTTTCCTATACCAACACAAAGTGAAACTCCATCAGTGGGGGTATTACGGCCAGTTAATACGTGATAAATAACCCATAGCATGAGATAGACCATGCTATGGGTTTCAACTTTTCAGACCCAGTCCCACTAGGCAGATGGATTTTTATTAATCTGCGGCCAGCCAAAAGCTGTTTCCTCATATGTACCTTCACCAATCGTTATTTCTTCAGCTTCAATAGGCTTAGCCCCAAAATATTCATAAAATTTACCGGATGGGTTAGCTGTTAATACCCATACTAATACTGATTGATAGCCAAGCTGCAGGGCTTCCTTCATAAAGGCATTCAACAATGCTTTCCCAAGTCCGAAGCCCTGATATTGCTCCAGAATATAGACGGCATAAATCTCCCCATCATAGTCAAACTTCTTTGATCGTTCAGCACCACCTGAAATAAAACCAATCACCTGATTCTGTTCATTAACCCCAACGTAAAGAATCTGATTTTTATAATGCTTTTTCAAAATCGTTTCCCAAAATGCTTTTCGATTTTCATAAGATGTTTCCTGATCCAAGTCCTGTTTGCGGACCAGATCTTTATATGTACTTCTCCAGCTATCTACATGAACATGAGCAATACCAGCTGCATCATGAAAGGAAGCCTTTCGCACAGTATACATTTCAATCCCCCATTTAAACGAATCCAGCTGTAGAACAAATCTACAGCTGGATTACTGTTAATAGCATTGAAAGGATTCAACACGATCTGTATCAAATCCTGTGTAAGCCCACTGATTTCGACGCGGGAACCACCTGTAACCAGCTACCGACGTTCTTCCGATATAGGTTGGATAAAACCAGAATCTTCGGCCATTTGTCATGCGCACCAATGTCAATCTTCTTAAACATCCCTGAAAAGAGCCAGGGTCAACGGCTTGAACTGAGGGGCCGTCTCCAAACTGTCCTTGATAACCTGAGCCAAACTGACCGGAAAATCCTTCCTGAGACAAATCTGGCAGAGAAGGAGGTACCTGAGGCAATTGGCCCTGGCCCTGACCAAACGGTGGTCCTGCTCCCTGGCCCGGCCCCTGTCCAAACGGTGGCCCTTGACCAGGTCCCTGAAAAGGGCCTTGACCAAATGGTGGTCCCTGACCCGGGGACTGCTGCTGAAACATATCAAAAAATCCATCAAATTGGCTAAATCCATTATCATTTTGTCTGTACATACAATCCATTCCCCTCTATAGTGAAGTGTCCCTATAAACTATGAAAGGAACAGAAAGAATGTGATTAAGAAAAGCGGAGGCGACTATAATCAGTTCTGGTGGTTTAAGCGAAGCCAAGGTGCAGGAACCACCGCTCCGGAAATATACTTCGCTTTCACCCAAGGGCACAAATGCGACATCTACTCAAACTCTCTAAAGGTCGTTATCGTAGTGTCTTCTTTGCCGCGGGCGGCTGGTGAGCCTCCTCGCGCTATCGCACTGCGGGGTCTCACCTAGGCCTTCCTCCCGCAGGAGTCTACGTATATTTCCTCCGCTAAGGTATCCTTTTATTCGTTTTATGACCATGCGAATTAGTTTTGTCTATCACAATTCGGATTTACCTTTAGATAAAAAATTTTGTCCTGGCCTCTCCAGAAAAAATGGGTTGAAATGGCCTTCATAATAGGAATGAAGACCAAACAGAAGAAATGCATTAACCAAAATGACTCTCATACCAAAAATGAATGTGCCAAACAAATAGATAAGCGGAGGGATCACATTGTTAGTAAGTACACTGTTACAATTGCGCCAATAACCGCAAAAATCACATTTACTTCAAAAAATGCAATAACAATGGCCATAACTCCACCGATAAGGCCGATAACAGGCTGGTCCGGAATTACAGTCATAATACCCGGGAAAATAAGTGCGCCTAAAGCGGCATACGGAATAGCATCAAGCCAGCGATTAATCCAACTCGGATAAGAGGCTTTATCCACTAAAAATACAGGTATTATTCTTGGTACAATAGTTACGATTGACATTCCGATAATAATGGCCCAGATCACTTATCGTCATCTCCTTTAAGCAGAAAAATCCCGAGTGAACCGCCAATAATCGTCGACAGTACAATCGCCCACCCTTCTGCCATATTCAAAGTAATGAGAGCATAATTGATAATCATGCTTATAATAGCAATCAGTCCTACTCTCCATTCCTTTTTCACAGAAGGGACCAGCAAGCCAATAAACATCGCATAAAGGGCGATATTCATGCTCTGACTTAATTGCTCAGGAATGAGTTCCCCTAACAAACCTCCTACGAATGAACCTCCAACCCATGCAGAATAAGCCAAAAGCATTAATGTGGCAAAGAACACCTTGCCATATGGCTTTTTGGCTTCCTCTCCGTGTAAAGAGGAAACCGCAAATGTTTCATCTGTTAACCCAAGTGACAATGGTACCTTCCAGCTAAAAGGGACAGGCCGGGCTTTATTCATAAAGGATAAACTCATGACAAAATGCCGGAAGTTCAAAACAAAAGTGGCCACAACGATTTCTACAAGACCATTTCCCGCCCCAATCATCTTGGCCCCCATAAACTGTGAAGCTCCTGCAAAGACAAGGACACTCATAGCTGTCAGTTGAAAAAGGGTCATCGATTGGGCAGCAAGCACACCATAGGCAATGGCAATTGGAATATACCCTAAGCAGATGGGAAATCCTTTTGCAAGACCTGATTTAATAGCAGCACTTAATTCGGAAGACAGTTTAGTCGTATTCTCAGCAGAGTTTGCCTGCATATGTAAAATTCCCCCAACCATAACGGTTATTTGAAAATTGTATCTATTATAAATGATTTATAAATATTTGAGAAGAGTATCCCTGGAATTATTCATGATTTTAGCAGAGGATCTTTCCCGGTATATGCCGGGAAAATTTCCGGATGTAACTGGGAAGCGAGCTTTTCCAGTCCTTCTATCAAACGCGGGGATGGCCTGCAAAATAGACTTTCATCTAACACTAGAATTTCGTTATGTTTTACAGCCTTCATTTGCTCCCATCCAGGCCGCCGGCGAACAAGTTCAGGGTTCATCTTCTCCGTTATGACACCTACCCAGACCATTATAATCGTATCAGGATTCTGTTGTCTGACCTTCTCCCAATCCGTTTGTACACTCGCCTGATCTTCCGAAGCAAAAACATTGCAGGCTCCTGCCAGTTGGCTGATTTCCGTGAGCCAGTTCATCCTTCCGGGGGTAAAAACAGGCTTTGGCCACCATTCCCAGTAAACTCTTTTTTTATTTGTGATTTGATTAGCTAAAGAACGATATTCCTCTATTCGGTTTTTGTAAAATTGATAGATTTCCTTCGCCTTAGATGAAACACCTAAGTAACGGCCGGCAAATAGTAAATTCTCTCCAATCTCTTCCAATGAGTCGGGATCTAAAACAATGTGTGGAAGATTTCTTCGCTTCAGCTCCTCCACATTTTTTTCCATACCCGGAACACTTAAGGATGCCAGTACTAAGTCAGGTTTTAATGCTTCAACCTTATCCATGTCAATGTCTAAATCAGGTCCGAGCTTCGGTAATCGCTGAACCACTTCCGGCCAGTCCGAGAAATCATCCACTCCTGCCAGATGGTCAGTAAGGCCTAAATACTCTACAATTTCTGTATTACTTGGACAAATGGAAACCAGTCGCATCTTTTTCCTCCTTACTCCCAAACCGTCATCCGTTCCTGTAAATCAGATGTATGCAGTTCCATTTCAATTCCATCCGGATCCAGAAAATTAATGGTCCACCCTTTTCCTCGCTTAACCGGACCTCTTACTATATTTACGTGATAATGTTCTAATTGATGAACCGCAGCAAAAAAATCCTCGTCATCAATGGAAAATGCAAAATGATCGACCCCGAGTTTCTTTTTTTCTGATCGATGTAATTTTTTATTCTCCAGAAGACATACCCACGCGTCTCCCCACTCTAAATAAGCATCTGTGCGGCCTCTATGAACCAAATCCATACCTAATACATTTTGATAAAACTGCAGTGAACGCTGCAGATCTGAAATGTTGATTGTAATATGATTAAACCCCTTTACTCTCATAACATCACCCCTATAGTAATCCAGATAACAAAACGTTAAAGAGAACTGTAAATATAACAATTAGCCACGCAGGTACCTTCCAAAAATAAAGGAAGGCAAAAGAAGCTAAAACCACGGCAAAGTCCTTCGTTTGATCAACAGCACTGGTCCAAATCGGATCATACAGCGCTGCAATTAATATTCCTACAACGGCAGCATTCACTCCCAGCAGGGCTGCACGAATAGATTTCTTTTTCCTGATGGTATTCCAAAATGGCAAAACACCAATGAGAAGCAAAAAGGAAGGAAAGAACATGGCAAGTACAGCCACAAGACCGCCTGATATGCCTTCAATACTGGTCCCTATAAAACTCGAAAAGGTAAATAAAGGTCCTGGAACAGCCTGCGCTGCACCGTAGCCCGCTAAAAATACTTCCTCTGAAATCAATCCCGGGGGTACAACCTCTCTTTCTAATAGAGGTAAAACAACATGCCCCCCTCCAAAGACAATCGAGCCTATGCGATAAAAGATATCAACGAGCTGAACATATATATTAGAAAAGAAACCTGACATGACAGGTAAAAAGATTAATAAGCCAAAGAAAAGAATCAGACTTATGATTCCAAAGCTTTTCCTTAAATTTAACTGAATATCAGCACCTTCAGGAAGGTCTGAATGCTTAAACGATAGATACCCCACAATTCCTGCTAACACAATAACAGCAATTTGTGCGAAAGCCGTTTGATAAAAGAGCACCGCAATCGCCGCTATAACCGCAATTGCAATTTTTGGCCGGTCAGGGGTAAGTTTTTTTCCCATATTTAAAATGGCATGAGCAACAACAGCAACCGCAACCAGCTTTAATCCTTCAATCCAAACGGAACCACCTGTATCTACCTGCTGAACATATAATGCAAATACTATAAGTGCGACTACAGAAGGAAGGGTAAATCCAATCCAGGCTAATAGGCCACCAAGCACCCCTCCCCGGACCATTCCAATTGAAATTCCCACCTGACTGCTGGCAGGGCCGGGAAGAAACTGACAAAGGGCAATTAAATCCGCATATGTACGGTCATCCAGCCATTTCCTGCGTTTCACATATTCATCCTGAAAATAACCAAGGTGAGCGACCGGTCCTCCAAAAGAGGTAAGCCCCAATCTAAACGAAACTGCGAGTATCTCCAGATATCTGCCTACATTCACTTATGCTCCTCCTTAATCTATTTCTGTATCTGTTTCTTTGAATTACTGCAGACACGAGCAATCAGCAGCCCTTGAAAAACAGTCTGCTTCGTATATTTTTACTGCCTTAATCTTACCGAATCGTCTATGAACCTTTCAATTTCGACTTAAAATCTTTACATAATCTTAATATTTCGGGAAACAAGTCCAGGGTATGAATCCATATCCACCTCTAATCGGAGGGATAAACAAAAAATTTCATCCTGGAGACCGTGTTCATTTTTATCGGTTTCGTATATGATTAGGAAAGCCTGACAGCTATATCACTATTATATAACAATCACCAGGAACGGAGGGAACCTATGACCAGATTCAGAGACTATCATTCTAATATAAAAGTTCGAATTATCCAGATATTTTTCACGGATATCGTGTCCGGCGCTATTTTTCCATTTATGGCTATCTATTTTGCCGAGCACTTTGGCGCAAAAATAACCGGTATCCTTCTATTACTTAATGTATTCATCGGACTCATAACAGGCTTATATGGCGGCTACTACTCAGATCGGATGGGCAGAAAAAAATTAATGGTTGTTGCAGGAATCATACGTATGTTTGCTTTTATTGTCATGGCCATAGCAAATTCTCCTGTACTTGTTTCGCCCGAGATAACATTTATAATGACTCTCTTGATTATGGCCTCCTTTGGGCTGGATGGTCCGGCAGCAGATGCGATGATTATTGATATTACCAAGCCTGATCAGCGTAAAGGGGTTTACGCATTATTATACTGGAGCTTTAACCTTGCATTTGCTATTGGTGGTATTATCGGAGCACTCATGTTTGATCATTATTTATATGAACTGTTGATTATTCTTTCGGTTACGGGAATTATATCCAATATCTTAGTCATCTTTTTCATTAAAGAGACCATGGAGGGACAGGAGCAAACGAGAGAAAAACGCGTTTTAAGAAATATTGCCAAAAGCTACAAAGAAGTGGCTTTTGATAAGGTGTTTCTTTATTTTGTCCTGGCGGGGCTTTTTATTCAGTCCATCGAAAATCAAATGGAAAACTACATTGGGGTTCGATTAAATGAGGATATGCCTGAGCAATCTTTGCTTTTTATGGATGTGACAGGTGTGGAAATGGTTGGATTTCTAAAGTCTGAAAATACTATTATTGTTGTGTTGCTTACAGTATTTATTACGAAATGGGTGACAACTCTAAAAGAAGACAGAGCTTTTCTTTCATCCATTCTTATCTTTACCGTTGGATATGTCGGGATCAGCTACGTCAACAATATATGGATGTTGTTTATATTTATGATTGTCGCTACAATTGGAGAATTAATGCGGGTCCCTATACAGTCGGATTACATGGCCAGCATTCCAAGTGATGAAAAACGAAGCTCCTATATGGCTGTTTACGGTATGGTCTTTAACGGATCCATGATGCTTAGTTCTGTATTTGTTTCGCTCGGTGCCATTTTTACTAAAGAAATAATGTCGTTTCTAATATTGGCCTGCGGATTACTGGGCATGATGATTATTTATAAGATTTTACCTGATCTGAAACAACGCAGAGAGCTTGCAAAACAAAATTAAACCGAAAAGACCAGGATGTTTGAAGGAGTTTTAGAGATTTATTCTCTTATGATTCTGCCTTCAACAATCCTGGTCTCTTGTTATTGTCGTTTTTTCCGACGTTTTTTTCTCCTCACATCGTAAGGGAACACTTCATCTGAGGTTTCGGTCTGCATTTGACGGGAATTTATTCGTCTTGTCGTTCGGCTGACATCCGTATACTCCGCTTCACCAAAAACATGGTTTTGCATATAAAAATGGAATAATCCTTCCGACATTGTAATAAAAAAAGCGCTGAATAAAGCCATATTACCTGATTCCCATGTCGGAATATCATTAATCATACCATAGAAAAATAAGACTAGAAAAGATAATGCAAAGTCAGATAAAGTTGCTGTCAGGTTTCCAAATCTTCTCAGGATTAATAAATCGCCCAGCAAATACCCCAGACCGACTAGTAACACACTGATTCCAAACAAACTAAGCAAGCCTGTATTCTGGAAAACAGTGTAAAGCGATAATATTACTGTACAAATAACGACAAACTTAATTCCAAGCGCCATTAAGTGTCTCACAATTTCACCTCCACTTTTACTATTTTCAAACATGGAGGAAATTATGCAGTTTATATGAAGGAAGTCATGTTAAACGGCTGAGCGCTGGAGCCGGATGTCGCCTCTCATGATTTCTTAGCCACAAAAAAGATGGATCAACAGTCCTACACAACTGCTGATTCATCTTCAGACGATTATAATACCAATATAATGTAATGGAATATTCGTTCATAGGCGTAGAGATCGTTTTTTCAGAAGCAGTGTGCGGGGATTTTAAGGGATCAATGGTTGCTTAAAATATGTCGTCTTACCTGAAGTTATTTCATAGGATAAACCGCGGTTTTTCATTTCTCTTTCAAGAATCGCTATGAAATCCTTATCCAGTTTCAACCCTACTGCATTTTTATGAGCCTCTTCAAGAGCCTGATCGGACAGATGTTTAAACATACGAACACCTCTTTTTTGAATAAATCACTTACATGATTCTTTATTCCTTCTATTTGTATTTTTTTTACATCAAAAGCCAAAAAATCACCTAATCTGATATTAATTTTATCTTACAATAACTTATATCTCCGTTTCAACATCATTTTTAGAAATTTTTTGACAAATTGTGATAAATGGAAAAAGGCACCTGTTTAATCAGATACCATTCTTGTTACTCTTCATTTTCTTGTTGTTGAAAGTAGGCATCTAATATCCTTTTTCCTATATTCCTGTTAATCCCTTCCCCGGCACTTCTGCCAACCTGAGGAACAACAATGGCAAAAGCAACTTCAGGATCATCATATGGTGCATATCCTACCAATGTTAAGTTTTCTGTATTAGCCACCCGATTCCCATCTTCATCAAAAAGGGGCTTCTCTGCTGTTCCTGTTTTTCCGGCGGCTACATAAGGAAGATTTCTGAAGGTGCCTGCAGCCGTACCATTACTACCATTGAATACCCGGTAAAAACCGTTTTGGACGGCCTGTATATACTCATCATCCATTTCAATTTTATTTATAATTTCAGGGCCTATGGTCTTATAAATCGGTCCTAACTGTTCCTCAGTACCTGGATAACGGATTTCATTGACTAAATGCGGCTTAACACGGTATCCATCGTTTGCAATCGTAGAAACATATTGCGCTAATTGCAATGTAGTAAAAGGCTCATATTGTCCAATCGCATAGTCCATGAGGAGACCACCAGTTTCTTTATCTCCTTCAAGACCTGTTGCTTCATATGGGAGGTCAATCCCGGTTTCAACCCCTAATCCAAATTGTTTAAAATAATTTCGCATTTCCGTAAATGCCTCGGTATTAAAGTTAAGATTATCGTTCGGTACGTAGGAATAATCTCCTCCCATGCGCATAGCAATAAAGAACATAAAAACGTTTGATGATCGCTCAAGTGCTGTTAAATAGTTAACCGGACCTAAATCCGTCCAGGAACGTTTCGTATCCGTACTGGCAATTTTAATAGGTCGGTCGACAAAAACCGTATTTTTCGTAATCACCCCTGATTGAAAGCCGGCTAACACTGAAGCTCCCTTCACTGCAGAACCTGGTAAATGTGCATCATATACCGTACGATAGGACTCATCCGCAAAAAAAGCAGGTTTATCTTCTGTAGCCCGATGATAACGAATGCCTGTCATCGTAAGAATTTCACCTGTTTTAGGTTTCATCATAACCACAAGACCTTTATTTAAGTGACGATTGGCTGGTTTATGAATAATCTTTTCAAGCTCTTCTTTAACAATTTGATCTACTTTTTTTTGCAGTTCCATATCCACAGATAAAACGAGGTCCTTCCCTTGTTTTCCTTTCTGGATTAATTCCGACCGAATCACATTATTATTTTGGTCTGTAACATGACGGTACTGCTCCTTCTGTCCAGCAAGGAACTCCTCATACTGCTGTTCCAGAAAGCTTTCGCCGACACGCTCATTACGGTTATAATTTCTGGTCAGATAATAATCTACATTATCTCTGGGAATCCCGTCTTCATGATCTGAAATTCCTCCGATAAAATTTACAAATGTTTCTCCTTGAGGAAATGTCCGAGCCCAGTCCGTAGAAACATTTATGCCAGGCATTTCATTGATGTGCTCAGCTACCGTAGCATATTCCTCTTTGGTAACACCCTTATTTTTAACAATATGAGGGGTCAGCTCGATGGCTTCATCAAGCTCACGTTTAATCGCAGCAACTTCTAATTCTTTTTCGGATAAGCTTTCCAAATTATATTTGGTAATTCGGTCTAAAACGGTCTGGTACTGCTCTTCATCATCCATACGCTGCTTTTCAGTTTTGGATAAACGGGCATAGGCCTCCTCACGATGGGTCAGAATCCAATAATCCTTCATATCTCTCTCCGTGATTTGACGCTCCTCCATCTCGATATAATTCGAGAGGGTTTGAGCAATCTCCAACTTCTTCTCCGGCTGAACATTTTTAGGTGGTGTGTACGTGATGGCATACCGGGATTTATTATCTACTAATATATTCCCATCCCGATCATACAATTTTCCTCTGGGAACAGGAATATTGGTGACCGTGTTCTCTGTTTCATCAAGAACCTCCTGCGCCTCTTCCCCCGTGAGAATCTGCACAATTCCCAATTGTACAATTAAAAAGGAAAACAGCAAAAATATCGCAAAAAATAAAATATTAAGCCGGAAAGGCAAATGTGACTTAGGTTTCACGGCTTCCTACTCCCCCAACTATTTGATGAATTTCTTTCTTTATTTTACCATTTCTATAAAGCCAAAACTAGAAAATTATGGTTTATCAAAAATAAAAAAGATCCATAAAATTGGACCCTTTTTAATTATAATTCGCTTCTTTTGTATCAATATGGCTTATCCACTTACCAGACCAATCTTGAATGGCTTTGATGACTGGTTCCAGTTCCCGCCCCTTTGCCGTTAACGTATATTCCACGCGAACAGGGACTTCTGCATAGGCCTTTCGGGTCACAATTCCCTCTTCTTCCAGTTCTTTTAATCTTTCAGATAGAAGTCTGCCACTTACAGGAAGCGCTGATTCTATTTCAGAAAATCGCTGAGACCCAAATAAAAGCTGATAAATAATGAGACCTGTCCACCGTTTATTTAGTAAATTCATCGCTTTTTCAAATTTAGGGCATAGCTCATATTGTTTCATTTTCCTTCACCCCTTATCCCAATTATAACCGTTCCATTGAAACTATGAAACCGCTGTTTTTAGAACAAAGGCGGATATAAGCCAAAGCCATTCCGTGGCCAAACCCATGCCACTACATGTCTTCGTCTTATCCCGCATGACCTGAACAGTCGCCTCCGCTTTTCTTATTAGCGACGTACGGACTGGACTGAGCCGGAGGAGATAAAGTGAAACTTCAATTAGTGAGGGTTCATCCCCCACTTATTTCTTACAGGGGTAACACGCGGAAAAGGAAACACGACGAACCTTGTGAGTCGATGTTGACTTATCGTACGGAGGTGAAGGAAGTCACGCAAGTCGCTGGGCGCTGGAACCGGACGTGACCTCTCATGATTTCTTATCCACATAGTCTGTATTTTATAAATTTCTAGACAATCAAAAAAAACAGCCCTGCTCGATTAAGAGCAGGGCTGCTATGTTTCTATTCACCATGGAAGCGCTGAGCACCGTGATTCACAGGGCCCACATACTGATTTAACTTAAAGGAGTGGCGAATCGCTGCTGTAATAAACCTTTTTGCTCCATAGACAGCTTCTTTCACACTTGCTCCCTTTGCCAGCTGAGCCGTAATAGCGGAGGAATACGTACATCCTGCTCCATGTGTATATGGTGTGTCAATTTTTTCGCTTTCTAAAATTTCATGGTCCTTACCATCAAAGAAAACATCAAGCGCCTTCTCATGTTCCAGTTTATTTCCACCTTTAATCAATACATTTTCTGCACCTAAGTCATGGATTTTTGCCGCTGCTTCCTTCATTTGTTCTACGGTCGTTAATGCCCCCATTCCGCTTAACTGACCGGCCTCCCATAGGTTAGGGGTCACAATCTTCGCTACAGGGGTTAAAACATCTCTAAGGGCCTCGGCAAGCTCAGGATAAATGACTTCATCTGCCCCTTTGCACACCATAACGGGATCGATGACAGCCTGATTGAGGTTGTGCTCCTTAATAGCCTTAGCCGCTATTTCAATAATTTCCACTGTAGGGAGCATTCCTGTCTTCATAACATCGACGCCTACCCCTTCTAAAATGGTCGAAAGCTGCGCACGTACTGTATCCGCATTGATTGGATACGTATCATGAGACCAGTGATTATGTGGATTCATAGCCACAATAACCGTCAATGCAGACATTCCATACACGCCATGCTCCTGAAATGTTTTTAAATCTGCCTGAATTCCTGCTCCGCCACTACTATCAGAACCGGCAATCGTTAGTGCTTTTGGTAGTGTCATATTTATCCCCCATTTATAGAAAAGTTATTTAGTAATACTTGTTTTGATAATTTATTATACATCTTTTTTACGGAATGTAAAAATAATTCTACTGCTCGAGTGGCCGTTCAATGGCAGGCTTCATTCATTCAGGATAAATACTTACTCCTATCCTTTTTTCGGGATCCGGCCACTATCCTTAGTAACAGATAACCAACGAGTGTGTACAAAATCATAGCTAATATGGCTGCTACATCAACATAAAACATTGCGGATACCATTGTAGGAGGAAAGCTACCGGAAAAAGGGATGACTAAAGGGTCACTTAACAAATATACCCATTGTACGAACGATCCCTCGGAAGCACTCACCAGTTTAAATAAGATTCTTAATCCCAGTAAAGCCTGCATAACTGTAATAAAACATTGTAAAACAAGTGTGAGAACTTTTCCTGATTTCATATCCTTCCCTCACAGTTCTGTATATAGTGGTCTATCACTATAAGTTATGAAAGGATAACCTTGACCTAAAACCATAAAGTGAAACTTCCATCAGCGGGGAGTCTCCATGCCCCACTGATGGTTAGTTGAACTTATCAGGAATTTACTGGCCGTTTACCCCACACTTCGTCTAGTTGGGTTACCCTCCAGACTTGAAGTGTGGGTTTTACGGCCAGTTCATGCGTGATAAAAAAACCATTCCGTAACGATTGGTCACGGAATGGGTTGTTAGCACTCGTTTTATTTTTCTATGAATGTGCCCTTTTCATTTGGAACAAGCTCCTGGTTGCTACTTGGGACACTGACAATTATACATTGACTTTGAATCAGTCTTTCCTTATCCTCCTTTTTCATCTGTTTGATCTGATATTCACGTTTCATGGCAGCTGATTTCTGCTGATGAGGCTCTGCATACACAAGGCTTAAAGGCCCTCTTCCCCGGGTGTATTTTGCCCCCTTCCCTTCCTGATGCATTTTTAAACGATGCTTTAACCGGCTTGTATATCCTGTATAAAGGGAATTATCCCCGCATCTGAGTATATAAGTAAAATACAAATCAATCGCTCCTCACCCTACATTTCCATTAAACGATATTTTTACTTATTTTCACCTTATGAATTTTATTATCTTCCATTTCTAATACCTCAAACTCGAGATGCTGAAATTCAAGCACCTCACCCTCCGACGGGATATGACCAAACTCTTTATAGAGAAAACCAGCCAGAATATCTTCCTCTTCCGGAATCCGAGTCTGAAATACATCATTCAGTCTGGAAATGACTAATTTACCACTGCATATCATATGTGAATCGGTTAACTCATCAATTAAAATTTCTTCATCATCATCGGTTTCGTCCTCTATTTCCTGTCCAAGCATTGCTTCAATGATATCCTCATGGGTAATAATTCCGGTTGTACCTCCGTACTCATCAATGACAATCGCCAGGTGCCGCTTTTTCTTTTGCATCATTTTAAAAACTTTTTCAATCGAAGTTGTTTCCGCAACAAAAAGGGGCTGATTATCCGTAAAGTCTGCAAGCGTCTGATTTTGTTCGGACAGAGCCCAGCCTAAAAACTGCTTGGAGTGAAAAACCCCCACAATATTATCCATTGTATCCTGATATACTGGATAACGAGTATGATTGTGATTCAAAAGAATATCTCTGGTTTCCTCAAAGGTACTGTCAGATGAAATTCCCACAATTTCCATTCTTGGTGTCTTTAAGGCATCACGAACATCCTTGCTATAAAAGTCTATAACACCTTTAATACGGTAGGACTCTTCGTTCTCCAGCGTTCCTTCGTTAGAGGCGATATCCATCATCGTTTTAAATTCCTCCCTTGAGAAGCTTGCTTCCTGCTTTTCTCCTCTGGACAGGATTTTAATCAACAAACCTGTTAATTTAGATAATACAAATGTGAATGGTTTTAGAATGGTTAATATTAAGGCAATAACCGGCGCCACCATATATGCAATTTTATCAGAAAATGTGGCCGCAATAGACTTGGGAATGACTTCTGCGAAAATAATAATAACAACCGTTAAAATTCCAGTGGCAAGTCCAACATTAATTCCAATATCCAGTGCCAGCATTGTTACAAGGGTTGGAAGAGCTATGTTCGCAATATTATTCCCAATTAAAATACCGGTCAGAAGTTCATCAGGATGGGAAATAAGCTTGTATAGTTTTTTTGATTTCACGTCATCATTTTCTGCCCGGGACTTTACTTTCATTTTGTTTACGGCAGTTAATGCTGTTTCACTTCCCGAGAGAAATAGTGACGTCAGAATCAGAAGGATAATAGCTATAAGCATAATGGGTCCTCCAAAGTTTCAGAAATTAGTGGCTATGATTTATTATTTCATAAAACACTTGTAGTATGTTTGTCATACAATGAAAAAGAGATTGAACTTAATCAATCTCCTGTAAGTTATTTATTCTTCTTAATACTTTATAAGCAGAGTTGGAACCATTTTGTACCATTTTTCTCTTTACTTTTTCCTGAGTATTTCTGTCTAAGCGTTGAAAAGTAATCAGGCCTTGTGTTTCATCGGAAGTCAAGATCCTTCGATACAATTTCGAAACCCTTTTTTCTTCCTCTTCCATTTAAGGCATTGCTCCCCTCTAATGATTATGATTATCTCTATACTATGAGTTTACCATGATAATTCTGCTTAAATCTAATAAAAATTATGACATTTTTTAAATAACGATTTTGCCGTGTATATGAATTAAGGACCATTCAAGCCATTATTCCCGCAAATCAGATCAATCTCCGCCTTAAAAAAAGAGAGCACTGGCAGACTCAGCGCTCTCTAATGTGTTATTTACTTATAAACATCTGTGTCCAGTAATGACCGTTTTCGATATAGCCTACACCAATGTGTGTGAATTTATTGCTTAAAATATTTTCCCGATGACCTTGACTGTTCATCCAGGATTCTACCACCTGCTCAGGGCTTGACTGTCCCTTTGCGATGTTTTCACCTGCTGTCTGGTAATCAATGCCAAAGTCCCTCATCATGTCAAAAGGGGAACCATAAGTAGGACTGGTATGAGAGAAATACCCTTTTGACTGCATATCAGCCGATTTCTTCCGCGCTACCTGACTTAAGTTTGCATCAGCCTTTAATTCAGGTAATCCTTGATTTCTTCTTTCCTGATTGGTCAGTTCGATTACACGGGATTCAAATTCCTTGATATCTCCGGACTGCTGGGCCTGATTCGTATTATTTTGTTCATTTCCCTGATTCTTTTGATTTTGCTGTTGATTGTTCTGATTCTGCTGTGGTATATTTTGATTCTGTTGTTGCGCCTGTTGATTGTCCTGTTGCTGTCGGTTTTGTTCTGTCTGCTGATTGTCCTTCCTTTGCTGCTGACCATCACCGTGCTGCTGCCTCATTTCTACACGTTTAAATTCGTACTTCGCATCCTGAATACGGATAGGCGTTGTATGAGGGTAATCCTTACTGGATGAGTCTGTTGCAATACTTGAAATATTGTCATCATTATTTCCATTGTTTAAAGCATTATCCTCTGTATTACAAGCAGCTAACAGGAGAAACAGGATGCTGATAAAACTAATGATATATATCCTTTTTTTCATCATGTACCAAAACTCCTTTTTGAATGTTTTTTATTATGGTTTACAAACATTTCAAAATTATAGATGGAAAGGAATTACAATTCGATAATCTCATTTAATCAAAAACCTCACATGATTAAAGCAGGATTGACAAAAATAAACATAGAAAATGACTAAAGGAGAAATTCAATAATGCAAAAAACTTTAACAACACGAGAAGCCTGGTTTGGCAACATCAAAGGAGATGTCATCTCCGGTATTGTTGTTGCTCTTGCCTTGATTCCTGAAGCCATTGCCTTTGCTATTATTGCGGGGGTTGATCCGATGGTTGGTTTATACGCCTCCTTCATGATCGCTGTAGTTATTGCTTTTACAGGAGGACGTCCGGGAATGATTTCCGGTGCCACTGGTGCAATGGCTCTACTTATGGTGGATTTAGTTGCAGAATGGGGACTGGATTACCTTTTGGCCGCTACTATTCTTACCGGTATCATTCAGATTATATTTGGATTAACTAAATTAGCCAGACTGATGAAATTCATCCCAAGATCGGTCATGGTCGGGTTTGTAAATGCTCTGGCCATTTTAATTTTCACTGCACAGTTAGAGCACTTTGAAGGGGCAACCTGGGTGATGTATGCCCTGGTTCTGGGAGCCCTTGGTATTATTTATCTATTTCCTATGCTGACAAAGGCTGTCCCTTCTCCTTTAATCGCCATCATTGTCATCACGGCCATCGTAATGACAACAAATTTAAGTGTTGCCACTGTAGGAGATATGGGGGAAATCACAAAAGCATTTCCGACCTTTTTCTTTCCCAATGTTCCTTTCAGTCTGGAAACATTGATGATTATTTTGCCTTATTCCCTTGCTCTGGCTATCGTTGGTCTGGTGGAGTCCCTGTTAACAGCAAGTATTGTGGATGAATATACAGGAACGTCCAGTGATAAAAACAGAGAATCGAATGGTCAGGGGATCGCCAATATTGTGACAGGATTCTTTGGCGGTATGGCCGGTTGTGCCATGATTGGACAGTCCGTGATTAATGTCAGCTCAGGTGGCAGAGGGAGACTTTCAGCCCTGACTGCCGGGCTCGTCTTAATTTTTCTTATTGTATTTATGGGAGATATTGTGGCGCAAATTCCTGTGGCTGCACTGGTAGGGGTAATGATTATGGTCTCCATTGGCACCTTTGACTGGGGATCCATTAAAACGTTGAAAATCGTACCGTTTACCGATAATCTGGTGATGATTGTCACAGTCTTAACGGTTGTGATGACTCATAATTTAGCTATCGGCGTCTTAACAGGTGTATTATTGAGTGCTATTTTCTTTGTAGCGAAGATTTCGAAAGTCAAGGTGACAAAGGAACTCAAACATAACCGTATGTATTACACGTTCCAGGGAGAAATTTTCTTTGCGTCAGTCTCAGAACTGGTCGACGAGTTTGACTATGATATGGAAGGAGCACAGGAGGCTATTTTTGACTTAACAAAAGCTCGGTTATGGGATGATTCAGCCATCGCAGCTTTGGATAAAATTGTAGCCAGCTTAGAGCACCAAAAAATAAATGTCTATGTCATTGGATTAAATCAATTAAGTTCTGAGCTCAGGGCGAAATTAAGCCGCAAATTGAGTTCCCATTAGAAAGGATGAAAAGTCTTGTACAAAAAAATACTATTAGCCACAGACGGATCCGAACACGCATTGCGTACCATTAATCACGCGATAAGTTTGGCGAAGCTCTCCTCTGATTCGCTGGTGGATGTTGTCTACGTAAAAGAAAGTCATCAGGTCAAGTCGGATACCCTTCACAATTGGAATAAAGTTGGGGTTACAAACGTTCAGGAGGATAAAGTAACAGGTATTGAACAAGATTTACAGGAAGCAGGAATTTCCTATAAAACAACAGTCCTATACGGTGAACCTGGACCGGTAATTGTTGACTATGCGAATGAAAATGAATTTGATGTCGTGATTGTAGGCAGCCGCGGACTGAATGCATTTCAGGAAATGGTGCTGGGCAGTGTCAGTCATAAAGTGGCTAAGCGTGCCAATTGTCCGGTATTAATTGTAAAATAAAGCGAAACTTCCATCAGTGGGGTATTTACGGTCAGTTCATGCGTGATAAAACTCCTTACAGGAATTCAACAGGGAAGAGCCTAAAAACCATGGCTCTTCCCTGTTCATCTTCTTACATAAATGATTTATATGATTTTTTTTGGATTTGTTTTTTACGATACACGAAACCGATAAACCCAGCAATGATTACCCCAGCCATTAAACTGGTGACGTATATGCCAGATTTTGATGTTTCCTCTTTTTTTACAGGCTCTTTCTTTTTATCACCGTGATCTGAACCTGCCTCCACTAACTGATAGGAATTCATTCGTTCTCCGTTTTGATTATAAAGTTCGAGCTTTCCTTGTTTTGTCATTTGTTTCGTAACCTTGTCCTGATTCTTCAGGTGTGTATAGGTAAGGTTTTCCGGAATGATAAACTCCTTGTTTTTGAACTCAACCTTGGAACGACCTTTAATTGAGGAAGTTTCAAAATGATCAAAGCCATAGTTTAATAGACTGGCGGTATCCTGATAGGCATCTCGTTTATATTGACTTTGCATTGTAATGACAATCAGATTAAGATGTTCCCGTTTGGCTAGCGTAGCCAGCGTATGTCCGGACTGATCAACATAGCCTGTCTTTCCGCCAGCCACACCCTCAAAAGGAATTTCCCCTTTAAGCATTTTGTGATGGGAAATAAGCGTCGTGTCCCATGACTTTCCATGCCATTCCATTTCTACGGTTCCAAAAATGTCACGAAACTCACGATTTTTCAAGGCATACTTTGTTATCATGGAGAGATCCTTAGCTGTTGTCGTGTGATCAGGGTGAAAGAGTCCATGAGGATTCTTAAAGTGGGTCTGTTCCACTCCTATTTTATTTTTCAGATAGTTGTTCATATCCTCTGCGAATTGATCAACGCTTCCGCTTAAATGCTCGGCAATGGCAATGCCCGCATCATTTCCGGAATTAATTAAGAGTCCCTGAATCAGCTTTTTTAAAGTCAACTGCTCCCCTGCTTCCAGAAAAACGGTCGTTCCTTCTATATCAACGGCATTTTCACTAACGGTTACCCTGTCTTCCAGGTCCCCGTTTTCTATCGCATAAATAGCTGTTGCAATTTTGGTCAGGCTTGCCGGATACATAGGAGTCGTACTATTTTTTTCATACAGAATGCTTCCATTATCAGCGTCAATCATAACTGCTGACTGACTGGAGACAACTGGAGCAGAAGGACTCGTCTGAGCAAAAACAGGTAAAAGAAAAAGGGTATTCATGGTCACAAAGGTGGTGATGAATACGATGATTTTTGCCATAGGAACACCTACTTTAGCGTAATTTAAACAGTGACAAAAATCATTATACCAGTAAAACAGGACGCTTCACCATAAGTAATTGAAATGTTAGCAGAATGTAAACATGTGTAACGTAATGAAAGCACCTCACATAATTGGTATGTATTTCCAGAATCATCTGTGGTGGCTTTAACTGCAGATTACAGGCAGTTCTTTTTAAATATATGTTAAAATATCAATTGCGGGAAAATTTTGACTTGTATGATGGGCGTGCATATTTATATGAGGGGTGGTGCTGTTAGTCAAATTAGGAAGCTACCCCAAACGGCCCTAAGGAAAATAAGTGAATTTTTCCCTCTCTTTAATGAGAGATTCGTCTGTCTAATATTTTTTATATGTACGCCCATACGAGTTTGTTTGTATAATCATTCAACACAGTAATGGGGGTATGGATATGGAAAATAAAAAGACCAAAAACCTTAAGCTCATTGATCATCGAATTTTTATTCCATCAATCGTTATTATGGTTTTGATTTCTATTCCCTTTGCTTTATATGAAGACGAATCTCTTAAACTATTAAATCAGATTTTTGATCAGGTTGTCCGTGTGTTTAAATCGGGCTACATCTGGTATGCCATCATCCTGGCCGCTGCTGGTTTCTATTTTGCTTTTTCCAAGTATGGAAATGTAGTGCTAGGAGATCCGATGGAAAAGCCCCGTTTTTCTTTATTTGAATATGCCTCAATTCTGATTGCTATGGGGCTTGGTTCGACGATTATGCGTACCGGAATGATTGAATGGACACAGGTTGCAATCGATCCACCGAGTGGTGTTGATCCTCGTTCTTCAGAAGCCTTATTGTGGGGAAATGCTTACAGTATGTTCATGTGGAGCATACAGGTATTTGCGATTTTCGTAATGGCAGCACCTGCAATTGGATACATCATTCACGTAAGAAAAAAACCGTTAATGAGGATTTCAGAGGCCTGCCGGAGTATTTTTGGAGATAAGTTTACCGATGGGCTTGGCGGAAAAATTCTGGATATCATCTTTCTCGTAAGTATTTTGGCCGGAGCTGCTGTAACCCTTGGGCTTGGGGCCCCGATTATCACATACAATTTAGCTGCATTATTGAATATTGAACAGTCATACGGCCTTACATTAACGGTAACCATTGTATGGGTCGTCTTGTTTTCCTTAAGTGCTTATCTGGGAATTGAAAAAGGAATTAAACGGTTAAGTACATTAAATATCTATCTTGCGGGTGCGCTTGCCCTGTTTATTATGATGATAGGTCCGGGAGTTTTTATCCTGAATTATTTCACGGAAAGTGTCGGGTTTTTACTCTCTCATTATATAGACTTGTCCTTCTACACAAATGCATTGGATTTAGAAGGAACGACGTATATTGAAAGTAATGTCGTATTCTGGTTTGCATACAGTGCTACATGGGCGATGCTGCACAGTGTGTTTGCCGCAAAAATTTCCCGGGGCCGAACGATTAAAGAGATGATTTTGACATATTTCTTTGCACCTATGCTTATTTCCTGGGTCGCTACTGGTGTACTGGGCGGACTGGGTGTACATCGGTATTTAACCGGTGAAGTTGCCGTGCTGGACATTGTGACAGAGGATGCAATGGCAGCCATACCGGCCATTTTATCCTCCTTGCCATTATCAACCGTAACTATAACCGTATTCATGATTGTGGCTATCATATTTATGACCACAACCCTTGATTCAACAACCTATACCATTGCATCATACACAGGTCTGCGGAATATGAGTAAGTCTGAGCCATCAAAATATTTACGTCTCATCGTTGCCGCCGTGGTTACTATTTTTGCCCTGGTATTAATGCGTATTGGTGGATTACCACCGTTGGAAGTTCTGTCCGGCTTGATGGGAATTCCAATTATTATCGTTCAGTTTTTTACAATCTATGCAGCCAAGAAAATGATGGATGAGGATAAAGCGTGGATCACAAATATCAGAAAAACCACAAAAGATCAGGAAGAAAACTGGAGAAAATCAAGTTAGGTGCCAGGAAAAGCGGAGGCGACTGTTTAGGTCCGACGGCATAAGCAGAATATCCGGAGTGGCCGCTTTTTGGCCATGCAGGGTATTCTGCTTATGACCGCTTGGGCCTGGGAGCCGCAGCTGGACACAGAAAAGCGGAAGGCCCTGGAACTGGGCAAACGGGCGCTTCCGCTTTTCTTCATATATAGCGCTTCTTGACTTTTTCGCCTTCACAGCTGAATACAGTGATGCGATCGTCTACGATGGTTTCCATGTGTATGGTACGGCCCCATAGCTGATAAATATAAGGCATCGTTTTTTCCAGGTAATTAAGATCCAATTCGACTCCTTCATAATGATGAAGGAGGTAAAGCTCACCATTACGTAAATAGTCCCCATCTTCTACGGTAATATAAGGAAAGCCTCCGTTTACCCGCATAGCAATCAGCTGATCCCTGACCTCTGTCCAGTCCTTATCCACGACTTTATACTCTCTTCCTTGCTTTTGGAAAAGGTATAAATCCTCCTCTTCCACAATTTCTTTTGTTAAATAGTTACGAATAAAGGAAATATCCGACTCAATCTCCCGGACTTCAAATAGTTTATCCCGGCCTGAACCTGGCTTAACGCCCCGATGTTTCATTTCTTCGGTTGGATGATTATATCTCTGTTCAATATCCTCGAATATTTTGATCCCTAAGCGATAAGGATTTATAGATGTACTAGAGGGTGCCGTAACCCCTGAATGAAGTTTGGCAAATTCAACGGTTTCATCACTGGACAAATCTAATTCACGTAAAATTCGGGAGTGCCAGTAGGAAGCCCAGCCTTCGTTCATGATTTTCGTTTCCAGCTGGGGCCAGAAATATTTCATTTCTTCACGCATCATGGTTAGAATATCACGCTGCCAATCGTCAAGCTCCCTGCTGTGACCTTCAATAAATAATAGCAGGTCCTTTTCCGGTTTCTCCGGGATTTTCTTATAACGACTTTCTGCTTCTTCTTTAAAAGACTCTTCATTGGGATCAATCCCAAACAAATCATCATAGTCATTTTCTATTCTTTGTCTAGGCTGGAAAACATGCTCCGGAGATTCGTCTGTTTCACCTTCTGATCTAAGTAAGGACGGGTCAATATGCTCATTAATCGCTAATACCGCATCCAAAAAAGCTTCCACATCCTTCTTCCCATATTGCTTTTCATACGCCTGTATACGATCAGCAGTTGCCGCCATACTTTCCACCATATCTTCCCCAGTATTTTGGTACCGTAAGTTATTTTTAAAAAAATCACTATGCCCTAAAACATGAGCAACAATCAGCTTGTTTTGAATTAAACTATTCGAATTTAATAAAAATGCATAGCATGGATTGGAATTAATGACTAATTCATAAATTTTGCTTAAGCCCAGTTCCTCCTGCAGCTTCATTTTATGGAACTGTTTTCCAAAGCTCCAATGTGAGAAACGCGTGGGCATACCGTAAGCACCAAACGTATAAATAATATCTGTTGGACAAATTTCATACCGCATCGGATAAAAATCCAGGCCAAACCCTTCCGCTATCTCTGTAATTTCATCGATTGCCCTCTCTAAACTTGTATATTCCGTCTTCAACATGAAACCTCTCCCTTAATCGATGATTGCTACAGTATATGAAGAAGGGAGTCTTAGCTTTCGAAGTTTTTTATGAAATTGGCGAAATTTGGGTAAGAAAAAGCGAAGGGCGTATAGCCCTTCGCTTTATCATTATTGATCATTATCTGTTGGGAAAATACGTTGGAACATATCTCCCATTTCTTTAAATAGTCCTTCAATTGGGTCCCCATTTTCGATCTGGTCAGCATAATCTCCTGCCTGGTTAAAGAATTCAGGGTTTGCGGAAACAAATACATCGTTAATATCCTCATCTGTTGCTTTTACAACCTTGGATACGCGGCGTTTCAGCTGATCAGAAACCTGTTCGTTCTGGTTTCCTTCTAAGGCTACCGCTACATAAGCATTTTCATTACCGGCAAAAACGTATGCCTGGTCCACTTCCTGAATTTCATCAGTAATTCTGTCTGCTGCCCGGTCCGCTACATCGAATTGGTCATGATCGTTTGTATTATTGTTGTTGCCATTGTTATTATCATTAGTGTTATTCATATTACGGGCTGTGTCGTTATTGTCGTTATTATTAAACTGACCATTAATATTGTCCTGATTTCCGTTATCAATGTTCTCATTATTATCATTGTTGTATTGGGGACCTAAATCACGACCATCCATATTGATACGCTCTCGGTTAGGAGCGATATCTGTTGTGTTGTTATATCTTACTGGCTGAAGTCCATTATCTCCATTATTGCCAAGACCGGTTTCATCGCCACCCTGACATCCGGTAATGGTTACAGCTGTCAGCAAAGTTGCTCCCATTAACTTTATTTTATTCAATGGAATGGCCTCCTTTTTTGGATGGTACAAACTTATTATTTGTGCACTTCCGGAGTTTATGTGATTCAGGATTTTCCAAAACCATAATTGGTTCTATATCCAAAAAAGGCCATGTAAGTGAAGGTGGTTATTGTGTCACACTAAAACCGAACCCTTTTTTACGGGGGGAATTTGTGATGAATATGGTCGATTACGATAAAGCGATGTATTTTACTTTGTGGGGGCAATGGGATGACCTGCTCGTCTTAATGGTAAGAACCGATGACGACTTTTTATCGAAAAAAATTGAAACGTTCTTACATGCCTATCATTATGGGTATGATGAAACAACGATTGTTGGCTCCCATCAGAATCTGATTCATTATTTAGAACACGCCATCACACAGGATACACCTGTTTATTATGTATAAAGAGAGGGGATATCCCCTCTCTTTATTTTACATTTTTCACTTCAGACACCTGCTCTAAAATTACGAACGTGGATAATCCTGCGCAAATGGATGAAGGTGCAATTCATCAATCATCATATGGTCGGGTGCCTCGGCCATGTAAAGAACCGCCTGAGCAATATCCTGAACTTTGAGCCAGTCTTCTTTGGATGGGTCACCCTGTCTGCTATCGGCAAAATATGTATCCACCATTCCGGGATTCACGGTTCCCACACGAATCCTGTGCTCCCGTACTTCCTGGGAAATAGAACCCATGAAGCCCTGAACGGCATATTTTGTGGCCGTATAGAGTGAGCCGTTTGGAATTGTATATCTTGCAACATCTGATGAAACTGTGATAATCGTTCCTGAATGCTGTCTTTTCATAGAAGGAAGTACTGCTTTTGTGCACAGAAACACACCCTGCACATTAACTTCAAAGGTCTTTTTCCACTCTTCAAGGGTTACATCCTCGACTTGTTTAAACAGTCCTACTCCCGCATTGTTGACTAACATATCGACTCTTCCATAAGCGTTTTTCGTTGCTTCAACTACGTGTTCAACTTCATATTCTTTTGCAACATCTGCCTTAAAAGAGAGAATATTTTCCAGCTCCTGATCGGTTAACTCTTTTCGGGTTTTATGAATTTGTTCTGAACTGCCCAAAATAGACAGTTTAACTCCCCGTTCAGCGAGTTGCCTTGCGATTTCCTTTCCAATTCCTCTGGATGCACCAGTAACAATAGCCACTTGTCCTTCCATGTTCAAACACTCCTATTGTCTCAACTATCTTAGCCTTAATATTTTCCTCAATTCTTCAGAGGATCCATTCCTTATAGCCTGCTGTTCAAATTCATTCAGTCTTGAAACTTCATCAAAAAATAACAATCGTCCCTGCTGAAAAATCATCAACTTATCACACAGACGATTTAAAACATCCCAGTCATGGCTAATGATTAACAAGGTTTTCCTTTCATTATGTAACAGCTTTAGCCACTGAATCAAATCGTCCTTTGCAGCAAGATCGACACCTGCCGTTGGTTCATCCAATAAGATAAATTCAGGTTGGTGCAGGAGCCCAATTCCTACATTTATCTTTCGCTTCCATCCACCGGATAATGCTTTTATTTTTTGATCCTTTACTTCATTCAAGTGAAGAGCCTCCACCACCTGGCTCACATTGTTTCGCGAAACCTTTTGCCTCGCAGCCTTTTGCCAAAATGTAATTTGTTCATATACAGTTAAATCTTCAAATAAAGCAATATCCTGTGGAATATACCCTATATTTTTCCTTAGTTCTTTTATTTTTTCCTCATAAGCATTTACTTGATAATAAATCTTACCACTGGAAGGTTTTACAATGGAGGCGATAATTTTCAAAAAGGTTGATTTTCCGGCACCATTGGGACCTATAACACCAATGGATTCTCCCTGCTGGATGGTTGCCGACACATCCTTTAGAATGACCTCTTTCTTTATAGAATAATCCACTTGCTCTATTTCAATCACATTACATCCGCACCTTTTCATAATCGTTACCAGAGCAACTTTATTGAGACATTAATTGATAAAGCCATGTATGAGGAAAAATAATCCTCCAGGTATTTGGTTCATTTGAGACAAATGTCAGAAATGAAAAGAATAAAGACATCATGGAAAACAACATACAAATCAGCAAAAATACAGACGGTTTCCTTACTATATATGTAATACTAATGGTTAAAATCAAAATGAGAGCCAGAATTATAACAGAAGGGAATAATAAGTCTGTATAGGAATAACCGTATGCCTCCAGTGACCGACTTGAAAGATAACTTAACGCCAAAAAGAGAAATAGAACAAATCCGCCAGTGAGAAAATAAAAACGCGTATAAAAAGGAACGAGACTCCCATGGTGTATGCGAAGTCTGGCTAAAATTCCCTGTTTCTTCCACTTATATAATGAGAGCAGTAAAACAGCAAAAATCATCCATGCATACCACATCCAGAAGCCAAAAAGAGCCGCATATCCTTTTGGCAGAACAGAACTTTCATTCCCGGAAGCAGCTTCTTCAGATGAGTATGGCGTGAATTTCATTTGAAACAAGGGTTCCGGTTCCCAATACTGCTCTGCATGCTGATAAGCCGTTTGCCAATGCTGCTTGTCTGTTAATCCTTTATACATCATCACATCATTGGCTGCTTTGCTGCTTAAGGCGAATCGCATAACCTCCGATGCGACTTTTTCTTTAACAAAAGAATCAAAAAAAGACTCTTCTGAACGAATCCAGGTGATTAACTCATCTACTTTACCAGCCTTAATCTGTTCCTGAAAATTGTCACTGAGAATAAATGCTGCCTCAATATCTTTACGCTTCACACCCCGATAGGCTTCCTCTTCCGTCATTTGAATAATGGTTATTCTGGGGTGTTCCTGGATTCTTTCAGCAATGGTTGTTAAGGTTTCCGAATCCTCTTTCGTCACCCAGCCGATGGGAATATCACTTTCATCCAGTGTATCTGTTACGAAGGGAAGCACAATAAACCATAAAAAGAAGGGAAAACAGATAATAAAAAAGAATCGCCATTTATTCTGATGAATTAGCTTATTTAAAAGGAAAAGATATGTACCCATTTTTCTGCTCCCTTCTCCATATTCCAGTCATAAGTACAACTGTAAAAACGAGCCACCCTGCAAGCAGATAACCCCAGTGGTCAAAGGGATTTTCCCCAAAATTGATCATTCCTGCAAATGCCTGGTATATATGATGAAATGGTGAGATGGAAAGAATTTGCTCAATCCAGTCAGGCAAATAGATAACGGGAATCCAGACACCACTTATTAGGAGTCCGGCAGAAACCAGCAATAAAAAAATATTGGTCCGGGTAGTCTGGTTGGCCAGGTACCATTCCAGGAAACAGAGGAAAAGAGCTGTAATAAGACTGACAATCAGCCATGTGATAAGGGTTAAGCCATGAAGAAGCCAGTCGAGATCGGTCAGAACAAAAACGACACCATTGAGTATACTCACATTTACAAATAGAAACCCGGCATAATACATATACTGACTCCACATAAAAGTGAAGGAAGTTGATCCAAGCGTTCGCATACGGTCTTCCAATCCCTGACTACTTTCTCTGTGTGTAAAAATCTGAAGAAATAGTGCAGAAATAAGTATACTGGTTAATAAAAAAGCAATAACACCATGATTCTCCCATCCTATATGTGCCCCTGACTCCACTTGTTCAGTTTCAAATAAGTCATTGCGATTAAGCGCAAACAGTGTATAGTTCACAATCATCTGCTGCAGCATACTCTGCGGGTCTTCTTCCGGCGGCAAATCCTGTATATATAAATCATACAGTGTATTTATACCACTCTGAGCCGCTGATATATATTGTGCTCCACTATTTAAAAGCAGTCTGACCATACTGGATGAGAATAGATTCTGGTTATTCGTCGTCACTTGAATAGGTGTATTTATTCCTGTTCTGAGGTCAGCAGTGAATCCCTCAGGTATATAGATGACAGCTGTTATTTTATTGGCAGCAAGTTCCTGTTTGGCCTGTTCCTCATCTAATGATTTCATCCGCAGCACCTCAGACAGAGCATCCTCCGCCTGTAACTGATTCGCTAACGTTTTCGTTTCGAATGTCTGATCTTCATCAACAATAGCAACGTGAATTTTATCTGTACTTTCATCTATGGTTTGAGCAATGAAAAATAAAAAGAAGCCGATAAATAAAAAAGGAAAAAACATAATAGATAAAAAAAGAGCAGGTTGCTTCATGATCCTTTTCCATTTATATCGAAACAATGTCCAGATCAATACAACCCGCTCCTTTAGATACTAATTCAATATTCTAATTTTAATCCAAATTTTTAGAAATTACCAGGCATCATTCCGCTGCCAAATCCACCACCTAATAGGGATTGATAATGCTCCATTGCATTTTGCTGTATTTCCATACCGATTTGCTGCCACTCTGAATCGGACAGTTCTACAACATTAACCGAATTATTTTCATCAACGGTTGGAAATTCCAAATCATCCGTAAAGGAATATTCTGTTTCTCCGTTAATCGTTACTCCACCTGTGATGTTTCCGGCATTTGGATCCTCCATAGAGAAATCAAGCCCAAATTCAAAATCGCTGTTTCCACCGTTTTCTTCGTTCGTACTGCTAGTATTGATATGACCGCTGATATCAGGAATCTGGGTCATTTGCGGCTGATTAACAACTAAGTGAAATTGACTCTCCCATGTATTTTCTTTGAGTACAGAATCAGCCTCAATCGAAGCATCTATATCCTGCATAGCATCAGATGCCGTAATATTAAAGACATGGTGTACATTATAGGCATCCCCATCAGGTTTTCCATCCTCTGTATACTGAACGAGGAATTCTCCTTCTCCATTATCCGGAACACCTTCAACACCAATGTTAAATTCATATTCATTGTTATCCTTCACAATTGTATCCATATTGATGGTTACTTCAGCCTGATCGGCAGCATTAAAGGAAAGATTACGGTAAGCCACCGTATCTCCTGACATATAAGCTTCATAATCCAATCCATCAGGCAGACTTAAATTCTCTACTTCTCCTATCAGACGGTCAACTTCTTCCTTTTGAAGCTCTGTCGAACCAAACTGGTATTTGAAGCGTTCGTCATCCTTCATTTTGGTCAGGATATCCGTTAAAATCTGACGAACTTCATCCTCTGTGAAATGAACCGCAAGCTTTGTGTAAGTAGAATCCTTGTACTCTTCGTTCTCCGTTACATTGACCTTTTCTTCAGAGAGCTGATCAGTGACTAATCCCAAATATTCCTTTGCCATTTCCTTGACTTCTTCAGGTGTCATCGAATTTTTCATAATTTCTGTAAAGTTAGGTACCTCGTCATAAGGGAAGTCCTGAATCCCCTGCTTTTCGAGTTCCTCTCCTAATGATTTGTTGTTTACGGAAAAATATTGATCATACAAATCCGGTACCTGAAGGGAAGTATTCTCTTCGTTCTGATATAAATGACCATTCAATAAACTTTCACCCTGCATCGTAACATCCAGACCAGCATAGGTTTCATTGGAATCCGGATTCACCTTAACATCCGTAGATAGAGCTGCTGAATCGATCAGCTGCTGAACCATAGCCAGTTGCGGCTGAACCATTGTCAGTTGAGCAGGCACTTCGACACTGGCAGTAAATTCAGATGAAGACTCATAGGCTTCTTCAAGTAATCGTTCACTTAATTTCTGTGAATCTCCATAATACTCTTCATAGTAGTCCCACACCTCATTAAAGGTTTTCTTCTCTGCATTGGCATACTGAACCAGCGGGTTTTGCGTAACTTTATTGTAAGCAAAAGCCACTATAGCGCCAATCACTACAACGAGTACAATAGAGGTAATAAGAATAACCCTCTTTTTGCTTGATTGTGTTTGTTCCATCTCGCACTCCCCTTTTTTTAAATTCCCCATTATTATATAACGCAAATAATACTAGTGGAAGATAAATATTATAAAAATAAAAATAAAAAAACATCCCTACTAAAATGTAGTAAGGATGTCGGATGAAAATAATAGGACTTTATACCTATATTCCGTTATCTTAATCCAGGGGGAGTCCATTCCTGATCCTCCTCATTGTTATGCTGATGTGGGGGACCACGATGATTCTTCTCCTCTTTTTTTTCTAAACCAGGAGGATTTTTTTGATGACCAGGTGGGACCTTTTTATCATTTTTTCTAAGGCCTGGTGGTATGAAATCTTCATTTTCCTCTGAATCGATTTCCCCGTGGTCCTTTGGCTTGGAATCTGAATCCTTTTCCTTGTGGTTTTCTGAATCAGAAGCTCTTGATTCCTTATCTGTTCCTTTATCCGTGGATTCGTCGTCCATCTTCTTCTTAAGACCAGGAGGAATGAAGTCTTTTTCCTCAATAAACCTTTCAATTAATTTTTGATGGACTTTATTGCTTTGAGATTCTCGGTTATTCTGCTGATCGTCTCTCTTATTTTCTTCATGATCACTGGTATTTGCTGATTCCATTGGATCGCTTTGCTCATTTTCACTGTCTGATGTGTTCGAGGTTTCACTCTGCTTTTTGGCAATTTCCTGTGCATAGAGTTCATTCATCGATACCTCTTCTTTCTGAGCTTTCTGATGGATCTGCTCCGGAACCTCAAATGTATTTAATGTTACCTCATCGTCCTTTTGATCACTGACATAGGAACGAATCATTGCAGAGATATCCCGATTTTCCTTTTTATGGTCTTTCAGATAACTGATTCCAATAAAGATATCGTGATTAGTACTCAGATATCCCATTGTCCGAGTCTGGTTAATAATCATGTGAGTAACCAATTCTACAGACTGACCTTTCCAACCCTTTAACTGATCCAAAACCTGCCTGGCTTCCTGATTAATTGGGGTCAAATCCGTTACTTCAAGATCTTCATTAACGGACAGCTCAATGCTCGGGTTAATATCTACATTAACATAGGCATAGGCTTCCTGGGGCTGATTCATCATCATGACAGGCACAAAAATTAGCAATAAAATGATAGCTGCCGCCGACACACGACGGATGTTAACGAGTGCTTGGATCGAATCCAAAAAAGGAATAGAGCGATCGTTAAACTCAATTTCTTCTCCAATTTCATAATGTTCCTTAGTACGTGTTTTATGAAAGCTGCCATCAGCCCCCATTACAATGACATGTCTGCGTTTTCTTTGTACAATCAGGCCCTTTTTCATAGATCCACCCCCTTTAAATAATCTTTTAAGTAAATGTAATCACCGGACAGGATGATAAACATAGCCAGAATATACTTCCGGTTTCGCTCAAGGGTTTTTCGACTTACTTCAACATAATCGACCAGATCCTTCATCGGTAACCGTTTCTTTTCAAAAACATAGTTCCTTAAAGGTTCTTCAGAAAAAATAATCTTAGCAACTTCAATCGCTGACTGTCGGGCATCTGCATGTTTGGGTGAGTGGTTGGTTAATTCATCAAACGAAATCTTATACTCCCTTAACTGATTCTGGAATTCCAAAATTTCTTCACGTCTTTGCCATGCTTCTGATTGCTGAATGTATTCATTCGTGGCAACCTGAACTTCCAGTTGATTTTCCATTTGTTCTTCATCTTCATAGTCCTGATCAATGGACAAATCCGTCTGCTTTCGTTGTTCACTGCGTAAATAGTCAATTACCTTTCTTTTCACAACAACCTTGGCAAAGGAGAGAAAGGAACTTCCTTTGTCAGTGGAGTAGGTCTGTATGGCCTGATCAAAGGCAATTAGACCGATGCTGAACTCATCATCTGACTTAGGGTCGATATATTTTTTACAAACTTGGGAAACCGTCTTGGCGATAAAAGGTTGATACTTTTTAAGAAGGTCATTTCGTGTTTGTTCATCTCCTTTTTGAGCAGATAGTACCTGGTCTTCCAAGGAGATGTTTCTTTTCCTGTTGAATACGCGTTCGATCAACCTTTATCACCTCCAGACCTAATAAAATATTCGATAAACACCGTTACTAAATGACCGTAATCTTTTATTTATTTAAGAAAGTATTGTGCTTCTTTCTGCTGATAAAACTTTTCGATCGGTATCGCCAGTCCTACTTTACCATAATTGGTATTATTTGTAGTTGCATAAACGACTCCAATCACCTTCCCGTCCATTGAAATGACAGGACTTCCGCTATTCCCATTGTATACAGGGGCCTGCAGCATTATAGCATCACCCTCAATACTGGATGATGACGTTCGTCCAAGTATCTTTCCTTCATTCGCAATCCCATTAAAATTAAGAGGGTTTCCTATAAAATAAATATGATCCTGGGCTTTCCATGATGCGGATGGCGCTAACTCCAAATAAGGGAGGTTTTCCCCATCCACTTTTAATAGGGCCAGATCAATTTCAGGATAGGCTTTTACAATATCCGCCTCAAATACTCCTGCATTGGGAAATCCAACATTTAAGTGAGGGCCTTCATCAATGACATGATGATTGGTTAAGATGTAGCCGTCTGGTGAAACAGAGAATCCTGTACCTTTGCTTTCTCCGGTTTCTACAACAACCACGGATTCCTGGTACGTATCTATTTCATCCATTGTAGATAATTTAGCAGATGTCTGAAGAAAGTCAATAATGGATAAGGAAAAAGTCTTTGGTAAAAATTGCAAAGCACTTATCAGCATGAAAACAGCAATGATCCAAAACGCCCATTTCGGAAATGGACGTTTTGGCTTTTCCTCCTGCTTTTCCCTTTGATAGGCTTTTTTGCGTTCTTCCTGTAAAATCTCATAAACCTCTTCAGGTTCAAGCTCTTCGTATAAATCCTTCTCATCTAACGTCTCAGGCTTCTGTTTCTCATCATCCATGCGAATGCCCCTTTGCATGACAAATTTGACTTAGGATATCGATGGTAACATTTGATTTCCATGCTGCATCTGGTACATTTCATAATATTTCCCACGGTGCTGAATCAGTTCTTCATGAGTTCCCTTCTCTACTATTTTACCACGTTCCAGAGCAAAAATTTGGTCTGCATGCTGAATGGTGGATAAACGATGGGCAATAATTAACGTTGTTCGCCCTTTTTGTACCACCTTCATGGCCTCCTGAATCAGGCCTTCCGTTTCTGTATCAACATTTGCTGTTGCTTCATCCAAAATTAAAATAGCCGGATCGAATGCCAATGCTCTCGCAAAGGAAAGCAGCTGCCTCTGTCCAGTTGAAAATTCACTTCCATTCTCCCGGACAGGTTCATCATACTGATTAGGGAGCTTCTCAATAAATGTATCAGCCCCAACAGCTTTTAAAGCCTCAATTGCTCTATGCCTGCTAATGGAAGGATCATTCAAGGTTACATTGGAAAGAATCGTACCGGTAAATATGAACGGATCCTGCAGCACAATTCCTATTGAACGACGGACTTGCTGCCGTGAAAATGACGTTGTATCATTGCCATCAATTTCAATCCTTCCATACTGAGGGTCATAGAATCGGAATAATAAATTCATAATCGAACTTTTCCCTGAACCGGTATGCCCGACAAATGCAGCAGTCTGACCCGCCTTCACATAAAAATCAATATTCCTTAAAACATATTCATCATCTTTATAAGCAAAAGATACATCGCGAAATCTCACATCCCCCGAATGTGGCGGCATCGGCTTATCCTCAACTTTTTCTCCCGGTATATCTATTAATTCAAATACTCTTGCCCCCGCTACACGAGAATGCTCCAGTTGCGGCAGTTGGCTGACAATCTGGTTTACAGGTTCGAACAGCCTTGTAATATAATCAACGAATGCATATAGAACCCCAGCTGAAACCATTGCTGTTCCTGACATGGAGTGACTGCCGAAGTACCATATAATACTCATAAAAGCGACACCCCGTAAAATTTTAACGAGGTTAAATGATGTCAGAGCCGTCAATGTATTCATTTTTATTTGATAACGGTAATTTCGCTCATTTAACTCTTCAAATTCATTCTTTGCAGTTTTTGTACGACGAAAGGCCTGTATAACAGGCATTCCCTGAATCAGTTCATTAATATTGGCATTAATTTCACTGACGGTTGAGCGGATCACCCGGTTATACTTTCCGGCGTAAACCTTAAAGAGACGCATCCATATATAAATAAGCGGAATGAGAATTAGGCAGATGGCAGCCAATCGGACATCTAGCAGGAATAAAGCGACATATATTCCCGCCATATAGACAAAACCATCTACAAAGGTTTCAAGAACCTTCATATAAAGTTCTTTTATCGCTTCTGTATCGTTTGTCACTCTGGCTACCGTTTTTCCTGCTGGTCGATTAACATAGTAGTCCATTTGCAATTCCTGGATATGACCAAACACGTCATTACGCATTCTCTGAATAATTTTGTTAGCTGAGATCTGTAATAAGTACGTTTTAAAGTATTGAAAAAAAGCAGCAAAGAGAAGAAGCCCCATATACAGACTCAGCCATTTAATGACGGGCTCCATGTCTGGATTTGAAATGCCTACAATATGTTCATCAATAACGATTTTTGCTATAAATGGCCCTGTAAGCTCCAAACCTACTGAAATGATTAAACAGATGATCCCAATGGTAATCGTCTTCTTACTTGTCATTGCATATTGAAAGAGTCGTTTTTCCGTAGAACCTTTCATTCCTTACACCTCCCCCATCTGCTGAATCTCATATTGAGTTTTATACCAGCCGTTTTGCTTGATAAGATCTTCATGGGTCCCTCGTTCTATAATCCTTCCCTGATCCAGTACAATGATCTCTTCAGCATGCTTAACCGCGGATAAGCGGTGAGCTGATATGATGGTTGTTTTTCCCTTACGTTCGTCTTTTAAATGTGAAATAATCGTAGCTTCTGTTTTCCCATCAACAGCAGATAGCGTATCATCCAGAATTAAAATTTCCGGGTCCATAAGTAAGGCCCGTGCTAACGAAACCCGTTGCTTTTGGCCACCTGATAATGTGACCCCGCTTTCCCCTACAAGGGTATCCAGCCCCTGAGGGAATTGGTTTAAGTCCTCCTTCAAGTCTACCTGCTCCAGCATTTGATAAATTTCGTCATCTGTTTTTGGCTCACTGCCAAACAACAGGTTCTCTCTGATCGTTTTAGAAAATAACATATGATCCTGTGGCACGTAGCCTATCCATGCCCTTGTCTGGTCCAGGCTGAAGTCCTGTATGTCGATTCCATTAATCAGCACCTGTCCCTCTGGCGGCTCATATTGACGGAGGAGCTGTTTCATTAAGGTAGTTTTTCCTGAGCCTGTTTTTCCAACAATACCAATGGTCTGTCCACGATTGATTGTCAGGTTCATATTACGGATTTGGTGACTTTCTGTATCCGGATATTGAAATGAAACATCTTTGAATTCAATTTTTTCAGGTACATCGATAACCTTTGGCTTCGGAGGATCATGGACATCGGGCTCCTGGTCCAGGATATTTTCCACACGATCAATGGAAGCATTTCCTCTCTGCATAACATTAATCAAATCACCCACTGCAATCATAGGCCAAATCAGCATCCCTAAATACACGTTAAAACTGACCAGATCACCAAAGGAAATTTGCTGATTAAACACCATAACAGCTCCATAACCAATTCCAATCGTGTAGGACAGCCCTACAAGTACATTAATGGTTGGTTCAAAAAATGCATCCACTTTGGCTACATCCGCATTTTTCTGATAAACATCCTCAGTCATGTCGGCAAATCGCTTTTCATCCTCCCGTTCCTGTACAAAGGCCCTTGTCACACGAACCCCTTTTACGGATTCCAGCGTATAATTATTCAAATCACTAAAGGATTGCTGAGCCTTTCTGAATCGGGTATGAATTCGTCTTCCATATTTATGGATGATGTACGCCATAATTGGCAAAGGAATCAGAGCAGCCAAGGTAAGCTTGGCACTGATTGTAAAAAACATCATCACAATAATAAAACTCATAAAAACGGTTGAATCCACCAACGTTAAAATGCCGTAGCCTGCGGTCATCATAATCGCCTTCAAATCATTGGTTGACCTGGCCATCAGATCTCCGGTGCGATAATGACCAAAAAATCGTGGGGTCATTCTCAGGAAATGACCCATTAGATTGGACCGCAGCCTTCTTTCCAGCAATATGGAACGGCCGAATAACGTATAATCCCAAAAAAATGATAGCAGATAACTCATTAGAATAACTCCCATTAACCATAGGATTAACTCAGCTAAACGGCCATTGGTTAAGGTCTGATACTGAATTTCATCAATGGCCAGCCCAATAATCTTAGGCGGCAATAGTTCAAGCAGATTCACCATCATTAGCGCAATAATAGCAACTGTGTACCGGAGCCACTGCTCTTTAAAATACCAGGATAATTTCTTAAATACACTAAACATTTCACTCATCCCTTCATTGTTGTTTACTAAAGAGTTTAGCCATTTCCGCTATCCACTTTCTATCCTCTTTCGTTCCTTGCCTAACAATTGAAAGGACAATTGAATCATCAGTCTGCCTCCTTCTCGTTTCATAAATAGCTGTAATCGAAACTTAATCATTTCTCCACTTCCTTCCTGCATAAAACCCATTATCGTGATAAATGAAACAGGTATTTAAAATGAAAAATGCGCATACGCCGTGACGTATGCGCAGACAAATATTCAGAATCCTGACATCATCTGAACATTTGTGTTTCTGCTCACTTTAAAATAAGCTGCATAAAAAAATCACGGACCTTCCGTGACCTGATATTATTTACCCATCCTGTACATCCAAAAAAGACAAAAAATATCCTATCCCTTTATACACGATAATAAAGAGGTCACGGTTTTACGGTTATATTGAGTTCGTAAAGTACTGAAATCATAACGCTGTTGTCGCATACTTAAATGACAGACATCCATTTTCATTTTCCTAATCATCTCTCGTGACCTCCTTTTCCTAAAAATTTTAATTGCTAATAAATTATATAGTTTTCAAAAAGTTAAGTCAACAGTAAAAAAGAAAGAAATTTCCATTAAAAATAAAAATAGGAAGAAAGACGGAGTTGAAGAAAGTTTCGCTAATAATTCATATTTTCCCAGGTCACTAAAAAAACACCTTTCAAACAAGAGTTTGAAAGGTGTATGATTACCGCTCCTCAAATATAAATTTAGGTTCATCATCATCCAGTTCTATCGTTAAATCATGATTGTCCAGTAACCATTTATCCTGATTGTTGATGTAAAAATGAATGCCTTCCATATCTTCCTGAATGGCTATTTCTCCGTCTATGCCTTCAGCTACACCTAAAAAGTAACTTGGAAATATGGTAGGAATTCCCCCATAAAGCTTAACAAAAAATTGAAGATAATCTCCTTGTTCCAGATCCATTTCATCTATGTACCAATTAGCAGCTTCTTTCGTAATCTTTAATGTCATGCAGCTACACCTCTTTTGTAATAAGTATCTTGATTCCTTTATTGTAACAGACTTTGACCTTCCTCAATAACCAGTTCATCTTATTGTTAGAAAATCCTTTCTGCCGCATCTCCTGAGAGCAGGGGATTATTCAAATTTTATCCCCTGACCAACCAGGATAACCAGAACGAGAATTCCTACAATAGTTCCGACAAAAATAAATGAAAATGTTCTGGACACATTAGCCTTTTGTACCTCACGCCATCGGACAGGACGGATCCCGCTGATTGAAAAAATGGTAATCGCTGACAGCAGGATACAAGTTGTGTTTACGGTCACGAGCAATAACGCACCGAGTGTATCCATCCACAGTGCCTGTCCGATTGATATGCCAATAGCAATCGTAGGTGGAAGCAGAGCAACTGCAACCATCACACCCACAAGATTACCAGAAAGACGGTTTAAAATGGATAATGCACCTGCTGCACCAGAAGCAAGCGCAAGAAAAAAATCAGACAGGGTTACCTCCGTTCGGGCAATGTATTGATTGTTTTCTGTACCCATTTCAAACAGATAACTAAACCCTATCGAAATGCCAATAACAATTGCAAAACCAAGTATAAAGGTCAGAGATGCACGCCCTACCCTTGGGTAATCCCCAAGTATAGCAGAAAATGCTACAGAAATTATCGGACCAATCATCGGTGCAATCACCATCGCTCCAATAACAACAGCTTCACTATCTTTAATAAATCCCACTGTGGCCACAATGGCTGATAGAATAATGAGCAATGTATAGTTCAGAGTAACCGAACTGTTCTTTTCAATCGTTTGAAGCAATTCCTGACGACTTGCTCTCACCAGCTTTGAATCTTCCTCATTTTCTTTTTCGTTATTCTTATCTTCTAACGTTTGCTTCGAGATATAGGTTTGAACCGGTAGTAATATCGTTTCAAAGCCTTCATCCACATTTGTTTCATTTTCCAGATAGTTTAAAATATCTTCAACATGGCCGCTTTCCGTGATGATACGGACGAGCATCATGTCCGCATCTTCTTTAAATGTCCTGTAAGAAAGATGGGGAAACTCCTGTAAAGCACGATTGGTCTCTTCATAATGCTTTTTAGGGATATAAGCCTCAATCAGCTGCATTTTCATCGTATATATGCTTCCTTTTTTCTTTATACTCTTCCTTACTATTCCCATTTCCCTTTCCAGCATTTCATATTTAGTAAAACTTATTGATCACATGAGCCGATGTTACTCCTGCTTTTTCTGTATGTAAAAGTATAATCAGGGTTTTCAATGAGTCCTTTGGGGGTATTTTAAGAATAAGACTTTAAAGCAATGGTTTTTCATAGTACCTTAATAAGTATGAAAACGATAAGGAGGATTTACTATGTTATTAGATGAAATTCTTGAATTTAATAATCGTTTTGTGCAGGACAAGCAATATGAGCCTTATGAAACGGATGGTTTGCCTGATAAAAAAGTTGTGATTTTAAGTTGCATGGATACCAGACTGGTCGAGCTTCTACCCCAGGCACTTAATATCAAAAATGGAGATGTGAAGTTAGTAAAAAATGCCGGAGCTATGGTTTCATCCCCTACAGACGGTGCGGTAAAAAGTATTTTAGTCGGTATTCATGCCTTAAATGCCGATGAAGTAATGGTGATTGGTCATCATGATTGCGGCATGGGAAAGGTAAACCCGGATGATTTAGTTAAAAAACTGGAGACCAGAGGAATATCCAGGGAGCAGATTGAAGCATTTGAAAATAATCAAAATACAGATGCAAAGGAATTCTTAAAAGGCTTTACAAATGTAGAGGATAATGTAAAAAATAGTGTCGATATTCTAAACAATCATCCACTGATTCCGGAAACGATACCTGTGCATGGATTGGTCATTGATCCTCATACCGGAAAACTGGATCTTGTTGTCAACGGCTACTAAGTCTTGTATATTTCCCGGGAAATTTCTACATAAAAAGACATCAGCCCTTAATTGGAGCTGATGTCTTTGATCTTAATAAGGAAATTCATCAGGATGCTTGCCTGTTCGCTTATCCTGATTTAACTCATCAATTTTTCTCATATCTTCTTCCGATAGCTCAAATTCAAATATGTCCGCATTTTCTTTTTGGCGATGAGGCTTTGTCGACTTTGGTATAATGACAATCTCATGCTGATGATGCCAGCGAAGCATCACTTGTGCGGGACTTTTCCCGTATTTATCTGCAAGCTCATTTAAGACAGGATCATCCAGGTAACGACTTCTGCCTAAAGGTCCCCAAGCCTCAAGCTGAATTTCATTTTCCTTGCAGAAATCTAATAAATCCTTTTGATAAAGCTGCGGGTGAAATTCGACCTGATCGACCATAGGTTTAATTTTGGCATCCTTCATTAAGTCTTCTAAATGATGAATCTGGAAGTTACTCACACCAATCGCGCGCACTTTACCCTGCTCATAAACCTCTTCAAGCGCTCGCCATGTATCCTTAAATTTACCTGGTACAGGCCAATGAATTAAATACAGATCCAGATAGTCCAGCCCAAGCTTATTCAGACTATCATCAAAGGCTTTTAATGTTTCTTCATATCCCTGTTCTGTGTTCCACACTTTACTCGTAACAAAGATATCTTCCCGACTCAATCCACTATTACGAATCGCCTGGCCTACCTCTTTTTCATTTTCATAAAAAGATGCTGTATCAATACTGCGGTAACCAAGATCAAGAGCAGATTTCACGGTGTCCAGAGCAACTTCACCCTTATCAACTTTATAAACACCTAAACCTACCCACGGAATTTTAACACCATTATTTAATGTTGAAGTACTGGTTAGGCTCATGCCAACATCTCCTTTCTTAGCTTCTAATTTGATCATAATTTTTTCAGAAAAGAAACGCAAACTCAAGGACTTCTATTATCCTCTATCCAGAGGTTTTTTATTTTCAACATAGTTAGGCAGCCGAATTTCAATAATCAATAAGGAGAGAATTCGTAAAATCACCTGATATAGGGCAATAACACCTATAGCATCCCCTATAAATCCCCATGTATTTGCCGTCAGCATCGAAATCGATAATAGCAGCATCAAACCAGAGGAGATATTACCTGACATTCCGTTTACAGGAACCCAGACATTGCTAACCAATACTGCTTCCTGCTCTAAGTCCTGATAACATTGGTAATGAAAAGCCTTCAACCGAAACCACTTTGATGCCGTAACCAGCTCATCCCGGTCACGAATCTTTCTGCTGCAGTAATGGCAATGGATAGCTGTCATTTTATCTCCTCCCTGAAAAACTGTTCACTTGATGTGCTTAAGCATTTGTATAACCTGTTCCTTCGTTTTCTCACTTTTATAGGCCTTCATTTTGTCGATAATAGTTTCCTTTTCTGCCCACAATTGTTCAAGCTCATTCAGGAACCGTTCTTCGTGTAATTCCTCTTCCTCAATGACGCGGGCAAACCCTTGTTTTCTAAAGGAATTCGCATTTAAAATCTGATCCCCTCTGCTTGCCTGCCGGGATAAGGGAATTAGAAGCATCGGCTTTTTAAGAGCCAAAAATTCATAAATAGAATTGGAGCCAGCTCTAGAGACCACTAAATCAGCTGCAGCCATCAGGTCTTTCAACTCATCCTGTACATACTCAAACTGCTCATACCCAAATCGATGAATGGAAGAATCCACTTTTCCTTTCCCGCAGATGTGAATGATTTGAAATCTGTCCAATAACGTATCCAGATGATTCCGGATAATGTCGTTTAATTTCTGTGATCCAGAACTTCCACCCATGATGAGAATAACCGGTTTATCCTTAACGAAATCACATTGCCTCAGACCCTTTGTTTCATCTCCCTCAAACAGTTCCTCACGAATAATCGCTCCGACCCATTCTGCTTTCTTTTCCGGTAAATATTTCATCGTTTCCGGAAACGTAGCCAGCACTTTTCTGGCAAATGGGAAAGCAAGCTTATTCGCAAGTCCCGGGGTGTAATCCGATTCGTGGATAATCGCAGGCACCCCTTTTAGTTTGGCGGCGGTTACAACCGGAACCGAAACAAACCCACCCTTTGAAAAAACCGCATGTGGTTTCACTTTCGATAAAATTCGTAACGATTGCCAGGTTCCTTTTAAAACCCGAAATGGATCTTTAAAATTTTCCTTATCAAGGTATCGACGGAGTTTTCCCGTAGAAATAGCGTGGTACGTAATTCCGTCCATACCACTGATAAGCTCCCGTTCAATTCCCTGATGCGAACCGATGTAGTGAACATCCCAGCCATCATTTATAAACTCCGGAATCAGTGCTAAATTGACGACTACATGACCAGCTGTTCCGCCCCCGGTAAAAACAATTGATTGATTTTTCATTTGATGCTGTCGTCCTTTCTATATGTACAATTCAAACGATTGTAAACCATTCTTATCACTTATTCTATCGTAAAAGAAATCTCTTATAAAGTGAAACTTCCATCAGTGGGGGGTTTTCCATCCCCCACTGATGGTTAGTTGAACTTATCAGGAATTTACTGGCCGTTTATCCCCACTTAGCCTTGTGGGTGTACCCTCAAAACTTGAAGGGGGGTATTACGGCCAGTTAATGCGTGATAAAGTGAAACTTCCATAAGTGGGGGTTTTACGGTCAGTTAATGCGTGATAAAAGAAAGACCTATCCTGAAATTATCCATTTCAAGATTCCCCTAATAAATAACACCCCCCCAATCCCAGGCGCTTTCCATGCAGGGATTGGGGGGGTATTAAAACCTCTTACCATATTCACATAAACTTACATTTGTAAAAGTCGCAATCCTTAAGATTCCAATTATAGACCCATTCAGAGCTTTCTCTTTAGAATGGAAGAGAAATAATTAGTCCGGCAATGGTTGCAGATAAAATTGAAGCAAGAGTTGCACCAATCAATAGCTTCATTCCATATTTGGAAACTGTTTTTCCTTTTTCAGGATCAATTCCCTGAACAGTACCTGCGATAATGCCGATGGATGAGAAGTTCGCAAAGCTGGTCAGGAATACAGATACAATTCCGACAGTTTTCTCACTCATGCCACCCATGATATTGGTAAATTGCTCCATCGCAACAAATTCATTGGTGACAATTTTTGTACCCATTATACTTCCTGCTTCTATAACCTCACTTGGCGCAATACCCATCAGAATTCCAAGAGGAGCTATAATATAGCCAAGGATTTGCTGCAGAGTTACACCTGCAAAGGCAAATTGAATAATCCAGTTCACGAATTCCAGAGCAGCAATAAAGGCAATTAACATTGCTGCAACAATCAGAGCAATACGTCCACCATCTAATGCACCATTCCCCATCGCTTCGAAAAAGCTTTTGGCTTCTGATACATCTTTAATATCTACCTCATCGTCCTCATCCTTTACCTCAACAGGCGCGATGATAGAAGAAACAATTAGGGCACTGAACATATTCAAAGGAAGAGCCACTAACACATATTCTGCTGGAATCATCTGCATATAGGCTCCTACAATGGAAGCCGAAACAGATCCCATGGCTGATGCACTTACAATATATAAACGATTGCTATCTAAATGATGAAACTGTGATTTAATGGCCAGCAATGCCTCTGACTGTCCAAAAAAGATACTGTTTACAGCGTTAAAAGACTCAACTTTTGGCAGACCAGTGATTTTCGAAATCCCCCAGCCAAGATACTTAATGATTAACGGCAGGATTTTCAGGTGGGTTAATACCGCTAATAACGTAGAGAAAAAGACAATAATCAACAGAACATTAAAGAAAAATGCATTTTCAAACCCGCCTAATCCTCCAGCAATAAAGTTAACACCTGCCATACCAAATTCAATCAGCTTGTTGAAGCCATTGGATATAGCTAAAATGATATCCTGACCAATATCGGTCTTAAATAAAAAGTAGGTAATGATCAGCTGTGACAAAATCATAACCAGAATACCTTTAAAATTAATACTTGTCCGTTCATTAGACATTAAAAAGGCGATTCCTATGACTATTAAAATAGCTAAAATTCCAAATAAGATTCCTACAACATCCACAATTTATACCTCCTTGTTCCTGCTGGTTTTATTGTTTGAATACAGGAAGACTTTCATACAGTAAGACTTTCTTGTCGAAATATCCTATTATGATGATTGAATACTGTCTTGAAATTCTAACGATTGAAAGCGATTTACCGAAAATCTTCACACATTTAAACATTATAACGGAAAGCCCATACATGTTTCCACAATTTTTTTAAAGGAGAATAAGTGCAACTGCAATGCCCCTTTGCTGAAATCATCGTCATTACGAACCAATAAAGCAATTTTAGTTTGTATAAAATAAGAAAAAAGTCCCCGTTTTATAACAGGGACTTTTTTCTTATTAAGTATTATTTCTTTATAAACATCTGAGTCCAGTAATGTCCATAGCTCCCGCCTTTGGCATAACCTACCCCTATATGGGTTACATTGGGATCCAGTATATTTTTCCGATGGCCGGGACTGTTCATCCAGGAACGCACTACTTCTTGCGCGGTTCGCTGTCCGGCTGCAATATTTTCTGCTGCCCTGGTGTAGGAGATTCCGAAATTCTGCATCATCGTAAATGGAGAGCCATAGGTTGGAGAAGTATGGGAAAAATATCCCTTATCCCTCATATCTTCTGACTTATATCGGGCAACCCTTGCCAGTTCCCAATCAAACTTCAGAGGACTTAGCCCATTTTGGGAACGATAATCATTTGTAATTCTGGCTACTTCCTCTTCAACCGATTGAGTACCTTCTCCAAGCGGGATAGAAACTTTATCTCCTGGATAAATTAAATCAGGGTTACTGAATTGGGGGTTGGCATTAATAATTTCTGAGAGCCCGACTTCATACCTTACTGATATTTTCCATAAGGTATCTCCCGGTTGAACCGTGTATGTATCCGTCTGTGCTGAAACATTCACGTTTTGCACTGTGAATAAAAGTAGCATAATGCCAAAAGCGACGAGAACCCTTTTTACATTCACAGGTAACACTCCTTTCTTAAAGATCACCCTTAGTTTATGCCGATTTTTGTAAATTAAACAAAAAAGTGGTTGAAAGTTGAATTTGATTGTCACCCATGATTACACGCTTAATGCACAAAAAAACTGGATATTCCACATCGATATCCAGGGGATTCCCAAAGGTATTTATATTTACTTAAAAAGCTCCAGATCCACCACCGCCACCGCCTGCTCCTGCTCCAGTACCGGCACTTCCTGTAGTAGCAGAGACCGTTTGTTCAGCTTGGCTGAAACTTTGCTGAACAGAAGCCGATAGTACAAGAAGACCCGATATATTATGGCTGGAATCCTGTGCTGCAGGCAAATGATTGATCATTTGTTCACTTTTCTTATTCATTTTCTTATCATTTAATCCAATTGCGTAAATGATAGCTCTTAACTGATCGTTATCCTTCCATTTCTTTACCTTACTAACATCGGTGTCAGGATAGTTTCTTTGAAAGGCCTTCCACTTATTTTGAATAGCAATCCCTTTCACTGTTTTTGGTGAATAAAACAAAGCGAATGCTTCGAGGGAAATGAATAAGGTAATCGCTGCAAACATCCATACAAACAGCTGGTGGATACCTGAAATAATGGCAAACGGAATCATTAACAGAGCGACTAATCCTGTCGCCCATTTCTGCTTTGTCTTTTTCTCCTTCAAATTATGGCCTTCCATCTCATTGGCAACCATTCCTGACCAGGTTTGCATATCTTCATGGAAGATTTTATGATTCGACTTTTCATTTGTATAGGCTTCTAAATCCTCTGTGTGGAAGGTTCCATTTTTCCCGATTTTATCAAACAGCCAGCTGATTAAAAATGCCTCATGGGAATGTTCTGTGTTTCGTTGCTGAACCGTGAAAGTATTTTGATCTTCCTGCTTTACATACTTTTTACGAACAAGATCCAGTAGTGCTGCCGTAACCAAATAGGCATTCTGTGGCATGGATTGCATATAAAGTATCGTAGCAGGTGTACTCATCACTTCTTTTGGAACCAATGTGTGTTCAGGATACATACGCTCTGCTTCTATCTTTTTGACCTGATGACTACGCCAGGCTGACCAGATGAGTACCAGAAACAGGATGGCAAAAGCCCCAAGAATGTAAGGAGCAAAATCTGATATCTTTTCCTGTCTATCTTGAAAAGCTGCTCGTTCATCTTTCAGTCTCTGCTGTTCGGCTAAAATATCCTCTCGCACGGATTGATTGTCTGTTAACGATGCTGCCGGAAAAAGCTCCTGAGGATAAGCAACACGAATATCTCCATTTCTGTCACTCTTAACTCTGCCCATATCAAAATGAACAACTCCATCATTTGCTGTTTCAGCAGTCTGCTGTGCCTCGTCATAACCAAGAGCAATCACATTTGATGTGGTTTGAGGCGGATGAATAAATACATCGAGCTCCTCATAATCAGATTCGTTACTTTTATCAAAAAATGGCCAGTAAAATTGGGCTACATCATTGTATATTTCCATCCCATCCTGAATGGTATAAGTAAGATCAAATGTAATCGTTTCTCCGGAATCGCCTTCACGATATACCTTGTATGTATTTCCATCCTCAAGTTCAAATTCCAGTGAAGAACCATTCTCAGATGCTGAAAACTTTTCAACGGTTGAACCTTCTTTAGGAATAATCGTCCGGGTAATCCCATTAAAATCATCATCAAATTGATACGTATGGGATTCCGTAACTTCTACAGTTCCATCTTGCTGTAAGTACGCATCAATTCTAGTCTTTTCGATGGTAAAATCAACAGCAAAGACCTGTATCGGAAATAATACTATAAGAACAAGAATCATACATATAGATGCAATTTTCTTCATGGATAGTTCTCCTTTCCTATCTCTATATACGAAAAAAGAACGAAAACGTTTCAACCTTTTCTTATGATTCCAATTTTTTGTTACAATACTCTTGTACAATAAGGCTGGTTTGGGTGGTGGCTCACTCCCTTTATGAAAGGGGGTGATGCTTATAACAGTATTCGAATCGCTGATGTTAATGATTTCTTTTGGAACATTCGTCGCGACGATACTGTCTGAAATAAAAAAGTAACCACCCTGTAAGCCTGGCAAGCAAGTTAGGGTAGTTACCATTTTGACGCTCTAACGTGTGAGTCGCCCCCAATTGGGCTATTGTACGGCCGTTGGTGAATCGCCAACGGTCTTTTATAATATATGCGTAAGTCTAAATGTATTATACATGAGTTTTCTAATACTGAAAAGCTACGGCAACTTTCATAAGCCTAAGTTTTCAAGCTGGTTTAATAAACTCGTGATATCACGAATGGTATCCACAATCTCGGAATTTTGCAGCTGTTCAATCGCAACATCCCCTTGTTCGGTGACCTGCTGGATGGTTTGATTTAAGTTTTCACTATGCTTAATGAATTGCTGATGAAGATCTTCAGCTACAGCTGGTGGTTCAAGCTGTGTAAATTCATTAATCTGCTCTTCTATATTATTCAAGCGTTCATTCAGCTGCTGCTCAACTTCAGGATTATTTGCTGCCTCTTCCATAAGCTGCGGCAGATCGGAATTAAACTCACTTAGTGTATGAATATATTCTGTCGCTTCACTAGCATAATCCAGGGAGTCATTCACTTCATTAAACAAATTACAGCCTGTCAGCAGAGTAGTCATAAAGAAAATGAGGGTTACCATTAATCCCTTTTTCACATTCAGACTCCTTTCCCGTTCATTTACTGTCATTTTAACATATCATTCAAGCGGGCTTCTTCTAAAGCACCTTCTTTAACAAAGGAAATCGCCATTTTATACAAAAAAGAGGACGGGAAAGCCTCCCATCCCCTAGCCTGCTTCTGTGTCTTCTTTTCTGAAAAACTCCTTCATGGCATGGAAAACATCTGCTCTTCGCTTCAAAACATAGTGTTTAAACTTCGGATCCTCAAACTTGTGATAAGCAGACATCAATGTGGAATGCCGGTTATACTGATTCACCTCTCCATAACAGAACATGCTGGACTTCTCCATCAACTGTTCAACAAGGCTCACACAGTTTCGATTATCAGAAGTTAAGTTGTCTCCATCAGAAAAATGAATAGGATAAATATTATAACGTGATGGGCTATATCGATCTTCTATAACCTCCAAAGCTTTGCGATAGGCTGATGAACAAATGGTTCCCCCGCTTTCACCTTTTGAAAAAAATTCATCCTCTGAAACTACTTTAGCTTCTGTATGATGGGCAATAAATTCAATATCAACCGTATCATAATTTCTGCGAAGAAAACGCGTCGTCCAGAAGAAAAAACTCCTGGCCATATATTTCTCCCACATTCCCATGCTTCCTGAGGTATCCATCAGGGCTATGATAACAGCTTTCGAATCTGGCTTTTCGATGTCCTCCCAGGTTTTAAAGCGAAGATCGTCGGGGTAAATGGGTGAAAAAGATGCCTCTCCTTCCTGGGCATTTCGCTTCAGCGCCTCTTTTAGACTTCTCTTCTTATCAATATTTCCGGTGAGACCTGTTTTACGAAGATCTCTAAATTCAGTATCTGTGGTTACAATGTCATCCTTCTCTTTTTCTTCCAGATTAGGCAACTCCAGATGCTGAAAGAAAGCCTCTTCCAGTTCTTCAAAGGATACTTCGGTTTCATAATAATCCTCACCGGGCTGATCCCCTGGCTGTTGACCATTACCTGCCTGCCCTTGCTCAGGCTTGCCGTCCTTAGCTACAACATCTCCTACTTTGCTGTCTCCCTGCCCCTGGCCGGCATGTTTATTTTTATCAAAGTTATACCTGATTTTATATTCATTTAAAGAACGAACAGGGATTTTCACGACATCTTTTCCTTTTGACATAATCACACTTTCTTCTGTCACCAAATCAGGCAACCGGTTTTTTATGGCTTCTCTGACTTTCTCCTGGTGCCTTTGCTGATCATCATATCCTTTTTTATGGAGAGACCAATCTTCTTCTGATATCACAAAGCTTCTCTTATCATCACTCATGAATTTCCCCCCATAAGATTTATTAATGTTATCTTATGCAGAAATTGGACTTCTCTTCACTAAAAATTGAATTTTTTGAAAATATAGTGCAGTTGATGAGATTCCATTGTCTTTACATTACTTTATTAAGATGAAGACCATTATAAAAAACTCACGAGCTGGTTATGGCCTTCACTAGACTAAAGCCAAATCCATCTAAATTCAAAAAGGCACCCAAGTCATGAATTGAGTGCCTTTTTTATAATCTTATTCTATTATCCTTCCAGCAAGAGACTATACGGATCTTCCAGCATCTCTTTTATTCTTACAAGGAATTGAACGGCTTCACGACCATCTACAATACGGTGATCGTAGGAAAGGGCAAGATACATCATAGGACGAACCTCGATGCTGTCGTCAGGCATAACCATTGGACGTTTTTGAATTTTGTGCATACCGAGAATACCAACCTGTGGTGAGTTCAGGATTGGCGTGGATAGTAAGGATCCAAATGTACCTCCATTTGTAATCGTAAAGGTTCCACCTTGCATGTCATCCACGGCAAGCTTTTTATCCCGGGCTTTTTTCGCCAACTCGCCAACTTTATTCTCAATACCGGCAAAGTCCAGACGATCGGCATCTCTTACAACCGGTACCACAAGACCATCTTCTGTAGATACGGCCATGCCAATATCATAGAAATTCTTCTTAACAATTTCGTCTCCCTGAATTTCTGCATTCAGAAGCGGGAATTCTTTAAGTGCACCAACGACTGCTTTTGTAAAGAAGGACATGAATCCCAGCTTCACCCCATGCTTTTCCTGGAATGTTTCCTTGCGTTCTTTACGAAGGTTCATCACGGCGGTCATATCAACTTCATTAAAGGTTGTGAGCATAGCAGCCGTATGCTGAACATCTACAAGACGCTTGGCAATGGTTTGACGACGACGGGACATCCGGACACGCTCAACAGGTTTATCAAATTCTGTTTTCTCCGCGTCTTTGGAAGACTTACCGGAATCCTTTGCTTTTTTACTGCTTTCCACTTTTTCTCTTGCAGCCTGTTCTACGTCTTCTACACGTACACGGCCTAATGGATCTTTAGGATACAGCTCATTTAAATCAATACCAAGCTCACGAGCACGCTTTCTTGTTGCTGGTGAAGCCACAGGTGCCGTGTTTGGATCCTGTTCATCACTGGCTGCTGCCGGCTCTTCTTTAGCAGCAGGAGCTGGTTCTGACTCTGCTTTTTTCTCTTCTGCAGGTGCTTCTGTTTCTTTTTCTTCCGGCTTCGTTTCCCCAGCTGACACTCCACCACCTGCTGTTCCATTTTCGTCTACTTTGGCAATCACATCGCCGATTTCAACATCTTCTCCTTCACCGGCAACGATTTCTGTTAAAACACCCTCAAATTCCGTGTTCACTTCAACATTTACTTTATCCGTTTCCAGTTCTACAACTGGATCACCCTTTTCGACTTTGTCCCCTTCTTTAACAAGCCATTCTGAAATCGTACCTTCTGTGATGGATTCAGCTAGTTCAGGAATTGTTATCTCTTTCACTGGGAATCTCCTCCTTTAGAAAGCTTAAGCGTCTGGTTTATAATCTTACTTTGTTCTGCTTTATGAATATTAGGTTCACCTACGGAAGGCGCTGAACGTCTAGGACGGCCAATATACTTCACCGTCTGACTGTCCTTCACTAATGTCTGCAGCTCCTCCTTAACGAAGTCCCAGCTGCCGGCATTTCTAGGCTCTTCCTGAACCCATACAATTTCCTCTGCATTTTTATAACGAGCTAAAATATCCTTGATTTGTTCCGCAGGGAATGGATAGATTTGTTCAACACGTAATACATGAAGCCAATCGAAATCTTCCCCTTTTCTTTCATCAAGTGCTTCATCCAAGTCGACCATAATCTTCCCACTGCCCAGAACGACACGTTTCACTTTTGTTTTCTTCGTCCCGAGGTTTTTCTGTTCAACAACCGGGTTGAACTTCCCTTCCGTAAACTCACTTGGTGCAGCAGCGACTCTTGGATTTCTTAAAAGACTCTTAGGTGTCATGACAACCAATGGACGTGCCGAATCTTTGCCGCCAATTGCAGCCTGCCTACGCAGCAAGTGGAAAAATTGTGCTGATGACGTTACATTCGCAACCGTAAAGTTATTTTCAGCAGATAACTGTAAGAAGCGTTCCAAGCGTGCACTGGAATGCTCTGGTCCCTGTCCTTCATAGCCATGCGGAAGGAGTAGCACCATATTTGATTTTTGTCCCCATTTGGCACGTCCGGCAGCAATAAATTGATCAAGAATCACCTGACCGGTATTGGCAAAATCGCCAAACTGTGCTTCCCAGAACACTAAAGTTTCCGGGGATTGAACACTATATCCGTACTCAAATCCAAGCACCCCCACTTCGGATAGAGGGCTGTTATAAACATCAAAGGATGCATGAACACCTGCTAAATCATGAAATGGACTGTACGTATCTTCTGTTTCAACATCATGCAGAACCGCGTGACGATGTGCAAATGTTCCGCGTTCTGTATCCTGACCAGTGATACGAATCGGGGTTCCGTCCTTTAAAATAGTGGCAAAGGCCAAGGCTTCCCCTAATGACCAGTCAATTTTCCCTTCCTCAAATCCTTTTGCGCGCTTCTTAAGAATTCGCTCTAACTTTTTAAAGACGTTAAATCCTTCAGGACGTTTAAGCAAGTTCTCATTAAGTTCTTCTAGGGTTTCCAAAGGTACAGCTGTTTCAATTTCTTCGAGTCCATTTGTCAGAGCCTCAGGTACCTCAGCCTCTTCAGGTTCATCCTGTTCGTCCTCCTTCATACTTTCATAAATGGACTTGAACTTTTTCGAAACATCCTTCTTCAACTGATTAAACTCTTCTTCTGAAATCACACCTTCTTCCACCAGACTTTGGGCATAAACGTGAAGTGCTGAGTCATGCTCATCAATATTCTGATATAAAAATGGCTGAGTGGATCTTGGTTCATCCATTTCGTTATGTCCATAGCGACGATAGCCAACTAAGTCAATTAAAATATCTTTATGAAACTTTTTACGATATTCGTAGACGAGATTAACAGCTGTTAAACAAGCTTCAGGATCGTCCGCATTAACATGAACAACCGGGATTTCAAATCCTTTTGCCAAATCACTTGCATAGGTTGTGGAGCGACCATCAGTATTGTTTGTCGTAAAGCCGACGAGATTATTAGCAATAATATGAATCGTTCCACCTGTGTGATAGCCCCTTAAACGGGAAAGATTTAATGTTTCAGCAACCACACCTTCACCGATAAAGGCTGCATCTCCATGTATGGAAATGGTAAACGCCTTATTAAGATCAGGCTCAGCATAGCCACTATGTGTGCGGTCGTCCTGTGCTGCACGTGTATACCCTTCCACAATAGGGTTTACAAATTCCAGATGAGATGGGTTATGTGCAAGCGTTACATGTGTGCTTTTCTCATCCTTTCCTTTAATATCACGATCAGCACCAAAATGGTATTTTACGTCACCTGTCCATCCATAGTTGATTCCGGTTGAACCTTCAGATGGAATCAGCTCTTTATCAGGTGAGGAATGGAATTCGGAAAAAATTAAATCGTATGGCTTCCCAAGAACATGGGCTAATACATTAAGACGACCGCGGTGAGCCATTCCCATAAGTACATGCTCAACTGAATCATTGTTTGCTTCATGAACGAGACGATTAAGCATTGGAACCATAACATCCAAACCTTCTATAGAAAAGCGCTTTTGCCCTACAAATGTTTTTCCGAGAAATTGCTCAAACCCTTCTACTTCAGCTATGTTTTGCAGCAATTCCTTTTTTTCGTCAGGATTAAGAGTGACATTGAAATTACCGGTTTCAACATTTTGCTGAAGCCACTCTCGTTCCTGATCATCATGTACATGGTAAAATTCGAAAGAGATTTTACCGGCATACCGCAATTTTAGCGTTTTAACAACATCCAAAGCATTGTTCACATTGGATGGTGCGTTTTTCCATACCCATCTTGCCGGAATCGAACGCAAATCCTCATCCGACAAACCATAAGTCTTTGGATCAACAAGTGGAGAATAGCGATCTTTTTTCCTGCCTACTGGATAAATATTCGCTTCTAAATGTCCATGGCGACGAATGGCCTCTACTAGCTTCATAGTCGCAGAGATTTTTTGTACGTCACCATCTGATAATTCCTGTGCTTCTCCTGGTTGTGTGGTTCCGCCAGGGGATATCCATTCAGGTGCTCCATATTCACGAAAGATATCCTTTAATGACGGATCTACCAAATCAGGGTCTTCCAAAAATTGTTCATATTGCTCTTCAACGTAACCCATGTTTGGGCCGTGAAACTGATCCCAAATACTTTCTGACCCTTTGTTTGACACTTTTCACTACCCCCATTAGAATTTCGTAAACGTATACATTACTCTTTTTATTATAGGATTACACCGCTTCTGACTCAACTCATTCATTTATATTCCATGAATTTGTTGAGCCAGGTGCAAGGTCCTAATCATGTACCATACTCATTTAGTATATAAAAAAAATCCTGTACAGAAAAGTCTGTGAGTAAAGAAATTTCAAGTTTTTCGAAAGTTTATGGAATGAGTGAGCATTTTTAAGTCTAAGACATCATTTATTGGTGTAAAGCATGATGGATTGTCTGGTCGAGCATCTTCATCACATGCTGATCATCATGAGAATAATAAATGGTCGTTCCCTCTCTGCGAAACTTTACTAATCGCAGTCCTTTCAAATACCGAAGCTGATGTGAAACATTGGATTGCTTTAGCTGGAGCGTGTCTGCAATCTGATTAACAGAATATTCGTTTTGAAATAACAAGTATAAAATCCGTAGTCTTGTTGGATCGGATAATGCTTTAAATGTTTGAGAAACAATAAAGAGTGTATCCTCATCCAGTTCTTTATAACCCTCATTTTTATTTTTTTCCATATTTATCGCCTCTTTAATTACAATTATCTTCTTTTTTATGGAATTTGGCATTGGCTCCTTCTATCTGTATCGTCGTATGATGCAGTTCGAACTTGTCATGTAAAAGATTTGATGCTTTTTCTAAAATCGAGTCACGGTTTACGTCATCCTTAACAATCAAATGACAGGTTAAAGTTGGAAAATCTGAAGTGATAGCCCAAACGTGCAAATCATGAACTTCCTTAACTCCTGATATATTGCACAATGTTTCCTCAACAACATCCATTTCAATATGAGATGGTTTTCCCTCCATCAACACATGAACAGAATCCCTGGTCACTCTCCAACCGCTGATAAGAACCAGTATAGCCACTATCACACTGGCGATAGGGTCTGCTATATTCCAGTTAAAGAAAATAATCAATAGACCGGCAACCATGGCTCCAGCAGAACCAAGCAAATCACCTAGTACGTGTAAAAAAGCACTGCGTAAATTCAGGTTTTCTTCTGTATCTCCCCTCATAAGAATCCAGGCAACTACAACATTAACAACCAGGCCAATAGAAGCAATAATCAGCATACCCGATCCTACATTAGGGGGGTTCAGAAAACGGTGATACGCTTCCCAGAATATATATAGGGAAATAGCCAGCAAGGTAATACCGTTAATAAAAGCGGCTAAAATTTCAAAACGTTTATATCCATACGTTTTACTGGCATTAGCAGCTTTTTCTCCCATCTTAAAAGCGACAAGACTCAATCCAAGGGATGCGGCATCGCTTAACATATGCCCTGCATCAGATATAAGCGCTAAACTATTTGTCAAAAACCCGCCTATGACTTCCACAACCATAAAAGCGGCAATCAGACAAAAGCTGATCAGTAACGCTTTTTTATTTGCATTATGGTGATGACCATGTCCATGGCTATGTCCGTGATCATGATTATGATTGTGCCCCATTGTTTTCACCTCTTGATATATGATCATATGTTCATATTAACAAACATACATATATTAATAAAGAAAAAGCGAAATGTACTCCTTATATTTATAGAATACACTCCGCTTACAATATTATATAAAATCTTTTTCATTATGTGATTATAAAATTTTACTCAAGAAAGACTGTGTACGAGGGTTTTGCGGGTTATCAAAAATATCTTCCGGATTTCCTTCCTCCTGGATGATGCCTTCATCCATAAAGATGACCCGATCTCCAACCTCACGGGCAAAGCCCATCTCATGGGTAACGACGACCATAGTCATACCTTCCTTTGCCAAATCCTTCATAACCTGCAGGACATCCCCTACCAGCTCAGGATCAAGGGCAGATGTAGGCTCATCAAAAAGCATCACTTTTGGCTCCATGGCAAGAGCACGGGCGATGGCTACACGCTGTTTTTGACCGCCTGAAAGACTGTCCGGATAATCATGGGCTTTGTCAGATAATCCAACTTTTTCAAGCAGGGCCCGTCCGGTTTCTTCTGCCTCTTTTTCAGATAATCCTTTTACTTTAATGGGGCCCAGCGTCACATTTTCCAGCACTGTTTTATGCGGAAACAGATTGAAATGTTGGAAAACCATCCCCACTTTTGTTCGAAGGGCATTTATATCGGTACCAGCAGCAGTTAGTTCATCTCCGTCAATCGTTACTGTACCTGAGGTGATATCCTCCAGCAGGTTGAGACAACGCAAGAAGGTACTTTTCCCGGATCCTGAAGGGCCAATCACACAGACCACTTCACTCTCTTCAACCTGGGCATCAATTCCCTTTAAAACTTCCAAATCACCGAACGATTTATGCAAATCTTTTACTGTTATCATTTAGACATCCATCTTCCTTTCTATTCTTCGTAAATAAAGAGCAGCAGGAATCGTTATAATAAGATAAAATATACAGACCATGACAAGCGTTTCAAACTGCTCAAAGGTAGCGTTATAGTACTGTCGAGCCTGATAAATTAAATCAGGAACAGCGATAACGGAAAATACCGATGTATCCTTTAAGCTGATAACAAACTGATTTCCCAATGGAGGAATCATACGCTTAAACGCCTGTGGCCAGACAATATAACGCATCGTCTGTCTCTCTGTTAACCCTAAAGACCGCCCTGCCTCTGTCTGTCCACTATCAATGGAATATACTGCACCGCGGACAATCTCACCAATGTAGGCACCCGCGTTTAATGCAATAGCAATAACACCTGTAGCAAAGGAATTCAACTGTAATTCTGCCAGACCAAAATAGATAAATAAAGCCTGTGCCATAATCGGCGTGCCCCGGATCATTTCAATATAAACAGTCCAGAAACCCCGAATAAACTTTATTTTTGATAGCTTCCCCAGTCCGGCCAAAGCTCCTAATATCATACCCAGAAAAAGCCCGATAAGGGTAATGGCTACAGTTAATTGCAATCCTTCCCAGAGAAAGGGTAAGGATTTTATATACGGTGTATCCATAATAGCATCTATCATTCTAAAAATCTCCCCCTTAATTTAAAAAACAGCGTAACAAGCTTTGCTTGTTACGCTTGATTGCTCTATACAATATGGTTTATTAAAGATGTTTATTCCTGTGGCGGCTCCGTACCAAACCATTTCTTATAGATTTCTGCATAGGTCCCGTTTTCCTTAATCGTCGCTAATGCTTCGTTTACAGGCTCAACCAGATCAGATCCTTTTGGAAACGCTATGCCATATGGCTGCCCCTGCAGAACATCTCCTACTGTTTTCAGTTCATCGGATGCATTTTGATTGATGTAATATTGAACGTTTGGTAAATCATAAAGCACCGCATCCAGACGACCAGCCTGCAAATCCTGATAGGCTGTTACAATCTCAGGGAACGAATTCACATCGGCATTCGTATTCTCTTTAAGATAGTCTTCACTTGTGGATCCCTGACGTGCCCCTACTGTGTGTCCGTCAATATCCTCTATGGATTCCAGTTCCGAATCCTTGGGAACAGCCAAAATTAAACCAGAGTCATAGTATTTATCCGAGAAATCTATTTCCTCTTTGCGATCTTCAGTAATGGAGATGCCGGCAATCCCAATGTCATGCTTGCCAGTACGCATGGAACCCAGTAATCCATCGAACTCCATGGTATTATAATTCACTTCAAATCCAGCTTCCTCTGCGATCGCATTGAGTAAATCAATATCGAACCCTTCCATATCCCCTGTCTCAGGATTCTTATATTCAAATGGCTGGAAGTTGGCATCTGTTGCAACCTGATAAACTTCTGAATCACCATTTGAACCACTATCTGTATCACCACCATCTCCGTTGCCTGATGAATTACCGGTACCACAAGCTGCCAGCATTGCCAGTGATAGCAATACCACTAAAAAAACAGCAATTTTTTTCATTTCAAATTCTCCCCCTTAATATTTTGTAAACACTGTTTTTCAGAAGGCCCCTGAAAATTATATATAGGCTTGTTTCGTCTTAAGACAAAAGGAATGCAACATAAAATAAATCCTTAGAACATGTAAACTCCGGAACCTTTAATGTTTGTACATACTTATGGTTATTTCTTGGGTTTTATTCCCGCTATTAAAAACTGATTCCAGAAAATCTGCAGTTTTATCAGCCATACAGAGATAAAAAAAGCCGTTCCAATGGACTCACCATTGAAACGGCTTTTCTTAGCGGTTTAAAAGACTGCCGACATAGCGCAGCAATTCATTGGCCGACGTTGAATCATATCCATATTCATCAATGAGGGTGGCAATCACCTCATTGATTTTCTTCAACTGCTGCTCATCAGGGGTTTTGGTCGAAGTGGTAATCTTGACGACATCCTTTAAATCAGCAAACAGCTTCTTCTGGATGGCTTCACGCAGCCTTTCATGGGACTGATAATCAAAACGTTTACCTTTACGGGCATAAGCCGAAATACGGATTAAAATCTCTTCACGGAAACCGCGCTTGGCATTTTCCGATACTCCAATCTGCTCCTCAATAGAACGCATCAGCTTTTCATCCGGCGGCATTTCTTCGCCAGTTAGAGGATCTTTAATTTTCGTTTTATTACAGTAGGCCTCAACATTATCAAGATAATTATCCATCAGCGTTTTCGCAGATTCTTCATATGAGTAGACGAACGCCTTTTGCACTTCATTTTTCGCAATCTCATCGTATTCCTTTCGGGCAACGGAAATGAAGGATAAATAACGCTCTTTGTCTTCTTTCGTAATCGAAGGATGATCGTCTAATCCCTCTTTTAGAGAACGCAGCACATCAAGGGCATTAATGGAGTTGGTATCCTTTCTGATGATGGCAGAAGAAATCCGATTCATAATAAAACGGGGATCAATGCCTTCCATTCCTTCATCCGGAAATTCCTTTTTGAACTCATCAATATCCACTTCACTGAATCCTTCTACATTTTGCCCATCATATAAATAGAGCTTCTTTAAGAGATCAATATCCTGCCGATTTGACTCCTTTAACCGCGTCAGGATGGTGAAAATGGCTGTTATTTTTAAGGTATGTGGCGCAATATGGACATTCTTCATATCACTTTCCTTCACCATTTTCTGATAAATCCGTTCTTCATCACTGACTTTTAGGTTATAAGGGACCGGCATGACAATCATCCGGGAGTGTAAGGCTTCATTCTTTTTGTTGGCAATAAATGAACGGTACTCCGCTTCATTCGTATGGGCAACAATCAGCTCATCAGCACTGATCAAAGCAAAGCGTCCGGCCTTAAAGTTACCTTCCTGAGTAAGAGATAAAAGGTGCCATAAAAACTTCTCATCACACTTTAAGATTTCCTGAAATTCCATTAAACCGCGGTTGGCCACATTTAACTCCCCATCGAAACGGTAGGCACGGGGATCTGATTCAGACCCATACTCTGCGATGGTCGAAAAATCAATGGAACCCGTTAAGTCAGCAATATCCTGTGATTTCGGATCCGATGGGCTAAAGGTACCAATACCCCGACGTTTATTTTCGGATAAAAAGACCCGCTCTACCTTCACATCCTCAATCCTGCCTCCATATTCCTCTTCAAGCCGCATCATGTTAAGCGGGGATAGATTGCCCTCAATTCGTATGCCGTATTCCTCATAGAAATCATCACGTAAATGCTGCGGAATCAGGTGCAGAGGATCCTCATGCATGGGACAGCCTTTAATCGCATATACCGCACCATAATCCGTATAGGAAAAACGCTCCAGGCCTCTCTTAAGCAATGAAACGATGGTTGACTTTCCGCCGCTTACCGGTCCCATTAATAATAAAATCCGCTTACGGACATCCAGCCGTTCTGCTGCCGGATGGAAGTATTCCTCGACCAGTTTTTCCAGCGCTTCCTCCAGACCAAAAAGCTCATCACTAAAAAACTTGTATTCGTTATGCCCATCCTTTTCTTCAATGCCTGCTTCTTTAATCATTTGATAAATTCTTGAATGTGCAGACTGTGCTAAATAAGGCTTTTCTTTTAAAAGTTCCAGGTATTCCCTAAACGTACCTTCCCATCGGAGTTCTTCCTCTTCTCTCCGATGCTCCTCAATTTTGTTTAAGATGCTCATGCATCGCCCTCCTATTTAGTGAAGTCCATTTACGATGTTTTGTACGATTTTTACAAATATATGTCGAGGACGAGCTAATCATGAATTATAAAGTGAAACTTCCATCAGTGGGGGGGTTCTTCACCTCCACTGATGGTTAGTTGAACTTATCAGGGATTTACTGGCCTTTTCCCCCACTTAATCTTGTTAAGTTACCTTCAAAACAAGTAGGGGGGTTACGGCCAGTTAATGCGTGATAAAAAAGAGCCAACCCAACAGGTCAGCTCTTTCCCTTCATTAAGTACATATATTACTGGCCGTTTTTCACCCGGGTAGCCACATCTACAAGTCGCTTCGTCTGATGCTTAACGGCGCCTTCTACTCCGTCTCCGGCAATTTTCCCATCTTCACCTTGAGTAGCGCTTGTACCATAAGGATTTCCGCCACCTGCAAAAATGGATTGATCTGTATATCCTGGAGGGACAATGATCGCTCCCCAGTGTGCCATGGATGTATAAAGGGACTGGACAGTTGCTTCCTGACCGCCATGTGGATTTTGTGCGGAAGTCATCCCGCTTACAACCTTATTAACTGTTTTACCATTTGCCCAAAGACCCCCTTGAGTATCAAGGAATTGCTTCATTTGAGCAGGAAGGTTACCAAAACGTGTAGGCATACTGAATAGCATAGCATCTGCCCACTCGATATCATCTGAAGTTGCTTCTGGAACGTCTTTTGTAGCTTCATAGTGCTCTTTCCAGGCCGGGTTGGACGCAATCGCTTCCTCAGGAGCAAGCTCAGGAACTTTGACAACTTTTACGTTTGCACCTGCCTCTTTTCCTGCTTCTTCAGCCCATTTAGCCATCTGATAATTAATTCCGGTTGAACTGTAATAAATAACTGCTAAATTTACATCTGCCATTTGACTCGACTCCTTTTGTTCTGATTTATTAAATAGTCTGCTAAAAAGTCCCATCATTTAAACACCTTTCTTTCACATTTAATCTAATTTCCGGAACCACCTCCTTAAATTAGACCAAAATCATTTATTATTGTCTTAACTAAAGTGTTTCCTATACCACTCTGCTGCCTTTTCCACTTCACCTCTGGTTAACTGGTGTCCATAATTTTCCCAGTGCAGTTCCACATCAGCTCCTGCCTTTTCTAAAAGGGATTGAAGCTCATTGGATTCTTCGGGAGAGCAAATGGGATCATTACTCCCGGCACCAATAAACACCGGAACTTCGGTTAAATCCGGCAGCTCAATACCTCTTCTCGGCACCATCGGATGATGCAGCATAGCTCCTCTTAACGAATGTCGATAATGGAATAATAGGCTGCCGGCAATATTCGCACCATTTGAATAGCCTATAGCTACAACGTTATTTCGATCAAACTCATATTTTTCAGCGGCTTCATCTAAAAACTCATGCAGCTCTTTTGTACGATTGATAAGATCCTCCTCATCAAATACACCTTCAGCTAATCGACGGAAAAATCTTGGCATTCCATTCTCGGAAACATTCCCCCGTACACTCAGAACAGAGGCATCATCGTCAATCATACCGGCCAGCGGTAATAAGTCCTGCTCTGTTCCACCGGTTCCGTGAAGTAGTAAAAATGTTGGTTTCTCTGGATTTGATCCTTTATTAAAAATATGCTTCAAAAGTGTTCCTCCTCTTCAATTAATCCAGCTTTCGGACTTCTACTGGTAATAAAATATTCTCAATACGTTCCCGATGAGGTTCATACCATTCAGGCAGGTGCAGAGATTCCCCTAACTGATCCTTCTTCTCATCAATCATGAAACCAGGAGAATCAGTGGCTATTTCAAATAAAATATGACCATGCTCACGAAAATACACAGAATTAAAATAATTACGATCCTGGACAGGGGTTACCTGATAGCCATTTTCCTGCAAAAGGGACTGCCATTCCAGCTGGTCATCGTCATCATCCGCCCGAAAAGCAATATGATGTATGGTCCCTGCTCCTTGCAGACCTCTAATAACCGCTGATTGTTTTATATCAATCACATTCCCTATATCACCATCAGCTTGTAGGCGAATGATATCTTCTTCCTCGCCTGTCTTTTCCAGCCCCATTAATTCGGTTAACAGTTCTGCCGTTTTCCCAGGCTGGCGGGAATAAAGTGTGGCCCCTCCAAATCCCTTAATGGCAACATCCGGAGTCACTTCGCCAAAACTCCAATCGTTCAATGGGCCTTCCTCACGCTCTACAAGTTCTAAACGAAGGCCGTGAACATCTTCAAATTCCAATGAACGCTCTCCAAACCGATCTGTTTTCTTTGTATGGATATCAAATTTAGCTAACCGTTTTTCCCAAAAAGACAGAGAATCAGGTGGCACTACGAATGAAGTCACTCCCACCTGGCCACTGCCTACTCTGCCTTTAAGAGCATCCTGTACCGGAAAAAACGTCATAATCGTTCCGGGTGATCCATTTTCATCACCAAAATAAAAGTGATAGGTTCCAGGATCATCGAAATTAACCGTCTTTTTTACAAATCTCAAGCCTAATATTCCCGCATAAAAATCCATATTTTCCTGAGGATCACCGGCAATTGCCGTAATATGATGAACTCCCTTTGTAGCCTTTGCCATAACGCCCGCTCCATTCCATAATGAATTCCAAACTATTATTTCCATTTATTAAAAATCTATTTATATCACAGCTTATATCCATGTCTCACATTCAATTGTTATTAATTCATTTATCTTTAATTCGAACTAAAGTATAAAACCTGCAGAAAAGAATGTCAAGAGATATGGAAAAGCAGAAGGGATCGTTAACCTCCGACGCATAAGCAAAATACGTGAATTGGTCCGCTTTTTGGCCATAATAGAATAGCGGGGAGTGGTTGGTCAGGGGGTTGTACCTGTATAACAAAAAATTGAGCTGCCGCAGCAACTCAATTCTGACCGTTTTTATAGGGATGTAGTAACGCATAAACTGCCCTTAAACAAGGGAGATTAATTTGATACTTTTCACCCTGCTCTAACAGATACCCATGCATACTGTCTAATTCCATCGGCAGTCCTTTTTGCAAATCCCTGTGCATAGAAGAGGTTAATTCTGGCGAGATCATTTTTAACTTTTCCAATACAGCATCAACGGTATCGTCTGGTAATCCAATTTTTCTTGCTCGGGAAATTTCATAAACTTCAGTTATAAGACTTCGTAAAAATTTCTGTGTCACCTCATCATCAAGGGCTACTCCAATTGGTGCCCGAACAGCTGATGTAATCCCGCTTAAAGAGGTGATGAAAATAAACTTTTTCCACACTTCTTCCAAAATATCATCCGTATACGTAACTTGTAACTCAGCATCCATCAGCATCTTCTCAATTTTCTTGAGGAAAGCAGAATCCTGTGCTGTTAAAGGGCCAAAAATAATTTCCTGAATGGGACTTTTCTGAATAATATCCCCTTTGTCATTTAAAGTTGATTCTATGTAACAAAGTCCACCCAGGACCTTTTCTCTGCCGAACTTTTCAATAAGTACGTCCAGATGCTCCACTCCATTTAATAACGGCAGTAGTTTAGCCCCCTGCACAACAAGCTTTTCAATTTGCGGCATTGCGCCTTCAAGATGATAATTTTTTAACCCGATAATGACTAAATCAGGGTTTGCTATTTCCTCTGGTTCCCTGATGAGATTGGGCTCAAAGGAAAAGTCACCATGGATACTTTTAATGTTCATCCCCCGCTGTTTCAGCTGTTCATACCTTTGGGATCGGACTAAAAAATAAACAGATTCCCCGTTTTTGGCAAGCTTTCCGCCAAAATAACCCCCGACTGCTCCTGCTCCAATCACGACAACATTCATTATGAACACCTCCACTATAAAATCTATGTAAATTGTTAAACATGGTGCACGTTTTTGGTTTTGAAAAGAAAGGGAAATTTGTTGTCAAATCATGAATTATCTGTGCAAGTTAAGAAAGGATATTTAAAAACACGTATAATTTGGTATAATAAGAAATAGCTTACATTTACATACGAGATGCTGATGCTAAAAAAGGAGGAATTTTCATGAAGATTATACTTATCTTAGGAGTCACAGTTGCTTTCCTTACTTCCATTTTCACTGCCGGCTATAATTCCAAAAATTAAAAGGATTGTCAGTCGCCATCCACCTTATTGGATGGCGGCTTTTTTAGTTCATATTGGGAAATCCCTGCTGACGGAGAGCTTCAAAAATAATAATGGCTGCTGTATTTGATAGATTGAGGGAGCGTATCTGATCATTCATATGAATGCGAAGACAGTGATCCTCTTTTCCCTCAAGCAAATCCTTTGGAATCCCGGAAGATTCTTTTCCAAAAACAAAAAGGATGTCCTCATCCCGATTGCTGTAATCAAAATCAGTATAATATTTAGTTCCAAAGTTTTCTATATAATAATAGGTTCCATTCGGATACTTGTTATATAGCTCATCAATGGAATCATGGTATTTGATATCAACATTGTACCAATAGTCCAGCCCTGCACGACGTACCATTTTATCATCTGTCGAAAACCCGAGAGGTCGAATCAGATGCAAAGTGGTATTCGTGCCGAGGCAGGTACGTGAAATATTCCCTGTATTGGCTGGGATTTCTGGTTGATATAAGACGACATGTATTCCCAACATTTATCACCTCTGTTATTGCTTCATACAGTAGTTATTATATCATAGGTTACTCCCCTATACGGAAAAACTTGTACTGACATTTCGGCGTCCAGGCGGGCGAGTCTTCATAACGCCAGTACCGATTACGGCTATTAGCTGTATGGGCATTAACGAGGGGCTCTCCATTGCCATCTTTAGCTACGACGATGGTTGTGTGGTTCCATTTGCCATCCCCCTCAAAATCGTAGCAAATGACATCGCCAGGCATAAGATCCGTTGCATTTTCCATCTCTTTTGCCGTTAATCCCTGATCTGATCCACTTAAATACCAGCGAAAAGCATGGGCAACCGACCAGCTGTAGCTCCAGTTGTTCCCTGAGTACCACCAGCCCCTCGAACGATTGGGTGATCCCCACATCGGTGCTCCTCCAGCACGCAGACACTGGGAAATGTAATTCGTACAATCCACCTCAAACTTTTGATAGTCCGGATTATAGTCATTCCACCAGCGCTCCGCATAGCGGACAGCTGCTCTGCGGTCATAGGAAAAGGATCGCTGTTCTGATCTCGTATCAGATTCAAAAGAAGGAACGATTGGCTCAGTATGATTGTCCGTTGGGGCCGGACTAATTTCGTGTCGGGCTAAGGCTTCACCATCAAAAAGGAGACTTCCAGGTATGATTTCTTCCTCCAGATATGTTTTGCCATTTTGTTTAAGTAAATAACACAAATGAAGATGATATTGAATTTCACGGCGATGATTCCGGTTCATCTGATGATAGGGACGTCCCTCACCTGTAACCTGCAGCACCTGAACTCCCCTTCCCCTGAAAGCCTCTATTTTTTTCCTCCACCATTCAAAATCCGTGTTTTCCCGAATAATATGTTCCCACTCATTTTGAAGAAAAGAATCGTCCATAAAAAAGCCTCCCTTCCGTTTCAATGTATGTAACGAAAGGGAGAAGCATGAAACCTGAATAAGACTATTGTGTGACGACTGAATACCCTTCCAAACTAAGCAAAAATTCCTTTTTTCCGATCCCGCCGGCATATCCCGTCATGGCCCCATTACTGCCCACGACTCTATGACAGGGAAGTAAAATGGGCAGAGGATTCCGATTAACGGCACCGCCTACCGCCCGCTGCGCTTTAGGCGACTGAACGAGCTGAGCTATTTCCTTATATGTACGAACTTCTCCATACGGAATTTCACTCAAAGCCTTCCAGATCTGTTTCTGGAATGGAGTACCGTATATTTCATAGGAAAGATCAAATTTTGTGCGTGTTCCATTGAAGTACTCTTCAAGCTGCTGCGTTACCTTCAAAAGCTTCGTTGGGTTACGTTCAAAAACAGGCTGTTCAAAATGCCTGCCGAGCCACTTCTGAAAAGATGCCCTCAACTGATTGAGCTTTCCGTACTGTATCGCCAGCAATGCCTCATCCTTCATCATCAATGTGACAGGACCAAGATTCGTCATCATTTCATCATAATACAGCAATTGATTGTTCATCATATCCCCCTTTAAATTTGTAAGTGCTTAATGGAAAAAATGAATATCATTTAAGGATTTCGACAAACAGCTTCTATTCTCATTTAAGAAAATTTTAAAAATGGCCGCATGTGCACATGCGGCCATCATTCATTCTCAGCTTTGCGGGGCTCTGAAATAGTTCAGCCCTTTTTCCATTTCTGCTAATGCAGATTCATCGGATTCTTTTTCCTGCGCTTCCTGAATGGCTACCTTTCCAGCCTCAGAGCCTATTTTTCCTAAAGCCCAGGCCGCGGTACCACGTATCATTGGCCGTGGATCATGCTTCATGCCATGAATGAGTTCATCAACGGCTGTCTGATCCTTATAATTCGCAAGAGCGATAATGGCGTTACGTTGAATGGGCTTTTTCCCCCGCCATGAGCCTGCCATCGGTCCGAATGTTTCTTTAAATTCTCGATTTGAAATACGTAATAGTGGCTTAAGACGAGGTTTGACCACGTCAGGGTCCGGTTCCATTTCTTCATGGAAGTGGAAGTTCTTCCCCTTATTTTTCGGACAAACCACCTGGCACGTATCACATCCATATAGGCGGTTACCAATTTTAGCCCGATATTCATCAGGGAGATAGTCCTTAGTCTGTGTTAAAAAGGCGATACATTTCTGAGCATTCAGCTGTCCACCCTGAATCAAGGCACCTGTCGGACAGGTATCTACACAAAGGTTGCAATCCCCACAGTCCTCTTCCAGGGGTTGATCCGGCTCAAACGGGATGTTCGTTATCATTTCACCTATATAAACATAGGAGCCAAATTCAGGGGTAATCAGAACTGTATTTTTCCCGGTGAATCCGAGTCCTGCGCGTACAGCAACCTCTTTATCGGCCAATTCTCCGGTATCCACCATAATTTTATATTGGGCATCCGGATGTTTTTCTTTTAAAAACTGCCCCAGCTGTTCAAGCCGGTCCCGTAAAATATCGTGATAGTCCGTTCCCCATGAGGCCCGGCAAAACTGTCCGCGCCGGTCTCCTTTCGTGCTGCGGGGAGCGTTCTCCAGTTTGGATGGATAGGCTAGCGCAATCGAAATGATCGACTGGGCTTCAGGCATTAATTTACGAGGGGTGGTTCTCTCCTCAATGGTACCCTTTTCAAAGCCGGACTGGTATTGATTTTCCTGCTGTTGCTTCAGACGTTCCTTAAGGGTGGAAAATACATCAACTGAAGCAAAGCCTATTTTATCAATCCCTATCACCCTGCTCTGTTCAATCACATCCTGTTTCAATTCATCAAACAAACCATTCCCCTCCTTTCCCTTTAGCGCTTTAAAGCATGTGGGGACAGTCCCTTGGCTGTACGTAATCGATTAAGTGTGGCGGCTATTTCGAATCTTCTTGGTCTTGCGAGTTCCCCTGGATGTTCATGTGGTCTTGGGGTAAATGAAGGAAGTCCTCTTGTGTCCATTTGTTTTTCAATTTCATCCAACAGCTCACTCAAAGATTTTTTCTGTTTCAGCCAGCCTTTTTGCTCTAAATGATGCAGAATCTGTGCAATCATACGGGTCTGGGAAACGTCTACCAGCTGTTCAACCTGCTGGAGATCAATATCCACTTTGCCCATCAAAATTTTATCAAGACCTTTTGCCTGTACTTTGGACTTTTTCCCTTTACGACTATCTAAACTTTCAGGTAAAAAGATCCGGTCTGAAATCGTCCCAAATGACTCATCTCCATGCTTTCGTTCACTTGGAAACTGACTCGCAATGTCCTTCGCTTTTTGTGTCACATTATGCGGAATATACTCATCAAGCATAATCACCTGATCCGCAGCATCAAAATAGTCACCGGATCCACCCATCACGAGCACCGTGGAAACGTTAAGCTCATCCCGCAGCTGACTGATTTTATCAATAAACGGTGTAATCGGCTCTTTTTCCTTCACAACCAGTTCCTGCATCCGCTGATCACGAATCATGAAATTGGTTGCACTCGTATCCTCATCAATTAATAAGGTGGAAGCCCCTGCTTCAAGAGCCTCCATCACATTTGTCGCCTGTGATGTACTTCCACTGGCATTTTCCGTGCTGAATTCTCCAGTATCTTCCCCATGTGGGAGATTGTTAATAAAAGGAGAGATGTTCACATTGGTTACCTTACGACCATCCTCAGCTCTAACCTTCACTGCATTTGGGTCGGTAAGAACATATTCACGCCCATCTTCCTTAATATGGTGATAAACGCCACGTTCAATGGCCGTAAGCAGCGTACTTTTTCCGTGATAGCCACCACCAACAATGACCGTAATTCCCTGCTTCAGGGCCATTCCTGTTAAAGGTTCATCACGATGCGGCAATTCGATGGAAACCCGATTTTCCTCTGGACTCTGAAAAGGTACAGCCTTTTTCAACGGACGATTGCTAATGCCGCTTTCACGAGGCAAAATCGCCCCATCCGCAACAAAGGCAATCCAATTATTCTCTTTCATCTTTTTACGAATCGCTTCCTGCTGATCCGCCAATTGGACAACAGCCTCAATATCGTGATCTTTAATCGAAAATACCGATTGCTTTAAAATGTCCGGAATGATTTGAAAAAATAATTTCTCGGCTTCCCGACCATTAATACGACGGCCATTTGCAGGCAAACCTACTGAAAGACAAATGGTTGTGTGAGACCCATCTGTGGTTACAGCCGTCCGCTCCAGAATTTCCTGTCCGGGCACATCAATGCTTAAAAGTCCACTTTTTCCGGAACCCCGTACAGTGGCCTGATTTTTCCGAATCGCCCGGGCAACATGGCGGGCAATCACATCCTCAGTGTATATTTTCCGCTGTTTTCCCTGAATCCACTCTTTTTTAATTGGAAAATCCTTATCAGGAATAATCAGTCTGATTTTTGACGGGGAAGCAAACGGATCCCCCTGAACATAGTCAATTGCAAGTTTATATTGCTGAAATTGATAGCTTCCCTGCAAGGATTTATAACCTTTATAGCTTTTTCCATCAATATTTCGCAGTTGAGATCGCAACTTTTGCATAAAATCCAAACACCTCATCTACTAAGAATCGAACTTTTTGCTTAACAATCCAAGGATACAAGGCAAGTGGCGGAAATTCAAGTCAGACAGGGATGGTTTAACGGGGGACGAACTGGCAGACTTAAAAACAAGAATTCAGACTGAAAAAACCAGGAATTCGATTGATAAACCGGGATATTCTACTGATTCCCAGCCCACTTTGGTCGATAAAAAATCAACTGAAGGATTGACGGCCGAAACTGATTTGATTTTTGCTCGAGGTGACTGATAAAACTCCAGATTCGGTTGATAAACGTCCTTATGTGACCGATTCCCCGTCAGAACCAATCGATGTAAAACTCAGCCGATCGATTGAGCGTCGATACTGACTTGGTTTTCGCTCCTAGCGACGGATAAAATCAGAAAAACGACAGATAAAAGCAAAAACGTGACTGATTCACTTTAAAAAAACAGCAAATCAGCATAAATGAAGACGCAATCCCGTTTCCATACTAACCAGAAGGATTAAAATATATGATTCCATTAAAAAACGCAATGCTTCGTGGCGAGCCAAACGAAACACTGCGTTGGTAACATGTATTATAATTGCTGGAGCGGGTGATGGGAATCGAACCCACGACATCAGCTTGGAAGGCTGAGGTTTTACCACTAAACTACACCCGCAAATTTTGTCGAAAACATTCGTTGTTGAACTGATATTTGAAATTATAACAGGGAATGGACAATGGTTCAACAGTTTTTAAAAATTTTATTCACATTTTATGATTTTATGATAAACAAGTTCGTGATTTTTTAGTTTTGGCCTTATCATTTCGTTTCCAGCTAAATCCTCTGCGTTGACAAACACATCCCGGTAACTAAATGACCCTCTCCAACCTGGTCAAAATCATCCTTTCTGAATCTGAATGATTTTTTCAAACGAGAGGTATCCTTATAAAAACAGGGGGTGGAAAGCTTGGCTCAGGACGTATTTGCGAAGTGAAAAACTGTAAATATTGGGCAGTAGGCAATAAATGTACAGCCGAGGCAATTTACGTCGTAAGCCACAGCGGGAAAGAAGCCAATCATCAGAAAGAAACAGATTGTAAAACATTCGAACCTCTCTAAACATTTTTGCAGGCCTCAGTCACAAACTAAAAAGCCAGGCTTCCATTCGGAACCTGGCTCTTCCACACTTTTTACCCGGCAATATCCCGTTTTTTAAATATATACCAGGTGAGTCCCATGAAAATGACAAAATAAACTGCATTTACCCCTATGGAAAAAGGAAGAGTCATTCCTTCAAATGGCGGGGACAAATTATGGATATATTGAGTCAAATTCAAGTTCGGAAACAGCACATATTTCCCCCATTCGTACTGCCTTAACAAACCGGTTATAATATTTCCAGACAGCAAAATAAAAACGCCAATTCCAATCGCAAATGTGTTACTTCTCATAATAGTGGAGATCATAAAGGCCAGCGATGCAATCACTAATAACCTGATAAATTCCACTCCGTAAATTTTCAATACTTCAATACTAACCGTTTCCGCTTCCATCTGCCCTGAATTTGTAAAAGTTATACTTTCATAATCAAGTGGTGCAAAGCCGAAATACATTCCCCCGATAAGCCAGGAAGTCATTAACAGAAGCGCCAGAATAATGATTTGAAAAAGAACCACTGTGGTAAATTTGGATAATAAAATTTCTCCCCGGGTAAAAGGACGAATCATCAGCATTTTTATAGTTCCCCAGGAAAATTCACTTGCGACAATATCTGCTGCGACAATCACCACAAATAAGGATATAAGGGCAATTAAGCCTGTCGAATCAGACATAAAAGTCCATACATTCCGTTCATAAGGGTTTTTTCCTTCCTCCAGATGGGACTCAAGTCTGTCAATTTGACCCTGAATACTGGAAATTTCCTCCTCGGCGTTGGGCATGACCTGCTGTGCCTGTTCGGAATTCTCCTGATTTTCAGCCTGCTGCATGGATTCATTTATTGCCTCAATCTGATCTTCATACCTTTGAATTTCATCCTGCGCACGCTGCTCCCAATCCTGGTTCTGTCCGCCCTGGTGCATTAAGAAAGCCATAAGAAGAACAGCGAAAGCCATAATACCAAACATAATCCACGTACGAATGCGTTTAAACACTTTTATATTTTCATTATAAACAAGGGAGAACAATTTCATCATACTTCCTCTCCTCCCTTCGTTATGGCTAAAAACTTCTCCTCAAGTGATGGGTTTTTGCTGGAAATTCCAAAAACCTGAATATTGGCTTGTACCAATTTTTTATTAATAGACGGTATATCACTGCGTTTTGCGGGGCATTGCAGATATCCGTCAACAATTTCAAATTCAAAATCCGTTAGTTTTTCCTTTGCCAGTTCTGGCTGATCGACTTCAAATTGGACCAGTGTGTCTGCACCATGGTCCTCCCTTAACTCATGAACAGAACTGATGTCAATAAGCTTGCCTTCCTGAATAATGGCGACACGATCGCACATCTGCTGCATTTCAGCTAACAAATGGCTTGATACCATCACGGCAACTCCTTGTTCCGTCAGCTTTTTTAAATAAGTACGAAATTCATAAATTCCTTGTGGATCCAATCCATTTGTAGGCTCGTCAAAAATGAGCAGGGAAGGCTTATGCAGAATCGCCTGAGCAACCCCAAGCCTCTGCCTCATTCCGAGCGAGTAAGTTTTGACCTTCCGATGAATGTTTTTCTCTAAATCTACTAACTTAATAACCTCTTTGATACGTTCTTTTGTAATTGAAACCTGGGCCATTCTGGCAAAATGAAGCAGATTCTGATAACCCGTTAAAAACTTATACATTTCCGGATTTTCGACAATCGCGCCCATTTCAGACATGACCTGTTTGAAATTCTCATCAGCGTCTACCCCATTAATGAATACTTTTCCATTTGATTTCGAAATTAACCCGGCAATCATCCGAATGGTTGTCGTTTTTCCCGCCCCATTCGGACCAAGCAATCCAAACACTTCGCCTGATTGGATGGAAAAAGATAAATCATCAACTACATTTTTGTTTCCAAGCTTTTTTGTTACATTTCTTAGTTCTAGTACTGAACTTGATTCCATGTTTACCTCCAATAGGAAATATATGTTATCCAACTCTTGTTATTTTAACATAATTTAGAAAATGCAAAAGATACATTTTACATAAATTTATAAATCTTGAACTTCTCTTTAATTCCACAATCTTACTTCTCCAATAGAAAGACTGGAAATCCAATCTTCACCCCTTAATGCTAAAATTTCTTTGGAAGGCCCTGTTATCACAACTCCATAAATGTGGACCCCATGATTTTTTACATAATCCATCCGTTTATTTAGTCTAAGGTCTGAAGATTGGGCGACTCGGTTCGAAATCCGCTTATGCTCATTCATAATCTCCAGTGTGCGAATAAAATTTTCATTTCGCAGCTCTGCACTTCCATAATCTGAAACATTAGGGTACGTCCCCTCCTCAATCGTCACATTACTGTAAAAGCCTTTATCCTCGGTTTCCCTTGAAGTGATTTCTAAATCTTCAGGATGCCAAATCGGCAAACTTGGAAAACCAATAGAATCGGTGGGAGTTGGTCCTCTCTGTTTTGCTTCCTCTTTCTCAATTCCGGTATCAACGGCGAACCAAGCAGGCTTTACGGTCTGGTAATTTTCAAGCAATGATAAAAGTTTTTTTGTTGAATAGAGCTGGTCCAGAGAGATATAAGCTTCTGCTACTGTTCCCTCTGGTAAATGATTGAGTCGCTCCCATTCATGATCATCAGAAATATTCTTGTTTTCAGCCACAGGATAAATGAACATTGAATTTTGCTCGATATCTTTTTCAATAGTTGGAGAGAAAGGGAATCCATAAAAGAAATTCATTTCAAAGCTTCCCACCTTTTCATTCTTATTCCCTATTCTTTTTTTGAGATCACTTTTATTATTAAAAAAGAAAAAGCCTGTATTTGAGCCTCTACTGCCAACCTCAATATTGGGATTGGTTACAGCAATAGCAGATTCAATTACGTCGTTATATACTTCAATACGATCTGGTTCACCCCAGGAATAAAAAATACTGTTTACCAGACTGCTGCAAAATGCAATAAGTATAAGTATAGAAATTGCCGTTACAGCATTGCTGATTCTTGCCTTCCATTTTCCTTTTCGAATGATTTTTTGATCATTTGGCTGGAATCGATTTTCTGTTTCGTCATCCAGCTGCTCATCTAAATAGGATTGGTAGACTTCCATCTTTTCTAATTCTTTTTCTACCTCCAGCGTTTCTTCTTCTGATAGCTTCCCTTCTGAATAAGCCTTAAGCTTTTCCTTGAAATCATCTCTCATCCGCTGAATCACTCCTTTCTTTTAAACGACGAAGAGTTTGACGGCCTCGAAATAACAATACTTTAAAATACGAAATGGAAACCTCCATGATACTCGCTGATTCTTTATAAGATAGATCATGGAAATCAGCTAATAAAACTGCGTGCTTTTGCTTTTCTGGTAAGGTTTTAAGCACTTCTTCCAGCTCCTGGAGTTGATTCCGGGTAATAGCCTCTTCTTCGGTGGATGCATTTCCTTTTATTTGCTGGAAAAACGGCTGATCTTTCACAATCTGACGCTTATTTTTCCGTACAGCATCAATAAATACGTGATAAGCAACCTTAAATAACCAAGGTTTTATTCTGGGAGGATCAAGCTCTTCAATATGTAGGTAAGCCCTGACAAAAGTCTCCTGTACCAGGTCCTCTGCCCAATAACCATCACGGGTAAGAGAGAGCAAATAGCGAAATATTTCAGGCATATGTGAACGGTAAATATCATCAAGATTTTTATGCGACATCCTCTCTCCCCCTTCAACCTGACTACGAATCAGCCTATCATTTTGTTACAAAATTTTCGGGACTGTCCCCACACGCTTTAAAGCGCTAAAGCAAATTTGCAGGTTGACATTCGTTATAAGTCTGCTATGATAGATTAAAATTCATTTAATACGGTTATACGTTAATACGGTGAAGAAGACAAGTCCATGATTGCTCATACGTCAGAGAGCTGGTGGGTGGTGTAAACCAGTGGTGAGAGTGATGGATAGCCCTTCGGAGTTGGCAGGTTGAATCGCCAGTAGGTCTGCCCGGTACATGCACGTTACGCATGAGGACCAATGAAGACTGCTTCAGGAGTGTTTGGAAGCAGTGAATAAGGGTGGTACCGCGGAAGAATAACCTTTCGCCCCTTCTTAATTAAGGGGTGAAAGGTTTTTTATATGAAAAAAAAACAATCCCATAAAGGAGTGTTTACACATGCTACAGGATCAAGCATTTTTACGAATCCCCGGACCAACACCAATTCCACCTAGTGTGCAGCATGCAATGACTCAGCCGATGATTGGTCACCGTGGACGTGAAGCAAAGGAATTAATTCAGAAACTGCGCCCAAGGCTGAAGCCCGTCTTTGGAACCGAACAGGAGATTATGATTGTTGCCGGAAGCGGTACTGCCGGCCTTGAGGCTGCGGTTGTAAACAGTGCTAAGCCCGGTGATGAAGTCCTCGTCATTGCTACAGGCGCGTTTGGGCACCGATTCAAAAAAATATGCAACAGCTATGATTATCAAACCCATGTCATCGAAGTATCCTGGGGAAGTGCCGCAGATCCGGCGGAAATTGAGGAATATCTGAGGCAGCATCCAAATATAAAAGTTGTGTTTTCCACCTTTTGCGAAACTTCAACAGGCGTATTAAATCCTGTCAGACAGATCGGGGAAATCGTACACAGAACGTCAAATGCGCTGTTTGTTGTCGACGGCGTATCCTGTATTGGCGGTGTCGAAAGTAAAATGGATGACTGGGGGATAGATGTTCTCGTTACAGGTTCTCAAAAGGCAATGATGCTGCCGGCAGGACTGACCTTGATTGCAGTCAGTGAAAGAGCACTGAGGACAATGAAGGAAAATCCGCAGCCCCGTTTCTATTTAGATTTAACAACCTATCATGATAAATTACTCGCGGATTCAACTCCTTTTACTCCGGCTTTATCCTTATTATTTGGACTGAATCAGGTACTGAATCTTATGGAAGAAGAAGGCATTGACAACGTTGTAAAACGACATGAAACCATGAAGAGTATGACACGGGCTGCCTGTCGTGCGCTTGGTTTACCTCTACTAACTCTGGACCAGGATGCATCACCAACAGTGACAGCCATACAGCCTGATGATTTTGACCCGGAAAAGCTCCGGAGTATTTTAAAAACGGAATTCGGATTATCCATTGCGGGAGGGCAACAGCATCTGAAAGGAAAAATTTTTCGTATCGGTCATATGGGGTATTCCTCTCCTGCCGATGTTTTACAAACCATTAGCTTATTAGAACTCGGCTTATATAAAACCGGAAAACAAATCGAGCTTGGAAAAGGTGTAGCCGCGGCCCAAACGGTTTATACAGAACATGAAAACAGGAGGAATTAAAATGACGTTCCATATTTTAGTCAGTGATCCGTTAAGTGAAGAAGGAATTCAGCCTCTTAAGCAGGAAGAACATCTGAAAATTGACGTTCATACCGGTCTGTCTCATGAAGAGCTTCTGGAGACCATTGAAAAATATGATGCATTACTTGTACGAAGCCAGACGAAGGTAACCAAAGACATAATAGAAAGAGCAAAAAATCTGAAGGCGATTGGCCGTGCTGGTGTCGGAGTTGACAACATCGACCTGGACGCCGCTACTGAGCATGGGGTAATCGTAGTAAACGCACCAGATGGGAATACAAATTCTGCCGCTGAACATACCATGGCCATGCTCATGTCGCTGGCACGAAGAATTCCTCAGGCCTATCATTCTTTAAAACAGCATGAATGGAACCGCAAAGCATACGTAGGTGTGGAGCTAAAAGGAAAAACCCTGGGCGTTGTAGGTTTTGGACGAATAGGAGCCGAGGTTGCCTATCGGGCCAAAGGACAGCGGTTAAATGTCATTGCCTATGATCCTTATTTAACAGAAGAAAAGGCAGAAAAAATGGGCATACAGTGTGGAACGTTGGAAGAAGTGATTCAGCAGGCCGACTTCATTACGGTACACACACCTTTAATGCCGGCAACCAAGCATTTAATTAGTCGGGATGCCTTTAACCAAATGAAACCAGGTGTACGAATCATTAACTGCGCCCGAGGAGGTATCATTGACGAGGATGCTCTGTACGAAGCTATTTTAGAGAAAAAAGTTGCTGGAGCTGCCCTTGATGTTTTCGAGGAAGAACCTATTCAGAATTATAAATTAGTTGAGCTCCCTGAAGTAGTGGCTACCCCGCATCTAGGGGCAAGTACGGTGGAAGCCCAGGAAAACGTAGCCATCGATGTCAGCCGTGATGTTATTCAGATTCTAAACGGCGGTGCAGCCAAAAACCCTGTTAATCTGCCATCCTTACCTGCTGAGGTCATGAAACGAATTGAACCATACTTTAATCTGTCTGAGAAACTGGGAACCTTCAGCGCTCATCTTGCCCAGGAGCCGATTGAAGAAGTCAGTATCTACTATTCCGGCGATTTAGCAGATCTGGATGTGACACCATTAACCCGCAACACCGTAAAAGGCATTTTAAAACGCCACCTTGGTGATCACGTAAATGATGTGAATGCCCCTTATTTTGCAGAGAAAAAAGGGATTACCATCAATGAACAGAAGACCACATCCACCAAAGGGTTTACCAATCTGCTTACCGTTGAAACCCGTACAAAATCCGGCGCTTCCAAAGTGGCAGGAACCTTATTGAACGGCCTTGGCACACGAATCGTTAAAGTAGATGCCTACAGCGTAGACGTCGTTCCACAAGGTCACCTTTTGCTCATCCGTCACACAGACCAGCCAGGTGCCATCGGACGTGTCGGAAGCCTGCTCGCAAAGTTTGACGTCAACATTGCAACCATGCAGGTCGGACGTTCCGACGTAGGTGGAGATGCTATTATGATGCTAACCGTTGATCGACAAATAGATGAAGATGTCCTCCAAAAATTACAGGAAGTATCCGATATTCACCAGGTAAAGCCAATTGATTTGTAGGATGGCATGATATTTAGGATGTACAACTAAATCACAATTACCAGGCTGCATTCCAAAAACCTGGATCTATAAAGAAAAGTCATACTCATGGTGTATGACTTTTCTTATGACCAGATTTTTGTCTACCGGTCAATTAACCTAAAGGATACGTCTCTCTCCTCCGCTGGTTAAACACCTGAATTTCCTTATACCCGATCGATCGGGCCAATTCAAGGGACTGATCAAAGGCATAACCCACATGCTTTGGTGCATGTGCGTCGGAGCATGTCACAATGCCAACACCGGCTTCATAGCACTTTTGCAGCAAAATAGGGTCCGGGTAGATTTCTCCTACAGGCTTACGAAGCCCGGCTGTACTGATTTCAATACATGTGCCTGATTTGGCTAAAGCCTCCACAGCCCGGTCATACTGCTTTTCAACAAAATTCTGATCGTCTGGCTTATAAGAGAAAATTTTAATTAAATCGATATGTCCAACAAAGTCAAATAGCTCAGATTCGGCTAATGTAACGATTTGATCAAAATACTGCTCATAAGCTTTATTAATATCCCGTTTTTCATATTCTTCCCGATGAATCGCAAGGTCAATTCCCCAGTCGCCAATCCAGTGAACTGAGCCGATCACATAGTCAAAGGGACGGGCATTAATAAAGGCCTCCATCTCTTTTTCCTTTCCGGGTCTATAATCCATTTCAATCCCCATTTTTATGTTCAGCCCTTCAGCCCTGGCCTGATCAAAGAACTGCTGATAATCTTTAAAATTTAACCCTCGACGGTTGTCAATCCAGGGGTTGGAAATAATATCACTCGTCTCATGAAAAAAATAAGCATGTTCAGATATCCCTAATTCTTCAATTCCCTTCTCCTTTGCTTTCTGTAAATACTCCTTCAAGTAATCGGTTGTAAATTCTCCGGTTTCCGCCATATGTACATGATAATCAGTCAGCATAATATCCTCTCCATATTTAAACTTTTCATCTATTGTATCATGGATAACAAAATTTACAGTGACCTCTTCTATCAATGCTTCCAAACTCCTCCTCTAAATTGAGAGAGACCGGAATCTATCACTAAAGGGGATACTTCTGAAAAGACACAAATCCGCTTTCTGTAATTGCTGAACAATATTTAAAAAGGATCGTCTCCTTTCCAAAGACGATCCTTTTAATCTTATCCGTATAACCATAACTCTTCCCTGTACAATACAAGCTTTCACCGTGGCTGAATTTATCCCTTCTTCCCCTCAACTGCATTCTCTTCCACGTAAGGCATGAGCTTCTGTCTTACAGAATCAGGAATGGGCACTGTCTTTTGCTGATGGAAATCAAAATACACCATGATGGCCTTTCCCTCTGCGATCAACCCCCTGTTATTCACAAACTCGTGTTTTAAATGAAAGCTGGAGTTGCCCATTTTACTGACAGTGGTTTGAATGGTCATAACCTCATCAAAATAGGCCTGCTGCTTAAAATCACAACTCGTTGATGCTAAAATAAAGGGCCATGAATCCATTTTCATAGGCTCACCTAAATCTCTGAACATTTCAATCCGCGCCTCTTCCAGATAAATAAAATAGCTAATGTTACTGACGTGACCTAAGGCATCTGTTTCAAATGCCCTCGCTTTCACTCTGCATTCATGCTTCAAACTGTTCACCCTCCCTTTCCATCCATTTGCCGGCTAAGCTTAATGTAATCCATTCCATTGAGCAGAAAAGCTAACTGTATTCAATTCCCCTGCTAATCATATCGATAAAAATGTCTGCCACTTCCAAGTCGGTGAACATTCCGTCCGACTGAAACCACTGATAGCTCCAGTTACATATACCCAGAATGCCAAGGGTTACAATATCTGCCTTCAGATCCTGTCGAAATTCCTTAGCCTTGATTCCATCCCGAATAACTTCTTCCACAATCAAGCGTACCTGGTTTCGTTTTTCCCGTACTTCCTTCATGTGAGTTTCATTCAGATGACGATATTCACGATGAAAAACTCGGGCGCTGTTTCCTAACGGAGTAATATTGGAAATAAGCACCCGAATGAGACCGTAAAGCTTTTCTGTATAGCTTACATCTGCACGCCTTACCAACTCTTTTTGCTGTATGAGTAATTCATCAATGTACCTGCGATGAATCGTCATTAAAACCTGTTCCTTGCTGGCAAAATAATAATAAAAGGTTCCCTTAGTTACCCCTAAGCGGTCAACAATCTCCTGAATAGAGGTTTCACTGAATCCCTTTTTCTCAAAAGCTTCTACACAGGCTTGAATGATTTGATTCTTCATTTTCAACCCTCCCAAAATTAAAGCGCTTCCATTTTAAAGAGGGTTACACCAGCTCTTCACGAACTTTTCGACGGAGGATTTTTCCGACATTGGTTTTTGGCAGTTCATCTCTGAAATCAATCATACGCGGAATTTTATAGGCTGCCAGGTTTTCCCTGCAAAATCTGATTAAGTCTTCCTCTGAACTGTTCTCCCCTTCGTTCAGGACAACAACAGCCTTAACGGTTTCTCCGCGATATTCATCCGGAACACCTACAACCACAGCTTCCTGAACAGCTGGATGCTCATACAATACTTCTTCAACATCCCGAGGATAGACATTGTATCCACTCGCAATAATCATATCCTTCTTCCGATCTACTATATAAGTGTATCCATCTTGATCCATTCGAGCGATATCTCCCGTATACAGCCAGCCATCACGCAACGTTTCTGCTGTCTCCTCCGGCATATTCCAATATCCCTTCATCACCTGAGGTCCTTTAATAATCAGCTCCCCTGTTTCCCCATATGGAACTTCTTTTGTACCATCGCTTAAATCCACTATTTTATATTCCGTGGATGGTACCCCAATACCGATACTTCCCGGCTTTCTATCCGAAAACATCGGGTTACAATGGGTGATTGGGGATGCTTCAGACAGGCCATAGCCTTCCAGAATTTTCGCACCGGTCTTTTTCTCAAAGGAACGCATGAGCTCCCCTGGCATCGGAGCACTTCCACTATTACAGATTTTTATACTGTCAATCCCATACTCCTCTGCTTTTGGGTGGCTGTTGATGGCTACATACATGGTTGGTACACCTGGAAATGATGTCGGTTTGAGGTCTTTGATTGTTTGCAGGACTTCTTCTAAATCAAACTTAGGAAGTAAAATATTCATTGCAGCTGTATAAATGGAGAGGTTCATACATGATGTCATGCCAAAAACATGGAACAGAGGGATGACCGTAAGATAGCGTTCTTTGCCGAATTCGATTTCATCCTTAAAAAACTCATAGGCTTGAAGCGTGTTGGTGACAATGTTTCGGTGAGTAAGCATGGCTCCTTTCGATCGACCTGTGGTACCACCAGTATATTGCAGAATCGCAATATCTTCTTTCGGATCGAATTCAACAGCCTTTGGCGGGTGGGTTGCCTGCTTTAAATAATCGGTAAATTCTACAGCCAGATCATCATCCGAGCTCTCTTCACCAAGCGTAACCTGAATAACCTTCTTTACGTTTGTCTGATCAATAATCTGATTGAGAACGGGTAGAAGTGGCTTATAAATGACAATCGTCTCAGCACCGGAATCCTTTAGTATATGCTCAAGTTCAGGCCCCGCCAGCATTGGATTTACCTGGGTAACCGTACCACCTGCCTGCAAAATGCCATAGTAGCTTATTACATAGTGCGGGCAGTTCGGGAGCATAATCGCCGCCCTGTCTCCTTTATTGAGACCCTCATCCTGAAGCTTGGACGCAAATGCTCCTGCCTGCTGTCCAAGCTCTTTGTAAGTAAACTCTCTTCCGTAAAAATGCATGGCCTTATAATCCCCGTATTTTTTAACCGTCTGGTGTAGCATATCCACGGCTGTAATATTGGGAATCACAAGCTCACTGTTCAAATGATCCGGATAATGGTTTTGCCAGACTTTTTCCATATTCATTCCTCCTCACAACTTTTAAGTAGCACTCATCCCGCCATCAACGGAAATGGTCTCCCCAGTAATATAACTGGATGCTTTTGAAGCCAGGAATAGAGCAATCCCCTGAATTTCTTCCTCCTCTCCTAAGCGACGTAAAGGCGTTAATTCTGAAACAACTCCTCCCCCATGCTCAAGTACTCCTTTAGACATTTTCGTCGGAATAAATCCTGGTGCAATACAATTTACATGAATATTATGAGGGCCCCACTTTGCAGCTAAATCCTTTGTCATTGTAATAATGGCACCCTTACTGGCGTTATAGCCCACAGCATCCATCACACGTGGATCCACCCCTCTTAAACCTGCAATCGATGATAGATTAATAATTTTTCCGCTTTCCTGTTCCACCATATGCTTTCCAACCGCCTGTGACATCAGGAAGGTACCTGTCACATTTACATTCATGACCTTGTACCAGGCATCCAGCGGCATTTCTAATACGGGCGCTCCCCACGAAGCCCCGCTATTGTTTACGAGGATATCGATTTTACCAAACTTCTCAATCGTCTGATCTACGACATATTGAACCTGATCAGGCTCTCGAACATCACACTGCAGCGCTAAAACCTCTCCGCCCTTTTCCTCAATTTCTTTAGCTGTGGTCTCGCAATTTTCAAGCTTTCGGGAACAGATCACAACTTTAGCTCCGGCATCGACATAGGCCAAAGCAATCTGTCTCCCAAGGCCACGACCCCCGCCTGTAACAATGGCAACCTTTCCGTCCAATTGAAATAAATCCTGAATTAAACTCAAAAGATCTCCTCCCCTTTGATAACGCTTTCATAAGTGTGAAATAAAAAAGCTGAATTACAATATAGTATACTAACCAGTCAGTATGTTTAACTGTTACCCCTCAAATTTCCACTTATAAACACTATATCATACATTTCTGAAGATTCAAACTGTTGCAAGGAACTTTTTGGTTCATATCTCTTTCTAGCCGATAAATATAAAAGCATGTCCATTTCACCCCTGAAATAGCCATGCTCTTCTTCTTAGTATTCATCCATTGTGATTAATCATGGATATAATATGTCATAAACTTGTTTATCTTCCCTTAAACCTTAAAAGACGCGGCTGTGGTCGCGTCTTTTAAGGTTTTCTCTTGTCCGGATGATAAATATTCAGTTATGCAACCGCTACTTCTTCTTTATGTTTCTTACGGCTCTTGAATGTTAAGTTGTGATTGTTTAAGAAAGGCATTACCCAGCGATCCAGACCGAAACGTCCTGCATTGTAGCCTGCCACAACGATGAATACCGTTATTAATACCATTTGGGCGTTTGTGCTAACTGTACCACTGAATAGGAACGCAAAATTCATTGTCAGCCCCATTAGCCCTGCAAAGTTTGTGAAAATCCCCAGGATAAGGGCCAGACCTACTAAAAGCTCTCCCCACATAACTAAGAACGTAAATACTTCAGCATTTGGTAACGCAACGTTTTCCAGGAATGCTGCCCACCAGCCCTGAACAGCTGGATGCTCCCCACCAGCGCTTGCAATTGCACCTTTTATAAATCCACTTGCATCAAATCCACCGCCAGTTATTTTTCCAAAGCCAGCTGTAAGAAAATGATATCCAATATATATCCTAAGAAAAGCTAACACACCTGCAACATATTTGTTATTACGAAGAAAATGATTAAACATATAAATCCACCCCTTAAAATTTGTTCAGTATTTCACATATTGTCGTATTATAAGGTAACAGAAGCGGTGCCATGGCCTTACCGCATTTGCTGTTTCCTTATTACACTTATATCTTAACATGAATTTTAGATTTGCAAATGACTTTGTTCACTATTTCACATTTCTGTAACAAACCTTTGTCTATTTTGTGAAATAATGAACAAGGTGTTGCCGAAATTCTTTCTTTCTCCCAGGAAATCAAATAATTTGATAAAAATTGACGCAGGTCACATCCTTTCTTTTCAAGTCTTTATATAATTTAATTTGGATTGTGGGGGTCGTCGATTTGGTTCTAAAAGGGTCCAGCTGTGCACTGCAACTGGATGAAGAATCCCGATATATCGAAAAAAGCCCAAATCACACCATCTGTGATTTGAGCTTCCCTGTTAAAAATGATATTATTCTTTCACTTTCTTTGCTCCAAAATCTCTAAACACCAAATATTTTATCATAAAAAAGCTTGCGAGGAATGAGAGAAACATGGCTAATCCCTTTGCAATATTATAGCGCAGCCAATTTGGTATACCAATAAATCCCAATAGTAAATTGCCGATATAAAAGACAAAGTTATTTACACCTAAACTCACGATCCCCTGTCCAATAAAGGTCAGGCGCTGCCAGTTGCTCCCTTCCGCTGAACGTCGAAAGGTAAAGCTGGCATTCCAAAAATAACTGTTAGCTACAGCCAGTGTATAAGCTATGGTATTATAAAACAATAACAGTCCCTGATTATCTGTATGAAAAAATAACAGTAAGAGATTTAATACTCCTATGTCAATAGCTGCATTTGCAACCCCAATAACACTAAATTGCATAAATTGAAAAGGGCCTTTTTTCTTTTTATGATTTCCCATGGAATCCCTCTATCAGATGTTCAATGACTTATTTTATGATTGCTCCTGATTCAGCTTCTCATCGACTCCTGCTACTTCCTTATAAAATTGTAACACTTGATCGGCAGCACCTGTCCATCCAAGTTCCTTAATTTCCTCATGGGCAGATACAGCCAGGCGTTTTCGCAGCGTTTCATCCTTGAACTGTAAAACGGTCTCTTTAAAGTTCATGGACTTCTCCGGTTCATATAATAAACCTGTTTTGCCATCCTCAATTTGCTCACATGTCGGTCCACTTTTGGCAGCAACAAGCGGCAGTCCTGATGCCATGGCTTCCATAATGACAAGCCCAAGTGTCTCAGTTGTGGAAGGAAAGACAAATACATCTGAAGAAGCAAATGCTTTCGCCAGTTCTTCTCCGTGTAAAAATCCGGTAAAAACTGTGTTTGTTCCCTCAAAATGGTTTTCCAGTGTATCGCGATGCGGACCATCCCCTACCACTGCCAAAACAAAGTCATCAGATTCATCTAAAACGGTTTTTATCTTTTCAATTTCTTTTTCAGCAGCAAGTCTGCCAACAAACAGTAATAATATTTTATCCTTTTGTCCATTTGTTAAACGCTCACGCATCTCTTCATCATAACGTTTAGGCTGAAACATTTCCGTATCGACCCCGCGTTTCCATACATGAACATTGTAAAAATCGAGGTCAATCAGCTCATCCTGAACGGTTTTGGATGTACAGAGATTTAAGTCTGCCTGGTTATGAAGCTTGCGGAAATACCACCAGATAAGGCCTTTAAATGGAGAAAGCCTGTAATAATCCAGATATTGGGCGATATTGGTATGGTAGGAAGCAACCAGTGGGTATCCCAGCTGCCTTGCATACTTAATTCCTGAATAACCGACCAATGCCGGATTCACTACATGGACAACATCAGGATCATAATCTGCCAAAAGCTTCTTAACCTTTCGGGTAGGCAGGGAAAACTTCTTGGAACGATAAAAAGGAAGGGTCCGCGCTGGAACCCCTTCAACTTTTGCTCCTTCAAACTCATATACACCAAGATCGGGTGCAATAATGCGTACATCATGTCCTTCCTGCAAGAAGTAACGAATACAGGCAGTCAGTCTCGTTACAATTCCATCTGTAGAAGGGAGAAACGTCTCCGTTACAATGGCAATTTTCATGAAAGACACTTCCTTGTTTTTAAGTCCAGGATACTTGAGGAAGCACATTCTCTTTGATCACACGATCCTTGTGATCCACAACTGCCTTCAGGATGTCACGCACAACGTCTTCTGTCAGTAAATGTGGCTCTAACCCAAGATCCTTCAGCTTCGTATTTTCAGCCTGGAAGAAATGGTCTTCCAGTTCTACACGTGGATTTTCCAGATGAGCGATATCTGTGCCGAATCCTTCTTCTTTCGCTACCTTTTGTACTAGTTTGGCAAGATCCAATACAGAAAATTCCTCAGTAAACTGGTTAAATACACGGAATTCCCCTTTATCGGCCGGATTTTCCGCAGCAATTTCAATGCAGCGTACAGTATCCTTAATATTCAGGAATCCGCGGGTTTGTCCACCCTGGCCATAAACGGTTAAGTCGTGACCAATTGTAGACTGAATAATAAAGCGATTTAAGGCTGTACCATATACATCATCGTAATCCAGACGATTAGTTAGTAGCGGATCCATTTTTGTTTCATCCGTCTCAAGGCCGTACACAATTCCCTGGTTCAAATCAGTCGCGCGAATTCCCCAGATTTTGCAGGCAAACATAATGTTATGACTGTCATGTACCTTTGAAAGGTGGTAGAAGGAACCTGGCTGTTTTGGATATGGAAGAACATCCTTGCGACCTTTATGTTCAATTTCAATGAAACCTTCTTCAATAGGAATGTTCGGTGTACCGTATTCACCCATGGTCCCTAATTTAATCAGGTGACAATCAGGTACAATTTCACGAATTCCATATAATACATTTAAGTTACCTACAACATTGTTTGTCTGTGTATAAACCGCATGTTCGCGGTCAATCATGGAATAAGGAGCAGAGCGCTGTTCAGCAAAATGAACGAATGCATCCGGCTGTTCTTTTTTCAATACTTCCCGGAGAAAATCATAATGGTTAAGGTCACCGATATATGTACGAATTTCTTTACCGGTTAACTCCTTCCACTTGTCCACTCTTTCTTCCAGGGAAGAGATGGGTGTGACAGAGTTGGAATGAAGTTCATCATCAATTTTTCTTCTTACTTCGTTGTCTAAAATGGATACATCATGTCCCTGTTTTGATAAGTAAAGGGCAGTTGGCCACCCACAGAAGCCATCTCCGCCAGCTACAATAATATTCACGAAAAATTCCCTCCATTTTTCATCATTTTCATTCTAAGGCGTCTTTCACAAACGCTTTCTTCTGTATAAAACTTGACAGTACTATGCAAAAAACACATATGTACTTAAAAACTATCATGATATGTCTTATTTGACAAATGATATCACATTTTTTATATAAATTTTAACATAGATTCTTCTGGTAAAATAGACTTAGCCATCTACATACATATTCAGAAAATCGTTTAACTCAGCAACGTATTCCTCTTTATGAATAACAAAAGCCTCTCCATGACTTGATCCGTCAAATGTGACGAACTCCGCCTTACTCTTTGTATTCTCATACAGCTTTCTGGACATTCGGGTTGGAACGAAGGCATCGTCATTACCATGGATGTATAAAATCGGCACATCTGCTTTCTGAACCTGTTTTAATGCAGAAGCTTCCTTTAATGAATAATCAGCCCGTATATTTGTGACAAGGCTTGTGCTTGGCAAGACAGGAATGTCCGGAAGATGAAACATGCGCTCCATCTGATAATCAAATAAACCATACACACTTGTGTAAGGACTATCAGCTACAATAGCCTTTACATTATCCGGCAATTCTTCACCACTTGCCATTAACACAGCTGCAGCTCCCATCGATACACCATGCAATACAATTTCTGTATCCGGGCCTAATTCCTCTATGACTCTATGAACCCAGTCGACATAGTCCAGCCGGTCATGCCAGCCAAAGCCTATGTAATCTCCCTCACTGTTTCCGTGACCACGCATGTCAGCGGTAAACATATTATACCCTAATTCCTCATAGTAATACTGGCCAAACAATCCCATCTGGCTCCCATTTCCCAAATAACCATGGGCAAATACGACGGTTTTATCTGAAGGTTCCTCGGCCTCCAGAAAATAGCCCTGCAACTTGAGCCCATCAAAGGATTCCATTTTCCAGCTGTCAAAATTCTGATCGGCTACCCAATCGCGCCAGCCTCCATCAAGCATAACCTCCATCGCTTCCCCGGACACCTCTAAATCATCATTTCCATTTAGAAAATCTTTGGGGAAGTCACGATCAATGGCCAGATTATAAAAATAAATACTGGCAATAATATTTATGATTAACAGCGTAATAAGCAGACTTATCCCTATTTTTATCCAGCGTCTCTTTTTCAAAATCCTCTCCCCTTTTTTCGCGATGTCTATTTTTCTATTATACATGAAAAAAGCCTCATATAAGATGGGGCTCAGTCAGGTATTTACTGGTAAATGGTAAGGGGGCACCGAACTTTATATAATATAGGATTTTTTCCCAATACCGATTAGGACTTTTTATTTAGGTGCAAAAATGGTTTAATAGTATCGGATTACTATTCAGAAAAGATTAAAGAATACATACGTAGTAGCAGGTGACTTCAATGAGCAGATACAACCTTAAGCAAATTCTATATTATGTATGGATGATTAGTACGATTATTTTCCTGTTGGCGCTTGGAATTGAATTTTATTCTCCCCATTTAAATACAGGGATTTTCTGGTTAATGAACCTGATATCTGTATCCTTGTTTTCCTATCACTTAGGGTTATTCGGTGGCATCTTCTCTCTTCTTATCATACTGACGCTACGGATTAGCGTTGATTTTCAGACGTTCAGTTCCCTTACTCCAAACCAATTGATCAGAGCCTTATTTATTAACTCAATGGCCTTTGTGACTTCCATTTTGATTGGTTATCTGGCGGGGAAGATGAAGAAAAATGAGAAAAATATCCGGGAGATTTTTGATAATAATGATATTACGTTATGGACGAGGAATCTTAAAACGGGTGAAATAACTGTATCTGAGGGAAATGCCAATATTTATGGAGTTACACGTAAAGAATTTGAACAAAATCCACATATCTTGTTCGAATCTATCCATCCTGATGATTACGAAATCTTAACAGACGCCCTGCAAAAGCAGAAGAGAGGCAGAAAAACAAAGGTCGTCTACCGAATTATCCGTCCTGACAAGCAGACACGCTGGATTGAAGATCGTGGAACACCTGTCTTCAATCATGCCGGAGAGGTCGTAAGAGTAGACGGAGTCGTATTTGATGTGACGAGCGAAAAGGAAACCGAGGAAGTCATGAACAAAATGGCCTATAACGATTCGTTAACAGGTCTGCCGAATCGAAACTGGTTCCAGAACTATTTGGAAGCAACTCTTGTATCATCAAGAAAAAATAATATTTCAATAGGTATTATGTTTATTGACTTTGATAATTTCAAACGGGTCAATGACACTCTGGGACATCGCGTAGGAGATCGACTCCTCATTCAAATGTCAGATCGATTGCAGTCTTGCATCCGAAAAAACGATATAGTCTCAAGGCAGGGCGGGGATGAATTTTTAGTTCTCATTGAGGACGCAGATGAGCAGGAAGTGAAGGAAATTGCAGAACGTATTATTAATCAGATGAATCACCCTTTTATTGTCGACGGAAATGAAATCTTCTCCACCCCGAGTATTGGCATCACCATGTGTCCGGTGGCAGAAGAAAAGGCAGAATCGTTAATTGAAAAAGCTGATTTCGCTATGTACCTGGCAAAGGAAAGCGGAAAAAACAATTATAAATTTTACGATGATGAATTAAACCAGAAAATGAAACGGAAAATCATGGTGGAAACCCGCCTGCACAAAGCCATTGAGAACGGTGAACTAGCTGTCCATTACCAGCCCCAGATTGATTTATCCACCAGTGCTCTGGCAGGGGCTGAGGCACTGCTGCGATGGGAAAATGACCTTGGTTATATCAGTCCCGGTGAATTTATTCCCATTGCAGAGGAAACTGGACTTATCATCCCTATTGGGGAATGGGTCATTCGGCAAGCCTGCAGACATTCTAAAGAATTTCGCGCTCATGGCCTGGAGCCATTCCCGATATCCGTTAACATTTCGACAAAGCAAATCATGAATCCAAGCTTTATTCCCCGTCTAAAAGAAATTTTATTGGATGAACAGATGACCCCGGAACTTTTAACTCTGGAAATTACCGAGTCAGCGCTATTATTCTATGAGGACGCGAAGGAAAATATTGATGAACTGCGACAGCTTGGTATTGGCATTTCGATTGATGATTTTGGTGTCGGCTACTCTTCATTAAGTATGATTAAAGACATTGAAATGGATGAATTAAAAATTGATCAGCGTTTTTTAAATGATGCTTTAGAAAGCAAGCGTGTTCATTCATTGCTGAAAACCATCATTAAAATTGGAAAGGTATTAAAAGCAAAAGTGGTTGTCGAAGGTGTGGAAACAGCCGAGCAGCTTGAATTGCTGATGAGTAGAGGAATATATGGCCAAGGCTTTTTTTACAGTCGTGCACTGCCAGCACAGGAGTTTGAAAAATGGTACTGGAAATATTATAGAAAACGAATAAAAAGCTGAGAATATGTTTTGAGTTCGATACAAAAAGGACAGAGAGGGAATCCAAAATCGGATATCCATCTGTCCTTTTTTTATCTCTTATTCTGCTGTGACGGTTAACGTTTGTTCAATGGTCTGTTTATCCTCATGATCTTTGCGAAGGTACTCACCGCTTAGCTTTTCACCATTCTTGCCATAGGCATCCTTTACATGAGCACCATTATTATGATGTGTCGGGTCCATACTGATCATAATTTCATACTCACTGATATCATCCATTTCCCGCTCAGGATCCCGGATGTAAAACGTAGCGGAACCATCCGGATTGGTATAGCCATCATCGTAGTATCCTGATGTAATGTAGTTTGGAATTTCTGTATCGGCACGAACATAGGCACCGCCAATCAAATTGCTTTCCAGGGTCACCACCACATATTTTCCTTTCTTTTCGATAGAAGGTTCGAGCTCAACCTCAGGATTTCCGGAATTTTCAGGGATCTTCCATCTTGGCTCCTCGATAGAGAAAGACTGCTCTTTATCATCCAATTCAATCGTTTTCTGGAAAGAAGCTTTTCTGTAGGTTTCTTCTTCTGTTCCTGTCTCATACCGCAAAAAGTGCCCGGCGAGTTTATCGCCATAGTGCTCCTGAATTTCTTCATCCTGTTTGGACATATCAAAGCTTAATTCGGTGTGAATGATTCCTTCTACATCATTGGGGAGTTCCTTCTCAAGTTTAAAAACGCCATTACCGTTTACTCGTGTCCGGGTATATCCACCGATAATAGAGCCATCTTGCCAGTCAAAATCAAGGTAAAGCTCAGATTCCGGCAATAAATTTGTCGTTCCATTGACTGTGACTACCTTATTCTTAATGGTGAAGTCACCCTCAAGCCATACTTCCATTTCCCCTTGGTCCTCTGGAGCTGATTGCTGAACTTCAAAGGATACATCCCCGGATTCCTCATCCTCTTCAGACTTTTCCTCTTTGTCTTCATCCTTTTTCTGTTCCTCATTCTTTTCAGTATCCTGCTCCTCCGACTGTTTCTTTTCATCTTCACTGGCACTGGCATCTTCTTCAGAATGATTGCCACAGGCCATTAAAAACATGACCATAAAAAGAGATAAACACAAAACCCCAAATTTGTTTGTCATAACCAACCATAAAACCCCTCTTCCTCCAACATTTTCATATAACCTTCCAACTATGTTATATCATGATAGAAAAAAATAACAACATGATTTTATTCCTGTTTATTCCAACGAAAGTATGAAAAATGCATCTTTTTACCTATTAAAAAAGTGCAGGAGCTCCTGCACTTTTTGGAAAAGTTCCTTAAGCTGTTGCCCAGCGTCCCATAACTTCCAATGCTGATTTTTCCGGGAAGATTTCCTTATAAATTTTGAAGCAAAGGCATTCCTGTTTACTGCGCAGTTTAACAGGTGCTTCAGCATTCAATGCATGAAATTCATGGTCTGAAATCACTTTATTAGCATGCTCCTCTAAAATATCCAAAGCCCCGCTTCCTGCTGAAAACTCCTCTTTCTTCCGCCATAAAATCGATTCTGGAAGCAGACCATCAAAGGACTTTCTAAGGATCCATTTTTCCATATGCTCGTCTGTATGAAGCTTTGATTGAGCCGGTATGAATAAAGCATCCTTTATTAAATCCAAGTCTAAGAATGGCACCCTAAGTTCAAGGGAATGAGCCATACTCATACGATCTGCCCTCTGTAAATTTATATTGTGGAGGGAATTTATAATTCGGATAATCTCTTGATTTAAACCTTGATCATCCTGAAAATCCTTCAGGTAGTCATAACCGGCGAAAAGTTCATCCGCCCCTTCTCCGGACAGAATTACTTTTACATGCTCTGCGGCGAGCTGGGATACAAAGTAGTTAGGCAAAGCACTGCGAACAAGGGATGGCTCAAAAGATTCCAAATGATAGATTACTTTTGGCAGTACCTCAATTAATTCTTCTTTCGTGTATACATACTCATAATGCTCGGTTCCAATCGCTTCTGCTACTTCACGGGCACGCATTAAATCCTCACTATTTTCAGAACCCACACAGAAGGATTTCACAGGCTTCTCCCCTTGATGAAGCTTTGTGGCAATCGCGGAAATCAGGCTGCTGTCCAGTCCTCCACTTAATAGTACACCTACCTCAACATCTGCCAGGAGACGCTTTTTCACGGCATTCGTAAGCTGATCTTTAATCTTGTTTGTCATGACCTCCAACGATTGATCCGAAAGCATTTCGCTCTGCTTCGGCTCTGCTATTTTACGATAACAGACAAAACCTGTTTCCGGGGTATAATAATGCCCGGCTGGAAATTCACGTACTTCATCCGTGACAAGATATAAGGTTTTCAGTTCAGAGGAAAACACGAATTGGCCCTTGTCGTCTTTTCCATAATACAGAGGCTTAATCCCAAGGGTGTCACGGGCTGCCAGGAAGGTGTCATTCGCCTCATCTGCTATAAAAAAGGCAAACATCCCGTCCAGCTTCTCGACCCCTTTGGCACCTTCCTGCTCATACATTTTTAGCACAACTTCACTGTCGGATTTCGTTAAAAAGGTAGCTTTCTCTTTAAGCTCTTCTTTAAGCTGAAGATAATTATAGATCTCCCCGTTACATACAATCCATTTCGATCCATTTTCATTTTTAATAGGCTGAATTCCATCTTCTAAACCAATAATAGACAGGCGCTGATGACCTAAGTGAAAATTCTCCAGTTTTACATCGCTCCCTTCATCAGGTCCACGATGACGCATACTGTTTAACACTTCAGTCATTAAAGATTCAGCCATTCCTCCTGTCATAGCAAAAATTCCACACATGTTTTTTGATACTCCTTAGTCGTTATATAGTATGTATTTGAAGCTGTTCGATTTCAAATACTTTATTAACCTTAGGGGAGTATGACGATTTAAGCAACGTCCATTTCGTCATAAAATCACCTGAATTTTTCGATAAGTACCGATTAAATGATTTAATCTGGGTTTCCCGGCGTTTCTTGGGGAGGATCAGGGGTTAGAGGGGCAGACCGACATTTTTCCGGAGTTGAGATTTTATGGATTTATCAATCTGGTGCACGAGTTTATCAGTCCATTTCGTTCATTTATCAGCCAGTTCTGTATCAACATCAGTCACTTTCCCTTATTAATCAATAACCTTCACCAGTCTCGGCTCATTCATCTAATACACATAGCTCAATTCGAGTAAAGGCAGGCTTTGAATGATCACCATAAAAAAAGCCAAACCACCATAGTGATTTGGCCGCTTTACCTGGATTAGTTATGCTTTCCATTATTACCCTTTCCAGGATGATTTCCTTTTCCATTATTTTTCTTTTCAGCGCGTTCTTTGGCTTTCTCACGCTTCTCTTCAGCTTTTTCCTGAGCTCGTTCACGCTTTTCCTCAGCTTTATCTTGAGCTCTTTCTTTCTTTTCTTTAGCTGCTTCGTTTTTATCTTCTGTTTCTTCCTGCTCTTCTTCTGCAGCCTCATCCTCTTCAGCTTCCTCAGTGTCTTTTGATTTCAAGGCTACCTGTTCAACTTCTTCTTTACCAGCTTCTTCAGTATTTTCCTCAGAGTCGGTTCCTTCTGATTCTTCATCAGATGTAGTTCCTTCTTCAGATTCAGTTTCCTCGTCCTCACTGTCTAAGCCCAATTTAGCCAGCTCTTTGTCCACTTTCCACTCAAGCTTTTTCTGTGCTTTGGCAATATTTTTTTGTAAAGCTGCTTTCGCTCGCGGATTGCTTACTTTTTCTAGTGCAGCAGTTAAAGCTTCAATATTTGCAGAAAACTTCTCTTCAAGCTCTGAACGAATGGAATCTACTGAATCCCCTGTTGTTTCCTCGCCATTTTCTTCAGTCGTTTCCTCTTTTGTACCTTCTTCGGTTTCACTGCCTTCTTCTTCTGCTTCATCATCCACTTCTTCTACATTTTCATCTGTATTATTCTCTTCTTCTGACTGACTTTCCTCATATTTAGCCATAGCCTTTTCCTGCTTAGCTAATGCTTCTTCAAGGGTCTTTTCAGCCATTTCTTTTTCGCCGTTCGCAAAAAGAGCTTCTGCTTCTTTAATACGCTCTTCCGCATATGTTGCCAATAATTCCGCTTTTTCTGTATCATCAAATGTTAATGCAAGACGAATGTTTTCCATCATTTTCTTCGTGAAATAGAAGAGATCGCCAGGCAGTAACGAGGAATCCTCCTCTGTATTTGTGTCCGTCTCCTCACTTGTCTCAGAACCCTCTTCTTCAGACTTCTCTTCATCTGTGGAAGTATTTTCTTCTGAGGACGGTGCTTCCCCGGTCTCTTCTGTATCCGCTGTTGTTTCCGTCTCTGTTGTATCTGTTTCTTCTCCTTCCTCAGCTTGTGCAGCACTGAGTCCGAATGCAAAAACAAATACAGCCGCCATAAGCAACGCTACTAATAAGTTACGAGATTTCCCGTTTAGAAATAACTGATTATTCATTATAAATCCTCCTTATCATTTTTGAAGAAACTTAGCACGGCTTGTCAGTCGTGCTTGTATCATCAGCAGTCCAGCCACCATAGTTTGTACACCTTAGGCCTGTAACTTTGCGCCCCTTCTTTTCAGATAGATTTGCCCTTTCATGATAAATGAATTGTACAGACACTACTCCATTCATCCATTCACCCTGTAATATACCTCTGATCGTCAAACGTGACATCATCCAATAGGCCTATTTTCAAAAAAATTCGACATATTTTATTATATTTTTCTATTACTTATAAAATTTCATGACCCCTTCTCGAGTGGAAGTGTGAACCAAAATGTGTGAATATTTCCTTCTGAATGAACGCCTATTTGACCACGATGATGCTCTATGATTTCCTTTGAAATAGCTAGACCAAGGCCTGTCCCACCTGATTCCCGTGATCTGGAAGGATCAATACGGTAAAACCGTTCAAAAATGAGGGACTGCTCTCGTTCCGGAATGATTTCTCCCGGACCCGTAAAGGAATCATAGTATTTACATTCAGATCATTTTCCCTGAACCATAATGGAGCCGCCACCCTTATGGTAGCGAATGGCATTGTCCAGCAAATTATTTAAAACCTGTGCAACGCCCTCCTGATGAACCTGAACCATACGAGACTCCAGTTGAAGTTCGACTGGAATTCCCTCTTTTTTGGCCGCCCAGCGAAACATCTCTACCGTTTGTTCAATGATGCTTTTCATATTAACTTTTTCCTGTTCAGAAAAGGTTTGTCCACTGATATCATCCCATTCCTTTAACCTATCCAGCTGCTCCAGCATTCCACTAAGACGTTCAGACTCTTCATAGAGGGCTTTATACAGCTTTGGACGGCCTTCAATCATACCATTATGCAGGGGATTTAAATACCCGTTTAAATTGGCTAATGGCGTTCTTAGTTCATGGGATATATCAGAGACCATTTTTTTCGTTGTTGCTCATTTTTCTTTAATTGCTCAACCATATCATTAAAGTGGTCAATAAGCTGTCCTGTTTCATCCTCTGACCTCCTTTGAATAGGACTCGGATATCGACCTTCTTTCATAGTTTTCGTTGAATCTATTAAATTTCTTAGGGGACCTGTCAATTTTTTTGTCAGAAAAAAATGAATCATGCTCCCGGTGACAATCGTCGTAAAGGTGAAAATCCAGAGATACTGTAAAAGAGCAGACTCAAATTGCTTCTGTGTCATTTGGTTCATTGTGCCGATACCATCAACAAGGAAACAGGAGGTATTATAAATTCCCCAGGTGGTCAGGAGAATGAAAGCTGTAACCACGGTAATATTTATTAGCGTCAGTCGTCCTAATAAACATCTTGGAAGCCTGACTTTTTTCCACTTATTCATGAACAAATTTATACCCCATTCCTCTTACCGTACAAATCCGTTTTGGTGAAGAAGGATCTTCCTCGATTTTTTCCCTTAATTTTTTAATATGAGCATCAACCGTCCGGTCCATCACGGTTTTATCAGCATGCGGATATAATTGCTGAATCAGGTTTTCTCTTGTCAGAACAACATTCGGATTCTCCATAAAATGATAGAGTAGTTGAAATTCATGCTTCGTCAGCTTAAGCGACTCATCATACAGCATCACTTCGCCCTTTCTAGGTTTAATACACAAGCCGCCATAGGTGATTTTTTGACAGAACTGACCGGTCCTTCGTAAAACGGCCTCCACGTGTGCGACTAACTCGTCTGGATCAAAAGGCTTTGTCAAATAGTCATCTGCACCAAGCTTCAAACCTTTAATCTTATCGTTTATTCTGGCTTTAGCAGACAGCATAATGATCGAAACTTCATTGCGTTCCTGCTCTCTTACCCATGTACACAGCTCTTCCCCGCTTATTTTCGGAAGCATTAAGTCAAGAATCAGTAAACAGGGATGATGAGTAAGAAAGGCTTCCTTTGCTTCTTCCCCATCTGCTGCTTCTACAACCTCATACCCTGCTTTCTTTAAATATATTGAAATCAATTCTCTTATCATGTAATCGTCTTCAATTACCAGAATGGTTTGCTTCACTATAAATCACCTCACACGCGGTACAAGCACCTGGCCTTATTGCATTTTTTCAAATTCCTGAACCATAAGATCATAATTTAAGGCACCTAACGTTTTAAACGATATCACACCTTCAGAATCAATCATATAGGAAGTTGGAATGGGCTGAATCTGATAGGTGTTAGCGACATTGCTTTCCTGATCGAGCAGAATTGGAAAGGATAAATCAAATTCTTTCACAAAATCTCTAACATCCTGAATTCCACTTTCTGTCTGGGTTAAGTTCACAGCTAAAATTTTTACATCCTTATTCTGATAAAACTTTTCCATATCCGGCATTTCCGCACTCCATGGCGGACACCAGGAAGCCCAGAAATTCAGCATCACCCGCTGTCCACGAAGATTAGATAACTGTACAGTTTCTCCATCCAACGTCTTCAGTTCAAAATCAGGTGCTAAATTCCCTACATTTAAGCCTGTTTTACCTGTCTGCTTTGGGGCATCAGCTTGTTTTGCTGAAGAATCAGGTTGACTTACAATTTTATAACCACCCTTTTCATTACCTTCATTTTCTGAAGTCGCTTCATCAGTTGGCTGATTTGCATTTTCTGCTGAATTCGTAAAATCATAAACAGCCCGACAAACATTCCAACCAGTACTACAACAATAATCCCCTTCTTCATTTTATCGCTCCGTTTTATGTATGCAATTAAAGGAATCATAAAAAAAGTTTGTGAAAATTTAATGAAAGTGCCCGGAAAAACGCTGAACTTCTTCTGGTCCCTCCTTATCTATAAGACAAAAAAGAACGAAAAGGATTTATCACAGATCCTCTTCGTTCTTTTAAATTATGAGGAAGATTCCAGACTCTTATCGATGCAGCTGATTAACCGTCTTTCTATATCTCCAGCCAGCTCTTTAAGGGAATCATCATTGGCCAATTGTATAAGTGAAGTTGGTTTGGGCAGGCCGATGTTTGTTCTTCCCTCATCCTCATACACAACAATCTTACATGGGAGAAAATAGCCCACCATTTGATTCTGTGTCAAAACTCGTTCAGCTTCAAAAGGGTTACATACTTCCAACACCTTGTACGGCTGATTGTAATCCAGTCCTTTTGCCTGAAGCTTTTCTCTAATATCAAATTGCCAGAGCACACCAAATTTCTCTTCTTTCAATGTTTCCTCCAATACGGCAATGGCATCATCCATCGTTCTGTCCGTTTCAACCGTATAATGAAACATGAACATCCTCCTTTTAGGCTGATAAAACTTAATGATCAACTGACAAAAAAACACCAATTTTTTCTTCCTCAAGTATATGTTTCACCCACTTAATCCTTTACATTCTTCAGGTTAGTCTGTAACTCTGGTAATCAAGGATACAACGATAAACACTATTCCTGCCAGGAACATGAGTTTTTGCGATGGTCAAAGGCTTCTCCATAATTGCTTCATATTGATATGACTCCTTTTCTCAACTATGATTAACGGAAAAATAAAAGGCTTTATTCAGTGTCTCCTTGCCAGTTGTTCATACCACCTGTCATATCCTCAACTTTATAGCCTAATGCGCCCAAAATTCCACAGGCGGCTTTACTGCGATTTCCAGACTGGCACACGACCACGTATTCCTTCTCTGAGTCTAATTCTGTTTTACGTACCGCTAACTGACCCAGAGGAATATTTTTGGCCCCTGGAATTTTTCCTGTTGCTGCTTCATTGTTTTCACGGACATCAATGACATAGACCTCTTCACCTTTTTTGATGCGTCTGTCTAATTCTTCAGGGGTAACCTGTTTTGCCATGGGCGTCCCCTCCTTCCGTATCTTTTTTCCTGCAGCAAGACAGCCTGTCCTCCTGCCGTCTATTACTCATTATTTACTAATGAATATCCAATAACCCGCATTCCTTTTTTTCTCAGTATACGGGCACTTAAGTTTTTTTCGATTCTATCTGATGCGACAATAATAACGCTTTGTTTCGGAATTTCCTGATAATGCCGTTTCAAATATGCCACTGGTACACAGCAGGCTTCATCAATCCTGTCCCTTGATGATATTTGGTAGTCACGGGTATCTACAATCGCAACACCCTCCTGTTTACAGGAATCAAGTTGAAGCTTCCCGACCCCTCGGACAGGAACATGCCTGCGATAGAAAAACCATGATATGATGATAACTAGGATGGCAATGCTCATGATTCTCTCCTATTAGATTTAATATACTGGAATTATCTTATACCCCACATGGTATGATGTCAAATGAGAAGTATTACCATCATCAAGTATCAGGCTGATTAATCATTTTATCAATCGGTTTGCGTCGGGTATACGTTTCTCACATCCACATTTAAGTTAAATTTTATCTAATATCAATCTGTTTAGAATTTTATCCGTTAAGACACTCTGAATCAGTCAAAAGAGAAGGTTTATCTGTCTATTACACAAATTTATCCGTTAAAATAGATATAGACATATGTTCGGCTATGAATCCATCGGTCGCAGCGTCCACTGCATCTACCCGGCCATCAAACTATAAAAAGGAGGATAATTTTAATGGGAGTTGGATATGGAATTGTTTGCAGATCCTGTGGCTTCAGCAAGGAGTTTATGCTGGGGGTAGGCGGTGATGAATATTATGCTGGCGAGAACCAGTTTGAAATTCTTCATCCAAAAACGAAAGATCAGGTAAAAAAGGCCATTGGGGATCTTCCCATTCATCATGTGGATTTTGACCGTCGTCTCCTTCATTGTCAGCAGTGCCATCATCTTTACGTGCGTCCCCTCATGAAAATCTGCTATGGTCATCAGCAAGTGTTCAATACAAATCAACATTGCAGCCGCTGTAAAGGAAAGGCTGAAATCGTGGATGACCTGGAGTTTTCAGAAATGGCCTGTCCTGAATGTAACAAAAAATCCCTTGAAGTGAAGACGTTTACGATGTGGGATTGATTGATATAAAAAAGGATAGATATCAGCAAGTCCTATACGTCAATATCTATCCTGTCCCGGGGGACTATGGATGCTTTCCAGAGCCTTTTCCCTGATTTCCTTTTTCTTTATTACTTTTTGGATGGACAGAAGGATGAAAATCAGTGTTTATATCACTTCTCACGCTCTTTCCTGAATCAGTTTTTGTTTCATTTTCCGGATTCGGGATATGGTTTACTTCCCGATTTTGCTTTGGATGGGAATTCGGGTTTGCTATTTCATTTCCCCGAAATTCTTCTGGAGCGGAAGCAGGACCAGGAGAAATGGAAGCAGGTTCTTGCTGTTTATTCCCTCTTTCTTTTTTAACCCGTTCCACTTTTGCCTGTCCTTTCTTCACCTTATCTTCCGGCTGCTGCCCCTTTTCTATCCCCTTTCCTGCTTTTTCCGGAGCTTTTTCTTTTAAAGATGGTGTTTTAGCTGCCGGTTTCACTGGTTCCTCCCTTGCTTGCTTTTCCACCTTTTCCAGGTCACGGTTAAGAGCCTTCTCATCCTTTTGAATATCATCCCGTAAAATTTCTAAAGCTTCATTCACAGGAACTTTATTAGCGATACCATTTTCTATTGCCCTTGCTTTACCTGCTCTCTTTTCCATTCGTGCAAAAGTCTTTTCCACATTTTTGGCAAGAGCAGCTTTAGCGGTTGGGTTCTCAACCTTTTCCATGGCGAGTAACAATGCTGTCATGTTCCTGCTGAAATGAGATTCCAGCTCATCCCGTAATTCAGCAGCTGGGTCTTCTGTTTCGGTTTCCTCATGTACTGTTTCATCCTCTGGTTGTTCCTCATCCTTAGAAGGCATAATACCGGTATTCGTTCCGTCAGTTGGAGCCTCCTCTTCTTGTGCAGTGCCGTCAGCCAGCTCATCATCTGCTACATAATCTAAGGCAAGTTCCTGATTCTCCAATGCCTGGTTCAACAATTGAATGGCTCCATCCGTATCACCGGCATCAAATAAAGCATTCGCCTCCGCAATTCGTTCATTGGCAAATTGCGAAATTAACTCTGCTTTAGCTGTATCGTCAAACGTTAACGCCAACTGTACCTTCTCTGCTATGGCTTCCACGAAGTAAAAAAAATCACCTGGAACAAGTCCGGGATCATCCATGGAGATATCCTCTGTGGTACCCTCATCCGTTTCCCCCGCCTCTTCAGGAATCGTTTCTGAGGACGGAACTTCTGCAGGTTGGTCCTCATCTGTAGGAGTATAATCAGAAGCTTCATCACTTTCGGGCGGAAATTCAACATTCTCAGTTGGATCTGCAGTCTCTGTTTCCTGCCCGGCCTCCTCACTTTCTGCAGCAAATGCCGGTGACATGGTTCCGCCAAGCATAATCGATGTGACCAGTACTCCCCCCAGAATAACTTTAATAGCTTTCACCCGTAGATTGGGGAATTTTCTTTTGACATAGCTAATCGCCAGCCGGTTCAGATCCTTTTCCGTATTTTCTGTTATACCAAATTCGTTCGCAAACTCTACTAATGAATGCTGGGGCTTGATGTACAGAATAACCTCATAACCATTTTCTTCAGGTTTCAATTCATAGCTGTAAAAATACATGGAGTCACTCCTTGTTATAGGGATACTCAATTTATTACTGCAGGACAAGGTCTCATTCTGCCCCTATATTACCCCGAAAGGACTGAAAATATGGGAGGCTTTTTTGGAATATTAACAAGTAGATCGTACCATCCTTATGCTAAAAAATAAGCCAATTCCAGATTATTTGTCTGGAATAAGCTCATATTTATACAAAAAATAAAATGTATACAATTCCCATCATTATTCGGCTATTCATCCCCTGCCACAATCTATAAGTAGCTTTGCCATAGTAATTCCGATAATTTCTGCTTCCTTTCACCGCATCAAACCTATTTGCCCAATTCCATTAATGATAAATTCCATTGCAACTTCATATATGCATTTTTACATGCCAGCTGTACCAATTGTTTCATTCTTCCTCGCTGTGGCTGAACCATTTTAATAGGAATGTTCAGCCCATTCGTATATACAACTTCCGGGAGAAGCACCTCATTCGGTAATGAAGCTGGATTATTGGTATAAAACTGCCTGATATAATGACAAAATACAGCCTCTCAAATCGGATGACCAGCCAGGATGCGAAGGTTGGCGGACCAGCCCTGCAGCGGTTCATTAATAGCATGTGCCGCCATTGTAATCAGACTAAAAAGGTAAGCGTCTCTGATATAGACGCTTACCTTTTATTCTTTCTATTCCTCCACCAGTTCAAGCGGACCCAAAGGACCCGTATATAAGCCCCCGTCCCAGCGTGCGTCAAACACACGAATACTGATGACGTTCTCCGCTCCATAATTGATTTTTTCTGAAGGAATGACATATTCACGGTCCCAATCCCACGCAGAAATCATCCCTTCTTCACCCTCTCCGGTAGGAAAGGTTCCTGATTGGCCGATTTTTTCTCCATTGAAGTACGTAGCATCGACATCATCGATTCGGCCCAGTTTCATTTTTAATGAGTACCCTTCCCACTCTTCTGGTATATAAATGGATTTTCTGTACCATCCATAAACATAGTCCTCATATAAGTTGGAATGATCCTCCCATTTTGAGGGCAATTGAACAGCCTGCCAGCTGCTGTCATCCAAGTCTGGTTCTTTCCAGGCTAAATCATCTCCTTGTTTAAACAACCATTCACCAGCGAGTTCTATCTGTGGAAGAGCAACTGCTTTTGGTTTTAAATCACCTATCGAGACCTTATACAGGCCTGTCTCTGCTTTCGGATCATAGGTGAAACCGATCTCCTCGGTCGCTCCACCTGCTTCTGCAGATACCTCAATCCGTTTCGTATCCACTACCTCTCCATCAATGGTTAACGGAACTTCGACTTCTCCGGCATAGCTTCCGTAGTTCGTCACACTCGCTGTAGCATGAATCTCACCTTGGTCAACAGAAGCTTCCAGATTACTATATTCAAAGGTTGGCTCCTTTTCTGTTACAATAATCTTTTTAGCAGGAAGATCGCTTACGTGAATACGATAAGTACGGGGATCAAACAGCTTATCATAGGTTAAGACAACTTCCTTTTGTTCTCCCGGGGCCACTCGTACATGCTTCTCAGCTACCGTTTCTCCCTCTATTTGAAGGTTTAGAGTTTTTCCGCTTATTACACTACCTCTGTTTTCAACATTAACTTTAACGGCCAGGTCATCGTTGGACTGGATAGACTTTGGTATGTCAACGTAAGAAACCTTCATTTTCCCTTCTTTATAATTAGACAGCTTTGCGATTTCTTCCTTTGAGGCCGGATAAAGACGTACAGCCTGTCCACCGCCTCCTTCAAGCGACGCTATTAAAGTATCATTTTCCTTAACAATGACCTTTTTAATCGATACAGAAGTTGGGTTTGTTTCAAGATTGGCATCTGTACCATCCGAATAAATTTCTGCCACATATTTTGTCCCTTTTTCTAAAAAGTCCAATTCAATTTCCAAATCTCTATCCTTTTCATCCGTTACACTGCCAATATACCATTCTTCTCCACTACGGCGGACAATTGAGGCATAATCTCCAATTTCGGCATGTGGAACCATGATGTCGTCCCAGGTAACTGGCACATCCCGCATAAATTTAAATTCAGGTAAAATTTCACCATTTTCGTCCTTATAATTTTCCGGGAAGTCTGCAACCATCTGTGTACCACTTGTAAGAACGACATAAAGTGCTAATTGCTTTGCACGAGTAGAGTGTACACGTGTATCGGCATGTGAGATATTTACATCAAAAATACCTGGTGTAAAGTCCACTGGTCCTGACATCATTCTCGTAAACGGTAAAATCGTTTCATGTTCCGGAGGGTTGGTATCATCACTAAACGCACTATATTCCATCCCGCTGACCCCTTCACGACTTACCCAGTTAGGATAGGTACGGTACAGTCCTGTTCCTTTAATCGGTTCATGGGAATTAATCATAATTTCGTGCTCAGCTGCTTTCTTAATAGTGTCCAAATAATGATTCACCATATATTGACCGTGATGGTGCTGTCCAGGTGGATTATGAATGCCGTAATCGGCTACATACCCACTTTTAATAGCATGAATTCCCTGTTGTTGATAATAATCGTAAGCTTCGTCCATTTGACTTTCATAGTTTAAAATATCTCCGGAGGTTTCGTTATGCATAATATAAGAAACTCCACGCTCCTGGGCATACTGAACAACTTCTTCCAGATCATAATCAGGGTAGGATTCCGTAAAACTGAAAAGATCCCCATTTTCCATCCAGTTTCCATCCCAACCTTTATTCCATCCTTCAACAAGTAAGCCTATATTTTGATTTTCAGTGTCTAAGTACTCTGAAGCAAAATCGATATAACGTTTTGCATTTTCAGTCGTAGCTCCATGGTCCGGCCCTGATGCCCATGTTGATTTACCACTGATCATTTCCCACCAGACCCCTACATATTTCATCGGCTCAATCCACTCAGTATTATCAATAGTGTTCGGTTCATTTAAATTTAAAATTAAATCGGATTCTACGAGGTCTCCGGCATCTTCTCCAATTTGGATGGTTCTCCACGGTGTTTCAACGGGAAGCGAATCCTTCTTAACCTTTACATTACTGTCTGGCCATGGTGCCAGATGGCTTACCAGTTTTGTGGATTCACCCTCCGCTTTTTTCAGTGCCATTCCGGAATAATCAATTAGGGCTGCTTCGTGTACGGATAGATGAATTCCTTGAGGTGTTTTCATTGTAAAGGGAGTGCTCACTTCCTCTACTTCACTTAGTAGTGTTTGATTATAGTTATATTCATAGCTGTCCCAATCATTGGGAATCCACCAGGACGTGTTATCATTTGCAAAGTGAAATTCGGTATTCTCTGATGTGATTTGCAGATCAGGATTTACATTTTCCTGTTCAGGAATCACATAACGAAAGCCGATTCCATCATTATAAACACGAAAAACCAGATTCATTTTACGATAAGGTGCTTTCGTTTCCTTTAAATAAACAGTCTGTTGCTTGTAATGGTTTTTAATCTTTGACTTTTCTCCCCATACCGGCTCCCATGTCTTGTTGAATTCCTTTATATCAGTTTTTACAATTTTTAAATGGTTGCCTAATGATTCCTGATTCTTAAATTCAAAGCCAAGTGATGAAGGCTTCACAATCGTCTCGCCATTAAAGACAACCTTATAATGAGGCGTACCATTTTCTGATAGGCTAAGGTCTACCTCTACGCTTCCATCTGGTGATTGAACGGATACACTTTCCTCCCCAGCCGCAAAGCTTTCCTGCTGGTATACAAAAAGTGCTATAAGGATTGCAAATAAAATAGTCAGCTTATCTTTCATAGTTTTTCGGACTAGCATTCAATTCCTCCCCCATTTTTTACATAAATTTTTGTTAATCCTGAATTAGCGATTACAGTTATTGTTTTTTAATGGAATGACAAATTCCTCTAAAAAAAATCAATCTTCTAAAAACACATCGATTTACACAGGAAAATAGATGTCCTTACATGGTGGTATCCATTCCAAATGTGGGAATTTTAGGAATTTTGAATTAGGTCCTAGTTAACCATTTGAAAACGAGAGGCAGCAGGGTTTTTCTATTCATAAGCTTTCTGCTAATCCATATTTATGTATGACCAATTATTTTTTGTAATCGGAATACAAATATAAAAATGAGGGTCATACGGATCCTGATCAATGCCCTGACGAAACTTTTATAGATGGATGTCCGTTTGACTGTTGTACCTCATATCCCGAAACTATTATACATAAGAGTTAGGTATGAAGTGTTTTTAAGGAGGGAGAAAATGAAGGACATCACTGCCATTCTCATCAATGATTCTAATCAGATGGTTTTACAGAAGGCTGTCACTTCACTAAAATACATTCAAACCAGGTTAAAGTCGCTAATCATTCCCCATAATCCTGATACTTCTTCAAAGGCAAAGCTGGAGTATGGTTTGAATAATAAAGTTGAATTTATAAGCGGTAAAAGTGACGATTTAGGACAACTTCTTAATCACACGATTGACAGGATAACAACCCCTTACATACTCATTCTTCAAGGTACAGATTATCTTTCCCCAAACATCGATAACGATGCTTTAAACCTTCCTGAGTCAAAACAAGTTTTAGGAACCTATTACCATAATCAAAGCATTATAATTCAGCGCCCATTACTTATTTCCACCCCTTTCCTTAAAAAGAACAGACTCCCGCCCATCAAACATTTACCTTTTAAAGAAGCCCTTTTACCCGCATGGCTTTCTAAAATATCACCATCCATACAGCTATTTAAAGAAGGGTTAGTTAAGCAGTCCAGAAAAAATCACTCTTCAATTGTTTTGGAAAAAGAAAAAATAATCCAGAAATATCAGCATACGAAGTCCGTGTCGAAAGCCCCATCGCTTTCTGTCATGATGACAAATTACAATTCTGAAAAATACGTGGAAGCAGCTCTTGTTTCGTGCCTATTACAAAGTGAACCTTTTGACCAGATCCTCATCATGGATGATGGATCCACAGATAACTCTTATCAACAGCTTCTTCGATGGGAGAATATCGAAAACGTTAGACTATTTCATAAGAAAAATGGAGGAAAAGCAAGAGCCTTAAACGATTTATTATCTTATGTTCAGTCTGAATATGTACTGGAACTCGACGCAGATGACTGGCTTGACCCGGACGCCGTCACGATTATAAAAAACTATCTATCAGAGGTTTCCAGTGAGGTAGCCGTTCTTTATGGTAATCTTAGAAAATGGAAGCAATTAACCGAAGATGTCCTATTTAAGGGGGTTGCAAAGGGGACTCCTGTTAGCGGGAGAAAGGATTTACTGTCTTATCGCTTTCCTCTGGGCCCAAGAATATACCGTACCACCATTTTAAAGCGGGCAGAGGGTTTTCCAGTCATTGAATTCGAAGACGGAAGACTATATGAAGACGTAAGTGTTTTATTGCGATTACTATCGATATCACCGATTCGTTATCAAAATTTCACCGTTTATAACGTTCGGGAACATCAGAAGAGCATTACGAAACAATACGAACCAAAATGGAACGAATTTCTAAAACACTTATAATTGATGGCAGTTTATCCCCACTCATCCTTTTAGGTTGAACCTAAAGTATTGAAGTGGGGTATCCGTTTACTTGCGATAAACCTGAAAAAAACAAGAATTCTTTATCCATTGTAGTCTAAGAAGTGAAGAACACTTTTGATCACATAATTTTGCTTTTCAACAGACAGGGTGGGATTAATAGGGAGTGCTAATATTCGTTTGGCTGTGTGTTCAGCATTTGGAAAGTCCCCCTCTTTATAGCCCAAATAATGGAAGGCTTCCTGTAAATGCAACGGAATCAAATAATAAATGGCGGAGTCGATGCCGTTATTTTTCAGTTCTTTAGCGAGCTCATTTCTATTGTCTAGTTCAATACAATACTGATGAAAAGTGTGCTCGCGATTCCTCACAATTGGTGGGGTTTTAACTTTATTTTTAAACTTCTCCGTATATCGTCGGGCTATTTCGTTTCTTCTTGTTAAAAAACCTTCTAAATAATCGATTTTAATGAGTAAAATGGCTGCCTGCAGCTCATCAAGTCTACTGTTCATACCGATTAGCGAATGCTGATAGTTCTTTTGGCTGCCATGATTTCGAAGCGAGTGAACCTTTTCATATAATTCCTGCTGACTGGTTACAACCAGACCCGCATCCCCGAATGCACCCAGGTTTTTCGTTGGGAAAAAAGAGAAGCAGCCAATATCTCCAATCGTCCCCGCTTTTTTCCCTTCATACTCCGCACCCATAGCCTGGCAGGCATCTTCTATCACTTTCAAATTGTGTTTTTGGGCAATGTCCATAATTTCGCCCATGTTCGCAACCTGGCCATACAAGTGAACAACCATGATTGCTTTGGTATTTTGGGTTATGGCTTCCTCTATTTTTGCAGGATTCAGATTATAAGTTACTGGATCAATATCGACAAATACTGGCTTTGCCCCTTCCTGTACAATCACTTCTCCCGTCGCAAAAAATGTAAATGGGGAGGTAATGACTTCATCACCAGGTCCGATATCCAGCGCCTTAAGTGCTAACTGTAAAGCATCTGTCCCACTTGCTACCCCCAGACTATAAGGAACATTGAGATAGTCTGCTGTCCTTATTTCCAATTCCCTTCCTTTTTCTCCCAAAATATATTGTCCGCTATCCAGTACCTCTACAATCTTTTCAATTCCAGAGGTTCTCATTAGCTTCCATTCCTCTTTTAAATCAAGCAGAGGAACTTGGCGAAACTCGTTTTCAGGCATAAAAAAACCTCCTTAAAGTGGATTCCCTAACCAATCCCTTCATATTGAATCCCTAATTTAGTGATTTCCTCCTCCTTCCATTTATTTCTTCCATCGAAAACAAGCTTGCATTTCTTAAAGTCTTTAAAAGTTAAACTTTCGTACTCTTTGTGAAAGGCTTGCAGGATGATAGCGTCTACTTCTGAAATAAATTTATTATTCAAGGATAAGGGCAATGCTCCAAACTGAATGATTTCACTATTCGAAAAATGAGGATCATTGACAAACACATTCGCCTGTTTATCTCTAAGTTGATCGATCAGCAATAAAGTTGTTGATTGGGTTGGTTCTTTTACATTTCCCCTATAAGATAATCCTAAAATCAGAACATTTTTGTTCCTCAGGGTATCAATTCTATTCTCTATTTTTGATAGGGCATAATCAGCCATACTGTCATTGATTTTTCTTGATAAAGGGGTTAACCCCTCATTTAATCCTCTGTTAATGAAAAAATAAGGATAAATTGGAATGCAATGTCCACCTACACCAATACCAGGAGCATGTATATGGGAATAGGGCTGACTGTTACTTGCTGAGATGACTTCTGATATATGAATATCTTTTTGCTCTGCAAATTGAGCAAGTTCATTAGCTAACGCAATGTTGACATCACGATATACACATTCGGCCACTTTGGAAAATTCAGCAGTTTCCAATGAGCTTACTTTCATTAATTCACAATTAAGAGCCTGCTTATAAAAGTCGGAGGCGAGTTCCAGGCTTTTTTCATTCACTCCTCCAATAACCTTAGGGTAATTTTTCAGATCTTCTATAATTCGATTTGAATAAACTCTCTCGGGACTATAAGCAAGGTAAAAGTCTTCGCCCATTCCCAGACCTGATTGCCTTTCAATTTCTTTGCCGAACCTCTCTTTTGTATCCCCCGGGGGTAACGTTGTTTCAAATATGACTAATGAGTCCTTTTGGATTCCTTTACCTATGTCCTGAACGGCAGCATCAATAAATTGGTAATCAATGGCATGGTTTTCATCAACAAATACCGGAACAATAACCACAATGATTTTTGCTTTTGAAACAGCTTCAATGTTTGAATCTGTAGCAAAAAGCATTTGGTTATCATGAGCTTGTAATACCAATTGATTTAACCCGGGTTCATTAGTTATATGAGACTTTCCTGCATTTACCTGATTGACAACATCTTTGTTTTTATCCGCTCCATAAACCTTATAACCATTATTGGCAAAAACAGCTGCTAACGTAAGTCCAATTTTCCCAAGCCCGATAACGGCGACTTCGGGTAATATAGGGCTATTATCTATCATTTTGTTCAACCCCTCCTGCTAGTAATCAAATCTATTGTATTCTATGTGATTATGAAAAGCCTGACTGGATTCTTTTCATTATTTACAAAGATTATGATGTCTAAATAATAGAATTATAATTGCTTATATATATTGATGTACCTGTCAGCTACTACTGATGCAGAGTGGTGTTTTTCTATATAGCTTCTGCCTTGTTTACCAAGTTCACTCCATATTTGAGGATTATCCAGTAATCTTTTTAATTCATAGATGAGGTTAGATGGGTTGGCGTTAACAATCGGTAAGTCAGACGGGTACTTGGATACCAGGTCATCCCTGATAAAACAAATAACCGGTTTTCCATGAGCCATTGCTTCAGAGCTAATAAAACCGCTGGCTCCAATTCTTAACTGATCAATCACAATATCAGCCTGGGACAGTAGCCTTTTCGTTTGATCATACGTTTTATTTTCAATTAATTGAAATTGAAAGATTAGCCCCATTCGTTTTAACTCTCTAACCGCATGCAGGATGAATTCTGTTCCTTTAAGATCACGCATTGTGGGAGCGTGAACGATGAGTGGGACCTTTTTGCCTTCTGGATATTCAGGTATAAATTTTGAAGTATCAACTGTGTGGGGAATAATGTGGGTGTGCTTATAAGTGTGCTTTATATATTCCTCTAATTCCGGATCTTGCACAATCGCATGATCGATATAATGAGACAGGGTCCGCACGTTTTCGGTTATTTTTTCCTCGGTCCATTCTGGTTTCACTCGAACGTAAGGATTGTTTTTTTTCGCTAGTGAATACATTCGAATATCTGATCCATGATGGTGTACAACCAGTTTCTTTCCAGCCTGTTTTAGGATTGGCAAATCCCTTTTATCGGAAAAAAAGGTTTCTCCAAAATGAAAGTGAAAAATATCATAATTTTTCATTGCTTCCTGAAAGAAACGCTCTAATACAATCTCTCTTTCCTTGTTGTTTTTCCGGTTTAGATGCAGAGATACATCTGGTTTAAATTTAAACTTATTATCATAAAAGTGGCAGGAGGTAGCATCAATTCCTTTCTTTTGCAACGCTTTACATAGTTCTATCATCGGTGATCCATAAGGAATGTGTAAAGCCTTCAAGCTATCCATCCTCTCCTTTGTCTTTTTTCATCTTCCGTTGACTTTTATCATCCTGAACGAACCGGGCATAGATCGAGAAAAGCCTTTCTTCCATGTGCTCCCAGCTATAGGCAGTTTCCATTATTTTTCGTGCATTTAAACTCATTTCCTTTAATTGTGCCTTATTGAAGTATATCTGTTGTAAAGCTTGTGCATAGTCCTCAGCGTTGGCCTGAGGTTTATCGATGATATATCCACATTGATAACGTTCAATAAATCTGTTCATATCCTCACATTGGTTAACTAAAACGGGAAGACCATTATTTAAATAACTGAAGAATTTATTGGGCATGGCATATCGATTGTTTAAAGAATGGGAAGCATCCAGATCGACCCAACCTATATCAGCATCCCCCTGTATGACCATGGGAATCGCTTCATAATCCAACCAGCCTTTAAACAAAACTTTACTCTTTAAATGAGGTGGTATAGAGGGTTTCTGATCCTGTTCTTTCCAGCCACCAATAATTTTGGCTGTTACAGAAATTTTTTCATTAGCCAATTCCAATACTCGCAACAACTTCTGAAAGCTCCCTCTTTTACTTCCCAAGATTCCTTCAAAAGCAATTACTAAATCAGCCGTTTCCTTGTTTCGATCATATTCAGGTGCTAAAGGTGGAGAATTATAGACCACTTCAATCGGGAGGGAGGGCTGGATGGAGTGATACCACGCTTTAATCGATTCTGACACTGTAATGACTTGATCTAATTCATTAAACATGGCTTCTAGCATTTGACGCTTCACTTTTTTTATTTTTTTAGATTCCATAATTAATGGGTCTGGTTCCAGTTCGTGACTGTCATAGATTAATCGGCACGCTTTCCCTCTGGATGCTAAAGCCCGCTTGATTCCAATTCCAGAGTAAAGTGAAAAAAATTCATGAGCATGATAAATATCAGCCTCAACCTCAATCCCAATTTGTGTTAAAGAATCCGTAAAACGGTGGTGGGTTCCGGTTAGAAGATTGTGAAGTAATTGTTTCGTTTTTTTCTCAAAATCGATTTGTTCATACGTAATGATTTTAATCCCCTCATATACAAAAGTACGTGACTGAAAGCGATTGGTAAAAAAAGTGCCATCTACATCAAAAAGATGACCTTTTCTGCGAGGAACGATCATCGTAACGCTATACCCCTGTTTTACCAGACTTTTCGCTTCTTTTTTAAAAATACGTGCATCTAAAAAGGGGTGTTCGGTTACTAAAAAACAGATCTGCTTCCCCATCTCGTTTTCCCCCTCTCCACAAGTTTAAGATAAAAGATAAGGTCTTTGATCAGTATCCAGGGATTTGTACAAGTTAATTAACCGTTTCTCCATATGCTCCCAGCTATAGACCTCCTCCATCGCTTTCCGCGCATTTATACTCATTCGTCTGAGCATTGACCTATTCTTGTTGAGATAGACCATTCCTTTAACATAATCAGCAGCAGTTGGATTTAAACGATTGATCACTATTCCACATTGATAGGTATTCACGAACTTTTCCATGTCGCTGCACTTGCTTACGATAACAGGAACTCCATTATTCAGATAATTAAATAGTTTTCCAGGCATGGCAAAAGCATGATTTAGTGAGCTCGTGGGGTCTAATTCAATTAAGCCGATATCGACATCTGAATATAGTGAAGACAAGGACTCATACTGAATCCAGCCAGATTGGATGATACGGCTTTGTAAATGATCGGGGACAGAAATCTTCTCCCCATATCGTGGCCCTCCAATTAATTTAAAGTGAAAGTCCATTACTTTTCTGCATGAATCAGTGATTGTATAGATGGTGTGTAGGTTCTTATCTGATACGTTTCCCTCATGAGCTGCAACAAGCCTGTTTGGATTTCCTCCTTTAACCTTAAAATCGGAAGAAAGGGGTGGAGCATTATAAATTACCTCAACAGGAAGTAAAGGATCCATTGACAAATACCATGCCTTTATCGAATCCGAAACGGTTATGGTATAATCGGCCTCTTTTAAACTATCGAGAAGAATCTTTTTCGATTGTCGCTTTTCTATTTCTTTCATGGATTGGGAAAACGGATCTGGAGTTACCTGTCTGCTGTCGTAAATTAATTTCACATTTTTCACGTTTTGTTTTTTGAGGGCAAGTTTGATTTCCTTTCCGTAATAGAACGAACTCAGTTCATGGGCATGATAAATATCTGCACGTTCCCGTAATCCTAGTTGAAACAACGGATGCGTTCTTGGATGATTCGATTTCCTTTTACAATCATACGTAATTATTTTTATTCCCTGGTATTTAAACGATTTATTCCGAAATTGTCTGGTAAAAGGTTTTCCATCTATATCCTGCAAAAATCCATTTTGACGGGGAGCAATAATTGTTACCTCATATCCATGCTTTGCCAGACTTTTAGCCTCTAATTCAAAAATTCGTGCATCTAAGAAAGGCAGATAGCTTAATAGCATACAAACCCTTTTTCCCACAATTTAGCCTCCTGTCTTTTTAAAATGCTAAGAAGTATGAACACCCCTAATCCATCATTCATAGAATTAATTAAATGTGTTTCTAGTGATTTATATGCAGAATACCTTTTTACTCGTAACAGCTTTAAGCTTATTTTTTCATATTTGAACAAATGGACTACACAGAAAGGAGCAAAAGAGAATGGAATTACATTTAAAGGGAAAGAACGTATTGGTAACTGGTGGAACAATAGGAATTGGAAAGGCAATTGCCAATGCGTTTCTCCATGAGGGTGCACACGTCGGCATTGCAGCCAGAAGTATGAATGAACTGGCAAAAACGAAAGAGGAATCAGGTGTAGAAATCTATCAAAAGGATCTGGCAATCCCGGAACAAAGAGAGCAATTAATTGAAGAATTTGTCGACCATTTTGGCTCGATTGATGTACTTGTCAATAATGTAGGTGCCAGTCATGGACAAGGTGTATTACAAACACCCGTAAATGTCTTTGAACAGGCAATGGAGGTCAATTTCATCTCAGCTGTTCATCTAAGTCAATTAGCCAGCACATCGATGATAAAAAATCAGAATGGTGTAATCATCAATATCTCCTCTATTTTTGGTAAAGAAGCTGGTGGAGCTCCTTCTTATAATGCTTCAAAGGCCGCGCTGATAAGCATTACAAAATCACTTAGTTCAGAGCTAATCAAAGACCATGTACGTGTCGTTGGGATAGCACCAGGGGCCATCTATCATCCCAATCGGATCTGGCAAAACCGTTTAAAGAAAGATCCAAAGTACCTGAAAAAATACGCAGAGGATAAAATTCCTGCCGGACGACTTGGAACAACAGATGAGATAGCCAATGTTGCCGTTTTTTTAGCCTCAGACAAAGCATCCTGGATTGTGGGAACCACTGTCACAGTTGATGGTGGCCAATCACGATTAAATTTTTAATTTTATTATGATGAAAGGAAGTGTTGGATTTGAATAGACGTTCTCTGACTAACAGGAATGTGCTCGTTATTGGAGGAGCTGGTTTTATCGGAAGTCATTTAGTCGATAAACTAATAGCCGAGAAGGTTAGAAAAATTATCATTATTGATAACCTTTTTATTGGGAAAAAAGAGAATATAACCCACGCCTTAGACAACGGAGCCGTCTTTCATATTGATGATGCAGAAAATCAGGAAATTCTCTCCTATCTTATAGAGAAACACAATATTGACATTGTGTTTAATTGTGCAACTAAAGCCTTAAATTATTCATTTATCAATCCCTCTCATGCCTTCCTAACCAATGTAATCGTCTTAAAAAACCTGTTGGAACTACAACGAAAAAAGGCATTTCAAACATTGTGTCATTTTTCCTCTTCAGAAGCCTATGGGTCAGCCCAATATAAACCCATTGATGAACAGCATCCGCTTATTCCTGAAACCACTTATGCTGCAGGAAAGGCTTCAGCGGATTTAATGCTGCAATCCTATGTAAACATGTTTGATTTAGACGCCTTTATTTTCCGCCCTTTTAACAACTATGGACCCAGGCAAAACTTTGAAGGACCACTTGCTGGCGTAGTACCCGTTACCATTAAAAAAATATTAAAGGGGGAAGCTCCGGAAATTCATGGATCAGGCCAACAAACGAGAGACTATATTTTCGTAGAGGATACAGTTGACCTTGTTTTAAAAGCCTTTCCGCTCATTTCCCCCGGTGATGTCGTAAATATTTCCACTGATCAGCAAATATCCATTCAGTATGTCGTAGAAACTATCGTTGATGTCATGGAATATCAAGGCACAATTATGAAAAAACCAGGTCGCAAAGCTGATGTGAAAAGCCACAGGGGATCAACCTGCAAATTAGAAAAAATGGTAGGTACGTATAATCCTACTCCATTTAAAGAAGGAATTTCTGCTACTGTAAATTGGGTCAAAAAACATGTCACCTAAATAACCGGTTACGTATAAAAGATGTCCTGTTGGCCTGATAACGTACGATAAACATTATGAAGACGCTTCTCCATCCTTTCCCAGCTATAATTTTTTTCCATTACATTTCTTCCATTTACACTCATTTCCTTTAAAAGGGTTTTGTTTTTAGAGAGATAAAGGATAGCCTCAGCGTAATCCTTCGCTGTGGCATCCTTTTTATCAATCACCAGTCCACATCGATGTGCACGTATAAAAGCTTCCATCTCATGGCAACGATTAACCAGAATTGGGACACCATTATTCAAATAACTAAAAAACTTATTGGGTAAGGCATAGGACCGGTTAAGAGAGTCACCCAGATCCTTATAATCTATCCAGCCAATATCCACATCTTTCATATGTTTTGAAATCGAATAATAATCTACCCAGCCAGTTTGTTCCATTTTATCTCTTAAATGAGCAGGAAGTTTAAAGGACTCACCAAATCTCGTACCACCGATAATCTTAAAATGAAAATTAATAGATTGCGTACAAATCTCCGTTATTTGCATCATTTTATCTTTATCTCCGCGATTGTTATCGATATTTCCTTCATAGCAGGCAACCATACGGTTATGATTATATTTTTTTGGTGAGTAGTCTTTTGCAAGTGGAGGGGAATTGTAAATGACTTCTACAGGAAGGCTGGGAATTTGGGATATAAACCAGGATTTAATCGAATGAGAAATTGTAATTACATAATCTACTTCCTTTAACATTAATAAAAGTTTTTCTTTTAAATTCGTTCTTAAATGTTTAGGACTGTTTGAATCAAAGGGGTCAGGTGTCAATTCATGGCTATCATACACAAGTCTAACGTTCTTATTTCTTTTCTGTAAGATTCTTTTTACACCAACACCTGCAAAGAGGGATAAATATTCATGTACATGGTAAATGTCTGCCTCCTGCTCTACTCCTAATTTTGTCAGGGGATTGGAAAACCCCTGTTCCCACTGTGATTCAGGGGATAATACCTTACCTAGCGGGGTTCGACTTTCTTCATAACTGTACGTTACGAAGTTGATTCCTTCATAGGTGAAGGTTTGCTGCAAAAAATGATCCTTAATTGGTGTTCCATCAATATCATAGAGATAACCCTTTTTTCTTGGAACAATCATAGTTACATCATAGCCCAATTTTTTTAAACTCCGAGCTTCCCGTTTAAAGATTCTCGAATCTAAAAAAGGATGATCAGCAACAAGCATACATACCTTTTTGGCCATATTTATGAGCTCCTTTCTTTTTCTTTATCCAATAACACTCTTCATTATATTTATTTTATATATAAATGTTGTATCATTTGGAGTTCATTTCGCATTAAGTGGATGGCAGAAAGGTGAAAACATTGGTTTGAAAGGAGAATAAAATGAAAATCTTAACCGTTGTCGGGGCCAGGCCTCAATTTATTAAATCCAGTATGCTGTCGAAAGCTGTTCAGCCTTTCAAGGAGATAAAGGAAATTATCGTTCATACCGGGCAGCATTATGATGACAATATGTCCAAGGTATTTTTCGACCAATTAAAGCTGCCAAAGCCCGATTATCATTTAGGGGCAGGGTCAGGATTTCACGGAAGACAAACAGCTGACATGCTGGAAAAATTAGAATCCATTATGCGAACCGTTAAACCAGATGTGGTGCTTGTATATGGAGATACCAATTCTACACTGGCGGGCAGTTTGGCTGCATCAAAGCTTCACATTCCCATCGCCCATGTAGAAGCAGGACTTAGAAGCTATAATAGAAAAATGCCCGAGGAAATTAACCGGAAAGTGACTGATCATCTCTCTGACTGGCTGTTTTGTCCCACTTCATCTGCAGCTGAAAATTTAAAAAAAGAGGGAATCACAAAGGGTGTCCACATCACAGGTGATATTATGTATGATTCTGTTCTTTATTTTAAAGACGTAGCCCTACAGCAATCTTCTATTTTACAAAACCTCGCCCTTTCACCAAAAGACTATTATTTAGCAACAGTTCACCGCGCTGAAAACACAGATCAGCCTGAACGATTAGCCGCGATCCTGGAGGCATTTCAACAATTAGAAAAAACCGTTGTGATCCCTCTCCACCCGAGGACAAAAAATAAGATTGAACAGTTTCAATTATCCAATCTGCTAGCATCATCCACTATTAAAATTGTGGAACCTCTGGACTACTTTGATATGTTAACCATCACCTCTGAAGCAAGCATGATTCTTACAGACTCAGGAGGATTGCAAAAGGAAGCCTATATGCTTCAAGTACCTTGTCTTACATTAAGAGATGAAACAGAGTGGGTGGAAACCTTACAATCAGGTGGAAATCGATTAGTTGGCGCAAATAAAGAAAAAATCCTGAAAAGTATTCAGACCCTCCACTTTCCAAGTGATTTTCCACAGATTTTTGGTACAGGAAAAACGGCTCAGGAAATTCTAAACGTATTAACAGCAGAATAAATTAACTTGATGGGCAGGTCTGCCAACAGAAGTAAGGTTCCTTACTTCTGTTGGCTTTTTTCTGCAGTTATTCCTTTTAAATAGTTCTCCCACCTTAAAAGGATCTTTCCCATTTTCGGGTTCTTTTCAATCGATTGTAATGCAGCTAACAAATGGATATGGGTAACATGATAGCCCCATTTTGCTACGTTTGGATAGCCTGCATCTGTTGTATAATGAGTTAAGTCATATGCGGTACGGTTTCCTAAATCATACAAAGGAAGCATTCTTTTCAGAGTCACAATGCCTTGATCATATAGTCGTTTACATTCCTGGTTTCCCGTTGCTTTGTATAAATCATATAATCCAATTAAGGAATACATAAAACCATTTAGGATATAAGATGGAGGATTAGTTGGACATTCCTCATAAAATAAATACTTGCCCTCGAATTTAGCTACTACTCCCCTGGGCACAGGTGTTTTAAAAAGGAATTTTGCCCTTAAAGCAGCATTACTAAAGGTCCTATCCTTTGTAAGAAAGGCTGCACGGGATAAAACTGACATCGCCATTCCTAATCCGATTGATGAGTACCACGGAGCTTTCACATTCAAATTCCGTCCGGGGAAATAGGCAAAATCAAATGGATAAGGCCAGCCTCCCTGTCTATCCTGATTTTTTAAAAACCAATCCGCTACTATTAAAAATTTCCGTTTGCTTTGTTCATCTTTATTGTTCAGATAAAGACTATAGTGCTCGAGTCCATATTGAGCAATGGTAGCCGGATTATAATACTTCCCAAACGAATAAACCGTTTTGGGAATATCAGAATCATCAAATTCCACATTCCAGTTTTCCACTCTATTTTTATCAAAATGTAAATAGTTGCCCTGGGATTGATAGTCTTTTATTTTTGTTGCGCGTGCCTTCGTGACATGGATGTTTAATTGATTACTATCCGCGTTCCATACTTTTTCCGCATCATAGCCTTGTTCGATTAAGGATACCGGTACATATAATTCATTGCCTACTTTTTTCCCAACTCCCGTAAAACGATCATGCAGCACAACTGTAATATTCTTCATTTGGTCTGATTCCAATCGACTCACCTCTATTTCATTCGTATTCATGTGGATCAATAGAAAGGTAGTTTTAAGATCTATTTTTCCTTGGCAGGAACGCCGACAACCACTGTATAATCATCTGTATCCTTCGTCACGACGGAACCTGCTCCTACTATCGAATCCCTGCCGATGTTTACCCCAGGTAGTATCGACGCATTATTCCCAATCTTAGCTCCTTCTTTCATATAGGCTCCTTGTAAATTATAGTCTTTTGCCCCCATATACTTATCATTGGACATAGATACACACGGTCCAATAAATACATGGTCCTCTAAGGTAGTATCACCTGTTATATAAGCCAGGGTTTGTATCGTACAAGCCTTACCAATCGTTGAATTTAATTCAACTACCGCAGATCGGCCTATGACTGACTCCTCACCAACAGCCACTTTTTCCCTAATACTCGCCTGATCACCAATAAACACGTTTTGAGAAATATGTGTCCCAGAATAGATTGAAACCAAATGCCCCATTCGCGTACCTGATTCTATTACAAGCTGACTTTTCTTTTCGGTACTCTTTCTCATACGCTGGCTTCCACCTGGCTTAATCCCAAGCACACAGTTACTGCCAATCGTAACGTCATCCCCAATATGAGTCCCTTCCAGGATAACCGTATTATGACCAACGACAACATTCTCACCAATCACAACATCTTTCTCAATAACTGTGTTACGGCCTAATTGAACACTTTCCGGAATCGACATGATATCTAACTCCTTTATTATTTGTTACTTAAAATATATTCTATTATTTCAACAAGTTGTTGTGCTCGTAGTTTTGTGGAATGTTTTTTTCGTATGAAGTGGTATCCCTGTTCTGCAATCCTGTTTCGCTCAGTTTCATGTTCGAGAAAATAGGCTGCCTTTTCCTTAAAATTATGTTCATTAATCGAAACAAAATGAGACCCTGGAATAAATCCTAAATCCTCTAATTCATTAAAGGTTGGAGCGAGGAGTAATGTCTTACAGGCTAGCGCTTCAAAATATTTTAAAACCGGATAATGGAATACGGACGGTGAAGTGAACGTAATCTGTGCCCGGTTTAATTCCCTGGCGTACCGATTACCAATGATATGCTGTTGTTCTTCTTTCTTACTATAATGTCTGTATCCTGGATGCCGGTGGTAAACAAAATTCGCCTGACCTTCATATACCTCCAATATCCTTTGCCTTAAAGGATAATAATCACTGACTGCCCCCATCATTAATAAAGGGATATCCTTTTCCAACTCATAATCCTTAAAAATATCTAAATGGACAGCATGGGGAAGCCATTTCATTTTATTTTGGTACTCTGGATAGATTTCAAGGAATGGATCCCGGACAACAGAAAAAAGATACGCAATTTGATTTTGATCAATATAATTTTTTCTAAGTCTGGTAAAACGATGAACATCATTCACAAACAGGCCAGTGGGAATATCAATATTCGCCAGCCCTTTAATCGTCGGGTACATGCGTCGATCTATATCGTTTAATAGCAGAATAAAATCCGGCCTCTGCTCTATTTGGTTTAAAATATAGCTTATATGACCCGGTTTTCTCCACACCCTCACATGCGCAGTCTTCGAAAGTTCCTGCTCTAAGTAAAAATAATGCTTATTTAACAGGCCTGACGTATTTTCGGTAATAAACAAAAGGTTCAACAATGGATATATAGCTCCTTTCCGCTTAAAATCTATTAATTCTTGTCAGGACCATTGCCAAATTTGATTTATTCATTATAAATAATCTATTCCAATTACTTGCTCATGCATAGAATATCTTGTGCAATCATGAATAGTAAGGAGAATCTTTTATGAGAGTCGGTGTAATAGGAACTGGAAATATGGGGGAAAATCATGTCAAAACGTATTTATCTATGAAAGAGTATTGCGAGTTTATCGGAATTTACGATAATGATGAGGAAAAAGGACGAAGTATTGCCGAGAAGTATAAAGTGAAGCAGTTTCAGTCATTAAAGAGACTTCTTGAATCTGTTGATGCAGTTAGTATTGCTGTACCAACGGAATTCCATTATGATATTGGCTTACTTTGCACCGAACACAAGGTACACATGTTAATGGAAAAGCCAATTACGGATACCGGTGAAAAAGCAGAGGATTTAATCCAAAAGGCTTCTCAGGCAGGGGTCAAACTCCAAGTCGGACACATTGAACTCTTTAATCCACTGATTAATATGCTTTCAAAAGAACTGGAAAACGAAAAAATAATTGGATTCGACTTTCATAGAATGAATCCCTATGATAATAAAATGAAAAATATTGATGTCGTAGAGGATTTAATGATTCATGATCTTTATATTTTGCGTAAGCTTCTGAAAGACAACGTGACAGACTTTTATACCCTTGGAACCATTATTGAAAACACCCCAAAGCATGCAACTGTAATAGCCAAATCCTCTAAAGGAGTAATTTCTCAATTTACAGCAAGCTTTAAATCTAAAAGAAAGATACGAACGATAAAGGTATTGACAGAGGGTGCTTTAGTGGAAGCTGACATTTTAGCAGGAAGAATGAAAGTGTCCAGTGATACGAACACTAAAACAATCACAGTTGATAACGATATTCAGCCACTGCAGCTTCAGTTAATAGACTTTATTGATTGTATTGAGTCTCAAAGGACCCCTTCTGTTTCAGGAGACGATGGGATTAACGCTTTACAAATGAGCAAAGAAATCAGCAATGCGATTTATCATCATTAACAAAATTTCCAATTCCAGATCATTCACTAAATATCGTATGCTGTTATTTTAGAATCATACCATCAAATCCCTTCTTCCAAATATAATGGAGTATCCTGAATAAAACTAAAGATCATTCATCAATTAAAAAGGCGACTCCAAATCGAGTCGCCTTTTTAACTATATTCTTTTTTTATCTATTCCTATGCTGCCGCCACTGGGAAACGAACAAAGCTGATGGCATCTAAGGAAATATAAATATTCGTATTTTGTCCGTAACCACTGGTAATATTGATAACCAGAATCAATTCATCGGTTACGGTTGATAAAACCCCTTCTATCAGGTTATCATCTGTGGCAACTTCAACCATAGAACCTACACGTCTGGCAAGTTCCTCTGCAAACGTATCTTGAAACATTCCGTATACCCTCCTTTTTATAATTCACTTACAAACTGAATTTGTTCAAATGGCACTAATACTGTGTCACCAGTAGTTTCCAAAATGACCACATAGTTACTCTGTACAGCAATTAATGTTCCTGTCACGGGACCAAAAGAAGTCGTGACCTCAACTTGCTCATTAGTCAAATCTGATAGTACATCTCTTAGTGTTGTTGAAGTACCATTTCCATTATCCGTCTCGTCGTCACCATCACCATCTAAATCGAAGTTAAAATTAAAATCAGGTAAATCAATTAAATTATTTTCCGTCTCTCTGGTACTATTATTCGCTACTACAAGATTTCTTAACATTACCTGATTAAGCATACGTAATAGAGCTCTTTGTCTATTATTTAGAGGCAATTTCATCATTCCTTTCTATAATAGATTTCACTTTACTATATGCGAACCCCCCTTTCTTGTAAGGGCATCTGATTTAATTAGAAATAAATCCACTTATATGATAAGTATAAATCGCTTTAACTAGGGTAGATTACTAGAAAGCATGACAGCTGGAACAGATTTATTTTCTCATTCAATTGCAAAATACTTTATTTCCAAATTCCCATAATACAAAAAAAGCCTATCCCGTATCGTTACGGAATAAGCTCATTCGCAGAGGGAGATAGGAACTGTCCCGTCCTCACTATTGCTCCAGCTTTTCAATACGCCAGGTATGATTAGGATGGAACACGACGCTAATGGGCAGATATTCATTTGTTTTATGACTTAATTGATATTTGCCATAAATTTTAGTCTTTTTACTTCAATAAAAAGGACCATTCTCCTTCTTTTAGAATGGTTTGGTCCCCCTTAAGATTCGATTGTTTATCTTTTAAGTATCATCTTCTTTTTTGTACTCTAAAATATCTCCGGGCTGGCAATCTAATGCTTTACAAATTGCCTCTAAAGTGGAAAACCTAATAGCTTTTGCCTTCCCGTTTTTTAGTATAGAAAGGTTTGCCATTGTGATCCCGACTCTTTCCGAAAGCTCTGTTACACTCATTTTTCTTTTCGCAAGCATTACGTCAATATTAATTATAATTGCCATTTTATTCACCTCAGACCGTTAAATCATTTTCCGATTTTATATGAATGGCTTCCTGTAAAAGTCTTTGGAGAACAGCAGCAAAGACTGCGATAACCAAGGACGCCCCAGCAATAACCATTCCGATTAAAATAAGACCTGGTGCATCATCCCACTCCGCTATAATATAGACGAACGGAAGGACCACCACATACAAGCCACTAATGATAATGGCGCAGTATTTTATATTCTTTAGAGCTCTAACCGATAATTCCGAAAAGGCCTGGTTCCTGTCAATATAATTTAAAAGTTTAAAGGCCTGATACAACGCAATATAAAACGGTATAGCCGAAAGATACATTACCGCTAATAGGCCAAGTACAATATAACCCAACTCTGCTCCCCGTGTTGCATGCTCAATAGCTTCATTGGCTATCTGAGGCAGCAGCAATATACATAAGGCAAGAATCGGAATTCCAATAAGAATCACGGCTATCTTTAAAAAGAGAGTTGATCCACGTTTCATAAAAAGCACCTCACTAATTTTTGATCAGCTTAATTTTAATATAAAATTTATTGTTTTACAATAAATTTTTGTTGGTTATAGTTATGTAATTATTGTTACTTAGATTTAAGTACAGCCATACACAATTACGAAATGGCAGCCAGTAACATAAAAAAATGGAGGTAATTAAACCTCCAAAATTGCTTATCAATAAGTTTTTCCTTTCAGTAACGGAATAGACCTGCTTTTTCTGTATGTTGGCAGCTTGTTTGTTCATACGGAGGGGTTTACCACTTCCATACAGATGCCAATTGGGTCCCCTTCAGATTATGGTTGTACATCATCTTGCTGAGCACTAATATTGTTAATGGCTCGTTCCATTTGATGCTGAGTTTCCTCCACACGCATTTGTGCATCAAATAAAGGCTCACCAGAACCGCCACTTCCATTTATCGCCTTTCCGCGCGCTTCCTGAATCTGGTCCTGAACCCCCCGAAGCTGTTTTTGGATTTTTTTCATTGCTTCAGGATCAGCATCATTAATCGCCTGACGAGCGGCCTGCTCCAATTCCTCAGATATCTCATGCAACTGTTGAATCTCATGATCATTTTGAATAGGCATAACACATTCCTCCCTGGGGTGGTGTGGCTGGTGCCTGTCACCACCCGGTTTTTGTCGAATAATCTTATACATATCTTGCACGGTTTTGGGGCTGGTTATTCGTTGGGGTGGTGCCTGTCACCGCCCGTTTCTTGTCGAATAATCCCGGAACCATAGTCCTGTTCATCGTGTCCTGTATCTATTCATTTTTAACTGGATTTTGTTATAATATTAAGGAGGTAAATTAGAACTTTTTCCTTGCTAATTGGGGGGTTGTAGCAAGTGTTAGAGAGGCTTAGAAGGCTCGGATGGAAAAAGCTTGTGTTAGCCGCAATAGCCGGGACGATTTCGCTATTCGCTCTCGCATTCACTCTAATATTTGGCTTATTATTACTCATGAACCAATTCGATGATCGATACTTTAAATCAGAAGAGTACAAACAGGAAATGCAGTCCAGTGAAATGGGGGCAGAATGGAAAGAGGCAGGTTCATTATCCCAGATGTAAAAGGGATTATGAACCTGCCTTTCATTCGACAAATTTCGGGTGGTGACAGGCACCCGAAAAGAAAGCACTATTTCATTTCCTTTTCCCATTCACCTTTGATTTCCACTCCTGTTGCCTTTGCGGTTTCTTCTAAGTCTTTTATTTGCTGATCGGTTAACTCCACATTTGCAGCGGAAACTGCACCATCAACATGTCTGGATTTTGTTACACCTATTATCGGTACGGTTCCCTTTGCCATTGCCCAGGCAACTGCAATCTGAGTAGGTTCCACACCTTGTTCTTCTCCCATGCTCTTCATTTTTTCCAATAATGGATTCAATTTTTCCAAGACGTCAACAGTAAACGCTTTTCCTCTCCTCGTTTCAGGATTAAAAGGATTTTGAGGTGTATATTTTCCGGTTAATGCGCCCTGCTCTAGTACCATATATGAGAAGAAAACAACATTGTTTTGATTGCACCAGTCAATAATTCCTGCATCTTCTGAAGAGCGATATAATAAACTATAGTGGTTCTGTACGGCAGATAATTCTAAGCCTTCCTCTTCCAGAATAGAAGCAGCTAGCTTAATTTCCTCAAGATTGTGATTGGAAACACCCGCATGTCTGACTTTTCCACTCTTCATTAAAGGAATTAGCTCAGCTGTCCATTTTTCAACATCATTAGGGTTGTGTATCCAATAGATGTCCGCATGATCAACACCTAAGCGATTTAAGCTTTCAGAAAGGGACTCTTCCATTTCCTCCTGAGCACCTGGAGTAAATTTAGTTGATATAACCGCATTGTTCGAATCTTTAGTAAAGCTTCCTAAAATCGTTTCAGAAGCGCCCATTCCATAAACAGCAGCTGTATCCCACAAGTTAAATCCAGCATTCATCGCAGCATCATAAATTGGCTTTAAATCTTCTTTTGTAAGATTGTTACCAAAAATGTCTTCTCCGCTATTTGCCCCACTTCCCCAGGACCAGGTCCCCAAGGCAATTGGGGGGATTTGATCATTTTTGAGCTGAACATGTTTCATCTTCATTTCCACCTTTCCTAGTCGTTTCCTTCATCACTGGGACAAGAAACCTTATCCCTCATGTCCTGATGTTACCAATAAAAGGAATTTGAAACAAGAAAAACGAGGGCCCTCCCCCTCTCCTACTCTAATACATCCATAATAAAATCCTCCTAAGGGATTTCTTCACCAATTTTGTCCCATTAATTTTTCTCCTTCTATCTTGTCCTTCTCCATTTGCTCTACCAAGTCATCCAGATTATCAAAATTCAATTCTTCTCTCATGAAACGTAAAAATGAGACGGAGACGGTTTTGTCGTATAAATCACCAGAGAAATTGAGCAGGTGGGCTTCAATCAGATATCTGTGTCCATTTACGGCAGGGCGATATCCCGCACTAATGAGTGTATTCCAGTACTCCGAAATAACCCCATCCTCATGAATACCGACAATCCCTAAATAAACGCCGGGCTTTGGAACAACATAAGAATCGACCTCGCCAAGATTAAGGGTAGGAAAGCCAAGTTTTCGTCCCATCTTTTCCCCATGAACAACTGTACCTGTTACCGTGAATGGACGTCCCAGCAAGGCATGAACAGGATCCATCAGTCCTTCTTTAATATAATCCCGAATCGTTCTGCTGCTGATTTTTGTCCCATTCACTTTCACTTTTGGGACCACAGTTACTTCAATTCCCTGCCAATCACAAAGGTTCAGGAACTCTGTATGGGAAGCCTCATCATAATCAGCACCCTCACCCATGACAATTCGATTAACCTTTAAATTTGATAATTGCTCAAAAACAAATTCCCAGAAGGTTGTTTTAATGTCATCCTTCGTAATTTTTAAATGATAATATCTATCTACCCCCAATCGTTCAAGCAAATGAAGCTTATCCTGTTCCGGGGTAATTTTCTTATCAAAATCCTGATCATTTTTTAACACCCAAAGCGGGTGATCTGCAAAACCCATTACAGCTAAGATTTCTCCGTCCTTCATCTGTTCTCTTGCTTTTTGAAGGATTACCTGATGACCTTTATGTACACCATCAAAATTGCCAATCACCAGTGTTAGCGGGGTGGCTTCCACGAGCTGCTGCTTTTCATTTACAGTTATCATTTCCATTCACTTTCTCTCCTTTGGTTACGTCATACATTTCCATTATGTGGGATACAATGCCAAGAAAGAAGTTATGGAAATTCTATCTTTAAAACCCATGATAAGCAAAAAAACTGCTTCTTACAGATCCAAGCATCTTACTATTATTGGAAATGCTGTACCAAATCGTTTATTAAATGATAATTTCGGGTGGGAAACCATTCTTTTAAAAAAAGGTATTGAAGGACAAAACCACTCGGAAACACCGTTGAATAAATGTCCCTCATAAAAGTTATGTGTTAGCTATTCTCTTCCTTTCTTCTCCTGTTTTCAACCCAATACTGAACACCATAAAGGATAAACGCCTTATAATACAAATAAAAAAAGAATTGAACATGATTTAAGCGGTTTAGTCTGACGATCTTTATTTTCCTGAGAAGATCCATTAATACAAAAGCAAAAATGCCGTCAGATACTGCATTTGTCAGTAAAAACTTTTTAAAGTCCCCGTACGAAAATCTTAGAATCCACATAGCAATCGGCATATAGGGACCGATGCTAAAAGGAAGCTCATTGGTTATAAAAGATTTTTTCTTATCGTAAAACGCCCACCATTGTCGTTTCTGACCAGTCTTATGATTAATAAACTCGATAATCACAATGACAATCCCGGCTATTGAAAACCGCTTCACATTGCGCTTCCCTAAAAGTAGTAGTGACAGCCAGGGAAAGATGATTATAGCCAGATTAAATAGTAAATGTCTTTTGGATAACATAGCTTTTTCACCTTAACCTTTATTAGAGTCTCTTTTAAGGTATCCAAAGATATCCTCTATATTCTTCGGAAATGACAATTCATTCATCCGAATCACTCAAAATAAGTTATACTTCCCCTTTTCCATACAACAGGCAAGTACGTTTAGCGACCGGACATACCTATGCTACAATGGGGCAAAACATTAATAATTGAGGTGTTATTTATGAAAATTGAAGTATGGTCTGATTTTGTCTGCCCATTTTGCTATATCGGAAAAAGACGTTTGGAAATGGCACTGGAACAATTCCCCCATAAAGATGAGGTGGAAGTGGAGTTTAAGAGCTTTGAACTCGATCCAAATGCACCAGCCTATACCGATGAAAGTATTTATGAATCCCTGGCTGCAAAATTTGGTTCCAGCATTGAGCAGGTTAAGGAAATGAACAAGGGGATTATCGAACAGGCCGCTGATATCGGGCTTGAATATAACTATGACAATATGAAGCCAACGAATACTTTTGATGCCCATCGTCTGGCTAAATATGCACAGACACAAGGTAAAGAGAAAGAACTAACGGAAAACCTTCTGTACAGTTATTTTACAGAAAATAAAAATGTAGGGGATATCGACACCATTGCAGATATCGCTGAAAAAACAGGGATGGATCGGGAAAAGACATTAGAAGTACTGAATGACGAAACGGCCTATGCCGATGATGTTAGAGCGGATGAACAAATGGCCCGACAAATCGGAGCCAATGGGGTACCGTTTTTTGTCATCAATCAGAAGTACTCCCTCTCAGGTGCACAACCCCTGGAGACCTTTGAAAAAGCTCTTGAAAAAGTTTGGAATGAATAACACTTTTATGAAGAGAGACTTTACTGCTATGTAAAATGTCCCATATTTGAATTCCTGTAAACAAAAAGGGAGGGTGTCTCCTCCCTTTGTTTCCCTGGTTTTATTTATAAAGACCAGGTCCAGTCCTGAATCTGCAGCATCATTAACAGGGCTGCGGCCAGTGCGATATTTTTCATAAATTGATTTTCCTCCCCCATTTTTTGCATGGGATCCTCAAAAGACCAGAAGTTGTGAAACAGGATTGCCGCAAGAATCAGGAATACAACGAGAAGCAGGACGCCTATACCAACATACAGACCCGTAAGTATGGATAGCCCCCCGAAAATAAGAATCAGACCGGAACCTGATACAGCTGCTCCTGCTAAAGGAACATTTTTTTGCTGAGTGGCCTGCTTCATCCCCTGATAATTGGTAAGATGATTAAAACCTGTCATAAGGAAATAAATACCAAAAATGATTCGGCCGATAAGCCAGAAGCCTTCCATTCCTATGCTCCTTCCTTTAGATAGTTATTTAAATAGTGCCTGTCCTTATCAACCTATTCGAAAAAGCAAAATATATTAATATAAGTTTTTAATGAATTACATGACGGTTCCTGGAAACAGGACTATGGGTTCAGCATACTTGAACAACAACCATTGATCTGATTTATTCTTCCTGTATAAAAATCCAGGATATAAATGGTATTAACCCAAATCAGATAGGGGTATGTCTGGAAACAAATGAAACCCTGAGTTTCCAATGAACTCAGGGTTGGATGAAAGTTTTTTGCACTTTTTTTAAAAAGGATTTGTTGCCCATATAGCAGATGTTTTGATAAACGATCTTTGCTCAAGCTTCAGAATGCTGGTCATATATTCTGCCAAATCCTCAGGCTGTGTAAATTTTTCCGGATTTCTTTCCCCATCTTCTCTGGTCAGATCGGTTTCCACAAGGCTTGGTGTAAAGACGTTTACCCGAATGTTATGCGGACGGACCTCCTGCATTAACGCTTCACTCATCCCAATCACGGCAAATTTTGATGCACTATACGCACTCGAACCTTTCGTACCCTTAAGTCCTGACATGGACGAAATGTTAATAATATCCCCTTGCTTTTGATCAATCATGCCCGGCAGAACCGCTTTTGTCACATGAACCATCCCCAGCACATTAACGTTCATCAGATTTTCCCACGTCTCAGTCGGAATATCCATAAATGGTCCATAGGCTCCAACCCCTGCATTATTAATCAATATATCGATCGTACCAAGCTGCTCCGTGATATCCTTGACCGCCTGCTGAACTTCAATCTCCTGTGAAATATCTGCCGCTGCAGTGACATAGGTCGCCCCCATTTCATTTAACTCGCTTCGTATCTGGGTAAAGCTATCTTCAGACCTCGCTATTAAACCGAGCTTCACACCTTCCTTAGCAAGCTCTAATGCCGTTGCACGTCCAATTCCCCTGCTTCCTCCAGTAATTAAAGCTTTCTTCCCTTCTAAAGATTGCATGAAATCAACCTCCTCAATATTATTCGACAAAATTCGGGTGGTGACAGGCACCTACCTGAGTAGAAAACAAATGACTGAGTTCTTTATCTGGGTGAATGTATTTCTTTGCACTGTTCACTGCAATAGGACCCTCATTAAATCCACCTGCAATTAATGGCAGTTTGTTTTGGTAGTCTGCAATGTCTCCTATTGCAAAAACACCTGGAATGGAGGTTTCCATTTTACCATTTACTTGGATACTACCGTTTTCCATCTTCATTCCCCATTGGCCAATGTGCCCTAAATCAATTTCAAAGCCATGATTGACGATGATCTCGTCCACAGATAAAACCTCTGTCTCCCCTGTTTCCACATTTTTCAGCTCAGCCTGTGTAACTTGTCCCCCTTCACCTGCTAAACCATTGATAAAATAAGGGGTTTTCACCTCAACCGTTGAATGCTTCATTTTAGATACATTGCTCTCAATCCCGGAAAAATCGTTTTTTCGATAAACCAGCGTTACTTGTTCAGCAATCGCTTCTAATTCATTCGCCCAGTCAACGGCAGAGTTACCTCCACCAGAAATCAGCACATGCTTGCCTTTGTACTGATGTAAGCGTTTAGGAGAATAGCGTAGATTATTACCTTCAAATTCATATGCATTTGATAAATCCAGTTTCACCGATTTCAGAGTCCCAAAGCCTGTTGCGAGAATTACCGTCCGTGTAAAATGCCTGTTCCCGTTATCGCTTGTTAACACAAACGTTCCATCATCCAGCTGCTCGAGCTCATTACATTGCTCTCGTAAAACAACGGAAGGATGAAATGTCATGGCTTGTTCAACCAATTGCTCTGTTAATTTTTCACCTGATATCTGAGGGATTCCGCCAATATCCCGAATGATCTTTTCAGGATAAAAATAGGGAACCTTTCCTCCTAAAAAGGGTAAGTACTCGATTACTTTTGTCTTCATTTCGCGCATGCCACTGTAGAAGGCAGAAAATAATCCTGCAGGTCCTCCCCCTATAATGGTTACATCGTGTAGGTCGTTCGGCTGATTACCCAACATGATCCTCCTCTATTACTTCGATTTCATTAAAAGATAAACAAAATATGGCGCACTTAAAATCGATACAACAATACCTACAGGGACCTGAGTCGGAGTTAATACATTTTTTCCGATGGCATCTGCTGTCATTAACAATAATGCCCCCATTAAAGTGGAAACAGGAATGATGTATTGATGATGGGGACCGATTAGTTTTCGTACAATATGAGGAACAATTAATCCAAGGAAAGCAATGGCTCCTCCAGCTGCTACACTGGCACCTGCTAACCCAACCGCAATAATCAACAGAATTCGTCTTTCTTTTTCAACCTTCGCACCTAGCCCCGCAGCTACATCATCCCCCATATGTAATACATTCAAAACATTCGCTTTGTAAAGGGCGTAGGAACTCAGGATCAAAATCCATGGAAGCAGGGCTAATACAGACATCCAGCCGGGATTCCATATATCCCCCGATAGCCAGACCGTTGCCTGCCTGAAATTCTGAGGATCCATTTGCAGTTGGAAAATGATGAGTGCAGCACTGAACCCAGCATTTACGCCAATCCCTACTAAAACAAGTCGGATCGGACTGACCCCATTTTTCCAGGCTATTACATAGATTAGTAGTGCAGCAAATAATGCACCAATCAAAGCAAATAGTGGCATGACAAAAGTAGACATATTTGCCCCCATTGTATCCTGGAAAAAGTAAATAAATAACACAACAGCAAGTCCTGCACCCGTATTAATACCAAGAATACCTGGTTCAGCTAGTTCATTATGTGTCACAGCCTGGAGAATCACCCCGGATACGGACAGCCCGGCTCCAATTAGGATGGCTAACACAATGCTCGGTAATCGAAAGTCAAATAGTACAAGTTCCTGCTGATCGGTCCCCTGAAGAAGCAGGGTCTGAATGACTTCCATTGGTGCAATCGGGATGACTCCTGTACTTAAAGTTACAAAAAACATAATGAAAATAAGTGAACTAAGTAAAAGTACTAAGCTGGGGAAGCGTTTGTTTTTCTTTTGATTGGTTGTATTCATGATTTTCCCTCCCCACTACTGCCACGGGCAAGATACAAGAAAAAAGGGACTCCAATAAGAGATGTCAGGGCTCCTACCGGGGTTTCAAAGGGTGCATTAATTAAACGGGCTCCAATATCCGCTAAAACCAGTAACAGTGCACCCGATAAAGCTGATGTCGGAACAATCCAGCCATAATCCGTACCAATAATAAACCGGGTGATATGCGGAACAATTAATCCGACAAAACCGACCACTCCTGCTACAGATACGGCTGCTCCCGTTAAAAGTAATACCGTTATAATCCCAAAAACCTTGATTATAAAATGGTTCTGCCCAAGACCAGTTGCAATATCTTCACCCAGGTTCAGGACTGTAATTGATTTGGAGATGCTCAAGGCAATAAGCATACCTATAAGACCGGTAAGCACTAAAACTTTAACAGAAGTCCAATTCGCATCGGCCAATCCCCCGGCAAGCCAAAAGCCGAGTTGTTTTTCGAGCTGGAAATGCAGGGCGATTACCGATGATAAGGAACTCAGCATTGTACCAATGGCAACCCCGGCTAAAGCCAGTTTTACAGGAGTAAGTCCCCCAGCTGATAAGGAACCTGCCATAAATATGAGCGTCACAGCCAGTCCAGCTCCTATAAATGATCCTAATGTTAATCCAAGGTTTGAGACCGCTGGAAAAAAGGCCAGCATCAGCACAAGGACAAAGGATGCACCATGAGTGACTCCCATAACCGATGGGGATGCCAATGGATTTCTGGTCATTCCCTGCATCATGGCACCTGAGACCGATAAGAAGGCCCCCACCATCGCGGCAGCCAATACCCGGGGAAGTCGAAGCTCCTGGATGACCTGGTGGGCGGTAACATCTTTATCAAAATCAAATAGAGCCTCCCAGACCGTAGACAATTGAATATCAACAGCCCCTAAGGCTACAGACATGCCAATAGAAAACATTAAAGCAACGATAATCACAATATTGATAAGAATTTTTAAAATACCTGAACGGTGGATAATCGATAACATCATATTCTCCTATACTTCTGCTATTTGTCATAAATCTAACGTAAAATAGTTTTAAAATTTTTGCAATTGATATCCAGTGTCAATTGACATTTTAATCGATAATGATTATCATTGTCATGAATAGAATTATATCATAGAGGAGAATACATATGTATAAATTTAACAAAATTCGTTTGATGATGGGTACAATTTTGTTAACCTCGATTCTCATTGTTGCTGGATGCAGCGAAAGTAACACAGAAGAAAAGAAAGATGAAAGTGAACAAAATAACGAAGTCACTGTTGATAGCCAAATGGGAGAAGTGACGCTCCCCAGTGATGCTGAGCAAATTATAGCGCCTTTCCATGAGGACACCCTTCTTGCATTGGGCGTGACTCCCGTTGCAAAATGGGCGATTGGAAATCAACTGCAAAATTACTTGGAGCAGGATTTGAAGGATATACCCAAAATTGAATGGAATATGCCTGTAGAACAGGTTTTAAAGCATCAACCAGATTTGATTATTTTGGAGCATGGGATTGACAGTTATGAAGGATCCTATGAAGACTATAAAAAAATTGCTCCTACTTTTGTTATGAAAGAAGAAACAACCAATAGCTGGCGCAAACAGTTAGAAGTATTTGGAGAAATTCTTAATAAAGACGACAAAGCAACAAAGGTCTTAAACCAGTATAATGATAAAGTAAAAGAGGCAAAAGAGCAGCTTTCCCAAACTGTCGGAAATGAAACCGTTGCCGTTATATGGGCAACCGGTAATCAATTCTTCCTTTTTGAAGAAAATCGCCACAGTGCTGAAGTTCTGTATTCTGAATTGGGCGTTACCCCACCTGAACTGGTAAAAAACCTAGGTGATGCTCAGACCAAATGGAATCCTATTTCTCTTGAAAAACTGTCAGAGTTAAAAGCAGATCATGTCTTTATCCTTGCTGAAGAAGGTGAACAGGGAATCACTACCCTGGAAAACAGTTCAGTGTGGCAGAGCACCCCTGCTGCCGAAAACGGAAATGTCTATATACTGAACGACCAAAGTAACTGGACGAACAGAGGTTTGATTGCCTCACAAGAAACAATTAAAGATGTCCTGGAATACCTGGGAGAATAGAATAGATATTGAGGAGTGTCATGATTTTCTGATGAAATCATGACACTCTTTTTACGAACTATGTCAGCAGTCCCTAAAACTGAAGGTAAAAAGGGTCTTATCCTACTCATGATTTTTCAGATCCTCAACGGACATTTCCTTTTGTTTACCGTCAATTATTTCATAGTCAAATTGCCGGACCCCATCGTGAGCATAGTAGGTATACTCAACATAAGGTTCATTTTCAAAAGTAACGGTGGTATAAAATTTGGGCATTTTAAATCCCCAGACACCCTCAACGGATGTTATTTCCTCCTTCTTATACCCCTGTTCTTCAACGAGATAATCGGTGACCCTGTTTTCATAGACTTTTTTATTTAGGATGAGTAATAGAAGTATAGAGACTGTTAAAGCGATTTTGTGGAGCCTTGGCATGATTAACCCCCTTTTTTTTAAATCCCTATTTTAACTCAAAGAAGTAAAGATCTGAAACGAAGCAAATAAGGCAAATAAACCTGCTGCAATGGATAGAAAGCTTTGTCCTTTTCTTTTTTTCTGAAATTCTTCAATCCCAATCACCATCAGTAAGATACCTATGAAAAAATTTCCGTATGAAAGAGCTTTGATGTTGGTTGTGAATATCGTATAGACAGATAGAATAATAACTAACACTGCAAGAATCATTTTGACTACTTTTAGTTTCATCATCATAACTTAGTCATTCCCCTTTCATCCATCCAACCTGTCATTACTCCTGCAAAAACGCCTCCAGCATTTGATTAAACCGCTCCCTGTACTCCCAGAACATCATATGACCACCCAGGACTTCAAACTTACTTTCCGGTGTCACCTTTTTCATGGTGGCCTTTGCAGTATCCGCCCAATGCTCCGCCAGTACAGTTAATGTAGGTACATTCTGACTGGCTTGTGCCGCCTCCTCCCGGTAATCAGAGAACATGCCGGATGCAAACAGGTTTGCAGCAATGTAATAAGGGGTTTTTAAGGACTCTCCTACAAGCCAGGCCAGCTCCTCATCTGACAACTCTCTTTGAACCATAACCTGAGTGATGTAATCCTTAATAAAAGCTCTGTGTCCCTGAGGTTTTCGCAGTGAAGATGTGTAAATTCCGGCAATATCATCGAGGGGACCTTCCACCCAGTCCTCTTCATTCACCGACAGAGACTTGGGCGGCATATCAATCAGTACCATCTTTTTCACCGCGTCATAGCCAAACTGCTTCCCATATTCCCAAACCGTAAAACAGCCAAAGGACCAGCCAACAAGGGTTACATCCTTGATATCCAGTTGTTCCAGCACCTTCCCTAAATCTGTTCCATGGGTGACATAATCATTTCCATGGACTGTAATCGTGGAACGGCCATGACTTCTTGGATCCACAACAATGACTCTATTGGTCTTTGAAAAGTGTTTCACCTGATGATGAAAAACATCCGCTGTAAAGGTAAATCCCGGCACAAAAACAATCGGGTCCCCTTCTCCAACATCATAAACAAAAAGCTCAACGCCAGGGTCTACTTCGATGTACTGTGAAGCTGTTAAAGGCATACTCATCCGCTCCTTTTTAAAAACTTATGTGTATAATTAAGAACTTCAACATTTGCTCGTGAAGTCCTTCTAATTACCAGTATGTGTTCAGGCATTTAAAGATTAATAACTGATCAGATATATTGGTTATTTATGCTAAAATATTCATTTAAAATGGGACCTTTTAGGAAATCAACCGTCTAATGGATAAAGAGGATAACGGAAAAGGGAGACGAGGTGATGAGCTTGCACAAAGATTTTCCTGACCATAACAGAGAAATCACATTTGAAACCAAAGAAGATTTTATGGAACTTATTTTCAATCACTACGGTGAAAATATTAAAGCTCTCATTTATACATATGTCAAAAATGATGCCCAAACCGATGATATTTTTCAGGAGTTTCTGATTAGTGTATATAAAAATATAGATGGCTTCCAGCATAAATCGAAACTGAAAACCTGGTTATACCGAATCGCCATCAATAAATGCAAGGATTATTTACGTTCGCCCATCCATAGACTATTCACATCCTTTGATGACCAAACTCCTGCAGAAAAAATAAACGAGACTCCAGAAAAACAGTTGTTAAATAGGGAAGCTGAAACAAATCTAGTTGAGGCTATTCTATCGTTACCGGTTAAATACAGAGAAATTTTTGTTTTACGATATTACCAGTCTTATCATTTAAAGGAGATCAGTGAGTTTCTGGATATCAATGAATCTACGGTGAAAACCCGATTCATGAGGGGAAAAAAGAAGCTTAAATCCAAGCTTGGGGGTGATTTCCTTGAATCATAAAAAATTAAAGCAACGTTTTGAGGAATATATTGGTCCTTCCAAAACAGTGACACAGGAAAATAAGGACCGGTTCTATCAATGGATGGAAGGAGCAAGTGACAAAAAGAAAATAAAGAAGCAGAAGCATCTCTTCCCTAAATTGGCATCTGCTTTTCTAGTTTTAGGTTTAATAATGACAGGTTCCAGTTTCATCGACTTTAATCAGACGGACTCGGATATGGATACCGAATCTGCTAGAGAAAGAGTACCATTTGAAGAAGTGTCCAGCAAGATTTCAGAAATAGAAGCCAATTTTTCCCTTTCCATGACAAAAACAGAAGCAGAACACGTTTTTGGAGAAGGAATCTCTTATACTGATAAAGCGAACGGTCAGGAAATAACAGAATATCACTTCCTTGGGACAGACAAAACGAAGCATAGACAATTGGAGGTAAAGAAAGCCCCTTTTTTATCAGGGGATATAGGTGTGAATTTCAGGATTGCCTGGAAACAGGATAAAGCCGATTACGCGGCCATTCACTATTTAGATCAGAACAAAGAGCTCGCTAATATTACTTATAAATCCAATGGAATGGTCTATAAAAATGATAGGTTTGTTCGCAACGCTTTGTATCCGCTTGATGCATCCAGTCTGCTTGTAAAATCCATCGCAAGATCCATGGGGATTCAGCCGGAAAAAATTGATGAACAAAAACTTAAGGCCATTGAAAGTTTAACACTTGAACCCTCAAACTCCGATAGGTTCGGGGAATTACTGCAAAAAGATTTTACTTATATACGGCAAATGTCCCGCCTGGAAACTTTACAATTAAAGGGAATCGCGGTTCCTATTGATACCATGATCGAGTTAAGTAACCTGAAAAAACTCGTCATTGATGGTTCAACACAGCTTATCTCTTCCGGAAAAAATTTAGGTATTCTTTCCAAAATGCCTGATTTAGAAGTCATCGAAATAACGGGAGTAAGAAGTGGTCTGGATTTACGGGTATTTGAAAGCTCAAAATCTCTTGAACAGGTAATTGTTGACAAAGACAAAGTGGTAAACTGGGAGATGCTTGAGCAGGCGGGTATCGTTGTTACCGATAAGGAATGATCACTCCTATACTTGAAACCTGTAAGCCTCCTTAAACGTATGACAATTTTAAGGAGGTTTTTTTATGAAAAAACGTTCGGGTAAATTTTTCGTGACTATGTTCTTTGCTTTACTAGTCTTGTATATTGCCGGCTGCAGTGAAGACACAGAAAAAACGAAAACACAGGATGAAAATATACAAACCATTGAAGCTGTTTTAGAGAATACTTTTACAGGACCTGACGATGAGTTGAAACAAATATGGGAGAGTGACGTAGAGGAAAAGATGAAAGCAATAGGTCCATACACAGAGAAACTATTTAAAGATTATTTTACAGAAAATGCTTACCTGGAATACGCCGGGGTTTATGGCATGACATTTCTGTTAGAAGCACATCATAGTGATTACAGACTGGAGCTTAAAAAGGCCACATATGAAAAAACAAAATCCGAAGAAGACATTTATGATTTCACTGTTCAGGTCGAGTACCAGAAAGATGGCAGCGAACAATCAGAAGTTGGACATTTAAAGGGTCAGGCCAATTTAAATGTTGACCATAAAATTGAAGAGATGATTATTCGTAATGCCGGAGACTTTTTGGAAATTTTTTAATGCAGGTGCCTGTCACCACCCGAATTTTGTCGAATTATCGGTATAGAAACTGCACCGGATTTTCTTAAATAAACACCTCCATTCAATAGTTAGCACTTAATGGAGGTGTTTTTTCTATGGATAAGAAAATTTCTGTCCTCTAATTCTATATATCTTTCTTAAACCTATGTTGAAATCTAGTTCCTTTTATCTAAGAACAACAAAGCTATTCCTGCACCTAAAACAGCTATAACAACACAACTTAGCAGGGAAGCATTAACGGCATTGGAAAAGGTCATTCGTATAATATCCTTGGCTTCACTCGGACCTGCGATATCTGCTGCCGGATTTCCACTTACTCCGCCGTTTATGAAGGACATATCTTCTTCATTTCTAAATTGGTTTGTCATTCATTATAAGCTGATTTAAGTCCTCGTGGATCGTGCCCTTCCAGACACAAAAAAAGACCATCACCTATTGATGATCCGATGTTTCCTCAACCCATCTGCTGACACAGAAAGTCTGATGTGTTATTTCTTTACCCTTACCTTTACCAATGTTTAGCCCTTCACACCATTCTCCGGATTCCACGAGCCTTGCAGCTTCCTAATATAAATGATCTGTCCTGTGTGATAGGTTATATGAATCGTAAGGTGTGCCAGTTCAGCTGACCATTCATCAATCTTATGGTCGTCAGCTTCTTCCACAACGCTCCTCCATTCAGACATCAAGTCATTCAATCGTTTAACGGCGTCTGGCCAACTTAGATCTTCTCGATTACTGAATGTGTTGCTATCTGAATTTTTCTCATTTGGGAGATCTTTAAACCGATTCAAATATCGTTGGTTATAGAAAATTAAGTGATTCACCATTTCAAATATAGAGTTTGCAGATTCAGAGGGCTTCCAGTCTGCCTGTTCCTCGGTAAGACCCTCAATGGCGTTTCGTAATGCGACAAACCAGGTATTTTCCTGACAGGCATTTAACTGAGCCAGTAAAACATCTCTTACGTCCATCCTTCTTCCTCCTAATTTAAGCTTCCATTATTCTTGTGACTTTATCTTCAGGTTCATTCCTACTAGTATCATGGAAATCACGAATGCAATTCCAGCCAATATAAAAAATCCGGTTGCATAGGAAGGTATGCTTTCTTCAAGTACCCGATCATTAATTTCGAATCCTAATAAAGATAAACCAATTCCTTGTCCATCCACATTTGATCCAAGAGACCATAAGTTCAAACCTTTATTCAAAAAGAGAACAGTCAAAAGAACAAGAACTACTGCAACAAACCAACGGCGAATACGTTTCATTCACATCTCCTCCCAATATTTTTACCTTTTTGTATGAATTGATCTTAACGCTTTCCCTTCATCCTCTTTCCTCACATATATTTTATAAATCCTCCCTAAATCACTGTATGGAGTACCAGGCGATGCATTGGCATTGCCTGTCACAGACACTCTAAATTTAATCAGATCCGCCTCCAGCTTTGAAACGGCTTTATAATAATCCTGCTGTCTCATGGCGGTATACACCAAGGTCTTCTTACTGGAGAATAAATATTCGATGAGATTTAAAATAAATTCCAAAGTATCCCTCCCTACTAAAAGAGGCTATGCCTTACAAAAAACACATCTTCAGAAACAAACGAACAATCTTCCTAAAAATTTATTTCCTATAATCCTTTAACCATTTTTCTAAAATCATTATGCTTTTTTATAGATTTCATTTCAGTTCCGCTTAATTGCAGTGTCTTAGATTTATAGCTAATACTAAAGTGATCCATATTTAAATCTTTTTCATTTAATTCTTCAATTAACTTAAAGGCTTTTTCCAGCTCTGCTTCTTTATTCTCAGTAATTTTCGTATGATCCTTTGCAATGCCGATTTCTAAAGTAACCATATTTTTATAATTGGGGACTTCTGATTTTTGAGTAGCATCCGGGTATAAGGAATCCCTAACCTCTACTGCGTGGTTCAACCTGTCAGGAAATGTCTTTTCTATTATAGGTGTTACCTCATTTCTTGCCTGATATCTCCACAATTCATAATGATATGCGTCATCAATTTCAGCTGATTTGGAGTTTTGACCTACATGAAAGGTTACCTCTGGGTTCGTTTCAGAAAATGCATAAGCATGATAGGTTCCTCCATGCAGAAAATCATAGGAGATTTCATCAATGACAAAATCCTGATGATATCTCTCTTCCAGATAGGTCTCAAACTTGTCTTTATATGAAATCAAGTCCCAGGGTGTTCCGTAAAAGAAATAAAATATAAATCCGATTAAGCTAAATAAAACGATTCCTATTACTAGAAATTTTTTGGATTTCAGAAACCCCATCATGCACCTCGTTTATAAGTAATTTGACTAAGATCACCAGCTTATTATTTTTCGGCCAAAGGAATATCTTCCAGCTTTACATAATGATTCGGTTCTATTTCCTTATAAACTCTTACAAAAGTCACATTCAATGTAGGGTAAGGTTGCATTTCTGTTTGTGCTAATGTTGCCATATCTTTTAAATCCCGTTTTGGTAATCCCAAAGTGGTCTTTCCTAATGTCATATGTGGAACAAAGTTTTCCAGTTTAAAATATCTCTCTATTTGTTCTTTAGAAGGCTCGACCGCGTGAACAATATCTTTGTGTAAAGTATACAATTGTTCCGATGATGCGCTAAAAAATAAAATTTCTTCGCCAAAAAACATCGGCTTTTCTATTTTTATATGAAATGGTCTTGTTTCTCCACATACACGTTTCACTTTACTGATCCATTTTTCATCCGGAGTTAAACCGCCCTGGGCTTTTAAAGTAATATGTGGTTCTACAACCTCATTAATTAAATTATTTTTCCATTTACCACGGAAGTCTGTTACTTTCTTTTTGAAATTTTCAGCAGGTACAATTCCAATGAAATATTGCATCATTCCCTCCTCATAAAAAAACAGTGATTATTCTTTTTGAAGAATACCTAAATCATTTGTTAGATATTGTATTTCTATAAAAGGTAAAAAAATTCCTTTAAAAATAATCCTGGTGCCTGTCACCACCCGAATTTTGTCGAATGGCTTAATAAGTTGGAATTTTATGTTATTATTGATTGAGATGTTCGCCATTTCAGATGTCACGTAAACTTGATGATTATTAATATTCCAGGGAGAGTTTTACATGGGTGATTATGCCAAAAATACGTATAACAAGCTAGCCAATGTTTATCAAAACGATATTGATGAAGAAAATCCTTATAACGCTTATTATGAGCGTCCTGCAATGTTGAATGCCTTACCCGCACAATTAACAGAGAAAAAGATACTGGATGCTGGCTGTGCTGCTGGTTGGTATTCCTCTCAGCTATTATCTCAAGGGGCAGAAGTTACAGGTATAGATGTAAGTCCTGAAATGATAAAAGCAGCAAAGCATCGTTTAGGAGAAAAAGCAACATTTCTCTGTCATGATCTTAGAGAGCCCTTGCCATTTGAGGACGATACTTTTCATGTTATTATAAGTTCTCTGACGCTTCATTATCTAAAAGATTGGACGTACACATTCCAGGAATTTAACAGAATTTTAAAAGCTGATGGAACCATTTTATTTTCGGTCCATCATCCATTTATGGACTTTACAAGACATCAGTGTGAAGATTATTTTAAAACCCAATTTTTAACAGAAACCTGGAACAAACCCAACCTTACAATTGATGTCAGCTTTTACCGAAGACCTTTGCAAACAATCGTGAACAATACCACTCAATTTTTCAACCTGGAAACACTAAGAGAACCTAAACCGCAGACAAAAATGAAAGAGATAAAAGAAAAAGCCTATCACTATCTAATGACGAATCCACATTTCCTGATTGTAAAGGCTACTTCAAAAAAATAACATAGATAGAATGAGCGATTTATCTTTTGAATCACAGAGTTAATTTCAGGTGTAATTGTCATCTTTATTGAAGCTAAAGGAGGGATCTTTTGGCCAATAGTTTAACATCATTCTTTTATGGAATTACAGGTGTACTCATAGGAATTATGCTTGCGAAAATCGTTCACCACAAAGAGATTAATTGGGATACAATAGGAAATTTCTTTGCAATTGTATTAGTACTTTTTCTTTTTAAATTAGGTTTGAAGTTATATAAAGAGTAGTGACGCTTGGATTTAAAATCCAAGCGTCTCTTCATGGTAGTGTTTCTTATTCAACATCCAAATAACTGCAGGCCACATGCCCAACAGATTTTGCTGCAACGAGTAATGCGTCCTCGTCAATATCAAATTTAGGGTGGTGGTTAAAGTAAGGATCCTTAACCCCTTTTGGCGTGCAGCCAATATAGAAATATGAACCAGGAATTTTTTCAAGATAATAGGCAAAGTCATCGGATGGTGACATTTTTGGAAATTCCTTGACTACTTTAATTTTTCTATCATTAGCTTCTTTCAAAGTATCAGCTACAAACTGGGTTAATTCCGGATCGTTGTATAGTGGTGGATAATCCGGTGTATAAGTAAGCTCGCATGTAACACCAAATAGTTCTTCCAGCCCGTTCACAATCCGTTGAAATTCTTTATTAATAACTTCCTGAGTTTCATCATTGGAATAACGGATATCGCCTTCAAGCTCTACGCTGTCTTTGATTACGTTAAAGCTGCCCTTCCCGTCAAATGAGCCGATTGTTACGACCCCAGCAGCAAGCGGGTCTACCCTGCGACTGACAATCGTTTGTGCGGCGGTAACAAAATGGGAACCTGCGACAATGGCATCATTCGCTTTATGCGGGGATGATCCATGCCCTCCACTTGCCTGAATCTTCAATTTAAAATAAGTACGTCCATTAAAGGAATAGCCACTATGATAGCCTACTGTACCTGCTTCGGCCATTGGTAAAAGATGAATACCAAAGATGGAGTCCAGGTCGTCCAACTTGCCTGAATCTACAATGCTTTTTGCCCCACCTGGAGGCTGTTCCTCTGCATGCTGATGAATAATCTTGATCGTGCCTTTGATTTGATCCTTTAATTGGATAAGACAATCAGCGAGAATTAACAAATAAGCAGTATGACCATCATGGCCACATGCGTGCATCACACCATCGTTTTTTGATTTGAACGGAACATCTGTCTCCTCTTTAATCGGCAGTGCATCAAAATCAGCACGAAGACCGACTGTTTTGCCTGGCAATCCACCATTAATCGTGACAATAACGCCGTGACCATTTCCCGCGTTCGTTTCGATGTCTACATCCTTATCTTGATAAAAATCGGCAATGTATTCTGCTGTCTTCTCTTCTTCAAAAGAAAGCTCGGGATGCTCGTGTAAATAACGGCGGATTTCAATCATCTTATCTTCCCGTTCTTCCAGCATTTTCATCAATTGATCCTTCATATCGAAGCTCCTTTCTATTGGGTGGTGCCTGTCACGCCCCGAATTTTGTCGAATGCCTTCATTCAAACGGATATTGCCTGATAAAATCCAGAAAAGCAGCGATGGTTAAGGCATTTTGATTCTCTTTTAAATAGGACACATAAAATTTTCTTGAAATATCAAGGTCTTTAATTGAAATGGCCTCGACTCTGCCGAATTTTTGTGCGCGATTAGCCGCCAATGAAGAGACGGCTGATATCCCAAGTCCAGCTTCCACAGCTGAAATCACCGCTTCTGTACTCCCCATCTCCCCAACAACATGAAGCTCCTCAATGGTATGATTTTGCTTCAATAGTGCTTTTTCAAAAGCCTGTCTTGTATTGGAATGGGGTTCACGAAGAATCCAGTCAAAACGAAATAAATCATTCATTTCCAGTTTACTGTTTTCTTCTCCTGGCTGCATAATGACCTTTAATTCATCATCAAAAATAGGTATGGACTCAATTTCTTCCTCATGTTCAGGTTGTCCTGTCACAATAAGGTCCACACTTCTGTTCATGAGCAATTTCTCAATCTCTGCGGACCCGGACACTTGCATACGAAAATGAACAGCAGGGAATTTGATCCGAAATTGTTTTAATAGTGACGGGAGCAGATATTCGGAGGGGATTGTGCTTGCACCAATCACTAAATTCCCTGTCGGCTGATTCCCCAGAAAGTGGTACTCTAGCTGACTCCACTTCTCCAGGATTTCCAAGCTTGCCTGATAGAACGTCTCTCCTTGTGGCGTCAGAGAAAAGCCTTCATTACTTCTTGTTATCAGTTTTGTTTGAAAATAATGCTCCAGCACCTTGATTCTCTGGGTAATTGCCGGTTGAGATACCCCCAGGAGCTCTGCAGCTTCCTGATAACTTTTAACCTGAGCCACTTTTACAAATGCTTTAAGTTGATTAAGATTCACCTGACTCTTCCCCATTTCTAAAAAATTCTCTTCCCATATTATACACTTATATGGCTGCAATTGTATGACTCGAATATGAATTAATGACTTCACGAATTTAAAAATAAACTTTATAATGTTAATTACTGTACATAAGATACTTTTTTACATCATATAAGTTTTTCTTATAAGGAGGATTTTTACATGCGTAAAGTCATTATTCTATTGTTAATCACCCTGTTTGCTGTCTTATTATCAGCTTGTGGGGATACGGATAACGAGGCAGATTCCTCAAATGGAGACAACACCAACGACAAAACATTTAAAATAGGTGCGATTCCAGACCAGGATGTTTCAGATTTAAATCGACGCTTTAATGATTTTGCTACCTATTTAAGTGAACAAACGGGATTAAATGTGGAATATGTTCCTTCACAGGATTATGCGGCACTTGTTACGGCCTTTAATCGCGGAGAAATTCAGCTCGGATGGTTTGGCGGTTTAACAGGGGTGCAGGCCAGAAGTCAGGTGGAAGGTGCTGAAGCCATTGCACAGAGGCCGAGTGATAAAGAGTTTCATTCTGTTTTTATTAAACAAGCAGGGCTGGAGGTTGAAAGCCTGAAGGAACTAAAGGGAAAAAGCTTTACATTCGGAAGTGAAAGCTCTACATCCGGTCACTTAATGCCCCGGCATTTTCTGACAGAGGCAGGAATCAACCCTGAAAAAGATTTTGCGAGCGAGCCGAATTATTCCGGTTCACACGATGCCACATACCAGCTCGTGGAAGCAGGGTCATTTGAAACCGGTGCATTAAATGAACTCGTTTGGCAGAGTGCCGTTGAAGAAGGAAAAGTCGATACAGATAAGGTCGACGTATTTTACACCACGCCCGCTTATTATGACTATAACTGGACGATTAACAACGTCAATGACAACTTTGGCGAGGGAACGAAGCAGAAAGTACAGGATGCCCTGCTGAATATGGGAGAAGATCAAAAGGATATTCTGGAGCTTTTCCATACCGATCAGTTTATCGAAACAAATAACGAAAACTATAAAGCCATTGAAGACGTTGCTAAAAGTCTCGGGATTATTAAATAGTAGGTGACAGAAATGGAATCAACTGATGCTTTTACATTGGAAAACGTAGAAAAGACTTACGGGGAGATGAAAGCCATATCTCCTCTTTCTTTAAGCATTAAAAAAGGAGAAGTGACGGCGATTATTGGTCCAAGTGGCGCTGGAAAAACGACACTGCTTAATATGCTGTCCACCATTGAAACACCAGATAATGGAACAATTAAAATCGCTGAAAAAAGAACCAGTGAATACCGGAATCCCAAGGAGCTGGCCAAAAAAGTAGGAATCATTCGTCAGCAGTTCGATTTAGTGGGCTCCCTTCCTGTCATACACAATGTTCTTGTGGGTCGCTTCACAGACTGGGGATTTTGGAAGTCATTTTGGTCATTTTTCTTTCCACAGGAGAAGGATATCGCCATTCAAGCACTGCAACGAGTAGGATTAGCTGATAAAATGTATGATCGAACCTCCAAATTGTCTGGAGGCGAACAGCAGCGTGTTGCTTTGGCCCGCTTGCTCGTTCAGCGTCCTGAAATCATTTTAGCTGATGAACCCGTATCATCACTGGATCCGGCCAGAGCTGAAGATGTTCTTAATATTTTAATTCAAATCGTAAAGGAAGAAAAACAGACCTTGGTGACAAGCCTTCACTCTGTTGAATTAGCGAGAAACTATTTTGACCGGATTATTGCAGTTAGAGAAGGGAAAATCTATTTTGATCAGCGGGCGGCGGAAGTGTCAGATGCAGACCTTACGAATCTTTATCAATTAACGGAGCTGAACGAACATGCAGACAAAACTCCTCCACTTTCATAGAAAAAATATATTAACCTTCGTGATGCTCATGGTTTTTATCGGGAGCCTTTTTTTCGTTGACTGGGGTAAAAATCTCTTTCACTCCGGAGGCCTTTCCACACTCGCACAGATGATTCAGGGACTTTTTCAGCCTGATTTATCTCCGGAGATTTTGCAGCTCGCTCTAGTTTCAACCTGGCGCACACTGGCATATGCAGTGGCAGGGATGACGTTAGCTCTCATCCTGGGAGTTGTTTTAGGTGTGCTATCTTCAGGAATTTTAATGTCTGACAAAGGAATTGGCCGCTTTTTATCCAAAAGTATTTTTCGTGGTTTACTTGGCTTTATGCGCGCCATTCATGAACTTGTCTGGGCCTGGCTTTTTGTTGCGGCATCCGGGTTAACTCCTTTTGCAGCTATTTTTGCCATTGCCATTCCCTATGGAGGAATTTTAGGAAGAATTTTTGCTGATATGTTAAATGAAGTTTCAAGTCAGCCATTGAATGCGTTACGGTCAAGTGGTGCAACGAGAATGCAGCAACTGATCTATGGATATATTCCTTTTGCAGCCCCTGATTTGATGAGCTATGTTTTTTACAGATTTGAATGTGCCATCCGCTCCTCTGCCATCATGAGCTTTGTTGGTCTTGGCGGACTTGGATTTCAAATTCAGCTGTCTTTGCAGGATTTAAAATATGATGAAGTCTGGACGTTTCTGTTCTTTTTAATTGGAATTGTCGTTATTGTTGACGTTTGGAGCCAGATGGTACGAAAGAGGCTGGTCGCATGAAACATAGAAAATTTAAAATAGGATTTGTCCGTGGCTCCTTTTTTGTCGCTTTATTGCTTATGGTTGCTTCCTGGTCTTTTATTTTTACCGTTGAAGGCGCGGATTTCTTTGGACTTTTTTCGGAAAAAAATCGACAATACACTCTTGAGTTTCTGCAAAATATGTTGGGTGTGAATGCCGAAACCCCTGCGTTCACAAGCTTGGAAAGTTGGAAAACGGCAGCTAAGCTATCCTTTGATACTTTAGTTATGAGTATTATGGCCGTTGGATTTGCAACCATTGGGATGATTCTCACTGTGATTCCTGCAGCCAGAACAGCCGCAAATGGAACGTTGACCCTTAAGAAGACCTGGTATGGCTGGATCATTTATGGCATCATTCGCGTTTTTTATATTTTCTCAAGAGCCATTCCCGAATTGATATGGGCGATGATGATTATCTTTATTTTCAAACCGGGGATCCTGCCTGGTGCGATTGCTCTTGCCTTACACAATTTTGGAATCCTTGGCAAGCTGTGTGCGGAAACCATAGAAGACATTGATTTACGACCTATACGAAGCTTGGCATCTTCCGGGGCCAAAAAGTCTCAAATTTTTTTATATGGACTTTTTCCGACCGTCTTTTCCAAGTTTATCACGTATATCGTCTATCGCTGGGAGGTTATCATTCGGACCACAGTTGTTGTCGGATTCGTAGGTGCCGGTGGCTTAGGCCATCAATTTAAGCTAAGCATGAGCTGGTTCCACTATACCGAAGTCACCCTATTCCTATTCTGCTATCTCATTCTCGTCCTGCTCGTCGACCTCATATCAGAGGGCATGCGGAGAATCACCAGATAGGTGTCGCACCTCCAAAGGTGCCTGTCACCACCCGAGTTTTGTCGAAAAATCTCGGGTTGATGTCTCCTCCTGGGTTTTAGTGGTTTAGCGGGGTATGAAGGACTGTTTTCATATGTTATTGGGGATTATTGGCCTTCATTAGCTCATTGAATAAATCCCATTGTCTTAAGGAAAAAATAAAAAAGACTCCCTTCCAAATGCAGAACAACAGTCCATACACTCAGAAAAAAGCCTTTCATCACTCATACAATACCTATCTAATCTCTATACCTCTATCTGTGCCTTATTTGGTTTCTTTGCAATCAAGCCGCAAATTATACCGATTACAGGGAATATCATCGTCACGAGAATCACTGGCGTATAACTGTGGAATAAATCATAACCTACGCCAAATGGAAGCGGTCCGAGTGAAGATCCAATTACCGTCATGGTTACCCCGACCCCACTGATACTTCCAATATATTTCCGCCCAAAAAAGTTTGGCCAGATAACCTTAATGGTGATTCGCTCAAGGCCATTGGCAATACCCCATATCACTCCGAATAGAATTGCCAGGAAGATATTCGTCGTAAACAAGAGCATGGTTAATAAGACCATCTCAACAATGAAAATAACAACAAGCAGGTAATTCGTTGGCACCCTGTCTGTAATATAGCCTGAAACAAATGACATAGGAATGCCGACTGCGGCCATTAAACTGAGAACTGTTGCCGCCAGGGTCGGTGATAAATCGTTGGAGCCAAAAATTGAAATAATATGGAACGTGATCCCTGTATTCACCATCGCTGGAATTCCAATACAAATCAAAATGGCCCAAAATGTTCTCGTTTTTCGGGCTTCTTTTAACGTCCAGTCTTCCGTATCAGCATTTATATTTGTGGCCCCAAGAACAGGTTTCGTTTTTTTACGCTTGTTCCCTGCAAATCCATCTGGTTCCAGGCCGATATCCTCAGGCTTGTTCCGTACGCCAAATAAAGCAAACGGCACGAAAACAACGAGCAACAAGATTCCCCAGAACTGCCAGGCAAAACGCCAATCCCATGTATTAATTAGCCAGGTATTTATGATTGGAAACACAGTTGCACTGATGAAACTGCCGAGCGTCATAATACTAAACGCAAAGCCCCTTCTCTGAACAAACCATTGGGCTACAAGTGTGTTCGGAATCAGTGTCATACTTCCCTGACCAAGTAAACGAATCAGGAAAAAGCCAATCACAAGCATCCATAGACTCGAAACCATACTATTCCAAAATAATGCCAATGAAAAAAGAGAACCGATTGTCACCATCATAATACGTGGACCAAGCCGGTCAATAAACTTACCCACAAACATCATCATAAACCCCGCCACTAAAGTTGCAGCCGAATACATCCCTGAAACCTCAGAACGGGACCAGCCAAAATCTACTATGTACTGATCAATAAAGGCCGAATTTGAATACGTTTGTCCGGGTCCTGAGAAAAAGACCCCTAAAGCACCGATAAAAACGATGAACCAACCATAATAAATCTTATCGAAAATATTTGATTTCACTGCAAAGCACCTTCTTTGGGATGGTGCCTGTCACCACCCGAATTTTGTCGAATGAACGGAGATGTGCACGGCTTACTTAGGCAATTTTACAAACTCATTAAAAAAGTATACCAAATCAAATATTGATTGGTATACCGTTTGAAATAATTTTGTCTTTTATAAATTTCCTATTTACCGCTTGCATCTGAAAATGCTTCCCTCTTCGTCAGCCAGTCTGCAAATAAAAAGATAATTGCATAAATCGGCAAAGAATATAAATAATGCCATCCAGTTAAAATATAATACCCTGCCCAGACAAACAGGGGTTCACCTACATAAGAGGTTAAAACACCAAAAAAACAATGCTTTAATGTCCATGCCTACCAATTTATCAAACTTTGTTAAAACTCCGCGCAAACCTTTAACTCCAAGAATCAATAAAATGGGAGGGCAGCCATTTAAACAGACAGGCTCTTATATTGTTTCTTGTTATTTCATGAAAAAGCCTTATTCCTCTCCATCTTTTAAGTGCAACAGCTTCTGTTTCAGCTCCTGTTCCATCGTGCCAATTTCCTGTTCTGCTTCCAGTCGTTTACGGCGCCCATCGTCCTGGATTTCTAATACTTCTTCAAGTGTAGAAACTAAATTATCCTTTGTCTGCTTTAACGTATCAATGTCGACAAGCCCCTGCTCATTCAACTTGGCTGTCTCAACCGTGTTGGTCTTTAACATCTCAGAATTTTTCAATAATAGATCATTCGTTGTTTTGGACACCTGCTTCTGAGCTTCAACGGCATTTTTCTGCCGGAACATCGTAAGTGCAATCGCGATTTGATTTTTCCATAATGGGATGGCCGTTAAAATCGAGGATTGAATTTTTTCCACTAACACCTGGTTTGTATTTTGGATCAATCTTATTTGCGGTGCACTCTGAATCGTGATTTGCCGACTTAACTTCAAGTCATGAATACGCTTCTCCAGGCGCTCTGCAAATTGTATAAGATCATTTACTTCCTGATACTTCATTTGATCATCAGTAGATTCCGCTGCTTTTCTGAGAGCAGGAATTTCCTTTTCACGGATTTCCTCAAGCTTGAGTTCGCCTGCTGCGATATAGACATTCAGCCCTTTAAAATACTCCTTATTATGTTCATACAGCTTTTCCAGCATAGCGATATCGGATAAAAGCCCATCCTTATTTTTCTCCAGTTTCACACTAATCCGGTCAATCTGTGCGCCGGTTTTTTGGTATTTCGATACAATCTCCTGCACTGAGCCGCGCAGCTTCCCGAAAATCCGTTTGATCACGTTTTGCTTTTCCGGCCTTAAATCATCCGGGTCCATCTCATTAAATTTCTTCATTAAATCACTGATAACCTGGCCAACCTCACCCATATCCTTCTTCTGGACATGCTCAAGCATCGAATGGGAAAAATCCAGCAATTTCGACTGTGCCTGCGTGCCATAGGAAATAATAGCCTCATGATCCTTGGCATCAATTTGCGTCGCGAGGGTTTGCGCCTTCTCTTTATCCTCTGCCGGCAGTACATCAACAAGCTTCTTGGACCCTTCTCCCTCTTCTTTTATTTCAGTGTCCGACCCTTCATCCTCTCCAAACGGATTGGCCAACAGCTCGTCCATTAAAATTCCATCATCTTTATGAATGGTTTCATTTTTGTTGTCCATCAAAATCCAGCCTTTCTTTTTTTGGATTTGTCGTGTACTTCGTGTAGTCTACTTCAAAGTTAAGCTCCTCAATATCATCTGAAAGAATATGATACAGGTCATTTTCGATGGCGGTTTTTATGTCTTTTATAGCCGCACGGGTTTCATCAAGCACCTGCTCCATCTCACTGCTCTTCTTAGGCTGCGAATAGAGAAATGCATATTTTTCTGTTAGTTCAACGGCCGAATCCAAATGGGAAAAATAAAACTGATTTCCCTGATAGAACCGCCTGGGCTCCTTTTTCGTCACTTGATAGATTTTTCTAATGGATCGTAATAAATCAAACATCTCTTTAAAAAAGGACATTTGGCGAATCGATAACAGCGTTTTATGCATTCGGCGGATTTTATGTTTGGCTTCGGTTAACTGCTTACGAATATATCGGTACTCTTTCATCGTCAACTGATTCTTTTTAAGCGAACGGAAATAAATTGCGCCGGATAGAATCCCATATGTCAAAGCCGCTCCGATCAATGATACTCCTGATGAGCTCAGGAAGGAAAGATCGAATAAGAAATAGCTAATCAGCCATACGGTAATCATCGCCGGAATTGCAATAGCTATTCGAATGACGATTGTTAGAAATTTATACAAAAATCATCGACTCCTATCTTTTTACCTATAAATATCTACGGTTTAATGGAATAAAAGTTTCATCTTTTTTTAGGTGCCTGTCACCACCCGTTTTATGTCGAAATAAGTCGTTAAACTAAAAGACCAGTTTTCTTTCTTAATCTCCCATAAATATCACTCAATTTACCAATTAATGGCGTAAAAATTGCGCTAATAATAAAGTAAGAAGCAATTAACCATGAAATATCGGTTTTTCAGATTTCTCCAAGTCATTCCAATGTCTCCTCTACGAAAGTACTATTCCTCATTTTAGCACAATCAAATTTTAATCAGTGCAAAATTAACCTCCACACCAAATTCTAAACATTATCATTCGTTTTCCACCTTTATAATTACTGCCCAAACCATTACTGCGATAAAAATCTCATTCTAATTAGTTTTTTAGCAAAAAGGCCACAAATCCTTATTCGTGATTCAAACCTTCTTCAATATATGTAATGTTTTTTTGACATTTAGTAAGAATTATTTTACACTGTTTTTGGAGTGATATGAATGAATCGTAAAGGATCTTTAACAAACCGATTAAATGTACTTCGTGCTGAAAAAGGTTGGTCTCAAAAGAAAGTTGCTACACTACTGGGAATTAGCAGACAAACAGTAATTTCAATTGAAGCCAATAAATACAGTCCATCTTTAATGCTTGCCTTTCAGATTGCTCATTTATTTGACAAAGATATTAATGACGTATTTCAATATCATTCAGAAGAGGAGTTTTTAGATGATTAAATGGTTGGCCGTTGTCACATTAGTGTGGATACTTTATCAATATGAACAACGCTTTATGTTAAAGGAAGGCCATGACGAAAGAGGTAAGATGATTCTCTACAAATCTCGTTCAAGAACTTTTACATATGTTTTGATTGGGTGGACAATTATTTATTTCATCAATAGTTTCTACCACTTAACCTATGATCAATTTAGAGACGCTATAGCTATCATGGTAGCAGGAGTCCCATTCATTCAATTCATTTATTTATTTTTCTATCGCCGTAAATACTAACCAATCGTTTTAGGTCAGTTTATCGCTGAACTTCTGTCCCTGAGAGTAGTGCTTACCAATCGATATTGTTCGTTCGCTATTATTCGGATAAGCTTATTCAAGAATGAGTAATAGATAAAGCGATGAAGTGGATTTTATGGAACTAGATGTTTAATAAAGTATCAGAAATAAAAAACGCTAATAACATCCTAAGGACATCATTAGCGTCATCGTTGTTCCTTCTAATATGTTACTTTTATTTTTGGCAGTTGCATTTGGGGTTGTTTCTCTCCTATTCAAGCATATCCCGTCTATGATAACCAAAATAACCAATAATCAAGAAAACGATGCTAATCACCGTTATGGTTATGAAAACTGTTGCATCAAAATCTTCAATTGGAATTCGGGGGAACCAGCTTTGAATGGCTGTTTTGGAAAACCATTCAGATAAGTCTAATATATTACCAAAGTAGTTTAATAGAAAGGAATAGGCTAGATATATATACACCACTTTCCCCAGTTTCGGTGCCCAACCAAGTGCCAAAGCTGCCAAACCAGTAAAGAATAATACGGATGGGAACAAGTTAAAACCAGCAGCAAGAAAATCAAAGATATCCATTGTTAATTGGTCGCCCATGGACGCAATAGCCGTACCCCCAAGGCCAACTACGGCTAATAAAGTTCCTGCTACACCTGAAAAAATAGCTAAACCCAAATTGATCCAATAAAGTTGACTGCGGGTAACTTTTGTAGCAAAAATCTGACTTAAGCGCTGTTGGTTTTCTTCAGAGAAAAGTTTATTTACAATGACAATCGGTAAAATTGAAACCAAGCCTATCATGACCATCATAATGGTGCCTGTAAATGATTCTTCAATGGTAACACCTGAATGAGTAAACATTTCCTTCATTATGTCATTACTTGCAAGGAAGGTCTGCATATCTCCAAAAATGGAACCATAGGCAGCCCCCATAATAACAAAAGCAATAAACCAGCTGATCATCACGCCTTTGTTAATTTTGATAAATAAACCACGGATAGACAGCAAGGATTTCTTTGCACGATCTCTTCCTTCTCTTTCAGGAAGATAACCAGCCCCCATATCACGAGCTCCTTCAAGGCTAAAAGCAATCACCATCATAATGATACTAAAAATGAAGGCAAATAGCAGTGGAATCCAATTATTTTCTGTAAAAGGATAGGTTAAATATGTCCAGCCTAAAGGATTAAACATGGATAAATCTACATTAGAGACATCTGTCCCTGCACGAATAATATAAAGCAGTCCTATCATTCCAAGCGCTGACCCTGTTGCCCCGGATGAAGCAGACATAATTTGGGCCATAACCAGAGCAATCACAGCACCGAGAATACCGGCCATTCCGATTGAAGCTCCGAATAAAAGAGAACCTTCAACAGTAATCGTATCAGCACCAAAGCTAATCATAACTCCACTTATAACAAGTGCTAATAAAATGTTAATAAAAACGATCTCTATCATTGCAGCAAGAGAATTTGCTTGGCGGCCTACCTGAAATGAGCGAACAAGTTCAGTCAATCCAAGGTCCTCTTCTTTACGAGTATGACTAACCACATGTAAAACAGCAATTATCATCGCAAATAAGCTACAGAAGAGTAACATCTCATGTGCATACATGGCTCCTAAAGTAAAGTCACTTGCTGTTTCAATGGGCGTAGGACCTACCATAGCGGTCATAGCAGGATTTTGCAGTGTTTCGTACATGCCCAGCAACCCTTGGCCTTTTGCTATTTCTTCAAAGGCCGGAACATAAGCAGCTGAAAACAAGCCAAGTCCTAATACCCAAATTATAATTTTTTTCCAGTCTCGTTTTAAATAGAGCAGGAACAATGTATTCCAGCGTGCAAACTTTTCCTTCATCTTTCACCCTCCCTTCAAACCGTTTATCCTTCATAATGCCGCATGAATAAATCCTCAAGAGTCGGTGGCACGGATTCAAATTTCTTGACCCCTAATTCACTTGCTTTGACTAAAACATCATCAAGGTGTTGAGAATCCACGGAGAATGTTGCTTGATTATCTTTTTGTTTGAAATCAAATACACCATTGATACCAGCCATTTCAGCCACATCACCTTCTGTCGTTAAAGTTACAGTAGAGCGTGTCAAGTGACGCAGTTCATCGAGGGTCCCTGTTTCCACAATCTCACCTTGTCGGATAATGACAACCTTATCTGCCAATCGTTCAACTTCACTCAAAATATGAGAGGATAGCAAAATGGATTTTCCTTTTTCCTTAAGTTTTTCTACTTCTTCTTGAAAGATAGCCTCCATTAAAGGATCAAGACCAGAAGTTGGTTCATCCAGGATGTATAAATCAGAATCAGCGGCTAGTGCTGCGATTAAACCGACCTTTTGGCGATTTCCTTTCGAATACCCTTTTGCTTTTTTCTTTGGATCCAATTCAAAGCGTTTGATTAAATAATCTCGTTTTTGCTTATCTCCCCCACCATGTAATTTCAAGAATAAATCAATAATTTCACCGCCTGTCAGATTTCCCCACAACGAGACATCTCCTGGGACATAAGAAATGCGTTTATGAATTTCAAGGCTGTCTTTCCAAACGTCTTTACCAAATATTTCTGCACTACCGGCATCTCGCTGGATAATCCCTAATAGAATTCGAAGCGTTGTAGATTTACCCGCCCCATTGGGACCAATAAAACCAACAACTTCACCAGCATTTACCGTGAAGTTCACATCACTAAGTGCCTGAAATTTACCGAACTTTTTTTGTAAACCTTGAATATTTACAATTTCAGTCATGATACGGACACTCCCCTTTTGAAACTATGTATCTCATTAATGGAATTTTCCATTTAAAAGATATGCTTTAAATTCCTGACAAATTGTACCCTTTTTCTAAATTTGACGCCCACTATTCATTCCCACGAAACTCCTGCTTTACTTCATTTGTAAAAACTAGCCTTCAGTATTTCAGAATATCTCTCCCATTCTTTAAAATACAGATTTCCAAATTCATCAATATCTTCAAAGCTGTTGATTTGCTGAAGGGCTTTCTCCCCAAATCCAAACATGGTCCAATTCAGGATTTCAATGGCCTTTTCGACATCAATATCTTCGCGGAACTTGGAATAATCAATATTTTTATAGATGATCTCTGTTCCCTGTTCATAGATTGGATCTACTTTGTTCCTGATTATATCTTTTACTTCAGCGGACTCCTCTTTGATAGAAGAAGCGAGGAAGTCAAATACGTGAGGAAATTTTCTGTGGATATGGAATTTCTGCAGTCCAATATTTTCGATTCTTTTAAATAAATCCGTTTCATTTAGATCAATTTGTTCATATAGATATTCGATAACTTGAATCCCGTATTCGATCAAATATATATAAAGATCTTTCTTGCTATGAAAATAATTAAATAATGAGCCCTTAGATATTTTTGCCTCTTTTACAATTTCATTTGTTGATGCTTTTTCAAAACCATTTCGGACAAATTCCTTTATAGCAGCATTAATAATAAGATTTTTCTTCTCCGTTTTTAATTTATTAAAACTCGCGTTAATGGTTATAAGCTCCTTTCATCAATGATGTGACCGCTGTGGTCAATATAACTGTAGCACAGATGACCATGTCGGTCAATCAGGTGCCTGTCACTAATAGGAAGCAGGACTGACCAGTGTTATACACAATGCCATTGCATACATTTTTACTTACCAAATATAGATCGTTCACACAAATAAGCTGGATCAATTGGTTATGAGTACAACTATTTTTAATGCAGGGAACCAAATAAACTCAGTTCCTGAAAAAGCAGTAGCTGAAATAAACGTACGGACTATTCCAGAATTTGATAACGATAAAGTGATTGACTTATTCAATACAACAGCTAACAAATACAATAAAGAAGGCTCTAATATTGATGTTGAAATGACCATGTCATTACCAAGTGCTTTCACTTCAGGACAGTCTGACATGGTTGACCTTGCTAAGGAAGACTTGGTAAAAAACACTTAGACTTAGAGATTTCTGTTAAAGGTTCGCCAGGGTGACGGATGCATCAAACTTATTACAAGGATAAGATGAAAGCTTCCCAGTCATGATGTTTGGCCCTGGCGAAACAAAAATGGCACACAAAACAGATGAATATGTATACAAAGATTACAACTTTGCATTTTTTGATATCTATAAAGAGTTGATTTTAGGGTTAGTGAAATAACTGCGCCCGATTGAGGAATAGTCCTAACCCATAATCTTAAGGAAAAATACTAACAACATTGATCCGAGGAACAACACATATTATCGTCTTTAGAACGTTGTTTCTCCTTTTGATCAAAGAAGTTTTTCAAGTTTCCAGACAGCACAAAATTTTCCCCTTTACCTTCATTTGATGCTGAGGATTGTCCATATACTTCTGCTAGTATAGCGTCCATAATTATCCCTTTAGGTGCTTCTGTATACTCTTTTCCTTTATACACCCAGACCCGACAATCAACATCTATGCCCGTAATCGTGTTACAAGAGCCACAGTTACTTTCCTTTGAGGCCGGTTGAATATCAGTTCCATTAATTCGAATGGTAGGAGAAAGGTCAAAATGCAAAGAAATAGCTTGTTCTTCACTGCCAACCAAAACACGATTGACTAGTATATCGTAGCCTACTGTGTTTAGCATAGGCGTCACTTCGTTAATGGCTTTATTTAGGTTCGCTTCTGTTCCTTTACAACGAGAGCAAACCTCCAAATCGATATACATAAAATCAATGATAAGTTTATTGTGTTTTTCTTCTGTAGGTTCCGTTAGCGTTTCTAATAAGTTCGTTTCATGATTTGCCATGATAAAATAAAACCTCCTGCCTTCTTATATTCCTTTCACATAAGAAGACGAAGGGTTTCAAAAAAGGATGCACTCCTAGATTAACATTCATCACAGATGGAATTTCCTACTGAGTAATAAAAAACACACCAAAAACCTAGTGTGTTCATCTCGATGGTATATTTAAATTGAAAGTTGAAAAAATATTCCTTCCCTTGGCCTATCCTTGCTTCTCTTTAACCTGCTCAAACAACTTCTCCACAGTCCCGATACCCACATGCTCATACTTAGCCAGAATGACAATCTCTTTCGGCAGCTGGCCAACGGTTTCAATCTGGTCCTCTTTTAGCTGTCTTAAGAGGTTCGGAATTCCTGTGAAGTTTTCCGCTGTCAGTGGTATTTTGGACAGCTCGTCCGTGATCACTATATAATCCGTTTTATAGAAGATGAATAGCTCACCTGGCCGTTCCAGCAGCAGTTGCCTCCGTACCTTTTCTTCTTCAATAAATCCTTTTAGTTCATTGAAAAATTGTTCTTCGTTTTTCTCATTATACCGTTTGACGTGGGAGGACAGGCCTTCAATATTATTCGGCAGTTCACTCATGATTCTTGCCTGCTGTTCGGCACCAAGCCGGATCAGAAACCGTTCAGATTTATCAAATCGTTGCGGTAAGAGGAATACATCCCTTAGAAAATAGGGGACATCCACTTGATCATCACTAAAGGTGAGGGTGCGAATGGTCGTATACCCTGGTGGCTCTACCTGATCGTAAATGACCTCTGTGGCAACCGCTGTTTCCTCCTCTGCTTCCCTGGTCTCGTCCTTCTCTTCAGATGAAACGAGTACATTTTCAAGCATTTTTAGCCGCGATTCGATTTCACTAATTTCATAGGATTCTGTGGATTTTGGTGATGGGTCCTGGTACTCCGGAACTTCAAAATCTACCGGTCCATATACCTCAACATACCATTTCACGATTTTATATACCGCTTCCCATGATAGCAGGGCTTCAGAATAACGGAATACCCTTGTATCATGAGCCGCCTGATTTCCAATTTTACGAACGTGGTGCAGGGCATCCCGAATTTCTGGTGTTAAATAGCCATTGTCATCTAAAATATCGATTCGTTCGATTAAAGTGATTCTTTTATCTTCCTGCAGACCTTCAACACGCATCACCTGCTGCAAAATATTTTCCACGAATACCCTGGCATGGGTCAGCATCATTCGGGGGCTTGTGAAAATGCTGTTTTCCAGCTCTCGGGCCACGTAGGCTAGTTCTTTTGATATTGGTTTTAGAAATTCATAAAAATAAGCTTGGTTGTTCATTTTAAATTCTCCCAGGTAAAAATTATGATAGGTTTATCTTAACATATGTAATAGATTTCCATGATATAAGGGCATGATCCAGAACAATGATATTATAATATCACTAATATTAGACTAAACCTTTTCTAACACTAACCGTATTATAAATTCCAATGAACGTTGTTATTCAAGTTTTAAATGATAGTAATAAAAGTGTGGTATAATTTTGTCCAACAACATATTAGCGTGTGGAGCGGCTTAATCTCCTGTGGAGAACGGGGGTGAGTCGTATGGAAGATATGACCATCGCAATAACAACAGGAATATTCATCGTGGCTTTAATTAACCTTGTAGTTGCGATAATAGACGTATTGAACAAAAAATAGTTTGCCCCTTTTCACCCTCCAACAACAATATATTGCTTGGCTTTAGGTGGATAGACCGTCTGTGTAAAAAACAGAATCCAATAAAGTTCCCTGGCCTTCCTGCCAATTTCACCAAATATAAGTATGCCCGGAGACATATGTTTTGAGATATTGTTTATCTGATAGGTCCGATCTCCAGCTATGTCGTAGAGGACAATCATGGTTTCCGTAACTTGACGAACCTCAAATAAGCTTTCTACCGTTGAACTGCACATTCTTAATTGTTCCGTTATTTCTTCTAAGGCTGCTCTCGTATTCCAGCCCTCTTCATACAGGTTGGGAAAAGTGTATAACAGAAGGTCATTTAATAGGCTTTCAACAGAAGTTAATTCAGACCAGTTTTCTTCCGTACATTTCTTAACGATTTCATAACAGGAGCACCCTGTACGTTTATCAAGCCAGTGGGCAAACTTTAATAGTTGTGTAAAAAAGATTTCTGTTTGGTTTTGCTCTATGGTGATTTTCATATAGTAGGGATAATAGACGGTGATCAGCTCTTCCCAGAACTCCGGGCCACATTCTTCCCAGGATTCCGGGCAATCATCTTCTAAGTGGGTCGTTAAATAAGCGGAAAATAGACGGAGGAAATAATTAACCTGTGGATTGGAGAGAAATCTCTTTTTATAGGCAATTAAATCAGGACCGTAATAGTGAAAAAGTGCTCGGGGACGCATATCAAATGCAGAGCCTATTTTGAGCATTTCCAAATATTTCTTTCGTTCTTCTGGATGTGAAAACTTATGGACAAACGCGTTTACCTCCATATCCTTTCACATCCCTTTTCACAGCTTATACAGTTTTGAATTTTGTAATCATTCATCTTATCAGCTCCTATTCTAATAATCTGTCAGATGATCAGGATGTTGTTCATAAGTTTTGCCATTGTGAAGGAGATACATGGGAGGTTTGGGGAGGTGATGGGTTCTTGACTACCTGTCTCTGTTACAAATAAGATATATGATTTCCATAAATCCGTCAACAAAGGGATTTAAAGGAATAATTACATTTTTGAATCTATTTTTTGAAAATAAATGAGTTTTAGCTGTTGTGTTTAGCACAAAATGAAAAAATGATCGTAAACGTCATAGAAAAATCATATTTCATGAATAATTACAGGATATTTTTTGAGTCAATTTGTAGATTAAGATATAGTGAAGATGTAGAAATTTTCTGGAAAACCTTATAAATTTCTAAAACCTGGAGAGTGGACTAATGACGATAGACAGGAATCAATATAAACAGGAAATTGATAGGATTTGTTTACCCTACAAGGAGAAAAGGCCCAATCTCGTTCTGAATATTGGTGTCATTAAGGAAGAAGAAAGGGAAATTTTTAGTGAAGGAAATCGAAATGGATTTGAGGGCAATGCTCCCGAAAGCTTGATTTACGAGATAGGATCTATCACTAAAGTATTTACTGCTTCATTATTAACGAAGGCAATTGCTGAGAATAAGCTCGACCCTAATCATCCTATTGATCAACATCTTCCATCATTGGCAGACTACGAGTCTTTAAAGAAACACTTGCGGGAGCCGGAGCCCTACGATCTACCATAAAAGATCAGTTATCGTTTCTTGCCAGTCATCTAGGAACATCCGGGGATAAATTCCATGATATTTTGGCACAGACACACTCCGTTCAATTTGAAGATAAGACGGGTATATGCCTAGGTATGAATTGGATTATTGATAAAGAAAAAGGTGTCATTTGGCACAATGGAGGAACAGGTGGATATTCCAGCTTCATAGGCTTTAACAAAGAAAAACAGTCAGGTGTTGTCATTCTTTCAAATTATGCACCAAGTTTTTCTAAAAAGGACTCCCTTGACCACATTGGGTTTAACATATTAGAAAAGCTTTGCTCGAATGAACTCTAGATGTTTTCTCACATTAACTCTGTCTTCTCAAAACCAGCAGCAAATCATACAGCTGCTCCGCCTTTTGATAGGCTCCCTTTACGCTGCTGTCGTTTCGGCTCAATGAACCCTTATATAAATCAAAAATGATCGTCGGTTCGTTTGTGTCATTGACGACAATGTGTAAGGAAATACGTTCTACCCGATCTTCAACACGATGTTTCTTACGGCGACCGCCAATGACTGCTCCAACACCGCCGCCAATTGCTCCACCAAGAATTGCACCCGATGTACTGATACCTGTTGAAGATTTAATAACCTGCTTATCATCTTTAGTCATTTGTACATCAAGAATCTCCCTGATTGGATATATACGGCGGTGGTCTGTGCCATTTAAATATGCGATTTTTTCTGCATCCTCATCAATAGCGAGTACCTGCTTTTTCTCACCGTCAAATTGGTGAGATATCTCAAAGTTTTTCTGTTCCTGCAGATTTTTAATCGCTTGCTCTTTATCCTCTTCTTCCTCTTTCGCTGTTTGATCAACACCAAGGATAAAGAAACTGCCGATAAGAAATATGACCCCAAGGATCCAGTGAACTTGAAATCCCCAAATCGTAGCTGCCATGAGGAACAATCCCCCGATGACATTTAAAGTGGACCAGTTCCATATCACAAGTCCAGCCCCTGCCAAAAGCGCCACAGCTCCCATCAAGGGATGAATAATAAATGCCCAGATGATTAATCCGATTAATGCAAAAAAACCAAAGCATCCTATAATCATTCCTGTTTGCTCCCCTGCTGCAATCGTAAGACGGCCGTTCACTTTGACCATTCTCACCACTTTGTCAAACTAATTATACAAATTAATAGTGAATAACTGAAGACGAAAGCTCGGCAGGTGCTGTACTTTTTCAATTCGCAAAAATGTTTTTTATCGTCCATCGCCTCCACTGTTTTGATTTATAACTTCCATATCCGTTCTTTTTCCTGTCACCAAATCGATCATTACCTGCTGCGCCTCTTCATGACTTTTAAAGTTTCCGAGAGTTTTGACAACCTTATATCCATCACCAGTTTTCTGTATGCCATATTCAAAGCTTAATGTCTTTTTACTTTCCATTTCCTTTTCATCCTTCTTTCTCTCTGTATTTTTCTTGGCTAGTAGTTTTTCCTGATTGTACTCCATCACTGGCTTGATAAACTTCTGATACCTCTCTTTTTTAAAAGCTTCCAATTCTTCCTGTGTCATATTCTTTGTGATCTCGGTAACCGGTTTTCCCTGCTTCCTGATTTCTTTTGCTTCTTCCTCGGATAATTCAATAACTTTTCCATTTTAATAAAAACGTCCATTTGACTCACTCCTTTACAGGTATAAAAAAAGCTTCTTTATGCCCTGAATGCATAAAGAAGCTTCTCCTCCGTATCTATCATTCAAAGCACAGGCTTTGCTGGTAGGAGCACCTTGCGTAAAGCAGGTTGCTGTGACGTCAACGAGCCAGATCTCTCAGTCACTCTGGATATCCTATTCAATTATTTTAATCCTATCATATTTTTAGTCCGTTGAACAGAGTTTTACGGTTGACCACTACGATCAAAACATTAGAAAACCTTCCCTGGATTCAAGCGATTGTCCGGATCAATAGCTCTTTTTACTTTACGCATTAATTGGATTTCCACTGGCTGACTCATTTTCTCCAAATATCCCTTTTTAATGACACCAATGCCATGCTCAGCAGAAGGGAGACCGCCTAATTCATGAACTTTGCTGTAGAGATCATCCAGATAGGCTTTTCGTTTTGTCTGCCAGGCAGCTTCATCCATTCCTTCTTTCATTAGGACCGTATGAATATTTCCATCTCCGGCATGGCCGAAGTTTATCACGTTTATCCCATGCTTTTCCTGCAATTCCTTCGTATAACTGATCATCTCAGCAAATCGATTAATTGGTACGACTTCATCCAGCATTTCGAACTCTGTAAATTGCATTAAGGCTACTAAAATATGATCACGCAGGAACCAGGCTTTTTCCTCCTCTTCCGGCGTGGATAACGGAAGGATTTCCGCCGCCTGTCCTTTTAATAGATTTTCTGTAAAACTGACCCTGCGTGAAAGGTCCTCCTGCTCATTACTATCCAACGTCATTAAGATGTAGGCGTCTCCCTTTTGACTTGGCAGCTTCTTTTCCGTAAATTTCTCACTATATTCAATGGTTCCCCGTTCAAATAGTTCTAAAGCTGCAGGTTCCACCCCATTTTTTAAAATCGATAATACACCATTAGTAGCCGCTTTTAACGAATCAAAAGCCAGTATCACAGACTGCTTATATTTTGGCATCGGAAGTACTTTCAGCTTTATCCTGGTTGTAATTCCCAGGGTTCCTTCTGAGCCGATAAAGAGATCCTTTAAGTCATAGCCGGAACTGTCCTTGATATTCAGGCTTCCTAATGTGGCTTTTTGACCATCCGGCAATACAACATCAAGCTCACGTACATAATCCCTCGTGGTGCCGTATTTCACCGCACGCATACCACCTGCATTTGTAGCTATATTACCGCCTATGGTTGAATTTTTTGAGCCAGGGTCAGGTGGGTAAAAATAGCCTTTCCTTTCCACAAATTCCTGAATTTCCTGTAGTTTTACACCTGGTTCTACCGTTAACGTCATCGTCTCTTCATCCAGATCAAGAATCCGGTTCATCCGGTGAACATCAATGATTACTTCTCCACCCTTAGTTGGCACCTGAGATCCGGCTACACCTGTTCCAGCTCCCCGTGCAATAATCGTAAGGTCCTCCTGGTTGGCATAGGTGACTAAATCTATAATTTCCTGTTCCAATTCCGGTAATGCTACAGCTTTTACAGCAGCAACATCTTTCCAGGAATGATCGGTTTTATAGGCTTCGGGAACATCCTTATCCAGAAAAAGACGTTCATGATCAGGAATAATCGTCTGCAATTTCATGTAAAAATCTCCTTTTGATAGATTCGAAAAATTCTAAGCTGTCTCACGATTTTATCGTAAGCGTTTGCAATTTATTTTTCAAGTAGATAATTTTTCAAGTTTTTTCAAAGAGTAACAGAAAAGTTCGTCTGCGCTCTGCCTTTAAAGCTCATCCTTTGCAGCAATCAATTTAAACGGATTGTACAACTCGGCTAAATATTCTGTATAATATTGATTATTATATAAAGAGAGGAACATTGTATATGGGCACATTACTGAACAGAATTAAAGGAAACCTCCCCTCCCTTTCTGAAGCAGAAAAAAAGATGGGATTATATGTATTGGAAAATCCGGACCTTGTTCCAAATATGACAACAAAGGAGCTTGCCCAGAAGTCAGGAACGAGTGAATCAAGTGTAGTCCGTTTCTGCAAATCTATTGGGATTGGCAGCTTCAAAACGTTTAAACTGGAGTTAGTCAAAGAATTAGCCATGAGTGAGGATAATCTGACAGACTTTAATTTTTTGCAGGATAAAAGTGAGCCCTATGACATTTTTCAAAAAGTAACCCACGTTAATACATCTGCCATTGAGGCCATTTCTACGTCTTTGGATCGCAGGGAGTTTGAGAATGCCGTTGATACTATCCAACACGCGAACAGGCTCGTTTTCTATGGCGTTGGCGGTTCAGCAACGGCAGCTGTCGATGGGTTTTATAAATTCACAAAATTAGGCTATCCATGTACAGCTCATCATGATTTTCACTTTCTGCTATCCTCCATTCCCTATTTAAAGAAAAACGATATCATAATCGCCATTAGTATGTCTGGTAAAACGAAAGATGTATTGGAATTATCCCGATTTGCCCAAAAAGAAGAGGCAACGGTCATTGCGATCACGAACCTGGATAAATCACCGCTTTATAAAGAAGCTGATATTCGCCTGTGCACCCCCATAGTTGAACATGATTACAGAATTGGAAGTATTCCGTCCAGAATGACCCAGCTGACGATTATTGACGCTCTGTATCTCAGTGTTTTCAAGGCAATGGGTGAGGATGTCCTGCCTCAATATCATGAAGCCAGAAATGAAGTTGTTCGACTTAGAAGATAATGATCTGATTCTTCAAGGAATGATTTTTTGACTTATATGAAACTTAATTTCATAAATTTTAATAGATTTATTGACATATAGTTTCACCACCTATAAAATGTGGGTATGAAAGCGATTTCCTAGGAGGGTTAAACGATGCTCAACAAATTAACAACAGAAACCAGGAACCCTGCCAGTATGGATATTGATACAAAATCGATCAAAGAAATACTGCAAACGATTAATCAGGAGGATCATAAGGTTCCAGCAGCTATTGCCGAAGAAATTCCTCAAATTGAAAAGGCTGTACACTTTGTCATTCAATCGTTTAATCAAGGTGGCAGATTAATCTATATCGGAGCTGGAACAAGCGGTAGATTAGGAATACTTGATGCTTCAGAATGCCCTCCCACTTTTGGTGTATCTCATGAAATGGTTCAAGGTTTAATTGCAGGCGGTATGAAAGCGATTACCGATGCCGTTGAAGGTGCTGAGGACAGTGACCATTTAGGAGGTGATGACCTAAAAGCCATTTCACTAACAAAACATGATACCGTCGTTGGAATAGCAGCCAGTGGCCGAACACCTTATGTGGCTGGAGGGTTGGAATATGCAAATCATATAGGCGCAAACACTGTCAGCATCAGTAATAATAGAAAGTCTAAAATTGGAACATTAGCCAAGGTAGCTATTGAAGTGGTAACAGGTCCCGAAGTAGTGACAGGCTCAACTCGATTAAAGGCGGGTACAGCACAGAAACTTGTCTTAAACATGATTACAACTACAGCAATGATTGGGATAGGCAAGGTTTATCAAAACTTAATGGTGGATGTGCAGCCCAGCAATCAGAAGTTAATAGAAAGGTCAAAACGAATCATTATGGAAGCAACCAACGTTGATTATGACACTGCTGATGAGCATTTCGAAAAAGCTCATCACAATGTTAAAGCAGCTATCGTTATGATTCTATTAAATTGTACCTATGATCAGGCGGTTCAAAAATTAGCTGATTCAAAAGGGTTTATACGTTACACAAAATAGGATGAATGATTAGGGGGGAAACCTAATGGCGAAAGAGAGAAAGGAAGAAAGATTAGCCAGGGAGATACTTGATGAAATTGGTGGAGGAGAAAATATTCAATCCTTTACCCACTGTATGACCCGTGTACGACTTAATTTAAAAGACGATGGAAAAGCAAATATTAACGAATTAAAAGAAAAAGAAGGTGTTATGGGGGTTGTTGAGGATGACACCCTGCAAATTGTCGTTGGTCCTGGAACCGTTAACAAAGTTTCTGACCATATCACGAAAATAACAGGAATCCAAATGGGTGAGGAACTCGATGTAAACGAGGATGATCTTGCCAGTATGAAAAAAGGAGAAATTAAAGAAAAAAACAATACACCCTTTAAGAATCTCCTTCGCAAAATTGGCGGGATTTTCATTCCGCTCATTCCAGGTATTGTAGGTTCTGGTATTATCAATGGTACAGCCGGATTTTTAAATAACTCAGGTGTAGATACGTCCTTAACCTGGATGCAAATCCTGATTGTTTTAGGTGGCAGTATTTTCTCCTACTTAGCCATCATGGTCGGTTGGAATACAGCTAAAGAATTTGGAGGAACACCTGTATTAGGTGGTATTGCTGGTATTATCACGATGAACCCAGCATTAGCAGACATCACTATTTTTGGAAACGATTTAGCCCCCGGTTACGGTGGTTTAATTGGCGCCATGTTTGCTGCCTGGTTAATGGTATTCTTTGAGAAACAATTTAGAAAAGTTGTTCCGAATACAGTCGATATTATATTTACTCCTTTATTGACAATCTTAGTTGTTGGTTTTCTCACTTTAGTAGTTGTTCAGCCTTTCGCCGGAATTCTTTCGACCGGTATTACAGCTGGAATTAATGCTGTATTAAGTCTCGGCGGTGCATTAGGAAGTGCCATTGCCGGCGCCTTACTCAGTGGATTTTTCCTTCCATTGGTTATGCTTGGTCTCCATCATGGACTTACACCGATTCATATGGAGCTCATTAATTCCCTTGGTTCCACTGCTTTACTACCAATTCTGGCGATGGCTGGAGCCAGTCAGGTTGGTGCAGCCATTGCGATCTTTGTCAAAACCAGAAACAAACGCCTTCGTAATGTGATTAAAGGTGGTCTGCCTACCGGATTCTTAGGTATTGGTGAACCTTTAATTTATGGTGTAACGCTGCCACTGGGACGTCCATTTATCACAGCTTGTCTCGGTGCTTCATTCGGCGGTGCTTTCCAGGCAGTTGTAGGTACAGCATCTTCAGGAATCGGACTATCTGGTATTCCATTAATTCCTTTAATTGTAGATAACAAGTTCCTATTATATGCCCTGGGACTACTCATCGCTTATATAGCAGGATTTATCTTTACGTACTTCTTCGGATTTAAAGAAGAAATGGCCGATAACTTGAACTAAGAACAAAGGCGGTAGCGCCCGTTTGGCCAGCTAGGGCTCCTAGGTCAAGGCGGATATAATCCAAAGCCATTACGTTGCCAAACCCGTGCCACTCCATGTCTTCGTCTTATCCCGCATGACCTGAACAGTCGCCTCCGCTTTTCTCTGTCCAGCTGCGGCTCCCAAGCCCAAGCGGTCATAAGCAGAATACCCTACATGGCCAAAAAGCGGCCACTCCGGATATTCTGCTTATGCCGTCGGGCCTAAACGGTCGCCTCCGCTTTTCTTATTAGCGACGTACGGACTGGACTGAGCCGGAGGAGATAAAGTGAAACTTCAATCAGTGGGGGTAATCCCCCACTGATTGTTAGTTGAACAAATCGGGTGTTTACTGGCTGTTGACCCCCACTTATTTCTTAAAGGGGTCTTACAGCCAGTTAACACGCGGAGAAGGAAACACGACGAAACTTTGTTGAGTCGATGTTGACTTATCGGACGGAGGTGAAGGAAGTCTCGCTAGTCGCTGGGCGCTGGAGCCGGACGTGGCCACTCATAATTTTTTATCAACAAATCTGTAATTTTATAAAAATCCTAGACAATAATAAAGGGAGAATTCATTTTCTCCCTCTTTTATATAAGGGAGGGAACATCATGCTCGGTATATCAATCTATTTATCAAATCAAACATTTGAAGAGCAGGAAACCTACATCAAAGAAATGAGCGAACTCGGTTTTAACAGCATTTTTACTTCCCTGCACATTCCTGAGGACAACCCTGAAGATTATAAACAGGGCCTCGCTGACCTAGGGAAACTTGCCATAAAGTACAGGATGGAATTATTCGCCGATATTTCTCCTAAGTCATTATCCTATTTAGGATTTAACTGGGAAAATGCGGTTGGCTTAAAAGAATGGGGACTGACAGGCTTACGTGTGGATTACGGAATTTCTGATAAAACCATTGCACAGCTATCGAATAAAATGACCGTTGCCTTAAATGCCAGTACCATTACTCATGGAAACATGGAAAATTTACGAAAACACGGAGCCGATTTTTCCACCATTGAAGCCTGGCATAATTACTATCCCCGCCCGGAAACCGGCTTGAGTTTAGAGGATTTTAATGAAAAAAATCAGTTTTTGAAAAGTGAAGGATTAACAGTTATGGCCTTTGTTCCCGGAGATGGAAAACAAAGAGGTCCTGTTTTTGAGGGGCTTCCAACGATTGAAACGCATCGGAATCGCTCAAGCTTCTCATCTTTTATGGATTTTCAGGACAATAAGTGGGTCGATAAAATTTTAATTGGAGATCCATCAATTAATGAGTCTTCCAAGCATCAATTTGCAGACTACTGTAATCAGATTATTCGTTTAAGAGCAAGATGCGATACGGACCACGAGAACATAAAAAACCGGTTACTAGAAAAGCAAACCAACCGTCTCGACCCTGCAAGAGATGTCATTCGTTCAGCCGAATCCAGACAATATGGCCTGATTGGGGATTTTCCAGTAAAACCATCTCACACAGTAGAAAGAACGATAGGATCGATTACAGTCGATAACGAAAAATATGGAAGATATCAGGGAGAAATTCAAATCACAAAGAGAACTCTCCCCGCAGACGAAAGGGTTAATGTCATTGGGCAGGTCATTCCGGAAGATCAACGCCTGCTGCCTTATATTAAAGGCGGGACAGCATTTCAAATTGAATGGGTATAGCTTAATATGACAGGGGGATTGGCTTTATAGGGCCAATTCCTCTTTTCATTTATCTTCCCTTTTCGGCAGCTATGGCAGTTGGATTTGTCCGGTGCACGGTGCCAGATGGATGCGGCTGATTGATTTATTGATGATTATGGGGATATATGGATTGGTTTATTGATTTATTGATTCATTGAAGATTATGGTTGATATTTACTGGAATTTGACCGATACCTGATGGAAATGGATTGATACATTTGATTTTTTGACCGATAGAATGCAGTTTGATTGATATGATTGGTAAAACGACAGATAAATGACGAAATTCGACGGAAACATGGAGATTGCTGATTGATATCCTTTACAATTTAACGGATATCACCTTCGATCTGCCGGATACTTTCTACATTTTGATTGATTCATCTGATAAATTGATGGATACTCATCCAAAATCAATTGATAAAATTAAAAAAAGACGCATTCACCAAGCTAATGTCATCTGATTAAAGGAGATAAGCCTTAAAACCAGACTGACTGAAAGGGACAAGGAACCTGTCCCTCCGTCCCCCCGGCCGTATATGTTCCACTTTGAACGGAAAACTTACTACTAACGAGTGTTATAAGGTTGGATTTTATGCAAAATTACACAAATGATAATACAGCCAGAAGATATAAAGCTCTTGTCAGTGTTATGGGAACGACCCAAATTCATTTAAGGAATCCCTATATTGTTGCCTGGTGGAGTATGGCTTTCCCTGGTTTTGGACATTTATTACTATCAAAATATATACGAGGGTATCTGTTATTTATTTGGGAGGTGGTCGTGAATGTCCAATCAAATCTAAACCTGGGAATGATTTATTCATTCCAGGGAAAAATTGATCTGGCAAAGGATATATTGGATACCCGCTGGCTGTTAATTTATATTCCTGTTTATTTGTTTGCGATATGGGATAGTTACCGGACAACAGTAGACATGAACAAGGTGTACATTTTAGCCGAACGGGAAAATCACCGTTTTAATACATAATACATTTGTCATCTCGCCAATCGAAATTAACTATTTAGATAAACGAAATCCATTCTTAGCATTTGTATGGTCCCTATTTATGCCAGGATTAGGTCAGCTTTACATTCACAGAATCCTGACTGCAGCTTTTGTCCTCATCTGGTCATTGGCCTTTTTTTATTTTTCACACGCGCTGGAAGCTATTACTTTTTTATTTTGGGGAGAAATCCAGAAGGCAACTTCCGTTTTGAATCCTGAGTGGTTGTTGTTTTTTCCATCACTTTATGGTTTTGCCACATATGATTCCTATACTGCAACGATTGAAAACAACAAATTATATGAAAAAGAACAGAGAAAATTTTTAAAAGAAAATTATCAAAATCCTGAATTTCAAATATTAAAAGGACAAAAAGTGAAGTGATTATGGTGCAAGTGTTTTCCACGTTTGAAAGTCATTCATTTTTAGAATTAACGATTTCTACATTGGAGAAAAACGGGATTAACAAAAGTAGGATATACGCTGTTCCACTCGATAACCGTCAGGAAAAACGTAATGTCTTTGATACCCTACATCGCTCAGATGGCACTACCCTTATTGATATTGGTCTGGCACTTGCAACAGCTTTTTCGGTAATTGGTGCCAGTATCGGTTTTGAATTAGCGTGGGGACCGATATATTGGGGACTTATCGGTGCGTTTACAGGTTTTGTAGTCGGATTTGTTATACGTCTTTTTACTGAAAAGGTTTTTAAAACGAACAGAAGAATACTTAAGGGGAAGCACTCAGAGATTATCCTTATAATTGATTGTGATGAAAACCAGGCAGAATTAATAGAAGAGATTCTTTGGAGTCATTACGCTTTAGGGGTAGCAAAAATAGCTGAATCAGGAGGATGAGAGACTATCTGGAGATTTATATTTGTGTTCTTCTTCATCATAAATATCATTGCACTTTATGTACCAAAGAGACTAAATAAGATGGATATCTATGCAACTTCATTTTTTGCTTTTACCTATGGCCTTTTAACAGATACGATATTAGACCTGAATTATAATCTATATGGTTATTTCAATGAGGGATTTGACTGGCTTGGATTGACTGCAATCATTATGTATTTTCCTGCCATCAGTTTTCTTTTTCTGAATTTCTATCCGTTTAACAAACGGGCAGGGCAGAAGGTACTTTATATCCTGTTATGGTCAGGGTTTTCTATTTCTTTTGAATGGCTATCTTTGCAAACAGGCTTTTTTTATTATAATGGCTGGCAGCTTTGGTATTCGGCAATATTATACCCTGCCATTTTTACATCGCTTATCATGAACTTGAAACTGATTAATAGTTTTAAATAAACGAGCAAACCTTTACGCTGACTATAAAGGAGGACCACACTATTTAAACCCTCTATCCTGTCAACCTATTTCATAAAGTGGTACCATATAACTGGAAACACTTTTGATATAGGAGGCATTTCATGAAATTAGTAGGTGTGTCAGGCTCAATGGTCGGCTCAAAAATCCTTGAATCCGTATATCATTTTTTAAATACAGCGAAGGCCATGGATCCAAATATTAAAACAGAACTTATCGATTTAAAAGATGAAGATATCGAATTATTTCATGGACCATCCCTTTCCTTCTACGATCAAAATACATGGGATGTGATTCATAAAATTACTTCAGCCGATTTTCTCGTTTTTGCCACGCCCATTTACCAGGCCTCATTTGGGGGTGCTTTCAAAAATTTACTCGATTACATGCCGCAAAACGCATTTAAAGGAAAAGTGACCGGTTTCATTACAGTAGGCGGATCCGGCAAGCACGCTCTAGTCGGAGAATATCAGCTGAAGCCCATCCTTGCATATTTAAAAGGCATCGTCCCGAATCATAATGTGTTTATTCATAATACTTCATTTGCTGAAGAAGGCGACCTCGAGGACGAAAAAGTAATTCGCCGTATGGAGAAACTGGCCGATGAGATGATTACGCTTCAGAAGGGGCTAAATGCTGGAGAATAATGTTTAAAAGTTAATGGAAAAGCATTACTTTGGTAAAAACCATCATATTTGCGGATATGGTGGCTTTTTTCTGGGTCACTGTTTTGTTGTGTGCACGCTGGGAATGAGGTTGCGACGGGCTTCACTGAGGGTACGACTGATTGAGCGGGAATTTAGATCGATAAATCCGTGAAGTCGATTGGCCGCCATTTTGACAGAAGCGCCAGCCCAGTTTCGTCCCAGTTTGAACCCCATTGAAGTTTATCGATATATTCTCCGGTAATCTGAGATGCACAAAAAAAGTCCCTGCAACCTTTGTTTCCAATGATTGCAAGGACTTTTATATAGCTATTATCAAAATCTCCCCGACTTGAATATCGAATACAACAGCCAGAGGAACATCAGGGAAGCAACGACAAATCCGATTTCCACTGCCGGTATATCCCAGACCAGTGAGGATTCTCCACTTATAGCTGAACCAACAATTAAACCGACCATAATGATACTGAATGCCAGTAAAACGATACTGAAGGACAGCCGATTACTGATCCTGTCCAATTTATTTAAGAACTGCTCCAGCCTCGGCATAGACAGTTCAAGAGGAATTTTTCCCTTTTTAATCATGGACGACAGCTCTCGGACACTTCCCGGTGCATCAACAAGAATGTCCCGAAACCCACTCCACTGGTTAAACATATTTTCAGCCATTGTTTTGGGGTGATAACGTTCTTTTAATAGTTGCTTACCAAACGGCTCAGCAATCTTTATAATGCTAATCTCAGGATCGAGCTTTTCAACGATTCCTTCCAGAGTGAGAAGGGTTTTTCCTAATAAAGTCAGATCAGACGGCAGTTTAATCCGATGCCGATTCGCCACGTCAAACAAATCATTAACCGCATCCCCCAGACTAATCTGGCTTAGAGATACATCGTAATATTTCTCCCGGAGCTCATCGACATCAGCACGCAGTATATTCATATCCACATCGTCCGGAACCAGTCCCATTCTGGTGACGGCCCGGATGACTCCATCCGTATTTTGACGCATCATCGCAATCACTAACGAGGCAAAGTTATCCTTCATATCCGCTGTGATTCGACCTGCCAGACCAAAATCCATGAATATGATGACCTCGCCCGGCTGTACCGAAATATTGCCGGGGTGAAGATCGCCATGAAAAAAGCCTTCGATTAATACTTGATGTAAAACGGCATTCGTTAGTCGCTCTCCCAATCGCTTGGTGTCATAGCCCATGTCCCTGAGCTGATCCACATTGTTCAGCTTAGTACCTTCCACAAATTCCATGGTGAGAACCTTTTTCGTTGATAAATTCCAATAAATGTCCGGTATCCGAACAGTCGGTGTATCATAAAACTGTCTCGCCATTTTATCGGCATTTCTACCTTCCTTGGTATAGTCAAGTTCATCCAGAATCGCTTTGGAAAACTCCTCAACCATCTCTCTGACCTGATAATGGGCTGCCCACTCAAGCCGGAGCTCGGCCATGAGAGCTAATTGCAGCAGAATTTCCAAATCGGTTTTAATTCGTTCCTCAATATCCGGACGCTGAATTTTAACCGCTACCTTTTCCCCGGACTTCAAGACACCATAATGAACCTGACCAATGGAAGCGGCTGCCAGAGGGGTTTCTTCAAATGCATCGAAAATTTCATCAACGTCTGCACCTAGTTCACGTTCAATAATGGGTTTTACATCCTCATATGGAAAAGGAGGAACGTCATCCTGCAGCTTTTGCAGCTCTTTTATAATGTCTTCCGGAAGTAAATCAGGCCGTGTGCTGGCAACTTGTCCCAGTTTAACGAAGGTTGGGCCCAGTTCCTCTAAAAATAGCCGGACCCGCTCTCCTCTGGTTTTGGTATGTACATTCTCCGCTTTATCACGAATAATCATCCGCTTTGGTAGAGAAAGAATGGTATCCAGTCCTAATTCCCTGACAAAAAAACCAAAGCCATTACGCGAGAATGCCGTCACAATTTCTCTGTAGCGCTGCATATGCCGAACTCGTTTTTCAAAAATAAGGACCCCCTCCTTTCCTGACATGGCAAACGTTTAGTTTTGGCGATCCAGCTGCTGTTCGATTTGCTCCAGACGTTTTTCAAGGTCACTTAGATCTTCCTTCGTCGCGACATTCAGATCGTTCAGTACCTTATTTAATTTTTCGTGTATTTTTCCATCCAGCTCTTCCTGTGATTCCTCTCCTCTTTCACGGATTTCATTAAAAAACTCCTTTGATTCCTGTTTCGTCAGCTCCCCTTTTTTGACGAGGTCATCCAGGACTTTTTCTGCATGTTCCTTACTTGTGAGAGCTAAACCAATACCTAAAGATAAGCCTTTTTTTACTGTATCCTTCATCATTGATTCCTCCTTTTATAAACAGGCTGTTCACACCTGCTGCAGGTTAATCATCTATGTTCATTATAACAAGTTAAGGAAAACAAGGATAATGATGCGGGCACCTATTTCAGATGATTCACTGAAATTTAACACTTTTTTAAAAGCCATGCTGTTGAGCTGGTTCACTGCTTGAAGCATTAGACATTCTTTATCACTTGTGCTCTTATCCGGGATCCCACCACTGATTCTGCAATCCGATGAATGATATCTGCTTTCTTCTCTTTCGGTCTGATATGTACATCAAGAACGTTGGCAAAACGAATAAGGTCCTCCTTGGTCCTTAACTCTCCGGCTTCACTCAGAAACTCTACTGCTTCCTTCACATCTGTGCACTGCTCAAATTCTTTTATTAACGCCTTAAAATCCTTCTCGTCCGGTTTTGTTGACCTTTTTATATCAAAGTGAACGGCAATTTTATGATAGAGCTCCTTCTTTGTGTCTTTTTTTCTGAAATCGATTCTACTATCTTTACAGAATGCCATAATATCTTTTTTTAACATTCCCTTAAAACATTTTTCCACCTCTCTCATAGATTGTCCTTGCTGTACAGACGCCTTTATCTGATCAAAGCTGTTCTTATAATTTGTCTTATATTCAATAATGGCATTTCCGTTTATCAGATTTGTAAACTGTTCATCGCTTAATTCACTGATGAAATCAGATACAATCTGAATCATTTTCTGCGTATCCTTTTTCCCCATTTCCTTCTATCCCTCCTCTTCACCAATGGAGAATAATATTTCATCAATCATCCCCTGAATCTCGGATTTAACTTTTTCTCCCTGGGTATTGTAGGTTTTCTTCAATACAACTGGGACACCTGATTCCGGAGCACTGGCAAACAGGGTTTTATTTTCTCTTAGTAAATGATCAAAGCAGGGCAGTTCGCTCCGTTTAAGCTGGGAAATATATTCCCGTTGTGCAGATATGGGAATTCCACCGTGATAGGCTACCATGGTAAAGATAATGCCCAAGGGTTGCGGGGATATAGGTGAGATGTTACGGCGACTTAATTCCTGAAGGGTTTGATTATACTTTTGTTTGAGAGAATCGACATGCTTCTTTAGTGTATGGATGCCCAGAGTAGACAGGTAATCTGTTTTCGCAGGTACAATATAGAAATCGCTTGAGACGATAGCATTTTGTGTGATGAGGTTAAAATTCGGTGGACAGTCGATGATGACCATATCATAATCCTTTTTCAGTTCTTTGATTTTACAGCAAAGACGTGATAGCACATTTATGTAATTATTCTGGATTGTCCGATGGTTGGGACCGCCCAATTTACTGGAAAGCTCCATATCCACCTCAACCAATTCAAGGTGGGAGCAAATTAAATCCAGCTGTCCTCCGTGACCCTGTTGATTCATTCTGGTGTTGACTCTGGAAGGAGAAATGATGAGCTCCTTTAACGAAATATCCTGATTATAATCCAGGTATTGATCGTACCAATGTTTAATGGTTCGTGCATTGTGGTCAAGCTCCTTCCATTCCTCAATGCTCACAAAGGACAGGGTTAAATTAGCCTGCGGGTCCAAATCAATGACTAACACCCTTTTCCCACGGTTAGCAATACCAGCAGCAATATTGGCTGATAATGTGGTTTTCCCTACACCTCCCTTGTAGTTCATCACAGATATGACAGGCATACGGTTCTTCACCTCTTTACAAAGATGTATGTAATGATATATATGCAGGAAATAGCTGTGATATTTACGGAGATGATTGAGCATTTATAAACAATCAATCGCCTTTCCAACCCAGGCAATTCGACCAAACAAAGGGCATGTATATCATCTATACATGCCCTCCTTATTTACTCTTGCTATTAAAGCGAATCAACTGCATCCTTAACAGGAGTTGTACCCGTTACCAACTGAAACTCTTTGCCAATGGTTGAATCATTTTCCAGTGTGGCTGCAATTACACGTGCCACATCCTCGCGCGGTACTTCACCTCGCTCCACTTTAACGGCTGCTTCCACCTGACCTTTTCCTTCATCATTCGTTAAAAGTCCAGGATGAATGATCGTATAATCCAGATCTGTACCTTTTAGCCACTCGTCCGCATAATGCTTCGCTGCAACATAAGGAGCAAATGAGGATGGGGCTTCCTGGATGGCCTCTCTGGTGGTATCAAACGAGCTGATCATCACAAACCGCTTCACACCAGCCGTCTTTGCAGCCTCAATCGTCTTAACCGCACCATCCAGGTCAACCATGATGGTTTTATCTTTTCCAGTGTGCGGACCTGATCCTGCCGTAAAGACGACCGCATCCACTCCCTCAGCAGCTTTGGCAATCGTATCAATATCCTGTTCCAGATCGACCACTGCGGTTTCTGCTCCTAGATCTTCAAAAAAGGAAGCCTGCTCCTGATTTCGGATCATAGCTTTTGCTTCCAGATGATCACTATCCTGAATAAATGAAACAAGATGCTTTCCAATTTGTCCATTTGCTCCTACAACAAGAACCTTCATTGTAACCATCCTTTCCTTATTCTTACATATGTATATCGTATCGGTATCAAACCAGCATGTCCAATGATGAGCTTGTCAGCCACAAAACGAAAATAGGCTAGAATCCTATCTCAAGAGATTCAAGCCTCTGTACCGCTGACCTCCAGCAATCGTTCCGGATGGGTATAGACGTTCAGTTTATTCCCCCTGACAAATCCTATCGTCGTAATCTGAAGATCATTGGCCAGACGAAGAGCCAAGTCCGTCGGGGCAGATTTTGAAATTAAAATCCCCACCCCTATTTTGGATATTTTTAATAACACCTCTGATGAAATACGGCCACTGAAAACAATCAGTTTATCCGACAGTCTGATTTTGTTTTTGATTACATGACCATAAATTTTATCCAGAGCATTATGACGTCCAATATCTGTACGGATCGTGAGCATTTCATCCAATGTACAGAGGGCAGCATTATGGACGCCGCCTGTCAGATGAAAATACTCTGAATGTTCCTGAAGCTCCTTCATCAGCGATAAGCTCTGATCCACCGTAATCATCATTCGGCTTAGGACCGTTTTCGCTGTTTTTACATCATTTTTAAAATAAAACTGACGACTCTTCCCGCAGCAGGAACCGATAAAACGCTTTGAATGACTCTCAGTATCCTCAGGTAAGGGTTTATGCAAATCAACATAAATAAACCCGGCATCCTCATCCATATCGATGGATTTTATGTCCTCATAAAAGAGAATAAGACCTTCTGAAGCAAGAAAACCGACGACCAGATCATGTAAATCCTCAGGGGAACAGACCATCGTTGCAAATTCCACCCCATTCACAACAACGGTAACTGGCAATTCTGTTGCGATCATTTCGTCCTTCTCAGATAATGCTTCCCCGTCATATTCGATAATATTCCAATGGTTTATGGTTCCATCTGACATAGACATAGACATTCACCCTTTTTAAATCAGATCCCAATCCAGTCCATTGATCCGTACGTAATAGAGGTAAAATAGGGAGGGATGCTACAGGTTATTTTCTAATCCGCAGCTGCCTCCCACTTTTATTCTATCCATCATATGTTTCTATCATGACTCCTGTTAATGTGGATCCATCTCCAGCTCCTCGATTCGTTTTTCTACATACTTAGTATCCTTATGCGCATAATAGGTTTCTGCTTTTTCTACGATCACTGATGTATTATATTCCGGAATTCCGGCAAATTCTTCATAAACACCTTTAGGGATTAAAGCATTCCCTTCCGGCCAATGAACTTCTATATTCCCCTGTTTAATCGGTTCAAATTTTGCCCGGCCGTTGAATGTACCATGCTGATTGTAAACAATGATGGTATCGCCTTCCTGAATTTCATGTTTTTTCGCATCCTCTTCATTCATAAGAACATCATCACGGCTTGCATTATTAAACGGGTCGGATTCACTGTAAATCATCGAGTTAAATTGCTTTCCGCGCCGGGTGGTTACATTGAAATGTCCTTCCGGCTTCCGGAGCTCCGGAACCTCCACAGCAATAAGATTTCCTTTTCCATCCGGAGTCGGGCATTCTCCCCCTTCACATAACCAGGCACCGCCCCATTGAAAGACATCCCCTTCCTCACTTAAATGCTGGATGCCATCGTAATTAGGGGCTGCCTCGGCAATCTCATTTCGAATCTGCTGGGCCGTTTCAAAATTTATTAAGTGCTGGTGATCAGGCTTTACTCGTTTGGCAAGATCCACGTAAATCTCCCATTCCGCCCGTGCCTCTTCTATTCTTGGACCTTTAATTTCCGGTGATAAATAGACCATTCTTTCCGTCGATGTTGAGGTTCCACCACCAGGCTGCTCATATCTCGTCATGGCAGGCAGCACAATCACCGCTTCTTTAGCATCAACAAAGGTGGATGTATTAAAAATAATATCCTGATGCACCCGGACATCAATATTTTCCAGGCACTGTTTCACAAAATCAGGGTTTGGCATCGTCTCCAGGAAGTTTCCACCTGACATATAATAAAGCTGCAGTTTCCGCTCGTGCTCCTCGGGAAGAAGAGCATTTTCAAGGGAAACCCCGACAATATCGCCCTGCCAGTCAGGAATTGGAAAGCCCCAGACTTTTTCCACACGCTTTCGGTTTTCTTCATTCATCGGTCCTCCAGGTAACACAAATGGGGCTGCACCCATTTCCCCGGAGCCTTGAACACCAGAATGTCCCCGAATAGGCATAACTCCGCAGTTCTCCCTGCCAATAAAGCCTCGAAGCATAGCCAGATTGGCCACCTGTGACACATTATCCGTACCGAAACGATGCTGGGTCAGACCCATGGACCAGACAAAAACACCTGACTTGGATTTGGCCAGAATTTCAGCAAGTTCCCTCATTCTCTCCTTCGATAACCCGGATGATTTTTCTAAAATACCCCAATCATAATCGGTAACTTTTTGCTTTAATTCTTCAAAGCCATTAACATGCTGCTCAACAAACTCATAGTCGATGGCCGATCCTGGTTCCTGTTCCTCCATTTCAAACCAGTGCTTCATGATGCCATGCATAAAGGCAATGTCTCCGCCAATGTTGACCTGATAGACATCATCGGCAAGTTTTGTTCCAAATAATGCAGAATCCGGAATCGATGGTACCCAATATTGATCCATGGACGGCTCATAATAAGGATTGATGATGATAATTTTCGTTCCCTTGCGCTTTGCTGCATACATATACTTGGTGGATACCGGCTGGTTATTGGCGGCCACAGATCCCCAGAAAACGAGGACGTCGGTTCCAATCCAGTCTTTATAATTACAGCTTGATGCCCCGATTCCCAGTGAACGGGATAAGGCTGTCTTGGAAGGAGAGTGACAGATACGGGACGCATTGTCTATATGATTCGTTCCTAGGAAACGAGCGACTTTGCCCGCTGTATAATACGTTTCATTCGTAATTCCTCTTGATGTTAAATAAAAGCCATAACGTTTGGGATCCAGCTGTTTCATTTTTTCCGCCACGGTATCCAGGGCTTCATCCCAGGACAAACGTCTGAACCTTTTTTCTCCAGGCTTGCGAATAAGCGGATAGGGAATGCGTCCTAACTTCCTTAATTCTGTACTGCTCATTTTTCTTAACTCATCAATGTCGGCATGAACCACATCCTCTTTCATGGCCGGCATAGTATTCAGGCGGAGTACGTTTAATCTGGTTGTGCATAGATGCGGACCTTTAAGAGTCTGATCTTGTAAACCGAGCACCCCTAAAGCACATCCATCACAGACGCCCTTACGTAAAATTCGTGTTGCATATGGTAAATGATCTTTATTTTCCCAGGCAACCTTCATCATATCCCGAATATGATGGGGCTTTATTTTCCCCAAACCAAAAGGTACCTTACTCACCCATAAGTCCGGATCAGGTTTTTTCGGCAGCTTAACAGGACCGGAGTGCTTTGTGTTTCCCACAGAAATCCCTCCGTTACGATTAGTTTTGATTCTATTTATATGAATCCTGTACGAAATTTAAAACCTCAAACATGAAGCGGTTGTTTGATTACATCAGTGGCTCTCCATTCAAATTCCGAAAACGCGAAAACGCCGTAATGCATCTTAATGATAGACACTACGACATTTCCGTTTCCGATTCACAGAATAATTACAGCTCTGCACCCGCCATATTTGGATTTGGCTCTTGCTGTTCGTTCTGCAGCTTTTTAATATCGGACCGTATCCATAGAGACAGCCCAAATGCTGCCACAAACAGCACGCCAAAAATGTACAAGGTAGAATTATAGCTGTTGGTTAAATCATAGACAGCTGATAGAAGAATAGGTCCCACAACTCCGGCGAGTGCCCATGCTGTTAAAATATAGCCATGGATGGCGCCAAGCTGTTTCGTTCCAAAAATATCCCCAATAAATGCCGGTACAGTAGAAAATCCTCCTCCATAACAAGTGAGTATAGCAAACACTAATACCTGGAATAAAAGCGCACTATAAGCGACTGGCAGAGTGAAGAAAGCAATGATCTGGATTACGAAGAAGGCTGTATACACATTGGGCCTGCCCAGATAATCGGATAAGGATGCCCAGCCGATTCTTCCTAATCCATTAAACAGACCCGTAAGCCCGACCATTGCAGCCGCAGCTATTGGTGTCATGCCCGCAATTTCCTGTGCCATTGGGGAAGCAACAGAAATGATAGCGATTCCACAAGTGACATTAATAAATAACATGAACCAGAGGATATAGAAACGGCGGGTTTTTACTGCTTCATTTGCTGTTAATTGAGCGAGATCCGGTTTAATTTGCTTCCCTTTACCCTCCTGCTGGTCAGCCTTAAAACCTTTGGGAACCCATTCCTTAGGAGGCGGTGCTAAGTATTGGGAAGATGCAGTCATCACCACAAAATAAATCACACCAAGAATATAGAAGGTCGCAGAAATCCCAACGGACTCAATTAACGCTGCGGCAGCTGGTCCGCTAATTAAGGATGCAAAGCCAAATCCCATGATTGCTAAACCTGTTGCCAATCCACGCCTATCCGGAAACCATTTCACAAGAGTGGATACCGGTGCAATATAACCAATTCCCAAACCAACTCCACCGATCACTCCATAGAACAGGTACAATAGATACAAAGACTCAATGGATGTTGCCAGCCCTGAACCCGCAACACCAACACCAAAGAACAGCGCTGCTAGCATACCTGATTTTCTTGGACCCTGTTTTTCTACAAACCTTCCCATAAATGCTGCTGCCAGCCCAAGAATAAAGATAGCAATACTAAAGGCCATGGAAATTTCCGTTGTTTCCCATCCATACGAATCGGCCATTGGATTGGTGAATACACTCCATGCATACGCAGAACCGATAGAAATATGGATGCCTACAGCGGATGCCGCAATGAGCCAGCGATTCTTCACTTTTTTCATAGGGTACCCTCCTAACAATTTTTCTTAAAAACTTAAAAATAAAGGCTGCATCTTGTCTGATGGCCATCCCGCTTTATGTCCTCCAATCCAGGAGAAGTATGTCACGATTTTTCAGGGGAGCATCAAATAAGACCTTTTGTCGATACCCTATTATTGTATGTCCTTTTTTATGAATATTTTGTGAAAACCAAAGGCGGTGTACATAACTTATCAGGAATTTACTGGCCGTTTATCCCCCACTTAGTCTTGTTGGGTTATCCTCAAGACTTGAAGTGGGGGTATTACGGCCAGTTAATGCGTGATAAAAAACCTTACAAACGTTAAACAGAAGCATTTGTAAGGTTGCATTTTCCATTTTCAGATTAAAACCTTATTTCATATAGCGATATTCCAGGAGACTCTTCAAAACAGATATTTCCTTTAACAACTTTTCTCCTATATTTGTTTCCAGAACCTTCTTCCGTTCCAGTTCCTTGTCTACCAATCTTCTTACAGATAAGACGTCTGTTCCATTTTGCAGCACATCCTCTTTTGAATGGAAATGCTTGTGGGCAACAAGCTGCATCCCATAGGAATTATACAGCAGCGTATAACCTGCAATACCTGTAGTTGATTGATAGGGTTTCGAAAAGCCTCCATCAATGACAATCATCTTTCCGTTCGCTTTGATTGGATTTTCTCCATCAATCTCTTTGACAGGTGTATGGCCATTGATAATGTGACCCTGGTCTGGATCTAGGCCAAATTCCTGTAAAATGTTACGACAGATGGTTTCATCCTCGCGTAAATAATAATACGGGTTCTTCTCCTCTTTGTGGGTTTCTTTATCCTTAATAAAGTACCGCTCAAAAGTGGTCATCGCTCTTTTTCCAAAGAGGGAGGAATATTCTCCTGTCCATAAGTACCAGACCATATCGGTGGCAAGATCATCACTTATTTCAGGATGAGCAAACGCCTCTCTTAAATAGTCTTCAAATCTATCAAGCAAATCCCGCCCTGAATAGGTTTGATTTTCAATTTGCATATGCTCCATATTTCCATTTTTATCGATAGGAATACAGCCATGAATTAAGAGGTTCCCATTATATTTCAAGTATAGGCTTCCTTTTTTCATAAGAAAGTTCATATGTCTGGCCAGCTTTTCCGAATGCTGAACAGAGAATAACAGCCTCTCCAGCACCTGCTTTTCTTCGTCTAATAGCTGATCGGGCTGTTGCGGGTTCACAGTGGCAAAGCACGTATTTTCCAAAGGATACGTTTTCCCCTGGATAGTAATTTCATGATTTTCATAATCCATCTTTTCGAGCAGAAGACGATCAGCCATATTAAAATAAGGCCGTCTCTTAATGATTGGTATTTCCAGCTTGAACTGAATCATCGCGATAGCCTGATGGATTTTCGTAATTTGCAGCTGCTCCGATTCCGTTATTCTTTTATCGGATGGTCGCTTCGGTCGAAAAGCCGGATTGTCCTCATAGTATTTTTCTGCAAGATTGAGAAGAGGCCTAAGATTGATTCCATATACATCTTCAATAATATCCAGATTGTCATAACGGGCACAGATGCGAATAATGTTCGCCAGGCAAACCTCTGAACCGGCATATGCTCCAAGCCACAGCACATCATGATTGCCCCACTGAATGTCGACCGAATGATAGTTCATAAGTGTATCCATAATTTTGTCAGGATCCGGTCCCCGGTCATAAATGTCACCCACAACATGCAGATGATCAACCACCAGTCGCTGAGTCGTATAAGCAAGACCGACAATAAGCTTATCAGCCTGGCCAAGGGAAAGAATCTGCTGAATAATTTTTGTGTAATAGGATTTCTTATTTGTAAATTCATCTGACTTGTATAAAAGCTCTTCTATAATATAAACAAATTGCCGGGGAAGGGCCTTGCGTAACTTTGACCGTGTATATTTCGAGGATGCATAGGCAATCAATTCAATCAATTGCTCAATGGTTCGTGAATACCATTCATTTAATTCCTGATGATGATCAAAGCGATTTTTGAGCAGCTGTAATTTCTCTTCAGGATAATAGACCAAAGCCGCCATTTCATTCATTTCATCTTCTGACAAACGATCACTGAACAGGTCTCTGATTTTCTCCTTCACTTTCCCTGAACCATTTCTAAGTACATGCTGAAAGGCTTGATACTCCCCGTGTAAATCACTGACAAAATGCTCCGTCCCTTTTGGTAAATGAAGAATAGCCTCAAGATTAATAATTTCTGTAACGACTTTATCTTCACTGTCATATCTTTGTGCCAATAAATCTAAAAATTGGTTATCCAAAGTAATTGTCCCCTTTTCCCTTTGTCTATTACCTAAAGTATACGTTTCCACAATTATATCAAAAAAAGGAGACCAAATTCTGATTCATTTGATCTCCTGATTGATATGGATATGATATTGATCTCTTAACATTTTCCTTGCCCGAAATAACCTTGTTTTGACGGTCGATGGCTTCAGATTCAGATGATGTCCAATTTCTTTCAAGGATTGTTCTTTATAGTAAAAACGTGTTATGACTTCCAGATATGTTGCTGGCAGCTTCCTCAGATGATGTTTCAGTTCTTCCCTGTCACACAGCCTTAAGAACTCAGATTCTGGCGAGGACATGTTGCCTTTGTACATAAAATCGATATCTTCAGAAAGCAAATCACGGCTCCGATAGCTCTTTCGTAAAAAATCAATACAATGATTTTTTGCAATGCGACACATCCATGTATGAAAGGAACAATCACCTTTGAACTTATCACGGGTAACGTAGCATTTTACCAAAATTTCATGTGAAAGGTCCTCTGCCAAATAATGATCTTTTACATAGGAAAGGGCGATGGAAAATATTTTCTTTTTACATTCAGCATAAAGCTCATTTACATCCTGGTCCATCATACGTTGATTTAAGTTTGCCAGGTAAACCGCTTTGTTTTGACTGGTTTCCATATGATCATCCTCTTTTCTTAAAAAGGACACCCTATTTTACAAAGATATCATGAATATATAAATCATAATCTTCTATCTCATCCTCTGAATTTTTTATTCTTAATTCCCCCTTAAAGAGAGAATCACCTGTCTTCAAGTCAGCAACTATAACACTTGCAGTTGTATTTGAATTCATCCGGTTGGAAGCCGCATACAACTTCCCATCCTTTATCTTAATCAGTGGGGGCACTTCATTCATGGGTTTATCGGATAATTGAAATAAATAGGAATCTCCCAGCTGTTTCTTCTCTAAATGAAAAGGCGTTACCATAACCTTTTGTCCATTTACTTTCGTCAGGTAAATCGCGGACCCGTCAAATGCACTTATTTCATTCTCTTCTAAATTTAAGTCTTCAGAGAGTCTTCTTTTTTCTTTGGTTTTCAGATTGTAGGATATAGCTTCCCGACTTGTGTCACCAATTCTTGTCGATTCCCTATCCTTTATGACCTCTCTTTCCGTTGTCAGGAATAATAGCTTTTCATGCATTTTCGTTGATCCTTCTGCTTCAATGAACGTTATGTCGAAATGAGTATTGTCCTGTCCTTTTGGTTCTTTGATAATCGGTTCATGTTTTATGAACTTCTGATTGGCCATATCAATTGTATAGATATGTTTTTCACCATAGAGTCTATCACTATTATTATCTCTGACCATATTTTCTGTGATGATGTTTAATTCACCATTTATGATCTGTACATCATCCACAAAAACATGATCCATTTTGTTAGCGTCTGGCACTTTCATAGTAAAAGAGTCTGTGCTGTCCTCTTTTTTATTTAAAATATCTATTTCAAATGTATAATCCTTTGATTCACGGGAATTAAACCCGATTTCATAATCCACATTTGCATAAGCAAGAAAGCGATCGTTCTCAAAAAACAAATTCTCCGATGGACTCTTCCCCCGCATGAAGCCCCGATATTGCTCCTGCAGACTTTCTATCACAGGCATCGGGGATCCAATCAGTCGATTAAGAAAAGATGGATTTCTATATTCTGTCCCCTGCCTGGTGATTTTTAAGTCCCTGCTTACATAATTCCCTGAGGAAGCACCCTGATAGGACCCCTCCAGCACCAATGGCTCCAGCTCTTTCGTATCCCCGCTTTCTTTCTTAATCACAAATTCAGGGTTTTGATCTGCCGATATGGCTGAATTCACATAGAACGTTCCAATACTAAGCACAATAACAGCAATAATAGCTGTAAATTTCCAGTATTTTTTCATTGTGTACACTCCCTTATACCGTTACCTTTTTCTTCAGCAGGAATCCACTCATCCATATGGAAACTGCCAGTACAATGATCCCCATTACAATTTCAATGACAAACAGTTCCATCGGATAAAAGAACCCATTTAGTACCAATTCTTGTAAGAGTACGGGGGAAATGAGAACAAGAATAGCCATGGCACTATAAAGCACACCCGCAATGATTCCTTTCCATTTAAAGCTTCTTTCCATTAAAATCGCAGTAAATAAAATGGCAACAGCCAGCAGTCCTGCTCCATAATACAAAACAAATTCAACAAAGCTGTTCGGAATAATAATCGTTAATTCCGGTATACTGGTAATTGTCTCTTTAACTCCCATATCATTCCGGAAATCATCAGGTACCATCCATTTCAATACCAATGCTTCAAAAGGTAATAAAATTAATTGAAATGCCACCAGTCCCAGTGTCATGATGAGTATATTTGAAATCTTGGCGAAAAAGATATTTAACCTCGTTGTTGGAAGCATTAACAAACGGTAAATAAACGTGTTTTTTCCAACCCAGTCACGGTACCAAACCAGAAAAATATAAAATGCTACACCAGCTGCACATAAAGCAATGGGTCCCAAAAACCATACGCTTCTTACAATGTGTGCAAAACTGATTTGGCCATAATCTGTTAAAAACTGTGCTTTCGACATTAGGTCTTCATTCATCTTTTCATTAGCCCTACCGAGATACTCTCTTGACTGTACAATCACCCCAGCCATCTGGACTACAAGGGTTATGCCCAGCAAAATGGTAAATAGTTTCACAACTCGGTTAAATTCAAAATTAACGAGCTTTAAGTAATTTTTCATCCCTGGTACACCTCTCTCATCACATCGATTACAGACATTCCGTCGTCTTCGCGTGCTTTTTCAGCGTCAAATTCTTTGGTAACCACCCCGTCATCCAGCAGCACAACCTTATCGATTAAATGTTCAATATCGCTTACTTCATGAGTCGTGATAATCACTCCTCTGTTTTCAATCAAGTGGCTTGTAAACACATTTGCGATTTCCTCACGACTGAACATATCTATACCTGAAAATGGCTCATCCATTAAGATATAATCCACATCTAAGGCCAAACCAAGCAACAGGTTTACCTTGGCTGTATTTCCTTTTGATAAGGAGGCAATCCGATCATCTTTATGTAATCTGAAAAAGCCTAATAGTTCCCTCGCACGTTCCATGTTCCAGCAAGTATAAAAATCATTCATAAACTCCATGGCTTTCTCTATAGTCATGTTTGGGAGCATCGTAAGTGCATCAGGAATAAAGGAAATTTTCTCAAATGTCTTTTCCTTAATCGGCTCTCCATCTAATAGAATCTCCCCTTTTTGAACCGGGGTCAGAGCCATAATTGCATTTAAAATCGTTGTCTTTCCTACCCCATTAATCCCTATCAAGCAGGTGATTTCACCCTTTTTCGCAGTAAATGACACGCCCCTAAGTATCTTCTTACGACCAAATTTCTTCTCAACCTCTTTCACTTCAATCATGTTTACGCCTCCCCATCACTCTCAAGGTACTTTTTTCTGACTAATTCAAGCAATTCATCCACAGGTACATTAATGGAACGAACGGATCCAACAAAGGTATCTACAGCTTCTATAATTAATTCATCTCTCACCCTTCCCAATATTTCTGTATCTGTCGTAATTTTACTCGGAAGATTTCGTTCTGTATAAATCAAACCCTGCTCCTCCATTTCCTTGTACGCCCGTTGCGCCGTATTAGGGTTCACCTTCAACCTGTTTGCAAGTTCCCTTCTTGATGGTATTTCCTCTCCAGGCTCCAGTTCACCAATGGCAATTTTCTCTTTGAAGTACCGTATGATTTGCAAATAAACGGGATCCCGATTGTTAAAATTCACACTCATCGAAACAACTCCTATACGACCATGAAGTAACTACCTCATTTTTAGTGTGTGTATTAATTGGTTCATACATCTAAGGTGTATTATATGCATAATACACCTGGTTGTCAATCCTGTGCTTAACTTTTTTAACCATTTATCTTTCAGGTCCTGTTATATACCACAGGACCCATCCGATGCAGACTCCAAATTAAAATAAAGTTATCCCCGTATAAACTCCCATTAAGAAAATGGTGACAATGACTACAATATGAAATACAATCCAGGCCCATCCGCCGTATCGGAAGGATTCATGAGACATCGGTTTTCTTAAATGAGGGGGGATCATTTTACTTCCTAACAATTCAAACAACAGGTAGTACCCCCATCGTAATGAATAGGAGTCCCATAAATCCCATTCTGGTCCAAATTTAAAGATCGGTGTAATCATTAAGACAGCCTCCGCAACCATCCCAATATGAACGATTCCCCAATAGAAAGGGATTTTCCATATCCACTTTTCAGGACTGAATCTCACTCCTAATAGTACAGCTAAGGGAAATGCTGTTGAAACCAGACCAATCGGCATAAGTAAATCACCATGCAATAGATTATTCGGAAATGAATACAGTCCTGACCACGTGAAAAGATAGCATAAAACATTTGCAGAAACTGCAGCAAATATATATAGAAGACCGTATTTCTTCCAGTCTAATTTTATAAAGTACACACACCCTAATCCCATTATAAAAATAGTTAGCAACATTCCAGCTTTGAGCAAAAGCATGTTCTCACCTGTGTTTTTGTCTTATCCTTTCCGGAATCGAACACGCTCATCCTTTTGATATGATTTTATAAAGTGAAACTTCCATCAGTGGGGGGTCTTTCCATCCCCCACTGATGGTTAGTTGAACTTATCAGGTTTTTACTGGCCGTTTATCCCCCACATAGTCTTGTTGGGTTACCCTCAAAACTTGAAGTGGGGGTATTACGGCCAGTTAATACGTGATAAAAAAACACACCCACAAAGATGTGGATGTGTTTTAGCTAATATGCGATCATGATCTTTATTGTTGCTCTTCTGCTTTTGTTTCGTTTTGATTTTGGTCTTCCTCTTCATAACCTTCTTCTTTGCTGCCTTCATTCTCACTGACATCTACCCTATTTTCATTTGAAGCTTTAGTATCATCTTCTAAATCTTTCACACCATCAGTATCATTAATCTTTTCATTTTCTTTTAACGTTGGATAGAAATAGTCTCCGGTATTTACAGGCTCCCACTGTTCATTTGGAGAGTAGAATCGAAGCAGATCTCCATTTAACACTTTATCTGAAAGCTCCAGCTCATGGTGTGCCGTTTCTTTCATATTTAACATTGATTCAGTAGGATCTGAAATTTTCTCTCCCGTTTTATTATTATAAAAAGCTCCATCTACATAACTGTATTTGTCAGTAATGAAGTCTCCATTACGGAATGGAACCATTTCCTTATGATCCTTAGAGAACATATCGGTACCAAACAGAATGTAATCCTGTGCGTCTATACCTAATAGATGTAACAATGTAGGCATCACATCAGTCATTGCCGTGTACTCATGATTAATTCCCTGTCCTTCAACACCAGGAACTTTGATGATAAACGGAACCCGCTGTAATTGTGCGCTCTTAAATGATGTAATTTTTTCTCCGGTAATTTCCTTCATAGCCCGATTATGATTTTCAGAAATACCATAATGGTCTCCATAAATCATAATCACGGAATCCTCGTATAATCCAGCTTCTTTTAGATCTTCAAAGAACTGTTTTAAAGCTTCATCCAAATAGCGGGCAGTCTGGAAATAGCGGTCAACAGATGGATCACCTGTTTCTGCCGGTGCAATGGTCGCATCCTCTTCATCAATCAAATAAGGGTGATGATGGGTTAAGGTCATCATATGCGCATAAAATGGTTTTTCCATGTTTTTTAAGTATGGCATGGACTGTTCAAAGAATGGTTTATCTTTCAGACCGTAGTTAATGACATTTTCCTTACTCATGTCGTAATAGCTATCATAGTAAAATTCATTGACACCCAGACTTTTATACATATTATCCCGATTCCAGAATGACTTTCCATCCCCATGGAAGACAGCGCTTGTGTAGCCTTGACGCTGATCCAGAATAGCCGGAAGTGCCTGGAACGTATTGTCTGCTTTTGTTGAGAATGCAGACCCATTTGACAGTCCATATAAAGAGGTATCCGTAATTAATTCCGCATCAGCGGTCTTTCCCTGTCCGGTCTGATGGAAGAAATTATCGAAATACGTGAAACTCTTACTCTCATCGTGCACCAATGAGTTTAAGAAAGGTGTAACCTCTTCTCCATGCAACTTATAGTCAATAAGAAAAGACTGGAAGGACTCCAAGTGAATCTTTATAATATTTTTCCCTTTAGCCGCACCAAACAGTTTTTCATTAGGCTGGGCATATTTTGCTTTGGTATAGTTTTGAACTTCTGTAATATCATCACTATCTGCCAAAACTCTCTGGGTTGAGTTTTCTATATTCTGGGCAGCATCATAGAGGATAAAGTTATACATCCCCAAATACTTCACCAGATAATTCCGGTCAAAAGTCCGCTCCAACAGCTGTGGACGGTCATCTTCGGCTAAACTCAGGTTCACACTAAACACTACAAGACCTGTAGCTAATACAAGCAATGGTTTACGCAATTGCAAACGTTCAAATGTCCAGTTTGGTTTAAATTTCTTATAAAGGAAAATTAAAAGGACTATGTCAAACAGATAGAGAATATCATAAGGGGCCATCAAGTTTAAAATACTGCCGCCAAGACTTCCAAAGTTATCTGTCTGCATTAATGTAGCGAGTGTAATAAAGTCACTGTTAAATCGATAATAAACAACATTTGAATACAAAATGAAGCTCATAATCGCTTCAACGATAATGATTCTTCTTCCTATTTTATGTCCTTTTGAAAATAAGGCAAGACCAATAAAGATCAATCCTGAGCTAAGTGGGTTAAAGAATAGCAGGAACTCCTGCATAGATCCACTTACACCAAGAGTAAATTCAGTTTTATATATAACATACGTTTTTATCCAGAAAATAAATACAGCAATTGAGAAGAATCCCATTTTAGAGGACAATATCTTCTTCATTTTTTTCACCTCATAGGCTTATAATTTAATAGCTTCATAAAACATGATTTTATATATCCTTCGTCGTGAAGTCAACTTTTTTTCGTTTTTTAGACTGATAGATTTTAACAGCAATTTATCCTATTTTTGCCATCGACAGTTCATCATAAGAATCTATGTTCAAGATTAACATATATTCCATTATACAACGAATATATATTATATATAAAAAGTAAATTTTTGTAAACCTGTTTAGCTAAAAATGAGATATTTTTCATAAAAAATTCATGACTCCTGGCTTGTCTTAAAGTACATCCTCCATTTGAAATCCCTTTTCATTCATCATTTATGTTTTGCCTATTACACTGGTATTTCCTCTTACATATACTATGGATAATTCTGAATGATATGTCATTGAATTGATGAGGTGAAAGCGATGCCGTGCCTGCCGGGATATCGTTATTGTGGCCCGGGCTGCAGAGGTCCGGGTCCCCCCGTTAATGCGCTTGATTATTTTTGTATGCAGCACGATGCCTGTTATCAGAGGGGTGGCCATAGAAGATTTTGTGATGAAGTATTTTTAGATCAATTGCGCCCATACACACCTGAAATTCCCGTTCTTCATATCATTTATGTCAGTGTATGGTAAAATAACCCCTAAGTAAGCGTTTGAGCAATACCTATAGAAGGAGGTTCTATCTTGAGTAAGATACATAAATTGTCAGTTGAAGATTTTGAAGAGATTTTTGAACTTTCCCAATTTGCCTTTCAATACAATTTAAGTGAGGAACAATTAAGTAAAAAGAAGGAAGAAGCTAAGCGGCACATCATATGGGGATGGAAGGATCGTGAAGGTTTGGCGGCTAAATTGCACCTCCTTCCATTAAACTGCTATATCAATGGAAAGAACTTTAAGATGGGAGGAATTGGCGGGGTTGCCACGTGGCCGGAATATCGCAGACAGGGAATGGTAAAGCAATTACTTTTCCACGCTTTAAACCATATGAAGGCAAATGGCCAGACAATCTCGTTTCTTCACCCTTTCTCCTTTCCTTTTTACCGAAAATACGGCTGGGAATATGCTTTTAATGAAAAAACGTATACGATTCTTACTGAGAAATTTAAAAAGAACTGGGAAATAAACGGTTTTGTAAGGCGTATCAAACAGGATATTCCCTTACTTAATCAGTTATATAACGAATACGCAGAAAACTTTAACGGGATGCTCAATCGAGACGAGAAATGGTGGAAACAGCGTGTCTTAAAGGATGAATATAACATCGCTGTGGCCTATAATAATCAAAAAACCCCTGTAGGTTATGTGATGTATGTGGTAAAAGATGAGATCATGAATATCGGGGAAATGGTATATAGCCATGTGGCAGGACTGAGACAATTACTACATTTTATTGGCAATCATGACTCCATGGCCAAAAAGGTGAAAATGGTTGTTCCTGAAAATGACCTCCTTCCCCTTTTCATTGATGAGCCACGGTTTGATCAAACTATCAACCCATATTTTATGGCACGAATTGTTGATGTCCAAGCCTTTTTAAAAAGTTATCCTTTTGATCGTACCTCCAAAAACGTTTTGCTTTCTCTGGGGATTATGGTTGATGATGAATTTTTCCCGGAAAATACAGGGACTTATATCCTGAACTTATCCAAAGATACCACCAGTGTGACATTTAGCCACTCCCAGATACAGCAGCCTGCCATTTATTGCTCAATACAAATTTTAAGCAGTATGCTGTTGGGCTTTAAACGCCCCATGGAATATTATCTTGCAGGTTTATTGGATGGAGATGAAAAAGCAATTGAGCAATTGGAAATGATTATTCCAAAGCGGCAGACTTATCTCGCTGATTTCTTTTAACACGATATCCTCAGTTACTGAAGGAAAATGGAATGAATTTAGCTAAGGGATGCCCATTCAGCATCCCTTATTTTGTTGTACTATTGCATGCAGAAAAAAGCACTGATTAATTACGTCCACCTCTGGAATTTGATTTCCCTTTTCCTCTTCTTTGTTCAGCAGGTATTCGATCCTTATCGTTTCTTTGCTTCTTCGGTGCATGTGAATCTTTAACCATGTTTTGCCCCTCCATTGATGATCTTATGGGACTGACGGTCTAATCTTAGGTCCAATAGAAGTTGGACATGTGTCCCAACAATATCAGTCTTAGTCTGTCCATTAAAAGCAGCGTTATTCTCTGATGATTAATGTGGTTTATGTGAAGGAAATCTCACTAGTTAATCTCACTAGTCGCTGTGCGCTGCAGGCGAACGTAGCTTCTAATGATTTCTTAATCACAAATAGTCCTGGACAAGAAAACAAAGGCGCAAGTGTGGACATCAATTCTCGGTTTGAATTCACTTATGAGGGCGTGCTGCTTACTCTGTATCTTCCGGTGCCTTTTTGAATAAAGCCTCCGGGATCATTTCAAAGCCATCTATCACAGTATTTTCTTCAACTTCAATCATTAAGTAAAGCTTTCCATTTACGTCAACCTGGCGAACATAACTAAGGTCTTGCGGACTTATGGAAATATCCGCTACCTTTGTTTTGATTTTGATTGATTTTGAGTCATATTTCGGAATGATGTTACTTGCCTTCAGCTCATACTTTTCATCATCAACAACGCTCTTAAAGGCTGTTTCCAGCCTTTCCTCATTTATATTCTCGACTCCGCTGCTCTTTAAAACCTTTTCAACATCTTTGTAATCTAATTTCGGGGTATCCTCTTCCTCATTTTCTTCCAGCACACGGTGAACCTCTTCGTAAACATTGGACAGGGTGGACGTATTCATTTGTTCCCCGGCTACGTTCTTGACAACTTCCTCAAAAACAAATTTCTCTTCCTCTGCTGTGATTACTTCTTCTGCATTTATGACTTCCTCAATAAAATGTTCATTCATATCAGCGTCTTTCCCGGCTGAATAAAGGATGTAATTAACATCTGACGCATTGTCTGTAATGGTGGGAAACAAAAATCCAGAGATGGGAGCTTTCAGATCGATAACGGGATCAACTGCAATATTATACTTAAATTCCTTCTCCACATAGTCAAACAGCAGTTCTTTTTTCGGATCCTGCGTTTGGTTCACACTGCAAAGAATAAAAGGATGGGAATAAACCGTGTCCCGTTCACTTTCTTCCGCCTCGTCATTGCGTTTTTTCATTGGCTTCATGTATTCGCCGCGGATAAAGGTTACAACAATATCCATTTCATACTGCTTATCCTTTAGCATTTTTTCTACGATTTGAAGCATTTGATTCGTCCAGTCTTCAGAGGTTTGACTAAGCATTCCCTGATGAAGAATGAGCTGACTGCTGTTTTCCGCATCACGCTGGAATTTAAGTTCAAATAGTTTCTGGTCGAGCTGACCGGTTAGGACCTTTTTAAAGTTATTCATAAATAGTTCCTTCTGTTCCTCTTCCAGCATTTCAAAAGGCATGCTTTGATAATGATAAACCTCGCTGGACTCTTTCATAATATACACATTAAAAATTTCACTAATCGTCAGTAGGTCATTATTTACTTTAAATTGTTTACGAATATTGGCGATGTCTTTCTTGTTCAATGATGTTCCTCCTTGATGTGGTGCCTGTCACCACCCGAATTTTGTCGAATTACCACAGGTCGCCTTGTTCATCTTTTTTTCTGCTCATTTCTTCTTTCCATTGATCTACGCGTTCCCTGATATCATCGGCGATTGCATCGACTTCATCCAACTTTTCTGACCTTAACTCCTGAAGTTCATCAAATCGAAGGCTATAATGTTCTGATATTAAATCCCTTAATTGATCGACGACTTCATCGGAAACCAATTCTTCCTCCTGTAAAATCGACACAGCCTCATCATATCTCTCATTTTCCTTTTTTACCAGTGCTCTGATTTTATCATGATCCACATCATACTCATCATATTTGTCTAAAATTTCCCATGGGCCTGGCGCTTTCGTATGAGCCCATGCTAAGTCAACCCGGGAAGGCAGCCATTCATATTCAATGGTTTCCTTTAAATCGTCTGCATGATCCGCAGAGTAATACTCACCATTTCCAGCATCTGAGACAGTTTTCAGTTGCTCTTCTGCATCTTGATCTACATTAAAACCGATAATATTTACCTTACGATGATCATTATCTTCAACAAATGACTCGGCGGATGCAACCGGATCTCCATCACAGGTCTCGACCCCATCGCTTACAATATAGACTGTTATTTCACCTTTCATCCCTTTACTCATTTCGGCGGCTTTATCAATCGCACCAGCTAATGGTGTCCATCCCTTACTTTCAAATTTATTCAGCGATGCTCCAAATTCCTCTTTGTCATAGGGACCCATCTGATAAATTTCCTCAATCCCCTTACAGGATTTTTGTTTATCGGCGTCAGCTTCTGAGCCTTTATGTCCATAAACAATCAGGGATACATCCTGTTCCTGACCGATTACATCTGCAAACTCCTGAACGGCATCTTTGGCAATATTCATTTTCACTTTTCCATCGACCTTTAACAGCATGCTGGAGCTGGCATCCAATAAAAGGATAGCTTTTCCATTTTCAGCGATTTTCCCTTCCTCTTCTTCATTTGCCCGCTTTGCACCGGGTAAATCGGGCGCTGGAAATTCGGGCTTATAAGCTTCGGCTGTCTCTATGGCTGAAGCATAATTTGGTGTACCGAGTAATTGTATCAAGGCATGTTCCAGCTTCTCCGGGTCCTCTGTCTCAGCGGCTATTGTTTCTAACTGACCTGTCAGCTCCTGTTTCTTTTCAGACATAAATTCTTCTACATTCATGTCCAGTTCCTGCTGTACAGACAGCTCCTCCATTAAAATTCCACCAGTCTGATTCTTCATGCCCTCCCTGGAAGGATCCACAGCGGAAAGACCGGAGATGTCGAGTAAATCGTTCTCCTGACTCTGCTGATTCTCAGCTCCTGTCTTTGCATCTGACTTGTTCTGTGATGCATCATCTTTACTGCAGGCAGATAAAGCAATAATGAAACAGAATAATAGCAAAGCAAACTTTTTCAATCCCTACACACCCCTTATAACGGCAATCTTTTACAATTAACATTGATGCTATTTCATTAAATGGTCAATATTACCAAATAACTAAATCGATGGAGAGTGTGTAGGCAGAATGCACTACAAGATGCTTTAGTGCTTTAGTGCGATGAGGGACAGTCCCAAGGAAGTACTGGGACAACCTTTAGACAAGATTCTTGTTATATCGGGGTATTCTCATCATAAGATGTCTATATAAGGGACTTTATTTATATTCATAAGGTGGTGTGTGCATAGACATGAAGAGATTGTATAAAGGGCTGATCGGTGCGTTGATTGGGGCTTCTACAGCTGGTATGTGGTTAGGATTGGATCTAGTTCTGCCCGAACCATACGGGGACTATCTATTATTCGGACTCATGGCTGCGGTCAATGGGATTATCGGGTGGCAGATCTTTTACGGGGTGCCTGCCACCACCCGAAATCGGTCGAATGTTGTCGAAAAAAATCCTCACAAATGACAGTTCATTTGTGAGGATTTTTGACCTTTTACTCTGAAAGGCTTTTATTAGTTATTTTTATTTACAGAAGCGTCATAAATGGAATCAACAGCTTCTTTTAATGTAGTGTTGAACTCTTCGTCAGACTGATTAACTCTTAATTCTGCACTAAGAGCTCTGGAGAAGCTTGCGATTAGCCCTTCGTTATCCTTAAGCTTTTCGTTTGCTTCATCACGGGAATATCCGCCAGATAGAGCAACAACACGGACAACCTGTGGATGATCGATGAGCTCTTTATAGTGATTTGGATTTGTTGGAATGGAAAGCTTCAGCATAACAAGTTCATTTTCATTTAACTGGTCAAGATGCTTTTTGATTTCCTGTTTTAAGATTTCCTCGGATTGTGCTTTATCGGCACTGTTAATGTCTACCTCAGGCTCAATAATTGGAACAAGTCCGGCATCAATAATCTTCTGACCAACTTCAAATTGCTGATCGACAACTTCTTTAATGCCTTCTTCGTTTGCTTCTTTGATTACAGAACGCATTTTAGTTCCGAACATTCCACGCTCATTGGCTCTCTTCAGCGTTTCGTCCAGGTCATGAATAGGTTTCATTTTCTGAACACCATTAGATTCTTCAGCAAGACCTTTATCCACTTTAAGGAATGGTACAATACCTTTTACATTTGCTAAGTAATCGCCAGTATATTTTCCTTCGATTTCGCGATCCATGGTCTGCTCAAATAGAATAGCGCCAAGAATCTTCTCAGGATCAAAGGCTGGTGCTGTAATAATTCGAGTTCTCATCTCATGTACAAGATCAAACATTTCGTCCTCAGTTGAATATTGATCTTCTGTCACTCCATACCCAGCAAGTGCTTTTGGTGTACTTCCACCACTTTGGTCAAGTGCAGCAATAAAGCCTTTTCCGTTTTTCATTCTGTCTAAATGTTTTTCCTGCATTTATTTCACTCCTATCAATCATTACATTACTAAGTAACATACATCAGAATTATAACATTTTTTCGGCGCGATAAGGAACTTTTGATATATAAAAGAGTATTCCGATAATTCACTAAACATATAGTCCTCATATCGTAACCGATGGATGCGGTACCCCCGGGTATTTTCCCGTCTGCATGCCATTTTTGTCTCTTCACAAGGCAGCATTTTTTATTAGTATGTTCCATTCCGCAAAATAAATGAGCAATGGACTTAAAAATTTCTACTATATCGAAAAGCCTGAGCGTATTCTTTTTTTCTCTCTGTTCCAGTAGGTTACCCGCTTGTCCAATTCAGGGTTGTCAGCTGCAAACTCTTATGTTTTCTAAAATCTTTATAAGTTATTTTCCCGTCATTTGATTTTTTAAACAGCCCTGTAAATTCAAACCCTCAGCAACCCGCGAAATCCTCTCGAGCTATAGTACGACGAAGCACCATTGTGATACACGAAAACATGTCCATAACGGAAGTCACAAAAAAGTGCACCGCCGAGTTCTCTGATATCAGATGGTGTTCGTACCCAGCTCGAAGTTTTCTTATCAAAATCCTCCAGATCCTGCAACGTACGATACTGTTCTTTTGTTAAAAGTTCAATGCCCATCTCAGCAGCCATATCCATTGCGGAATTTTCCGGTTTATTTTTTTTCCGGGACTCCAATGCCTCACGATCATAACAAACACTTCTCCGGCCTTTAGGACTTTCCGTTGAACAATCGCAAAATATATACTTCTCCGTCTTTTCATAATACCCAATTACATCCGGTTCACCTTCCGTTCTTTCCATTTCATTAAGTGACCACAGTTTATCGGGATTCCCTTCCAGCCTTTCCTGGATTTGAGCCCAATCAAGTTCCTTATGCCGGTGCATATTCTTCTCAAAGCGTGCCTGTAATACTCGGAGTAATTCCTCCCGCTGTTCCAAAGACAGCTCCTTTTGATTGTTCCCGTCATTTTTCTGTGTCATGTGCGATTCCTCCTTTAAATTCAGTACCTGATATCAAAAAATCTCAACCAGATAGATTCTTTACAAACCGTTCTATAAAATCATAACAAGTATCACCATTTTAACTTAATCCTTCTACAAGAAAAACGAAGCTCCTGTGAACTTCGCTTATGTCATTCCCCTTTTTATTTTTTAAATCGATAGCCTACCCCCCATATCGTTTCAATATACGTAGGGCTGGCGGGAGATTCCTCTATCTTTTCCCGTATTTTCCTTATATGGACCGTGACGGTGGTTATATCTCCCAACGAGTCAATGCCCCAGATTCGCTCAAATAATTCTTCTTTAGTAAACACACGATCAGGATTTGACGCCAGTAAAACTAATAAATCAAATTCCTTTGCCCGCAACTCTTTTTCCTCTCCATTGACATAAATCCTTCGTGCACTAAGGTCCATATGCAGTCCTCTCATACGGATCTCATCTGGTTCAGGATTTCTATTTACAAGTCGATCATACCTGGATAGGTGAGCTTTTACCCTTGCAACAAGCTCACTCGGGTTAAAAGGCTTCTGGATATAATCATCGACACCACGATCAAACCCGCGAATTTTATCAATGTCCTCTTTTCGCGCTGTCACCATTAATATCGGGATATCGAGTCTTTCCCGCAGTTGCCTGCATATATCAAAGCCATCCACACCCGGCAGCATTAAGTCCAGAATGATAAGGTCATAATCCTTCTCTTCTGTCATCCTTACTCCTTGTTCACCAGTTGAGGTAATGTCACAGAGATAGCCATTCACTTCCAGATAATCTCTTTCCAGTTCAGCAATATCCATTTCATCCTCAACAATCAAAATCCTTTTCATGATGACACCTTCTTCAAAGTAAAATAAACGCTCGTTCCTTCTCCAGGTTCACTTTCAGCCCAAACGTGGCCACCATGCTCTTCAATGATTCTTTTAACGATAGCCAGCCCAAGTCCACTGCCTCCTGTTGAAGAATTTCTTGATGCATCTGTTCGGTAAAAGCTTTCGAAAAGGTGAGGGATATCTTCCTCAGCGATTCCACTTCCATTATCCTTTATTTCAACCCTGACCTGCTGAGACTGGTTCTCAGATTCTAAATGGACCCTGATTTTTTTACGATCCTTATTGATATATTTTAAGCTGTTTTGAACGATATTAGTGACAACTCGTCTAAGCTGCTCCCGATCTGCTTCCACCAGGTAGGAATTATTTTCATTCGCATGCAGGGTTGCCGTCCCCCCTTCTTTTTCTAAATCAAATGCCAATTCATCGATAAAATCAGCAAAATAAGAATATAAATCTACCTTCTCCATTTCTAACGGTATTTGTTCGATATCCAATTTGGAATACTGAAAAAGACTATCGATAAGAGTATCCATATCGCTGGCTGCTATTGATGGTTTCCAAGATGATTTCCTCCTTGTTTTAAGCTCTGTAATCATCACTTAAATAAACCACCTGGAGGGATTGTTTCTTAACGAAGGATTTTTTAAAAGCTCAAAGCATACATTAGAGCTTTCTGCTATGAAATCCTGATCCAATTAAGCATTATTAATAAATAAAGCGACTGTTCTCAGTGAACAATCGCTTTATGAATTGAATGTTTCATCTATCAAATTTTTTAATAAATGAACTGTCCCACCATGCAAATTCATAATTATGGTAATGGTTTATCCCCTCTCCAAATATGTTATTAGCGCATCGAGATCCTTGGCACAGGCTTTCTTGAAGGAGCCCGCCATCATCTTTCCAAACAGTTTTGTCAAGCCAGTGAGCCCCTTTATCTCACCATTAAGGGTGATTTCTGATCGTTCTTCTGATGAAGTGATTCGGTATGTAAAAATAAATTCTCCTTTGCCTGTTGTTCCTTTCGTTCCGTCACAGCGAAGGACAATTTTTTCCGCCTCCTTAAGCTCGACAACTTCAAAATGTTCATAGGCCTCTTTTCCAAACATCTTTCTTGTTTCCTTCCACTCGCTCCCCTCTTTCATGGGACCATCATCCAACCTCTCCATTCGAACAAGTCCCTGCATATTATGGCACCACGAATAGAAACAGAGTGGCAATTAAGCATAATCCTTACACATAAGACAGACCAAAATCATGGGTGTATGTTACTATTAGTAAACAATAAAACTTTTTGCAGAAGGATTCCAGACGCTTATGTCTTCATTCATAATAGATGTAAAAGGAAGGTGAGCTGACATGATTATCGTGCATGATATTTTACAGGCTCGTGAAAACATCGCTGATTACATTCATGAAACCCCTATTCTCCATTCTTCTCAGCTTAGTGAAATATGCGGGAATGAGATGTATTTTAAAGCAGAACACTTGCAGAAAACCGGGTCGTTTAAAATTCGCGGAGCTTCCAATAAAGTAAGGAAGGCCGCACGGGAAGGAACTACATATGTAACTGCAGCCTCAAGCGGGAACCACGGTCAGGCGGTGGCCTATATAGCCCGGCAATTAGGTATACAGGCTACTATTGTGACACCTGTTGATTCAGCCGAAAGCAAGAAAAACGCAATCAAAGCCTACGGAGGAAAAATTGAGGAGTGTGGAACCACGTCAGCAGAACGGCTACCAAGAGCAAAAGAGCTGGCAGACGAACATAACGGGATGTTTATTCCACCCTATGATGATCCCTTGATAATGGCTGGGCAGGGCACCATCGGTTTAGAAATCATGGAGCAACTGGAGGATGTTGATGCTGTTGTTGTTCCTATTGGTGGTGGCGGTTTAATATCAGGGATTTTGACAGCTATTAAACAAACGAAGCCAAAAGTGAAGGTCATCGGGGTTGAACCTGATACAGCTAACGATACATTTCTTTCTTTGAAAAATAAAAAGATCACAGCGATACCTGCGACCACCACGATTGCTGATGGACTCAGAACCAGTCAGCCTGGACATATGACATTTCCTGTTCTTCAAAAATTTCTGGATGACCTTGTCCTGGTTTCAGATGAAGAGATCAAACAGGCTCAGAAGTTTGTGCTGGAACGAATGAAACAGCTGATTGAACCTTCAAGTGCAGTGACCGTAGCAGCTGCAATGAATGGAAAATTAGGAATTAACGATAATAATGTAGTGTGCGTGCTTTCAGGTGGAAATGTAGATGTTTGAGGTTCATTTATCAATAAAACAAGCCTTGATTTCCATCCGTCTAATCAAGGCTTACTCTTCATCTATATTTCTTTTTCTTTTTTGAAAATAGTATAGAGATCCGCCGCCAAGTATCAGTACGATCCCTAAAATCATGTAATTAAACATGTTTGTGCTGGTTTCCGGAAGTCTATGCTCTACAGGGATGGCTCCACCAAGGGTACCCTCCACAAATACTTTAAATTGAAATTCCGCGGATAATCCTTGAAATTCATTCCCTAGTTCATATGGCATTTCAACTTTAAATGTTAAAACCTCGGAGTCACCACTTTTCAGCTCCCGTGACGCCAGTTCTTCAAAATTTTTCAGTTTCCCATCAAACAAAACCTCATTTTTATCACGAACGGTTAAAAGAAATTCATTGTATAATTTCTCAGATCCATTGAGGAAACGGTTTGTGAACAGATAGTTAAAGTCTCCTTCGCCCTTGTTATAAATGGTCATTTCTTTCGTGGAAAAATCTCCGGGTTTCAGGTTTTGCAGATTAAAAAAGACATTATGGGGACTTGTTGCAATATCTATACTCTGATCCTTCTCCCCATTTATTGTCGCTTCCAAATATGTAGGAAACGCAAAAATTATGATACAGCTCAATAGGAGAACCAGTAATTTTTTCATGGTATTACCTCACCTTTTATCAGGGAATGAACCCTCAGACTAAATTAAAAGATTAATAGTCTCCGGAGTGGGCCTTTTCGTTCTCTTTAATGTAGCCCTCCTCCGAAACTTCAATGCCTTCCCATTGGGTTCCTTCAAATGAGAATGTGATATCAACGGAGTCACCCATGAACTGGTTTTGGAGAAATTCACCTTTGGCCGGTCCTTCTGATTTTCGATTTTTATCGTCTTTCATGGTGATTCCAATAAGGACCGCTTCTTTGTCGTCTGGTGTTACTGGGAGCCCGTCAAATTTATCCCTGTCAATAAATAGTCCGCCTTCATTATTTGGGGCAATACTTATACGACCGTCAGAGCCTGTTACTACATCTGATGGAAAATCGTTATATTTTAAATCTTTAAGGGTGATTTCGTCTTCAGAATTGATAATACTGAAGTGGTCATCGTAAAATTCCTGGATAACATCAGGATCTAAATCTATTAAACTCCTGCTTGTTACCCATAAAACATTCACCTGATATTGATCTAAAAATTCATCCACATCATTATCAGACCCCAATTGCTCAACAAACTCATTGTTTCCATTTTTAAAATTGGATGCGATTGTATCGAGTAAAACTTCCTTAATTGCTAATGAGCCAACATTATCAATCGTAAATGCTCTATACATTGAATCCCCAGGTTTTAAATTCGAGACTTCAAATGTATACGGAATCCGGTGTTCTCCTAAATTTATAGGCTGGATTTCAAAGTCAAGTTTCCCAGCAGCAAACTCAGCTGTTTGTTTTTCCACATCGTTTACTGCCGCCCATGTGCCTGTTCCAATTAAAGAAATACCTACGCATGCACTAAGTGCGCCTGTTGCCAGTTTTCTTTTTATCCTCATTGGTTTCACCTCTATTCGTTTTTAAAGGAGGTGGGGAGAAAATTCCCCACCTTGAGCTAATGCTTATCTAGGTTCTCCTGCTTCTCCCTCATTTCCATATGCATCACCGTTGTTCGCTCGCTCGTTTGTCTCAACGTATCCATCTTCTCCACTGCCTTCTACACCATCACCAATGTCATCTTCAGTCACTTCTTGACCGCCCCATTGACGTGCTTCGAAGACTAAGTCAAAGTCCGCGCTGTCACCGTTGAATTTGTTTTGAATATATAAGTCGCTATCTTCGTTATGTCCTTTTTCTTCACTGCTAATATATTCAATGGTTAGTTCCAAAACATCATGATCATTTGGATTTACGGTCACACCATACCATTCATTCTGATCAATGGTGGAAACATTCATGCCGTTAACCCCTTCTGCATCCCCATCTTTTACATAGCTTAATCCATTTACAGAGCTAGCAACTGTATCAATAGCGTCCTGTTTATCAGAACCAGTGTATTCTAAGCTTGTTGCTTTATAAAAATCTGCTAAAGAGATGTTCTCAGCAACAATATTCTTATCATAAGTACCACCTTCTTCGTATCCAACAACAGCAGCAGTAATGGCAAACTGATCTAAATATTCCATGGCTGTGTTCGGCCCAAATACATCAGAATCGGTCCCTTCAGGAGCTTCACTCGTATCTCTGTAAGAGGTTTCTCCATCCATTGAGTAACCCCAATCGTCAAAGTTTAGATTATCCATTCCCAGCAGTACATCCTTAATTGCAAGTGTTCCATGGTTTTGCAAGTCAACTCTTACTTTAGAATAGTCTCCTGGCTTTAAATTCCCTAATTTAAAATTCATCTGTGTTTCGCCATCTGGTCTTAATTCTAAGTCAAGTTCCCCAGCACCAAGAGCCGCTTCTTGACGTTCAACATCATTAACGGCCGCAAATGTTCCTCCAGCAATGAGGGAAAGACCCATTGTGGCGGATAATGCGCCCATTGTCATTTTCTTTTTGATACTCATATAATCTCCTCCATTTTATAAAATTAGATTAATAGACATTGAAGCATTAGCCTTATTCAGCATCGTCGCCGTTAAATCTTTCTTCACCTGGCATTTGCGTAGCTTCAAACACCATTTCAAAGCTGGCTTCTTCACCCTGGTATTTGTTTTGTTCAAAGTAACGGCTATCATCCAAGCGTGTTGGGTCGTCTTTAAATGTTACTGTAAAGTCATATTTAACAGAATCTCCAATTGCCATACCGACAGTTTCGTTATCAGTCAGAGTAATATCCCTAGGTCCCGCATCTACTAGATTATCAAGAGTTGTCGTCCATACATGGCTGCCATCCTTTTCAATCCTTACTTCAAACTGGCTTAAGAAATCTTTCTCAGTATTTGATCCATCTTCCAGCCCTAGTACATTTTTATCCTCCCATGTACCAAGTGATTTCGTTGTAACCAAAATTTGATTAATGTCCAGTGTAGCCATATCCCCATGAACCAAATGCAATGTTTTCGTAAAATGATCTCCTGGCTTAAGATTTCTCAATTCAAAATCAACCGTATTTTTTTCACCAAATTCCAGATCAAGAACACCGTTAGCCAATGAATTCTGAGTAGTCTCTACGTCGTTAAACGCTGCCCATGTCCCTCCTCCAATCAACGATAAACCTAGTGCACCTGCTAAGATGCTTGTGCCCATCTTCTTTTTCATACTCATGAAAAATTCCTCCTTTAATAGATTTCACCCATAACGGGTATGTATGTGAACCCTTGTCAGGGGGAACACCCAATATTATTCACGCTTTACAAATTAAGCCTCGGTATCAGTTGATGCTGCAGCTTCTTTGTTTTGCCGGTCTAATTCTCTAAGTGCCAGTCTGAATGAGTAAACGGCATAACCCAGTAACATTAATCCAGGTCCAATTAATAGAATTGCTGTCCCCATTGGTGAGCTTGCAAAGTTCAAGAAATAGCCAATCAGTGGAATTGTGACTCCGCTATATTTCGCGACCACATTGTCACTTAGTACCGGCTGCGTGTCAGGTCCATCATTGTTATCTCCCTGTGTGCGGTAAAACGTGTTATCTCCTTGTGTAAACTTCTCTATGATTCTATGGGTGACTAATGCATTTTCGTTGGCCTGGAAGGTTATGATGTCGTCTTTTTGTAAACTCGCAGGATTTTCAACTTCTTTCACAACAATAATGGATCCGGTTTCAAAAGTAGGCTCCATGGAACCGGATAAAACGGTTTTAAATTGATATCCGAATATTTGCGGTTCCCCACCTGATGCTCTCGATGAAAGGACGATAATCGTCATTAATAGAAGAGTCGCACAGACCAATAGATAAAGTGTGTTTTTAATAACCTTGAATACTGATTTTGTCGGAAAATTGACCTTGCGTTTAGAATTTGTTTCCGTTCTTTTTGGCGTCTCCATGATTCAACCTCCTTTGTGTTTGTTATATAAAAAGAGAAGTTAGGTTTCAGTTTTCTGTTTCAGTGCTTTTGCCTGCTTTTTGTGATGTTCCAGCTGTATCCTCTGTCTGACTGCTTTTATCAGGATGATCACCTTCTGCACTGTCACTTGTTTCGCCATTTGTGTCTTCTTGGCTGTTCTCTTTACTCTTATCTGCTTTTTTAACAGCAGTTTTATCTGTATCCTCCGTTTTGCCGTCCTCTGGCTGATCCTTTCCCTTCTCTACGTTGTCTTCATTACGGGGATTTTGCTTGCCATTCTTTTTCCCATTGTCACTTTTGTTCTGGTTTCCATTACTGCCATTATTTCCGTTGTTTTCGGGATTTGAATTACTCTCTTCAGAATCGTTTTGCCCTGACTGGTTTTCTGAATCATCTTGTTCCTGCTGTTCACAATTGTTTAGTTCAATTTCATCACTCCACAGTTCACCTTTACCTGGATGTCCAGGCCTTTGAAATGCCTTAAACATGTATTTACCGTCACCTTCACTTGGGTTAGCCTCAATCACTGTTTTTTCTCCAGTTCCCAAGGCAGGAATTTTACCAGTGAAAATGTTCTCACCAATAATTTTCCCCCCTTTTTTAATGGGGCCTTTTTCAACATAATAGACTTCAAAATCTACCGGACCGTCCATTGGTTCTGAATCTTTTCCATTACTTACGGTTGCCTGTAGGGCCTTACAGCTGCCAGTTTCTCCGATAAATTCGAGAGAACTCTTATCCCACGCACCGTTGTCATCCCAGGCTACGTGAATCGATCCTTGTGTCTTTTCAGTATCATTTACAAGTGCTCCGGTTCCTGTCGTTAGCATCGTTGCAATAATAATCATTGCGCTCCAGAATCCTAAGAATTTAAAGGAAGATGCGAGTTTCTTTTGTTTTTTCATAAACTTTCTCTGCTGCCGATTATGAATATTCTTCAACCTCGATCTCACACCTATTTCCTCCCTTCAGCACGATCATTTATGTTCGCTTTGTTCTTTGTAACGAACCATGAGTAGAGTATAGTATATGGTGTTCGTTTATAAAAACATTAAAACCTGCTAAATTTCTTTATTAAGAACACTAAAGGCCTATTTTCCTCTTTTTAACTCCTTTTTTCGTATTATTTTGTAATTTTATAAAGAATGTTTTGTTTTATATAATGAACTCACCAACATTATAAACCTGATAAACTAAAAATATACCTAAAAAGGAGAAAAATATGATTGGAGAGCGAATTAGAAGTCTGAGAGAGTCAAAGGGGTACTCAATGACTGAGCTTGCGAAACACTCAGGAGTATCCAAATCCTACATAAGCAATATTGAAAGGAACCTCCAGCAGAATCCTTCTTTACAGATTCTGGCTAAAATCGCTCAGCCTCTGGACACATCTGTGGAATTTTTATTAGGCATAGAATCTGAGGAACTGGCTGAGCTCGATGAAGAGTGGATTGATCTTTTAAAAACCGCTATAGACTCAGGAGTGACCAAAAGAGATTTTGCAGAGTTTCAGAAATTTGTGAAGTACAGAAAATGGATTGAGAACCGTCCATAGGAACAAAGGCAAAAGCGCCCGTTTGTCCAGCTGCGGCTCCTAGGTCAAGGCGGATATAAGCCAAAGCCATTTCGTGGCCAAAACCATGCCACTCCATGTCTTCGTCTTATCCCGCATGACCTGAACAGTCGCCTCCGCTTTTCTCTGTCCAGCTGCGGCTCCCAGGCCCAAGCGGTCATAAGCAGAATACCCTCCATGGCCAAAAAGCGGCCACTCCCGGATATTCTGCTTATGCCGTCGGGCCTAATCGGTCGCCTCCGCTTTTCTATTAGTAAAAAAGGTACCCGGTACTCCAATAGACATGTGTCAATTTGAAGTATCAGGTACCTTTATTTATTCTTTATCTGCTTCCTTTAATATAAGGTTCTCCGTTTGCCTGTGGAGCCTCGGCACGGCCAATAAAGCCTGCTAAAGCTAGAATAGTTAAAACATAAGGTGCGATTAACAGGAACACCTGTGGGATATTCTCCAGCAGAGGGACTCCCGCACTGATAACACTCAGGCTTTGAGCCAGCCCGAAAAACAAGGCAGCCCCCATCGCTCCAAGGGGATGCCATTTCCCAAAAATTACAGCCGCTAAAGAAATAAACCCCTGTCCAGCAATGGTTGAATGGGAAAAATTAGATACAATGGTAAGAGCAAATACGGATCCTCCTAATCCACCGAATGCTCCTGAAAGTATAACAGCTATATAACGCATTCTGGCAACTTTAATTCCATTCGTGTCGGCTGCCAATGGATGCTCCCCAACCGCTCTCAGACGTAAACCAAATGGAGTTCTGTACAATACATACCATGAAACAAAAGCTAATAATATTGCAATATAAGAAGTCATATAGTTTCCCTCAAAGAATAAAGGACCGATGATTGGAATATCAGATAACACGGGAATATTTGTCGTATAGAAGGGTTCATCAACCATATCTGTCTGTCCTTTATCATACAGAACTTTTGTTAAATAAACCCCGATCCCTAAAGCAAGCATATTAATTGCAACACCACTAACAACCTGATTAGCGTTAAAGGATACAGAAGCTACTGCATGAATAATGGAAAAGATGGCTCCAATGACTGCTGCCACAACTATAGATATCCAAGGGGTCCATGAACCTAAAACATCTGAAAAGGTAAGGTTAAAAACAATACCTATAAAAGCACCCATCACCATGAGGCCTTCCAACCCAATATTTACAACCCCGGATCTTTCACTGAATACTCCGCCTAAAGCTGTTAAAATAAGAGGTGCGGAATAGAACAGAACAGTAGGAATAATGGACTGTAAAGTATCAAGCATCTATTTCTCCTCCTTTTTAAAGCGAAGTATTGCCCAGCGAATAATGTAACTGGAAGCAACGAAAAAGATAATGAGGGCAATGATGATATCAACGAGCTCAGTAGGTACCCCTGCTGTGGTCGGCATTTCCCCGGCACCTTCTTTTAATGCTCCAAATAATAAGGCAGCTAAGACAATACCAAAGGCATGATTTGATCCAAGCAGCGCCACGGCAATACCATCAAATCCAAGGTTGGTGAATCCTGACATGACAGAAATGGACCCATACGTACCAAGTCCTTCCATTGCACCGGCAAGACCCGCAAATCCACCTGCTATCACCATTGACCAAATGATATTTTTACTAACGTTCATCCCTGAATAGTGAGAGGCATGCTGATTGAAACCTACTGCCTTAAATTCATATCCATAGGTGGTTCGTTCGATAAGAAACCACATAATGAATACAGCGAGCAGAGCAATTAAGATTCCATAGTGAACTCTGGAGTAGAATGTAATACTTTGTAACCAGGATGATGCTAATGACGCCGTTTCCGGTATGGCTTCAGTCGTTGTTTTTTGGTCAGTTAAGACGCTTCTTATAATCTCATTTGTCACGTGCAAGGCAATGTAGTTCATCATAATTGTTACAATGACTTCATGAACCCCAAGTTTTGCTTTCAGTAAACCAGGCAAAAATCCCCATAGGCCGCCAGCAATTGCTCCTGCAAGTACAGCCAGGGGAAGATGGATAATCATCGGGGCATCAATAGCCAATCCAACCCATACGGAAGCGAGCCAGCCAACAATAACTTGTCCTTCTGCACCAATATTAAAAAGACCCGTTTTAAAGGCAAATGCAACCGCAAGTCCTGTTAAAATTAATGGGGCCGTTCTCCTGATCGTCTCTCCCAGGGTATAAGCATCACCAAAAGCACCGTTCCATAAGGCAGCATAGCCCTTAATCGGATTATGGCCAGAGCTAATCATAATCACTGCACCAGCAATCAGTCCAAGAAGTACCGAAATGATAGGTACAATAATTCCAAACATTTTTCTATTGGATGTCATGATTACTCTCACCTGCCTTCCCCTGACTGCCGGCCATTAACAGGCCAAGCTCCTGTTCGTTTGTTTCATCAGGTTTTAAATTAGCGACAATCCTTCCATCAAACATCACAGCTATCCTGTCACTGACATTCATGATTTCATCAAGTTCAAAGGATACCAGGAGAATGGCTTTTCCTTTATCACGTTCTTCAATTAACTTTTGATGAATAAATTCCACGGCTCCAACATCAAGACCTCGCGTTGGCTGAGCAGCAATAAGTAAATCAGGTGAACGATTAATTTCTCGTCCAATGATCGCCTTCTGCTGATTGCCACCGGACAGAGCCCGCGCTTTCGTATATGCACTTGGCGTACGGACATCATATTCTTTTATTAAACGTTGAGCTTTACTGAAGATTTCTTTATAATTTAATACTTTTGCTCTGGAGTAAGGCTTTTTATAGTATGTTTGCAATACAATGTTTTCGCCGATTGAGTAGTCTAAAACAAGGCCATATTTATGGCGGTCCTGAGGAATGTGCCCGACACCACTTTCTGTTATTTTCCTGGGAGAAAGATTGGAAATTTCTCTGTCATTTATCTTAATAGACCCCGACCTGATTTTTGTCAACCCAGTTATGGCCTCAATGAGTTCCGATTGACCGTTGCCATCAACACCAGCTATACCAACGATTTCGCCAGCACGAACGTCTAAATTCAAGCCTTTAATGATGTCCACTTTTCTGGTATCTCTTACAACTAAATTCTCAATCTGAAGAACATGATCTCCTGGCTTAGCTTCTTTTTTCTCTGTTTTAAAATGAACCTCACGACCAACCATCCACGATGCAAGTTCAGTAGCATTGGTTTCTGAAACATTTACCGTGCCAATCCCCTTGCCTTTACGAATAACCGTACACCGATCACAAACGTCCATAATTTCCTTTAATTTGTGTGTGATTAGAATGATAGATTTCCCCTCTTTAACAAGGGAACGCATGATTTCCATCAATTCACGAATCTCCTGAGGGGTCAGGACAGCCGTTGGTTCGTCGAAAATTAAAACTTCAGCACCCCGATAGAGTGTTTTCAGGATTTCGACACGCTGCTGCATCCCTACAGAAATATCACGAATCTTTGAATCAGGATTTACTTTTAATCCATATCGATCAGATAGTTCCTGAATCTCATCTCTTGCCTTTGCAATATCAATCCTGCCAAATTTATTGGTCGGCTCCTTCCCTAACACGATGTTTTGCGTAACAGTAAATGGTTCCACCAGCATAAAGTGCTGATGCACCATCCCAATTCCTAACTCATTTGCAATGTTTGGATTCGTTATTTTTACATTTTTATCTTTGACACGAATTTCGCCTTTTTCAGGTTGATATAAACCAAATAATACATTCATCAGTGTTGATTTTCCTGCACCATTCTCACCCAATAAAGCATGGATTTCGCCTTTCTTTAATTGGATTGTAATGTTATCATTTGCAACAATGCCGGGAAACTCTTTCCTTATATTTAACATTTCAATCGCATATTCCAAGTTTGTTCACTCCTTATGAAGCTCTCGTTCAAGTTACCAGGCTTTTAAAATGAAAATCAACGAAAGAAGGCTTTCATTCACCCCTCTTTCGTTGAAGATTTCAGATAGACGATCCATTAAGTGGGAAGGATTCATATACCTTCCCCGCTTCCATTTATAATGAATTAAGGTATGTCTCTAATTCCTCGATCGTTTGTGGCACTTTCACTTCACCGTTAAGAATTTGTTCTTTCCAATCTTCAATTGCCGTAATGATTTCTTCTGTCATAGCTTCTTTATTTGTTACAGCAACAGCTATCCCATTTTCATCTAAGCCGTATTCCAATAATTCTCCTCCAGGGAATTCACCCTTCATTCCTCTGTTGATAACATCCTGAACCGCTACGTCGACACGTTTAATCATGGAAGTTAATGTTACATTATGCTCTCCAATTTGACCTTCATCGTGCTGATCACGGTCTACACCAATGACCCAGATTTCACGTTCAGGATCATTTTTCTTAATATCTTTGGCTTGGTTAAATACACCATTCCCTGTCCCGCCAGATGAATGATAAATGACATCTACGCCACTGTCATACATGTTGGTGGCGATTAATTTCCCTTTTGCAGGGTCGGTGAAAGATTCAGCATACTGCACATCCACTTTAATATCAGGATTCACTGATTTTACACCTGCGATAAAGCCGGATTGAAATTTCTTTATTAATGGGGATTCAATTCCACCAACAAATCCTACTTTATTTGTTTTCGTCTTCATGGCAGCAGCTACGCCAGCTAAGAATGAACCTTGATGCTCTTTAAACCTGACACTGGCAGCATTTGGTGCATCGACCTCTTCATCAATGATGGCAAAATTCGCATCTGGAAATTGCTCTGCCGCTGTTTGAATGTCTTCTTTTAATTTAAATCCAACACCAAATACTAGATTATACTGGTCACGAACAAATCGAGTGATGTTAGGCATATATTCTGCTTGCTCATTGGACTGGGCATAATCATAGTTTTCACCTTTTGAGAATCCATTCTCTTCTCCCCAAGCCTGGATACCTTCCCAGGCTGATTGATTAAAAGATTTATCGTCTACTCCACCTTCATCTGTAACCATAGCAACTTTATAATCTGAAGAAGCCTCACCATTTCCAGACGCAGCATCTCCATTTTCCTCGGTTCCTGCCTTCTCTTCTCCCGGATTCTCTGTTCCGCCACATGCCACCAGAAGTAAGCCTGCTGATAAAAATAAAACCAAAAGCAAATAGATACGATTTCTCATTGATTTCCCCTCCGATTTCTATTAATTAGAATGCAGATAGTGAAAAGATCTACTTACTGCATGTCCTGTAACGATTTCGCATTGCGTTTATTCCTTTTAAACATGAAACGAATGAAATATTACCGTTTGCGTTTGTTATAACTTAAACTGGTAAAACACCTCCCACTCCATTGGATGAATTCTCTATTTTTCATATAATCGTAAAAAAAGGCCCGAAACACATGCCTACTATGTAAAAGCATGTATTTCGAGCCTATTAGACCGAAATAAGATAATCATCTATTTAAAAACACGACTTGCTGCCCATTCCGGCGACAATCGATGCTTTCATCTTACTATCTTCTACACTTAGATAGTATAAAATAGATGTTATCCGGACTCGCTTTCCATAGTCAGTTTATTTACGGTAAACTGGTAGAAACTTGCAGGCCATATCCCCGCGATTATATGAAAAATCTTATTAAGTTCGGTTTTAGTATATCATTCATTTCTAAGATTGCAAATATTTTTTCAGTATAATTAACATTCAGGATGTAGTAAAGCTCTGTAAAAACCTATCACTATTATCTTTTCATTCATCTCATAAAAGTTTTCCGTTTGAAGTCATTGGAAAGTTTACCGAATCATTATTAACAGAATATTATTATTATTCGTATTTCTTAGTCGAAGCACATAGATGGTTTGTTAAAAATGCGAGGACTGCTTTTACTAACTGCCGATATTTTTACTTTCTTACCTATCATTCAAATTAATGTATCGTTCCATCTATGACCTTAAAATGCAATCTCAATTTTGCTTCCTTTCTGAATGGACTCATTGTTTTTATCAAACACGTCACTCGTTGTTACCGTGATTTCAGTCAATTTATCAGGAGCCGTTTTGTCAAGTATAAAGGCTAATTCTCCTGACTTTCTTTCATTTGCGGAAAGCGTTCCATTTAAATTCTGAAGGTAAAAATCGTCCTCGAAGTCTTTGATCTCTCCTTCATTTGTTTCTAAAACAGAAATCGGAGCAAAATTCACGCTTTCTTCAGATGTATTATTCAGTGTGACATGGAATTTAACATACGTAAAATTCGTTTCGTTATGTGTATAACCATGAAAGAAATCAATTAAATGATAGGCGGGGATGTAGTCCATAACTTTCACATTAGAAATGGTAAGCTCTATGGGTCCAATCATGTGCGTTTCATGATAATCTGAAATTGCTTTTAGAATAACTTTTCCGTCTTCATCCCTGAATTCCTCGCCAACTTCCTTTAAAGAGCGAGTATCTGGGGCCTGCGGATTATTCGAATATGTTTCCTTTTTATCATTAGATTCTGCATGAACATTTCCCGATTGTGACTTTTGCTGTACCTGTTCATCAGAAGATTCTTCATTGGAATTCATGCATCCTGAAAGAGTAAATGCTGTCATTACAATTAATAATGCCTTTTTCATAGAATTTCCTCCTGCATAAAAGAGATGAATCCTACCGCCAAAAAGCGGCAGGATTATTCTTTACAAGGGCAGACAGTTTTCTGCTATTTTTTATTCCTTTTATTGTTTAAGACATCCTTTACCATTTGACCAACTTCATGGTTGTCGTGGAGACCTACGAATTTATCTGCCTGTGGGCCGTATGCATATACATTCACGTCTACACCATCATGTCCACCTGTTGTCCAGCCAGTACCGGAGCGAATATCAAAGATTTTTTCAATAGCATTGTCAATGGTTGTTACATCATTGGTCTCTGCTGCATCTGCAACAGATTGAATTTCTTCATCTGTTAATTCCAGATCAATGTATTGTTCTAATACTTCCTCAGCCGCTGCACCACCGGCAATTTCAGAGGCCATGAAATCAGGAGTGCGCTTAGCAGCTTTTAATGGAGCTGGATCCCATTTGTATTCACCGTTAATCCCCATGGCAAATCCGCCTGTTGAGTGATCGGCCGTAGTGATAACAAGAGTTTGACCATCCTCTTTTGCAAAATCAATGGCCTTTTTAAAGGACTGCTCAAAATCCTCCATTTCACTCATTGCAGATACGATATCATTGTCATGTCCAGCCCAGTCAATTTGGCTTCCCTCTACCATTAGGAAAAAGCCATCCTTATCCTTACTTAATCGATCTAAAGCCGCATCAGTCATTTGAGCAAGAGTTGGTTGTTCTTCCGGGCGATCAATAGCTTTATCCAATCCTACTGGGGCAAATAAACCCAGCACCTGTTCATTGGCATTATTCATCAATTCTTCTTTTGTCGTAACATAACTGAATCCTTCTTTCTGAAATTCCTCAGTAAGATCACGATTCGTACGTTCAAAATAGGAAGTTCCCCCACCAAGGATAACATCAATTTTGGGTTCTCCATTTACTTTTTCATCAATATAGTCATCGGCAATTTCATTGTAATTATGGCGAGATTCATCATGTGCTCCAAATGATGCTGGTGTTGCATGGTTAACTTGAGAAGTCGCAACAAGTCCTGTTGCTTTGCCATCTTCCTTGGCTTGTTCCAATACCGTTTCAACTTCATTCTTATTTACATCCACAGAAATGGCACCATTATACGTTTTGATTCCAGCTGCCATGGAAGTAGCTGCAGCTGCTGAATCTGTGATGTTCTCCTCTTCATCCCATGGATAAGTTTCCTGCATACCAACCAGATACTCATCAAAAGCTGTATTCTCCATATAAGGTGTAGATGGATCATCTTTAAGAGATCGGTAAGCAGTGTTGTAAGCAGGCCCCATTCCATCTCCAATCATAAAAATAACGTTTTTAATCTTTCCTTGATTTGGACTCACCTTTGCATCAATACTTGGAGTTCCACTTACCAATGTTCCAACAGCAAGTGCAGACACCATGGCAATGGGTAATAGTTTTTTCCCAGGCTTCTTAAACAAAACAATTCCTCCCTTTTAACGATGAAATTCTCTTTCAATTAGAATCCTACCAGGACTCTATTAATCTTCTATAAACAGGATATAAAATTACCGTAAAAATAAAAGGTACAGAATACTTAGGCAGGAAGAAGCAGCCAGGGTTATGCGATAACAGTCAAGGAAGAGTTATTTGCTGTCATCAAACCTTTGTTATTAATTAATCGAGGTTTAGATAGGAAATATATTTGTGTTCGGATAGCGTTTTTATGGTGTAGGAATTTTCTACTAAGTTGTCTAGTCTAAAAACTTTTGCGGGCATAATTGAAAGTTCCGTTTGGCCGAAGAAGACCTAGTTTATCATTTTCCAAACAAAAAAGCCCATAAATCCTTTAAAATATAAAGGTTTATGGGCTCATTTTTCCAATTAGCGATGCGGATGAAGGGATTCGAACCCCCACGGTGTTTCCACCACTAGACCCTGAATCTAGCGCGTCTGCCGGTTCCGCCACATCCGCAGTGTATGAAATGTATTAACGGAAAACTTTATTACGATATGAATTATACACCTTTTTCACTAAATAGTACAAGGGTGGAGACTTAAAAAACTGAGAATAATAATTCTGAATTTTAATTGTGGAATAATATTTGGTAACGATGTGTCACTATGAGATACTGTCACCTAGAAGAGAAATGAATTCAAAGGCCCCATGCTCATAAAGTGAAACTTCCATCAGTGGGGGGGGTTTTCCATCTAGTTGAACTTATCAGGAATTTACTTGCCGTTTATCCCCCACTTAGTCTTGTTGGGGTACGCTCAAAGTCTTGAAGTGGGGGTATTACGGCCAGTTAATGCCTGATAAAATCGATGGTCCTCCATGGCAACAACTGTACCTGTAAAATCAGGAGAGATGTCCATTAGTGGCACAAAAGCTCTCAATTTGCCCACGGACTCAACTTTTTCTTTAATCAGCATAGTAGGAAAAGAGACAGTCCCCATCACTTTACATTTTAAAATTTTAGCACTTTGGGGGCTGACCCTTTTTTCACGGTTTTGTTTGACTTTTTCATATTGCGAAGAGGGCTATCTAATAAACTATGCCATTACTTGCGCGAAAACCCTTCTTGCTCTAAATAATTGGCCGCTCCATTATATGTAGGAAATGTTCCGTCCAACATCTCATCTGCATATATGTTCCACAGGTCAAAATCATATACAAGTCTCAGCTCTTGTTTCTCATGATTCACCCAAGTCTCTTCAAACGTAGACTCAGATAGCGATTCAATTGACTCCTTAATAATGCTGCGAATCTGTTGTTCAGTGAAATCCCGTATATTAACCATGCCTTTATGGTCAGTTAAGTATTTGTTATTTTCGATCAGTCCCGCGTAAACAAATCCGTTCCCATTCGGATGGAGATGATACACAACTGTCGTTTTATCCTGGACGCTTTCCTTATAATGGAAATTAACACGACCAAGTGACACATCTTTTCGTCGTAACTCTGGTAAGGATTCAATAATTTTTAGCTTTTCTTCAAATGTAAGCATGTGTTCCTCCAATAACAAGAATTTATGAGAGTCATTTATTATTATAACACTGTGTGGGCATTCATACGCATGAATGTATGATATAAGAAGGCACCTGGTGTATTTTGTAAGAGAAAACCCGAGAAAAATGAAATAGAAATTCGGGAACTTTGCCAGCCCAATCGTTCATGCGTGAATAATCCGATAACTGTCTTTAGTAACACCACTAAATTTAACAAGTCTATTGAAAAAATACATTGGATTAGGAAATTCAATGGTTTTTAAGTGGAACTGGATCTGGTGTTATCTATAACGTAACGAATGACGCAGCGTATATTGTAACGAACAATCATGTTATTGAAGGAGCATCTGAAATAGAAGTATCTCTATACAATGGGGATGTCGTTACAGCTAAATTAGTAGGAACGGATTCATTAACTGATATTGCTGTATTAAAAATTGCTGGGAACTATGATATTAATCCTCTAGAATTTGGGGATTCAGATGCATTAAGAACTGGCCAGGAAGTAATTGCAATTGGTAACCCACTTGGCCTAGAGCTATCAAGAACAGTAACACAAGGAATCGTCAGTGCAGTTGATAGGACAATTACAGTGTCAACTTCTGTTGGAGACTGGAACCTAGAGGTTATTCAAACTGATGCTGCAATCAACCCAGGGAATAGCGGTGGTGCGCTCATTAATTCATCTGGGAAATTAATAGGAATTAACAGTCTGAAAATATCCGATAGTGGTGTAGAAGGATTAGGGTTTGCAATTCCAAGTAATGAAGTTGTTACTATTATTGACGAAATCATGGAACATGGACAAGTTGTACGACCTTATTTAGGAGTAGGATTAGCTAATCTTAACGAAATTAATCCTTTTTATGCACAAAATCTTCCTGAAGGCATAACTGAAGGTGCCATTGTTATTTCTGTGGACCAAAATTCTGCGGCGGGGCTTGCAGGATTACAGCAGAAAGACATTATTACTTCAATTAATGATCAACCAATAGAAGGAGAAGAAGATCTTCGTAGATATTTATATACCCAATTAGAAAGTGGGGATAAAGCAACAATTAAATTTTATCGTAATGGTACATTGCAAACGGTCGATGTTATTTTAACAAGTACACAATAAATTAATAATTAATTAAAAAGCAATCTAAATAAAAACAAAGGGAGAATATGTCGCAAGTGTTAATGGTAGTTAACCGGATTACGATTACGGAAGAAGAAATGCAACCTATTTTAAGAAAATAAAGCTACTTCTGCCCAACAAGAAGAAGTAAAGGTTAGAGTCACATTTCAAATGAAGATGAAGCAACTGCTTATGAAGTGATTGATACACTTGAAACGGGCACAGATTTTAGTGAACTTGTCCAAGAATATTCGACCGATTAATCAACAAATTCAATAGGGGTGACCTTGGTTACTTTGGTAGAGGAGAAATGAACCAGGAATTTGAAGATGCAGCATTCACATCGGAGGCTGCAGAGATCATAGGTCCAGTAAGAACAGAAGATGGATTTCATGTTATAAAATTTGTTGATAAAGTGGTTGCTAAGGAAGCAAATTATGAGGATGCTAAAGACGAAATAGAATCAATTCTCTTTGGTTCAAAAGTGCAGGAAGAATATTATGTTTAGTTAGAAGAAAAACAGCTGAATACGAAATTGAGTACTTGTTGGAGTTTAATAATAAGTACTCAATACCTTACTCACCTTAAATAATAAAGAAAAAAAGACCTATATCAGTTATGAAAATTATTAACGGAGTAGGTCTTTTTTGTATTTGGCCACTACGCATGGTAATAAGTATAAAACTATATACAAACTATCACTTTATTCCACCTAAATATTCATCGACATTTTCTCGACATATTCAATCTGTACAATAATTTTTTCCAATGAGTATAACCCATATTCCACGAAGTGACATCCATACCAAGTGAATCTTTAGCACATGAAGGTCTTGCAGAAAATGGACCTGCAAGCACATCGCGTGAAGATCAATAGTGAAGAAATTGCATTATTCCCTAGAGACTTATCCTTACTTTTATTTTTATCAGAACATCCGAATCAGACGTTTACTAGAGATCAGTTGATTGAACGTGTATGGGGATGGGATTATGACGGCAGTGATAGGGCTGTGGATTTATCGATAAAACGAATAAGAAAAACATTAAGAGATTGGCCAGAATCAGAAGGCGAAATCAGAACTCTTCGGGGATTGGGGTATCAGTTCAGTGTTTATGAAAACTAACAAAAAAAAGATACCAATACAGCGTTACTGGACAACTCGTTACTTACTAACTCTCGTTATTCTACCTGGATGAACGAATAGAAGTTAGTGTAGACCCAATTCGCCTGCAGCAAATTATTACTAATTTACTGAATAACGCGAAACAAGCGACGGATGATTCACGCAAGATTGAAGCAAAGATAACAGCAGATAAAGAAGACGTTATGATTGATATTAGCAATACCGGTATAGGTATTCAGAAAAAGGAGCAAACTTTCATTTTTGAACGTTTTTACCGCGGAGAAAACAAAAAATATAAAGTTAGTGGACTGGGTTTAGGTTTACCTTTTAGTAAAATGATTGCCCAAGCACTCGGTGGTGATCTAATACTATTAAGTAGCTCATCAAAAGGAACAACATTCCGAATTATTTTGCCAAAATCAGAAATAATCGGTGAATAATTATCCTACATGCCTGATGTAAAATAGATAAATATTATATAGATATTAAACAATGGATAAAGGTTTTAGAAGTGCCATACCTTTCCATCGTTTATTATGTACTAATCATTTTGGTTAATAGCTATATTTTTATCTGCACATTTTGATACAAAACGTCTCCCGACATATTGAGTGATTTAGATACAGTAGGAGAGCTGTAATAAAATAGTGATTTTTTTTATGGTGTAGTCATTCCTATCTTGATTACTCAACACTTCAATTGTAGAAGAAACAGTAGCTTGAATTTTTCTCACCCCAATCTACTACAAAAGGCCAAATTTATAAACGATAGATTTATTTTATATAAAACAACCTTACTTCAGATATTATCGAAGTAAGGTTGTTTAGTTTATCTTTAATGTTATATCTATTTATAAGAGTAAGTTAATAGGTCATTGTCCTCTACAACTAAGCGACCTAGACGTTCTGAGTTCTTATGCGCGATACCTTTTGAAACGATTAATAAAAATCAAGGTACCTAACAGGAGAACAATTAAAACAATGACAGTGATTAGGTCCTTCAGTTGACCTTGAGGATTACTAGCTTGATTTCCTCCCCCAAACCCGGGCATTCCTCCTCGATCTCCACCGCCAAACATGGCTCCCCGTCTTTCTTCACCTCCACCTTCTTGCATTCCTGCTACTGGCATACCCTCAGGTGCACCCTCAGACATACCGCCTGGCAATCCTCCTTCAGGCATTCCACCTCTACCCATACCGCCTCCTATTCCTTCTCCATTTTCATAGCTTGGGATTTCTCCATTTAACTGTTTTTGCACGTGCTCTATCCGGGCTTGCATAAACCCAACAATTCCAGGTTTATTATCAACTGTTTCATCGCCAGTGTTTGCGAGGAATTCTTCATATGTGTAAAATGCAGTCGGGTCATTCTTTACTGCATCTCCAATTAATGTCTTCAATTCTTCTACTCTTTCTTCCAACCCATCGAGTAAGTCAACTGCTTCTTGCACATACGTATGATACGTTTCTTTGTATTCCCCATTTGAAAGTACATAATCAACAAGAGGATAGTTTTCTACCGCTCCCGAAGTAGGTTCATCAATAAGCATTTCTTTTTGTGCATCCGCATTTCCCATCATTCCACCAATAGACAAATTTTGATCCCATGTAAGAAATGTAAATTTTCCATTTTGTTCATAGAGATAATAATTATGGTTCATCCGCCCCTGGTAACTGTCCATACTTGCCAAAACAGTAGTAGCAGCTAAATAACGGAGATACGAGTCTACATCGAAATACTCCTCGACATTTTCTTGATTGTCTAGAGCTTCAATAAAACTGAGAAGGTTAGAATTAGTCTCAAAACCTATTTTTTGTTCTAAGCCTGTATTCGCAATAGACATGCCTTCTTCCCAGCTTAGAGTGGCTCCCATGTCTGCTTTAAATAGGTTCCCGGAAATTGAACTGAAATTCCGCTCTAAATAAGGAGCTTCAATATTTTCAACGGCTAAATAGAGTCCATACAGCTCGCCATTTACCATAACTCTAACATACGAGTACTTTGGCGTTGCAATTCCCATTTGGTCCATTAACTCATAGGTAAGAAACTCCCTCATATAGGATGGGTCAGACCAGTTATTGTTTAAATTGATTTTCGTATAGCCTTCTAAATTCTGATCAATATATTCATCGAATTTCAATTTAAAACTGTAGCGTTCTGATTCAGATCCTGCCACTGAACTTAACGAGGAGTTGCCTTTAAATCGTACCCCTGCATACCTAATCGTTTTACCATTATAAGTAATCGTAGCCTCCTTATATTCTTCTGCAGTCGGATTATCCAACATATCCTGAAAATCGGCTTTGTCTATCTCAATATTTACCGTGCTGATTTCATCCTTTTTGAAAATAGAGTCATCTGTGTACGTAGTATTCTCTTCGGCATTTGTAATATGTTCGTTAAAAGAAAACATAAATACTGAGAGCATGACACCCAATATCACGCTTCGTAGTCTTTTACTATGAAATTGCAAATCCATCACCTACTTTTTTGAATAAAAGGGAGCATCCACCCTCACTGTGAGAAGTCCCCCCAAAAGCTTTTATTGAACGTAATCCCCGTTGTAACTGATTAGTACAGCATTTTCAACGCCTTCAATCGCTGATACACCATTTACAAAACTTGGTTCCTTACCTTTTAAACGAACCTCGAATGTGACTTCAACATCTTCAGCTGACACATTTTTTTGCTTCACTTCAAAACGGTTTACTACTTGTTTTAATTTTTTATAAATTACTTTTTCTGTTTCTTCCCCTTTAAAATTAACAACAAATAAATATGGTGTTTCAAAACTAGATTTTTTCATAAAAATAAACATCACAATTCCGATAATTACAGAACCTAAGATTGCTAGTGAATAGAATCCAGCACCTGTTATAATACCAGCAGCTAGTGCCCAGAATAAAAAGATTAAATCCGTTGGGTCTTTAATTGGTGTTCTAAAACGAACGATTGACAACGCACCTACCATACCTAGTGATAAGATAAGATTCGAGCCTATTGCCATAATAACTAGTGATGTAATCATTGAAAGTCCAATAAGGGAAATGTTAAAATTCTTTGAATAAAGTACCCCGCTAAAAATACGCTTGTACAGTGTATAAATAAAAAGTCCTAATAAAAAAGAGATTGACATTGTTATCCCAGTTTGCAGAAGGGAAATATCGGAAGTGAAATTTGAAAGCACTTCCGTATTTAAAAGGTCTGAAAAAGTATTTGTATTAGTATCTTGCATTTATTGATCCTCCCAAGAATTTGATTTTGTGAATTTTCTACATATTGTATATTTTGAAGCCGCTTGTCGTTGTAAACCGCTTAACTGTAATGCATCCCGAATATAATTTGGAATATATTCATCATACTTTACTTCAAGGATATATACGGGTTCATCTATAGTCTTAATAGGATATAGTTCTAAATCAAAGGGATCTATTTTATACAATCCTGTCCGTAAGTCTTTATCAAACGTAATCCGGACATTTCCTGTTCTAGCGATATACGCCTCTCTTACATAGTCTACGATTACTTTCGGTCGCAACATTCTATTTTTCATTTCATAATGAATTTCTCGTAACAGTGGAGATTCCTCCTGTTCAAGTACGGTATAATCATTAGCTAATAATCGATTTAGAGTTTGTCTTGAAATGGCTTCTTTTTCTTTGGCAATAAGTGTATTTCGTTTAATTTTCTTCTCGAAATGGATAATAGAATCGCTTTTGTTATACACTCGTATTCTATATTTATGTCGGTCTTGAATACCTGCTTGTTTTTCCTGCAAGGCCTTATTCTCAATATCATCAAAATAAACACTCCGAATATGATATTCGCCTTTCTCGTTTGCATGCTGATCCTGTTTGAGAAAAAAACGTAACCGCTGACGGATTAAATAGTACTGATGATAATTAACATAATATTTTAATTCATGACGAAATTTTAATTTCTTCACTTACTAACCCTCCTTTCACCTGCTATGAACTTTACTAGAGTAATGTGTCGGGTATATGTCAAAACGAGAACTTATTTACAAAAACTTTATAATTTCTTATAACTAATTTTACAAGAGTATGGATAAATCATAATAAAAAAATCACATCAACCTATTTTTGTTTGCACGATGCCCTTTAACTTGTCTAATGGATTATGTTGAGGTTAGATAATGATAAAATAGACATCTTCTCGACTTACTAAATTATTATAATTAGACTGATAATAATCTATTTAGGAGGTCTTTAATTGTCATTCAATTCAAGAACATTATTATATTTTTGGAGTATTGTCTCCCTTCTTCTTAATTTACTACTTATTAACCATTTTTTAACTAGTAATTCTACTTCATTTATTGTTGATGAAGATGATATTGGAATTGATTTTGCTTTCAGTGGTATGGAAAATAATCCAAAAACGCTTCTTCTTGACACTATAAATAAAGCAGAAGAGACATTGGACATTGCTATGTACAATTTCGAAGATACAGATATCGCGGAAGCTATTCTTGAAGCAAAAGATCGAGGAGTCACCGTCAGACTTTTCACAGATGAAGACAAAGCAAAAACAGATAACAATGCCGCTATTCTAGATGCATTTACCAAAAACGGTATTGAGGCAAAAGTCAATACCGCCCAAAAAATGCACTTAAAAATGGTCATTATCGACAACGAACAAGTCGTTACGGGCTCTTATAATTTCACCGAAGAGTCAGCCTATGAAAACCAAGAACAACTTCTTACACTCATTAATGAGGAGATTTCAAGACAATGGACTGACATATATGACGAGCTATGGGGAAGTAGGATTATGAAAAATGGCATGATTAGTATTATTTAAAGTGATAAACGCAGGCACATTTTAAGTAAAGAAAGCGGCAGCTAAGATATAAACGTTAGTTGCCGCTTCTTTTTAATTAGATAACTTGATAAACACTGGGTTTGAATAGAACCAGAAATCTGTCCATGGATCTTCTCCCTTAGGATCTACAGCAGGTTCTAATTGATCTGTATTCGTGCCTCGTAATCGAATATAGCTGTTTTTATCAAGGTTTTTTAATGTATAAGAAATTTCGATATAATCGCCCTTTTGTTTCCAATCCTTTGCTGTAAAACGTGCTAGCACTTTGGTAGTAGGGTATGAATATGCTGTACGATCCTCTGCTTTTCCGATTATGTCACCTATAATTAAATCGACGCGCTTTACTGCTGGGTTATCGCCATTGGCATTATCTACGCTTGGATCTTTTAGACGAATCGTAACTGTTACATCATCGGATTCTTTGATTGAGATAGTTAGCGTTTCACCAAACGTAACCGAACTCCCTCCGGTCTGAACGTTTATATCTAGTTCAGAAATGAGATCACCTGTCGTAACAAATATCTTACCTGCACGAATACTCTCCATGATATCCTCGTAATTTTTTTCAGCCTTTACATAGGTTTTGGAATACTCACCAGGCCAAAAATCTGTTCCGCCATCTCTCCAGTTAACATGCGAGTCGGACGTTGAGGTTATCCACCAATGTCTTCCTTCACCTAACATAGAATCCCACAACCCTCCTACAGTAGCAGTCATCTGATCAAATCCACCCATTGTTGGAGCGTTGCCATAATAACCGCGGGTCCCATTAGTATATAATGTCCCATCTTTATTGATAGATGAAGCCTGGTGACCAGGAGCCCCCTCCATCCCAATGGATATCGTAGGCGTTGCTCGTGCTGTTAACTTCCGAGGAATTATTGTCGGTGAACCTCTTTCTTTTGAAAATAACGAGGTATTGGGTCAACCTTTCTAAGTGGCTGTATGATCACGATATTGAAGTAGTAACTGTGAACCCTCACCTAAGTTAAAAAGTATAAAGAAAACCGTGATAATACCCAATCTAAAAGTGATAAAAAAGATGCTCTGGTTATTGCTGATATGGTGAAGAATGGATACTATTCCTTTATACGTCCTACCTCAGAATCTTTCGAAAAGCTGCGAGTATTAATGTCTAACCGTGACATGGTTGTTAAACGTCTTGTAAGTTCCGTTAACCAAATTAATCGCTTAATCGCTGGGTTGATGTGGTTTCCCTGAGCTTCGTCAAGTATTCAAAGATGTAAAAGGAAAAGGAGCCATCGCTACACTTCGCCTATTCCCTACACCTATAGAAATTCGATCTATGAAGGCTGAGGATATTGTTGAAGCCTGGAAAACAAAAATGAAATGTCACGCTGGGCTTAAAAAAGCTCAAGCACTCATTGAATTATTTAAACAATCAGTTGGTACTCATCTGGCACTTGATGCTTATAAGTTACATTTGGAACAATTGCTTGCAGAGTTTGAGCTGGCAACAGCTCAACTGGAGCGAGTTGAAATGGAAGTTACGAAAGCTCTTGATGAAATTACTTTTGCCAGAGAAATGCTGGCCATGAAAGGAATTAGTAAAATTACACTTGCCGCATTTTAGGAGAAGCAGGAGACTTAAGTGGTTTTGCACATGGTAATTCTTTATTACGACATGCAGGATTGCATCTAGTTGATGCTAGTTCAGGTAAGTGTCTATCTTTTTAAGTCTGCGTACCATAACTCCTGGTGAATCGTCCATTTTAACTTTTACCAACCCTTTGCTTGTTGTTATTTTCGGAACAATTTTTGTGGGAACAAAATATCGCTGGATTCAGTGGTTAGGAGTCTTAATTGGATTTTTAGGTGTGTTTATTACACTAGGGGCAAGTTTAGATATGCAACAATCTGGTACCCTTTTGGGTTTCTTAAGTGCGGTCTCATGGTCTATTGCAACATTGTTGTTAAAAAAGCGGGGCTCAACATTCGATACATGGGTATTGACTGCCTATCAAATGTTATCTGGTGGTCTCTTATTATTGGTAGGAAGTGCTCTATTTGAAAAAGTTGAAATAGAAATTACGTCGGTATCGATTTTAATAATCCTATGGTTAGCAATCATGGCTTCCATTGTACAATTTGCAATTTGGTTCTTTCTTTACAGAAAGAAGACCCTGGAAAAGTAAGTGCCTATTTATTTCTTGCTCCTTTATTTGGGGTTGTTTTTGGATGGATACTACTGGGTGAGTTATTGCATTTTTCAACACTAATAGGTGGTGGATTAATACTATGTGGTATCTATTTTGTGAACAGACCACAGAAGATAGATTCAAGCAAAATTTCAAAGTGATATTTTCCTTTCTATATTGTTTGAGATTTCAACATATTTACTCATTAACTGGGAAAAATATAGTGAACAACTTTGAAAGGGGTATTTGTGTGAAAATCTTTGTTTTACATGGAAGTATGTTTGGTCATACAGAAGTTCTAGGGAATGCCATTGCAGATGGTGCTAAGCAAGTTGATGGCTGTGAAGTGATTTATAAATCGGTAGAGGAAGTTGAACCGGATGAGTTAAAAGATGCTGTAGGTATTATTTGGGGTTCATCAGGTATCTTTGGAGAGCCAAATCCAAAAATGGCAACTTTCTTTTCTAAATTAGGACAACTATGGTTTACCGGAGCCCTTCAAGGGAAAGTTGGAGGGGTTTTTGCTACAACTTCAACTCAACATGGTGGAGTTGAAAACATTTGTCGAGCATTACAAACACCTATGCAACATCATGGTATGGTGCTTGTTTCTAATGCTGGGCCAGTTAATGCGGATCGGGCACAGTACGGTAATCCTTATGGAGCAACTGCAGTTATACCGGTGGAAACATCTCAAGAAGCTCCAATGAATAAGCCAAATGATACAGAAATGCAAATTGCAAGAGAATATGGAAAGTTAGTAGCAACTGCTGCACTGAAACTCCACCAATAACATAACTATAAAAAATGTTTTATAGAAGATCCTGGCACTCTATAAAATGAGTGCCAGGATCTTTCATTTTGATTATGAGTTGGTTATTATCAATACGGCTTATCGTTTATAGGATTCTTCATGTTTTGCTGAATGAAAGGACAGGTATATGAGTAAGCCCCTAAATGAATACAAATTTGAATATGGAAGACTGTTTTGGTTTCTTTTTTTATGATTTAAAGAAAATGTTTAGTTAGTTTTTTGTTTATGGGGTATTACAAGTTGTAATATTTGAGGGATAACTGGAAACTGTAAAAAAAGTAGGTTTTGAGATTACTTTACACACTTTTACACAAGAAAAGTCCTTAAAGGTCAATGTCTCCTAAAGCACATTTCTACTTACATAATACATGTTAGATGGTTGGTAGAAATACTAATCTTTTCGTTACTATCTATATTTTAAATGACGGGATAAGGAATTACTATGTATGTCCACGAAAGTTAGTTTCTCTAAAAAAAACAGTTACTAACTATATAAACTTACATTATCGTATCATAAAAGCCTATTCATCACATATACCTATACTGTATATTTGTGTTTTTAACAAATATCTATTAAGGGGGGCTAAAATGTACCATACTATTGATCGAATATATCAAACTTTCCAATACCTCCTCGCGAATTTTCCTATCAATAATAACCCATTAGAATTTCGAATTAGACCACTCTTATATGAATCGAATCATGTCCTTTATCAGATTCATCTTATCCTACATCAACCCCAACCGAACCTTTATCAATTAAAACAATTATTTTCTATTCTTTACCGAGATGACGAGGCTCTCGATCCACTTGTCCGGGCATGGGGAAGAGCTTCCATCTGGATGGAAATCACGCCATCTAACGTTGTTCAACATCGGTTAGATTTGTATCAAAGTATTCAGAAAGACTTAGAGCGATTGGTTCCTTACATTAAAGGTATTTATGGGGAAGAAGATACTAGATATATTGTTCCGCCGTTATATCGAAAGGAAGTAGGTGCTGACTATTGAATTGGGAGAAATCAAGAGTGGATATTAATTTATACAGCCAAGGAGATGTAGATAAATGGGTGTATAGTACATGTAACATTTGTTCCATTGGTTGTGGCTGTTATATCGGAGTAAAAGATAACAAAATCGTTGGGATAAAAGGGAATGAAGATCATGATATAAATCGAGGACGACTCGATCCGAAAGGGGAGAACCAATGGTACGCCAACAAGAGCCAAGACCGTTTAACAACGCCATTAATTAGAAAAGATGGTACCTTGCAGCCTGCTTCTTGGGATGAGGCGATGAACCTTATTGTTACGAGGACAAAAGAAACGCTTCGGACGATTGGTTCCGATGGGATAGCGTTTTACTCTACTGGTCAAGGTACACTAGAAACCTACTATACGATTGCTAAGATTGGTAGAGCTGGTTTACGCTCTCATTTATTAGATGCGAATACAAGATTGTGTACCGCAACGACCGAGTGGTGCTTGTTTCAATCGTTTGGTTCAGATGGTGTTCCTGCTTCGTTTGAAGATGTTGATTTAACCGATACAATCATGCTTTTTGGTCATAATCCAGCAGAAACTGGCACGGTATTTTTCGAACGAATTATGGAGCGAAAACGCCGTACAGGAAAGCCGTATATCATTGTCGTTGATGTTAGAAAAACACTGACAGCTAAAGAAGCTGACTTGTTTTTGCAGTTAAAGCCTGGAACCAATTTGGCGTTATTGAATGGAATCGTCCATCTACTGTTAAAAAACGGTTGGGTAGACAAAGATTTTATCGGAAAACACACGGTTGGTTTTGAACGTATTCATTGGGCTACCGAAGCCTGGACACCTTCCATGGCAGAAAAAGTAACTGGAATACCAGGGCATATCATTGAGATGGCTGCTCAAGTTATAGGGAAAACAAACTCTTTGGTATGTACCACACTTCAAGGTGCTTACCAAACAGCGGATGCCACTAGTACTTGTGTGGCTATTAATAACATTCATTTAATAAGAGGATTAATCGGCAAGCCAGGTAGTGGGCCGTTACATATGGCTGGGCAGCCTAGTTCTTCTGGGAACCGGACTGTTGGTGGCGTTGGTACCTATCCAGGGAACAGGAACCCGGGTAATCCGAAACATATTAAGGAAATGGCAGAGCTTTGGAATGTGAACACGTCAGACTTAGAAGTTGGACCAGAAAAGGGTATTGAAGAGATAGTTCATCTAATGGAAAAAGGAAAAATTGGCTTGTTTTGGAACATCAATACAAATCCAATGGCATCTTTACCAAATCGACAAAGAGCAAAAAAAGCATTTGAAAATACCTTTGTTGTTGTTCAGGATCCCTTTTTAACCGAAACAACCGAAGTGGCAGATATTGTTCTTCCTCCAGCTATTTGGGGAGAAAAAGAAGGAACGATGGAAAATGCAGATCGAACAATTAATCTACTAACGAAGGCGGTCGATCCACCAAATGGTATAAAAAGTGATTTTGGTATTTTACTAGATTTTGCAAAACGAATGGGTTTTAAGGACAAAGATGGTAAACCACTAATTACTTACGAAACCCCAGAACAATGCTTCGAGGAATGGAAAAAAGTCTCTAAAGGAAGGCCGAGTGATATGAGTGCTGCCACTTATGAAAAGCTGAAAAAATATAATGGACTACGTTGGCCAATTGATGAAAAGTACCCGCTTGGTACTCCAAGGCTATATTCTGATTTTAAATTCCATACCTTCCCCGATGATGCGCAGAGCTATGGGAAGGATTTATTTACTGGTAGACCTAGGACGAAAGAAGAGTTTGAATCAATGCAAGCAAACGGAAGAGCCATTCTTTATGGCACCCATTACGTACCGCCGGTGGAGCAACCAAGAGAAGAATATCCATTTTGGCTAACTACCGGGAGACTCGTTTGGCATTGGCATACAAGAACGAAAACGGGTAGATCTCCTTATTTACAAATGATAGCTCCCGAAGGCTATGCGGAGATAAATATTGTAGACGCAGAAAATTTAGGCATAATTCCAGGGGAACTAGTCAAAGTTTCCTCCCCAAGAGGTTCAATTAAAGTTCCAGCTCGAGTGGTTGACACGGTTCAACCTGGACTTATTTTCGTTCCTTTCCATTATGGAACGTGGGAAAATAATCAATCTGCCAATGAACTTACTATTGATTTTACAGACCCGTTATCAAAGCAACCGACTTTTAAGCAGTGCTCCTGCAAAATTAAACCAGTACGTAATAAAATCATGATTTCTGAAAACCAAACCTTTGAGGATATTGCAGAAATCAATGGATTGTCATTGGAGGAATTGGCTAAAATCAATCAAATGATGCCACCCTATCGTGCAGATATTGGAGATCAAATTGAAGTACCACTTTCTTGCGCAAATGTAAAAATTCCTCCTTATATGCCATACCGAAATATTCAAAAATTCCCGCATTTCTCCCAACCAGAATTACCTTATAAGAAAGAGTAGGGACAGGGGAACTTTTCCTACTCTTTCAGTACGGGTAGAAAAATTTTTCTAAGAAAGGTGGTAAAGAAATGATGCAGTATGGGTTTCCTGAAGTGTTTGAGTCGGATGCACGTGGGATTGTGAAAGAAGTGTTTGAGGATATTAAATACGTTCTTAAAGTCCCAATGGTTAATTTTATCTTTCGTGCATTAGCAAATTATCCCGAATTTTTAACAATGGCTTGGCAACAGGTTAGACCTAACATGTTGACCATCAACATGGAGACTGCTGCGAATAAATTACGATTTCCAGCCCTAACAACAGTACCTCAGTATGATTTTAGTAAAGATCATCATCATCAAACGCTTAATCATATTCATAATATTATCTCTACTTTTCAATATGTAAACCCGAAATTGCTATTGATTGCGAGTTTGTTGATAGAAAGTTTAGCAGACCGTCCCATTACTACACAAAAACAGATTAAAGGACACATCCAGCCAGGTATATACAGTCAAATGCCCCATATTGATCTAGTTCATATTCCACAGGCTCCGATTTCCCTTAGAACACTTTTATCTGATGTCGCCAAAACTCACAATTCTTTCGATGTAGCAAGTGATTATCGAGCACTAGCAAACTATCCGAAATTTTTACATGTTACTTGGTCTCACCTAAAGCCATATATAAGTTCCGATGAATATACAATTCTAAAATCAGCTATGTTAAATCGAGCTGTAAATGTTTCTCGGGAGGAGATGCCGTGTTCAGTATGGATAGACAAAAATTACTTAGCTAGCATCTATTCCCCAGATCAAATTGCTGGAATCATGGGGGTAGTTTCTTTTTTTCATCAGTTTTTACCTGGCTTAATAATCGAGAATGAATTTATGAGGAGGATGATTATTTAGTAATTAGAGTTTAAAGCACCATTTATCTTTTTTTAATCCAATTTAATTTCTTATTAAAGCAAACGGTTGGTTATAAAGGAAGAACAACTGCTGCGCAGTACAAATATACTGTACAATAGAAAATGCTCTTTCACAATCTGGTGCGATTATGGAAGAACATAAGCTTAATTCGTAAGTAAAATATGGAGAAATGATTTTCTAGTTCAAGATCATTAAAGTTTTTCTCTTGGTAAACATGTTGACCTGCATTTTTGTTGTTGTAATCAAAGTTCCCGGGATTGGTTAAATGAAGACTACTTAGAAGATCAATAATTTTTTAAACTTAATACATAATGTGAAAAATTATGTGTAAAAAACAACATCTAATGTGCAAAATTGTGTAATTTAAAATTCAAACCTATCGTTTCCAATCGTATTCGATAAAAATAGAAAACCCTATAAACGCTGAAATATCAACGTTTATAGGGTTTATAAAATAACTTAACGTGTTTAAGAAATACTAGAAGATACCGGTGGTCGGGGTCGAACCGACACTCCAGAAGGAACACGATTTTGAGTCGTGCGCGTCTGCCAATTCCGCCACACCGGCATGTATTCTGGAGGCGGCAACCGGATTCGAACCGGTGATAAAGGTTTTGCAGACCTCTGCCTTACCACTTGGCTATGCCGCCAACTTTTAATGGAGCGGAAGACGGGATTCGAACCCGCGACCCCCACCTTGGCAAGGTGGTGTTCTACCACTGAACTACTTCCGCATGAATGGCTGGGCCAGCTGGATTCGAACCAGCGCATCACGAGATCAAAACCCGTTGCCTTACCGCTTGGCTATGGCCCAATGTATACCAAAAGGGCGATTGGTGGGAATCGAACCCACGAATGCCGGAGCCACAATCCGGTGCGTTAACCACTTCGCCACAACCGCCATATATTTTCCTTTAAAATGAAAATGGCAGGGGTAGTAGGAATCGAACCCACATCAAAGGTTTTGGAGACCTTCGTTTTACCATTAAACTATACCCCTACGTTACTATTAAATAAATGGTGGAGGGGACAGGATTCGAACCTGTGAACCCAAAGGGAGCGGATTTACAGTCCGCCGCGTTTAGCCAGACTTCGCTACCCCTCCAATTAAATTAATTAGAGTCCCAGCTAGAATATTACTACTATATCTTACTGGTTTCAAGTCAAAAATATAACTTGAAAATGGTGGCTCGGGACGGAATCGAACCGCCGACACACGGATTTTCAGTCCGTTGCTCTACCGACTGAGCTACCGAGCCACTATGTAATTTCATTATGATATAAGTTCCTAAACAAATATCCTATGTATTTAATGGCGGTCCGGACGGGACTCGAACCCGCGACCTCCTGCGTGACAGGCAGGCATTCTAACCAGCTGAACTACCGGACCATTGGTTGCGGGGGCAAGATTTGAACTTGCGACCTTCGGGTTATGAGCCCGACGAGCTACCAGACTGCTCCACCCCGCGATGTTACAAAAGCTGTTTTAGCCTTTGCGATTTCTAATTTAATTTTCATGGTGGAGGATGGCGGGCTCGAACCACCGACCCCCTGCTTGTAAGGCAGGTGCTCTCCCAGCTGAGCTAATCCTCCAATATAATGGTGACCCGTACGGGATTCGAACCCGTGATACCGCCGTGAAAGGGCGATGTCTTAACCACTTGACCAACGGGCCACATATGTATAATGGCGGAGAGCGAGGGATTCGAACCCTCGAGACCGCGGTAGCGGCCTACACGATTTCCAATCGTGCTCCTTCGACCACTCGGACAGCTCTCCAATGGCTCCACCGGCAGGATTCGAACCTGCGACCGATCGGTTAACAGCCGATTGCTCTACCTCTGAGCTACGGTGGAATGTTATCAACTTTTACTTTCATACCATTCAAACTGAGCTAGAGTGGTATTTTTATACCGCCTGGCGACGTCCTACTCTCGCAGGGGAAGAACCCCAACTACCATCGGCGCTGGAGAGCTTAACTACTGTGTTCGGAATGGGAACAGGTGTGACCTCTCCGCCCTCGTCACCAGACAAATTATCATTTTCAGTGACAACAAATATTATATCTTGTTTTCACAAAAAATCAAGGGGTAATTTTAAAAACACCCTCAAAACTAGATAAGAAAGTCAATCATGTGAGTAGACATTGGTCTATAGATCCGCCTGCGCTTTTCATGTTGTCTAGCTCCGGCTCCTAGGTCAAGGCGGATATAAGCCAAAGCCATTCCGTGGGCAAAACCATGCCACTCTATGTCTTCGTCTTATCCCGCATGACCTGAACAGTCGCCTGCGCTTTTCGTATAAGTTAAGTCCTCGATTGATTAGTATCCGTCAGCTGCACGTGTCACCACGCTTCCACCTCGGACCTATCTACCTCATCGTCTCTGAGGAATCTTACTCATTTAAAATGATGGGAAATCTCATCTTGAGGGGGGCTTCATGCTTAGATGCTTTCAGCACTTATCCCTTCCACACGTAGCTACCCAGCCGTGCTCCTGGCGGAACAACTGGTACACCAGCGGTGTGTCCATCCCGGTCCTCTCGTACTAAGGACAGCTCCTCTCAAATTTCCAACGCCCACGACGGATAGGGACCGAACTGTCTCACGACGTTCTGAACCCAGCTCGCGTACCGCTTTAATGGGCGAACAGCCCAACCCTTGGGACCGACTACAGCCCCAGGATGCGATGAGCCGACATCGAGGTGCCAAACCTCCCCGTCGATGTGGACTCTTGGGGGAGATAAGCCTGTTATCCCCGGGGTAGCTTTTATCCGTTGAGCGACGGCCCTTCCATTCGGTACCGCCGGATCACTAAGCCCGACTTTCGTCCCTGCTCGACTTGTAGGTCTCGCAGTCAAGCTCCCTTCTGCCTTTACACTCTGCGAATGATTTCCAACCATTCTGAGGGAACCTTTGGGCGCCTCCGTTACTCTTTAGGAGGCGACCGCCCCAGTCAAACTGCCCACCTGACACTGTCTCCGAACCGGATCACGGTTCTGGGTTAGAATGTCCGTACAGCCAGGGTGGTATCCCACCGGCGCCTCCACCGAAGCTAGCGCTCCGGTTTCGATGGCTCCCACCTATCCTGTACAAGCTGTACCAACATTCAATATCAGGCTACAGTAAAGCTCCACGGGGTCTTTCCGTCCTGTCGCGGGTAATGCGCATCTTCACGCATAGTATAATTTCACCGGGTCTCTCGTTGAGACAGTGCCCAAGTCGTTGCACCTTTCGTGCGGGTCGGAACTTACCCGACAAGGAATTTCGCTACCTTAGGACCGTTATAGTTACGGCCGCCGTTTACTGGGGCTTCGATTCAGAGCTTCGCCCGAAGGGCTAACTCATCCTCTTAACCTTCCAGCACCGGGCAGGTGTCAGCCCCTATACTTCGCCTTTCGGCTTCGCAGAGACCTGTGTTTTTGATAAACAGTCGCTTGGGCCTTTTCACTGCGGCTCATCCAGACCGAAGCCTGAACGAGCACCCCTTCTCCCGAAGTTACGGGGTCATTTTGCCGAGTTCCTTAACGAGAGTTATCCCGCTCACCTTAGGATTCTCTCCTCGCCTACCTGTGTCGGTTTGCGGTACGGGCACCCTCATCCTCACGAGAGGCTTTTCTTGGCAGTGTGAAATCAGGAACTTCGGTACTCTATTTCCCTCCCCATCACAGCCCGAGCTTACGATGAGCGGATTTGCCTGCTCATCACTCTCACTGCTTGGACGTGCATATCCATCAGCACGCTTCCTTATCCTCCTGCGTCACCCCATTGCTCAAACGGATGAAAGGTGGTACAGGAATGTCAACCTGTTTTCCATCGCCTACGCCTTTCGGCCTCGGCTTAGGTCCCGACTAACCCTGAGCGGACGAGCCTTCCTCAGGAAACCTTAGGCTTTCGGTGGACAAGATTCTCACTTGTCTTTCGCTACTCATACCGGCATTCTCACTTCTAAGCGCTCCACCCGTTCTTCCGATCGGACTTCGCTGCGCTTAGAACGCTCTCCTACCATTGTACCAACGGTACAATCCGCAGCTTCGGTGATACGTTTAGCCCCGGTATATTTTCGGCGCAGAGTCACTCGACCAGTGAGCTATTACGCACTCTTTAAATGATGGCTGCTTCTAAGCCAACATCCTGGTTGTCTAAGCAACTCCACATCCTTTTCCACTTAACGTATACTTAGGGACCTTAGCTGGCGGTCTGGGCTGTTTCCCTCTCGACTATGAACCTTATCACCCATAGTCTGACTCCCAAGCTCAAGTTGTTGGCATTCGGAGTTTGACTGAATTCGGTAACCCGATGAGGGCCCCTAGTCCAATCAGTGCTCTACCTCCAAAACTCGATTCTTGAGGCTAGCCCTAAAGCTATTTCGGAGAGAACCAGCTATCTCCGTGTTCGATTGGCATTTCACCGCTACCCACACCTCATCCCCGCACTTTTCAACGTACGTGGGTTCGGGCCTCCAGTAAGTGTTACCTTACCTTCACCCTGGACATGGGTAGGTCACACGGTTTCGGGTCTGCGACCTCATACTCATACGCCCTGTTCAGACTCGCTTTCGCTGCGGCTCCACATCTTCTGCTTAACCTTGCATGAGATCGAAACTCGCCGGTTCATTCTACAAAAGGCACGCTGTCACCCATTAACGGGCTCCAACTACTTGTAAGCACACGGTTTCAGGTTCTCTTTCACTCCCCTCCCGGGGTGCTTTTCACCTTTCCCTCACGGTACTGGTTCGCTATCGGTCACTAGGGAGTATTTAGCCTTGGGAGATGGTCCTCCCGGATTCCGACGGAATTTCACGTGTTCCGCCGTACTCAGGATCCACTCCGGAGGAAACCAGGTTTGAATTACAGGGCTGTTACCTTCTTCGGCAGGTCTTTCCAGACCGTTTCATCTACCTGATTTCTTGGTAACTCCGTATGGAGTGTCCTACAACCCCAGAAGGCAAGCCTTCTGGTTTGGGCTGTTTCCCGTTCGCTCGCCGCTACTTAGGAAATCGCGTTTGCTTTCTCTTCCTCCGGGTACTGAGATGTTTCAGTTCCCCGGGTTACCTTCCTTACCCTATGGATTCAGATAAGGATACTGCCCCATTACGGACAGCGGGTTTCCCCATTCGGAAATCTCCGGATCAAAGCTTACTTACAGCTCCCCGAAGCATATCGGTGTTTGTCCCGTCCTTCATCGGCTCCTAGTGCCAAGGCATTCACCGTGCGCTCTTATTCACTTAACTTATAACGCACACGGACAATATTGTCCGTTGTCTGCTCTTGATTGCTTTCTTATCTAGTTTTCAAGGTGCTATTTAAAGAATCCTTCGATCCTTCAAAACTAAACAAAACAACCGAGTACGCTCTTTTTTGGTCACGAAGTGACCTTATCTTCCTTAGAAAGGAGGTGATCCAGCCGCACCTTCCGATACGGCTACCTTGTTACGACTTCACCCCAATCATTGGCCCCACCTTAGGCGGCTGGCTCCAAAAGGTTACCCCACCGACTTCGGGTGTTGCCAACTCTCGTGGTGTGACGGGCGGTGTGTACAAGGCCCGGGAACGTATTCACCGCGGCATGCTGATCCGCGATTACTAGCGATTCCGGCTTCATACAGGCGAGTTGCAGCCTGCAATCCGAACTGAGAATGGTTTTATGGGATTAGCTTCACCTCGCGGCTTCGCTGCCCTTTGTACCATCCATTGTAGCACGTGTGTAGCCCAGGTCATAAGGGGCATGATGATTTGACGTCATCCCCACCTTCCTCCGGTTTGTCACCGGCAGTCACCCTAGAGTGCCCAACTAAATGCTGGCAACTAAGGTCAAGGGTTGCGCTCGTTGCGGGACTTAACCCAACATCTCACGACACGAGCTGACGACAACCATGCACCACCTGTCACTCTGTCCCCGAAGGGAACCCTCTATCTCTAGAGGTAGCAGAGGATGTCAAGACCTGGTAAGGTTCTTCGCGTTGCTTCGAATTAAACCACATGCTCCACCGCTTGTGCGGGCCCCCGTCAATTCCTTTGAGTTTCAGCCTTGCGGCCGTACTCCCCAGGCGGAGTGCTTAATGCGTTAACTTCAGCACTAAGGGGCGGAAACCCCCTAACACCTAGCACTCAACGTTTACGGCGTGGACTACCAGGGTATCTAATCCTGTTCGCTCCCCACGCTTTCGCGCCTCAGCGTCAGTTACAGGCCAGAGAGTCGCCTTCGCCACTGGTGTTCCTCCACATATCTACGCATTTCACCGCTACACGTGGAATTCCACTCTCCTCTCCTGCACTCAAGCCTCCCAGTTTCCAATGACCCTCCACGGTTAAGCCGTGGGCTTTCACATCAGACTTAAGAAACCGCCTGCGCGCGCTTTACGCCCAATAATTCCGGACAACGCTTGCCACCTACGTATTACCGCGGCTGCTGGCACGTAGTTAGCCGTGGCTTTCTGGTCAGGTACCGTCAAGGTACAAACAGTTCCTCTTGTACTTGTTCTTCCCTGACAACAGAGCTTTACGATCCGAAGACCTTCATCACTCACGCGGCGTTGCTCCGTCAGACTTTCGTCCATTGCGGAAGATTCCCTACTGCTGCCTCCCGTAGGAGTCTGGGCCGTGTCTCAGTCCCAGTGTGGCCGATCACCCTCTCAGGTCGGCTACGCATCGTTGCCTTGGTGAGCTCTTACCTCACCAACTAGCTAATGCGCCGCGGGCCCATCTGTAAGTGACAGCATAAAAGCCGTCTTTCAACTTCCGACCATGCGGTCGGAGGTGTTATCCGGTATTAGCCCCGGTTTCCCGGAGTTATCCCGATCTTACAGGTAGGTTGCCCACGTGTTACTCACCCGTCCGCCGCTCGTTCCACAAGTTTCATCCCGAAGGAATCAACTTGTTTCACGCGCTCGACTTGCATGTATTAGGCACGCCGCCAGCGTTCGTCCTGAGCCAGGATCAAACTCTCCAATAAATGTTGTCATCGCACATAAAGTGCTCAACTATTACTGAGAAACAAGTTTTCCTGTCACTCATAAATCAATGCTATTTAAATAGCGAATTGACGTACTGGTTGTTTTGTTCAGTTTTCAAGGTTCGAAGTCCGTCGCCTTAAAGCGACTTACTTATTATATCAAGTCACCAACTGAATGTCAATAACTTTTTATTTGTTATGTGCGCTGTTCAAAGCGACAATTAATAATATAACATGGTGATTAATCAATTTCAACAATGAATTTATTTAGTAAATGTTGAAATGTTCTGTTGCCTGTGAGCAACGATATATAATGTAACATGAACAGCTACATCATTTCAAGAACAAATTATTGGCAAATCATTCACGTTTTTTATTGTCGCCTCAAGCGACGAATAATAATATACCATGGCACGAAAACATGGTCAATATGTTTTCGTGATTTTTTCGTTGAAATTTCATTCTAATTTAGATTACCTCCATCACTCCCCCTTTATCTGTAACAAGAATAACAAATAGATGGAAGTAATCATCTTGTGGCAGTCATATCATTTATATGTTCTGCTTTTTTTCAGTATAGGCAACGGTATTTAAAAAAACATTCTATTAATGGTATTTCCCGCAACAGTTATAATCTATGCATTTGTGTAGAAAAAGTGACTCCCTTTTAAAAGTCATTTACATTTATACTCGGTATTTACGATGGTAGATATTTTTCCCCTTGGTTTCTGTTTTGACAACCTGCACAATATCTCTTTCCACCAGGTAAGCCAGCAAGGCACTTAAATCCAGAGCATACGGTTTTACATCAGGATGATTTTTCAGCTCTCCTATGGACCAGGTATCCTGAGTAACCATGACATCCAATAAGTACTTGGAACAATTTTTCGCTCTGGAGTTAATCATAAACTCACTTGCCAGCAGCATAAGCTCCACCCGTTTTTCCATCGGTTCATTACTTTCTATTAACTCCTCATACAGTTTATAGATTTCCGGTTCAATCTGCTTCACCTGTTTCCAGACAGTTACCTCAGGATGAAGTCCCTTTTCAATGACAGCCAATCTCGCTAAATAATGAAGGGATCGAACCATTTGACTGAATGAATCAAGGTATTGCTTTGTTTCATATAAAGAGCGGCATTCACGATAAGAGCGGATTAACTTTGCAAACTCAATCACTTTTCTAAGATTGCGCTTTTCATCAGGAAATTCACGGAGGATTTCCTTTAAATTAGCGATATACTCATTTCGGTCATAGACAATTTTTCCAGCTAAGAGCCATTCAAGAACCTTTCGATAACCACTTGTGTCAATCCAGTCCTGTAACTGGTTTTCTTCTACAATATGCATCGCAGCGCGCCGATCCTCAAATTCATAATGTTTGACGAACCAGGATGTTTCCGATTCCCGCACTACAATAAGTAATATGATATCAAAATTATCGGTTATTGGACTGACCGGTTTTTCCTTCTCAACCATAACAATTCCCAATGTATTCGGCTGACTTGCCCTTTCCTGATATATAGGTCTCAAAAAATCTTCCATAGACGAACTCCTCCAAAATAAATGTACATAAAATATTTCGATAAAATAAAGGAAAATCCTTTTTTCAATTTCATGACTTCACGTATAATTATGCTATAGTGGAATGTGAGAAAAGGAGGAAGCTTAATGGCAGAACTTAAATATAAAAGTAAAATTAATAAAATCCGCGGATTCGCCCTTGGATTAATTTTTGCCGGAATGATTTTAATGTACATAGGTCTTTATTTTAAGGAGACCGAGTGGGTTATGGTTACCTTTATGATCCTGGGTGTCATCGGCATTGTTTTAAGTACAGTTGTTTACTTCTGGATAGGCATGCTGTCAACAAGAGCCGTCCCTGTTACCTGTCCATCCTGTGAGAAACAGACGAAAATGCTCGGGCGGGTTGATGCCTGTATGTTCTGTAAGCAGCCTTTAACATTGGACAAGAATCTTGAAGGAAAAGAATTTGATGAGCGCTACAACTCAAAAAAATACCAAAAGGAAGTCACACATAGCGAAGGCGAATGATGGGTCATAAGGAAATGCGCTGAAACTGAAGGAAAAACTTAATGATGAACACAGAAGCCATTCCGTACTGAGGAATGGCTTTATTTTGTGGATAAAGAGCAGAATTCTTTCATATATGTAAAGAAGGCGGTTTTCTTACGGTAATTCTTAAATAAAAAAAGCCGGAACCTCTGCTCAGGCCCAGCTTATTGAACACCTTAGTTACTGGCTTTGGCGACATGCTTACATTCATCGCAGGTTCCGTACACTTCCATCCGATGATGACTAATATCAAAACCCGTAATTTGTTCAGCAATGGATTCTACTTCATCTAAACGCGGATAATGAAAATCCACAATTTTTCCACACTGGTCACAAATAATGTGATAGTGATCTGAGGTGTTACAATCAAAACGACTCGAGGAATCCCCGTACGTCAGCTCACGGACCAGACCGATTTCACGGAACACACGCAGGTTGTTATAAACCGTAGCCACGCTCATATTCGGAAATTTACTTTCCAGTGCCTTATAAATGTCATCAGCTGTCGGATGTATCTCCGCTTGAATCAGGAATTCCAACACTGCATGACGTTGTGGGGTAATCCGAACGCCAGAATCTCTTAAAATATCCAGTGCCTCTTGGAGTTGATCTGACACCGTCATGCACCTCGCTTTCAACCTTAAATTTAATAGAGCCGTTATCTTTAAACATTTTATAAAGTGAAATTTCCATCAGTGGGGTTTTTCTCCATCCCCCACTGATGGTTAGTTGAACTTATCAGGTATTTACTGGCCGTTTATCCCCCATTTACTCTTGTTAGGTTACCCTCAAAACTTGAAGTGGAGGTATTATGGCCAGTTAATACGTGATAAATCGATTTATTATTACCTTATAATTCTTATAATTAGTGTACAGCCTGAAATTCAGGTTTGTCAATAAATCCGGCCCGAACAATCCATCATACGTCGGTTTTTAATGGGATTTCGGTTCCTCCGCACTTCTCATTTACATATCGGGCTGCCACAAACAGAAAATCAGATAGACGATTTAAGTAGGATATAGCCAGTCTGTGCTGATCTGAATCAATGGCTACTGCCTTTCGTTCTGCTCTTCTGGTTACAGTTCTTGCTACATGTAAGGTCGCTGATGCCTGGTGTCCGGACGGCAGAATGAAATTTTTAAGAGGCGCTAAATGCTGATCGAGTATATCGATTTCCTTTTCCAATTCATCTATATGCTCCTGCTTTAATTTCCAGGTTACTTCTTTCCCTTCCGGAGTCGCCAATTCAGCGCCTACATGAAACAGAATCGTTTGCACCCGCTGCATGAAGGACATAAATTCCTCCTGTCCTTCCCAGTTTTCCCCGTTCAAATAGCTTAATGCAAGACCAATCATGGAATTGGCTTCATCACAAGTACCATAGGCCTCCACCCGGGCGTGATTTTTTTCGACTCTTTTACCATATATGAGTGATGTGGTTCCTTTATCCCCAGATCTTGTATAAATTCTCAATGTTAATACCCCCGTTCAGGATCAATGACGTTTATATAGTCGTTTTGATCATTTAAGTATTTTTCAAGGTTTGCTTCAAAAATTTCAAAGGATCTTGGCTGATAATACCGGGAAAGCCCTGAAATGTGCGGTGTAATCGTTACATTTTCCATATACCAAAATGGATGATTCTCCGGCAGCGGTTCCTGCTCAAACACATCCAGTACGGCGTGACGAAGCTCATTCTGATTTAATGCCTCCACTAAATCATCTTCTTTAACCGCATCCCCGCGCCCCATATTTAAAAAAATCGCTTCCTTTTTCATCGCCTGAAAGTGAGGGGTCTGATAAATATGCTTCGTTCCTTCTGTGCTTGGAAGAACGGAAACAATGTAGTCAGCTGCAGACACCTTATCCAGGAGCTGATCCATAGTTCCGGTTTCATCAAAATACTCTGATGACCGGCCGCTTTTGGACAGGCCAATGGTTTTCATTCGAAAGGCTTTTGCCAGGCGTGCTACCTCCTGGCCGATCGCTCCTGTTCCAGCCACAAGCATGGTCTTCCCATACATTTCTGTCATATGTACCGTACGATCCCATTGATGTTTCTGTTCATTCTCATACAGAACCTTCGCCTGCCTTGAGACCTGCAGAAGCATGGAAAAAGCATATTCAGACATCGGAATACCATGAATCCCTTTGACATTGGTTACGAGAATAGACTTTTCTTTAATGGCATTAAACGGCATTTTATCAACGCCGGCGGATATAACCATAATCCATTTCAAATTTTTCGCCTTATAAATATGGTCATCGGTTAAGTCCTCACCATATGTAATTAAAATTTCTGCCTGGGGCAAATAGCTCTCTGCTTCTTTTATATCATCACAAAACCGAAATGTAAGAGATGGGTATGAATGCAATAACCTGTCTTGTATGCTGCGTTTTATCCGACATGTTGTCAGGATCTCCATCACGTTTTCCCCTCCTTATACTGTCTATTTTCTTCTATATATAAGCATACCCGATTTTAACTTGTATTGCATTCCCTCTACTATATATAAACGAAAAATGACCAAATTATTAAATTTTTTAATTAAAGGGCCTTGTTTTTTAAGCCATTCAAGTCTATAATTCAGTTAAGTTAATTTTACCGAGTAAAAAAATAATACGATCAAGGTGATGACCCATGGAGCAATTTAAAATCATCAACGAATACGAACAACTGAAAATCTTAGGAGATCCGTTTCGCTCGAAATTAATTATGCGTCTTATTGAAAAGCCCTACACCGGACAGCAGTTATCTGAGATCTTTGATTTGAGCCGGGCAAGAGTCCACTACCATTTGCGGGAATTGGAGAAAAACGGTTTTATTAAAATCATTAAAAAAGAAGAAAAGAACGGCATCATCCAGAAGTTTTACCAATCTGTTGCTAAAGGATTTGTATTAAGCAATGAGCTCCTCCCTCATTCCAAGGAAATCAGTGATGCTACCCGCCAGATTATGTTTGAAACGCTGGATCGTACGAAAACACGAATCTTAGCTGCGCCGGATGATGCCTTTAAGAATGAGACGGGGGAAACCAATCCTGCCAATTGGAAGTTTATGTCCACTCAATGGGAATTAAAAACAACCGAGGAGAAGTTTAAAAAGTGGGCTAAAAAGTATCGGGAAATCATGTATGAATTAGATGAAATGTCTAAGGAAGATGAAAATAATCCTGACGCCAAGCCCTATTACTTTTTGAGCATGGCCTTTCAGCTGGAGGAAGGATTTTTCAAACAATCGGGCCACCAGCAGGAACAGGATGAGGATGAAAAATAGGCCTGTTATGGCAGGTCTTCTTTTTCACCCATACGGTAAAATTATTTTTACTGAATAAATATATTTTAAGGAGTGAGAGCTATGATGTCGGTTTTACAGAATAAAAATTTTTTCAAGCTGTTCAGCGGACGAATGGCAACCAATGCCGGTGATAGTATTTATTATGTGGCAGCGATGTGGCTTGTATATGAATTAGGAGGATCTGCTTTTTATACTGGGCTTGCTGGATTTCTGACACTCATCCCACAGGTACTGCAGTTTTTGACCGGTCCTGTTATTGATCGAATCTCCATTCGGAAAGTGCTGACATTTTCACAGGGACTGCAGGCCTTTATGATTCTTTCCATTCCCATTGCCCATAGCCTTGGGGTTTTAAATGTAACGATTGTATTAATCGTTATGCCTGTCATTTCCTTATTAAATCAAATCGCTTATCCAGCCACCTCAGCATTAATTCCTGTGATTCTGCCAAAAGAACAGCTGACAAAGGGAAATTCTCTAATGTCCTTTGCTTATCAGGGGGTTGATATGGTTTTTAACGCTGTCACAGGCCTGCTGATTACCTTTTTTGGTGCGATCACCCTCTTTTGGACGGATTCTGTTATCTTTTTCATAGCGGCGCTTCTCTATTGGAGGATGACAATCGGGAAGGAGGCAACCGAAGCGAAGGAACCGGCAAAAGAGTTCTCGCTCAAACGCGAAACCCGTCAATATATGAAAGATTTAAAAGCAGGATTTCAGCTGGTTCTGGGTTCAGCCATTGTAAAATTATTCGGGGAAAATATTGTAGCCAATTTTGCACTGGGAGCAATGATGGCCATCCTTCCAGCCTATGCTGATTTTCGTGGAGGTTCCGAAGTATACGGAGCTCTGTTAGCAGCATTTTCCGCGGGAGTTCTTATCGGGTCGCTATGTGCCCCTTTATTTGAAAAAATACCCGTCGGAAAAATTACGATGATCAGCTTTCTCATTGGAGCAGGATTCTGGATCAGCTCGGTTTTCATGCCGATAAATTGGATAAGTATTGTCCTCTTTGGTATATGTTCCATTCCTATAGGGTTAACGAACGTCCTGTTTTATACCATTTTACAGGGCTGTGTTCCCCGAAAGTTTCTGGCACGTGTGTTTTCCGTTATCGCCAGCATCAGCACGTCCGCAATGCCCCTTGGTTCATTAGCAGGCGGTGCACTGGGAAGTATTTTCCCGAGCTCAGTGGTATTTTTAGGAGCTGGATTCAGTTTTCTTTTTATCTCCCTGTATATTGCAATGGTTCCTGTGCTGAGAAACCTGCCGTCGGTTAAAAAAGCCACGATAGAGGATTTTAAATTTAATCAGGAGATTCTTAATGGGGAAACGGTCTCTTCATAGAGGAGGCCGTATCGTATCACTAAGATTCTGATTGTTTCCCCTGTCCTTTTAACGAATAATTTTTATCAAACAAATACTGAAGTCCATATAGTATAAAGGCCTTATAAAAATAGTAGAAGAAAAATTGAACATGATTGATTCGTTCTAATTTGTAATACCTTAATCTCTTCGCAAAGGATGCTATCGGGAATGCAAAGATAAAATTAAAAAGGGCATTAAGAGATACAAACCATTTTAAGTTGCCATACGTCCATTTTAACACCCAGATTGAGCAAGCCAGAAATGGTCCTGCATAAAAAGGATATTCCCCGAACAAATCTGATTTCGGTTTGTTATAAAAGCGCCACCAGCCTAGTTTTTTACCATACATCCCATTGATCGTTTCAAAAAGTACAATAAGGATGGTTGCAGGAAGAAATCTTTTCAGTTGACGCTTTTCCATAAAGAGAAGCGTCATCCATGCAACGATTATCATGGCTGCATTTACAATCCGCTGCACTTTTACAGTCATCATTATTCATCCTCTACTAAAAACTTTTTTCTCTCATTAAATTTCCCCTTCCTTCTTATATATATGTAAATGTATTTTAACAATCAGGCTATAACTATTGACGTATGAAATAATGAAAACACTAGAAAATTCTGATAATATAAAACCATTGCGTATCTATCCGAACATCGATAGAAAGTGAGGTTATACTGTGAATATTATCATTAATGCAGTGATTCCGATTTTTGCTATTATCTTTTGCGGTTATCTTGCCGGTCGTTTTCGCTTAGTGTCTGTTTCAGGGGCTCAGGCCTTAAATGATTTTGTCTATTATTTTGCCTTACCCGCCCTTTTATTTTATTCTCTATCAACCACTCCCATTGAGCAGATCACCAATTGGCCGTTTATTAGTCTGAACGTCATGGTAGCGATTATTTGCTTTTTTACGGCAGCGATTTTGGCCCGGGTGTTTTTTCAGCGAAAGCTTCCCGATATATCCATATACGGAATGGCAGCATCTTACGGCAATACCGGCTTCATGGGGATCCCATTTGTAGTAGCTGCTTTTGGTCAGGAAGCAGCTGTGCCGGCCGCAATCGCAACATTTACATTCGATATCATCATTATTACCTTTGTCGTTATGTCCTTTGAAATCAGTGCTTCGATGAGAAATAGAAAGAATTCGTATATATCCTTGCCCTTTAACATTGCTAAGGCAGTTTTCCAAAATCCAATTAACGCATCCTTGTTATTAGGGATTGCTGCCTCTCTTCTACAGCTCCCGATTCCGGCTTTCATCCATGTATTCACAGATACGTTAGGGGCTGCAGCAGGGCCAACCGCACTATTTGCATTAGGTTTAGGGTTATTAAGTGAGAGGCAGGATGTCAAAGTGGAGCCGTCCACCAAAAAGGAAATGGGCGTTCTTATAGGTCTAAAATTACTATATATGCCACTCGTAATGGGTATCCTCGTTCTGTTTGTTTTCTCCATTGAAAATGAACTCTGGGCTACAGTAGCAATTCTTTTATCCGCCTTACCGATTGGAGCCCTGTTGAATGTTTTTGCGGATAAATACCGGGTCATGTCAGATTGGGCACCGATTATGATTCTTCTTTCTACCTTAATTTCTATACTTACGTTGTCAGGGGTACTCATTGTTATGGAAAATGTATAGCCCACCATGAAATATGGAATTCCGAATAAATCCAAATGAAAGGGCTGGTCCCTTTAAGACCAGCCCTTTTCTTACATTTCTTCTCTAATAAACTTCAGTGCTTCTTCCACATGGCCATCTACTTTAACTTTTCGCCATTCCTTCGCCAGATTCCCTTCTTTATCAATGACGAAGGTTGAGCGTTCAATACCCATGGATTCTTTTCCGAATGCTTTTTTCAATTTCCAAACCCCGTACTCTTCAGCAACTTTATGGTCTTCATCCGCAAGTAGCTGGAATGGGAGATCATGCTTGTCAATAAACTTTTCGTGACGGTCAACCGGATCAGGACTGATACCGAGGATCACTGCGTCCAACTCGGCAAAGCTTTCATGGTGATCACGGAAATCACACGCTTCCGTCGTACACCCGGGTGTCATGTCTTTTGGATAAAAATAAAGAACGACATTTTTTCCTCGATAGTCTGAGAGCTTTACTGTTTCCCCATTACTTGACGGCAATGCAAAATCTGGTGCTTTTTCGCCTGTATGTACAGTCATGGAAATTCCCTCCTTTTTGATTAAGGGTAACGAAAATAACGGGCGAATTCAACTTACAGGCTTATTTACGATAATCCTGAAGAACCTGGACAAAAAATGCAGCCGGCAGAACATAGCCAATCATAGATTCAAAGAGGGCTATAAACTTCCCTATCCCAATAGGGGTAATATCTCCGTATCCAATCGTCATTAACGTAACCCCACTGAAGTAGATGGCATGTCCCAGACGATCCCATTGAGAGGTCCCTCTTAAATGTCCTTCATCCAATAAAGGGATTCCCTGCTGTGACAATAAAAAATAAAAGATTCCAAACCCTGTCATGACGGTTAAATAAATCGTCACAAGGATATAAAACTGATCAAAGGAGAATCTACCCCTGATTTCATCCTTCCGTTTAAAGAAAGTATAGATGCTCGTGAACATAATATAAAAGATTAAAAATGTCGACAACCAAAATACCATAGGCATCACCTAATAAAATTTATGCATGCATATTGGGAAACATACAGCATATTTTATATCCATCTGACCCTGTTTTTTTATTGTCAGGTGGAATCCCATCTTCAGCCGCACATAATTTCGTAAAAGAAACAAAATCTAAGAGGGAAACCTACATAAAATGCCTTTAGCGCTTTAAAGGATGTGGGGACAGTCCCGGCATCCTTTTTGCTTTATTTTTCATTCGTTATATTGTATATTTAACCTTTGAAATCATAGGGAGGCTGTGCTTAACACCCTAAATTCCAATATAGAAAGGAAGGTCGTATGGAAGGACACACTTCAGTTACATCATTAATTATTGTATTAATTGCTGCATTTATAACGCCTATAATCCTGAAAAGGTTAAAATTAAATATAATCCCGGTAGTTGTTGCCGAAATTATTGTTGGTTTAATTATCGGGAAAAGTGGTTTCGACATTGTTGAACCTGACCCCTGGATTACGATTTTATCCACGTTAGGCTTTATTTTCCTAATGTTTTTAAGTGGTGTCGAAATCGACTTTTCTGTTTTTAAATCCAATAATAAGAAGAAACAGATGAACGGACAAAAACAGCCGAATTCATTTTTTGTAGCTTCTATCGTTTTCGGACTCATTTTACTGGTTTCCTACCTTATCTCTTTTGGACTGGAACTGGCAGGATTAGTGGATAATGTATTCTTTATGACACTGGTGATTTCGACCATATCTCTCGGTGTCGTTGTCCCCACTCTGAAAGAAGCCGAAATCATGAAAACCGGCATTGGCCAGATCATCCTTATCGTAGCCGTACTCGCTGACTTAGTAACGATGATTCTGTTAGCAGTATTTGTTTCCTTCCACGAAGAAGGAGGAAATACGTGGCTGCTCCTCTTATTATTTGCTGCGGGTGTACTGCTTTACTTTGGCGGAAAGTTCTTCAGAAATCGTCCATTCTTTGAATCATTATCAACTGGAACTGTCCAGATTGAGACAAGGGCCATTTTCGCATTACTAATGGTGCTGGTCGGTTTATCTGAATCACTTGGCGCAGAAAATATTTTAGGAGCGTTCCTGGCAGGTGTGCTGGTCTCCTTACTTTCTCCAAAGAAGGAAATCGTTGAGCAGCTGGATTCCTTTGGATATGGATTCCTCATTCCGATTTTCTTTGTAATGGTTGGGGTTGACCTTGATATATGGGCCTTATTCCAGGATAAAACTGTCATATTACTCATTCCGCTATTGTTAATCGGGTTATTAGCGTCCAAATTACTGCCGGCTTTAGTCCTGAAACGCTGGTATGACTGGAAAACGGTTCTTGGTTCCGGCTTTATTTTAACGTCAACTTTATCCCTGGTTGTAGCGGCAGCTGAAATCGGTCAGCGTATTGGTGTGATTAACAATACGATGGCATCTGCGCTAATTCTGCTTGCAGTCATTGCCTGCATCATTACACCGATCTTGTTTAAAAAGGTCTTTCCATTCAAAGAGGTCAAAAGTACCAGAAAAACGGTCAAAGTTGTTGGAGCCAATCAACTGACACTGCCATTAACGAATGAATTGGACAAAAATGAATTTGAAGTATGCCTGTTCCATACAAAGAAAAGTGAAAACATAGATTCAGAAGTGGATCGATCCAGATTCAGAGTTATTGGTATAAATGATTTTTCCCTTGAAGAGATGGAAAAGAACGACATTTTCAATACGGACGTTTTAGTTATTTCAACAAATAATGATGAGCGAAACTATGAAATAGCCAAGCACGCTCAGGAGCTGGGAAATGATCATATTGTTACCCGAATTGAATCCCCGGCGCTGAGTAAGCAACTGAAAGAATATAATATAAACGTCTTTTCATCCTTCTTCTCTACTAAAGCAATGATGAAGGCGATGGTCCAATCCCCTCACGTAGCCGATATCTTTACAACGGCAGAGGAAGGACTCATCGAAATCGAAATGCATAACCGGGACTATCATCAGGTGGAATTACGCCGCTTCCCATTCTTGGGTGATGCGATTATTGTACGAATTTATCGTGATAATGAATCCATCATCCCGCATGGGGATACCGAGGTTAAGTTTGGTGACCGCTTAATCGTAACCGGAAGTGACGAAAGCATACAAGAACTCCGGGATATGCTCGGGTAAATATAAAGGATGTGGGGACTGTCCCCACATCCTTTAAAGCATTAAAGGGCCGTTTTTGATTTTCCTGATTCCACCAGCTCTTGAATTTCCTCGTATTTTCCTTCTTCCCATAATGAGATGATTTTACTTCCCACAACGACTCCATCACATTTTCCTCCAATATCCCTGACCTGTTCAGGTGTGGAAATGCCAAAGCCTGCTAATACAGGGGTGTCGCTGTATTTTTTAATTCGATTCAGATAGCTTTCCAAATAATCACTCACATTGGACCTGGCGCCCGTTATGCCATTAACCGTAACTGCATAAACAAATCCCTCGGATGCTTCCACAATTTTTTGCATACGTTCCGCTGGACTAGTAAGGGTCACTAACTGAATGAGGGCAAGATTCTCCTGTTTCAGATAAGGTTTGATCACACCAGCCTGCTCGATCGGTAAATCAGGAATTATCAACCCGCTTACCCCTGCTTCTTTTGCATCCTTACTGAACGTTTCCACACCATATTTATAGACTGGATTTAAATAAGTCATCAAAATGAGAGGAACATGTACCTGATTCCGAATCCCCGATAAATGGTCCAAAATAGCGCGGAGAGAGGTTCCTTCTTTTAATGCCCGTGAACCAGCCTGCTGAATGGTGGGACCATCAGCCACAGGATCCGAAAAGGGAATCCCAATTTCAATAGCCGTAACCCCGGCCTTTTCCAAAAAAGCAATTTTTTCTCCCAGAGAATGTAATCCGCCATCTCCGGCCATAATATAGGGAACAAAGGCCTTATCGCCACGCTTGTGCACCACCTGAAAAGCCTCGTTTAAATCGGTTTTAGTCATGCTCTCCACCTCCTAATGCAGCTTTTACGGTTTCCACATCTTTATCTCCACGTCCGGATAAACAAATGACCAGCGATTCTTCCGGCGTCATATCGGAAGCAAGCTTTTTTGCGCAGGCAATCGCATGGGAGCTTTCCAGCGCGGGAATGATTCCTTCTGTACTGCAGAGCAACTGAAAGCCTTCCAGCGCTTCTTCATCGGTAACAGATGTATACGTGACTCTCTTCTCATCCCTTAGAAAACTGTGTTCAGGACCGACACCCGGATAATCCAGTCCGGCCGAAATCGAATGGGCCTCCTGAATTTGCCCGTTTTCATCCTGGAGCAAATACATCATGGCCCCATGCAGAGAACCAACAGATCCTTTCGTAAGGGTTGCCGCATGCTTATCTGTTTCAAGACCACTGCCGGCTGCTTCTACTCCATACAGCTTCACCTTTTCATCCTCAACAAAGGGATAAAACATCCCCATTGCATTGCTTCCTCCGCCTACACAAGCAACAATCGCCTCTGGAAGACGATTTTCCAGCTCATAAAACTGCTCCTTCGTTTCCTTCCCAATCACACTTTGAAAATCCCGTACCATTTTCGGAAATGGATGAGGCCCCAATACGGACCCGATAATATAGTGGGTATCCTCTACGTTAGTGACCCAGTACCGAAGCGCCTCATTAACCGCATCCTTCAAGGTAGCACTGCCTTGATCCACGCCGACGACTTTTGCACCAAGTAATTCCATCCGAAAAACATTAAGCTTCTGCCTGCGAATGTCTTCCTGTCCCATAAAAATGACACAATCTAAATTTAATAACGCACAGACCGTAGCTGTAGCCACACCATGCTGGCCGGCACCTGTTTCAGCTACAATTTTTTCCTTCCCCATGCGGACCGCTAAAAGCGCCTGGCCAATCGTGTTGTTTATTTTATGGGCACCCGTATGATTGAGATCTTCTCTTTTTAGGTAAATCTTCGGCCCTCTTAGCTCTTTGGTAAGATTTTCCGCAAAATAGAGCGGATTTTTCCGGCCAATATATTGTTCTAAGTAAAAGGTTAGCTGACGATGAAATTCCGGATCCTTCTGCGCTTCATCATAAGCCTCCTCAAGTTCAATCACTGCCTGCATTAATGTTTCCGGGATATATCGTCCGCCGTAAGGACCAAATTGGCCCAGCTGATCAGGCTGCTGATAGGTAGTCATACAAGCTCCTCCTTTTTTGCCTTTTCTATAAACCTCTGAATTTTTTCCGCATCCTTTTCACCGTTCGTCTCGACACCACTGGAGACATCCACCATTGCCGGTTTCACTTCATGAATGGCTTCCTGAATATTATCTGGTCGTAGTCCTCCAGCAAGAATAACCTTTTCTCTGGGGATATCCACATCCTGAAGCAGCTCCCAGTCAAAGGTCATGCCGCTTCCTCCCCGGTACCTGCCCCCTGGACTATCGAATAAATAATAGTCGGTTCGGTAATGTCCAGCCTTTTCGATATCTTCTTTTCCGTTCATGTGAAAGGCTTTAATGACAGGAATCGGGATTTCGCTGCAAAAAGCGGGGGATTCATCGCCATGTAATTGGACAGCATCTATGCCTACTGTGTGAACGGCCTCTAAAACATCACGCAAATTCGGATTGACAAACACACCGACTTTTTTGACATGTGGCGGTATATAGGTGGCTAACTTTTTTGCCTGATCAATGGAAATCCTGCGCTTACTCTCCGCAAACATCAGACCGATAAAATCTGCACCTGCATCCACTGCGCCCTTTACAGCGTGGATATTCTTCACACCACAGATTTTCACCTTCATCCCTGATCACTCCCTAATGGAACGACCAGCTCCTCAAGAGTTTCTTTGATATTATCAGATTTCATTAAAGTCTCTCCTACAAGGATGCCCTTTGCACCGGCTCTTGTTACCCGTTTTGCATCCCCTTTTGATTTAATTCCGCTTTCGCTGATGACCAGCGTCTCCTCAGCCCTTATTTTTTCAGCTAAGGTCTCTGTCACATCAAGACTCACGTCAAAGGTTTTGAGGTTCCGGTTGTTAATCCCTATAATATCCACATCCATATCAAGCGCAATCGTTAACTCATCTTCATTATGCACCTCAAACAGCACCTCTAAATGGTTTCGCCTGGCTTCGTTATATAATGACACAAGCTCATTCTTTGGCAGTGCACTGGCAATGAGTAAAATGACATCCGCCCCATGTGCCTTTGCCCGCCTTATCTGTATTGGATCGATAATAAAATCCTTACACAAAATCGGGACGTCCACCGCTTTTCTAATTTGAGCCAGGTCATCCATGGTCCCTTTAAAAAACGGGGTATCTGTTAAGACCGATATCGCTTTTGCTCCTGCCTCCACATAAGCCTTGGCCTGCTCAACAGGATTGACCTGGTTATCGATATCACCCTTGGATGGGGAAGCCCGTTTCACTTCCCCAATCACACTTAAAAGATCACTGTTCATAAAGGAATCGTATAGCGAATGGACAGTGGTATCTGACGCCGGCTCAACGGCTCCACTGTCTTTTAATTTTTGAACCTCTTTTGCTTTTTCTTTTAAAATATCATCCAGTATAGTTGTCATGCCTCTTTTACTCCCTTCTTACGCTTCTGACTGAATTCAATAAGGTAGTTTAGTTTGGAAAGAGCTGCACCTGACTGAATACTTTCCTCTGCCAGTGCGATACCCTCTTTCAGATCAGCTGCCGTTCCATGGGCTAAGAGCGCAAGACTGCTGTTTAACAGCACTGTTTGATAGGGCGCTCCTTTTTCCCCTTTTAGGACACGAAGTAAAATCTCTGCATTGTCATGAGCATTTCCGCCTTTAATGGCTTCCAGCGGGTACGTGTTTAACCCGAGCTCTTCCGGATGAAAGGTAAACCGCTCGAGCTTTCCATCCGCCAACAGGATGGCATGATTTTCTCCGGCCAGAGAGGCTTCATCCATATATCCTGCTCCATTTAAAACCACTGCACGTTTACGTCCTAAGTGATGAAGCGCCTGGGCCATCATCTCCAGTCCTTCCCGCTGATAGATTCCGAGCAGCTGGGTATCAAGCTCAACAGGATTAATGAGTGGTCCTAACAGATTAAAGACAGTAGGCACTTTCAGATCCTTTCTGACTTTCATAATGCGTTTAATTTTTGGATGAACATGCGGAGCAAATAAGAAGGAGATTCCATTATCCTCCAAAAGCTCATCAACCTCTTCCACGGTAAAATCAAGCGCAACTCCCAGTGCATCGAGGACATCCGCGCTTCCGGTTTTACTGGAGACACTGCGATTTCCATGTTTCGCAACTTTAAGACCTGCTCCTGCCAGGACAAATGCAGAGGTGGTACTGATATTAAAGCTGTGTGAGCCATCCCCGCCGGTCCCGCAGTTATCAATAATGCCCGGGTAGGTTTTTGAAAACGTAAGCGCATGGCGGCGGAGGGCTTCCACGAATCCAGCGATCTCCTCAGAGGTTTCTCCCTTCATTTTCAGCCCCATAAGAAGAGCAGCGATTTCACTGTCTGAAACAGAGTCCTCAAAGAGAAGACCTGCAGCTTCACTCATTTCGGATACACCTAAATTTTCACCGTTGGCTAACGCTTCAAGATAGCTTTTCACTTTCGATTTCCCCTTTCAAAAATGAATTTCTAAACACCTGTTTTTACTTCCCTTAGAAAATTACGAAGCATCTGTTTTCCAGCTTCCGTCCCAATCGATTCAGGATGAAATTGCAGCGCATAAAGTGGGTATTCCGGATGCTGAAAAGCCATAATCTCTTCATCATCCATGGCTGTTGCCATCACCTCAAACGGTTCCGGTAACGTCTGTTTTTCAATGACCAAAGAGTGGTAGCGCATCACTTCGATGGGCACTGTAATCGATTGAAACAGGCCTTTTCCCTCATGCTTAAGAGATGAAGTTTTCCCGTGTTTCATTTGCTGAGCCGGAGTGATTATGGCCCCGAAAGCTGAGCCAATCGCCTGGTGGCCCAGACAGATCCCAAGCATCGGAATTTGCTGATAAAAGGTCTGAATGATTTCGATACAATTTCCTGCATCCTCCGGGTAACCGGGCCCTGGCGAAAGAACGATAGCTTCCGGCTGTAGTTGGTGAATGTCGTCGGTGGTAATCTGGTCATTTCGCCGCACGATGACCTCCTTTTTGTGCTCACCCAAGTACTGATACAGGTTATACGTAAAGGAATCATAGTTATCGATTAACAGAATCATCGCTCCACCTCCAACAGCGCCTTCGCTTTCTGCAGTGTCTCTTCATATTCATTTTTGGGAACAGAGTCCATAACAACACCGGCTCCGGCCTGTACGTACGCCGTTTGATTTTTGATGATCATCGTCCGAATGGCCAGCCCCAGGTCAAGGTCGCCATTTACATTGATGTAGCCAACGGCACCTGAGTATGGGCCGCGTTTGGTCGGTTCCAGGTCATTTAAAATCTGCATGGCCCTGATTTTGGGTGCCCCGGATACCGTTCCGGCTGGCAGGCATGCCGTTAATGCATCCAGACTGCTGACATCCGGTCTTAGCTGCCCCTTGACCTCTGAGACGATGTGCATCACATGCTGGTAGCGCTCAATCTCCATATACCTTGAAACTTCTACAGAACCTATTTCAGATACTCTGCCGATGTCATTGCGTCCGAGATCCACCAGCATTCGGTGCTCTGCCAGCTCTTTCTCATCGGCGAGAAGGTCTTTTTCTAAATTTAAATCTTCTTCTTCGGTCCGGCCCCGTTTTCTCGTGCCGGCAATTGGATTGGTGATGGCCTGCTGATGTTGAACTTTGATCAGGCTTTCCGGTGACGCTCCAAGGATCAGGTAATCTTCAAAATCAATGTAAAACATATAGGGCGATGGATTTTCCGTTCGGAGTTTGCGGTAGAAGGAAAAAGCATCTCCATAAAATTCAGCCTGCAGCCGCTGGGATAAAACAGCCTGAAAAATGTCTCCCTGCCTGATATGCTGCTGAATCCTTTTCACCTTTTCTTCGTATTCCTGTTTCGTTACATTGCTTGTGAAATCACCTGTTTTTATGGATTTTGTCTGAAATTCATTTTGTGAAGGAGTCTTCAGCTGTTCTTCCATTGCGTTAAGTTCCGCTTCCATTCCCTCTTCTTTCTGTGCGCCTGATAAATTCAGGACGACTAAGTAAACCTTCTGCAGCTTGTGATCCATGACTACTGCCTTTTCATAAAACTGAAAATGAATGTCCGGCATCTTCAGGCTGTCAGGTGGAACCTTACCTATTTGTTCAAATTGACGAACGGTATCATAACCTGCGTAGCCAACTGCCCCACCGTGGAAGGGAATCGGCGCATCAGTTTCAATGTCGCCCAGCTGCTCCTGGATCAGGCGCAGGGCTGATTCGTTATATTCCTGTGTAGTGTGAAGCTCCTGATGAAAATGCTGCATCGTGCTTTTTTCACCTGTGCCTTTAATTGATAAATAAGGGTCAGAGCCAATCATGGAAAAACGCCCTGCATCTTCATGCTTAAGGGAGCTTTCCAGTAAAAATTTCTTCGGACCCTTCAGCCGGTGAAATATGGAAATAGGCGTAAGTGTATCACCTTTAATTTCCCTTATCTTTACCTGAATCTTCCGGCCTGAACTGGCCCCTGCCTGTGTACTCATCTCTGCTAACCTCCTCTTCTCAGCTTAAGACTCTGTGCTCAAATGACTTTTGACTATAAAAAAACCTCCAACTGCACATATAACCTGTGCAATTGGAGGACGATTCACCGCGGTGCCACCTCGCATTGGACCTTAAGTGATGTCTTAAGGATCCCGCTCATTTCGGGCACAGGATTGCCTATACCCTATCCGGATAACGGTGAAGGCCGTTCTTCCCTACTTTATTGACGGTTTCCGTTCGGGAAGACTCTCGTAAGTCCATTCAGCAAATCCTATCATACCGGGCTCTCACCGTGCCCCGGTTCTCTGGGATGAATCGGATAGGCCTACTCCTCTTACTCAATGATTTCAGGTATTTACTTTTTAGAAACGTGGTATAGAAAAACCCTTAACATACAAAAAGGGTTCCCCATCCAAAAGGACGAGGAACCCGTGGTACCACCTTTATTAATTGCCAAATCAGCAATTCACTCTATCAGCATCTACGCAAAATACTGCTTCAATGCCTATCTCCTGTAACGATGAGATCTTCGCCAAAGCCTACTATCCACACGTCGGAGTTCGGTTTGGAGGCTCAGAAGTCCATTCACTTATGTCTCCGCACTGGTTCGCAGCGGCCACCAGCTCTCTGAAGCTTCAACAAAAGCTACTCCTCTTCATCAACGCCGAATATTTCCGTTGTTCGAATTGATTGATTATTATGATAGTGTCCAAACAAGAAAATGTCAATAAGAAATTTTATCGCTTTAGCGCTTTAAAAGAGTTGGGGACAGTCCCGACGCAGTTAGTTTTCCTTTAAAAATTTTATTAGATCATTTCGGTTATGGGTTTTATATACCATTTCTTTGTCATCAAAGACGACATAGACCGGGGCTTTTTCTGAATTCAGAAAGGTAAATCTGTCATTTGCAGATTTCAGGGAATTCATGACGGAATAATTGCTCACATTCCGAATCCCGTGTTTATCCAGAAACTCTGAAATTACTACTTGATCATTTCCTACAACCAACAATCCATATTGTCCTTCTACTTGGGCAATTAAAGGATACTGCTCATCAAAGTTAAAGGTTTCTAACGTCCTGATAACTGTTCCCTCAGAGGTTAAGAACTCTACTTTTTCCGGTTTTTCTGCACTTACATACATATAGTTTTTATTATGAATATTACTGATAAACTTATGATTCTCTGTTTTTATTCTTACCTTTTCAATGAACCGGTTTAAGCTGTTTATCGACCCGAACCCTACATAATGGTCTTCATTATACCAGTGGGCATCAACTTTGTTATTTACTGTCAAAAAATTAACGTCGGTATCTTGCTGAGAACGCTTGACTTCAAATAAAGCAGTTACTTCTGTTAAAAGTGCTTCTTCTGTAAAATTTGTCATGACAAGCCATCGATTCTGTACAGGAAAGGCAAAGGTAATTTCAAGATTTGTCACATCAATTGGATATTGTTTTGCTAATAGATCTTCCATTTGTTCGGTCAGTTCTTCATGTTCAAAAGGAGGCTCCTCATGACTAAACGTCTTATCAAATTTTTGAGAGGATTCATCAGGATTGGCTGTCTTATCAACTGGTGTATTTGATATTTGATAATAAGACAAGGCTATTACCACAAAAATCACGCTTGCAATCCCCGTTAATACATACCTCATCCACGCTGACCAAAACCCCCGTTGTTTGTCTGGCACTGAATCAGGGAGGTCTTCCAGAGTCTGATCGATTCTTTTCTCAACACTATAAGGTAATTCCTCCTCTACTCTTTCAGCGTGTTCTCTAAGCAACTGATCCAGCTTTTTGTCATCCACTTTCATTCCCCCTTTCCAGTTCGTTCAGGTTTATGATTTCTGTAAGCTTTCGACGCCCGCGGTTTAAACGGGATTTCACCGTGCCTTTCCTGATTCGTAAAATCTTAGAAATTTCTTCAATAGAATACTGCTCATAATAATAAAGCATAATCACAATTCTATAATTGCTTTTTAACTGTTGTAGCTCATCATATAAATCATAGGCTGGACCTGCTTCTTGATGATGATGGACGGATTCAACGGATTCCATAGGTACGACCCGTTTTTGCTTTTTTATCATGTCATAGCACTGGTTCACGACAATGCGCATCAGCCAGGATTTAAAAGATTTTGCGTTTTTGACCTGACGTATAGATTGATAGCTTTTTATAATCGATTCCTGAATGGCATCTGCACAATCGGCATCTGCTTTTAAAATCCCTTTTGCAACCCGATACATGGAATGCCGATGTCGTTTAATCAGACGGCTAAAGGCCTCTTTATCCCCATCCTGAGCCAGGGCCACATCTTTCTCATCAGACACATTTCCCCCTCCTTCTTTATCTCTAAGACTCCATTTTATACGAAAAGGTTCCCATTATATATAGTTTACTATAAAGTTCAACTAACCATCAGTGGGGGTTTTCTCCAACCCCCACTGATGGTTAGTTGAACTTATCAGGAATTTACTGGCCGTTTATCCCCCACTTAGTCTTGTGGGGGATAAACGGCCAGTTAATACGTGATATTTCCTCCAGGTACAAATACTTTTGTGCTTTAAAGCGGAGCGGGACAGTCCCCACATGCTTTAAAGCATGTGGGGACTGTCCCAAAATTCTGTTTGTGCTACAATAATAGAGGATTTTCGAAATGGGAGGTATTTGTATGGATATAACAAATTCCGAGAAGTTATATAAAGAAGCGAAAGAACATATTGTTGGGGGAGTGAATTCTCCTTCCCGTGCGTATAAAGGGGTTGGTGGTGGTACACCAATCTTTATGGAGAAAGCAAAGGGGGCACATTTCTGGGATGTGGATGGCAATAAGTATATTGATTACTTAGGTGCCTATGGTCCGATCATCACTGGTCACGGACATCCGCATATTGCTGAAGCCATTACGGACGCAGCGCACAACGGCGTTTTATATGGTACTCCAACCGCCTTGGAAAATAAATTTGCCAAAATGCTGAAAGAGGCTATTCCATCAATGGAGAAGGTGCGATTTGTAAACTCAGGAACAGAGGCTGTTATGACAACCATCCGTGTCGCCCGTGCCTATACAAACCGTAATAAGATCATTAAGTTTGCCGGCTCCTATCACGGCCATTCTGATTTAGTGCTGGTTGCGGCAGGCTCCGGACCGTCAACTTTGGGTACACCGGATTCAGCCGGGATTCCTGCTTCCATCGCTGAAGACGTAATCACGGTTCCATTTAATGATATTGAGCCCTTCAAAGAGGCCTTGGAAAAATGGGGCGATCAGGTAGCGGCTGTCCTGGCAGAGCCGATTGTCGGTAACTTCGGAATCGTTGAGCCAAAAGAAGGCTTCCTGGAAGAAGTGAAAGAATTAACCCATAATGCTGGCGCCCTGCTTATTTTTGATGAGGTCATTACAGGATTCCGCTTTACATACGGAAGCGCTCAGCAGTTGTTAAACGTTGAACCGGACATGACCGCTTTAGGAAAAATCATTGGCGGCGGTCTTCCTATTGGAGCCTATGGTGGCCGTGTAGATATTATGGAACAAGTGGCACCTCTGGGACCCGCATATCAGGCCGGTACGATGGCCGGAAACCCGGCATCTATGGCTTCCGGAATTGCCTGCCTTGAGGTTCTTCAAGAAGAAGGTGTTTATGAAAAATTAGATCGATTAGGAGAAAAACTTGAACATGGGCTGCTTGAACAGGCAGAAAAACATGGCATACAGATTACCATTAATCGATTAAAAGGTGCTCTTACCGTTTTCTTCACGGATGAAAAGGTTGAGAATTACGATCAAGCAGAAGCAACAAACCAGGATCAGTTCGGAACATTCTTCAAGCTGATGCTGGAGCAGGGCATTAACTTAGCTCCATCCAAATTTGAGGCCTGGTTCCTCACCATTGCCCATACAGATGAAGATATTGAAGAGACGTTGGAAGCTGCTGACCATGCATTTGAAAAAATGGCTGTCTGAGAATATATACCTTTTAAAGGCTGGGGACTGTCCCGGCCTTTTCAATTTTTATTTGAAAAACTCAATGAGACCCTAGCAAATTTATAACGCATGAACTGGCCGTAATACCCCCACTGATGGAAGTTTCCCTTTATTGCATACTCCAATTTATTTGTGTACTTTTGTTACAATAAAAACCTTCTAAGCTACATGACTCTACTAAATACTCTACAGTTTTTTTATCCGAACATAATAGTGATAAATGACGATCCCAATGGGTAGTAATCAAGATATTATGATTATGTGTAAATAAATTTTTTCCTTTGTTTAACATATCGCTATGGCTAACAAAATCGTCAATATATTCTAATTTTCTTTCTGTCCCAAATTCATCACCTATCCACATCCAGTTATATCCTAGTCTTTTTATACTTTTAAGTAATTTGTTCATAACCAGAGGAGGAAATAGGCCTTCAACAGGCTCTATAATTCCTTCCTTGATACAAGTATTTTCAATTAATTGTACTGTTTTTTTATCCTGATATTCTTCTTTTAATCGCAAAATCCCAGTTTGTAATCCTATATCTAACTGCTTAAAACTTCTTATTCCCGACAATTTCAAGAATTTCTCCCAGGAAATTATTTCACAATCCTCTATAATTTCATTATTACTTGGATATGAACTTGGTTTAAATAAATCTATATCAATTGTTTTGGGTTTAAAAAAGGGTGAAAAATGAGGAAAACTTCATCAAATACTCCTTGATAAAATTCCTTATACTGTCACTTACTTTTTTAACCATAGCTCTTATCCAAAGTTACGCATGAACCAGTTTTTAATAGAATCGGGTTCCCTCTGAAATAACTGTTAGATTTTAATAATTTCTTTTAAAATGGCGTATCTTTTATGCATTCCCTTTTCTAAAATGGTTGAGATGAATTTATGAAACCCCTGGAAAATAGCATTGTTAGAGGGTAAGGAAAGAGTTTTTGCGAATTTTCATACATTTACTTGAATATTTATTTGCCTTCGCATAATGTTTATGTTAACATTATAAACAATTCAGAAAATTTGTCTTCAGTAAAGGTGGAAGTAACCAGTTAAGCGTAATAGCTTATACTTATGTGGGTTTGAACTGGGAGCTGAAGCCGGACAAATTCTTTCGTTCATTTCTTACCCTTTTTAGACTTGAGCAGTTGATTTGCTCAGGACTCCCTTCCTTTCTAGTTTTCACTATTTGGCTTTCGCAGACATTGCGAAAGCTCTTTTTTTGACCTCAGAAATGATTTGTCTGTCATTCAGTAAAACATTAGAAATGATATACCCAATTACTCAAAGATACTTTTCGGTTAAAATTGTTATTGAAAAGGATATTATATTTTATGTTAATTTTATAATATACTTGAGGACAGACATGCTCATACAACTAACTGACAGGAGAATGCAAGAAGAAAGACAGGGGGAGAACTTTGTGAAAAAGGGATACAGCTTAGGCTCTTTTTATTTAATCCTTGTTTGTTTAGGATTGGCTGTCTACTCATTATATTCTAATCTTAGTCATACTTGGTTGATTGCCCCTCCAAATTATATTTTGTTTATGTTTAGTTTGTTAGCTTTGATTTTAGGAATTACTGGTTTTAAAGATAAAAGAAATTGGCGAACGAAAACCAGAAGCTGGTTAACTGTAATTAACTCAATTTTATTGTCTATCATTCTTTTTCTGGCGATTATGTTATCGTTATTCGCTTCTTCATTTGGAGCGAATGAACACATTAAAACAGTACAATCTCCTGATGGCAATTACTCCATTGATTTTTATCGTTATGATGCGGGGGCGGCTGGTTCATTTGGAATAAGAGGAGAATTAAATGGACCACTTTGGTTTAAAAAACGAATTTATTATCGTGATACAGAAGAGCATGTTGAAGTGGAATGGAAGAATGATAGCACTATAGAAATTAACAATCGCACCTTAAATTTAAAAGAAGGAGAAACATACGGATATTAGCTTCGTTCTCCTATTAGAGAAATGATTAGTAAGTGAAAGTATCTGCTTAAAATAGCACACGCGAATTCGTACCCTGCATTAAAATTCATTCCTGTAAATACACCTGCATTTCAGGCATCATTTCGATATGTATTTTCATGTTAACTGTTCGTATAACGTAAAAAATGAGCATCAATTATATTGTCATTAGATGCTCATTTTTATTACTGCCTCAATATTTGTACTCCAAAACTGAACTGCTTAGAATTTATATTTGAACCTTTATTATTCTGCCGGGTTTAACTCTAATTCCAGTTTGATTTTAATCTCTTTACCAACGAGAACGCCGCCGGTTTCCAGTGGTGCATTCCATGTCAGGTCAAAATCTTCACGGTCAATTTTTCCTTCTGCTTCAAAACCGTAAACTGTTCCGCCCCATGGATCTGTTCCCTGTCCACCAAATTCAACATCAAAGGTTACAGGCTTTGTAACACCAGTAATGGTTAAGTCTCCAGCCACTTTGTAATCATCGCCGTCTTTCGTGATGTTTGTTGACGTAAATTCAATCGTTGGGTGTTTTTCCACATCAAAGAAGTCTTGAGATTTCAAGTGGTTATCACGGTCCTCATTACGGGTGTTAATGCTTGCCACATCAAATTTGAATGAAATATCAGCGGTTGTTAGATCTGATAAATCGTCAGCTTCCACCTCTGCCGTGTAAGATTCAAAAACTCCCTTTACTTTTGAAACCATCATGTGTTTGACTTCAAAGCCAATTTCAGAATGTGCCTGATCAACTGCGTACTTTGCCATTTTAAATTCCTCCCATTTTCATTATTATTAATTCGAGATACTTATGCAAAAAATATTAAAATATAATATCTCGAATTCGTTTAATTTTAACTTGAGATAACTATAACAGATTGGTAATTAAATTGTCAATAAATTTTTTATAAAGTTCAACTAACCATCAGTGGGGGGGTTCTCCATCCCCCACTGATGGTTAGTTGAACTTATCAGGATTTTACTGGCCGTTTATCCCCCACTTTGTCTTGCTGGGGTAACCTCAGAACTTGAAGTGGGGGGTATTACGGCCAGTTAATGCGTGATAAATGATTGCTTTGGCCGTTTCACTGAAATATGGGGCAGAGCTTAATCTTTAATTAATTCCAGATAAATCTTGCGACAAAACACCAAATGATTCCTGGATTTGATTTACAATCCAGTAAAAACTCCATACGGGCTCCCCACCCGCATGGAGTTCATTTTAAAACCATTTATTCAACTCACGCTCAATCTTCTTCAGCTCAACAGCACGATTTCCTTTGCCCTGTTCAATTTTGCTTAGAGACTTGGAAACATGATGGACCACTGATTTAATGTGCTGTTTTGTATTTCCTTTTGTTTCTACGACTTCTGTCAGCTGTTCCTTTAGTAATTCTTTAACTCTGTCCAGCCCCAGTAGATTACTGGATTCAACCAGAGTTTCAGCAGCATCTTCTACAGCTCCATCTTCATGAACGAAGAAAAGTTTCGTAACATCTTCCGGTTTACGCGGAATAACTTTGTACCCCCCGAAACTGTAAGTGACAACTCCTATTAAACTCTTATAGTTCTGGCCTTCTGCTAATAGATTCTCTTCATCTGCCAGTACAACTTCGCCTGAAACATCTTCAGCCTGATATTCATTGAATTCATTTACCGATTGGGTTGTCACGTATTCGAGTTCTACCAGCTGTCCTTCAACAGCTTCACCAACATCAGCTGCCTGAACGGTTACAGCTTCAGGTTCACCAGCATTGGTTTCTGTTACTTCCGCATCCTCTGTCACAACCTGAAGAAGTCCGTAATACTCACTGGTTACCCCTTTAGCCTGAATTTTATCGCCCGCTTCTGCTTCTAAATTAGCTGAACGAACGACCATTCCACCGGTTTCATCCTGAACGTAAAAGTTATTTCCGTCCACATAGGTCACGATTCCTTCCAGAATGACCCCACTGCCAACAGCTGCATCACGGGCTTCAGCCATTGTAACATCCTGATAATCAATGGCGCTTCCTTCTGTAATTCTGCCTTCCCCATCAGGATGATAATTCAGAGGATCTTCCTCTGTTGTATTTAAGTGATTCATGAAGTCTACCGTAGCTTCAATATCTTCAGGGCCCATGACCGGATTTTGTCCGAGCTCGCCAATAGGACGGTATTTCTCTCCCTGGGAGGTGCCCATATAATTATTTACTGTTAATGTATAGGTTTTGTTTTCATCAATTGGTGTTCCATCTGGCAGTGTAATGTCCACGACCTCAGTGGTTTCAGGGTCCCATGTATAGTGGAATCCGCTGATACTGTAATCCGGACCGTACTGGGAAGACAGCTGTGCATTCAGAATCGGATAGAGATCCTCACCCTTAATGTCAAATTTCATTAAGACATTTCCAAACGGCTGAATGTTAAACAGATCTCCCCAGGTCACTTCGCCGGCTAATAAATCATCACGGATTCCGCCACCGTTCATCATTGCAAAGTCACTGTCCATGGCCCATTTCATGCCGTCAGCAAGAAAATTTCCTAAACCATGATCTCCATCGTTGGAGTAATCACCCGTTAGATCATAGGCATTATAACCAAGGACCTCATTCATTTTTTCTTCAATAAGAGTAGAATACTTATCTAAAATCGAGGCAACTTCCGTATCAGGCTCCAGCTTGCTTTGATCGGTATATACAATTTCCGCCTGCTTGTCGACAATATCGCCGGTTTCCGTGTCAATTTCAAGGTCAATATCCGCAAATGCTTTTCCATACTCATACGCCTGTACGATAAGTTTGTCATCAACCACTCCATTTACGACCTGATGATTATGAGCAGCAAAAATCATATCGACTTCATCATCAATGGATCTCGCTAAATCTGCGACTGCACCGGTTGCTGATGCTTCACCAGACTGGCTGCCGGGAACGTGGGATAGTACGACAATCGATTCAATCCCCTGAGAGGTTAACTCATCAACTGCCTGATCAATCGCCTCCTGCTCGTCCGTAAAGTCCATATTCTGAATCCCATCCGGCATCACCATTTCCGGTGTTTCCTGAGTGGTTACACCGATAAAGCCAATTTGCTGTCCGGCTACTTCTTTCACGGCATATGGCGGAAGGATGGTTTCACCGGTATTTTTATCGACACAGTTGGCACAAAGGACATCAAAGTTCATACCATCATAGTTTTCTGTTCCTTCAGGATGATCTCCACCATTCACCATTCGCATGAGCTCTTCTGTACCTTCGTCAAATTCGTGGTTGCCGACCGTACCAACATCAAAGCCCATTTCCTCCATAATTTCCACGGTTGGCTCATCCTGATAAAGCGCAGACACAGGGGAGCTTGCTCCGATCATATCACCGGCATGTACTTTTAACGTATTCGGATTTTCCTGCTCTCGCTCTTCTAAATAGCTGGCAACATAATCCATCCGGCCAAACATTCCATCCATTTGGCCATCACCATCTATGTCCAGTTCATATTCCTGATCAATTTTTCCGTGCAAATCATTTAAGCCTAAGAACTGTACAGAAACGGTCTCTCCTGGATTTACCGGCTCTCCTCCACTATCATCTGCCGCAGTATAACCGGCTTCAATCGCATCACTTTCGCTCCAGAAAAAGATCCGCTTATGCACCGGAACCTGCTCAAATTCAGTAGGTTCCACATATTCTCTGGTATCTGAATTTCCAACAAATTTATCAAAGTCGCCACCTTCTAAAATCGCCCGGTATTCAAAAGGAAGCTCAATTAATGGGTTATCCGGATTCCAGATACCTTTTCCTGCATCCTTTGCTGCTTTCACGGCTGACTGATACGTGTCATATTGAGCATTTTCTCCAAATGGCCATAGAAAGTATGTGGCAGCATAGCCTTCCCGAACCATCTCAAGATTGGTATTGATACCATCCTTATTGATCACCTGAGCCAAAAGACGGCCATAATTATCGGTAGGCTCATCCCCAATTTTTAAGGTCACTTCATCTCCTGGTTGCAGTAGTGATTGCAGGTAGGTTTTAGCGGCCTCGCCATGCTCATCCTGATTTTCACCATGCGCACCGTTTGCTGATCCCATATCGGTTTCCGGCGTATCGATGTTGACAAAGCGCACCCGGTCCGAACCTAATACAGGGGTTTCAAGACGAATGGTATCTCCATCTGTCACATATTCCACGGTTGAGGTATATTCCCCGGCGGCAGATGGCGGCTCCGGCTGCTCATCAGCTACTTTAATATCTGCGGCCTCTGTCGGAATGAGCTGGTAGGAATTATACTGACTCAAAATCGCCGTAATGTCATACCATGTTCCTTCTTCAAGCTGGGATACATCAAGGGCCCCTTCCATGACTCTTAAAGTGGTTCCATTAAATTCTTCATCAATTAAGGAAATATTGTATCCCCCGCCTGCAGGGCTTTCAGGAATGGAGGAAATATAGCCATTCACCTGAACACGGGATCCTTCCAAAGGTTCGGCGATTGAACTATCCTGCATATCTGCCAGTGTAATTTCCTGTGGTGCAGGCAATGGTTGATTTTCGCTTAATACTTCTACAGAATCACTGTTGTTTGGCACAACTTCAAGCAGTCCCTGATATTCATCGATCGTCCCTGTCAGCTGCACACGGTCCCCTTTTTCCAATACGGGGTAACCGGTAGCATCAAAATTAAAGACATTGATTCCAGCGGTTTCATCCTGTATGTATGTCGATAGTTGCCCACCGCCAATGGCTGCATTATCGGCTGTAACGACGCCTTCTACAGTTACTTCAGTGCCAACTGCTAAGCTTCGCGCTTCTTCAATACTTACAGACTCACCTGGATCAACAGGATCACCAGGGTCTCCAGGATCTGATGGTTCCCCGTCCATAGAGTGGCTGCCTAAATATTCAAATGTGTCTTTTCCGTGGGAATTCCATTCTGTTTCTGTGTATGTGGTGTTTCCTGATGTAATGGAGGCTTTTCGTACAAGGGTGACATCTTTGGCATAATCACCATCCTGTCCAACGGTACCTAAGATGTCAATTGGAGTATCATTTTTCGTCAGGGTAAACGCATCGTTGCCATTAAAATTAATCACACCTGCTGTTACATCTGCTACGTTTAAAATCTCGGCTGATGCACTGGAGTGAGCAACGACATAAACATCTCCAGCAGACAGGCTTCCTGATAAATTCAAGGTTTGATTCGGTGTCTCATTGCCATTGCTGTAAAGCTCCAGTGTATACTGAGAGAGATCTACTGCCTGTCCTGTCCCATTATAAATTTCAACGGCTTTGTTGTAGGACGACCCTTCAACATACTCTGAAATAAATAAGTCGTCACCTTGTTCACTTTCCGCACTCACTGGATTTCCGAACAATGTGAAAAAGTTGGCGAACACAATGGTCCATACAATGAGCACATTTAAAAGTTTGTTCGACACAAATTTCTTCATGATTCCCCTCCTATTTTTCAATTAAAAACCCTTCTCTTTTATAGTAGACAACGTATCCTTCCTGGTCAATACATCATTCGTTAATTAGGTGTAAATATTCAGTAAAATCTCTGTAAAACAGACAAATTCCGACTATATTCGCACTTTATGACTACACATAAATAAATTGTTCGTATTTTGTCGAAAAATCGTTCATAAAGTTTTCAATGATATTCTTCTGTTTTCCCTTAAATGCGTTATAATACATCAGTGATAAAGGTTTATTTCAGGAAGGAATGGAACAATGAAATTTGGTGCCAGAGTGTTGAAAACCGGATTGGCCGTGTCCATCGCAATGTATGCGGCTTTACTTTTTGACTTTACAGCTGCTGTTTTTGCCGGTATTGCTGCTGTTTTTTCCATACAGCCCTCCATATACCGGTCCTATCAGAAGGTTTTGCAGCAAATCGAGGCGAATTTGCTCGGAGCCGTTATTGCCATTGTTATGGTGTCAATGCTGGGAAATGATCCGGTCATTATTGGCTTTACGATTATTTTAGTTATGGCCATCTGTATTGGCTTCGGTATGAAACAGGAAATCGTCATGCTTGCAGTTGTAACAGTTATTGCGATTATGGAAACCACCGATATGCCCTTTGTAGAATTTGCTGTTACCAGAGTGTCATCCGTTTTTATCGGAATTTTTTCGGCTCTGCTTGTTAACCTTGTCTTTCTGCCGCCAAAATATGAAACAAGATTATTTAAACAAATCGAGCAGACCTCCAATGAAATTTTACAGTGGATTCGCCTTTCATCCAGACACTTATCCGATCAGCCCGCTTTAAAAGAAGAAATTGAAAAACTAATTGAAGATATCACAAAGCTTGATCATACGTACTTATTATTTTCCGAGGAACGTACGTATTCCCGCAAACGCCGGTACACAAAGGCAAGAAAACAAGTCTTATTTCGACAGTTGATTCATACAGCTAAAAAATCCCTGGAAGTTTTACGTACGCTGCAGCGCTATGATCAGACACTTGGTCATTTATCCCATGACCTCAAGACACGGATTGTAAAGCAAATTGATGAAGTCGTTCATATCCACGAAAAACTTATTATGATGTGCATGGGGAAAATAAGGGAAGATGATGAACAGGTTGTCCATCCTGATGAGGGAGAGGATATCACAGCCCTTCTGGAAGATATCATTGCGTTTACACAAAATAAAAGCGATGCATGGCAGTTTCTCCCTCTTGCCGGAAAATTGATGGATTATGAAAATCAGCTGGAACATTTAAAAAAACTCCTGGGAAGCTACCAGCAGTATCATAAGCAGGAGAGTATTAAAACGGAAAGTAATGAATTGTGATGGAGGTTGAGCATTGAATGAATTCTGGTTGTTTTGTTTATTAGGGATCCCTATCAAGCCAATTTGGCAAGACAATCAGTGACCTATAAAGTGAAACCTCAATCAGTGGGAGTTCTATTCACCTCATACTGATTGTTAGTTGAATGAATCGGGGTATTAGCGTTCTTTATCTCCCACCTATACATCCCTGCTCCTTTAAGTATTGAGGGGGAATCTAAGGAAGATTACGCCGCAATAAAAAAATCCATGCTGCATTTTCGGCAACATGGATGACCTTTTTGTAATAGTATTTAAATGGTACTAGTCTCTATTTGGTCTAAATGCTGAACCTGGAACAACTCGTAATAATGACCTTTTTTCGCCATTAATTGCTCATGGCTGCCGATTTCTTTAATCTCCCCATCCTCAATCAGAACAATGCGATCGGCGTGAGTGATGGTCGCCAGTCGATGGGCAACAATAAAGGTTGTTCGGTCATGGGCCAATTTTTCCAGTGCTTCCTGAATTAAATGTTCACTTTCCAGATCAAGTGCAGACGTTGCTTCATCAAGGATAAGAAGCCGCGGGTTTTTCAGAAACACTCTGGCAATCGCCACACGCTGCTTTTGTCCCCCGGATAATTTTACGCCCCTCTCACCAACCAGGGTGTCATAGCCATCAGACAGATCCATGATAAAGTCATGGGCATTCGCTGCCTTGGCTGCTGCAATTACCTCTTCATCGGTCGCATCCGGGTTCCCCATACGGATATTCATGGCAACAGAATCACTAAATAAAATGTTATCCTGAAGCACCATTCCAATATTATCACGTACGGATCGCACCTTATATTTCCGGATATCCTTGCCATCCAATAAAATTTTTCCATCCGAAACGTCATAAAAACGCGGAATCAGACTGACGAGCGTCGACTTTCCGCCCCCGCTCATTCCGACAAATGCAATCGTCTCTCCTTCTTTCACATCCAGGGAAATATCTTTCAGGACGTTTTCCTCTTCCTTTTCATACTTGAAGGAAACATGATCAAATTGAATGTTTCCATTTACGTTCGTTAATTTTTTGGCATCCTTTTTATCGACAATATCATATTCTTCGTCAAGAAACTCAAAAACACGATCCATCGATGCAAGAGCTTGGGTAAGGATGGTCGCTGAATTAACTAAGCGTCGCAGCGGATTATACACCCGGTCCATATACCCAACGAAAGCAACCATCGTCCCAATGGAAAGGCCCCAGCTGATTACCAGATACCCACCAAGGCCTACCACTAATAATGGGGCCAAGTCGGTGATGGTGTGAGTTGCGGTATAGGCCTTTGCGTTCCACGCTGTATGCTCCAGGGATTTTTGCAAATGTTTATGGTTCTGTTGATCAAATTGCTTTTGTTCATGGTCTTCAAGGGCAAAGCTGCGAATGACAGGCATTCCCTGAACCCGTTCATGCAAATAACCCTGAACCTCTGCCAGTGCCTGGGATCTTTCCCGTGTAAGTCGGCGTAAACGGGAATAAAAATACTTTACGGAAAAACCGAATAGCGGGAACAGAACGATGGATATCAACGTTAACCAGACATCGAGCGTAAACATGATGGAAACCGCAATGGCGATCGTCATCATATCCAGCCAGATGTTCATTAGTCCTGTAATTACAAACTGTTTGGTCTGCTCTACGTCATGAATGACCCTGGAAATGACCTCACCGGTTTTCGTCTGGGAATAGAAGCGCAGACTTAATTTCTGAATATGGTCAAACAGTTTATCCCGAATATCATATAAAATCTTGCTTCCGATCCATTGTGCTAAATACTGGCGGAAGTATTCAATCGGCGGGCGAATGATTAGGAAGACGAAGAACGCAATACCCATAATCATTAATAACTGATCAATTTTTTCAGCCTGTGATAATTGCTCAGCACCGATAACGTCATCGATGACATATTTTATAATTAAAGGTAATAATAGCGGTATTCCAAATTTTAATATCCCTATAAAAATGGTTAGAATTAATCGCCATTTATAGGGTTTTACGAACTGTAAATAACGTTTAATAACTCCCAAAACTGCTCACTCCCATGTGCATATCCTGTGTTTGTTTAAAAAAATTATGAAGTCTTGCAGCATGCACCCCCAAAACATGAACGAAAGCCTGCTGAAGACTCAGGCAGGCCTTAAACGTGTCATTACTATAATTTATTTCTTCTTATGTTAAATATGTTAAATAGCGCTCGTACCACTGATCCACAAACTCCGGAGCAAACGGCCCTTTACGCTGTCGAATCCACCGCTGCAGAATCGTAAGCTGGTTTTGCAAAATCGAGTCAATGACCTGGGGGTAATTCATCTCTTGTTTATGTTGCTCATATTCATCCTCATCCAGCAGCGTGAATGTCATATCCGGGAAAACTTTAATATCCAGATCATAATCAATATATTTTAACGCTTCTTCGTCAAAAGCAAACGGAGATCCTAAATTACAATAATAATAAAGTCCATCTGTACGAATCATGCCAATGACATTAAACCAATACTTTGCATGGAAATAACAAATCGCGGGTTCCCTGGTGATCCATGTCCGCCCATCACTTTCGGTCACCTGGGTCCGATCATTTCCGCCAATTAATACATTGTGGTTCGCTTTTAAAACCGTTGTTTTGTCCCAAACTCGATGCAACTGTCCATTATGCTTATAGCTTTGAATTTCTATTTTCTGACCCGGCTCGGGAATTATCATAAAATCTCCCTTTCTCCGCTCAAACGCATGTCCTGTATATATTATACCCATACATCGAGCCAAATGAAAACAGAATACACTCCACGAAAAAGAGCACTCCAGCATCATCTGGAGTGCTCTGCTCTTCATGGTCTCAACGAGGATTGGGGGTTATTTTTTGTTTTGTTGAGACTTTTGGTTTTGTTGTTTTACGCGTTGCACATCCGTTTCAGAAGCGAATTCAGCACCAAACTGCTGTTGACCTTGCTGTTGGCTTTGGCCTTGTGCAGCTTGTTGGTTTTGTTGTTTTACATGCTGCACATTAGTGCCAGATTGGGTTTTCTTGTTAGCCATCCTTATCACCTCCGCACTACTTAATGTAACCATAACCCAGACCAATATCCTGATTCCTGGTTACCAAATAATTCCTCACGTGAATGGAATTTCTTATTGGAGGCAAAATAAGAAATGGCTACTGTAAAGGATCCGTTTATCTCTTTATATAAACGGGATCATTTTCTGATGGGACACTGGAAAAGGAAGCTGTATTAAGTCGCTATAATCCAGAAAAACACCCTTATCTTGCGCAAGTGTCCCATCCTTGACCGTAGCTGCATATACATCCAGCTGCCATACAAGATGGGAAAACACATGTTTAATATTCGTTACCTGTTGATCAAGCTCAAGTTGAAGACCGTACTCATTCCGGAACCATTGGATGATGCTGGAGAAATCAACCTCTTCCAATGAAATCATCGGAAATTGCCAGAGGTTGGCCAGAAGCCCTTTTTCAGGCCTTTTTTGCACAAGGATTTCTCCTTTTTCATTTCTAATTATCAGGACAGCATATGGTTTTCTTTTTTGTTTCTTTTTGGATGACTTAATCGGCAGGGTTTCCTGCAAATCATGCTTATACGCCTGACAATGATCTTGAAGAGGACATTCGTAACAAACAGGATTTTTCGGTTTACAGACTAATGCACCTAATTCCATCAGACCCTGGTTAAACGACGACGGATCTTCCCGGGAAATGATATCGCTAATGATACCTTCAACCAATTTTCTTGTTTTCTGCTTGGCAATGTCTTCTTCTACTCTTAAAATACGGGATATAACACGCATAACATTTCCATCAACAGCCGGTTCTGGCTGCTGATAGGCGATACTCAAAATGGCCCCTTTTGTGTAAGGGCCAACTCCTTTTAAATTACCGAGCTCTTTAGGATTATCAGGAACTTTACCATTGTATTCTTCAACTACCTCTTGTACAGCGGTTTGAAGATTACGGGCACGGGAATAATATCCTAAGCCCTCCCACACCTTAAGAACGTCCTGTTCATCAGCTTTTGCCAGCGCATCAGGTGTAGGGAACTTTTCCATAAAGCGCTGATAATACGGAATCACCGTGTCCACTCGGGTCTGCTGAAGCATAATTTCAGATACCCAGACGTGATAGGGAGTCGGATCCTGCCTCCAGGGAAGATCACGGTGTTTTTCCGAAAACCATTGTATTAGATTCGTTTGAAAAGCTTCTATATCCAATTCTTCAACGCGGGATTGATAATCGTACATAATGAATGACTCCTTCCTTACTGCAAAACAAAATCTTTGAAGGGATGATACGATGGATACAGCCACACACATCACGATGGGAGTCGCTCTGGGCGGCCTCTCAACACTCGATCCTGTGGTTCAGCAGGATTCCATAGTATTTCAATCCATAATAGTCGGGACACTTTTAGGTTCCAATGCTCCTGACTTTGATACCATCCTGAAATTTAAAAATAATGCATTGTATATTCGAAACCATCGGGGAATTACCCATTCCGTGCCAGCAGTTTTAGCCTGGGGAGCTGCCATTTCAACGACCATCCATACATTCGTACCTGAGACCGCTTTTTGGCACTTGTTTTTCTGGACGCTCCTGGCTGTGATTTTACATGTATTTGTCGATATTTTTAATGCTTATGGGACTCAGGCAGCCCGGCCGTTTAACCAGAATTGGATAGCACTCGGCTGGATCAATACGTTTGATCCATATATATTTGCCCTCCATATCATTGGAATTATTGCCTGGCTGATTTTCGATGCTGATCCCGGATTTACTTTTCTCATTCTCTATTTTGTCCTGTTTTTGTACTATTTGAAAAGGTACTATGACAAGCAGGACATCATAACCAAAATTAATCAGCAATTTGATGATGTGGAGCAGATTGTTACTTCGCCAACCATTAGGCATAATTTTTGGAAGCTGGCGATAACCACCGATGACCATTTTTATGTCGCCCAGGCTGAAAATGGGGAAATTAAAGTTGTGGATACCTTTATTCGCAAAAAACTCCCGGACCACCCAGCTATGAAAAAGGCGCTGCAGGACCGGAATGTCAAAGCATTTATCTCCTTTTCACCTGTCTACCGTTGGGAAATTGAAGAATTAGACCGCTATACGGAAGTACGCTTCATTGATTTACGCTATCGTTCCAAGGGGCATTATCCATTTGTGGCGGTTGTCAAGCTGGACCATGATTATAACATTAAGAATTCCTATACCGGTTGGATTTATTCGGAGGAAAAGCTGCAGAAGAAACTGCACCCCGTTCCGAACTAGTCATTTGAGTTACGGAATAAGGGCTTCCTCTTATTACCTAAGAGTCGTTCCGTATACAACAGCCTTCCTGACAAACACTATAAAAGCACGGTTTTTGACACCGTGCAATTCGATTATAAAGGAGTAACGCAAATGGTCCGGAATAAAGCTAAGAATTTTCCTATCCAGCGTTACGAGGAAAAACCACATGCAAAAGCAAAATTCTCTTCCAAGCGGGCTGATGGGACCATCAATACCCATCCACAGGAGAGAATGGCGAAATCATCTCAACAAAATGAAAATGAGGTGGAATAAGCATGGGTTTTAAAAAGCAAAAATATCTGAAAAACACACCCTTCCAGGCACCGCATGCCAAAGTCAAGCATGCCAGCAACCAGGTAGGCGGCGAAACCAGACGAACACAAACCGAAATCATCAACGCCATTCAGGTGAGCAAACGGACGTAGAGGTGGTGGTGCCTGTCACCACCCGAAATTTGTCGAACGACCTCTGGCTCTCAAGCAGATGCCAGAGGTTGTTTTTTCGACAATTTTCGAGCTTATCCGGGTGGTGACAGGCACCAGCCCTATTTTTCCGGTGGCATATAATTCCCCAGCATCGAGATAGGTAATGCTTCCTGTTCGGTATCTATGGCAATGGGGTTCCCTTCACGGTCGGTTCGCTTTCCCCAGACAAAAACTCCATTCCTGTAATCAATTTTGAAGTAATGATTAGGTGTATTTTCAATTTCATAAATATCGCCGGCTTCATAGGCTGCAGGATCCATCATATATGCTTTTGCCATCATCATTTTACGCTCATAGACTGCATACTCATTAACCATGCCTAATTGCTCGGCCTTTTGCGCTTTTTCCGTAAGTCTTGCAATTTCCTCGCGCAGCTGCTCCACGGTCATATCACTGTATCTCATTTCCATTCTGTCATCTCTCCCCTTTGTTATGCCTTTGACTCCACATGCTCATCGATAAAAGCTTCAATCTTGTCCATTTCAAAGCCCTTTCGATACAGGCCTGCCTTTATTTTCTGTTTAAGCTCATAGCCCTCTGCCTTGTGCTGATATTTCCCTAAAAGCTTCAGCCCCTGATGCATCACAGCCTCCTTCTCAGCATCCTGATCGCGATACGTAGCACTGGCTTCCTGTAAGCTATCACGGATCACGTCAGTCGAGAACCCTTTTTGAACAAGTGTGGCCTGTACAGACTGAATTTGCTGCTGGAAGGATTTTTTCGAACGCGAACTAAGCTTTTTTTCAATCAGCTTTAGCACTTTTTCTCTTTGCGTTTCCGGTGAATAGACGGCAATGGCTTCTTCGGCTATAGCGGCGGTAATTCCTTTTTCAAGCAATTCCTTTTTTAAAAGTAAAGGTCCCTTACTCGACGTATTCATCCTCGACCTTACAAACGTATAGGCAAATTCACGATCGTCAACATAGCCTTCCTGCTTCAGTTTGTTAAGGACTTGTTGTATCTGTTCCTCCTCAGCCTCCTTCTTGCGCAAATAATCGGTCAGCTCCTTTTCAGAGCGTATCCGGTAGCTGAGCAGGTTTACAGCCATCCCGTAAAACTTATGTATTTCATCCTGTGCTTTCAAGGACTCCATTGTTGCCTGATCAACTTCCATACCTTTTCGCAAGGCATATTTCACAAGGATATCCTCATCCACACTGAAGGCATAGGATTCACCCTTACCTTCCTCTATAAAAATGTTAAAGCGATTTTTCCTTTTCTTTTGAGTGGTAATTTTGGAGATTTTAGCCAAAGCATCTTCCCCCTCTCCGGCCATTATAACACATCTTGGGGACTGTCCCCACATGCTTTAAAGCATTAAACCGGAAAGCTGTACATATTTTATTTAACCCTTGGAAAGATTACTAATGGAAGGCAAATTCTTCTATAAGGCTGGTGGTATTCATGGGTAAACAGCAAAGAACAAACGAAGAAAAGCGTTTCAACCTTTCGAAAACGCAACAGGTATTATATCAGAGGGAATTTAAACAGGCAGACAAAGTATTTAAACAAAACAGGACTAAATCCTGATACCCTGTGAACAAAAGTTTTCCACAGCATTGTGCACAATGTGTATAAACGTTGTGAATGCGTTTATAACAATATCCTTCCTGTGAACAAAAATATGTGCATAACTCACGATTTATCTGTGGATAATGTGTATAACTTTTAAAAATTGTATGTATAAAGCAGTGAATATGTGGACAATAATGTTAATAAGTGATTGTCAATGATCTATGTTTGTCGATTTAGATCGGCAAGAGATTCCTCCCCTTTAACCATATAGTCCCCATTGACAATCATTGACTCGATTTTGCGGCTGATCAATATCAGCCGCTATTTTTTATGATTAAATCCTTTACAAACTCCAAAAATCAAGTTAAAATAATAATCGCTGAAAAACACGGGGCATTAGCTCAGTTGGGAGAGCGCTACACTGGCAGTGTAGAGGTCAGCGGTTCGAGCCCGCTATGCTCCATCTATAAACTTGAAAGAAACCCTGATTTCAGGGTTTCTTTTTTATTTAAGATCGTGCAAACACCATCCGTAATCAAAACAAAATTATTTAAACAATCCGCCTCTGCTTTATTTATGATTCCTCTTTTAATAATAGCCTGAACATCCAGAATAATTTCTTGCATTTTTCCCATTTTCAGCCACTGCATTTCCAATATTTTAGCCCTTTCAACCCCTTCATTAGTGGTAACAATAAAAGTACCATCCACTTAAGAAGGGGAGAATGAACATCATGTTTCAACACCATAGATTAGAACAGACAAAAGATGGTTATAACGTCATTTTATATCTTGAACCAAATCAGACAGAATTTGCAAAAGAATTAGGAACCAAGGATGATTCGAATTTGGAAACAGATTTAAAAAAAGGGGCTATTCACTATCTACGGACAAAGGTTCCTAATCTGAGAGTAAATGTTGTTAAGGTAATGCTCGGTTCCATGATTATTGCCTCCATTCCTCTGACACAAGGGATGTTTGCAAACCCTGTTGAAGCAAGCAGCATTACCAAGGTGGAAAATCAAAACTTAACTTATACCATCGAAAGCGGGGATACCCTTTTTTCCATCGCTCAAAAATACGATATTGATGTTGATGATATAAAAGCTGCAAACAATCTTCCGGGCGATACGATTAAAGCCGGCCAGTCCTTAACGATTCCGGCAGCATCCTACACCGTTAAAGCCGGTGATACCCTTTATCGTATTGCCAGGGACCATCAAACGAACGTTGATGTGATTATGAAGGCCAATCATTTACATGAGCCAACCATTTTTGCAGGTCAGACCCTGCTGATTCCGACTTCGATCCAGGCGGAAGAGGAAGCAGCTCCCCGACCAGTTTTGGTTGATACCTCCCACACCGTTGAGGCCGGAGAAACGCTCTACGGGATCGCGAATCAATACGGAGTTTCAGTGGATCAGCTCCAACATGCAAATGGTCTGAGTTCATATACAATAGTGATTGGACAAACACTGGCGATTCCAAAAGCTCAGGATACGGAAAGTCCTACTCAGTCCGCTCAAACTGTCAACTATACTGTGCAGGCTGGAGATTCCCTTTCACTCATTGCGAAAAAGTTTGGAACGACAGTCGATCAAATTAAACAAACAAACGGATTATCATCTGACCTCATTCGTGTTGGACAGGAGCTCACCATCCCTGGTGCTGAAACACAAATTAAGCAGCCAGTCTTAACCGATGACGAACTGGATACCTACACGGTAAAATCCGGAGACACACTCATCGGGATTGCTTCCTTTCACAACACAACAGTAGACGCTATTAAGGAAGCAAACGGGCTAACTTCTGATACGATTCGGGCAGGACAGATTTTAACTATACCAGATAACGCCCCTGTAACAGAAAGTGATATGCAGAATACGCAAACAGAAGCTGAGCAGGCTGCCAACCGACCGGTCATTTATACAGTACAGTCCGGGGATTCTTTATCCTCTATAGGAAATCGTTTTGGTTTAAGTGTGAGTGAGCTTAAGTCCATTAACCATTTAACAAGTGACACCCTGTACATTGGCCAGACGTTAAGACTTAATGAAACGGCAGCAACTACGCAAAATCGAATTGTCTATAAAACACACACTGTAGAAGCAGGAGATAACATTTGGGCTTTAAGTAAAGAATACGGCATTCCCCAAGCAGAGCTGTTAAGAGCCAACAACCTGACCACCCAGTCAGCTTTATCCATTGGACAGGAGCTCCGTATACCTGTGCATGAAATCGCCGTACAGCCAACGGTCAGCGAAAAACATGGTGAATTTTTAGATTGGTGGACAGAAGCACAATACGTCTTTACGATTGATTCAACAGCAAAGGTTACCGACTTTGCTACAGGAAAATCCTTTTATGTCACCCGCACGATAGGGGCCAACCACGCCGACGTTGAGCCCGCAACTGCTAAAGATACAGCCATTATTAAAGAAGTATGGGGAGGATCTTTCAGTTGGAAGGAGCGTGCTGTGCTGGTAGAAGTGAACGGTCATAAAATCGCCGGGTCCATGACATCCATGCCCCATGATGTTCAATATATAAAAGATAATCATTTCAACGGGCATACCGACATTCATTTTAAAAACAGCACTCGCCACAAGGATGGACAAATAAACCCCCGCCATCAGGAACAAGTCCAAATCGCTGCCGGTTTAATCCAATCATAAATTGGATTAGACTGGGAGCTTTTTTGGGTTGAACTGCTAACTGCATAACTTTATGAAACCTATCCAAATGGGAAAACGTAAATGTAAAGAAAGGAGATGAGTGACATGCCGGACATAAACTGGGCATTAATCGCTCCCCTGCTCATTGTGGAATTGATTTTGATGATTGTCGCACTTATTGATTTAATACGAATTGATGAGACCAATGGCCCGAAATGGGTATGGGCAGTTGTTTGTATTTTTATAAGTATCTTGGGACCTGTACTTTACTTTGTTTTTGGAAGGAGGCAATAGACATGTCGTTAATGGATGTTCAGGGATTAACGAAAGCATTTGATGGAAAAACAGTGGTCAGCGATGTGTCCTTTGAATTACAGCCTGGAACATGTGTAGCACTCCTCGGTCCTAATGGCGCCGGGAAGACGACGACGCTTCGTATGCTCGCTGGATTTAGCCGTCCGACTGATGGGCAAATCAGTTTTGATCAGCAGTCCCTATCTGAAGACATTCGTCAATACACAGGCTACCTGCCGCAGTTTCCTTCCTTTCATAATTGGATGAGTGGATTAGAATTTCTCGTTTACGTTGGACAGCTTTCCTACTTAACCAAAGCAGAAGCCACGGAGCGTGCCAATGAATTACTTAAGAGAGTTGGTTTGGAGGATGCGAAAAAGCAGAGAATCAAAAAATATTCAGGGGGAATGAAGCAGCGTCTGGGAATCGCTCAGGCTCTCATAAATGATCCTAAGCTGATTATCCTTGATGAACCTGTTTCAGCCCTTGATCCGATCGGAAGGCGTGAAGTTTTGGACCTTATGCGGGAACTGAAAAAGGAATCGACCATTTTGTTCTCGACTCACATTTTAAATGACGCAGAGGAAGTCAGTGATGAACTGCTGATGCTTCACAACGGAGAGCTTGTGGAACACGGATCACTGGAAAAACTGAATCATCTGGATCAAACCGGAAAAATACAATTAAATTTTGCTGTCTATCCGGAGAATCTGGAATCAGAACTGGAAAACCTATCGTCCATTCAGCATGTACGCCCGGTTGGACAAGGAGTAGAAGTTGTCGTACGTGACATGGATGAAGCGAGGAAAGAGATATTACAGCTCGTTACTGTAAATGAGTGGCCGCTTACCAAATTTGAGCAGGCGAAAACAACATTGGAAGATGTGTTTATGAAGGTGGTGAATTCCTGATGAAATGGTCGGTTATTTATAAACGTGAAATGATGGAATACGCCCGTAATATAAAATGGATCTGGGTTCCGATTGTCTTTTTCATCTTTGGGATTATGGATCAGATCACGATGTATTATTTACCAAAGATTATTGATGCGACAGGTGGTATGCCAGAAGGAGCCGAAATCAATATCCCTACTCCTCCTCCAGCTGAAGCCTTCTTTTTAAGTATAAACGAAATGAATTCTCTTGGAATCCTGATTATCGGCTTAATCTCAATGGGACTGATTGCAGGCGAGCTTAAAAACGGCGTATATGAGTTGGTTTTGTCCAAACCCGTTAAGTTTGCCAACTATGTCACGGCAAAATGGGCGGCCCTTTCAACATTAGTCCTGGTATCTCTGTTCACAGGACTGCTGGCCGGGTGGTATTATACAAATATTTTATTCGGGGATTTGGGCTTTGATAAATTTCTGACTGCATTTCTCATCTATGGGATTTATCTGATATTTTTTATAACGATTGCGGTCCTTGTAAATACCTGGTTTAAGAGCCCGGGTATGGTTCTATTCTTGTCCATTTTACTGATTGTTCTTGTCAATCTTTTAACGAGTGCATTCGGTCACATCCTAACCTGGAGCCCCGGTCATATTTCTTCCTACATCAGTACCTATCTTTTTACAGGCACTTTAACCGGAGAAATGTGGGGGGCTATTGGCACAACCATCGTTCTGATCATCGGAATGCTGTTTGCTGCAGTTGAAATATTAAAACGTAAAGAATTATAAAGGGAAACTTCCATCAGTGGGGGTATTACAGCCAGTTAATGCGTGATAAATTTTTAAGGGCTGATTTCGATCTAAGGTTTTCTGTGTACGAAACACTGCAGCAGGCCTTAAATTCGCCCTGCCCCCATCAGACGATTCCAAACCGCATGTTATCACTTTTTACTATTTTCAACCGGATAGGCATAGGCAACGAAACGTTCCGGGGCATTTCCGACATAATGAAACGGATAGCACGTAGAAACAACGAGCTCCTCCTTACCTGCTTTTCCTACAACCGATGTATCATCTTCCGGGACAATTTCTGTTTTACGAATTTCATAAGTGTAGTCACCATAAGGCATATGGACAACAAACTGATCACCGATATTCAGTTCCCCAAAATCGCGAAAAACGGTGTCCCTGTGTCCGGATAATACAATTTGTTCATTCTGTCCGGGAAAAGAAGTTTGTGACATATGCCCCACACCTTTTGCCAGCGCCTCTTCATCTGCCCCTTCTACAATACCGATCGTTTTTTTCAGACGCGGAATTTCTAGTGTACCAAACGCATCCATGTGGTCTGCTTGAAAGTTTGCCTCTCCACCGGATTTGCCATTCATTTGCTGATAACGGTCGATGAGCACCTGCGCCTCTGCCAGCGTCTGATTTTGTCCGATTTCGAATGACAGAAATTGATAGCCGAAATAGCCGATGAATAAGATTCCTGTAATAATCAGCACATTACTAAGGAACTTCAATAGGAATCCCCCCTTATTCAACCCATAAAGGTTTGATAGTAAGCAATATAACCTGATAAATAATGTTCAATATCATCTATGCGGGTACGAAAAGAATGATGTCTGATAAAAAAGCTTCCCGTAATTCTGGCTGGATTTTTATAATAGATGGCCAGTTCAGGATAAAAAAACCCATTGCGCTGGTATTCGGCACGTTTATGGATCACAGACTCCAGATATTCCTCATCAAAAGAGTCCAGTAAATGATCATACCCCTGTTCTTTCATACGTTTAATCATTTGGTATGCAGCTATGGTCAGTTCTAAAAACGTGGGATATGTGGTTTCCCGCTTTTCGATAAAACTCAATTTGTCTTTTGTATTTTTCAGCCCAAACTCAAAGTACCTTTCCTCAGGGCGATAGATGGTTAAATCATTTGTGCAGTAGCTTAGCCAATGGTCATGGTGCTTCCAATATTGATTATGTATAAAATAATCAAAGGCTTTTTCTACAGCCGCCAGCCACTGAGGGTCCTTATCAAGTTTGTACAGCCGCATGAAAGCAAGAGCAGCTTCCCCATCATAATAGACAATACGGAATTTCTCTTTTATGGTCAGAGACGGGTATTGCAGTACATGTACAAAGCTTCCATCCTCGTTTTGCAGGGACCGCATTCCTTTGGCAAGGGATTGGGCCAGTTCCATATATCGATCGTCACCAAACACCTCTGTATACTTTGTAAGGGCTAAAATGGCAGCAGCGTTTGCACCTAATTTAATTTCTTTGTTTTTTGAATTCGGGCCATCCACGACATAGGCCCTTTGTTTGTCAGCAAAATATATCCCCTCTGTTTTCAGAAATTGCAGCGCACGTTTTATGGCGTTTTCAGCCTCCGCTGTTGAGTTAAATTCATAAGCTTCAATCATGGAATATACCGTACTGGCATGACGTAACATATTATAAAAATGAATTTCTTTATCAAAGCATGCAAAATAACCGTAAATAAATTTGCCATTATCCTGATTTAAAGACGTTAAATACGTTTGTCCGGACGTAACCAGCTCATGAATTTCGTCACCATCCAGTCCAGTATCTCTGCGCCCATTGTCAAGCCAGGTATCCTTTAACTCATAACAGCGTTTGTCATCCATAAAAAAACCTTTTGTTGAAAATAAATAAAGGTTCGTCACCTTCCTGAAATCAACAGGCTTCATGTCAGGCCGGTGTTTTTTGATGTAGTTCTGTATGTTTACCTCTTTTAAATATCCACGCTTCTTCCTGGAATCAAACTGAATCATGGCATTTCCGTTTACTTCCTGTTCAAGGAAGGCCTGTCGGAAACTCCTGTCCAAACTAACGCCAAAACGGAAATAATTCTTTTTGGTTTTCGTTATTAAATCAATGAATGAAAGGATGTCGATAGGTTTCTTATGCGTAACAATATCGGCCTTCAAGTAATCAGGCGTTTGATGAATAGAGCCTTCCGCTTGTTTAACGAGTGCTTTCCATGTTTCTTCAAATCCTGTTTTATTGACATGTAAAACTGTAGCACGACGGTGTTGAAAGCCCACGGTGAGAAATACATGCACGGACGGATAATGAACAAGCTCATGATAAAAATCGGATGTTCGAATATACATATATAAACGGTCAGCCTGATCACGAAAGGATTGTTTCTTTTCACTAGGCTTTACAGATTCCATATCCATAACCCCCGGTACGATTTAAAGGTAAGAAGCAAATACCCGGAAGGCATTTGCTTCTCATCATGAACTCTTACGTCTGGCAAAAAGTCGGGCAAGAATACCAGCAAGAACAGCACCCGCACCTATTAAACCTGTCGTCCACATGCCTGTTGCTGTATCCGGAAGCTCTGTATCTCCTGTAACATCTTGGCTAATATCCGTGCCGGTGTCTGCATCGGCGTCCGCATCCGCATCCGCGTCAGCATCCGCATCGGCATCCGCATCCGTGTCAGCATCCGCATCGGCGTCTGCATCGGCGTCCGCATCGGCATCGGCGTCCGCATCTGCATCGGCGTCCGCATCTGCATCGGCGTCCGCATCTGCATCCGCATCCGCGTCAGCATCGGCATCCGCGTCAGCGTCCGCATCCGCGTCAGCATCGGCATCCGCGTCAGCGTCCGCATCGGCGTCGGCGTCCGTATCATCATCTTCATTAAATGTAACTTCTGTACTATCAGACAAACTACTAAGTAATGGGACATCAATAGTCGAGTCGGTTAAGCCTGCTGCAAATACTTTTGTACTTCCATCAACTCCTGCTGGTTTTTCCACACTTACATCAACATTTACAGTGGTGTTTCCAATCACTTGTGCTCCTGCCAATTCGTTTGTAATAACTGTGGTATTACTTAATAATTGATCAACAACGTCGTTTGCGCTTTTCGTTACAGCTCCAATTAAAGGTTCAACAATTGGATCGATAACAAATCCATTTAATGAACCACTCAACATTCCTGTTGGGTCTCCGCTTAGCAATTCAACGTCTATATTATCCACTGCTTTCAGAACATCCTGAACAGCTGATTTTACGACATCCTGTATTAATGGCGCCAGATGGTTTCCTAATCCATCAGAGAATTCAACAACAACTGTTCCATCAGGGTTTACAGTAGCAGACACTGAATCCTGGTATTTTGACAAACCATTTAAAGATTCATCTAAATGATTAAAATTATCAATAGCTTTATTCAGCTCTTTTAAACCATTAACTTTAACCAGATTAGCTATAGGCGTGTCATTAACCGCTCCATCAATCCCGGATTCCAGACCCTTAGTTAACTTATTTAAATTCGCGGTTAGATCACTGATAGCAGAATCTAAAGCTGGTAAGTCTTCCATCGCAATTGGTAAAATCTCTACAGATACATCGGCAGTACCATCTGCTGTCAGTTTCCCTGCCAATTCAGGTGCATAAAATACAACCGTTCGATTTGGAGTTAAAATTTCAGCATCCGCCGCTCCTGTTCCCGTCATTCCTAAAGAAAGAGTGTAGGATGACGATTGCTCCGTTAACTTAGCATCAACAGAAACATCGTTTAATAATTTCACATCGGACAGGCTTGCTGCTTCAACCGTGTAGCTGGGATCAATTAACAGATTCCCTAATGGGGCTCCCGGGGTCCCCACAACCAAATATGTAGCAACGGCTGATGAAGCAATCATCTTTTTGGTTCTCTGCATTTTTACGTCATTTAACCTCTTAAGCTTCCGTTTGTAATTATAATTTTTCATCAAGGTTCCTCCCTTTTTAATGGTTACACTATTTTCTAATCGTTTTAAAAAACAATGTGTTCCATGATTCTTCATAACTTTTACTATCAATTGAATTTGTGTCTGAAGTATTTTCATAGAGGAATATTTCAGTGGTTCCCTGCAGAATATGATTATTGAAAATGTAGTAAAATTCGTGGGTGTATTGTTAAATTTTGTAATTATAAGTCAATCTTATTAACTACAATAATAAGCTAAAATTAAAAAATCAAGCTTATTGACAAAAATTGTCAAAACATTCTAAATACTAACAAGCTATCGACAAATGATACGCGGAACAAAGGCGGAAGCTCCGTTTGTTCAGCTGTGGCTCCAGGCAAAAAAAGGAGCATCCCCTGAATGGGAATGCTCCTTTCTGGTCTAAAAAAACGTCCCTACCAATGACTGTGATCCTGAAACGTCTTATTCATCGTCTGTCGTTCTGTCTCAGCCAGTGCACGATCACGACTCTGATCCTGTTCCTTCATTTTCTGTGGATCCTTCACCTTATGCTTCCGGTCAAAAAGAAAACCAATAGAAACAATCAAGGCAAAGAAAAGAAGCAAATATACAAGAAACAACGTGGTCACTCCTTTTTATAGAAAAATAAGAAGGAAAGCGTTAAGCTCCCCTTCCATCAATAAGCCCCGCGTATATGGGGATGAACCTCATTCCGATAAAATTCCTTCAACTGATTCGCCTCATCCGTACTAAAAGATGGAACAGATAAAGCTCCGAGGTTATCCTCCACCTGTTTTATGTTTTTGAACCCCGGGATGACGCAGGAAATTTCATTCTGATCCAATATCCACCGTAAAGCTGCTCTGGTCATATTTTCCCGGTTATTCGCAATCCAGCTGAGCTTCTCACTCAGTTCCACACCTTTTGCAAATTCCAGACCGGCAAAGGTTTCCCCGACATTAAACTCTTCTCCGTTCTGATTAAATCGGCGGTGATCATCCGATTCAAATTGATGATTTTTGGTAAATTTACCCGTCAGCAGACCACTGGCCAGGGGAACTCGTGCCAGAATCCCGACACCCTGCTTCTTGGCTTTAGGCAGCAGTTCTTCTAAAGGCTTTTGCCGGAAAATATTAAAAATTACCTGAAGCGTACGCACATTTGGATTTTCCAGACAGAGCAGTCCTTCTTCTACGGTTTCCACACTGACACCGTAGTACCTGATTTTCCCTTTCTCCTGCAGCTTATCAAGCACCTCAAATACTTTACCATCCTTTAATATCTCCATTGGCGGGCAATGAATCTGATAAAGATCCAGGCGTTCACGGTTCAGTCGCTTCAACGTATTTTCCAAATAGGTACGCACCTGCTCTTCCGAATAGTTGTCCGGGTCATGAATATCGCCTGCTCTGCAAAATTTGGAAGCAATGTGGATACGGTCTTCCTTCCCTTTTGTTGCCTTAGCCAGTAATTCTTCACTGTGGCCATCGCCATAAACATCCGCTGTATCAAAAAAGTTGACTCCAGCATCCATTGCAACATCCAGTGCCTGCAGGGCTTCCTTATCTGACGTTTTTCCCCATGCTCCACCTATCGCCCAGGTTCCGAAGCTTAATTCACTAACCTTTAAATCTGTATTTCCCAATTGACGATAGTTCATTTTTTCGCCTCCTTAGTCTTCGCGAAACCTTAATTTACAAAGGAATAACACCTGTCAATAGCCTCCATATTACGAATGGTATCCCTCCCTGTATAGAACGGCTCCCCGTCCTCCAGAACCGCCTGTGAAAAATGCTCTACTTCTGCCTTATACTGATCCTTAATAAGTGTCTCTTCCCGAACTTCTCCTTCTTTTTCAACTCTGACAATTCCCTTATGATTATAATTATCTGGTCGATAAGCACGAGGTACCGTAATGATTCCCTCTGTACCTACTACCTCATATTTGGAACGAAAAGGCATTTTAAAGCTGCAATCAAATACCGCCTTTATCCCGCTTTTCATATGAAAAATTCCGTATGCCGACGTATCCACCCCAAACTCAGGGTCAACATCCGCCTCCACGTGGACACTTTCAGGCTCATCTTCTAAGATGTGGCGAATGGAATGAATACAGTAGCAGCCGATATCATAAATACTGCCGCCCCCTTTGGTTGGATCCATACGAATATTTCCTTCTGGCTTATCCAGCAAAAAAGAAAAGCTCGCCTTCATCAGCTGCACCTCTCCAATTTCCCCTGAAGCGATGATTTCCTTCACCCGATCATGTTGACTATGAAACTGATACATGAAGCCTTCCATATATTTGACCCCGTTTTTTTCGCAGGCCTCCACTAATTCTTTTGTTTCAACAGCATTAATGGCAGCTGGCTTTTCAGATAGGACATGCTTTCCTTTTTCCGCCGCCTTGATTACCCACTCCTTATGTAAATGGTTAGGTACAGGAATATATACCGCATCAATTTCCGGATCATCTAATAAAGCCTCATAGCTTTCATGGACTTTAGGAATGTGAAGCTGAGAAGCCACATCCATGGCCTTTCCCGAATCACTGCCGCTTGCTATGGCCCGGACTTCCGCATTCTCTGCTCGACTGATGGCAGGAATGAGTTGTTTTTGTGCAATTCCTGCTGTACTTAAAATCCCAAAACGAACGATTGCCATGTTCGAATCCCCCTAACAGGAAAAATTTTGTGTCTATTTATATATTACATACGAGAGGTCTGTAATCCTTCCATTAAATTTTTATACAAAAATTTGAAACATTTTCCACCTTAAAATCGTCTATTTATACAGGGAGGGAAACGTCATGAGAAAGGTTCTGGGTGGAATTGGCATCTTTTTTCTTCTAATATCCGGCTGCAGCTCTTCAAACTTATTGCCTCATCATCCCATTGAAAAAGTAGTGGTGAAGAAGACGGACGATCAAAAGACTTATACAACGACTGATGAGGAAGAAATTCAAATGCTGAAGCAGGCGTTTCAGGAAGCGGAAAAATTAAATGGTGTAATGGATATCCGAACGCACGATTATGAGGTCACCTTTTATTTTGATGATGAAGAGTCAAAAACGTTATGGATGTGGCTGACAAAAAAATCAGGGATGGCTATGGATCCGGCTAACACACATATCGGCTATGATTTAAAATCAAGTCATGTTAAGGATTTACATACCATTAACTACTTTAAGAACTCATAAACCAAAAGAAACCCCCAGGTATCCTGGAGGTTTACTTATGTTTAGACAGTTTGTTCCCGTTTGCGCAGCTCTATGCGGCGAATTTTCCCTGAAGTGGTTTTAGGCAGTTCCTCAATAAACTCAATTTTGCGTGGATATTTATAAGGCGCCGTCTGCTTTTTCACATGATCCTGCAGTTGTTTTATGAGTGCTTCTTCATCAGCAGGAACCTCTCCTTTTAAAACCACAAACGCTTTGACAACAGCCCCACGATCAGGATCAGGGCTTGCTACAACTGCACACTCCTGTACTGATGGATGCTTCACCAGGGCATCCTCAACCTCGAAAGGCCCAATTGTATAGCCCGAACTTATGATAATATCATCGCTGCGACCTTCAAACCAGAAGTAACCGTCCTCATCTTTGGATGCCTGATCACCTGTCAAATAGTAGTCTCCACGCCTTGATGCCTTTGTTTTTTCAGGCTCTTTATAGTAGTGCTTAAATAAAGCAGGTGTATCCAGATGGACGGCAATATCCCCTACCTGCCCCGGTTTGACCGGTTCGCCATTTTCATCAATGATTTCAACCAGATTGCCAGGTGTAGGCTTGCCCATCGAACCTGGTTTAACCTCCATACGCTTCGTAACACCGACCAAGAGAGTATTTTCCGTCTGGCCATAGCCGTCCCTGACAGTCACATCAAAATGGCTTCGGAAGGTATCAATGACTTCACGATTTAAGGGCTCACCTGCAGAGACTGCGCTGTGAAGGTGAGTTAAATGATAGTCTGAGAGATTATCAACTTTGGCCATAAGCCGGTATTCTGTTGGTGTGCAGCATAACACATTGACTTCATACTGATCGAGTAGCTGTAAATATTTTTGCGGGTCAAATTTCCCGGCATAAACAAAACCAGTCGCCCCTGATCCTAATACTGACAGGAATGGACTCCAGAGCCACTTGGCCCATCCAGGTCCTGCTGTCGCCCAAACTGTGTCGTTCTCTTCAATGCTAAGCCAGTTGCTCGCCGCTGTTTTCAAATGGGCATAGCCCCACCCATGGGTATGTACAACGCCTTTTGGATTGCCGGTTGTGCCTGATGTATAAGAGAGAAAGGACATGTCATCCCGTGAAGTGTTCGCGATTTCCAGCTGATCACTCTCAGCATCCATTAATGAATCCAGCAATACCCAGCCTTCCTTCTCCTGTCCAACAACGAGCTTCTTCACATTGTTAATGCTGCTTACTTGATCAAATTCATCGGTAAATGGATAATAGCTGATGACAGCCTTTGCTTCCCCGTGACTCAGCCGATACTCAATGTCTTTCGCCCGGAGCATTTCCGAACTGGGGATCACCACAACCCCAATTTTTAAAGCAGCAATATAAATCTGGTAAGCTTCAATTCTCTTAGGGACCATAACAAGAATTTTGTCCCCCTTCTGAAGCCCCAGATTCAAGAAAGCGTTTCCAATTTTATTGGCATTTTGAATCAGTTTCTTATATGTAATCTCAGCTGTCTGTCCCTGATCATCCTCCCACTTGATCGCCAATCGGGCTGGATCATCAGCAAAACACTCAAATTCCGACACAATATTATATTTCTGCGGAGCAATTAACTCATCCTGATACAAACACTCATCCCCTTTCCGTTTTTCTCCATTTTACCAATTTTTTAGAATTTTTCAATAAGAGGGCGGGACTGTCCCCACATCCTTTAAAGCGTTAACGCGTTAGTGAATGTGGGGACTGTCCCTAGCTTAATTATTTTCTTTCCATCAGATTTAGGCCGATTCCCATTATGATGACGGTCATCAGTAGGAGGATGCTTACCGGGAACATTGTCTCGCTCAGAGTCTGTCCGTAGATGGTAACGGATTTCAGGGCATCCATTATATATGTGACAGGATCGATATGAGACAGTGCCAGCATACCTTTGTTGCTTACAATTTCAATTGGCCAGTAGGATCCTCCAACCATTGCCATGCTAACCGCTGTCAGTGAGGTAATAGCGTTAAACGTTTGATAGTTTTTCGAGATGGCAGCAATCAATAACGATAAAGAGACAATGGCTAACACATAGGGAATCAGCAGAATCAGAGTCTCCGGAAAACTACCGTAAAAATTTACATCAAACCCGAATTTCATGATGCTAAATACCATTACAACCTGAATATAGCCAAGAATAAAGGCATAGCTTAAAATCCCTGCATACATCTCCCATTTCTTAACGGGCGACAAAATAAATCGGTCCCAAATCTTTTGTTGTTTTGCCACTAAAATTTGAATGACATTATAAGCTACTGTATATATAACAAAAAAGACGGTCATTCCGAATATCGCCTGGAGCTCGGCATCATATGCAAAGCTATCTTCATCCGCCAAAGTGCTCGTTTCAATAGAGAACATAGGTGCCTCAAGCTGCTCCATCACCTTTGTCTGGTTACCATCAGCCGAAGCAATCTTTTTATCCTGCAAGTAATATGCAAAAGCCTTCTGGATATTCTGTTCGAGGATGACCTTTGCAGGCGTTTCTGATGCAATGACAACTTCATAGTGATCTTCGTATAGATGTAATCCTGCTTCTGCATTTCCCTCACGAATGCTTTTATACAACTCCTCTTTTTCTACCATTTCAAAACTCTGAGTATCCGCTTCTTCAAGATGATTCATCACCAGCTCTGTATTTTCCTTAGACATATCACTATACACAGGCAGATTGGCTTGACCAAATGAGCTGAGACCAAAAAATAACGCAAATAATATACTTACCCCTGTCATTAAAAGAAATGTGGACGGTCTCCGTAATAGTAGTTTGAATTGTGCATACAGAATCCCCTTCATACCGCCTTCCCCCTTTTCGGAAAAATAACAACAGCCATTACGAGAGTCACAAGTGTAAGTCCGCCCAGATAAAACAAATAGCCGCTAATATCCTCCATTCCATACCCTTGAAATGCAGACAAAAAAGCTGTCAGCCCAGATCCATTTGGTGTTAACTTTCCGAGAGTATTTATCACATCTCCTCCTATAGGGAAAAAGCTCCCACCAAAAAAGGCAAATAACGTAACAATTGCGCTTCCAAAAATGGCAGATGCCTGATCTGAGTTAAGGCGATAATTGATAGAAGTTAAAAGTGACGCAATACCTCCAACCGAAAAGCTTAATAAAATTGATGTTGCCAAAAATGAGGGAAAGTTCGGTAAAGTAACATCAAAAATCGTAACGGAGACACTAAACAATATCATTAATTGAATAAACCCTGTAAATGAACTGGAGATGAATATACTTAAAAAGTAAACCCATCTAGAAACATTTGCTATGAGAATCCTATTAAATAAATGATCTCTTTTTTCCTCGTAAGCATATGCACCCATTGTAGAGGCAATATATAAAACAAACATCACACTCATACCCACTACATAATAGGTCGTATTCGTAATAGGATTCATCCCTGATATAGCCACTGTTTCCCCTTTCACATCCTGAGAGGTAATCCTTAATTCACCAAGTCCATTTTGCTCTAAAATCGTCGAAGTCTGTAATTGTTCCTGATAGGCTACCAGTAAATCTTCTATAACCTGACCTGCTAATTCTTCCTCCTGATTCACATATAATGACAATTCTGGTGGTTCTCCTTCACCTAAAAAAATAGATTTCACAAGTCTATAAGAAAAATTCTCCGGAACTTCAATAATAGCTGCGTATTGTTTGTTTACTTTTGCAGTATTCATTTCTTCCACACCGATTTCCTTAACATCCACCATTTCCTGATGCTTAGGACCACCCAGGACGTCTTGTTTTAATATCTGAATCGGTTGAAACTCAGTGATTCCTTGGACCATATCATTTCTGGCATCTTCAGGAATGGACATCTCATTTATTTCTTCTTTGATTTGATTTAATTGAGATTCCTCACTTGTATGCTCTACGATGGCTACTTTTGCATCAATCTCAGGTGTATCTTCCGTCATTAAATCGCCAATCGCAAAATTAATGATAAAAACAAGAATAATAGGCATTACGAGTAAAAGTGTGAAATTGGTCCTGTCCCTGATCATTAAAAGCAGCTGTTTTTTCATAAACGCAAACAACATATAAACCCCTCCTAATCCCGTAAGCCCTTTCCTGTTAGATGAAGAAATACATCTTCCAATGACGGGGGTTGAATTTGAACAGATTTTAAGATTGTCCCGTTTTCATTGGCTATATTTATAATGGTTTGAAAAAAATCAATCTCACGAGGAACAATCACACTGACTGATTTATCCTGATTATCGATTTGCCTCACAGAAGGATGGTCCTTCAACGTGTTTAAAAAGGTCTCCTCCATTGTTTCGACCTCAATCACAACCGTTTGCTCAGCTGACAGAATCCCTTTAATTTCGTTTTTATTTCCAGAGGCAATAATATGACCTTGATCCATAATATAAATCCGATCGCATAAGTACTCCGCTTCCTCCATATAGTGACTCGTATAAAGAATGGTTAGGTTCTGCTCCCGATTTAACCGTTTAACGGTATCTAAAATATATTTTCTTGATTGTGGATCAATCCCCACCGTTGGCTCATCCATAAAAATCAGCTTCGGTTCATGCAGCAAGGCCACACCAATATTTAATCGCCTTTTCATCCCACCAGAAAAAGTCTTCACAAGATCATGTTGTTTCTCCTGAAGTCCGATAATCTCCAGCACTTCCTTAATTTTTGTACTCATCACATCAGAAGAAAGACGATAAATTTTTCCGAAAAATTGCAGGTTTTCCATTGCAGTCAGATTTTCATATAATGCAATTTCCTGAGGAACAACCCCAAGATGTTTCCGTAAATACTGCGGCTGTTTAATAATACTTTCATTAAAAAAGCGAACATCCCCACTTGTTGGAGAAAGCAGCGAAGAGATGATCGAAATGGTGGTCGACTTGCCTGCCCCATTTGGACCAAGCAGCCCGACAATTTCGCCCTGTTCAATAAATAAATTCACACCATCTACAGCCTTGGTCTTCATAAACTGCTTTTTTAAATCTAAAGCTTCCAGCATAAAACTTCCCTCCTGATTTTAAAACGTTTAACCAGCCCTATTTATTCTTATCATATAGAACTTAAAAACCCTCCGCATCATCCTGCAGTCACTAATTGTGACCCTGAGATGTGACGGAGGTCATGTAGGCAAGTTATGTGGGAATCCCAACGTGAGAAGATAATCAAGGTGATGGTTCTGACAGTTAGTTGGATATATTATGAAAAATTGAATAGGAGAAGGACGACATTTGTCTGATTTTAGTGGCTTGAGATGAATAGAGGTTATTTATCTGTAACGGGGCGAACTTCATCTGTTCTCAAATTTAGTAAAGTGGACATAAGGAAGGCCTGGATATCATGCATCCAGGCCTATTTCTCTTCAGCCATTATTTTTTCTTATCATTCCTGAAAAAATTGGTCAGCAGTATGACAATAACACTTAGTATCATCACAGGTCTCGCGTAGGATGTATAAGGCTCCGGGGCACCTGTGATATTTTCGTGCATAGCTGCCCCAATTATGAAAATAACAATTCCAATCCAAAAGATGATATTTCCTGTTCTCGTATATTTGTGCAAGCTCTTTTCCTCCTAAAACTCTTTAACTCGTGTTTTAATATGTAATATAAACCAGGTGAAATAACCGGCAATGAGGACAAGTAATATTTTTACAGCGATTAAGGGCACCACAAAAATGACTGTATAACCAATTGAGATCCATATTAATGAAACACCCATGATTTTCGCCTTTAATGGAATTCCTTTTCCGGCACGATAATCCCGAATATATGGACCAAACCATTTATTATTTATCAGCCATAAGTAAAGCCTTTCCGAACTTCGGACATAACAGGCTGCTGCCAGTAATAGCAGAGGTGTGGTTGGTATTAATGGTAGCACAATCCCTATAACCCCTAAAGCAAGAGAAAGAGTCCCGCCAATAATGAGAAGCAGTTTCTTTAGACTACTCATGATCGTCACCTTACTTTAGTACTAATGCGTACACTTCTATTATAACACAGGGACTGTCCCCACATGCTTTAAAGCGGTAAAGCAATCCTAAGCCAAATCGTTCTTTACGGCGAAAATGGCGAGCTGCGTCCGGTCTCTCAGTTCGAGCTTATGAAGGGATTGGGTGATATGATTTTTAACCGTTCCGACCGATAAATAGAGTTCATTGGCAATTTCTTTATTTGTTTTGCCCTCCCCTACAAGGCGGGTAATGGCAAGTTCCCTCGGAGATAGGGGAAGTTCGCGGGGTTCAATTGTAGATTTTTTCAGCAGACGTGGCATCATTTTGGCTGCCACTTCATCATGGATAGTCATCCCGCCATTTAAACAGCTATGTATTGCCTGTAGTAATTTTTCTGGTTCAGCCGTTTTTAGCAAAAACCCGTCAGCTCCCTCCCTTAGAGACTGCTCTGCATATTCCTCATCATTGAAGGTCGTCAACATTAATACATAAACATTTGGATAGCGTTTTTTAATATGATGAGTTGCCTCAATTCCGTTCATCACTGGCAGACGAATATCCATAATCACTAAATCAATCATATGCTCATCCATTTTCCGAAGTGCTGCTTCCCCATTTTCAGCCTCGGCAGTTACTACCAGTGACTCGTCCTGTTCAATCATCATTTTCAACCCACTACGGACAATACTCTGATCTTCCACCAGCAATACGTTATAACGCATCCATGTTCTCCTCCCTCAACGGCAAAGTCCCAGCCACAACAAATTCGTTATCATTCTGGTAAACATGTAATTGACCGTCCAGTTCTTCCACTCGCTTTTTCATATTCTTTAAACCAAATCCCCATTCCCAAGGTTTATCTTCATGCACTCTATTTTTAACTGTGAAGGCCAAATCCTCTGCCGCATTTAATGCCAGCACAACCCGTATTTCACGTGAATACGCATGTCGCATAGCATTGGTTAATGACTCCTGTAAAACCCGATACAATGCAATATTCTGGTCATTTGTTAAATGTGCAGACAGAACTCCCTGTTTTAATGTGAAATCTAAGTGAATATGACTTTCTGCTTCCAATTTACGAATCAGCTGCAACACAGAAGAGATGCCCTCTGTCTCCTCGGCCTGGAGGGTCTTCACCGCATGTCTGGTTTCTTCCAAACTATCAGAAGCCAACTGCTTTAGTTCCTCGTATTCCGGTCTTCTTTCCTGCATCATAAGCACCTGCAGTCTCATGAGCAACGCCGTTAACTTATGACCAACTGAATCGTGGATATTCCGAGCAATTTTCGTTCGCTCCTCCAGCCTTGCCGCCCGCTCAGATTCATGAGTCTGCCTTTTTAATTTACGGTACTCACTGACCAGCTTTTCGTACATCTCCTGCTGTTCTGCCTTCTCTATCTGTATTTCATTCCACTTTAAGACAGGATAGCTTATGGCTATGGCTAATAGAATCCATGCTATATGAAACTGATTATGTAAATAAAATGACAGCATCGCCAATCCCAATTGAAAGAAAAAATAGATTCGAAATGACTTCAAAGACAAATCTATGATACTATTGATGACTAAAAAAAATCCATTGAGCATAAAATATGGATTTAAAACAGCACCATTTTGCCATCCTAAACCAACGATAAGAAATGACATGACCATATACATGATTAGTGGTTGTTTAACGAGAGGAATAAAAAAATAAACCAGGAAAAATAGACTATATATACCTAACATGAGGGCTGATAGACGATTTCCCTGATATTCATAAAAAAGTGCTAAGGCAGCAAATATGAGCAGAGGTAAAAACGAATACCAAAACCGGCGCAACGACAATCCCCACTTCCAATTATGGATTTCAATAACAGCAATGATGAAATCTCATCAGCCATTACCATTCATCTTCTTAATTAGCCGGAGCTGGAATCGATACTTCCGGCTGTTGATTTCTTAGACCATCTAATCCTTCATGATAATATGCATGTATCTTCAATTGAAATTCAATGTTCCCTTCAGAAGGCTGAGAAAAAGCAAATTGTTCCCAAAGGTTGGGACTGTCCCCACATGCTTTAAAGCACTAAAGCACACATTCCACGAAAAGACTGATTTTCAATGCTTCGTCTGGCATTAAAAATCAGTCTCATCCTTACTGTAAAGGATTTTGTTTAGCAGCACTTTCCGGAATATCGATTGATGGCTGAGTTCCACGGAGTCCATCGAGTCCTTCACGATAGAACGTATTTATGACCAGTTGATACTGGATTGCCTCATCCTGCTCCCCGGGACTGGAAAATGTAAATTGGTCAACAGATAAAATCCGTTCACTGTTTTCCAGAAAGTCGATAAACCCAATCATATCATCATAGGATGGGGACTGAACTTCAAGATGAAAGGTAATGCCCTGCAGGTTTTCACCCGCACCTTCAACCGGGAGTTCTGCCGTACCATTGGAGCTGATATCATAGCTTGACACCACGCTGCCTGTTTCTGACTGGGCATCATAAATAATCGAAAATACCTGCTCATAAAAGGGTTTTAAGGGTAGCTGACGCTGTAATTCAACAGAGTCAGCGGTAAGATCCATATTCTCTACCTCTTCAAGCCGGCTCTCCAGTGTTTCCATCAGCCTCGTCTCATGTTCAAGGGAGTCCTGCGTCTCTCTCTGCTCTCCCTGTAATGGACGAATTTGGAAAAGGTATGCCCACACCACTCCAATAAGGAAAATCCCGATTAATAGAATGGCGACAAGTCTTTTCGTTCTTGATAATGAACTCATTCGCTCCCCTCCCTTAAAGAATCCCGTTTGAGGACAATGTCATATTGAGCTAAATAAGAGGGTGGCTGGTCAAGGCCGTTAGCTGCAGTTCCGCCGCCTCCGTCCAGCTGGGCCTCATCACTGCTTACGATTGAAAGACTTGCGGAGGTGATCCAATCCTGTTGATTTAAATGATAGAGGTAATGGGATGCATCCACATCCTCCTGAACCAGTACCTGTAATACCACACGGTCACCCGTATACTCATAGGAATCAAAATATCCGTTTTCAGGCAACAGCTCACTGAGTTGTGTAATGATTAAATCACTATCAATGGGATAACTGCTCAAACTCGTAACCGAAGACTCAAGTGATTGTAAATCCTGATAACCAGAGTTACTCATTTCCCCCTGCAGATCTGCCCGAATGGTTTTCATTTCACTTAGAGCAGATTCGGTACGTTCAATATCGTTTTTTATAAGAGTCGTTAAAAGAAAAACAACAGCAATTAAAAGAACAATAAGGCCTATCATACTGATGACAAACCACTGAAATCCTTTGCTTTTTTGTTCACGTTTTTGGAGTAAATTGATTTCGACTAACATCACATACCCTCTTTCAAAGCCAGACCTATAACATTATAAAACGAACTGCCCATCTTCATATCTTTGGATCCCTGAACATCCTCCGGCGATAAAATATCAATCGGAATATTTAGCCTGTCCTTCACCTCATGGAACAAATCTTCCAAGTACGGATGATCACCTGTCAGTAAGATACGGGTAACCTCCTGATCCCCGTTATGCAGGGAATATTGATAAAATCGCCGCAAGCGTTCCATTTCGGTATAGATTTCCTCAAATGCGGCGTGAACCTTTTCGGAATCAAAATGCTCCCGGGTTAACGGCTCGTCCTGATTCACAGGTGTAACCTTCCATGTATCCTCAGGGTAGGAAACATCCACTTCCTGCATAAACACCGGCTTATGCTGTTCAAAAATACTGTTCGTGACAGACTTTACATTAAACTGAGCCAGCATGAAAATATCCTCTTCATTCGTTTTCTTAAAATGATGGAAAAGCCTATATTGACAAAGGGAGGAAACATCAGCAACAACCGGATCTGTGTTTTCATCCTTGAAATAATCATAGTACATATCCACTGTCTCCTCCGATGAAGCAACAATCAGAACCTTTTTGACTCCCTCCTGAACGCCGAGCGATACGGCTTCAACAATCGGATTATCAAAGGGCAAATGAATGCTGTGTCCCAGTTCAAAATATATGTGACCCGTAAGTTCATCATCGGCAATCTCAGGGGATACATCTACGGTGCGGATAATAACCGAGGAATCAGGCACTATAAACCGGATTTGTTTGTTCTTCAACTGCCATTTTTCCATACATTGCTTCAGAACCTTCGCAAATGCTTCATCATTAATAATCTGACCATTCTCAATGACACCACTTGGAATATAATGCTCTTTACACTGGGTGAGCACAAGGGGGTTGCTGCTTTTGATCTCAGCATAGCGAATGACGTAATCCTGAATCTCAATATTCGCGATTTTTTTGTTTTTGCCTAACACCATATCCTTCACCTAATTCTATTAATATTGTAGAAAGAAACAGAAGTACCAATCGATAAGACGACTGCCATAAAAATAGGCAATCAGGCTTCCTGCCATAATGAAGGGCCCAAAAGGAACGGGCTTTTTCCGTTGCACCTTTCCTGCCGCTATTCCAATCAGCCCGACTACAGCCCCTATTAATGAAGAAAGAAAGATAGCCACAAGCAGATTTGAGAATCCAAGGGCGACACCTAAAACGGCAAATAATTTAATATCTCCTCCACCCATTCCGCCTTTACTTACCAGAGCGATCAACAGCAGAAGCACAAACCCTGTAAGAAAACCGAGCAAGGGATCGTACCATGTATGTAAATGAATGAATGCTCGTTCAATTCCTAGAAGAATAATAAAAATGATAAGTACTTTATTGGGAATAAGCATGTATGCCAAATCGCTGACGGTGATGATTAATAAAAGTGAAATGAGTGTAAAAGCTACGATAATTTCCGGATCAAATCCAAAGATATAAAAAGAAAAAGCCAATAATCCCCCACTAAGAAGTTCTATGGCCGGGTAAATGGGTGAGATTTTTTGTGAACAGCTTGAGCATTTCCCCTTCTGCCACACATAGGACAGGACAGGGATTAATTCCTTCCAGGTTAATGTGTGATGGCAATGGGGACAGGCTGATCTCGGTCTTACTATCGATTGCTTTTCGGGTACACGTAAACCGACTACATTAAAGAATGAGCCTAAAATGAGTCCGAGAATAAATAGGTACAGGTAGATTAGCCACAATGTTTTCAGTCCTCTGGTTTAGATTTGGGGAAGTGCAGCTTATAAAAATAAGCCACACTATAAAATAATTTATCCATTAGTATTATTCGGAATTGTTGTAGCATCGTCCCCACTTTCATCGTCATTAATCTCCTGTTTTGTAGCACCGTCAAAACTTAGTGTAGTATTTCCAGCCTGAACATCAACTGTTATTGTGATAGGTTGAGCTGATAAATTAACTTCTGCATCATTAAAATCATCATTACTTAGTTCAAGGTAGCCTTGTGTTTCTAACTCTGAAGCCTTAACCGTTGTATCAGTTCCATCATCTGCTGAGGCAGGATTAACTTCCATCTTATACAACTGTGCTGCCTCTAATATTTGTAACGCATCAGACTTCACACCATCTTCCCTTGAATTCTGAATAATATTCCCAATCGCCGGTATCGCAATTGCTGCAATAATCGCAATAATCACAATAACCGCCAATAGCTCAATCAGCGTAAAACCTTTTTCCTTCTTCAACGTCTTTTTTAACATACAGGTATTTCCCCCTTATTTTTATTTAATCTGTGAGCGTGTGGACTCACAATCGTAACCGAATTAGTTAACGTTTTGAAACATCTCGAACATCGGTACCATAATGGACAATACAATAAAACCGACCACTCCTGCGAGCAATATAATCATCAGTGGTTCAATTAATGACTTCATCTGGTCGGTTGCGGTTTCAACTTCTGATTCGTAAAAGTCGGCGATGCGGCCAAGCATCTGGTCTAACGATCCGGTTTGTTCGCCGACGGTAATCATTTGGGTTACAAGCGGCGGGAATGCCCAGTGGTCTGCCATCGGGTCCGATAACGACCTGCCCCGCTCCAGGGTTGTCCTGGATTCCCGCAGTACTTTAGCTATGACCTGGTTCTCGATGACTTTTTCCGTTAAGCGCATGGCTTCGAGAATAGGAACTGAGTTTTTCAGCAGTGAGCTTAACGTTCTCGACATGCGCGCCAGGATAGATTTTCTCATCAACTTCCCAAATATCGGCAGCTTTAACAGAATAGAATCCAGGTAAATTTTCGTTTCCTTATTTTGTCTAATCAATAATATGGATACGATAAAAGCTAATAATAGCAAAACAAGAATGTACCAGTATTGAACCATCCAGTCACTTGTCGCGATAACAAACTGAGTAATGGCCGGTACCTCTCCCCCGAATTGATCGAACATATTAACGAATGTTGGAACAATGCTTATTAATAGAAAAATGACAACACCTGTAGCCAGCAAACCGACAACGATCGGATAGGATAATGCCGATTTCACTTTTTCCTTCGTCTTATGCTGTTTCTCAAAGTAATCTGCCATTTCTTCCAGCGTTTCTTCCAGGGAGCCACTTACCTCTCCCGCGTGAATCATATTGGTAAACAAAGCGGAAAAAACTTTCGTGTGCTTCTGAAATGATGCAGATAAGGAGTTCCCTTCCCTTAAATCATTTTCAACCTGGGCCAGTGTTTTCCTTAACACCTTGCTTTCGGTCTGTTCAATTAAAATTCTGACCGAATCCACAATGGTGACCCCTGCTTTGATTAAGGTGGCAAATTGCCGTAAGAAGATGACAAAATCAGAGAGCTTAACAGGATTGCCAATGTAAATATCGGTATTCCATATGGTCTGTTTTTTCTCCTGAACCTCTAAAGCCCGTAATCCACGCTCCCGCAAAATGGAGCGAACGGATTGCTTCGTTTCTGCCTGTATAACACCTGATTTTTTGTTCCCCTGCCGATCACGAGCCACATAACTAAATTGTTGAGCCATAGCGATTCTCCCCTAGATAACCTTGTACGCTTTCATAAGCGACAAGCTGTCTTTTTAACAAGGATTGAATGTTCATCTCTAAGGTGTGCATGCCTGCATCTCGTGATGTCTGCATAATATTGGGCAACTGATGAATCTTTTGATTGCGAATCAGACTGCTGACCGCTGAATTCTGAACCATAATTTCTGTTGCAGCAATTCGACCATTCCCGGATTTTAATGGGAACAAACGCTGGGAAATGATAGCCTTCAGCACAGATGAAAGCTGATAGCGAATCTGGCCCTGCTGAGCTGCGGGAAAAACATCGACGATCCGTTCAATTGTACTGGGCGCACTATTTGTATGCAATGTACCCAGGACTAAATGTCCGGTTTCCGCCGCTGTAATTGCAGTCGAAATGGTTTCTAAATCCCGCATTTCTCCAACGAAGATGACATCCGGATCCTGCCGCAGCGAAGCACGCAATCCTGTTGCAAAGTTTTGAGTATCCTGCCCAATTTGCCGCTGATCCACAATCGATTTTTTATGATAATGAATATACTCGATGGGATCCTCCAGCGTAATGATATGCTTCTGTGCGTGCTGATTAATGGAATCAATCATAGATGCCAGTGTTGTTGTTTTCCCACTGCCTGTTGGACCGGTCACTAGGATGAGTCCCTGAGGCTTGGACACAATTTTTTCTAAAATGGATGGTAAACGTAATTCCTCAATAGTGGGAATTTTGCCGGGTATCAGACGAATGGCAATGGAAATCCCTTCCCGCTGCTTGTACGCATTCACTCTGCACCTCAGTACTCCCTCTACTTCATAGGAAAAATCAACCTCCCCATCCTGCTGAAACTGCCTCTTAAGGGAGTCGGTAAACATGGATTGGGTAACGACCGCTAAATCCTGTGCTGTATAAGGCCGTTCTTCTGTGATTTTCAACTTCCCATGTACACGAAATACAGGTGGAAGGCCAACAGTCAGATGCACATCTGATGCAAATTCCTGATTTGCCTTTTGCAGTAAATCATCTAGGCTGTAACTCACGGTAGACCTCCTAATCCAGAGCTACCCGGAGAATTTCTTCTGTAGTAGTAACTCCATTTTTCACTTTTTCCAAACCATCTTCCACTAAAAACTTTAAGCCATTTTTGACGGCTATTTCTCTGATTTTCATAGATGATTCATCATTTAAAAGCGCCTGCTTGATCTCATCATCAATTTCAAGCACTTCATGAATGGCTGTACGTCCTTTATAGCCTGTCATATTACAGGTCGAACAGCCTTTGCCATAATACACCTTGTCCATGGAATAGCCATACTTTGAAAAAATCTGCTGTTCCCGGACGGTTGCCTCTCTTTCCATGGAACAGTCCCGGCAGATCTTGCGGACAAGCCTTTGAGAGACAACTCCATTTAAGGAGGAGGCAAGTAAAAATACTTCAACCCCCATGTCCTTCAGGCGGTTGATCGTACCGAGGGAATCATTGGTATGCAGTGTACTGAATACCAGGTGACCGGTAATCGAAGCACGAACAGCCATATCTGCGGTTTCCCGGTCCCGAATTTCCCCAATCATGATAATATTAGGGTCCTGGCGTAAAATGGCTCGCAGTCCTCTGGCAAAGGTCAGGCCTACATTCGGATTGACTTGAATCTGGTTAATCCCTTCTACCTGATACTCTACAGGGTCTTCAATGGTAATGATGTTGATTTCTTCATCATTTAATTGGCTAAGTGCCGAATACATAGTCGATGATTTACCCGAACCGGTCGGACCTGTTAACAGAACAATCCCGTGAGGCTGCTGGATCAGCTTTTTAAACTTATCAAGATTTTCCTCTTCAAACCCGATTTGGCTGATATCATTCTGTGCCATGCTTAAATCCAGCAGACGAATAACAACTTTCTCCCCATATACCGTCGGAAGGGTACTAATCCGCAAGTCCATTTCACGGTGATCAAGACTGAGCTTGGTTCTTCCATCCTGAGGAACGCGGTGCTCCGTAATATCAAGGTTTGCCATAATTTTAATTCTTGTAATTAAGGAGCCTTGAACATGTTTAGGAAGACTTCTTTCGGTGCGGAGTGCACCATCCACCCGAAAACGTACCAGTACTTTGGTTTCCATACAGTCAATATGTATATCACTGGCCCGCTGCACGGCTGCCTGTTGCAGAATCTGATTCACAAAATGGACGATAGGTGAATCTTCGTCCTCTATATCCTCCTGGTCCTCAGGCTCTGTCTCCAACTGTGCCGGAATTCCGGTTAGATCATCCACATCATAATACTTACTGATGTTACGGATAATCTCATCCTTTGTCGCTATTAATGGCTCAATACTGAATCCTGTTGAAAGGCGTAAATCATTAATGACAAAGTAGTCCATTGGATCAGCCATGGCAACATACAGCTTATTTCCTTCTTTTTTCAAAGGCATAACTAGATGACGTTTGGCAAATTCCTTGGAAACCATTCTGAACAGGGATGTGTCAAAGGGGTAATTGTAAAGGGTTACTCTTGGTATCCCTAATTGAAACTCCAGAACTTCAATCAGCTGAAGTTCCGTTACATAGCCCTTTTGTACCAGGATATCTCCCAGCTTCTGATTTTGTGTTTTTTCCTCCAGTGCCTGATCAAGCTGTTCCTGTGTAATAATTTCACTTTCAACTAACAGATCACCTAAACGCATATTTCTTTTAATGGCCACATGCATACCTCCAAACACCATCTAAAGTCCTATACATGTTCAAATACTTAATGATAATTACCGACTTCATAATACATTATACAGTAAAGTTCTTGTACAAATTAGGGAAATTCTTTGAAGAATGTTTAATTTTTCTAGTTTGTGGTAGATATAAACTAGTGATTTACTCTTGCAGAATGAGGTTGGATTAGTAGTTTTTTAGGAAGTTTTTACATAATTTATATTTTTTAACTATTATAGTACTATTGTTCAGCTTAAAAAACAACCTTTCCCCACTATTTTTTAATTTTTATTGCAGAATATTCAAAAATTTTTGAATATATGGTAACATCATATCAAGAATTGTAATATTTATCCTTAAATAGTCTATTTCTGTTATCCATTTCCGAAACAAACGAACTCCTGATTTACTCCTAATCTCGTTTTCAGACAAGATTTTTTGTTCCATCATGTTCATCTAAGAAAACACAGACTGAATAGAGAAAACCTGTGTTGAATAAATGCACATACGAATGGAGCTGAATACCTATGCCACTGAAAGAAGAAAAGGGCTTAACATTAGTAGAAGTTTTAGCCGGCATTGTCATCCTTTCTATCATCCTTCTATCTGTCGGAAGTTTTTTCATTAATGGGACAAAGTACTCCAACGCTTCCGAGCAGAAACTATCGAACGCCTACATAGCTAATAACATTCTCAACGAGTATAAACAATTAAGCTTTAAGGAACTTCATAACTGTCTTGGAGAGGACCACCTTGTCGATATCAAAGCCATCCTGAATATCCCGTCGGAAGAACAACCAGCCCTAAATGGGTTAGAAGCATCACTGACCATCTCTGAACATTCCTTAAAAAATCGCGTCGTTATTTTATCTGTTGAAATAGAAAATCGAAACAGTGATATTAATGATCACTATGAGATGAAAAGATATGTTAAAAGTGAAGGAGCCGTCTCCCCCAGTGAAGGTGGTGCATGCTCGATATGAGGAATGAACGAGGAGTTACGCTGGTGGAAGTCCTGGCTGTGTTAGCTCTTTCCAGTATCGTTCTTATAGGGGTTTACAGTTTTACCTCTTCTATGCTTAAAGCCGATGAAAGAACCAGTACAGCTACCGATATCCGTAACGAAGTCATCCTGATTACCGAACAGTTAAATCAGTTCTTTGTAAATACGGATAGTGTGAATATTTCAAGCGATAAGCCACTGCAATTTAAAGTCTTAAAACAAAAGTCCACAATTGATGAATCAGGTAAGGTAAAGCAAACAAACGCTGAGGCAGAATTTAAATATCAAAACGAAAATATTTATATCGATGGCAAACGTATCAATTCTGAATCCTACCAAATCACTGAGCCAGAGCTTATCAATCAAAATAAAAATTCTCATCTTCGTTTTACCGTTCAGCATCAAGAAAAAACGCACGTTACAAAGGACGTTAACCTGATTTACTCCACAGGAGGGGAAAATTGATGTTGAATAAGGGGAATCGTGAAAGCGGATATGTTCTGGTGTCTGTCCTGATGATTTTTTTATTTTTAACCTTACTTTCCACTGTTTTAATGGCTAAAGTCTTACAATCAAATAAATTTGTTGCCGTTGCGGAAAACAATATAGAAGAAAAGGTTGCCGCTGAAAATATTATCAAGGAAGCAACAGCATGGTTAGAGAAAGAGATACAGGGATTAAATGATTCCTCTGTTCACAGGTCAAGCGTAGTACAGGAAATTGAAGACACATTAAATGAACTGAAAACCAAATATCCAGTGGAAGTAAACGATAATATGATAAGCAATGATCTGAGTGGTTCAGGCAATGCAGTTATGAATGTGACCATTACTGCATCTGAAGGAGACACAAAATACACAACTGAATATACAATATCAACTTTGGCAGAGGTATTTAAGTATGCATCCGTTACACCAGGCAATCTATCCCTTAATGGTGCATCTTATATCAAAGGGGATTTATATGTAGGCGATGAGTTTCACTCTTCTAATAAAAGTAATTTCATAAGATCCAGTGACGATTACGCTGCGGAAACAAGCTATCCGACTATAGACGGAACCCTGACCATACCTAATGCTTTTAAGTACACGAAAGAGAATACTCAGCACACCCTCACTAATCCTATTACACAGGAAGGAATTGCACCTTATTTTTACAAGGAGGTACCCCAGTTAGTAGAAAGGGAACTGGATGATGAGCCGTTTGATGTTGAACAACTGGTAACGGAGGCTAAATCCCGTTTTGACAATGAGTTCTTAGATGGGGATTATGACACAGAGGTTCTGGAAATTGGTGGTGCCATTATAAATCAGCATATCGTAAAAGAGGGAGACACGCTTTATGATACTTTACAAATCAACTCAGGCAGTTCAGTAACGGTAAAAGGAGATTTATTCGTAAATAACGATTTAATCATGAAAAGTGGATCTGAATTGACTGTCCACGGCGATATTTATGTAAACAACTATGCAGATCCATGCATTGTTCTTCCTCTTATCGGCCAGGTATGCGGAGATGCTGATGATTCTGATGATGAGGGACTTATCAGTCGCACAGAACTAAGTGGTGATTTAACCGTTAACTCCACTATATTTATAAACGGTGCATTTGAAATGAAGAATTTGAATCTCGATGGTGTGGTTTACTCAAATGGGGAAGCCACCATTTCCGAGAGTATTACCATGGCAGGAAATGGATCAACTGTAATTACAAATGATAAAGCAACAGTTGAAGATTTAGACAACAGCAGTGGTGGAACGCTCGTCTTAATGACTGAAGGAGAGCTCAAAGTTCAAAACAATAACTCGTTTCAGGACAACCCAAGAGAAATGAATGCTTTCTTTTATACAAATTCTGACTTGGAAATTTACGGTGTATGGTCCAACATGAAAATCAACGGTGGTTTATACGGACAAAATATTACCTTAAATGCTGTCAAAGGAAAGGTTAAAGGCGTTAAAAAAGATGAAGGCGGAGGGACTTATAACCAGAGTGATTATGATCGTTATGCCTATGATGGTTTATTTGACGAAGGATTTTTAGATACAGTCGACTTTTTAGATCTTTTTAAAGATGTGGTTTACGTCGAAAAGAACCAGGACAGCATCGACTACACAAAATCCCGCCTCCAGATCGACTACAACGAACAATTGATGCTGAGTCCTCCAAAAGGCATCCCAATGGTCAACAACATTAGCCTGAAGAAAATTGACGAAAGATTCGAATAAAATTTGTTTGATTTTGTCGAAATATGTTTTATGATATAGAGAGTTATTCCTAGGGATAACTCTCTTTTTTGTTAGATTTTACGGTTCGTATCTATATCACAAAGGACTGTGACCGAATATGAATACACGCTTTAAGAACAAGATGATAAACGAGCAGGGCGTTACCCTCGTAGAAGTGCTTGTATCCTTTGTCATTTTGTCAATTATACTGGTTTCCCTATTATCTTTTTTCTCCCAGTCAGCCAGGACCAATCAAACGTCAGAGGAAATTCTCGATGCAACCTATATGGCCCAGACACAAATGGAAAAGCTCTATCAATTAAGTAAGGATCATTCTATTGCGCAAGGGATTACCCAATTGAAAGATCACAATTTCGCAAACACGATAGCAAGTGATGGACAAAACTCCTTTCATTTGGAGAAGCAAACCAGCCATTTTTGGATTACAGTTGAGATCAATCAGACCGAAAAAGATATGGATGATTTATATAATGTATTGGTTAAAGTCTATGACCAGGATAAAAAACGACTTGAGGCACAAATGGAAACCATTCTCGCATGGAGGAATGAATAGGTGAACTCCACAAAACATAATGAACAGGGCATGACCCTGGTTGAATTACTTGCCGTCCTCGCCATTATTTCCATCATTTTATTACTTATTGGCGCTGTCCATTTATTTGGGGTGAATCAATATCAGACTCAGTCCGAAGAAGTCAGGACACAGTCAGATATAAGATATGCGGCCAAGGATATAACAAAGGAGATTCGAAGCACAAATCCCGATCAGGTGGTCATCGCCAATAATCAAATTCATATCGGTCACGAAACCACGTACAGACTTGATGGCCAGATCCTAAAAAAGAACAACCGTAAGCTGGCAACGAATATCCGGGAGTTTACGGTTAAACAAAATGGAAGTGAAATTGAACTGCGTTTGATCAGCGTTCCCAATCCACATGGAAATTCCGTATCCATTTCTACTGTGATTTATCTCAGGGAGTAGGTGAAGCCAATGAACGTTTATGACAAAAAACAAACCATCCACAACGAAACAGGTGCTGCTCTCGTCAGTGTGTTAATGGTATTTGTTGTGTTCTTAATATTAGGGGTCAGCCTCTTAGGAACGGTAGCAGGCAATCTTCAGCGAACATCAGGTGAACGCAGCAGCCAAGCCACGTATTACATTGCTGAGGCGGGCATGAATTATAAACTAAAACAATTAAAGCTGAATATTCAGGACGCCTATGAAGATTCCACCTCCTCACCAATATTTTTTAATAAGGTTGAAAAAATCCTGGATGATAAAATATCCGGTGAATTGAAGACATTTGAGCCTTCTTTTGGGGAGCAGCCTGTTGCAACGGTAAAAATTGAAGATTTGGCCAGGGAAGAAAACCATTCTGAACGTAAATATAAAATTTCTTCTACAGGTACAATTGGCAACCAATCAAGAACAGTAGCAACGGTGTTCACGTTAAACTGGCAGGAGAAAAATGAAAGTACGTTTTACATACCAGAGGAAATGGCCTTATTCACAGTGGAACCCTTTACTTTAACGGGAGATGCGTTTATAGAAGGAGATATTGGCACACTTGCCACAGTCGATATAAAAAAAGAAAGCAACCATAAAGGGGAAGTCTTTGAAGATATTCAGCTTGACGAAGATGTAAGTCTTGAAATGCCGCCCTTTCCTTCTGTCCAGGACTATAAAGAACGGGAATTTGATCGTAACCAATCAGAGCTTGCCCTTGATCAGAATTACTCATTCTCTAAAATCAATCTAAAAAGTGACCTTGATATCAATACCCTGAACTCAGATAAACAATTGGTCGTGGAACAGCTGGATTTAAACGGTCATGATATCGAAATTTCAGGTACAGGGAAACTGGACATTTTTATCACTGACGATTTGAATCTCGTTCGTGGCAGACACCATGGATCCGATCGGGGTTCCATCAATACAAATGGAACTACTGAATCGTTAAACATCTACCTTAAAGGTTCTGATAAGAAAATAACCCTTAAAGGAGACCAGGTGATTAATGGTTCTCTATTTGCAGAGGATGCCGATATTAATTTGGAACCCGGAGCCCGGAAAAATAACAGAAACGGGATTCTGGGACACATCTTCAGCGGTGGAGATTCTTTTAATCTGAACGGAAACGCTTCGACTGACTCTAAAATCATTTATATGCCAAATGCCCATTTTGATTTAAGAGGTGGTGGCGGCACTGAGCCCAATATCAAAGGGTCCATTGTTGCAAAATCCATCGGTAAGAGTAAAAATAAATTATCAGGAAACATCCATATTCAATATGGCCTTGATAAAGATGTCCCCCTTCCAGTTGAAACAGGTTCACCCAATGAAGAACCGGACATAAAACAACTATTTAAACGAGAGCCGATACGCGAAGTAAATTAGAATTAGCTTGTTCTCTTATTTAAAGATAGGAGCATTGGACCAAATCCTTTTATGATTTGGTCTTTTTTATGCCTTTATTCAACTGCATATCCCTTCTTTTTCAACAAATACTAGGATTAAAACGATTGGAGGGATAAGCAATGAAAGCCGTAACCTATCAGGGAAGATACAAAGTAGACGTTACAAAAGAACCTGATCCGGAAATCCAGAAGAATGATGATATTATCGTCCGCATTACCTCCACCGCCATTTGCGGTTCGGATCTGCACTTATATCAGGAAAACATGCCCATGCCAGAAGGATATATTATCGGACACGAGCCTATGGGAATTATAGAGGAAATTGGCCCGGATGTTACTGAGGTAAAAAAAGGGGATCGTGTTGTCATCCCTTTTACTGTCGCATGCGGACACTGCCAATACTGCAATGATGGCCTTGTTGCCCAATGTGATCACTCCAATCCCCACTATGACAGTGGCGGTTATTTCGGATACTCCGAAAAGTTCGGGAATTACCCGGGAGGTCAGGCTGAATACTTACGCGTCCCTTTTGGAAACTTCACCCCTTTTGTCATTCCGGAAGAAAATGAAATGGAGGATGAATCCCTGCTCTTTTTATCCGATGTCCTCCCCACCGCTTACTGGAGTGTAGAAAATTCAGGAATGAAGCCAGGAGATACTGCTATTGTCCTGGGATGCGGTCCCATCGGTTTAATGGCACAGAAATTTGCCTGGCAGAAAGGGGCAGAACGGGTCATAGCCGTGGATTATCTCCCCTACCGATTAGATCACGCGAAAAAAATCAACAATGTGGAAACCTTTAACTTTGCCGAGGATAAAGATACCGGGGAAACGCTGAAAGAAATGACCAAGGGTGGCGCTGATGTCGTAATTGACTGTGTCGGCATGGATGGAAAAAAATCCCCGATTGAGTTCATTGAACAAAAGCTCAAGCTTCAGGGCGGAACTCTTGGACCAATCCAAATAGCCACCAAAGCAGTCAAGAAAACCGGAACCGTCCAGCTCACCGGTGTTTACGGCGGATTATATAACATGTTTCCGCTTGGACCGTTTTTCACACGAAATGTGACCATTAAAACCGGACAGGCCCATGCCCGGACCTATATGCCGGAGCTCTATAAACAAATCGTCAATGAAGAGTTTGACCCAACAGAAATTATTACCCATAAACTGCCGCTGGATGACGCCGCCCATGGTTATAATATTTTTAACGGGAAGGATGACGACTGTATTAAGGTTGTGCTGAAGCCCTAGTTCCGGATAATCGCGGTGTTTGGACGGATTTTCGGTATTATGGCAGCCATTCATCATAAAAATTGATTCTTTTACCCCGTGGAATCAATTAAGTTTAGTCATTTAACCATCAGTTTGGATGGAATATCCGTCTCCAGGCGGTGAGTATCAGTCTAATGGGGACGGGTTTCCGTAATGGTTATTGAGGGCTGGGCTGCTGATGCCGGGTATCAATCGGATCGGGATGGGTATCCGCCGATTTGATTGAGGAATCGGTCTATTTGAGGCAGATTCCCGTCGATTGACTGATTCAATCCGTCAATTCTTTGCCGGTATCCGTCACACACCCGGGTATCCGCCAAAAATTCCTGGATTCACGTCTGTTCTCCGGTTTAATCAGTCCGTTTGAGACGTTTATCCACCAATTCACGTGAGAAGTCAATCAAAACCCAGCTAATATCCGTCAACTGCACTGCATCCAGTCTATTGATGCCGGAATCAAGCCGATTCCGGCCATATATCAACTGATTCGATTATTTTATCCGTCTAATTAACCAATATATCAGTTAAATCAGCCAAAGAATCAGTATCGAAGTGTCCACGGCACCGGTATCCAGCACCCCCATTCCAGGTCCCAGCCAACAATATGCATCACACAACCATTATTTCCCCTTCAGAAACCACATAAGCAACTCTTTCATATACATATAAAGACGGCTGCAAAAGCTGCTCTTTATAAAAATTCATCTTTTATAATTTTGAAGGGGGCTCATCTGCATGAATGAGGATTTGTTTCAAAGCTATGAGATCAAAGAGCGGAATGGAAAGCTGGTGATTATCCTCGAGCTCAATCCACAGATGGAGGAGTTTGCCGCTGAGCCTGGTCTGGTCACTCATCATCAAATCGGATCCCTGGAAGATGAGGCTCGTCAGTATATTGAAGAGAAATTTCCGATGATTGAAGATGCAGTCGTATCAGTTGTTGCAGAGGACATTCCGCTGCTGACCTTTCCCCTGCATGAAGTTCATCAAAATTCCTGAAATGGACATAATTTCTGTTGTACTGCCCAAACTAAGAAATAATCGTTTTATACTTAGGAGGCCGTATGTTGAAAAAAATAATTGCAGTGTGGATGAGTTTCTTAATGATATTCGCTGGTTCTGCAACTATACTGGCAGAAGAAAAATCTTATAAATATTTTGGTGTGGGAGATGCCGAAATCAGTGAAATAGCTGAGCATACTTATCATGTAAATACACAAGGGGCCAAACAGGATGAAGGATTTGTGTTTACCCCGAAAGAAATTAATGGAGGAAAGCAGATTACCTTTCAGCTTGAGCTTAAAGGTAAAGGAGAAATGCTGATACGTATTTCGGAAACGGATGTCGCGGGAAAATTCATTAAGGAAACCATCAGTGACCCGATCAAATTGACGGACAACTGGAAAAAGGCCCAGCGTAACCTAATGCTTTCACCCAATACAGCTGAAGTTGATATCATGGTCCTGACGAATCGCAAACAGCAGGCCGCCTTTCAATTTAAAAATGTAGTGGTCAATGAACATGATAAACCTACCTTATAGTATTGCCGAAAAGAAAGCCCCTCAGGTTCACAGGTAATGCCTGTATCCTGAGGGGACTTTTTGTGTCTTCCTTTCCATCGATTTGTCTCCAAATCCAGGATAAAACCATATACATAGGAATGAAACCAAATGTGCTAACCCCTGCCCTTTTATAAGGAAAAATTTATCAAGTGAGGAGTGAAACCATGAGCTATCTGTGGGGAGTGGATTCCTCCACGAATGTGACCGAAGATTTATATCGTTGTGTTTTAAATAATTACGGTAAACCAGACTATTGGGGCCGTTACCTGACCACCGTACCTAATGCTTCGGAAGGTTTAACACAGGAAGAAATTGAGCTGCTCCTTAACAGCGGTACAAAGGTCATGCCGATTTATAATAAGTTCCGTGAAGCAAGAGGGAATCGGCAGGGACGTGTCATTGCTCAAAATGCCGCCTTTCATGCCAGACGATTGGGCGTCCCTAAAGGTACTGTGCTCTTTGCCAATGTGGAGCGATTTTTTGAGGTTGATGAAGCATGGATCAGAGGATACGTAGATGCCATGCGTCCGACGGGATATCGCCCCGGCTTTTATCATGACCCTGAGACAGGCAATTTCAGCAATGCTTTTTGCTCAGCTAAAACCAGCAATTCCGAGGTATCCAATCAGTCTGTATTATGGAGTGCTGAACCAGAAGCAGGCGCTACGGGGCGGACAGAAGCTCCCGCCTTTAATCCCGCAAAGCCGCCCTGTGATGCCAACGTATGGGCCTGGCAATATGGACGGGACGCTTCTGCATGTCCCATTGATACGAACTTAATTGATGAACGAGTGTTTCAGATGCTTTGGTAAACATAAGACCAGACTCCGCACCAGAGTTAAGAGCAGAGCCTGGTCTGTTATTTTGCCAGCTCATAGATGGCCCGTGCGTATATAGCTGTAGCCTTTAGTAAATCTTCTATCTCAATATATTCATCTGTCTGATGGGCTGTCATTTCCTTTCCAGGGAAAGAAGCTCCATAAGCTACCCCTTCTTCCATGAAACGGGCATAGGTGCCACCCCCCGTTGTAAGAAGTACTGGATTTCCCCCTGTTTCCTCCTGATAAGCCTTTTGCAGAGCTTTAATCATTGGGTTATCCTCAGGTACATGATGAGGGCTGGATTCTCTGTAATCCTGCATCACCATTCCTTTTTGATAAAGTGCCATATTTAAGTCCTGCTGGATGGACTCATATTCTGCAGTCACCGGACAGCGGATGTTTAAATGGACAAAATTCTGGTTTGAATCAAAAGAAATCAGGCCAGGATTAACAGTAAGCGGACCTGTAATTTTATCTTTAAAAGCAATCCTCAGCCCTTCTCCTTCAAAATCCTTATGCAAATCCGCAACAAAATTCAAGAAGGTTCGTGCATCGGCCTGCATATTCATCGATGTTAAGAACGCAGCCAATGTCGTTCCTGCATTCACCCCAGTCTGCGGTGCCATACCATGAGCAGATATGCCATATAGGATCAGTTTCAACTGATCGCCTTCTTCGCTGTATTCATACGCAAGTCCCTGTTTCCGGGAGAATGTGAAAAAGTCTTTTTTTATCTGCCCATATGACCCTTTGAGTACCGCTGTAGCCTTTCCAGGAACCATATTAGCACGATCCCCGGCCTTAAAGGAGACAAGCTGAATATCGGACTGATCACTTCCTGAGTCACGATTATCTGCGACGGACACTCGCACATTCATCTGACCCTTTTCAGCATGGATAATTGGAAAATCTGCATCTGGAGCAAAACCGATTTTTGGCATATCTTCATGTTCTTTATAATATTTCATACAGCTCATACCGCTTTCTTCATCCGTACCAAAAATGATACGTACGTTTTTACGTAGGGGAAGACCAAGTTCCTTCACAATTTTCAAACCATAAAAAGCAGCCATTGTAGGTCCCTTATCGTCAATGGCTCCTCGTGCATAAAGCCTGCCATCCCTGATTTCCGGTTCAAACGGAGGACTTGTCCAATCCCCTGTTGCCGGCACTACATCGACGTGGCACAGAATCCCAATCGTGTCAGCATCCACATCTCCCAGCTGTCCATGACCTGCATAGCCGTCAAGATTTTTGGTAATAAGACCAGCCTCATCAGATAAATCCAAAACGTAATGCAGTGCCTCGCCCACATTTGTACCCATAGGCTGATCGTCTGTTTTAGTTTCCAGGTCTTTGACACTTTCAATTCTTAATAAGCCTTTCGGAATCCTCCAGTAACTGAGCTTTTCTTTTATGTACTTCTTCATACCATTTTGTCATGTTTGTCACCTCTTGTTATGATATTATGCCTGCCTTATTCTCCCCGCTCAGCCTTCAACTCAAAATAAACCAGACTATAAGCCACAAAAAAGATTAGTGATACCAATAGACTTGTAATATCCAGCATGAAAATTGGCAGTATTCCATTTCCAAATAGAAAACCGGCAATAAACTCAACAAACAGATTGATGAGCAGTGTGATTAGAAAAACTACAATGTACAAGCCCATAAGCGGCCACACACGTCCCTCTGTAAAGTCCCAGCTCTTGGAAAAACCAGGTGCGGTGTCTCCAAATACCACCTTAATCAGATAAAAACTCCATCTGGTAAGCCAGTACCCCAGTAAGATGGCAAAACCTATAAAGGCCAGAATTGCAATTATGACGCCAAGAACGCCAAACATCATGATAGGAAGCAAGAAGACAATCACTAATCCTGTGAACATCAGAATAAATAATAAATGGCTGCCAAAAATCGGCCAAAAGCGATTGAGTGCCTGTTTGATGACAGCAGAAACCGTAAAGGACTCGCCATTTCGAATGTGATTCACAGCAAAAATAACAGCACCATAAGCAATCGGTAACAGAACCATTGTACTTACCAGACCTGTAACGGTAAGCCAGGCATTACCTTCCTCAAGTGGCGCTGGTGTACTTGTCGAAAGAAGGGATTCATACCAGGTTGTATTTAGCGATTCCCCGCCTGTAAACGACACCCCTATGGAACCCATAATGATAGCATCGATAACGTACATAGGTGCTACTAAAATAAGATAAATTCCAAACAGTTTCGGGAAGTTATCTTTAATCATTGCAAAAGTATTCTTCAAAATATTTACATCATTCACAAAAAATCCTCCCATGTAATTTCCAATAATTTCTTAACCCTTATTCTATCACTATATCCATATATTTTAAAAACCACCTAATAAAAAAATATGCTGAACATCATGACTCCATGACGTCCAGCATCAGTTCCTGTTATCAACTCTTGTCCATTATTTCATTTTCTCAAACTGCTGCATAATCTGTTCCTCATTTAATGGTCCGGTATGCTTATAGGAGATAATCCCTTCCGAATCAATGAAGAAAGAAGTTGGGATCGATCCAATCTGATAGGCTGAGCCGGTTTCTCCTTCCACATCTAATAGAACCGGGAATGTTAATTGAAACTCATCCACAAAGTCCGGAATATCCTGTCTCTTTGTTTCCTGGGTCGTTAAGTTAACGGCTAATATATTGACATCATTCTTTTCATACATGTTCTGCATGGCCGGCATCTCACTTCGGCAGGGTCCGCACCAGGATGCCCAGAAGTTTACCATGACAGGCTCTCCCCGATAGTCTGAAAGTTTTTCTGTCTTTCCTGTTAAAGTCGTTAGTTCAAAATCCGGAGCCTGGTCATCCACGTTTGTTCCGACGTCCGCTTCAGCCTCCTGATTGGACTGGATGACAAAATCGTACACCGCCCAGAAAAACAGTCCGGCAACCACAACCAAAATGATGGCTTTTCTCATTGCTAAACCCCTCCATTCCTAACCTAAGTTTGAAAACCACGTTCCTTCAACCAGTTTGAGTAAATAAGCAGAAATACGGGACATTTGACCGGTGAAAAGGAGCAATCCCATGGCAACCATAATGGCTCCCCCTGCCTTCATAATCCGTTCACTGTACCGTACCAGCCATCTTGCTGAACCGATGAAAAAGGTTAATACTAAAAACGGAATCGCAAAGCCAATTACATAAAAGAGGGTGTAAAAAGCTCCCTGCGCAGGATTGCTGGCAGCTACGACTAAAATCGAAGCGAAAATCGGTCCGATACAGGGGGTCCAGCCTGCCGCAAAGCCCACTCCTACAAAAACCGTCCCTAAATATCCGACCCGCTTTTTCGAAAACTGCATCCGCTTTTCCTTCATGAGATTTTTAATGGTCAGCCAGCCGCCGACAAACAATCCCATGATAATAATAAATATCCCTGCGATACGCTGAATAAACAGCCCTGTTTCACCTGTCAGCATTCCCTGGATCCATTGTCCAAGGAAGGAAACGCCAATCCCCAGTCCGATAAAAACAAGCGACACACCAAATAAGAAAAATACAGAATGAATCAGTAATTTTGAACGGATTTTGGCTGTTTTTTGTCCCTCTAACTCCTTTATACTTATTCCGGTAATGTAGGATAAATACATCGGGAAAATCGGAAGTGTACAAGGAGAAAGGAAGGAAAGTGCCCCTGCTCCAAGGGCAAGCCACAGTGTAACATCTCCTGTCATGATTTCACCCTCTCCCTTCTATTAATGACTGCAACAAAAAGCATGGCAATAGCTATCAGCAGAAAGAACCACCAGTCAATGGAATAACCGAAAACCGTGGTAAATGGCCGATTTATCGCAAATAAAAGCTGCCCCATGCTCCATATAAAAACGATTATTGGCATAAGCCGCATCGACGGCATTCGATCATGCAGAGCGACCATTCCTGATAATAAAACAAATAGCAGCGGTAAGTAGGGCCAGGAATAGGTATCTTCATTCCAGGTCAATTGCAAGAATTCATACACGAATGATGCGCTGAAAAAGGTATAGAAAAAGACCTCCATAACCTTAAATGGATCCAATTGCCCTCTTTTTGTCTGAACGAAAATGTGAATCAGTATAAACACAACAGCTAAATAAAAGGCCTGTGAATTACCTGGAATGGCCAGGATGGCAATAGGATCTTTGAAGAAAATATCCATATGTACGATGATTTTTCCCACCCAGATGTAAATGACAAAATCAATAAGCAGTGAGGTCAGCACTGAAATCTGGTTCTTCTTTTCAGTCTTTTCCTGACTGCTGATGAAATAAAAGAAGATAAAGCCTGCGAGAAAGCTCATAATCATCATCGCTATCGATTCCATAACGGCTGTTGCTGCCATTTCCTTTCCTCCTATCAGTGTACAAGACATCTACAGTTATTCTATTTGATTCGTGTGAAAGTTTGATGAAAGTTGCTTAACAATTTTTGAATATATGTGAACCTTTTTTGAACAAATCACCGGACTATATCTATATTTTCCCCGAAAAAAAGGAAGGCTTAACCATTCACCAGTTAGATACGTGACGGTTAAGCCCCTTGATTTATTCTGCCCGGGATTCTGTCTGTCCCTTTTTATCTTTTTCAATTAATACAATTAAAGCCGGCATGAGTACTCCCCGGATAATAAAGGTGTCCAATAATATGCCCATGGCGACGATAAAGCCAAAAACAAATAATATCTGAATCGGCTGGGTCATTAAGACGGCAAAGGTAGCAGCAAGGATAATCCCGGCTGATGAAATCACTCCGCCTGTATTTTCCACAGCGATCGTCACGGCCTTCTTAACCGGGTGCCTGCGTCGCTCCTCTAAAAACCGGGAAATTAATATGATATTATAATCAATTCCCAGCGCCACTAAGAATACAAAGGAATACAACGGAACCTGGTTACTGACCCACATTTTCCGGTGTGATGTCCCCAAATAAATCAATCAGTGTTTCTGGTGCAAGCTCGTCTTCAGATTGAAAGACGAGCATGGCTGGAATAGTATCGCCGCCTTCAAAATATTCATCTACCTTATTTTGTGCGATGACGGATTGAGCATCCTCCGGGAGGGAATCAACACTTGAGACGACATAATCCCGTGCACTTGGAGCAAAAACCGCTAACAGGAGAGTCAGCAGCAGCCATGTAGAAAGGGTCACCCACATCCCCTTCTTCGTCGTAACAAAATCCGTCACAGATCTTAACAGATTCTTCATTCCTCCTCACCTCATCTACAGAGTCACGTTCTTCTATGTACAATTCATGTTTCGCTATATCATTGCTTTTTGTTTCGCTTGTAAAATCCTTCCGCTTTGGAAAAAAACCATTGCAGAGCCAACCCCTGAATAACAATCCCTACAACGGAAGTAGCCGTAAGCGTCCATATAGCATAAACATTTTCAATTTGAAAGATTCGATGACCAAAAAACAGCAAATGACTAAAGACTACATACAGACCATTAAAAAAGCTGGTTACCGTGGTTTCAAGATTCCAGATCCACAGGGCTTCCATGAACAGCAATCCTACTATCACCATTATAATGACGACCTTTGCCCGATAGGTTAGTTTATCAATATGCGGGGTAATATAGTATTTAGTGATCGTCTTTATTCTGAACAGGTAAAAAACACGAACGATGCGTGCCACCTGAAAAAACTGATCCAGCGGAATAATGGCAATGAGGAGAAAGGGATTTTGCTTAATAAATGTCCAGCGATCCAGGGTAAAGATGAGACGAATCACAAAGTCAATAAAGAATATCGCCCATACTACCCAATTAATCGTGGAATTGTAGGTGTTCTCTGTCCATAGCGTTATGATTGTCATCATAACCAGAATGATCATGATTGTTTCATACATGGATTTCATGACCTTTTGCATCGTTTTCCCCTCTCCCCTGATTCATCTTCTATTTTAAATGCAAAACAATTATGCCTTAAGATTGGATGGCTCCTTTTACATCATATAAGCTTATATCAATTTCGGTTTGCTTATTAAACACCAGCTTAGCAAGTTCTCTTCCTAGGTATGGTCCACTGGTAAGTCCGGATGCACCGAGTCCATTGGCAAGATAGATGCCTTCAAAGCCCGGCAGAGGACCAATGACCGGCAGAAACCCAGGTGTGTAAGGGCGGAATCCTGTTCTTGTATCAATGATTGTGCTCTCTGACAAGCCAGGGGCCACATCCAGAGCTTTCCCGAGAACCTCACTGACGCCTCCAGCTGTCACTCGCACGTCCAGTCCAGTATCATTTTCATGGGTGGCGCCAATCACTATTCTGCCACTTTCAAAGGCCAGAATGTGCTGATCATTAGGGGGCATAATGACAGGCCATTGATGAGTATCCACCCCCGGGATTTCCAGATGAACGACCTGCCCCTTCTGATACGTAATGTCCAGGTCCATTCCCAGTGGCTTTATCATGTCTTTTGACCATGCTCCGGCCGTTACGATGACTTCATCCGCCTCAAAGGTTTCGTCATTCACTTGAACGCCTGTCACACGGTTCCCGTCAAAGGTAAGAGTGGCATCTCCTTCCACAAAAACAGCCCCATGCTTCGAAGCTCCGCGAATAAGCGCCTTACGCATGGCACGTCCGTCTACACGTGCACCGCCACTGACCAGAACCCCATGATAACCTTCCTTTAATGGCGGGAAGTATTTTTGGGTTTCTTCAGGACTGAGAGTGGTAATTTCACCAATTTCGGGTGCATCCTCCCGTCTTTTTTCCGCCATCTTTATCTTCTTTTCCAATTTTTCTTTATCTGAATGAACGAAAAGAGTCCCTGAACGATAATATCCGGTATTCTCCTCTCCATCCTCTGCCAATTGCTGAACTAGATCAGGAAAATAGCGGGCACCGCCTTTGGCTAACTGGTACCACGCCTTATTTCGGCGCTGGGACAGCCACGGGCAGATCATGCCTGCTGCTGAGTCTGTCGCCTGCCCCTCATCGAATCGATCCACAATGGTTACTTCTGCTCCGTCCTTCGCTAAGTGATAGGCTGTTGAAGCACCTAAAATACCCGCACCTGCTACAATGACTTTTTTCATGTTAAAACACCTTTTCTATACAAATTTCTATTTCCATTATAATGCCAAACCTCAAACAGTGGTAGATTCATCCCTTTTTCAGGAAAGTCAACTTCGCCGGAGCCGGACATGTCCTCCCCTGATTTCTTAGCCACAAACCCGATATTTTATAATTTCCTGCAACAAAAGTGAAACTTCCATCTGTGGGTGTATTACGGCCAGTTATGCGTGATAAAAAATATGACTGTTTGTCCTCATCCCTGCATAAAGTGAATGAGGGAGGGATTTCATGTACAGACTGTCACCGTTAAAAGTGATGAGCTATGTTACGGCCTTTGTTTTTCTCACATCCGGAATCATGAAATTAATAAATGAGGATTTTGGCCAGCACTTTGTTCATATGGGACTTCCTTATCCCCTGATTATGGTCAAGGTTATTGCGGTCATTGAAGTGATAGGAGCTCTCTGCTTTATCGCGCAAAAGTGGGTTAAGCTCGCTTCTATCCCTTTGATTTTCATTATGTTTGGTGCCATATTCCTGACCAAAATCCCTATTTTGGAAACAGGATTTATGTCCTTTTTATTTGAGGCCCGCCTTGATATCGTTATGCTTGCTTTGCTGTGGTTTTTATATAATAGTTATCCTCAATAGCCAGAGTGGCTGTTAAGGAGGCAGTTGTAAAGCCGGAGTGGCCTTCTTTGAATGATTCGTCACAAATCAAGGGTGCAAACCAATTAAAGGGAGGCAGTTTATTCTGCCTCCCTTGATTCTTTCTAGAGACCGCCGCAGCCCTTTTTCCTCTGCCTTTTCATTTGGCGTTTGATGACCTCGTCTCTAATACGCCCATCAGCAAGCTCTTCAGCAAATTCATGGTGATGATCCTTTTGCCTTGTGTCCTCTTTTTGGCTCTGCTGTTTAGCCATAAATATTCCCTTCACTCCCACCTGAAATATAGCCATTTTCACCAGGAGCAAAGTTTACATCCTGCATATTCACTTCACTTTGATCAGGATGGGACGTATGATGCTTAATTTCTTCCGTATCAACCTTCTCAATTTCGGGCTTCACCTGGTCTTTTTTACGTTTTTTATCCACATCATACACCTTCCCTCTTTGAAAATAACAGCAAGGAAGCCGGGCAGCCCAGCCTCCTTACAAATTAGTTTTTCTAATCGGGCGCTTCTTTACTATTGTGCATTTTTGCCAGCCTCAGAAAACGGCAGTTACGATAATCATGGCAACATAAAAAATGACCAGATAGTTCAGGGAGTACAGGAAAATCATCCGTGCCCATTTCAGATGGTCTTCCATGAAAAAGCCACGGACAGCAAAGATGAACCAGCCAATATTAAGCAGTGTGGCGAGTAAAACAAAAGCAACACCCAACTCTGCTAATAAAAAGGGGAGTGGAAATAAACAGGCAATATATACCGTGGTCTGCCGCTTCGTAATGTCGATTCCATGAACAACCGGGAGCATGGCCACTCCAGCTGCTTTATACTCATCATGTTTTCGTATAGCTACAGCAAATGTATGAGGCACCTGCCAAATAAACATCACTAAAAAAAGCACAATGGGTATGAAATGAAAGGTCGAGGAAACAGCTGCCCAGCCAATCAGGGGAGTGACCGCTCCGGAAACACTCCCAATCAGCGTATTTAAAGTATATCTGCGTTTGGACCACATCGTATATAACCATACATATGTAAACCAGCCGACAAAAGCCCAAAACGCCGCTTCAGCACTGGTAAACCATAATAAAATCATTCCTGTAACACTTAAAAGAATTCCGAGCCATAATACCGTTTTTAAGGACATGTGCCCGGTAACTGTTGGCCGCTTTTGCGTCCGTCTCATAACGGTATCTATATCCACATCATACCAGTTATTTATAATAAGAGCTCCTGCCATCACACATGTACTGCCGATAATCGTCAGCAGCAACAAAGAAAGATGATCGGAAAACGACAGCCCTGTTAACCTGATCGCTAACCAAAAGCCCGTAAAAACAGGGAGTACGTTCGCCATTAAAACGCCTGCTTTAAAAAGCTCTCTTAAATCGGCAAGCAAGGATGGCTTTACCTGCTCATCTTCCACCTGATTGACGGAGAAGGTTACTTCTTTTGCCAAGTTCGTTCACCTCCTAAAAATTCATTTTCGACTGGCCTCCATCGACGTTTATGCTTGTCCCTACAACCCAGGATGCCTTTTCTGAAGCAAGAAACACAGCCACATTTGCAATTTCTTCAGGCGTACCAAATCGGCCACCCGGGATCTCCCTTTTCACAAACTGCTTCATGCCTTCCGGGTCTGCTTCAATCCGTTTTTGCCAGTTTCCGGTTTCATGCAGAATACTTCCCGGTGCAATGCTGTTCACTCGAACTCCATCAGCTACCACTTCATCCGCCAGAGCTTTTGTAAAACTGATTAAAGCCGATTTAGCATTGTTATAGGTGGGCTTGCCTCCACTCTCCCGTCCATAAATAGAGGTAATATTAATAATCGAGCCGCTGTTGCTGTTGTTCTTTCTCATATGCTCTGTAGCCAGCTTACTTAAATGAACAGCCGAAAAATAATTCAGTTCCAATGTATCATAAAATAAATCCATTTCTGTGTCTGTGATATTTGCCCCTTTGCTTCCCCCGGCATTATTAATCAGAACATCAATTGAACCGTGCTCGTTCACAAAGGATTGCATGAGTTTCTCACGCTCATCTGCATTCGTTATATCGGTTTGATAAATGGAGATGCCTTGCCCTAATTCTTCTTTTGTTTTCTCAAGATCATTCAGGTTTCGGGCCGCAATCGATACACGGGCACCTTCCTCTAGAAACTCTTTGGCAATCGCCTTTCCAATACCTTTTGAACCACCCGTTACGAGCACATGTTTTCCTTGCAGCTGTAAATCCATCTTTTATTCACCTTCCATTTTTGCATTTCAATCTTGACACTTCTATGTTTAAATTAGAGGATAGACAAAAGTTTTTCAAGTAAACCCCTTCTCTATATTGATTGGATAACAATGTCCGGTGTTGATGTAAATCAACAAAGACTCTGACTCATCCATCTATATAGCAAAAAAACAGGACGAAAACATTACAATAAGGCAGGCGTTATAGATGAAGTTCATTGCATCAGATTTTGACGGAACCCTTTTAAATGAAAAAGGGATGATTAGTGAAAGAAATATCAAAGCGATAAATAAAGCACAATCGAAGGGGATACAGTTTGCGGCTGCAACCGGAAGATCCTATGATGCAGCCATTAAGCCTCTTAAGCATGCAGGTATAAACTGTCCGATTATTGCCTTAAACGGGGCGACTATTTATGATGAGAACCACCATTTGATTGACAGTATCCCAATGGACCGGGAAACGTGCAAAAAAATCCTTGCTGTCAGTCAGGATGCCCATTTATATATTGAATTTTTCACGAGTGATGGGATTTATTCTTCAAGCCGGGAGCAGTTTGCGGAAGTTCTTGAGGACATTATGAAATCGGCCAATCCGGATGTGACAAGAGAAGAAGTTGAGACACAGGTGAATCAGCGCTTTCAGAATGAAAAAATACAGTTTATCGATGATTATCGTAAATTAATCAATCATAACGATATTCAGATCTTTAAAATGCTTTGTTCATCTTTGAATCCAGACAACCTGGAAATGGTTTATGAGCAGCTGAAAAATGAATCGGATATCGCCATTACGTCATCCGGTCACATTAACCTTGAATTTAATCACCCGAATGCACAAAAAGGAATGGCCCTCGAGCGACTAGCTAAACAAATGAACATTTCCATGGAGGATGTTATGGCTATGGGTGATAATTTAAATGATAAAAGCATGCTGGAACGAGCAGGACGTGGCGTGGCCATGGAAAATGCAGCCGAGGAGATTTTATCCCTCTGCAACTATAAAACGAAAACGAATGAAGAAGATGGAGTCGCTTATGCGATTGAAGAAATGCTTGAGGAAATGAAGCAGGGAAATGAACCTGCACCTGAAAAATTTTAATATACGAAAAAGATCAGGTGGTTCCTTTAGGAGGACCACCTTTTTCTTTCAACTTACAGGGAGATTGGTCAACAATCTTTTATTCGCAAAATATAAGTGAGTGTATATACCCTATGCTCTGGCAAGCCCTCTTTCAAACGCTGCCAAATGATTGACAGAAGCATTCCGGACCTGCTGAAAAACAGTCCTCACATCAAAAGGAAGATTATAGGCCAGGAACCGATCATACATTGAAATATTTTCTATCTCACCCTGAACGCCAGCCTGATATGCGGCTTTAATACTATCCGGTGTGCTGACAAAACTCTGGGCGATATTTTGAGGAAGCGGCACCTGATACCGTTCAAAAAGTGGCAAAAGCGCCTGGATATGTCGCCTTTCTGCTTCTTTTATTTGAGTGAACGTTCTGATATCCCCAAAGGTTGCCAAAACATTTTCATATCTCGCTTGGGCCAGATATTCATCCTGAAGGGCATACGTTAACATTTGAGGGAGAGTCAGTGCAGCTGCACCCAACGCCCCTTTTGCACCAAAATTCTCGATTTGACGATGCTCGATATCACGATTTCTTAACTTTGAGATAAAAAACATAAACCAGACGGCATGATTCTGTTCATCGGCAGCCGCACGACGGAACCTGTCTTTAATATATGGGTCATCAGCCCGATCGGCTATATCCAAATAAAAGTCAACGGTTTCCTGTTCATCTTTAAATGCAAATTCAATCCCTGCTCTATAGTTTTCCGGACATTCCTCAGTAATGGTATAATCCGGGCTTTGTCCTGACAGGTTTGTATAAATATGACTGAACTCCTCAAAATGCCGTTTTTCATCCTGTCGTATCTCAACTATTTTTTCCTTCACATCCTTTGCAGGTGCCATCTCAGCTAAGCTCGCATAACAGGCAATGGCACTATACTCTCCATGAATGGCTTTCTGAATATCTGCTAACAGATGAGTATCCGTTTGCACAAGATTATATGCATTATACTGTGTACCATTAAGATAAGAATACATGATTGTCCTCCTTCACATTTGATCCCCTCATATTTATTTATGCTGTATGTATGGGTGTTTGTGAAGGATACAATTTATCTGTTATGAAGGAGTGAAGGATTGAATCGATATGTAACAAAAAGGACTGTCAGATGACAGCCCCTTTTGTTACATAAATAAGGTAAATCGTTGTACAATGTCATTCTTATTTCTCAATTTTTAACGCCTCATACTTAAATCCCTGATACTGATAACCCTGTTTCTGGTACATTTCTCTCGGTGTATCCTCTCCATCAGCAACCAGAATGATTGTGCTTTCCGGGAAGCGATCCATCACAAAACGCTGAAGTCTGGAGCCGATTCCCTTACGTTGATGTTCTTCAAGCACAGCCAGATCATCAATTTCTACTGTCTGCTCCGACAAAATTACATTCATTGTACCTGCTGGCTTACCTTTATAGTAAGCGACAACCTTCATATACTGGTCATTCTTATGCTGACGCTCATTTAATTGTATTTTTCCCTTGGCAAATTCCTCACCATTTTCAATATCCTGTTTATACTGAAGTTTGATAAAGTCATTGAAAAGCTCATCCGTTACTTCTTTCACTTCAATATCTGGATGATTTTCTACACGGGGGAATTGATCAGGCTCAATTGAGTACAATTCCAGGAAGCCTACATCATACTTGTTCTCTTTTAAATAGTTCATTACATCAAAAACAGGCTTCTGATTATCGGGAAACTCAAATTTAAGATGCCTCTGGTTATACTGCCGATGAAATTCACGCATATTCTGCTCCAGCTCTTTTAACTGCACCAACGTTGGCATCTGCTTAAATTCTATAAAATTACTATCATAACGGATCAGCATTTCCGGATAGTGATACTGTCTGTAAAAATCATTATCCTCTGTAATATGTCCAATAGTTTCAATATGGTTAAACGTCCATTTCGCCATTTTTCCTCTTCCCCTTTTTCGTAAAGTCTCTATCTATTGCAGCGCCCGGAAGTTATCCTGAAAATGATCCATTATCCTTCAATGCTTCTCCACAACGTAAGAGAGGCATAACTTCGATAAGGGCTCCACTCTTCACCCATTTGATAAATGTCGTCTTTGTGCGGTTTCTTATCTTTCCCAAGGAATTTTTTAAGTGCATTCTGTATACCGATATCAGCCGCGGGCAGCAAATTTTCCCTGCCTAAGCCAAACATGAGCCAATTTTCCACGGTCCATGGGCCAACCCCTCGTACCTTGGTCAAAATGTTAAGTACATCCTCATCGGGTAATCGTGATAACTTCTGCAAATCAAGCTTTCCATCTGCAATTTTTCGTGCTGTATCAATTACATATTCTGCTTTGCGCTGACTGAACTGAAGCTCTCTCAAGGCATCATAATCCAGACTGGCCACTTTTTCCGGCGTGGGCTGAAACCATACCCCATTGATTTCTTCCCCAAAGTTTTGTATGTATCTAGTAGTCAATGTGTAAGCAAATGTCATGTTTAACTGCTGATGAATAATGGTTTTCATTAAGCAATCAAATGGATGAAAGTCTTTGACAATTGGAGTACCCGGGTATTGTTCAAAGAGCGGTGCCAGTTTTGTTTTTTGAAAAAACTGCTGAATGGGCCTTAGGTCACGATCCCAAAGGAAAATATCGTTAATGAAAGCCATCAGCTTGTCCTTCTTGGCCTCGTCATTTCCCTGTATCTCAAAAAACGGTTCATATGGAGTACCGATGGCCCGTACCTTTACGATGTGCTTTTCTGTGCCAAGGCGCAGGGGAATTCGAACCCAACGCTCTTCACGATTCAGGTCAACTAATGGGTCAAAGGAAAAACGAAGCAAGGTATAGTCAAAGTCGAACATTCCATTTACCTTTATTTCTTTCGTCCACATAAGAATTCTCCTCTATAATCGGTGTTAGACGTATTTTACCATAAAAATGCGTTATTTTATGAAGGGAGTTGTCTTGCTTTTTCATCATATGTCCAGGTGTCCAGGGGTTGGGGTACCAGGATTCTTAGGGGCCAAGGTTCGAGGTCAGGGTGCAGTGCAGGAGTCATTCTCAGGGAGTAAAATTCTACCTCTGGAGTGCAGAATTCATCCTGGAGTTGCCGTATTCATCACAAATTGTAATAATTAAGCATGAATTTTCTTTTTCACTCCAAAATATAGCGGTTTAAACCTATTTTCAAATTTTTTAATCCATTTTTTAAAATAATTAAACCTGCTTTCATAAAGATTGAGCTTAAATTCTTATAATCCGTCCAACTATATGCGAATGAAATATATACATTCTTTTATTCATCTTTTTTGAGAATAATCAAGCTGGAGTTGTCAGCTTTCATTGAATCACGCCTTCATTCAGCCTGAATCCCTTAATTTAAGCCAGAAGTAATTAGAAGTAAATAACTCTCCCAAATACAAATAAAAAGCTGCCCCCATTGGAGACAGCTTTCAAACATCGTTAACGAAATTGGTATGGAAGGTCAACCTCTTCTTTCCAGAGCAGGTATTCCAAGCTCTTAAATTTATACCCTCTCTTGCGTAATTCAGGGATTAAATGTTCAAGAGCAAGCGCATTTTCCTTCGATGTGGCATGTAACAGAACAATGGCGCCTGGATGTATATGATCAATAATATTTTTATAGGCCGTGTTCCATCCTTTTTGTGAGCCCCAGTCCACCAGTGCGGAAGACCAGAAAATGCTGGTATAACCTAATTCTTCAGTTATCGCAAGGGTTCGCTCACTGAAATCCCCCCGTGGCGGCCTGACAAATTGTGTATGACGAATCCCAATAGCATCGTTAAGCTCTTTATTAATCTTGTCTAATTCTTCTTTTATTTTTTCTTCACTAAGGGTGGTGAAGTCACGGTGATTGTACGAATGATTGCCAATCACATGCCCTTCTTCATGCATTCTTTTGACTAGATCAGTGGCACTGGTAATGTAATGTCCGGCCAGAAAAAAAGCAGCAGGTACATTTTCCTTTTTCAGGATATCTAATATCATATCCGTATAACCTGCTTCATAGCCAAGATCAAAGGTAAGATATACAACTTTTTCACCGGACTTATCAACATAATAACTGTTATATTCATCAAGCATTTTTCCATATTTCCCTGCATCAGGCGGGTTATGCTCCGTATTCTTTTTATACCCCCAGCCAAAAGCCGTCTGATCATAAGCAAACGCTTCTGACCATGGACTAATCATGACACAAAGCATTGTCAGGATAATCACCGGAATTTTCCATGCACGCAATCCTCATCACCTGCTTTTCTCTCTTTGCCTATAGCATTTGCAGGTAGCGCATTTTCATGCATCAGGATCGTTGTTTTCGGAAAATGACGGCATTTGCATGGCCTTGTAATTGTTCAAACTGAGCCAATGTTGCGATGGATTCAGCATTTTTATCCAGATCTGCTTTGCTGTAGGAAATCAGGCTGGATTTTTTTATAAAGTCATCCACACCTAAAGGCGAGGAAAATTTGGCTGTTCCACCCGTTGGCAGTATGTGATTAGGACCGGCGAAATAATCCCCTATCGCTTCTGTGCTATTTTCACCGACGAAAATGGCTCCAGCATTTTTTATTTTGCCTATCAGTTCAAACGGTTCTTTTACAAGTAACTCCAGATGCTCCGGTGCATAATCATTTGTCATTTGAACCGCTGTATCCAAGTCCGGAACCACATAAATGGCTCCATTGTTTTCGATGGATGCTTCTGCAATCTCTCGCCTTGGAAGGTTCTGAAGCTGTCGGGTGACCTCTGTACGAACCTGTTTAGCTATTTGATCAGAAGTTGTAATCATAGTTGCCGTAGAAAGGGGGTCATGCTCTGCTTGTGAAATCAAATCCGCTGCTGCCAGCTGTGGATTCGCCGTTTCATCTGCAATCACAAGGATTTCGCTTGGTCCTGCTACAGAATCAATATCCACCAATCCGTACACTTCTTTTTTGGCCAGGGCTACATAAATATTCCCAGGACCCGTGATTTTATCCACTTTTGGTATGGTCTCTGTACCATAGGCCAGCGCACCTACTGCCTGTGCTCCCCCGATTTTATAGATCTGTTTGATACCAAGTTCATTAGCTGCAATCAATACGCCAGGGTTAACCATTCCGTGTTTATCCGGAGGGGTGACCATAACGATTTGCTCAACACCTGCGACCAGTGCGGGGATCCCGTTCATCAATACTGAAGAAGGATACGCAGCCCTTCCTCCCGGCACATAAATACCCGCTTTGGATATCGGGCGAACCAGCTGGCCTAAAATGGTGCCATTGGGTGACGTATCCATCCAGCTTTGCCGTTTCTGCTTTTCATGAAAGGAGCGTATATTTGCGGTAGCTTGCTTAATGGCATTGACAAAGCTGTTTTCCACAGTCCCATATGCTTCAATAATTTCTGATTTGGATACTAATAAGTCAGGGAGTTTTACACCATCCAGCCGCTCCGTTAATGCATAGAGTGCTCGATCACCGTTGTCTTTCACCTGTTTTAATATCCCTTTGACTGCATCATACTGCTCGTCATGCTCATCTAATATCGTCCGTTCCAAATTCACCTGAGAATCCCTAATGATCTTCACCAGAAAAACCACCTTTCCTTTAGCGCTTTAAAGCATGTGGGGACAGTCCCGAAATTATAGGACGACAGCCGCAATCAGTCCGAATATGACAAGTGGGATGTTATAGTGTGTAAAGGTTGGCACACAGGTATCCCAAATGTGATTGTGCTTTCCATCGGCATTTAGACCAGATGTTGGGCCTAATGTACTGTCGGATGCTGGAGAACCGGCGTCACCTAATGCACCTGCTGTTCCAATAAGAGCTGCAATAGCCATAGCTGAAAAGCCTGCTTCACTTGCAATAGGCACATATAATGCCGCGAGAATCGGAATCGTACCAAATGAAGTTCCAATTCCGATGGTAACGACTAAACCTACCAGAAGCAGAATGAAGGCAATAATGAGCTTGTTATCACCAAGAATTCCGGACGTTTGTTCAACTAAAGCTGTTACGGAGCCTGTTTCCTGCAATATGTTTGCGAATCCATTCGAAACAAGCATGATGAAAGCAATCATCCCCATCATTTTGATTCCTTCTGTCATGATGTTTTCCCCTTCTCTGAACGGAACAACGACAAATAGGAACATAAGAATCAAACCAGCCAATGCACCAATCACTAAATCTTTTGTTATTGCCTGAATAGTAATCGTTGCAACAATAACCATTAAGGTAAGAAAGTGTTTGGTTTCAAATTTCACATTACTTAAACTCTCTAGATCTACATCCTGCGTATCACCACTAGTTTCATAGTTTCTGTCTTTACGGTAAGTAAAGAATATAGCGATGAGTAAACCAACAACCATCCCTGCAACAGGAATAATCATGGACAGGGTAATATCAGTTTTTGATACCGATAATCCACTTTCACCCATGCTTTCTTTAATCGTCTTCTGGAAAATAAGCCCAAATCCAAAAGGAATCACCATGTATGGAGCTTTTAGTCCAAAAGTTAGCGCAGCCGCCACTCCACGTCGGTCGATTTTCATCTTGTCAAACAATATTAGTAAAGGTGGAATAAGAATCGGAATAAAAGCAATATGCACTGGAATTAAGTTTTGGGAAAAAGATGCCACAATGGCTAAAGTAAGAAGCATGATACTTCTTTTCCCTCTAATAACCCTGATGAGGGATTTCACAAGAATACTCGTGATTCCTGTATAACTTACAGCCGCTGCAAAGGCCCCTAATAGAATATAGCTCAATGCTGTGTTTCCACCGTCTGACATTCCATTTACAAGAAGAGTAACAGTTTCTGTCAGGCTATTTCCTGTCATCACTCCTGCCACAAGGGCTGATATGAGAATGGAAACCATAACATTCACACGTAATAAACTTAAAATAACCATAATAAGTACTGAGAAAATAACTGCTGATGCCATCATTTCTTCTCCAATCTATGAATTTAATATTTTATCACTCTAACTCTCTAATGTTTTAATATGATAAAGGATTAACGCAAAAAAATCAACCCTTTGAGTAAAATCCTTTAGTGCTTTAGAGAAAGTGGGGACAGTCCCCACTTATCTGCATTTTTCCTCAAGCTGATCGAGCATATCGATGAATTGATCAATATCGTCGACCGTCATCTGGTCGGGGGAGACTCCTTCAATTCGTTCCATCACCTGCTCCAGGCGCTGTCTGAGTTCTGTAATTTTTTCCTGTTGTTCATTCATGATCTTCACCCTCTTTCTATGATTCCATTCGCGCTTCCTTCTTTTTTTCTGTATAATATTCGTTGATGATACAGCAAGGAGGAATAAGCCATGGATGCTTGGAATACAGTTCAAGGCTATTGGAGTGATTTTGCCGATTTACGAATTACAAAGCTTATCATTGGCGCGATTATCACCGTTGTCATCGTAAAATTTATTACACGAGTCGTACGGACCTTTTTTAAAAAAACAAACTTTATCGAGGAACGGGAAGAAAAAACGCTGGAAGCCATGATTCGTTCCATTGTCCGCTACACTGCTACGTTCGGTTATGTGCTATTTGCGCTCTCGGTTTTCGATGTTCCTGTGACAAACCTGCTGGCTGGTGCCGGGGTTGCCGGTATCGTCATCGGTCTGGGCGCCCAAAGCGTCATTAGTGACTTCCTGTCCGGTGTTTTCCTTTTATATGAGAAGCAATTGCACAAAGGCGATTTTATCACAGTCAACGATCAGTTTACAGGAACAGTTGAGGATATTGGCCTTCGTTTTCTCCGTATTCGTGAATGGAGCGGGAAACTCATCACGATGAGTAACGGGCAGGTGAACTCCATACAAAATTATAATATTGACCATATGCGTGTCATTGAGAATATCACCACAAGTTTTCAGGAAAATCCAACCCGGGTTTATCAGGTTTTGGAGGAAGCCTGTGAACGTTTAAATGAGGAACTAAGCCATTATCTGAAAAAAGATCAGCATAACCAGCCTATAGAAAAGTTTCAGGTTTACGGTATGTCCTCTCTCAACGAAAGCTTTCGGGGATACAAGTTTACCATTATTGGAGTAACCAGTGATATCTTTTACTTCACCGCCGCTAAACAGGCGAGAATGATTATTGCGGAAACTTTATATAATCATAATATTGAAATGGCGATGCAGCATGTTGATGTAAAGTCCGCTTCCCATGAATAGGGATGGCGGACTTTTTTTGATCATTGTTTGAAATCGCGAGTTAATTCGACTTTAGCTGGAAGGAAAACGATACATGGTCCTGTATTGGAATCCAGGCTCCAATTCCCTGCTTTGTTACATTTCTGATTTCCAGTCGTTTTTTTGAGCCCTTTAAAATTAAATAAACCTCACCATACGTAACGACACCCTTCTCATTTAACGCAGGTGCAAAGGCATGTAAATAACCTACTTTTTTGGATGGCACTCCATATGTCTGATCCTTCTTTGTACCTGTTCCCACTACTGTCTCAAAGGACAATGGCAGATCTGTGCTGGATTGCGCCTTCATTTGAATCATTTTTTTCACATCGTTTGCACGCTCTGTTTTAGAGGTTAAGCCGCCTTTAATTCTCTTTTCTTTCTCCTGCACATAGTTTAAGGATTTCTTTTCATCGCCACCGAGATTATTCAGGACATTCACATTAATTTCCTGGTACTCCCAGTTCATACTTGATTCATCGGATTTATAATTCAGAGGCCAATGACCAAGATAAATTTCCCCGCGATAACCAAAAGCAAGCTTGGAAGGGTTTAAAGACGATTCATTTAACATTTTGATAAACTCAGGATTCTCCACTTTGACTTCGGAACTGTCTATCAACTCTTTAGCCAGATCATTCGGCTCTAAATAGGTTTGATCTTTCTTTGTATTTGGATAAGTATTTTCCTTAGATATATTCAATACATGATTCGGGATGGAATTATTGGTTGAATCCTCTTTATCCTCTGTCTTCTCATCTTTAGCCAGCAAGACACCAGGAAACATGATTGTTGCTATGAAGACAATCGTCAGGAACATGAAAAAGCTCTTTTTCATACGTTTCATCACAGCCTTTCCTAAATTTTTCTCTTATTTTTATCTTGTGCCATTAAATCTATGCAGATGAGTATAAGTCTTAACCATCACCCGATGCTTTGTGATGGATTTTGATTGACATAGCCGTTATTTACGTTACGATACAAGAGGCTGAAATTAGAGAAAAAGGAGGAATAAGGATGGTATCGAAACGAACCCGCTTCTATATACTGGTTTCACTTGTAGGGATATCCGGTTTTTCACAAGGAATGCTCCTTCCTTTGATTGCCATTATTTTAGAACAGAATGGCGTTTCATCTTCTATTAATGGCCTTCATGCAACCGGACTTTATATAGGGGTATTAATTGCTTCCCCATTTATGGAAAAGCCACTGCGCAAAATCGGTTTTAAACCTATGATTCTCATCGGTGGAGCTCTGGTATTCACCTCCTTATTCTTCTTCACGTTATGGGAGGCACTCTGGTTCTGGTTTATTTTGCGCTTAGTCATCGGCATTGGTGATCAAATGCTGAATTTCAGTACACAGACCTGGATTACATCAACGAGTGCACCTGAGAAACGAGGCCGGGATATAGCATTATATGGGCTGTCATTTGGAACAGGGTTTACGCTTGGACCCCTGATGACTCAGCTTATTTACCTTCATCAATCCTTACCGTTTATCCTTAGTTCCATACTTTGTATCCTTGTGTGGTCATTGATGTTCTGGGTACGTAATGAATTTCCGTCTGCAGAAGATGAAGAAGTCGATTTCCGTTCCAACCGAAGCTCCTTCAAACGATTTTATCAGGCAGCAAAAATTGCCTGGGTAGCCTTTTTACCGCCATTTGCATATGGTTTGCTTGAAGCGTCGCTGCACGGAAATTTCCCTGTCTACGGAATGAGAATCGGTCACGATGTGGATATGCTGTCTTATATTCTTCCCTGTTTCGCAGGCGGCAGTATCATCACTCAGCTTCCTCTGGGTGCTCTCAGTGATAAAATCGGGAGACGAAAAGTGCTGCTATCCGTTATAGCTGGCGGCATGATCATCTTTATCATGGCGTCTGTGGTTGAACAATCCATTATCGGACTGTTTATCAGCTTTATTCTGGCAGGGATGTGCGTGGGCTCGGTCTTTTCTCTAGGTGTGTCCTACATGACTGATTTATTACCCAAGAATCTGCTTCCTGCAGGGAATATCCTATGCGGAATCTTCTTCAGCTTCGGCAGCATTATCGGACCTTTCTTAGGCGGTCTGTTTATTGACTATTTCCCTGGCCTGTCCTTTTTCCATATGATTACCCTTTCATTATTTCTCATCTGGCTTGCGATTTTCACCAGGAAGGAAAAACTCCACGTATCATCATCATCCAATCAGACAGTATAAAGTGAAACTTCCATCAGTGTGGGGTTTCTCCATCCCCCACTGATGGTTAGTTGAACTTATCAGGAATTTACTGGCCGTTTATCCCTACTTAGTCTTGCTGGGTTACCCACAAGACTTGAAGTGGGGGTATTACGGCCAGTTCATGCGTGATAATCGCAGGATCATGACTGATAAAAGGGATCTGACATTCCCTTTTATCAGTCTTTTTTTGTTTAGAAAAACGTCATGAATTCCTCAACTTTTACATTGAATTTCACTTGATATGTGTTATGATAATAATAGTTAAATAATAATTATTATAATCTATAAATCGAATGATAATTATTATCATTCACCAGTTAAATCTGAAGTTAAAAGGATCTAGTAAACGAAAATCATTATCAATTAGATGAAGGGAGTTGAGAATACGGGATGGAATTATCTTATTCTGTAAATGAAAAGACAGCTCAACCCAAGCGCCATCCATTTTTTAATTGGATAACAAAGATAAAGGAGCACCTTGAGCTTATTGCAGCCCTGTTCAGCGGCGTACTTATATTATTTGCATGGGCGACTGAATCCTATTTTCCCCATTCCATTACGGTCACTTTATATTTATCTGCCTTTGTGATCGGCGGATTTGCCAAGGCAAAGGAAGGTATTGAAGAAACCATAGATAATAAGGATTTGAATGTCGAGCTGCTCATGATTATTGCCGCGATCGGTTCTGCTGTTATCGGTTACTGGATGGAAGGAGCTATTCTGATTTTCATCTTTGCTCTTAGCGGGGCACTCGAAACGTATACAATGAATAAAAGTGAGAAAGAACTCTCCTCCCTTATGAAGCTTCAGCCAGAGGAAGCCGTTCGTATTCATGGTGATAAAGAGGAGGTTGTGCCTGTTTCTGCTTTACAGCTTGGGGACAATATTTTCGTAAAAGCCGGAGAAAGAATTCCTGCAGACGGAAAAATTACCCGCGGTCGAACAGCCATCGATGAATCCGCCATCACTGGTGAATCCATGCCGGTGGAAAAGCAATTGGAGGATGAGGTTTTTGCCGGAACAGTGAATTTAAATGGAAGTCTTGAGATTGAACTGACCAAATCTCCTAATGAGAGTGTATTCCAGAAAATTATCCATCTCGTTCAGTCAGCGAAAAGCGAACGCTCACCTTCCCAGCTCTTTATTGAACGCTTTGAAGGAACCTATGTGAAGATCGTACTTATTGGTGCAGCCTTAATGATGTTCCTGCCCCATTATTTGCTTGGCTGGTCCTGGCAGGATACCTTCTACCGCGCGATGATTTTCCTGGTTGTTGCCTCTCCATGTGCTCTTGTTGCCTCCATTATGCCGGCCACCCTTTCAGGCATATCAAACGGCGCCCGTCATGGGATTCTGTTTAAAGGTGGCGTACATTTAGAGAATCTTTCCCATATTAAAGCAATTGCCCTGGATAAAACCGGCACGTTAACGAATGGGGAGCCTGAAGTAACTGACTTCTATGCAGCTGACAATGAAAATAAAGATGTCATACTGAATATAGCTGGTTCCATGGAAAAGGAATCTACCCATCCACTCGCCAAGGCTGTTATTCAGTATGCTCTAAAGCAGAATATTGCTTTAACCGCTGAGGTGGATGACATGATTAACACGGCTGGTAACGGAATATCGGCCAGCATTTCAGGGTCCAATTGGAAAATCGGAAAAGCAGAATTTATCGGCACTGAGCAGGCAACTGCCTTTTACAACGGTATCCATGAAAAGCTGGCTGGACAGGGAAAAACGATTGTATTTGTTTCCCTTGATGATCAGGTGAAAGCCTTATTTGCTCTGAAGGATACCGTTCGGGAAGATGCAATAAAAGCAATCCGCACACTAAATCATGAAGGCATTCAAACCGTTATGATTACGGGGGATAATGAAACAACAGCCAAGGCGATTGCTGAAGAATGCGGGATTACCGAGTATTATGCAAATTGTCTTCCGGAAGAAAAGGTAGAAAAACTGAAGGCATTACAAACCGAATATCAATCGGTAGCCATGACCGGAGATGGCATTAATGATGCACCAGCCTTGGCAACCTCAAACCTCGGAATCGCCATGGGAGAAGGAACCGATGTTGCACTGGAGACTGCAGATATGGTGCTGATGAAAAATGATTTACCGAAAATCGCTTATTCCGTATCCTTATCCAAAAAGATGAATCGTATCGTTAAACAAAATGTCATCTTTTCCATTTCTGTCATTGCGATTTTACTGCTATCCAACTTTTTGCAGAGCCTGAACCTTCCATTAGGGGTTGTCGGTCATGAAGGAAGTACAATTCTGGTGATTCTGAATGGATTGCGGATGCTGAAGGAAGCGTAAAGGCCATTACGAAACCGAATTTGTTATAGAAAGAATAAAAGTCGGGATTATCCTTTTCAGGTAGCTCCCGACTTTTTTTGCATTCCCATTATAATAAAGCAATAATACACATATGATCCCCATTAGCAACAGACGTTTATCCCCGCCTGTGCTTTTTCATTTTATATAAGGTAGCATTCATTTCTCCGCCCAGGATAATAATCAGCGCCGATAAATACAGCCAGATCATCAATACAATCATGGCCCCCAGACTGCCATACCTTGCATCATAATGGCCAAAGTTTTCAACATAAAAGGCAAAAATAAAGGATACAAGCTGCCATCCGAAAGTGGCAAAAATGGCTCCGGGTAAAGCCTCGGTTAACGTCACACGTTTTTCAGGAGAAATTTTATACAGGAAGATAAAAATAAAGAGCATAACAATGGCCGAAATGACCCAGCGCATGGCTTCCCATACCCGAAGAAATTCATCCCCTGCGCCAAAAAAGGAAAAAACATAAATACCGAGCACTTCACCAAATACCGGCAATAACAAGGCCGTAATGATGACCAGATACATCGCTACGGTCAGCACCATTGAGATCAGTCTCGCTGAAATAAACGAACGCTTAGGGTGTATTTCATAGGTTAAATTGATGACGCGAATTAATGCATTGATTCCGTTTGACGCGATAAATAAGGTACTGATAAGACCAATGGATAATAATTGTCCATTCTTGTTATCCATCAACTGACCTATATTTTGTTCAATAAAGTTCATCGTATCCCCCGGAACATAGCTGCCCACCAGGGACATCATCTGTTCAACGGTAACAGGAATATAAGCCATTAAGGTTAACAGAAAGATAATAAACGGAAACAAGGAAAGCAGAAAAAAATAGGCAAGCTGTGCGGCTCGCCCTCCAACATCGTCATCCACATATCGATCAAACATTCTTTTAAAAAAACGGCGGATTTTTGGGATCATAAGATTCACCCTGAAAAGTAATTTTATCGCATGTTATTAATTTTGTTTAGGTCTCTTTTCAAGCATCTGATCAGCATCATCCAGCTGTTTAATAATGGAGTCTGCATAATACTCAATACCTTCAACGGTTGTTCTTAAATCCTCAAAGGCTTTAGAAGGATCCTCCCGATAATTTTTGAATTGATCCATTACATCCCTGCCAAATGCTATGGCACCTTCTCTTGTTTCCCGATGAAACAAAGAACTAAGCGCCCCAACTGCAGCGCCGATAAGTATACCACGTTTCCATCGATTTTGCTTCACGTTTTCTTCCTCCTTATTATAAATTCCACTTCTTCTTAATATCCTTTAATAAATACCTGCATCCTTCCTCAACTAATTCAAAAACGTAATCAAAGTTACCAGTAAAATACGGGTCAGGGACGTCTCTTTCTTTCGGATGAGGTACATAGTCCATTAAACGTTTCACTTCCACCTGATCCGATGTATTCCTGAGCGCCTGTAAATCTCTTATATTTTGCGCATCCATACCTACAATATATTCAAACTTGTCCCAATCAGACGTATCAATTTGTCTGGCTTTCATTCCTTCAACAGGTACTGACTTTTCGGATAAAAGTTCCTGTGTACCCTTGTGCGGGGGTTGACCTATGTGCCAATGTCCGATTCCGGCAGAGTCCGTCTCCACCTTGCCAGAAAGCCCTTCCTTTTCAACCATTTGCCGAAAAATGGCCTCGGCCATTGGTGATCTGCATATATTTCCAAGACAAACAAATAAAACATTGATCTTCATTGTGTCACCTTCTTTACCAGCAATTTTTTCACCTTTAATATATCAAATTTTTAATAAAAATAGAAAAAGTATATCTTTTTTCCTAAATAACCTTGACATTTTATGCGAATTTTTAGAATATTTACTATATGGACGACACTTATATTTAAATTGAGGGGGGAAACCATTGGATAGTCTTATTGCTGGCTTACAAACATTCAACGAGAAGGGCGCTGAAATTTTAGGCAATATCAGTAGTGTGATCTGGGGGCCACCCTTACTCATTCTACTCGTTGGCACAGGGTTATTTTTAACCTTCAGACTGTTATTTTTACAATTTCGAACCCTGCCTTATGCTTTAAAATTAGTTTTTAGCAAGCAGGATAAAAAGTCTGAAGGAGATATCACCCATTACCAGGCTTTAACAACCGCACTGGCCGCTACGATTGGTACAGGTAACATTGCCGGGGTTGCCACAGCAGTTGTAGCGGGTGGGCCCGGAGCTGTATTCTGGATGTGGATTACCGCACTTGTCGGTATGGCCACAAAGTATGCAGAGGCTCTATTAGCGGTAAAATACCGTACCAAAAATGAGCAGGGTCTTATGGCTGGTGGGCCCATGTATTACTTGGAAAAGGGCCTGAATAACAAAACAGGAAGAGCATTAGGTGTGGCTTTTGCTGTTTTCGCTTCCTTAGCTGCATTTGGAATCGGGAATATGACCCAGTCCAACACAGCCGCTTTATCCTTGGAAGATACTTTTAATGTGCCTCCATTTGTTACTGGAATCATATTTACTGTTTTAGCTGGTCTTGTTATCGTCGGGGGAATTAAAGTCATCGGTAAAGTTACCGCATTCTTTGTTCCGATCATGGCGGCCTTTTACATTACCGGCGGGCTTATCTTAATCGTCATGAATTTTGATCTGGTCGGTCAGGCCTTTGGGTTAATTTTTTCAGAAGCCTTTAGTCTTGAGGCCGGTTTTGGTGGTCTGCTTGGGGCTGCTATTCGTTACGGGGTTGCCCGTGGTCTGTTCTCGAACGAAGCAGGTCTCGGTTCTGCACCAATTGCAGCGGCCGCAGCCAAAACGGATTATCCGGCGCGCCAGGCTTTAGTTTCCATGACTCAGGTATTTATCGATACCATTGTGGTCTGTACCATCACAGGGCTTACCATTGTTATGGCTGGTCAGTATGATGGTGGAATGGACAGTTCCGTGTTAACCAGTGCATCCTTCGCTCAGTTCCTGGGAGACGCCGGAATGTACATTGTTACACTCGGTGTTCTATTCTTCACGTTCTCGACAATCCTTGGCTGGTCCTATTATGGGGAAAGAGCGATTGGATATCTGACTGGTGAAGGTGGCGTTCGAATTTACCGATATGTTTTCGTCGTCTTCATTTTCATTGGATCGATTACAACCGTAGATGTCGTATTTAAATTTTCCGATGTCATGAACGGATTAATGGCCTTTCCTAACCTAGTCGGCCTTCTTGCCCTATCCGGGGTTGTCGTTGCTGAAACGAATCGGTTCAGGAAGGTTGCCCAAAAGGAGAAAGAGGAAAAGAAGTCGGGGAGTGTTTCCGTATAGAATTGTGAAGGGGCAATACTCCATGAACGAAGCCGTTCCGGTACGGGGGCAGTGAGGAAAATTCAGCAATAATCAGAAAGACCAGGTCATATTAATATGATCTGGTCTTTTCCTCTTTTCTCAGGCCGCACCAGCTTGGACTTCCTTTTCCAGAGGAGTGCCTTTTCTATTATGTGCCCATTCTATATCCACCGTTTCAGGAACAGATAGCTTAGGCTGAATCCGATTTCTTTTGTCAATCAGACCCGTCTGATAATCTCCCTGGAAAAACTGAACATATAATGTATTTCCAACTTCCACTACCTGCGCAATATCATTTGGCTCCATCGTAACGTTAGACATCGTTGTTTCATAGGTCCCAAAAATAACCAGATTCTGATTATTATGCGTCAAAATCTCCGGCTGTGCGGCATCTGTGAAAATAACGATTTTTTCAATGTGATCCGGCACCTCTTCCTCAATCATCGGAAGGGCACCAGCGTCTACCTCCTGATGAACAGCTGCTTCCATCTCCTCTGTAATGCCCAATGATGCGGCCAAATAAAAACCTGCTCCGGCAAAACCAATAAATCCTATAAATACAATCGATAGAAAATCAAATTTTAAGAAGGGAGTTTTCTCCTTTGATGAAAATAGATAGAGTAAAATCTCCAATCCTATGATGACAAGTATAATCGGCCACCAGGCTATAGCTACCTGAACAATGTCAGGATTCCCAAAATTGGCAACAAGCAGAGTCACTCCTAATAGAATTAAGAGCAGACCCATGGAAAACGTTCCGATCCTCCATTGTCTCATTGATCCTCTCCCCCTTTATCCTTTGCCTTCGAACCCATAAGAAGACGTATACCGCCGCCGATGAGAAGCAGACAAACGATGACGAGCTGTAAATATCTCTGATAATAATACCGTATATCCAATTGAAAGGCTTCCATCATGTATCGGCCAAAAGCCGGCATGAGTATTGAATCCACAATGAAGAACAAGCCTAATAGAATTAAGCCGATCCCCAGCCAGCGCTGATGGTTGGCAAAATAACCAATAATCGGGATATCTTTCGCCTCCCCTACCTCATGTCGGGATTGCTGTTGTAAAGCGTCAAAAAAGCTGAAGAACCAGATGACAGGTACTAAAAAGAGAAACAGCGAAATCCTTAGTACATCAAGAATATAAATGGATAATAAAAATCCTATCATGAGCTGCAATCCCCGTTTTTGCAATCCTAAATACATATGACCTGCACCTGGAAATATCGAGAGAACGGTTGTGGTTGCTTTGCTCTTCCTGCCGCTTGCTCGTTGCTGTTCAAAATCCTCCATAATTGAGCGATCTACAAGTTCCTCTCCATTCTGCTGTTTATTCAACAGCTGGATCGTATCAAAAAGGCTGTAAATCCAGATGATTGGCAGACCAAGCGCAAAAATCAGAAAGCCTGGCTGTCCGGTTAGAATCGTCACAAATAAAATCATCGTACCAAGGCCAAAAAAGCCAGCTAAAAATGTTAAACCACGATAATTCAGACCTAAGTGAAAATGACCAACCCCTGGAATAAAGGAAAGAATGATGGTCAGAAAACGTTCCTGTTTATCCCCATCCATTTTTTGTGGTTGAACGCTATTTCCATCTGTACCGGAAACAGTATGGCTGTCCGCCGGAATAGCTGCCCCGCTTAATAATGTAATCACCATATCTAACATATTGATGATCCAAATTCCAAAGGCGAATAATAAGGCCACCAGAAAGTCATACCCATAAGGAGACATCACCGCAATAATAAAGGCCAGACCCAGTGTACCTGCAAATCCAAGTCCGTAGAGCACTCCTCTGATTTTTCGCTGTAAATAAATATGACCAAAGCCGGGGATGAAAGCTAACAAAAATGCAAATAACCTGGATTTATTCATTTCCTTGCTCCTCCTTTCCATTTCCTGTGTTCAAATAATTGGCTTCCAAGATTTTTTCGGATATTGGTGGATCATCAGCTTCGATTTGGTCATCCAGGCTAAACAGCATGTCAAAAACCCCTGAAAACATAAGTAAGACCGTTAAGCCGGCTGCCAGGAAATAATGAGCAAGCGTTTTTCGATGTACATCTCTGGAAGAAGCATTCGCTTTGTTTTTCATTTGATTAGGCTGAACGATCGCCAGCTTTTCCATCGTCTCATCCGTAAATGAATCAGAAACGGAAAAGGGAACGGACCATTCATCAATCACGTCCATATACTGATGAAAGCAAACGTCACAATCACTGAGGTGATCTTCAATTTTTAGCTGTTGCTCTTCTGGCAGCTGCTCTTTCACATACTGCTGCAGGACTTCCCATTCAACGTGATTACTCATGAAAAATCATCCTCCTTCCAATTTTGGCGCATCCATTTTCTTGCCCGATACAGCCGCATTTCCACCGTTTTCTCCGCTATATTTAAGTCAAAGGCAATTTCAGCATAAGACTTCTCCTGAATGTAGTAGCGAAACACCACATCCCGAAAATTTACCGGCATTGACTCAATCGCCTCACGAATCTTTTCCTTCTGTGAATTCTTAAGCATCTCAGCCTCAGCACTACTTCCCTGTTCCACTTGGAAAATCGGCTCATCAAAGGAGGTTAAATCCTCCTGCCTTCGCTTTTTCTTACGATAGGAGTCAATCGCCGTATGATAAGCAATTCGACTTAACCAGGTTTTAAAGCCCTGCGCCTGATAGGAGGGGAGCGCATCAACCATCTTGATGAAGGTTTCCTGTGTTAAGTCTTCAGCTTCCTGTTGATTTTTGGCTACACTGTAGGTCACCTTGAACACATGGTGCTTATACTTTTCAATCAACATACGCAGAGCCTGCTGGTGACCCGCTTTCACTCTTTCAATTAATGGTTCATCGTGAATCCTGCTCCCCTCCCTTCTCTACTTACTCACATCTTTTAGACGATTCTTTAACAATGGTACCCTACAAAAATTGAGCAAAAAATATACTGACTAATAAACTTAGTCAGTAGTATTGGCATAAGGCCATAAGTCCTATTAATCGGCCAGTGGAGCGATGCACGTTTCTCCCTCATTTTTCGCACTGTTTACATACGTACTAACCTCATAGGCAGTCAGATCTTCATTGGGCAGGTCCAATAAAAAGTTCTGCATTTCCATTGGATCACGTGACTCTTTTTTTATCCAGTCCTCTTCCTTTTCTTTCGGCAGGATGACAGGCATGCGGTTATGAATCTCTGACATAAATTCGTTGGGACTTTTCGTCATAATGGTGCATGTAACCATTTCCTTATCTCCCTGCTTCCAACGATCCCACAGTCCGGCAAAGGCAAATAGCTTACGGTCCTGCAGCGAAATTCTCAACGGCTGCTTAGTCTTTTGATCAAGTTTTTTCCATTCATAAAAGCTGTCAGCTACAATTAAACAGCGTCTCCGCTCCATCAAGCGTTTAAAGCTGGGCTTCCCGGCTGCCGTTTCAGTGCGTGCATTTATCATTTTATAACCAATGGACGGATCCTTGGCCCAGGATGGTACAAGCCCCCACTTCAAATATCCCGCCCGTTTTTTCCCTCCGTCATGGACAATCGCGAGCACAGATTGTCCCGGAGCTATGTTATAACGCGGCTCGTAGTTTTCAATTTCATGAGCTACACCAAAAGCCTCCAGAATTTCCAGTTCCTCCGCAAGCAACGTAAAACGTCCACACATTTTAATCACCCTTTATTTCAATGTAAAATTAAGATAATTCTGTTATCATGTATTGTACATGGTTTTACGAAAAGAATGAAGAAAGGAACTAGGTTATGTTAAATTCGTTTATTGAGAAAACAGATGTCATTATTTTTGACCTGGACGGGACTTTATATGAGGGGGACCAGCATTTTGCCTTAATGGTCGAAAACCTGAAACAGCGTCTCCCTGAAAAGCACCATAAGGCCTTTGATGAGCTTTATCAGAAGTCATTAGCAGGCGATCACGCTTTGACGATTGGTAAAGTCTATGACGTTCAGGAGGATGTGATCTGGACCTGGGACCCGTTCACAACAGAGTTAACGAATGCCCAAAATTGGGACAATGAACAGGTACATATTTACGATGCACCGACAAAGCTGTCTGTATCCGAATTTGATTATCAGCGCTTTGTTCCCATTGGTGATGGCTGGTGGCCGCCATACTCCATTGCACGTCATTTCGGACTGACGGTTGAAGATACCCAATGGGCTTATCGACGCACAAAGGAACAAATGGCAAATCTTGATGGTATGCTTGAACCCACCCCAGGGCTGCAGCAATATTTAGAGGAACTGTCAAAAGCGAAAAAGCTTGTGTTGATAACCAACAGTGAAATTGATGATGTACATCGTTTACTTAAATTTTTAGGCCTGGACCATATTTTTTCCGATATTGTCCCAAGTGCTTTAAAGCCAATGAATACAAACAAGCATTTTAAGGAAGTTTTAACTCGATACGATGTGAAGCCTGAACAGGTGCTTTCCATCGGGGATAACTTTATGAATGAAGTCGCCCCGGCCCTTCAGCTCGGTATGTATGGAATATGGTTAACGACTTCAAACGAGGTCCCGCTTAAAAACGACAAATTTGCAAAAATACGGACGCTTGCGACGGAATAAGGCCATTCCATGTTATCCTTATTGGGACGAATGAAAAACCAATAAATCGTGAAATTCCTGTTAAAAGTCCTTCAGCCTGTGCTGAAGGACTTTTTTCATAGATTAGCCATGCAAATGGACCTTCATCCTTTTTTACAAAAAAATAAACCAGAGCGAATCGCCCTAGTATCGAATTCCAAACCTCTTCTGAATTTTTCCTCTGTACTTGGGATAGGCCGGTGAGGAGGAGAGTCTTCGTTTATCCATTAAAGACTGATAATGAAGGTGCTTTTCCGTAAGCTTTTCTTTATATTCCTCCTGCAGCTTCTCATCCTGGGTCTGATTCATTAATTCTTCAAGAGTTACCATTTCCTTTTTAATTTTCATTTCCTCTGGCAGGACACCGGCATTTTTCATCATCCGGTAGCTTGTACGTAAATCCTCAGATACGCCGGCCAGATCATCCTCAGGCAACGGCTTCCCCTTCCCCGGCAGGTCATCCAGCTCTCCCTTATCAATGGAAGTCTTGATTTTTTCTTCAGCAAGAATATACCCAATATCCATTCATACACCTCCACACTATATAGACTTCTCCTCACTCCAGGCTTTTAGCCAATTCGGCAAATAATCATAGGAAAACAGATCATCCGGATAGTCAATAAAGGCCGTATGCTCTTCTTCGTATAAAAACTGAACAAATTCATTCAGTGCTCCCATATATTCATTATACAAAAATTCAAAACTAATCGTTTCTTCTGGCATTTCGTTCTCTGCACAAATTTTCGGGTCTGTATAGTTCACATATGTCCGACACGGAATCGGTCTGATTTCATATGCCATGCACATGTTTGTTTCCGTATTTAAAAGAGGGCAGGGCACGTGACTGCGAATATATTTCCGTTTGAAATCAGAATCCTCTTCGTAGTCAAGGGAAGTAACGGTCTTCAGTGTTTCTCCGTACTTTTCAAAATAGGCTGTTAAATGGGATGTAATGGCTTCCTTACGATCATGGGGGAAGCACTCAATCGCCTTTGTCATGAGCTTAGCTTCCATCTTTGAAATAATAATCGGAAAATAGCAGCAGAAGGCACATCCCATTTGACAGGTAGGTTTCATCCCCATCGTTTCATCCATCTGTTCCATTTCACCACTAACAACCTGAAGGAGTTCCTGAAAGCTTGCCAGCAATTTCTGTTCTACATCCATGTCTTTATTCGCCCAAGCTTCCACTACCTTGTAAAACTTCTCTTCATCGATTTCATAGGAATTTTGCAGGTGTTTCATTCGCTCCGTAATTTCTTCCACTGATAAATATGTCTTCATTCATAATAAATCCCTTCATTCATTCTATTAAAAATTATAGACGATATTTACCAGAATTCATACGGGTATTTTCTGGTGTTTTCTCTTTCATAGATTCATGGATGAATGTTAGAATAACCTAGACTCTGAAAATACTTCAGTGTGATTATGGATGAAAGGATGAGTCACATGCATATCGGAAGTAAAGGCTGGTACGTTAACGAACTAAAGAAAATCGGTGTTAATCGTTATGAAGAACGTAAAATCGAAAGCTATAAGAAACACGTACTTGCCAATTTATTGGAAAGCAAGCAACAATAACCAGTTTTATTACAGGGACTATGCTCCCTGTTATTTTTTTGTTATAGATATTTAATTTTTATATATAATTAAAAAGTGGTAAACTAACTAAGTATACATGGAATCTAGAACTAATGGAGGAAAAGGATATGTTCTCATCAGCAGAAATTGGCATTGATCTCGGTACAGCTAATTTACTTATTTATACCAAAAATAAAGGCATTGTATATAATGAACCCGCTGTGGTTGCGATTGATACAACTACCCAAAACGTACTTGCTGTAGGTGAAGAAGCAAAGCAAATGATTGGAAAAACACCTCAAAACATTGTACCTGTTCGTCCGATGAAGGATGGCGTCATTGCTGATTATGAAGTGACTTCTCAGATGCTTAAAGAAATGCTGAAAAAGGTAAGCAAAAAGTTAGGTCATTCGTTACGCAAGCCTTCTGTTGTCGTTTGTGTTCCAACAGGTGCAACCTCAGTAGAACGCCGCGCCATTCATAATGCAATAAAGGAATACGGAGCTAAGTATGTTCATTTAATTGAAGAGCCTATTGCCGCTGCAATTGGTGCAGGTCTGCCAGTGGACGAGCCTGTTTCCAACATGGTCGTTGATATTGGTGGAGGTACGAGTGAAGTTGCCATTATCTCCTTTGGCGGAATTGTCTCCTCACAGTCAACCCGGGTTGGCGGGGACAAAATCGATCAGGCCATCATTCAGCATGTACGGAAAAAATACAATGTCTTAATTGGGGAACGGACCGCTGAACAAGTCAAAATCCAAATTGGCTACGCATTAATTGACCATCCGGAAGAAACCATGGAGGTTCGCGGACGTGATATGGTATCCGGATTACCTAAGACCATTGCGTTAACTTCAACAGAGATTCAAAAAGCGTTACAGGAGTCTCTTGAACAAATTCTTGAGGCTATTCAGACCACCCTTGAAAGCTGCCCTCCTGAATTAAGTGGTGACATTGTTGATCAGGGAATTACTCTGACTGGTGGTGGTGCACTGCTTAAAGGCATGCAGGAATGGCTGTCCAATGAAATCGATGTACCTGTTCATATTGCACCAGAACCACTGGAGTGTGTAGCCATTGGAACAGGTAAATCCCTTAAAATGATCACAAAGCTTCAGAAGGCTACAAAATAACATCCCGTATATTTTATGAAATACAGTGAGTGCAAACATTCACTGTATTTTTTATGTTGGACGGTCATTTTAAAATATCGGATTTGTGACTAAGAAATCAGAATGGCCGCGTCCGCCTTTGTTTATGGGGGTCATTTTAAAAAAATCGTTCGACAAATTCAGGGATGGTTTTAGTCTTTTTTTGGATATTTCTTTGATAGGTTCCCTCTCTTTTCAAATTTTTTCCCTGGTTTTAATAATATAATATAAATCTCGGTTATTATGTAAATATTTGTAATATTGTCATCGACATTTTATTCCATTCTTTTAATCTTAAGTCTTATATACTACTTTATGGTATCTATAGACTAGAGAACATGTTTCGGGAAAGTCTTACTTAAAAAAGAGAAAGTATTTATTCTTAGAGCAGAGGGGGAATCAATGGAATGAGTCAGCTTACAAGCCTTGACCCTGAGTGGGTAGAACTCATACTGGAAGCGCTGGAAATAGGTATTACTGAGGAGGAGATAAAAAAATTTCTTACCAATCCTGTTCCCTTTTAGTCGTATAGACTTAATTTTTAAAAAATTACGTTCTCCATATCAAACAGCTGGACGTTTTTATGTTATAATGAGGCCTAAGGAAGGTGAAGAAGATGATAGGGGAACGTATAAAAAAGCAGCGTGAACAAAAAAATATGTCACTCTCCGAACTAGCTGAACAAGCAGGTGTGGCAAAATCATATTTAAGCTCCATTGAACGGAATTTGCAATCCAACCCTTCCATTCAGTTTCTTGAAAAAATTTCTGCTGTTTTAGGTGTATCGGTAAATACCTTTCTTCATGACAGCACAGAGAATCTGTCAAAGGAACATTTAGATCAGGAATGGATAACCTTAGTTCAGGAAGCCATGCAATCTGGTGTTTCCAAAGAGGAGTTTAAAAGCTTTTTAGAATATAATAAATGGAAGTTAGAGCAAAATAAATAAAGCGAACCTTCCATGAGTGGAGGTTTTCTCCATCCCCCACTGATGGTTAGTTGAACTTATCAGGAATTTAATGGCCGTTTATCCTCCACTTAGTCTTGTTGGGTACCCTCAAAACCTGAAGCGAGGGTATTACGGCCAGTTAATGCGTGATAAACGTATTACATAGACAAGGCTTAATGTCCCGAAATAAAAAAGAGCATTTCCAAATCACCTTGAAAATGCTCTTTTTCGTACATCTCCTATTTTTGGTCAGCCGGAAACACAACGCCTACCTGCTTCCGCGCTTCCTCCATAATTCGGGCTGTTGTGACGGAATTCTTAAAGGTATTGATATCTGATTCCAATTTATTCTCTTTTATTAGCGAAATGAATTCCTTTGCTTCATCATACATGGAATTCTCTTTTTGTGGAACACTTAAATCTTCTTCATTTCCATGATGGTCCCGGAATACTACTCGTTCAGCCCTATGTATAGGGTCAATGATAAGGCTCCCTTTCTCACCTTGAATTTCAGAAGGCAATTCTGTATTGGTAATCTTGGAATGCATAACGATGCCTTCCATTTCATCATATTTCACTAAAACCGTACCTTCCCCATCTACTCCGGATTCTAACATTACACCATTTGCTTTTACCTCTTTAGGTTCGCCAAACAGCACCACCATTGGATATATACCATATACTCCAATGTCCATCAGAGATCCATTCGAAAATTCAGGTTTAAAGGCGTTTAGCACAGTACCTTCTTTGTAAGTATCATATCTGGAAGAATATTGGCAGTAGTTGCCTATATATCGACGTATCTTCCCCACTTTATGTAAATTTTCCTGAACAGCCTTAAAATTAGGCAGAAAGCTGCTTTTTAGCGCTTCCATAAGCAAAACCTGATTGTCCCGCGCTGCCTGGATCATTTCTTCCACTTCACGCACATTTGACCCCATAGGTTTTTCACATAACACATGTTTTTTTCCATTCATTAAAGCAATAGCATACTCTTTATGAAGAGAATTTGGAGACGCAATGTATACGGCATCAAGCTGATCACTATCCGCCATCTCCTGAATGCTCGTAAATGTATATGGAGCATTATACTTCGATGCAAATTCTGCTGCTCTTTTTTCTGTACGTGAAAACACAGCCGTTAATTGAAAATCCTCTACCTGTTGAGCTGCATCTAAGAACCGTTCTGTTATCCAATTTGTCCCTATAATTCCGAATCGTACCATATAAAAACCTCCTAGTCTCTAGTTATAAATCCTGGGTAATCCTCTTATGTTGTCGCGATCATCACGGCCCTTCTCTTTACTATTGTCCAGCTGCAGGGCCTGGTCCTGGTAATATAAGAAATGCCACTTTTTCTTATATAGGTTCAAAGCTTAGCAAGGCCCTTCCGCTTTCCTATGTATATTTTACATGGTATTTGTGAATTTATAAACGAATAAACTATTTTTGATGGGATGTTTTATAAAGTGTTTGTGCGGTTATAGAACTATATAAGGAGGAATGATGTTGAAGCTTAATGTTACCCAAAAGCTGATAAAAGACCATTTGGTATCCGGGGAGATGACTCCTGGTGAGGAGATTGGGTTAAAGATTGATCAGACTTTAACACAGGATGCAACCGGAACAATGGTTATGCTTGAGCTTGAAGCGATGGGACTGGATTATGCCAAAACAGAGGCATCAGCCCAGTATGTCGATCATAACCTGATTCAAGTAGATAATAAAAACCCTGATGATCACTTGTTTTTACAGAGTGCAGCCAGACGTTTTGGACTGTATTATAGTCGCCCTGGAAACGGCGTTAGTCACCCTGTCCATATGCAAAGATTAGCGAAGCCCGGGAAAACATTATTAGGTTCAGACAGTCATACATGTGCAAACGGCAGTATGGGAATGCTCGCCATGGGGGCTGGCGGTATTGATGTTGCAATGGCTATTGCCGGCGAACCCTTTTATGTCAAAATGCCTGAAGTCTGGGGAATTAAATTGACCGGTGAACTGCCTGACTGGGTTGGAGCCAAGGATGTTATTTTGGAATTGCTCCGTCGTCACGATGTAAAAGGCGGAGTCGGACGTGTGATTGAATATTATGGTCCAGGATTAAAGAATTTAGATGCCATGGATCGGCATGTGATTGCCAATATGGGCGCTGAACTTGGAGCCACAGGAACGGTCTTTCCTTCCGATGAGGAAGTGAAGCGCTTCTTAAAAGAACAGGAACGTAGGGACGAATGGATTGAATTAAAGGCGGATAAAGGAGCTTCCTACGATATTGAGGAGGAAATCAATTTATCCGAGCTTGAACCTCTTATTGCAAAGCCATCAAGTCCAGGTAATGTAGTCCCAGTTAAGGACATTGCTGGCGAATCCATATATCAATCCTATATCGGCTCTTCTGCTCAGCCTGGTTTTCGTGATTTTGCCATGGCAGCTGAAATTGTAAAGGATAAAAAGATTGCTGAAGGCGTTTCCTTAGATGTTAATCCAACATCACGACAGATGCTGACAGAACTTGTACAGGAAGGACATATCGCAAGCTTCCTTCAATCGGGAGGACGTCTTCATCAGGCTGGATGTAATGGCTGTATTGGAATGGGGCAGGCGCCTGCAACCGGCCGAAACAGCCTGCGTACAACACCAAGAAACTTTCCTGGTCGTTCCGGCACCAAAGAAGACAGTGTCTTTCTATGCGGACCAGAAACGGCAGCCGCCTCCGCATTAAAGGGTGAAATTACGGATCCTCGTACATTGGAGATGAATTATCCAAACATTAAAGGGCCGAAAAAGCCGAATGTAGATGATCAGCTACTGGATAAACCCTTACCGGAGGAAGAAGCTAAAAAAGTAGAGCTCTACAAGGGGCCTAATATTGCCTCCATACCGGAAATGGATAGGCTGCCAGATGAGCTGGAGGTACCGATACTTCTTAAAATGAACGATAACATTTCCACAGATGAAATTTTAGCTGGTGGCGCCAGGGTTCTCCCATACCGCAGTAATTTACCTGAAATCAGTAAATTCACTTTTGAAATCATAGATGAGAGCTATTATGACCGTGCTATGGATATTCGGGATCATGGCGGCCATGCTATTGTAGGCGGCTATAACTATGGTCAAGGGTCCAGCCGTGAACATGCCGCACTCGCTCCACGATACCTCGGATTACGTGTCGCTGTAGTCAAAGACTTTGCCCGTATTCACTGGCAGAACCTGGTTAATTTTGGTGTCCTCCCTCTTACCTTTAAACACGATGAGGACTTTGACAAATTACAGCAGGGAGATGTACTCCAATTTAAAGACCTGCGTGACAAGGTACAGCAGGGTAATGACATAAAAGCGACGGTAAAAGACAAGAATATTGAAATGGAACTTACACATGCTCTATCTTCCAGACAAGTTGACATGATGCTTAAAGGCGGCTTAATTAATTGGGTGAAGGACAGACAGAATTCAAAAGCTTAATACCACGCATGAATTTGCGGTACCGTGTAAAACTATGGGCAACCATTGAAACAAGGAGAGATTTACCATGGTTGACCGTAATCATGTATGTAAAGCATGCGATGGTACTGGACTTTTAGCTGATGATGAGGAATGGCAGTATACGTGTACTGTCTGTGGGGGTGATGGGGTTTTTCAGCCGGGAGACAATCCTGAGCCTGACACTCCTTTTTCGGTAGATGAAAATAATCGAGTTCTTGAATAAAGGAGTGCTTATTAGCACTCCTTTATTTTGATATGTGCATTTTTATGATGTAAAAAATCCGCAGCAATAAAAAGCCTGTTAAAGCTCCTACTGTATTAAGAAGAATATCATCCACGTCAAAGCTTCCTACTCTGAAACTCAGCTGACACAGCTCCAGAATAAAAATACCGACCAAAAATACTTTAAGAAAATCCCTGATTACCCAAAGCTTTTGAAAGCACAGAGGTAATAGCACTCCAAAGGGAATGAAAACTCCTATGTTACCGGCTAAATTGATCAGCCAGGTTTCTAAAGGAAAGTGAGAAAAATTCTCGATATAAAGCTTTAATGTTGATAACGGAATCAGATTATACATGTAATCTTCGGTTTGTACCCTGGAGAAACCAAAAAACATCCAATAAATAAGTAAACCTGTATATAGTATTAAAATAGCGACAGCCTTTTTTCTCAACTAAAAACACCTCTAAATTGATTATAGATTACCTGTAACACCATGACTACTGTAATCTGAAAACCTTCGAAAATGAACAGCCTAATCTTTAGAAAATTTTTGCGGATAGAAAACGTGAAGCATAATATACTTGTAAATAGGTGCAATCATCAAGGAGGTGCTTTCTCATTTTAAGGATCCTGAAAAATAAGACACCGCTGACCGAAAGCATTCCTCCCGTGACGCAAAAGGAAGGAACGGTACAGATTGGACAGCAGATGGTTTTCTATTCGATCATGGAATTGGATGAGGAAATTCCCTCCTACGTCCATACTCCTAGAAAACCAATGGGTGAAAGAGGGTAATTTTTCCCTTTTTCACCATATCTTATAGGTTTTTCCATTACACTTTGTTAAAATTTATGTAATATAAAACAAGGTGTGGTGATGGAATGAAGTTTCGTAAATTCTTGAATGTTACTTACATTTCAAGCATATTGGGAATTTTCAGCTTTATCATCCTAACCGCCACTTTATCAAAAGAAAATTTGAATGAAGTGACAGGCTTTATTTTATTTCCCTTTACGGATAAGCTTCAGCCTGGTTTACAATCCTCACGATTTATCCATTGGCTGGTGATTTCCCTGGCTATGATTTTTTATATAATTATGATTAAAGGAATAATCAGATTATTTCAAAAGCCGGTCCAACCGCAATCCTCCTACCCTGAAATGGTCTGTCAAAGCGAAATTGCCTCTATGTTAGATGCTGTAGACTCCGAAGATGATGCCAAAATTAATGAAAAAATTATAACTTTTATGAAAAAATTTGACGAAATGGTTGCAGAAATTTTTGAAATGGATAACAATGATTTAAAGAGTTTATGGGTGCTGCAAATGGATAAGGATGAATACCAGAAATCCATTGAAAAAGAAAATGAGGAATTTTATCAAAACGATCATAAAAGCTTTTTAATGATTGTAAACTTAAATGAGCATTTGAAGCCAACCGAAGAAGATAAACGTATTATAAGATGGGCGCTTCAGCAGCCTAATCCGCAGTTTTGGGATGATCGGGTGAAACGTAATTTTAATGGAGAAAACCGGGAATTTGTGTTTGTCCGGAATTACGGGGAATTTCGCCTTGGTTATGCTCTATTATTTAAACATCAGCATATGATTACAGAAGAAAAGCTTCAACACTTTCAGGCAGCGTCCTCCTATTTGATGCTGTTAGGCAAAATTAACGACCTTACACACAAAATGATTAAATATATACTAGAAAAGGTGGTATAAAAGTGAAAGTAAAGGAAAAGGAGACGAAAAAGAATCCGACAAATATCTCTGTTTTAACTTTATCAACAGATATGAAAGTCCCCCCTGCCAAATACGAATCAGGATTTAAAAAACTGGATTCAAAAACCGGAAAATGTTCACCAGCAAAAGCCCGCACCTTACTTCGAAAATGGGTATAACAAAATACACTCCTATAAGCTAATTGACATGAATACCACTTATCTATATACTTATTCCATGAAATAGAATGATCCATAAAAGTACGGGAGAGGTTCTTAGCTTAAACCCTCTATAAAAAACTAAGGACATATGACGTGATAGAATCAGCCATATCCCCTTAGGATATGGCTTTTTTAATGGCCGAATAAAGGGAGGTTTGAAGATGTCCGACAGAAATGATGAAGAGCTGACAGATCTGTCACTACTGGGAAATCAGCAGACAACTTATGCTTTTAATTATACACCTGAAGTGCTGGAAACATTTGATAATAAGCATCCGAATCGCGATTACTTTGTAAAGTTTAATTGCCCGGAATTTACAACCTTATGTCCTAAAACCCACCAGCCGGATTTTGGTACGGTTTATATCAGCTATATCCCCGATCAAAAAATGGTAGAGAGTAAATCTTTAAAACTATACTTATTCAGTTTCCGTAATCATGGAGACTTTCATGAAGATAGTATGAACATTATAATGAATGATTTAATTGAACTTATGGACCCTCGCTACATAGAGGTATGGGGCAAATTCACCCCTCGAGGCGGAATCTCCATTGATCCATATTGCAATTATGGAAGACCAGAAACCAAATATGAAGAAATGGCCATGCATCGCCTGATGAATCATGACATGTATCCGGAAAAAATAGATAATCGATAATAGAGGGGAAACTTGGAATCCTCCCATAAAAGGAGAGGATACAGAATGTTTGTTTACTTAAATGCTTTATTTGTGGGGTTATTAGTTTTATCAAATATCCTGGGTGTCAAATTGTTCAGTATCGGTGATTTTGTTTTACCAGCTGCCGTTATTGTATATGTCATTACCTATTTAATTACAGATGTGATCGGTGAAGTATACGGAAAAGAGGCAGCAAAGAAAACCGTCCAGGCTGGTTTTTTCACTCAAATTATTGCGCTAATATTCCTGTTTATCGCTATAGAGTTGCCTGCTGCTCCGCTGTTTGGAAATCAGCAGGAATTTGAAACCATATTAGGTGGCAGTCTCCGTGTAATTTTAGCCAGTACATTGTCCTATCTTGCCAGTCAGCATTTTGATGTGTATATTTTTCATCGTCTAAAACGTAAACACGGTGCAAAGAAACTGTGGCTGCGAAATAATGTTTCTACTATATCAAGTCAGTTTGTCGATACAAGTATATTCATTACGATTGCTTTTATGGGAACTGTTCCGGCAACGGCATTACTAAGCATGATGGCCACCCAATATGTATTTAAACTGATTGTAGCGCTTCTGGATACGCCAATTACTTATCTATTCGTAAAGATCGCCAGAAAGGAAAAAGAAACTTCAGATTTGCCAATCAGTGCATAATCTATTGAACTATGAGAGGGTGGGACGTAAAAAAACAGACGACCCACCCTCTAAAATTTCTATATAAACGAAGAAGGCTAACTCATCATTTTGAGTCAGCCTTTTATCAATGGGAGTGCTCCACGGGTTGGGTTTATTCAAATTAAAGGATATCCAGCTGGATGAGGAATGCTAGAAGAACTTGAACAAGTACTTGCAGGGACAGGGCGATATCCGTATCGCTGGTCGTTACGTTTACATCTTTGGATCCTTCGATACGTACTTTCTGTTTATTAATCTGCTTCATTTCCGTGCGTTGTAACAAGTCATTGGTTACCTGCTCGGCGCGGTTTGAATCTGCAATCGTGATATTAACAACGACTGCGATAGCAATCTGGATAGCCACCTGAATGGATAGAGCAATTTGTGTGTCATTGGATGTGACATCTACATCACAGGAATCGATAATCTCAATCACTTCATGGGATCCCTGATGCATTTCGTCAACCTGATAGGCAGCATTATCAACAAGCGCATCGTCATCACTAAAGCCTCTATTCCCCATCATAGCGCCAGCACGAGCACCTCTTTGTGAATCACAGCCGCAGTCACAATGGGAAGATCTGACGTTTCTGTGTGATTCACATCCACAGTCGAAATCACTAACTCTGGCATTTCTGCGTCTACCGCAGCCACAATCATTCTCCCACGTATTTCCTGCAAAATCTACAAAATCGTTTCGCCTTCTTCTCCTTCTTACCATTATCCATCAACCTCCTTTTCTTTCTTTTCCTTTAAAAACTCTCGAAGCGGACTTTCCTTAGGTTCTGAATCCTTCTCTCCATCTTCTGACTGAGATGATGAGTTAGAATCATTTTGCTGGGCAACATATTCGTTAACCATCGTTTCAAGATTTTGGGCTATATTTCGTAGTTCCTGTTTTTGAGAATCTGATAAATCGTTGACACCTGAATCTTGACCTATGCCATGCTTTTGCAACACTTTAGAAACCGAAACACCGGCTAAGCTCTTGGATAAATTCTGCAGCTCCTGGTTGAGTTCATTCATTGTTTATCCATCACTCCTTTCAACTATCTTTCACTAGTAGTATATGGGGGAACTCTATGTTAGTCAGGGCTGTCTCCTATTCTATTGTAAAAAGGGTTCCTATCCATAGTAGAATATAATAGTAGAGTTACCTATAATCATTTGCTAAAGCTTACGATGACAGGAATGAAAAGGGAATTCCATTAAACCTGGAGTTCTATATTCTCCTTGTATTAAAGTAATTTTTAAATTAAGAATAAAAAGATAAACAGAGCACAATAGCAATGAACTCTTATTGAAACCCTTTAACAGTAGCATTTTCTTTTTTACAAGAAAGACGCTCAGAGATGATGATCCCTGAGCGTCTGCAAAGAATTAACTATGATTTTTAATCTGATTAAACTTACCTTACTGCCTTACTTCTGTTATTTAGCAAATGAACGACCTTTTGCTCATACTTTTTGATTTTTTTATTGTTTTTGGTTTTCTCAAAGAATTTGATGACATCTGCGAGGGCATTTTCCAGTAACTCCCCAGGTCTTTTCAGCTTCAGTCATTTGATTGAGTTCAATATATCCCAATATTTCCAACACGTTCAGCGTATACATGTCCTCCCCATCAGACTCCAGCTCCTGTTTGGCTTCCTCCACCGAATGAATAAGGTTCTCATAATCTTCCTGTTCAAAATAATAGACGATATCGTTTATAAATTCTGTATCCGTACTCTCTTTCGGCTGTTCGAGTCGATTCTTAATATTTATCTCCAAAACGTGATCCTCCTTTTTAAATGGCACACCAGGACACTACTTCCATTCCTCTCCATTACGAAAAAGCTCTATTCTTAATTTTTTGATTGATCCACGTAGCGGAATAGAATCGGTGCAGTAAATATCCGTCTGTACTGTTTCTTTTGCTTCCTTAAATCACTGCTCTGGATAAACAATAGAGAAAAGGTCTCCCAAAGAAATACCCATCCGCCAACTGTTAAGCTTAAAGAAATGATTTCTCCTACTAATTCGCTCTCATTTGTCGCTTTAAAAAAGTACGATACAATGGTAAATAGCAGGGACAGGATAATGTATATAATCGATCGCTTACGCTTTTCTGAGAAGCGCTTCTTCGTTATGTAGTGAGAATATTGGAAATAATTTCGTATTCCTTCAGCGATCAAAGCTTCCATCTTTTCGTCTTTATTTTGATTACTCATATTAAATCGAAGCTTAATGCTCCTTTTGGAATCAATGTCATAGGAGCATTCCTCCAAAAAGGATTTCAGACTGGAGTCCAGATCACGAATATTATAAACGGATGAATCCCAGGTATTAAAAACATCATCATAGTTTTGAAGTGAAATTTCTATGATATATTCACCTGTCTCTTGATCTATCGTATAAAACTGATCCATAAAATTCTGTTTCAAACGTATCTCTCCTTTTTTCGGAGTTCCTTACCTATCGTAACACGACTATTTATCGCATCTCTACTATTTGGAGTGATCATAATGACAAAGAAGCAACGTCTTGAGTTTGAACGATCTTGGAACAAGAATCTATCTGAAAGGGACCGGCTTATCATTCAACAAATCTTTCAAAAAACCTGTGCTTCCCAGCAGTTCTTCACACTTCTATGGACAGCTGTTAACTATCGGTCAGATTTTCTGGTAACTGTACTTATCCATAATCGAAGTGAGCAACCACTGACATTTAATAATCGTACGTTACGTTATGTAAACAAAAATCAAGTTATCGCTGAGCATACGTTTCAGTTACGTGACCTTATCATTGAACCTTATACAAGTGTGCCCTGGACGTTTATATTTCCCGAAAAAAATTGTTATTCAAAGGTTACAGGTGTAAGTGAAGGATATGTGGAAAACATACTTTGAGGCTTCTATTCATTCTGAAGGCAAAAATAACCTGCCTTGAAGTGATTAGCTTCAGGGCAGGTTTTTATACTTTACTGATTTTGTTTTCTGAGGATATCCCCCGCGAGTGCATAAAGAATAACAGTGGTTACAAAATGGGAGGAATTATCATTGGCATCCTGCTGAGGGTAAACCTCAACGTAGTCCATCCCATTTACACCTAATTTTGCAAAGGCATGAACCAGTTCGACTAGCTCATAGGAAGTAAGACCATTGCCATCCACCGGTCCACCCGGATTAAAAGCAAAATCCAGCACATCACTGCAAATGCTTAAGTAAACCGCATCGGTACCCTCGCTTGCAATATCATAAGCATGCTTTGCCATTGCCTCTACATCATTGCTTTTCCTGATTTCTCTTGAAGTTATCGTCGTTGCGCCGGCTTCATCTGCATATTTACCAGTCTCAGGTTTATTTCTTGGGCCATGAATTCCCATATGGACAATGCTTTCGTTTCGTACACTTTCACTTTCATAAATACGTGCAAAAGGGGTGCTTCTTGCGTATTTATCTCCCTCATAATCAGGATGGTTATCGTAGTGAGCATCCAGGTGAATGATCCCCACTTTTCCATCGACCTTTTCACTCAGGGCCTTTACAATCGGATAGGTAATCCCATGATCCCCGCCAAACGCAACGGGAAAGGCATTGGTATCCCATACTTTGGCTGCAAAGTTCGTGATTCTGTCCATCGTTTCGAACGTATCCGCCGGAACAACATCCACATCACCTAAATCAGCAAGCTGATAATGACTCAAAACATCGATATGGTTCAACTCTGGTAAATATCCCGAATAACGGGCAGAATTGAGACGAATCACTTTCGGACCAAGCTCAACACCTGTGTAATCTCCCCAGGTAACCGCACCTTCCCACGGTACACCATAAATGAGTACATCATAATCATTTACATTCTGATCCTTAATCGAAGCTTTTTTACCCCCTAAAAAACAAGGGGTATTGCCATATAATTTTTCATTACTCATGCTGTTCCACTCCCTTTGCCTTGAATGTTAATAGTTGTTTGATTACTGCAAAAATTCCGTTTATAACTATATTGTAGCGGAAGGTGGGCTTCCCTTAAAGCAACAGGTATTTTTTGAAACACCTTATCCTATTATGCGCCGGCAACCTTATCATACTCTTCCTTCACTTCATCAGATGATTTTTGACCTACAAAACTGAAGATGATAATAGCAATACTGGAGAAGACAAAGCCTGGTACCATTTCATACAGGGCAGATCCTGTATACTGCCAGGTAAATACTGTGACACCACCGACAATAATACCGGCAAGTACCCCGTTTCTGGATGTATTTCTCCAGAATAAGGAGAATAACACTGCAGGGCCAAACGTTGCCCCGAATCCAGCCCAGGCATAAGATACAAGATCCAGCACAGAGCTCGTTTCATTCCAGGCAATCAATAGCGCAATAATGGCAATCACTAACACAGAGAGACGTCCAACCCAGACCAGCTCCTTATCTGAAGCATTTTTACGAAAGTATTTACGGTAGAAGTCTTCAGAAAGTGCACTGGAGGATACGAGCAGTTGGGAGTCTACCGTACTCATAATGGCAGCTAATACAGCAGCTAACAGCGCACCAGCTATCCAAGGGTCATATACGACCTGCACAAGCTGAATAAACACCTGCTCAGAGTCTGCAAGCGGCTGATCAAATGTCACAATCCCAAGCATCCCAACGATAAGGGCACCATATAACGGAATGACAAGACCAAGGGATATGCTGATTAACCTTGCTTTTCGCACTTCCTGATGGGATCGGATAGCCATAAACCTTGCTAAAATGTGAGGCTGTCCAAAATAACCAAGCCCCCAGGCCAAGGCAGAAATAATTCCTACGAAGCCTATCGGACCTGCCGCTTCCCAAATAATTCCTTCCGGCTGATTATAGGAGGTTGCAGCAAAACCATCTACCAGGCTTCCATTAACTGCACTCAGCTGCTCGAACAGACCACCAAAACCGCCAACCTGAATAAGTCCATAAATGGATGTAAATAACAGAGCCGTCGACATTAATACACCTTGTATAAAGTCTGTATAACTAACCGCAATAAATCCGCCAAGAAACGTATATCCAACAATGATAAGAGCACCGATAATTAATGCGAAATGATAATCGACGTCAAATGTCCCCTGGAACAGTTTGGCACCACTCACCAAACCCGAGGCTGTATAGAATAAGAAAAAGGCTAAAATAAATACCGCTGAAATAAGACGAAGCAGATTTGATCGATCACGGAATCGATTTTCAAAAAACTCCGGCAGGGTGATGGAATCATTGGAGTATTCCGTATAAACACGAAGGCGCTTTGCAACATAAGTCCAGTTAATCGCAGCTCCAACTGCAAGACCTACAGCAATCCATAAGCTCCACTGGCCAAAACCGGCTGCATAAGCTGCCCCGGGCAATCCAATTAAAAGCCATCCGCTAAAGTCACTGGCTGCAGCCGAAAATGCCGTCACCCAGCTTCCAAGCTTACGACCACCCAGCACATAATCTGATAAAGTATTTGTTTTACGATACGTTATAATTCCAATGGTTAACATAAGTGCCAAGTAGGCTACAAAAGTAATTAAAATCGGATCCATTAACCTTCATCCTTCCCTTCTTTAAAGTAAGTGTATATTGCCCAGATAACGAGTAACGGCATGGGCACCGCAAACCAGAATAATGTCCAGCCTGTAATCATTTTCTTCCCTCCTCTTATGGAATGTATAGAAAACGATCCTGAAAACAGGAATCGGTTTTCTCATGTCTCAGGGTTCCTTCCTGTCCATTTCCCGCTTCCTTGAAGTGACAGAATTGAATATAAATATAGAATTTTTAAAAAATTGTTATACATATAATTAAAAGGGATATTCCTTAATGAATCAAGTATTTTGTCAAAAAACATCATAAAGTGAAACTTCCATCAGTGGGGGTTTACTCCCCCCACTGATGGTTAGTTGAACTTATCAGGAATTTACTGGTCGTTTATCCCCCACTTGTAGTTTTGTTGGCGTAACCTCAGGACCCTTGAAGTGGGGATATTACGGCCAGTTAATGCGTGATAAAATCCTTATACCTATATGTACTTACTGATTTATCCAAACTTTATGAGGAATAAAGAAAAAATTATAAAAGAATGGGTGGTCCCAAAATGAGATCACCCTTCAGCACTTCTCCTTATAAGTTCCTAAGCATTATCCTATGAGGTCTTTTTTCGAATGGCCGGGGCCATGGACAGCTTTGAATACCCAACAAACATGAGAATGATCATTCCTACCACAAAAGCAATAAAGTATGGAGAAATTATATCCCGTATAAACCCGGTAACAAAGGAACTTATAATAATTCCCAAAGAATAAACAGCTGACATGACACCAAAGGCTCTGCCATGATACTTTGCAGAAACACTTTCCGTAATGGCTGTAGCAATGGCCGGCATGACCAGACCAAAGAAAAAACCAACGAAAAACAATGACACAGGTAAAGCAAAAGATAACCCGAACAATAAGAACAAAGAGGCATTCATCCCTGCAAGGCCTGTCATAAACCTTTTAAAGGGATCGAAGCGATTAATAAAGAAAAGGGATAAGGCAAGAAACGTACCAAGCCCCATAAAGCTGAACAACTGACCTGTATTTAACGTGGAAACCCCTCTTTCAACCGTTAAATAAGGTATTTCATAAGCAATGACGCCGTGGATATACATCACGGCAAATCCGATCAAATAAATGAGTTTCAGTTCCTGTGAAGTAAAGATTTTCATAAGACTAACTTGTGTACCTCTCGGCTCTTTCACGATAAAATCTCTTTCCTTTAAAAAGGTCATCCCATATATACTAGTAAGTAACATCGCAGATCCAATAAAGTAATACGTATTCACATAACCTATCCACACTACCATCTGCCCACCAATGACAGGAGCCATAATGCTTGCAATGGTTGTAAGAATCCCGTTAATCGCCATATTCTTCCCCTGTTGTCTTCGGTTTTTCGCATATCCTGATAGAAGTGTGAAAGCTGCCGGAATTAAAAAGGCCATAGCAAACTCATTTAAACCATGCAAAAGAAATAGTTCACTCGAGTTTGAAACCAGGCCATGCGCTATAAATAGCCCTCCAGAAACAAACAAGGGAAAAATAATAAAAAGTTTCTTCCCAAAACGATCAACCAGGGGCCCCGCCAATAAATTTCCAACCAGGTCGGCCAGTGATCCAAAACTGAGCATCATTCCGATCAAAACACTTGTAGCCCCGAACCCAGATGCAAAGGGTGTGAAGACAGGTGATTCGATACTCGCAATTAAACTAATCAAAAACATAATCAAAAAGATTGGTAGTTTTTCTGCAGCTGTCTGCTTCAAATTTCCTCACCTCTCTCCAACAATGTATGCAGAGAATAGCGAAGTTAGACAAGCTAATTTTTTGGGGACTGTCCCTAAAACAAGGTAAGGGAGTGTTGCACATGAAAACGATTGGACTTATCCGTGGTATGAACTGGAAATCATCATTGGAATATTACCCAATCATTAATGAAGAAGTGAACAAAAAATTGGGCGAAATGCATTCCGCAAAATGCATTTTATATAGTATTGATTTTGATGAAGTCGAACAATATCAGAGAAACTGAGGATGGGATAAAGCTGGTCAATTATTAGCAGAAGTTGGACAATCTTTAGAATATGCTGGTTCAGATATGATCGTGATTTGTACCAATACCATACATAAAGTCATTCCTTATATGGATAAAACGCTAACTATCCCTATTATTCATACCGCCGATCCAACAGCCAGGAAACTCCAAAACGAAGGTATTCAAAGAGTCGGACTGCTTGGAACGCAATATACAATGGAACAGGATTTTTATACATCACGTCTGGAGGCAAATGGTATAACGGTATCTATTCCAAACAGAGAAGATAGACAGAGACTAAATGCCATTATTTTGAAGAATTGTGCGTCGGGAAAACCAGCCTCTCTCCAAAAATTTTGTTTTGGACATTATAAAACAGTTATTCAGTCACGGAGCTAAAGGGATTATTTTAGGCTGTACGGAACATGGCTTATTAATAAATCAACAGGATACAGATATTCCTTTATTTGATACTACTTTTCTACACGCTAAAGAAGCTGCTCATCTGGCATTAAACATAGAATCATAGACTACAATAAAGGCTTCTCTGGTAAATATCAGTAAAACCAGGAAGCCTGAGACAAAATCTGTTTTCTATGATAACAGGACTAAATAACCGGATAATAAGGTTCATATCTTGGATAACAGTAATATGGCGGTCTTGGACCAATCTTCGGTGCCTTAAAAGGATGAGAATTCTCATCATAGATGACTGCATCCTTTTCATTAGACTGGTTGATCAACAGTAACTTCACTTCAGGATTGTAATAATATTGCATTCCAATTCCTCCTCATTGCATATTCCCTATATGCTATTCTCCTTTCAAAAAAACGAGCCTGTACTTATTTGCACGTCATTCGCCTAAGAAACATAGGTTAATTTAAATTGTTAATGAGGAGGATTGTGCATAAAATGTCTACGAATCACTCAAAGAACCAAAATTATCCCTTGTACCCGAACTACGGGAAAATTACACAATATGAGGAGGTTCCCTTAACCGTCCCTGAGCAGCGTCAATATCGGCAGCCTGGTGTAGAAGGAGCAATGGTACCAAAGCCCATAGTTGAAAATCCCAACTACAAAGGAAGTGGCAAATTAACAGGAAAGGTTGCCCTCATTACTGGAGGAGACAGCGGAATGGGGGCAGCGGCAGCTATTGCCTTCGCAAAGGAGGGCGCAAATATTGCCATCGCTTACTTAGATGAGCATGAAGATGCTAAGCGAACAAAGAATAGAATTGAAGAGATTGGTCAAAGGTGTTTATTGCTGCCTGGTGATCTCAGACACAAACAACAATGCATTGACATTGTAAATCTTACGGTAAATAGGTTCGGAAAACTCGATATTCTATGTAATCATGTCGGAATTCAATTTCAGCAATTAAGCTTACTGGATATCACCGATGAACAGTTCGATGACACCTTTAAGGTCAACATATACTCACATTTTTATACAACCCGTGAAGCACTGAAACACCTAAAAGAAGGGAGCTCCATCATTAATACATCTTCTGTAGTCGCGTTTGATGGCAACGAACAATTAATTGACTACACTGCAACAAAGGGAGCCAACGTAGGATTCACCCGTGCTTTAGCCAACAGTCTGGTAAAAAAAGGAATCCGTGTCAATGCCATTGCTCCAGGACGTATATGGACTCCTTTAATTCCATCAAGTTTCTCTGCAGATCAAGTGCCACTAGCCAATAATCCCATGGATCGACAAGGCCAGCCATTTGAAGTCGCTCCTACCTTTGTCTATCTTGCTTCTGATGACTCCCGTTTTGTAACAGGGCAAACATTACATGTAAATGGCGGGCAGGTGTTTGGGTAACTTCCTGAAAAGAAGCAGAACATTTTTATCTGCTTCTTTTTCTGTTACAAAACGTAAAGACCTAATGTTGTTAAAACCTTATTTCTCTTAAATATCCTTATCCTCCCACCGTTTTTTCCGTATATAGTACACAACTGAATAAGGAAAAAGAAAACATTTGAACTACCCGCCACTTATCACCCTTCGGGCTGATTGAAGTGGGGATTCCTAGGAACACCAACCTATCGGTCAGTTAATTATTAGGCTATCCCCGCAGTTCCTGCGGTTAATCGTATTGCTTCCTTACGAAGATTGATACTTGCGTTAATATCTCTATCATGATGAGTGTTGCATTCTGGGCATTCCCACTCACGCAATGCAAGATTCTTAACGTCTTTGTTTTGATAGCCGCAACAAGAACAAAGTTGGCTGGAAGGGAAGCTTTTCGCTACTGTGACTATTTGTTTTCCATACCATTTTGCTTTGTATTCAATCATGGTACGGAATGGCGACCAACTTACTTCACTTATCGCTTTAGCTAAGTTGTGATTTTTCAACATATTACTTACCTGCAAATCTTCCATACCAATGATGTCGTGGTTTTTGACAATACTGGTAGAGATTTTATGCAAATAGTCCTTTCGTGCATTAGCTATTTTTTCATGCAATCGTGCAACCTTGATACGTTGCTTATGCCAGTTAGAAGAACCTTTTTTTCGTCTGGAAAGAACCTTTTGGGCTTTTGCTAACCTTTTCTCAAGTTTACGGAAGTATTTAGAATTCTTATATACCGTTCCGTTAGATAGAATCGCAAAATCCTTTAGTCCAACATCAATGCCAACAGACGAATTTGTTTTAGGTTGCTCATGGACTTCTGTTTCAACAAGAATAGATACAAAGTATTTCCCACTTGGGTTACGTCTAATCGTAGCGTTTAAAATACGACCTTCAACTTCTCGGCTTTTTGCAAACTTAACGAAACCAATCTTAGGTAACTTGATTTTATTATGAACAATAGCAATGTTGCCGTTTGTATGTTTAGTTACGTACGATTGAACCTTGTTCTTTTTAGACTTGAAACGAGGGGATTTGTTCTGTTTTTTAAAAAATCGAGTGTATGCATCTGAAAGGTTCTTAAGTGAGGATTGAAGGGCAATGCTGTCGACTTCCTTTAACCAGACTAATTCTTTCTTAAGTTGAGTTAATTGTTTAAAGGAGGCCTTATAAGTCAAGCCTTTGCCAGTCTCTTTATATATGTCCTTCCATTTTGCTAAAAAGTGATTGAAGACAAATCGAGAACATCCAATAGTTTTAGCAATGAGAATTTTTTGCTCTTTTTTTGGACAAACCAAGCCTTGCCCAGTAACCTTTTTAAATACCCTGTTGTTATTTGCTTTACCGTTAAAATTGGCAGGAAAAATAAACGATCAAAAGAGTCCAGATAAATTCGTTAATACGTGGTAAATATTTTTCTATAAATAAACAACAGTCTTTTAGATACAGCCAGCTATTTATTTTACAAAAAAACTCAACACTTCTTTTATATTGTCTTAACATTTGAGCATTAAAATAGAATTAACTTATCTACTTGTGTCAAAATTATTAATCAATTATATGGGGGTAGGTAGTGTTGAACCGTATTGTCACGTGGATATCAACAAATGATAGGTATGCATTTCAAATCATTAATCATAAACTAAAAAGTAAATGGCTGGATTTGATCTTGCCAAAATTAACACATTTAGGTGGAGCAACATGTACGATTTCATCTTTGCTATTCATCATTCTTATTTCTGAGTCAATATTCCGGGCAGTAGCAATAAAAGCGCTTATTTCGCTGGCATTAAGTCACTTTTTTGTTCATATCATAAAGAAAATATATTCCCGTGAGCGTCCCTACGTAAAACTACCTGATATTCAATTAGGAGTACAGCCACTTAAAGATTATTCCTTCCCTTCTGGTCATACCACGGCAATTTTCTCCATAGCTGTTATCATTGCATTACACTCCATTATCTTAGCGATTATCCTCTTACCGATAGCGATGTTAGTAGGATTTTCACGAATGTATCTGGGTTTACATTATCCCACTGATTGTATTATTGGTGCTCTACTTGGAACAATCAGTTCTTTTATCGTCTATTTCACGACAATTTTTTAACAACTTTAAGTACTTTCTTATCAAATGAAAACCCTCTATAACCTGCAAAGATTATAGAGAGTCTTCATGTTCAGCTATTTTATCTGTATTTTCTCCTTCCCTTCAATCCATTCCGGAAAGAAGGCCAGTTCAAGCGACACAGGTGACTTCAGCTCACTTAATTCATTTGAAATCACTTCGATTTGTGAAAAACCTCTCTCCTCATATCCATACTGCATGCTTGAATTCGCTGTAATTTTCCTCCCATTTGCTCCGGTTATCGTACTGAAAATCGAATAATAAAATTCCTCTTTTGTATGCAATTCCATCTTCAGAGAGCCCTTATCGATTTGCAGGTTTCTCAATTTATTTCCATCCGGCTGTTTCAGGATTTTCTCTTTGTCCATATCAATGACAACTTCACTTTCGTCCCGATCAACAGCCTGCAACCTGTTAACAATCAGGTACAGTTCCTTAGGTTCATGAAAATAATTACTCTGCATATAGATCATCTGTTCATCATCTGATAGGCCTGTTGCTGTCACGCCATTATTAATTTTTCCCCACATTTCTCCTTGCTCATCAACCAGCTGTAAACCTTCATAATTTAAGATTTCCTTTGTATTGTCTGAATCTGCTTTTATCCGGATAGCCGTTCGAATCGGATTGACCGTTACATCTAAAACGTTAATCCTTTGACCATCCAAAACGATTTCTTTGTTAATCTCATATGTCTTCTCGCTCGGTAATTCTTCCGGTATTGTAAAAGGAATTTCCATTTCTTCAGCAGAGCTTCTTAATCGGGTCTGAAGTACAAATTCTTTGACTTCATAAGTTTCATCGAAGAAAACTTCAATGGTACCACTCGAACCATATTCATCCTGATCGGTCAGGTTGTCACTGCTCATGGATAAGGAGCGATAATCTACTTGTTTTCCATCCGGGGTTTTAAGCCGAACATTTTGAAGGGCTGCCGGACGTCCTCCATCCTGATCCTCAAGAGTATAGAATAGGACAAATCCCTTTTGATCCGCAATGATTCCATCCAGTGTAATCTTCACTCCATTATGATGAATGGACGTGCCAATTTCGTTATAGTGATCATTTTTAATCGCTGACATCATGCCTTTATCATCCCTGATTAATTCCACAATTTTCTCCATTCCCGGAATCGATGTCATGTATTGGGCAAATGCCGGTGAAATCCGAATAGAACCAATGAAGGAAATCAACAATACAGCCACTGCAGCCGCACTGATTACCCATCTCTTCATATTTTTAGACGGCCGACCTGATGCCTTTGCTTTTTGAAAGCCCGTAAAAATAGCGTCATCGAGAGCCTCAGAAGGAATGTCTTCCTGGCTATATTTTTCTTTGAATGTGTTCAGTTTTGCTTCTTCCTTTTCAAACATCTGCATTTCCCTCCTTCTCATCCAGCACTTGTTTTAATGACTGCAAGGCTTTGTTCAGCCAGGTCTTAATGGTACCCTCTGGCCTTTTCAGAACTTGTGCGATTTCCTTAATCTTTAACTCATGAAAATACTTCAGCATTAATAATTCCCGGGAACGGTCATCCAGTAGCTGCATGGCATCCTCAAGCTCCATTTTTATATGGCTGTCATTGGTTTGAATCGTCTCCATTTCTACCGGTTTAGAGGTAAATCGTTTTTTCTTCCGGAGCTGATCATTACAATAATTAATCATGATTCTGATGATCCAGGTTTTGAAATATGCCGGCTCTTTTAATGTTTTTATTTTTCTGTACGCCCGGAATGTGACCTCCTGCACCGCTTCAATGGCATCATTTTCATTTTTAAAATAAGCGAGCGCCGTTTTATATAATTCTGTTTTGTATCGCTTCATTAGTTCCAGGAACGCTTCATCACTGCCCCGGATGGCTTCCTGGACTGTTTGAATGTCATTTGGCAAGGTGTATCCCCCTTATGTACGGTATCTCTACCCTATTAGACTGTGGGATGAGTAAAAAGTTTTGTTTTTTTTATCATAACCCGCTTGTCCTCAGCAAAAAACTACCCACTCGCTAAAAGATGTGCGAATGAGTAGTTTTTATATAACTTAAATTTTAAATAAAACCATATTACTTTCCATTTTTAATAGCCCCCATTTATTTGGCCAAGGCTTTTTTATCCATTGTTCATTGTTGTTCATATTCATACACACGTAACCGCAGTCCGATTTCTTTCACTGATTGTAATACCTTCCTGTCAAAGCTGCTGCTGAATATTTCTCCTGGTCCTGAGCCACGGCTGCCCGTCGTCGGCTTAATAATCTGATTATGGCGATCATAGAGTTGAATGATATCTCCCTTGGAAACAAGGCTGACTTGCCCGCCTCGGTTTGTTATATGATATTGGCTGAGAAATTTGCCACTTCCTGCTTTAAGATTATGCTGAATATTAAATTGAAAGTGATAGCTCCCCGATTCATTCCAAACCTTCTCAAGATAAACTGTTGATTGAAACCTTTTATCGACTTCTTCATTAAAGGACTTCGTGTCCCCCTCAGGAACGTCCATTCACTTCTTATCTAACCGAAATTTCAGCGTATCCTCTTCAACCTCATTTACGGCATACCCGTTTTGCTGATAAATATCATCTTCCAGCTGCTCAGGATAGATAGAAAAATAGAAATAAAAAGCAAAGCCTATAATCACAATTACCGCAATAGCAAGGTAAACTTTTTTTCTCAAATGATCCCTCCCCTTGTTCCCTTTAAAAACAAGCCCACATCCATTGATTACACATAAACTTACAAATACCCTTTCATCCTGATTACTTTACCGTCAACTTCAGGACCGATTTCCACCATCCCGTTTTTATAATAAAACTTTATCGCAGAGGTATTGGAGGGAGAGACTCTCAGATGATATTCGTGGACCTTATGATTGCGGAAAAACTGTTTTGCATAGTTATGTAAGTGTTCTCCTTTCCCTTTTCCTCTCAAGTCAGGTACCAGGTAAAATAAGTGCACGTATCCAATGGTTCGCCCATCATATTCGCGAATGGATAATTCTATCTGTCCTATATATCTTCCATCTTCCTTCACTAAAACAAAACCTTCTGGAAAATCCTTTTGTTTTTCTTCTACCCAACGCAGGTATGCTTCTTTGTCAAAATTGGAAGCATCTCCAAAGCTGACTTTGAATGTGTCTTTTCGGAAGTTAAACATTTTTTCACTATGCTCTTGCAAATCTATTTTCTCAAATTGCACTTATTCTTCCCCCCTGTTCTCACTTCTTTTCCAATCTCTTGTTTCACTTCCCTATTTAGGAAGGTGCCTCTCAGTCGCAGAAACGATCAGGAGTCCAGAATCACACCGGAGAAATCTCCTTTTAGCACCTTCTTTTCCTGCTGGTTTCTGCATATAAAAGAAGCAACAATCGCTGTTCTGTTCTTATCCTCCTGCCATTCATATTTTTCAATTTTAACCTCGCAAATGATTCGATCCTCAGTAAATACAGGACGTAAAAATTCGAAGTTCATATTGCGGGCGAGTACGTTATAATCCCCACCCACTTTTGTCGGCAAAGTTGCAGTCAATAACCCCTGAACGACAAGCCTTCCTTGTTCATCGGGCGTTAAATGATGACTTCCTTCATCACGGGACACTTCCGTAAATAATTCCACATCCCTGACTGTAAAGGTACGTTCAAACGTAATGATATCTCCCACTTTTAGCGGCATCATGATCTCCCCCATAAGTTAACGCTATATAGTCAATAATACTCTGAATATTTACACACTATCAACCTGATAATTTTATACAGCCAGAAACATATACCATTTTTCACGTGAATTCGCATTGATTTTACACACTCAAGAACTCATATTCTTAACAACAGGGTGTCTGATATATAGTGTAATGAAAGCGAGAATGATGTGATTATCCATTGAGAGGTACTTTAAATTCAGATTAAATAGAAAATTAATATCATTGGTCTAAAGCATATAAAGATGAAGAGTTATTTGATTAACGGGTGCGAATGCTTAACAAGGTATTCGCTTCTTTCGTTATAGGGCAGGATTGTTTAATAAGAATATGAAACTTTACAACAAACCATAACGTCGGATTAAGCAAAAGAGGGATACTGTAATGAGAAAAATTAAATTGATTTCCATACTCTTATTATTTTCTTTGGTCTTAATAGGGTGCCAAAAAAGTAACCTAAACCTGAGTGACGATGTTACAAGTATAGAGGTGTATGAATGGGGCAGTGAAGAAATGGTCACTACTATTGATGAAAAAGAATTTATTGAGGAACTTGTAAAAGAGTTAGATAGTGCAAAAACAGCTTCAACAGCATCTATGGACCTTGCATTACCAGATTATGACTTACATTTTAATAATAATGATGGAGAAACATTATTTACAATGGGATATTATAAAAAAGTTATGAATTTAGATGTAGAAGGTCGATATATAGATTTTAGTGAAGATATAATGTACAACGTCGAACTCGAGTTACCACTTGAATAATTAGTGCTATTGCATTAACGGGTGCAATAGTCGAACAAGAGGCTGTCGAATGTGGCAGTTCTTATTGTGTCAAAGAGGTAGTTTAATTCTACAAAGTTAAAGTATTATGAGAATTTCAAAGTAAAAATTGGTTGCTTTAGAAAGGGGTATTATTATAGTGTATCGCATTAGTTTAGAGAAGTTTAAAAAAAATGATTTTGATTTTTATTTTAGTCTTGTTTCTAACGAATCGGTTATGGCAATGATTACTGAACGTTCAATTCCAATGAAAGAAGCACAAGAGAATTTTCAGAAGTTATTAGATACAAATAATGATTTTGAGGGATTTGGTACATACAAAGTTTTTAACAGTAAAAACGATGAGTTTATAGGACTTGGAAAGCTAATTAAAAGCAATGAAAATAAAGAAGCTGAGTTAGGTTATATGGTATTACCAGAGTATTGGGGGAAAGGGTATGGTAGTGAGATTGCTGAGATTTTATTAGAGAATGCTAATAAATTAAGTTTAAATCGTGTAACTGCTATTATTGACCCTAATAATTTACCTTCAAGGAAAATATTAATTAAAAAAGGATTTATATCGGAAAAGATATGTGACATAGATGGCTTACCTGGGGAATATATGAGTAAAGTTTTATAAATTGTTGTTTCAATACGTTAAATAGATTTAAAAATAGTAATAAAACAATATTAGCCACTTTGTGAAAAGATGCACTTAAAGTAACGGGAGCAATAGTTCAAGAAGCAATTAAAAATAAATAGAAGAAAAATCTCAGTTCACTGAACTGAGATTTTTTTAATTTTAATAACAATTATAACCAATCCTTTTTTGTATGTTTTATAACATGTAACCATCTCACATCACTAAGATTGGGGATTGTGATAGAATAAACCATAAATAATTTTGGAATGGGGAGACAAACAAATGATATTAAATAACAATAATGGTCTTCTTCTCATGCGCCATGATCACTTACATGAACGAGACTGGAGAAACGATGATTGCTACAAACTTATTTTTTCTCCATATGGGCAAGCTGAATATCAGTTAAATCAAGGCGATATTTCTATCGGTCAAAATGAATTTTTTATTTTCAACCCTAATATTGATCATAAACAATTAAAAGCAACAGAGGAAAAGTTCCTAGTTGAAATACAACCATCATTACTACAAGAGACCGCACAGCAATTAGGATTCAAAATGATAGAACCTGAATTTTCTTTGCTTTCCTATCGACATGCCCAGATTCATCAATGGACATCATTTATAAGAGACTTTTTAAAAGTTAACGAGGATTCAAATCCAATGTCCAATCAACTTTTTCTCGAAAATAGTTTAGCGCAAATTTCTATTTTAATGCTTCAATATGGTTCTGGTTCACACCAAAATCAGTTTCCAAAGATAATTAGCGAGAAGAATATTAATAATGTATTAGATGCACTAAAGGATAGCTATCAGGAAGATTGGACGTTGGATCAGATGTCTGTAGTCGCAAGAATGAGCAAATACCAGTTCGCTCACTTTTTCAAGGAAAAAATTGGGATTTCTCCATATTCATGGCTTCAGTTATATCGTCTATTTAAAAGTCAACAACCACTTATTTCAACAGATCAAACAATTTTAACCATTGCCCTTGAACATGGTTTCAGTAGCGTGTCATCTTATAACCATTTATTTAAAAAAATTTATAGTAAAACGCCAACGCAATTTCGTTTTATTCATGGTAATTAATAAACCTATAATACTTGTTGTAATTATAAGAATGCCACTAAATAGCATTAACTTTTGTATCGAAATGAATGATACCAAAAAACCGTAGATTCCTAATGAAACAGTATTTGAAAAATATAATAAAACTGCATTTGAGCTAAAGGCTCTCCCCATTTTTTCTTCAGGAACAAGTGACTGAATAAGGTAAATGCGTGATAGTCCAGCTATTGGTAATCCAATAGCTACTATTGCGCTGCCAATAAAAAAATGGTTTATCCCATAGAAGAGACCATAGTAAGCTATCCCAATTCCCCAAATCATTGCCCCAACAAGATGAATCTGAAGAGTCATTTTCTTTAAGAAAAGTGGTAGGATGATATTGGTTAAAATAACTACGCCTCCAAAAACTCCTTGGATAATACTGTACAATTCTTCACTTTCGGAACTCATTTCACTTAGAGCAAGTAAAAGCCCCACCTCCCAGACCCATGTGTTAAAGAAAACTGTTATAAAAGTGAAAAGAAAGAGTTGTCTTACACTAGTGTGTGCTTTAGCCCAAGAAGCAAATTCTGCGATAGAACTAAAAACCTTCTTAACTGATTTGTTAACTACCTGTTTTCTTTCCTGTATATTTACTTTTGAAATACAGTATGCACTAACTGCGTATGTTAAGGCATCAAAAGTAAAGAAATGGATGACTCCATAACTGTTCAATAGCCAAACAGATAGAAATGGACTTAAAACAGTCACTCCTCTAGTTAGGGTATCATTTAAACTGTTTACTTCAGTTCTTTCTTCTTCCACTGTTATGATAGGCAGGACAGTTCTGTGCGTCGGATTAAAGAAACAACCAATACTCTGAATAAGAAAACTAACGACTAACAAGTAAAAGTAGGAGAGTAATTCTAAGTAAAATAGGCATACAATGGATAATATTAATGGGATCCGAATCATATCTAAGACAATTAATAATTTTTTCTTAGGTAGCCAGTCTGCTATAACTCCACCAATCAACCCAAATAGTAAATAGGGTAGGGTCTCTGCAATAGCCATTCCAGTTGTAAGAACTTTGGATCCTGTTAAGTCGTAAGCCAAAAATAGAAAAGCCATTCCCGATAGAACATCCCCGAGCTTAGAAGCTCCTCCTCCAAGTAAGTAGTACCGTATATTTTTATCTTTCCATATCCTCGTAAACAATTAAATCACCTCAGAGACAACTATAAGGATAAAGCTAGTTAGAATCTGCTTGATTATTGTTACAAAAGAGGACAATTTCCCGCAAGAATATTCTTTCGTAAAAGCTTATCCTAAATTATGGGTAACATCTTTGCCTATTCATCTAGTCTTTCAATTAATAAGGAGTGATACAATTGAAACATGCGTTGGTAGTTGGTGGTACTGGAATGTTATCAAATTTATCGGTTTGGTTGCTAAAGAATGGTTATCATGTATCTGTGATTGCAAGGGATAACAGGAAAATGGAAAATTTAATTAAAAGAGCTGGTAAGCGCAATATCACACCAGTATTGGTTGATTACAGAAAAGATAAAGAACTAAGATACAAACTGAAGGAGGTTATCCAAACAAACGGCGAAATTGATTTTGTTGTAGCTTGGATTCACTCCAATGCCGAAAATGCACTTGAAATAATTGCTGAAGAAGTAACCAAAACGGTCAATCAATGGGATTTATTTCATGTGTTAGGGAGTAGCGCTGATCTTGAAAACCTAAAAAAGTCAGTAACGATTCACGGAAATTGTATTTATCACACTGTTCAACTTGGTTTCATTCTTGAGAATAACCACTCAAGATGGCTAACTAACAATGAGATTTCTGAAGGAGTTATTGAAGCTATCAAGAATGACAAATCAAATCATGTTGTTGGGGCTATTGAACCTTGGGAGCTTCGTCCTTAATAAGGTTTGTTTATAATTTTGTAGGTATAACATATTAAATAGCATGAGGGTCCTCATTTGACTGTTACCACAAGACTGAATAATACTTCTGCAAGAAATATGGAAAGAAACGGTTTTAATTTTAGTGTATAAGAAAGTGATAATGAATAGTCCATTGTGGAACTAAAGGGGGCGATAATTGAACAGGGCTGTCGGTTCTTAAACTATTAAAACAGATTGGTAAAATAGGGGAGGAAGAGTTAATGTCTGAATTCGTAAAAACAATGTTGGTATGGATTATAATATTTCCAATATTAACTACAACTCTTTCAATAGTGATTGATTACTTCAGAGGTTTATCCATTGAGGTGATATCCTACTTGCCCAATTTATTAGGATTTGCAATAGGTGGTGTACTCATTGGCTTTTTAAGGTATTACTTACAACAAAAATCAAAAGAAGAAAAATGATACAATGCTTATTACACTAAAGGGTGCGAATATTGAATAAGGGGGTGCCGATGCGGCAGCTCCTATTGTGTTAAAGGGCAGTTAAGTTGATATAACTGTTAAAATACAGGAACGAACGTTCTTTTAGGGGGGGGACTGAAATGCAACTTTATTTATACGATGACAGACTTAAAAATGCAATCGAAAATTATGAATTGACTGAGGAACAACTTCGCTATAGTGACATCCCAAAGATTATATAAAATTATCTGACGAAGATTCTAATCGTTATTCAATCTTAGCAATGGAAGAAGACAAACTTGTAACTTATGTTTTCTTTTGATATTAGAAATGACCATCAACACCCCTATTAAATAAATGAAATACCAATTTCTAAGAAAGTAACCACTGAAGACCAAAAAATTACTATGGTGAAGTAAACTGATGATTGTAATTCTCTTTTGGCTTTTGTTGCTTTTCCATGCCTTTTATCTTTGACTATTAGATAGATACCAGAAATAATTCCTAAAATAAATAGCCCAAACCAAAGGGCATATGTGAAATCGATCTTTCCCACCTTTTTATAAAACTTCTTACTAAAAAAACTGCCCTTTGCCACAATAAGCTATTGCTCTTATTATACAAACGCCCCTGTTACTTCAACAATTATTCAGAAGCCACAAGTTCTACTTTTATTCTATCTGGGTCTTCAAAATACACAGCATAATGATTATCCCCCCCAGCAAAGGGATGTCTTTTTGGATAAAGAATGTTTATTCCTTTGTCTTTTAATTTGTCTGTTATTTCATCTACATTTTGACGTGAACTTGCGTGAAACGCCAGATGATTAAGACCTACTCGGCATCTGTGGTATCGAATGTCTAAAAACCTATCCTCTGTTTGCACAAAAACAATATATGTATCATCTATTTTCCAACTTTGTCCACTTTCCCATTTTTGAAAAGAAGTGTATCCTAATTCTTCAAGAAACCAGCCCCAAAAATCTAATGTCCTTTTTATATCTGAGACATATAATTCAATATGATGAAGCAACCCTTTTGACAATGAAAACTCCTCCCTGCTTTTTATTCTATTGCGTTAGTCCATAAGGAATGGTGGAGACAACCTTTTTCCACTAACGCCCCCCGTTAGCTTAAAGTCACAAAATGTATTTTAGTAATTTTTTCTTCTTCCTAACCAAAAAGTACAGCTATAATAGATAACCCAAAAAGCAATGACAACTAGAAATGAATAGTACCTATATTCACTTGGCAAAAAGTTAAATAGCAAAATTGCTAATATTAAAAATAAAGGCATTAGTATCCAATAAAGCTTTCTCTTTGTCAATGTATCTCCACCTCCTTTAGATAACGCTTCTTAAACTATCGTACCCGTTACTTTAATAAGCCTTAATCTAATAATTGAATTGTAATCGCTAATGTACCCCATTCCTTTTCTTTCTCTGGAGTATATATTCTATAAGTCCGTTCTACCATATCTTCAATTGAACGACCTACAGCATCAAAATCACTTGCAGGAATGCTTTCATACATTTCTTTGAATGTTGAAAACTCCCTTAATTCAATAACCTCAACTGTTAATGTTTCATTTCTATATGGAATTTTTGTGAAATTTATAGTATCTCCTACACTTATTTTTCTCCTTTTCTCATCATTCAATCTTACTTCTACTTTCTTTTTTCCTGACTTAATTGAATCAAAAGGTGTTTCATAAAGTCCCATATTGTGTTCCATTTTCTCAACTCCTAATTATCTATTTCTTATTAAACAAACCTGCTTCGTTAGCATTTACGAGTAAATTAAATCTATCTGAGGGAGTTGAATAACATCATTTAACTTATTTTACCATATATGAGTTAATTACCCTGAAATTCAATCAATTAATTATACAATTTGAATTGTAATGAGCCTTACAATTTAGCCTACAATTCAATATGAAAAAAGTAGTTCAATCAGGGGTACAAATTACATTTTTGTACCCCAAAACTGAACTACTTAAGAAAAATTCCAAGTCCTTTTTGATATGAATTTTATTGTGAATTTAGTGCGAATTCCGTAAAGTTTTGCACGTCACAAAAGAACGCGTTAATAAGTTCAACCTATTTTCACATCCCTCGAGCCACTTTCACAATTATTCCTCTTCCGGCTCATCCCCAAGGATCTTAACTTCTCTCTCAAGCTCTACACCAAATTTTTCTTTAACGGTATCCTGAACCATTTTGATCACTTTGATGTAATCCGATGTAGTAGCATTATCCTTGTTCACAATAAAACCGGCGTGCTTGGTGGATACCTCCGCACCGCCAAAACCTTTTCCCTGCAGGCCGCTATCCTGAATTAATTTTCCGGCGAAATATCCCGGTGGCCGTTTAAATACACTGCCGCATGAAGGGTATTCCAGGGGCTGTTTGGATTCCCTTTTATAGGTAAGATCATCCATCACCGCTTTTATTTCATCAAAATCTCCCGGTTTTAAATCAAATGTTGCTTCCAGGACGATATAACCTTTGTCAGGGATGTTACTGGTTCGATAACCTAAGTCCAGTTCATCAGCAGATAAGGTGAGCAGTTCACCTTCGCGATTTACCACAACAGCGTGGCGTAAGCAATCTTTTACTTCTCCTCCATATGCACCGGCGTTCATAAATAAGGCACCGCCTACCGTTCCCGGTATTCCACAGGCAAATTCAAGACCTGTCAGTTCCTCATCCAACGCTTTCCTTGATGCATCAATAATCCTTGCTCCACTTTCGGCAATAATACTGTTGCCTTCCCTGCTTATTGAATCAAACCGTTTGAGACTCATCACAATGCCACGAATCCCGCCGTCATGAATAATTAAATTGGATCCGTTCCCCAATAAAGTAAAAGGAACCTCTTCTTTATTGGCGAGCCTGACGATTTGCTGCACTTCATCTATGCTTGCAGGAGTGACAAAAAAGTCTGCTTTTCCTCCCAAACGTGTGTACATATGTTTTTTCAAATATTCGCCCATCATCACATTCTCTTCAGCTGTAATGGTACATAACTGTTCATAAACATGATGGTCATTACCCAATTTCATCATCCTTTTACCTACCTGACTATAATTTGTTCATTTAAAATGATTTCTTATATATATCATACTACAAGATGACTGTAAATGTTGCATATATGGAAGGTGAATCATGAATTTTAGTTTAGTTATAAACGTATCTCGGGTTTGGAGAGGCTTTCCACCATATGTCACAAAATAGTTAAAGAAATAGAAGAAATCATTACGGAAACAGATGGTGGACATAGTATAATAAAGTGAAACTTCCATCAGAGGTGGTTTTCTCCATCCCCCACTGATGGCTAGTTGAACTTATCAGGAATTTACTGGCCGTTTACCCCCTACTTAGTCTTGTTGGGTTACTCTCAAGACTTAAAGCAGGGTTATTACAGCCAGTTCATGCGTGACAAAATTTAATCATGATAAAGTGGAGTGAGTGGAAATGAGATTAAAAACCATTATCGTTACTTTACTCGTTGCAATTGTACTAGCTGCCTGCAGTAGCAATAGCAATGAGGAAACAAAAAATAATCAAGAAGTAGATATTAAAAAAATCGTTCAGGATTATAGTACAGACGAAATCACAGCCCAGTCTGCTTCCATCACATCAGAACAGCTGATCGTTACAGACAACAACGGTGATGAATCGACCTATTCATTACCTGAGGATGAGTTTTTTGTTTCGATTGCCCCATTCATCAATGAAACCCATCCCTGTACGAATCATAGCTTAACGGGCTGCCAGGGAGAACTGGTCAATAAAGATTTCGAGATTTACATTGAGGATATGGATGGGAACGTCATTTTTGATGAAACGAAGAACTCAGGCTCAAATGGATTTGTAGATTTATGGCTGCCAAGAGAGAAGACTTATCGTGTAAAAATTAATTATGAAGGAAAACAAGTAGAATCAGAGGTTTCCACTTTTGAAAATGATGGCACCTGCATAACGACCATGAAATTAACATAGAAAATTCCAAGTCATTCAGTTTTGCATTCCGCAAATTCAAATCAAAATGGCTATAGATTTTATCCGATTTGCTTTGCAGTGAATGATAAACACTCATTTAATGAAGTTGTGTCAGCAATAAAAGGTCATACCATAAAACGATTATCCATTCTCACTTAAACTTGAGGATGGATTTTTCGTTCTTATATTATACGACTTAAGCAGTAACATTAAAAAAGCAGTTCAATGGTACAGTACTCCAAAACCGAACTTAACCTATTTATGATACTATTTTCCTTCCAATAAAAGCATACTACCCTTCGTCCTGGATAAAACTACAATTGTTAAAACGATGAAAGGAGTGAGGATAATGGGCGTATTATCCAGTTCACCAACCACCATGGATCAATGTATTGAAGAATGTTTAAGATGTGCCCGTGCCTGCGAAGAGTGCCATACAGCATGTCTGCAGGAGCCGGACGTCCAGGCACGCATTCAATGTATGCAGCATTTAAATGACTGTGCTGAAATCTGTTTCCAGGCAGCTGGACTGATGGCAAGAAACAGTCAAAGTGCCAAGGATTTCTGCAACTTTTGTGCAACAATGTGTGAGGGCTGTGCAACGGAATGTGACAAATTTCAGGATGAACATTGTAAAGAATGTGCTGAGATTTGCCGTTCATGCGCAAATACATGTAGACAAATGGCCTCTTAACACACATATAGAAACGAGCGTTAGGTTTACAAGTCCCAACGCTCGTTTCTATTTTTACATTACGATTTAAAGCTTCCATTCATATAAAGCCGCTTATAACTATGCCTTCAATAATCTTGCATTAATCGCTACGATAATCGTACTTAAACTCATCAGTACAGCACCTACCGCAGGACTAAGTACAATCCCAATCGGAGCAAGCACACCTGCTGCAAGTGGAATGGCAAAAATGTTATATCCAGTTGCCCACCAAAGATTCTGTACCATTTTCCGGTAGGTTTTTCGGGATAAATTCATTAAGGCGACCACATCATTTGGATTGCTTTTCACAAGCACAACATCAGCTGTTTCCATGGCTACATCCGTCCCTGCACCGATCGCAATCCCTAGGTCGGCCGTGGCCAGCGCAGGAGCATCATTCACACCATCACCTGTCATAGCAACCTTCCATCCTTTTTCTTTAATCCGTTTCACTTGATTTGCTTTATCGTCTGGTAAAACTTCTGCATAAACTTCATCTATTCCTAACTGACCCGCTACCCAATTGGCTACATTCTGATTGTCACCTGTCAGCATAATCGAATGAACGCCTTTATCTTTTAGCGTTCCAATGGCTTCTTTTGCTGTATCACGAACAATGTCTGCAAGTGCAATCATACCAATCAGTTTATCTTCAAGCAGAGCAAAGACAACGGTTTTTCCTTCCTCTGACATTTTATCAAAGACCTGCTGATCATAAGACAGGTTATTGTTATTCACATAACCGGGACTCACGACATTCACTTTTTTTCTATCTACGTACCCTTGAATGCCTTTACCTGTTATGGATTCGAAGTCTGTAACGTTGCCCAGCTCAATATCTTTTTCGTTCGTCTCTGTTACGATTCCAGCTGCTATCGGATGCTCCGAATTTTGCTCGATACTGGCTGCCAACTTTAAGATTTCTTCTTCCTTATACCCCTGAGCAGGTATAATATCTGTTACGCCAAATTCTCCTCTTGTTAGCGTTCCTGTCTTATCAAACACAATCGCATTTAAATTGCGTGCACCTTCAAAATTTGCACGGTTGCGGATTAACAGTCCATTTTTAGCTGAAATCGATGTGGAGACAGCTACCACTAGAGGCGCAGCTAACCCTAACGCATGAGGACAGGTGATGACCATTACTGTTACCATGCGTTCAACAGCTACATCAAAGGAATATCCAAGGAATAACCATATAAACAGGGTAGCGAAACCTGCTGTTAAAGCCAGGTAAAACAACCACTTTGCTGCACGGTTGGTTAAATCCTGTGTTCTCGATTTTGACTCTTGCGCCTCTTTAACCAACGTAATCACTTGGGATAAATACGATTCTTCCCCTGTTTTTTCTACTTGTAGTTTAAGCGATCCTTCCTTATTCACTGAGCCACCGATTACCTCGTCACCGTCTGTTTTTTCGACTGGCACGGATTCACCTGTAAGCATTGACTCATCGATAGCTGATTTTCCCTCAATGATGGTACCATCAACCGGAATCTTTTCACCCGGCTTTACCAAGACCCGGTCATGATTCTGTAGCGCTGATAAAGGAACATCCTCCACTTCATTATTCTCATCCAAGCGATGGGCTTCATTAGGCATAAGTTTTACCAGCTGGTCAAGAGCGTTCGATGCTCCCATCACAGATTTCATTTCAATCCAATGACCTAATAACATAATATCGACCAATGTAGCTAATTCCCAGAAGAACTGACTGCCTTCCCACCCAAAGACAACCATGGTGCTATACCCATAGGCAATGGTGATCGCCAAGGCAATAAGTGTCATCATACCTGGATTCTTTTCTTTCAGCTCACTTATACCCCCGGAAATAAACGACCAGCCACCGTAGAAAAATACAATGGATGACAGCGTAAATAAAATATACAGATCCCCTGTAAAGCGCCAATCCACCCCAATAAAACTTTGGATCATCGGTGATAGGGCGAGAATAGGAAGGGTAATAATAAGTGAAATGTAAAAGCGCTTTTTAAAATCATCTACCATATCCCCGTGGTCATGATGATCATGTCCTCCGCTGTGACTGCCATGATTATGATGGTCATGATTTTCATGTTGATGATGGTCTTTGTGTCCATGATGTTCATGATGACTTTCATGAGTATGCTTGCCATTATAATCATGAGAATGATGTTCATGGTGGTGATGATCATGATTATAATTGTGTTCATGGCTCTCGTGACCTTTTTTATCCAATTGAATCACTCCTTTTAAACCAGGCAATAGTTATGATATTTATTTTGTACAAAGTATCTTTAGGGTAAAATGATTTGGTAAACAATAGAACAATCCCTTCCTGATTGTTCTATTGTTTTACGTTCCTAACTTTTAGGGAAAAAGACCTTTACCTCTGTCCCTGCATTCGATTCACTGTCAATCTCAATTTTTCCCTGGTGTGCTTCTACTAAAGCTTTTACAATCGAAAGGCCAATCCCTATTCCCCCTGTCTTTCGGTCTCTGGATTTATCCCCGCGATAAAATCGTTCAAAAAGATAAGGAATGTCTTCACTGGCAATTCCAATCCCCTCGTCTTTCACCAGAAATCCCACATCATCATTCGTAGCCTCTGTCTTCACAAGGACCCTTTTTCCGGCAGGGGTATATTGAAGAGCATTATTTACGATATTGGTTAAAATTTGTACGACACGGTCACGGTCTGCTTTAAACCAATATTCTCGATCAGGCTTTTGAATGGTTAATTGAACGCCTTTATCCTGAAATGCCGGTGTAAATTGCTCTTCCAGTGAATGCAGAAGCTTATGTACTTCTATGTCTGTTTTATTCAGTTTCATTTGCGGGTTTTCAGCAGCAAGTAAATCTTCCAATTCATTTACAAGACGGACAAGACGCATCAACTCATCGTGGCTTTGCTGCAGCCTTTTCTCAGTTGGTTCAAATATACCATCGAGGTACGCCTCCATCTGACTTCTCAATGTAGCAATCGGCGTCCGTATCTCATGGGCAAAGTCTGCGGTAAACTGTTTCCGGAGCTTCTCTTCCTTAGATAATGATTCAGCAAGTTCGTTAAACGATTCGCCAAGTGGCTGCATTTCCGTGGTTAGTTCATTCACATCCACACGCGTCCGCCATTTATGCGCTTGCAGTTTCTGAATCGCTTTTGAAAGTTTTTGTAATCCGCTTGTCAGATGTTTCGAAAATAAAAGACTGAACAGCAGAGCTAATAGGACCGTCACAATTACAGCGAGATAAATATTCGATTTTATCGTTTCTAAAAAGGCAACCTCTTCACCGATCAATTCCTTAGGAAAATAAACCTCCATTCGGCCAATATCGGTCGTATCCGTTGCCAGGTTATAAGATGCTTTTTCATATTCGGTAGCCTTGTTTACATCAGAATTCATCCCCATGTTTCCCATCATGCCAAGCATCATTGTTGTATCAGCAATTAATTTTCCGTCTTCATTATAAATTTTATAAAATAAGTCCTCTGTCATAGCCTGCTGATGGAGCAAATTGTTAAGCCGATTATTCATCAGCTTCCCTGATTCTTCATAGGATTGAACGATTTCCTGCTTGATTAATGAACTGCTTTCCGTTCGGTTCGTTTGTAAGTACTGATTAAATTGATTTTCAAATCCCCACAATACTGAAAAACTGGTCAGTAAAATACCGGATAGTGACACAATTAACAAGTAAATGAAAATCTTAGAACGCAGCGTCAGACGCATCAAGAGTTCCTCCAAACTTATAGCCCATTCCAAATACAGTTATGATATATTCAGGGTGACGAGAATCCGCTTCAATCTTTTTACGCAGGTTTTTCACATGTGTATCAATACTTCGTTCATACCCTTCAAAATAACTTCCATCCTCCTGAATCTTCTCCAGTAAATCCAGTCGACTGTAAACCCGCCCCGGGTAGCTTGCCATGGCGACCAATAGCTTATATTCAATGGGGGTAAGGGATAGAATCTCACCATTGGATTCCACCTCTTTTTTAACAAGATCTATCATCAAATTTTTATCATTAAAGGAGAGCTGTTGTCCTTTATCTGCTTTCTTTACCCTCCGCAAAATGGCCTTTGCTCGGATCACGACTTCTCTAGGACTGAATGGTTTCGTTACATAATCATCCGCACCGATGATGATGCCGTTAATTAAATCGTCTTCTGCTGATTTTGCGGTCAGCATAATAATCGGAACATCACTTTCTTTTCGCGTTAATCTGCATACCTCTTCCCCCGATATATCCGGCAGCATCAGATCTAAAATTATAATGTCCGGTTGAGTATCTTTTACTTTTTTTAAGGCTTCAATTCCATTTGAGGCTAATGTAATGTCCCATCCCTCTTTTTCAAAATAGGCCTCCAGCACTTCAAGAATGGCCGTTTCATCATCGACAATAAGGATTTTTGTCATATTCCATCACCTCTTTTGCCTATCTTACCACCTTATGAAAACGAAAATCATCATCTTCACAACTTCCACACAAGTTCATCACAAAATATCCATCTGTGAGAGTTATGATTTAAGTAAGAAAGGAGAGGTTATAAATGAAAAAATTATTAACAGGACTATTAGCAGGCGGACTTTTATTAGGAGGTGCTTCCTTTGTTGCAGCCGAAACAAATGGTTATGGCCCCTTCAGTTTTGAAGAAATGCAGCCATTTATGGAAGAGATGCACCCTGATTTTTCAAGGGAACAGCAGGAACAAATGTTCAATGATTGCCATGGAGAAGATGGCTACATGAGAAATCAAACAGAATACCGCGGCATGATGAACAATTTTTAAGCTACAGAGGTGATTTTTATATGATGGGTGGATATGGCGGCCACGGTTTTGGAATGATGGGTTATGGGTTTCTTGGATGGATCATCAACCTGCTCGTTATTGGCATTGTCGTTTATTACGCCACCAAGCTGGCATTGAAACATCATGATAAAGATAAGCAAAAGGACTGACTTATATGTCAGTCCTTTTGTATACCTATAATGCGGCCTTTTCAAATTGATCAAGCAATTCACGTACTTCATCAGTTGACTCTGTATCCATTAACTGATTTCTTAATTCACTCGCCCCTCGAAACTCACGGACATAGATCTTAAAAAAGCGAAGAAGAGGTTTAAATGGACGTGGCTCAAATTCCTTTGAATATTTATCATGGAGATCAAGGTGAAATCTTAAGAGATCAAGCAATTCCTTACTGCTATGCTCCTTTGGCTCCTTTTCAAAGGCAAATGGATTTTTGAAAACGCCACGCCCAATCATCACCCCATCCACGCCATATTTCTCAACGAGCTCAAGGCCCGTCTGACGGTCAGGAATATCCCCATTTATTGTCAGGAGTGTATCAGGAGCCACTTCATCACGAAGTTTCTTAATCTCCGGGATCAGTTCCCAATGAGCATCGACTTTACTCATTTCCTTTTTAGTACGCAGGTGAATGGATAGATTCACAATATCCTGTTTCAATAAATGGGTGAGCCAGTCGCGCCATTCCTCTACATGTGTGTAACCAAGCCTTGTCTTTACACTTACGGGCAATCCTCCAGCTTTTGCTGCCTGTATTAAATCAGCCGCAACATCCGGACGACGGATCAGACCGCACCCCTTTCCTTTTGGTGCGACATTAGGTGCGGGACAGCCCATATTAATATCAATTCCCTTAAATCCTTTTTCGGCCATCCCGATGCTCATTTGACGAAAGTATTCAGGCTTATCTCCCCAAATATGAGCGACAATCGGCTGTTCATCCTCTGTAAACGTTAATCGCCCACGTACACTGTAGATTCCCTCTGGATGACAGTAACTTTCCGTGTTTGTAAACTCTGTAAAAAACACATCAGGCCTGCCCGCTTCACTTACCACATGACGAAACACAACATCCGTCACATCTTCCATTGGCGCCAGAACAAAAAACGGTTTAGGTAATTGATGCCAAAAATTATCTTTTCTATTCATCCTTCATATCTCCTCGTTTATAGTATCGGGACACGGGGACAGGTTCATTGTCCCACTTACGTCCGCAGCTTTTTATATTTCGCTCTTTCATCATTCGTTTATTATATCTGCTATCGATAAAATACCCTAAATCATTATATACTCATTTTTATGATGTTAAAAGTGGGAAGCAAGGTGAAAAATCATTCAAACACTTCCATATTTTACCCTTTGTGATTTATTATGGTTGTAGTGAGTTTTCTATCGCAGAGGTGGGGTATGTTGAAACAATTACCGATTGATAAAATCAAAACTTGTACACTGATTGTATTAGCGCTCCTGGTATTGATAGGTGAACCCATATTATACCAGGAAAAAGCGGAAGATAAGAGAGATTTGGAATTATTGTTAAATCATTTTTATCATGAATTAGACCGAACGATTTCAGCAATGGACTACACTTTAAGCCTGGACCTTGATAAACAAGAGAATCAGGAGAACTTTATCCGTTCCCTCTATTCCATTGAAAAACATTTAGAACGTACGGGGCTTATGTTAAAGGCTGGTGACTTTTTTGTAAGTGATACCATCACGTACGAACCCATATTCTTTATTAATCGAGGAATAACTGGAATTGGGGAAGATAAGCAACTTGATGCCAGTGAAGCAACATTCCTAAGAAATTTTAAGAATGAACTTGAGACCATACGGAAAAGGTTGTATTCCGGAAACCGGGCAAGAGAATCCTGATCTTACAGTTGAAGAGTTTAACCAGGTCATTTCTGAAGTTGTGAACAACAGTGATTTATTATTTTAACTAACATTTTTCACTTAAAACATTATGCCAGCCGCGTTCCTAAGAAAAGGCTGGCTTTTTGAAAATGAAAAAATATATCACTTTATTTTCTATAGTTATAATAATAATTACAATCTTATATCTAGTTTGGTATGCATTCCCTAAGAACTTTAATTCAACTTTTAATGGGATACTCTTTAATCTGGATGACCCTGATGTGGAAGAAAATGTGAGCATTTATTTTGATGGAACAATTCGAAAACGCCTAAATGGAGAAATGACTTATGATGGAATTGTTCGTATAAAGGGTGATAAATTCCCCGTTCCAAAGGGAAAAAGAGATTTAATTATAAACTTTGATAAAAATGGTATGGGGCTAATGACATATATGTATTACACAGAAAATGGTGAGCCAAAGCATTATGTATATGGAACCATTACTCTTAACGAGGACCTTACTAAATTGACTATATTAAGATATAGAAATAACGGTTCTCATGGAAGTTGGACAAAAAATGACGGCGATATAATATCGGCACCTGCAACGACAAGAAAAGAAGCATTAAAAATTGCAGATCCATTCGTTGATTATCATTTACAGCAGAGGGAGAAATAAATTTAGCGTCCGGTCTTCTTTATTGGAATAATGAACCTTTGTCTCAGTCCTCTCATTCTTAACTTTATTTTCAATCTTTTGCTCAATTGATCGAATAAAATCATATGTATAAATCTCCCCATTCTTTTCCTCCGTTTTTGTCACTTCCCACTGATTACTACTTCGACTGATATGAAATAAAGTATTTACCCCCGTTTCTGGTCTTTTATCAAGAATAAAACCATCGTTCTTTTCTTCACTTATATATGCCTTAAGTCTTGTCCTTCAATGAATTCCTCTACTAAAAAGCGGTGTTCCCACTCTTTAAATACTTCCACTAGATTAACAACTCCGTCTACATCACTAAGCTTTTGTAAAGCATTACGTTCTATCTGGTGCCTTCTTAATGCATCATTCCCTCTCCCATCTAATCCAGCATTTGGTCTGGCTTCCTTGACGATAACTTTCTGATTATCCTTCTTCTTGCTAGCGAGGTATAACCCACCAGAATTACTATAATTCAGAGCTGTTTCAATCTTATATTTCTGTAACTTACTTTTCTCTTTCTTCTCTGCAGTTTCAGAAGTATTCATACTATCTAGATAATCATCGAAATTCTTAACAAAGTCAGGTACCTGATAAAAAGGGGTCCTTTGATCTTCAATTAATTTCCCCTTCTCGTCTCTAATACAATGTTCACCATGTTCGTTTAGAATTCTTTCAAATGCTCCATATCGATAGAATATATTGCTGTTTTTCCACCTCTTATCATTAAGAATATATGGTCCTTTTTCAAATTCCTTAGTTTCTGAAACAAGTAAATCTAGCAGTTCGAGAAAGTTTTGATCATTAATAAGATAGATAGTAATAAACTTACCCGATGAAGAACGATTAGCATTTTTTGAATTCATCTTTACATAGCTCCATCAATGATTTTTCTGAAGTAAGAAATTGTATGTGATTTAAAATTCTTTCTTTTGATAAATAACTAAAGCAATGAAATAAGAAAAAATATAAAGGATGATACCTACCGTAATAAATAATATCGGTATGGTTATCGATAAATCTAACTTTAGTGATGAGAGTGGTAAATCGGCCACTATATAGCCAAATCCAAATCTAGCAAAAAAGCCAGCAATTCCTCCTCCAAGTACAATAGCATCCGACTTATTTGCACCAAAGATATAAAGGAGGGGATAAACGATCGAACCAGCAACAAGAACAACGAAAAGCCCCATCGCTACAATATTAAATAGGCTATCGGTTGGTGTTTCAGTCATGTTGTTATAGACATAGAAGATACAATACGACAGTACGGCTCCGATAATAACTATACAAAAATAAAACGTATAATGACTTTGCACAACATTACTTCTAGTAATCGGCAAAGTAAGGACGAATTTGTCATAATCAGACTTACTTTCGGTTTTTATGACTTCCAGTGAAGGCATGGCCATTAATAAGATAATTAATAAAGTGGCAATCCCCTGCATAGAGGAACCACCAAAATACAAAAGGATTCCAGCTATTAATATTGCTAGCCCTGTGTATGCGAGAATACTTCGATAGACTAGGTAAAAGTTTGTCAATAATAGGCCTCTCATTTATTTTTCACTCCTAGTTAGAAATACACTAAGTTCATCCATCGAGAAGTTTTTGGAGTCAATTCCCTCCGGCAACTCTTTTCTGTCCGATACAAGTACACTAAAATGAGAACCATGGTTCCTTTTCGCCACAACAATATTTTTGTTGAGTACAGGCAGTTGATTCTCATGAACATCTACAATCGCATAATTTTCAATAACCTTATCTTTCTCTTCACTTAGTAAAACCTCACCCTCTTTTATAAATACTAGATGGCTAGCTACTTTCTCAATGTCACTCATAATATGAGAGGAAAGTAATACACCTTTATCTCCATACTTCACAAAATTTATTATCTCCTCTAACACTTCTTCTCTAGAAGAAGGATCAAGTCCTCCAGTCGCTTCATCTAGTAGTAATAATTTTGCATGATGAGATAACGCAACAGCTATCGAAAGCTTCATGGACATTCCACGGGAGAATTCATTTACCTTCTTATCCATAGGCAAATGGAATGAATGAATTAGTTGATAAAAATGATTTTGGTCCCATGTGTTATATAATTTTTTTAACACATTATTTAATTGTTTGATTGTCAGATGAGCTGGTAAGTTCATTGCATCGAATACGACACCAATCATCTCCTTCTTCTCAGGGTGGATATTTATATTTTCCTCATCAAAAATTTTAACTGTGCCGGTATCATGGGAAACTAATCCTAGAACTGTTTTAATTGTTGTAGATTTACCTGCTCCATTATCACCAATAAACCCTACTATTGCACCAGGTGGTACATTGAATGTCATATCTTTTAAGACAACATTATTGCCAAATGATTTTCTTATATTACGAATTTCTAATAAATCTACCATTTTTTCACTCCATATTCATACAATCTAATAATTTTCTTCATGGTCATACTTACATTAGATGAATGGTAAAAACTTTAAATAAATGTATTTTTTTGCCATAATAAATCATAAGTTAGATTACTCGATATAAAAAGTGTCTTTCGAATCATTTCTTCCTGCCTTTTATCTAACATTTATGACATTCTTCATATGAATATTTTCTTAAAGTAATTTGCCCCATATGCATTTTGTCCTCATAGCAAACGTGTCAATTATCCATTCCTTCTTGATTTCAAACTAGATTTGTTAATCAAAATTATAGGATTCTATTTATTGTTTTATGATTAGTGTTGTACGTGACTCCTCGGAAAAGTGTGCGTGTAATACTCCTTCCAGGTCGTGTTCGGTTATTGTTTCAAGTGTATGTAACACTTCAAATAAGTTCATCTCGTTAAACTGATACCGTGAAAATTGATTTGCAATGAATTGAGGCGAATTAATCGACCTTAAAAAACTGCCAATCTCTTTCTTAATAGCACGTAAGTACATCATCTTTCTTTATTGACATTTTCTTAAATTTAGAAACTGTCTTGTTGACAATATTTATAACTTCTTCGGGCTCATTACTATTTCCCCCAATTACAAAAACCAAATTTTTTCATTTGTATAGTCATAAGTAAGTGACTCATCGATATAACCATTATTAAACATTTTTTCATTCGCTTCAGAACTACTACCGAACATTAACTTCAACAAAACATTAAGAGATAACTCATATTTAAGCAGCTCTTTCCCCTTTCTCATTGGGTTTGATTCTTAATACCCTATAATAACTTTTGGTATTTGTACTGGAAACTTCATAACGCTTGACTTTCGGTTCACCTTTACATCTTCTTCAGGGAAAATGCGTTCTATCTCTCCAAATTTTTGAAACGTTTTTTGCTCTTGATTTTGTTTAATGAACTCAATGACTTCGTAAGGATCCACAGGACCAAATACAAATAGTAACATGTTCTTAGGGTGATAAAATGTATTATAACAAGTGTATAAGTCCTCTTTAGTAATTTTATTTATTGAAGATAGGGTTCCCGCGATATCATTTTTTACAGGATGATGCTTATACATATTTTCTAAGATTCCAAATCGAGCTTGCCAGTTCGGGTTATCGTCATACATTCTGATTTCTTTTCGATGATCCCTTTTTCCTTTTCTATCGCTTCATCAGTAAAGTATGGTTCTTGAACAAAGTCGAGAAGACTAATAATATTTTTTTTATATTCGACGTAGCGGACAAGTTATAGGTCGTTTGAGTAAAATTAGTAAATGATACCCTGATATCGAAGAACATGTAAGCATTCAGTTTGATGGAACATTTAGCAAGCGGCCTAATGGAGAAATGATTTACGATGGAATTGTTCGTATAAAGCGAAACTTCCATAAGTGAGGATTTTCTCTCCCCACTTAGTCTTGTTGGATTACCCTCAAAACTTAAAGTGGGGGGTATTACGGCCAGTTAATGCGTCATAAAAGGTGATGAAATTCCTGTTCCAAGAGGAAAAAAGGGACTTAATTATAAACTTTAATAAACTTTGTATCGGGCAAATGACATTCATATATTACACAGAACAAAGTTTATTTTTCATTCTTAATTTTACTTTCAATCTTTTGCTCAATTGTTCGAATAAAATCATATGTATAAATCCTTCCATTCTTTTCCTCCATTTTTGTCACTTCCCACTGATTACTACTTCGACTAATATGAAATAGAGTATTTATCCCCGTTTCTGGTCTTTTGTCAAGAATATAACCATCGTTCTTTTGTTTACTTATATATGCAAATGTATATCTTGGGTGATATACTCTTTCAGAGAAGTACTTCGTTAAAAAATCTTTGGAAAAAGTATCGATTTCTTTAAAAACATAACCTTCCAAATTCATTCCAAAGTTGCTCTTAAATTCTTTTAGCACTTCTTTATTTAAAGTCTTAATTACCTTTTGGTCATAAAGCTTCCTAAAGCGTTCCTCCTTTTTCTCATACTTAGCATTGATTTCCTCAAGAGTTAGATCCTCTGAACTTTCTTCAGGTTTCACTTCCTCTTCAGTTACAAAACTTACACATACGATAAATATGAATAAGGCAATGACCGACACGATAAGTGATGTCCTTCTATGCAACAATCACTTCAACTCCTTCGTCTAATTTCTTAAGGATTAAATTAAATGATTTATTTCTGGCTTGTTTTAGACAAAATTTCTCTCACACAATTTTAACATAATATTCCATTCAGTTAATACAAAAAATCCCATATAATAAATAAGTACTTCCGTTGTGACGTACATAATACAACTCAGAATTAGCAGTTACTACTACAATCGAATGAAATTTGTAATTTTATGTTAAAATGATAATAGAGTTTGTAGAGTAATGAAAACCGAATGTTTTAATGAAAGAGCTGTAAGGGGGAGTAGTGTTGAATCATGTCATTAAAACTTAAATTATTGGAATTAGTTATATTTTTTTCAGCTACTGGTCTATGCTTTTATTTATTTGATGGCTGGTTGGAATTTATAAGCTTTATAACTACTGCAGTGATCCTTGATATTATTTTTGATAAATTCAATAAACGAAGTAACAGAGTGGAAATGAAACCGTAGTTATTTTTATTCACTACAATCTATAACATTTTGAAAAAACACACTTAAATTATTGGAGGTATATTCATTGATCAAAGGTCTATACGAAGCACATTTACCAGTAAGTGATTTAAATAAGTCGATTGAAATTTTTGAAGGGCTTGGCTGAAGTTTGATCATAAAGTGGAAGATCGATTAGCTTTTTTATGGATTATAAAAGACCAAAGCTGGCTTGGTTTATGGAAAACCGATAAAGTTGAGGCAGAGTATCATCCTTCCATTAGACATATAGCTTTTGAGGTATCTTTGGATGGTTTGAAAAACTCGGTTAACTGGCTAACAAATAGAGGATAAACCGAGAAAAACTTTTGGCTTTGAGCCTGTTGAACCATTTGTGATGCCTAATCCAAATGAACGGTTTGGCCATGCAAAGATACATTTTAATGACCCGGATGGAAATAGTTTAGAGTTCATTTGCAAGATTAATAATCCTAACCATTTGACTGAAAAACTGTATTTAAGTGAATGGGAAAAATTAAATGGATTAACAAAATAGTATGCAGCCTTGATGAAAGCAAAAAAGCGTTTGAAAGACAAAGAAAGAGATTTCTCACTTTCTCCGTTTCCCTCAAACGCTTTAAGCCTTTTTCTTTATAAAATTGGGGTTTTGGCAGAACTCTATGCCAAAAAGTAAAAGGTTATTTTTGCATTACAAATTCAACTCTATTTGCGCCACGCATTCCACATGGCTCGTCTGCGGAAACATATCCACTGGCTGCACCTGTTTAGTTTCATACCCACCCTCAGCTAAGATATTCAAATCTCTTGCTAAAGTGGATGGATTACAGGAAACATAGACAATTCGCTTCGGCTGCATGTCCAGCATGGCCTTTAGCAGTGTTTCATCACAGCCTTTTCTGGGAGGATCCACAACGATAACATCCGGTCTTAATCCTTGCGCTTTCCACCAGTCCATCACCTTTTCAGCGGCTCCGACATAGAATTCTGCATTATCAATATGATTCAGTTTTGCGTTTTTCTTTGCATCATCAACAGCCTCAGGAACGATTTCTACTCCATACACCTTTTTGGCTTTCTGAGCCAGGAAAAGAGAAATGGTTCCAATCCCGCAGTACGCATCAACTACGGTTTCATTACCGCTTAAATCAGCGTATTCCAATGCTTTGTCATACAGGGTTTTCGTCTGCTCAGGATTTACCTGATAAAAGGACTTGGCTGAAATCGCAAATTGTGTATCCCCAATGGAATCATGGATGTACTCTTCTCCCCATAGGAGTTTTGTCTTTTTCCCTAGAATAACATTTGTCCGTTCAGGATTTACGTTCTGCATAATGGATTTTACATTCGGATAGGCCTTACGAATTTCCTCGACAATCTTCTCCTGTTGCGGAAGCTTGTCCGTCCTGGTTACAAGCACAACCATAATCTCGTTGGTTTCCTTGCCATTACGGACCATGATATGCCTTAGAATCCCGCGATGTTTATCCTCATCATACGGAGTAATCCCTGCATCCTCGGCAATTCGGCGCACGGCTTCAACCATTCGATCATTCTGTTCATCAGTAATCGGGCAAGTATCCATATTAATAATGTCGTGGCTCCGCTTTTTATAAAAACCTGTTTCAAGGCGGCCTTCTACTCCCTTAACAGGAATTTGAACCTTATTTCGATAACGCCATGGGTCCTCCATACCAATCGTCGGATGTACAGGAACCTCTTCTAAATGGCCAATTTTTCGCATGGCATCCTGTACCTGCTTTTGCTTCACGTCCAATTGCATCTTATAGCTCATGTGCTGAATCTGACATCCACCACATTGGTAAAACACATCACACGGAGGTTCAATACGCTCCGGGCTTTGATCGAGGACCTTCAGTAATTTTCCGAATCCGAAATTTTTCTTGACCTTAACAACTTTAACCTTGGCTTTTTCCCCTGGTAATCCATAGGGAACGAACAGAGGGTATCCATTTATCTTTCCTACACCTGAGCCTTCGTGGGTCAAATCGACAAATTCAAGCTCGATGGTTTCATTTTTTGCCACAGGTGGTTTCACTTTTGCCATTATGAATCTTCCTTTATGTTTAACTTTAGTTCTATTTTTCCATTAAAACGTTAAAACAATCATCTGATTCAAAGTTTGTCCATTTGCATCACCTTTACAAACAAAGAATACGAAATCAGACAACCTCATGTCTAATCCGTATTCTCAGGTACGAAGAATTCAATATGCTGATACAAATTGACAAATTTCCCGGGCAATAATCCGCCATATTCCCCGTCAATATTTAACGATACGTTTTCTTCTACATCAACCGTCAGTGATTTTGTCTTTGTATAAATGATCTTGTCGTGGTGAATATGGTTCCCCTTAAGAAGGCTTGTCGCTATTTTAGGGATATCGCCAAAATGTGTTTTACGAACGATCAATAAATCAAAATAACCATCGTCCATTTCACCTAAAGGGTTTGCTCTTTCAAACCCGCCGATTGAATTGGAATTCGAAATCAGAAACATCATGATGGGCTCTTCCAGAATATGATCATCATATTCAATTCGGACATTGATTGGCTTCATAAACGGAAGCATTTCGATTCCTTTAATATAATAAGCAAGCTGGCCTAGCATCGTCTTTAATTTGCTCGGAACCTCATAGGTGAGCTCGGTTATTTTTCCACCACCAGCTATATAAATAAAATACCTATCCTCATCAATTTTGCCAATATCGATTTTTTTCGTATTCCCGGCGATAACGACATCAATAGCCTTTTGAATGTTTCTCGGAATTCTCAGAGATCGTGCAAAATCATTGGTTGTCCCCACAGGAATCACACCAAGCTTGGGTCGAAAGGGTTGCTCTGCCAATCCATTGACGACTTCATTAATCGTTCCATCGCCACCAGCTGCGATAACAACATCATATTCCCTTGTGACAGCTGTTCTTGCTGCTTCTGTTGCATCTCCCTCACCGGTTGTGGCATGTGTAGAGGCTTCATACCCTGCTTCTTCCAGCTTTCGTAAAGCTCTGGGCAGCTCTTTCTGAAATGCTTCACGTCCCGATGTCGGATTATAAATAATTCTGGCACGCTTCATTTTCTTCACCTTCATTTTGGATATCTATACCAATCTCATCATATCCCTTTTTATTTGAAATGAAAAGAGCAGATTCAGCTGTATCTGCTCTCTTCACTATATTTATGCGGACAACCTTTATTTTTTCCTGTTTTCTTTATCTCTTTTCCATTTCGCCTAAAAGAATTTTGTTGACCATTTTCGGATTTGCCTGTCCTTTAGTTGCCTTCATCACTTGACCGACTAAGAAGCCGAGCGCACGATCTTTTCCGTTCTTATAGTCATCAATGGACTGTTGGTTTTTATCAAGAATACCTGTAATAATTTCGGTAAGCTGACCTTCATCCGAAATTTGAACAAGCCCTTTATCTTTAACGATTTTTTCAGGATCTCCACCTTTTTCAACCAGCTCGCTAAAGACTTTTTTCGCAATCTTGGAAGAAATGGTCTCATCTGCAATAAGCTTCACCATTTTCGCAAGGGATTCAGGAGTTAAAGCAATATCTTCCAGTTCCTTATCATTTTTATTCAGATAACCTGAAACTTCCACCATTAACCAGTTGGAGGCTAGTTTTGGATCGGCACCTGCTTTAATCGTCTCTTCAAAGAAATCGGACATTTCCTTTGTAAGAGTTAGAACCATGGCATCATAGGCAGGAAGCCCCAGTTCATTCATGTAACGGGCTTTTCTGGCATCAGGAAGTTCAGGAATTTCTGCCCGAACCCGCTCTTTCCATTCTTCATCAATATAAAGTGGAACTAAGTCAGGCTCTGGGAAGTAGCGATAATCATCGGACCCTTCCTTTACACGCATGAGAATCGTTTCCTTCGTTTGCTCATCATAACGACGGGTCTCCTGAAGAATCTCACCACCGGACAGAAGCACTTTTTCCTGACGCTTTTCTTCAAACTCCAGCCCTTTTTGCACATAGTTAAAGGAGTTTAAGTTTTTCAGCTCCGTTTTAACACCGAATTCCTCCTGACCAATAGGACGAAGGGAGATGTTGGCGTCACATCGAAGCGAGCCCTCCTCCATTTTACAGTCGGAAACTCCGGTATACTGAATAATCGACTTCAGTTTTTCCAGGTAAGCATAAGCCTCCTTTGGTGTGCGAATGTCAGGCTCTGAAACAATCTCAATCAGCGGTGTACCCTGACGATTAAAGTCAACCAGAGAATAGCCATCATCACTGTGTGTCAGCTTTCCGGCGTCTTCCTCCAAGTGAAGACGGGTAATCCCGATTCTTTTCGTTTCACCATCTACTTCAATTTCAATCCAGCCATTTTCCCCGATTGGCTGATCAAATTGCGAGATCTGATATGCCTTAGGGTTGTCCGGATAAAAGTAGTTTTTACGATCAAATTTTGTATTTGTAGCAATATCGCAGTTCAAGGCCAGTGCTGCCCGCATGCCGAAGTTTACGGCTTCTTCATTTAAAACAGGCAATACACCTGGATACCCTAAGTCGATTGGGTTTACGTTCGTATTGGTATCATCCCCAAATGCGTTTGGACTTGGACTGAAAATTTTCGACTCTGTTTTAAGCTCCACGTGAACCTCTAACCCTATAATGGTTTCGAAATTCATGACTGAACACCTCCCAATGCTGGCTTTTGCTTATGATAATCGGTCGCCTGCTCAAATGCATGGGCTGCACGATAAACTGTACTTTCATCAAAGTGCTTACCGATAATTTGCAGACCGATTGGCAGTCCCTCTGGTGAGAAGCCACAAGGAATGGAAATCCCCGGTACGCCAGCAAGGTTAACAGGAATGGTCAAAATATCATTCGCATACATCGTCAATGGGTCTTCAATTTGTTCCCCGATTTTGAAAGCAGGTGTAGGCGTTGTTGGTCCCATGATGACATCATACTCTTCAAGAACTTTATCAAAATCCTGTTTAATTAATGTACGAACCTGCTGTGCTTTTTTGTAATAAGCATCATAGTAGCCTGAGCTTAAGGCAAAGGTTCCCAGCATAATCCGGCGTTTAACCTCTTCACCAAAGCCCTGGCTGCGAGACTCTTTGAACATATCCATCATCGACTTCGCATTTTCGGCACGAACTCCATAACGAACCCCGTCAAATCGTGCCAGGTTCGCTGATGCTTCAGAGGATGCGAGCAGGTAATAGGTAGCCACAGCATACTTTGAATGAGGCAGGGAAACCTCCTCCCATTCTGCACCTAATTCTTCATATTTTTTCAGTGCTTCAAGAATGGAATCGCGAACCTCTTTATTAACCCCTTCTCCTAAATATTCTTTAGGCACGGCAATCTTTAAGCCCTTCACATCACCTGTTAAGGCTTCGCTGTAGTTTGGGACTTCAACATTCGCACTTGTGGAATCCATTTTGTCGTGTCCGGAAATCACTTCAAGCACTTTTGCATTGTCCTCCACCGTTCTTGTTACAGGACCAATTTGATCAAGGGAGGATGCAAAAGCAACCAGACCAAAACGGGAAACTCTTCCATATGTAGGTTTTAACCCAACAACACCGCAGAAAGCTGCCGGTTGGCGAATCGATCCGCCAGTGTCAGATCCCAATGCATAAAGGACCTCGCCGGATGCCACAGCAGCTGCAGAACCCCCGCTGGATCCACCTGGGACATAATCGGTATTCCATGGATTACGTGTCGTAAAATAGCTGGAGTTCTCATTGGACGATCCCATCGCAAATTCGTCCATATTCAGCTTTCCAATCGTAACCGACTTTGCCTGATTCAGCTTGTCCACCACGGTGGCATTATATAAAGGATCATTAAAGTTATCTAAAAACTGACTTCCGCATGTAGTGCGCAGCCCTTTCGTTACAATATTATCCTTGATCCCGGCCGGAAGTCCGAACAGCTTTTTTTCGGCTGTCGCATCACTTTCATCTAGCTCTTTTGCCTGTTGACGTGCCTCTTCCTCATTCAGGGTTAAAAAGGCTTTCACCTCGTCATCCACATCGGAAATTCGTTGATAAGTCTCATCCACTAAATCCTGAACCTTGATTTCGTTATTATGTATTTTTTCCTGCAGTTCTTTAATAGAAAAATCAAATAGTGACATGTCTCCTGCCTCCTTACTCTAAAATAGATGGAACGCGGAATTGCCCATCTTTCTTGTCTGGCGCGTTCTTCAGTGCTTCTTCCTGAGTGAGCCACTGCTTCGGTTCATCTTTACGCATCACATTTTTTAAATCCAATACGTGTGTGGTTGGCTCTACATTTTCCGTATCCAGCTCATTCAATTGCTCAGCAAATTTAATAATCGAACCAAGCTCATCCGTTAATTTTTCCGCTTCTTCTTCCGTAATCGCAAGACGAGCAAGGTTTGCAACGTGTTTTACCTGATCTTTAGAAATATCATCCATCTCATTCACCTCCAAATTTTCTCGAACACTTACAATATTTATTTATAATAGCAAAATTACCTATGAAGTAGCAACTTGTACCAATCTATATTCTAACATTTTAGAGGGGGGAGAGGAACAATTTAGGATGAGTAATGTGGTTAGGGGATAACCCATGGGGGAGACTCGTAGGAGATGGATATGCGCGGGCGGGATTGATGACTTTTGTGTTTTGGTTGATAAACTGCTCATGTTGGTGGATTCTTCCTCTGAATTGATTGATACTTCTGCGGGGATAGTGGATAAAACCTCGAGGGAAACGGATACGCACAGCCGGGACTGATTCCTGGGGCATATTGATTGATAAACTGCTCAATTTGGTGGATACTTCCCCCAAATTGACTGATACTTCCGCGTAACTGACTGATAAACCCGCGGGGGAGACCGATTCACACAGCCCGGATCGATACCTGATGTATTTTAATCGATAAACCCCTCAATTTAATGGATTCTCCCTCCAAATTGACCGATACTTCCACAAAACTAACCGATAAACCACTCACTCCGACCGATTCCTCCCACCCCCCCTGATATGAGCGCACTCCACCAATTCAATCAAACGTTTGTTTAACACCCCTGCTCCCCAATTCAAACAAGCTGATTTCCCGGAAACCTATTGCTTCTTTTCCATTCTATTGATATGTTTTGAATAAGCCAGAGGGAGTTTTCGACCAATAAAAGCTGGGGGCAAACAAAAGAATGCCTGCTCTGCGGCAACAGAACAGGCATTCATGGGTATTCGTTTAGGATTTAACGGTAAACTGCTCTTCTTCTGTGGAACCTTTAAGGGCGGTTGTGGAAGATTCGCCTCCAGAAACAATGGTAGATACCTGATCAAAGTAACCAGTTCCAACTTCCCTCTGGTGCCTTGTTGCTGTGTAGCCATCTTTTTCACTGGCAAATTCGGCCTGTTGCAGCTCAGAGTAAGCTTCCATTCCACGCTCTTTATAGCCTTTAGCCAGCTCAAACATGCTGTGGTTCAAGGCATGGAAACCAGCCAATGTTACGAACTGGAACTTATAGCCCATCTTTGCCAGCTCTTTCTGGAAGCTTGCTATGGTTTCCTCATCAAGCTTTTTCTTCCAATTAAAGGATGGAGAGCAGTTATAAGCAAGCAGTTTATTTGGATATTTTTCATGAATAGCGTCCGCAAACTTTTGTGCTTCTTCCAAGTTTGGCTCAGACGTTTCACACCAGATCAGATCTGCATATGGAGCATAAGCCAGCCCTCTTGCAATCGCCTGATCAATACCAGCTTTCGTACGGTAAAAGCCTTCTGAAGTACGTTCACCAGTAATAAATTCATGATCATACGGGTCTACATCACTTGTTACCATATCCGCTGCATTTGCATCGGTACGGGCAATAACAATCGTTGGTGTGCCCATTACATCTGCTGCAAGTCGAGCAGAAATCAGGTTTCTTACCGCCGTTTGTGTAGGAAGCAGCACCTTTCCACCCAGGTGACCACATTTTTTCTCAGAGGATAGCTGATCTTCAAAGTGAACCCCTGATGCTCCGGATTCAATCATGCCTTTCATTAATTCGAACACATTCAGTTGACCCCCGAATCCTGCTTCAGCATCTGCTACAATTGGCTGAAACCAATCGATGGAATGGTCATTTTCAATATAGTGAACCTGGTCAGCCCGCTGTAGTGCCTGGTTAATCCTTTTTACAACGTGCGGAACACTATTTGCCGGATAAAGGCTTTGGTCGGGATACATATGACCGGATAGATTGGCGTCTGCTGCAACCTGCCATCCACTCAAATAAATGGCCTTCAATCCTGCTTTTACCTGCTGAACAGCCTGGTTTCCTGTCAAAGCACCAAGAGCATTAATATAATCCTCAGTATTTAAATAATTCCAAAGCTTCTCGGCACCCTTTTTCGCCAATGTGTGCTCAATATCAATAGAGCCTCTAAGGTTAATCACTTCTTCAGCTGAATACGGACGTTCTACACCCTTCCAACGATTGTCCTGCTCCCAGCTTTTTTCCAATTCTTTTACTCGATTATCCATTATAAATTCCTCCCCTGAAAAATTCATATTATAAAATTTCATAGCCTGGTAATGTTAAAAATTCTTCCAATTCATCTTTCTCAATTAACTCGTCAAACAGCTCAACAGCCTCATGAAATCTTCCCTGTTCAAACACCTCTTCTCCTATCTCTGACATAATTTTGTCAACCTCTTCCTGCTTGAACTGTTGATAGAGATTGACGGTTATCTTCCTTCCATCTGAAAGGACACCTTTAGGATGACGGATCCACTGCCAGATTTGTGCTCGTGAGATTTCAGCAGTTGCCGCATCCTCCATTAACTGATTGATAGGGACAGCCCCTCTGCCTTGTAACCAGTTCGCGATGTAGAGAAGACCAACGCGAATATTTTGTCTTAGTCCAAGCTCTGTAATATCACCGGTTGGAATTTCAAGTAAATCCCCATCAGTCACCTCCAAGTCCTCCAATTTCTTTATATCAACCTGGCTGGCACCTGGCATCTCCTTATCAAACACTTCCTTTGCTACAGGAACCAATCCAGGATGAGCAACCCATGTTCCATCATGACCATCTTTGGCTTCTCGTTCTTTATCGGCTTTCACTTTGGCAAAAGCATCTTCATTTGCGGCTTCATCATCCTTGACCGGAATTTGTGCGGCCATTCCTCCAATCGCCTGCGCTCCCCGTTTATGACACGTTTGAATGGTCAGCCGGGAATAGGCTCTCATAAACGGAGCGGTCATCGTTACCAGCGAACGGTCCGGCAGTATAACCTCTTCATGGCCTCTAAGCTTTTTTAAATAGCTGAAGATGTAATCCCACCTTCCACAGTTTAGTCCTGCAGAGTGTTCTCTTAATTCGTATAAAATTTCATCCATTTCAAAAGCGGCCAATATCGTTTCAATTAATACCGTTGCTTTGATTGTACCCTGTGATAGGCCGAAATAGTTTTGGGCGAATGTAAATACATCATTCCACAGGCGGGCTTCCAAGTGACTCTCCATTTTCGGCAGATAGAAGTATGGCCTCGTGCCCGCTTCTACTAACTTTTCAGCATTGTGGTAGAAATACAGCCCAAAATCAAACAAGCTCGCACTCATCGGTTTTCCATCAACCACTAAATGTTTCTCGTCTAAATGCCATCCCCTGGGTCTGACAAATAAGACAGCTGTTTGATCATTCAGCTCATACGTCTGCCCGTTATCTGTGATCATGTCAAGCGATCTTCGTACAGCATCCTTCAGATTAATCTGACCCTGAAACACATTTTCCCATGTAGGAGAAGTGGCATCTTCAAAACAGGCCATATAGACGTTTGCATCTGAACTGAGAGCGTTGATGACCATTTTCCGATCCACCGGCCCTGTAATTTCCACTCTCCTATCCTGGATTTCCTCGGGGATTGGGGCAATGGTCCAGTCACCCTCCCGAATATGTTTTGTTTCAGGTAAAAAGTCAGGTTTCTTTCCAGCATCTAATTCCTTCTGTCGTTCTTCTCTGTACTGTAACAGTTCTTTTCTGCGCTTACCGAATTTCCTTTCCAGCTGCTGCAAAAAGACAAGTGCCCCAGCTGTCAGGATCTCCGTCTCGTCGCGCCTCTCTTCCCTTGGCCTCGGAATACCTGCAACCTTAGCTGTCAAATCCTCACCATCCTTTTTGTTATATTACAGTTTATTAATTATGTTTTGTATTATATAACAGTAATTTCGAAAATGTAACCCCTTTTTCAGAAAAAATTAACAAAAGATTTCGACAGGTTGTTATCAACATGGAGATAACTCATCTTATTGATTTTGGAGGGATGGTTACGCAACAAAATACTATTAAAGCCGATTAAACTCTAATTCATCCACAACTCCCCATTTCTAATCAGCTACCCCATCATTTATCCGAACCCGACCGATTTCCAATATCCTAAATAAAAAAGGATGCCCCACATCATAGTGGAGCATCCTTTTCTTCTGATTTAGTTCCTGGCTATCGAACGTGCTTCATCAAATTCTTTGTCCATCTCCGGTTTGGTCTTTGTAAAGAGACTGATTCCAATTGTTAAAATCATATTCAACAAGAAACCTGGGACAATTTCGTATAATTCGAATATACCACCTGTTAAATTAGCCCATACAACGACTGTAACAGCACCTGTTATCATCCCGACGATTGTCCCGGGAGCTGTAACCCGTTTCCAGAACAGTGATAACAGAATGATAGGTCCAAACGCAGCACCAAATCCGGCCCATGCATAGCTTACAAGTCCCAGTACTGAACTTTCAGGATTACTTGCAATCATTATAGCAATAATGGCAATGATGATAATGGACAGACGGGCTATGGTAACCAGCTCTTTGTCTGTTGCGTTTTTACGGAAAATTCCCTTGTAGAAATCCTCTGCCAATGCAGATGACGACACTAGTAACTGAGAATCGATTGTACTCATAATAGCAGACAAAATAGCCGCCAGCAGGATTCCTGCAATGATGGGGTTGGTTAGCATTTGTGAAAGTAAAATGAAGATGGATTCCTCATCATCTAACAGGGAAAAATCAACGGCAGTTCCGTCTTCTAATACAGATGCCAGTTTTACATTTTCCTCTGCCAGGACACTCGCATCCATGGAGCCTATATAAGCAAAGCCAGCCAGTCCCGCAAAGATTGCACCAAAGAGGCCAAGAACCATCCATGAAATTCCGATAAACCTCGCTTTAGGTACGTCCCGATGAGATTTTAATCCCATAAACCGTACAAGGATATGAGGCTGTCCAAAATAGCCCAGTCCCCATGCCAGTGATGAAATAATTCCAATCATTGCTACACCTGACACCATCTCTAAATGATTGGTGCCCATCTGTGTACTAAGCTCTCCTACCTTATTAAGAGTCTCCTGCCATCCACCAAGTTCATTAATGGCCACGATAGGCAGAATAATTAATGCAGCAAACATTAAGATTCCCTGAATAAAGTCGGTCCAGCTTACAGCTAAAAAACCACCTAAAAATGTGTAAGCAATAATGACAATGGCACCAATCCAGAGACCCTGCGTATACGTTAAATCAAAAGACGAACTGAACAATTTCGCTCCTGCCGTCATTCCTGATGCTGTATAGATCGTAAAGAAAAATAGAATAACCAGTGCAGATACAAAACGAAGGATATGAGAGTGGTCTTTAAAGCGGTTTTCAAAAAAATCCGGAATGGTAATGGAATTGTTGGAAACCTCTGTATAAATGCGTAGACGCTTCGCAACAAATTGCCAATTAAGATAAGCACCCACGGACAGACCAATAGCCAGCCATGCTTCTCCTAAACCTGATAGATAAATAGCCCCAGGCAGCCCCAACAGCAGCCATCCGCTCATGTCCGATGCACCGGCACTAAGGGCGGCAACACCCGGACTTAAACTTCTTCCGCCTAAGAAATAGTCTGACAGATTACTTGTCAGCCGATAACCGACAATACCGAGTAAAAGCATCCCGGCCAGATAAACAATAAAGGTAATTAACGTACTCATGAATCTTTGTCACTCCTGTTGAATAGTGTAATTGCTGATAAAATAATCAATATTGGCATAGGAACAAACAGCCAAAATAATGTTGCTCCGGATAAAACATAATCCTGCATGATTCCCCTCCTCTAAAAACACAATGAGTTTATTATCACATTTTGACAGAAGTTTGACAAAACGGTCTCAGTCTGAATAAGTTCCCTTAATTTCCATGAATATATCCAAGAACCATATAAATGGTTTGCATAGCTTATTACGACATTATTCGACATTTTGCTCTGACATGCAATCAATTTGCTGTTTAAGATAGAATATATCAAATGCAAGTTTTTTAAAATTACGGTAAAGAAAAATAACCCGATTAACTCCTTGTTATGGAGTTTACCGGGTTATTTTTTATTGAGAATCCTTCTATTCATCTGCCTGCAATTGGTTTTCTGCCATTTTAGCTAAATCCTGGGCGTTCGTACTAATTTCCTGAACTGTAGATGATATTTCCTGTATGGCAGCAGCCTGAGCATCCGTCATTTTGTGGATTCCTGCAAATGCTTCGTCGAATTCTGCAATTAAATTTTGTATCTTTTGTGTTGCTTCGTCAATTTTTTTAACATTGTCCTTTGAATTATTGGCCAGTTTACGGATTTCCTCGGCAACAACACCGAATCCTCTTCCACTCTCACCTGCGCGTGCTGCTTCAATCGATGCATTTAGCCCTAGCAGGTTACTTTGGTCAGAAATTCCTCTGACAACGGTTGAAACCTCACCAATTTCTTCTGTACTCTCACTTACTTTTTCCACTTGTGAGGAAACATCTGTTACATGCTGGGCCAGTTCATTAATGGAGCTGGTTACTTCCTGGATGGATGCAGCAGATTGTTCAACTACTGCAGATAAGCTTTCAGCGACTTCGTACAATTTGTTAGCCTTCTCCAGACTGGTTCCCATACCTACGCCACCAATAACCGCTCCTCTCTCATCATGCAACGGAATCGCACGTGCAATAAGAGGGAAACCAAATAATTCCTTGGGCACAATTTCAGCTTTTGACTGGTTTTCCTTAATGGCATTCGTAATGATGTCACCCTCAGCAAGAGGATCACCCGGAGTAACATTAAGAGCAAAGGTTTCTCCAGGAATGTTTATAATTAGTTTTTCTGTATCATAGATTCCAACTGTGACATCATCCTGTATCAATTTATTCAGATATGGTGCCACTTTAATAAAAGCATTTAGAATGTCAGAATTTGTTTCAATTTGTTCAGTAACATCTGTCATTTTTGTTTTCACTCCTATTAGTATGGAAGTTGTCGCTGCCCATAGTTAATGGATATCCATTTTAAAGTTGTGAACTCTTCAAGGCTCCATTCTCCATTCAGGCGACCCAGACCGGACTGCTTCTCTCCACCAAACGCAACAATCGGTTCATCGTTAATGGAAATATCGTTAACGTGAATCATACCAGTATGCACTCGTTTAGCCAGTTGAACCCCACGTTCTCCGTCAGACGTATGAACAGCGCCACTGAGACCAAAATTCGTATCGTTAGCTAATTGAATGGCTTCTTCATCTGACTCAAATTTCATCACACTTACGACTGGTCCAAACATTTCTTCCCGTGCAACAGCCATATCCGGAGTAACATCTGTCAAAATGGTTGGTTCGACCATGTTGCCAGTGATGTTCCCTCTGAGTAATGGTGTGGCTCCCTCCTTAATTCCTTTTTCAATTAAATCGTTAAGGTTGTTAGCAGCCCCTTCGTTTACAACAGGACCGATAACCGTTTCAGGATCACGTGGATCACCGGTCTTCAGTGAAGCAATTTTATTCTTGTATTTCTCTATAAACTCGTCATAGACGGACTGATGAACGAGAATTCGGTTCGCCGACATGCAAATTTGACCTTGATGAGTAAATCGGCTAAAAGCAGCTGCGTTAACGGCATAATCGATATCAGCATCATCCAGAACGATGAATGCACTATTCCCGCCTAATTCGAGCAATGGCTTTTTAAAGTTCCTTACTGCTACTTCTGCAATATGTCTACCTACCGTTGTTGATCCTGTAAAGGAGATGATTCTTGGAACAGGATGCTCAACAAAAGAATCACCAATTTCACGAATATCGGTAGCTACAACGTTGAATAGTCCCTTAGGAACACCCGCCTCTTCAAAAATTTTCGCAATTAAAGTTCCTCCGACTATAGGCGTTTCTTCATGTGCTTTAAGAACGACCCCATTACCAGCACCAATAGCAGGTGCGATTGATTTAACAGATAAAAAGAAAGGGAAATTGAATGGACTGATCACTCCAACAACCCCCGCCGGCATACGGTACAAACGGTTTTCCTTTCCATCTTCAACAGATGGAAGAATTTTGCCTTCTTTTTTAAGTGGGAAGGTTGCTGCTTCCTTGATCATATTTTTTACCAAGCCAATTTCAAATGCTGCCTTTAAGTGTGTACCTCCAAGTTCATCAATAATGATACTTGTGATATCCTCTTCATTTTCTTCTATGTAGGATACTGCCCTTTCCAGAATGTCCCTTTGTTTATAAGGATTAATCTGATTCCATTCGTCCATCGCTTTACGTGCCGCCTGATAAGCCTCATCTATATCATCAGGTGTTGCCATTTGAAACTCTGTAATTACTTCACCATTATATGGATTTATATCCGTCAATTTACGAGCGCTCTTTCCATCACGCCATGTTCCAGCAATGTATTGTTTGTTTAGTGCCTGAATATCCAACTTTTTCCCTCCCAGTAATTAAAAACCTTTTCATTTTATATATCGGTTGAGGCTATTAAATATTGAGGTGAGTAAAAATATTGTTCGTGCGTTTTTAATAATTAGGAAAAAGATACTACGAAATGACACCAGATTCTCTTTTTATTCTAACGAAGGTATAGATGTGGGTAGAGGACAACTTTCTGTTCACATAAGAGTAATGATATCCTGGGCAAAAAGAAAGACGTCCTGAACTGTTTCGTCCAGGACGTCTCCGTCTATTTTTTATAGCATTTCGGATGTGGACTTACCTTGCATAAAGTTAGTTAGATACCCAGGTCCGCCAGCTTTGGAGTCTGTACCGGACATGTTAAATCCGCCAAATGGATGGTAACCAACAATGGCTGCTGTACAACCGCGGTTAAAGTAAAGGTTCCCGACATGGAAATCCTCTCTCGCCTTTTCAATATGATCACGATTGTTGGAAATAACTGCACCTGTTAAGCCATATTCCGTATTGTTAGCAATATCAATGGCCTCATCAAAATCTTTAGCTTTTGTGAAAGCAACAACAGGACCGAAAATTTCCTCCTGCATAATGCGGGCGGTTGGAGATAAATCTTTAAAGACTGTCGGCTTAATAAAGTACCCTTTGGAGTCATCCCCCTCTCCGCCAGTTACTAATTCACCTTCTTCTTTTCCAATATCAATATAGCCCATAATCTTATCATATGCTGCCTGATCAATGACCGGTCCCATGTAGGTAGTGTTCTTGACAGGATCATCCAGTGTGCAGTTTTGTTCAGTTAATTCTTTCACACGTGTCACGAGGTCATCATAGACTTGTTCATGGGCGACTACCCGTGAACAAGCGGAACATTTCTGACCGGAGAAACCGAATGCACTGTTCACAATAGATTCTGCAGCCAGTTCAAGATCTGACTCGTTATCTACCACGATCGTGTCCTTACCGCCCATTTCTGCGACCACACGCTTCAGCCAAATTTGCCCTTCCTGAACTTTGGAAGCGCGTTCATAAATACGTGTTCCAACCTCTCTGGAGCCAGTAAAGCTTACAAAACGTGTACGAGGATGATCAACCAGGTAATCCCCAACTTCGGAACCGCTTCCAGGAATGTAGTTAATAACTCCGGCCGGCATACCTGCCTCTTCCATAACCTCCATAAACTTGTAGGCAATAACAGGGGTTGAACTAGCAGGCTTTAACAGAACCGTATTCCCTGTAACCATTGAAGAAACTGTAGTACCTGTCATAATAGCAAACAGGAAATTCCATGGGGAAATGACTACGCCAACACCAAGCGGAATATAGTGAAAACGATTATTTTCTATCGGACGACTGTTCACTGGTTTGCCATCCTTTAATTCAAGCATTTGGCGTCCATAGTATTCTAAGAAGTCAATCCCTTCTGCAATACCTGCATCCGCCTCTTTCCAGGGCTTTGCTCCTTCCTTAATCACCCAAGCATTAAATTCCAATCTGCGACGACGGATGATGGCTGCCGCCCGGAACAAAATGTCTGCACGCATCTCCGGCTTCGTTTTTCTCCAGGTTTTAAAGGTTTCATCTGCAGTTTGCATCGCTTTTTCAGCCAGCTCCTGATTAGCCTTGGAAACCTTACCTACTACTTCTTCCTTATTCGCCGGATTTCGGGAAACCAGTTTATCATCTGTATAATAGCGTTCTCCACCAATAATTAACGGATATTCCTTACCCAATTCTGCTTCTACTTGTTTAATAGCCTCTTCCTGCTGCTTACGATTCACCTCATCTGAAAAATCCATAAAAGGTGTGTGAGTGTACGGTACTACCATGTTCATTCCTCCCTTTCGTTATGTGGATCACCCTTTTTATCTCTGTAAGGTGCCTATCCCTATTTTAACCTATTCAGACAAGGCGTTCAAATCCCACTATTACCATTTTTCTGAAATTTGTTAAGGAGGCTTATAAAGTGAAACTTCCATAAATGGGGGTATTACGGCTAGTTAATGCGTGATAAAGCAGAACAAAAATATGAGGCTAACCTTTAAGATGGTCAGCCTCAAACTTAGCTACTGATAAATATACACTTCCGGCTTTTCTTCACCAGCTTCTCTCCAGATGAGAGCTTCCTGTTTATCCGGAGATTTAACATTGATTTCAATATCGTAATTATTTCTGAAGTTTTCCATAACCAAACCATAGGCAAACTGGCTAAAAGCTGTCACTTCTGACTTTCCATGAAATTCAATCGGGATATTAATTTTTAATTCCTGCAATTCATCGTTCACGTAAAACCCTTTACCAATAACGCCTACAAAATTAGGGAAAAACTCGCGTACTTCATTCGTAAAGTCCTTCATGACCGTCGCCTCTGCCTGATAATCGCTGTCAGCTTCATCAGAAGGGAACAGGATATAGTCCTCATTAACGCTCTCCCATTCTCCGATTGAAGAGCTGCCTTCCTCAACGAAGGTTTTTGCTACAAAATTCCCCGGCACCAGCGAAGATTGCTCTTCTTCTCTAAATAAGGCAATCATGATTGGAACATCTTTTAATTCCTCTATTTTCCGTACACGCTGTAAAATGGTTTGTGCATAATCTTTTCCCTTGGACAGCATTTCATCTTTAGGAATATCCTCGTAATAGGTCCTGCCGGGTTCTGTTTCAAATTGATAGACGGATTTTAAGGCCAGACCAATCGAGACTCCTTTTACCCCCACTTGATTTCCCTTCGTCTTTTGAAGGTAATTTTGCTCTAAAATGTGAGACAGATAACGTGGGGCATTACGAAACGCCTGGGGATCGGGGTTATCTTCATCCTTAATATTGATACTTGGGTTAAGGCCTTTCTCATGTTCTTCACTGTTCCGTTCCAGCCAGCTGTATACCGTATCTTCTGTTAGATACTGACCTTCCTGAAACAGATAATCATCCGGGTTAAACACGTCCTTTGAATGTCTTCGTAATCCCTCTTCAAGCTCTGTGATATCAAACCGGTTGAATACCTGATTGACGATCACACCTCTTGCAGCAGCTGGTTTATATTCTACAGGCATTTTGTACTCTTCATCAGAAATGTTATAGCTGGGTACAATCGCCGTTTCTGATTCCTCTTCCTTTGTATCCTGAACAATCTCTTCCTCTTGATCATAGTTCGGCGTACAACCGGCAATCAGGAGAACGAACAAGACAGGAATTACAAAATATTTTTTCATCATTACCTCTCCACTCCTATTCGCTCAAGGCGTCTATCATTTGCTGCTCATTCCAAATCGTAACACCAAGTTCCTGCGCTTTATCATACTTCGAACCAGCATCCTCACCAGCCACGAGAATATCCGTGTTTTTACTTACACTGGTCGTTACTTTTCCGCCTAAGGCTGTAATCTGTTTTTTAGCATCTGAACGGGAGTATTGCTCCAGTTTACCTGTTAAAACAACAGTTTTGCCTGAGAAAGGTGATTCCGTATCAATATCTTCCGCAGTTAAGCCCTTATACTCCATGTTTAATCCTAAATCCTTCAGCTCCTGAATAAGACTTTTCACCTGAGGTTTTTCGAAATAGCGTACAATGGAATCTGCTACTTTCTCTCCAATGTCCTGAATGGCTATTAAGTCTTCCAGATCAGCCTCCAGCAAGTGATCCATATGTTTAAACTGTTCAGCTAACGTTTGAGCTGCCTTGCTTCCCACATACCGAATGCCTAAACCAAAAAGTAATCGTTCCAGTGAATTTTCCCTGGACGTTTCAATGGCATCCAGTAAATTGCTTACGGACTTTTCACCCATTCGTTCTAATTTTAACAATTCTTCTTTTTCAAGCTTATACAAATCAGCAATGGTTTGAACGAGGTCATGTTCAAAGAGTTGCTTAATGACTTTTTCACCAAGGCCGTCAATGTTCATTGCATTTCGTGAAACAAAATGGATCAGGCCTTCTCTTAAGTGGGCTGGACAATTAGGGTTAATACACCGTAAGGCAACCTCCTCTTCCAGTCTGACAAGCTCACTGCCGCATTCCGGACAATGGGTTGTCATATGAAAGGGCTCTTCACTACCTGAACGTCGCTCCACATCCACACGGACAACCTCCGGAATAATGTCGCCTGCTTTTTTAATGACAACCGTATCACCAATGCGGATATCCTTTTCACGGATTAAATCCTCATTATGTAAAGAGGCCCGTTGTACCGTGGTTCCGGCTAATTGAACCGGATCAAGAATGGCTGTAGGTGTGACAGCTCCCGTTCTTCCTACACTTAATTCAATCTCTCTTAAAGTTGTGGTTGCTTCTTCAGCTGGAAACTTATAGGCAATCGCCCAGCGGGGACTTTTTGCCGTAAAACCAAGCTTCTCCTGAACAGCAATCTGGTCTACCTTAATCACAATTCCATCGATTTCATAGCTTAATTCAGGACGGTGCTCCGTCCAGTATTGAATATATTCAATGACTTCATCAATGTTTTCACAGGTTTTTGTTTCCGGATTCACTTTAAACCCTAATTGCTTCAAATAGGCTAACCGCTCACTATGGGAGGCAATTGCGCCTGCTTCCCATTCCCCCACACTATAAACAAAGATATCCAGGTTCCGCTGGGCTGCAATTTTAGGATCTAATTGTCTTAAAGAACCTGCAGCGGCATTTCGAGGATTGGCAAACACGTCCTTGCCTTCCGCTTCTTTTGCTTCATTAAGGGCTCTGAAGGACTTAACAGGCATAAAGGCTTCTCCACGAACCTCAATCGTTTGTTCTTCACTGATTTTTAATGGAATACTGCGGACGGTTTTCAGATTCCGGGTAATATCCTCGCCTGTGCGGCCATCCCCACGTGTAGCACCTCTTTCAAAAATACCATCTATATAACGCAGGGAGATAGCCAATCCGTCAATTTTTAATTCACAGACATAGCTGATTTCCTTCGCATCTGCCCCTTCTCTTACCCTGCGATCAAAGTCCCGCAAATCCTGCTCATTAAAGGCATTACCTAAGCTGAGCATGGGAATATTATGCTGAACTTTTTGAAAGGCATCTAAAGGTTCACCGCCCACTCGCTGGGAAGGAGAATCCGGTGTGACGAATTCCGGATATTCTTCTTCCAGGTCTTTTAGTTCTTTCATTTTAACATCATATTCATAGTCAGGCACAGAAGGGCTGTCTAATACATGATACTCATAATTGTATTGGTTCAGTTCTTTTTTTAAAGCTTCCACTCTTTGCTTTGCGGTTTCTTTTTCCAAGGTCACGCACCTCCATTTACCCTTTTGAAATTGGGGCAAATCTAGCTAATAAACGTTTAATTCCAACGGGGGCAGGAAAGGCAACATCCAATTCCATATCATCACCACTGCCCTGTACCTTCACAACGGTTCCTGTTCCCCATTTCTTATGTTCCACCTTATCACCTGAAGACCAATCGACGGATTCCCCGCCGGTAGATGGCTTTCTGATTTTCTGAGGTTTACGCTTAGGTCTTTCCGGTGACCGCTGCTGAAAAGAGTCCTGAATGGATGTACGCTGCATCTGAAAGCCTGATGAAAATTGGCTGTCCTCTACACCTTTATCTATATATTCCTCTGGTATTTCATTAATAAAACGGCTGATTGGATTCATATTGGTCCGCCCATACAGGGTTCGCATTTTTGCCTGGGTTAAAAACAATTTCTTTTCTGCCCTCGTAATCCCTACATACGCTAATCTTCTTTCCTCTTCCATTTCTTCTTCATCCATAAGTGAACGACTGTGCGGAAACACACTTTCTTCCATTCCGATTAAAAATACCACCGGAAACTCTAATCCTTTAGCTGAATGCAGCGTCATAAGCACAACTTTATTATCATCGTCCTCATCATCCACTTTATCAATATCAGATACCAGGGCCAAATCGGTTAAAAACGCGATTAATGACTTGTCCTCATTGACAGCTTCAAACTGATTGGTAACCGTTTTAAATTCATTAATGTTTTCCAGTCTGCTTTGTGCTTCCAGGGTTTTATCATTTTTCAGCATTTCTTCATAGCCTGTTTTTTCAAGTACCTCTTCTACAATTTCCGTTACGGACAGAAACTCCTGCATCTGAACCCAGTTTTTAATCTGCTGCTGGAAATTAATCAGAGCGTTTGTTGCCCTTTTGCTTAAGCCGATAAAGTCTGCTTCTTCTGCAGCCTGATAAAGGGAAAGGTCCTGTGACTGAGCATAGGCCAGCATTTTATCTACAGATGTATTTCCGATTCCCCGCTTCGGTACATTGACGACCCGCTGAAAACTAATATCATCATTAGGGTTGGCAATCAGACGTAAATAGGCGAGCAAATCTTTAATTTCCTTACGATCGTAGAATTTTGTCCCTCCCACAATCTGATAAGGAATATTCGACTTCATAAAAGCATCCTCAATCGCACGGGATTGGGCATTGGTCCGATATAAAACAGCCATATCCTGGTATTCCAGGTTTTCCTCATTCATTAAGGCTTCCATTTGTTCTACAACATAAAGAGCTTCATCCCGCTCACTTGAAGCCTGATGAAACTGAATGGACTCCCCCTCTGTGTTTTCCGTCCATAACTCTTTTGGCTTCCGTGAAACATTATTCTCAATGACATGGTTCGCTGCCGCCAGGATTTTTTTCGTTGAACGATAGTTTTGCTCCAGCATAATTGTTCTGGCATTTGGATAGTCGTTTTCAAAGGATAGAATATTCTCAATGTCAGCTCCACGCCAGCGATAAATCGACTGATCCGAATCCCCTACTACACATAAGTTCTGATGGCGTTCAGCCAGCATTTTGACCAGCTGATATTGAGCATGGTTGGTATCCTGATACTCGTCCACATGAATGTATTGAAAACGGCGCTGATAATATTGCAAGGTTTCCGGAACCTGTTCAAATAATTGAATGGTCTTCATGATAAGATCATCAAAATCCAGCGCATCGTTTTTCCCTAATGTTTTCTGATATTCCTCATAAATGCGGGCATTGGTCTCTTCATAAAAATTATTCGCTTCTTTTTTAAATCGCTCAGGTTTCATCAATTGGTTTTTCGCCGAACTAATTCCATTCAGCATGGAACGGGGATCCCACTTCTTCGGATCAAGATCCAGATCTTTAATAACCTGTTTGATTACGGACAATTGATCGGCTGCATCGAGAATCGAAAAATTCCGGTTATAGCCAATCCGGTCGATATCCCGGCGTAAAATTCGTACACATAAGGAGTGGAACGTGGATACCCATATGGCATCTGAATCTGCACCTGTAAGCCGGCGAACCCTTTCTTTCATCTCACGAGCCGCTTTATTCGTAAACGTAATAGCAATAATGTTGTACGGAGGCACACCTTTTTCATGAAGGAGGTAGGCAATTCGATGGGTTAATACACGGGTTTTCCCACTTCCTGCACCCGCCATAATTAATAGGGGACCTTCCGTATGCTGAACGGCCTTGGCCTGCTCACTGTTCATTCCTTGTACGATTTGATCTGCTATACTCACGGTATCCCCACCTATCTAATTGTTTTTATATTTTTTACAGCTTTTACAGTTTTAAGTGCATTGTTCAAGTCATCATAAAGGGCATTCCCCACGACTACGATATCAGCAAATGGAGCTATTTCCTCTGCCTGCTCTGCGTGATGAATCCCTCCGCCATAAATTAACAAAGTCTGATCCAGCTTTTGTTTCACACGTTTCACCAGCTCCGGGTTTCCATATGTACCACTGTATTCTAAATAAAAGAAGGGAAACCGGAACATTTTCTCCGTCATTTGGGCATAAGCCATGACGTCCTCATCCTCTAAAGGTATGGAATCTGTATATTGAAAAGCTTTTGAGTCCGGATTTAACATACAATAGCCTTCCATAAAAATTTCATCCCAGTTCATGATCTCTCCATATTCTTTCACTGCCTGATGATGTAAATCCATAAACCAATTTTTATTCCGGCTATTTAATACAGATGGGATAAAGTAATAATCAAATCCAGGGGTAACCGATTCTGTATTGGAAATCTCCAATACGCACGGTACAGTATAACGTCTGACACGTGAAAGGAGCTGTAAAACATTATCCAGCGTTACTCCATCCGTTCCACCAATGATAATCGCATCTGTCCCGGACTCACAGACTTTTTCTAAATCAGCATCAGATATTTCTTTGTTTGGATCCAGTTTAAACACATGATTCCACTTTTGAATATCATACATTTCAGACCGTCCTCTATTATATAAATTACATCCCCATAATTATAGCAAAAATTAATTCAGGTTTATATCTAATAAAGTGAAACTTCCATCAAGGGGAGATTCTCCATCCCCCACTGATGGTTAGTTGAACTTATCAGGAATTTACTGGCCGTTTATCCTCCCTTCCCTCAAGACTTCAAGAGGGTATTACGGCAAGTTATTGCGTGATAAAAATATTAAAACGTCCGGAAAATAGGGAACTTGTGACAAAAAGAAGGATATGCTATGATTAGATAATCAGAAGACAGTGCAAGTGAATAGATTAAAGTACTATGATGAATTTATAGTATCTAAATCCTCTTCCTACAAGCGATTCAGGGATGGTGCGAGCCTGGAGAATGATTTAGAGAAACGGCAATTCGGAGTACGTCTTGATGGAAGTGGATGCAGAGCCTCTGCATCAATCAGGGTGGAACCGCGGGAGAACTACTCTCGTCCCTGGGCATTTAGCCCGGAGACGAGAGTTTTTTAATGTATACAAACATTATAGAACAAACGTTCGCATAAGTCAACAACATTTTCTACAAGGAGGATATTAGTATGGCGAAAAATATGGAAGAAGTCGTGAATCACGTAAAACACCGGGGATTTGTATTTCAGGGCTCAGAGATCTACGGAGGACTTGCTAACACATGGGATTATGGTCCTTTAGGCGTTGAACTGAAGAAAAATTTGAAGGATGCCTGGTGGAAGAAATTTGTTCAGGAGTCTCCTTATAATGTCGGCCTGGATGCATCCATTCTTATGAACCCTAAAACCTGGGAAGCATCCGGACACCTCGGGAACTTTAATGACCCTATGATGGATTGTAAAGAGTGCAAAGCCCGCCATCGTGCAGATAAGCTCATTGAAAACTATTTTGAAAGCAAAGGCGAGGAAGTTGTGGTTGATGGACTTCCATTTGAAGAAATGCAGAAAATGATTGAAGAAAATGATATTGTTTGTACGGAATGCGGAGCAAAGAACTTTACGGATATCCGTCAATTTAATTTAATGTTCAAGACTTATCAGGGGGTTACAGAAGGCTCAACCGATGAAATTTACTTACGCCCTGAAACAGCACAGGGAATTTTTGTGAACTTCAAAAATGTTCAGCGTTCCATGCGCAAAAAGCTCCCATTTGGTATTGGACAGATCGGAAAAAGCTTTAGAAATGAAATTACACCGGGGAACTTTATTTTCAGAACCCGTGAATTCGAACAAATGGAAATGGAATTCTTCTGTAAGCCAGGTACGGAGAAAGAATGGTACCAGTATTGGCTCGATTTCTGTCATAACTGGCTGCTGTCATTAGGATTGAATGAGGAAAACGTCCGCCGTCGTGACCACACAGAGGATGAGCTTTCCCATTACAGTAATGCAACAACCGACTTGGAATATAAATTCCCATTTGGATGGGGTGAACTGTGGGGCGTTGCTTCCCGTACAGATTATGATTTGAACCAGCATGCGGAACATTCGGGAGAGGATTTCCAATATATTGATCAGGAGAATAATAATGAACGTTATATTCCTTATGTCATCGAACCGGCATTGGGACTGGACCGCCTTGTTCTATCCTTCCTTTCTGATGCCTATGATGAGGAGGAGCTGGAAGATGGATCCAAGCGGACAGTTATGCACTTCCACCCGGCCGTAGCACCATTTAAAGCAGCTGTGTTCCCGCTATCCAAAAAGCTTTCAGATGAAACACAGGAAGTCTATCAGGAACTGGCGAAAGATTTCATGGTTGATTATGATGAATCCGGTTCAATCGGGAAACGTTACCGCCGTCATGACGAAATCGGAACGCCTTACTGCATCACATTTGATTTTGATTCCCGTGATGATCAGCAGGTAACGGTACGAGACCGCGACACCATGGAACAGAGCCGTATGCCAATCAGTGAATTAAGAGATTTCCTAAGCAGTAAGATGGGTTATTAACAAAGGCGGAAGCGCCCGCTTGTCCAACTGCGGCTCCCAAAGCCCAAGCGGTCATAAGCAGAATACCCTACATGGCCAAAATACGGCCACTCCGGATATTCTGCTTATGCCGTCGGGCCTAAACGGTCGCCTCCGATTTTCCATTAGCGACGTACGGACTGGACTGAGCCGGAGGAGATAAAGTGAAACTTCATTCAGTGGGGGATTCATCCCCCACTGATTGTTAGTTGAACAAATCGGGTGTTTACTGGCTGTTGCCCCACTTATTTCTTTCAGGGGCTTACAGCCAGTTAACACGCGGAAAAGGAAACACGACGAACCTTGTGAGTCGATGTTGACTTATCGGACGGAGGTGAAGGAAGTCACGCTAGTCGCTGGGTGCTGGAGCCGGACGTGGCCTCTCATGATTTTTTATCCACAAATCTGAAATTTTATAATTTCCTAGACAACAAAAAGAAGCGCATGGATTCTGGCCATGCGCTTCTTTTTATTTACTTTTTTCTTTTTCATATATACGGTCAAGAACCAATTGATAAGCATCATTGCCATAGTTCAGGCATCTTTTCACTCGGGAAATAGTGGCTGTTGATGCACCGGTCTGATCCTCTATGGCATGATAGGTGTCTCCCTCTCTTAGCATACGGGCTACTTCCAATCGCTGAGCCAGGGATTGAACCTCATTCATCGTTGCCAAATCATCAAATAATTCATAGCATTCTTCAATCGTTTCCAGGGACAGGATGGCTTTAAATAACTGATCCAATTCCTTTCCACGAAGTTTATCAATTTGCATGTGTAAGGTACCCTCCTCTTTTACGTACTCTAGTTAAACTGAACGGACTGGTCGATTCCTGGTGTCTCTGGAACTACATTCACCCATGTCTTACCTGGAACAAACTTTACCTTTTCCCCATTTTTAAATGGTAAAATTCTTCCGTCTACGTTTTTCCATTCGACCTCCTGAACTTTACCTTTCTGGACAAGGTAACCCCTGCCCCCTGATTCTAAATCAATGGCACGGCGGTGGGCAGAGTCAATCACCCGATGTCCGGTTTCAACAACAAATATATTATCTAAAACGACAGGTTCCTCTGTTTCCAATTCGACGGTTTTCTCTCCGTCACTGTAACGGACGTACTGTTCATTGACCTCATCATATTCATACGTGACTTCCTCTAGCCCTTCATGATATACAATATGGACCCGGGATGCTTCTTCTCCGGAAATTTGGCTCACTTCATCCTTGGAAAGAAAAGGATAAGGCTCATAATCCTGGTTGATGTCGATTCCTTTTTGCTCTGCTGCTTCATACACATTGGGATAAATTAAGTATGAATCATGAGGTGCTGCACGAAAGCTTTCCCGTTTAAATAAATACCGGTCATCATCATGGATAGCTCCACGGATTAAATCTAAATCTTTATTCATGATGATATCTTCAATATGGTGAGCCGCTCCATGATAAATATAAATCGCACCCATCCCTTGAGCAAGGTCGGCATAATATTCTCTTGCACTTCTTACAGGACCCGCAACTTCGGGTTTCTCACTGTGAAAGAAGGCAAGAAATCGTGTAATCGGACCTTCAGCCAACAGTTCATAAACGATATCTGCTTTCGACAGTCCTGACTGAGGCCGGGCCTTTGTATGATTATTAACCATCACGCCTACTATCCGATTGTTAACAGGCTCATTTGTTCCAACGCCTGTTAATGGATATGTATTCTGATATTCGGGTTCTGGTGGTTCCTCAGAGGGTTCTGGTTCGACAACTGGCTGTTCTTCTTTTGCTTCTTCTTCACTTTCCTGATTATCCGCTCCTTCATTGCTGCACGCTGTCAGGAATAACGCGATAATCATGAAAAGGAGAATGGAGCATTTCTGTAATCCTTTTTTCAATCTATCCCCACCTTTAGTTCTGCTAAACTTTACTCCTTTTATATTTTAACGCATTATTGAAGGAAAGAGTACCTCCTTCTTTTTAACATCTATAATTCCTCTTTGTGTAATTCGAATATAAGGTAAATGAGCAGCCGATAAAAATAACAGTGTATAAATGGGATCGTTAAAGGAATAGCCATGTTCCTTAATGGTATTGGAAAGTTCTTTTTCGCTTTTTATAAGCTCCTCCATTCTGACATCGGAAAGTCTGCCTTCCATTTTTAACGGAAGCTCACAAATAATTTCCCCCTTATCCGCTAACACAATACCGCCCCCAATCTCTTTTAACCGATTGAAGGCTAAATGAATATCCGATTTTCTTTTTCCAATCAGCGTAATATCTCCTGCGCTTGAGTAAGAGCTCACCAGACCTCCTAAAGATTTTGTGAATCCTCGTAAAAGGGTGGCAATCCGCCATTCTCCCTGCCGGTCCATTAAAATGAGAAAGGCCTCCTCGTTATCTTCTGCTATCTCATCTCCCTGAAGTTTATCATTAATGGTAAAAGGATTCATAATGACGTCATTGGCCATTTCAAGTCCAACAGGAACGAAAAATCTGAAATCACTGTCACGCAGCTCCCAATCAAGTTTCAGCGGTTCAATGCCGTATTTTTTCCAGTCAAAAGATGGCTGTTCATATTGGACATTCCCATCATATTTAATCCATTTTCCTTTGGCCAATACAGAGACTGGGGTAGGGTTCTCTTTATCTTCCAGAAAATTGATATGCGCAATTCGTCCCGGACCAATACTGCCGACCAAATGATCAATTCCAAAATGCTTTGCCGCATTGTAGGATCCCATGGCATAAGCATCTTCCACTGGTATTCCTTCCTCTATCGCAATTTTAATACACGAATTAATAATACCGTCCTCATAATAAGAAGGAGGAGATCCATCAGTTGTCAGCATAATTTGATCGTAGGAAGTGATGTCATAATCCTTAAGTTCTCTTAGTATTTTCCGCAAATCAGGACGAATCGAGGATTGGCGGAGGGCGACCCGATATCCCAATAAAAGACGGCGATACACTTCCTCCCCTGATATCGACTCATGATCACTGTCAGCACCAAGAAGCTTCATTTTTGTCAGAGTTTCCAGTGATGCACCCGGAAAATGCCCTTCCACAGGCTTCCGCAACCGTTTCGTCTCCTGCATCCAGTGCAGCATTCGATCATCGTCTTTTAACACACTCGTCCATGAGGTTAATTCACCGCCCTGAATGACCGCATCATGCTTTAACCAGGATAAAACATTGGCTTTACGGATAAATTGTTCATCATCCTGCAGAAAGGACTGAGAATCAAAGCGGGCCCACCAGTAAAGAGAGGTTGGCAGGTCATCCAGCTCTCCTAGGATAGAAAACGCTTTCTTGTTATCCAATAAATAAAGGTACAAGAGATTATCATTAATGAAAACAGATGTACCTAGCTGGGATGCATATAGTGATAAAGTATGGGGATTATATAATTGAAACGGATGAGCATGCGGCTCGATATATCCTGGAACCAGAAATTGATTTTCACAATCAATCATCTGTACATTTTCGTGTTTAGGCAATCGGTCCCCCACGTAAACAATTCGATCTTCATAAATCCAGATATGAGCCTGCATCCATTTTTTTAAAAAAACATTCAAGTAAGTAGCATTTTTTAAAACGAGTGTCGGGATTAAGCGATCATCAATGACAGCTACATGTTCACGAAGCTGCCGATTCCGCCAGCGGCTATTAAAAGTCATAATTGGTCCCCCTTTTATTGACAAAACAGTGGATTGCTTTTCTATTCCATGTGTATCACTGAAAAACTTTTATTATGTAAAATTTTAATACATTAACGCTGTGAAGGGAAGGATAAATTTGGTTCAGAAAAACGTAGGTACCATTAATGCATTGATTCGAATTACATGTGGACTTACAGCGGTAAGCTATGGAACCGCACGTTTAGTCAAAAAGGCTCAAAATGGAACAGATGGTTTATTAATTCTTATGGGCGCAATGAAAGTAGCAGAAGGCATCGTGCGTTATTGCCCTGTCACCGATATGATTGACAACACCCAAATGGGACAGAATCTTATGCAGGGCATGCAGCAGCAGCCCACACAAATGACCCAGCAGCAAAACCAGCCAATCCCCCAGCAAAATCAGACCAGTCAATATGATATTTAAAGTTGAAAAAGCTTGAGGGACAAACCTCAAGCTTTTATACACCTTTTAGAGAAGCCCAATTCTTTCAAAAATTCCATCCACATTTTTTAAATGATACTCATAATCAAAACACTCATCTAAGTCTTCTTTCGATAAAACATCTGTAATCTCCTTGTCCTTTTCCAGAAGTGAACGGAAAGGAACGCCTTTTTCCCATGCCTCCATAGCTTTAGGCTGTACAAGATCGTAAGCTTGTTCACGAACCATCCCGTTATCAATAAGAGATAGCAGAACACGCTGAGAAAAGATCAGTCCATATGTCTTGTCCATATTTTTTCTCATATTTTCCGGAAAGATGGTTAAATTTTTTACGATTCTGCCAAACCGATTCAGCATGTAATTAATAGCAATGGTACTGTCAGGCAGAATGATCCGTTCAGCTGAAGAATGGGAAATATCCCGTTCATGCCACAGCGGAACATTTTCGTAAGCCGTCAGCATGTGACCGCGAACCACCCTGGAAAGGCCGGACATATTTTCCGAACCGATTGGATTACGTTTGTGCGGCATAGCAGATGAACCCTTTTGTCCTTTGGCGAAAAATTCCTCAACTTCACGGGTTTCCGTTTTCTGCAGCCCCCGTATTTCAATGGCAAACTTTTCAATGGATGTGGCGATCTGGGCTAAAACAGATAAATAATGAGCGTGTCGATCTCTTTGCAGGGTCTGTGTGGAAACAGGTGCAGGGGTCAGCCCCAATTTTTCACATACATACCGTTCGACAAAAGGATCAATATTCGCGTATGTACCCACAGCTCCGGACAGTTTGCCCATTTCAATCTGTTCTCTTGCAGACTCAAATCGAGTCAAGTTACGCTTCATTTCTTCATACCAAAGAGCCATTTTCAGACCAAAAGTCGTCGGCTCCGCATGAACCCCATGCGTGCGTCCCATCATAACGGTGTATTTATGCTCCTGTGCCTTATTTGCCAGGATATCAATAAAATTATTCAGGTCTTTTTCGATGACTTCATTCGCCTGCAGCAATAAATACGATTGTGCTGTATCAACCACATCGGTGGAAGTAAGGCCATAATGCACCCATTTCCGTTCTTCCCCTAAAGTTTCCGAAACCGCTCGGGTGAAAGCGACCACATCATGTCTTGTTTCCTGTTCAATTTCCTTTACTCTTTCTACATCAAAGGAAGCATTTTTTCTAAGAGCTTTTACATCTTCAGCAGGAATGACACCAAGCTCACTCCAGGCTTCACAGGCCAAAAGCTCTACCTCAAGCCAGGCATTCCACTTGTTTTTTTCTGTCCAGATGGCTCCCATTTCTTCTCGTGTATAGCGTTCGATCATAGCTATTCCCCTCTCTGCTCTCTAACTTTCATTATGTATTTATTCCTTTGGGACTGCATCAAATATAATTTCCTGCCTGACTGGTTCAACCCCATCGTCAGTTTCCTGAAACACAGGCTTTTCAAAGCGTTTAACCGGCCGATAGCCTTCTTTGTCCATTCGGGTTAAACAGTCATGAATCGTTTCATTCTCCTCCACCTTGAATTTTTTCTTCTTCTTTGCCATTTTTGTCACCACCAGCTACCCGTTTATTTCGTCTGATTCTGAGTCTTCGTACCTGCTTTACCCAGAAACCGCCATGAATGGTCTTCGGTTCATAGGCAATCATAAAGGCTTTTGGATCGATTTCCTGAATCGTCTGATACAAGTTTACCTCATACTTCCTTGGAGTCAAAATCTGCATAGCCAGACGATCCCCATCCATTCCGTGCGCATGCCAGCTTGTAACCCCATAGCCTTTATCTCTCAGCGTTTTAGTGAATTCAATATCAGGATTTGTGGAAATCACATTAACGGTAATATAACCTAAAGCAAGCTTCTCTTCAATTTTCGTACCAATCAGAACGCCAATCCCAAAACCTAAAGCATAAGCAATAACGTTTTGGATCTCATTCAAATTATCTAATACCAGGCCTAATCCGACAATATAAACGACGGTTTCAAACATACTGACTAATGCTGCCAAGTATCGCTGGCCCTTTAAAGTAAGCATCATACGAACGGTTGAGAGTGATACGTATACAATATTGATCACTAAAATAATCGATACCATAATCAGAGCATTTTCCAACATCGTAAAACCTCCTCTATCTTATCATTTGAAGCTCTTATTATTATAATCACCCACTTCCCAGTTTTTGCATAAATTATCTAGTGAACGTCGACCTGTTCAGCAGTCGCCCCCCTCCTGAGTTTGCACATGACAGGGGCGATCCTCAATTGTGCTTCAGAGGTCGGATGAACGCATTGACCATATATACTTACTTTGGAGGTAAAATTATGGATCCGTTTAAAAATATGCAGGACTGGAAAAAAAATATGGATAACTTTTTCGGGGAGCAGTTCTGGAGTGAATTTGAAGGCATCCTGAAACCACCCATTCCCCAAATTAATATGTATCAATCAGATCATGAAATCACAATCCTGTGTAATATACCCGGTACAAACGAAATCAAAAACATCGACCTGTTTGTAGACTATGCCAGTCTTGAAATTCAGGGTGTTATTAGTTTACCCGCTCATGGGAATTTAGTACAAGAGGAAATTTCACAAGGGGCTTTTGACCGATCGATTGAACTGCCCTTTCCCGTTCGGGGCGACAAAGTAGAAGCCACCTATAAAAATGGCCTGCTAACCATTCAGCTTCACCGACTGATTACGAAAGAATCCAATAAAAATCGCGTCGCCGTGCGGGTGATGGATGAAGATTAAAGGCGGTTGGTTCTCTTTATAATGGGGATGGATAATGGGGTTGGGGGTTGGGGATTGAGGGCTGCAGTCTCAGGAGTGAGGAAAGTTTCCAGATGTTCAATTTGATGAGGCCAAAGCGTAAATCCAGGGTCAGGCACTCTGGATTTTGTTATGCATTTTATTTTCCACCTGCTTTGATGTGGTCTGAAGGTGATGGTGCGGTTTAATGGATGAGACTTTGCCTGGATTTGGGCATTTTTTAATGTGTTTGGGGATGATTCATCCTGGATCGGGGTGCGTGGTTGACTAGATGTCAATCTTGGCGATGCATTATCAATCTAAATATTTTGGAATCAATCAATTTCCGTCATTTATCAATCGGGTTTCGGATTTAATCAATCAGATTCTATTATTTATCGGTTTGTTTATGTTGATGTAAGCAGGTATCGGGAGCGCGGCGCGTACGTATCGATCTATGTGCTGGTTGAATCAATCGGTTTTCCTGCTTTATCAACGGGTATTCAAGCTGTATCAATCTAATTCTGATTTTTATCGCTCTTCATTTTTACAGGGAAAATTTTATCAATCTATGTCAGGGTTTAATCGGTTGATTTGGGTGATAATCAAGTCTTTTTTACCGATTTATCCACCTGTTTCCGTCATTTATCGATCAGTTTTACCTATTTATCCGTCAGGCGCCCGGCAATCGGTCAAAATTAAGGAAGTATCAACCAAAACAGCGGGTTTATCCGTTGCTGCACCGCATTTATCAATCAAAAACCCCCTTTTATCGATCAGATTATCGGTCGGAAAAATTCATACGCAACATAGTCAAGTCCATAAAAAAACACCATACCCATGGTTATCCATGAATATGGTGATCATTTACATCCAGCAAAGATCTCATGATATTAAGTGATATACACGCGTTCTGTTTTTTCCTGATTGGGTGGCACCTGTGGATTGAAGCAAGTTATAAGCAACAGATGGAGATTCAACTTGCAAAAATTTCCGTGCCTCCTGATTGTTTATCGTTTTATCCATTAATAAGGCGTAATCCTGAAGGGCCTGAGCATGAGCATCCTTAGAAGAGATTTTACAATGAGGGCAAATCCACTTTCCCGATTTTCTTTTCATCGGAGCATTTTCACAATTGGGGCACTGCACACCTGTAATGAGGTCTGTTTTTGCGACTTCAAACAGATTGAGGATATCTGGATCTTCAGGTACGTTGCTCTTGATTAGCCGTTTGGATAAGGAACGAATTTGCTTTAGCGTCAGCACGTCTTTCGGATAGGCTGCCTGCATTTCATTTATTTTCTCCAACAGATGAGTGCTATGCAGAACCCTATTGACATATTCTGACTTAGGGTTGGTTGTTTTTAAAATTGACTTGGGGTTGGCCATAACAACCAGGTGTTCAACGGGAATTCCTGAAACTTTAATGTCCTCGAGCCACCTTTCAAATTGATATTTCTGATGCTTCACCTGCTGCAGCGGGTCGGAAAAGTCACCCACCCCGGAAACCAGCCCTCCATCCAAAAAGCCCCAGCCCGGACAAACCGGACTGGGGCTCCCATAAACAATTGATTAACTTAAGAAAATAAAATACAGAACGAAGACGACAAATAATCCATACATAATCGGATGAATTTCTTTTGTACGCCCTTTTAAAATCAGGGTTAGCGGATAAAATACAAAACCAATGGCAATTCCGGTTGCAATGCTGTAGGTTAAAGGCATCGTCACAACGGTTAAAAAGGCAGGTACGGCAATCTCAAATTGATCCCATTCTATATTTTTCAGGTTGGATGCCATCATGACACCGACGATGACCAGTGCTGCAGCTGTAACCTGGGAAGTTACCACACCCAGCAGCGGGGAAAAGAACAGTGCGAGCAGGAATAAACCAGCTGTAACGACTGATGCAAAACCGGTACGTCCCCCTGCGCCTACACCCGAGGTTGATTCTACATAGGATGTTGTAGTCGATGTCCCCAATACCGCTCCGGCAACTGTAGCAGCCGAGTCGGAAAATAGCGCTTTTCCTGCACGGGGCAGCTTATTATCCTTCATTAAACCCGCCTGCGTAGCGACTGCCACTAACGTCCCTGCTGTATCAAAGAAATCAACAAACAGGAAGGTAAGAATCACAACAAGCATTTCCATTGTGAAGATATCTCCAAAGTGGGCAACCGCTTCGCCAAAGGTTGGGGCCAGACTTGGGACACTTCCAACGATTTGATCGGGGGTGTCAATCAGACCGACGATCATCCCGGCAATGGATGTGATAATCATTCCATAGAAAATACCGCCTTTAAAGCCAAGAACCAGTAAAATGACTGTTATGAATATCCCAAACACAGCTAATAGAGTGGTAGGTTTTGTTAAGTCACCTAAAGCAACTAACGTACTTGGCTCGGCAACAACAATTCCTGCATTCTGTAAACCGAGAAAAGCAATAAACAAACCGATCCCCGCACCAACCGCCATTTTCATTTGGGCAGGAATGGCATTAATAATCGTTTCCCGAATTCCTGTCAGGGTCAGCACGATAAAAATAAGTCCTGAAGCAAGCACCCCCGCAAGAGCTGTCTGCCATGGAATTTCCCATGTTAACACTACCGTATAGGCAAAAAATGCATTCAATCCCATGCCCGGCGCTAATGCAATCGGATATTTGGCAAGCAGACCCATGATTAATGTCCCAATGGCCGCAGCCAGTGCAGTAGCAGTAAATATGGCCCCTGCATCCATTCGGTTTGCCAGATCCGGTACATCCTGTAGTGATAAAATGCTCGGATTTAAGAATAAAATATAAGCCATAGATAAGAACGTGGTCATACCCGCAATGGTTTCTCTACGATAGTCGGTTCCGAGCTGATCAAAATTAAAAAACTTTTTCATTTCCCTTCCTCCCTGGTTTGTTTTAATGAAAGAAAAAAGACACCCCCGGCTATAGCCAGAAGTGTCTGCGTACGGAAGGAAACTGCATACGTGTCAGGTTTTCATCCATCCTGAAAATACAGAAAATCAGCAAGGAAAATGTATGCAATCACCCTCGTAGTCAGACCATTTACGGCGGTCCGGTAGAAACTCATGGGCCATATCCCCAAAATTATACGATGGTATTTCTTCTTATTATTAAGTTCACTTTCATTGTAAAGGAGTCTTTTGCCTTTTGTCAACTGAATTACGAATATTTTACTAAAACTTAATTACTATTATTCGTTTTATTCCCATTCAATGGTGGATGGTGGCTTACTGGTCACATCATAAACAACACGGTTAATCTGATTGACTTCGTTGACCATCCTGTTCGAGATTTTTTCCAGAACTTCTAAAGGAACCCGTGCCCAGTCGGATGTCATCCCATCCACAGACGTAACAGCGCGAATGGCTATGGTATGATCGTATGTCCGGGAGTCTCCCATAACGCCGACACTCTTAATATTCGGCAACACGGTAAAGTACTGCCAGATTTCCTTCTCAAGACCTGCTTTTGCAATTTCATCACGCAAAATCGCATCTGATTCCCGAACGATCGCCAGTTTTTCTTCTGTGACCTCTCCAAGAACCCTTATAGCCAGCCCCGGTCCAGGAAATGGCTGTCTCCAGACAATATCCTCAGGCAGTCCCAGCTGCAGTCCAAGCTCACGAACCTCATCCTTAAATAACGTGTTAAGAGGCTCAATTAAGTCAAACTTCATATGCTCAGGCAGTCCACCTACATTATGGTGAGACTTAATGGTTTGTGCCGTTTCAGTTCCACTCTCAATAATATCGGTGTAAAGGGTGCCCTGAGCCAGGAAATCCATGTGTTCGAGCTTAGATGCTTCCTCATCGAAAACATAAATAAATTCATTACCAATGATTTTACGCTTTTTCTCAGGATCTGACACGCCGGCAAGCTTTTGAAGGAATCGGTCTTTGGCATCAATTTTAATCACATTCATGTGAAACTGATCCCGGAACGTATCCATTACGGTATCCGCTTCATGCTTTCGGAGCAATCCATGATCCACAAAAACACAAGTCAGCTGGTCCCCGATTGCCTGGTGAATCAAGGCCGCTACAACCGAGGAATCAACACCTCCGCTTAACGCACATAATACATTTCTGTCGCCCACTTGCTGACGAATTTTTTCCGACTGCATCTCAATAAAGTTTTCCATAGACCAATTCGCTTCAGCCTGACAAACATGAAAAATAAAGTTTTTCAGCAAATCATTGCCATAGGTTGTGTGATTGACCTCAGGATGAAACTGAACGCCATATAGAGGATGCTGCGAATGGCTGATGGCCGCAACAGGACAGGATGCACTTACCGCATCAACCGTAAAATCATCTGGCGCCTCTATCACTTTGTCACTATGACTCATCCAGACTATCTGCTCATGAGGCAGACGATCAAACAAGCCCTCCTCATGCCTGATGCTGATTTCCGCTTTTCCATATTCCCTGTCATCAGCCTGTTCCACATTTCCTCCATAATGGTGAACCATCAGTTGCATTCCATAGCAAATGCCTAATACTGGCACACCCATATTGAAAATTTCCGGGTCACAGCGAAAACTGTCCTCTTCATAAACGCTGTTTGGTCCCCCCGAAAGAATGATGCCCGCTGGTTTCATCTGTTTTATCTCTTCTGCTGTCAGACGATGGGAATGAAGCTCACTGTAAACCCCCATTTCCCGGATTCTTCTGGTGATTAACTGATTATATTGACTTCCAAAATCCAATACAACAATCATTCCTTGCTGTTTACCTTCCATTCGCATTCACCCCTGAACAATTTGATGGCTAACATTAAAATTCTGTAAAAAAAGGATTTCCACCCTCAAACGAAAAGAAGGCAGAAATCCAGTACATGCTATACGTCCATCCTGCCTTCATAGTCGGGATATTTAAGGTATCCCGGTAGAGACTCTCGAACCGTATTATCGAGGATATATGAAGGAATGAATCTTTCATTAAGTTTTTCTCATTCTATCAATCTCTTTCACAAGAATCAAGACATGATTTTCCTGATGAGATTTTCCCAGAGTTCCTGTTTGCGGGTCCAGTCGCTGATATCCTGCTCATCCCGATATAAAATTCGTTCATAAGCGTTTGTCAGCCGTCCCATTTCGTTTGTACGAAGCCGGTAATCCACCATATTGGCATATTCACGCAGGGTCTGATCTGAGTCTCTTTTGTATCCTTTATGGTTAAGAAGAGAGAGCAGAAAACGATAGGACTTCATATACGTTTCAATATCTGTATTTTTCGTCCACTGCCTCCGTTTGAACCAATATGCGATTGTGTACCTTTTCCAGTACAGGATACCCAGAATTCCTAAAAGAATAAGACCTGTGATGATCATCTGGTTCATCGAAATATTCCAACTAAAACCGGAACTGGATTCTTCCTCTGTGCTGGTTTCAGGAGTCTGTTCTTCCATCTCACTGACTGGTACATCCTCATTTTGGTTAATCAATTCCTCTAAATCCTGTCCCGAGGTCAAATCAATCGGATTATAAAAGCCCTTTGTCGGTTCAAAAGGGACCCATCCAATGTTCGGAAAATAAACCTCCACCCAGGAATGGGCATTTGAGTTCGTAATCTCATAAGTGTTAGCTTCAGCTGACCGGTCAACGACTTCCCCGGGTGCAAATCCTTTTACCCATCTGGCCGGAATATCAATAGAGCGTAATAGCATAACCATGGATGTGGAAAAGTTATCACAGTATCCTACCTGGGATTCAAACAGGAATTGATCCACATAATCCTGATCTTCACCAGGAACAGGTACATTTGTCGTACGATATTGAAAGTCCGAGGAATCAAAGTGGTCCTCTATTGCTTTGGCTCTGTCATAACGATTCGTTTCCTCAGCCGTTAATTCCTGTGCCAGTTCCTGAACTCTGGAGGGTAATGTCTCCGGTACTTGTGTATATTGATCCTGAATAGCCTGCGGATCCTCCTCGCTGCTCTCCCGTAAATTTTTCAAGGAGTATGTTGGCTGATCATAGGTAACCGCATAATCAGGGACAGATACCTCTTCACTGCCTTGACGGGGGTAAATTTCTCCTGTTCTTTGATTATAAGAAAAGGTATAGGATGAATTCCCCTCTGGCTGAACCTCTGTTATTCCATATGGATATACCAATTTTGGCAGCACTTCTGCTTCATTAAATGAAATGGTTCCCCGCTGTTCCTTCGTTTCGACTGAACCTGATATATCGGTAATAAATATAGATCCATCCGGGCTGAAGGTAAAGGATTCCTGTTCAGCCTGCTCCGACCGAACCCATCCTTTTCCTGTGTAAACATCTTTCGTTTCAATCTTCCAGTATTGAGCATCTTCTACCGTAGCTTCAAAAACGACGGAATGATCCTGTACAAAGGATCCTCCCAGACGCTCATCGTTCTCCCCGTAGCCAACCTTTTTAATGGCTGAACCTGAACCGCCACCGCTTCCCGTCACATCAGAGGCTGTGGTTTGAATAAAAGGAACAGGGTCCGGCCATTGAGGACTGGACTTAGGGGCCAAATATCCAATCACACTCGAAACAACGACAAGGGTTATAAGCGGCAATACCCAGGAAACATAATTCCCCTTTGGCAGCTTAAACAGCTTTTCTTTCATAAGCACACGCTGAAGATTGGTCACACCTAATATCATCATCGAAATAAAAAATGTCCGAACGATGGCATACCTGGCGTCATATACAGTGAACGTGTCTGTAACTGTAAGAAAGATGAAGGTTAGAATCACAAAAAATAACGTTCGTTTTGCAATCACAAACCAGTAGTAGAGCAGGTAGCTCATCAGCCACAATAAGACCAGGAATAGAAGCGAACGGAACAAAGCCGTCATTTCCCACCATTGCTGTGATAGCATGGCTTCTGTATTCCACTGAATGTCAGAAAATAAATGCTGGAACCAGGCAGAGCTCAGAAAGGTTTCCGAAAAGAACAATCCATCCAGTATAAAAAGCAGACCAAATAATTTAAGAGGAGATGTGATCCACCATTGAAGCTGCATATAAGACAGGAAAAAGCAGAACATCGTATACAAAACAAAAATACTGACATTCCCTGTATCCGTTATTTGATCTAACGGTCTCAGCCATTCCCAAAACAGTAAAAAACTGCCGATATATATGATCGAATTTAACCAAAACTGACGTTGCTGTTGGTTCGTCTCTAAACGCATATTACGCGTTCACCTCAATTTTTTCCTTCGTTAATATTTCTTCTGTCAGCAAATTGATGACAACGCCACTACTTTTCAAGTACTTCAACCGCTGATGTTCTTCACCTGAAACTAGTGAGCCTGATTTGACTAAAAAGAGCACGATACGGGAACTCTTCCTGTTTAAATGAAGTAAAGTCTCATAAAGCTCCAGTGATAAATCAGTGGTAATAACCATTGACATATAGCCCTTTGGCAGATTACCTGTCTCCTGTTTTATCATCTGACCAAATGGCAGGTTATTTTCAGGCTGCACGGTTGTCAGGTAGCGTTTGACCTGTTCCTTGCTCATCGGGTTCTTGTGAACAGGAATGACTTTTCGGTCAGCCCCTAAGGACGCAAAGAACAACTGGGCTGATTCTTCTTTAATCGTATCTATCAGAGATACCGCAACCTCCACGGCCCCCTCGAAATTCAGCCAATTATAAGAGTCAATCTTAGATGCATCAAATAGAATATACATATCCTGACTTTTTTCCTGTTCAAACTCCTTAGTCATCATTGCGTTGTTTTTGGCTGTTGCCTTCCAATCAATCCAGGACATCCGGTCACCTGGTACATATTCACGAACCCCTGATACAGCCATCGTATTTTTTACCATACGATTGTATGAGCTGGATTCTCCTTCCTCAAAGCTTTGGGCATGCTTATGAAGCAGCAGCTTTCGTTCCATGGGGTAAACCATAACAGAATCCTGAACTTCAAAGGTTTTCTCTCTTTTAATGAATCCAATAAAATCACCGGTAACAACCCGAACCTGATGAAAAAGATGCTCTCCTCTTGGCACTTCATCGATTTGATATTTAAAGGAAAACGTCCCTTTAAACCAGGGAAAAATGACCTTTTTGGCTTTTCGGTTCTCTTTCAGCACATCCGGACTGGCCATATGTGCAAACTTTTTTCTCTTCGTATCCCTGTACTGGACTGAATCAGGTAAAATATCTTCAATGATACAGTAATACAAGGGAAGCAATCGGGGACGTTTAAAGGTTATGTCCACCTCGATTGTACTCCCCGTTTCTGTAATGACCGTGGAAATGTTTCGCTCCAATTTAATACGGGCCATTGGATAAAAGAATAATAGCATCATATATAGAAATATTGGGAGAGTACTAAAAAATAGAAACCAGCTGACAAAACCGCCCTGAAACATTGCATATGCATACAAAACTCCTGCCGGCAAAAGGATACCGAGCAATTTTAGACCGTATTTTATAATCGTACCCATATCTATCCCCTATCTATTGGAACATTGGTCTGTGCCAAAACTTCTTCCACAATCATTTTTTCATCTTTATCCTCAAACTTACTTTCTGAAGTAATAATCATTCGATGAGACAGGACAAAAGGAGCTAAGTACTTCACATCATCCGGCACAATATAATCACGATTATGAATAAATGCATAAGCCTTGGCTGCTTTCATCAATGCGATTGACCCGCGTGGACTGGCTCCTAAATAGACCTGTGGATGATTTCTCGTACCGCTTGTAATATCGACAATGTATCGCTGTAAAGACTGGCTGACAAATACGTTATCAATTTCATTCTGCAGCTGAATCAGCTCTTCCTGAGTCATAATTGGCTCAATTTGATCGATAGGATGGGAATGGGATGTACGATTTAACATGTCCATTTCCTCCTGTGGACTTGGATATCCCATATTCAGTTTCATTAAAAATCGATCAAGCTGTGCTTCCGGAAGAGGATACGTTCCTTCATATTCAATCGGGTTTTGAGTCGCCATGACAAAAAATGGGCGTTTCAACGGGACACTCATCCCATCAACGGTAATACTATTTTCCTCCATCCCCTCTAACAGAGCCGATTGTGTCTTGGGTGATGTACGGTTAATCTCATCGGCTAAAACGATATTACCCAAAATTGGCCCGGGGCGAAATTCAAACTCCATTTCCTTTGGATTGTAGATGGAAACACCTGTTACATCTGAGGGCAATAAATCAGGGGTGAACTGAATTCGCTTAAACTCACAATTCAGGGATTTCGCCAGAGCACGAACAAGCATCGTCTTCCCTACCCCTGGAACATCCTCTAATAGGACATGGCCACCGGATAATAAGGCTACAATACTTAATTTTGTCACTTCATCTTTTCCAATAATTACTCTTTGAATATTTTGCAAGAGCTGGTCGGCTTTTTCTTGATAAACAAATGTCTGCTGGGTCATTGCTTTTATTTCCTCCCAAATAAATAATCGAAATATTTTGTGAAAATTTGCCACACTATAACTATACTATATTCCCAGTATGGACACAAAACAGAATTCTTATAATCTATCTGGTAATATTTAGTCTCCCCAATTCCTCCTATTCCCTTGGTAAAAATCGTAAAAACACTGTTATGACGGCGTTAACAAAACCTTCAAAATGTATTCAACAATCGGTAGCAAAGTCAACTATTTCCGTGATTTTAATCACATGTGAGGATTTGGAAACTAGATTACGATAATAGTGCATTAAAAATATTGGTTTATTGAGGGAGGGAAAATTGTGAAAGCCAATAGTATGATTTTTATCATTGGTTTTGTGCTTGCATTTGCAGGCGGCTATTTATTGTTTGGCAGCTCCAATGCTGCAGAAGAAACTGTTGATCCTGCACCAGCAGAGGATACTACAGCTTATATTTTTGGAAAGTCCTGCCTTACACCTTTATAAAACAAGTACCCAGCTAATTGACCAGGAGGATGTTCAAATGATCATGCTGTCAAAAGATTACATAGCACAGGAACAGGGGATTGCTGTCAGCAAAAACAAGCAGACCGAACGGGTCAAAGCTGTGCGGGAAAATGTAGAGGGTACCGATGCCTACAAAGAAGTCATGCAAGGGATTGATGAAGACTAAGGTTGAAGTTGAAGTTCAATTTTAATATTGAAAATCGTTCAGTTGAATCTTCATTCAGGTTTGAATAAAATATAGTTTGTACTGGAAAATAAATATGAAAACAAAATTCAAAGGGGGAAGCATACTTATGAAAAAGTGGTTATTTCTTTTCATCGCTTTATTCTTAACCATTGGGCTTGCAGCCTGCGGAGAAGCAGACATTGAGGAAGCAGAGAATGAAGATAATCAACAAGAAGACACAAATGGTGACAATGCCGGAGAACAGGAAGACAATCAAAAGGAAGAAGAAACAAACGAAAATACAACAGAAAAGTTTGCCATTGGGGATACAGTCAATTTTGATGGTGTCAAAATCACGCTAAACGAAGCAAGAATTGAACCAGGAGGAGAATTTGACACACCACAGAATGATCAGTTTGTTGTTGTAAATTTATCGGCTGAAAATACCACCGATGAAGAAGTCACCATGTCCTCTATTATGAATATAGAATTAAAAGATGCAGAAAGCTACAGTTATAGTACAACCATATTAACAGAAGGAATTAAAGCTCAGTTTGACGGCTCCATTGAACCAGGTGGGACATTAAGAGGAGAGATCCCATTTGATGTTCCAAAATCAGAATCATACGAACTGCATTTTTCAGATCCATTTAAATCTGGAAAGGCAATCTGGGAAATCCCTTCTGACCAGCTGTCACAATAAAATCAGGATGCTTTGACACACAGGTATATCAAAAGGAGGTATACAGCATGTTCCATCATTGCCTTGTATACTTCCTTTTTGCCTGAAATTTAAAATCAGGTACAATTACACATGTTTTTATAGTAAAATAGTTGCTGTAGATAAATTGGTAATTAAGGGGGGAAAGACCATGAACAGAACAGTTGAATTTGTGTTAGGACTTATTGGTGGTATTTTTGGATTCTTTGGTGCTATTATTGCGTTATTTATCGGTGGTGTAGATGCCGCAGTCAGCGACGGTTCCAGCGAGATTACCGGTTTGGGATGGGCAGCATTTTTATTCTCTGCATTAGCTATTGTAGGATCGGTAGTGGTTCGATCCAAAGCTAAGGCTGGCGGTATACTGCTCATCGTATCCGCAATCGGCGGACTAATCAGTATCTCAGCATTTTACCTTATTTCCGCAGTCCTGATTGGAATTGCCGGACTTATGGGTATATTTAAAAAGGATAAAACAGCTGCTTAAGTTTATAAAAAGGACGATACCTGCTTTCGGTACCGTCCTTTTTATTCATCATATACATTTTCCAGATAAATGAACTTCGGCCCCTCTCCCCTCGCCGGTATTTTATCTTTGAAAAGAGGAATATTCACCCCTGTAATACTCTCAAAGGTAACCGAAGATTCCACCTCCAGCCGCCATTCTGAATTGGACAACACAATCGTGGTATCCTCAGAATTGGCTTCCTCACTATCACGTATAACTGACTGCACAGCATTAGAAATAGCAGTGCTAAACGACGAACTATTTAAGCGACTCCTAAATGTATTTTTCAGCTGATCATGTGCATCTATTTCAGACGGGAGAACATCATTTAATGCTTTTATATAGGCCTGGTCAGAGGATAATCCTGTTCCTTCATGCGCATCCTGTTGTTCACGCACAAGCTCTCCCAGACTTTTTCCTCCATGGTTAAGCTTAAAATCAATGGAAGCAGCCAGATGGTTATCAAATTCCTCAATGGCAGCCTTGGATTCCTTTATATAAACCGAGGAACCGGCTAAAGCTGCCTGCTGAACGGTATAAGAAGCTTCACTTCCTACCAGAAACACCTTCGTAATATTGATTATAATAGCGAATAAGATCACCACTATGCCAAGTACCCATAATAAAAACAAAGAGGCATTCCCTTTTTCATCACTCATACATGTATTCATTCGACCAGCACCTGACTTACCGTCGTTTCTTCTAAATCAATAGCAGTAGCTGATTTCCATTGATCCGGAACAAAAATAAGTGAATGCTTTCCCTCTACCAATAACTCAAACCGTCCATCTGAATTTATATATTCCACGTTCATCCTTTCATAATTTAAGACCGAGCTGGTCCCAATCACGTCTTTTATTGTATCCTCAGCCTTATCAATATTCCGGGTGATGGAATAGGTTTTAGCACCTTCATTTGCGGCTGTATGGATTGTATAAACGGCGTATCCTGATGCAACCACCTGCCACAAAATAAGAAAGAACATAAAGAAAAAAGGTAAAATCCCCAGAAACTCCAGACTGATGGCCCCCTCTTCTTCCCTGAGTTTTTTCATCCATTTTTTCATGCGAGACCCTCTCCCGGGACTTTTTCTTCAGGAGCTTCTTTATGTAATTGGTTAATTTTAAACTGTAAATACCAGAAGTGGAAAAAAAAGAGAAGTACCCGGCTAATCCGCAGTTCCTCATAATAATCTTCCAGTTGTTCCGTTATGCGGAAAACAGAATAATAAAGTAAACCTAAAAAATAATAAACCAATATTACATTCACCGATTCCATAACGACCCTGCCATAGGGAGTAAAAAGATAAGCGTCTGCAAAGAAAAGAATAAAGGATAGGCTTAAAAAGATCATAAAAAATATCCACCATCTAAACAGAGCTCTATTTTTTCCCGCAATCGTCTGTATGGCCTCTTTTCTCGTTAGAAACCAGTAAGCGATATACATACCTAACGTGAGAAAGGAAAGGAGAACAACAACGAGCGTGCGGCTATATTTAAAAGGTATTTGATTCGCAGCTATATCCATGGGTATCCTCCTCATCACAAACGCTCTTCAGCATGGGAATATCGAAACGTTAAATAAAAAATCAGAAGGGGAAATACAAATGAGTTTATAATCGCCCTTGCAATCCCATATACATAAACGTTATTTTCAAAGTTTTCAAAGGTAAGCATAATCAACCCCCATACAAGCACCTGAACACTTAAAATCACCAGCCAATCCATTAATAGTAAAAGATGTTCATCTCTCATCGTTCTGCCGGCATGTCTTATCATATCGTTCACCTTGCTGTGCGAGACATAAAAAGGAATTAACAGGATCAGTGAAAAGCAAAGGATCGTCGGAATGTATAGCAGGAAGCTGCCCAGGACCCCCAGGATATACAGTGGAACGGTCAAAAACAGAATGGTCCCGAAGTGCCTGATAAACTCATATAATAACTTCCAAACCGATAGGTCCTCCTCATCTTCAATATCAGATATCGCCAGCCTGTTAAATACAGGAATGATAAGTGTAAAGTTGACGACGATTAAAAATAGAGCATACAAATTAGGGTATTGTTGATTGGTTAATTGCTGATAAAAGTAAAAGGTCGCAAAGTAGCATAAGAGCGTAAGTGGAATCACCAATATAACGCTTAGCATTAATATTTTCATCAGTTGCCGGTTATATAGGGCCAGACTTTCTTTAATCATGATTCCACCTCTCCATTCGCTTAAGAATTGTTATCATAAGGAATGCTGTTATGAAAGAAGTTACGATACTCGCCGTTATTTGATCATTTACCTCAAGAGGGGACGTGAAAACCGGAATATGAAGGACGACAATAGAAAAAATAAAATTTAAAACGGTTAAGGTTAAGCTCCCCATAAATGTGGCAAAATAAGGGGTTTCACGATTCCATAATGGAGCTAAAATCCCTATGGATACATACGTAATGAGAAATGCTGCAATAATTGTCCCCTGCACATTCAGTACATTCATTAGGCCCAGAAGAAATGAAATAACGATGGTAAGGAAAATGGAAGCCCCCATTGCCCGAATTAGTCCTGTAAATTGAAACATATGACGACTCTCCTATTGATTTTCTAGTTCCTCCATACGCTGAGGGGTGATCAACATAACAGGAGCAACTGATAAAAAGATCATTCCACATAAAAATAGAAAAATAGATATGGCCAGTGCATCCGGATTTGAAGATCCAATGGTACCGGCAAACAGTACGGTTCCAAAAACAATAATTAAGGGTGCATAGATTTTGTAGATTTTACCCAGACCTGTTTGTCCCGGATTCTGGATACCCTGAGCAATTTTTTCGGAAAACAAGTACGGAAGAAGAACCAGAGCAGCAAGTATGACAATTCCTGCCCAGAAAGCTGCGGTGCCATAAATAATACGAAATACAGGAATGGTAAAATGAATCGTCAGGACGTTTAGCATCACATATGATAGTAACGAAAAATACCTCTTGCTCTGATATCGATGCACTCGCCACAAGACAATAAAAAGGATCATACAAACCGCAGCTAATCCTAAATTAAAACCGAGTAATCCCCAATTCACTTCAGGGATGAAGCTCATTAAAAACCCCGTAAGAATGAGTAAAAAGGTCGTGGGAATAATTCGACTATGTTTAAATTCGACTTCCTGATTCATGCTTTATACCTCCATTTAGAATGGTACCCCATAGATGGATGGGGCACCTTTTTAATCAAATATTCCGCCTAATTTTGAAAAGGCTGATGATACCTTGTCTTTCGCCCATGTTGCGGCTTCTTTTGCAGCACCAACTCCTTTTTTAACTCCTCCGGCAATTGCGTCATAGCCTTTCTTGATGCCTTTTGTAATGCCTTTTTTGATTCTTCCTCCTACATTGGTCCCATTGAAGAAGTAAGAGGTTGCTATTCCCACTCCTAAACCGGCTGCCGCTCCTATTATGGTTCCAACACCAGGTACAACAGACCCTGCAACTGCACCTGAAGCCATTGCAGAGGCTGCACTTCCCGCAGCTGTGGATGCAACCCCAATGGCAGCATCTGTCGTGAAGGAGGCCGCAAAGTCAGTGGTTGCTAAACCTCCTAAATCAGAGAATCCATTAGAATGATCATAAATCGATCCTGCAGAGTTGAGAATAATACCGGCAGGACCTCCCAATTTCACCGAACTGCTGGGCTTCCAAAAGCCTTTAGAAAAGACATTCCACGATTGGCTGACAGCACTTTTGGCAGACTGAGCAGAATTTTTTAATAAACCACCCATTGTACCTGCATTCGGAATAGATTTACTGCTAAGAAACGCATTCATGCGATCCTGTCGAATATATCTCACTTGCGGACCCATCGCTTTGCTTTCTCCGTTAAATGTGTACTGTCGATACCGATCATAAAACCAATTTGACAGACGGTTATTCAGTTTATTTTTTCCTTTCACTGAATAGTTTCCACTCTCTAATTGTCTGAATTGAAATCCTGCATATAAAGAAGCTGCGCCTTGAGCTACATCATCAGCAAATTTAAGCCCATAATTTTTCATATCTTTTAAAAAACCAGTAATATGTCCATAAAGACCCTGACTGCCGTCTGTTGACTGAAGTGCAATATTCAGGAAAGACTTTGTTTCTATTTCTCCTTCACCTGAATTTCCTGCATTCCCATGACCACCACTGCCTGACGAGGGTCCATCGCCTCCATTTATTGCATTGCCATCTACAGCATTACCGCCCTGAGAAGCATCCCCGCCATTTACCGGATTTCCACTTGTTGGAGCTTCACCATCCCCACTTTGATTTCCTCCATTAATAGCAGATCCGCCATTCAGGGTATCACCAGTATTGGGATTACCACCTTCCGTTGCTGATCCCCCAGCGCCAGAGTTTCCCCCATTTATGGGAGATCCGGGACTAGTAGCCTTTCCACCTTCCATCCCGTTGCCGGACTGTGATGAGGAGCCTGATTGAATAGGACTTCCAGGTGAAGCTGCATCTCCTCCTATCGGTTGATATGCAGGGAATTCTGGAACATTGGGAATCATAAATAGTCCTTCATTTATTGGTTCGCCTTCTATAATAGGTTCGCCTGAGTTTTCAAATTCTCCTTCTTGAATAGGGTCTCCATAAGGCAGGACTTCACCTGGAATAATATACTCTCCACCTTCAATCGGTTCCCCCGGAGTAATAGCTTCTCCAGGGGTAATTGGGGTACCAGGTGTTATAAAGGTGGCATAGCTTACGATGGGAAATAGATTCCAAAAGGTGATAAATCCAATGATGATAATCGCCATGGACCTCTGCACACGATACCTTTTCAAAGAATCACCACTCTTCTATTCTTTCACATTCAACTCATACTTTTCCTCCAAAGCTTTCATAGCCTCTTTATAGCCTTTGTCATTCATCTCTTCCAGCTCTTGTTCAAACTTATCAATCTCTGAAATGATCCAGTCATGATATTCTGAATTTTTCTTTTCTAAATAGACTCTGGATTCATCACTGATATATCCATAATCATTGAGTGCATTTGCAATAAAATTAATGCTCGTTCGCTCATCGACTACTTTCGATTCTTCATCTGTAATATAGGAAAAAATGTCCAGCTCATTTGAAACGTGCTGTAAATCCAGGCTCTGTTGTCCCTGTTCTTTCCAATCCTGCCATGCATCGGCAATGTTATTAACCTTTTCTAATTCCTTCGTGAGCTCATTTTCATCGGATACAGTCTGATAGATTCCATCAACAGAATCGGCAATTTTCTTTAAATGGTTCTGTCCCTCTCCGTTTACATCGAATCCCAGCACATTAATAATCGGTGTTATATTTGATTGATATAATTCCTTGGCGGTCTGGACAGGTTTGGTGTCACAGGTTTCAATTCCATCACTGACCAGGTAGACAATATTGGTGTTTTTACTACCATCAAGGGAAGACAAATCCTTCTGCGCTTCCTGTAAAGCTAACCCTGTCGGTGTCCAGCCTGCCGGTTTTATTTGACTGAGCGAATTCTTAAAAGAACCAGCATCATAGGAATCAAATCCATAAATCTTTTCTGTACTGCTACAGGACATTTTTTTATCCGCATCTGATCCTGTCCCCTCGTGACCATAGACTCGCAAAGCCACATTTGTCTCTTCTGGTAATTCACTGAGGAATTTTGATATGGCATCCTTTGCCGCATTCATTTTGGTTTTTCCATCAACCCTCTGAGCCATGCTTCCGGATGCATCTAAAAGAACGACAACATTCAATTGCTCTTTAAATTGATACCTTGAATCTTCAATGTCCGGATTCCCAAGGGACTGAAACTTCAATTCCTTTATAAGGTTTTCCGGCCCTTGATAATCAAGCTGAACCCGTTTTAAAATTTCCCGATACAGCTTATCTAATTCCTGATCTGTCGGATTTTCCTTATCTTGTGGAAACGGCAAATCACTAAAGTGTTCCGCCAGTTCTTCATCCTGCTCTTCTGTACTTTTATCTGAATCATAATCGTAAACAGGACCTGCATCCTCTCCTACTGGCAATGCTTCTAATTCCTGATAGGTAGACGGAAAGGAGATATCCTCCGTGTTTCCTTCTGTAGAAGAAGCTGGTTGATCTTCTTCTGTTTTCTTTTCCTTTTTGATATCCTCTGCCGTATTTTCAGTTGACTGTTCTTTATTTTCTGAAGTCGGTTCCTTTTCATCTTTTGTACATCCTGCTGCCACCATAACGAACATTATTAAGATAATGATTATGAGTTTGTTCTTTAGCAACCTATACACTCCTCAGTAAATCAATGATATACGTATAAAAAATTAACCTACCATATTGCTGATTTTGTTAATGATATTTTTGATAATATCGGTTATTCCGTCACTGTTATCATTAAGCGCGGATGAAATAATCCCAAGGACCAGAATTAACAGCGCTGCAACTCCCAGCCACTCGAGCGACTGCGCCCCCCGTTCGTTTCTAACCGGCTGTGTCCATTTCACATAAAGCTTTGTCAATTTTCCCATTCCTCATCTCTCCCTTTTTTTAATTTTGAAGCAACTGAAAAATATTTTGATTTTGACTAAACATATTCATCACCATCAACCCGCCAATCAATATCAGGGATGATGGCAGCACAATAAACGTTGTAATCAGGGTTACTTTCGGCGATGCTTTAGCTGCTTTTTCTTTGATCGATTCCTTTTTCAGCTTTCTCATTTCCTCGGCCTGCTGCCTGAACGTTTGTGAAATCGGTATTCCCAGCCGCTCTCCCTGAAGAAGTGACTTAATTAATATTTGAAACTCTTTACTTTCATTACGACTTAACAGCATTTGATAGGCTTCCCTTCTTGGCACCCCGACGTCAAGCTCCTGAATAAAACGGCCAAATTCCTCTCTAACAGGGCCATCAAAATAAGGCACAATATCTCTTAATGCCTGATCAAGTCCGACCCCTGCCTGCAGGGTGACACTCATTGTGTCCAGGAAATCCGGAAGCTGAAAGGACAATTCCTCCTGCCTGTTTTTTGCCTTCGATTTTATCCAGTAAATCACACCCGCATAGCCTAATAACGGATAAATGATAACGGTGAGCTCTGAAAAAGGAAGGCGCAGCATGAGGCTGATTCCGCCTAGCATTAAACCAATAATAGCCATAAATATTTTTAAGCCTTGAAGCCTCTCAACATTTAATTTATAAGGATAGCCTGCCTGCATGAGCCACTTCCTGACATCATGATTTTCACTGCTGAAATTAATTCGCTGACCTATATGAGAGAAATCATCCGCATATTGAAACAGCTTTGTTAATAAACGTTCCTTTTTGGATGATCCTTTTTCAAGCAACTGGAATAGGTAGGTTTGTTGTTTTACATCCTCTTTTAAATCCTGTTTATAAACCATAAATTGATAGAAGCTGCGTAAACTTAGTCCCAAAAATAACAGAGATAAAATTAAAAACACGACAATGAGGCCATCCATAGCATCACATCCTAATGTTTGTTACCTTTCGTACTAATAAAAAGGTTGCAACCGTACCGCCTATGAATAAGAGAGCAAGCAGGATACCAATCCCTGACAGTAAAGGATCAATGAAACCGTCGATGATATTGTTCATCATCAACACCAGAAAAACGGGGATTACAGGAACTAAATAGGAAATATACCGTTGTTCAGCGGTCATCGTTTTAATTTCCTGTTTGAGAATTTTGCGGTCTTCTAAGGTCTGACCCATTTCCTCTAAAATGGCTGATAAATTTCCCCCAGCCTTCTTTTGAATAAGTACAGTGGCAACAAAAAGCTTAAATTCCCGGTTATTCATGCGTTTTTCCAGCGATTGAATCGCACTGTTGAACTCAATGCCTAAAGAAAGCTCATGTGCCAGCTGCTTAAACTCGGCTCTCGCAGGGTCATTAATTTCCTGAGCAACCATCTGTATCCCTTGATTGAGAGTCATACCGGAGCGTGTAGCATTGGCAAGAATCCTGCAGATTTCCGGCAGCTGTTCGGCCATTCGCTCCTTCATCTTGTTTTTTCTTACCATAAACAGAAGCTTCTTTGCTGCCTCAATAAATAACAGAGAGGTGATGAAGCTAAGAAGAAACCTTAAGTGAAATAGGCTCGATAAGACAAAAATCAGTCCCATAAATGCTACAATTTGAGCCCCGAGGAATTCGGAAGGTGTTAGCGGGATGTTTGCAGATCTCAATTTTTTTAACATGGGCCTGGCTGCATCTGTCTGATCAAACCGGTCTCCTAATAAGACAATAAAGCTCTTTCTTCTTTCCTCTACATGGTAAAATTGCTCTGCCTGTTTCCTCCAATCCCTTTTTTCTTTACGGAAATCCAAGTAATAAAGGATTCCCACCAGAAACGATAACGCAGAAAAAGTAGCGATTAATGCTGCAGTCAAAACCTGACCTCCCTTCGATTTAATTGAAAAATAGAATCAGAGACTTGATTTCCAAACACTTGAATCCTTTCCAGACATTGCGGAACATAACCAGTCGGTTTATAAAAGCCTTTCACTTTCCCATCTTCGGTGATTCCCGTTCGTTTGAAAGTGAAGATTTCCCTCATTTCATGGGTGCCATCCTCATTTTTCTTAAGCTCTGAAATAGATACCATTTTTCTCGTTCCATCTGACAGCCGGTTTACTTGAATGACAATATCAATTGCTCCAATAATGTACTCTCGAATAATTCTGGAAGGAAGCTCCAGCCCAGCCATAACAACCATGGCTTCCACACGTCGAAGAGCATCATCTGGTGAGTTGGCATGAACGGTTGTAATGGAACCCTCATGGCCGGTATTCATAGCCTGAAGCATATCAAACGCCTCTCCGCCACGGACCTCTCCTACAATAATACGGTCCGGTCGCATTCTGAGGGAGTTTTTGACAAGCTTTCGTATGGTAATTTCACCTTTACCCTCTACGTTTGCAGATCTTGATTCCATGCCAACAACATTGGGTCGATCCAGCCGCAGCTCTGCGGAATCCTCAATCGTCACAACCCGTTCATCATGTGAAATGGAGGCAGCCAGTACATTCAACAGTGTTGTTTTCCCGGAGCCTGTTCCTCCTGAGATGAGGATGTTCAATTTAGCTTGAACAATTGCTTCCAGGAACAGCGCCATGTCATAATTTAGCGAGTCAAAACGTAATAAATCCTCCATTTTAAAGGGGTCCTTCTTGAACTTCCGGATCGATACGAGCGTTCCATTTAAGCTAACTGGAGGAATCACCGCATTCACACGACTTCCATCCGGCAATCTTGCATCAACCATTGGTGAACTTTCATCGATTCTTCTGCCAATGGGTGCAACGATTCGATCTACAACATGACGAATATGGTCATCATCCCGGAACGTCACCTGACTTTTTTCAAGCTTTCCAAAACGCTCAATATAAACCTCATCATATCCGTTAATTAAAATCTCCGTAATGGAATCATCATGAATCAGGGGCTCCAATGGTCCATAACCAACGGATTCATCCAATATACGGTTAATTAACATGGTTTTTTCCTGTCGTGGAATAATCACTTTTTCCTCGGACATAAATTGAGAAATGAGCTGTTCAATTTTTAACCGCATTTCCCCTTCACTTAGACTGGTCAAAGCTTCAAGATTTGTATCTCGCAACAGCCTTGCCTTATAGTGTTCCACTAAGTGTTCAATTTCGTTCGTTGCTGACTTCCCCTGAACCACCCTTTCCTTGCGTTTATCAAATAAAGATGGCATGATGTACCCTCCTTACAGAGAATCTATAAACCATTCGTCCTTTCGTTATTTAGGATTTAACACAGATTTGACAAATTTACGGATGTCTTTAGAAAATGGAATGAGCTTTTCTTTGGGCTTTTTACGAATCACTTCTCCCTTATTAACAAACGACTGCAGACCCTTGTAGTCATATCGAATCGTCGTTTTGATAGGGAAACGCAGGAGGTTCTTCAAATCCTTAATCTGCAATTCTTTATCCTTTGATAACTGGTTTACAATCATGGATAGACTTGATTGAAGGTGAATACCTAAGCGTTCACAGACCTCTTCAAAATTTTTTAAAACCTTTAGGGAGGTCGTTTCCGGAAGCAGTACATAGTAAATTTGATCAGACTCTTCAATCGCAGCAGCCGTCAGTGCACTCATTTGAGGAGGCAAATCAATGACACAGTAATCAAATGACCGCCTGCACGTCCTGAGTAACCGGCTGATAAAATCTTCATCCAGCTGCTCACCCACCTCGGCATCGCAGGGACTGATTAACACCTCGAGCTGGGAATTCTCTTCAGTCTGGGACACATTCCGAATGTGATTTTCATTCAGCTCCTGAATAACAGGCTTCAGGTCAGCAATGGAGCGGTTCGTGCTGATGGACATTAAGGTTTCAATACCGCCATATTGAAGATTTAAATCGATTAAAATGACCTCGGCTGCGGACTCCAGCTTTAACGTTTGCGCAAAAGTGGAAGAGATGAGGGATTTTCCTGTGCCCCCTTTTCCACTGTAGAAGGAGTAAATCTGACCTCTTCCTTTGCCAAACATAATCGGCTGCTCTTTTTCAGAATCCAATCTCATTTGATAGCTTTTTTGAATTGTTGGAAACCGGCTGATAAATAACGATAATTCCTCGGGCAAAACGAAAAACTCTTCCGCACCTGCTCTTGTAATATTTCGAAGCAGGTTAATATCGGATTCCGTCGCTAAAAAAATGGTAAAGGTTAAGGGATTAATCGATTTTATGTATTGAATTTGTTCCACAATATGGTCATTGCTGCTTTGAACCATGATCACGATATCTCTGGTCTGCCGGTTCACTTCCCGGGATACGTCCTCAAAGCGTACGACAGTGATTGTATTCTCGTCACGGTCAAAAGAGTTCAGCAATTGATTGGTAATGGTCTCATCCTCACTCACGAGTAAAATATCCAAATTACGGTCCATGTCCACGTCTCCTTGAATTTCCTGTTTCATGACTCATTCCTGATTACATCCATCCTGATCAGCCTGAATTTGATCCATCAGAGGCATTGGAATTTCCAACATTCGCCTTTAAAACCCGGATGTGCTCAGCATAATGCTGCACATGAATCAGTTCTTCAACCCTTTCTGCAGGAATAACCACACCGATTCCCAGCATGTTATTGTCTTTTGATTGCGCATGGTAAACGAGAACATCCTTCATAAAGGTTTCGGTCCTCTTCTCCCCCTCAATTTCTCTTGAAACAACAAGATCTACACGATCCAGTGGTTCAATGAATTGATCAAATGTGAGTGTTTCTGATGCCGGCAGGGAAACGAGTCGATTGTTCTCATCTCTTAGATGGGATACTGGTTTTATCATTTCTTCTGTAATAAGGTCCCCCTCGCCAAGTTGAACAACGGAAACCCGATTTTTTAAATTCTCCATACTGGTTATATGTGAATCTGTTACAAACTTATTGGGAATTTCCATCACTGTCACAGCCTTCTCACTTATTTCCTGTCTTGCCGGGATATTGTCATTAGCAACATAAACCTCGGTCATGCCGCCAAGCTCTGCATTCAGTGACTTTACTTTTTCATAAACGAAGTAACCTGCGACTAATGCCAAAATAAAAGCGAGAACTAGAAAGATGAAGGCTCTTTTCTTTGATTCAATCATATGCATTGTCTCCCTATAGAATCCTTATATAAAGTGAAATGTCTATCTGTGAGGGTCTCCACCCCTCCTCACTGCAGCCAACAATGTATAAACATCTAAATTTTAAAATTATAGTAATATTTAGTCAATTCAGCTCATTATTGGGTCTTTTTATCCATTCTAAGGGGCTAAAGTCCTGGTCATTTCGTTAAAAATAGAAAAATGATATGAAAAAAGGCGGGTGTATTCCATACGATTTATTCTATTCATGTCGAAACGCATTAAGAATCCTGTCGAAGTTCCACATAGTAGCTAAAAGGTACTAATTTTAAAGTTTTATATTTTTTACATAGAATGAAACTTCAGTTAATGTTTTTGGCCCATAATGTCAATCTCCATCAGTAGGAATTTTCTCCATCCACACTTATGGTTAGTTAAACTTATCAGGAATTTACTGGCCGTAAATCGAGTAGGAGGAGGTGATTAGACTCCGACCTTACACACCACCGTACGTACGATTCCTTATACGGCGGTTCATTTTTATATTAAGCATGTACTTTCTTGTAATGTTATAGTTATACACAGGAGATTAGCCCAAACCGGGCTAGTCTCTTATTTGTTATGGTCCTTGTAAGGACCCAAAAGTAAGCTATGCGGACTCCTCCTTTACTCGTGTAGCTATTCTTGTAGGCATCATATTTGTTCATACCTAGCTTAATTAAGTTCTTTCTTCGATTCTTCGGTGTTTTCCATTCTGTCCATATGCACGTTCTTAGACGAACTCTCGTGTGAGAGTCAATACGTTCTAGAAGCGTCTTCATATAGCCCATTTTAAAGTAGTGAATCCATCCTCTTATGTCTAATTTGGTGAATAATATCCTTTGTGTTTTCTATCATGTACAACGGTAGTTCCTTAGTTGTCATGCCATCTACACCTGCGACACCTTTGTTCTTGATGACTTGCCTTTGTGCCTGTTCAAGATTATCCCTTCTCAGAATCGATTCTAGAAGTTTCTCTTCATACATGCTTGTTATTTCCTTTCCTTCTTGTGAAGTCGGTATCCACTTTAACGCGATATGCCAGTGGTCTTTTTCCTCTTCCAATACAGATTTCCATAACGATAAAATTGTTCAGCCCTTCGCTTTTTCTAACTTTCGATAGACGTCTTCACCACTACGGCTTCGGCTGACTTCTCTTTACCCAAGCTTACATAGCTATAAGCCTTTGGCATAGATGATGAGACCTCCCCGATTAAGGTGTGGACTCTTTCGCTCCATCCATCTGCCATATTTACACCGTATGATATTGGGTAGCTATAGGACTTTGACTTCTTTAGCAGGCTTATCCTCATACGTTGCCTCTTATATGGTTTCTGTTCGTCAAACCAGAGTTTTGTCTAAGGCTTCCTTCAGATTCCACGTCACCATGGACACCCTTGCCTTCAGCTATGTGCTTACCGTTACCAGGTCGCACTCGGGACTTTCACCCGTTAGAGTCCACCCATGCCGGGCACACCTAAAGAGGCTGTTCCTGTTTCGGAACAGCCTTCTGCATCTTTCAATCTATAATTTTCCAGTATGCCGGTTTCACATTGTAATCCATGTCAAAGACAAAAGGTGCATCTTTCCCTACACCATCGTTATATTGTTCTGCACGGTCATCCAGCCATGTGTGATTGTCAGCAATACCCCAAAATGTGACACTACTGATTTTATCATCTAATCTTTCATAAAGTTCAAATATATCGTTATAACGCTCTGCCTGCCGTTCGAATTCACTATAAGGAATGTCTTTATATGTTTTATAGGCAGGTGTCGGCGGCCAGCCATAAAGGCTTACATCAAGCTCAGTGATTTGGTTATCTAAGCCAAGATCAGCAAACATATTGATGGAATCTTCCATTTCCTTCAAGGATGGCCATCCAATCTGGATATGGGATTGATGACCGATTCCATCAATTGGAACACCTTGTTCCAGCAAATCGTTTACTAAGTTATAAAGAAATGTTTTTTTTGGTTCAACTTCGGTATTATAATCATTAATATAGAGCATTGCATCTTCATCTGCAAACTTTTTGACGGTTTCAAATGCAACTTTGATATAATCTGTTCCTGTAATTTGATACCATGGTGATTCGCGAAGACCTCTGTCATTGGATGCATTTTCATCAATGACTTCATTGACAACATCCCAGGAATCAACATCATCTTTATAACGTTTCACAATCGTTTTAATATGTTTTCTCAGGCGCTTTAGCAATAACTTTTTATTCTTTCTCTTCTGTTTTGGGTCCGTAGCCTCTACCATCGGTTCCCCTTTTTTATCCAGAAAAAACCACTTTGGTACTTGGCTATGCCACACTAATGTGTGAAAACGTATTTCCATATCATGTTCTTTGGCAAACTGAATAATTTTATCTGCTTGCTCAAAATCAAATTTCCCTTCTTCCGGCTGAATGTTTATCGGCTTCATCACATTCTCTGCAACAATACTATTGTAGTGATGTTTTAAAATTTCTTCCTGAATCCCTTCCAATTGGTATGGCTCAACAGCAGCGCCAATTTCAAACGATTCTTCATAGCGTTCTTCAAGTGATGGTACTCCCAAGGCATTAATAGAACCAGAGTTTTTTTCAGCTAAAACAACATTGGCTCCGGTTGGAATGAGAAGAGTTAGAGCCATTCCAGTAAACATTAACTTACGCAGCCCTTTTCGCATAAATATCCCCTTTTCAGAAATTTTTAGAGAAACACAGTTAACAGATTAAACAATGCTGAAAGAAAGCGATTCCATTTTCAGTGACAAAAAGCTTTTTGTATACTGCTAGCAGCTATTATTTTAGCAACAGCCCAATAGTTTATCTATTGGATGAATAAAGTTTTTTCATGAAGAGTCAAAAAACGGTTAAATAGCCCCAAATATATAGTCCCTTTTATTACATTGATATCTATCAATTGAACTATTAAAACGGTATCGAAATTGTTTATTAATAACGAAATAACATTAATTGCTGATTCAATTGATTCGTTTTACGATATACTTCTTGATAAACCGCAAATAATTCCTTATACTTTTCTACATTTTCTGGAATGGGCTCATAAACTTCGCCCTCTTTCAAGAATACATCCGCGCAATCCTTCAAGGAATTAAACCAGTTACAGCCGTACGCTGCAAGCATCGCAGCACCCATGCCTGGTCCCTGTTCACTTTGCATCTTAACCATTTTTGCATTGAAAATATCGGCTTGCATTTGCAACCAGGATTCACTTTTTGCTCCTCCACCGATGGAAACAATCGTATCAATGGTTTTGCCATTTTCCCGAAAGATTTCTACTGATTCATTAAGGGAGAAGGTAATTCCTTCGATTACAGCCCGAACAAAGTGTGTCATTTCATGGGATCCATCCATTCCGATGAAGCTTCCACGAACATTTGCATCCACATGTGGAGTTCTTTCCCCCACAATATAGGGTGTAAACAAGAGTCCATTAGCTCCCACCGGGACAGTATCCACGTCTGCCAGTAACTCATTAAAGGAAATGTCTTTAGCAAATGTATCTTTAAACCAGGATAAGCTGTAGCCTGCTGCTAGAGTTACCCCCATAGTATAAAAGGCCTCGGGAGCAGCATGATTGAAGTAATGGGCTTTACCGCCAATATCCTTGTCACCGCTTGCTTCATAGGATAATACCACACCAGATGTACCAGTGCTTACCATTGTTTTGCCATCCGCTAAAATACCTGCCCCAATTGCACCACATGCATTGTCTGCTCCACCAGCAAAAACACGGGTCGAAAAACTTAAACCAGTTACTTCTGCCACACGATTTGTGATGGTCCCCACTTCCTCATGAGATCCGACTAGTGGAGGACAAATTTCCGGATTAATATCCAGGATTTCACATATTTCTTTGCTCCACATTTTTTCCGATACATTCAACAGTAACGTTCCTGCTGCATCTGAGTATTCCATATGCAGTTTACCCGTCAACTTTAAACGTACATAATCTTTTGGTAATACGAACGCATGAGCCTTTCGGAAAACCTCTGGCTCATGATTTTTCACCCACAGGATTTTCGGGAGTGTAAATCCTTCCAACGCTATATTCTTCGTGATGTTAACCAGACGTTCTTTTCCAACACGTTCATAAATTTCTTCACATTCCGCCGTTGTTCTTGTGTCATTCCAAAGAATAGCATTACGCAGAACTTCATTATTTTCATCGAGAAGCACCAGTCCGTGCATTTGTCCGGAGAAACTAAGGCCCTCAATGTCTTCCGGATTTCCGTCGAACCCTTCCAATAATTCGGTTATTCCGGCAGTTGTCTGCTCCACCCAGTCATTCGGGTTTTGTTCACTGTAACCGACTTTTTCCTGAAATAATGGGTAGGACTTGGACACTTCCTGCGTTACTTCCCCTTGCTGATTTACTAATAATAGTTTAACTGCACTTGTCCCTAAATCAACTCCGATTACATGTTTCATTCTTAATCTCTCCCGCCCTTAAAAATCAGTCACATCCACTAGTTATATAAAAGGATATTCATTTTGAATAAAAGGCGAAGACATTGAAGGAAAGGTCTGGTCTTCACCTTTCACCTTTTATGATTTATGTTATGTCCACACTATTTATATAGCTTATTCAGCAAATGCTGTAAGTAGATATTGATTAATTATAGCTTTAATGCGTTCCAGTTTACCAGATTCATTGCGGATTTCTTTTAATCCTAGCGCATGCTCCTCCAGTTTGTGGAAGTCTGCTTTGCCTTCTACAATGTCACGGCCGATTCCTTCTTTATAGGAACTGTAACGATCTTCCACCACATTTTCCAGCACTTTGTCATCGATAAGGCGCTGTGCTACTTTTAGTCCTACTGCAAAGCTATCCATTCCAGCAATGTGGGCATGGAACAGGTCTTCCGGCACAAAGGAACCACGGCGAACTTTTGCATCAAAGTTCAATCCTCCACGGCCCAAACCGCCATTTTTCAGAATTTCATACATTGCCAAGGTTGTGGAATAAAGATCTGTTGGAAATTCATCCGTATCCCATCCTAGTAATGGATGTCCCTGGTTCGCATCAACTGACCCGAGCATATTGTGAATGCGTGCATAATGCAATTCATGTTCAAATGTGTGCCCTGCTAGTGTTGCATGGTTTGCTTCGATGTTAAATTTAAAGTGATCCTGCAAATCATAGTTTTGCAGGAAAGCATAGCCGCTTGCTACATCAAAATCATATTGATGGGATGTTGGCTCTTTTGGTTTTGGCTCGATAAGAAACTGTGCTTCAAAGGCAATTTCCTTTGCATAATCAACAGCCATATGGAAAAAACGGCCTAAATTATCCAATTCCAGTTTCATGTCGGTATTGAGCAAGGTTTCATACCCTTCTCGGCCACCCCAGAATACATAGTTTTCTGCACCGAGCTCCTTTCCAATCTCCAATCCTTTTTTCACTTTTGCAGCTGCATAGGCGAATACATCAGCATTATTAGATGAACCTGCACCATGAACAAAACGAGGATGTGTAAAATTATTAACCGTATTCCATAACAATTTGGTTTTACTATCTTTCATGTACTCTTTAATCATTGCGACAATCGTGTCCAGGTTTCGATTTGATTCTGCTAATGTGTCTCCTTCTGGTGCAATATCTACATCATGGAAGCAAAAATATGGGACATTCAATTTCTCAAAGAATTCAAATGCAGCCTCTACACGGGCCTTTGCTAAATCCATTCCTTTGTATGTATCCCAAGGTCGTATCGCTGTACCTGCGCCAAATGGATCCGTCAAGTCTTCCGTGAAAGTGTGCCAGTAAGCAACACCAAAACGTAAAATTTCCTCCATCGTTTTCCCGCCAACTTTTTCATCAGGATTATAAAATTTAAATGCTAACGGATTCGTTGATTTCGGACCCTCATAAGTGATTTTGTTCATTTCTTTGAGATAAGCCATCGTCGATAACCTCCTTAATTTATAATCCACCCGAATGAAAGTATTTTCACAATTTAATTGTAACATTTATTTATTAGTTCGTCTATTGAATAAACTAAGTAGTTTTCCTTCTTTGAGCATTAAGTAATGGGAAATATATTGGACAAAATATCTTTTTGAGGTTACGATATGAAAAGGTAAAATGATACACAACCTTCAGTTAGTGAGAGCTTTTATTCCCTGCTGTCTGGTAGTTAAAACAACGGAAAATTACTGGACGTATACTCACCTCTGATCCTTCTTTTGAAAATCTGAAGCCAGTAGCGGAGATATATATAAACAATGAGTTAATATATAATAAAAAAAATCTTCTTCCATATTGCAGTTCTTTATACATAACTAATTGTTTTCTGATGACCCGCAAATCGAAATTCGTTACATATATGGGAGGATACAGTCTTGAATACAATTACCAGTACACTTTACAATATCATGGAATGGATTACGAAATTTGCTTATGTAAACCTTCTGTGGGTTACCTTCTCATTACTTGGAGGGATTATTTTCGGTTTCTATCCTGCGACTACTTCAATGTTTGCTATGGTCCGTGATTGGCTGCGAAATAACCCGGATTTCCCAGTCCTAAAAACCTATTGGAACTATTACAAGCAGGATTTTTTAAAAAGTAATCTGCTGGGGACTTTTCTAAATCTATTATTTATCCTTATTGCGATTGATGTCTATTATATTCAGCTTAATATAGACGAGCAAATGAGCTGGACCTATATCCCATTATTTGCATTTATGCTTCTTGTAGCCATATTCCTATTTTATATCTTTCCAAGCTTTGCCCATTATGATTTAAACAGTTTTGGATTATTAAAAAATGCTTTTCTTATCATGTTAATTAACCCGGTTCTAAATATCCTCATGACAATCTGTCTGGTTTCTTCCTTTTTCATTATGTGGCAAATTCCTGCATTATTATTTATATTCGGCGGAACTACTTACGCCTTTATCACTACCTGGTTTAGTCTTCAGGCTTTTGATAATGTACAACAAAAACAAGAAGATATTTAAAAAAAGAGATTTTGGCTTGAGTTCTAAACGACAGGAAAAGCTTTGAGTAATTTACATCACACAAGTAAATGTGCATACATTTTATGAGGAGTCGGCATGTATCAACTGCTAATAAAAAATAGCCTTTAAAAAAGACCACCTTATCTGTCTATTTTGAAAAACAGTCAGGTAAGGTGGTCTTTTTTAAAAGTAATCTAAGATACTGTCTATTATCTACTATCCTTTTACTGCACTTGCAGTAATCCCCTCCATAATCTTCTCACTGAAAAATAAGAAAGCAATAATAATTGGGAGTACACTAATGACCAGCGTTGCACCAATCGCTCCCCAATCAGTCATGTATTGTCCAATAAAGTTTTGAATTCCAACAGTCAACGTTTTGAATTTATCTGAACTGATAAATGTGTTAACAAAGACAAATTCGTTCCAGTTATAAATCATATTAATAATAACTGTTGTTGACATAATTGGTGCCGATATCGGTAAAATGATTCTGAAAAACATACGATGGATCGAACTTCCATCAATAATCGCCGCTTCTTCAATTTCTCGTGGTATTGTCGTATAAAATCCAAATAAAATCATGACAGTTATCGGCAGGTTATACGTTGTATATGTGATTACAATCGACAATGGATTATCAATTAAGTTTACATTTGTAAACATATTGTAAAGGGGTATTAAAGCAGAGTGGACTGGAATCATTAATCCAATCATGATAATACCTAATACAAGACCACTATATTTCCAATGCATTCTAGTAATTGCATAAGTTGCCATACTTGCAACCAGGATGGTTAAAACCGTTGCAAGAGCCGTAATCCAAACACTATTCCAGAAGTATATTCCAATTCCACCTTCAAATACTTTTAAATAATTTTCCCATTTCGGATCAGTTGGCAAAGCAAAAGGATTACCGGCAAAGTTTTCCTGATTACTCTTCAGTGAAAACAAAACCAACCAGATAATCGGAAAAATCTGAAATATAGCAACAAAAGCTAAAACAACATATAGTAAAATAAAACCGATTCTTCTCATTGTATGCCCCCCTATCAATACTGAATCTCCTCTTTGGTTGCTGTTAGCTTACGGATAATAAACGTCACAATTAAGGTAATAATTAATATTAAGAACCCTATTGCACTACCGTAACCAAAGTTATAGCTCTCAAAAGCTAATTTATACATGTAGGAAGCCATAACTTCACTAGCTCCATTTGGACCGCCACCTGTCATAACATAAATTAAGTCAAAATATTTTAGTGAACCTACAACAGCTAACACAATTGTTACCATAAACACATTTCGAATTAATGGAACTTTAATTTTAAGTGCAATTTGTAATGGTGAAGCACCATCAATTTTAGCTGCTTCAATCAGTGAATCTGGGATATTTTTCAGTGCTGCATAATAGATTAATATATAGAAACCAGCATATTGCCAAATAACTGGAATAAAGATGGCATATAACACAATACTTGTATCAGCCAGCCAGTTTGGCAAATTTTCCACACCGATTGCCGACAAAATGCTATTTACCATCCCGTTCGTTGGATTGTACATTTTAATCCATAACTGGGCTATTGCTACAGAAGAGAGTAACATTGGAATTAAATATATTCTTCTCAAAAGGTTTGCGCCTTTAATTTTCGAAGCTAAGATTAAGGCAACTGCCAGGTAAATAATTAAACTCAATGCAGAAAAAAGAGCAAGTAAAAAGGAATGAAGTGCACTTTCCCAGAACTTACCATCCTGTAATGCAACCTTATAGTTTTCCAGGCCAATAAATTCCATTACTCCAATTCCATCCCAGTCCATTAATCCAAAATATCCGGAGAGAATTAATGGAACCACAATGAGAATACCTATTAAGAAAAGCGCTGGAAATGTATATAAAAAAATAACCCATTTATTGGACATTATTTTGTTCATAGCATTCAACCCCATTTTTATTGTGTAACCTTATGCTGGATGGACTCTATAATAGTTTATGTGTTTAATAGGAATCCATTCTCTTAAGTAGAAAAGGACAATCCAAGTTTGTAGGATATGTCCTTTTCCAGTAAACCTGATTTACATTTTAGCCAGTTCTATCCTTCATCCGCCAAAGCCTCTTCATTTCTTTTTGCAAATTCCTCTGGTGTTATTTCACCACCAAAAAGTGCTTGAATTGCATCTAAGTGTACCTGTGCATCTTCCGCATTCATTTGCACATCTGCATACAATGTAATATTGTTTGCTGAATTTAAGTCATTTAACACATTATTATACATTTCTGGAAGTTCCATGGAATCAGTATCAACTTTAGTTGCTGGGATAATACCTACATCTGTTACCGATCTTTCGCCCCATTGTTCAACAAGGTAAGAGGCAAATTTCTTTGCTTCTTCTTTTACATCAGAGTTTTGGGAAACGAATAAACCAACACCTGTTCCACCTATATAATTGTCCTTATTACCATTTCCATCAGCAGTTGGGAACTTAAAGTAACCTACATTATCCCGAAACTCCTGTGAAACATCATCGTTTGTTGTATAGTTTGGAAGATCCCATGTTGCGATTAAATACATAGCTGCCTGTTCTGCCATAAACATGCTCTTGGCTTCTTGATCACCGATACCATTAAACCCTTGTATAAAGGCATCTTCTTCAACTAGCCCCTGTACCTCTTCAGCCGCTTGAACCAGTGCTGGGTCTTCAAAAGAACCTTCTCGATTAATTGCTTGGGTTAATACGTCTTCATTCCCACTGAGTCGATCAGCTAAATACATGTACCACATAGACCCGGTCCACGCATCCTTATTACCTAAAGCGATTGGATTGACACCGTTTTCATTTAACGTCGCAACAACCTCTTTTAACTCTTCCAATGTCTGAGGGGCTTCTAATCCATACTCATCAAAAATTGCCTTGTTATAGAAAACGTATGAAGTATTTAGCTCTAATGGCAACCCATAAGTTGTACCATCCACGGAAAACGCTTCTGTCGTTCCGGAAACAAAATCATCTTTATTAAGTATATCATCTAATGGTGCGTACATATCACCTTCCACATATGGCTTCATATATCCTGCAGCCCATGTCATACCAACATCAGGTAATTCATCTGAAGTGGATAGTACTTTAATTTTGTCTTTATACTGCTCATTACTTAAAACTTCAAGATCAATGGTGATATTTGGATTTTCATTTTCAAAATTTGATATGATATCGTTAACAACTTTGTGATGCTGAGCCGAACTCCCCTCAGGCCATAAATGCATAAATTTTACTGTTTTTGTATCACCAGAGTCGGATTCATTTGATGCATCTTCATCACCTGTACAAGCAGCAAGAACAAAAACGGAAACAATCAACACAAACATAAACGAAACCGCTTTCCTAACTTTCATAACCATACCCCCTGTAAATTATTAAAAAAATGCTTAGGTATAAGCTTTATCTATATATTACCAGAACTGCTAATTGTTTGTCTAGTGGATGAACAAAGTTTATAATAAGATTATAACATGCTATACTATGGCAATAATAAGAGAAAGAGTTGATACGAGATGACAGGAAAAAAAACATGGAACCAGCATGTAGTCAAAAAACAGAACAAAGGACTGGTTCTGGAAAGTATTGAACAGAACTCCCCTATTTCCAGAGCCGATATTGCGAGTTCAACTGGATTAAATAAGGGAACGGTTTCTTCTTTGGTTAATGAACTACTTGAAGAAAAAATGATTGATGAGTCAGGTCCTGGAGAATCCAAGGGCGGACGAAGGCCTGTAATGCTCTTTTTTAACCAGGTAGCTGGATACTCTGTGGGAATTGATTTAGGTGTCAATTATATATTAGGTATACTAACCGATTTACGTGGAAACATCATTTCTGAAAGAACATCCAATTTTATCAATTTAACCTACGAGGAAATTTTGAAAGAGTTATTTCAAGTCATTGATACACTTATTAAGTCTGCCCCTGAAAGTCCATATGGGATTGTTGGAATTGGAATAGGTGTACCAGGTATTGTGAACAGAGATGAGAAGATTTTACTTGCTCCAAACCTTGGCTGGAGAAATGCAGAATTAAAATCAACTCTTGAAAAAAAATTCAATGTTCCCGTAACCATTGAAAATGAGGCTAATGCTGGTGCTTACGGTGAGAAAAACTTTGGCATTGGGAAAAACAATCAAAACATTGTCTATGTCAGTGTAGGTATAGGGATAGGTGTTGGACTCATTTTGAATGGACAACTATATCGAGGACATAATGGTTTCTCCGGCGAATTCGGGCATATGACTGTTGAAGTGAATGGTTCCAAATGTAGGTGCGGCAATAAAGGATGCTGGGAATTATATGCTTCAGAACAATCCTTGTTGGGAAATACAGAACAGTCTGGTAATTTAAATCTCCAAACAGATAAAGACCATACCCTGGAAACAATCTTAGATCTTGCCCAGAACGGAGATAAAGAAGCTATTCAACGATTTCAAAATATCGGTCAATACCTCGGTGTAGGAATTAATAATATTATTAATATTTTCAATCCGGAACAAGTCATTATTGGAAACCGAATGGCTAGTGCGGAAAAATGGCTAAAAGAACCATTAAACGACTGGATCCATAATCAGACCTTATGGTTCAGCCAAAAAGACCTAAGGATTGATTTTTCCCATTTACTAACTCATTCTACTGCTTTAGGAGTTGCTGCGTTTTCTACAGAAGAATTTTTATACAATAATATCCATAAAGAAGTTACAGTAAGTTAACCATTTTAACTTTTCTCTCGTTCCGGACGGTATTGTATAAAGTTTTTCTAAAGGTACAAGACTGCATTCTTTTTAAACCATTTAAAAAGAATGCGATCTATAAGAATACATACTGGAGTGATGGAGAATTCCTTGACTCCAAATTACCTTCCCGCAATTTCTATTAGTTATTAAAAAATTTTAGAGAGGTGATAAATATGACAACAATACAAAATCCGATTTTAACTGGCTTTAACCCGGACCCAAGTATTTGCCGAGCTGGAGAAGATTATTATATTGCGGTTTCAACCTTTGAGTGGTTCCCTGGTGTTGGAATCTATCATTCTAGGGATTTAAAAAATTGGCGTCTCGTTTCCCGCCCACTTAATCGCTTAAGCCAATTAAATATGATGGGAAATCCGGACTCCGGGGGAATTTGGGCACCTGACCTATCTTATCATGATGGCAAGTTCTGGCTTATTTATACTGATGTAAAAGTAACGGATGGACAATGGAAAGATAGCCATAACTATCTGGTTACCTGCGACACAATTGACGGTGAATGGTCTGAACCAAGTTATATGAATAGTTCTGGTTTTGACCCGTCTTTATTCCATGATGACGATGGCAAAAAATATTTTGTAAATATGGTATGGGATCCGCGCGTCGGTAATCATAACTTTTACGGTATCGTACTTCAGGAATATGATCCGGCACAGAAAAAGTTAGTTGGCAAAAAAGAAGTTATTTTTAAAGGAACTGATGTAAAATTAACTGAAGCACCGCATTTATATAAGATAAATGGCTATTATTATCTACTGACTGCGGAAGGCGGAACGAAATATGATCACCAGGCAACCATTGCCCGATCCAAAGACCTTTGGGGACCATATGAAGTACATCCGGAAAATCCGTTAGTAACCTCTATGCCATATCCTAGAAATCCGTTGCAAAAGGCCGGACACGGATCAATTGTCGAAACACATACTGGAGAATGGTTCATCACTTATCTCGTTGGGCGTCCACTTCCAAAAGAAGGAGAGCCTCTGCTTGACCCACGCGGATTTTGCCCGCTTGGACGCGAAACGGCAATTTCCCGCCTTGAGTGGAAAAACGACTGGCCATACGTCGTTGGAGGTAACCAGCCTTCTCTGGAGGTTGAAGGACCTGATATAGAAGAAGCGAAATGGGAACAAAATGATAATAAAAAAGATGATTTTGATTCTGAAACAATAAGTATAGATTTCCAGACATTACGAATTCCTTTAGGTGAGGAAATCGCTTCGTTGAAGGAAAATCCAGGTCACTTACGCATTCATGGAAGAGAATCATTAACATCAAAATTTACGCAAGCATTTGTAGCAAGGCGCTGGCAGCATTTTACTTTTACTGCTGAAACAAAAGTGAAATTTAATCCGGAAAACTTTCAACAGGCGGCAGGCCTAGTAAACTACTATAATACAGAAAACTGGACTGCACTGCAGATAACATGGAATGAGGAAAAAGGCAGGATCCTGGATCTTACCACATGCGATAATTTTACATTTGATCAGCCGCTTCAAGGAAAGGAAATTGTTGTTCCAGAAAACGTGGAATATGTTTACTTTCGCGTTAATGTAAAGACCAATGTCTATACGTATTCTTATTCCTTTGATGGGACAAACTGGACAGAGATTCCTGTAGAGTTCTATTCCTATAAATTATCGGATGACTATATTCGCGGTGGTGGCTTCTTTACCGGAGCATTTGTCGGTATGCAGTGCCAGGATACATCCGGAGAAAACATAGCAGCTGACTTTGATTATTTTGTTTATAAACCTGAATAATTTTCGTAAACAGGCCAGTGTAAGTTCCGGCCTGTTTTTTATATATCCACTAGTAGTGATGCTATGCCGTTGACTTGGCCTCGACCAATGCCTTTTTCTCCCACTTACGACTGCGCCAGCGGAATAACATAATAATTCCACGGAACCACTCATCTACTAACATCGCAATCCAAACCCCAATAAGCCCAAATTCTAAGTGTACACCTAATATATAGGCCAACGGGACACTAATTCCCCACATTGAAAGAATCCCCATCATGACGGGAAATTTTGCATCCCCCGCCGCCCGCAAGGCACTAATAATAACTAGATTAAACGTTTTTCCAGGCTGAAGAATAATTCCAATGACTAGCAGCATAGCACCACCTGCAATAATCCCTTCTTTATTTGTGAAAATTTGCATCAAGTTCTCCCCAAAGAAGGCAAATATGATGGACGGTATGATTGTGAAGATCAAACCATATTTAAGTCCACGAAACATATTATGATAGGCTGCTTCTTTTTCACCAGCACCAACTAGCTGACCGATATAAATTTGCATCCCCTTTGATATCGACATCGATAATACGGTAATCAGAGCCATTAAATTTTCTGTATAGACTTTCTTTGCCATAGCACTGGCCCCTAAAAGCATAATGAAGAAGGTAATCGTGATCTGGCTGGTATTGTAGGATAGATGCTCTCCTGCTGCCGGAACACCAATCCCCAATATTTTTTTCAAGTACTCAGATTTAAGTTTAGTAAAATCACACCAGGTCAACTTAATCTCTACTCGTTGGCTAACAATCCAAAATAGCACGAACATGGCCAGTGTACGACTAATCATTGTCGCAATAGCAACCCCTGTTACATTTAGCTGAGGAACGCCTAAAGCTCCAAAAATAAACAGATAGTTTCCGAAGATGTTGAGTACATTCATCGCCAGTACAACTAACATAACATCTTTTGTATGTCCCATAGCCTGTAAAACCGAAGATACAGTAATCACCATCGCTTGTGTAAATAAAGTTCCACCTACAATGGCCATATAAACAGCACCGTATTCCATTAAATCTGATTCTAAATTAAACAGACTCAAAAAAGGGTAGCGGAAACTTGCAATTATGATACTGATAAATAGCCCAAATAATAGATTCACAACAATTGCATTGGCAATGGTGATGCTGACATCTTTTGGCTTATTAGCCCCAACAAACTGTGAGACCACTACTCCGGAGCCCATGGCTGTAAAGTTAAATAGAACAAAGGTTAATACCATAATCTGGTTGACCACACCAATAGCCGCTACCGCTCCATCAGAAATAAAGCTAATCATAAATACATCTGCAAAATTCATCATCGTCTGCAAGAGTACTTCTATAAAAATAGGCCATGTAATCGTAAATAAACGTAGCTTTGCTGCCATGGATTGGTTTGGCATTTTTGTTCATCCTTTATCATGGGATTGAAGATTATTTCCTTACCCACTTTCTTTTGAAAAATAAATAATGATAAATCGTTTACATATAAAAGACAGTATCATATAGCAAACATTTAATCTACTATACCAATACTCTTTTTAATTTAGCTTCCTCACCTATCATTTACATCCTACGTTTCGACACGGTTCCATTAGTTAACAAGAAACATAATTAATATTTGCCGCAATAAAGGGCTAACCCAGAAGTTATTGGTCCGTAACTTTTGGTGTTAGCCCTTTTAATTTCAATGGTATTCCCCATTTCTCATTGCCCATAACTTCTCCTATCATTTGGCTACTGATTAGCCACCATCACAAATCATCAAAACCGTTCAAATCACTTGTTTTCGTATACTGTCGCGATTTTTGCTCAAAAAAATCTGTTTTGGTACCGTCAAAGTTATCCGCATAAGCACGGATCCATTTCATCGGATTTTCTGTATAATCCGGATAAATCTCACTCAGCCCCATCATTCGCAGCATTTTATTCGCGCGGTATTTAATATAGCCGGCCAATTCGTCAAGATCAATCCCATGGATATCGGCAAGGACATACGCTGACCATTCGATTTCGTGTTCTACCGATTGACGAAAGCTGCTGTACACCCATTCAGAAAATTCCCGAGTGTTCCATTCCGGGTTCTCGTTCAATACTGCGCGGAACAATTCGGTTATAAAGCGGCCGTGCTCCAGCTCATCCCGGTTAATGTAGCTAATCATTGTTGACGTACCGACCATTTTATTCTGCCGGGCCAGATGATAGAAGTAAGCAAACCCCGAATAAAAAAACATTCCTTCAAGAAGCGCCGAATAGACGATGGTTTTCAGGATATTTTCCATGGACGGCTCCTCAACAAATGCATTGTATTGCCCCGCTATCGCCTCATTTCGTTTAAGCAGAACCGGATCCTTGCGTCCAAGCTGAAAGGCCTCGTTCTGTTTATCCAGCGAAACGACTGATGACAAAACATAGGAGTAGCTTTCATTATGCACGGCTTCCTGCTGAGCAATCACGGCCATGATTGATTGAACAGATGGATCGGTTGCATAAAGAGATAGAATCAGTGCAGTCCGGGTCTGCGGTGCGTCAAGCGTTGATAAGAGACCGATAATTTTTAAGTATGCGTCCTGTTCCGCTAACGTCAGCGATTTAAACTGCCGCAAATCCTCCGCCATATTGATTTCATCCGCCTGCCAGTAGTTGCCTAAGAGTCGCTTATACATTTTATACCAATGAGGATAAGCGATATCGTTCCAGTTTAAAATACCGCTTGACTTCCCGTTGAACAGGGATGTTGATTTATTGGGATTCAGTGGTTCCAGCGTTTTTGCTTTCTCAAGAAAGAGTTCTGACATCGTAAAGTACTCCCTTCAGCCATGTTATCACGCGTTTTTCCTGTGATCCTCGTGGAGACTGTTCAATTTTCAAGCCATCCCACCGGCTTTGATAGAACCTTGCCAGTTTATCGACAGCAAGACAATACAGATCATCCCCGCCGAATTGCGTATCTCCAGTACCAAATACAGCAACATGTTCAGGCTTATAGCCAACTTCCAGCACGAAATCCTTAACCTCATCAGGTGTTGCCCCCATTTCCCAGGTGAATGTCCCGATAAAAATCAGATCGTATATAGAGACATCCACAGGCAGATCAACACCAATCCTGTGCATGTCAACACTAATCCCGGCATTTTCGAGATAATCAGCTATGATTTCGGCTGTTTCCTTGGTGTTTCCACTGTAAGATAAATAAGCCACTAATGTCCTCAACTTTGGCACCACTCACACTCTTCAACATCATTGGCCGTTGATCTTACATAGTACGTTGTTTTCAGTCCTTCCTTCCAAGCCTGCAAATGCAAATCAAGAAGAAAGGATGCCTGAATCGTATTCGGCACGTAAAAGTTGAAGGAAATGCTCTGATCAATATGTTTTTGCCGGACTGCATTCTGTCTGACTGACCAGCGCTGATCCAGAATATAGGCTGACCTGCGATAGGTCTCATACGTATGATGATTCAGCTCCGGAGCGGTTACCGCAATTTTGAAGTCCTTCTTTTCTTCAAAATAAAAGGGCTTGAATACTGGATCAATGCTTGCCGTAGAGCCTGCAATCATGGAAGTGGATGAATTTGGGGCAACTGCCATCAGGTAACCGTTACGGATACCATAAGTAGCCACATCCTGCTTCAATTGATCCCAGCTATCTCCTGCATAACCTTTATCAGTAAAGTACTGACCTGTATGCCACTGACTCCCTTTAAACGCCGGATAGGTGCCTTTAACCCGACTCAGCTCCATGCTTGATTTAATGGTCAGGAAGGCAATCTTCTCATAGAGTCTGTCCGCATAATCAACAGCTTCCTGTGATTCCCACGAGATCCGTTTTTTTGCCAGCAGGTGGTGCCATCCAAATGTACCAAGTCCAACTGCGCGATACTTTTGATTCGTCCTTTGGGTCTGGGGTAGTGGCAGCGTATTGATGTCGATCACATTATCAAGCATGCGAACCTGGATGGGGATCAGTCTCTCCAGTACTTGATCCGGTACCGCCCGTCCGAGATTAATCGAGCTCAAATTGCAGACAACAAAGTCCCCGGGTTTGTACTTTTTAACGATAGTCCCATCCGGTTCCGTCAGCTCTTCCAAAAGCTCCGTCGGCGACTGGTTCTGTGTTATCTCCGTACACAAATTAGAGCAGTAAATCATACCTTGATGCGGGTTATTATTTTTTCGATTCACCTCGTCCCGGTAAAACATGAACGGGGTACCGGACTCAAGCTGTGATTTCATAATCCGTTTCATAATATCGATAGCTGGAACTACCCGTTTCGTAAGCTGATCCGATTCGACGCACTCCATATAGCGCTCCCTCCACGAACCTGCACCTCTCTCCTCATCATAGAATTCCTCAAGAGAATAGCCCATTACCTGGCGTACTTCATGGGGGTCAAACAAGTACCAGTCGCCCCGGTTCTCCACCTGCTCCATGAAGTAATCCGGCAGACAGACACCTGTAAAAATATCATGTGCACGCAGCCGTTCATCCCCGTTATTCAGCTTTAAATCAAGAAAGGCTTCAATATCTGTATGCCACACATCGAGATAAATCGCAATCGCGCCTTTACGTGTACCTAGCTGATCGACACTGACCGCTGTATTATTAAGCTGCTTAATCCACGGTACGACACCACTTGACATATCCTTAAATCCTTTAATTGAGCTCCCACGACCACGGACCTTTCCCATATAGACACCAATCCCGCCACCATTCTTGGACAGTTTGGCAATGTCTGTATTGCTGTCGTAAATCGACTGAAGACTATCATCCACGGTATCGATGAAGCAGCTGGATAACTGACCATGCGTTTTACCAGCATTCGTAAGTGTAGGTGTGGCAACAGTCATGTATAAATTGCTTAATGCCCAATACGCCTCAGCAACATACCGACGACGATCAGCCGGGTCCTCCTTCTGCATGAGATGCATAGCAATAACCATCCACCGCTCCTGAGGCAATTCATAGGTTCTTTTTTCGTGATCACGGGCCAAATAACGGGTTGCCAGCGTATACAGGCCAAGGTAATTAAACAGCAGATCACGTTCGGGCTCAATAAGGCCTGCATAGTAGTCAATTTCTTCCTTAGGGTATATTTTTAAAAGCTTTTCCGTGTAAATGCCCTTATCTGTCAGTATTTGAATTAATTCATAAAAATTCCCGTAGCACACACTTGGAGCGTAATCCCTGTTCGATGCAGCCTGGTAGTACAGATCATCTAAATAGATTCGACTGGCGACAAATGTCCAATCCGGGCTGCCTTCATCTATATGTTCAAGTGCACGTTTAATGAGATCATTCGTTTTCCTGGTGCCAGTCCTATGTACCATTTCTATAAAGGAATCTTTATCCACATGTAACCCTTGCATAATCCAATCGATCCATTTTGTCTGGGTATCTGTCAAAGCAGTCGTCATTATTTTTCCTCCCTAAAAAAATTAAAACCGCTCACCCCAGGGATGAACGGTTATAAAGGAAACGACAGATTATATGAACCTTGTTCTGTCGTTTCATTCTCTCTTACCCCGGGGAAACGAAACGTCCGAGCTGCGGCAGGTCTCCTGACTTGTGCTTCAGCCTACTAGGGGCCTTCCCATATGAAAACCGTAAAGCCATTCATACAGTGGATATCCCGTTCGTCCACACTCACAGTTGCGGGGACAGTTCCGGATTCTCACCGGATTCCCTTTTAAGACATAACTGTCACCACAGCTCGCGAACACTATATATAGTGATAATTTTTATTTTTTAGCAATATATTGTATCTATTAAACTATCACAGTTTTTGCATAAGTTCAATCATCGATTATTAATAGCCTGGTAAAAACGATATTTCATACCAAGGCCAGCTCATTCCCGTATAGTTCCAAAGTAGGATTTTTATAAATTTCGTAAGCGCTTACAAAGTTTGACACAAAAATGGTTTTGGTAAATGTTATCTTCTAATTACTACTCAAATATACCTATGTTTCCATTAAGAAAGAAATAGAAATGGAGAAAGGCTTCCAGAATTCTTCAAAAAGATAATCGTACAAGCACACAACCAATGCCTGGACTAATGATCCTGCTTTATTAAAGGGGGGGATTCATACAGCTCTTTAATGCAACTTCATCAAAAGAGTATTTCAGTCAGTATCAGCAGGAGTTCAACCGTTATGAAGTACTTCTCAGCGTATAACAGAGGTACTATCACTTTTAGGAGGGTTATCATGGCAGGCAATCGAGGTGTCGTTTATGAAGGTCCCGGAAAGGTTTCGGTTAAAGACATTGATTTTCCCGATTTAGTGTTAAAGGATGGTCCAGGTGTTCCTGCTTCTAATGTGGGACGCAAATGTGAACATGGTGTCATTCTTAAGGTTATTACTACGAACATATGCGGCAGTGACCAGCACATGGTGCGCGGACGTACAACAGCACCTGAAGGACTGGTTCTTGGACACGAAATTACTGGTGAAGTCATAGAAGTAGGAAGAGACGTCGAATTTATTAAAAAGGGAGATATTGTTTCTGTTCCATTTAATATTGCATGCGGACGTTGTGATATGTGCCGTCAACAAAAAACACATATCTGTACAAATGTTAATCCCGAGCGCCCTGGTGCTGCTTACGGTTATGTAGATATGGGAGGATGGGTTGGAGGACAATCCGAGTATGTCATGGTTCCATATGCGGATTTCCAGCTCCTCGTCTTTCCTGATAAAGAAAAAGCCATGGAAAAAATACTGGACTTAACCATGTTGTCCGACATTTTTCCAACAGGCTTCCATGGCGCCTATTCAGCCGGGGTAAAAGTGGGGTCAACCGTCTATGTAGCTGGAGCTGGTCCTGTCGGCTTGGCTGCGGCCCATTCGGCTCAACTATTAGGAGCCTCCACTGTTATCGTAGGCGATTTAAAAGAAGAGCGACTGGAACAAGCCAGAAGTTTTGGATGTGAAACCGTTAATCTTAGTAAACATGATCGTTTAGGTGAGCAGATTGAACAAATCCTGGGTGTACCGGAAGTTGACTGTGCTGTCGATGCCGTTGGTTTTGAAGCATCCGGCCATGGAGCCAACGCAGGAGAACAGCCGGCAACCGTTTTAAACGCCATTATGGATATCACACAGGCAGGTGGACAGCTCGGCATTCCGGGTTTATATGTAACGGAGGATCCCGGAGCAGCTGACACAGATGCACAAACAGGATCATTAAAAATACGGCTCGGCCTTGGGTGGGCAAAAGCACATACATTTGTCACCGGACAGACTCCTGTCATGCAATATAATCGTCACTTGATGAAATCCATTTTCTCCGGTAAGGCGCAAATTGCCAAAGCTGTTAACGCAACAGTTATCAATCTCGATGAAGCCCCGCAAGGCTACAGTCAGTTTGATAGTGGCGTTGCCCGGAAATTTGTTATTGATCCACATGGTTCGATTCGCTGATTTAAACGTATATTCTATAAGGAACGTTTTAAGGAGCTGAAAATGGCACTGTGCCCTTCAGCTCCTCTCTTATTTCCCCTGACTTTATTCCCCCGCATGCCGTTTCTTTTCTCTTAAAAAGAACGAAAGTATCAATCCCGTAATGGCAAATATAAAAGCAACCAGAAAGGCTGTTTTTACACCGTTCAGATAAGCGGAAGGATCCAATGCTTCAGAGCCGGCAGCTGTTCGACTGATAAAGGAAATAATAAAGGTTAACCCCAGCGATCCTCCAAATTGCCGGGCCGTATTGATAACCGCTGTTCCATGCGAAATCAGGTGATCAGGCAAAGCATTAATACCTGCCGTCATAATTGGCATATTAATCATGCCGACACCTGCCATAGAAAGCATAAATAAGACGATGGTCATGACGAACGGTGTATCAAGTTCAAGAATCAAGTGAAAACCAAGTGTGCTTAGACAGAGTAAAACAAAGCCGATGATGGCAATCGTTTTCCCACCGTATCGATCAAACAATTTCCCTGCAAACAGAGACATTGATGCAAGGGTCAAAGCTCCAGGCATCACAATCAACCCACTATAATAAGCTGAATATTGCTGTGCGTTCTGGACATACATTGGCAAAATGGTCTCTGTGGAAATGAGTAAGCTGAAAGAGAGCACTGAAATAAACGCTACAAGCGCAAAAACAGGTACTTTAAGTACACGCAGCTCCAAAATCGGACTCTTTAACCGCAACTGTCTGCGCGCAAATAATCCTATTGCCAGCATACCTGCAATCACACTGCCAAGCGCACCAGCATCTGTTATTCCTGCCTCTTCAGCCCTGTTAAACCCGTAAAGAATTCCTCCAAAGCCAATGGATGACCATAATATAGATAAGACATCGATTTCCGTCTTCCGCTGTTCTGTAATATTACGCATAAACAAAAATACGCAGGCCAGAATACAGGCTGCAACGAAAAGGATTAAGAGAAACAATGCGCGCCATTCAAAATAGTTAATCATAAGACCTGATATGGGAGGACCTATCGCGGGAGCCACGTTAATCACGAGTCCTGCCAGCCCCATCGCAGCCCCTCTTTTTTCTTTGGGATATAGAAGAAACATGATGGTCTGCATTAAGGGAATCATAATTCCTGAGCCAATGCCCTGCACAATACGTCCTGCTATCAGGAATGGAAAGGAAGGCGCAAAAAATCCGAGCAATGTCCCTGCAAAAAACAGAAGCATTGCACTCATCATTAATGTTCTGGTTTTAAACCTGTCAATGAAATACGCCGTTATCGGAATAAGTATGGCAGCTGTTATCATATAACTGGTCGTCAGCCATTGAACGTCAGTGGAATCAATCGCAAACTCATCCATAATTTTTGGAAAAGCTGTAATGAGCAGAAATTGCGTAAGCACCGATAAAAAGGCTGCAGATAATGTAGTTGCGATTATTAATCGTCTATGTAAAGGTGATAAGTCCACCGTATTCATACTGTTGCCGCTCCTTTCCCATCCTCATAGCCCGGCCCATCTCATGAATTCATTAGCGATAAGCTGTCAGCCTCCTATCCTGTAAAAGGAACAATGAATCTATTCATCAAGAGCTCTCGATTTCTTATGATAAACGAAACTTGATGGATATACGTATATTTTGCTTCTTTGAGGAGAAACTATTTCGTAAAGTTTTCCATTTACATAGGATATCAAAATACAGCCTGTAAGTTCCAACTAAGGAGGTATGAGAAAAAAATGTTTAATGACAGTGCGGAAGAGCTTGCAAACAAAATATATGAGGAACAAAAGAAGAAGAATGAGGAAGCGATTAATGAGGCCAAAAAAGATATGAGCGGGAATTAAAAATGGTTAGGATCCCCTAACCATTTTTTTGTCTATTGTCTTTTTAAATCTTTATTTATGGCTCGAGTTTTGGTTATCTGAATCAGTCTCCTTGTTTCCCCGACCAAATTTTCGAATGATTTCAAGACAGAGCCAAAACAATTGAAAGCTTGTCTCCAGGTTCAGCCTCCCATTATTTGTATCTAAATTCAGTTTTTCCCGTTCTTCTGCATCGGTTTCATCCAGGTGAATATTAACAATCCATTGCTCCCCGTTTGTTAAGTCCATTCTTTTTGAAATGATGGTCCGGTCTTCTGAGGGTAACATTTTGTCTGTTCTATTTTTCAAAACGTTTATCAGGTGCGACGGAGAGCTATCCAGGCTGACACTGCTCCCTAATTTTTCAGGCTCTAAACCCTTTCCGTCAATAAATGAGATTGTCTGTCCGTCAATTTTATACAAAGAATAATCACAGCCAAAGTCCAATTGACTCAAGGTTAATTCATCTTTTATAAGTGTTGATAAATTATTTCTGAGCTGACGGAGAAAACGACTCATTTTGTTGTAACGCTCTTTGAAATGGTAAAAACCATCCTGAGTCTCCTGTAAATTTTCGATCAGTCTCTGAATATGTTCGCTATAATCCATTAATTTTTTCTGTGTTTCTTCTGTATCCTTCTGTAGATCCTTAAAAGAGAAATCCCGTTTATCAATAAAAGGTAAAAACAAACGATATTCCTCTTCCTTCACCTTTTCATAAGCCTCCAGATTCATCTTTTTCTGTTCAACCCTGGACAAGTCAATCACTGCATATAAGTAAATGATCCATATGAAGAACACAACTGAGGTTCCGACTAAAAGATAAACAACATATGGCTCCGGCAATAATGTAATACTCAAAGAAATACCCAGTATTCCGAGCAGCTTTACAATCGTCATCATCATACGGTTTATTGAAAAAATTTTTCCCAGCATTGCTTTAACCAGGGAACTGAGCTTTAATTTATTTCTTCTTGTTGAATGAAAGGCATTATGAAGCTCATTAACATAATCATCGATGTTCTTTAAGTCATCCTGCATTTTTGAACTCAAAAAAATATCCCTCTTTCTTTTGAGTTTTATTCCATCCTATTACAGCTTCCGGAATAATATTTATGAAATTCCGATATAATTCGGTTTTCTCAGGATAGTGGATGACTGAACAAACAAAGAAAGGCCTCTTCCAAAAATGTATGTTTGCATGGGCAAATACATTTTGAAAGAGGCCTTCTCTAAGAAAATATTTAAGGGTTTAACCTGTTACTGTACCTGCATCAGCCGGATCTACTCCATGACGGTAGTAATCAGCATGAATTGGCTCAAGCGGTTTACGTCCAAGGATGATATCTGACGCTTTTTCCGCAAGCATTAACACAGGTGCATGGATATTCCCGTTTGTTACATATGGCATAGCGGATGCATCAACCACACGCACATTGTCGAGCCCATGGACTTTCATCGTTTGCGGGTCCACGACAGACATAGGATCTGACTCAGGTCCCAACTTTGCTGTACAGGACGGATGAAGGGCTGTTTCCGCATCCTTGGCCACCCAGTCCAGGATCTCCTCATCTGTTTGAACGGAAGGACCAGGAGAAATTTCACCTGAGTTGTAAGGTTTCATCGCTGGCTGAGACATAATTTCCCTTGTCACTCGAACGGCTTCCACCCATTCGCGACGGTCCTGTTCGGTTGAAAGATAGTTGTAGACCATGCTTGGATGCTCTTTAGGATCCTTTGAACGAATCTTTAATGATCCACGGGCATCAGAGTACATCGGTCCAACGTGGACTTGGAATCCGTGTTTTGTAGCCGCTTTTTGTCCATCGTACCGTACAGCAACCGGGAGGAAGTGGAACATGAGATTTGGATAGTCAACATCCTCGTTTGAACGTACAAATCCTCCACCTTCGAAATGGTTGGTTGCCGCAGGGCCTTTACGTCCTAGTAACCACTGTAAGCCGATCCAAGGCATCCGAGCTTTATTTAAGCTAGGCTGTTGGGAAACCGGTAATGGACAGGAATACTGGATGTAAACTTCCAAGTGGTCCTGAAGATTTTCCCCTACACCCGGCAGGTTAACTTTTGGCTCGATACCAACAGAGCGCAAATGTTCAGCGTCACCTACACCAGAAAGCTGAAGCAGCTGTGGTGTATTGATGGCACCTCCAGCAAGAATCACTTCGCCTGCATTGACATGATGAGTCTTTCCGTTTCGCTGATAGGTCACACCACCGGCACGTTTGCCTTTAATGTCGATGCCTGTAACGAAAGCACGTGTTTTCACTGTAAGGTTCGGGCGTCGCATCGCCGGACGTAAGTAAGCACGTGACGTTGACATCCTTCTTCCTTTATAAACATGTTTATCAAATGGGCCAAAGCCTTCCTGACGATACCCGTTTACATCAGGTGTTCGGGAATAGCCAGCTTCGACTGCTGCATCAAAAAAAGCTTGGAACAATGGATTTGTCGCAGGCCCGCGTTCCAATTTAATCGGACCATTATGGCCACGAAGCTCATCATCCGGATCTGATCCCAAGGCATTTTCCAGGCGTTTAAAATATGGAAGGCAGTGGGCAAAGCTCCACGATTCCATGCCCGGATCGGCACCCCAGCGCTCATAGTCCAGTGGGTTCCCCCGCTGATAAATCATACCGTTAATGGAACTCGAACCCCCAAGCACCTTTCCTCGAGCGTGCTTGATACGGCGACCATTCATATAAGGTTCAGGATCAGATTCGTATTTCCAGTCGTAGAAGCTTTTTCCTGCCGGGAACGGTAAAGCTGCCGGCATCTGAATTAACAGGTCCCATGGATAATCACTGCGGCCAGCTTCCAGGACAAGAACACTTCTCTTTCCATCTTCACTTAAACGATCGGCAAGTACAGAACCTGCACTGCCTGCTCCAATAATGACATAGTCAAATTTTTCGTTCATATTCCAGACCTCCTTAATTGTTGAAAAAACGAAGAGTCAAAACCAAATAAACATAATTCATTAAAATTTGCTTTAGGATTAAGATTAGTTCCATACATTGACTTCTTCGTACACGATGATGTTTATCTAAAATTTCTACACCCCGATTAGAATCAGGACTCGAAATGCCAATAAAAGATCAGGTGGTTCTTTGTATTCATCCAATCCCCACCTGCATCACTTACGGCCCAGGGTGAGACATATGAATTCCACCTCTGCCCGAATTGCTTCTTCATTAACTTTGTTAAATATTTATTTAACATATTGAATATTTTAAATATACCATAGTAAAATTTTTTTGTAAACCTGCGTCTATTCTCTTTTCATTTTTTGACATTTGCTCCAGTTAGGTTTTTAATAGTGGTAGATAATTAAATTTATATTGAATTAATTGAACCTGTAAAACATATGGAGAAAGGTGAGATTTTCCTTGGGAGAAGTGGATGGTAAGCAGAAGAAAGCTGAAGAATTGGTTGACCAGGCAGAAGGTGCAGTCATTAACTCAATTTCCGAGACCATGGATCTGTACGGGGTCACTCCGTCCATTGGCAGATTATACGCAACGATGTATTTTAAACATAAACCGATGACACTTGATGATATGAAAGATGACCTTGGCATGAGTAAGCCAAGCATGAGCACGGCCGTACGTAAATTACAGGATATCAATATTGTCCAGAAGGTATGGAAAAAAGGATCACGGAAAGACTTGTTTCTGGCCGAGAAAAATTTCTTTCAATATTTCTCCCTGTTTTTTGGTGATAAATGGGAAAGAGAAGCGAAATTGAATCTTAACGCGATTAACTACGCAGAAGAGAAGCTGCAGCAAGTCCTGGATGATGAGGAAGCAGGAGAAGATTTAAAGGAGCGAGCGGAACAGGACATACAACAGCTGGAGGACTACAGAAAATATTGTCACTGGCTGGAGCGACTTGTCCAATCTATTGAATCCGGTGAGATTTTTGAGTTTTTACCGATTGAGGAAGAAGATTCAGCTAATAACGAAAACAAATGAACACTCCCAAATTTGAAATGAAATGACGTAACCTAATTTCTAACTCAAAATAATTTCCAGCAGTAAAAAAGCGATGCTTCTTTTAAGCATCGCTTTTTCTAAATGGTGAGTAAAAAACCATGGCCTTCTTCGGTACATATCCATGGTGCGGTAGGTGTTAATTAGTTGGGTTAACGTTAAGCAGGTTCAAACGGCTCATCCTCCAGTTTAAACGGGAATTCCTGGGGAGGAACTGTCGGATCCCTTCATCACTATAGCCTGCCTGCAATCTTTTTTCATCAACAATAATAGGACTTTTAAGTAACTTCGGTTGTCTGTGAATCAATTCAATGAGCTCCTGAAGTGATAATTCATCAAGGTTAAGATTCAAATCTTTATATGCCTTAGACCGCGTGGCCATAATTCCATCGGTCCCATCTTCTGACATGCGTAAAATATTATGAATTTCACTTACAGTTAGAGGTTTATGTAAAATATTCCTCTCCACAAAAGCTATTTCATTCTGTTCCAGCCACTTTCTCGCTTTCCTTGTTGATTTACACCCTATTCCATAAATCGTAACCGTCATTGGGAGTCCCCCTTTCATTTTTTGAAGGCTTAGGTTTCCTGGTAGACACCATGTTTTAATAATTCCATCTGAACTTTAAATTGTTCAGTTGCCTCATCATCCGATAATTTATTCGATAATTTTACAATTATATTATGGAAGGCTACAGCAGACATCACTTGCAGAATGGAGAGCAAATCCTCATCCTCTTTAACCTTCAATTTTTCTCTGTTAATGGATTCAATCACTTTATAATAATGGTTATTGTCATACGTCGAATCAAATATTGAGGTGAAGGAGTTTTCCACTTTATTCGTCGCATATAACAGTGCATTTTTTATAAAGTTATGCTCCTCCTCATCAGGCATCATGACCAGAAATTTGTGATACATATCCACCATAGCTTCGAAAATATCGCCATTATGATGATCCAGTATAGATACAAAATACCGTTTACTCTCATCTAATTTCTTATCTAATAAATAAAAATAAAGGTCCTCTTTATCCTGAAAATATTGATAAAAGCTTCCCCGCGGAATACCAGCTGTTTTTACAATATTTGCAATGGAGGCTTCAAATAGAGCGACCCTTGCAAACTCCTTTTCGGCTGCATCTATCAATTTCTTTCGTTTATGATCCGGCAAATTAAAAAACGTCATTTTTGGCAATGTTATTCCTCCAAAAATATGACAGCGTGTCATTTTCTGATACGTTTATTTTATATGACACACTGTCATATGTCAACAAATAAAGATGGCAAAAGTCATCTTTAATCCGAAGATGATTGATCTCCATCTTACTTCATTGAGCATGAAATTTCTAAACCGCATAATATTAGATTAGCCAAAAAGAACTTTTACATTCCCCTCTTTTTTGGCTGTTGTTAAACAAGTGGAGAAAATGTGCGGTGTTCTATATCATCATTCCATGAAAGGACAGAGCAGTCAAAACTCAAATATTCAAAAATGCCAAACCTGAATTGCTTAATAATAGATGAATAGGTATGTAAAAAGGAAAGATTGGATTGAGAAACGTCCAATCTTTCCTTTTTACAGATTTATTTCCTTTTTTTATGAATGAATAAGCCTGATCCGCTTCTTGCAGCATTTGACAGGTCGCAGCATAAGTCTCGCGCCCATCACTTGGAATATCATAGTTATCGGTAATTCTGCGTAACTCTTGAAGCTTCCCATAAGTCTCGTAAACTCATGGAAAAGGAACCCACTATTTTTCATTAAAAATTACTCCCATTAGATTTTTGCTAATCATAATATGTATTTCTTAAAGAGGGTCCGTCTTTGCTTCAGCCTGCTTCCGTTCCAAATATTTATTAATTAGATTTACTATGGCTTTATATCTATTGCCCATTACCGGAATTCATTTCAAATAAAGAAAATGGGTGTGAAGAATAATAATAGTACAAAAGCCAATGGATAGAATACAAGGCGACCAATGGAATTTCCGCTTATGCCCAATATCTCCAGTGGATCCCGGGCTGGTCCGTAAATCCAGTTTGGCAGTCGTTCCAGCTTACTGCTTTTCATCGGAAGTTCCGGTACTTCCACGTGAAATTCATCTAATTTGTTTTGAATCTCATTCGGAATCTCCTTATTACTCATTTATTACCCTCCAATAATGCTTTTAATTTTTTTAGCGAAGCATCCAGTCGTGATTTTACGGTCCCTATCGGAATTTCAAGAATTCCAGAAATATCCTTCTGTGTAAGATCGTGATAGTAAGTTAAAAGAATAACTGCTCGTTGTTTATCGGGGAGTTGTTGAATTGCTGCTTGAATTGTAAATTTATCTTCGTATGATAAGTTCTGTTGCTGACTATTCACATATAAAAAAGGCAGTATCTTTTTCATTCGACTGCGTTTTTTAAGGCGGTTGATCATAAGTTGGTAGGCTATGCGAAACAAATAGGTTTTGATATTGGACTTTTTTTCGTCGAAGTATGCCTGATATTTATGAAATTTGACAAATGTATCCTGAACAAGATCAAGGCACAGTTGTTCATCCTGGCAGTATCGGAAAACAAACCGATAAATTGGCGCCTTATAAATAACAAATAATTCCTCAATCGTATGCTCAACTCGCTTTTTACTTTCGTAGGATGCAGCATCATTATTTGAACTCATCGGACCACCGCTCTTTTATCCCTTTAAACACAAATGCGATTCTGGTGATGAACCAAATAAAAGTGATTAATGAAAACACAAACGTTTGATGAATAAAAAACTGTATCCAAGGACTGTCAATATTTTCGCCCCTAAGCAGGAATAACATTAAACCTGTTATACACAAAAATGTATAAAGAGAGGCTATAATGATGACATAATCCCATCTCGTCCAGTAAAAATAAATATCGGACTTCCTAAAATCAATGTCTCCCTTTTGTCAGGTACAACCTTTTTATTCATTGTCCCAATTAGGATTGCAAGAGTTGTTCCGAGAATTGCTGCTACAATCAAACCAATTAACCATCCCAAAGCCATAAGTAATCGACTCCTTTTCATCCTTTTACTAACTTATACAGTTGAACTGATGAAAAGGTTCACTTATATTTCAAATTTTTATTTATTCCGCAAAAATGGCCCATTTGCGGAATTCAACACACACGATACCGTCTTTACTCAGTTGGTTCATTCCATAACCTCTCAAAGGTTCCCCCTTTACTATCTGCAATAATAGCAGATACTGCAAATATTGTACCTACATATGGAACAAATGATAAAATACCAAGTGCAATACTCTCAACATCACCTTGTAGTTTAGTATTATAGGAAGTTGTATTAACATAGTAATATGTAAAGCCATCTTTTCCTTTAAAATACTTTGGATTAGTATAACCATTTGGTGATATTTTTTTAGAATGATTTACTTCTATAAAACGTTCACCATCTAAATATATATTTCCATCAGCATCTGTGGAATATTTTTTTTCATTTCCGTTAATATCCGTATAAATACCTTTTGTTTGGTTAGAATTTGTAAATGTTAGCTCAACCTTATTATTAGTTTTTTTATTAAGTGTAGTTCTTGAATTATCAGTTTGAGTTACTTTAAAAGTATCATCTTCATATAAGACACCATTCTTCTTAATATTAAATTGTTCAATTTGATTTTGGGGAGTCTCAGTAGCAGCTTGTACAGCTTGGACTGGTAAAGAAGTTGCTAAAATACAAATGACCATAATAAGAGATAAAGATTTTGCAATACTTTTCTTCATAAATTACAGCTCCTTATTTTTTGATTTTTCTTTTGAATATAAGTGTATATTGAACAAGATACCTAGAATACTAATAAATCCAGATATAATAAAAATCAAATCAGCTGTTTTTTTCCATGCAATAACAGAAGTTATAAGCATACATATTATTAAAATACTTGAAACAGCAATGATTACATTAAAAATTTTGTTATTAAGATTTTTATTACTCATAATAGTCTCCTTAGAATAATATTATGTGAACCTATTAGTGATTATAAAACAGTAGAATTGAAAAATAATACATCTATTCAAAAGTTACTATTTACCATATTATACAACTAAAGCAAAGGAAACCTGGATGTACTCAGACATATTTGTATTTGACCAATGTCGTTATTTATATAACTTAATCCCATCAATTGATTTATTTAAAGAATTTTTCAATGAAAATATACAAAACCAAATTAAAATAAGAGCATGTATCGATTTAATATTGAGAAACCACCATGACATCGATCCTCAACTATTTCGGGGTGGGTCTATAGAAAGCCTATATGGTTATAACAAAATTCCTTATTCAGGACTAACTGATCGAAAAAACATAAATAAGAATATTAAATGATAGATTAAACATGATATGTTTTTTTAATCTGCTAAGGAAAAAGGCTTCCAAAAAGTACTGGAAGCCTTTTTTAACAAAGCATCTTAATACATGAGCAAAAACATGAGCAATCATGAATTTGAAACTTTAAAAACCCTGTTATAATAAAGTTTTATAAGTTATATTACATCATGCCGCCCGTAAGCTTTGAGAGTGTAATATCGTTAACGAGAGGTGCAAAATGTGCGGTGAATCAACGTTTTGGATATTTTTGGCTGTAACATCTTTAACGTTGGTTTACCGTTTTTTATGGGATTGCGTTAACAAAATGTTAGCATTTTGTTAACTCCTTTTATCAGTTTTATTTGATTTCATCGCTATCAAAATTAAAACAAGTAAATGAATTGACAAATTGAGTAGTTCTTAGGCATATGGCAATAAAGCAAAAATATATAGCGTCCCCTCCCCTGTCAAGAGCGTTTTGGGAGATTTAGCAAGTTCATTTAGTTAAAACAAGCTCGATCAAGTTCTTCGAGAACACATTGATAAATTTTAGTGTTTAGATTCACACTTTTGACAAAAGGCTCCGTGTAATGTTTCGCGTTCAAATACTATACCACAATCGGGACTAGTATCACTACTTGACATACAGCTTTCACAAACAAACCCACCTGAATTATATATGTATTGCCCACTTCTCTTTACGTAATTTTCATTTTTCAATTCTATAATACTACATAAAAATAACTCCCTCTAAGTAGCAGTTTAATTTTTAACCTGTCTACTTAGAAGGGAGCATATCAGTATAGATATTTCTCTTGAAAATTAAGTTTTTCAAGGCGGTTTTCTCATCTTTAGTAGAATGTTCCATAAAAGAGCAAATTAATAATAACAATAACAACAGGCGTACCAAAGATTAAAAGGGCTGATTCTTTTCGAGAAGGATTCTTAAACAAAAACTCCGATGTAATCATTAAATACATCATAAGGTAGTACCAAGCCCTTGACGGAAAAATTTGATTAAGAGTCACAGAAATTAAGATTACAATGAATATATAAATAGATTGTTTTTTATCAGCTTTCATGAGAATACACCCTAACAGCAAAAGAACACTGATTTACGTGCTACTTGCCATAATTTCCCTTCATTTAGATTATACTATATTTTAAGTATGTTCAACAACGGAATATTGAGTGATTAAATTGTTTCTACCTGAATCTGAATAAACATAAACTTCGTATTTTACGTATACAGTATCAGTCTTATCAATATCATAATATTTTTCAGTTGTCCACCATGTGTTTTGATCTTTGGGCACTAGTTTTGAAACTTGTTTCCCGATAGCAAATCCAGCAGCCTGTCCAAGTAATCCTTTCTTGATTAATTTTCCTACTTTTCCCCCAGCGTAAATAATTGCTGTATCTGTGGCAACTTTCGTTATGTTATTTACTGCAACATTATCCCTTTTAGTAGTTTCCAAATGCTTCCAATCAAACCCGGTACCAAAGCCTGGATCTTCATAAGCAAATGGTTTAATTCCAGACGAGGTTTGTGCAAAGCTGGTAGTCGTAAATAATGACATCACCATTACTAAAGCTCCTAAAATTGTTAAAGTTTTTTTCATTTTAGTTCCTCCCCTATTGTAAGAATTACTAAAATTGATTTCTAGTATTTGCCATTCTAGCAAAAAATATTTAGTTGTAAATAGAATTTTAATAAAGTTATTATAAGTGTTAATATTAAAAAAATAGTGACAAAAATAAAACGATTCCTCAGAAACTTTATCTGTAACTGCTAGATTAAGTTAACAGTTTCCGCTAGATAAGATTGAACACTTTTTCTCCAAAATCACCTCAATTCATCTACTATTAAATAAGAATAATAGATGAGTTAGAGGGTGAATATTGCCATTTTTTGAGCCACCTATAACAAAAGGGAACCATTATCATTTGAAAGCAATTATTTATAAATCTAAATCACCTTTATTGAATTTGGAACGTAGCTTCGGAAAAGTGGTGATGCTCAAAAAACGTCAAAAGGTTGAAGAGATTGAAACAACTCCGATTGAGGAAAGAAAAGGTATTTGGAGCGGTGAGAATTAGAAGAATTTTTAAAGGTAGTCCGTGAAAATGGCTTAGATTTAAACCTGGAACGTTTTTTTGTTAGCCTTTTCCAGGATGCGGTCAAGGGAGTCGCGCGCTCTCAAATGGTCGGATATTACATTTAGTAAAAAGGAAGTAATAATCACGAAATATTATGAATTGACGCCTACATAAGACAGGATCCATTCATACGATTAATATGGAAGATGAAATCATACAACTCCTAAATCCCATCGTTAAGGGCATATCAAAATTAAAATGAACACCGTCACAAAATCAAGGACTGCGCATGATTCGACTTTCATGTTTTGTAGGGAGAAAGGTTATCCGTTTATCCAGAAAACCATTTTCAATAGAATGAGTCGGTTGCTCCAATATACCAAGATCACAAAAAAGCGACTCCTCACATTTTAGACACTCTCATATTGGTATGATGGCAGAAGCAGGGATCGATTTAGCGACCATTATGGAAACTGCTGGTCATGAGGATGTGAAGACAATCATAAAAATTATACACGTAACCAATAAAATAAAAAAGGACGCTTCCGTAAAAGTAAAATCTTTATACGAAAACGCCCTTTCAGAAATAATTTTATAAAAAATGTGATTTTTATGTGACTTTTTGCATCATATTATGAAATAACACTTGCCACAAACATTGTCACATCAGCGATTACGGGCGATATTACATCATGCCGCCCGTAAGTTGAAAGTGTGTAATATCTTTAACGTGGGGTGCGAAAATCGCGGTAAATCAACGTTTTTGATGTTGTTGGTTGTAACATCTTTAACGGTGATTTACCGTTTTTTATGAGATTGCGTTAGCAAAATGTTAGCATTTTTATTAACATCAATTGACAAAACTAAATATACTTGGGTTATGATTACCTTTAAACTACTATATAAAAATTAGTTTTTTTAGATGATAATTCACTTAATTTGAATTTTACAGTTATTACTTAGAGGAATGTACATTAGAGCTAATTAACATTTTATCTTTGTTGTACGATAAGAACGTGATATTACCAATTTCATTGTCTTCTATATTTAATTTAGAGTTAATTAGTTTAAAAAAATCATTATTATGTGTACTTAAAAAAATTTGCTTTTGATTTCGATTTATAAGTGTACCAATCACATCCACAAAAGAATAAATGTTTACATCATCTAAATTTTGAAATGGATCGTCTATACCTAATATTTTAAGGTCACTCCAACTATGCGTAGTATTAAGTGATAAAAATACACTTAGAGCCAAAATGGTTGATTGTGCAGCACTAAAAGTAAGACTTGCATTTACTTCTTGCTTTAATTCTTCAAGATCATCATTTATAATTTCTCCATCTTGTTCCATAAGTAAAATATATAGTTCACCTTTTGCTGCAACTAACTTAATTTTTTTATAGAAAGCATGCGGTGAAATTTGCTTAAAATAATAGTTAATGTTCTTGCTTTGTTCTTCAAGGTACTTATTTAAGAGACTTGTTTGTACTCTTTTATGCCCCTTTAAAAATAGGTCAATCTGATCTAATAGATTATTGTTCTCATCGAGTTTTATATTTAATTCATTAATGTGAATCAGCATTTTGTTTCATACAAAACCGCCCGAATTTAATCAAAATTTTTAAGATAGTCCTCTAGGCCCTTCTGATATAATGTGCTAAATTTTAAGCAGATTATTTCAGGGGGAATTTTTATGGCTCAGTTATATCATAACTTCGAAGTTGATTTTAAAACTTACGCTAGATTAGGCCAAAACAATTGTTTTCCTGACTACGATTCTTGTCCTGAGTGCCATTCTAAAGATCGATTGTCTCGTCATGGATTTTATTGGAGGTATGGTGTGACTGGTATTATTACGCAGAGAGTTCCTATATGTCGGTATCGTTGCCGGAACTGCAAAAAGACATTTTCAGTCCTGCCCAGCTTTTTTATTCCTTATTTTCAACACACTTTAGAGACTGTTATGGATATGATTCATGAAAAACTAGTAAATAATAAGAAGAAGAGTTATAGACAATTAGTAGACTTCTATGTCAAACGATTCTTTAGCCAACTATCTTGGGTTCATATGTGCTTGGCTGACTGGGGGAATATCATTGATTTTCAAGAGGTGCATCAACAAAAAACAAAAGCCATAAAATATATGACAATGATCCGAGATTTTGGCGAATCCACCTTCTTACGAAGGTCAAAGGGTCATTTATCATCTTATTTTATGGCTCCTCCTCCATCATAGCATAAGCACATTATTTGGGGAAATGATGGGGGATGGTTATTTAATTCAGCCATTCCACACACCTTTTGCATAGGCAGGCTTGAAATCTGGCAGTAGAATAGAGGTATATGGATGGCCGGCCGTCCTTCTTATTTAGAAGGAGGTATCCAAATATGGATGAAAAAACAAGAGAATCCATAGCACTATTTAGATATGGAATGATTACACCATTATTAAATGAAATAGTAGAGCCAAAAGATTATTTAGCTGAGCAGAGTGGCAAAACGCATGATATTCCCTACTATGGCGAAAAACGAGTAGCTGCCAAGACGATTCAAGGTTGGCTGTCAACCTATCGGAGATATGGATTTGAAGGATTAAAACCAAGTAAACGCAATGATCGTGGTCAATCTCGCAGACTATTACCTGACCAACAGGATCATATTATTCAGTTACGCAAACAAACCCCTGAAATGCCGGTTACCGTATTTTATGAGCAGTTGATCAAAAACGGTGAAATCCGAGCTAATGAGGTTTCTTATTCAACCATACGGAGACTAATCAATAAGCATCAATTGAAAAGTCATCGCTCATCATCACCTGAACGAAGGCGTTTTTCACACAATCAAATCAATGTCTTATGGCAAGCAGACTTGTCTCACGGGCCATATGTCCCAGTCCAAGGGAAAAAGAAAAAGACATTTTTAATTGCATATATTGATGATTGTTCACGACTCGTTCCGTATGCGCAATTCTTTTCTTCCGAAAAGTTTGATGGTCTTAGAGAAGTCACCAAAGAGGCCTTTTTACGGAGAGGGTTGCCAAAAATGATCTATGCGGATAACGGGAAGATTTATCGTTCTGAAACCCTTCAGTTCGCCTGTGCGCAATTGGGGGTTACATTGACTCACACTCAGCCATATGACCCCCAAAGTAAGGGCAAAATTGAACGATTTTTCCAAACCGTACAGACGCGCTTTTACCCATTATTAAAAGCGAATCCCGCACTCTCATTAGAGGATCTGAATGAACGTTTCTGGAGATGGTTAGAAGAAGATTATCATCGGAGGGAACATGCCTCCCTTGATGGTGACACACCTCATGCGGTATTTCACTCACAAATTGATCGTGTTCGATTTCTGGATGATCCTTCGATTCTTGATACGATTTTCTTAAAGCGAGAACATCGTAAGGTGAAGGCTGATGGAACCATTTCTTTAAACAAGCAGTTATATGAGGTTCCACCTCGATTTATAGGTCAAACCATCGACATCCGTCTGGATGATTCACGTGTGTACATCTACGAGGAAGGTCAAGTGATAACCGAGATCACTCCCGTATCCTTAAAGGATAATGCCCACGTGAAGAGACAGCAATCATCATCACTTTCTTTCTCAAAAATGACGGAAAAGGAGGATGAGATTGATGTATAAATCCTATTATTCATTAGCCCAGGAGCCTTTCACAAAAGAGGCAAACACCTCCGAGGCATTTACTTCTTCTCCGTATCAAGAGGCCCTTGCCCGCTTGGATTATTTACAAAAAGCGAGGGGTATGGGGCTTATCGTGGGAGAACCGGGCGCAGGGAAGACATTCGCTTTAAGGTCCTTTCAAGAGTCCTTGAATCCTTCATTATATCATGTCGTTTATTTTCCCTTATCAACGGGAGGTGTTATGGATTTTTACCGGGGGATTGCGTATGGATTGGGGGAAGAACCAAACTTTCGTAAAGTGGATTTATTTCGTCAAATTCAAAGTGGCATTGAGCGTATGTATAAAGGGAGGAATATCACCCCAGTATTCATCCTTGATGAAATGCATATGGCCAAAGATGCTTTTCTGAATGATTTGAGTGTCCTATTTAACTTCCATATGGATGCGTTTAATCCATTTATTCTAGTGCTTGCGGGATTACCGCATTTACGAATGCGGTTAGGTTTAAACCAAAACCGACCACTAGCTCAACGATTAATCATGCGATATCAAATGGAGGCGTTAAATAAAGATGAAGTCTCGGAGTATGTAGCACATCACCTCAAAGCAGCTGGAGCTAAGATGCCCATCTTTACCGAACCAGCGCTTGAGGCAATCGCTTTACATTCGCAAGGTTGGCCACGTCTTATTAATACTTTAGCGACCAATAGCCTATTATTAGGCTATCAAATGAAAAAAGAAAATATTGATGAAGAAGTCGTTCGTTTGGCCGCAGAAGAGAGTGGCTTATGATAAAGCTTAATACAAATTCATATCTATATGATTGATTATAGACCATGAATGGCCCCTTTGTGAAGCAAAGGGGCCATTTTCCAAAGTATAACAACTTAAAAATTTTGAAAAAGGAGATGGAATAATGTGCAAATCTGATACATTGTGAAAATGTATCCAAATTATTTCAGATTTTAGACTCAAATAATGTGCTAAAGCTGACCTGAAATAATGTGGTGTTTCACATCATTAAGGTCTAACAATACTTTGTCTTTTTCTTTCTTTAATTTTATATAATCATCCTCATTGATGAAAGAGTATATAGATTGGGTAATATTATCAATTTCGAAATTAAGACTCTGTAAATTAGAATATGTATTTTGGATACTCTTCATCAATAATTCCTCATCTAAAATACAATGACTGTAATTAAGCTCATTTTGATATTTTTGAGCTAAATCTAATATTGCAATTTCTCGTTGCTTCAACAAATTAAGATTACTTATTTTATTATCAAGAATTTCTTCTAAATAATTATTTCTTTCTTCAACTAGGTCAATATAATTTCTATACATAGAAACCTTTTCATTAATCTTCTCAGTTGAATCATTATATATTTTATACCTTGAAGGTATGCTCCTAATAATGCTTTCTTGTAATACCTTTAACTCTTTTAGAGAATCTTCTAATTTTCTCTTTTGTTTCTTCTTATTTTGTATAACACTAATATTATTAAATGTTTGCTCATAGTCATGTAAAAACTTTTGGATTGATTCAAGATTTTTTTTGTTTTTAACTAAGCCATTGTCTTCTTGTACACCAATTAGGTTTGATTTTATTTCTGTTATCTTTTCAATAAGTTTATTAATGTTCTTGGATATATTCTTTCTATTTTCTTCCATTCCTTCAATTTTACTTGAAACAGAAACATATTTATCTTCAAATTTATTATATTGACTAACAAGCTCTAACTTTTTTTGTTGTTTTTCATCTAACTTTTTTTCTGACTTTAAAAGTGTCTCTTTCACTTGCGCTTGTAATGAATTATTAAATGATTTAAAATCAGTCCCACATACAGGACAATCACTACTTGTATGTTCTCCATTTAAAATATGTTTTTGAACATTATAAATAATCTGGTTTATCTTTGAATCTTCTTCATGTTTAAGTTCTTTATTTACTTTTTCTAGTTTACCTTCATAATTTAATAACTGCTTTTTAATAGATTGAATTTCTTCGTTCTCTTCCTTATGTATCTTATCTAATTTCTTTAATTCATTTTTTAATTTTGCAACCTTACCTTCATATTCATTTACTTTTATCAAATTACTAAAATCATCAAGTTTTTCCTGCTGATTCTTATAATATCTTTGAAACTCTTCTAAACCCTTCCCATTCCAAATTTCATTTATATCTGCAGTATATATTAGTGTTTCTATGTTATTATTTAACTCTTTAATACTTATCTGTTGTTCATTTATATCATCATTAATTTCTAAACTCTTCGTAATTTTTATTCTCACTTGGTTTAAAGTGTTCATTCTTTGATGAGCCTTATCAATAAACAGTTTTTTTATTTCAATCTTATCTCTTGTAAGCTCAATCTGATTATTAAGCAGTTCAATGTTCGCTTTTACATTTAATAAATTTTCATTATTTAGACCTTTAGTCAAACCGCTATCTTGAATACTTTTTAAATTGTTTATCTTTATAGCCAGTTCCTCTTTAAAACTTAATAATTTATCAAGATTTTGCTGATTGATTTCTTTTACTTCTTGAGATACATCGTTTATTGGTAAGAATTTATTTTTTTCCATTATGGATTTAAGACTTTCTAGCAATTTCTTCTCAGTCATACCACCTAAATTATCATACAAATGCTTTTTCTCAGACAATTTAGCTTCAATAATATTCTTCTTATTATCTACAGTAGCTTTCTTCTCTTCTAATTCTTTTATTTTTGTATCTAACAAAGATTTAGAACTATTCAAGTAGGTGTAAGTGTCAAGTAAAAATGAACACTTTTTGCTAATTAACTCTGAACACTTTCTGTCTGAAAAATAGAAGTTCGATACTTCATTCTATGACTATCTTCCTTACGAAACTGAATCACTTCCACACGATGGAGGATACGATCTAAAATAGCTGCCGTTATGCCAGGATCGCCTAATAGTTGCCCCCACTCGGATGGCCCTTTATTAGAAGTTAAAACAACCGAGTCACTATCATGTAAATCATTAATTAAATGGAAAAAGAGGTTTGCCTCACGTTGTTCCATTGCCATGAACATGAGATCATCGATTATAACCAGATTAGAATCTCTGATACGTTTCATTTTAGTCTGTGCCTTTTTTGTAATGTCTTCAGACTTCAAGGTACGAATCAGTTCCTCCATTGTAATAAACATGACCCGGTAACCTTGGTTAATCGCTTCTATACCAAGCCCTGTTGCCAAATGGGTTTTCCCGACCCCGGCTGGTCCAAGAAGGACCAAGTTGTATAATTGGTCAATCCAAGTCAGCTCTTTAAGCTGATTCATCTGTTTTCTGCTTAGGGTTTGTTGTTCCTCCAGGTTATACATATCTAGAGTCGTATGAGCGGGAAATGCTGCCCACTTCAGCCGTCTCTCCACTTGCTTTTCTTCACGCCTCTTTAATTCATAACCAGTCAATTCATGTAAGAAAGACTGATAGGTCCAATCTTCCGATTCTGCTTGTCGTATCAAAACTGGAAGATAACTGGCTGTTTCTGATAAGCGTAATGTTTTTAACTGTTGTTGTAATTGTTCAAGGGATTTCTTCATTTTACTGCCCCTTCCAACACTTCGAGATAAGGTGCCAGATCTCTTTTTTCCGGTGTCATACTTTCATAATCTGCTTCCTTCCCATTGATTTCTTTTGGTATCTCTACTTCCGTTTTAATGGATGTAAGCTGTTTTTCCAGGAAGGAGACGACATCCCTGAATTCCGTGGCACTATACAGACTACGCTTTACACACTCGTCTAAAGCTTCTTGTCGAATGTCCGAAGAAACAGACTTTGCCGCATGTGAAATAATTTCCAGTTGATCCCGAATATACCGAGGGTATCTCTGGTGAACTTCCTGTAGATATAAAAGAGCTTTATCAGTGTTCCTAAACTCTTGCGAAATGGTTGTAATGTAGGAAGCAATTCCCTTAGTACGATCTCTCCGATGTTGTGTATCTTGGATAAGCTCCCCTTTATTTTCACAGAGTTTATGCTCTGCCAGCAGGGGTCCGTCCTTTTCTTCACGTATTTGCAGTCTTCCATCTTCTGTTGTGTTAATAAACACATTCTTATCTTTCTGATACGTTCCCAATGGTACGGAGTAGCGATTTGATTCGTGTAAAATTGTATTGTCCTTTCTGACTATCCTTGTTATACTTGAATTGATATTTGAAAGAACTATTTTCTTAGTGATCGGCTTAAGGTGTTTCTTTTCGACGGAGAACACTTCAACCGGTCTCTTTTTTATGGTGTTATGAACTTTACCGTTGCCTGTCCTGTCCAACCATGACCAACATAATTCATTCCACTTATCAATTTGACTGAATACACGATTTTTAGCGAAGTTTTGCTTAATGAATTTCACCGTGTTTTCCACTTTTCCTTTACTCTCCGGATCAGCCTTCCGGCATACAAAAAGCTGAAATTCTCTTTCGTTATGATACTTTTGGAAGGCTTCCGTTAAAATAAGATCTCCACCATTCTCACTCACTACAATCAAGGAATCCTGGTCGTAGACCAATTCGTAGGGGATGCCATCAAAGTATTCAAAGGCATTCTCATGAGTCCTTATGACATCCTGAGTAGTGAAAGGCTTGTCTAGCCATTCCGCGTACTTATAACGCGAGCGGGAAAGAACGAAACTGATAAAATACATCTTTTTCCACCTTCCTTCTGTCGTTTTCTGTTTCGTCTCCCCGAAATCTACCTGAGCCTGTTGCCCCATCGGACGATCGGGAATGGCTTCATAAACACGAGGAGAAGCAGCCTTCGGAATCGCATATTTTTCTCTCAATTCCTGAACAAAACTGCGAGCCGTACTCTCCCCGACTTCCAGTTTTGGAAATCGCTCACTAAGCCAATCATAAACCTGTGCTCCAGAAAGATCAGGATGTTCACTGAGCCATGTGTGAATCAGCATTTCATATTGGTCTAATTTCCTCCGCCTTCTTTGAGTGGAAGCCATCCATTCACTCATCTCTTCTGGTGATTTTTCAAGATATTTATAAACTGTGGTTCGTGAGAGACCTAATTTTTTTGCAATTCTTCTGATCTTGAATCCCTGTTGTTTCAATTGATAAATTTCCATGTACATTTTCCACTTTTCCACCTTTTTTCCCTCCATCTGATAGATTTCACATATCTATCATACTATGGAAGGTGATATTTTTGATTGAAAAGTGTTCATTTTTATCAAGCAAAAATGGTCTACTTTAATTTAGCAGTTACAGTAGGCTTTAAAATCTTCACCATATTTCTTAAATCCTAATATTTTTTCTAACTTCTTATACCTTTCTCCCGGCTTGTTTCCCCGCACAAATTCATCTAGGTCCTCTTGCGATAGTAATTGCGTAGATGATACCAGAGAGGCTAAATCAATGTCTTCATCTTCAGAAACATCCATATTTTTATCACTGATTAATATATTCGCAATGCATTTTGTTGCTTCACTAAGTTGTATTTGTTGACCATCTATGAAGACCTTTTCTGAACTATTATGTTTTATTTCTCTTTTTACAGACCTAGACCTACCATTTTCATCTATAAATTCTATATGTACAAATGTTATATAAGAACCTTGTTTTCTTGCATTATAATTAACTATATAACTAAACCTTTTATGCTCAATTGACCCCGTATAACGATTTAACTTCCCCATTAAACACCAGTTAAGAGCATCAAAAATAGTACTTTTCCCATGGCCATTTGGACCATTAATAAGTATTATCTTTTTATTGGTAAAGTCAAATTCATGGTATCCACTAAAGGCTCTAAAATTCCTTAAAATTAACTTACTTATTATCATAACCATCACCTATTTCCAATGCCTCTAAGATTTTTGTATGTAGTACTTCATCTTCATAATCAACAAAATCTTGTTTAAAATATAAATCAACTAAACTATTAATAGTTTTTTCATACTGCGATCTATTTAGATGCTCAAGTAGCGGTTCGTCTCTATGAAGTATTTCAATATTAGTAATTGTTTCTTTAAAAGTTTTTATATAATCAAAACTAACTTCCCCAGTAATTTGATTTATCAGAAAAGGAATTTTAGATAAATCAGCCGTATTTTGTAAAATATATTTTTTACAAACATAAGAATCCTTTTCAATTTTATTTATTTCCAGTGATAAGTCTTCACCTTCAAAATTGAAATCAAGAACTATAAAGAAATATAAATTCTTCTTCTGTTTACCTGTAAAATAATCATAATAGGAGGCAATGATAGATTGATCATTTACCCACTTATAAAAAGAAGATTCAGTTCTAAACTCTTTTAAGAAAATTACTTTTTCACTTTTTATAAATAATTGCAAATTACTTCCATAAAGTGCATTTTCAGTGTCTTCTATTGTAACGTTTTCATAATTCTGCTCTATTAGTATGCTAATTACTTCTTCAATCTTCATTTAAAACTCTCCATAGGTGCAACCATTTTTCTCCAACCTTCCACAATTTTTTCGTTTTTCAATGTTGACACTTGACTGTCATCAATTACTTTTAATTTTGAAATAAATTCATCCATCTTCACTTTATTAAAGAATTTTAAATCATGGACACTGTCAATCAGTTTTGGTTGCTCTTCTTTTATAGTAGTTATACCAAGTATCGCTGCAATTTCATCGTCATTCTCACTTCCGCCAGTTATTTTTTCATCCACGACTAAACAATAGAATTCCTCACTTACACTATTAGTTATATTGCAATATTGTATTGTAGTAGCAATATCATTCTTAACTCGTATTACGTCTTTTCTATTCTGTGCATTAAAGATAGTGAAAAGTAATTTTGGTTCATTACTATGCTCGCCAGAATGAAACAACAATTTTGCTTTTTTAAATTCAATTTTCTTATCAAAGTAAAATGCAAGACAGTTAACAATATACATTATTGAATTCTTTAGAAAATATTCATTTTCACTGTTAACATAATCTTCACTTGGTAACTCATTATTCATTTCAAACAGTTTATTTAAAAAAACCACTAAAAACTTAGGGTCTCGATCAAATTCTTCTTGACATGAGTTATAAAACCAACTTAGAGTGTCTAATAAATCCTTCCTTATATTTTCATTTTTATAAATAGTATTAATATCGATAAACGATGAATTTACCGCTCGTTTGAACATAGAAAAAACACTACTATTATTTACGTTACTTGCCAGTATTTCTCTTCCTTCTATCTTTCCTTCGTCAAATAATTCTTGAACGAACTCTTTACTAAAGGTCAAATCTTGAAGTGTTATATTAGGTGCATCACTCGATGTACCCGAAAATACTTTGTCAAAAAATTTATTAAATATATGAAAAGCGATTGAACGATTTTCTAAATCTGAAAAACCGATAGTTTCAGTAATCATGTCAAGAATTGTCTGTTTAAGCTCTATAGAAGACCCTAAGTGATTAATAAATAATCGATTTAAATAATACTCCAGATCCTTTTTCATTATTTGATTAAAAGTAACTTCTTCATTATCATTTACTTTTACACTAGAAAGGTGATTTAAAAATTTATCATCATCTGGAAATTTAGAATTAAGATTAAAATTGTAATTAGTGGAATATGTTAATCCATCATAGAATGGTGAATTAGTTGCTAATTCGAATTCTGGTAGGGTGTACTTTTCATCATCCTCATCTTTTAAATGATTATCTAAAAAATAATCATAATTATAAAACAGCTTATCTATCCAACTATTAAAATAAGAAGAAAAATCACTCGTTTCATCATCCTTTGGATGTTTTCTATTATAATAATCAGAAGGAGTTAACCTTTTACCAACATTTTCACGAATAGTCTTCACTTGAACAAACCTAACTTTATCTTCACTTAATAGAGTAACATCATCAAAGTATTCCCATACTACAATATTCCACCATGCATCTTTTTTAGGATAAATCATACTTACCATATAATAGATTGCAACATAATATTGATATAAAAATCCTCTAATTGCAGTAAGGCCACCAATATCTCTAATCTTCCCCGTCATTAACTTATCTATTATATCTTCTGAAGTTTCTTCAAGCGATATATTTTCTTTCTCTAAAAAATCATTTAACTCTTTTATTCTTTTAGCACGAGTGTCAGTGCCAGCATCAGTAGTAATTCTCATAATATTTTCACCCAATGCATCTCCACATTTCCCCTTAATTCAACTATATATGACAATTATATCAAAATCCTAAAGCCATTTTAATTAATTTTTACAATTATTGGTTCTATCCTATTTTTATTCCTAAATTATTAATTATTAAATTAGTGTATAAAACTCCCCTTTTTCGCCAATAATAATTAGCAGTTGTTAGTGCAACTTGTATGTCAGACAGGGAAGAGGTATAAGCAACACCTCTTCCTTTTGTTAAACCTCTAACTAACTTTCAACACTCCAAAAAATTTCCTTTGACTCTTCAAATATCAAAATCCCAAGATATAATGATTTCAGATTAACCGGTTAATTAATCATAATAAGTAACCATAATAAGCGAAGTCCGCAGGTTACATGATTTATCTACCAAAAAGTAGATATTCATGTACTGCGGACTTTTTACGTAATTCGAGGTTATATGCAAAAGGAGTAAGTAGAATGAAGGGGAACTTTTCTGGCCATGAGTGGTTAAAACGGCTGCAGGATAATTGTGAATCAGTAGGTGTATCTAAACACATTATTGAACGGTTCTATAAATTTTATATGAAAGAAGGGAGGGGAGTTCGTGCAAAATCTATTACAACTTCTACAAGATCTGAACGTTCCTCAAAGTGAACCAGAAATCATTATCGTTCCGATTGATAACCAAAAATCTAATAAGGATCTAGCATATCAGTTAGAACTAAAAATAGATGATTAAGAGATTTACTAAGTATAAATCAAATCCCTCTCGTCCATATTGAATTAATAATATGTGACGGGAGGTATTAGATGTCGAGAAAAGCTGTGTTAAAAGTATCTTTTAATGAAGATCAACAAGCAGAATCCTACCATTTTATTAAGAGGTTAATAGAAAAAATGCTTTTAGACCAACTGGATTTAGACCCCAAAACCAAAGGATTGTTGTTGATGGAAAGTAGAGATATTATCGAAAAGGAGTAAAAACGAAATGAGTAAACCCGAGAATAACTTAATGTATTTTGATTACGAAAAGATATACAAAGATTTTATTGCTGTCTACAGCCGTGTTAGTACGGCCCAACAAGATATTCAAAAGCAAATTGGTCTTGCTGAAGCTTATATTAATAATCACGGGATTCCAGAAGAAAATGTCATTTGGTTAAATGATAATGATGTATCTGCAAACAAAGTTGGGTTAGATGAGCGAAATGGATTACTAGAATTAAGAAAAAAGATTAAGCAAAAACAGGTGAAAACAATTATTGTTTATAGTCGGGATCGTTTAGCACGCAACTTTTATGAATATGTAGCACTCGTAAAAGAATTCTATGAACATAACGTAGATGTAATATTCACCTCAACAAAACAGCCTGCGTTTTCCAAAAAGTTAGCAATTGAAGCTTTATATGGAATTTTCGCTCAAAGTGAGGGGCAGAATATTACGAGTAGAAAAAGTGACACACAAAAGCAGTTTCCCTCGTCAATATTTGGTTATATCCGGGAAGGAAAGAAAAAGAATGTTAGGTACATGCCCAATCCTACTCTTATAAAAGAACTTACGTCCTTTTTCAAAGATGTAATGAATACTAAAACTACTAATGATTTTTTTGACATTCTTTTAAAATACAAAAAGTTGTTCAGGAATAAAAGCTACCACAATTTATTAAAATATCTCTGTAATCCTTTCTATTGCGGCTATATGTCAACGCCATATGGATATGAAAAGTTAAATCATGTAAAACCGCTCATTTCATTCGAAGAGTTTATGAGAATACAAGAAGTAGTTAAAGAAATGGAACAAGCTACAAAAGATGCCATTATAAAAGCTTCGAACAGCGCAGTCATTCATCCAACATGCTGTGAGTGCAAGAAACCCATGATTTTTCGATCATCCGAACTTGGAAAAAGTGGGTATTTTGTATGCAAAAGAAAACATAAAGAAATAAAAATTGAGGTAGACAAATTTAATCAAATTATTTCAGAACATTTAAATCCTATTATTCATGCAATAGATACCGATGCAATGAAAGGAGATCTTTTCTCCTATTTAAGAAAAATTGAAGTGAAATATAAACAGGAATTATCTTCCTTAAACTATGAGTTAGATTCAGTTCATCAACAGATCACTAGAAAGTATTCGCCAAATTGCTCAAAAGATTTCAAACAACTTGTAATACAATCAAGGAATATCAAAAAAGCAATTGAAATTATTTATGTAGAGATTTTAAAAATAGATGAAGCACGAGTTGGTATAAAAGAACATATTGATTTAATCAAAAACAATCTCTCAAATGTACTTCAAGAATACGATTTATATTTTCTTGCCAAACTTTTTTATAAAGACGTTGAAGTATCTAATCATTCATTAATTTACCACATGGCATTAACAAAGTACTTTAAGGATGGTGATATCATTGTATAAATTTTGCTATAAAATAAATGGCACCTATACTTTAACTGATTATCAACTATTCGATGTTGAGCAAAGTGAGCTTCCCTTTAATGTTTATAAAGACGGTGTGAAAATTACTACTGCTTATGTACGTTGGTCTGATATATATCAAACTGATAGAAACTCTTTAAAAATTCAAGTTAATGAAGTAGTAGCTCGTGCTAAACAAGAAGGTTTTCAAGTAATAATTTTGTTTGTAGATCAAGCTAAATCTGCCTATCATATTCCTGCACAAAAGCGCCCAGAAATGCTTAATATGAAAGAATATATATTAAGTTATTCCAATGTTCTAGCAACAATTTTCTATGAGGAAAGTCGCGTAACTCGGTTAATAGAAGATTTCGTATTAAATATTCTTGGTCCTATTAAAGACGTAAAACCTAATTTTAAAGTTTATTCAACAAAGACAGAAGGTGTATGGGACGAAAATAATCCATTTGTTCAAGCAAAACTAGCACTAGCCAATGAAGAAGTCGAAGAAAAATCTTTTAGAGCTTTTGACTATCATGCAACAGTAATCAATAAGTCTAGCAAACGTCCGGAATCTAGAAACCCATATGGCTATTCTTTAACTAATGATGATATTGAACTCAATGAGTATGCTCCAATTGTCATGTTCATATTCTATCTATATAGTTTTGGGCATAGCGATAAAAAGATAGCAGAGCTTTTAAATAAAGCAAACACACCATTACCAACTAAGAATGCAATCTCATGGTCCGATTCGTCTGTTAGGTATATACTAAATAACTTATGGTACGTTGGCGACCTTACATGGTTTGCAAGAACTAGCTATGAAAAAAGCAAAAGAAAACCGTTAGACGAAGTTACGTTAATCAAAGAACATCATGAGCCATTAATAGGACCCAACCTTTGGGAGCTTACACAGTATTTCCGTTCATTTAAGAATAACAAAGATCGTATGAATAGTCCGTTTATGTTGAGAGATCTTTGTTATTGCGTTAAATGTGGTGTTAAGTTGAAAACTAAAAATATGACACCTTCTAAGTCAAAGAAGAAATATTTATACTATCGCTGTCCTTCTTGTACCAAAAAGGTGAACATTGACGTTTTACACTCGATAGTTCTTAAAGATTATTCTCATAGGTGGTCAAGAGATATCCTAAACTATAAGGATACCCTACAAAAGATATTAAATAAATGGAAAAAATCCATTTTAAAAAATCAAAGTAAATCAAATGAATCCATTAAAATGCTCCGTTATAAACTAAACACTTTGACACAAGAACATGAGTATTTTAAAGATATTAAGGAAGCTTTTGAATTACAATTAAATAACCTTGAAAGAGAGAAAGTATCCCTAGCCAAAATAAGTGAAAAGCTGGAGTTATTGCAACAGGATACCAAGCAAATAGAAATAATAGATAGGTTTAAACAAGAGATATTCAGTTATTCAACGGAAGAAAAACGATCATTATTACTGCTTGCCATTAAAAGAATTGAAGTTGATTTCACTCAAAACGCTAACCCATCTATTGAATATCGTCTAACACCTTATGTTGAAATAGAATCATTAATAGATTCTAACAGTGATTCCTCATAACTAGCTGTTGCTCTGATGAGCAGCAGTATTTTTTTGACTACTTTCTTTACCGAATTTAATCATTTAGTTCTGCTCATAATACCGAAGTTTTCTGTTATCTAGTTCTATTTAAAAATTAATTGAACACTGAATCCCTTGATATCAAGGGATTTCATGTGTTTATTTTCGGTTTTAAGAGTATCTAGGGATTCCTCGATGCTTATAATGCCGAGAACTTATATTACAATACTGCCCACTTTACCGAAGTTTAAACATATCTCTAATCCAAAAAACAGCTTTACTGTTTTTACTTATTCTAATGATAAAATTATAGACAAAAATCAGTACGTTGTGATAAAGGAATTTTGATAATGATATAATATAATATAGTATGAATTAGTAATACATTTAATAATAATTTTTATTATGTGAATTAAATTAGGAAAGGGAGAATGAAATGAACACTAACACGGCACTATGTCTAGATACCAATATTCTACTAAATTTATTCGAACCGGGTCGATACGAAACCGTGACTTTCAACAAATTCCTTACAGCTGTTTTAACATATAGGTGCCATCTAATAGTTACGGACCAAGTATTAATTGAATGGCAACGACACGTAAATAAAACTCAGGAAGATTTTATAGAAAAAAATAAAATAAACATAGACGAATATAAAACTCTAATAGAATATTTGGATAGTGAGCAAGAAATAAGGGAAATGGAAGGAATTCTAGAAAAAATTAAAAGAATGGAAAATAGAAAATATAAATATAATTATGGAAACAGGGCAGAAAAGTTGAATGAACTCATGTCTGATTCTAACTATACCAAAGTAGTCAACCGTACTAATGTAGCAGAGAAAATATTAGTCGAAAAGTCTATAGATAAGGAGGCTCCCTTTTTTTATAATGAGTTTTCGCAAAGTAATAGTAAAGTGAAAAATGAATCAGCAGATGCGTCTATTTTTTTCACTTTATACGATCATATAAAATGCGGTACGATAAACTATGACAACATATACTTTGTTACGGATAATAAGAAGGATTTTAGCGATCCAGCAAACCCCTCTAAAATCCATGATAATTTAAGCGTGTTTGCCGAAGAAGTAAATTTGATATTTTCAAATAATCTAAAAGAAGTACTTGAATCATTGATTAGTACAGATGAGGAAATCTTGAATTTATTTGACTCTGAAGAATCCATGAACCAATTCCTAATTGATAGATATTTCACTAATTGTCCTAATTGTGATGCGGAAGTTCATTTAAATGCTGATTCATATGTAGGTAGTGGACCTCCTCACACTCAAACATATTGGTTAAAATGTAAGCAATGTAAACATACATGGGATACTGGGGATTTAGTTCATGATTACTACTAATTTTATTATTAACGGTAACATCCCAAAAAGGATTTCCTTTGAGGAAATCCTTTCATAAATCCATCCTTACTCCATACTTCTTCAACCATTCTTTTCTACTTTCATAGTCAGGCATTACCGAAGCCAACATATCCCAAAACTCTCGTGAATGGTTCATATGATACATATGACACATTTCATGTACTACAATATAATCTAAAACATACGATGGTGCCATAGAGCAACGCCAATTAAATAAGAGATCATTGTTAGCTGTACAGCTTGCCCATCTTTTTTGTTGCTCTTTAACCTTGATATCGTTAGGTTTTCTATTAAAGTAATGTTGATATTATTTTACTTTTTCCATAACCTTTTCAAGCGTCTTTTGGCGATACCAGTTTTCTAGCGCTTGTTTCATTAATTTTTGTTCTTTAGATGGAGACTTAATATAAAACTTCCCTTGGAATAATTTCACCAACGGTTTCTTAACCGTCTCATCAATAATAATTTGTAGTGAATAATTTCTTCCTAAATACATAAACGATTCACCATTCACTAATTCCCTATTTATCTTTTGATACTCGATATCTCTAAATAAATATAACTTTTGAACAATCCAAGATGCTTTCTTTTTCACTTTTTCCGTAATCATTTCTTCTGAAGTATCAAAGGGAGCAACAACACATACATTATCAGGTGGCTCTACACTGATCTCCATCGTCTTGCGCTTTTTAAACTCTACAGAAAACTCAATTGTCTTAGTACCATATTCTATGGAACGAATCATTTATCTCAACCTCTTATTCTCTAGTTGCAAAGTGCTTTTTCGCTAATTGAAGAAGCGGACCTACAAGTTGTTTTCTGACTTCTATTTTAATTTGTTTAAAATACTTTGTTGTTAACATCAAAAAGATAGATCGCTCAATATCCGCCGTTTTTGACGGATTTGTTGTCCAATCTACTACCCAAGATTCCGCCACTATGTCTGCAACATTCTGGGCAATCTCTTTTGATAAGTCAATGATATCCTGACTTATATACTGCTCTGATGCTTCTTTGACTTGAGATGTAGATGTCGTTTCTTCTGGTTCCAAATGTTTCTTAACCACTTCAAAAAAGGCGTATTCTCTTTTAGATAACCCTAGTCGTTCCGCTTCTTCTGTTTCACCAGTCTCCATATCGTTATTTATAAATTTCTCTAGCTGCTTTTTTCTTTCTGACCAATCGTTCTGTGTATCCTCCAGAATCTGTTGGAGTTTTTCAAGTAGAGAAGTATAGTAAACTGGATTATCATCCATTTTTACACTTATTACATGCTTAACAGCGTGTTCCATGTTTGATGCTATTGCTTCGTCTGATTGCAATGTTTCAAGTTTAGATTGATAATCCTGATCAAACAAAGTAATCGGTTGGATCCATTGCTTAACACCAAGAGATGTTAAATGTTCATTTATGATTTCGCGAACTTTTTCTCCACTATCTGCAATATCTAGTTTCTTATCAGGTTCAAATCTTGCCTTAGCTGCTGCACGTATATAAGATAGCCAGCGTAAATCGTTCGTATTTTCTGTAGTTACATGACCGGGCATTAGTTGCTCCATCGCCCCGGCAAATCGTTTATAAGCTAATTCAAACTCTGCTCTTTTGTCTTCAGCTTCCAATTGTTTTACAAGTTCATCTAAGTTATCTTTATCAATTCCCCTAAACATCCCCATTACGGATTCTCTATATGACAACATCTGCTTATGAACACCATCTAATGACTCCATTGGCTCTCCAACATCATCTTTGTCAAACACTTTTAGTGCCTCTTCAAGATGATTGGATATACCATAATAATCAACTACGTAGCCGCATTTTTTTCTTTCTCCGTAAGTCCGATTTACACGTGCAATAGCTTGTAATAGATTATGTTCTTTTAACGGTCTGTCTAAATACATGACTTGTTCAACAGGGGCATCAAAACCAGTTAAAAGCATATCCTTCACGATGATAAAACATAACTTACTCTCTGAAACGGGCTTTGTAAATCTATTAATAATTTCTTCTTGCTCCGCTTTAGTCGTAAAGTGTTCTTTTAAGTGTGGAGGATCATTAAGGTTTCCTGAAAAAATAACTTTAGCATCAAGTTCCTCACCCATGATTTCCTTCATATGTTTCTTGAGAGCATTATAGTATTTCACAGCTGCTTCTCTAGAAACGCAAACTACTTGGGCTTTGAAACCATTAGGATAAATATACTCTTTATAATGTTTAAGCATATCTTTAGCAATTTCGTCGACTCGTTCATCGGCTTCAACAATAGCCTTTTTATTAGCATATTTTTGTTTGATAGCTTCCTTTTCCTCATCCGTACGATGTTCAAAAGCCTCGTCAAATAACTGTTCTAACGTATCTGCCTTAACTTGAAGTTCTGGCTTCCTGCCTTCATAGACGATTCGAACTGTGGCACCATCATCAACTGCTTCTTGTATTCCATATTTATCAATGTAGGAACCAAATGTTCTTGGCGTTGACTTATCTTCCTTTTCAACTGGTGTTCCAGTAAAACCTATAAAGGCTGCATTTGGCAAAGCATGACGCATATTTCTAGCAAATCCTTTATATTGACTGCGGTGAGCCTCATCAGCCATTACAATTACATTCGATTTAAGTGTTAATACAGGAAACTCTTTTTCGAATGTTAAAGTCGAAGTTTGAGAAGAATCTTCTAATGTATCTTGTTCCTCTGTTTCACTCTGAAACTTATGTATTGTTGTCATAATAATTTGCGGTTGAGCATTAGATAACAACTCTTTCATTTCACTAACTTTATCAGCTCTAACTGGAGTTGTGATAGTTGATAAAGTTCTAAGAAAGGTTTGATAAATTTGTTTATCTAAGTCAATTCGATCTGTAACAACAACTATTGTAGCATCCGATAATTCTTGTAACCGGCGAATTTTTCTCGCAAGAAAAACCATCGTTAGAGATTTACCTGAACCTTGCGTATGCCAAATAACCCCGCCTCTAGAAACAGAATCTCTCCCGTAAACTAGACGGTCCAGTGCTTTATTAACAGCCCTGAATTGCTGATATCTACAGATTTTTTTAATTTTCATAGACGTGTTAACATCCACTTCGAACAATAAGAAGTTTTGAAGGATATCCAATAAATTATGTTTCTCCAGTAACCCCTGTACAAAGACATTTTGACCATTGTTGCCTACATCTTCTATTTGCTCCTTCGTAAATGGATATGGATCTTTCCACTCAACATAGTGACTGTATCCCGAACTAATTGTCCCAACATAAGCACGGTACTTATTTAGAATACCGGTGAAAAAGTTAGTATAAAAAAGACGGGGAGCGCCCTCGATAGTATTGGAATCTCGCAAATCCATATAACGTCGTAATTGTTCATAAGCTGCTTTTTTACCGATATTCTCATTCTTGCCTTTTTCTAAAAAGGGAGACTTACATTCTAAAACAACTACAGGTATTCCATTTACAAAAACAACGATGTCAGGAATGATTTTTTCGTTAGGCCCTTGAATTACAAACTGTCTTGTTACTAAGAAGTCATTGTTCTCAACATTTTCCCAGTCTATAAACTTCACCGTATGGTAATCTTTCTTACCTTTTCCATCGATGTCTTGATCAACAGTAAAATTAAAATGCACAAGAGCCTCATATATCCGCTCATTGATTTCAAGTAGATTCGTTCCAAGATGCTCTGGCCTAGTTAAAAATCTAACAGCTTTATTTAAGTTAGAATCATCTATCCACGGGTTTAGACGTTGTATTGCTTTTTTCAATCGTTGAACGAGAATCACCTCATTCAACGATTCTCTCTCGTTATAGTCTGGTGTTAATTTTTCACCATGAACGAATTTATAACCTAGCTTGTCCTGAAGGTAATCTATGGCGGGTAGCTCAACAAGCGTTTCTTCGTTTCCTAAATACGAACTCATTTGAATTTCCCCTTTATACCTTTACACGAATTTTACCTGAAAGAAGTTTTTGCATTAAGCCTTTTTTTAGATCAATAAATTTTTGTTTATTTACACTGTATTGTTTTATTTGCTTATCTGTAGATGATAAAATACTCGCAATGTTCTTCTGCTCATCAAGTTCAGGAAGTACGACTGGGATATTATAAAAATCTCCATGTTTTAGGTCTGGAATTGTGGTAGTTCCTGCTAATCTCTTTATAATATTTTGAATAATATTTGATTTTAAATAGTAAACGAGAAAATCTTTATTGATAAGTTTTTTATCATAATCTACTTTAAAAAAATTATTATGAAAAGCACCTTCTACGTTTGAAATTACTACACCAGTATTTCCTGTCCTAGTCATTAGGATATCATCCTTATTACACAATACGCTCTCTCGAGGATTTTCAATAAAGTAAGTATTTTCTTTGTTATTTTTGTCATTAAGATATTGTATAGTAATATAAAAATATCTATTATGTCCGGGTTCCTTATATCTGTCAGTTATAGCTACCTGTAGTCCCTGACTAATTGTGGAAATATCCTTAAAAGTTACTAATCGCCATTCGTTAGGTATGTTACCAACTACTGTCTCTTTAAATTCTGAATGCCCTATACCTTTAAACAATAACTTTTGCATTAAACCTTTTTGTAATTCTTTTGTTTTTGTAATAAGTTGGTCTGTTTGTTCAATTTGTTCATTAACAGTGGTAAGAATTTCAGCAATCTTTTGCTGTTCTCTAAATGAAGGAATTGGTATTAATGCATTAGATACATCTGTATTATTAACTGCAGGATAGTTAGAACCAACCATTTTCCTAAGTAATTGACTTAAAAATTTATTACTAAATGTATAGTGATAAATGAACCTTGCACTTATCCCTTTTTTTGGACGTAAAACTGCAAACCCGGTTGAACAAATTAAATTTTCTCTTGAATCTTCTACTAAAGTAAATGCTTTCAGGTATGGTCTAACAGTCGAAACAATTACATCATTTTTTCTCACAATTCTTCTTGCCCTACTAGGTGCTTCTTTAAATGCTAATATTTTAGTACCTTTAATTTTTCCTTCTTTTATACTTTCAATATCAATATATTCTATAATTTCATTCTCCGGAGTTTTTGGTGATAACGACTCAGGATTTACTTCGGCTATACTTGATAGTGTCTCAATACGCCAGTCACTTGGTATCTTTCCAATTCCAGTTTTTTGAAATTCTTGGACCATTTCCTCACCTACTTTATATTCTTTCGTATCCTATTTCTATTAAGAAATTATTTAGTTTATTTTCTGTTGTATTATATTTATCTTTGATTTGCCTAATTTCTTTAATAACTAAATCAATATCAATTTGTTCTTCTTCCTCTGTAATATCTACATATCGACTCACACTTAGGTTATAATCATTATCTTTAATAGTTTCTATATCAACTAATGTTGCATATTTCTCTTTATCCTTGAAATCATTAAATATATTTACTATTTTCTGTATATCTTCTTCGCGAAGTTTATTTTTATTTCCAGCTTTCTCATAACCCTGACTTGCATCAATAAACATTACTTTATTCTTTCGGTCAACCGATTTATTCTTATTAAGAATTAATAATGCAGCTGGAATACCTGTTCCATAAAAGACATTTGATGGTAAACCAATTACAGCTTCAATAAGATCATCTTTTATATATCCTTTACGAATCTTACCTTCTGCCCCTCCACGGAATAAAATACCATGAGGTACCACTGTTCCCATTTTGCCTTTTTGATTCAAACTAGTAACCATGTGTGAAACAAATGCTAAATCCCCATATGATTTTGGAGGTATTCCATAGATAAATCGGTTATAAGGATCTCCCTCGGCTTCCTCTCTCCCCCAATTTTTTAAAGAAAATGGCGGATTAGCTAAGATCTTATCAAATGTTTTTAATGCCCCACCTTCTGTATGCATTGGATTTCGTATGGTGTCTCCTTTACGAATATCTGCGCCTTTAGCGAAATGGAATAGCATATTCATCTTACATATCGCCCATGTACTAAGATTTATCTCCTGACCAAATAAGGAAACATTTTTTGAATTTCCTCCATGGTCTTTTATGTATTGCATGGACTCAATAAGCATACCGCCGCTTCCAACAGTGGGATCGTAGATACGATCTCCTTCTTCTGGTTTTAATATATTTACAAGTACTTTTACAACTTCTCTTGGTGTATAGAATTCTCCACCTTTAGTTCCACCATCATCAGCAAATTCTTTAATGAGGTATTGATAAGCATCACCAAGTACATCAGGATTTTCAAGATTCTCATATGCTAAGTTATGTTTATCGAATAGTAATAATAGTTGTGATAACTTTTTATCTGGAACTCGTTCTTTATCATTATAATTAGCAGTAGTCAGAACACCTATTAATTCCGCGTTTTTAGGTTCATCTTCAATGGCCTTAAATGCCTTATCCAATTCAGGTCCAATATTTAGAGTTAAATTTTTTAGCTTTTCCCATCGAGCTGCTTCTGGTACAAAAAAGGTTTCATACATGGTTGGCTCTTCTAATAACATCTCAACTTCTTCATTGTCCATTCCTTGCTCTGTGAATTCCTGTTTTTTATTTTCACACTCCATTGAAAACTGGTCATTCATTCGTTTTAAAAACATTAAACCAAATATGTAATCTTTATATACAGCTGCATTTAATTCCCCGCGAAGGATATCCGCAGCGTCCCATAATGTTTTTTCTAATTCCTGTAACGTCAATTTGCTCATTTTGTTACCTCCAAGTTTCTAGCTTCATATTTAAAATATAACACATATTCTTAATTTCTTTTAATGAACTCTACTTTCATACAATTTAATAAAAAGATAATAAAATTTGTTTAAACTACTTAAAACGAGAAAAAACAGCGAGTAAAATGTTTCAGATTTAGCTTTTAGTAACTTTAAAAAATAAGTAAGTAGGAGGAAATACAAAATGACAATTAGAAAGATAAGAATAGGAGAACACACAAATTATAAGGTTATAAACGATTTAGGAAGAGGCGCAAATGGTACGCGTATTCTGAAACAGTGGACTTTTAATACATTAGAAGAAGCTAGAGCATTTGAGGAATCAGGAATAATTGGAAAAGGTGACACACCAAAGAAATACGATTCAATAGAAAGAAATTCAATAGCTTCTAAAGGGGCAGATCAATATCAACCTTACAAGCTGAATACATGGAACAATTCTGAAGTTGAGCAATTTATAAAATTAGCCGAAAAAGAAGATAAAGATGTATTGTATGATACTGTGCTAAATACAGGATTACGAAAAGCCGAAGTTCTTGCTTTATCATGGTCGGATATTGATTTTACAAAGGGGACGTTAGCAGTTAACAAATATATTTCTCCCCAACAAAAAGGGAGGAAATACACTCCCTTAATTGCACGAAACCGACGAATAGTTCAGTTACCTGATCATATTATACAAAAATTATCAGTGCATAAAGAACGACAGAAAAAACTAAGAGCTGAACTAGGTGAAATTTATATAAACGAATTTAATCTTGTTTTCACAAGTGCTACTGGCGGTGTTCTTAACCCTAGACTATTAGATTCCCAATTTAAAAAACTAATAGGTATGGCTGGCTTGAAAGAAATATCCTTTCATGATTTACGTCACACTCATGCAAGTCTTCTAATACTAAATGGTACAAATCTCGCCATAGTTAAAGATAAATTGGGTCATCCATCCATTGAATCAGTATTAAATTTTTATTCACACCTTTGGACTGATATCGATTAAAGTAATTCATGAGTCTGTATTCTACAGATATTTAAAATATCAGTAACAAATTAAAAGGGCAGCGAATTCAATATGAATTCGCTGCTTTTTTATATCTGCTACTCTTCCTTAATGAATAACCTAATCAGCTTTTTGAAAAATCAAACTAAAATTTTCATCTAAAAATTTTGCCATCCTACTCGCTTGAAAACTCCAAGTTTGTCCTTTTGTTTTTGGGTAAAAGACAAATCCATTATTTTCACAATCTAGAGTTTTTCGAAACCTTGATGGATAGAGGATATTATCTTTAATCCATTCAGACTTTCGATTAACACGTTTTTCTAAATCTTTCATATTCCAATAAACTCCTAACAGTTCTTGTTCTTTAAGCTCTTCTAATTCAACTTTTGAAATAATAACAGATTCAGAGGGTACTGGAATGCTTAAATTAACATTTAGTTTTTGCATAAGTATCCACCTTAATTTCATTCTTCTTTATTAATAACTCTTATAGGGAAACTTGTTCTAGTCTAATAAATATGATTCTAATCACAAACAAGACCAGCCATTACTATATAGAGTGACGGCTAGTCCTGCTTCATCAGACAACTCATAAACGACTTATTAATAATTAATTATCCCCAAATTATAATACTCTTATTCATTAACTAATTAACGAAGGTTTACCCAATTTAAAATTACTTTATAAAAAAATATTTTTTTCTTCTAAGTACTTAAAACGCCAAAAAATAGCGGCTATAATATTTCAGAATTTAATCGGTAAATTCTACAAAAGGAAATTTAAATTAATTTATTCAAATATGTAACAACAAGTTTAATAACTAATTATTTAGGAGGACTTTTTATGGCTAGAAAAAAAGAATATACCACTTGGGAGTCATTACCAGATACTATAACTGCTCAGCAAATTGCAGATTTCCTAATTATCTCAAGAAGAAGAGTTTATGAATTATTCAAATTACCTGTTGAGCATGGGGGAATTCCGTACTTCTCCATTGGTATAACAAAAAGAGTTCAAAAAGAAGATTTTAAGCAATGGATAGTTAGGAGAAAAGAAGAAAAAACAAACTTTAAATTATAAAAGTTTTAGGGAGGAAGAGTAGGAATAATTAATACATGAAACTTAGCCCTCTTCCTTCATTAAATTTTAATAAATAATAATATAGAGAGGATAAAAAATTATGAAAGGACATTTTAAAAAAAGAGGGTGCAAGTGTGATGATATGGAGGTATGCACTTGCAAATGGACTTTTGTTATTGATAATGGGGTTCATCCTGAAACTGGCAAGAGGCGTCAGAAATCTAAGGGGAATTTCAACACAAAACAGGAAGCTCAAATGGCTGCAATAGCCTTTTTAGAAGGAGATCAAGTCGAAGAAGACGAGACTACATTTAAAGATTTTACCGAAGAATGGTTAACCCATTACATTCACAGAAACGCACCTAAGCCCGGAACTTTAGACAATAGGCGATATAGTATCAAAAAATTAATGCCTTACTTTGCTTATCTAAAGCTAAAGGACATTACAGATAGTATGTATCAAGAAGCATTGGATGATTTAAAAAGGAAAAATTTATCTAGAAGTACGTTAGAAGGCATTCATACCACCGGAAAAATGATTTTTAAATATGCAATGAGGAAAAAATTAATCACTGAAAATCCCACAATATATGCTAGTATCCAAAAGGATGAACAAAAAGTAATTGAGGATGATGAAGAAGAACTCCCGAACTACTTTGAAAAAGAGGAACTTCTTTTATTTCTGGATACTATTAAAGAAAAAGGACTTTATATGGATGAAGCCATATTCACTACATTTTCCTTTACTGGTATGCGTATAGGGGAATTAGTTGCTCTCAAGTGGAAGGATATAGATTTTGAAAATTGTACAATCCGAATTACTAAAACGTATTACAACAAGAAGAATAATACCTTGAAATATAAACTGGTTCCACCGAAAACACTAAAATCTCGTCGTAAAATCACGGTAGACGAAAGTGTAATTATAACTCTAAAAAAACATAAGGAAGAGCAAGATAAATTAATCTCGCATTTAGGAGATTCATACACTGACATGGGATTTATATTTGCAAACTTTAGAAAATATCCCGGCTACCCTGTATTAAAAAAGTTTGTTAAAAACAGAATGGAGAGATTATTAAAGAAGGCAGAACTAAATGTAAATCTTACACCACATTCACTTCGCCACACTCATACATCACTACTTGCCCAAGCTGGAGTGGATCTAGAAGAAATTATGGATCGATTAGGCCATCATGATGATGATGTAACTAGGAAGGTATATCTTCACATAACTCCTGAGATGAAAAAAGATGCTTCTGATAAATTTGGCGATTTTATACGAGGTAAGTAATATTAAAGTTGAAAGCAAAATGTTAACATTTCGCTTTCAAATACATAATTATAAATTTTATATTCTTCGGTAACCGAAAGTATTTTCAGCCAATGTAACAATAATTTATTCAGCTTCTTTCATAGGAGTTATTAAAATACTCAGACCTATCTCCCCATTATCCCACATTTTAACCATAGGAAATGTACCATCTGGAAGTTCGAACAGCCTTTGTTCCAACGGTTGGATAGGTTCTCTTGATCCAATACACCCATCCGAGAATGTCGCTGGATGTACTGCCACCCTTCTTCCAGTATCGTTAAAATAAATAAACTTCATTCCCCTTCCTCCTATACTTAAATGTTTATATGTTTTATTAGTTTAACACACCTCTGAAAAAACCTTACCAAAAAGTTAAAAATTAAAAAACAATCCTTCTCTCTAGCCTAACGAAACGATTATCCGTGACCAAAATGGGAATAATGAATTTTTGTAACAAAATAACAAAGAAAGTGAGGTTTTTTAATGAAATGAAAGGATATTTTTACAGAAGAGGATGTAAGTGCAAAAAGAAAAAATGCTCTTGTGGTGCAAAGTGGGCTTTTACCGTTGATATTGGAATCGATCCAGTTACCGGTAAAAGAAGACAAAAAGTTAAAAGCGGGTTTAACACGAAGCAGGAAGCTGAAGAAGCTGTTGCTACTCTAATCCATGAACTAAACGAAGGAACATATTTAGAGGAAACAGATAAAACCTTCAGCGACTTTGCAATTGAGTGGCTTCCCATCTACAGTGAGTCAAAAGATGTAAAGCCCGGAACAATTCGAGTCCGTCTCCATGAAATTGGAAAAGTGTTACCCTACTTTGCTCAATTAAAATTAAGAGACATTACAAGAAAAATGTATCAAGATGCTCTCAATGATTTAAAAGATCAAGGGTTATCTGTTAGCACAAGGGAGGGGATCAATCGAACGGCAAGAATGATTTTTCGAAAAGCATTAGAAATGGATCTAATTAAGAAAGATCCGACTGAATTCGCTTATGTTAAAAAAGACAAGAAAACGATTGAACAATTAGAGGAAGAAGAAGGACCAAAGTATCTTGAAAAAGAAGAGCTTGCCTTGTTTTTAGAAACCGCAAAACAAAATGGGCTGGAACATGATTATTTGGCGTTTTTAATTCTAGCCTATACTGGTATTAGAGTTGGAGAATTAGTTGCTCTCAAGTGGAAGGATGTCGATTTCTTAAACCACACGATAAGTATTACCAAGACGTATTATAATCCAAATAATAATGCCGTGGAGTACCAATTAGTCACACCGAAAACCCGAAAATCAAGGCGTAAAATTGTAGTAGATGAAGGTGTTATTCAAGCTTTACAAGATCACAAGGAAGATCAAAATCAAGTAATAAAGCGATTAGGTGACGACTATTACAACAAAGATTTTATCTTTGCAAAGATGGAGCGACAGTTTGGTTATCCGATTGTGATAAAAAACGTTCGAGACCGTATGAAAAGGCTGCTTAGAATAGCTGGCCTAAAGGAAGAATTGACTCCTCATAGTTTAAGACACACTCATACGTCACTTCTTGCTGAGGCAGGTGTCTCACTCGAACAAATTATGGATCGGCTCGGTCATACAGACGATCAAATTACCAAAAATGTGTATCTCCATGTAACCCAAGAAATGAAAAAAGAAGCCTCTCAAAAGTTCAGTGAACTAATGAGAAGCCTCCGTTAATATCCTCAATGTGAGCAAAATGTGAGCATTTCACTCTCATCTTACTTAAAAACCCACTCATATCAAGGGTTGGAACGGCTTATTACATCATGCCGCCCATTCCGCCCATGCCACCCATGTCAGGTGCTGCGCCGCCGCCATTGTCTTCTTCTGGAAGGTCAGCGACAACTGCTTCTGTAGTTAAGAACATCGCTGCTACAGATGCTGCGTTTTGCAGTGCTGAACGGGTAACTTTTGTAGGGTCTACGATACCTGCATCGATCATGTTTACCCACTCGCCATTGGCAGCGTTGAAGCCGATGCCTACTTCTTCATTCTTCAGGCGTTCGACGACTACAGAGCCTTCAAGGCCGGCATTGTGAGCAATTTGACGTACGGGCTCTTCAAGTGCGCGAAGCAGGATGCTGGCACCTGTTGCCTCGTCATCCGTAAGATCAAGCTCAGCTACTTTATTGTAGATGTTCACAAGAGCTGTTCCACCACCAGCTACAATACCTTCTTCTACTGCTGCACGAGTAGAGTTCAAGGCATCTTCAATGCGCAGTTTACGCTCTTTCAATTCCGTTTCAGTAGCCGCACCAACTTTAACTACAGCTACACCGCCGCCAAGCTTAGCCAGACGCTCTTGCAGTTTTTCTTTATCGAATTCAGAAGTTGTTTCTTCTAATTGAGCACGAATCTGGTTTACACGTGCAGAAATATCGTCGGCATTCCCTGCACCTTCAACAACAGTTGTATCTTCTTTTGTAACAACAACTTTAGAAGCACGACCTAGGTGTTCAATGGAAGCACTCTTCAGATCAAAGCCAAGGTCTTCTGTGATTACAGTACCACCAGTTAGCGTTGCAATATCTTCTAGCATAGCTTTACGACGATCACCGAAGCCTGGAGCTTTAACCGCTACAGCGTTGAATGTTCCACGAAGCTTGTTCACAACTAAAGTTGCAAGAGCTTCACCTTCAACATCTTCAGCAATGATAAGAACTGGCTTGCTTTGCTGTACAACCTGCTCTAATACAGGAAGGACCTCTTGAATGTTTGAAATCTTCTTATCTGTAATGAGGATATATGGATCTTCCAGTTCAGCAACCATTTTATCCTGGTCGGTTACCATGTATGGAGATGCATATCCACGGTCAAACTGCATACCTTCTACAACTTCAAGCTCAGTGTTGAAGCCTTTGGATTCCTCAACAGTGATAACACCGTCGTTACCTACACGCTCCATGGCTTCTGCGATTAATTGACCCACTTTATCATCGCCGGAAGAAATGGAAGCTACCTGAGAAATCGATTCTCTTCCCTCGATTGGGTTGGAAATCTTTCTAAGTTCCTCTGTAGCAACTTCAACCGCTTGTTCAATACCACGACGTACACCTACAGGGTTTGCTCCGGAAGCCACGTTTTTAAGTCCTTCCTGAATCATTGCCTGTGCAAGTACTGTTGCCGTTGTTGTACCGTCACCAGCTACGTCGTTTGTTTTGGATGCTACTTCAGATACAAGCTGTGCACCCATGTTTTCGAAATGATCTTCAAGTTCAATTTCTTTTGCAATGGTTACACCGTCGTTTGTAATCAATGGAGATCCGAATTTCTTATCTAAAACAACGTTACGTCCTTTTGGTCCAAGAGTAACTTTTACTGCATTTGCTAATGAATCTACTCCGCGAAGCATTGCGCGACGAGCGTCTTCACTAAATTTAATCTCTTTAGCCATGAATAGATGCCCTCCTTATATTTTAAATAGGTTATGATATTTCAAACGTTCCTCCGTGATATTAGCCGATGACAGCCAAAATATCACTTTCACGAAGAATTAAGTATTCATTACCTTCATATTTCACTTCTGTTCCCGCATATTTTGAGTAGACAACAATGTTTCCTTCAGCAACCTCAGGTGCAACACGTTCACCATTGTCGGTTACTCGACCGGAACCAACAGCTACTACTTTTCCTTCTTGTGGTTTTTCTTTTGCAGAATCTGGAAGTACAATTCCGCTTGAAGTTGTTTCTTCCTGCTCGACAACTTCAATGACAACACGATCACCTAGCGGCTTTAACATATCAGATACCCTCCTCAAATTCTTTTATTTTGATATTGTTAGCACTCTTTTTCAGTGAGTGCTAATTCCAATTATTATAATAATGAATTTCCTTCCACTTTGCAAGTAAATGAAATGATTTTTTTCTTATGAATTTTTCGTTTATAATAAGTAAAGAGTTCCATTCATTAAAACGATATACATACAACCCAAAAATCCTGCGTAAATATGGACAAGGATAAGGGTAAACGGTAAAACGTGCTGGTTACAAATCATTTTAATGTATGATCGAAATATGAAAAACTCTACTTTAGAGTATCCATGAAAGAATATGTTTAAACCTTTGAAAATATATTCTGTTTATAGAGAATTTCATAAAGGAATTTACGGAGAAGGAGTCGTCTTAATTGCCTAGAAGATACTGGTATGTTATTTTAACTTATGCTATTGGACAACTATCGGGAATCATCGGGGGACCACTGTTACGCAGTTTCGGGGTCCCGAGGGAAGATATCCCCGGCATATGGTCCATCATCATCTTCCCTATCATGACAATTATTGTTCTGCGATTATTAAAAACCGATATGCAAAAGGCGCGAAATCAGCGTTCCTTTCAAGCCGGTCGAATCATTTTATGGGTGATTGGCGGATTTTTCTTTGTCCTGTTTGCCAATTATTTAGCTGCCTATATTGAGATGGCCGTCGGTATTCAGCCTGGCTCAGAAAATACGGCTGATTTAGTGAATATAGCAAAAAGCTTTCCGTTATTTCTGATTGTAACGGCTATTTTGGCCCCTATATTGGAAGAAGTGATCTTCAGAAAAGTGATTTTTGGTTCCATTTATCAAAAATATAACTTTTTTATTGCTGCCATTATTTCTGCCCTGATTTTCGGAATACTACATGGAGAGCCTGAGCATATGTTAATCTATACATCTGTTGGTATGGTTTTTGCTTTTCTATATGTCAAAACAAAAACGATCCTTGTACCAATCCTTACACATATCTCCATTAACACGTTCGTTTTTATCATCAATTATTTAGTAACAGAAGAAGACCTGGAAAGATATCAGAAACAACTGGAAGAGCTCCAGACTATCTTAATCGGAGGCTAAACATTTATGAGAGCATCACCATTATTTATGTCCACCCTGTACTTGTTTATGGGGATTCTATTTACGTATATTGCAGCCCAGAGTGTTGAGGAAACCTTATGGAACTTCACTACCATTATTCTGGCTGTAGTGGCAACCTTTGATTTTGCTGTTGCCGTTCGCTTAATCAATCTTCATATAAAAATTAAGAACTCAAAAAATAATAATAACAAATAAAGTGAAACTTCCATCAGTGGGGGGGTTTTCTCCATCCCCACTGATGGTTAGTTGAACTTGTCAGGTTTTTACTGGCCGTTTATCCCCCTTAGTCTTGTTGGGTTACCCTCAAAACTTGAAGTGGGGGTATTACGGCCAGTTAATACGTGATAAAGAAGCTCCCCTTGCCTTTTCGAAACAAGGGGAGTTATGTATTAATGAGGATCCTCTGTTATGTCTTCCTCCAATGGATAGTGCTTTAAGAAATAAGCCAGCGATTGCAGTTCAATGGATAAATCAATATGATGAATGCGTATTTGAGGTGGAACCGTAATACGGGCGGGCGTAAAGTTTAAAATGCCCTCCACTCCACAATTTACAACGCGATCGGTAATCGGTTGTGCAGACTGTGCCGGTACAGTCAGAATAGCTATATTAATATCAGAACCGATTTTTTTCTCCATCTCATCAATATGATAAACCGGAACTCCCCCAACCCTGGTTCCTACTTTCTCAGGAGCGGCATCAAAGGCCATCTCGATTTTCGTATTATTATTTTTGGTGAAATTATAATTTAAAAAAGCTGTTCCTAAATTTCCCACTCCGATTAGGGCTACTTTCGTAAAAATATCCTGCTCCAGCGCCTCTCTGAAAAAGGAAAGCAAATAATTAATGTTGTAGCCATATCCCTTTTTTCCCAAAGCTCCAAAATAAGAAAAATCTCGACGTATGGTTGCTGAATCTACTTTAACCGCCTCACTTAATTCCTTTGAGGAAACACGGGATTTCCCCTGATTATGGAGGTTACTGATAAAACGATAATATAGTGGAAGCCTTTTCGCTGTTGCCTGCGGTATTTTGTGCTGATCATGATTCGCCATACTCATCCCCCTACTTATACTATAATGAAAAATAGACATTTCCTGAGTTGAAGAAATATTCCCCACTTCACGAAGTTTTTCTATATCTTGCTATCCTGCTTAATGATAAGATACACTTAACCAAGTTGAGGTGAATAAAAAATGATATTAATGCAGTTAAATAATATAGAAAAATATTTTGGCGCTGACCTTATTTTATCGAATATTAAATTAGAAGTACATAGCCAGGACAGGATTGCCATCGTAGGACGAAATGGAGCAGGAAAATCCACCTTGCTTAAAATTATGTCCGGAGAATACACGTACGATAAGGGCGAAATGATCAGGCCGAGGGATACCAGCATCGGCTATTTGGCTCAAAACACCGGACTGGAGTCATCATTAACGATATGGGAAGAGATGGAACAGGTTTTTTCCGAGCTCAAACAAAGAGAAAAGGAGCTCAGAAAACTGGAAGAACAAATGGCTGATCCAGATCTTTTGGAGGACCATTCCACTTACGAAGAGATTCTTGAAAGTTATGATGCAGAACAGGAGGAATTCAGGCGGCTTGGCGGCTTTGAATATGAAGCGGATATAAAAGCCGTCCTCAACGGATTGCAGTTTTCCAATGTGGATACATCCATCAGTGAACTGAGCGGTGGACAGAAAACAAGGCTTGCTCTCGGTAAGCTGCTTTTATCTAAACCTGATATCCTCATTTTGGACGAACCTACCAACCACCTGGATATCGGAACCCTTAATTGGCTTGAGCAATATCTGCAGAATTATCAGGGTGCAGTTGTCATTGTTTCCCACGATCGTTACTTTTTGGATAAAACGGTAAACGTAGTCTATGAGATTTCCTTTCAGACATCCAATCGATATACAGGAAACTACAGTGACTACCTTGTGCAAAAAGCCAAGGATTATGAGCAAAATGTAAAACAGTACGAAAAACAGCAGGCTGAAGTCAAAAGGTTAGAGGATTTTATCCAGAAAAATATTGTAAGGGCATCCACTACAAAACGCGCCCAGAGCCGACGGAAAAAGCTTGAAAAAATGGAGCTTATGGACAAACCAATGCTCGAAAATCAATCCGCCAAATTTTCCTTTGAAATTGAACGTCAAAGCGGAAATGATGTGTTAAAGCTTGAAGATTTATCGTTCCGCTATCATCCGGATAAACCTGACATTTTTCAGCATGTCAATCTCAGCATACATCGCGAGGATCGCATCGGGTTAGTCGGACCTAATGGAATCGGGAAATCTACTTTGCTTAAAACGATTATCGGGCAGCTGAATCCGCACCATGGGAACATTGCTTACGGAACCAATGTTCAAATTGGTTATTATGATCAGGAACAGACCAATCTTTCCAGTAACAAAACCGTTCTTGATGAATTGTGGGATGAATATCCGCTAAAACCTGAAAAAGAAATCCGGACCGTTTTAGGAAATTTCCTGTTTTCAGGAGACGATGTGTTAAAAACAATCCCTTCCCTGAGTGGTGGTGAGAAGGCACGTCTGGTTCTGGCAAAATTAATGCTGCAAAAGGCGAACTTCTTAATCATGGACGAGCCGACAAACCATCTGGATCTGGATAGTAAGGAAGTGCTTGAAGCAGCCTTAATGGACTTCCCAGGCACGATTCTGTTTGTTTCACATGACCGCTATTTTATTAACCGGATTGCAACCAAAATTGTAGAAATGTCAGAAGAGGGAACGAACCTTTATTTAGGCGATTACGATTACTACCTCATGAAAAAACAGGAAGAGAAAGAAATTGAAGAGCTTAACGCTGCTCAAGATGAAACCACTCATTCACAGGAAGACAAAAACCAGTTCCTGCAGGATAAAGCACAAAAACGGGAAATCAGAAAGCTGGAACGACGTGTGGAAGAGCTGGAGGGTCAAATTCATGAATTAGAAGGTAAGATAGAGGAAAATGAGCAGCACATGGTACAGCCGGAATTCTTAAAGGATCATGGAAAATTGCAGGACTTAACAAACGAAAATGAACAGATGAGCGCCAAACTGGATGAACTGATGGAAGAATGGACGAATCTTCAGGAGAAGCTGGCGGATATTTAGGAGCTGAACGACTTTTGTTCAGCTCCTTTTTACCTATATTGTAGTTATCAACAGTTATTCACAGACTTATGCACATATAACACGTGACAATATGCCCACTGAATGGACTTACCCACATTATCCACAGCTTTATGCTCGGTTATCCACAATTTTTACTCACATCCACAGGACTGCTATCATCGAATTTTGTCGATTCTATTCACATCACCAGATTTTATTTGTGGATAAAGTAAGCTTCCATCAGTGGGGGGGTATTACGGCCAGTTAATGCGTGATAAACAAAAGCCGATACCATGCCTTAATCTGGTACCGGCTTTTGTTTATCAATATCCTGTTTTGTTTATCCTTTTGTTACAGTGGAACGCTTCCTATATTTTTCAATACTTAAAGAGGGATTCGCATTTAAATCAAGCCCTGCCCGATGACCTTGCTCGTAGGCAATACTGGCAGCCGCCCCAATCATAGCTGCATTATCTGTACATAAATGCAGGGGCGGAATTAAAACCTCAACATCCTCATTGGTGAATTTTTCATGGAGTGCTTTCCGAAGACCCTGATTTGCAGCAACGCCTCCAGCTACAATTAATTGCTCCACCCCATACTCTTTCACTGCACGATAGGTCTTTGTCACTAACACATCCACCACACTCGCCTGGAAGCTCGCTGCCATATCCGCTGAAGAGACCTCTTCCCCTCTTTGCTGTGCATTATGGAGCGTATTCATTACGGCTGTTTTTAACCCACTAAAGCTGAAGTCATAGGTGTCCTCATTAATTAGGGCTCTTGTAAAAGGGAATCGCTCTTCTCCTTCCTGCGCCAGACGATCGATTTGAGGACCTCCAGGATAAGGCAGATTCAAGGTCTTTGCTACTTTATCGTAAGCTTCACCCGCTGCATCATCCCGGGTTTCCCCAATGACTTCAAATTGTCCATGCTCGTCCATTAAAATCAGCTCAGTGTGACCCCCTGATACGACCAAAGATAGTAAAGGAAATTCAAATTCTTTTAATAGTCGATTCGCGTAAATATGACCGGCAATGTGATGGACTCCAATCAGCGGCTTTTGATGAGCAAACGCCAAGGATTTAGCTGCAGACACTCCTATTAGCAATGCCCCTACAAGCCCCGGTCCTTCTGTTACCGCAATGGCATCCACGTCATCCATAGTAATACCTGCCTGCTTCAGGGTTTCTTCGAGTACGACGGTAATCTGTTCAATATGGTGACGTGAAGCAATTTCCGGTACAACACCGCCAAATCTCTTATGGCTTTCAATTTGCGAGGCCACAACATTCGATAATACTTCACGTCCATCTTTAATAATGGCCATGGCTGTCTCATCACAGCTAGTTTCAATTGCAAGAATTAACTGATGCTCATTTTCGCTCATAATTTCACCCACATTACAATTGCGTCTTCATGATTATCAATATAATAATTTTTTCGAATCCCTACTGGAACAAAGCCAAACTTCCGATACATTTTCTGTGCAATAATATTGGAGGTTCGTACCTCCAGTGACATTTCACGTGCTTGAAGGGCCCGCGCCTCATCCAATGCATATGAAAAAAGCTCCTGCCCATAGTTATTCCCTCTGTATTCCGGTAAAATAGCAATGTTTGTAATTTGCGCAGATTCATACACCACCCACAAACCACAGTAGCCAAAGGGAATTCCCTCATCTTCTATCACATAATAATGTGCAAATTTGTTCTGCTCCAATTCACTCTTAAAGGAGCCTTCATCCCATGGAGTATTAAAGGTTTTTTGCTCAATGTTTATGATCTGATGAAGATCACTTATCCTCATTGGTCGAATCGAGACATCACTCATGGCTTCTCTTCTCCTGATTTTTTTCTAACCATTTCGCCTCAGCCTCAGCCAGCCTCAAATAATTCGGAGTCAAAGCATGTACATCTTCTGCTGCTTTCGTTTGGGCTATTTGAGCCAGTGCTGATGCCCGTGGCACTGCTAAAAAGTCTGGCGGAAATTCCGCTTGTTCCCCCAATACAGCTTTAATATTGTCTTTATGTATATGCAAATCATTGCTGATAAATAAAATGGGTTCATCCTGCTTCTTTAAGTCCTCCAGCCAATCCGTAAATAAAACATTTTCTTCATCTCTGACAGCTGTTAACTGACGATTTTCATTTTTGTACAGGCCTGCGTACACTCGACCTCGTCTAGCATCAAAAAAGGAGCATATCCTCCCGTTAAAATACAAGCCATTAAATGCTGCCATTTCCAGGCTGGATACAGCAATAATTGGAATATTCAAGCTGTAAGCGAGGGATTTCGCTGTTGTTACTCCTATTCTCACTCCAGTAAACGAACCAGGACCGTGTGCAACCACAATTTGATCAAGATCAGCTGGAGTCATTTTTGCCTCTTTCATAGCTTCATCGATGGCCGGCATCAGACGTACAGAATGATTACGCTTCACATTCGTTGTGATTTCGGCAACTATTTGCTGATTGTCCAATACGGCGACACTCATCACCTGATTGGATGTGTCCATTGCTAGTACCTTCATTCCACTAACTCCCTGCACAGTTTTTCAAATCTTTCTCCTATGGGATTTAACTCAATGACTCTCCCATCATCCTCTGTATAACGAATCTGAATGTTGATATACTCTTCTGGTAATTCCTCTTTAATAAATTTCGCCCACTCAACAACGGTTATTCCATCACCCTCAAAATATTCATCAAAACCCAAATCCTCTTCATGATCCTCTAATCGATAAGCATCAATATGATATAAAGGATAAACACCCTCATACTCTTTTATAATAGTAAAAGTAGGGCTATTGACCGTTCGTTTAATATTAAGACCTTTTGCCAATCCTTTGGTAAAAGTTGTTTTCCCGGCTCCAAGGTTTCCTTCTAATGTAATCACGTCACCAGGCTGTAATTGTTTTGCTAAACGGCTGGCAAATGCCATGGTCTCATCGGCACTTTTTGAACGAATTTGATACGGATTCATGTATATCACCTATCTCATTGTAAATGAACATAGCCCGACTTAGACAGTTTCTCTCTGCGTCCATCTGAGCATAAAATTACACAAGGATTTTCTGTTGATGGTTTGACTGTTCCAATTTTAGTCACCTTAGTGTTCGTCTGTTCAGCCGCGGCCTGTATCCTTGGCCAATCATCTTCTGAAACTGTACCAAGCAATTCAAAATCCTCTCCACCCGAGAGCACCCATTTTTTGTGGTCTTTCAATGTATGGTCCTTAATTTCCGGCCGTACAGGCAGGTCTCCAAAGTTTATCTCAATGTCGATCCCCGAAGCCTGAGCTATTTCATTGGCTTCACTGGCAATTCCATCACTGATATCATTTAAACATACCCGCTTTAAAGGCTGCAGGGCCTGAGCAAAGGGAACCCTTGGCTGCGGCATTTGATGTCGCTTGATAAATGGGTTATCTGTGCTTTTACCCCGTTCCAGTAATAAATGAAGGCCATATGCTGAATCACCAAGGTATCCTGTGGCAAATACATAATCACCCTCGCGAGCCTGGCTTCTGTATCTTGCGTAACCCTTTGGAACATATCCATAAACCGTCACGGTTACCACAAACTGATGACCTGAAACAGTATCACCCCCGATTAAATCCATTTGATGCTCCCGGGCATGATCCTGCATACCTGCATATATTTCTTGCAGCTGCTGTTTCGACCAGTCTTTTGGAATCACAATAGAAACCATGTAATAAGCCGGATCACACCCCATTGCTGCCAAATCACTTATATTAGCAGCTAATACTCTGTAACCAATATGATAGGGGGTCATGGTAGCTAAACGAAAGTGGATATCTTCTACCATTGTATCCGAAGCTGTAATCATATCAAACCCATTTACAGGCCGGACAACAGCAGCATCGTCTCCTATACCTTTAATAATAGAAGACTGGCGATAATATTTCTGCATGATGGAATCAATAAATGAAAACTCATCCATTTTCAAAGTCTCCTTAAAAGCAACCTTTTAATCCTTATAATAGCAGAAAAGGGAAGGATTCCAAAAGACAAACATGAGACAGACGACTTTATTATGTAAACGACGTACAGAAACAATAGTTCATATTGCATTATAAAAACCTTAGGATTATCCTAAGGTTTGTGTATACGTAAGTTTTTATGTAATTATATTTTTAATTAATGGCGGTCCGGACGGGACTCGAACCCGCGACCTCCTGCGTGACAGGCAGGCATTCTAACCAGCTGAACTACCGGACCATTGGTTGCACCCTAAAGGGCACTACTAATTTCATCTCGCATTGAAGATTATCAATGTAGTTTGGATAAGTATTTTGGTTGCGGGGGCAAGATTTGAACTTGCGACCTTCGGGTTATGAGCCCGACGAGCTACCAGACTGCTCCACCCCGCGATAGTGTTGTGAAATCACAACTATAATATTTTAACCCAAGCCCAGCAACGTCCTACTCTCGCAGGGGAAGAACCCCAACTACCATCGGCGCTGGAGAGCTTAACTACTGTGTTCGGAATGGGAACAGGTGTGACCTCTCCGCCATCACCACTGGACTTTGGCATGGTCGTTCTGCTTTGCTCATATGACATGAGTGCTCTTAGCAGAACTTCCTTATCATTATTCATTTCAGGTGACTAGCACCTTCAAAACTAGATAAGAAAGGCAATCATGTGAGCAGACATTGGTTTGTTAGTCCGCCTGCGCTTTTCGTGTCGTCCAGCACCGGCTCCTAGGTCCAGGCTGATATAAGCCAAAGCCATTCCGTGGCAAAAACATGTCACTCCGTGTCTTCTGCTTATGCAGTCGTACCTAAGCGCTCGCCTACGCTTTTCGTATAAGTTAAGTCCTCGATTGATTAGTATCCGTCAGCTGCACGTGTCACCACGCTTCCACCTCGGACCTATCTACCTCATCGTCTCTGAGGAATCTTACTCATTTAAAATGATGGGAAATCTCATCTTGAGGGGGGCTTCATGCTTAGATGCTTTCAGCACTTATCCCTTCCACACGTAGCTACCCAGCCGTGCTCCTGGCGGAACAACTGGTACACCAGCGGTGTGTCCATCCCGGTCCTCTCGTACTAAGGACAGCTCCTCTCAAATTTCCAACGCCCACGACGGATAGGGACCGAACTGTCTCACGACGTTCTGAACCCAGCTCGCGTACCGCTTTAATGGGCGAACAGCCCAACCCTTGGGACCGACTACAGCCCCAGGATGCGATGAGCCGACATCGAGGTGCCAAACCTCCCCGTCGATGTGGACTCTTGGGGGAGATAAGCCTGTTATCCCCGGGGTAGCTTTTATCCGTTGAGCGACGGCCCTTCCATTCGGTACCGCCGGATCACTAAGCCCGACTTTCGTCCCTGCTCGACTTGTAGGTCTCGCAGTCAAGCTCCCTTCTGCCTTTACACTCTGCGAATGATTTCCAACCATTCTGAGGGAACCTTTGGGCGCCTCCGTTACTCTTTAGGAGGCGACCGCCCCAGTCAAACTGCCCACCTGACACTGTCTCCGAACCGGATCACGGTTCTGGGTTAGAATGTCCGTACAGCCAGGGTGGTATCCCACCAGCGCCTCCACCGAAGCTAGCGCTCCGGTTTCGATGGCTCCCACCTATCCTGTACAAGCTGTACCAACATTCAATATCAGGCTACAGTAAAGCTCCACGGGGTCTTTCCGTCCTGTCGCGGGTAATGCGCATCTTCACGCATAGTATAATTTCACCGGGTCTCTCGTTGAGACAGTGCCCAAGTCGTTGCACCTTTCGTGCGGGTCGGAACTTACCCGACAAGGAATTTCGCTACCTTAGGACCGTTATAGTTACGGCCGCCGTTTACTGGGGCTTCGATTCAGAGCTTCGCCCAAAGGGCTAACTCATCCTCTTAACCTTCCAGCACCGGGCAGGTGTCAGCCCCTATACTTCGCCTTTCGGCTTCGCAGAGACCTGTGTTTTTGATAAACAGTCGCTTGGGCCTTTTCACTGCGGCTCATCCAGACCGAAGCCTGAACGAGCACCCCTTCTCCCGAAGTTACGGGGTCATTTTGCCGAGTTCCTTAACGAGAGTTATCCCGCTCACCTTAGGATTCTCTCCTCGCCTACCTGTGTCGGTTTGCGGTACGGGCACCCTCATCCTCACGAGAGGCTTTTCTTGGCAGTGTGAAATCAGGAACTTCGGTACTCTATTTCCCTCCCCATCACAGCCCGAGCTTACGATGAACGGATTTGCCTGCTCATCACTCTCACTGCTTGGACGTGCATATCCATCAGCACGCTTCCCTATCCTCCTGCGTCACCCCATTGCTCAAACGGATGAAAGGTGGTACAGGAATGTCAACCTGTTTTCCATCGCCTACGCCTTTCGGCCTCGGCTTAGGTCCCGACTAACCCTGAGCGGACGAGCCTTCCTCAGGAAACCTTAGGCTTTCGGTGGACAAGATTCTCACTTGTCTTTCGCTACTCATACCGGCATTCTCACTTCTAAGCGCTCCACCCGTTCTTCCGATCGGACTTCGCTGCGCTTAGAACGCTCTCCTACCATTGTACCAACGGTACAATCCGCAGCTTCGGTGATACGTTTAGCCCCGGTATATTTTCGGCGCAGAGTCACTCGACCAGTGAGCTATTACGCACTCTTTAAATGATGGCTGCTTCTAAGCCAACATCCTGGTTGTCTAAGCAACTCCACATCCTTTTCCACTTAACGTATACTTAGGGACCTTAGCTGGCGGTCTGGGCTGTTTCCCTCTCGACTATGAACCTTATCACCCATAGTCTGACTCCCAAGCTCAAGTTGTTGGCATTCGGAGTTTGACTGAATTCGGTAACCCGATGAGGGCCCCTAGTCCAATCAGTGCTCTACCTCCAAAACTCGATTCTTGAGGCTAGCCCTAAAGCTATTTCGGAGAGAACCAGCTATCTCCGTGTTCGATTGGCATTTCACCGCTACCCACACCTCATCCCCGCACTTTTCAACGTACGTGGGTTCGGGCCTCCAGTAAGTGTTACCTTACCTTCACCCTGGACATGGGTAGGTCACACGGTTTCGGGTCTGCGACCTCATACTCATACGCCCTGTTCAGACTCGCTTTCGCTGCGGCTCCACATCTTCTGCTTAACCTTGCATGAAATCGAAACTCGCCGGTTCATTCTACAAAAGGCACGCTGTCACCCATTAACGGGCTCCAACTACTTGTAAGCACACGGTTTCAGGTTCTCTTTCACTCCCCTCCCGGGGTGCTTTTCACCTTTCCCTCACGGTACTGGTTCGCTATCGGTCACTAGGGAGTATTTAGCCTTGGGAGATGGTCCTCCCGGATTCCGACGGAATTTCACGTGTTCCGCCGTACTCAGGATCCACTCCGGAGGAAACCAGGTTTGAATTACAGGGCTGTTACCTTCTTCGGCAGGTCTTTCCAGACCGTTTCATCTACCTGATTTCTTGGTAACTCCGTATGGAGTGTCCTACAACCCCAGAAGGCAAGCCTTCTGGTTTGGGCTGTTTCCCGTTCGCTCGCCGCTACTTAGGAAATCGCGTTTGCTTTCTCTTCCTCCGGGTACTGAGATGTTTCAGTTCCCCGGGTTACCTTCCTTACCCTATGGATTCAGATAAGGATACTGCCCCATTACGGACAGCGGGTTTCCCCATTCGGAAATCTCCGGATCAAAGCTTACTTACAGCTCCCCGAAGCATATCGGTGTTTGTCCCGTCCTTCATCGGCTCCTAGTGCCAAGGCATTCACCGTGCGCTCTTATTCACTTAACTTATAACGCACACGGACATCATTGTCCGTTGTCTGCTCTTGATTGCTTTCTTATCTAGTTTTCAAGGTGCTATTTGAAGAATCCTTCGATCCTTCAAAACTAAACAAAACAACCGAGTACGCTCTTTTTTGGTCACGAAGTGACCTTATCTTCCTTAGAAAGGAGGTGATCCAGCCGCACCTTCCGATACGGCTACCTTGTTACGACTTCACCCCAATCATTGGCCCCACCTTAGGCGGCTGGCTCCAAAAGGTTACCCCACCGACTTCGGGTGTTGCCAACTCTCGTGGTGTGACGGGCGGTGTGTACAAGGCCCGGGAACGTATTCACCGCGGCATGCTGATCCGCGATTACTAGCGATTCCGGCTTCATACAGGCGAGTTGCAGCCTGCAATCCGAACTGAGAATGGTTTTATGGGATTAGCTTCACCTCGCGGCTTCGCTGCCCTTTGTACCATCCATTGTAGCACGTGTGTAGCCCAGGTCATAAGGGGCATGATGATTTGACGTCATCCCCACCTTCCTCCGGTTTGTCACCGGCAGTCACCCTAGAGTGCCCAACTTAATGCTGGCAACTAAGGTCAAGGGTTGCGCTCGTTGCGGGACTTAACCCAACATCTCACGACACGAGCTGACGACAACCATGCACCACCTGTCACTCTGTCCCCGAAGGGAACCCTCTATCTCTAGAGGTAGCAGAGGATGTCAAGACCTGGTAAGGTTCTTCGCGTTGCTTCGAATTAAACCACATGCTCCACCGCTTGTGCGGGCCCCCGTCAATTCCTTTGAGTTTCAGCCTTGCGGCCGTACTCCCCAGGCGGAGTGCTTAATGCGTTAACTTCAGCACTAAGGGGCGGAAACCCCCTAACACCTAGCACTCAACGTTTACGGCGTGGACTACCAGGGTATCTAATCCTGTTCGCTCCCCACGCTTTCGCGCCTCAGCGTCAGTTACAGGCCAGAGAGTCGCCTTCGCCACTGGTGTTCCTCCACATATCTACGCATTTCACCGCTACACGTGGAATTCCACTCTCCTCTCCTGCACTCAAGCCTCCCAGTTTCCAATGACCCTCCACGGTTAAGCCGTGGGCTTTCACATCAGACTTAAGAAACCGCCTGCGCGCGCTTTACGCCCAATAATTCCGGACAACGCTTGCCACCTACGTATTACCGCGGCTGCTGGCACGTAGTTAGCCGTGGCTTTCTGGTCAGGTACCGTCAAGGTACAAGCAGTTCCTCTTGTACTTGTTCTTCCCTGACAACAGAGCTTTACGATCCGAAGACCTTCATCACTCACGCGGCGTTGCTCCGTCAGACTTTCGTCCATTGCGGAAGATTCCCTACTGCTGCCTCCCGTAGGAGTCTGGGCCGTGTCTCAGTCCCAGTGTGGCCGATCACCCTCTCAGGTCGGCTACGCATCGTTGCCTTGGTGAGCTCTTACCTCACCAACTAGCTAATGCGCCGCGGGCCCATCTGTAAGTGACAGCATAAAAGCCGTCTTTCAACTTCCGACCATGCAGTCGGAGGTGTTATCCGGTATTAGCCCCGGTTTCCCGGAGTTATCCCGATCTTACAGGCAGGTTGCCCACGTGTTACTCACCCGTCCGCCGCTCGTTCCACAAGTTTCATCCCGAAGGAATCAACTTGTTTCACGCGCTCGACTTGCATGTATTAGGCACGCCGCCAGCGTTCGTCCTGAGCCAGGATCAAACTCTCCAATAAATGTTGTCATCGCACATAAAGTGCTCAACTATTACTGAGAAACAAGTTTTCCTGTCACTCATAAATCAATGCTATTTAAATAGCGAATTGACGTACTGGTTGTTTTGTTCAGTTTTCAAGGTTCGAAATAGTAATTTTTAATGGTGGGCCTGAGTGGACTTGAACCACCGACCTCACGCTTATCAGGCGTGCGCTCTAACCGACTGAGCTACAGGCCCCATTATGGAGCGGGTGATGGGAATCGAACCCACGACATCAGCTTGGAAGGCTGAGGTTTTACCACTAAACTACACCCGCATATTTGATTTTTACTGGTCGGGAAGACAGGATTCGAACCTGCGACCCCATGGTCCCAAACCATGTGCTCTACCAAGCTGAGCTACTTCCCGGGTCGAATGGTGCGCCCGAGAGGAGTCGAACCCCTAACCTTCTGATCCGTAGTCAGACGCTCTATCCAATTGAGCTACGGGCGCTTTTTTGCGACAAGATTTATTATAACACAACCACAATATCTTTGCAAGAAGTTTTTTTAAATCTTTTTGGTGCGGTCGAGAGGATTTGAACCTCCACGGGGTAAACCCCCACTAGGCCCTCAACCTAGCGCGTCTGCCGTTCCGCCACGACCGCAAAATAAAATGGTGCGGGTGGAGGGAGTCGAACCCCCATGTCGAAAGACACTAGATCCTAAATCTAGCGCGTCTGCCAATTCCGCCACACCCGCGAGGATGGTGAGCCATGGAGGATTCCGACGCCTTTGGCTAGTCCTTACTTCCTTCTTCTATAAAATAAAAGCAAGGGGAACCGCAAGTGAGAATCCTACCACAACTTCCTTGATGAGCCATGGAGGATTCGAACCTCCGACCCTCTGATTAAAAGTCAGATGCTCTACCAACTGAGCTAATGGCTCGTATTTATAATTGAGTGGTTCGTCTTGATAAGGATCTTCGTACATTATGCATCTACGACGTCCTAATCTCAGCAAGATGATTCTGGATGCTTCTCGATCAGTACGCTGATGTGTTGCTTTGAAGCCTATTCGTTCGTGCTCTACCAACTGAGCTAATGGCTCGTATTTAGTAATGTCTTAACTCTTTCTGCTATTTTATTGCAAAATAAAAAATGGCTGGGCCAGCTGGATTCGAACCAGCGCATCACGAGATCAAAACCCGTTGCCTTACCGCTTGGCTATGGCCCAACAATTATAATGGCGGTCCGGACGGGACTCGAACCCGCGACCTCCTGCGTGACAGGCAGGCATTCTAACCAGCTGAACTACCGGACCTATAAGCTTTATTTACAATAAAAAGAGAAAATGACCCGTACGGGATTCGAACCCGTGTTACCGCCGTGAAAGGGCGGTGTCTTAACCACTTGACCAACGGGCCATAAATGGCGGAGAAGGAGGGATTTGAACCCTCGCGCCGCTTACGCGACCTACACCCTTAGCAGGGGCGCCTCTTCAGCCACTTGAGTACTTCTCCACTGGCTCCACCGGTAGGATTCGAACCTACGACCGATCGGTTAACAGCCGATTGCTCTACCACTGAGCTACGGTGGAATGTTTTAAAATGTAATGTCATTATCACGACGTTAAACATAATACAACGTTTCGTTCTTTTTGTCAAACCCTTATTATAACTTTTTTATTCGCTTTTTTCTAAGAGGATTCGCTGTTTCAAAAGAACACGCTGTTTGTTTAAGGCTTATATAATTTAACATGCTTTCGGAGCCTGCGTCAATATCTTTTTTAAACCTTTTTTAGCCTTCCCTTACATTTTCCACATCTATACCTGCTAAGATTTATCTGGCGTTTTCTTTTATAAAGTAACCCGCATTGCGTACATTTATAATGATGCCGTTTTTCATTTTCCTTGGAAGGCAGCGCACGGCAGTGACGGGGAGCGTCGACCTTATTAAGTAATTCCCTAAAGTCTCTGTCCCGATGCTGATACCCTTTACCTTCAATGTGTAAGTGATAGTGACAGAGTTCGTGTTTAATAATCCCTGTTAACTCATCTATCCCTAATTCACGCAGATATTTAGGATTAATTTCAATCCTGCGCTTTGAAGGCAGATACCTTCCACCTGTGGTTCGCAAACGATTATTAAAGATTGCATCGTCAGGAAAGGGTTTTTTAAAGTATTTTATTGAAATTTGTTTCACTAAATGCAATAGCTCGGTATTATCCATAATGGAACCTCAATTTATTCATATAAAGTGAAACTTCCATCAGTGGGGGTTTTCTCCATCCCCCACTGATTTGGCCAGCTGCGGCTCCCAGGCCCAAGCGGTCATAAGCAGAATACCCTCCATGGCCAAAATACAGCCACTCCGGATATTCTGCTTATGCCGTCGGGCCTAACCGGTCGCCTCCGCTTTTCTTGTTAGTTGAACTTATCAGGGATTTACTGGCCATTTATCCCCCACTTAGTCTTGTTGGTACCCTCAAGACTTGAAGTAGGGGTATTACGGCCAGTTAATACGTGATAAATCTATTGTACCGGCAAAACTTGTCCTTCTCAACAACAATTACTGATTATATACCTTTTTAGCCTCAATTTCTATGGTAATTACTGGATGATTTGTTCACAGGCATCAAATTATGGTTCGGACCCTTCTTCCTTTTACTATCATAAAGGGAATCTAACCATCAGGGGTTCTCCACTGATGATTAGTTGAACTTATCAGGAATTTACTGGCCGCCCCCTCTTAGTCTTGTCGGGTTACCCTCAAAACCTGAATTAGAGGTGTTACGGCCAGTTCATGCGTGATCAAGCTGCTTATGTGTGCATGACCGGCGTAAACCGTAAACCAGTGACTCATACCAATTCAGGTAAAAAGAAAACCTCCCCAATCATGGGAAGGCTTTTTATCAATTCTATAAAATACATATAAACCTGAACCGTCGTTTTGCATAAGATAAGAATAGACCAATTAAATACGGAGGGGGTATTATGCCGAATTGGTTTTTAAAGCAAATGCAAAACGCTTTTCGCAAAAAGGATATTTATCAAATTAAAATGCTGAACCAATGCTGGTTTTTTTATCGACGGAGATTTGTCCATAACGAAAAATCTCAAACATAATCAGTGTTTCCATTTACTGAGGTTCAATCATGGTAAGAGCAATACGCTCTCTGTCCATATTCACTTCATCGACCCAGACTGTCACAATATCTCCGACGGCAACAACATCCAGTGGGTTTTTAACAAACTTATTCGACAGTTTTGAAATATGCACTAGGCCATCCTGTTTTACTCCAACATCTACAAAAGCACCAAAATCAACTACATTTCGTACAGTTCCCTGCAGCTCCATTCCAGGCTTTAGATCCTCCATTGAAAGAACATCTTTCTTAAGAATTGGTTTCTCCAGGTCATCACGCGGGTCACGTTTCGGTTTTTTCAGCGCTTCAATGATATCCTGAAGTGTCGGTACACCCATTTGAAGCTCGTCGGCCATTGTTTTTACTTCGATTTGATTTAAAGCATCTACCAAATCAGCTTCACCCAGGTTATCTGTAGTCAAACCTAATTGCTGCAGGAGCGCTTTTGTCTGATCATAACTCTCCGGATGAATCGGTGTTCCATCCAAAGGCTCTGTGCCATCGGTTATCCGCAGAAAGCCAATCGCCTGTTCATAGGTTTTGGCCCCTAACCGGGGAACCTTCTTTAATTGCTTCCTGCTGTTTAACTTGCCATTTTCATCTCGATATTTAACGATATTATTTGCTACGGTTTTGTTTAATCCTGACACATATTGCAGAAGAGATGCCGAGGCTGTATTCACATTCACCCCTACCTGGTTTACAACGGTTTCAACAACAAAGGTAAGCGACTCACTTAATTTCTTTTGACTGACATCATGCTGGTATTGACCGACACCAATCGATTTCGGGTCGATTTTTACGAGCTCACTTAACGGATCCTGAAGTCGTCTTGCTATTGAAATAGCACTTCTCTCTTCTACTTGAAAGTCCGGAAATTCTTCACGGGCAAGCTTTGAAGCTGAATATACACTGGCTCCCGCTTCATTAACAATAATATAGGAAATATCCAACTGATGCTTCTGAATCATATCTGCTACAAATTGTTCCGTTTCCCTGGAGGCTGTTCCATTTCCAATCGCAACGATCTCTACCGGATAAGCCTCAATCATACGCATAAAGATTTTCTCGGCGCCATCCTTATCATTCTTAGGAGGAGTAGGGTACATGACAGCAATGTCCCCTGCTTTTCCTGTTTCATCCACCACCGCTAATTTGCAGCCTGTCCGGTAAGCAGGATCGACACCTAAGACCGTTTTGCCTTTTAACGGTGGCTGTAAAAGCAAGTTCCTTAAGTTTTTTGAAAAGATCTGAATGGCATGCTCTTCTGCTTCTTCGGTTAGTGTATTGCGAATTTCTCTTTCAATGGATGGACCAATCAAACGTTTGTATGAATCCTGTATCGCATTCACCAGGACTTCTTTGACATCTACACTAGGCTTATCCAGCACCTGATCCTGCAGATATGCCAGGATATGTTCCTCAGGGGGAGTGATGGAAACCTTTAAAATGTCCTCCTTTTCTCCCCGGTTAACAGCCAGTACACGATGGGAGGCAATTTTACGCACAGATTCCTGGAAATCGTAATACATATGATAAATTCCCTTTTCATCCTGCTCTTCATTTTTACCCTTCGTTTCCAATAAACCCCGCTGGAAGGTATCCTGTCTGATTTTCTCTCTGAATTTAGGTTCATCAGAAATCCATTCAGCAATAATGTCATTAACGCCGCCCAGAACATCCTTAACTGTGGCAAGTTCATATTCATCCGAAAAGTAGCCCGGAGCTTCTGCCTGGATATCTACACCGGATTGATTCATGTAGATTTGTTCTGCTAATGGTTCCAGACCTTTTTCTTTAGCGATGGTGGCCCGGGTTCTTCTCTTCTGCTTATACGGACGATAAAGATCTTCTACCCGTTGAAGCTGATTGGCGTTTGTAATTTCCTGTTTCAGTTCATCTGTCAGCTTTCCCTGTTCATCTATCAGCCGGATAACTTCTTCTTTTCGATTATGTAACTGTACCTGATATTCATATTTATCTTCAATTTCTTTTATCTGAACCTCATCCAGCCCACCTGTAGCTTCTTTACGGTAACGGGCGATAAAGGGAACCGTATTTCCTTCCTGAAGCATATGTATAACTTTTTCAGTGGTCTGTTCACGTAATTTCAACGATTGGCTTACTTCCTTAACAATCACTTGTTCATTTGTTGCTTCCTTCAAATTGCTTCCTCCTTGGTTTCTATAAGTCCGCCTTCATGGCCAGGTTCTTTCTTTATTATACCCTACTCATTTTACCAAAAGATCTGCAAAAAGCGAAAACCGTCTAAAGTCACAGGGATTAGAATCGTTCACAAACAAAAAGACCCTTCCATAAAAGGGTCCCCTCCGTTTATACTGCCTTATACCGCATGGCCATTAAAGTTGTATCATCCGTCTGCGTTTCCTTGTGCAGCCTGGCATAAGTATCTGTGATTCCTGTTACATCATTAAAATTGGTCATTTTCGTAAAGAGTTTTCGTTCATCTACCCCGTCTGAGTACATTAAAAAGACATTTCCCTGTTCAAGTTTTTCCCGTTTAATCTTATAGGGATAACCATAGCTCGGTAAATACCCAGGGGTTGGAATGGTCCTTTTTTTCTGGCCATTTAAAGGGATTAAGGTGATACCAACATTCCCGATAGATGTCAGTGAATACGTATGATTTTTAAAATCCAATTTCAAAACACCTAATACGGCCCCACGCTTATGGATAAGCTTGTCATTGCACCGTTTAATTAATTGATCAATAGACTCTGTATAATGATTTTCGATAACTTCTATAACAGCATTTGAAGATTCCTTTGCATCCATTCCGCTTCCAAGGCCATCTGCTAAAACCGAAATAAATTGATGTTCTGTCTCTTTATAGAAGAAGCAGTCTCCATTACAATGATTTCCACCTTTTGCTTCCTGGAAAACAGATACCTCCATACGATGATTTTCTGCATTCAAAATAAAACCTCCGGACTATCCGACTGTAAGGCCTCTCGAAGCTTTCTCAAGGCACGCCTTTGCAGTCGGGAAACATGCATTTGTGAAATACCAAGATGTTCTCCAGTTTCCTTTTGACTTTTATTTTCAAAGTAAATGAACTGGATAATCTGACGTTCACGCTGAGATAAAACAGGCATTAATTTCTCCAGAAGCATTTTGTAATCAACCTGGTTATATCCGTCCTCTTTTGCACCCACTAAATCAAGAATGGAAACCTTTCCCCCATCTGAATCTGACTCCATTTTCCGATCAGCCGATAAAGCACGATAGCTTTGGCTCATTTCCATCGCTTCGAGCACTTCCTCTTCACTGACCCCAAGATGCTCAGCAATTTCCTTTACAGACGGAGAATATTGGAGACTCGAAGTTAATTCCTCCGCGGCTTTTTTAATTTTTGGCCCGAGCTCCTTAATTCGTCGAGGGACGTGTACACTCCATGTTTTATCCCGGATAAATCTCTTCATCTCACCCACGATTGTAGGTATAGCAAAGGCTTCAAAGGATTTTCCTACAGAAGGATCATAACGTTTAATGGCAGCCATCAAACCCAGCATACCAACTTGTACAAGGTCCTCATGGATGGAACTGTTCTTGGAATATTTACTGGCAATGGAGTGAACTAAATTTTCAAATTCCAGAACCAGCTTCTCATGTACAGTTTCGTTTTGCGGATTCTTTTGAAGGGTTTCTATCCATTGATAAACCTCTTCATCATAATCATTGTGTGGTTGAGATTTCGCCGTCATTAGGTTCCACCCCATTTTTATGGAGATGCTTGGTCATAATCACAATCACACCATAATCATTATTAATCTCTAACTTATCCATCAGTTCTTCAATCAGAAATAGTCCAAATCCGCTTTCCCTAAGCCCATCAATGGATTCCTCAGGTCTATAAGGACCAATATCCTGTTTGATCTCAGATAAATCAAAGCTGCCTCCACGATCGGCTACCATAACTTCCAATCGATCATGGTATAAACCAAACCCTATGGTGACCTCTCCTTCTTCCACCCCCCGATAGGCATGCTGGACTGTGTTTGTGATTGCTTCCGATACGGCAACCTTTAAATCTTCAATCTCTTCAAAAGAAAATCCTAAACGATTAGCTATCCCCGAAATAGACAGACGTACAATCCCAACGTACTCCGGCTTCGCTGGTATTTTAATCTCAATAAAGTCAAAAGGTTCCTGCATTACTTTCCACCCCGAACCGTATTTTCTATTTTGAAGACTTCTTTTAAGCCGGTAATATCAAACAATCTATATACACGCTCATGTAAATTCATCAAAATCAGCTCCGAATGATTTTCTTTTGCTGATTTTAACCCGCTTATAAATACACCAAGACCCGTACTATCCATATAGTTGATCTTTTCAAGGTCCACCTTGATTGAAACACCCTCTTCCTTTGTTAGCGGAAGGATGGTTTCTTTGAGTTTTGGTGCGGTATACACATCAATTTCACCTGATAGTTTCACATGATGAATATCATCTGTTCGAGAAACATCAATACTTAAATTCATGTTCCGAACCCCCAAAAAAATTTTTACTAACTTCTATGTTCATTCCCTTTCACAGGAATCTTTAAACCTTTATTTTAAAGTTTTTCAAGAATTCCTTCTTAAGATAATTAATGTAAAGTCATCACGTAAATCAAAATCCTGTAATCGTTCGAAATACCGATAGACATGGTCAACGATTTCCTGTGCCGACATATGTATGTATTGCTTGATAATATCCAATATTTCTTCCGTCTGAATAAATTGATCTCCGCGTCTGCATTCTGTCACACCATCTGTAAACAAAATAATCATGTCCCCAACGGAGAGGATCTTGGAATATTGCTGATAGGATGTATTTTCCTCTACCCCCAGCACAATCCCCTTTGTTTCCATTTTCTCAAAGCTGTCCGATGATGCATCATAAAATAAGCCCGGCTCATGACCGGCAGACGCATAGTGAAAGGAATGGTCCTCATCATTGTAGAAGCCATAGAACATCGTAATAAACATTCCAGGTTCCACATTACGTTCGACAACACGGTTTAATAATTTTAAAATGGTCTTCGGACTCGAAAGATTATCAGGATATGTATCTAACGCGTATTTAATCATGGACATACATAAGGCTGCAGGGATTCCTTTTCCAATGACATCCGCAACGGCAACCCCCACATTACGATGGTCCTGTATAAAATGATAGTAATCCCCATTCATCTGCTGAGCCGCAACAGATACAGCTCCTATATCAAGCTCCTCAACATCGGGAATTACCGTATTCAATAAGGTGTTCTGCATATTCGCAGCAACTTCAATTTCATACTTTAGCTCGAGCTGTTTTTCCCGCAAAGCACGGAACTCGTGGTGAGCAATACCATATGAAATCATGGTCTCCAGAAGGAAATGAAGAGAAAGTCTCATATCCTCAGGCAAATCCGGATATAAATCCTGCATAGCATCGATATGTATTTGAACAATCTCATCCGGTGAGATTTCCTGCTGCAGGGACTGTTTACTAAATTGATCCGCCCGATATAAGGCCGTTTCATCCTTTGATTGCAAATAATTCTTTAATAAGTTTTTATATTTTTCCAAGACCATTTATCCCCCCTTACCGAAGCCACTTCTCAATAATCACCTCTGTACCTTTACCTTCCTCTGAATCAATATCAAAGTGATCCATTAACCGTTTAATCCCGGGAAGTCCGGCTCCCAACCCTCCAGATGTTGTATAGCCATCCTCCATAACCTTACTTATATCTGAGATACCCGGGCCCTCATCCAAAGCGAGAATTTTTATTCCTTTATGTTCCATATCTTCCAGGTAATCAAAGCAGATTTGTCCTTTATTGGCATATAAATAGATGTTTCTCGCCAGTTCGGATATTGCTGTTGCGATTCTTGCCTGATCGACAGAACCGAAGCCGATTTTCTTTGCGATATCCCGGCCCTGTTGACGCGCTGCAACAATATCCCATTCTTTTTGTATCGGGATACAGGATTGGAAGTGTTTACTCATCATATTACTCCTCCAATTCCTGTCTAAGTTTAATAAGGCCCTGTTCCAAGTCCAGTGCTGTAGGTACATCCTTTAAATGTATTCCTAAGTCAATTAAAGTCATAGCTACAGCCGGTTGTATGCCTGTTAACACAACCTTCGCCCCCATTAAATCAGACATTGACACTACGTCACCTAGTATTTTAGCAATATACGAATCCACAATTTCCACTGAAGTTAAATCAATAACTACACCAGTTGCCCATGTTTCATGAATTTTGTTTAATAAATCCTCCTGAAACTGAATAGCTGTCTTATCGTCTAACTCCGTTTGTATGGAAATCAGCAAATAGTTATGCAGCTTCAAAATTGGTATTCTCAAATTTTCACTCCTTACCTAAAGAATCCAGAATGTCCTCTATGTCATCTTCTTTGCCTACATCTACAACCCGGCGTCCAGTAATCTCGAGAGCTGACCTGAACCCTTTCTGCAGGGAACTCTTCGTTGGGAAGTTTGATAGATCAATACCCAAATTAACAATTGTCTGGGCAATTTCCGGACGAATTCCCACCAATATGCAGGATGCACCAATAAGCCGAACCGCTTCAGCAGCCTGAATGATATGATGAGCAACCATTGTATCAACCACAGGTACACCTGTAATATCAATTAATACGACCTCTGCATTATGTTTAATGACACCATCCAAAAGATTTTCCATAATGAGCTTAGCCCGTTCGGTATCAATCGTACCTACAAGCGGCATGACTGTGATCCCTTCCATGACCGGAATCAAAGGCGCAGATAACTCCTGCAGGGCCATTCTTTGAATCGATAGGGTATTTTCCCAGTTTCCCGAGTATTCAGTAACAAGGAAGTTTACAATCGGATCAATCCATTGATCGACACTTTCAAGAATCTCAGCGAACTGTTTCGAGTCAACCTCTTCACTTCTCTCCAGAATAAAATTAACGGTTACTCTGCGAAAAGCCTGCATACCCTCCGTAAGATAGCTTAAAGGCCACCCCAACTGAATCAAACGCTCGGAAAAGTTATGTAAATCTTCCAGCATCCCTTCCTTTTCCACACTTGAAAAAATAACGTTCACAAACTCCCGGTTGGTGCTTTCAAACAACTCCTCGGAAATAGAAGCGGAGTAAGCACGTACTTGTTTACGTTCAATCTCCTCCAACCACTTTTTAACAATTTGATCACTATTTTCCAATACTATTTCTCTTAGAAGTTTATCCAAATCACCGGCCCCCTTCGATATTTTGAAATATATGTAATAATTTTAAATAATTAAATAACTATCCATTTTATAATGTACCATTTAATATAAAAAAAGAAAAGAATATTAACTAGGCGGAAGCTCCGTTTGGAAAGACAGTCTCGACAGTCACCGGAGCCGAACGCGGCCATGCCTGAATTCTAAGGCACAAGTGATCCTATCCTGTAAATTATAAAACAAAAAAAGCTACCCATATCCGAGCAGCTTTAAAAGTCTATAAGTCCGAGACTGATTTGTAATGCTTCATCAACACGCTTCATAAGAGTCTCGTCCAGTTGTGTGATTTTGTCCGTTAGCCGTTGTTTATCGATGGTGCGAATTTGTTCCAGTAATATTACCGAATCACGCTCAAACCCGTACTTTTTAGCATCAATTTCAACATGGGTCGGTAATTTAGCTTTCTGTATTTGTGCGGTAATAGCGGCAACAATACAAGTTGGACTAAAACGGTTACCTATATCATTTTGAATGACTAATACTGGGCGAACGCCACCTTGTTCCGACCCAACGACAGGAGAGAGATCCGCAAAAAAGACGTCGCCTCTTTTTACCATCAACAGATTTTACCCCCCGCTCACAAGGCGTTCGAGGGTAGTTTCAGCCTCCTCTTCAGCTTGGAAAGCTTCAGATGCAATGTTTAAATTAATATTAGCCATTTCCACATAACCGCGGCGCATTGTCTCTCGGATATCACGTTTCTTTTTATCATGCAAATACATCTTCATAGCTTGGCAAATCAAGTCATTTCGGTCGCAATCTTCATACTTTCTCAAGTTGTCTAATTCTTCAACCATTTGTTGTGGTAGTTTTACTACAATTTCCTGTGAACCCTCGGACACAACATACACCTCCACCATGAAATCGTGACAATCATATAAATCCATATCAATAATACCATTAAGGGACTTGCATTGCAAAGCCCTGCAAAAAATAGATTGGAACTTTTATTACCGCTATTCACGCGAAGATTAAACGTAACATCCAGCCATTTTCATATCTATTCCAATTTTACACAATTATGTTTTATTTTAAACACATTTTTTCGGAATACAATTTGTTTTCCACATCAGTAAGTTTATGATTGTGCATATAGACCCGTGGAACTCGGTAACTAATTGTACAAGGAATTTCATAGGTGATTGTCTCCAAGGTTTCAGCAACCTCGTCTATAGTGACCTCTTCCTCTCCCTGCTTTCCGATAAGCGTCACCTGTTCACCTACCTCAAAAGGACCATCGAGCTTAACCATAAATTGATCCATACAAATTCTTCCCACAATCGGCATTTTTTTGCCATTAATGATCACATGCTGTTTGTTCAGCTTCCGTATCCAGCCATCTGCATATCCTATTGGTACCGTACCGATCCACTCTTCCTCTTTTGTCTGATAGGTTTTTCCATAACTGATTCCTTCCCCTGCAGGCACCTTTTTGACGTGAATCAGTTTACTGTGTAGGGAAAATGCGGGCTGCAAATCGATGGGTTTTATCTGTTTCACATACGCAGACGGGTAAAGACCATACATGCTGATTCCGAATCGGACCCCATCAAACATATCTTCGGGATAACGCATACTAGCCGCACTGTTCCCGGAATGAACCACCATCGAATCATCTTTAACCGAGGATTTCAGCATGTCGATACATGCCGAGAACCGTGATTGTTGTTTTTGATAATATAATTCATCCTCTTCATCTGCAGTAGCAAAATGGGTAAAAGCACCTGTAATTTGAAAACGTGAATCATGGAGAACGTGAAGCAAGTCCTTCATTTCCTCTTCCGAACGAATGCCGACACGTCCCATTCCGGTGTCGATTTTGACATGAACAGAAAGGGTCTGTCCATGAAGAAAATCCCTTGCCTGCTCCACCCACTCCTTCTGGAAGACCGTCACCGCTATATCATGATCAGCCGCAAGCCTGACATCCTCCGGCCGTACCCAGCTCATAACGAGAATAGGGGCTTCTATCCCAGCCTGACGTAATTTTAACGCTTCGTCCAGTAAGGTAACAGCAAGCCCAAAGACTCCTTCCTCCAGTGCTGCATTTGCTACCTGAATATCACCGTGACCATAAGCATTTCCCTTCACAACAGCAAATATTTTTGTATCCTCTGCCAAAACAAGTTTTAATTGTCGAATATTATACTGAATCGCATCCAAGTTAACCTCACACCAGGAATCACGGTAAAAAGGCTGTAATGACAAAACACAAGACCCCTCTCGTACTTTTTTTCTATTATTCAACTTGAAATCAAAAGTGTCAAGGAGTAAAAGCGAAGGCGACTGGTGAATGAAACTACGAAACTGCAAACAAAAAGACCTGCGGGAATCCGGACTGAGGGCAGTTTGCCAAAATACTGCCACTCAGCCTCATCCCTGCAGGTCTGTGCACACACCAATTACTTGATACCTTTTCCTTCGACAGAGGAAGCAATCTCAATCATTTCGTCACGAGTCAGATCTTTGCTGGCTAAGTAGAACCGGGTATTTCCTTCACTCCATTCAACAGAAGAATCTGTCATAACTCCCACAGTTGCACCCAGATTAACCGGACTTCCATCGGTATTGACCGGAGAAGTAATGCTTGTCGGATAGGAATCATAGTTTTCCTGGACCAGTGTGAAGTTTTTCTCCCCCTCATAGGTTTGAATGACCCTTGTACCATTTTCAAATTCTGTCTTTTGTTCTTCAGCCAGTGAAGATCCCTCAGGCACATTCACTGGATAAAGAACTTCCATTGGCTTCTCTTCTTCTGAGCTTGCCATGGCTGGTACATTCATAACACTGCTTGTCAGATTCTTTTGCGTATCAAAATCATCTTCAGCAAACTCAGGGTCAAATTCAAAGGATGAGAAGGAAATCTCCACTAAGGACTGATAATCCTTATCCATCACCTTTACCATGACCGGCTTTAAGGATTCTTTGGAGAATGTGATTTCCTGATACGGAAGGTTATTATTGCTTTGATAGTTTGTTTTGGTCGTAAATACGTAATGATTTTCGGTCTGTTTAAATTCAGATTCCTGATCACTGACCACATCTTGAATTAATGATCCGAACAGGTACGGCTGGCTGCTGTTATCAGGCCACTCACTCTGGAATTTAAAGCTTTTGTTTAATGCAGGAGTCAGAACAAATACCCCTTCTTTGTTTTTAAGGATTATCTGATTCCCCTTTTCACTGTCCGGGTTGTTTAACTCCACACGGTACATATCCTTCTTCTGATGCCAAATATTAATCTCGTAGCTTTGTACATCTTCCCCTGTCTTCAGATCCATCTTAGCCTGTGCCTTGTACCCACTCATTTCTTCCATTTTATCTTCCAGAGAACCAATCACATCCTCTTTGGACTTTTCCCCACACGCAGACATGAAAATGAGCAGAAAGACAGCCAAGCTAAAGAGCAATAATTTTTTCTTCATGTTCACAACTCCTTTGCCTCATTTCGAAAACACATAGGGAACGTATTCTACTCACCGCGAACATGAGCATGTACGTTTTTGTATAAACTTAACTTATTTCTGCAATATCATTGTCCATTGTTTATCATTTACCCTCCTCCATTCAGTGGTTTCCTGGTTTTTCATCACAAGCATCAAATGAATAACCTCCATACATGTCCTTCTTCCGCGGTGTTATATTTTCGTCCCCTTTTCACCCGCACTAGAATATATGAGACAAACTATGTGAATATGCAGACTAGCCTTCCTGAATCAAAACTTCTGCAAAAACAATTTCTGTACTATGTGAGATGGATACGAGAGCATTCGCTTCCTGCCGGCCTTTTATAAAGACATCCGGCTTCCCCTGAGGATCAGGCAAAATTTCAATATCACGAAATGAATACGCCGTTCCGATCCCCGTCCCCTGTGCCTTAGAATAAGCTTCCTTTGCCGCAAACCTACCCGCAGCAAATTCAACTTTTCGTCTCCAGGATGAAAGCTGATGAAACAGCTTTAATTCCCTTTCAGACAGAATCCTTTCCGGAAACCGGTTATTTTTTCTTATCGCTTGTTCAATTCTGTCAATCTCAGTTATATCGACACCCAGACCTTTAATCACAGCACTTCCTCACTCTCTGTATATAAATAAAGTTTCCATAAAGTGAAACTTCCGTCAGTGGGGGGTATTACGGCCAGTTCATGCGTGATAATTTTTCATAAAATAAGCAATTTATCCGTATGAACGCTTGAAAATATGTATAATATGAAACAAACCATATTAAATAGGTGATGCTATGTTTATTCGTACGGAAAGTTTTCAGGAATTTCTTCGCTTTTATCCTGTTGTCAGTGTGATTGTTGCCATAAACCTTGGTTTGTGGCTATTCACAGAATTTTTGCCCATTCCTCTGTTTGATACAATCCGGTATCTTGGACTGGGTCAGAACGGACTTATTTCTGCTTACAATGAATACTGGCGACTTTTTACAGCCATTTTCTTTCATTTTGGTCTTATGCACGCCATTTTCAACTCTTTTTCTCTCGTGTTATTCGGCCCGGCTTTGGAAAGAATGCTGGGTAAATTTAAATTTATTATATTATATGTGCTTTCAGGTGTAATCGGAAATCTGGCTACTCTCTGGTTAGCTTCTATGAATCTAACCCACGCCGGAGCCTCCGGGGCCATTTTCGGTTTGTTTGGTGCCTACTTATTTATGGTCCTGTTCAGAAAAGATTTACTGGATCATCAAAGCACCCAAATTATTACAGTCATCATGATTATTGCTCTCATTATGACATTCCTGCGTGCAAATATAAACATCTATGCACATATCTTCGGTTTCATTGGAGGGTTCGCATTAGCGAATATTCTCTTAAGCAATGTGAAAAGAAACTATTGGATATAAAGGGAAACTTCCATAAGTGGGGTTTTCTCCTTCCCCCACTTATGGTTAGTTGAACTTATCAGGAAGTTACTGGCCGTTTTTCCCCACTTAGTCTTGTTAGGTTACCCTCAAGAATTGAAGTGGGGGTACTACGGCCAGTTCATGCGTGATAAAAAGAAGCCTTACAGAATATATGTTTATCGATCTGCATTTACAGGAAAACATGGGATTGTCCAGTGTAATTATGGGCAATCCATGATAAAATATGAAAATAACAGACTTTTAGCAAAAGGAAAGTAGAAGTACAGTATTAAACCATCGACTCTGCTGGAGGAACATTGAATGGACAAAAGAGGAATCACCCCATATATCGCCGTTACCGTTGGCGTATTTAGTGTTTCAACAGCTGCGGTACTCGTCAAACTGGCCGATCAGGCTCCAGCGTCAATCATTGCAAATTACCGACTCCTGTTAGCTGTTCTCATTATGGCTCCCTATATATTATTGAAGCGTCGTAATGAATTTTCCTTCATCTATGCAAAGGATTGGGGATTATCCATTCTTGCAGGCATTTTTTTAGCCTTTCATTTTATCCTTTGGTTTGAATCCTTAAACTACACGTCTGTCGCAAGCTCAGTTGTCTTTGTCACTTTACAGCCTATCTTCGCTTTTATCGGGACGTATTTATTTTTTCACGAACGCTTTACATATGGGGCTATTATCAGCATGCTGATTACCATTATTGGCAGCGTTATTATAAGCTGGGGCGACCTGCAAATAAGTGGGCTGGCCTTGTTTGGTGATATGCTCGCACTGCTTGGAGCGGTGATGGTTACAGGCTACTTTTTAGTGGGACAGAATGTGAGAAAAAGAGCACCCCTGGCAACTTATACCTTCATTGTCTATGGGATAAGCTCCCTAACATTAGTGATTTATAATCTCATCCTGCAGCAACCCTTTTTTGGCTATGATCTGGATCATTGGCTTGTATTCTTAGCCCTTGCGATCATACCTACATTTTTGGGTCATTCCTTATTTAATTGGGCCATTCGATGGGTAAGCACGTCAACCATTACCATGGGGATGCTTTTTGAACCTGTTGGCGCATCGATTTTGGCTTATTTTATATTAGGCGAAAACGTAACCTGGTTCCAGATACTTGGTGGTTCGATTGTTATCTTTGGTTTAATACTGTTTATTCTTAGCACTTCCCGTGTGCATACCCGCACAGCGGAAGAAAAATAGATAGAGATTAGTATGATTGAGGAGTGAGATGTATGGATATCCAATTAATGACTGATGGCGGTGCTGATATTCCCGCGACTCTGCAGCAGAAATTAAACATTGACGTTGTACCTCTAAACATCCAGATTAATGGGGAAAGGTATAAGGTCAGCCCGGATTCTGAGATTGAAAATTACTACACCCTTATGGAGGAAGCTGATGAACTGCCAAAATCATCAGCCCCAAGCCCACAGGATTTCTATGAAGCCTATAAACAAGTGGATGAAAACAAAGCCATTTTAATGCTGTCGATTTCAGAAGGGGTTAGTGGAACATATCAGAGTGCTGTCATGGGGAAAGACATGCTTCTGGATGAACAACCGGACCGACAAATTGAAATCATCAACACCAAAACCGCCTCCTGTGGAATTGCTCTCTTACTGCATGAGGCCGGGAAGAAGCTGGCACAGGATGTTCATTTTCATGACTTAGTCAGCCATATGAAGGAACGTGCAGAGAAACTGTCCACATTATTTGTGCTTCGGACTCTGGATAACCTCATTAAGGGAGGTCGTCTGGATAAAGTGAAAGGAGCCATCGCCAAAACACTGAACATTAAACTCCTGTTACACGCAACCGATGAAGGAACCATTGATGTAGCGGAAAAGGTCAGAGGGAATAAAAAGGCGATGAGGCGATTTATTGATCAGATCGGTGAGCACACAAAAAATTTCGGCACCATTGCCCTGGCGCACGGAAATACCAAAGAACGAGCAAACAAAGTCCTTACAGACATCAAAGAAAAATACTCATTCCAGGAATCACTCATCATGGACATGGGCCCCCTAATCGCCACATACGCAGGCCAAGGCGGCCTCGTCATCTCATTTTTTAGAGATTGACACAGAAAAGCGGAGGCGACTGTTCAGGTCCGACGGCATAAGCAGAATATCCGGAGTGGCCGGTTTTTGGCCATGGAGGAAATTCTGCTTATGACCGCTTGGACCTAGGAGCCGCAGCTGGACACAGAAAAGCGGAGGCGACTGTTCAGGTCATGCGGGATAAGACGAAGACATGAAGGGGCATGCCTTTTGCCACGGAATGGCTTTGGCTTATATCCGCCTTGACCTAGGAGCCGCAGCTGGACATAGAAAAGCGGAGGCGACCGTTTAGGTTATATAAAAGTGATCCATTCCTCATTAATTTGTCAGGAATGGATCATTTTTTATGGTCACGAATGGATGACTGGACCTGATACCATTCAATACAATATCTGATATCAATCGGTCAAATCCAGGATTTTATCCGTCATTTTTTGTATCGAATCAATCCGTTTTTAATAAGTTTCAGCCCTGGTTTTGAAGACATCCCATGCATCCATTCCTTACTCGGTTGAATCTGTCTCTTCTTATAAATAACACGTCTATTCTCTCAAGTTATCAATCGAAATCCATGACATTCACGTCTGTTTGCCCATTTTATCCGTCAATTCAAATGGAATCCACCATTTCACCCTTTTTATCAATCAAATACACATATAATCAAGTCACTTCCTCCCTTTTATCCATCCACCATTCAGTTACCAAACGAAACAGCACAAAAAGAGGCTGATAAAGCCCCTTAAACAAGGGACCTGATACCAGCCTCTTTTTACGCTTTGAAGTTTTTCATAAAGGAGCCTACCTGTTTTACAATCGGGGATACTTGATTGACGGTATCAACAACTTGCCCCACGGTTGAAAACACCTTATCAAAATCCATTTGGCCATTTTGATCCTGAAAGGCCTGTAAAAATGGATTGGCTCCTTTTGGATAAGGCCCTCCCATCTGGTTTGGTGGCATTGAATTTTGTCCTATAGGCATTGGAGGCTTTTGAAAAGATTCATACGGAGAATTCATTCCTGGATTTGGTTTTGGATAGTTAGGTGATTGATAAGGATATTGTGGAGGGTACATTTGCTGAAAAGGATTTGGCTGCTGGTTCCAATTCCGCTGCATACAGAACACCCCCTTATTATTAACCTCACTATAATTTATGATATAGCGAATTGGGGTGTGTGATGATTTCCTTAAATGTTATGGTGACCAATAAGACGTGCCAGTGTCTCTTTTTGATAACCTAATACCCGTTCACCATTGATATAGGTTGCTGGCGTTGCATACACCTTATCGGCCTGAAGCTCTTTTAAATAGGATCGATTTTCTGATATATTTTTTTCCTGGAACGGAATATTCCATTCATTTAACAACTGCTTAATCTTCCAGCCTTGTTCGCAGTTGTCACTTGTATAAAGTAAAACTTCCTTTTGTGTCACCAGCGCTCACCTCAATTTAACTTGGCATCCATGCTGTCCTACATTTATTGATACCCATGATTTGCTTATCTTAAACTATGAAGCATTTCCCTGACAGCAGGAATTTAAACCATGACAAAATGCACGGGTGTCACTCCAGTGCATTTAATCAAAAGGCTCAGTAATGTAAGTCTTCATTCAGTGGGGGGATTACAGCTCGTTAATACATGATAAATTAAACCTGTTAAATAAATATGATATTATGCTTTTATACATGATATAAAGGAGTTGACCTACATGCTACAGGACACAGGAGAACGAGTGATCCCCGATTACATGGACTCGACAAACATGCTGTTACTTGAACATATTGCCCGTTACCAGTTTTCTTTATCTTATGCTAAGGGACGAGTCTTAGATCTATCGTGTGGCGCAGGATACGGGAGTCAGTTCATGGCGAAACGATTGAAGCAAAACGTTGATGAGGTTATTGGTATAGATATTGATGCGGATGTCATTAAATATGCAAAGGGAAGGTATCATCATCCAAAGGTGAGCTTCCAAGTGAATGATGCAAAAGATCCAGGTCTGCCGGAACAGCTGGGGCAGTTTGATACAATCACAAGCTTTGAAACATTGGAGCACATTGCTGAGGAGGAGAGCCTGCTGAACAATTACTATGAATTATTAAGGCCCGGCGGAACACTCCTTGTTTCAACCCCCTTTGGAAAAGGAAGAGGAAAGGAATGTGGTTCACCTTTCCACGTTCATCAGCTTACTCCTTCTGAATTCCACGAGCTGTTTTCGGACTATAGACAATGCTCTTTCTTCTATCAGAATGGTGTACTCATTGAACCACATCCAGGACAGGAAAACGTCCACTATCCTCTGGGTATTGCCGTGTGTAAAAAGTAAACGGACCTTATTCCGTGACGATATCTCCACAAATCATGATGACATTTTCATCCGGATCACTGATGTGAAACCAGCCAAAATCCCCATGCCTCTCCAGTTCACGCTCTACGTCTATCCCTTCCTGCTTTACCCACTCATACGTTGAATAAAGATCGTGTGAGAAAAAGTTAAACGCAGGAAGCTTAGATGGGCTGAATTCAAAGCGGGGATCAAAGCTGTGGTCATCTAAAGTCAGGTAAACCCCTTCCTTTAATGGCAGATTGTAAACCGGGGATTGAACGTTTTCCTCCTGATATGGAAGTTCCAACAGTTGGCTGTACCATCTAGCCGCCCTTTTCAGTTCTTTGACATGCACAAACACAGCATGAACAGCCGGTTTCAAGTCATTCGACATACATATCCCTTCTTTCAATCTATTTTTCATTTGGAATCACAGCCCATTTGCCTGTGCGGATAACGATAATGACAAGAGAAAAAACAAGGCTCAGCCAAGGATGATAAATCGTCAGGAAAATCACGATCATTCCGATGATTCTTACGGCAAAAAACCAGTCATTCCCCTGCCAGATCCCCATGAGTCTTCTTACTTTCGGAGCAACACACATCTCCAGATCAAGCGAGAACCATAGATAGCAGAATAAGAGATTCAGAAGAACGGCCGGCACACTCAACCCATACATAAACTCCATTCTGCCAATCAACAACATTAATAAGATGATGATCCATAAAAACCACTTGTGATAGGATTTGAACCAGTCAAGCATTGGCCACGGAAGAACGCGAGTCATAGGTTGCTGAAATTGATACATAAATAAGCTGGCCGCAATCTGATTTAAGACAAAAACCGTGACAGCCACAGCTACTCCCAGCTGCCACCTTCCCTGAAATCCAAATCCCACGATTACCAGGAACACAACTCCAAGCGTTCTAATTACGACATCCAGCTGATCCTTAAAGAGCGTTCGCCATAACCGCGGTGTAATATCAGAGAGTTGGTATGGAAACGGCTTTTTCGCCCTTTCACCCTGGAATACTTTAGTCATCAGATGATATTTTTTCGGAGGCTTGATTGAAACTTTGGTCATTTGCTGGATAATCAGCATGTTCCAGATGACCGCATCACTATAACTAATAACTTTAGACCAATCTGCGTGCTTCAAAGGCTGGTTGGTCATTAAAAAAATAGCGAGCAGAATGGAAGCAGTTACGCTCAGCCACATGACGGGAATAACGGAAACAGACGAAAACAAAACCAGCGTCCTTAACCCAATTAAAAAGATGATACCACTCAGAACTGTCCACATTTTTCTTATTCCACTTATTTGAAAAAGTTTCCATTGGATGATGAGTCCTAAAACCTGACCTGATAAAAGACCGATGAATAACAGGATGATTGTTTCTGAATGTATTGGTGTCAGAAGGTAAAGAAAAAGATGAATCAGAATGAGCAATGCCATTCCTTTTGTTAATCTTGTTATCACGTTATATCGCCAAATTTTTTCACGGGAATACGGCAAAAGACTTAATTGAAATTCAGTTGTTGTTATGTAAAAACCCGGGTCTCTAAAGGAAATGAAAAGGGAACGGAGCAGAACGGCAATAAAGATCGTAAATACCCACTCAAAGGAAAGCTGCTCAAAAACTGAAAAGAAAGCTTCATAACCTTGCAGCTGATCTCTGATAGCAATGAAAAAAATAACACCAAACACAGCTAAATAGATGGACATTGTTACATCCAAAAACCCGAGCACCTGTTTATATAAACCAAGCTTTTTTCTGAAGCGTTGTTTTCTAATCCATCTTAGCGTCGGATATAAAGCAGGTGTCCTACTCATCTGCTTCTCTCCTTGTTAAGCCGTTAAATTCCTCAATATTCCCTGCCTCAAGAATATGTCCGTCAGCAAGTAATACATATTCATCACAAAGGTCCGTCACCTTTTCCATCTGATGAGTCGTTAACAGAATCGACATTCCTTCCTGGTTCCTTCTTTTCAGCTCATCTGTCAGAAACTCCGAAGCATAAATGTCCAGTCCCATAAACGGTTCATCAATTAATAGCAAGGGAACGTCCGGAAGCAATGCACAAATGGTCTGGACCTTCTGACGCATCCCTTTTGACAGCGCTTCTGGAAATTCATTCAGCTTATCCTGAATTTCAAATGCCCTTGTATAATCGTTCACACGTTCTTGGAGTTTCTTTTCTTCAATCTGATAGCTTGCTCCATATAGCTGAAAGTGCTGAAATACAGTTAATTCCGGCATCAGGACGGGCTCCTCGGGGATATAGGAGAAAAGGGTTTTAAAATAAAGAAAATCATCATCCTGGGATGCTCCCTGAAGCAAAATCTCTCCCTCACTCTTTTCATGCCAGCCCATAATCGCCCTCATGGTCGTGGATTTCCCTGCTCCATTATGACCGATAAGCGCAACAATTTTGCGATTTGGAACGCGAAAGCTAATACCTTTTATAATCGTTTCCTTTTGAATCGTCAGCTGTAAATCCTTTACTTCCAAGACATATTCCATTTCCAGTACATCCTTTTCGAGAAATTTTACCTGCCCTTAAAGCTCGCCCACTCTTCGGAAGTAATGAGCTGCATCCCATAGTCCTCCTTTAATTGGGCAAATTCCTTATTGGTTTCTTCTTCAAATCCCGGGATGGAGCTCATACAATCTGTTAATACGTAAAGATGATGGAAATGGTTTCGGTCTTTCTTTAAATGTTCAATGATCTGTTTGACCGTCTCAATGACACAGTGGGACTTAGCCTGTCCTGCAACCACGATATTGTCATAGGATTTGATTTGTTCAACCACGTCTTCTCTTACTAAATTCTTTTCGCTGTATTCAGGCTGAAGGATGCCATACATTTCACTCAGTGGGTCTTCTCCCTTCACAACGGTTTTCAACTCATAATCCCTCAATAAGGAGTGTACATAGGCCATACGCGCGAATTGTCCTTCCAGTGCGACGCCATAGGAACCTTTTAGACAATGATAGGGCCAAATGCACAGTTTCTGCTTGCTTGTCTCTTCCAGCTTTTGCACATAAGTTCTGCTTTGCTCCGGATAAAAACGGGGCAACCATTTTCCTTCTTTGACATCCTTCCACTCTATAATGGTCAAAGGCTCCGGTTCATTTCCTTTGTCATCATGCCACCAGCAGGGATGAAAAATCTGCTGAGGCTTATGAGTATCAATCGATGCCATGACATGGGTTATGTCTTCAAAATGCCGGTACATAAAATGCAGCAGCCGCTCCATGTCCTGCTTTGCCCCTGGAACCCCCAATGCTCCTGCATCCATAAAATCATTCTGCAAATCAATGGCTAATAAGAGGGTTTTTTCCTGATCCATGCTGGACTTCCGGGCAGACTGGTTTTGTGCAAGCAGACTCCCTAATGGCTGGTTGTCAGGCTCCCCAATCCGGTTGACATCTACTATTCTTTCAAATGCTTGCAGACTCATCATTCTTCCTCCTTTTTCTGCTGATTTATCTAAGCAATTTCTTATTAAACAAACGTTTGATTAACTTTATTTTTCCTAATGGGGCCGCTGTTCCCAGGGCTCTATCTGCCCCACAATGGTCTGAGGACGGCTATGATGGATGGAGTCCTTTATCCCTTCTGAAATTTCCTCGTGAGTAAGCCACCTGGAATGTCCTGAAGATTGTTTGAAGCCCAGAAAAATTTCAGAATATGTACAGCCGTCAGGAAGTTCAGGTGTTTCTTCTTCAACAAAATAACTAGTACTCGATTTGACATGGAACAATTCAAACCCTTTTTCTCTATGATATTGTTCTTGTAGTTTTAATAACGTGGGGATCACGTCAGGTGCAGAAGAGTGCACCCAGGCGACCACTCTGTCAAAAGCTCCATGATTTTCTATGGCTTCTGTTAAAGCCTGCCTCAGTTCATCTGTCTTATGGTAATCAACCAGAATGCTTGAGATATTCTCCGGCGATTCCACCTTTTCCATTAATTGATGATACCGCTCTTTTCTTCGGCCGATAACAGAAACAAAATAGCCCTTATTGTTCAGCCACACTGTTACCTCTGAGAGCATGCCTGTTCCACCTATCACAAGCGCATGTCCCTGTGACATATGAACCCTCCCTTTTCATCGTCCTATTATTCTAATTAGCTATACAGCAGCAAAATCCTCTTTTCCCCTCCAGGCAGGATCATTGAATTTATTTTCTATAAGGGGAAAAATAAGGATAAAGGGAAACTTTTCAAAGGATGGGATATATGTCAATAAAATTAAGTGTATTGGACCAATCACCACTATTACCTGGTGCAACCGCCCGGGATGCCCTCAAGCAGACAACCGAGCTTGCCCAATGGACAGACAAACTTGGTTATCACCGTTTTTGGGTATCGGAGCATCACAGTACAAAAATGCTCGCCGGTTCAGCACCTGAAATTCTTATCACTCATTTAGCGGCTCATACAAAACATATTCGTGTGGGTACAGGAGGCGTACTCCTCCCCCATTACAGCGCTTATAAGGTTGCAGAGGTTTTTCGTGTTCTGGAATCGTTATACCCTGGACGAATTGACCTGGGGGTGGGCAGAGCTCCGGGAGGGATGCCTGGCGTGAATTATGCTTTAAATAAAGGAAAATATCCGAATGTCAAAGAATATCCTCAGCAGGTGCAGGAATTAATGAATTATATACGGGGAGGAAAACACCCGACCTATCAAGTATCTGCTACACCGCTTGGGGATACAGCCCCGCCCATTTGGATGCTGGGCTCCAGTACCAACAGTGCATCCCTTGCTGCACAGTCAGGAACATCCTACACCTTTGCACAGTTTATTAATGGGGACGGTGGCATCGATGCCATGAAGGATTATTATGAACACTTTCAGCCATCTGCCCAGCAGAAGGAGCCACAGGGAAGTGTAGCGATTTTTGTCGTCTGTGCCAAAACAGAGGAGGAAGCTGAATACCTTGCCAGCACCCTTGATCTTCAGCTGTTACGCGTGGAAAATGGGGATTTCCGTCATGAATATCCTGAACCGGGGGAAGCTATGGATTATCCCTATACCCCCTTCGAACTTGAGCGGGTCCGTTATAATCGCCAGCGTATGATTGTCGGGAATCCCAAGCAGGTGAAGGAACAGCTTGAACAGCTGGCTCAGTCCTATGGAGTTGAAGAAATCATTGTTAATACCATTGCCACTTCTGCTGAAAAACGCTTCGAATCCTACAAACTGATTATGGATGCTTTTCAGGAGGAAGTTTAAGGATACAAATTTTGAAGTTCGTTCCCACAGCTTATCTCCCAATTTTATTTGGGAGATTTTTTTGTGTATGGATTAACAGAATTTTATAATTAATCAAACGTTACCGATGAAATTTGTGCTAAAATACTACATAATTCCATAAAGTGAAACTTCTATCAGTGGGGGTTTTCTCCATCCCCCACTGATGGTTAGTTGAACTTATCAGGAATTTACTGGCCGTTTATCCCCCACTTCGTCTTGTTGGGGTACCCTCAAGACTTGAAGTAGGGGTATTACGGCCAGTTAATACGTGATAAATTCTGGAGGAACTCACAATGAAGTATAAAGCCTTTCCGCTTAAGTCCATCAATGTTGGAAGAATCGAAACCCTGCATTATGGTGAAAAAACCTTGAAGACAGCGATGCGCAAACGTCCCATCACAGAACCCGCTTATGTCAGTAAGACGGGCTTTCTTGAAGATCAGCAGGAATTTAAAGGACATGGAGGTACAGAAAAAGCCTTGTGCCTGTATCCATCTGAGCATTATACATACTGGCAGGAAATTTTAGAGGGTGTTGAAAACCATACCGCCTTATTCGGGGAAAATCTCAGTTCAACAGGAATAACCGAGGACAACACCCATATAGGGGATATCTTTCAATTGGGAGAAGCCGTCATTCAAGTGACAGAGCCACGTACCCCTTGCCATAAAATTGCCACCCGCTATAACGTTCCGGATTTAGCGAGGCTAATGAGGGATCAGGGTAATACAGGATTTTTACTCCGGGTTCTTGAGGAAGGCTACGTAAATCCTGGTGATGCCTTATATCTAAAAGAACGAGACGCAACTCAAGTTTCTGTTTCCTTTGTGAACCATGTAAAATTTTTTGACCCCAAAAACCAGGAAAAAATAGAAGAAATTTTAGCTGTAGATGGGCTATCCAAAACTTTACGCAAGTCACTGGAAAAACGGATAGCCAACAAATTCGTTTAAATTCTTCTTTTAATGATGGACTAAGTCACCTTCCATTACAGCGGATGGAGCACACATTGATACAAGAACAAATAGAAGGAGGAGCAACATGAGCAAAACGAATTATTCAGAGGTATGGGATTTAGAATCGATCTTTCCAGGTGGAAGTCAATCACCGGAATTCCACCATCATTTAGAACAATTAAGCAGCATGACCGATAACTTTTCCAAAGAGCTGCAAGCATTTGAAACGCCCAGTAAAAGTGATGATGTAAATACAGTAGCTGATTTCATTGACCAGGGAAAAGATATCCTGATGAATCTGGAACAAGCCGGAGCTTTTGTAAGCTGTTTAGAGGCCCAGGACATCCATGATAAACAAGCCAATGTCCTTAGAAGTCGAATGACCGATTTAAGTGCCCAGTTCTCCACAGCTTTCAACATCCTGCAGCAAAAATTAGCATTAACTGACGATGCGGTCTGGGTTGATTTGTTGCAGCATCCGAAGCTATCAGAACTAACCTTTGTATTAAATGAGTGGCGTAAAAATGCAAAAGACAAGCTTTCAGAAACAGAAGAGGCTCTCATTGAATCCTTATCTGTTGATGGCTATCATGGCTGGGGACAAATGTATGATACGATTGTCGGATCTATGACGATACCGGTTACTTTGGATGGGAAGAAACAGGAGGTATCGGTTGGACAGGCAGACAACCTCTCTGCACACGGTGACCCTGAGGTTCGAAAAGAGGTGTTTGACCGTCTGGAAGAAGCCTGGAGTGAAAAAGAAGAGCTTTTTGCCAAAACGTTAAACCATATGGCCGGTTTCAGACTTAATGTCTATGAAAGGCGGGGTTGGGATGATGTACTAAAGGAACCCCTGGAATACAATCGTATGAAAAAATCAACGCTTAATGCGATGTGGAATGCGATTGCGAAACATAAAAAGCCATTTGCAGATTATCTGAATCGAAAGGCAGAACTCTTAGGGAAAGACAAGCTGGACTGGCAAGATTTGAATGCACCTCTATCCAGCGCAGATCAGACCTTATCCTTTCAAGAAGGGGCGAAATTTATTATAAAGCATTTCCGCACGTTTGGTCCGAACATGGCTCAGTTTGCCGAAAAGGCATTGGATGATTCATGGATTGAAGCAGAAGATCGCCCTGGCAAACGTCCAGGTGGCTTTTGTACCTCCTTTCCATTAAGTGATCAATCAAGAATTTTCATGACCTATAACGGTTCCATGTCCAATGTAGCCACATTAGCTCACGAATTAGGGCATGCGTTTCACACTTACACATTACAAAATACGCATCCTTTAAACCGGGATTATGCCATGAATGTGGCCGAGACCGCATCAACCTTTGCCGAGTCGATTGTTTCAGATGCAGCCGTTCAAGAGGCGGAAACCGATGAACAGAAAAAATCACTTCTGGAAGCTAAGCTACAGAGGAGTGTGGCAATGTTTATGAACATTCACGCCCGCTTCCTGTTTGAAACACGGTTTTATGAGGAACGAAAACAGGGTATTGTTCCGGCTCAACGTCTGAATGAGTTAATGGAGGAAGCACAGCGGGAAGCTTATGCAGATACCCTTGGAGAAGCTCATCCGCATTTTTGGGCCTCCAAGCTCCATTTCTATATTACAGATGTTCCATTTTATAACTTTCCATACACCTTTGGCTACCTGTTTTCTTTAAGCATTTATGCCAAGGCACGTGAAGAAGGGGCAAGCTACGAAGAAAAATATATGGCTCTGCTTCGTGATACAGCCATTATGCCTGTTGAAGATTTAGTCATGAAGCATTTAGGTGAGGATATCACAAAAGAAGCCTTCTGGGAGAAAGGGATTAAGCTTTGTATGGAAGATGTGGAAGCCTTTTTGAAGCTGACTCACTAAAATACGAGGGGGATGATTTAATGTTTACATTTACCATTGATAAAAATCTAGAATTAAAACTGTTGGAACATAAGGACTCTAAAGAATTATTTGAACTTGTCCACCATAACCGGTCCTATTTGCGCCAATGGCTCCCTTGGGTGGACAAAATGAATTCCCCTGACGATTACAAACCTGTCATTGACATGTGGCTTAAGCAATTTGCCGATAATGACGGCTTCCAGGCTGGTATTTTATATAACAAAGAACTCGCCGGTATGATTGGCTACCATGGTATTGATTGGGGTAATAAACAGACTTCTCTTGGGTACTGGATTGCAGAAGATTACCAGGGAAAGGGTATAATTACACGCGCAGCAAAAGGATTACTTGACTATAGTTTTAAAGAATATAAGCTAAATCGTGTCGAAATACGCTGTGGAGTGAATAACAAAAAGAGCCGAGCTATTCCTGAACGTCTACATTTTACTCAGGAAGGCATTCAGCGAGATGGCGAAAACCTTTACGGTCAGTTTCATGATATTGTCCTCTATTCAATGCTGGCTCGCGATTGGAAGTGACTTCATAATAAGCCTAAATGGTATGACTCCCCATTTAGGCTTTTTATGATGTTTAGAATCTTTTTTCATAATAATAAAACGGTGCTTCCTTCCCCTCATTGATTCTCTCTTCAACAAAATGATAACCAGCCTTTTCAAACAGCCTTACTGCACCCTTATTTTTGGAGTAGGTATCTGTACGAATCGTATGTATTCCCTGTGCCAGAGCCAACTCCTGGGCCTTTTCATAAAACGAAAGCCCAATCCCGCTTTTTCGTTCTAATGGATCAACAGCCAGGCGTTTGATACAAAGATAGGGTTCATCATAGGACCAGGCAATCTCATGATACTCATGATGCCCATGGTCACTAATACAGGCAGCCCCTTTTACACCTTCCTCATCCTCATATACATATAGTTGATTTGCCTTTATGTCACCTTCATAGTGCTCAGCAAGCGGGTACTCCTCCCCCCACTGATCATTTCCCTCTTCCTGCATGATCTCTATAGATGCTTTTACCAGATTCATAATCACTGGTATATCTGAGTATAAGGCTTCCCGAATCATGTTTATCCTCCCTGATGCCAGATTAAAAAGATTTTTTCAACATTATATAGCATTTCAAACCAAATGTCTTTCATTTCTTCCTTTCATTGACTCGCAAATAACCGTTGAATATAATACAATCAAGATTACAGACTTTTTTAACAATGACATTTACAATCGTTACTATACGATACGAGTGAAAGATCATTTTACAATGCTATCCACACTACAGAGCTTCAAGGAGGTGAATCATCATGGCTGAATATGGTCAAAAAGACATTTATCGTATTGAAGGATTAACCTGAGCAAATTGTGCCGGAAAGTTCGAGGAGAACGTGAAGCACCTGGATGGTGTGAAAGATGCAAAAGTAAATTTTGGCGCGGCGAAAGTTACTGTCTTTGGTGAGACAACCATAGAAGAACTGGAAAAAGCAGGAGCATTTGAAAATTTAAAAATAAAGTCTGATAAAAGCAGACAAAATGAAAAACCGGAATCATTCTGGCAAAAATACAGCCTGTTAATGATCTCAACTCTATTAATCTTTGTCGGATATCTGTCCAAGGAAGAGGTTGGTGACCACCACCTTTATACACTGCTCGCTTTTCTCGGTGCCATTTTCATTAGCGGCTACCCTCTTCTTAAGAACGGATATAAAAATTTATTCCGTCTTGATTTTGATATGAATACCCTTATGGCTATCGCCGTGACGGGTGCAGTGATTATAGGCGAGTGGGGAGAAGGGGCCATTGTCGTTATCCTGTTTGCCATCAGTGAGAAGCTTGAAACTTTTTCTATGGATAAAGCACGGGATTCGATTCAATCCCTTATGAATTTAACCCCTAATCACGCCACTGTCCGCCGTAATGGCGAGGAGACAGAGCTGGCAGTAGAGGATATCCGGGTTCACGACACATTATTGGTAAAGCCCGGACAGAAAATTGCTATGGATGGAATCGTTACAGAGGGAAGCTCAGCTGTAAACCAGGCGGCCATCACTGGTGAATCTGTCCCTGTGGCTAAGCAGCCAGGGGATGAAGTGTTCGCGGGAACTTTAAACGAAGAAGGCTTCCTGGAAGTTGAGGTAACGAAAACCTCTGAAGATACTACCCTCGCTAAAATCATTCATCTTGTTGAGGAGGCCCAGTCCGAAAAAGCACCTGCACAAGCATTTATTGATAAGTTTGCCAAGTATTATACACCAGCAATCATGGCTATCGCTCTTCTGGTGGCTGTCATTCCGCCACTATTTGGGGCTTCTTGGAGCGACTGGATTTATCAGGGGCTTGCCGTATTAGTGGTTGGATGTCCTTGTGCACTGGTCGTTTCTACACCTGTTGCCATCGTAACTGCTATCGGGACAGCTGCACGAAATGGTGTATTGATTAAAGGTGGAATTTATCTTGAGGGAATCGGTGCATTAAATGCCATCGCTTTTGATAAAACCGGGACGCTGACGAATGGAACACCAAAAGTTACTGATGTACAATGGCTGAAGGATGAAGATCATCGGAAGCATTTAGCCATCATTCAAAGCCTGGAATCTCATTCCCAGCATCCATTAGGGCAGGCTCTTGTTGCCTATACAGAAAACATGGGAGTATCAGAGGGTATTCACATAGCCGATTTCACTTCTATAACAGGAAAAGGGATTAAAGGACAGCTTGAAAATAAAACCTACTGGATGGGAAATGCTGAATTAGCCCTTGATATAATTCAGCGTGGTACAGCTGATTCTGTAAACCAGCAAATCGCAAGTCTTCAGGAAGATGGGAAAACCGTAATGCTCTATGGTGATGAATCCGATATTATAGGGATCTTTGCAGTAAGAGATGAACCAAGAGCAGAAAGCCAAAGTATCCTGAAGCAGATTCATAATCTGGATATGTCCAATACGTTTATGCTTACAGGTGACCATGAACAAACGGCTAACGCTATAGCAAAGGAAATTGGGGTCAAACATACAAAGGCTCAGCTGCTGCCCCAGGAAAAATTGAATTTTATTAAAGAATATCAAAAGAAATATGGAAAAGTCGGCATGGTTGGCGATGGGATTAATGATGCCCCAGCCCTTGCAACAGCTGATGTGGGCATTGCAATGGGGGGAGCAGGCACTGACACCGCTCTCGAAACAGCTGATCTTGCCTTAATGGGAGATGACCTGTCCAAGCTCCCATTCACTATTCGTCTAAGCAAAAGAGCTCTATCCATCATAAAGCAAAATATCAGCTTTGCTATTGGGATCAAACTTGTAGCATTACTGCTGGTGATTCCGGGATGGTTAACCCTATGGATTGCTATATTCGCTGACATGGGAGCCACGTTGCTGGTAACCCTGAACGCATTAAGGCTTTTGCGGGTCAAGAATCAATAGTAGAAGGATTCTAAAGCCCTAACTCTATTTCGAAAAACCAAAACGCTCAGAAAGGTGCCGATCCCCGTAAGTTAGATTTATTACTCTAACTTTTGGCGGGTGGTACCAATTGCTGAGCGCTTTTTATATTCTTCAACTAATGCAACCATATCTTGGATGTTGGTTATCTTCATAAAACCATCTCTAAGTGGGGTTGTCTTATTGAGCAATCGTATCCGTCACTTGAAGAAGGGGTAAATGTTAATAATTATTTATTATTTTCTTTTCTACAAAGTTTTCTTCGTTTATCTCCTGTTTCTCACTAACTAATAAAGATTGAAATGCACTAAATAATTCTTGTATTTCTTTCTCTTTGTTAATTAAGTCAATACTTTTTTGGTACTCTTTCTCATCCTTATATTTTGAAATCTGTACTAGACTTAGTGATATTGATATGATTCAACGTCTTTTCTTTTAGCCTTTACATATCAATAGCATCTACATTACTATGTAACAATATCGGAGGTAAAATCTTAAAACATTCTGCATATCGACATTCTCCGTCGGCTTGATTTGCTATTTGCATTGCTTTGTTTGCAAAGTAGTTTGTCACAAATGTAAGGTATTCACCTGTAAACTGACTCTTATGTGCTTGAATTGCTTTTATCTTTTGCTCCCAAAACCTATCCACATTAATAAATGTATTGGGGTTATTAGTAGTATAATAGGCTATCGCTTGAACACTGTGCGGCTTTATCCCCTCTTGTAGTTGCTCGGGATAAAATCGAAAATTCCCACTTGTACGAGCTGCAAAAGATGCAACTTTTCCTGTAATAATGTGATCCATATGTGTTTCATAGGAGAGCCATGGGTCTACAGTGAAAATAATGTCAGGCCGCACTTTCCGAATTACACCGACTAATTTTGCTCGTAATTCTTCGTTATCATACAAATGGCCATCGGGAAAGTCTAACCAATGATACTTATTTACACCTAGAAGTGCACCTGCTTCTTTCTGTTCTTTTCTTCTATTATCAATGACTTCTCTTGTTGATAAATTGGCATCATTACTCCCTGAACCCCCGTCAGTTACTGTGAGATAATGTACATCTACCCCTGAGGATACAAGTTTCGCAATTGTCGCCCCAGCACCAATTTCATTGTCATCAGGATGAGGTTGGATAAATAATGCCCGTTTCATATTAAAAGGATCAGGTATTTCAAAGGGGATCATCCGTGTCACCTCAATTTACTAAGTATTATGCTTTATTAGAATATATTTCTATATAGTTATAGTGAAAAAGTACTTATGTTTGTTTCATAAAAGCTCCCATTAGTATTCACGAGGGAAATTGAATCTGATTGAGGGAGTTCGATAAGGGAAATATTCCATAGGTTCTGTACAATGGACGTAACCATTCTTTTTATAATAATTAATAGAGTCATCACTTGGCCAAACAATAACAAATTCACAATTGTTTTCTTTAACCCACATATTTATTGCTTTAATTATTTTACTTCCAAGCCCCATATTTCGAAATTCTGGCACTGTATAAACATTCGTCATATAAGCAAATGGATATGTTACTCTACCAGGGCGTGGTACTTTTTGTATCAATTCTATGTATATATGTGATATAACTTTTCCTTTTTCCTCAGCAACCCAAATGAACCAATGATCATTATTGATTGCGTCCTCTAAAAATGATTGACATTCCCTTTCAAAATCTTCAAAAGATGAGTTCCTTTTACTTTCATCATACTCGATAGTGAAGTCCCATCTCATTTTTATTAATTGCTTAATGTCGTTTATTTCAGCAAATCTTATATTCACCTTTACTATCACTCCTGTCATTATCTCTCTTTTGTTAAACTGTCCATTTCAGTTATCGTGAATCCTTCAGCTTCCAGCTGGTATTTTGCTTGCTGAAAAACCATTTCCAAACGTTCAGGATCTGTTATCGGTTCACCTCTTACCATTCGCTTATTCACCCTTTCTGTGTTCAGGATTTAATAAGTCTGCAAAAATAAAACTTACCTTTGCTTCTATATAGGAATAAAATATCATTTAACTTTAAAAAAGAGGTTTTTGGATAATTGTGGTAGAAATTTATTATTACTATAAGAAGGATTGGCATAACAGTAAACTGATGAATTACTTTATGTTAAAATTACACTAGAAAGATTGGGTGGTTAATTGGTGGATATGTTAAACTAACTTAAAAAGGTTAATTTATAGGAATGTTTCTTTCAACAAACGCACCATTTTTTGAATAAAATTATTATTGTACAGGATAATAACTAACGGGTTCAGTTTAAAGTCGGAGACATTGCAAAGTAACATTTCAGAATTTTTTGAAGATGTTACTACTTTTATGGTAAAATTCGTATAATGACACAGACAATTGATGTTGATTTGATGTAAAGGTTATTTTTTCTTTCTCTAATTTTGAGTAAATCATTTTTTTCTTTTTAGGGCGTGGTATGTTGAGGAAAACAAAGAGATATGTAAAAAGTCTTATTTTTGTAATGTTAGGATTATTAATAGGAGAAGTATTGTTCGGTATCATTACAAAGGGAGCAATTGATTGGGATAGTATCGGTAGTGTACTTTTTCTTCCTTTCTTGATATTATTCGTTATCTTTATTCTAAGTTTGTATAAAGAAGATAAATAAACTTAAATTTTATTCGTGCGATTGTTTATGTGTTAAAGGGCTTTCTTCAATTTCAATGTCTACGTGGACGCGACCTCAGAGCTTTTTTACAATATCCTCTAATTTCCTGATACTCATATCAACTTCGTCATTCTCTAGTCGGGAGAGATAAGATTGTTTCATTCCGATATGATTGACAAATTTCTGTTGCGTCATGTTGAGGGGTTTACTATTGGATTATCTCCGAGATATATTACTAATTTCCCTGTATCTCTGTGTTTATTTTTAAAGCCACGAACAGTAAATGAAAATTTACTCCAGCTTTCTTTTGTTTCAGAAAATCATCTAATCCAATACTAACATAATATTCCAAAATTTTTTCAGGCAAAATTAAAAAGCGATCAATTTACTGACCGCCTTATTGCACTAATGCACCCGTTTGTTTAAGTACACCCGTTCACAAACAGTAATTTGATATTCTACTTTGCTGTTTTGTCACGATATACAATCATAGTAATTATATTTAATAGAAGTGTAACGATAAGAAGAACTGAACTTACAATCACCACAGCCTCTTCCATAAGAGCAGACCAATCCTCAATCTTAACCAGATAATGACCATAGACTATCTGGAAATATAACGATATCGCACAAGCACTGATACTCATAATGGAAAGAGCGCTCCAATTCTTATGGTTATGGTTTTTATATCGCAAAAGATTAACAACAGGAAGTATCCAAGCAATAAGACCAAGAACGAGACTACCAACATTAAGCCAAGTCCAATCAATCATAATTTACCACCCTTTGCGTTTTTGTTCATAACTCAGTAAATATCTTTCTGTTACTAAACTGCCCTTTACCCAAAGAAAAAGCGAATCCCCTTGTTCAACATTCGCACCCCGTTAGCTTCACAAGCATTTATAATTTTATTTCCTGACTTTTTGATTGGATAACATAACCATGTCCATCTCCAAACGACGAGTTATAATGTCCAATGTTAAATTTCTCTTTGTCTATTAAATCACTGAAAGTTATAGGTATATATATTTCGAAAATATCTCTTTTTTCCACGAAACTTTTTCAAATAAATCCTCCTTTTTTACCTGATTGCTTGTTTTACATTCCTGCTCATTACTTCAACAAGTTCAGGTGATCCTTATGAAACATTCGCCACCCTGTACTTAAAGAACAAACTATAATTAATTCGCTTTACTGTATTTTAATAGATAAAGTCCACTAACCTTAAAGGTCCACTTTTCTCCTTTTAATAGTTCTTCCTTATCTGTGTCAAAATGCAAAGATTGTTTATATGGTGCATCACCGTCTCCACCACCGTGACCAAAGTTTCCACTTTCACCTTCTTCATTGAACACTTCAAATTCTAATTCTCTTGAATACGAATTATCATTATTTAAACGGAAAAGACTAAGCATCGTCCCTTCCTGTTGTAATTCACTATCTAATCCCACTTGAATTACATAATTACTCTTTTGACTTTGCCTTTCTTGTGCTTGGACCAGGTGTATTTCAGTATCATAGATCTTTTTAAGCAACATAGGTTCTTCAACACCGCTAAGTATCTCTTCTGTAGTTAAAGTAAACTCAATGCCTTCCTCATAAGGTCCTGTGTCCGCACTATAATCATCTAAATTATGTCGAATATAAATAATATCCTTTTCAGTGCCTGCACTACAAGCACTTATTATAAATGTTAATAAAATCAAAGGTACATATTTAAAAATAATTTTTAACTTTTGATTCAAAATTACACCTCCTAACCCAAAACTAACATAGAAATTTGATAGTCTTGATCAACTCTTCTGCTTCGTTATCATAAGATCCTCTTAACATAATTTTAACATAAAATCCCAATAACCCTTTCAAAAAATAAGAGACCACCATTTGATGATCTCTTATGTCGTTCTAACACCTATTAGCTTAATATTCTAACTTACCTCTTCTACTTCAAATTTTAATCTATCTAAATCCCAGGCATGTTCATCATAATCTTTGATAACCTTTACCTTTACTTTTTGCCCTTCCTCATAATCTTCTGGATTGGAAACTCGGATGGTTTGTGTCATTGGCTTCTTTATAAAACCATATGACTCTTTAGAAGTATCTTCTTCCTCACTAACTGTTGTCCATGCTTCGATGTCAATTTCCATATCTCCATTCGTTTCGTTAATTTCCGTTATGTTCCCTTGAATAAAAGTTCCTTCTTCAACCTGGGAACAACCTATCAACATAATAGTTATAGTTGCAACAATGAAAAATATTCTGCTTTTCGGCATTTGGTAATCCCCCTTGTACTTATTCAATAATCCCCTGGCTTCTTTAAAGCTATCATTCTTTTTTTACAATCGCACCCGTTTGTTGAATATCATTGTATTAGCACTTTATCTGTAATTTTTTCATCTCCATTTGTCCAAACTCGATATCTTTCATCATCTATTACCACTACTAATGAATATTCCCTAATCCATTCCCCCCAGTGTTGATTCGACTTTAATAGCTTCTGGGTTATGCGCTAATACATTTTCTATTACATTATTAAGATTAGCTTTCATGCCAACATATAATGCAACACATACTATGAAAATGCTAAGAAACAAAATTGCGATAACTTTTTTCAAAAAATCACCTTTCTTATAAACTCTTTAACCCCATAGGATCTGCACAATGATAATTACTTACTCAACAGCCACCACTTGTTAGCACAAATACTCGTTAGTAATCCTTTTTATTTCTATTATCTATTTTTCTAATAATAACAATTGCTTCAAGTAATACAATAACAATAATAATAATTTTTGCTTCACGACTAAGTGGTTGGTATTCAAACATATTTGCAAATAAAACAATTGCCAATGCTATAAATAATACTGCCTTTATTAAAGAATGAATGTTTCCATTCGCCCCACCATGTAACCCCCTCTTTATTACACTAATTCAGCACTCGTTAATTGAATAAGGTTTGAACCTTTAAAGCAACTTCTTTAGGTTTGACATCAATAGATGATAATTTATCCCAATCAACCCACATAGGCAAATATATTCCTCTATCTCTATTTTCGTCTATGTACTCTTCACCTTGTCCAGTACCAAATTCCCCATCAATTATTTCAGATAGGAAAAAGTATTGAGTTCCGTTGAATTGAACCTCTGCAATGCAGTCATTCACCTTAACTTCTACACCCAATTCTTCTAATGCTTCTCTTTTTGCTCCTTCTTCTGGTGTTTCTCCATTTTCTATCCCACCGCCAGGGAAAACATAATAATCAGTACCATCTCTAATTCTTTTAATTAGCCCAACCTTATTATTTTCTATAATTACTACCGAAGCTCTATTTCGCAATACACTCCCCCCTTATCATTAGTCTTATTAAAAATTACTACTTCAATGGAGAAACAGCGTATCTGCTTGTTCCAGATACGCACCCGTTACTTGCAAAGAGTAATTAGCTTTTCTTTTCATTTTCAAGCTCATTGACTCTCTTTTTAAGATTTGAAACTTCTTCTTTTAATTCATCAGTTGGACTCTTTATTCTATGTGTTACTCCCTTAATAATCGCTATTATAAATATAATAAAAACAATAAATCCTGCTATAAACATAAAGATTACTTCCATGAAATACCCTCCTTATCACTATTACGTATTAGATACAAGATAAGTTTCATTACTACTTTTATTCCAAGTGTAAAACATTAAACATAAGCAACGAAGAAAGGTTGCCCTTCTTCCACTAAACTGCCTCGTTAGTTGAACAAGTCTGTTCTGCCTCTCTCTACATAATTTAACATAAAACCCTAAATCACCTTCCAAAAACAGGAATACTTCATTAATATAAAATAACCTTTGTGATGTAAATAATGGTAATGAATAGCTTACAAATGTTGTCACACCAATAAAAATAGGAGTACAAAACGCTACGCGTAGAGTACTCCCATTAAATATGTTATTTACCGTTTTTCTCCTAAAACCGAACCTTTTATTTCTACAAGACAGCTATTTCTGTTTAACTCGGATCATTTTCATCCCATGACACCGTCGTTACATTCGTATAATCTCCTTCTTCCACTTCCTCCCTGGTGGCCTCTTCTTTTAACTCATCCTCTGTGTCCATCCCTGGTGCAATGGTTGGTTCATCCTTTCTCCTTCGCTTCTCTTTTCGCATATTCACCGCTCCTTTTCAATGACAGTTTCCATTTTATCTTTCCATTTTTGTTAATATTTAATCACTGGCATGATGGAGACTGACCTTTGGATACTTTCATGAAATGATTTTTCCGGATTAATCTGTATCGCTATGGACGAATCCCCTGGTCCCAGCATGCCATATCCAAAGGTTATCTAATCAATTCAAACAATAAAACGACTAAAGATTAAACCTTAGCCGTTCTTCTGATTCCGTTCTACTAATGCCTCTATTTTTGGATAAAACACCTGAATAATGGGGCCGACCAGGAATGTAACAAAGATCGTACCAATACCAATTGGTCCTCTGACAAGTAAGGCTAATAGCAGCGCAAGCACTTCCCCAATCGTCTTTGAAACACTTAATTTAAAATGGAACCTGGAATGGATTGCTATCATTAAATGATCAATGGGGGCTGGTGCAAACTTAGCCTGCATATAAACCGATACACCAAAGGCTAATACGATGAGCCCAATCGAAAAGACAACAATTTTGCTGCCTATCTGGCCAGGTTCAAAAGGCAGTATGAACAGCCACAGGTCAATCCCGACACCCATGACAAAAGCAGTAAGCATCGAAAGTAAAACAGGCCGTTGTTTTAATAAAATCGCGTTCACTACAATTAAAATACTCCCTGTAATGATGACCCATGTACCAACTGTAAAGAAATGCTTCGATAAACCGACGTGAAGAGCGTCCCATGCCCCAACACCAAGATCAGCTTTAATCGTCAGTGAAATGCCTAATGATAAAATCAATAGTCCAATAACATAGCAGAAAACACGGATTCGATTCATGATTGCGAAAAACTCCCACTTATTTTACTGAAGGTTCAGCATTAATGATCTAGATAGTAAATTCTACATAACATGCCTTCATTTAATAGTTATTCACTCTATCCACCCAATCATTAACAAATGTTACCCTAAAAACAGGTTCAAAATTATCTCTGATAAAGCTTGAATCCGTTACAAAGCCATTTAGAAAAAATCGGCAAACCCTCACCATATTTTTCATAAAAAAAGTTTACGGAATCCATTTGTTTGTAAAATTTTTTACTTCCTTAATCCAAAAATTTATAAGGGCGAATATTCCAAATTGTTTACAATCAGCTTATCATAAAGTGTGACTTTAATCAGTGGGGATAAACGTAACTAGTTCCACTTAGAGATACACACAAGAAAATTATGTTCCCTATTTAGTGTTGGTCCGGCTAACTATTTAATAATCACTATTCCGAGAGATTTTGAAGTGAAGTAATTCATTTAAAGGGGCACCATAGTTGAACAAGGTGATTATTATTTTGTCCGTCTATATTTTATCTGATAAATAGTTGGCAAATTATGTTAACATTTGTTTGGGAGATATTAAGCTACCGCAGCAGTAGTGTGAAATAAGGATATGGAAGTATTAAAGGTAAAAACCAAAAATAGACAAAAGGCAGGGAAGCTTATGGAATCTAAGCTAATTATCATACGGGGCAATTCAGGAAGTGGAAAAACGACGACTGCGAAAAGTCTTCAAAATCATTTAGGACACGGAACTCTTCTGGTTTGTCAAGATGTTGTTCGTCGAGATATGTTGAAGGTTCACGATAGAGATGGAAATCCTTCAATTGATTTGATTCGCCAAATTGCGGAATATGGTAAAGATAAGTGTGAATTTGTTATTGTAGAAGGAATATTGTATAAAAATCGTTATGGTGAAATGTTGAATAATCTTATCGAGTTTTACAATCAAAAAGTATATACATATTATTTTAATCTAACCTTTGAGGAAACAGTCAAACGTCACAATTCTCGTTCAAAAACAATGGAATTTGGAGAAGAATCTTTACGTCGCTGGTGGAATCCGAGTGATTATCTTGGAGTAGATGGAGAAACATTATTTACTAATAAAATGACACACTATGATGTTTTGGAACTGATTTTAAATCAAATACAAAAGTAATTATTTCCTACTACATCCTCAACTAAAGGGTGCTAATCTATAAGAAAAAACGGGATTTTTATTCGTTTAATTCATTGATTTAATATAGATCTACTAAAACTAGAAATGAATATAACAGCTAAAGGGAATCTTCAATTTCTCAAATGTCTTCTTCAATGCCAAATAAAAACCAGCACATCCATTTAAGTGTAAGTGGATATACTGGTTAGAACGTTTTTCTTAATGAAGCTTAATTTTAATTTGCCATGTTTGGTATAAGATGTTTGGTTTCTTTAATCAGCTTTTCCATTTCCCCAGGCTTTCCAATCGTTATCCGCACATACTGCTGAATTCTCGGCTTATTAAAATAGCGGACATAGATGTTTTGCTCTTTCAATTGGGTATACAGCTGTTCTGCATCTACTTGAGGATGTGAAACCAGCAGGAAATTAGCTTTGGACTCTACGACATCAAAGCCAAGCGTACTTAATGACTCCGCCGTTTTCTCACGTGTGTCGATAATCCTTTTGCGTACCTTTTCAAAATACGCTTCATCTTCAAAGGCCGCTTTAGCTCCTGCAATCGCCAGACGGTCAATGGTATAGGAATTAAAGGAATTTTTGATTCGATTAAGCCCCTCTATTAACTGACTGTTCCCAATCGCGAAACCGACCCGCAATCCTGCAAGTGACCTTGATTTTGACAGGGTTTGAATCACGAGTAAATTTTCGTACCGATTCACCAGCTGTACGGCTGATTGCCCCCCAAAATCTATGTAAGCCTCATCAATGATCACCACTTTATTCGGATTCCCATTCACGATGCTCTCCACTTCCAGCAGCGACAAAGCCCGGCCTGTTGGTGCATTAGGGTTCGGAAAAATAACGCCTCCCTCAGCGTCATAAAACGACTCAATAGGTAAAGAAAAATCCTCATTTACAGGAATAACCTTATAATCTGTGTTAAACAGTTTGGCATAGACAGGGTAAAAGCTATACGTAATATCAGGAAATCGTATGGTCTCTCCTGGTTCAAAAAAAGCCATAAAGGAAAAAGCAAGAACCTCATCAGATCCATTTCCGATAAATACCTGATCCTGATGAACCTGAAATTTTTCCGCTATCGTCTGTCTTAATTCCTGTAAAGTAGGTGTTGGGTATAACCTCAAATCTTCACTGGCTGCCTGTTGTATGGCCTTTTGAACTTCAGGTGAAGGAGGATAGGGATTTTCATTGGTATTTAGCTTAATAACATTCGTATCATTGGGCTGTTCACCAGGGACATAGGGCTCCGTACGCTGCAGACGACTGCTCCAGAATTTACTCATAGCGCTCACTCTTTGGCTCCCGCTTCGGTTCATAATCCCGTTCCTTATGTCGATTCGTCAGCTCTTTTTTAATATCTTCCACGGATATCCCCTGTTCCACCATCAGTACGATCGAATGATAAACCAGATCGGAAAACTCATTGATAAGCTCCTCCTGATCACGATTTTTTGCTCCAATAATGACTTCTGTTGTTTCCTCGCCCACTTTTTTCAGGATTTTATCCAGGCCTTTATTGAATAAGTAGTTGGTATAGGAACCCTCGACTGGATTTTCCCTGCGATTTTGGATATAACGATATAAATAATCAATGATTTCCCTGTCCGCCTGTGGTTCCTCTTTACTTTCCACATCAATGTCATTAAAAAAACAGCTTTCCGCTCCTGTATGGCAGGCATTCCCCATCGGCTCCACTTCAACCAGTAACGTATCCCCGTCACAGTCATAGCTCATGCGTTTTACGTTTTGAGTATTCCCGGAGGTTTCTCCTTTGTTCCACAGCTGCTGACGGCTTCGACTGTAAAACCAGGTTGTTTTTGTTTCGATTGTTTTCTGCAGGGACTCTTTATTCATGTACGCCAGCATGAGCACCTTTCCGGTATTTACATTTTGCACAATGGCCGGAATCAGCCCTTTTTCATCAAAGGTTAATTCATCTATGGAGAAATTCATGGTATCTGCCTCACTTCTACATCATTTTCTGCTAAATAATTTTTTAATGCTTTAATTTCAATCTCCTCAAAGTGAAAAACAGAGGCAGCAAGGGCAGCATCAGCTTTTCCCTCTGTCAGCACCTCGAGAAAATGCTTCTGTGTACCCGCACCACCTGAGGCTACAACAGGTATATTCACCTGCTCAGAGATTGCTTTTGTAATATCTAAACTAAAACCGGTCTTTATGCCATCCGTATCCATCGCGTTTAAAACAATCTCACCTGCTCCAAGACGTTCGCCTTCTTTGGCCCATTCCAATGCGTCCTTTTCTGTATTCACACGTCCTCCGTTTAAATACACAGACCAGCGACCTTCCTCATTCTGCTTAGCATCAATGGATAAAACGACACACTGACTGCCGAACTTTTCTGCGGCTTCCTGAATGATCTGCGGATTTTTTACAGCTGCACTGTTTACCGAAACTTTATCGGCACCAGCCTTTAATACCTTTCGAAAGTCCTCTACAGAACGGATTCCGCCTCCCACTGTGAAAGGAATATGGACCTGCTCTGCCGTCTGTTCCACCACATCAATAAAAATGTCCCGCTCCTCATTAGATGCGGTAATATCATAAAAAACAAGCTCATCCGCACCAAGCTCACTGTAGGTTTTGGCCAGCCTGACCGGATCGTCAACATCTTTTATGTTCTGGAATTTCTGTCCTTTAACCACTCTGCCATTACGTACGTCCAGACATGGAATGATTCGTTTTGCCAGCATCCCTACACTTCCTTTACCATTTGTTCGAATTCAAGTTTTCCGGTATACAATGCTTTGCCGATAATCGCCCCGTACACATTTAATTCTGACAGCTTTTCAACATCCTCCTGACTGGAAATCCCACCCGAAGCAATAACGTTCATCTGTACATGCTGATTCACATGATCAATTTCAGTAAAATTTGGACCTGACAGCATGCCATCCTTGGCGATATCTGTGTAAATGATAGTCTGAACTCCTTTTTTCTCAAGCTCCCTGGCAAAATCAAGAGCCTTCCGATCACTCGTTTTTGTCCAGCCGTCTGTAGCTACATAGCCTTTTTTCGCATCAATAGAAACAGCTATGCAATCAGGATAGTTGGAGACCGCTTCGTTTAAAAAAGTTTCATTGGTTAATGCGGCCGTTCCTAAAATGATTCGCTGCACTCCGATAGAGGCTAAGGCATGGACCTGATTCATCGTCCGAATGCCTCCTCCCACCTGTACAGGAATATCTGTCTGATTCACAATTGCTTCAATGGTTGTCAGATTTTCCGAGGTTCCAGATTTTGCGCCATCAAGGTCTACTAGATGCAGCGCCTTGGCCCCTTTATTTATCCATTTCTGTGCCATTTCCACAGGATCTCCGTAAACGTCCTCCTGATTATAGTCACCCTGAATCAGTCTGACACATTTACCGTTTCGGATATCAATTGCAGGATATAAAATCATGTCACCAGCTCCCCGAAGTTTTTCAATAGCTTCATGCCAACCTCACTGCTCTTTTCAGGATGAAATTGCATCCCGTAAATATTTCCCTTTTGCACAGCGGCAGGAAATTTCAATCCATAATCCGACCATAAAACGACTTCATCCTGATTTTTAGGCTCTGCATAAAAGGAATGGACAAAATAGGCGTAATCCTTTTCGGAAATCCCCTCTGCCAATCCTTTCTCCGGATTTACATCAGAATGAGGGATCAGCGTGTTCCAGCCCATATGGGGAACCTTCACGTCATCTCGGAATCTTACAATCTCGCCTTCAAGCAGCCCCAGACCTTCCCATGTTCCATTTTCATAGCTGGTTTCATAAAATAGCTGAAGACCGAGGCATATGCCTAAGATGGGTTTGCCATTTTCCGCCTGATTCTTAATGGTTTCTGCAAGATCCATTGATTTCAGCTGTTCCATGGCATCCCGAAAAGCGCCTACACCTGGAAGAATAAGGGCATCACTTTCAATGATTTTTTCTTTGCTGGATACTATATCTGATTCAAAGCCTAATGTGGTTAATGCGTGCTGGACGCTTTTTAAATTTCCTGCCCCGTAATCAATAATGGAAATCATGACTGTTCTCCTTTCCAGATCTTTATAGCATTCCTTTCGTTGAGCGGACGCCCTGAATCCGGTCCTGTACGGCTGTGGCCTGATCGAGTACCCGGCCAAAGCCTTTAAAAATGGATTCTATGATATGGTGGGCGTTTTTTCCGTATAGCAGATTAATATGTAAGGTCACACCGGCATGGTTGACAAAGGCACGAAAGAACTCCTCAACGAGCTCTGTATCAAATTGTCCTACCTTTTCAACCGGAATATCTGCGTTAAAATGCAAATAAGGACGGCCACTGATATCCAGGGAAAGCATAGACAGGGCCTCATCCATTGGAGAGTGTTCCGTAGCATAGCGGGTAATGCCCTTTTTATCCCCAATCGCTTCCTTAAAGGCCTGCCCCAATACGATTCCGACATCTTCCACAGAATGGTGAAAGTCCACTTGAAGGTCACCCTGACAGTCAATTTCCAAATCAAAAAAACCGTGACTGGAGAACAGAATCAGCATGTGATTAAAGAATCCAATTCCTGTATCAATTTGACTTGTGCCCTTCCCATCGATATTCAGGGCTAATTTAATATCTGTTTCGGCCGTCTGTCGTGATAATGATGCCTTTCTCATCCTTCTCCCTCCTGTTTTTCATACGGTTTCCTGTTCCACCGCTTTACTCATTTCGTCGATGAACCAGTGAATCCGGTCCGTTTTTGTTTTAAAGCTAGCTTTGTTAACAATGAGACGGGCACTGATTTCCGATATATCCTCTAAAACGACGAGACCATTTTCTTTGAGGGTTTTTCCTGTTTCCACAATATCGACAATCACATCAGACAAGCCAATCAACGGAGCCAATTCAACTGACCCGTTTAATTTTATTGTCTCGATGGATACCCCTTTTTTGTGATAATAATCCTTGGCGACTTTCGGATATTTGGATGCCACTGTTAATTTGGAGGATGAATCATAGGTCTCGCCCGGCAGTCCTGCAACGGCAAACTTACAGCGTCCAAAGCCCAGGTCCAATACTTCAAACACATCTGCTCCGCTTTCCTCAAGGGTATCCTTGCCGACAATGCCAATGTCAGCGGCACCCTTTTCTACGTAAGTGGGCACGTCACTGGCTTTTACAAGGACAATCTGATAGATATGGTCACGGTCATTAAAAATCAGCTTCCGACTGTCTTCGGTAAAATCGGGAAATTCAATCCCTGACTTCTCAAAGGTCTGAAGAGTAAAGGACTCTAGCCTTCCTTTCCCTAATGCTATGGTAATTTCGCTCACGTAGATACCACCTTTGCGTTATTCGTTGTCTTTCATCACATGGAGTAAATCATCCAGATAAAAACCAAAACCTGTTGCAGGTAAGTCCGCTCCAAACTGCTCGGTTAACTGATCATAACGTCCGCCTAATACGACAGGCTTCCCGAAGTTTTTGATAAATCCTTGAAAAATAATCCCTGTATAGTAGTTCAGATGGTTGATTAAACCCAGGTCCAGGGATAAATAATGCTGATACCCCTCTTTACTTAGCTCCTGATAAACCTGACGCAGACGATCCAATTCACGCTTCATTTCCTCATTTAATGCCAGTTTTTCTGCCTTTTCCAGGACGGCTTCAGGTTCGCCATATAATAACGGCATCGATTGAATGGCCTCTTTAAAAGCAGCATCCACATCAATGTCTGCCAGAATCTTCTGCAGCTCAGAAACATTTTTATTTTCAATCCGGGTGCGAATAGCCTGAAGCTGTTCCTCGGTTATTGTGGACAGATTCACGAGTTCTTTAAAATAATTCGCCTGACCCAGATCTATTTTAAAATCCTCAAAACCCAGTTCCTCTAGCGAATGAATGGCTAGCTTAATCACTTCAACATCTGCGCGTACATCTGAACGGCCAAACAGTTCAATCCCCGCCTGGGTTAATTCACGATTTTGCAGATCCTGTTCACGATCATTCATCCGAAATATATTAGTGAAATAGGATAAGCGGATATCAGAATCGTCCTCAGATTGATAGTTTGTGGCCACCATTCTTGCAATCGGGAGGGTAGCATCCGGACGCAAAACTAAAATGCTCCCATCCCTGTCAATCAATTTAATCATTTTTTCCTTGGCAATCGTTCCTTTTATACTTAAAAACAGATCATAATATTCAAAAATTGGCGTTTGAACCTGTCGATATCCATTCTGCCGGTAAAGCTGTTTCAGTGTGGATATCAGGGATTCCTTCTTTTCCAATGTAGCAGAATCTAAGTCTGAAACTCCCTCTGGTATTCTCTTACTCTCATGTAGCAAAACAACCATCCCTTTATCTCTTTATCGCTTTATCACTTTATTTAATTAAAGTTATAGTGTATTGTAATCATTATAAAGGAATAAGTCAACCTTCAAAGGTACACTTTTGTCAAAATTATTTGATAGAATGATAGATAGAAAGGATGTTCAGTCATATGTTTGATTACCATGTACATAGCAGCTTTTCAGCTGATTGTGAGGCTCCCATGGAGGAAATGATTCAAAGTGCGATCGATAAAGGGATAAAAGATATGTGTTTTACAGAGCATATCGATTTTGATTATCCGGACCCGACGATTACCTTTCACCTTGATTTGGAAGCCTACCGAAAAAGATTAAAAGAAATGCAGGAAAAATATATTGAGCAGATATCCATTAAAAAAGGAGTTGAGCTTGGAGTACAGCCTCATGTACTGGAGGATTATAAGGAAATCGTAAATCAGGAGGCCTTTGATTTTATCATTTGCTCCATGCACACCACGGACAAGCAGGATCTGCACTCAGGAGAATTTTTCGAGGGCAAAACACTCAACCAGGCCTATGAGCAATATTACCGTGAATTTTTATCCTGTATTCAGTCCTTTAAATCCTATAGTATTCTCGGTCATCTGGATCTTGTCAAAAGGTACAAGTATGAACCTGATGTTTATTCCTTTTTGGATATCATCGAGGAAATCTTTAAGGTGATTATTCCTGAGGGGAAAGGGATTGAGGTCAATAATTCCGGTTTTAAATATGGATTAGGCCGTGCTATGCCGAGCAAGGATATTTTAAAGCTTTACAAGGAGATGAACGGAGAAATTATTACCATTGGTTCAGATTCTCATGCTCCTGATACTATAGGCACTCACTACACAGAAACCATAGATCTGTTAAAGGATATTGGGTTTAAATATGTAACAACCTTTAAAAATCAGAAGCCTGTTTTTCACAAAATTTAAGCCTTGAACATTTACTGCTCAAGGCTTTTCCTATTTGTATTCAAAACGTCCGAGACCTACAGCTGCGATCAATCCTAAGGCAAAGGCGGCAATACTTAGAATCGACATCATGACTTCTGATTCGAAGCCTGGGAAGATTACGGCAATGGATCCAATGACCAGGCCTATAATCACGGCGTATGTAGCATAATGAAAGTTTTCCAGAAAATAGCGGATTAACTTACTGCACAGTACAATACCGACAATCACACCAATTCCCACAGTACCTATGGCCACTATTTCTAAATTTCCAACGGCATACATAATCGTTCCATAAGTGCCCATCAAGTATAATAACATCGATCCGCTTATTCCCGGCACAATCATAGCCATACTTGCAATAAATCCAGAGAAAAATAAAGAAAGCAGGACCCGGCTATTAGACACATCCAAAATTGGTTGGGTAGGCTCACGGAAAAAGGCCAGTGAAGCTACAAGTAAAGTTGCAATAATAAGCAGAACATAATGGCTTCCACTAAAATTCCGCTTCACTTCCGCTTTATGAAATAAATAAGGGAGTACACCAATAATCAAACCCATAAAGAAAAAGTTCGTCTGGTTCGGGTAATTGTTCAATAACCAGGTAATAACACGACTAATCGTAAATAATGCAATTAAAATTCCTGCACCTAACGGAATAAGAAAACCTAAATATTTCCTTCTCCCCTTACTTAACAGGCCATTTATGGATTCAATCAGTTGGTCGTATATCCCTAATATGACAGCAATCGTTCCGCCACTGACTCCCGGAACTGCATCACTGGTTCCCATTAACAGTCCGCGAAAAATATTTTTCCATTCTACCATGTTTGCATAGACTCCTTTACGTTCAAGTACATTCTAATTTATTTTACCATGGATGATCTCACCGTAAACCCCTTATTCTATGCCTAAAAAAGGGGAGCGGACCGTACACACTGCACTATTATGGACATCCTACCCATTTTAGCTGCTGGTTAATAAAATCTGGGGAACCTGATTTTTCGGATGTCTGACAATTTCCGGGACTGTTTCATACACTTTCTGTAAAATATCTTTTTGGATGACTTCCTCGCTGGTGCCGACTTTTTCTATAACTCCGTGGTTCAGCAAAATTAACTCATCACTATACTGGGCTGCCAAATTTAAATCATGCAGAACCATAACAACTGTTAGACCTGTCTGATGCTGCCATCGTTTTACAAGTTCAAGAACATTGACCTGATGCCCGATATCAAGAAAGGTTGTCGGTTCATCAAGCAACAGGATTTCAGGCTCCTGGACCATTGCTTTAGCGATAGCGACCCTTTGCTTCTCCCCGCCACTCAATGTATCCAACAGCTGATCCTTCAAATGGGACAGGCCGGTTAATTCAAGTACATCATTGACCAATTGAATATCATGTTCACGTTCCCGCTGATACCATTTGAGATGAGGATAGCGCCCCATTAAAACCGTGTCAAAAACAGATATAGGAGATGCTGGAAGGCCGTCCTGGGATAACACAGCCATTTTTCTGGCAATGGACTTCTGCTTCTGGTGAAGAATATTCTTATTTTCAAATTTCACTTCGCCAGCAGTTGGCGGGAGGAGTCCGGAAATCATTTTTAACAGCGTGGACTTCCCTGAACCGTTGGGGCCTATAATCGCCATACAGGTCCCTTTATTTACTTGAAAGGACACATTTTTCAGTACTTTATGCTCGCCGTATTGTTTTGTTATGGATTCAGCCGTCAGCATAGGCATAGGGACCCTCCTAAAAATAATCGGATTTCTTTTTCCGCAGTAAGTAGCCAAAAAACGGTGCACCCAGAAATGCCGTAATAATGCCAATTGGTAATTCCCGGGGCTCTAATATGGTTCGGGCAATCGTGTCAGCACCCACAAGGAAAATCGCCCCGCCAATCACAGACAATGGCAAAATCAATCGATAGTCCGCTCCGAAAATCAGTCGGATCATATGGGGAACAATTAAACCGACAAAACCAATCGTTCCTGAAACAGAAACAGCCACACCGGTTAAGAGCGATGCCACTATTAATAACACGACTCTTACCTTTTGGACCGATACCCCTGAATAATAAGCAGCCTCTTCACCAAGAGCCAGTATGTTTAATTCTCTCGTTAAAAATGCAACGAACAGAATACTTAGCAGAACAAACGGCAAAACCACGCGATTGTAGCTCCAATCTGTAAGGGCAAGACTCCCCATCATCCAGTACATAATCGTCTGCATTTTTTCATCCGAGAGAGCGAGAATCAGGGACAGCATGGAAGCAATAAAGGCCTGAACGACAACCCCTGCTAAAATTAATGTTTCCATCTGTAAGCGGCGGTTAATCCTGGCTAAGGTGTAAACGATGAACAGTGTGAGCAAACCTGAACTGAAAGCAACCACTGGCAGGGTCAATTGTCCGAACAGAATGCTTTCAAAGCCAAACAATAATACAAGGGCTGCACCAAGGGCTGATCCGGAAGACACACCTAATATAAACGGATCTGCCAGTGGGTTTCTCAGCACCCCTTGGTAAATAGCCCCTGCTAATGCAAGGGCAGCTCCAACGAGGATGCCTAGAACGATCCGTGGCATACGGATATTCCAGATAATTGTTTCTGTCGTATCCTTCCACGTTTGTTCAATTCCCTCTCCTATCAGAGGAATTTTCGAGCAAATCACAAGCCAGACCGTCATCATGTTAATATCTGCACTTCCGATTGATACACTAAAAATCATGGTAAACAGCAAAATAGCCAATAATACCGGTATCCAGATGATAAGCTTTTTCGTGTACTGCTGACGCCCTTTCATACGGTTCCACTACTTTCTCTATTCCTGATTAAATTTTTCCGGATACAAGTACTCCGCTATCTTTGTTAACCCTTGAGTGATGCGAGGTCCCGGACGCTCCGTAATATCAGAATTTAAAGGATACACCTGACCTTCCTGTATAGCCGTGACATCCTTCCATGAGTCACGATTCTTTACTTTTTGAACCGCGTTTTCCACATAACTGGCATAGGTCAGGAAAATGACATCAGGGTTGCTTTGAATAACCTCTTCTTCACTAACCTGAGGCCAGCCTTCCTGATCAGACATGACATTTACTCCTCCAGCGGTTTGAACCAGTTCATTTAAAAATGTTCCGCTTCCAGCTGTAAAGAGCTCTTCCCCTATTTCAATCCATACAGTTTTTCGCTCATCCTCGGGAATGTCCTGAACGACCTTTTTCACTGATTCTACATCCTCTTTCATGGAGGCAACTACTTCTTCTGCTTTATCTGTTGTACCCGTTGCTTTTCCGGCCGTTAAAATATCTTCATACGTCTGCTCCAGGGTTTGTGCTCCAAGGACCAGCACCTTAATTCCCTGTTCTCTCAGCTTACTGATGGAGTCGCCATTATTGACATCGGCAACCACCAGGTCCGGCTCCAAAGAAATGATTTTCTCAATATTTAATTCCAGTCCACCAACCGATTCAATTTCCTTTACTTCTTCGGGATAGTTGTCATTATCTGTTACTCCCACGACTTTATCACCAAGCCCCAGTCCAAAGATAATTTCGGTTGCACTTGGAATCACAGATACAATACGCTCCGGCTCTTCCTCTATGACAACCTCTTCACCAGAGTCATCTGTGATCGTGACCGGAAAGGCAACCTCGCTTGAGTCCTGTCCGCTCCCTTGCTCCTGACTCTGTTCTTGAGCAGGGTTTTCATCCTGTTTGGATTCATCATCTGATGCACATCCGATTAAACCAATGGACACCATGGTCATAAATAAAACGAGTCCTAATACTTTCAAAGCCTGTTTCATTTTAAATTCCTCTCCTTTTTTTGTATGTATAAAGTTGTATATATAGCTAAAGGAAAAACCAACATATCGACAAATTTCGGGTGGTGACAGGCACCTATATAAAAAGCCCCGATTTCCCTTTTAAAAAAAGAAATCGAGGCTTCCATACAACATTCGCTGAAAATCAACGCTGGATATGTTTGCCTTTTCCTTTAAACCCGAAGGAAAATCAGCTTCGTATAATAAGGCAGGTCTCCTGACTTATGATCATCGCTCCCTAAATCTTCCCATCGTTCGACAGTGATTTCCTTAGGTCGCTCCCAATTACAGTGGCGGGACCGTGCCGGATTTTCACCGGACTTCCCTTTTAAGCAGACATTTGAAATGCCCGCACCTTATTATTATGGTTTATTCACTTTTCATCTAGTATTTATCTTATGGCTAATTATAAATTTCGTCAATCTTTTTCTTTCATCAGGATTTGTGAATCAGACTCATCTATCGTTTCCTTCTTCATCAGGGAATGCAACGGCTAATATCCATCAATCCCCATTATATAAGATATAAAAAGACAGCACTGCCCCTCAGGACAGTGCTATACATTTTCTAAACAGGTCTGCTGATTCAATTCATAGACGAACTTTTTCCCATTAATCATAACTTCCACAACTGTAAGGGTTAACCGAAGTGCATCCTTCATCGCCATCACTCCCCTACAAGAGTAAGTTATTTAAGCGTCTTTCTACCATCATTCTATGACCAAAGATAAAAATTGAAACTGACAGGAAGCTAGTTTGTTGAAGGTTCCTTACCGTTTCATTATTCGGTTTTTGGCGGACGCTCTGACAGGATAATGCTTTCATTCTGACTCTGGAAATACTCCAGGTTAAAGTCATTCTTGAACAGCATAACAGGTCGATCCACATAATCATAAACCATCATGTTCGTACTGGTCCGTCTTAGTTTTTCAGGTACCTCACCTTCAGCTACCCAGCGGGCAATCTGGAAGCTTAGCGTATCCATCACTAGGTCCACACCATATTCTGCCTTCATTCGATAAATAAATACATCAAATTGCAGCTGACCCACTGCTCCCAGAATCGTTTCCTCCATATGCGGCGTCCGGTAAACCTGAATCGCACCTTCCTGGGCAATTTGCTGAATCCCTTTGATGTACTGTTTATGCTTCATTGCATTTTTAGGTCGTACTTTGGCAAAATGCTCCGGTGGAAACTGAGGCAAATCACCAAAACTGAAAATATTCTTAGATCCACAGACTGTGTCCCCAATCTGATAGACACCTGGATCATATAAACCAATAATGTCCCCGGCATAAGCTTCCTCTACATTTTCACGGCTGTCAGCAAAGAACTGCTGAGGAAGAGCGAGCTTCATCTGCTTCCCTGTTCGATCCAGCCAGGTCGTCATCCCTTTTTCATATTTACCTGAGCAAATACGCAGAAAGGCAATTCGGTCACGGTGAGCAGGATCCATGTTTGCCTGAATTTTAAAGACAAAGCCGGAAAACTCCTCATCTGTCGGTTTTACGGTTCCTTTTGATGAATCCCGTGTAGCCGGCAAGGGGGCCATTTCTAAAAAGTGCTCTAAAAATGTTGGAACCCCAAAGCTTGAAACGGCACTGCCAAAGAAGACCGGTGTCTGCTTACCTTCTTTCACAGCTTCATAATCGAATTCATTCCCGGCCTCATCCATGAGCATTAAGTCTTCCATCAGTTGATCAATCGTCGCCTGGTCTGTAACCTTTTCCAGATGTTCCTGCAGGTCATCATAGTCCTGAATTTCCTGTGTCCCTACTTTTTCACCATCATCGTAATATTCAATTTGCTCTTCAAACCGATCATAAACCCCTGTAAAGGTAGGCCCCATTCCAATAGGATAATTAATAGGGGTAGATTCAATCCCTAATACCTCTTCAATTTCCTCAAACAGCTCAAGAGGTTCTTTCCCGAAACGGTCCATTTTGTTTATAAAGGTGAAAATTGGAATGCCTCGATCCCGACACACCTTAAACAGCTTCTTCGTCTGTGCTTCCACACCCTTGGCAACATCCAGTATCATAACCACACTGTCTACGGCCATTAGTGTACGATAGGTATCCTCACTAAAATCCTCGTGCCCGGGGGTATCGAGAATATTAATTTTGTATCCCTGGTATTCAAACTGCATCACACTTGATGTAACGGAAATTCCCCGTTGTTTCTCAAGCTCCATCCAGTCAGATGTAGCAAACTTTGCCGATTTCTTTGCTTTTACAGAGCCTGCTGTACGAATCGCCCCACCCAGCAAAAGCATTTTTTCCGTAAGCGTTGTTTTCCCGGCATCAGGGTGGGAAATAATCGCAAACGTTTTTCTTCTATTCACTTCTGTTTTCATATCAGCCATTATCGGAACTCCTTCTACAGACGTAATTTAAAAAATTTCAGGAACTGGATTCTGTGAAAGGAAGTTTAGTATCACATTGGACTTAATCCCCATTTCCGTCTCTTAATTAAAAACACTTTTATTATCATACCATAACGGCTAGTATTGCGTGAACTCACGATCATTCGTATAAATGAATCTGCCTTCGATGGATCGCGCGGACGATTAAATAATCTGGATACATACAGGATTAATCTTTATTATTATGATTTAAGCTGGAAACACCTAAATTGAGCCAACTTTTCTATACTTCTCATCGAACTTTCCTGATATTCATCTACAATAACAGTTTTGTTCTCATAAAAAAATCCGGCCAATCCCCCAGGGACCAGCCGGACCTATTAAGCCAGACATGACAATTGATTCTGCTGTGCCAGATGCTGAATATGCGGCATTTTGGAAATATCCATATTGCCGCCACTGACAATAACGCCACAATGGTTTGAGCGAATCTGATGGCCATGTGCCAGGAGAGCTGCAAAAGCACTGGCACCTGCTCCTTCAATTAAGTTCTTGCCTCTCTCCAGCATATAAACCATCGCAACTGCAATGTCCTCATCCGAAACCGTTACGATATCGTCCACAAATTGCTGAATGAGTGGGAAGGTTTGGATGCCTGGTTTTTTCACGGCAATGCCGTCTGCAATGGTGGAAACCTTCTTTACCCCTGATGATCCCGTCTGATAGAAACGATTATAGGTGGGGCATGCACCCTTGGCCTGAACACCGATAATTTTAATATTTGGATTCAAGTCCTTGGCAGCAACGGCAATACCACTAATCAGACCGCCACCACCGACGGGAACAATAATGGTATCCAGTCCAGGCTCCTGCTGAAGCATTTCCAGCCCAATCGTTCCCTGGCCCGCCATCACATCAGGGTCATCAAAGGGATGCACAAAAACGGAATTTTCCCGTTCCATTTCTTCCATAGCCGCTTCATAGGCTTCCTGAAAGGATTCTCCAGTTAACACAATTTGTGCTCCGTATCCTTTGGTCGCCTGTGCCTTTGCCGTCGGTGTTTTCTCCGGCATGAAAATTTTTGACTGAATGCCGTGCTTGGTTGCTGCCAGAGCAACACCCTGGGCATGGTTTCCTGCAGATGCGGCAATAACCCCCCTTCGTTTTTCACTGTCCGAAAGCTGCGAAATTTTGTTGGTCGCACCTCTAATTTTAAAGGCGCCGGTTTTCTGCTGATTTTCCATCTTAAAATAAACCTGTTTTCCTGTTAATTCGTTAATGGATGTTGACTGATTCAGGGGGGTGCGATGCACAACATCCATCATCTGCTGCATCGCATCCGTGATTTTTTGACCTGTTAAGCAATTCCCAATGTCTTCACACTCCTCTAATATTTGACTATATTTTGTTCATATTGATCAATTTTATCCGCTTCATTTAGTGTAACCGCAATTTCATCCCATCCATTTAACAGCATTTCTTTCTGATAGGATGAAATATCAAAGCTTTCCTGCATCCCCTCTGAATCCTGAACGGTTTGGGCTTCAAGGTTTACGGTTACCTCATAACGTTCAGTCTCGGCTTTCTTTATAAGCTGCTGGATGGTTTCCTCATTTAAGGTTACGGGCAAGAGACCATTCTTAAAACAATTATTATAAAAAATATCCGCAAAGCTCGGTGCAATGATGACCTTAAACCCGTAATCCTCCAGTGCCCATGGGGCGTGCTCACGTGATGAGCCACAGCCGAAATTTTCTCCCGCCACCAGGATGGAAGCCCCTTTATACTTATCATCATTTAATGAAAAATCCTCACGGGGCTCTCCGTCATCATGGAAGCGCCAGTTGTAAAATAAAAATTGGCCGAATCCCTGTCGTTCAATCCGCTTTAAAAATTGTTTAGGGATGATTTGATCCGTATCTACATTCGTCCGATTAAGAGGATATACAAGTCCTTCATGAATCCGCAGCGGCTCCATGGCTGACCCTCCTTTATTCCGATTTTTAGCTTAATACAGCTGACCCCATTTGACGAACATCTGTAAATCGTCCTTCAATCGCTGCAGCAGCTGCCATTTCCGGACTGACTAAATGGGTTCTTGCACCATTTCCCTGACGTCCTTCAAAGTTTCGATTGGAGGTTGAGGCGCAGCGTTCTCCAGGTGGTACTACATCGTCATTCATCGCCAGGCACATACTGCAGCCGGCTGCACGCCATTCAAAGCCTGCCTGTTTAAAGATGACATCCAGTCCCTCTTTTTCTGCTGCTTCCTTGACGTTATGAGATCCAGGGACAACCATGGCCCGAACAGAATCTTTTACTTTTTTGCCACGGACAATTTCCGCTGCTCGTTGCAAGTCACTTAGTCTTGAATTGGTACAGGAACCAATGAATACATGCTCAATTTCTACGGAGGAAATGGGCTGATTTGGCTCAAGTCCCATATAGTCAAGCGCTCGTTCAATTGCCTGCTTCTCATTTACTGTTGCTGCATTCTCAGGGTCCGGTACCGATTCACTAACCGGGATACACATGCTCGGATTTGTTCCCCAGCTCACCTGTGGTTCAATTTCCTCAGCATTGATTTCAACGGTTGCATCATAGGCTGCACCTTCATCTGTTGCAAGGGAACGCCAATCCTCTGCAGCCCTGTCAAAGGCCTCCCCTTCCGGAGCATGGCGTTTTCCTCTTAAATATTCAATGGTGGTATCATCCGGACTGATCAAACCTGCTCTGGCACCTGCCTCAATGGACATATTGCAGATCGTCATACGCCCTTCCATGGAAAGATTCCGAATCACTTCCCCTGTATACTCAATGATATAGCCGGTGCCAAAGCGGACCCCATGTTTAGCAATGATGGCCAGGATTAAATCCTTCGCTGTCACACCTTTTCCAAGATTGCCGTTAACCTTTACATTTAAAGTCTTAGGCTTTTGCTGCCAGATGGTCTGGGTGGCTAATACGTGCTCCACCTCACTTGTTCCAATCCCAAAGGCAAGGGCGCCGAATGCTCCATGAGTGGATGTGTGACTATCCCCGCAAACAATGGTCTTCCCCGGTTGTGTTAGGCCTAATTGCGGGCCAATGACGTGCACAATTCCCTGATCAGGATGGTCAATATCTGCAAGCGGAATATTAAATTGCTCACAATTTTGCTTTAAAGTTTCCATCTGTGTTTTGGAAATCTCATCCTTAATCACATTCCGGTGGATGGTTGGAACATTATGGTCCATGGTTGCATACGTCAGGTCCGGCCTGCGCACTTTTCTTCCCTTCATTCTTAAGCCTTCAAACGCCTGTGGAGAAGTGACCTCATGAACTAAATGCAAATCAATATAAAGCAAATCAGGTTTTTCCTGTTCCTGATGAACAATGTGCCGCTCCCAGATCTTATCAATAATCGTTTTCGGATGATCCATGTGTTCAACTCCTTTCCTGGGGACTGTCCCCACATGCTTTAAAGCGATAAAGCGCAATTCCTAAATATAGCAGCTCATAATGCTTTCGGATGTGCTTCTGGAAGATATTCCTTCGACAACCAGACGGGTCATGACGTCTGTTCCGACTTGTTCTCCCTCTACTACATTTAAATCTGCTGTATGATAGCCGAGCCGCAGGGTTTCCTGGACAGCTTCTTCAACAGCCTTGGCCTCTTCCTCCAGTTGAAAGGAATGCCGGAGCATCAAAGCTGTCGACAGAATCATAGCCAGTGGATTCGCCAGTCCCTGCCCGGCTATATCTGGAGCTGATCCGTGCACAGGTTCATAAAGCCCGACGCCATCTGTACGGAGACTGGCAGAAGGAAGCATTCCAAGCGAACCTGTCAGTACAGACGCCTCGTCACTTAAAATATCGCCAAACATATTTTCCGTTACGATGACATCGAACTGAGTTGGATCTGTGATGAGTTTCATGGCTGCTGCATCCACCAGCAAATGCTCAACGGCTACATCCGGGTAGTCCTTCCTTTTTTCTTCCACAACCTCTCTCCAGAGTTTACTGGATTCAAGCACATTCGCCTTATCCACAGAAGTTAAATGTTTACGTCTCAGCCTTGCGCTTTGAAAGGCCTGATCTACAATTCTCTCAATCTCATGGCGCTGGTATGCAAGGGTATCAACAACTGATTGCCCATCTTCGCGTATTTCACTTGGCTCGCCAAAATAAAGCCCGCCTGTCAATTCCCGTATAATTAGCAGGTCACTGCCGCTGACAACTTCCTCTTTTAACGGTGAAGCATGAAGCAGCTGTGGAAAACCTTTCACTGGTCGGAGATTTGCAAAAAGACCCAAAGCCTTGCGAATCCCTAATAGACCTTTTTCCGGTCGCAGGTGGGAAGGGTGGTTCTCCCACCTGGGTCCTCCGACCGCACCCAACAATACCGCATCCGCCTGTTCACATCCCCTGATTGTTTTATCCGGTAAAGGCGTTTCATGGCGGTCAATCGCCGCACCGCCAATATCAAAGGATTCAAACTCAAATTTATGGCCATATTCATCAGCAACCGCATCCAGTACTTCCACTGCCGATTGGATGACCTCCTGACCTATACCATCACCAAGAAGCAAAGCAATCTGTTTTTTCATGAACCTGATCCTCCCCTTTTTTCTTGACTAACCTCAACTCTCCTTAACTATGAATCTTTTTCTGTTCAGCCTGACGCTGATTGATCAGTACACGGTTCAGTGCGTTCAGGAACGCATTAGCGGATGCTTCTAAAACATCCTGTGCAGCTCCTCTTCCTCCCATTTCGGTGTCATTGACCTTCACCATTACGTGAACCTCAGCCAGTGCATCCCGGCCTTTACCAATGGAATTCAGCTGGTAATCGGTTAAATCCACTTCTTCCTGAACAAGGGATTCAAGCGTGTTGTAGAGAGCCTCTACACTCCCCTGCCCGGTTCTTGCCGTCTCTACTCGGTAGCCTTCTGGTGTTTTCAGGGCTACAGTAGCTGTTGGGAGATTGTGAGATCCATATTGAACCTGGAAGGACTCCAGATTGTATTTGGCAATGTTTAAGGAATCGGATTGTAAATCTGTCAAAATGGTAAACAAATCATCATCCGTAACTTCCTTCTTCCGGTCCGTCAGTTCTTTAAACGTTTTAAAGGCTTCTTTCACTTTTTCTTCAGGAAATTCAAAGCCGAGCTGTTCTACCTTATCCACGAATGCATGCCGTCCTGAGTGCTTTCCTAATACCAGATTGTTAGATTTAATTCCGACCATCTCTGGTGTAATAATTTCGTAGGTGGAGGCCTCCTTCAGAACCCCATCCTGATGAATTCCGGATTCATGGGCAAAGGCATTCCGGCCAACAACCGCTTTATTTCCCGGCACCATCATTCCGGTAAATTTACTAATTAAATCACTCGTTCGTTTGATTTCATTGAGAACCAGATTGGTGGAATGCTGATAATAATCATTACGAATTTTCAGTGCCACTGCAATTTCTTCCAGTGAAGCATTCCCGGCACGTTCCCCAATTCCATTGATTGTGCCCTCAATCTGAGTCGCGCCGTTTTCAATCGCAGCAATGGAGTTGGCAACAGCCATTCCAAGGTCATCATGACAGTGTGCAGAAAGAGCCACCTTATCAATATTCGGAACGTGCTCTCTCACATAGCGGAACATCCTGCCGTATTCCTCAGGTGTGGTATATCCAACTGTATCGGGCAGATTAATAACCGTAGCACCGGCATCAATAACCTTTTCAATAATTTTAACGAGGAAGTCTAAATCGGACCGGCTGGCATCCTCCGCTGACCATTCCACATGGGTAAATTTTTGCTTGGCATATGAGACCATTTCCACCGAAGTCTGAATCACGTCATCCGGGGTTTTCTTCAGCTTGTGTGTCATATGAATCGGCGAAGTAGCAAGAAAAATATGAATCCTTGGCTCTGCAGCATCTTTAAGAGCATCCCAGGCAATGTCGATATCTTCCTTTGTGGTCCGCGCTAATCCTGTAACCGATGTGTTTTTTATGGTACGGGCAATTTGTCTGACCGCTTCAAAGTCCCCTTTGGAAGATGCCGGAAAGCCTGCTTCCATAACATCGATCCCCAGACGTTCGAGCTGTTTGGCAATCTCAATCTTTTCAAGCTGGTTCAAATTCACTCCCGGAGACTGCTCCCCATCTCTCAGCGTTGTATCAAAGAATTTAATTTGAGCCATAAGTGACGACTTCCTCCTTTTTCTTCTTTTTGCTTTGCTTAACAAATGGCATCAATTCACGTAATTCTTTTCCAACCTGGGTCAGCTGATGATTTTTCTCTAATTCATTAATCGCATTAAACTGTGGACGATTCACCTGATTTTCCAAAATCCAGCCTTTAGCAAATGCGCCTGATTGTACGTCCTGTAAAACCTCTTTCATACGTTCTTTTGTTTCTTCATTGATGACTCTAGGGCCTGATACAAAGTCACCCCATTGAGCTGTATCGGAAACAGAGTAACGCATATACTCGAGTCCGCCTTCATACATCAAGTCAACAATCAGCTTCATTTCATGCAAACACTCAAAATAAGCGACTTCAGGCTGATAACCGGCCTCTGTTAAGGTTTCAAAGCCTGCTTTAACCAGGTTTGACACTCCTCCACACAAAACAGCCTGCTCACCAAATAAGTCTGTTTCCGTTTCTTCCTGGAAGGAGGTTTTTAAAATACCGGCACGACCGGATCCGATTCCTTTTGCATAAGCTAATGCTAATTCTGTAGCCTGACCGGACGCATCCTGATATACCCCGTAAAGGGATGGTACACCAGCCCCTTCTTCAAATGTTCTTCTTACCAGATGACCAGGAGCTTTTGGTGCAACAAGGAATACATCGACATCTTCTGGTGGAACAACCTGATTGAAATGAATATTAAAGCCGTGTGCAAAAGCAAGCGCATTGCCGGGAGCTAAGTTTGGTTTAATCTGATTTTCATAAATGCCCGGCTGTAACTCATCCGGAAGAAGAACCATAACAACATCTGACTCTGCTACTGCATTTGCGACGGTTTTCACTTCCATTCCATCCTCTTCTGCTTTATCCCAGGATTTCCCCTTGCGTAATCCAACGACTACATCAAAACCATTCTCCTTTAAATTCAGTGCATGGGCATGCCCCTGTGATCCATAACCAACAACAGCAATCTTTTTACTCCTTAATACCTCTTCCTGAATATCATTGTGATAAAGTACGTTTGCCATGTTAAACATCCTTTCCAAAGTTTATTTTAATATTGAATAAGCGGGAATCTCGGTCACCTGTGGCTGATGCCCGCGAAGGAATGCTGTTAATCCCGTTCGTGCTAATTCTTTTATTCCATAAGGACGAAGCAATTCAATCAAAGCTTCTATCTTTTCGGTTTTTCCGGTTACCTGAACGGTCAGACTGTCCCGGCTCACATCGATGATTGAAGCCCGGAACGGTTCTATGATGCCCTGAATTTCACTTCTTATCTGACTATTGCTGACGACTTTAATTAAGGCGAGCTCCCGGGCTACAATGGCCTTATCCGTAATGTCGGATACCTTTAAAACATCGATTTGTTTATGAAGCTGCTTAATCATCTGTTCCAGTTTCTGATAGTCAGGAACTTCAACGACAAACGTCATTTTTGAAATCCCTTCTGTTTCGGTGCGTCCCACTGAAATACTTTCAATGTTAAACTGCCTTTTATGAAGCAATCCTGTTACCCGATTCAGTACACCACTCCGATTCTGAACGGTAGCTGTGATGATTCTCCTCATGGTTTCACCCCTATCATTTCGTGAATGCCCTTGCCAGGTGCAATCATTGGATAAACATTTTCAAGCTTTAGTACCCTGCAATCCAGTACAACCGGGCCGTTATAAGCAAATACTTCAGGAATGACACGTTGAAGCTCTTCCTCGGTTTCCACCTTGAACCCACGAATTTGATAGCTTTCGGCAAGCTTCACATAATCGGGCTGAACAGGCAGCAGAGATTCAGAGTATCGTTCTTCATAAAAGGATTCCTGCCATTGCCGCACCATTCCTAATGATTCATTATTCATAATGATGACCTTGACCGGTAATCCTTTTTCCTGGAGGAGGGAAAGCTCCTGCATGGACATCTGAAATCCACCATCCCCCACCAGTGCTACGACGGTTTCATCCGGTTTCGCCAACTGGGCTCCGATTGCTGCCGGAAAGCCAAAGCCCATGGTTCCGAGGCCGCCTGAAGTTACCCATCTGTCCGGATCAGAAAATGTATAATATTGAGCAGCCCACATTTGATGCTGACCTACGTCTGTTGTAACAATGGCCCTTCCTTCCGTTTCTTTGTAAATTGCCTCTACCAGCCATTGCGGAGAAACACCCTCATCCGAATGCTTATAGCCTAGCGGGAAATCCTTCTTCCAATCCTGCAATTGCTTCATCCACTCCTCGTGTTGAGGGCTTTCCTCAATCATTGACAGCATTTCATGAAGGGCTTCTTTGGAATCTGCTACAATCGGGATTTTTGTGTTGACATTTTTACCAATCTCAGCTGGGTCAATATCGATATGAGCAACCGCTGCATGTTTGGCAAAATGCTTGAGATTCCCTGTCAGACGATCATCAAAGCGAGCGCCGATATTGATAAGCAAATCACAGTCATATAAAGCCATATTTGCTGCATACGTTCCATGCATTCCTGCCATACCAAGGGATAACGGGTGGTTCCCCGGAAAGCTTCCTAATCCAAGTAAGGTGGTTGCAACAGGTAAGGAATGCTTAACAGCAAAGGCTTTTAACAGACTGGATGCTTCTCCGTGTAAAACGCCTGCTCCGGCAAGTAATAGAGGTTTTTTTGCTTTCGATATCGCATCAGCCAGCTTTTTAATCTGCAGCGGATTTGGCTTAGTTGTCGGCTGATAGCCAGGCAGATCAAACGTTGTATCAAATGAGCCCTCCTGTATACTGGCGGAAATATCTTTTGGTATATCGACCAAAACCGGACCTTTTCGCCCTGTGGTTGCAATATGAAAAGCCTCTCTTACAATTCGTGGCAGGTCACTCATCGATTGAACCTGGTAATTATGCTTGGTAATTGGTGTAGTAATCCCCATCACATCTGCTTCCTGAAAAGCATCTGTTCCAATAACCTGCCGTGCTACCTGGCCGGTAAAAATAACAAGAGGTAAGGAATCCATCATGGCATCGGTGATTCCTGTCACCAGATTGGTTGCACCAGGCCCAGAGGTTGCAATAACAACACCAGGCTTACCTGACACTCTTGCGTAGCCTTCTGCTGCATGAACGGCTCCTTGCTCATGACGGGATAATACATGATGAAACGATTCTTTTGCTTTATATAAGGCGTCGTAAATGGGTAAAACGGCACCTCCCGGATAACCAAAAATCGTTTCCACATCCTCACGAAGTAATGATTCCACCAGCAAATCTGCACCCGTTTTTGTGCTTGTTTCTGTTCGCATACTTGCCTTTGCCTGAACGCTCACCTTTTAATCCCTCCTAAACATTTTTAATAATCAAAAATCTCTAATCAAAAAAGACCTTTTCTCCCTACACTCTACACACACTTTTGCAGAATATAAGGGGAGAAAAGGTCTTTTACTTTTCACGGTACCACCCTTTTTTACAGTATCCTTACAGACACTGTCTCATGAAGCTGACGCCAGCCTCTTTGATAACGAGTGCTTCGAGAAACACCCGGCTAAGCCTAGTGAGATGAATCCGTTCAGCTTAACACTCAGGGACGATGTCGGAATGAGCTGTATTTCCGGGCTTCCAGCAACCCCGGATCTCTGGGAATACAAGTGGTTCATTCCTTTGTTCCCGTCATCGCTTTTACTTACCGTTTTATATTTTCATAACTCCTCCAGTATTAGCGGATGTAACAAGTTTTGAGTACTTCGCTAAATAACCGGACTGAATTTTCGGCTCTGGCTTTTGCCAATTCTTCCTCCGTTCTGTTAAAACTTCCTCGTCAACGAGTAATTCGATGGAACGGGTCTCTAAATCAATCATAATGCCATCTCCATTTTCGACTAAAGCAATCGGTCCGCCTTCAGCAGCTTCCGGAGAAATATGGCCAACGGAAATACCTCGAGTAGCTCCAGAGAAACGGCCATCTGTAATTAACGCAACCTCTTTCCCTAGGCCACGCCCTGCAATGGAAGATGTTGGGGCGAGCATTTCCGGCATTCCCGGACCGCCTTTTGGTCCTTCATAGCGGATCACAACTACATGACCTGCCTGAACGGTGCCGTTGTCAATTCCCTCCTGAGCCTCTTCCTGTGAGTCAAAAACAATGGCTTCTCCCAGGAACTTGTTAATCGATGGGTCAACCGCTCCTACTTTAATAACCGCTCCATCTGGGGCGATATTGCCGTATAAAATGGATAAACCACCAACAGGGCTATAGGCATTCTCTTTTTTACGAATGACCTGATCATTCTTAATTTCTGCATCTTTCACATTTTCATAGATGGATTGACCCGTCACCGTGATACGATCTTTGTGAATGAGTCCATCAATCTGACAAAGCTCCTTAATAATGGCACTGACACCACCGGCTAAGTGTACATCATGCATGGTATAATCCGATGCTGGACTAATTTTAGATAAATACGGAACCTTCTCCGCAATTTCGTTAATGGATTTCAGATCATATTCAATACCTGCTTCATGAGCGATTGCAATCGTATGAAGCACTGTATTGGTTGATCCCCCCATTGCCATATCTAAAGCAAATGCATCATCAAAAGTCTCTTTCGTTAAAATATCTCTTGGCCGGATATCCTGCTTAACCAGGTTAACTAAGTGGTGTGCGGCCTGATAAATTAAATCATGGCGCTCTTTTGATGTAGCTACAATCGTACCATTTCCTGGAACGGTCAACCCGAGCATTTCCATCAGACAGTTCATCGAATTTGCGGTAAACATGCCTGAACAGGATCCGCATGTTGGGCAAGCCAGCTGTTCCATTTCGGATAATTCGTTCTTCGTCATTGTCCCCGACTTGTAAGCGCCCACTCCTTCAAACATGGAAACGAGAGATAAATGATCACCACCTGGGGAAACGCCTCCCTCCATCGGTCCGCCTGAAACGAATACAGATGGAACGTTGGTTCTGGCTGCTGCCATCAGCATACCTGGTGTGATTTTGTCACAGTTGGGAATATAAAAGACTCCATCAAACCAATGTGCATTAATAACGGTTTCTGCACTATCAGCAATCACTTCCCGGCTTGGCAGGGAGTAGCGCATGCCGATATGACCCATGGCAATTCCGTCATCGACTCCAATCGTATTAAATTCGAATGGAATACCGCCCGCTTCCCGTATAGCATCTTTAACGACCTGCCCAAATTCATTTAAATGTCTGTGACCAGGGATAATATCTACATAAGAGTTACAGACGCCGATGAACGGCTTACCTAAATCACTCGTTTTAACCCCTGTTGCATGAAGCAGGCTTCGATGCGGAGCGCGGTCAATTCCTTTTTTAATCATGTCACTTCTCATTGCGGGGCCCCCTTATATTGCCTCGGCGTTGTTTTTCTTGTCCGGATAGCATTGAACGCCATCTGTTAATACGACTTTTCTGAACTCCTGCAAGAGATGTCTGGTTACATCGCCGATTGTACCGCCATTAATTGGACGCTGATCCACTTCTACAACCGCAATCACTTCTGCTGCTGTTCCTGTTAAAAATACTTCATCCGCTACAAACACATCATGCCTTGTAAATGGCTGTTCTTTAAGGTCATATCCGTTTTCGTTCGCTAAGTCTATAATGGCATTTCTCGTAATGCCTTCCAGAGCACCTAGATAAATAGGAGGTGTGTAAATCGTTCCATTTTTTACAATGAAAATATTATCTCCGGAGCATTCAGTAACATAACCCTGGTCATTCAGCATGAGTGCTTCATCAGCCCCTGCCTGCTTTGACTCCTGTTTGACCAAAATATTATTTAAATAATTTAAAGACTTAATCTGTGGACTAAGCACATCAGGACGATTTCTTCTCGTCGCCACGGATGCCAGTTTTAAGCCTCGTTCATATAATTCTTCCGGATAAAGAGCGAGTGCTTCTGCGATCACAACAATACGCGGTTCCTCACATAAATCAGGGTCAAGTCCCAGATTGCCTTTTCCGCGTGAGACCACAACTCGTATATAGGCATTTTCCAAGTTGTTTTTGCGAACCGTGTCCACAATAATCTGCTTAAATTCCTCCTTTGCATAAGGGATATCAAGCATGATTGAATGAGCTGATTCATAAAGACGATGAACGTGTGCATCAAGCTTAAACACATTTCCGCTGTAGACACGAATACCTTCAAATACCCCATCTCCATACAAAAAACCATGATCATAAACGGAAATGACGGCATCCTCTTTCCTCACATATTCGCCATTTAAATAAATCCACTGATCACCCATATACGTCACTCCTCTCTTTTCATATTTTATTGAACTGCATAAAAGCGTTAACGCGTTAAAGTATAAAATTTCAAAAATAACCCTTTTTTCAAATTCCTTCTTTTTGAAGTTTTAAAGGGCATTTATACTTAGCTTGCTATGGGTTTCATCATGTAGTTTTTTTAATATTGTCGATAATCATAACGCCATTTCATTTGGAGGTCAACCGGTAAAACAAAAAAATTCTGATAATTTTTATAAGTCAAATTTTTAGAAAACGCTTCCAATATTGATGCTGTTGTACTCCTTCCACCATTAGGTTTTTGCGCATTTTTTTGCCTCCTAATAGTCAGATGAAATATGCCCATATTTTAGAAAACACGGAAGGGATCTTTTGATAGGTACACTAAACATAAAAAATGACCATCCGTGGATGGTCATTTTTACATCGTCTGCTAATAAGCGCAAACAGAACCGGTCATCTAAAATAAATCACTTTTTAATTAAGCTTTTGCTATGGCAAAATACCTTTTAGGTAACGCAGGTATTAATAGAATTAATAGAATAATACAGAACAAAACAGAAATACTCATATAGGCACCATTATAGAGCAGTGAATAAATGACAACCGGCTGATCTCCTGCAAAGGAAGCAAAGAAGACAATCCCTGCCACAAAATGACATAAGAAACGGAGAAATCCTCCTATAATCGTGCCCATGATTACGAACGAAATCCACTTAACAGAATTCCCGCTGGTTATCCCTTGTTTCACCTGTTTTGCAAAAACCCCCGCAAAACCTACGAACGTAAACGCAAGGAAGTAGTCGATAAAACCTTGAACAGGATGATAAATCGAGGCACCTAATAATAGCTGTAATCCTCCAAACAGGAAGCCTGACAGAAGTCCCCCCTTGATACCCCATCTGAAAGCCATGATTAATACCGGAAGCATTCCAATCGATACGGATCCGCCCTGTGGCCAGAAACGTCCTGTTAAAAATTTGGACAGTTCATCAAATAATAATGCTAAAGCCGTGAAAATGGCGATTTCCACTACAAACAACACCTTTGACTGATTTGCCGCCATTTCATTATTCCTCCCCAATCAGATAATGAAAGTGAAGGTCGCCACGTCATACATGGATTTTTGCTCATAAAAAAAGCAAAGTATGGCGCAAGGACGCGCGATACTTTGCTTTGCCGTTCAAAACAAATTGTCCTTAACACCACAATCCCTACGCAAGTACTAACTTGACAGGTTCAAAGGGTCAAGAACGAAAACGCTCAATCTCAGCCGAACAGGCTCCCCTTTGTGGCAAACTCATTCACTTTGATTCTAATATACTACGTACGTTTCTGAAATACAACTAAAAAATCATAAAGTGAAACTTCCATCAGTGGTTTTTTTCCATTCCCCACTGATGGTTCGTTGAACTTATCAGGAATTTACTGGCCGATTATCCCCACTTAGTCTTGTTGGGGTACACTCAAGTCTTGAAGTGGGGGTATTACGGCCAGTTAATGCGTGATAAATTACTATTCTTTCAATAACATTCGCATTCCGAAAAATGCTGCCCAGCACCTATGATTTTTTATATAAAAATGAACGGGGATGTTGGAACCTTTTATAACGAGTGTTTGCTCATCAGATGGATATACAGAGTGGTCTTCACCATTTATATGAATCATCGGCTGATGGTTAACGATTTTAACAACCAGCAAATGACCTTCATCTGAAGAATAGGTACCCATCAGACTTTGCCATTGTGCTTCGGAAAGGGTGCTTTCAGGAAATTCCCCGTCCTTTTCCCCAATGGGTAATCCTAAAGCCGTATTCACCGCTTCTAACCAGATGTCCCCTGCTGGCAGATCAGATACATTAGATAATACCACAACCACCAATTCTTCCTCGGGTACAAAGCCAAAATGTGAGGATACTCCAGGCTGGCTTCCCCCATGCTCGACAAGCGTAAACCCATGGTAATCAGATGTTACATTAAGAGCATAACCATAATATTTGTTTTGACTGACCTTCGCATAAGGCTGATACATCTTTTTCACAGCCATCGGGGATAGCAGCTCCTCATCTCCAATTTTCCCATGATTAAGGAAAAAGTCACCATATTCCAATAAATCAAGGACCGTTGAACGTACACCCCCGCCAACTTCATAAATACCCAATGAAGGCCATTCTTCCTTCTGATGCTTCCGTTCCTCTTTATTATAGGAATAAGGTGTAGAGACCTGATTCATTTTATGGATTTCTTCAATACTAAGCGTCGTTCTGTTCATTTCCAACGGTCTCAGAATTTCCTCAGTAATAAATCGCCGAAAAAGCTTCCCTGAAGTCTTTTCAATAATCTCGCCCAGCAATAAAAACATGTCATTTGAATAACTGAAATATTCACCAGGATCACCTAAAATCGAATGATCCCCTCTCATTAAAAAGTTTTTTTCATCTTTAAAGCGATTTCTGTTCTCATCCCTTTTGACCGGCGCCAGTCCGGATGTGTGGCTTAATAGATGATGAATTTTTATCTGTCTCATATCCGATATTCCCTTTAGCTTGAAACCGGGGACATATTTTACAACCGGGTCATCAACGGACAGTAAGCCCTGTTCCTCCAGCATCATAATTGCCAGAGCTGTAAAGGATTTACTGATAGAGGCTGTTCCAAATAATGAGTTGCTGGTTACAGGTGATCGGGATTGTAAATCAAGCACACCAAACCCCTTCTGATAAATGACAACACCCCTTTTCAGTACGCCCACCGCTGTTCCCACGTGATGTTCTTTCTCCATACGCTCTATTAATCTTTTCTCGAATAACGACCACATGAACGTTAGCCCCCAACCTTGTTTTTGGAATCGTGTTTTGTTTCTCCATGACGTGGAAATAACAAATAATAGATTAGCTATTATTTGTATTGTATTAAAAATAATATACCAGTAAAATAGATATGGTATAATGTAATTACTTACCAAATAGTACTAAATTTTGATCTGGGAATGATGTGAATGTTTCAGGGAAAATTAATTAAGTATCATCGTACAAGGAAAAAGATGACGCAAAAGGAGCTTGCCACCGGTATATGCTCGGTTTCCTATTTAAGTAAAATAGAAAATGAAACCATCGAACCCAGCCAGGATGTGCTGCAACTCCTGGGCGATCGTCTTCACATCTCCTTAGATATGCAGGAAGATAACCAGGACGTTGAACAACGTCTCCTGGATTGGTATAGCATCATCAAAACAAATAATTATGAAAAAGCGCATGAAGAATACCAAAAGCTGCAGAAATATTACCACTTAACAAACAATCGTTCGATTAAAAATTTATTTCTGACGATTGAATTCGCATATCTTATGACTTTTGGGCATGATTCTAAAATAATAACATCACACTATAAGCAACTTTGTGAGTTGAAAGAATTATTTTCCCCATTAACCAATTATTACTTTTACAAATTGGAGTCCTTATATTTTTATAATAAGAATGATTTAGTAAATGCACTGGAATCGTTAAAAAAGGCTGAAAGAGTTTATCCGACAATTGACCAGACTGACTTAACCCTTTACTATAATTTGGCAGTCTTTTATAGTCGCGCTGATCAAATGTACAAATCTCTCCATTATGCATTCAAAGCTTTGCAGGAAACTCAGGCGAACTATGACTTAATTGAGATTACACGAACTTTCATTTTAATTTCCACACTTTATATAAGAATTGGTGAATATGACTATGCCGAGAAGGAACTATTAAAACTTAAAAAGGAAGAGAAAAATATAATCCCTGAATTTAATGCCCTGATTTATCATAACCTCGGATACATTTACTATCAGTATAAAGAATATGAGAGAGCAATGCAGCATTTAAAGACATCACTTGCGTTTAATCAATCTAAACACCAGTTGGATACGATTTATGTATTATGCTTAGTCTATCAATCCTTGTCTTATTTTCAACTGCTTGATGAAATGATAGAATCCGGCAAAAATTTGGCTAAAAAACAGAATTCTATAAGATATATTTATAAATTCTATATATTAGAAATGAAGAAAGATCAGCTTATCTATGATTTAACATTCATTGAAAAGCTGGAAGGTGACATTATTCCCTACTTTAAAAAAGCCGGAGATCAGTATGAGCTTCTCCGCCTTTACAAGTTACTCGGAGATATATACTTTCATAATCGTCAATATAAAAAAGGTGCAGAATATTATCAGCTTACGCACCAATTTTATACAAATACATTTAGGGTGGAAGACTATTTATAAAAGAGAGCTATTAAAGCCTCTTTTATTTTTTTAAAGGAATATCAATAGCAAAAATAGAATACTATATTTATCAGAATTGTATGCGCTTTATTAAAAAGTTGAGGTGAAGAAAGCTATGTCGAATTCAGTTTTACTGACAATGGAAGGCAAAACGGCAAAACTGACATTAAATCGCCCAGACAGCATGAATGCCATGGATGTGAATCTTTTAAATGAACTTCATGAGCAGTTACAGAAGATAAAGGAAAGTCAAGTAAATGTGCTGGTGATTACAGGAAATGGCAAGGCGTTTTCTGCAGGTGGTGATATTAAGACCATGCTGCTGCAGTCTGATCCTGAAGGTTTTAAGGAAACAATGGAAACCATAAAGGAAATAATGGTAACACTTTACACACTCCCAGCTATTACAATAAGTGCCATCAATGGTGCAGCTGCCGGTTTAGGCCTCAGCCTGGCTTTGGCCTGTGATTACGTATTTGCGGATGAAAAAGCTACCATCGCCATGAATTTTATTGGAATTGGACTGATTCCTGATGGCGGGGGCCATTTTTTCATGAAGCAGCGATTAGGAGAAGTAAAGGCTAAGCAGACCATTTGGGAGGGACAAAAACAAACAGCTCACCAAGCACAGCAAGCAGGATTAATTGATGAAACCGTCAGCTCTGATTTTGTTGAATTCATACAGAATAAAATAGATCAGTTACATAAACAGCCTCTAAGTGCCATGATAGAAACCAAACTGATTTATGCACAGGAAAACCGGGAAAGGCTTGAAAATACTCTAAGCCTTGAAACGGATGGTCAGCAAAAAATGCGTCAAACTAACGACCACAAAGAAGGGGTTCAGGCCTTCATAGAAAAAAGATCCCCTGTTTTTCAAGGAGAATAAAAAGCCAAGGATTTCCTTCATCCTTGGCTTTTCTCTATCTCTTAGTCCTTTTTCCGCTTAGCAGCCTTTTCACGTTCATTTTTATTTAAAATCTTTTTACGTAAACGAACGTTTTCCGGTGTTACTTCGCAGTATTCATCATCATCTAAATATTCAATTGCCTCTTCCAGTGTTAATTTACGTGTACTTCTTATCGTAGCTGTCTGATCCTTCGTAGCTGAACGAACGTTGGTTAAATGCTTTTCTTTCGTAATATTTACTGTCAGATCATTTTCGCGATTGTGCTCACCAACAATCATTCCTGCATACACATCTGTTCCAGGTTCTACAAAAATGACACCGCGGTCTTCTAAAGACATGATACTGTATGTGGTGGTCTTCCCATTTTCGAGGGAAACCAGAACACCCTGGCGTCGTCCACCGACGTTTCCTGTACTAACAGGCTCATATCCATCAAACGTATGATTGAGAATACCGTATCCTCTTGTTTGACTCATAAACTCTGTTGCATACCCAATAAGTCCGCGGGAAGGTACCTTAAATTCAAGACGTACCTGACCATTTCCCTGGTTCATCATATCGAGCATTTCACCTTTTCTGGAACCCAAGGATTCAATCACAGAACCTGAATAATCTTCAGGAACATCAGCCTGGACCCGCTCTACAGGCTCGCACATTTTCCCATCAATTTCCTTTAGGATTACCTGTGGCTTGGAAAGCTGAAGCTCATAGCCTTCCCTGCGCATATTTTCAATTAAAATTGACAGATGAAGCTCTCCGCGACCGGAAACCGTCCATGCGTCAGGGGATGATGTTGGCTCCACCCGCAAGCTGACATCCGTCTCTAATTGAGTCATTAATCGCTCTTCAATCTGACGGGCCGTTACATACTTCCCTTCCTTACCAGCAAATGGACTGTTATTTACCAGGAAGGTCATCTGAAGGGTTGGTTCATCGATTCTCAATAATGGCAGTGGCTCCCGATTTTCAGGTGAACAAACCGTTTCACCTACGTTAATATCCTCCATACCAGATACAGCAACGATGTCACCAGCTTTACCTTCTTCAATTTCCACTCTCTTCAAGCCAATAAAGCCGAACAGCTTGGAGACTCGGAAGTTCCGTACTGAACCATCCTTTTTCATAAGGGAAACCTGATCGCCGACTTTTATCGAGCCGCGAAATACTCTTCCCACACCAATTCTTCCAACATAATCATTGTAATCAAGTAACGTTACCTGAAATTGCAGGGATTCATCTGCATTATCGATAGGGGCCGGAACATGATCCATAATTGTCGTAAATATAGGGTCCATGGATTCTCCCAGTTCATCAGGCTCATAACCGGAAGTTCCCTGAAGAGCAGAAGCATAGACAACCGGAAATTCTAACTGGTCATCATCGGCACCTAATTCAATAAATAAATCAAGAACTTCATCCACTACCTCTTCCGGACGGGCATTTGGACGATCAATTTTATTTAACACGACAACAGGGCGTAATTTTTGTTCCAAAGCCTTCTTAAGTACGAAACGGGTTTGAGGCATTACACCCTCGTAAGCATCAACCACGAGCAATACTCCGTCTACCATACTCATAATCCGTTCAACTTCTCCACCGAAGTCCGCATGTCCTGGTGTATCCAGAATATTAATACGTGTATCTTTATAATGAATGGCCGTATTTTTTGATAAAATCGTAATTCCACGTTCTTTTTCCAAATCATTCGAATCCATTGCACGCTCATCTACATGCTCATTATCACGAAAGGTACCAGAATACGTTAATAGCTGGTCAACCAATGTTGTTTTTCCATGGTCTACGTGAGCAATTATCGCAATGTTACGCAAATCATTTCTATGTTGCATGAACAACTCTCCTCTAAAAAACCTTTATCAATATTCAACCTTTCAATTATAACATAAAGTGATCCAGTTAACCTCCATATATTTTAAATCATACTGCTTATTCACATTCAAAACAAACTTTCTTGTATTTATTTTTTACCAATCTGTAAAAAATAACATAAAAAGAGATGGATAAGTACAATCCACCTCCACTATTGTCATCAATTATTCTGCCCGCAATTCCTTCATTTCATTTAGAGCCTCGGTTGATAAATCATATAGCTCTGTATGTTCACTTAAATAAAAGCAATGTGAAGATAGTTGATAATTTTCCTGTGCCGCATTATAATCATTCATGAGCTCATAGCACCTGCCAATTTGGAAATATAGATCTCCCTGTAAAAAAAGCAACTCATTTTTCTTTGCATGGCGAAGACCTGATTTGGCATTCTTTATGGCTTCATCAAATTCTTTTAAATCCACAAGTAATCGTGTGAAATTATAATAACTTTTCACAAAAATTTTTTCGTCGGTAATATAAATATTTTTATTCAAAGCAGAAAGCAATTCTAAATAGATGTCTTTGCTGCTTTTGTATTGTTTAGTATTATGCAGAATAATCGCCTTAGTTAGCAATATTTCAATTTCTCGCTGTGAATAGTTTTTATTTGTAGTTAAACTGCACGACAACGCTTCATCAATATAAAACATTGCACGCTCTACACTTTTCCCTAGTTCATATTTACATATTCCCTTATGCCATAATAGAAACTGCCTTCCTTCCAGGTTATCTTTAAATAACGGATTACTTAATTCAAGCTCAACGATCTCATCTACATGTTTATAGTCTCTATCTTGTATAGCATCGCGAATTTCATCCATAGTGACACTTACATACTCTGATCTTGATGATTTGTAGTTCTCAAAGAAAAAATTAACTTCAATCCCTAATCTCCTTGAGAGCATAAACAACAAATCTGCCGAAACATTAATTTCACCTTTTTCCAGCCTGCTGATATAAGCCTGGGAACAGATTCCTTTACATAAATCCTTTTGAGAGATTCCGTAAAACTCTCTTAAATCCTTAATTTTTTCCCCGATATTACCACTGATTAACATACATCTTCACCATCCAACGTACATTTTTGGGATTTTCTAGAAAAAAATATTACTATCTTCATAAGTTTTAGCGTCTGGGCGATATATTCGTAAAAAATATGCTGTTATTCACCGAAAATGGGCTTATTTGCCCAAAACATAGAATTTTAAAATCTGATATAACTATAATAGAGAAATTAATAGAAAGGGTGAATATGGATGAAAAAAGTACTTGTAAGTCTGGTATTAGCATTTACCATTGTTGTTTCATTTGCAAGTGTAGATGTAACTCCAGATAATGAATCAGCTGCAAAGGTCATTACTTTTGACAGAAAAGATCCAGGACCAATGTATTAATTTTAGAAGTCTTAACTATTTTGACTTTAGTATTTCCCTTCCAATTAAGATTTTTTGTTTATACGATCCGGTTTAAAATGTGTTGTAATTAGCTTAATGATTAGTATTTTGAATCAAAATGAAGTTTGAAAGGGGTATGATGCCATGGCAACGCCTGAACGAGATGTTATCACATTAGGGTTATGTATTATCATTACAATCGTTGCCCTGAACTGGATAACCTCTCTCTATCTTAAGCGTAAACATGGTTAATACGTTTCACCTTTCTTAACGAACTATTTTCCATTCCAATCCATGAAGCAAACCCCAATTGCTTCAAACTGAACATATGACGTTTAACTTTTCACCTGGTGTAAACCAGGTTTTTTTTTGTTCAAAAAACCTATTAGAGAATAATGTCTTAAACGCCATCCGGGGTTTCACTAAAAAAATTGCACACTCTAATAGCTTATTCGCTAAGATTCTCCAAATTCCTCTTTCAAATAAATGCTTTTGCACAATACTATCGCCTTTCTGTCCTCCATTGTCCTCTCCTGAAACTTTTTACTCAAGAGAAAAAAGGACCATTATCCGATGTCCATTACAGATATTTACGTTTTGTATTGAAAATGTATCGTTTTTGTTAAGTCGTTGTTATTGCACTGAAATACATGACTGTTATAATGGCGCGGTGATTGGAGGTTATCTCATGAAAAAACTATCAGCACTAATTTTAGTATTTATCTTATGTATATTTTCATTAGGACACTTTACTTTTGCTCAGACAGAGAAAAATAAAGAAATTAATAATCAAGAGAAAATGATCGAAGTCGCAAAGGAAGAGCCAACCAGTGAAATTGCTTTTCAAATCGGAGGGTCTATAAATAGTCTGTTGAAGTACAGCCAGTTTACAACAGAATTATCCTTAACTGGACAAGACTTTTTAAAGGAGAAAGAAAAACGAACATTGACGGTGAAAGCTACAGCCTATACAGCCCATTGTGATGGTTGCAGTGGTATTACAAGAACAGGAATAAACCTGCTGGAAAACCCCGATAGAAAGGTGGTAGCCGTAGACCCTGATGTTATCCCACTCGGTTCCAAACTTTATGTGGAAGGCTATGGGGAAGCTGTTGCCGGAGACATCGGAAGTGCTATTCAAGGGAAGCGAATTGATGTGTTTATCCCTTCAGAGGCAAAAGCCAATACGTGGGGAGTAAAGAATGTAGAAGTGACAATCTTAAGCTCCTGATCAGGCATACTCATCGCTCATTTTAAGGAGCGATGAGTTTTTTATATCCCAAAATGCTCCTATCTGTAATTGACAAGTCTGTGGAAAATATACAGGGAAGTCCTATCAGTTTTCCCCGGTCTGATCTCTGCCCTTTAAAGCTTTATTAAGCTTCAGCATCTCAGGATCACTTTTAATCATGGCATCTTCCGGATTCTGATTGACTTCCTTCTTCGGATCACCATCCATGGACACACCTGCCTGTACACCTGCCGAGTCTTTATATACCCCCTCTCTTTCCCCATCCAAATGGGCGGATGGCTCACCTGTATAAGTACGTCTGTCACGTTCCTGCATTTTCACACCTCCTGTTAAATAGAATAAGCTTCAACAGGGAAAAGTATGTACAAACCATTATTGGAGGGTTATCTAATGGGTGCAATTGAGCAGGGTGATTATCAGTTTGATGTGGAATATGCCGTCAGTCTTCAAAAGGGTTCCATTCATGTTTATAGGGAAGGAGACTTTATAGAAGAATTAACCTTCTCTTTTAGTGGACAAAAACCTGATGAGCAGCAAATTGAAGAGCTTATTAATCATTATATTGAAAATCAGCATTAAATCTGCAGGAAGATATCCTTTCTAATTTCTGATCATGGTATACTTTTATATAAATGGAAATTTAGAAAGGATATTTTAAAATATGCGAACATCACTTTACGTTCTCATGAAAATAAAACATTTGTCGAACGTTCACCTATTTATTTGAAAAAATGTGTTTTACTAAGAGGCCTCTTTCCCCTTATAATGTTACTGTGTATCTAGATACGGAAGGGGTTATCAAATGGAGCGTTTACCAGCGGAGGAAATTGAAAAACAACTGGATTATCTTTCAGACTGGAACGTTGAGGATGGACGTTGGCTTACGAAGCGATACCGTTTTACGGAGTTTCTAACAGGCATTCAGTTCGTAAATGAAATTGCCGAACTATCAGAAGAAGTAGATCATCACCCCTTTATTTCTGTTGAGTACAAGGTGGTTACGGTCAAGCTTACTTCATGGCGGGCAAAAGGAATTACAGATTTAGATATGGAACTTATCCAAAAATATGATTCTATTTTTTTACAAGTAACAGAATAGAAGTGAACAAAGGCGAAAGCGCCCGTTTGTCCAGCTGCGGCTCCCAGGCCAAGCGGTCATAAGAGTCTTTCTAGTCGCTGGGCGCTGGAGCCGGACGTGGCCTCTCATGATTTTTTAGCCACAAATCCGTAATCTTATAATTTCCTAGACAACCAAAAAGAAGTAAGTCATGGGTGCACCCGACTTACTTCTTTTTAGTGTGTAATATCATATCTACATGCAAAATTCCGTCATCCATGTATTCATCCGTCACGGTTTCAAATCCATACTGACCGTAAAAGTTTTGCAGATGTGATTGAGCATGCAGTTTAATTTCGGTCTCTCCCCATTCCTCTTTCATAATACTTAATGCTTTATCCATTAACTTTTTAGCATAGCCCTGTTTCCTGAACTTTTGTGTGACAAGAATACGGCCAATGGAAGCTTCCCGATAAATGGTATGATGGGGAAGCAGACGGCAATAGGCAACGATCTCTCCGTCATGTTCTAAATACAAGTGCGTGGAATGCTGATCATAATTGTCTATTTCCGGATAGGGGCAATTCTGTTCAACGACAAATACATTAACTCTTTCCCTCAGTAATGTGTAAAGTTCACTTACTGCTAATTGATCAAAATTCTTATGTATCCACTGCATATCTATACCTTCTTTTTAGCGTTCTTTGTTCCAATCAAAAGTTATCCGCTCTTTTGACCGTTGAAATGCTGGTGTCGCATTTTTCAATCAATCGTTTGTTTAACCAAAAAAGAAGTCAAACACGTTACTGGCCTTCGATGCCTCCTGATTGTAAAACTCTGAATATCCACAGTTATTACAATATACAACAGTAAAACGATTGTTCTGTACGTCGAACATTTTTGAAAGACCTGTACCCGTCATGGACACATCCTTCTTCCCTGCATCCGTACTGCCACATTTAATACATCCTTTTTGTTCAGACATATGAAAACCTCCTTTAATATTTAAACTTCTTCATAAAATTTATATTCTTTATCCTGTAACAAAATCCTCTTCTTTACAAGTATTTCGAACAAGAAATGCCCATCAGCGACGTACGGACTGGACTGAGCCGGAGGAGATAAAGGAAACACGGCGAACGGAGAGAGTCGATGTTGACTTATCGTACGGAGGTGAAGGAAGTCTCGCTAGTCGCTGGGCGCTGGAGCCGAACGTGGCCTCTCATGATTTTTTATCCACAAATCTGAAATTTTATAATTTCCTGGACGATTAAAAAAGCACATTCCGCATAACACGGAATGTGCCTGATATTTCAGCTTATAGCTTAACAACGTTCGCAGCTTGTGGGCCACGGTCGCCTTCAACGATTTCGAATTCAACACTTTGTCCATCTTCAAGTGTTTTGAATCCATCTTCCTGGATAGCTGAGAAGTGTACGAATACATCGTCTCCACCTTCACGCTCGATAAAACCAAAGCCTTTTTCTGAGTTAAACCATTTTACTGTACCAGTCATTTAAAATGACCTCCTTATAAAAATAATGTTACAAAAGAAATGAACCGCAACTTACTTTACCTACTTTTATAAAGAGGTCATCAAGTAAATATTCGATCTTCAATTTCATTTTGCTTATTTAAATATAACGCTTTTTCTCCGGAAATGCAACCGTAATGTATAATTTCCATGATTTAATCATCCTATGCCTACATTTTTCTATCCCAATCGGACATAGTAACAAAAAGAATCCATCATAAGGAGGTTCACCATCTATGGACAGTACCCAGGATTTTATTGAAAGAATCCATGACAAACAGAGAAAAGATCAACGCAATCGCAGACGTCAGGGAAAAAACGCCCCCTCCAACAAACTCCCAAACAAAAATAAAAAATAACAGAAAAGCGGATGAAGGACACTGGAGTGCCATAATTCAAAGAAACTGTCCTTCATCCCCCTCTTAAAGAATAAAAATGACTGCCCCACACAGGAACAGCCACGAAAGTTGTTATTATTCATATCCCTTTCGGGGTATATCCTCACTTTCACCATTTTCACGTTCAATTTTTCCATCAATCGTACCTTCTGTTAATGTATCGCTTGCCTGTTCATGGGTCTCGGCGATTCCTGCAGACAGTTGATCCTGTTTTTCGTAGTCCTCAGGCTCGTAATACTTATTTGCTACCGTCTTTTCTGATTTGCGATTATTTTTTTGACTCATACGGCACCTCCCATATAGATTCATCCATTATCCTTTGATATAAGGATGAAATTTATGCCGGAAATAAAGGAAATGGTTGAGGGTGATCAGACAGATCCAGGTACAGCCAGCCTGAATATCAAAAAGGGCTATCCTGTTTTCAGTGATAGCCCTTTTTCTTTACATGGATAACGCTTTTTGTGCCAGTTTTAAATCATTCGAAAATAATTTGTTTAAATTATACGATGGGTAATGACCCTGTTTAAACATATAGCGATAAACCATATCATGCAGTCTTATGCATTGATTTAATTGCTTTGTCAGGACTTCCTTTAACGCTGGGGTTGCGGTTTCTGTTATCGCAATGGCATAATTCCGAACCCCTGCCTTCGTAAAAGCGAGTAAATCACCTTCAAAAAAAGTATCATGTATTCGTTCCTCTTCATTCCGGCCGTCAGGGGATGGAACGTGACGGTAAAATTCCATTAATTCCTGCAGATCCGACTGATTTTCCTGAATACTGCGTTCATACAGACCTTTTAAAGTCTGGTCCGTGATATTCGGCAGGGCCATTTTCATTTTCATGACACCAATTGATTTGAAGGCGACAAGTTCATGCAGTTCAAGCGCTTCATGCCACGCAAGAGTATTATGATGCTCCAATGCTTTCAGCTCCTTTGGAAAATGTTTCATTACTACTCTATGCATGACATTCCCCTACTGGCACTTTACACCAGCGAGACAATTTATAAAGATAAGACCATTAAATGTTCATCTAAGTATCCCTTGTCCGTTTTAATCGCTCTGGGCTCTGTGGCATACATTTTAAAACCAATGGATTCGTATAAGTGAATAGCAGCGTTGTTGGTGGAAACCACCGATAAATGAATCTGTTCCACTTCTCCCTGCCTCCGAGCCGTCTGAATAGCTTTGAAAATCAGCTGTTTCGCAATACCCCGATTCTGATATTGCGGCTTCACATACATGGCTAAGAGAAAAGCTTTATGTTTTTCCTTCCTTTTATCCGAGAATTGTAAGGTTGTCACACCGACTAAACCTTCATCCGTAAAGGCTCCAAAAGTTATATTATTTTCGTCTGATAATCGTTCGGCAGTCTGGTCAACCGGATTCTCCCGCTGAACAGCTTCTTCATAGGTGGTAAGAAAGGCATCCGGCGCTTCCTTTAAGGCCTCTATCCTTAAATTCCAGTACTGCTCTGCATCCCCTTCATGTAAAATGGTTACAACGGTATTTGTCATTTTGTATTCCTCACTGTTCCATATCTTTTACTAACTGAGCCATTTCCACTGCAGCAGCAGCCGCTTCAGAGCCTTTATTCCCTGCCTTTGTTCCTGCACGTTCAATTGCCTGCTCAATGGTATCTGTTGTAATAACACCAAAAATGACCGGTTTGCCGGTTTTTAACGCAGCATTTGATACGCCTTTCGCGGCTTCGTTACAAACGTAGTCAAAATGGGGAGTAGAGCCCCTGATAACTGTTCCAAGCGCAATCACAGCATCGTACTTTCCAGATTCCGCCATTTTCTGCGAGATTAACGGAATTTCGAAAGCTCCCGGAACCCAGGCGGTATCAATATGCTCCTCTGAAACTCCATGACGTTGCAGGGTACCCACTGCGCCCTCCAATAATTTTTTTGTGATAAATTCATTAAAACGACCAACGACGATTCCTACTTTTAAATTAGTGCCTACTAGGCTTCCTTCAAAAATTTGTCCCATGATTGCTTCCTCCTTGTTTTATCGATCATGAATGAGTATGAAACTCCAATAAATGTCCCAGCTTTGTATGCTTCGTTTTCAGGTAACGTTCATTTTCTTTACGGGCAGGCATCTGAATAGGTTCACGCTCAACTACTTCTAAACCATACCCTTTAAGTCCTTTAATTTTTTTCGGATTATTCGTTAATAGACGCATTTTTCTAAGACCTAAGTCCCTTAATATCTGTGCACCAATTCCATAATCCCTAAGATCAGGAGCAAATCCTAATTTTTCATTGGCTTCTACTGTGTCATAGCCTTCCTCCTGCAGCTTATAGGCACGAAGCTTATTGATTAATCCAATCCCTCGGCCCTCCTGCCTCATATAAAGCAAAATACCATTTCCTGCTTCCTCAATCTGTGCAAGGGCTGTATGCAGCTGAGGTCCGCAATCACAGCGATAGGAACCGAATACATCACCCGTCAGACATTCGGAATGGACTCTGACCAATGTCGGTTTCTCCGGATCAATCTCCCCTTTTATAAGGGCGATATGTTCACGATCATCCACTGCATTGGTATATGCAACAGCTTTAAAATCCCCAAATTCGGTAGGAAGATTGACTTCAACTTCCTTCTGAATCAGCTTTTCCTTCTGGTTCCGATATTCAATCAGATCCTTAATCGTAATAAACTTAAGACCAAACTGATCAGCTATTTTGCGTAAATCTGGTACTCTGGCCATGGTTCCATCATCTTTAATGATTTCGCAAATCACCCCTGATGGAAAGGCACCGCTCAGTTTAGCTAAATCAACCGCAGCTTCCGTATGCCCCGCTCGTCTCAATACGCCACCGTTTTTTGCTACAATCGGAAACACGTGTCCAGGTCTTTTAAAATCAGCAGGCTTCGAATCAGGATACAATAATTGCTGGATGGTCAGCGCCCGTTCGGCAGCACTAATCCCTGTCGTTGTATCCCGATGGTCAATACTTACTGTAAAGGCTGTGCCATAAGGATCTGTACTCTGATTAACCATTGAATGCAGTTCCAGACGATTGGATAAATCTTCAGTAATGGATGTGCATACAAGCCCACGGCCATGTGTGATCATAAAATTGATGGTTTCTGCGGTTACTTTTTCTGAAAGAGCAACAAAATCTCCCTCATTCTCACGATCTTCATCATCGGCTACAATAACGACCTTACCTGCCTTTAAATCCTCGATTGCTTCCTCTACTTTATCAAACATGCTGTCACTTCCTTTTCGTCTTTTATAAAAGCTGATCTAAAATGTTTCTGCCCGGAAGGTCAGTCCTTATCGGAAATCATATTAGCCACGTACTTCGCCAACATGTCACACTCGATGTTCACGATATCTCCCTCATCCTTCTGTCCTAAAACTGTATTTTCGGCTGTATGAGGAATTAAGGAAATGGTTAAAACGTTATTTTCTGTTCCAAAGACTGTCAGACTCGTTCCATCAACCGCAACTGAACCCTTTAGCATCATCAGCTTCTCCAATTCGTCCGGAAGCTCAATCTGATAGTAAATCGCATTCGCCACCGGTTTCTTCTCAATAATCGTACCTGTACCATCAACATGTCCTGAAACAAAGTGTCCGCCAAACCGGCCATTTGCTGGCATGGAACGCTCTAAATTAACCTGTGAGCCTTTATCCAGCATTCGTAAAGAGGTCGCCTTCACCGTTTCCGGCATGATATCAACCTGAAAATCGTCATCTGAATAGCCTGTCACGGTTAAACAGACACCATTAACCGAAATACTGTCTCCTACCTTAATATCTGATAAAATTTCATTCGCTTCGATGGTCATTTCAATTTCCTGTTTACCCTTCTGGATATCCTTTATGGTGCCTAACTCTTCAATAATTCCTGTAAACATATTTTCACCCTTCATCATGATTTTTAGCTTCTGCCACAATTTTGAGGTCCTTGCCAATTCTTTCAAAGGAGGTAATGGATAAGTCCAGACTGTCTGAGAGACTTTCGATGCCATCTCCTCCGATGGATGTTGGCGCTCCCCTTCCACCAATAATCGTTGGGGCAATATAAGTAATGACCTGCTGAACAGCCTTCTCCTTCAGAAAGCTGCCATTCACTTCTGCTCCACCCTCTACAAACAGGGTCATAATTTTTCGCTTCCCTAATTCCTCCAGCACTCTGGGAATAGTGATTTCAGGCTGATCAAGCTGGATCACTTCCACATGGGCAAATTGTTCATAGCCTGCAATGGTATCCTGTCGGGCTTCCGATCCCGTTATGATCAACGTCTCGGCATCTTTCTTTGTTATAATATTTGATTGAAGAGGCGTTCTTAAATGGGTATCCAGCACCACTCGTACCGGATTTTTACCGCCAAGGGGCAGCCGGGCTGTGAGAGTTGGATTATCTTTTAATACTGTGTTGACACCAACCAGAATAGCATCATGGGTATGCCGATACAGATGGGCATCCTGTCGGGCTTCCTCTCCTGTGATCCATTGGCTTTCTCCGGAGACAGTGGCAAGCTTTCCATCCAGGCTTGTAGCTGACTTCAGTGTGACAAAGGGCTTATGATGCTGAATATAATAAAAAAATGCTTTATTAATGCTGTCAGCTTCCTCTTTTAATATCCCCACATCAACCTGAACCCCCGATTCTCGCAGTCGTTTAATCCCCTGACCTGCAACCTTTTCATTTGGATCAACCGTTGCCACAACAACACGTGACAGACCTTTTTGCAGGATTAAGTCTGCACAGGGTGGGGTCTTTCCGTGATGACTGCATGGCTCAAGCGTTACATAAATGGTCGCATGCTTTGCTTTGTCCCCAGCCATCTGTAACGCATGAACCTCTGCATGGGGCTCACCAGCTTTTAAATGGGCACCAAAGCCGATGATCTGCCCATTCTTCACCACTACCGCTCCAACAGGTGGATTGGGACTGGTCTGGCCCGATACGGATCTGGCTAAGGATAAGGCGAATTTCATATAGTACTGATCATTCATAACAGTCCCTGCTTTCGTATGTTTAAGATTTGGTCATCTCATTAAAAAACCCTTCTGATTCAAAATCAGAAGGGAGAAGGTGTGTATGATTAAAAATTTTACGACAGCATAGCAAAAAACAAATGAATCAGGAGGAATCCGAAAAATAGCCATTTTCCATGCATATAACCTGAATCACTGCCGTATGATCTTCCATTCCTTCTCCCATCCAGACTTTCACTGTCGGTCCCGGATTTTCACCAGGTCCACCGCTCGATTTTCATCTCACGGGTCACGGACTGAGGAGTTTCGGCTCCATCACCGTCGGTAGGGAATTGCACCCGACCCCGAAGGAATTTTTTATTTAATTTTGTATAATTGTAACACTAAAAAATTTATAAGTACAAAAATTTGTTTACACCACTTAAAATATAAGAATCAGATCTATTTGAAAGGATGTCAAAAATGCATTTTCATACAATCATTGTTGGGGCAGGATCCATGGGCATGGCTGCAGGATATTATTTGGCAAGACAAGGGAAAAAGGTTCTGCTTATCGACTCTCATAATCCCCCGCATCAGGACGGGTCCCATCATGGGGAAACCCGACTCATACGTCATGCCTATGGGGAAGGTGAACACTATGTTCCATTAGCTCTCCGCGCCCAGGAGCTTTGGTATGAATTGGAAAAGGAATCAGGGGAGGATTTATTTCTGCAAACAGGTGTCTTAAATATAGGAGAAAAGGATTCTTCCTTTATTCGTGAGGTACAATCAAGTTCAGAAACCTATCACCTCCCACTGCAAACCCTGTCTGCAAAAGAAATTTCCCAAAAGTGGGAAGGGCTGTCATTACCCGATCATTACATAGGCTGCTTAGAGACCACCTCAGGAGTCCTTTTTAGTGAAAGGATTATACAAACGTATCGTTCCCTGGCCGAATCCTTCGGGGCTACGATAAAAGTGAATAGCGAAGTTGTGGATATTGACATACATAAAGATTCAGCAACCGTGTATACAGAAAACGAAAGCTTTGAAGCAGACCATCTTATTGCGACCACTGGAGCATGGGCAAAAAAGACAGGCGAAAAGCTGAATGTATCTTTACCTTTAACCACCTTACGTAAAACCTTTTCCTGGTTCGATGCCGATGACCAAATTTATAATGCAGCAGAATTCCCAGCATTCACCTTTGCTATTAGCCAGGGTACCTATTATGGATTTCCAAGCATTCACGAGTCCGGAGTTAAAATTGGAAGACACGACGGTGGACGGGAGTTTCAAATGGGTCGTCCCCTAAAACCTTATGGATATTACAGAGAAGATATCGGGGACGTTTCAGATATATTAGAGGCCTATTTTCCGCATGTTCAGAGTCAAAACACCGGAAAAACCTGTGTATATACCATGACTCCTGATGGGGACTTTATTATTGATCAGCTGCCCCAGCATCCGAATGTCACAATTGCGTGTGGATTTTCCGGGCATGGCTATAAATTCAGCAGTGTGGTTGGAGAAATTTTGAGTAAAATGGCTATGAATGAAAACGTTGATTTTGACCTTGCTCCATTCAGTATAAAGAGATTCTTAAAATAAAAAGATATGAAACCTATACCGGACGTTTATCGTATAGGGCATTAGCAACTATTCAATAATAAAATGAAGAATATGATGCGAGGTGTTGCAAACATGATTATTATGACAGGTGAAAAGGTTCCTGGATATGAAGTGACCGAAGTATTAGGCCCCACCTTTGGACTTACGGTAAGAGCCCGCGGTGTCGGAAAGGACATCACTGCTTCGATTAAAGGGTTATTCGGCGGTGAAGTCCGCCAATATGTGGAGATGCTTGAGGATGCAAGAAAAGAAGCCTTGGATCGGATGACAGAAAACGCACAGCAAATGGGTGCAGATGGTATCATTATGTTCCGATTTGATTCCGGCAGCATCAGCAACAACATGAGTGAAATCGTCGCCTATGGTACCGCGGTAAGGTTGGAGAAAAAGGAATAATGATGAAATTTGTCATAGGATATTTTGTTTTTCAAATCCTTCTGCTCATTGTCATTTTAGTCATTACTCATCAAACGGATAAAAACAGTCGCAAAGCGTTTTTACAGCCTAACGAAGTACCTGAAGGATTTGAAAAAACGTCCGAAACGTTTATAGACACGAAAACAAAAAAGACGATCTACGTTTACTATAATCGCCACACAGGAAAGCGAATTTACGTTGAGCATTAAAAAGACAAGAATCTGACACTTGTTGAAGTGAGAGATTCTTGTCTTTTAACCATTTGCCCTGATTTCTTCTTCCCTGTTTTTACGCATTTCCTCCCGATCCTTTTCTGTTAAACGAGGACAGGTAAAGCAAAACTTCTCACCTTCACGCAAATAATTCAAACAACAAGTACACTCGACTGGAACCTGTTTATTTTTATCATCTAAACTATCAATGAATCGCTGTTTTACCCGAAAAGGATTTCGTTTACGGCCAAAAACATCTGGTTCAATCTTCTCAGCCAGGAACCGGTAATCCTGATCAATCTGCTCATGTAATTCGTCACCTGCCCTGTGCTTCCATTGATCTAAATAAATATCAAACTTTCTCGGCAGCTGGCCCCATAATTGGCCGGCGTTCATTTGCACCGATTCGGCCAGGGTTTCGAATAATGGCTGCATCGTCTCCCTATAAAAAGCAGCAAGTCGCTGATACAGCCATTCCTCTCTTGGCTGATCATGATGGAAAGGAAAGGTTGCCCATCGATCCAGCTTAAAAGAAAAACGATAGGTTCCTTGAACGGAATAAAGGCGGACGGTAACATTTTGAGGAGATAAATCTACCGTTTCATTCATGATCGATGATGTGTACTGAACAGCCAGCGGGAGGCTTGCAAACCACCTTGCCAGCGCTGCCGCTGTAGCTGCGGGATGTAAGGCTTTAAAGTTGGGGGAATATAAATCAATCAGTTCCTGCATATTTTCTTTTATCAATAGTTCCGACAAAGGTCTGGAATAAATCACAGCTTCCTGATCTTCATCAGTGATAAAAAAATCCCTCTTCATGACTTCCTGCCATTGTTGATAATTCATAGGTATACTCCTCACTTGATGTCATGCGTACGAATAATCGTATAACCGTTCTCAAATCGCATATTCATCATAAAACAACAGACTCTGTTTTGCAACGTCAGCTTTTGCTAAACAGAGTCCGGCTCATATCTACATATTTCGTCCGCTCAAAGCTAAACAAGGTTATTTTTGAACGCATAAATTACCGCCTGCGTTCGATCCTGCACTTCCAGTTTACCTAAAATATTACTCACATGAACCTTCACCGTCTTCATGGCAATAAACAGCTCATCTGCAATCTCCTGATTTGTTTTCCCTTCCGCCATAAGGGAGAGGACTTCTTTTTCACGCCCTGTTAATTGAAGATGCGGTTCCCCAGTTGTATTCTGCATTTTGGACATGATTTTTCCAGTTACTTCCGGTTCCAGAATGGATTGCCCCTCATAGGTCGCCCGGATGGCATCTGCTATTTCACCCGCCTTGGATGTTTTCAGCATGTAGCTGGTTGCCCCTGCTTCCAGGGCGGGATAAACCTTATCATCATCCAAAAAGCTTGTCACTATAATAATTTTCGCCTGTGGCCATGCTTCCTTAATTTGTTTCGTTGCTTCAATACCGTCCATTTTATCCATCACCAGATCCATAAGAATAATATCTGGTTTGTATTCAAGAGCCAGTTTGACGGCTTCCTCACCATCACCGGCTTCTGCTATTACATCAATATCCTTTTGCGAAGCCAGATAGGAGGACACTCCAATACGAACCATTTCATGATCATCTGCAAAAAGGACACTTATCATATGAGCCACCACCTTTCTTCCGCAGCAGAAAATACCTCTTCGTCATTCTATATTAAAGTTTTATAAATGGGGTACCTTCACCTCTAACCTGGTGCCCTCCCCCACGATACTCACGATTTTTAAATTCCCTCCTACTTCAAGGGCTCTTTCCTGCATATTCTGTAACCCGTAGGAGCTGGTTTTAGCTTCTTCTACATTAAAGCCAATGCCATCATCCAAAACTCGCATAATGACGTTTTCGTCTCTTTCTATTAATAACACTTCCAGCTTACCCGCTTTCGAATGTCTGAGGGTATTGGAGACAGATTCCTGTAAAATCCGGAATAACTGATCCTCTATTCCTTTATCCAGTTCCATGTCCTCCAAATGCCAGTCAATCTCCATTGGGACTTTTTGCGTCAGCTCCGCCAATAGCTCCTCAATCCCTTCCTGAAGAGACTTTCCCTTCAGAGCTACTGGTCTTAAGTGGAGCAATAATGCACGCATCTCCAATTGTGACTGATGAATCATATTTTCAGTTAAGGATATTTGCTTTCGTAAACCAGGGTCCTGTTGAGGATGGCTGTCCTTCATTGCAGACATCATCATGGAAGCAGCAAATAGCTGCTGACTCACGGAATCATGAAGCTCCCTTGCCAATCTGTTCCTTTCCTGAACAACAACCTCCTGCAAACTCTTTTCCCGCTCCCGGGCCCGCTCGGTTGTCATCCGCTGAAAGGTTTCTGTCTGCTTCTTAAATTTCTTATCCAACTCCAATATCTGCTCCTGAATCTGCTGAATTTCCTTCATCATGATGTCGTCTTCCATCGTCAATTTCTGATCTTTGAGAAGTTCATCCAGCCTTCTCTGGATAAATTGAAAATTCTGTTTGGAAGATATCCCATAAGCCGTGCCGCCTATGACACCTGCCAGGATGGAGAGTGCCAAAACTAACCAGATATAGGGAACATCATTGAACAGGTAAGTATCAAATAGCCCCCTCCAGTCATTCAGGGGAAATGAAATAAAGGTAAGAGCCAGGACAAGTACCGTTAAACTGACCGCAGCGACAATTCCAATCATCATCTGCTTAAGTATCCACTTCATATCCGCCTCACCTCAATATCTCCGGATCCAATTGAGGTGATCATCTTCACCCGGGGTATATGATTATCATAGTTTTCGGTTTTATAAGCCAGGGTATCATTCATCAGCTTTTCATGATGCTCTCCTAAAATGTATGCCCGTCCAAAAATAGAACTATGAACTAGCTGTACTTCTACTTCATAGGGTACGTAAATAATAATATTTCCGATAAAATGACGTATAGATATGACTGCCTGCTCAGGAAGAACGGTATGACTTAAGTCTATAATCCGGTCCCCAAAGCCACTATGAATACTTATATCGCTCCATTTATAGGAGGTCTGGGAGGTTGCCTGATCATCAAATAAACGATTGTTTAACAGAGGCTTCACTTTTATTAACGATTCCTCATCTGCCCTTTGCTCCGCATCATCCCTGGTAAATTGAGGGGTGATCTGTTCAGGCTCCTTTTTTAAGCGCTGATAATGAAGAATAAACAGGACTACACCGGCTATGATTAAAAAACGGACAGCCATGGTATTTAAAATATTGAAGAAAAGACTGATACAGCCGAAAAAGAACACGATTTTCCCCCATGTATAAGAGAGGTTTTTCCAGCCCACAAATATCATAAAGGAAGAAAATAAAATAGAAAAAATTAACCATCCGTTAAAAAAGAGAATCTCGAACAAAAAGAGAGCAATCACAATTAAAATGATCCAGTTTATCGTATTTGTCGGCAGCCGTTGAAACATCTGTGAGCCCTCCTTTTGTATATTCAGATATGTACAAAAAGACACAGAAGCTCTGCGCCTTTTTATATAGTTAGAAGAAGCAATAAAAAGATTATCTAATTATGTTATTAGCATACCATATCCAGCTTAATTGGCAGAGTTTTTTTCCTGTTCATTCTGTTCACGTTCTAATTGAGCGATTTTGCTGTCAAACGTATTTCGATAATAGGCACTATTCACCTTCTGCTCAAGATGCTGAATGTAGCGGTCCATTTCATCAAACCGGGAGAAGGATTTTTCCGGATACTCATCAAGCACCTGATTCATCCGATATTGTGCCCGGGCTGCATTTTCCCTTCCCATCAGCTCCATACGCTTTAACTTCATGTCTTTAAGCCGATGCTGCATTTCTTCGTATTTTTGCTCAAGCATGGTAAGCTTCTCGTCCATTTCATCACGCATGGTCTTCATTCGTTCAGCACGAGTCTCATATTCTGCAAGCTCCTGCAGGGCAAACTGCTCCATTTCCATTTCACCGGCTTTTTTCGCGATTTCTGCCTGACGTCTCCGCTTGTCCGCCATGTCTCCAGCCTGATAATATTCTCGTGTATACTCTTCCTTCAAACGATGCTGTCTTTCAATCAGCTTACGCACATTTTCTGTTTCCTTTTCACTTTCGCGCAAATACTGATTCAGTTTTGCAATTGGATTTTTCTCTTCTTTTTCATCAAGCATCTGATGAAGATCCGCCGAAATACTCTCCGATAATCGCTTAAACACATTTGCCATCGCACATCTCTCCTTTATGATTTATTTAATTCGGCCCATTCCCTTTCAAAGTTCACAAAAGGGTCATCGGACTCAGGCTGTGACTGATGATGACTGCTGCTTTTCCATTCTTTATAAATCAGATACAGTCCATACCCTGCTGCAAGGCCTATAACAGCAAACAGATTAGAGAAGGCAATACCCACTACAAACAGCCCCAGAATGGCCCAGCCAATTTTACCGGCAGTGGAATCAGCTTTCATGAATTGTTTAAATATGATATACAGGAACCATACACTGGCTGCTAATAAAATCATCGGACCAATATTAGCCAGTAATATAAGAAAAGCAATTAGCCCTAAACTAAATAATACAAACTTTTTCATTTACACCCGCCTCCTTTCAATAGCTTGTCTATATCATATCGAGAAAAAGAACCGGACATAACGAACTACAGATATATTTTCAATTAAGACTTAAGGAGTAGTAAGAAAAGCGAAGGCGACTGGTTAGGCCCGACGGCATAAGCAGAATATCCGTAGTGGCCGCTTTTGGGCCATGGAGGGTATTCTGCTTATGACCGCTTGGGCCTGGGAGCCGCAGCTGGACATAGAAAAGCGAAGGCGACCGGTTAGGCCCGACGGCAAATTCTGTCTGAGGAGAGAGATCCCATGTCTAAATCAAAAATGGATGAATATATAGAAGAAGGAATCTACGGAAAAAAGGAGACAAAACCTGATGAAAGAAGACGATTTTTAGGAACATTGAGGGAACGTGTTATATTAGTGTTAACCAAGGGACAGGTCATGAAGAAAAAAGGGATGGATCAACTGGAAGCGGCGATGAAGGATTATCCTGATGCTGAAATTCTGCTTAACGGAAAAGTCAGATCCTCCTATTTTAACCCGTATAAAAAGTTAGCGGGGAAATATAACATTGCGTACAAATCTGTCACCAATAAACAGGCAAAAACCGATCTGGGATTAATTTTAGCGGTAGATTATGCGATTGAGAAAGAGGATATTTCTGTTGAAGAAGAACAGCAGGCAAATCAGGAGCAGGAGGATAAACCCAATAGGCTTGCTGCTTTTTTTAAATATTTGTTCACAGGCTCCAAAAAATAAGCAGGCTTACTTTTTGGAGAAACGCTGACCAAGCTTAAAAACGATAACAAATAATGCGACAATTAATAAAAGATGAATAAACTTCCCTAAAAGGTCTAAAACCAGTCCGATGATCCACACCAGGATAATGAGCATGAAAATTTTCCATAGCATAGGAAACACGTACCTTTCTTTAACGTAACATCATAGGATAAAATCTGATTTTATTGTAGAATAAATACAGACTAAAAGAAACAGGTGATGAAATTTGACGAAACAAAGCATCGTATTTTTTGATATTGACGGAACATTACTCGACCACGATAAGGAATTGCCGAAATCAGCGAAACAGGCCGTATCAGATTTAAAGGCACAGGGGCATATTGCAGCCATTGCAACAGGACGGGCTCCCTTTATGTTTGAGCCATTACGGAAGGAGTTAGGCATTGATACATACGTAAGTTATAACGGCCAATATGCGGTTTCTCAGGATGAGGTTATTTTTACAAACCCTATTAATAAAACAAGCATAGAAGAACTTACGAAAATGGCAGTAGAAAACGATCATCCACTGGTTTATATGAATGAATCTATGATGAAATCAAATATCGAATATCATCCCCATGTGGATCAAAGCCTTAAAAGCTTAAAATTCAGTCACCCTGAATATGACCCGGACTTCTTTAAAGACCGTCATTTATATCAGTCATTACTCTTTTGTACGGCAGGTGAAGAAAAACCTTACGAGGAAGCGTTTGATGACTTAACATTTATACGGTGGCATGAATTTTCCATGGATATCATTCCCAGAGGGGGTTCTAAAGCCAATGGTATTCAAAAGATGATCCAGCATCTCGGAATTCCACTCGAGAATGTTTATGCCTTTGGGGATGGCTTAAATGATATTGAAATGCTTAAAGCTGTACCCAATAGCATTGCGATGGGGAATGGACTTTCCGAAGTTAAAGAAGCAGCAAAACTAGTAACAAAGCCTGTGGATGAGGACGGTATTTTGCATGGCCTTAAGAAGGTTGAATTAATTAAGTAACAAAGACGGAAGTACCAGTCTATTTCAAAAAAGGTTGTGGGCCAAAGTCATGGCTCACAACCTTTTTGCTAAACAGGCATCTCTGTTATTACATCGCTTCTTTCACGAAAGGAACGATTTGTTTTTTACGGGATACAACTCCCTCAAGTGTTGCCTTGTTTTCGGATAATGTTACATCAAAAGCTTTTTCTACTGCATCTGTACGGCTTCCCAGTGCAACAGCCTCTGAATTGTTATTTAGAATATCGGTAACGACAAATAGGAATAAACCTAACCCTTTATCGTCAATCGTCTTATTAATAGCCTCTTCAATTTGGCTTTGACGGGACAATACATCATTAGGGTCTACCACATTGACCTGGGCGATTTCCACTTTTTCTGAACCCATTTCAAACTCTTTGGCATCAAGAGAGATTAAATCTTCAGCCGTTTTATCACTTACATCTGCACCTGCTTTAAGCATTTCAAGACCATAGCTTTCAGCGTCAGTACCGGCAATCTCTGCAAGCTCTTTAGCTGCCTGAACATCTTCCTCCGTACATGTAGGAGATTTAAACAATAGAGAGTCCGAGATAATGCAGGATAGCATTAATCCGGCAATGTTCTTAGGAATCTCTACATTATTTTCTTTATAAAGCTTGTTAAGAATTGTAGCCGTACAACCTACAGGCTCCGCGCGATAGTATAATGGATCGCTGGTTTCAAAGTTCGCAATACGATGGTGGTCAATAACCTCTTTAATTTGCACCTGATCAATATCGCTTACACTTTGCTGACGCTCATTGTGGTCAACCAAGATGACCTGATCGGTTTCATTAGCAACGGTTTCGACATATCTTGGGGCTTCAACATTAAAATGATCCAATGCATATTGAGTTTCACCATTTACTTCACCTAAACGTACCGGTTCAACATCCGCACCTAATTCTGATTTCAAGTGTGCATAAGCAATAGCTGAACCAATCGTATCTGTATCCGGATTTTTGTGTCCAAAGACGAGTACTTTGCCCATTACAAATTCTCCTTTACATATATAATTTAGTATGTAGTCTAGTTAAACTATTTCCAATATAAACTTCATATCTACAATAAAATAAACACGGTGAATAATCAAGGAACATCAACAGCAAAGTACATTTGTAAAGTGAAACTTCCATCAGAGGGGGGCCCCCCTCTGGTGGTTAGTTGAACTTATCAGGAATTTACTGGCCGTTTATCCCCCACTTAGTCTTGTTAGGTTACCCTTAAGACTTGAAGTGGGGGATATTACAGCCAGTTAATGCGTGATGAAATTATGTAATTCATTAAGGAAGGAAATCAGAAGGAATCCTTATGGGGAATTTTATCAGCAGGGTATGAAAAGACAGATATGGATGTTCAATAAGGGCAACAGACTTTCTAATATCTATCAATCACTCGGAAACTAGACGCTACTCTATTTCTTTTATATAATAGTAAACCGTTCATGAAGTCTGCCATGGCTTATGAACATCCTATTTGTCAGCCTCGTTAAAAACGAGATGTTATCCTCCTCTCTCAGTATATAAAGGAATGAGAGGTAATAAAAGAAAAATCGATGTACATGAATTTATATTGACAGGAGTTACATATTGTGCTAAGGAGTGAAATATTTGTCAGCTGAACAACCGTGTAAATGGATGACTGTTATAGAAGATACAATCGACAGTACGTCAGAATTTGTTACGATTAATTTAAATGATGTCGACTATATAGAGTCTGAAAACCGTCGTCTCGTATACTATGTTGGCGATAAACGCTACCTGCAGATCACAAAATTAAGTGAAATGCACCAGGTCCTTAATGAACAGGACGGTTTTGTTTCTCTGGATCGTACAAATCTCGTTAATTTAAACCATGTAAAAGAATATGATGAGAAGCTTGGGAATGTCTACTTTGATCAGAAACAGGAAGGAGAAAGAACGTTTACGACCATTGCAAAAATAAAACAAAAAATTCTTTCTCCCCTTATCCACAGAGCCATTGCGAATAATCTTGACCTGCAAAGGACTACAACGATAAAAGGTGAGCCGAAACAGCGTTGGTTTAAAAAACCTGAAAAGGATTAAAAGGAGACGAGTAAATGATCAGTTTTTTATTTATTTTAGAGTTCTTATTTGGCGCTGTTGAAGCATTTGCCACACTACTGCTATCGATTACCCTTTTTCGTATCCCTTTTCGAAGCATCTATTTTCGGCTCTTGCTAACTAGTTTTGTTATATCGGGGATTTCCTTATTGTTTTATAATGTCTGGAATCTCTCATTCTACCTTGGGGAAATCGTGAACCACAGTGTATCTATACTCTTTTTCTTTCTTCTTGTGCATCTCAAATTATGGGAGTCATTTATGGTTACAATCGCTGGTTATTTAAGTGCATCAATAATCCAGAGCCCTGTATATACACTTTTAAATCAGCTGGAAATTATCAATAGTGACCTGGTATCAGCAACATTGACAAGCTTTACATCGCTAATGACCATGCAGTTTCTATATGCCATTATCGTTTTTCATCTATCCATTCTTTTTTATCGCTATCGTTTAGGCTTTACCCTGTTTTCAGAGGCTGGTTTATTACAGAATAGCCATCCATCGAAAAAAATGAAAATGTCTATTTCGATTGGAATCACTCTCTTAATGACGGGGTTTGCCAGTCATTTTGCTGTTATGAACAGAGTCAGCACTGCGCATACATGGATGATTCTTCTGGCTGTGATTGCCTCTTTACTTAGTCTGGGTTTTATTTACTTAATCAACAGGGAACACCTTAACGATGAATATGAAAAAATCAATCATCATTTCCATTAATTCACTGGGCGTCTGTGATTTTCTTTTTTTACGAATTAGATTTACAATATATGAAGGATACGTTTTTTCTAAGATTAGAAAGGCTGATTGATATGTTTCAAGACATGGCATTAGATGAGTTACAGACAAAAGCAGAGCAGGGGAAAATCTCCATCATTGATGTCCGATCACCATCAGAATATGAGGATTCAAGGATTCCTGGAAGTGTGAACATCCCTGTTTTTGATGATGAAGAACGAAAAGAAGTTGGAACCATTTATAAGCAGGAGAGCCCAAAAGCAGCAAGAGAACGGGGAATTGAGATCTTCTCTGCCAAGCTTCCTGATTTTATAAAACAAGTGAAGGATTTAAAAGGAGAAAAGGTGGTTTATTGCTGGCGGGGAGGTATGCGGAGTAAAGCTGCTGCAACAGTTGTAGACCTGGCCGGAACCCCTGTTTACCGTCTGAATGGCGGCTACCGGACTTATCGGAATTGGGTCGTCGAAACGCTGGAAAACTTCGATATGAAGCCCCGTGCCTTTGTTTTAAATGGCTACACCGGAACAGGAAAAACTGAGATTTTGCAGCAATTAAAATCAGAAGGTTATCCTGTGTTGGACTTAGAAGGAATGGCAAATCATCGGGGATCCATTTTTGGACAGGTCGGCCGCAGACCTCATAACCAGAAGACATTTGATTCCCTTCTTCTTCAGGAACTCGTGAATTATCAGGACCGTGAATATGTACTAATGGAAGGTGAAAGTAAGCGGATTGGAAAGGCTGTCCTTCCAGACTTTTTAATGAATAAAAAAGAGAAAGGGGTACAGTTCTATATAGAGCTGCCCAGAGAAGAACGAATCAGAGTCATCCTGGATGAATACCAGCCATGGAATTATCCCGAGCAATGCTTAGAAGCGTTCAATAAAATTAAAAAGCGAATCCATACACCTGTAGCGAAAGAAATTGAAGAAGCCCTTAAAACGGGGGATTATAAGACAGCTGTTGATCGCTTATTGGATTATTACTATGATCCCCGTTATCTGCACTCCATCACCCAATATGCCGAGGATCATATTATTCCGATTAAGGCTGAAAGTGTCGAGGATGCCACAAAGCAAATTAAGCAGTTACTGGCCGAGATGAATGTGGTGCAGTAATAGGCAGGAGGAGCAGATGATGGAAAGGAATGTTTCAACCTGCCATTTTAGCTCTGCTTTTTAAGGCTTCATTTACAGCAAAAGATAGGAAAAGACCGGACTTAAAATAGAGATAGCAATGGCGCTCAATGTCATAGCCACCGTGCTGACAGCTCCTGCCTGCACACTCTGTTCCATGGTTTTGGAGGTGCCAATCGCGTGAGAAGCACTCCCCATCCCCACTCCCATCCCTAAGAAATGAGTAATCCCACACCACTTTAAAATGGTTGGTCCTGTAATGGCACCACCAATCCCGGCAATCATTACAAACACGGTTGCCATAGGTGCGATTCCGCCCAGAGACTCCGTAATATCCATCGCCACAGGTGTGGTGGAGTTTTTCGGAATCATCGAATATATAATCTGGTCATCGAACTGAAACCACTTGGCTAACAATAGTCCTGTGGAAATTCCAAGCACTGATCCGACCCCTACTCCAGCCAGTAATGGATAGGGATATTTTTTTACAAGCTCCCATTGTTTATAAAGCGGAAATGCCAGTGCCACAACAGCAGGTCCAAGCAGCCAATCGATCCATTTCCCTCCTTGCATATAGGCTTCATAAGGAACATCGAACATAAGAAGGGATATAGCAATAATGAGAGTTGCAACAAACACAGGCAGCAAAACTGGATAGGGGAATCTCTGGTACAAATATAAAGCTCCTGTATACGCGATAAAGGTTCCTATCAAACCTGCCAGGATGATCAAAAGACTATTCATGCTCCGTCACCTTTTTTCCCGCCAGGTACTGACTCACCGCACCGGAACCTGCAATCACCAGGATTGTGCTGACAAAGGCAATCGGTATCAGAACGAGTCCCTTTCCCTCAAAAATAAATAAATAATTTATAATTCCAACCGTGACAGGGATAAATAATAATGGCAGATGCTTTATTAATAGATTTGCACCATCCTCTATCCAAGCCGGTTTAAATTTTGTTGTCAGCAGCGTAACGAAAAGCAGGAGCATACCAATAATACTTCCGGGGATCATCAGATGAAATAGCTGTTGAATCCAGGTACCCACCATATAGAATAAAGATATAATACCTATTTGAAGAATGACTTTTGCTAAAGTATAAACGTTTCCCAAGTCTTCACGGGCCTCCTCTGTCTGAATATTAAGCTACTCATTTTACCCAGCTATCTTTATATTATTATAATATAGGGTAGCATATTTAATGGTATAAAGGAGCATTCATAATGAAAAAACTTCTGTTCATTGAAACCGGAATGGGAATTGATGTACACGGCCAGAACGTAACAAAAGCTGCTGTTCGAGCGGTCCATAATGCCATTCATTTTAACTCTATGCCTGGAATTAAGGAATTACTACCCGATCAAAGTCTGGAAAATATGCAGGTAAAGATCAAACTTGGTGTACCCTCCAATCAGGAGCAGTTAGATGAGGAGGCCGTAAAAGCTGAAATTCCATATGGTCAGGTGACATTGGAAGTTCAACACGGAGGTCTTGCCACCACCCACGGCATCGTACTTGAAGATAAAGAAGACCAAAACGACTTAATGGTTATCGCAGTAGCCTCAGTTGAAGTAGGATATTAAAACAAAAGCGCTGATCCCTTAAGTCAGCTAATATACTGAAGGGTCAGCGCTCTTCTTCCGGTTTATTCATAAACATAACCTGTACTACATAGATGATTAAGCATATTGCAAGGGCTAAAGACCCCCATCCGAGGGTTTTCTGCTCTACTTCAAGATAGTTATTACAAATTTGTTCATCGGCGCTAATATAAATCCAGGCCATGGCAAATAACATAAAAGTGAAAAACAGATAAGTTAAATTTTGGAACCGCAATCACAGCCATCCAGTTTCGCTTGTTTTGCTTCATGGAATCACTTCCTTTAAAAATGAGAGCCAAGTATTTCATGGTCAGCAGATCCACTTATACTTGGCTCAAAAATTTTACCAGGTTCTAATTGGCGGTGACCCTGGAGGTGCATTCATAATCATATCAACAATTGGTACAACATACGCCATGGCCATAACGGCTAATAGTAATGCCATCCAAAGTCCCCAACGCTCAGTCCACATTGGTGCTTTTGGTGCATCATCTTCAGGCTCAGCTACAGGATATTCTGTTTCTCCCTTAGGTGAACGGAACATAACACGTTATCCGATTATAACTCTCGGATAACGTGTTTTTTTAACCATTTTTTGTTCTTAATCCTCTTCTCGCTCTGTGGATATGGATAAAACAGCACCCGTATAAGCATCAATTTCAATGTCTGCTTCATGGGTTGCACTTACCATTTCGATTTCGTAGTATAAGCGGCCATCATCATCGTCAAGTTCAACCTCTTCTACTTTTCCATCAAAATTAATTTCTGCTCGGGCAATTTCAATAGCCTGAGCCTGAATAATGGGTAGTTTTTCTTTTTTAGGCTGTTCGAATCTGACTGCTTCAGGGTCATCATCTGATTTTTGATTGCCATTCCCATCACTTTTAGAATCGTTGTTTTTATCTTGTTTTACATCTTTGTCATCATGATGATCATCTTTTGGCTGATTGGATGATTGGTCTTCTGGGTCATTTTGAGATGGCTCAGAATTTGCATCATCATCCGATTTCTTTCCGGATGAACCCTCCTGCTTTTTATCATCCGACTGGTCTGAAGGCTTTTGTGACTGTCCTGACTGTTTCTCTGTGTCAATTTTCGCTGCAGCTTTTTGTTCTAATTTAATGACTTCACCTGTTTCTCCATCAAGCAGCAGTTCATACTCCTGACCATCACCCTTAATTTCCATTTCATAGACAGCACGATTGCCATCCTTTTCAAGCCCAATTTCAACCACTTCACCCGGAAACTGCTGCTCGGCAATTTTACGCGCCTCTTCTATAGATAATGATGCTGCCGAGGAAGTTTTGGTCATCTGATGGATCCCCATTCCCGCACCAAAGGCTACTATAATGGCCATGACAGAAACAAGAATTTTTTTCTTCATGCTTTTCCCTCCTATTTCTTTTACTGTCTTTATCATAGACAACGGAGATGAAAAGACAATGTGAGAAAGATTAAAATTTGATGAGAAAATGAATGGAAATATCTAAGATTTCGGAAGCTTAACGGTAAAGGCTGTTCCATTACCCAGCTCTGTATCAACAGTAATGATTCCATTATGGCTCTCAACAATGTGCTTTGCAATGGACAAACCTAAGCCCGTACCACCGTTATCACGACTTCTTGCCTTATCCACCCGGTAAAACCGGTCAAAAATACGTTCTACGTCTGCTTCCGGAATACCCTCGCCAAAGTCCTGAACCTTAACCTGAATATAGCCTTCTGAAGAATCGGTGTACACATGAACCTCATCCTGGCTGTATTTACAGGCATTATCAATCAGAATGTAGAACACCTGATTGATTTTTTCACGATCCACCCTGCCTTCTAACTTATTTTCCGTGGAAAAAAGCTGAATATCTCTGTCATAAGTCACCGAAAATGCTCTCACACAATCCTGCAGGAGAGCAGTGAGATTGACAGATTCAAGCTTAAGGTGGTCACTCTTCTGGTTCCGGGCCAGAGTGAGCATTTGACGAATCATCGCATCCATTCGATCAGTCTCGGTTTGAATGGCTTCAGTAGCTTCCTCAAAGACTTCAGGTTTTTTTCTTCCCCATCTATTCAGCAATTGAGTATAGCTCTTAATTACAGATATTGGCGTTTTCAGCTCATGAGAGGCATCGGAAACAAATTGCTCCTGACGTGTAAAGCTTTCTCTAAGTCGATCAATCATTTGATTATATGTACTGCTCATCTGATGGAGTTCATCCTTAGAACGGCCTGACAGTCGAATTTTCTTCATTTGCCCCTGACTGGCATTCTCAGTCATAATATTGGTCAGGCGCTGGATTGGTCTTAATAAAGAGTTACTGAGGACCCGGGCCCCAATCAGTGCAGGAATCACCATGATTAATGATGCAAACAGCAAAACATAAAATAACGTCGACATAGTGTCTTCAAGGTTGATAAGCTCCTCGGCTACCTGAAGAGTTACGACTTCCCCATTTTCCCAGATCATCGGGGTTGAAATGACGGCATATCGCATACCATCCTGTCCTTCCACGATGTCATGCGTTTCTTTTTGTATATAGTCTGCTGAAAGGTTGTAATACTTTGATTTTTTTGTCACCGTATGGATGGTCATTTCCTCATTATTAATGATACGTACAATACCCTGATTAGGAACATAAGCCTTTAACAGTTCATCCAGATTGACACCTGTATTCATATTTGTTGCCAGGGATTCCATTAACGTATCAGCTTCAGCCTTTACCCGATTAACCTCAGCGTCTACAGTTATCTTATTGAACAGAAGGAATATAGCGGTATTAATACATAGTATAGTAATGAGTAAAACCAGGGTAGCATAGACCTGAATCTTTGTTTTCAGCTTCATACCTGACCGTTCCTTGCCGAGTAGCCAACCCCTCGAATCGTATGGATATAGGCCTTGGAATAGGGTTTGTCAATTTTCTGTCTCAGATAGCGGATATATACATCCACTACATTGGTATCCCCTAAATAATCATAGCCCCAAACCTGTTCAATAATCTGTTCCCTGGTTAATACCTGGTTTTCATTTTTCAGCAGAAAGACTAACAGGTCAAACTCTCTCGGGGTCAGCTCAATCGGAATCCTGCCCCCTCCTGACTGTTCTGGTCTGAAGATTAACGGATAACTCCTCCATTCTGAGAATATCCTCCTGCTGCTTTGGCTGCTGTCTGAGATGGGCACGAACCCTGGCCAGCAGTTCTTCAATCTGGAAAGGCTTGGTCAGGTAATCATTCGCCCCTAAATCAAGACCACTCACTTTATCATGGACCTCATCCCGGGCTGTTAGCAGCAATATAGGAATCTGAACTCCTTCACGTCTGACTCTTCGTAAAACCTCAAAGCCACTCAGTCCTGGTAATTGAATATCTAAAAGAATTAAATCAAGCCTTGTATCCTGTAGAATATGTTCAACAGCTTCCTTCCCATCAAGGACACTCTCCGCTTCATAGCCTTCATATTCCAGTTCCAGCTGCAAAGCTCTCGCCAGCTTCTTTTCATCCTCCACAATCAGAACTTTCGTCACAGCTATACACCCCTCCAACGCAGGTATCTTTATAATGAGTCTACATCACTTCATTCTTTTTGGGGTGTAAAAAATCCTCTGTCTACAGCAAAATATGAAGCAGGATACTGAAAAACAGAATAAAGCCGAGACGTAAATGGGCTCGTCGTCTTTTCCTGTAGCCTTACCTTTCTCATCCACCCACTTACGGTTTGGGCAATCAAAGCCATGAAAGCAATGACTCCACTCACCATTTTCAGGCTCTCGATATTCCACCCATAGTTATTCAAAATCAGGACAAGATGAAGGGTGATGAGACCACAGGCAGCAAACCCGACCCATGTATGATGAGGCATCAGTTTTCTGGCTATATTCGCTATTTTTATTTTCCGTTTACGATCAGATTCGTTCCGTATTTCCGAAAAAAACGAGTGCATATTCCAGTTATATAAAATAAACGTTAATCCCCTTATTCCGAACCAGATGGAAATGTTCGCGATTCCATTAAGCACCCCCTGCCAAACCGCCAGCGCCAGCAGGAACAGATTGAAGTAAAACCACTTATTCACTGTTTTCTCCCCCAATTTTACGTCATTTCCGTACTACTATCCTTCCCCATTACTATCATTTTGCCTCAACGATTGTCTGTGATGAAAGACATAGGAAGGAAAGAAACTGGTGCAACATTGTTTAATATAGGCTAGAAAAATTTTTCACATTTTTATTGACCCTTACGTTACGTTATCCTTTAAAGTTAAGAGTACAAGGGAGGTTCATAAGAATGAAGGTAAAAGAACTGGCAGAAATAGCAGGTATCAGTGTGCGCACCCTTCACCACTATGATGAAATCGGTTTGCTCACACCTGCGCAAAAAAATGCCTCAGGATATCGGATATATTCAGAAAAAGATCTGAGCAGACTGCAGCAAATCTTATTTTTCCGAGAGCTTGACTTCCCTTTGAAAAAAATAAAGGAAATCATGAATCGCCCGGACTTTGACCGTGAAGAAGCTCTTCTTATGCATAGAAAAATGCTGGAGGAAAAACGCCGGCGTCTGGACCAGATGATCAGAACAATCGACAGGACGATTCAAAATGAGAAAGGGGAAATCACCATGTCTGATAAAGAGAAATTTGCAGGATTTGATTTCAGTCACAATCCCTATGAACAGGAAGCCCGTAAACGATGGGGAGATAAAGCTGTAGATGAATCCAATCATAAAATAGGACGTATGTCTCACGAACAACAGAAGGCATTAGGGGAAGAGTTTGACAGAATATATAAGGATCTGGCTGCTATCCGTCATTCATCCCCCGATTCTGAAGAGGCTCAGGTGGCTATTAAAGTCTGGTATGATTATCTTAATAAAATCGGTCACTACTCCTTAGATGCATTTAAAGGCTTAGGCCAGATGTATGTCGCTGATGAACGATTTACGAAAAATATTGATCAGTACGGCGAAGGATTAGCTGTATTTATGCGTGATGCCATGGCGGTTTATGCAGATCGTAATCAAAAGTAACCAGACAGGGGGATTCATTACGAATCCCCCTGTCCGTCTGTTAAAATGAGGAATTTATCAACTGACTCTTGCAGATTTCCGAAGAATGTTTTATTATATTCTATGTGACTTTTAGCGCTTGTCTATGAAATTATGCTGGTGTAGCACAGTTGGCAGTGCACTTCACTCGTAATGAAGGGGTCGGAGGTTCGAATCCTCTCACCAGCATCTTCTATGTGGAGAAGTACCCAAGTCCGGCTGAAGGGGATGCACTCGAAATGCATTAGGACGGGCAACCGTCGCGTGGGTTCGAATCCCACCTTCTCCGCCATAACCTAACCACACGAAGTAAAATCCTCTAAGTAAGAACCATTTCAAACTGTGCTATCATGAATAACCTATTTCTACGTGAAGGAACACATTCTCTTTATTGATGAATGTGTTCCTTTATTTTTCTATTCTTTTAAAGTTCCTGCAGGTGTTAGTTCTGGGGTGACTTGATCATTAAGCACTTCTTTCAATTTATCCGCTTCTTCATTTGACAGGGTTACTCCCCTGCCCATACGCTCATGATTGGGTGCCCAATCCCGCAGATCATACTTAGGATCCCTGCCATTCCAGCTGATAACATTAAATTCCTTTGTCCAGCCTTTTGTTGACTCAGACAATACAGCAATGGTTTTTACAATCTCATACTTAAAATCTGCCATTCTTTAAATCTCCTTCCTGAAATAAATAATTGAATGTGCTTATTATGTCTTTCTTTTATACCCTGCGCAAATTCCGAAAAGGAGAAAACAGGACCGATTTAATAAATGAAAAATAAAAATGCTTAGCTGTTATTTTCATTTTTTCCGTCTGAAAAGCAAAATGAATACAAATATGAGCAAATTAACAAAGACGGAAGCGCCCGTTTGTCCAGCTGCGGCTCCTAGGTCAAGGCGGATATAAGCCAAAGCCATTCCGTGGCCAAACCCATGCCACTACATGTCTTCGTCTTATCCCGCATGACCTGAACAGTCGCCTCCGCTTTTCTATTAGCGACGTACGGACAGGACTGAGCCGGAGGAGATAAAGTGAAACTTCAATTAGTGGGGGTTCATCCCCCACGGATTGTTAGTTGAACAAATCGGGTGTTTACTGGCTGTTGACCCCCACTTATTTCTTACAGGGGGTCTTACAGAAGTTAACACGCGGAAAAGGAAACACGACGAACCTTGTGAGTCGATGTTGACTTATCGTACGGAGGTGAAGGAAGTCTCGCTAGTCGCTGGGCGCTGGAGCCGGATGTCGCCTCTCCCGATTTCTTATCCACTAATCGATTATTTTACAATTTTCTTGGCCATTAAAAATTCCCGCATCTTTTTTTGATACGGGAGCCTGTTATTCTATAAAACTTTAATCAGCGGAAGTGACCATTCCTTAGCCACCCTGGCTCTCGGCCTCATGCTTCGAAATATATGTTTTGCGATTAGCCGGACCACGATACACATTGGCAATAATGATCCCACTCAGAATCAGAACGGAACCAATAATAATGCTTATGGTTAATTTCTCATCCAGTAATAACCAGCCAAAAAACATCCCAAAAACAGGAACAAGCAGAGTAGAAATCGTTGTTGTGACCATGTCAATTAGACTCAATAAAAAGAACCAGGCTGTGAAGCACAAGGCAGAAGCAAGTACACCTGTGAATAATACATAATAAATGCTCTCACCTGTAAGCTGTACCGAATCTCCCCACTCCATTACGATGCTTGCTAATATGATCCCCAATGTACCAAAGAGCATCTGATATGTATTTACCTGAAGCTGCGGCACATCACTCAATTTCAGGCGGTAATAAACATTTGATGCGCCCCACGATATGGCCGCAGTTACAATCAGTAACTCTCCAATAATGATACTCGGGTTCTGGTTTATCCAAATATCCCAGCCAAGAATGGTTAAGAGGCCAATTAACCCCATACCAAGCCCAATCATTTTCATCCGGGGAACTTTCTCTTTTAAAAACTTAGCAGCCAGTATACTGCTCCAAATAGGCATGGAATATAACAGAACAGAGGATTTACCAGCGTCAACAAACCGCAAACCATACATCACAAACAAAAAGACGATACTAGTCTGCAGAATACCTGCCACAAGTAAGTGACCCCATTTATCCTTAGGGGGCAAACCTATCCTCATAATGGCTAATACGATGATCATTGTGAGTGTACCCGTCCCAAAGCGAAAGGCCGAAAATGTAAATGGCCCCATATACTGAAGGGCATCTTTCATGAGAACCCAGGCATAACCCCAGAGGAGTGTAATTACTAGTATCATAACCCCTATAGCCCACCGATTTTTGTTCAGAAACGTCCAAATACGAGATTGATTGTCTTTCATTTTCACTTCTCCCAACCTCACAGATTCATGACATAAAAAGGATAACGGTGAATAGTATAACATATCATGTCATAAATTTATCACGCATGAACTGGCCGTAATCCCCCCACTGATGGAAGTTTTACTTTATTTTTGTTAGGGAAGGTTCATTGTTAAGAAATGGAGGATTTGAATATCGTGATGATTTTAAAAAAAAGGTTTATGGCTGGCCTGTTTCTATTCAGTTTACTATTGACCGCTTGTGAGGATGGTGCTAAGTCCAACTCTCAGAATGGTCAGACTATATCTAATCCACCAGACAATCAGGGAGAAGAGGAGAAAATAAACTCAGAAGAAGAAGAAAAGGAAATAGACACATCACCAGCGCAGAATCAGCATAAAAACTCAGGCATTAAAGTTCCGGCTTATAAGCACTTAGAAAGGCCCGATGACTTTTATACGCAAATGGAACCTAACCTATTGCAGCCAGTGTCTTTAAAAGAAACTTACAAGGCTTATCAATCAATAGACAGAGAGACTCAGAATGTCGTGCAAGAGGATTTGACCGACCTTGGCTTTTCTGATATACAGAAGCTCGATCATTCGTCGGATCAGTTAAACGAAAATGAATTATCCCTTCTCTATTATGTTCTTACAAAAACGAAGAATAAACAGTTACAGGATTGGTTTGATATCAAGGATAAAGAAGGAATCATTTATTCCGGACTCTTTGAATATTCCCATGGTGCTGTACAGGTTCAACAAGCATCAGAGCCTGAAACTCACGAGTCCCTCTTTGAGAATTATGTTCAAGTAGAAGACCCAGCGAGTGCAGGATCACCATTCTTTTTTATTAGCTATCTTGTAAGAGATGGAAGAGTCTATCAAGTCCATGATCCGGCAACAAATTCCACAGAAAACATCTTCCCATTTCCTTATGGCATCGCTCCGACCCGCATGATCCTTCCATATCATGTGCAAAAGGGCTCCGCCTGGGAACAGGAAGTCTCAATCGATGGAGAAACCTATTCTATGACCTCGGAAATTACAGATAAAAAGGACGATGAAATTCGAGTTTCATCCTTTATAAATGGAATAGAGGGCTATCCCAATAATCGTTATGAAGAAGAATATGTTATAAAAAAAGGAATCGGTGTATCCTATCATTATCATACAAAACAGCCTGATAACATGGGAAATGATTTTGAATTTGAATATACACATGAACAACCCGTTCAGATCCAGTAGTATTTGTGAATTAAATTATTAGCCCTTTTATTCCACCCCTCTTCCTTTAAATGATATACTATTCATGTTAGTTTATAGACACTAAATAATTCGACAAATTTCGGGTGGTGACAGGCACCAATGAGTTTATTAAACATAGAGAATTTAACGAAAACATATGGAGAAAAGGTGTTATTTGATCATATTTCTTTTACAGTTGAGGAAAATGACCGGATTGGTTTGATCGGGGTCAATGGTACAGGAAAATCTACGCTTCTTAAAGTCATTGCGGGACTGGATTCAGCTGAAGAAGGACAGGTTGACCATGCTAAGCACTTTCATATTGAATACTTACCGCAAAACCCTGAATTTGATGGCTCCGAAACTGTGCTGGAGTATATTTATGCCGGAAACTCCCAAATCATGGAGACCATGCGCAACTATGAGAGAGCATTAGCTCACTTAAATGCAGATCCTCAAAGCCCACAAAAACAGGAGCAGCTTTTGGCTGCTCAGCAAAAGATGGACGAAGACAATGCCTGGGATGCTAATGCACTGGCCAAAACCGTCCTGACACGTCTGGGAATCACGACCTTCTCCCATCCGGTACACGCCTTATCCGGGGGACAGAAAAAACGAGTGGCCATTGCCAAATCCCTGATTCAGCCAGCAGATATTCTGATCATGGATGAGCCAACCAACCATTTAGATAATGAAACCATCGAATGGCTGGAGGAATATTTGTCCCACTACGAAGGGGCTCTCATTCTTGTTACCCACGACCGCTATTTCCTTAATCGTGTGACCAATCAGATTTTTGAGCTGGATCAAGGCAACTTATACCAATACGAAGGAAACTACGAAGTCTTTCTGGAAAAGAAAGCCGAACGAGAAGAGCAGGCCCAAATCAATGAACAAAAACGGCAAAATACACTTAGACATGAGCTTGCATGGCTGCGCCGGGGAGCGAAAGCCCGTTCCACGAAACAAAAAGCACGTAAACAAAGGGTCGAGGAGTTGAAAAATCAGACTCCCCAGCAAACCAATCAAACGTTTGATATAGAACTCAGCACCTCAAGATTGGGAAAACAGGTCATCGAATTAGAATCCGTTTCAAAACAGTTTGAAGATCGACCGCTGTTAAAGGACTTCAGTTTTCTCATTACACCAAAGGACCGAATCGGAATTATCGGTCCTAATGGAAGTGGAAAAACGACCCTGCTCAATATGATGGCTGGTCGCATACAGCCCGATGATGGCTATATTGATATTGGAAAAACCGTTAAGATCGGCTATTACACCCAGGAAAGTCTGGAACTGGATGAAAACCTGCGAGTCATTGAATATATTAAGCAAAGCGCTGAGGTAATCCGAACCTCCAACGGGGATTACATTACTGCGGAGCAAATGCTGGAACGCTTCCTGTTCCCAAGGAGTATGCAGTGGACCTATATTTACCGGCTATCCGGAGGGGAACGGCGCCGGCTCTATTTATTAAGTATACTCATGAAAGAGCCGAATGTATTATTCTTAGATGAACCAACCAACGATCTGGATATCCAGACTTTATCCATTCTTGAAAATTATCTGGATGAATTCCCGGGGGTTGTCATAACCGTATCCCACGACCGCTATTTCCTTGATCGTACAGTAAATCGTCTGCTGTCTTTTGAAGAAAATGGACAAATACGTATTTATTATGGAAGCTATTCAGAATATATGGACGTAAAAAAAGAAGAAAAACAGCATGAGGAACAGCAGAAAAAAGAGCTGCACAAAGAGGAAAAAAACCAAAAGCCGCAAAAGCAGAAACGGAAAAAGCTTTCCTATCATGAACAGAAAGAATGGGGAACCATAGAAGACCACATTACTGAATTGGAAGAACGGATAGAGGAATTACAAGCTGAAATTGAGCAGGCCGGCAGTGATGTTGAAAAAGCTCAGCATTTATTCGAGGAACAACAGGAAACAAAAGAAAAACTGGAAAAAGCGATGGAACGCTGGGAAGAACTGTCCCTGCTCATTGAAGAACAGTATCGTTAAAGCATACCCATAAACGGGTATGCTTTTTTCGCTCCATTGTCGATACGCCCCACATAATATGGTGGACAAGTTTGAATAGACGAAATATTAAAGCCCGATTTGTCACACTTTTATCATATCCGTCACAAATTCGTTGATTTCTTATGAACTTTTTGTGAAATGCATCACTTTTTCTTGAGAAATACCATACCGCTAAAATAACATTAACACTATAGAGATAGTGATAAGTATCACACCTTCTTAAATCAAGTCCATTGATTCACTTTTAATAGAAAGGGGTACCTGCATGAAAATGAAATGGGCTTTCCTATCCATTGTATTTACTGCTTTTACGATATTATCAGGCTGTGATTTACTCGTTTTAGATCCTAAAGGACCACAAGCTGAAACGCAGGCGGATGTGATTAAACTATCCATCGTTCTCATGTCAGTCATTGTGGTTGTCGTATTTGGGATTCTGACCTTTATCCTTTTAAAATATCGCGCTTCTAAACAGCCGGATGATTATGAACCACCTCACATCGAAGGAAATCCGATTGTTGAGACCATTGTAGTCGTTGTTCCTATTTTAATTGTGACATTTCTCTCCTTTGTTTCGGTTCAAAGTAACTATGCCGTAGAATCCACCCCAGAAGGATATGAAGATAAAGAACCGTTAGTTATCTATGCATCATCTTCAAACTGGAAATGGCATTTCAGTTATCCGGAGCAGGATATCGAAACGGTCAATTACTTATATGTTCCAACTGATCGACCATTAGAATTCAAACTTTACTCTTATGGTCCGATTACAAGCTTTTGGATTCCGCAATTAGGCGGGCAAAAATACGCTATGGCCGATATGATTACTACTTTACACTTAGCTGCTGATGTTCCCGGTGAATATATGGGACGAAATGCAAACTTCAGTGGTAAAGGCTTTGCCGAAAATACATTTAACGTAAAGGCTGTTCCACCAAAGGAATTTGATGAGTGGGTAGATGAGGTAAAACAGACAGCTGAACCGATTACAGAAAAACGGTTTAATGAACTGCTGGAGCCGGGTCATTTAGGTCAATTGACATTTAAAGGCACACATTTAGACTTTATGCCGCCTCCTGAAAAGCATGGTTCATCAATGAAGGAAGAGAATCACGACAGTAAGAATATGAACACGAATGAATAGATTTACGATAGATTTTTGTTTTCAAAGTTTACGAGATTCATTTATACCGAAAAACACATTCATGACATTTACTGAAAGGAGCAATCAGGATGGAGTTTTTTGAACGATTTGCCATACCTCATCCCAGTCCTGCAATTTATGCAGCGATGGTAGCGATTGTCCTTACCACCATTGCCATTATCGTAGGTCTGACCTATTTTAAAAAATGGGGATATCTATGGCGCGAATGGCTGACAACGGTTGACCATAAACGTATTGGGATTATGTATTTAATTTCTGCCATACTCATGTTATTCCGTGGTGGCGTGGACGCTATTATGATGCGTGCTCAGCTCGCAGTACCCGATAATACATTGCTGGACTCCCAGCATTATAATGAGATCTTTTCAACACATGGAGTTGTCATGATCTTCTTTATGGCAATGCCTTTTATCATTGCCCTAATGAACTACGTTGTGCCCTTACAAATTGGGGCCCGGGACGTTGCTTTCCCAAGATTAAACGCTTTGAGCTTCTGGTTATTCTTTATGGGAGCGATGCTATTTAACATTTCATTCATAGTTGGGGGCTCACCTGATGCAGGCTGGACTTCTTACTTCCCTCTGGCTGGAAATGAATTTAGTAAGTCTGTTGGAACCAACTACTATATGATTGCGATTCAAATATCCGGTATAGGAACGCTGATGACCGGAATTAACTTTATTGCCACCATCCTGAAAATGAGAGCACCTGGCATGACCCTTATGAAAATGCCAATGTTTACCTGGTCAGCGCTTATTACCAATATCATTATTGTGTTTGCCTTCCCAGTGTTAACAGTAGCTCTGGCGATGGGAACTATGGATCGTCTGTTTGCGACTCACTTCTTTACAACCGGAAACGGTGGTATGGATATGCTTTGGGCCAACCTGTTCTGGGTTTGGGGACATCCTGAAGTTTATATTCTGATTCTGCCTGCTTTCGGTGTCTATAGTGAGGTCATCCCAACATTTTCAGGCCGAAATCTTTATGGCTATAAATCAATGGTTGCCTCAATGGTGATCATTTCCCTGCTGTCTTTCCTTGTATGGGTTCACCACTTCTTTACGATGGGGCAGGGCGCGTTGGTCAACAGTATTTTCTCCATTACAACGATGGCGATTGCTGTACCAACAGGAATTAAAATCTTTAACTGGTTATTTACGCTATGGAAAGGGAAGATACGGATTACAACACCGATGCTATATTCCCTGCTGTTTATTCCGATCTTTACCATTGGTGGTGTAACAGGGGTTATGCTGGCGATGTCAGCTGCTGACTATCAGTATCATAATACGATGTTCCTTGTTGCTCACTTCCACTTAGTGATTATTCCAGGTGTTGTATTCGCTATGCTTGCTGGCCTCACGTACTGGTGGCCAAAGATGTTTGGCTTCATGCTGAACGAAAAACTCGGAAAATGGGCAGCATGGTTGATCGGAATTGGTACCTGTGTCGCCTTCTTCCCGATGTTTATTTCAGGTCTTGACGGTCAGGCACGCCGGATGTACACCTATTCCGAAGCAACTGGATTCGGTATTTGGAACATGATTGCCTTTGTTGGAGCCATTATGCTGGCTATAGGGTTTGTGATTATCGTTTACAACATTTACTACAGTACACGATATGCATCCAGAGATATACCTGCAGATCCTTGGAATGCACGTTCCTTAGAATGGGCAACACACAGCCCGGTTCCGGAATATAATTTCGCGGTTACACCAGAGGTTACCACTCGTGACGCATTCTGGAATCACAAGAAGAACAACGGAAACCTGTTTAAAGGAAAATACGAAGAAATTCACATGCCAAATAACAGCGGTGTTCCGTTTATCATGAGTGCTTTCTTCTTTGTATTCGGTTTTGCGATGGTATTCAGCTTATGGATTCTGGCGATTATTTCGGCCATTGGTATATTTGGCTGTATGGCTCACCGTTCCCTGGAGCAGGATCATGGGCACCATCTGTCGGTGGATCATATTAAAGAGACCGAAGAAAAATTAGGGGGTGCTAAATCATGAGTATAGAAAAAACGCAGCCTCTTGAATATAGTACAGAACAAAACAACCTTAATATATTAGGCTTTTGGATCTTTATCGGTGCAGAAATTATGCTGTTTGCTACCCTTTTTGCGTCCTACTTCCTGCTTGAAAACCGAACAGGAAGTGGACCATCCGGGGAGGAAATTTTCACTATTACACCGATTATGCTTGAAACCTTTATTCTATTAACAAGCAGTTTCACCATTGGCCTGGGTGTGCATGCTATGCGATTAGGCAGACAGAAAGCGATGCAAGCCTTTTTCGCAATCACCCTTCTCTTAGGGGTCTGTTTCCTTGGGCTGGAAATCTATGAATTTACCCATTATGTACATGAAGGGGCATCACTGCAGACCAGTGGTTTCACATCGATTCTGCTTACAACATTGGGAACTCACGGAGCCCACGTAACCTTTGGATTATTCTGGGGGATATTCATTATGATGCAAATTAAAAAACGTGGCTTAACACCAGAGACGACCAATAAATCATTCATATTTTCTCTTTACTGGCATTTCTTAGACGTCGTATGGATCTTTATTTTCAGCTTCGTCTACCTGAAAGGAATGATGTAAGATGAAAGAACTATTTCCACGTAAACATGTCATGGGTTTTGCAGGGTCATTAATCCTTACAATTGTGGCTCTGCTGGTTTACTTTTACGATGTTTCATTTACAGTCGGTTTAACGATTCTGCTTATTACAGCATTTGCTCAGGCCGCTCTTCAGCTGGTTGTGTTTATGCATGCTGGAGAATCAAAGGATAAAGGAGCCATTTATACAAACATCTACTATGGGCTGATCATTGCATTAGTAACGATATTCGGCTCCTTGCTCGCCCTTGCCTGGGGATATATTTAAAGATTAAAAGAGAGCGTCAAAAGGCGCTCTCCTTTTTAAATCTTCTTCATGTTTTCTGCTCTGCTTGATTTTTTCTCCACTATTTCCTCTGATATCACAAGAAAAACTCCCATTAGAAAAATAAACACGGCCCCTATAATGGTTCCCGTTCCAATAGAAACCAGAATACTGTAATGGCTTTCAAACAGTCCGATAGCAAATAATACAATTCCGGCTAACAGAATCAACCCGCCTGTAAGTTTTACAGCATTCAATATCCTTTGATTGGTGTTCATTTTCCCAACCCCCTTATACTATATATTATTCACAATGTTCACAAAAACGTCAAACTTTTTATAAATTTTATTAAAGATAACCAGTTTTACATATATTGGTATGACAAAAAGAGGAAAAAGACATATAATAGGACGTAAATACATAGTTGACAATTTTCAACAAGATCAGGGGGAATATGATGAGCAGTATAGAACATATGCGTAAGAGCAATACATTCAAAAAGAACACTTTAATGGTTGTCACCATGTCAATCTCTCTTGTCGCCGCCTTGACACTATCCATTATACAGGGAGAAGGTTTTAACACCGGGATCTACAGTACAGAGCTGCTTTGTTTATGGCTTTCTTATTTCATCCTTCAGAAGGCACTTAAAAAGCCTAATATTTTACCGTCCATTTTTATTTGGATCGTTTACTTATTTTGTTTAGTCAGCATTATTTTTGATAGCAGTACCCTGGATGTTATGGTTATTTTATTATTTCTTACCGTATATTCAGCGATTCATTTACATACAAAAATCTTTCTTCAAGGGTTTATATTAGGACTTATTACCGTCATTGCGAATCTGGTGATGGCTGCTCCGGAGCAGGAAGTCATCAAAGCCATCTTCCCTACCTATATGCTGGTTTATCTATTAATGGGTGTGATTTTCTACGTCATCATTCATCTATCCAATCAGCAGGATAAAAAAATTGAGGAGTTACTGATTCAATCAGAAGAAGAGACTAAACGGAAGGAAGAGCAAAAGACCCAGTTGGAAGACAGTGTCTCGTCCATTACAGAAAATATTGAATCAGCCAACGAGCATTTACAAACAAATTTAAGTGCCCAGAAGGAAATGGCTTCCACAATTCATGAAATATCCCTGGGAAGTCAATCTCAAACGGAACAAATATCTGAAATTGCCGAAAGCACAAAAGGTACCCGATCAAGTGCTCAGGAGGTCTATCAAACATCCACATCACTATACGAGGAATCAAATGAAGCCAAGAATCTCGCCTACGATGGTCAGGATAGAATTGAAACCTTATCCAGCCATATTTATAACCTGGAAAAAATTATTCAATCCTTAAATGAGACATTTGGCGTTTTAACTGAAAAAATTGAGGAAACAAATACATTCGCGGATTCGATCAAGGATATTACAGAGCAGACCAACCTGCTTGCCTTAAATGCATCAATTGAAGCCGCGCGGGCAGGTGAAGCTGGATCAGGCTTTGCTGTTGTAGCTGATGAAATTCGAAAGTTGGCTGATGTCACAGGCCAGACGACGGAAAAAATCACTAAAAATCTTGTAGAATTAAATAAGAGTAATCAGGAAGCCATTAACAAGATGGGACAAAGTGAAGAAACAATTAAAGACAGTGTTTCCTCTACAAATGATGTCACAGGCTATTTTGAACATATTACCAGAACCCTGCAGAACTTAACTCATGGGTTAAAGAGCTTTACCGAGCTGGCAGAGATGGTTGAAAATCAATCCAATGGCGTAGAACGTTCCACAAATGATCTGGCTGCTATTATTGAACAGACATCCGCCAGCTTAGAAGAAATGAATGCAACCGTTGATACTTTATCCAATGACCATCAAAAGCTGTCAGAATTAATGGAGGAAACATCCAGACAAGCCACAACCATAACCGAGCGATTTTAAAAGCATAGGCGGAAGCGCCCGTTTGTCCAGCCAGGAATAGGGTGCTGAAGCCGGCCGTCGCTTCTACAACAAAAGCCTTGTCACTGTCGAAATGAAACTCGACAATGACAAGGCTTTTTTAGTGTCTTTTGCTTAACCAGAGTACTCCTGTTTTAGCCAGGCGTGGCAGAAAACCGGTAAAAGGCTGGTTAAACATGCTGCCAAACCCATCCGATTTGCCTAATGAGCCAAGCTTCCCTTTTAATTTAACTTCTGAAGGAACATCAGGCTCTGTATCCTGCAATACATCCGTTAAGACATCTCCAATTTTTTCCCCCTGCTGACCTGCCAGCTGTGCACTTGGAGAATGGACCGATGAGGCACAGTCACCTACCACATAAACATTTGTTTGACTGGGCACCTGATAAAATTCATTTAATATGATTTTTCCCTGTTCGTCTTTTTCAAAGGGAATTTCCTCAATGATGTGATTGGGTTTAACACCTGCTGTCCAAATCGTTACATCACTGTCAAAACAACTGCCATTATTACAGACCTGGCCTTTTTCCACATATTCCACGTTGGCATGATGAACCACTTCGACATCATTTTTAGCAAACCAGTCTTCTACGTACCTTTGGATTTTTTCGTCAAAGGCTTTTAGGACAGATGAACCCCGGTCCAATAAACGGACTGTTAAATCCGGTCTGCTCTCACGGACCTCTGAAGCTACTTCAATTCCGCTTAAGCCGGCACCAACAATGGTTACTTTCGAATGCGCATCCAGATTTCCGATGGCTGAACCAGCTTTTCTGGCTTTTGCTATTGTCTGGACACTTTCGGTATACGCCTCTGCCCCTTCAATTCCATGATAGTTGTCCTCACAACCCAATCCAATGACTAAGTAATCATAGGAAACATCAGGTTCATCCCCCATTTTTACCAACTGATTTTCTGTATCAATCGTAGTAACTTCTCCAAAAACATAACGAATCTGTTCATGATGAGGGAATTCAATACGTACATCCTTATCAGCTGTTGTTCCGGCTGCTATCGCATAAAACTCAGTCTTTAGTGAGTGATACGGATTCCGATCGACCAGAATAATTTCCACGTCATGGGGAAACCCGCTCGTTAACAGCTGATGAACAATTTTCATTCCCCCGTAGCCTCCACCTAGTATGACTAATCTCTTCATAAGTAAACTCCCTACCCTTTGTCTATTGATGTAAGCATTATTCAGAAAACGTTTTCTTCCTACTATAGACTATCAAAGGAGGATAGAACTTGTCGATAAGTTTTGTGAAAAAACATTGATGAAAGAGATAGCGAAGTGAAAATGCTTATCCGCCAATATAAGACATTTCTATTTTAGGCCTGTTTTTCACACTTTCTTCTGTACGTTCATCAGAATAACGGTCTGTACGGTTTTCCCAGGTTGGGGTGAAAGCTGAAATAATTTCGTCATCGGTGGCACCAGTTCTGAGCAATTCTTTCAGATTCAGACCATCCGTTGCAAATAAACAGGTGAAGAATTTCCCATCCGCAGAGAGGCGGCCGCGTGTACAAGTTGAGCAAAAGGATTCCGAAACAGACGTTATAAAACCGACTTCCGTATCTGTACCAGCGTACCGGTATCTTTGAGCTACCTCCCCTTTATAGGCAGGTTCCACAGGCTCCAGTTTAAAGTGTTCATTAAGCTGCTGAAAGAGTGCTTTCTTCGTAACGACCTGACTGAAGTCCCAGCCATTCGTTTGACCAACATCCATAAACTCAATATAACGAAGCGTAATCTCATGCTCTTTAAAATACTTGGCCATTGGAATGACTTCATGATCATTCATTCCCTTTTTCACAACCATATTCACTTTTACTTCCAACCCGACTTCCTTGGCCTTATGGATTCCTTTTAAAACACGATTGGTTTTCGCACCTACATCATTGATGGATTTGAATGTTTCGTCATCAATAGCATCCAGACTGACGTTGACACGTTTCAACCCTGCATCCTTAAGTTTTTCTGCATGATTTTCCAGCATGTATGCATTTGTCGTTAAAGCTATATCATCTAATCCGTCGATATTGGACAGCTTTTGAATCAGCAATGACAAATTCCTTCGAAGCAGTGGTTCACCGCCAGTGAGGCGTATTTTTTTCACACCCAATTGTACAAACAGCTTTGCCAGTCGTTCTATTTCTTCAAAGGATAATAAGTGCTCTTTGGGTAAAAATGAAAAATCCGGGCCAAAAATCTCCTTAGGCATACAATAGCGGCAGCGAAAATTACAACGATCTGTCACTGAAATACGGAGATCCTGAAATGGTCGACCAAACTTATCCTTTAATGGAGTGTCCTGCATACAATTATCCTGCTCCTTTCAAATACCCATTCCCTTATCCACACTACATTCTATGCCTTTTTCTATTCATTTAGTGGTACAAAATTAGATGTTTATACAGATAATCGAAAAGCTCGAATAGCCTTTTCCCCGGCACCCTCTGTCAGTTCATCCACTTTACTTATGGCCTTTTCAACTGTCATAGGCTCATTAATGATATCAATCACGAGATCTATGCCATTCTGATAAACCTCGGTCACTCGCTCACCCTCACTTGCTACAATGGCAATTACAGGAAGGTTGTACCGCTTAGCCACCTTGGCAACACCAATTGGGGCCTTGCCATTAACGGACTGATAATCCATTCTTCCTTCTCCTGTAATAACAAGATCGGCATTCCTGACATACTCGTCCAGTTGCATAATCTCCAAAATTTTTTCAATCCCTGAGTGAATCCTGGCCCCGCAGAAGGCAGCTAATCCCGCTCCAAGCCCACCAGCAGCGCCTGCTCCAGGTTGTTCAATAACCTGTAATTGGAGTTCATTTTCAATTTTCTCACCTAAATGTCTTAATAGCTGGTCTAATTTCTTCACATCCTGGTCAGAGGCTCCTTTTTGGGGGCCAAACACATAGGAAGCTCCATTCTCTCCACATAAAGGGTTGGTTACATCAGATAATACCGTGATTGTTGTATGTGCCAGGCGTTCATCGATTCCTGACATATCGATATGGGACAAACGCTCCAGCTGGGCTGCGCCGAATCCTATTTCATCATTCCTGTCGTCTTTAAGGGATACACCTAAGGCCTGCGCCATACCGGCACCCCCATCATTTGTAGCACTTCCGCCAAGCCCAATCAAAATTTCATCTACACCGTAGTCCAGTGCTGCTTTTATTAATTCTCCTGTTCCATATGTTGTTGCATCGAATGGATTTTTTTCTTCTTCAGTAATAAGTGGCAGACCGGAAGCTTCCGCCATTTCAATAACAGCTTTATTATCTACCAGACCAAACTTAGCTTTTACCTTTTTCCCTAATGGTCCGGTTACCTCCCGTTCGATGTGCTGCCCATTTAAATGATGTATAAAAGCATCAACCGTTCCCTCACCACCGTCAGCCAAAGGAAGCTTCGTCACTTGAGCGTCAGGCATCACCCGCCTGATTCCCCTCTCAATATAATCGTTCACTTCAAATGTTGAGGCACTGCCTTTAAATGAATCTGCTGAAACGACTATGTTCATCATCCACACACCTTTTTAGTTTATACATTCAGTATATTAGAAAAATATGAGATATGGCAATATTGAGACATTTTAAGGAGAATAGCGAGATGTTTGGAGATCATATGGCTATTAATTGGAAAGGGCAAATGTGTGGGATCAGTCGGTTTCTGCTGTTTATCCGTCTGATGGATGGGGTTATCGGTTGCTTATGGCTTTGAATCAACCAAAATATAATCTGTTTCAGTCCTGGTTTCAATTGGACTTCAGGAAATCAATCGCCTTTCGTGGTTTATCCTTTATGTTTATGCAGAATCACGTCTAAATTTATGGAATATCCGTCAGTTAACGGGATTCATCCATCAGTTTTCTCTGTTTATCAATTTACTTTTGGGCTATCGGTCGTTTTGGCAATGATATCAGTCGCTGCATGTGCGATATCAATCGATTCAGCCCTGGTATCAGTCACTGTACGGATGACATCAATCAAATCTCTTTATGGCCAAGCACTCCCCTCCCTGCAGTTGACCATTGAAAAAGGTGGTGACAGAAGTTGTCACCACCTTAAATGATTATACCCTCAGAACTTCAAATTTTCCTCCACCTAATAAGGTCCTTGTATAATCAATTTTTGTGTTATTGAAATATGGCTGATCCTTTTCATTGATTAAAAACTCAATTCCATGTGCCTCAAACTGTTGATCATTCTTCATGGCTGACTCCTCCAGAGCCAGTTGTAATTGAGGGCCTCCTCAACCAATTGCCATGGTTAATCGTAGTAAAGGCTCCTCGCCATCTTTTAAAACCGATTGCAGTTCATCTTTAATTTTGTTAATTGCAGGTTCTGTAAAGGTAACCATGATCAACCCTCCTTAATGATTATTGTAAATAAAAGGATAGGAAAAAATACAGTGAACTGTATATTCCGGAGTGGCTCCCTTTTGAAGCAGATCAGGTACCAATGCCGCTATCCATTATTGGGTCCATACTTTTGGCCAGTATCATCTTATGGGGAATTCGTAGCGTTACAAGAAGGGTATCGATTAAATTAAAAACCTCTCACCCTGTAGAATTCTAACGAACGTTGTTGATGAGACCCCCAACCTGTGATGCTTCGACAAAATTCGGGTGGTGACAGGCACCTACACCAAATGAATAACATTTCCTGAGGGGTCTTCTACTACATGAATATCGCCCTGTTTTTCTACATGTACCCCCTGATTTTCCAGACGGTCTACTGCCTGCTGCCGCTGGTCATCATCCGGAAACACCAATGTAAAATAATTGAGTCCTACACGGTTTTTATCCGGGATTTTTGCCCCTGTACCATTCCATACGTTCAGACCAATATGATGATGATAGCGCGCTGTTGAGGTGAAGAGTGCTCCAGGTAATTGAGTAACAACCTCAAAACCCAGTCCTTGTATATAAAAAGCTTCCGTTGATTCTAAATCTCTTACATGTAAGTGAATGTGCCCGATAATGGTATCCGATGGGAGTCCTGCCCACTTTCCATTGCTTTCATCAAGAATCCCCTGTGCATCAAGTTCAACGGTTGCCATATCCACCTGACCATTGGCCCAGTTCCACTCAGAAGATGGGCGGTCATGATAAACTTCAATCCCATTTCCATCCGGGTCGGAGAGGTATAAAGCTTCACTGACATAATGATCGGCAGCACCAAGGCCATAGCGGTATTTCGTTTGAATAATGTGAGATAAAAAGTGGGATAAATCAGCACGCGAAGGCAATAAGATTGCAAAATGATAAAGGCCAGCTGTTCTTCCTTCTTTTGGCTGGATACCTTCTGGCTGTTCAAGAGTAACCAATGGTGTTTTCCCATCAGCTGTCAGAACAGCCCTCCCTTCTGTCTGTTCCAGAACGTCAAATCCGATGATTTCCTTATAAAACGTGATGGATTGTTCCAAGTTCGTCACTTTAATATTTACTTCTCCTACATAAATGGCATTCTCATTAAAAAACTGCTTTTCCATATGTTCATCTCCTTTCATATTTATCCGTTACGGCGGATGATTTTAAAAGCCTGCCTTTTATAGGAAACAGGCTGCCACAATGTGTGGCAGCCTTTTTATTCCAGTTTATCTAATTGTTTTTAATGCACCGCTCCATGCAAGAAGCTGATCCAGCATTTCATCTGCATTATTTTCATGGTAATCCGCTGGTTTAAACACACTCATGTTTTCAAAATCAGTCATAAGAGAGAATGTAACAGCTGTACGCACATCAGCTACTTGAAGCTCACCTAAAATTAAACGGAGATTTTCATGGGCACGAGTACCACCCAGACTTCCATAACCGACAAAGCCCGCTGCCTTATTATTTACTTCTGATTTTAAATAATCTAAGGCATTCTTGAAGGCTCCACCAACTGCATGGTTATACTCAGGTACGACGAAGATATACCCATCAAAAGAGGCCATTTTTTCTGACCAGGCTTTTACTGCAGCATTGGCTTCCTCCTGTTGGTTTTCAGGTACGGCTGCACCTAATAACGGAAGGCTGTAATCTTTAAGATCGATAATTTCATACTCTGCTTCGTCATTACGGTTTCCGGCAAAGTCATTGATCCAATTGGCTACTGCCTCTCCATTACGCCCCTCTCTTACACTTCCCAAAACGATACCTATCTTTAGCATGATGTATTCCTCCTGTGTTCATGAATTGTTTTAAGTTAATTATTACAAATTCAATTATTATGAATTCGAGATTTATTTTAAATAAAAGGAAGGACCTTGTCAATTTTCAAGCTCAGGTCCTTCATCAACCAGCTGGCTTACTCCTTTTCCAGTCCTTCCGCATGATAGCCTAACTTTTTCAGATATTCAATCATCGTTTGCTTTTCATCATTATTGAGGCCGCCCATAATATCATTAATCGCCTCCACATGCTTTGGAAAGATTTCATCCATTAACTGCTTCCCGGCTTCTGTAACACCTGCATAGGTCACACGCCGATCATTCGGACACGCACGTCTTCTTATATAGTTTTTCTTTTCCAGTTTATCGACCACGTACGTAATACTGCTGCTGGCAAGGAGAACCTTGCTTCCGATCTTTTGAATCGGCTGCTCCCCCTTATGATAAAGCAATTCAAGAACGGAAAACTCGGTCAGATTAAGTCCGAGACTCTTTATATCTTTGATGGCTTTTTTTTCTACGGATTGTAATGCACGTGTTAAAACGATAAATAACTTTAAAGAAAGCTCACTTTCCTGATTAAAATTTTCAGTTGAACTCATCGTTATCAACCCTTATTTTAAAATATCTTTTAATATCTCGAATTCAAAATAAATTATATCGGATAATGGGGCTAGCTGTCAAGGTGACCTGAATTAGAAGCCCTGTTTTCCCCTGGTAGCTTCAGGGACAGAGACCTACGATGATCAGGCAGAAAATAAAGCAGATGATAGCCACAAGGTGCAGGTGCTTGGTATCGACAAATTGATTAAAGGTGATCCCAAGCAGACTACCGGATAATATGGCTCCTAAATAGCGACTCGTTTGAAATAGTCCGGAAGCTGAACCGGTTTCCTCTCTTGATACATTTTCAAACAAGGCCGTCTGTGCGGAAATATTGTTAAAGCCATTACTCATTCCCAGCACAGCCATAATCACCATTAACCAAAGTAATGGGGATGCCTGATCGAAAGTAAGTAAGAGTCCTGTTCCAATTAAAAGGAGGACGGCTCCAATAACCATGGGAACTTTTGATCCAAAACGGTCAATCAGGGCCCCTGCCAGTGGTGAGATAATGACACTGAACCCCGCCAGTGCAAGCATTATTAAGCCTGTCTTTCCTTCATTATAACCTGCAGCCTGCTGCAAATACGTGGGAAACCCGAAGAAATAACAATAATAAACCAGATTAATCGTCATAAATTGTAAATAAATCCATGTTACGGTCGGATTTTGCCTTAAGGTCGGAAAATGTATAAATGGCGCCTGATGTCGATTTTCATAGAAATAAAAAGCGATTCCAGCTGATACAAATACGATAAGCGCCCATATATTAACCGTTTGTTCCAAAGAAAGAAGAAACAGTATTAAGCCGACAATCGACACAATAAACAGAGAAATTCCGCCAAAATCAATTCGCTTCATATCAAATTCCATTTTACCCGTATTCGGCAATATAAAAAGAGCCATAACAAACGAAAGAATGATAAAAGGAAAATTGACGAAAAAAATGGAAGGCCAATCCCAGGCACCTACTAAAAAGCCGCCAATAGATGGCCCGAATGCTGCCGAAACATTGGCGAATATAGATAAGGCTGCCAGGGCTTGTCCCTGTTTTTGTGTGATACTTGTGCGTACCATACTCATCCCGCTTGGAAATAGCGTTGAGCTGCCAATCGCCTGCAAAGCCCGACACCCAAGCAAAAAGACGAAATTTGGTGAAAAAGGGGCCAGCAGGCATGCACCCGCTACCAGTACCAGCCCTGTCATAAATAATCGCTTAGGACCAAACATATCACTTAATTTCCCCATTACAGGCTGTCCTGCTGCACTTGCAAGATAAAAAATAGAGATTAGCCATGAGGCATCCGCAAACGATAATTCAAATTCAAACTGCAAGCGAGTCAGTGCTACAGAAATCATCGATGAATTCAATGGATTCAGCATGGTACCGAGTCCAATGGTTAATACGAGAATCCAGGGTTTCTGCAGTTGTTCTCTTATCCGTCCAGTCATGTAATCACCCGGGTTTTGCTAAAATGATGTATGAATTATTATAGCATTTACAGGCAAATAGGTTTTATTCAATCCGTGTGTCAAGCAGGACTTCTTCACTCCAGGTAAATCCTCCTTGTTTTTAACGGCCGAGAGGTATACGATGAGAATTGAACTTCTAAGAAAGGACGGCAGTGTATGGATAAACGGGTATATTTATTAATGGTCATTGCCTTTGTCATTGGTCTGGTCGAACTTATCATTGGCGGTATTTTAGATTTAATCGCCAGGGATCTGAATATATCACTTGGACAGGCCGGCTTTCTCATTACAATATTTTCACTTATTTTTGCGATCATGTCTCCAATATTACTGGTGATGACAGCTAAGATTGAACGAAAAACCTTAATGATGATATCCTTATTCATCTTTCTCATTGGAAATGTGGTCACCGTTTTCAGTACCACCTATAGTATAGTATTTCTTGGTCGAGTGATTTCGGCAACAAGCGGGGCATTACTCATTATATTATGTCTGGTCATGGCTCCAGGTTTAGTTGAGCGTAAGTACCGGGCCAGGGCTATCGGAATGGTATCCATGGGGGTCAGTGGAGCCATCGTATTAGGGGTTCCTTTTGGCATTTTAATTGGTGAAGGGCTTGGCTGGCGGGCCCCCTTTGTCATAATTGCAATCCTGACGATAATTTCAATGGCTGGTGTTTACTTTTTAATGGAAAGAAGGACACCGACTCCACCTGTACCGCTCCGAGATCAACTTAGGACCTTAAAAAGTTCCAAAATTGTATTTGCACACGCTACGACATTTCTGTATATGACTGGTCATACGGCTCTTTATGCTTATTTAAAACCGTTCCTGCAGTCATCAACCAGTCTGGATGGAACCTGGATTAGCGTGATTTACTTTGCGTTCGGATTTGCTGCTGTCAGTGGCGGTGGAATCGGGGGTACGCTGGGAGATTTATTCGGTACAAAACAAACGATTGTTTATTCACTGATTATCTTTGGGGTTATCGTTTATTCCATTCCCTATATGACCTTTAATATCCCCTTATTATTTATAGGGGTGCTCATCTGGGGGATTCTAAGCTGGGCCATTTCCCCTGCAATGCAGACCTACCTGATCGACACATCACCCGAAACATCGGATACTCAGCAAAGTTTAAGTAACTCTGCCCTGCATTTCGGGGTTGCATTCGGTTCTTTACTGGGAGGTATCATCATTGAACAGACTACCGTTGAACAAAATGCTTTTATTGGAGCAATTCTGATTGGTGCGTCCCTTGTGACAGCCATACTCTCCATTAAGAGTACGTATTCTGTGCAAAACCATAATGAATGGCAGGGAGAATAGTTATTGAACATAAGCGCAGGCGACTGATTATCCAGTCGCCTCCGCTTTTCTAATGTCCAGCTGCGGCTCCTAGGTCAAGGCGGATATAAGCCAAAGCCATTACGTGGCAAAACCCATGCCACTCCATGTCTTCGTCTTATCCCGCATGACCTGAAAAGTCGCTTCCGCTTTTCTATGTCCAGCTGCGGCTCCCAGGCCCAAGCGGTCATAAGCAAAATCTCCTCCATGGCCAAAAAGCGGCCATTCCGGAGATTTTGCTTATGCCGTCGGGCCTAAACGGGTCGCCTCCGCTTTTCTTATTACCCTTCAATGATTTTTATATAAACCGTTCTTATTCTTGGTCCGTCGAATTCACAGAAATATACACTTTGCCAGGTGCCAAGCACAGGGCGTCCGTTTGAAATAATCAGGGTTTCACTCGCCCCAACGACAGATGACTTCATGTGACCGTCTGAATTCCCTTCCATATGTACATATTCTGATTTATTGGGAAAGGTTTCATTTAACCCAAGCTTTAAATCAGTTTTAACATCTGGATCAGCGTTTTCATTGATGGTAATCGCTCCGGTGGTATGAGGACAATAAACTACCATAATCCCGTCTTTTATATTGCTTTGCTCTAAGGCATCCTGTATATATTGATCTAAATTCGTAAAAGACTGTTTTTCATGGGTTGAAATTTGAAATGAAAATAAGGTTTTACTCAACGTTATCAGCTCCTTTTACTTAGATTTTACCATTTTTATGATGAAAATCAGCGCAGTGACCAATGGAAGGAGAAGAAAGGCAATCATAATCCCATTTAAAAATGGATGGCCCTTGGCCGTTTGAACCACCGCCCAGGTGATGAATACCATCAGGAGAGCCATTTCCACATTCATAACAGCCAGAAGTAATCGTCCCAGCCGATATAAACGACTGGCATTTTCTTCAGTCACCTTCACAGGAAAATTATACATGTATGGAGTCCTTTGCAAAAAGTGTAAAGGCAAAAGGATAATAGCAAAAATAAGTGGCAAAACCAGAATAAACGCTTTATTCCCCCAATTATCAGCTTCCCCGGCCAAATTGAAATGCATAGGTACTTCCTCGGGGAGCCCAGGGAAAACAAAAGCTAAATAAATATATGTACCTAGTATAATTATCAGAGTAACCGCATTTAGCCTTTTAACAATTCTGCTAGGCGGTAAATCTATGATAGGATTATTCTTCATTAGCATCCCTCCAGCCTCCCTCTTAGGGACAGTCCCCACATTTGCGCATGTGGGGACTGTCCCTTTTAATGAAATACAGCTAATTCTTCTTCAATTTTAGTCCGGATTTTGTCCAGACATTCTTCAGCAGTCTGACCAAACACACGGTGACCGTTAACCATTGCATAAGGACGCTTCGCACACATTCCGCAGAAGTTAAGGCAGCTATTTTCAATCACAGCAGCTTCCGGATATTCATGCTCTATAATTTCCTCCAGATCAACTCTGGCCATCAAATTGCCGTCACAGACTTCAACAATCACAAGCCGCATAGCTGCTAACCTCCTTTGAAGTTCATTAAAAGTTTACGATTACCATTAAATGATAAATGGTTAAATCTTTAGCCCTTTGAAGATACTACGGATCATTATATAATATGTCAACTTTCAATACCTTTTCTGCCTTCATCCATAGATAAAACGAGTAATCCAAGTTTATGATTGAATAAAATGTTGACTAAATTTTCTAAATATTTTAAGGTGAATGGTCATACCACAAAACTAATTGGTCTTACCAAAATGGAGGAAAACATGAAACAGTCTGCTATTGCTATCGAAAAACAGATAATTACAGCGATTATTCAAGGAGAATACCCAGTTGGAACTCAATTAAAACCCGAAAGACAGCTTGCAGTTCAATATGAGGTGGGCCGTCCGACCATACGAGAGGTTTTACAGCGTTTATCTTATGCTGGGTGGATAAGATTGCAACGTGGCCACCCTGCTACGTAAAAGATTATTGGAAGGAGGGAAATATTAAAACCATTGTTGATATCGTGCAGCAATATGAGGAAGTCCCTGACGAATTTGTACTCTATTTTCTGGAACTGCGGAATGCAATCACGACAAAGTATATAAAAGAAGCCGTTATGAACCATTATCCTAAAGTAGTTGCCATCCTCTCTGAAATGGACACATTGCATGATCAGGCAGAAGATTTTGCGTTATTCGACTGGCATTTACAGAAAAGAGTAGCAGGGCTGTCGCATAATCCAATTTATTTATTGATGTTAAACAGTTTTGATCATGTATATGTAAGAATGGCAACGAAATACTTTTCACTGGATTTTTGTCGAAAAGCATCTTTTAACTACTATAAGGACCTGATGACTGCTGCATTAAATGGGGATTATCAGCAAGCGGAGAGTGCTGTGTCTTCTATGATGGAAAAAAGCTATACCATATGGAAGAATCATATTTCCTCTGATTATAAAGAGGGTGAAGATACTATTCGTTAAAAAGGAGAAGATATTTGTGAAGAAATATATGAAGGAGTTTGTTTTCTTTCCGGATGTCACCGTTATGCTTATCCTGTTTTTCGCTGTTGCAATTTATACATTTCAGCATTTGCTTCAGATTGGTACATGGATTGCGATGATCATTGGAGCGATAGCTTATGCAATCAGCGAGTATATGGTTCATCGTTTTGTATTTCATATGAAACCCCCTAAAAATCCAGTTTTACTAAAAATGATTAAACGTCTGCACTATGATCATCATGTGGATCCAAAAGATGTAAAACTGCTATTTTTACCCCTATGGTTCAGTCTTCCTAACTTTATAATCCTGTCACTGATTTTCTATTCCATCTCCACTAATCTACAGTTAACCGTTGCGTTTTCTACAGGATTAATTACTTATTTTCTTTTTTATGAATGGAAGCATTATGTTGCTCACAAACCGATTAAACCAAGAACAAAGCTTGGTAAAAAGATTAAAAAAACACATCTTTGGCATCATTATAAAAATGAAAACTACTGGTACGGTGTAACACACACCACCGTTGACAAAACACTGGGGACATACAGACATCACGATGAAGTTGAAAAAAGCGAGACAGCAAAAAACCTTGAGAAAAGAGCCTGAACTCAACAAAGTTTAGAAAAAAGCCTGTTTTTAATAACTAATAAGTTAAAAACAGGCTTAGGGGCATTTAATTCTTAATACTGAACTGATGCTTACTTATTATTCAAAATCTCGGTCAACTTTTCCTTCATTTCATCTGTAACCACTACAATACTGACAGGAAATCCTCTAGTCTTAATTTTAAGTTCGTAAGTGTCATTCACCTCTTTAGAATGACCATAATATCGATGATTTACATCAATTTGCACAAATTCAAATGAACGGATATTCTTCCACGGGATAAACCTGGTACCAGATAATATTCCGTCATCTGAAATAGCAAACAGATTCAGTAAATCACCGGCATATACAAATGGTACGAGCAGGGGCAGAAAAGAATACCATTGTGTTCCTCCTATAAATATTCCTACCGAAAACATAACCAGTAAAAATACGAGCATTAGTATATAAATGGTCATCCCTAGTTTCTGGTGGGAATAGGAAGGGGCGTTTAATGGTTTCTCCGGAAGTTTCCGAATCTCAGCCATATCTTCCATTGCTGGAAATCGAATGTTTTTCATTCGTGCGATGACTTGATAAAAACGGATAGATTTATAAAGGATAAATATAATCATAGCAGCCAATATTAGTTCATTCACCTGTTATTCCTCCCTGTTGCGTAAAATTCTATAACATCTTACTCCTCTATACGAATTTTAAGGGAAAAACGTTTCATAACAACCAATTTTATAAAGTGAAACTTCTTGCAGTGGGGGGGGTTTTACGGCCAGTTCATACGTGATTAAAAAAAAGAACCAGGGCTGGCTTTAACGGGGTCAGTTTTGGGAGAGAAAAATGCTAATAATAGTATGAATAACTGACTAATTCGCAAACAATTTAACAACAATATAGCAGTACAAACATTAATATGAGCGGTTTTTTAACGTAAAAATTTACTATCCTTATTCAACTAAAGCCTCCGTTTATACAATAACAGTAAGGAAGTTGTTTAAAAAAGCAGCATTATATTATCAATCACCATCTTGGAATAAACCAGAAATCAAAATTCATAACTAAGGCACTGTAAAGGTTCCATACTGAATGACAGATTAAAACTGGAATAATAGACTTTGTTTTAACGTAAAGAATCCCCAAGAAAAGTCCTAATATGCCAGCTAAAAAAGGAGAAAACGGATGATTAAAAGTGAATATAGCTGCTTGCAGGATAACTACTATCCACACGTTAATCCACTTGCTAAAAAAAGATATAAAGAATACACGATAAATAAACTCCTCAATAATTGGAGCTAATATAACTCTTGAAAAAATGTATAGCGAAAACCCTAACACTGGATAAGTGAAATAAGTTATATAAGGTATTCCCCAATCATAGTATATTACCCAACTTTTCGAAATAAATATTTCATAGTCAAAGGTAATTTTAAAAATAAAATAATATACAAGTAAAAATCCTATTATATAGAACCAGATTTTTTTGGATGATAAAGGGGAAGTGTCAAATGATTGCCAAAGCATTTTTCTAATAGGTGGAAAGGATAAAGTTATTATGAGAGGGACTAAAGCAATTGCTATTTCCTTTAAATAAGTTTCGTAATGATAAGCAGGTGAATGATCAATACCAACAAGTTCACCTACTGTATAAAAAGAAATTACGACAGTAAACATATACATTAAAATAGATAGGTTGCTTTTCTGTTTATCTGTCTGTTTCAACCCAATCACCTCCGTAACAATATATACGAACATAGACTATTAAGGCCCATTTTTTTCAACTCTTTCGCTAGTTAGTTGAAGAATATGATTTTTTCAAAATATTTAATTATATTTTATCATATAACTCCTAAAGTCCTTAAAGTACAGCAAAAACTTATTATTAACATCACAAATGACAATAAAAATAACATAGTAATTAACATTTATTTTAGCACCTTAATTCCACACAGTACATAAATCTATGTACACTTGATAAAAAGGTTGCTATTTACAATGTCAATTAAGGTTGTAAAATGCGATAAATGCTGTTATGTCAATAAAAACAGAGTACGAAACGCTATGCGATTTGTACTCCTAAGTAGTTTGTTATTTATTATTTTCACCTTTAGAACTGAACCTGTTAGGCTGGCTTCCTGATTCTTTTCTCAAAATTCTATTCACTTATATAGAATATCCCCTAAGCTTCTGCAGTCTGTATTATCCTTTCCCTTTTGGCTGACGTCCGATGAAACCCAATCAATCTCATCGCATTCAGAATGACGAGGAGTACACTTGTCTCATGGATAAACATCCCGCTTGCCAGATGAATCGATCCCATTAATACGCCCAACAGGAGAATAAACACCGTTCCGACTGCAAAAAATGTGTTCTGCTTCATGTTTCGGATAGTTGCTTTGGATAAGGAATAAGCATGGGGGAACTGCATCAGTTTATCAGCCATTAAGACCACATCTGCGGTTTCCATGGAGATATCGGTTCCACCCTCCCCCATGGCAAGCCCAATATCAGCTGTGGCAATAGCAGGTGCGTCATTGATACCGTCTCCTGCCATCGCTACCACGTGTCCTTGTTCCTTCAGCCTTTTGACCTTTTCTACTTTATTTTCCGGCAGTAATTCTGCGTGTACTTCATCAATGCCAATCTTTTTGGCAACCAGTTCTGCCGTATGTCTGTTATCACCCGTAAGCATGACGATTTTTTTAATCCCGTTTTTCCTCATCTGAGCCAGAGCCCGCGGTGCATCCGCCCGAATCTGGTCGGCAATCGAGAAAATACCGGCAATTTCTCCATCTATTGCAGCAAATATCGCTGTATTTCCTGCCTTTTCTCGGTTGATTGCATAAGCTGTCACATCCTCAGGTATTTTGATCCTTTGAGCTTCCATCAATTTTCGATTTCCTGCGACAACGGTATCGCCGTTAACCTCAGCGTAGATACCATTCCCTTTTATTACTTCACCATTGTTTACGTCCTGACTTAAAGAAAGTTTTTGAGATTTGGCCTCCTTCACAATTGTCTGACCCAAGTGATGCTCTGAAATGGTTTCTGCCTGGGCGACAAGCTGTAATAGTTTTTCAGAGCTATGCTGATGAAAAGTTTTTATATCGGTTACTTCCGGTTTTCCTTTTGTTAACGTTCCAGTTTTATCAAAGACGAGCGTATCCACCTTGGAAAACTGGTCCATGACTTCCCCACCTTTAACCAGTACACCGTTTTTTGCTCCATTGCCTATTCCCGCTACGTTCGAGACAGGCGCTCCGATCACTAATGCCCCAGGGCACGCTACCACCAGAAACGTAATCCCCAGGTGTAGATTCTGTGTGATGGCATAAACGAGAATCGATAAAATGACCACTCCAGGAGTGTAAATATTGGCGAATTTATCTAAGAATTTCACCGTTTTTGATTTCGACTCCTGAGCTTCTTCAACCAATTCAATAATCTTGGCAAAGGTTGTGTCATCGCCGACTTTTTCTGCGATGAGCTCAATGTAGCCCTGGTCGACGATTGTTCCACTGAAGACCTGGTCATCCTGCTTTTTTACGGCAGGAGCGGATTCTCCCGTAACAGCCGCTTCGTTTAAAGAGGCCTGCCCGCTGACAATTTTCCCATCCACGGGAATTTTACTGCCAGAACGAATGATGACTCGGTCTCCTTCTAAAACATCCTCAGCATCAATGGTGGTCTCCTCTCCATCTCTGATTACCGTTGCTTCGTCTGGGGCCATCTCGACGAGTTCTTTCAGTGAAGAACGGGTTTTTTCCAGGGTTCCGGCTTCCAAATAATCCCCGAATAAAAAAAGAAAGGTTACTACAGTCGCTTCGACATATTCCCCAATAATGAATGCACCGATTACTGCAATTGAAACGAGTAACTCAATGCTGAACGCCTTCATACGCAGGGCCTGATATGCCTTTATAAAAATAGGTACAGCTGCGATAATACTGGTCACTATGAGCGTTGCCTGTTTAATAGAATCCAAATTCGTGATATGAGAAGAGTTAAACAATACCTTGGCTGTGTCGACACCTTCCGTTTTATTTAGAGTTCCTTCAATCTTTTTTATACAGGACAGCTTTACTCATGTTTATTTCCTCCTTATCTTTAATAGTAAGGCCCAAGCGGTAAAAAGAAATTGACCTATATCAATATAGGAAAGAATCATGAAAGATAGGAGGCTGTTTCCGCTAATTGTTCTCAAAATACAAGGGATAATGATATTTGCAGTTTGGATTAAAGGATGCTTTACAATTCGGACAGATCGATTGACTATGTAAATACTCATGAATCGTTAATTCATACCCGCACGCCCCGCATAAAATAGCTTTTTCCGCAAACTCATCCTTTTTCCAGACGCTAACGGGATGATTCGTTTTCTCCTGATGGCATTTGTAGCAGGGATAATAGGTCTGACAGCATTTAAATTTGATGGCGATAATATCTCTTCGCCCATGATAATGCTCACAGCGGGTCTTATTATCCCGCACCTTTCCCTCTACTGCATGTCCATGAATGATCATAATTAAACTCCTCCCTATAGAAAAAGGACTGATCTCATCAGCCCTGGTCGTCTATTTATCTTTTATATGACGATATTCACTATTAAAGAAAAGAAGCGGATCTCCTTCTTTAACCTGTACATCCGTGACCTCAGCAATAAGCAGCATATGATCGCCGGCCTTCACTTTATTTTCGATTTTACAGGATAAAGTAACCAGCGAATCTTTAATAACTGGTACTCCATCTCTATATTCATACGGAATGTCTCTGTCCTGCTCCATTTGTTTGGCAAAAATCATGGAGAAGGGCTGTTGATCCTCCGATAATACACTGACCCCAAAGCGATCATGGCTCTGCAGCTTTTCATACATGGAGGCCCGTTCATCAATCGAAATGGTAATGAGCCTCGGATCCAGGGAAACAGACATAAACGCATTGACCGTCATCCCCTGAAAGGCCCCGTCAAATTCACCGGTAACCACCGTGATTCCCGTGGCAAACTTCCCCATTGCCTTCCTATATTCCCGATTATCCATATTGATCCTCCTTTTGTGAAATCAGCCTGCCTTAGTATGGATAAGTGAGCTTTTGCTTAGAAAATTTAAGTAGCTTCTCCTCTCCCGCCTTCTAATGGTTTATAAAGAAGGTAAGGAGACATACAGCCGTTTCTCACCATCTTATGAGTGAAACCGAAAATTAACACCCTGAATGTTTCTTCATATATACGTTTCTACAAATTAACCAAAAATCCCCGCTTTTTTGTTTACTTTTCTCTGAAACATAAAAATAAAAGGAGAGCTGGACCTATTTCAGGTCTTCTCTCCTTACTACCCTTCACTTAAAGTTTCTTTTTCCCTTTTTAATTTCTCCTGCTTATGCTGGGTATGCTTTTTCCCCCATTCATGCATTGCTTCCAATATCGGCTGCAGGCTTTTTCCATATTCCGTAATGGAGTACTCTACCTTAGGAGGCACCTGAGGATAAACGACACGCTCGACAATATCCTCTTCTTCCAGCTCCCGCAACTGCTTTGTCAGCATCTTTTGAGTAATTCCAGGGACATTTCGTTTCAATTCACTAAACCGCTGTGTTCCTTCTTTTAGCAAATGAAGCAAAATAATCGGCTTCCATTTTCCTACTAAAATTCCTAAAGCGTCCTCCACACGACATAATTCCGGCTCAATTTTCATGTTCCGACCTCCATAGTATCCTTTTGTATACTATATTACTAAAAAGTGTGTACTTACACGATACACCCTTTTAAACTATAATAACAGTGGAAACATTTATACTAAAGATTTTATATACCAATGGTAAAATAACAGAAGGACGATTAACAATGAAAAGAAGGTGAAGACATATGGAACAGTATCGACTCAATCCGGAAAAAGGCTTGGAATTCGGTATTTACACATTAGGGGACCATCTCCCTGACCCATCAACAGGGGAAAGAATTTCTGCACAGCAGCGTATACATGAAATTATTGAATATGCCAAACTGGCTGAACAGGCAGGTGTCGACTTCTTCAGTGTAGGGGAAAGTCACCAGGAATATTTTGCAACTCAGGCACACACCGTCGTATTATCAGCGATCGCCCAGGCAACGGAAAAAATAAAAATCGGAAGTTCATCTACCATTATTAGTACCTCCGACCCTGTACGCGTCTATGAGGACTTTTCAACGATTGATCTGGTTTCAAAAGGACGGACCGAGCTTGTTGCAGGCCGAGCCTCCAGAGTTGGACTATTTAACTTACTCGGTTATGATATAAATGATTACGAGGATTTATATGAAGAGAAATTTGACTTGTTATTAAAAATTAATCAGGAGGAAACCGTGAACTGGGAGGGACGATTCCGCGCACCCCTGGAAAATGCACAGGTCATTCCTCGTCCAAAAGAAGGAGCCCTTCCGATTTGGCGGGCAGTTGGCGGTACTCCTGCCAGTGCCATAAAAGCAGGATTTGCCGGTGTTCCAATGTTTATGGCTCATCTGGGCGGACCGGTTTCCGTATTTAAACAAACCGTGGATGCTTACCGGGAAGCAGCCCGTCGCAGCGGTCATGATCCAGCTCAGCTTCCGGTAGCCACAGCAGGATTTTTCTACGCAGCGGAAACCTCACAGCAGGCGTTAAGAGAGCTTTATCCTCATATTAACGAGGGGATGAAAAAAACCAACGGCCGGGGTTTTGCCAAACAGCTTTTCGCACAGGGTGTCGACCGTCGGAATATAATGAATGTTGGCAGCCCACAGGAGATCATTGAAAAGATTCTCTATCAGCATGAACAATTTGGCCACCAGCGCTATATTGCCCAAATTGATTTTGGCGGTATGCCATTGGATAAATTGCAAAAGAATCTTGAAATCATTGGTACAGAAATTATTCCTGCCATCAAAAAATATACAGCAAAAGACTAGGAGGTACTCACAATATGAACGTCGTGGCATTGTCAGGGTCCATTGTTGGATCAAAAACACGGACAGCTATAAATTATACAGTTCAATCCCTTTCTGAAAGCTATCCGGATGCGGAGATTACCGTGATTGATTTAGCGGACTATCACATCCAATTCAGTGATGGCCGAAACTATTTAGAATATGAAGGGGATACGAAATATGTAGCAGAGACCCTTATGGATGCCGATACCATCATTATTGGCACACCGATTTTCCAGGCATCCATTCCCGCTACATTAAAAAATATTTTTGACCTGCTCCCCCAACAGGCCTTTCTTGATAAGGTTGTAAGTATCATTGTTACAGCCGGTTCACCAAAGCATTACCTGATTGCTGAGCAGCAGTTAAAGCCCATACTGACCTATATGAAAGCACAGATCGTTCCAACCTATGTATTTATTGAAGAAAAGGATTTCTATCGCAAAGAAATTACCAATGATGATGTTCTTTTACGTCTCGACCGGCTTGTTGAAGATACGATGGTTTTATCGGAAACGTATGCAAAGGTCCGTGAGGCAGAAGAGGCAAAATATGATTTTTAATGGTAAAAACAGGTCTTAGGTTATGTTTTCTAAAAAATGTATTCTGTTACAATATAAGTTGGAGAAGATAAGTCCACTCGGGTTTCGTTACCTGGTGGATTTATTTTTTATTTATAATCGTTTATAAATAAAAACCAAACAGAAGAGATGAAACGTATCAGCAAAACAATCGTATGAGTTAGTCATAGTAGTCATCGTTCAAAAAAGGAGAATCTACCGATGCAGCCTATTCAAGAACCTGAAAATCAAATTTCCAAAAATGCCATTAAGGTTTGGCGATTAAGCAGTCTAATCGAAGAAGGAATCGGGCTAGGAACGGGCAAATGAAGTAAAAACAGAATCATAAGCATAAAGATTTATTTGAGGATTTCTTTCTGGACAGGCAATCCTTCTTACCTTATACTAATCTTATTTGTATTAACTTACACACTATTTGATAGGGAGAGTGTTCGAAATTCATAATCCAGCAGGAAAAGAGCGTCTGGGACTGGCTTTTCTTCTTGGCATGCTGGGGATATTAGGACCGCTAAATATCGACATGTATCTCCCCAGCTTCCCCGGCATTGCCGATGATTTACATACCAGTGCCTCGCTCGTACAGCTCAGCTTAACAACTTGTTTAATTGGCCTTGCTATTGGTCAAATCATCATTGGACCGATCAGTGACTCTCAGGGAAGAAGAACGCCTCTATTAATCTCCATTTCCCTGTTTGCCCTGTCCTCTTTTATATGTGCCATTGCACCGAATATTACGACGCTCGTTATCGGACGCTTCCTCCAGGGCTTTACCGCTTCTGCCGGTGTGGTGCTTTCCCGGGCAGTCGTCCGTGATGTATTCAGTGGACGAGAGCTCACAAAATTTTTCGCCCTGTTAATGGTTATTAATGCGGTTGCCCCTATGATAGCCCCGATGGCAGGGGGCGCCATTTTAGCCTTGCCGTTTGCGAGTTGGGAAACGATTTTTTACTTTTTAGGGATAATCGGCATTTTAATTGTGCTCACCGTAGCATGGAAGCTGAAAGAAACTCTGCCTGAAGAGCGGCGGATTCCGGGCTCAGTCGGAAATACAATCAAAACGATGGGAAGTCTGATGAAAGACCGTTCGTTCATTGGCTACGCACTGGTTGTAGGCTTTGTTCACGGGGGCAGCTTTGCCTATGTCTCAGGGACCCCATTCGTTTATCAGGGAATTTATGGGGTTTCCCCACAGGTATACGGGGTCCTGTTTGGCATCAATGGACTGGCTATTATTTCAGGAAGTTTTATCATTGGCCGTTTAGGGGGAATTATTCCTGAACGAAAATTACTGCGCACAGCTGTCATTATCGCCTTAAGTGCAACAACGGTTATTTTAACGATGGCTATTATAGAAGGCCCACTGTTCAGTCTTGTGATTCCGATTTTTATTTATATGACATCTATGGGAATGGTCTTAACCAGCACCTTCACTCTGGCTATGGAGCATCAGGAGAAACGGGCTGGGAGTGCCAGTGCCGTGCTTGGTATGCTTCCCCTCTTACTGGGATCCCTGGTTTCACCGCTTGTGGGCCTTGATGAATCTACAGCAGTACCGATGGGGGCGATCTTGTTCAGTACGTCACTGATTGGCTGTATTGCCTTTTTTACATTAACGAAAAATAAGCATACTAAAGCGTAATGCGTCGTTTCATTCATAAGTAACTGATTATCTTTATAAAACCGGGAAGACCATCTGTATGGCCTTCCCGGTTTTTGATTCCATTGTTCTTTCGTCAGCGCTATCCGTCATAGTCTCTTTTACTTTGTACTCTCGGTTACGTTCTGTTCCAGATTCACAGGAAGCCCAGTCGCTTCTTTTCTCTTTTTAGGAGCTAAAAGGGCAGCAGCCATGCCAACGGAACCATAAAAGACAAACGAAGGAGCATAGCCCCAGGTTCCAATCAGCCAGCCGGCCAGTGCAGAACCTATCACCTGACCTACTGCCAAAAGCAAAAACGGAACCCCAATGCCCAAAGATGCATTATCAATAAATACTCGAATTCCCCAGACCAGAAGAACGCCTGTTAAAAAGATATAAGAGCTCCCAAAAAGACCTGCTGATAAATAAGCCATGAATAAGTGTTCAGGAGCCACCGATAGAATCATCGATGCGGAGGCAATAGCGATACTTCCTAATTTATATGAGAATGGTAAGCCTCCTTTTTCAACTAAGGATCCGGAAAATCCCCCCAGCACACCAAATATACCAATAACAATCCAGAATACAGCAAGCTGCCATTCACTGTAATCACCAGCCACCTGGATAAACGTTCTTGAAAATGACCAGAAGGCTGCTGTAGAAATCCCTAAAATCAGGGATGCCAGAATCAAAGGAATGGAACCCTTAACCCCTTGTATCGAATAGCTCCCTTTCTCAAGCATGATCTTTGGATTTGCACTGATTTTTGGAATGATACGGTAATTCCAGATCAAAATAAAGAGTGTCAGCATCGCATAGATGAAATAGGTCAGTCTCCAATTAGGGGATAATAAGATCGCCCCTGCTCCAGTAAGAGCGATACCAAAGCTTGTTCCGGAATTGATCCATGTATTTGCTTTCCCCTGTTCATCCCTCTGAATCCAAAGGGATATCGCTGCACCATAAGGCGGGGATACCAGGCCTGTGCTTCCTCCAGCCAGTAAAACACCTAATGCCAGCATCCATACGTTTGGAGTTACTGCCATCAGCATTAATCCGGCAAATGCCGATAGACCGGCCGCGATAATCATCCTTCTCGGCCCTTCTCTTGTTGTAATGACTGTAGACAGAATAATGGTAAAACAATAGGACAAGTAAAATAATGAAGAGACCATCCCTGATACAAAGTTGGACATTTCAAGTGACTGATTCAAATCTGGAAGAAGCAGTCCAAAACTAAACCTTGCTAATCCATAGGTGACCGCAATCATCGTAATACCTGGTAGAACCAGCTTTGAGAATTTCATCATATTCACCTCCCCGGTTCTGCAAAAATTATATAGAACGACCTTTCTATTTCTGTAGGAAAAAAATTACGATGTATGCCGGACAATCGTCCTGGCCATCGCAATCGAATGTTCGGTTGCTTTCTCTGCACCAATTAGTGTGGTCATAGATGTGGTTCCTTCAAGCAGCAATGTAAGCTGATAAGCGATTTCCCGTTTGTTATCCTTTCCTTTCTTTTGAGCTAACCGCTGAAAATATTGAAGTAATTTAGCTTTATGACCTCTTGCAATGCTTTCAATCTCATTATCCGTTCCTGCATAATCTTCTATCGCCCTTAAAAACATATCCCCCTGATAGGATTGTTCCTTTAGCCAGCGGCAGTGGGCTTCAACTGCAAGAATGAAAGGTGAATCAGAATCCATTTCCACGTAAGAGTCCAAATAAGACCAATAACGTGCCTCCCGCTGCTTAAGTACTTCTTCAACCAGATTGTCTTTGGATTCAAAATGATTATAAAGGGTCATCGTTGCAACATTCGCTTCATTAATTATTTGCTTTAGTCCTACACCACGAAATCCATGCTTATAGAATAGCCCTTCAGCTACTTCAAGAAGTGCTTCTTTTTTTACAGATCGACTCATATTATCTACTTCTCCTTCATTAGATAGAACAACCTTTCTACTATTATAAAAATATCAGCTTCTGATGGCCATCGTCAAACCCTTTGATTCGTTTTTTGATCGAGAAAAGTTTCGCAAAAGAAAGAAAACAGGCAAATAGTCTGGTAATTTAAAATAATCTTTGGAAATTATTTAATATTTTCATATAGCACTATGTATCCCTAACATATACTCGTTTATGCTCTATATCTTTAAAATGCTCATTTAGTTTTATGTAATTTTTTTGATATGATTATGAATAGTGTTTGAATTTTGGGTAACCGTTACCAGTACACAGCAGCTTTTTAACAGGCCATTTAAATTTAAATAGCCTTTAACTTACTCAAATCTATTTCATTTGGGAGGTATTATTATTTTTAAGGATCGTAAAATCAAATTTGGTCTTACCGTTTTCGCTTTAATGCTCATGATGTTTCTAGCTGCATGCGGTGGAGATAGTAATGAGGAGGACAATAGCAACTCCTCAGACGATAAAAATTCCGAAGAAACAACGGAAGGACCTGCAATCGGTCAGAAGGATCTAACGCAGCCATACGTTGCTTGGGCCAGAGAAACGGTTAGTACACATATGCTTGCTGAATTGCTTGAGATGGTCGGCTACAATGTTGAACTGTCACAAGTAGAGGCAGGTCCAATGTGGTCCAGTGTTGCGGAAGGTTCAGCTGATTTCCATACATCCGCATGGCTCCCGGCCACTCACGCTTCTTACTGGGAAGAATACCAGGGCGATATTGTGAAAGTAAAGCAAGTCCTTGATAAGGCACCATTAGCTTTAACCGTTCCTAGCTACATGGAAGATGTAAATTCAATAGAGGACTTAAAGGGTAATGAAGAACTAGGTGAATCCGTTGATTGGGAGATTGTTGGAATAGATCCCGGTGCCGGAATCATGCAGAATACTCAACAGGTATTTGAAGAGTACGGGCTGGAAAATTGGAATCTGACATCAAGCTCTGAAGCAGCTATGCTTGCTGCGCTGCAGTCAGCTATTGAAAACGAGGAGCCTATTATTGTACCCCTTTGGAAACCACACTGGGCTTTCGGAACCATGGATCTGAAAATGCTTGAAGATCCACAGGAAATCTATGGCGGTGACGGTGACCAGGTTTACACGGTTGCCCGTAAAGGATTAAAAGAAGATGCACCAAGAGCGTACAAAGTAATGGAACAATATAATGAAAACTATGAGATGCTGGAGGAAATGATGCCTAAGGTTCATAAGGACGGTCAGGACCCAGCAGATGTTGTTAAGGAATTTATTGAAAATAACCCTGACAAAGTAGATGAATGGCTTAAAGGGATACCAAGAGAATAGAAAACGTAAAAAAGGAACCGGAGAGGAATGATTTTCTCCGGTTCCTTTTTTATTGGACTTAATAATCACATGGTATCAAATGCGAAAACTTATAAGGCAGCAGTTTTCCAGGCTGGATGGGTAAATTTATTTTAAACTTAAAATAATCCTCGTATAATCCTTAAAATCATGTAAGTGCTTTTCAATAATTGTCTGCAAAATATCAAGTTTAATTGCCTGGTAATCATGAACTGCGATATTACGAAAGCCTACCATACTCTTCAATGATTTCGATAACTTTCTATCTATAATATTTTCTTCTTCTAACATTTTAAATGCATCACGACTGGACTTTGGCAATCCAAGTCTCTTTTCACTAACCATATGCATAGCTAAATCAATACTTGCCTCACAAGCGCGCTGTATATTTAAAATGATACTATCTTGTTTCGTAAAATCATTTAAATTGTCCGGATTATCACCGTATACATCGAGTATACGTTTTATACACCTTTCAATGGTTTCCGCTTTATTTAATACTACGTCACTAACCAAAAATATTCCCCCTTTCCCTAATTCCTTGTATAATTTCTGCACGTTGTTCATTTAATCGCGCATACATGGAAAGAGTTTTCATTCGTTCCTTAATGAATACATTTTTATCAGCAACATAAATGGGTTCACCGGTTGTAAATATTTGTGCAGCAAAGACAGTGTCGACATTTTTTAAATCTACAAGATCCACATTAACATTACATTTTTCTGCAAGCTCTTCCATCAGCAAAAATCGTTCATAACTAGTAGAGATTTGATTTGAATAGTAGGCAAGATCAAGATCACTATCATCATGGGCTGAGTCCATGGCATAAGAACCAAACACAATCAAAAATGCTGGCTGCAAGCGATCTTTCAGGGTTTCTTTAATCAGTTCTTTCCAATCTTCAGGTATCATTTTTCCACCTCCAAACAGGTGCCTATCAAACACCAGTGCTTTTAATATTATAGGTGGCCACAGTCTGCCTTGGTTAAATTTTACTTATCATCTATTCATGAGCTGTAATAAATACCATTACTCCCCAGTCCATATATATATACTGAAAAGGCGGAGGATAAACAGATCTTATTTACAAATTACTTATAAAAAAACATCCCTTTAAATAAGCATATCTAAAGGGATGAAACGGTGCAAATATTATAATGGACTAAACTGTTCTAAAAAACTGTGCCCTTGAAACTTAGTTTTACAAACCCCTTCCTCCCCCGCAACACCTTCTCCCACTTGCCCTCACGCCCTTTTTCACCTCTAAATCCTCGCCTTTCAATTTAACTAAGTTTTACAAAGAAAACCGCTATTTCTTACAGAAATCAGGCGAAAATCATGCGATGAAATATTGAAAAATGGAACTCGGTTTTACAAAACAGAATAGAAATTAAGGAGGTAATAGAGATAAGGTTTAAGGATTAACAGGGGGATTTTCTGGCGTTTTCCCACGCTTTTTTCTCCTGCTTGGATGGCTTTAATCCCTTACGTCATCTATCTTTCCAGGCTTTCACCCATTAAAAAAAGAACAGAGAAGGCGTACCAACGGTACGCTCCCGGATTCTGATTAGAGTGATACATAAGAACCGATACATAAGTGCCTCCGCTTTCCCTTCTTTGTAAAACTTACTTACATCTTGTAAGAAGAGTTACATCTTTGAAAGGGAGAGTTACAGGGAGACATAATAGATATTAAGGGTTTAAGAGCAAATTCTAATTACATAGACATACTCTTTTTTCATAATACTGAACAAATCAATTTCTTCTTTACATTTCCATAAGTAAATCAAACAATCCTATTCTTTTTCCCAAAATCTATAAGTGTCTCATAAGCGTCTCCTTTTAACCCTAAAACTTTACAAAAAGCAGGCTCTGTCTTATATCCTTGTTTTTTTAATAATATTACCTCTTCTTGTACAGACGGATGATTGGATATTATGAAGTTTTCAATTACCATATGTAAATAAGCATATTGTTCTTTGACAGATTGCGGTTGACCAAATAACTCAAATTCGAATCCACCATACATGAAATTTGCTTTTACTACGGAGAAATTCCTAATCACAGTCTTCTTAAATATAAATTTTTCCTTATTTGAAAATAACAATTTCACCTTTTTCTCAAACTTATTGGGATCGAAAACCTCCATAATAATATCTAAATCTGACCCCTCTATATCAATTCCAATGGGTAACGTTCCACATAGGATAGGATTGAATTCAGATAAACTCTCCATTATCCCTAAACTGTTAATAGCATTATAAGCATTTTTCTGTTTTTGATTGCCAAATCTCAAATAATCAATAGTTTCAAACATACAAATTTCCCTCTCTTTAATAATTCGACTACTCTTCTACCGTTACCATAAGAACCGTTCTTCGTAAGACCATACACAGAAATAGAATTAACCCCAAACGATTACTTATATTTATCAAATTGAGGGTATTTACTTATAGCAGACCTCAAAGCAAAAGATAAATTTTCTCTTTTCTCTCTTTGATCAATATATGAAAATATACTCTGTTTAGATGGAGAACCATAATTAGATAAAGATTCAAATAAACTTTTTGCCCTATCATCAACATTACTAAAAATAAATGGATCTGCATATCGTGAATCAAGTTTTAGTAGTTTTATATAGTTCTCATGTGCCTTTCCTCCATTATTTTGCAATGTTATAAATTCATCCTCAAAATTAATCTTAAATTCAAAATTTCCACCAATCATCTCGTTGTATGGAGTTACTATAGGAGGATTTGAAACTCGATCACCTTTACCCTCTTGGGCTTTATTACACGCATAACAAGAAGAAATTAAGTTTAAAGGATTCATTGCTAACAAAGGGAATTTTGATTCTTGCATTGTCCTCTTTACATCTTCCAATTCTTCTCTATTGAATGTTAGAACAGAAAAAATTGTATCGATATCAACCTTCTTTGTAAGCAAACTAATAATAATTTTCCAAATCTCCTGTTTTGCTTCTTTAGTAATCCCCTCGAAGTCCTGTTTATTACTCATAGTCCACGACCCTTTCTAAGTATTACCTAATCTCCGTAATCACCTTTACTTTTCCAGCTCATTTATTTTCTCTCTTCAGGAAAATCTCCTCTTCTGATCATTTCATGTCTTAATTCGTTTATTAACTTTACTTCAAGCTCCGTAATTTCAGATATAACTTCTTTTTCGAATCCTTTTCGAAGCATGTTTGAAGCTATATCAAAACTTCTTGTTATTTCTCCAGTTTGAAAATAAGACAATTGCTGTTGTACTTGTTCTATGCTGTGTCCAGTAACATTGGCTATTTCATCTTCGGTATATGCATTCACAAACATTCTAATAACTATTTCATTTTTAGACAGATTTTTTGCATCACTCATGCTCTACCCCCCACCCTTTCAGGAAAATGTATAATCTCCTTTTCATCACTCTTTCCACCATTTACACCTCTACCCGCAGATACATCCTAATGTTGTTTACTTTTTAACTGCATTAAAAAAACGCCCATTTTGTCTGAGCGTTTGAATTCACTATTATGAACTTTTGAAGGTTGGTCGATGGATACTTCATGTTTATCATCCTAAATTTCAAGGTTTTATTTTATATTATCATCATAAAATAACCTGCCAGACTGGTCAATAATGCACTATTTTAGTTACTTTTTTAGTCATCATGAACACAACCTAATCTATTGCGTTTCATAGTGCATCGACATCTTCCACATTGAAATAATATTGACCCTCAGAAGGGTAATTTTCTCTTCCTGGAATTTATTCCCTGTAAAGAAAACCTCCTAAAGAGAAATAATCTCAACCTAAACATTTAAGCCATTCGTGCTGTGGTTCGTGGATCTGTATTGCTTCACTTAACCATTTCCTCTGGTGGTCATTAAGATAGTCTTTTACTGTCATGAAATCTTGATGATCTTTTTCTCTTGTATTTCTAACTTTATATAATAGTACAATTTCAGGATTTAGATACGGGATTCCTTGAACTGAATATCTATATAATTCTTTAATTGGATAGGAAATCCTCATATCTCTTCTGAATATCCATTTATTACCACATGTCTCATTTAGAAGGATTTCCATTTTTGCCCCGCTCAATTTATTTATAGCATGTATTTCATGAATGGGTAGTTCCAGGTATTCATTTTTCCAAGGATGGAATTCACCTTTAATGACCTTTTGGAATTCCCACTCTTGTAGGTATTCCTTTAATTTTAGTTGGTCTTTACGGAAAACTGATATCTCTATGTCCTTATGTAGTCTTGTTTCTTTACCGATATGAAGGTCAATTGCCCAACCGCCTACAACAAACCATATTTTATTAAAATCGGACATCAACTCATTAATGAAATAGCAATGTTTAAATGACATTTACCTACTCCTTTTACTCTATTTCTTTACCAAATCTATTACTTAATAGGTCTATCCCAATCTTCTAAAATAGCCCATGTAATTTCAGGAGTTCCATCATCAGACTTCATTGTGCCAACATACACCTGGTCTGAAAATTGTCCAATTTCATCATAGTGATTTACTACTTCCTTTGTTGTTTCTGTAACGTTATCAGACAATACTTCATTAAGGTTTTTCCAACATAATTGACCTTCTTCGCTTTCAGTTACTTTATAGACATCTAATACATTTCCAAAATAAACATATTGTATCCTAATTTCTGAATAGCCTTTTATTCTGAGGACTACATACCTAAGCATCAAATTATTAATATCAGTATCAACTAATCCTGTTTCCTCTTCGATTTCCCTTTGACACGCTTTATTCGGATCACTCATTTCTTCTTTTTCAATATGACCGCCGATTGGAACTAATAATCCAGGAAGAAAGGAGTTATTAAGTTTTTTTTGAAGAAATAAGACATCTTGATTTTTGTTAAATAAGAACGCAACCGCCATTTGCCTAAGTTTCAAATATACCTCTCCCTTTCTATCACTCATATAACCAATTATTCAACAAATTTTTATGTCCAAGTCATGTTTCTTCTTGTTTTCTGAACAACATCATTAGGATTTATTCCAAATTCTTTGAACATCTTTCATTTTCTTTCCGTTAAATGATAGTTTATATATATCTGGTATTTCGAGTTTCTTCCAAAAATCAAATCCATACTGATTATCGAAATAGTTCATAATTAACACCATAATATTACCATGAGTACCGATTACTACATTCCTACCTATATTGCTTTCTAATACTTGTAAAGTAGCATGAATACCTCTTTTTTGAGCAACCCTATTCGATTCTCCGCCTTTCCATGAAAAATCATAGTCTTTCCAAACCTTTGTAATGGCTACTGAAAAGTCTTCTACAGGCTTTTCCGCCAAGATGCGTTCTTTGAAACCCTCTACTAACTCAATCTCTTTATCTATGTATTTTGCAACCCCTTCAACTGTTTGAACTGCACGTCTGTATGGGCTTGAATAAACATAATCAATAGCCTCTCTTTTAAGCAAATCAGTTACAGTGTTTGCATCAGTAAACCCACATTCAGACAAAGGTCTTCCTAACTCATCTGGCGTATATGTAGAATGAGCATGTCTAACAAAATACAAATTCGTCTGCAAACCAATCAAACCTTCCATAAACGTTTATAATGGTCATCATTCTTTGTAATTCTTAATCGAATAGATCATTTGTCTGCATCATTTTTTCTTTTTATCTTGCAACTCCCCTTGAATCTCCATTCAGATTTATAGAAGGACACCATTTTGTTGAAAAGGGGAGTTACTCTTTTTTAGTTAAAGGTTTGTAATACAGTACCTTTTCCATTATCGACTTCTATTTCAGCGAATGCTCCATTTATCAAAGTAATTTGTGGTGGTACATGACCACAATCAATATCGTATATTATAGGAATTTGGAGTTCGTCAGAAAGCTCTTTATAAACATCGTCAACTGTATAATTTCTGACAGGTGTATTAGCTGAACTCCTTCCAAACATAATACCATTACAATTATTAAACCAACCAGCCAATTTCATTTGTATTAGAGATCTACGTAAGTCAGTGGTCGGTAACTCACAATTTTCGAGAAACCATATGACTGAATCTCCTGCAATATAGTTATTTTTAAAATGCTGTACATCCCCGTATGGTGTACCAATTAAATGTCTTATCGTATCAATACATCCACCAAGTAATCTTCCTCGAACCTTAACTTTATGATTTGCAGTTGACTTCCAGTAAGTATTCTCTGTTAGATTGAAAATATGAGGAGTGGGTTTATCAAATTGCCATTCTTTTTGATATTTTTCTGATGAACGTTGTAGAATTGATTCGCCTTTTTGGGTAGATAAAACAGATTGCCACATTGCAGTCGTACCATCAGAATAATCCCCTCTTAAATCTACTAAATTTGTTCCATGAGCAGTAGCTATACCTGTATTTAAGGTAATAGCTAACAATAGTAAACTAATGTCAGAATAGCCCAAGACCCATTTGTTCTGTATTTTTTTAAAGTCGATATATTCAAGCGTTTCAATAAGTAGTTCTCCACCCCAGGGAGGAATAATAATGTTAATATCTTCGTTAAACATCATATCATTAAATTCTTCTGCTCGTTTTTTTGCAGATGCAGACTTTGCCTTATCCTGAGTCCAAGGTGTGTCACCACATTCAATGTGGAAACCCTTCTTTTCCATACTTTTAAACGCTGAATGTAGCAATTCATGTAATTCACTTGGCACTCCTGATGATGGTGCAGTTACTCCTATAGTCATACCTTTTTCTAAGAATGGATATTGGATCAATTTTACGCCTCCCATTTTGAATATTAGGTTAATAGAATGAACTAATTACCTACTCCATTGTATAAGTATCCATACACAAATTATAGGTCTTATACTAACATAGCGGTCTGATAAAGTTTATTTCTTACATTACTTTGCTTTCTCTAACTTAAACCTTACTGCCTTTTCCTTCCCTCTTTTGCTGGTTTAACAGGGTTATCATCATTCTTATAAATGGAACTGCTTGGGAATTCTTTTCCACCTTGGATTCTATCCAATCGATTTCATTACTCAATAAGTTAATTAAGTAATATACCGCCTTTTTATGAGAATTAGGTGTTATATACATGAAAATTGTTTGTACTTTATCCAGCTGAATAGGAGGTAATTGTGATTCAAGACTTTTTAATCCTAATTGAGCTTTTTCAGGTCTATATCTATGTAACAACACTTTAGATAGGTTGACCATAACGTGTTGCAACATCTCCACAGCCCATAAGTCATTTCTCCTTTGTTTTGCCTTATTATATTGAAATAGATACCAAGCAACATCATAAGCACAACCACTAAACTCCTCTACGGAAAGAAGCAAATTTTGAGTGGATTGAAATTTAGTTAGTCTTCCTTCTGGATCATATAACACATGGAAAAAATCCTTTTCTTTGAAACTCTTTTCTGTAACAGTAAATAAATCTACATGAAGGAGATTGTCAAAAACTGCTATTATTTGAGGTGCAATGATAAAAAAATCTTCATAAAACAATATCTTTCTATAAGACTCTAAATGCATTAATCGTTGTGTCAAAAATTTCTCTTCATCTTCTTCGTCTACCAAGCAGTAAAGGTCAACATCCGAATATTCATCATATTCCCCTCTTCCCATTGAGCCTTTTAAGAAGATTGCCTTTACAAGTTTATCCTTCATTAAACTATGTGAAATGGCCTTAACAGCATCTTCCTGCTTCATCATTACCCTCCTAACCTAAAAATAAATATTACGCCATTATATTCCATTTATTTAGAATAATCAATAGCTAATTCTCTTAGAAAGGAACTTAGTTTTACAAAACTCTCACCAACGTAATTCTACCTTTTTCATCCTATTGTTCTCCACTTTAAACTTTCCCTCCCACTCCCACATGCTATTTCAGTATATTAACCATAAAAAAGAACCGAGATAACGTACCATCGATACGCTCCCGATTCTAATTGGAGTATTACATAAAGCCCGATACATACCTGCCTCCACTTCCCCTTCTTTGTAAAACTTACTTACATCTTTGAAAGGGAAAAAATAAGAGTTGCACCTTTAAAATAGGTGTAATAATAGGTGTAACATTAACTTATAGGGTAAATTTATCTAAAACGATTAAAAAGTTAAACATGAATTTTCAAGCTCTTTTAAACATACTATTAGTCTATTTTTAATAATGTCTTCATCACCCATTTGCTGTAAAGTCTTATAACCTATATCTTTCTCGTTCAAAACTTCGAGATGTTCATAAGTTTCTAATAAAATCCATAAGATATATTCGCTCATTATCCACTTAGTCAAACTCACATTATTTCCTGTATAACCTTTTATAAATCCATCTGCAATTTCTCTCATTTTATTCGCATTTTGACTATAGGAACTACTCCGATATCTTGGTGCATTAGAATAAGCAGGAAGGAGGAATTTATAACAAAAAACAAAATAGCCCGCATATTTTAAATCGAAATCTAACCTTGGAAATGGATCAATTATCGAAACATTATCTAAATTAAGTATTATATTTTCTGGTGTTACATCTTGATTAACTAATGAAATTCGTTGCTGATTCCTGCGTCGTTGTCCGATTATGTTTAAAATCTTATCCGCAACAATTTCAGTATCAAAGTTTAAATTAGTAGAAATTAATTTCTTTAATACATTTATGTAAAAGTCGTTATCATCTTGCCAAATTTGGTTAGCTTCCTTTTGTATTTCCCCTTCAAGATGTATCCCACACCATTTTAAAGTACCAAATCCTTTTATATCGTGGGGATTACTGTGCATAACACTAAAAAAGTCTCCTAATTTTTCTCCAACCGAAAAGGCTTCGGTATGATTTAAACTTTGAAGTGTATTTCCTTTCCCCATAAAACTTTCTATAGTAAATACTAATGATTCATCTAAATAGTAATCAAAAAATGTAGGACAAATGTTAAAGTAACACTTATTAGCATACTGGTAATAAACTTTTGTAGATTCATATTCAGAAATCAAATCATTCTCTTTATATTCTTGTAAATGCCCATATGCCACCTTCTTCTTAATTCTTATTACAATGTCCTCTTCAAATTCCCTTTCTATTTTATATACATTATGCCAAGCACCTTCACCAATTTTGGAAATTTGTTTGTTCTGTATATTTTTTAAATCCAATTTTTGGATAGCCTTAGTAAGATAATCACATTTCATTGCTAAAATTTCCCCTCTAATATCTGTACACTTTATACAAGCGTCTTAGACATAAATGTTAGTATAAACCCAAATCTCATAATGACTTAGAGCATTTTCTATTATATTTTCGTATTGGTTGGACAAAGGCCTCTCCCCCTCAATTACTTGTTTTGGTAATATAACTATCTTTTTGGTTTAAGCACACAAACCTTACTAAAGAAAGAAAGGTAGTCATATAAGTTGTCAAGGTCTTTCTTTAATAATCAAATTTAAAATAGCTTGCTTCCTTCGTTTATCAATTTGTTGCAACAGTTGTTCATTCCGTTCAAATAAAGGCCTGAAACTATCTGATACATCAACACTCATTGGTCTCCAAGATGGATTTTTTCGTGGACTGCGTCTAATTCCAGCTTTCGTCAACTTTCTATCTCCCCTCTATGAAAATAATCTCTACACTACCTTTTTAATTAATGCCCCTATTAATGATATTGTCGTTTTGCTTCATTACCTGCTCGGTATGTGGATCTACGCCAACTTCACCAAACCTTACTCTCGGTTCTTTAGTCACTATTTTTAATCGCTTGCTTTTACCCGATTCACTTTTATCTTTCGCTATTAGATTTTTACGTTCATCCAAAGTTTCTCTCAGCATTGATTCAATTTGTTCTAACTTAGCATTCGTTTCATTTTGATGCGAGGATACCTCTTCATTGAGTTCTTCTATGCCATCCAAAATTAGATCCAACTTTTTCTCTATATCACTCATAATTAAACCTCGCTTTCCAAAACTTCAATTATTCATTAAATAATAACATAATTATCCATTTATGGCGGATTTAGTTCTTGTTTCAAATTTTTAAAACTATTAAATCGAGAAATTGATGATTCTGAACATTTTGCGGAAGAGCCTACACCTTCTATATATTTAAACCATAAATCGGTTAGCGGACAATCCCTAAAAAAGACCAGATAGTTATTGTTTTCCACTGGTCTTTTAGGGTCAACTTTATGACTTAATGTACAGTTGAACCTCATGCCCTTCTACTTTGAAACTTATCATATCTGGTTTACTTTCAAAATGAACTGCATTTATTATTAGGTTTTTTTGCACTAATTCATCAAATTTAATCAATACTTCTTGAAGCTGTAAATCAGTCTGAACAAAAAGATCTACTCGTAATTCAACTGGAAGATTTAATTCCTTCCGATATGTCTGAACAGCCCGAACAAATTCCCTTACTAATCCTTCTTCTTTTAATTCTTGCGTCAAATTAGTATCTAATAGAGCTATGAATTTACTCCCTTCCAGCAATTCAAAACCATTTTTTCCTTTTTTCTCAATAAGTATGTCATCCGAATTAAGAGTGATAGTTTCCCCTGAATTTAATAATAACTGTATTTCTCTATTTTCAAGAAATTTTCCCTTCTCGTAATCGTCTAACACATCAACTTTATTTTTAACTTCGCCTACTGTTTTGCCTACCTTTGGCCCAACTACTGAGAAATTCAATTTGAAATCAACCTGTAACAAATCTTGATAATCATTCTTAAAAATTACTTCTTTTATATTCATTTCATCTTTTATAATAGATACATACTTTTGCAACTGAGATAGAGTGGTTTCTTCTGTCGGGACTACAACCAATTGAGCTAATGGTTGTTTGGTTTTTATTCCAACTTTATTTCTAAGGGATCTTGTTAGCTCTATTATTTGTAAGACAACATCCATATTCTTTTCTAATTGTTTATTAATTTGCGTTTCATCTGGTTGAGGGTAATCAGATACATGCACACTATCTTTCACTAAATTTGAGTATATATCTTCTGTAACAAAAGGTGTATAAGGAGCCATTAGTTGCGTGAGCTTCTTTAAGACCTCAAATAAGGTGCTAAATGCCGATCTTTTATCATCAGTCATACCACTACTCCAAAACCTTTGTCTGGAACGTCTTACATACCAATTACTAAGTTCATCAACAAACGTTGCAATGGATCTTGCCCCTTTTGTTACATCATAATCATCTAAACTTTGGACAACTTCCCTAATAACAGTATTTAATCTTGAAAGAACCCATTTATCGAGAGTTGTTCGAGTTCCACCCATGTCACTATCTGGATTAAATTGATCAATTTCTGCATACATGGAGTAAAAAGAATAAACGTTTAAAAGTGTATCAATTACTTTAGACTTAGCATGACTAACAGTCTTTTTGGAAAAGCGTTTATTATTCCATGGTGAACTGTCAGCTAACAACGCCCATCTTAAAGAATCAGCACCAAACTCATTAATTAGCTCAGTAGGGTTCAAGGCATTACCCTTACTTTTTGACATCTTTTGTCCATTTTCATCTAAAATATGTCCTAAAGAAAGGACACGTTTATAAGGTGATTGTCCTGTAAACAGAGTAGAAACCGCCAATAAGCTGTAGAACCATCCTCTTGTTTGGTCAACACCCTCAATTACTACATCAGCAGGAAATTGCTTTTTAAACATATCTTTATTTTCAAATGGATAATGATATTGAGCAAATGGCATGGAGCCACTATCAAACCATACATCAATAACTTCGCTTGTTCTAACCATTGTACCGCCACAAGAGCAAGTTAGATGTACTTTATCTACGTATGGTTTATGCAACTCTATATCTTCTGGCAATTCTTCTATAGAAAGCTCTCTTAATTCTTTAACAGAATGCGGGGCTTTTTCTTTACTGCAATCTTGACAAACCCAAACGTTTAGCGGAGTTCCCCCAATATCTGTTTCTTCCAATATTCCAGTCCACCATGTTATCCAAAAAGTTTCCAAACCTTCCATCCTTCATGTGAGAAGGAAACCACTCGACCCCTTGGTTATTTGATTGCATGTTTTCCTTAACTGCTGTTGTCTTAATAAACCAACCCTCCATGGCATAGTAAAGAAGAGGACTGTCGCATCTCCAACAATGGGGATAACTATGTTCATACTTTTGCTTATCGAATAAAAGGTTTTGCTTCGATAGCATTTTGATAATTTCTACGTCACAATCTTTTACAAATTGTCCTGCAAGTGGGGCTACATATTCCTTATAACGACCTTTGGAATCAACAACATTTACATAATCAAATTGGTTATCCTTAATTGCCTTGTAATCATCTTCTCCATGGGCAGGTGCTATATGCACAATACCAGTTCCACTTGTATCAGTAACAAAATCTGCACCGAGAACTTTATGTCCATTGGTTACTGCGACATAATTAAAAGGCGGTTCGTAAGAGAGACCAATTAAATCTTTTCCTTTCATAACTTCCAAAATCTCATAATCCTCCCTCATAACAATGGAAGCCAAAGACTCTGCAAGAACAAATATTTCTGACCCTTGTCTAACTCGTACATAATTCATATTAGGATTTACAGCAACAGCAACATTACCTGGTAATGTCCATGGTGTCGTTGTCCAACCTAAAAGATATTCATTTGAAGTTCCCTTTAATCGAAATTTGGCTGTAACGGATAAATCAGAAACATCTTTATACCCTTGTGCAACTTCGTGAGAACTAAGTGAAGTCTCGCAATGTGGACAATAAGGTACAACCCTGTGTCCTTTATATAAATAACCCTTTTCATGTATAGTGGATAGGATATTCCAGACAGACTCAATATACTCGTTGTTTAAGGTTACATAAGGATCTTCCATATCTACCCAATAACCAAGAGCCTCAGTAAATTGTTTCCATTCATTTTCATAGGCAAAGACACTTTCTTTACATTTCTGAATAAAATTTTCTATTCCGTACTCCTCAATTTGATCCTTACCACGAATATTCAATTGTTTTTCAACTTCTAATTCCACAGGTAAGCCATGTGTATCCCAACCCGCTTTTCTTAAAACCTGATAACCAGACATTGTTTTGTACCTCGCTACAAAGTCCTTGATTGTTCTCCCAAGGGCATGACCTGCATGTGGCAATCCATTTGCAGTTGGAGGCCCTTCATAAAAAACATAGGTCTCCCTTCCTTCTCGGTTAGATATAGAACGTTCGAACGTTCCATCCTTTTCCCATTTTTCACGAACCCTTAATTCCCTTTCTACACTGGACTCCTTCAACATTATCACCTCATTATAATTAAAAAAACTCGACCCTACATACGTAGAATCGAGTTTATATATAAATATATAATCTTCCTTTAACAAAATAAAAAAACCATAGTAGTGGTTTTTATCAGTTCATTACACTACGTACTATCATACGTGTTCTGGATATCGGTAGAATGCCGTCAAAGTTTAAAAGCCCTTTCAACTTTGCTTCTCGGAGAGGATTTTCATTATGGTCTTAACATTGACTTCCAGCAAATCGTCAACTCTCTGTAGATAAGATAAACATAACTACTCTTTCTCGTCATCAAATTATTTATTAAATTATATAAATGATAACTAACAGTGATTTAAAAGTCAACTTACAATTTTACATTAATTAGCAATCCTTTCCTATTTACCCTATCCCTTATCTTCTACTATATGCCTTTGGAACTAAGTTTTACAAAACCCCTCCCTCCCCCGCAACACCCTCTCCCACTTGCCCTCACGCCCTTTTCTCCCCCTAAATATCCCCTTTCAATTTAACTAAGTTTTACAAAGAAAACCGCTATTTCTTACAGAAATCAGGCGAAAAACATGCGATGAAATATTGAAAAATGGAACTCGGTTTTACAAAACAGAATAGAAATTAAGGAGGCAATAGAGATAAGGTTTAAGGATTAACAGGGGATTTTCTTGCGTTTTCCCACGCTTTTCTTCACGCTTTTTTCTCCTGCTTGGATGGCTTTAATCCCTTACGTCATCTATCTTTCCAGGCTTTCACCCAATAAAAAAAGAACCGAGAAGGCGTACCAACGGTACGCTCCCGATTCTGATTAGAGTGATACATAAGAACCGATACATAAGTGCCTCCGCTTTCCCTTCTTTGTAAAACTTACTTACATCTTGTAAGAAGAGTTACATTTTTGAAAAGAAGAGTTGCGGGGAGACACCCGCACTCTCATTCACGTTATTCCTTATTCAACCGTAACACTTTTCGCCAAATTCCGTGGTTTATCTACGTCGCAATCACGATGCAGGGCTGCATAGTAAGCAATTAACTGCATAGGGACTACCGAAGCCAGTGGTGTCAGCAGTTCATGCACTTTTGGTACCACAAATGTATCGTTTTCCTCATCTAAGCCTTCCATACTGATTATACAGGCATTGGCTCCACGAGCAACAACCTCCTGCACATTGGCACGGATGGAGTAATTCACATTTTCCTGAGTGGCAATAGCGATTACTGGTGTTCCTTCTTCAATTAAAGCAATGGTTCCATGCTTTAATTCACCACCAGCAAAGCCTTCTGCCTGAATATAGGAGATTTCTTTAAGCTTTAGTGCTCCTTCCTGACCGACAAAATAATCAATGCCACGGCCAATGAAGAAAGCATTTCGTGTTGTCTCTAAAAATTCCGAGACAATCTTTTCAATTTCTTCCTTCTGATCACACAGGGTTTCCATAGCAGAGGAAACAATTGCAAGCTCCTGCAGTGGATCGAAATCAAGGTCAATCCCTTTTGCTTTAGCTGTATCCACAGCAAGGATGGCTAACACAGAAATTTGCGCTGTGTATGCTTTGGTAGAAGCAACTGCAATTTCCGGCCCTGCATGAAGATGAAGGGTATAATCCGCTTCACGAGAAAGGGTAGATCCCGGAACATTCGTAATCGTAAGGGCTGGATGACCCATCTCTTTAATCTGAACAAGTACAGAACGACTGTCCGCTGTTTCCCCACTTTGGGAAATAAAGATGAACAGTGGTTTTTCACTTAGTAAAGGCATGTTATAGGAAAACTCACTGGCTACATGAACCTCAACAGGAACATTGGCCAGCTTTTCAATCATCTGCTTTCCAACAAGTCCTGCGTGGTAACTTGTTCCTGCAGCAATAATATAGACACGATCTGTATCCAGCATAGCCTGACGAATGTCAGAATCTAATTTAATCTCATCCTGTTCATCACGATATTCCTGAACAATTTTACGGATGACAGTTGGCTGTTCGTCAATTTCTTTAAGCATAAAGTGTGGGTAGGTACCCTTTTCAATATCACTGGCATCAATTTCAGCTGTAAACGGTTCTCTTTCAATTTCATGACCATCCAGATCCTGAATGGTTACCTGATCACGTCTTACCATGACTGCCTCTTTATCCATAAGCTCTACAAAACGATCTGTTACCTGAAGCATGGCTAAAGAGTCACTGGATACAACGTTAAAGCCATCCTCGCCCAGGCCAACTAAAAGCGGGCTTTTGTTTTTCGCTACATAGATTTGGTCTGGATCCTGTTCATCCATTAAAGCAATTGCGTAAGACCCATCAAGTAAACGTACCGCTTCACGGAACGCTTTTTCCACATCGTTATATTGTTCACTGAGCTTTTCAACCAGTTGAACGATAACCTCTGTATCTGTCTCACTCTTTAATTGAACATCCTTCAAGTATTCATCGCGTAAAGCTGTATAGTTTTCGATGACGCCGTTATGCACAAGGGTAAAGCGGCCAGACGCACTTTGATGTGGATGAGCATTTTCCACACTTGGCGCTCCGTGTGTGGCCCATCGTGTATGGCCGATTCCCATCGTTGCATGAACGTTTTCATCTACTTCCTCGCGTAAAGCTGCAATTCTCCCTTTCACTTTAAAAAGGTGAACTCCGTTATTATTCAGAACTGAAATACCAGCTGAGTCATAGCCACGGTACTCAAGTTTTTGCAATCCATTTAACAGAATTTCCTTTGTATCCTGCTGTCCGATATATCCTACAATTCCACACATATTTGTTTCCTCCCTTTTAAGAAAGAGGCAAACAAAGTACTATTTTAACAATAGGGGCGATGTTTGCCCCCTTCTCGTGTTAAGTTAACGTCCGCTCATCTTGTTTTAAACGTTTGTGCAAAGAGTCACCTCTTTGTTTTTCGTTTAAAACGTACGGTTGAGATGATGGCAACCGGGAGGCATCCGCCGAAATCTCGATGAACCTCCTCCTCGTCAACTATTTCCTCCCTTGGGATAAGGAATATGATCTAATTTTCCTTAGTGTGCTCCAGTAAAATCAATACAATCCCTGCTCCCTAATTGGAAATAGTCCTGGCGCTTTTTAAAGAAATGATAAACTGCAATCCTCCTTTTCCATTCCTGAATGCTATCTTTGATTTTTGGTTAAAAAATAAAGATCACTAATATTTTATCGAAAAAGAAAAGTATGCGTCAATATAATTTTTATATAAAGGCCTCTACACAATCACTAATAAAATATGCGCAGGTACCCTTTTTTGTGATACCTGCGCATATCCTACTCTTCCTTCATTCCTAATTGCTGCTGAACAACGGCTGATACTTGGTCCACATACCTTTCACAATCTTCCCGTGTCGGTGCTTCCACCATAACACGAACAAGCGGCTCGGTACCTGATGGACGAACAAGTACACGACCGTCGTTTCCAAGAATGTCCTCCACCTTTTGAATTTCTTCCTGAATGCGCTGATTGGTATGGATCTGATGTTTATCAACCACTTTTATATTTTTTAGTTCCTGTGGAAATTTCTCCATTTCCGCCGCTAATTCTGATAAAGGCTTCCCGGTATCCTTCATCACATTTACTAATTGCAGGGCAGAAAGCATTCCATCACCAGTTGTCGTATAATCAAGAAAAATGATATGACCTGATTGCTCACCGCCAAGATTGTAATCATTCTTCCTCATTTCTTCCATTACGTAACGGTCACCCACGGCTGTTTTCACACTGGAAATATCATGGTTCTCTAACGCTTTATAAAGTCCTATATTGCTCATTACTGTAGAGACTACCGTATTCTGCTTAAGACGTCCTGTTTCCATTAAGTATTTTCCGCATATATACATAATTTTGTCGCCATCGATAATATTTCCCTTTTCATCAATTGCAATAAGTCTGTCTCCATCTCCGTCGAAGGCTAGACCCACATCTGCTTCCTTTTCCAGAACAACCTCCCGTAATGCTTCAGGATGGGTGGAACCTACTTTATCATTGATATTTAATCCATCTGGTGAGGTTCCAATCGTTGTAATGTCAGCTTCAAGGTCCGCAAATAAGTGAGGAGCAAGAGAGGATGTCGCACCATGTGCACAATCCAGAGCTATATGCATATCCTCAAAATCAAAGTCTATGGTTTGTTTCAAATACTGAAGATACTTTTGACCGCCTTCAAAATAATCATTCACCTGTCCGATTTCAGCACCAATAGGTCGTGGCAGATCATCCTCCTCACGGTCCATGAGTTCTTCAATTTCAGCTTCCTGCTCATCAGTCAGCTTAAACCCATCAGGTCCAAAAAATTTAATTCCGTTATCCTCAACAGGATTATGGGAAGCGGAGATCATTACTCCCGCATGTGCTTCTATCGCTTTTGATAAATAGGCAACTCCAGGAGTCGAGATTACGCCAATACGCATCACTTCAGCTCCAATAGACATCAAACCGGCTATAAGAGCTCCTTCCAGCATATGACCGGAGATACGGGTGTCACGGCCAATTAACACCTTTGGCTGACTATCGCTCATTTTTGTTAATACATATCCGCCATAGCGGCCAACTTTAAAAGCCAGCTCTGGTGTTAAGTCTTTATTTGCTATGCCTCTGACACCATCCGTACCAAAATACTTTCCCATTTATAATCGCTCCTTCGTCCTTATTTCAAAGCGCAAAGGCATGGTTAGCCCAAGCATGAGACCATTTGTTCTAAACTTAAGGCTATGTCCTTTATGCGCAAGGCTTTTTCATTTTATCCTGCTAGTTCTTACATTCTATTTATTCAATTCGAACTCGTGCATAATTGAAATTTGCTGTGTAATCAAAGCCTTCAGGACCATTAATTTGGATTTCAGCGTCAAATTCACCTTCATAATAACCCTGTACATCGATCGTAGCAGTAAAGTCCTCCGCTGTAATTTCCTGAAGCTGCTTCTCGGTACCCATTACCGTAACTGTGATTGCCTGGTTTTCAGGCTCAATAAACGTAATATCACGGCCTTCTTCCAAACCATTTACCTGAACAGGTATGTCCTCCAGTATTTTTTCAACGGTTTCTTCAACGTCGATTTGGGCTTGTACAGTGGACGGTTCCACTCTTGTTAACCCTGATGGCAGCGGAACATCTATTTCAACCGAGCCATCCTTCTCAAAGGATGACAGGTCCACCGTTAAGTTTGAAATCTCTTTTACATCTTTCAGGAGAGATTCCTGTCCAAAAACAGTGACTGTTTCAGGTTTGGTTGATATGGATTGTAAGCTTAATCCATTCGGAAGTTCTCCTTTTGTCTGTACGGATAATGGGACCTCTTTTTGTCCCCCTTCAACCGGAATATCAACTTGTACAGTTGATGGGTCTACAAAAACGTTTAATTCGTTCCCCTGCTCATCATAGACTTTTACAGGGGCGTTATCAACACTAATTTTTTCCCCATCTATTTTATTCAGGTCAACAATGGCTTTTACCATCGCTATTTTATCAACCTCGGATTTCCCTCCCGTTACTTCTACAGTTTCCGGGTCAACGGAAGGATCACCTAAAATCATTCCTTCATTTAACTGATCCTGATTAAGGATATCTACTTCTGCATTAAATTCTTTTGTTGCTCTTTCTTCAATGACCACCTCAATGGTCTGAGGTTCAATATTAACCGATAAATTATTTGAAAATCCCTGATGCTGAACCCTCACATCATGTTTACCAGGCTCAAGCTTTTCCAAATCAACGAATACATTAAAAGCCCTTACTCTTTCTGTTGTCGTTACGATACCTCCCGATCCCTCAATCGAAACATTAACGGTTTGAGGAACCCCTCGTACAACATATTTTTCCTCATCCATCCGAACCTGTAAAGGAATATTACTCATCGTTGCTGTTTCACTGGAGCTCTTTGGAAGCAATGCACTCGCTTCATTATCGCTCAAACTTACAGATACATATAAACCTATAGCCAGAAGTAATGAAATGATTCGAATAAACCAAGGGGACTTTAGCCACTTATCCATTCTTCTTCCCCCTCCAGTTCCAGCTTTTTGATGTCTGAGCAAACTCAGGGTTTAATTCGCTCGTCAAAATTTCCCTTAATGCATTTTCTTCTAAATCACGATGCAATTCTCCGTTTTTGGTACAGGAAATGGCTCCTGTTTCTTCAGATACAATAATAGTTAATGCATCGGTTACTTCGCTGATCCCTAATGCTGCACGATGGCGCGTTCCCAGCTCCTTGGAAATAAAGGGGCTTTCGGACAACGGAAGATAACATGCAGCTGCTATCACTTCATTTCTTTTAATTATAACAGCACCGTCATGTAATGGGGTATTCGGAATAAAAATATTCGTCAAAAGTTCGCTCGTCAGATTTGCATTAATTTTAATCCCGGTTTCCACATAATCACTCATACCGGTTTCTCTTTCAATGGATATAAGAGCACCGATTCGACGCTTCCCCATATATTTACAGGATTTAATGATTGCCTCTATCGACTCCTTCATTTCCTCTTCCTCAGAATGCGTGTTTCTTGAGAAGAACTTTCCTCGACCCAATTGTTCCAAAGCTCTTCTTAATTCTGGCTGGAAGAGAATAATGATGGCGAGAGGACCAAACATCATGGTTTGCCACATTAGCCATTGAACCGTCTGCAACCCTAAAAGGGAGCTGCCAAAAAAAATGGCTAAGATGACAAATATTCCTTTTAACAGCTGAACAGCCTTCGTTCCCTGAATCAGCATAAATAGTTTATATAAAACGAACCATACGAGGGTGACATCCACAACAATTCGTAAAAGTTCTACGAAATTAAATCCCCCATCAAGCATGCGCACACTTCCTTCTACCGTTGTTTTTCATTGTGACGAAGTAAAACATCATTCGACAAATCACCATCACTATGTAGTTAAATCCTGAACTTCCCTTATTATACCATATTTCCCTATAGCCATAACCCTTTAAACCTCAAAGTGAACAATCTTAGAACAAAGGATACACGACAAAAACTGTGTGGGTCGTTGTTGACTTATTGTACAGATGCAGGAAGTCTCGTTGAGTGCTGGAGCCGGACGTGATCTCCCCTGATTTCCTGTCCGCTCCTCTGCCATTTGACTATTTTCTATACCACGTGAAAAATGACCGCTTGATTAGCGGCCATTTTTTTATGGAAGTCCAAGTTAATAGCTTCTTGTCGTTAAAAGGGGATAATATCACCAGAAACCTCTTTTAAATGGTACCAGACCCATTCAAAAACCTGATTCACTTCCTCAATCTGACCTGTCACTTCTCCAGCCGAAGCCCGTAAAGCATTTCTATTTTTTACTTTCCCATTGATCAGTACAAGATTGCCCTGCAGTTTTCCTTCAATTTGAACATCTCCATTTTTCACAACCAGGTCTCCACTGATTGTCCGGCCTTCCGGGATAATAACCGTATCATCTTCAATAACAATCCCTTCCTGCTTTGAAACCGTCAATTGTCCATCCTGGCTCCACTGGGTTACAACACTGGAAAACATCAGAATAAAAAAGATAGCAGCGGCGGTAAAAATCGGGTGCGCCTTCAGCCATTTTCTGTAACTTACAGATTTCTTCTCCCTTGGAAGTTTATTCATGACCTGTTGCACAAAGTCATCGGGAGCTTGCACATGAGAAGGACTCTCAAGCAGTGCTTCCGTTCGCTTTAATTCATGAAAGTGTGATTGACAGGACTTACATTGCATCAAATGCTGTTTTAGCTCATCCTCTTCGTCCTTCAGAATTTCATGATCCAGATATTTATGCATTAACTCAATATAGCGCTTTGAACAGCTCAAGGTATCACCCCTTTACAAATCGCGAAGCTTTTTCCGCAAAGCTTCTCTTCCCCGATGTATTCGAGTTTTAACTGTACCCATCGGCATCTCCAGTGCTTCACTAATTTCCTGCAGCGATAAATCATCGACATAGCGAAGAGAAATAACCGATCGATATTTTTCAGGTAAGGATAAAATTTGTTTTTGAATGTAATCATTAAGCTCCATACTCTCTACTTTTTCCTCTGGTAAGGGTTCATCCATAGAAAGCTGTGAATACATCGTTAATCCTTCTGTTCCTTTAACCTCGGCATCTAAATAATAATCAGGTTTCTTTTTTCGTATTCGATCAATCGATAAATTTGTTGCAATTCGATATAACCAGGTGGAAAATTTACGTTTTTCGTCAAAGGAGTGGATGTTTGTATAAGCTCTCACAAAAGCCTCCTGGGCAATATCTTCTGCTTCATGTAAATTTCCGAGCATTCGATAGCATATCTGAATAACTTTATTTTGGTAAAAGTTAACGATATCTTCAAATGCGGATTGATCTCCCTTTTTAACCTGTCGAATTTTTTGTTTAATTATCGTTTCCATCCCTGTACCTCCGCTAGATCTGCGGGTTCTCTATATGTACGAACACCAGACAAATCAGGTTTCATTTTTATAAAATTTTTTATCATGTTGTTCGTTTTATCCATTGGAAGTGATTTATATAAAGTGAAACTTCCATCAGTGGGGCTTTTCTTCATCCCCCACTGATGGTTAGTTGAACTTATTAGGAATTTACTGGCCATTTATCCCCCCACTTAGTACTGTTGGGGTACCCTCAAGACCTGAAGTGGGGGTATTATGGCCAGTTAATGCGTGATAAAAATTCAGCAACCTGTGCAAAGACAAGTTGCTGACGTTTGTTATACAGCTATAATTATAACAATTTTTCCCCAAACAGAGAACCCATTAAATCAACGGCGACAGAGGCTGTTTTATTTTTTTCGTCTAATATTGGGTTCACCTCCACAAATTCTGCTGAGGTAATAATATTTGCTTCCGAGAGCATTTCCATGGCTAAGTGACTTTCTCTAAAGCTTAGCCCGCCTACAACAGGCGTCCCTACTCCCGGTGCATCCTGTGGATCTAATCCATCCAAATCCAGACTTAAATGAACCTGATCTGTTCGCTCCTTCAAATACTCAATTGTATCATTCATTACTTGAGTCATACCCAGCCGATCTACTTCATGCATGGTGTACACCTTTATTCCTTTATCCTTTATGAGCTTCTTTTCTCCTTCATCCAAAGATCTTGCTCCTACAATAACAATGTTTTCCGGACGTATTTTCGGAGCATACTTTCCGATTTGAGTCAGTTTTTCGTTTCCTATCCCTAAACTGACCGCAAGCGGCATTCCGTGAATATTTCCTGATGGGGACGTTTCTCCGGTATTTAAATCTCCATGGGCATCATACCAGATGACTCCGAGGTTTTCTGCATGCTTGGCGATCCCTGCAAGGGTACCAATAGCGATACTATGGTCACCTCCCAAAACTAAAGGAAAATGACCTCTTGCTGCTGTTTCGTCCACAACCTTGGTTAGACGGATATTTCCTTCCGATACTTCATCTAAATTTTTCAGCCCCTTATCATCAGGACGGTTTCCCGGATTAGGAATATCAATATCTCCTAAGTCTTCTATCATATAATTCAACTTTTCGAGACGATCCATTACCCCTGCATACCTGATGGCACTGGGACCCATATCAACCCCACGGCGATTCTGGCCCAAATCCATCGGTACTCCAATTAATGATATATATTTGTTCATACTTCTCCCCCTCCTCAGTTATCACTATTTTAGATACAAAGGAGACGATGTTTCAACCTGACAAAATTATGTATATATATACGGTGAGAAAAAAAGTGAAGGGCGGTTTAGATCAGATGGCTGTGAGGGAATATGATTGATGCTGACAGACGTTGGAGGCCTTTAGAAGTGTTGATGATTCCTGCATAATGAAGTGGTTTAATAACTAATGATTCACTGAGCGATACACCATTTTTACCTACCTGTTTCTAATTAATCTTCCTATTCCATATAGGATCTCCTGCTTGAATATAACTATTCTTTGGTAAACCAAAATTCTTTATAACGCTATTGTGTGTTATCGCAGGGTGATGGAGCAGGACGCGGCTTGCTGATTTCATATCCATAAATCAGTTATTTTATAATTTCGTACACAAAAAAACTGTCACGGAAAATTCGAGACAGTACACTGTTCAATATTTATATTCTGGTGGAGCCTAGCGGGATCGAACCGCTGACCTCCTGCGTGCAAAGCAGGCGCTCTCCCAGCTGAGCTAAGGCCCCTTAATATATAATCATTTCTTCTGGAGCGGAAGACGGGATTCGAACCCGCGACCCCCACCTTGGCAAGGTGGTGTTCTACCACTGAACTACTTCCGCAAAAAGAAAAATGAGCCATGGAGGATTCCGACGCCCCCCGGCTAGTCCTTGTTTCCTACCTTTATATCAATAGATAACAAGGGGAACCGCAGGTGAGAATCCAACCATAACTTCCTTGATGAGCCATGGAGGATTCGAACCTCCGACCCTCTGATTAAAAGTCAGATGCTCTACCAACTGAGCTAATGGCTCATGGCTGGGCCAGCTGGATTCGAACCAGCGCATCACGAGATCAAAACCCGTTGCCATACCGCTTGGCTATGGCCCAAAATATGGTGGAGGGGACAGGATTCGAACCTGTGAACCCAAAGGGAGCGGATTTACAGTCCGCCGCGTTTAGCCAGACTTCGCTACCCCTCCATTGATAACAATAGAGTTTAAAATGGTGCCGGCCAGAGGACTTGAACCCCCAACCTACTGATTACAAGTCAGTTGCTCTACCAGTTGAGCTAGGCCGGCATATTTAAAGAGATATATGGTGGAGGATGGCGGGCTCGAACCACCGACCCCCTGCTTGTAAGGCAGGTGCTCTCCCAGCTGAGCTAATCCTCCGACAAAGGATAATGCCTGTTTTTTTCAGCATCCATCCTTATATTTACGATGACCCGTACGGGATTCGAACCCGTGATACCGCCGTGAAAGGGCGATGTCTTAACCACTTGACCAACGGGCCATTCAAAATAAAATTTATCCTTGAAAAGTTTCCAAAGAGCTTCCAGCCGGACTTGAACCGGCGACCTCTTCCTTACCATGGAAGCGCTCTACCGACTGAGCTATGGAAGCATTATGGCTCCACCGGTAGGATTCGAACCTACGACCGATCGGTTAACAGCCGATTGCTCTACCTCTGAGCTACGGTGGAATTGTTTTAATTGGCCCAGCAGCGTCCTACTCTCGCAGGGGAAGAACCCCAACTACCATCGGCGCTGGAGAGCTTAACTACTGTGTTCGGAATGGGAACAGGTGTGACCTCTCCGCCATCGCCACTGGACTTTGGCTTGATCGTTCTGCGTTGTTCATACAAATGAGCGCTTTTAGCAGAACTTCCTTATCATTATTAGCTTTGGTGACTAGCACCTTCAAAACTAGATAAGAAAGGCAATCATGTGAGCAGGCAGTGGTTTATAAATCCGTCTGCGTTTTTTGTCCAGCTTCGACTTGCATGCGCTCGCCTGCGCTTTTCGTATAAGTTAAGTCCTCGATTGATTAGTATCCGTCAGCTGCACGTGTCACCACGCTTCCACCTCGGACCTATCTACCTCATCGTCTCTGAGGAATCTTACTCATTTAAAATGATGGGAAATCTCATCTTGAGGGGGGCTTCATGCTTAGATGCTTTCAGCACTTATCCCTTCCACACGTAGCTACCCAGCCGTGCTCCTGGTGGAACAACTGGTACACCAGCGGTGTGTCCATCCCGGTCCTCTCGTACTAAGGACAGCTCCTCTCAAATTTCCAACGCCCACGACGGATAGGGACCGAACTGTCTCACGACGTTCTGAACCCAGCTCGCGTACCGCTTTAATGGGCGAACAGCCCAACCCTTGGGACCGACTACAGCCCCAGGATGCGATGAGCCGACATCGAGGTGCCAAACCTCCCCGTCGATGTGGACTCTTGGGGGAGATAAGCCTGTTATCCCCGGGGTAGCTTTTATCCGTTGAGCGACGGCCCTTCCATTCGGTACCGCCGGATCACTAAGCCCGACTTTCGTCCCTGCTCGACTTGTAGGTCTCGCAGTCAAGCTCCCTTCTGCCTTTACACTCTGCGAATGATTTCCAACCATTCTGAGGGAACCTTTGGGCGCCTCCGTTACTCTTTAGGAGGCGACCGCCCCAGTCAAACTGCCCACCTGACACTGTCTCCGAACCGGATCACGGTTCTGGGTTAGAATGTCCGTACAGCCAGGGTGGTATCCCACCAGCGCCTCCACCGAAGCTAGCGCTCCGGTTTCGATGGCTCCCACCTATCCTGTACAAGCTGTACCAACATTCAATATCAGGCTACAGTAAAGCTCCACGGGGTCTTTCCGTCCTGTCGCGGGTAATGCGCATCTTCACGCATAGTATAATTTCACCGGGTCTCTCGTTGAGACAGTGCCCAAGTCGTTGCACCTTTCGTGCGGGTCGGAACTTACCCGACAAGGAATTTCGCTACCTTAGGACCGTTATAGTTACGGCCGCCGTTTACTGGGGCTTCGATTCAGAGCTTCGCCCGAAGGGCTAACTCATCCTCTTAACCTTCCAGCACCGGGCAGGTGTCAGCCCCTATACTTCGCCTTTCGGCTTCGCAGAGACCTGTGTTTTTGATAAACAGTCGCTTGGGCCTTTTCACTGCGGCTCATCCAGACCGAAGCCTGAACGAGCACCCCTTCTCCCGAAGTTACGGGGTCATTTTGCCGAGTTCCTTAACGAGAGTTATCCCGCTCACCTTAGGATTCTCTCCTCGCCTACCTGTGTCGGTTTGCGGTACGGGCACCCTCATCCTCACGAGAGGCTTTTCTTGGCAGTGTGAAATCAGGAACTTCGGTACTCTATTTCCCTCCCCATCACAGCCCGAGCTTACGATGAACGGATTTGCCTGCTCATCACTCTCACTGCTTGGACGTGCATATCCATCAGCACGCTTCCCTATCCTCCTGCGTCACCCCATTGCTCAAACGGATGAAAGGTGGTACAGGAATGTCAACCTGTTTTCCATCGCCTACGCCTTTCGGCCTCGGCTTAGGTCCCGACTAACCCTGAGCGGACGAGCCTTCCTCAGGAAACCTTAGGCTTTCGGTGGACAAGATTCTCACTTGTCTTTCGCTACTCATACCGGCATTCTCACTTCTAAGCGCTCCACCCGTTCTTCCGATCGGACTTCGCTGCGCTTAGAACGCTCTCCTACCATTGTACCAACGGTACAATCCGCAGCTTCGGTGATACGTTTAGCCCCGGTATATTTTCGGCGCAGAGTCACTCGACCAGTGAGCTATTACGCACTCTTTAAATGATGGCTGCTTCTAAGCCAACATCCTGGTTGTCTAAGCAACTCCACATCCTTTTCCACTTAACGTATACTTAGGGACCTTAGCTGGCGGTCTGGGCTGTTTCCCTCTCGACTATGAACCTTATCACCCATAGTCTGACTCCCAAGCTCAAGTTGTTGGCATTCGGAGTTTGACTGAATTCGGTAACCCGATGAGGGCCCCTAGTCCAATCAGTGCTCTACCTCCAAAACTCAATTCTTGAGGCTAGCCCTAAAGCTATTTCGGAGAGAACCAGCTATCTCCGTGTTCGATTGGCATTTCACCGCTACCCACACCTCATCCCCGCACTTTTCAACGTACGTGGGTTCGGGCCTCCAGTAAGTGTTACCTTACCTTCACCCTGGACATGGGTAGGTCACACGGTTTCGGGTCTGCGACCTCATACTCATACGCCCTGTTCAGACTCGCTTTCGCTGCGGCTCCACATCTTCTGCTTAACCTTGCATGAGATCGAAACTCGCCGGTTCATTCTACAAAAGGCACGCTGTCACCCATTAACGGGCTCCAACTACTTGTAAGCACACGGTTTCAGGTTCTCTTTCACTCCCCTCCCGGGGTGCTTTTCACCTTTCCCTCACGGTACTGGTTCGCTATCGGTCACTAGGGAGTATTTAGCCTTGGGAGATGGTCCTCCCGGATTCCGACGGAATTTCACGTGTTCCGCCGTACTCAGGATCCACTCCGGAGGAAACCAGGTTTGAATTACAGGGCTGTTACCTTCTTCGGCAGGTCTTTCCAGACCGTTTCATCTACCTGATTTCTTGGTAACTCCGTATGGAGTGTCCTACAACCCCAGAAGGCAAGCCTTCTGGTTTGGGCTGTTTCCCGTTCGCTCGCCGCTACTTAGGAAATCGCATTTGCTTTCTATTCCTCCGGGTACTGAGATGTTTCAGTTCCCCGGGTTACCTTCCTTACCCTATGGATTCAGATAAGGATACTGCCCCATTACGGACAGCGGGTTTCCCCATTCGGAAATCTCCGGATCAAAGCTTACTTACAGCTCCCCGAAGCATATCGGTGTTTGTCCCGTCCTTCATCGGCTCCTAGTGCCAAGGCATTCACCGTGCGCTCTTATTCACTTAACTTATAACGCACACGGACATCATTGTCCGTTGTCTGCTCTTGATTGCTTTCTTATCTAGTTTTCAAGGTGCTAAATGGAGCCTAGCGGGATCGAACCGCTGACCTCCTGCGTGCAAAGCAGGCGCTCTCCCAGCTGAGCTAAGGCCCCGTATTTACATGGTGGGCCTGAGTGGACTTGAACCACCGACCTCACGCTTATCAGGCGTGCGCTCTAACCGACTGAGCTACAGGCCCATGCATTATTTTGAAGAATCCTTCGATCCTTCAAAACTAAACAAAACAACCGAGTACGCTCTTTTTTGGTCACGAAGTGACCTTATCTTCCTTAGAAAGGAGGTGATCCAGCCGCACCTTCCGATACGGCTACCTTGTTACGACTTCACCCCAATCATTGGCCCCACCTTAGGCGGCTGGCTCCAAAAGGTTACCCCACCGACTTCGGGTGTTGCCAACTCTCGTGGTGTGACGGGCGGTGTGTACAAGGCCCGGGAACGTATTCACCGCGGCATGCTGATCCGCGATTACTAGCGATTCCGGCTTCATACAGGCGAGTTGCAGCCTGCAATCCGAACTGAGAATGGTTTTATGGGATTAGCTTCACCTCGCGGCTTCGCTGCCCTTTGTACCATCCATTGTAGCACGTGTGTAGCCCAGGTCATAAGGGGCATGATGATTTGACGTCATCCCCACCTTCCTCCGGTTTGTCACCGGCAGTCACCCTAGAGTGCCCAACTAAATGCTGGCAACTAAGGTCAAGGGTTGCGCTCGTTGCGGGACTTAACCCAACATCTCACGACACGAGCTGACGACAACCATGCACCACCTGTCACTCTGTCCCCGAAGGGAACCCTCTATCTCTAGAGGTAGCAGAGGATGTCAAGACCTGGTAAGGTTCTTCGCGTTGCTTCGAATTAAACCACATGCTCCACCGCTTGTGCGGGCCCCCGTCAATTCCTTTGAGTTTCAGCCTTGCGGCCGTACTCCCCAGGCGGAGTGCTTAATGCGTTAACTTCAGCACTAAGGGGCGGAAACCCCCTAACACCTAGCACTCAACGTTTACGGCGTGGACTACCAGGGTATCTAATCCTGTTCGCTCCCCACGCTTTCGCGCCTCAGCGTCAGTTACAGGCCAGAGAGTCGCCTTCGCCACTGGTGTTCCTCCACATATCTACGCATTTCACCGCTACACGTGGAATTCCACTCTCCTCTCCTGCACTCAAGCCTCCCAGTTTCCAATGACCCTCCACGGTTAAGCCGTGGGCTTTCACATCAGACTTAAGAAACCGCCTGCGCGCGCTTTACGCCCAATAATTCCGGACAACGCTTGCCACCTACGTATTACCGCGGCTGCTGGCACGTAGTTAGCCGTGGCTTTCTGGTCAGGTACCGTCAAGGTACAAGTAGTTCCTCTTGTACTTGTTCTTCCCTGACAACAGAGCTTTACGATCCGAAGACCTTCATCACTCACGCGGCGTTGCTCCGTCAGACTTTCGTCCATTGCGGAAGATTCCCTACTGCTGCCTCCCGTAGGAGTCTGGGCCGTGTCTCAGTCCCAGTGTGGCCGATCACCCTCTCAGGTCGGCTACGCATCGTTGCCTTGGTGAGCTCTTACCTCACCAACTAGCTAATGCGCCGCGGGCCCATCTGTAAGTGACAGCATAAAAGCCGTCTTTCAACTTCCGACCATGCGGTCGGAGGTGTTATCCGGTATTAGCCCCGGTTTCCCGGAGTTATCCCGATCTTACAGGCAGGTTGCCCACGTGTTACTCACCCGTCCGCCGCTCGTTCCACAAGTTTCATCCCGAAGGAATCAACTTGTTTCACGCGCTCGACTTGCATGTATTAGGCACGCCGCCAGCGTTCGTCCTGAGCCAGGATCAAACTCTCCAATAAATGTTGTCATCGCACATAAGAAGTGCTCAACTATTATCGAGAAACAAGTTTTCCTGTTACTCATAAAATGCTATTAAATAGCGAATTGACGTACTGGTTGTTTTGTTCAGTTTTCAAGGTTCGAAGTTTGTCGCCTCTCAAAACAGCGACTTTATTATAATAACAAATAGTTGTTTTAATGTCAACAATTTATTTTGTTGTTTTTTTGATTGCGTTGCCGTCTTTCCTGACGACGAAAATAAATTTACCATGGATTAATATGAATGTCAATACACTTTTTAAAAGAAAATTCAACAGAGATAAATACCAGATAAAATTCTTTTAAAAGCCTGTAAAAGTATATGCTGTTCTTTGATTTATACAGCTGATCTCTCTTTTGACTTATGCACTCTATTAATCATTAAAAACAGAGGAAATAACAATATCTGAGTGTTTGACTTAATTCCTCTCCCTTTCGACTTTTTTCAAAGCCAGAAATTATTATAATACGGTTTTCGTAGTATGACTAGTGGAAATTAAAGGTAATTATCCGGAATGCTTAGAAAAATGCTTAGACGGCATATACTTTAAACACTCCGATTTATTCGCGAATCTCTTAAATAATCGAAATAAAATCTCATAGCGTTCTCTCATCGCTCTTTTTACAACATGATCAATATTTCTGCTTTTTAGATCTAAGATTAGTTCTTCCATTTCTCGTTTCAATAAGTACTCGAATTCTTTTCTCTCCATATCATTTAACATCAGTCCATACATCTGTCATTCTCCTCATTCTTATTTTATATCCTTCATCTTCTCCATTTCAGGAACAATTTATGAGCAACAAAGGCGGAAGCGCCCGTTTGTCCAGCTACGGCTCGCAGGCCTAAGCGGTCGCCTTCGCTTTTAAATTAGCGACGTACGGACATAAAGTAAAACTACAATCAGTGGGGGTTCATTCCCCAGTGATTGTTAGTTGAACAAATCAGGTGTTTACTGGCTGTTGCCCCCATCTTACAGGGGTCTTACAGCCAGTTAACACGCGGAAAAGGAAACACGACGAACGGAGAGAGTCGATGTTGACTTATCGGACGGAGGTGAAGGAAGTCTCGCTAGTCGCTGGGCGTTGGAGCCGGACGTGGCCTCTCATGATTTCTTATACAGATAGTCTGAATTTATCTTTTCAAGGCAGGACCAAACTGTTACATAAGGGAGGACATGCCTTCATATAATAAGTTACACCGACCTGATAGGAGGGACAGAGAATGAAATCTAACTATAGAACCCATACACGTAACAAAAATCGGTGGTTCATCATATTCATCACCGCTTTTTTTGCGGCTCTCTATCTTTTTGCCGAAACAACGAGTTCTTTTTCGATAGTATCCAAAAAGGAAGAACCTAAAGCTTTTATCAAAAGTGGAGAGGAAGATTCGGATCAGCTATCCCTTACTTTTAACATAAGCTGGGGGCAGGAAAAGGTGTTTGATATTTTGGATATTTTAAAGCAGCAGGATATTCATGCCACCTTTTTTGTCAGTGGTGAATGGGCAGAACGTCATCCAAAGATATTGGGGCAGATAGCTGAGGATAATCACGAAATAGGAATGCTTGGCTATCGTTATAAAAGTTACGTGAAGCAGGATATGGAAGAAGTGAGAAAGGATTTATTAAAGGCGAAAGAGGTATTCCGGAAATTGGGCTACCCGGATATCAAGCTGTTAAGGCCCCCAAGCGGTCATTTTAATGAAGAGGTATTAAAAACGGTTGATCAATTGGGGTTGACGACCATTTACTGGAGCATAAATCCTGATGATTGGAAAAATCCCGGCACGAAAAAGATTGCCGAAACAATCCTGGATGAAGCTTCAGGCGGAGACATTATCCTGCTGCATGCTTCTGATGTTATTAAACATACGGGGTCTGCACTGAAGGAAACCATACCGAAACTTAAGAAGGACTTATCATTCGTCACTATTTCCGAGCTCATCTCTAACAGTTCATCGGAAAGTGAAGCCCTCAATTAAAACAAGGGCTGGGAAAACGTGTATTCTCCTCCGCTTTAGCCCAGCTCTTTAACTCTTATTTAACATTTGAATTTGTATTACGGCTCTGTGCAGTTACGGCCGGCTTTTCTTCATTGGGTCTTGTAAGCCGGTGGAGCTGCATTAATTGATATGTATTACAGACCAGTAGTGGTACAATCATAAGCCACATCCAGTCTACCTGATTCGTTCTTAACACCGGTACCCATTCAATAACCGTTACAACCACCATAAAGAAAACAGCAGGAAGAAAAGCTTTCTGATTTGTTTCCTTTGCCTTGAAATACGCCACGGCCATTCCATATAAAAATAGAACAAGCGCGGTTAAAACATATGGGCCCAGGTTTGCATCGTCCCCTGCACTCTGGTAAGGGAAATATACAAGATCAAACAAAACAAACGCAATGAGAACCATCTGAACAGGACGCCAGAATCCACGGAAAATATTCAATCCAAAGCGGTTCAGAAATAAATAAGCGAAGAATCCGGTCTGACTCACAACACTAAAAAGAAAGCCAATACCCATGAACCAGATGAGGGCACCAAACAACTCCCATACATTTATTGGGTCCATAAACATTGTGTATGAATCGGTTTTCACAAAAAAGCTTGTAACAATGGCAGCAATAGCACCTAAAAATAATGTTTTAAAAAATAAGTGAACCCACTTCTGAGTTGTCACAACATTTCCTCCTACAATACGTTTTCGTCCATTCTATCGTATTTTAACATGTTTTCACTAATATTTCCTATTTGTTAAACGTATAAATTCAAGGCTTATTCCCATATTAAAAAATAGGATGTCGGATTGAAGGAGAGATCCAGCCATGATAAAAAAATGGTTGCTCATCTTAACCATTTTCATGTTTATAACCGCTTGCGGAGGAGATACAGGTCAATCTCAAGGCGATGCGGAGTATGAAACAACCAAAAAAATGGTGGTTGATATTGTAAAAACCGATGAAGGAAAAAAAGCCCTTCAGGAAGTTTTAAGTGATGAAAAAATGAAACAGCAGTTAGTTATGGATTCAGCTATGGTGAAGGATGCTATAAATAGTACACTGACTTCGGATAAAGGGAAAAAGTTCTGGAGTAAACTGTTTGAAGATCCGAAGTTTGTTAAAACCTATACAGAAGCAACAAAGGATTCTCAGGAGAAATTAATAAAGGGACTTATGAAGGACTCCGAATATCAAAAATCAATGATGGATTTAATGCAGAATCCGGAAATGGAGGATATGATTCAGCAGACTTTACAGAGTCAGAAATTTAAAGAGCACCTGGAAAAGTCCATCCAGGAAACACTGGAAAGTCCATTATTTAAAGCAAAAATGAGTGAAATCCTCCTAAAAGCCGCTGAAGATATGCAAAAGCAGCAAGGCGGTCAATCAGGTTCCGGACAGAGCGGCGGAGGCCAAAGCGGAGGCGGCTCTGGCGGATCCGATGGCGGAGGAGGATCAGGAGGTTCTTCATAAATGATTATCTGGCTGCTTTATTTATTACTGCAGGAAATGGTATAACAAAGGCAGAAGAGGCCTCGCCGGGCGCTGAAGCCGGACGCGGCCTCCCATGATTTCCTATCTACAGAGTCGGAATGATTACTTCCCAAAAAAACCCTTGCTGATCATTCTTCAGCAAGGGTTTCTCATTATTCACCAAACTTTTTCGTGATTTTATCCGCTATTTTCAGGAATGTATTTCCGGTTGGATGGTCCTTCTGATACACACCAGGAGCAAATTCGTCTTCCTCTTCATAAGGCTGCTGTAGAGGGAGTCGTCCCAATACATCTGTCTTTAAGACTTCGGCCAGCTTGTCGCCCCCACCTTGTCCAAAAACATACTCTTTTTCACCTGTTAGTGTACTTTCAAAGTAAGCCATATTTTCGATAACACCTAATATTTCATGCTCGGTTTTCAGAGCCATTTGACCTGCACGCGCAGCGACAAATGCAGCTGTAGGGTGTGGAGTCGTGACAATCAGCTCCTTGGAAGATGGCAGCATGGAGTGCACATCGAGAGCCATATCCCCTGTACCTGGAGGCAGGTCAAGTAACAAGTAATCAAGATCGCCCCATTCCACTTCTTTAAAGAAGCTTGTCAGCATTTTACCGAGCATTGGGCCTCTCCAGATAATCGGGGAGTTATCTTCCACGAAAAAGCCCATCGAAACAATTTTTACACCAAAGCGTTCGACTGGAATAATCTTTTCTCCGCGTACTTGCGGGCGATTTTCCACCCCCATCATGTCAGGGACACTGAACCCATAAATATCTGCATCGACAATCCCGACCTTTTTACCTAAGCGGGCAAGAGCAACAGCCAGGTTAACCGTTACGGTGGATTTCCCTACACCACCTTTACCACTGGCAACCGCGATAAAGTTGACATCCTCCTGTCCACCTAATAACTCTGCCTCTTTACTCTTTTTCGCAGCTCCTTCATACTTTTGCATGACCTCATCAGGCAGCTTAGAGAAGCGCAGGCCTACTGTAGCAGCTCCTTCTTTTTTTAATGCGTTTACAATTTCCTGTTGAAGCTGCATCTGTTCAGCGGAATTCGGGTTTCCGATGGCCAGTTTTATACTGACATGATTTTTCTCCTCTTTAATAGAAATCTCCTGAATAGCACCCGTTTCTTCAAAGGTTCTATGTAAATATGGATCTTTAAAGGGTTTTAGTATTTCGATGATTTCTGACTTGGATAACATTTTGCCACCGCCTTTGCTAGTATTTACCTAAGACAAGTATAACACATATTACTGGAATTCTAAGTGATATACATCTTATGATAACAAAAAAATTATGATTCTTCTGGATATTTTTCCTCTGTTATGTAGCGTAAAACCCCTTCATAGATGGAAGCAGCCATCTTCTGCTGATAATCATCCGTTTTTAATAAGTCTCTCTCATGGGGATTCGACAAAAAACCGATTTCCACTAGTGCAGACGGCTGATCTGTATGTTTAAGAATATAAATATTGTCGACGGACTGTGCTTTCCGTGTGGTATTTTCCAAATTGCGACGAATTTCACTTTGAATAAATTTGGCTAAATGCTCGTTCTTCTTTACAGATGGATGATAAAAGGTTTGAGCCCCGGACCATTTCGTCTGCGGTATGGCATTCAAATGGACACTAATAAACATATCCGGATTTTTATCCTTAACAAATTGCACCCGCTTTCGAATATCCTCTGCTTTTCGCTTGGAATAGCCGTTTGTTCCCTCAGCCGCTAAATCATAGTCTCCCTCTCTTGTCAGATAAACCAGCGCCCCCGCTTCCTGCAGATAATCCCTTAAATACTTCACTGTACTCAGGGCAATATCCTTTTCCTGGGAATCATCCTCACCTACAGCTCCACCATCTACACCACCATGTCCAGGATCCAGTACAATGACCTTCCCGGACAAAGGAAGCGAGAAAGAGTTTCCTGCTTCTTCGGTCGCAGCTGGATATCTCAGTAAAACAATGAGGGCAATAAAGCCTAATAACCATAGTAACCGATAAACAAAGATTCTATTCATACCATTTCCTCCCCATATTACGCTCGTTAAACTATATGGGACAAGGGTGGGGATTATGCAATTTAAATGGAATGGCTGATTGGTTTTTATAGAAGATTAGTTTTTGGTTCAATTGATGGGAGATTGGATAAATTGTCGTGATTCTGGATTAGGTTTTCTTCGGCTCATATCGACCGGCTCTGGCATAATCAGGGCCATTCAGGCATAATTCATCATTTAATGGAAAAATAATTACCTATTCAGATCAATTCCACACATTTCAGACCAATCTTTCTCAAAACTGGACAAATTATTTTCTTTTTCGGATTAATTATTTCTAAAACAGGTCTAATTCCTATATCTACCCGATTAATTCTCATCAAATTCGACTGATTTTTCCTCGATAAGATTAATTACTTTGGTTCCGGACAAATCGCGGTCACCACGGATCAATGAGCGCTTACTCCGGCATATTCCTGCTCCATCCAATCTAATTACTATCATTCTGGATGAAATCCGGAGCGGCGACCCTTCACTCCAAATCGAAGTACACAAGGAAACATTGCTCGACAGAACAAAGGCGGAACCGCCCGTTTAGCGACGTACGGACTGGACTGAGCCGGACGTGGCCTTTCCTGTTTTTCATATCCACAAATCGTATATTTTATAATTTCCTAAGCCATAAAAAAGACTCTTTCCACATAAGTGAAAAGAGTCTTTGATAAACATATATTAACGCTTTGAGAATTGTGGTGCGCGACGTGCTGCTTTAAGACCGTATTTCTTACGTTCTTTCTCTCTAGCATCACGAGTGAGAAGACCGGTACGCTTAAGAGCAGAACGATACTCAGGGTCTGCTTCAAGCAAAGCACGGGCAATACCCAGACGGATTGCACCTGCTTGACCAGTGAATCCTCCACCATCAACATTTGCCAATACATCGTAGCTGCCTTTAGTTTCTGTTACTTCTAAAGGCTGGTTTAAAATACGACGTAGTGTTTCATATGGGAAATAATCTTCCGCATCGCGTTTATTCACAACTACTTTACCAGTACCAGGAACGAGACGAACACGAGCTACGGAGCTTTTACGACGTCCTGTACCGTAGTATTGTACTTCAGCCACTCTAGTCAACCTCCTTAAAATTACCCACGAAGTTCATAAACTTCTGGTTTTTGTGCTTGGTGATTGTGTTCAGGTCCTTCAAATACATGAAGTTTTTTGATCATTTTACGACCTAATTTGTTCTTTGGAAGCATACCTGAAACGGTAATTTCAATCATTCTTTCCGCATAGTTCGTACGCATTTCATTTGCGCTGCGAGCTTTAAGACCACCAGGATAGTTTGAATGGCGGTAATACATTTTATCTGTAAGCTTTTTACCAGTCAGGTTTACTTTATTTGCGTTCACGATGATAACATGATCACCAGTATCTACATGCGGTGTGTATGTTGGTTTATGTTTTCCGCGGAGAATAGCGGCAACTTCACTAGCCAGACGACCAAGAGTTTGTCCTTCCGCATCAACAACATACCATTTACGATCAACGTTCTGATCATTCGCCATGAATGTTGTACGCATGTGGTTTTCCCTCCTATTTTCAATCATTCAAAATTCTAGATTTCACTGTTCATTTTCATTATCTCAACACGAATAGTTCCGGGGCTAATCGTGGTTTTGAAATAAAATGCCATAGATAATATTATAATAGCTGTAGTATGAATGTCAAGATTTATTCCTGATTGTTCCCATTTCCATTATTTACAGCAGGGACATTCATTTATTCTCTGCCATTACAGCTCTTCAAATACCATAAAGCCAGTCTTAATGCTTAAAATGACGAACACCTGTAAACACCATAGCAATGCCATATTCATCACATTTTTTAATCGAGTCTTCATCCCGGATGGATCCGCCTGGCTGAATAATTGCCCTTATCCCTGCCTGAGCAGCAGCTTCTACGGTATCATCCATCGGGAAAAAGGCGTCTGAGGCCATAACTGCCGCTTCTGCACTTTCTCCTGCCTGTTTAATGGCAATCTCAGCAGCTCCTACTCGATTCATCTGACCGGCACCGACTCCTATGGTCTTCTGATCCTTCACAAGCAGAATGGCATTTGACTTTACGTGTTTGACAACCTGCCATGCAAGCTTTAAATCTGCCCATTCTTCATCGGTTGGTTTCCGCTTTGTCGGAATATGAATGGTGGCCTGTTCAAGAGAATAGACATCCTCCTCCTGAACGAGCAGACCGCCACGAACCGACTTGATCAGCTGACGGACTCTCTGATTTTCGCTAAAATCAGCCGTTAACAGCCTGATATTTTTCTTTTTCTGCAAAATAGACAGGGCTTCCTCAGAAAACGACGGTGCCAGAATAATTTCGAGGAAAATTTCACTTAGCTGTTTTGCGACACGTTCATCCACGTTTCGATTCAACGCTACAATTCCGCCAAAAATCGATACAGGATCTGCTTCATAGGCCCGTTTCCATGCTTCATCCAAGGTTTCCCCTGTACCCACTCCGCATGGATTCGTATGCTTCACTGCTACAACGGCTGGCTCCTGAAATTCCCTTACCATCCCCAGAGCACTGTCTGCATCCTGAATATTATTAAAGGACAGCTCCTTCCCGTGAAGCTGTTCGGCGTTTGCTATTGACGAGGAATCCGCCTGAACATGTTTATAAAAAGCTGCCTGTTGATGAGGATTTTCCCCATAACGCAAATCCTGCTTTTTCTCATAGGTAAGCGTGAGATAATCAGGCTCATGTTCCTCCACCTGTTCACTCAAATATTGGCTAATTAAAGCATCATAATGGGCTGTATGACGAAATACCTTAGCCGCCAATCTTCTGCGCTTCTCTGGAGAAACAGCACCATGCTCTTGAATCTCAGTTCCAATGTCCTGATAATCATTCGGATCAACGACTACTGTCACATCACGGGCGTTTTTGGCTGCCGCACGAAGCATGGTGGGTCCACCTATATCAATGTTTTCAATAACCTCTTCCTCTGTTACATTTCCACGTAAAATGGTTTTCTTAAATGGGTACAGATTCACCACAATCAAATCGATCAGCTGGATATTCTGCTCTTGCAGTTGGCCCATATGCTCAGTCTGATCCCGCCTGGCAAGAATTCCTCCATGAATTGTCGGGTGCAGGGTTTTCACCCGACCATCCAGAATTTCCGGTGATCCGGTTACTTCTTCCACGCTAACAACAGGAATCCCCTCGTTATCCAGCAGCTTTTTCGTTCCCCCTGTAGATACCAGCTCTATACCATTGTCTGAAAGCATTCGGGCAAATTCAACAATTCCCTCTTTGTCGGATACACTCAGTAAAGCACGTTTAATCCTCATCTTTCTCCACTCCCCTATGTATGAAAAATAAAGTAAAACGTCCATCAGCAGAGGGCCTCCCCTGATGATGGAATCGTACAGGTCATTTATTCTTGATAAACCACCTGCCATAAATACAGACCCTGCGGCGGAGCAGTTAGGCCCGCCAACGTCCGGTCCTTACCTTCCAGAATAGCTTTTACTTCATCCGGACTGACCTTACCCTGTCCGACTTCCACAAGTGTCCCTGTAATGATGCGTACCATATTATATAAAAATCCACTTCCCTGTACACTTACAGTTAGCACAGGATCATCCTGTAAAATTTCCACATTATATATGGTGCGGATTTTATCACCTTGAACCTCTGTTTTGGTCGAACAAAATGAAGTGAAATCATGAGTACCAATTAAGTACTCTCCTGCCTGCCGCATTTTTTCGACATCCAGATCCTGGTAAATGTGCCAATAATGATGACGGTGAAAAATATCGGGTTTTTTCTGATTCAATAGTTTATATCGATATTCCTTTATTTTTACATTAAATCTCGCATGGAAGTCATTCGAAACCTTTTCGACATCGGTAATATAGATGTCATCCGGTAACAGAGAATTCAATGCCTTTTTCCATTTTTCCTCTGTAAGCTCTAAATCCGTGTCGTAATGAAAAACCTGGCCCAGAGCGTGTACTCCTGTATCCGTTCTTCCTGAAGCCGTAATCCGGACAAGCTGATTGCGGTGCATACGCCGGAGGGCCGCTTCAATGTCTCCCTGGACCGTACGCTGATCAGGCTGGACCTGAAAGCCCGAAAAAAAGGTTCCATCATATTGTAATGTGCATTTTATTCGTTCCAACTTCATTCACCCTCTATGTTCGTAACATCCAGAATAGAATCAGAACAGCAGTAAAAAAGATAAATATCCATATATCCGCGTTTTTCAGCTTCAGCTCGCGGAACTTGGTCCGGCCTTCTCCACCTTTATAACCCCTGGCTTCCATCGCCATCGCCAGTTCCTCCGCACGCTTAAAAGCACTCACAAACAATGGGACAAGCAATGGGACAACGGCCTTTAGTCGCTCTTTTACCGGTCCTGTACGAAAATCTACCCCGCGGGATGCCTGAGCCTTTGATATTTTATCTGTTTCCTGCATGAGCGTCGGAATAAACCGTAAGGAAATCGACATCATCAACGCCAGCTCATGGACAGGGAACCGGACCTTATTCAAGGGCTGAAACAGGCTTTCAATCGCATCTGTAATCGAAATCGGGGTCGTCGTTAATGTTAATAAAGTCGTCATTAAAATCAACAGAAAGAAACGTAAAGATATCTCAAGACCTTTCCATAAGGCGCCCGAATAGACGTCAAAATTCCAGATTGAAAACAATACCTGTCCCTCTTTCGTGACGATCAAATGTAATATAAAGGTGAAAATAATCAAAAACCAGACAGGCTTAAGTCCTTTCATTACATATGAGGGAGCAATTTTTGTCGTCACCACGCTTAACAGTGCAAATAGCGTCAGTACCATATAGCCTAACCAGCTATTTGCCAGAAAGATAAAAATAATAAAAAGAAAGACCATAACAATTTTCATGCGTGGATCCAGACGATGAACAACCGATTGTCCGGGCACATATTGTCCGATGATAAAAGAACTACTCATCTTTTATGCCCCCTTTGACAATCCTCGCCATATCCTTGGCTAACTCCTGAATGGACTGGCCGTGAAAAGGAATGGAGTATCCGAATGCGGACTTAAATTCATTAAGAAATTTAATCACTTCGGGGACATCTAAGCCTACTCCATGTAACGCCTGCTCCTTTTGAAAAAGTTCTACAGGATTCCCTTCCATGACGAGCTTCCCGTGATCCATAATGAACACATAATCCGCATATTTCAGTGCATCTTCCATACTATGTGTAACAAGGATGGTAGTCCGCTGTTTTTCTTTATGAACCTGTGCAAACATGTCCATAATATCCTTTTGTCCACGAGGGTCCAGACCAGCCGTTGGTTCATCTAATACGAGTAAATCGGGATCCATCATTAATACTCCTGCAATCGCTACTCGTCTCATTTGCCCTCCGCTTAAATCAAAGGGTGATCTTGACAGGAGTCCTTCCGATAAACCTACTGATTTTAGCACTTCAGGAAGACGTGCATCAATCGTATCCTGGGACAGCCCGAAATTCTGCGGCCCAAACTTAATATCTTTGTCTATCGTTTCTTCAAAAAGCTGATGCTCCGGATATTGAAAGACGACACCCACTCGTTTTCGTAAATACATAATATCCTTTACTTTTTCTCCGGCTTTCAATTGAAAATCATCCATTTGTATTCGCCCGCTTGAGGGTATGAGCAGGCCGTTAAAATGCTGGATGAGCGTTGACTTCCCACTTCCGGTATGTCCGATGATCGCCGCAAATGATCCAGTGGGAATCTGGAAGGATACATCCTTCAGGGCTCTGAATTCAAATGGTGTATTCTTTTGGTATATATGGCTTACGTTCTCGAATAAAATGTCCATAATTCATCCATCAATTCCTTATGTGTTAATGGTTCCTGACCAAGCTCTATACCCTCTGCTTTTAACGAACTTGACAGGTGTGTAACAAACGGGGTGTCTAATCCAATTTGATTGAGTTCTTCATGAAGGTTAAATATTTCTCTTGGGGTTCCTTCTCTCCAGACCTTTCCATCATTCATAACAATGACCCGATCGGCAAAAAGGACTTCATTTAAATCATGAGTAATCGTAATCACGGAAACCTCCCGTTCCCGTCTGACATGATGAACAGTTTCCATAATGGACCGGCGCCCCTTGGGATCTAACATAGCTGTTGCCTCATCCAGGATGAGGATATCTGGTTCAACAGCAAGAACACTGGCAATAGCTACCCTTTGCTTTTGACCACCGGACAGATTATGGGGTTCATGATTTTCATAGCCTTCCATATTTACAGCTTTCAGGCTGTAATCCATGCGTTTGAGCATTTCATCGCGTAAAAAACCATGATTTTCCAATCCGAAAGCAATATCATCGATGACCGTTGTTCCTACGAACTGATTATCAGGATTTTGAAAAACCATACCTGCCCTTTTACGTACTTCCCAAATGTTCTCCTCATTTACTTCCATACCCTTTACTTGGATATGACCATGCTGCGGAGTGAGTAAACCGTTCATCAGCTTGGCAATTGTAGATTTGCCTGAACCATTATGACCAATAACGGCTACCCATTCGTTTTCGTTTATATGAAAGGAGACATCCTTCAAAGCCCACTCGTCACTCTGCGGATATTGAAAGGATACATTTTTAAATTCAATATCATAAGGTGTACTCATAAAATTACCTCCGCTCTTCTCTGCCTCGACTATTTCCTAGGTAATATCCTATTATTTTCAGCTAAAAGCCAACTGACTTTCGGATCTGTGAACTAGTAAACACGAATTGAAATTTCCTTTTATTTTATCATAAAGTGAAACTTTCATCAGTGGGGGTATTACGGCCAGTTCATGTGTGATAATCAGCCTGCCTATATTTTGGATAAAACAAAAAAAGGGTCGGAATCACATCTCAGGATGCTTCCCGCCCTTTCACCTGCGAAGATTATACTAGTTCAATAATCACCGTTTTTGCACCGTCTCCACGACGCTCTCCTAATTTAAGGATACGAGTGTAACCGCCTTGACGGTCTTCATAACGTGGTGCCACATCGGCAAACAGCTTCTGAAGAGCTGTTTGTTTTTCCTCTTCATCAACGTTCACATTCTGTAAAAATGATTCTGCCTGACGACGCGCATGCAAATCGCCTCGTTTACCAAGAGTAATCATTTTTTCAACAACAGAACGTAACTCCTTTGCTTTTGCCTCAGTCGTCTCGATGCGTTCTTTAACGATAAGATCTGTAGCTAAATTTCGGAGTAACGCAATGCGTTGATCAGTTGTACGACCAAGCTTCGTTCTAGCCATTTCGTTTCCCTCCTTTTTCCTGAAAGATCATGGATGCATATTATTAATCGTCGTTACGCAGCCCAAGTCCTAAATCAGCGAGCTTATATTTCACTTCATCCAGAGATTTACGACCCAGATTACGCACTTTCATCATATCTTCTTCTGACTTTTGAGTGAGTTCCTGAACAGAGTTAATACCAGCACGTTTTAAGCAATTGTAAGAACGAACGGACAAGTCCAGCTCTTCAATTGTCATTTCAAGGACTTTTTCTTTTTGATCTTCTTCTTTTTCTACCATAATTTCTGCATTTTGTGCTTCATCTGTAAGTCCTACAAAAATATTTAAGTGTTCTGTGAATACTTTTGCACCTAGTGAAACGGCTTCTTCTGGTCGAATACTACCATCTGTCCAAACATCAAGCGTTAACTTATCAAAATTAGCTACTTGACCTACACGCGTACTTTCAACCTGATAAGTCGCGCGGGATACTGGTGTGAAGATAGAGTCAACTGGAATGACACCAATAGGCTGATCCTCTTTCTTATTGTCCTCAGCCGGACGATAGCCACGGCCACGCTCTGCAGTAATACGCATATGGAGATGTGCATTACTGGATAGTGTTGCGATATGAATATCTGGGTTCAAGATTTCCACATCACTATCGTGGGTGATATCAGCAGCTGTTACCGTTCCTTCTCCCTGAACATCAATTTCCATCGTTTTAACATCATCAGAATAGATTTTTAGTGCCAGTTTCTTAAGATTTAAAATGATGGTTGTAACATCTTCCACAACGCCGTCTATTGTTGAAAACTCATGAAGAACACCGTCAATCTGTACAGATGTTACAGCTGCACCCGGGAGTGAGGATAATAGGATACGACGCAAGGAGTTACCCATTGTTGTACCATATCCACGTTCCAGTGGTTCAACAACGAACTTTCCAAATGTAGCATCTTCACTTACTTCAACCGCCTCAATTTTTGGTTTTTCAATTTCAATCATCTATAAAACCCTCCTTCAAAACGTCGAAACCCCGGCTAGACCGGATGTCTAACCGAAATTCCTCAGGTAGGCAAGTTCCCCCGTGTCTTCACGTGAAACTAAAATGTCCTGCTGCAAGCGTGCTTTGGTGTATAAGCTATCATAACCCATTATAGACAGGGTAACAAATGTCTATACAAAACGATATTAAACACGACGACGTTTTGGTGGGCGACACCCATTATGAGGCACCGGTGTCACATCAGCGATGGCACTTACTTCAAGACCTGCTGCCTGAAGCGCACGAATAGCTGCTTCACGACCAGCACCAGGGCCTTTTACAGCTACTTCAATAGATTTTACACCATGCTCCATAGAAGCCTTAGCTGCTGCTTCTGCGGCCATTTGTGCAGCAAAAGGTGTAGATTTACGGGAACCTTTAAAACCTAATGCACCAGCACTGCTCCATGCAAGAGAATTTCCCTGAGTATCTGTGATCGTAACAATAGTGTTATTAAATGTTGAACGGATATGTGCCACACCCGTTTCTATATTCTTTTTCACTTTACGCTTTCTGCGAGCTGCTGTAGATTTACGAGCCATAATTTAGCTAACCTCCTTTTTCAGTTATTTTCTCTTATTAGCAATTGTACGTTTTGGACCTTTACGTGTACGAGAGTTGTTTTTTGTCTTTTGACCTCTTAGTGGCAAACCACGACGATGACGGATACCGCGATAAGAGCCAATTTCGATTAAACGTTTAATGTTTAAAGATGTTTCACGACGAAGGTCACCTTCAACAGTAAGGTTATTCACTTCGTTACGGATACGGGAAAGCTCATCTTCTGTAAGATCGCGTACACGAGTATCAGCGGATACACCTGCATCCTCTACAACTTTTGCAGCCGTAGATTTACCAATACCGTAAATGTATGTTAATGAAACAACAACTCTTTTATCGCGAGGAACATCAATACCTGCAATACGTGCCATTTAGACCTGCACCTCCTTCATTATCCTTGTTTTTGTTTGTGTTTAGGGTTTTCGCATATCACCATTACTTTACCTTTACGACGAATAACCTTGCACTTTTCACACATTGGTTTAACAGACGGTTTTACCTTCATTTCTCTTACCTCCTTTTACTCGGAGTATTTACTTATAACGGTAGACAATTCGACCTCTGGTTAAATCATATGGAGATAATTCAACTGTCACTTTGTCTCCAGCTAAAATCCGGATAAAGTGCATGCGGATTTTTCCTGAAACATGCGCCAATACTGTATGGCCATTTTCCAGCTCTACTTTAAACTGTGCATTCGGTAAAGTCTCGACAACTTTACCCTCCATTTCAATAACATCATCTTTCGCCATCGAGTTGATCTCCCTTCTTCAAATCAATCAAGTTTTCATTGATGAATTTTGATAAGGCATAACGCAATTTACCGTTTGTCACTCGACCAGTCTCTAACAAGCTGTTTCTCACTTCAGGTGAAACATATTCACTCACTTCAATGTGCTGGATATTCTTTCTCTTTGGCTTATCAAATTTTCGCTTATCACCATCAGCCAATAATACAGAACGTCCTTCAACAACTTCAATAATAATAGCATACTGTCCGGCTTCACGGCCCTTCGAAATTCGAACAACCTGCCCTAACCTCGGACTCGACCCTGGATCACTCAAATGTCATCACCTTCACTTGGGGTTTTTTCCTTTTAACTCCTCAAGTAACGATTAATATATGCCAAAAAGAATATTTATTTTAAATCTAAACTTTTGCTATCATTCTTCTTAAATCATGGGAATCCCATCATTCACATTTTCATTGTATGTGAACACCGGCATCCCTTCACAACGTCTATTATACCTTCAGGAAAGCTTCAATGTATAGTCCATCATGGCATAACAAACTTATCCTCCAGTGAAAATAAAGGACTCTCGAATCATAACAATTTCACAGGGAGTTTTGCAAATGATTATGAAGAAATCTTTCCAAGTTTATCATCAATATCAGAAAATACCTGATCAATATCCCGATCACCATCAATAGTTACAAGATAACCTTTTTCATCATAGAAGTTTAACAATGGCTCTGCCTGGCTCATATTTACTTCCAGACGATTTTTAACGGTATCAGGCTGATCATCTTCACGCTGAATTAACGCTTCCCCATCCACATCACATTTTCCATCAACTTCAGGAGGGTTAAATTCAACATGATAGGTTGCCCCGCACTTCGGACAGATGCGACGACCCGTCAGACGATCAACAAGCTTTTCCTTAGGTACATCAATATGAAGTACGTAGTCAAGCTTGGAATTCATATCATTCAATAGATTTTCAAGTGCTTCTGCCTGAGCAATCGTTCTTGGAAAACCATCCAATAAAAATCCATTCTTACAATCAGGCTTACCTAAACGCTCACGAACAATACCAATGGTTACCTCATCTGGGACAAGTTCACCTTTATCCATGAATGACTTCGCCTGTTTGCCTAAATCAGTACCTTCTTTAATAGCTGAGCGGAACATATCTCCTGTTGAGATATGAGGGATTCCATACTTATCAACAATTTTCTCTGCTTGCGTACCTTTTCCGGCACCTGGCAGACCCATTAAAATTAAATTCATGCTTTTCCCCTCGCTCTCGTTTACCGTTCAAAGCTGTTTGTTACACAAGCTTCAGTTATTTAATAAACCCTTTATAATGGCGTTTAACCAATTGACTTTCCAGTTGTTTCATCGTTTCAAGTCCTACACTGACAACAATGAGTAAGCTGGTTCCGCCAATTTGAACTGCAGATGGAAGACCTGCTAACGAACCTAAAATAATTGGCAGTACCGATACTGATGCAAGAAAGATCGAACCAACAAAAGTCAGTCGGTACATTACACGAGTAAGATACGTCTCGGTATTTTTACCAGGACGAATACCCGGTACATATCCACCTTGTTTCTTAAGGTTTTCAGCCATTTGCTCAGGATTCACCTGCACAAATGTATAGAAGTACGTAAATGCAATAATTAACGTAACATAAATCAACATACCAATTGGTTCTTCATAGTTAAACACACGCTCAATAAAGCTTGCAACATCTCCATCAAAAAATTGCGCCACAGTTCGGGGTGCAATAATGAATGAAATGGCAAAAATGACAGGGATAACTCCTGCAGCATTAACCTTTAAAGGCAAGTGTGTAGACTGTCCGCCAACCGGTGAACGATTTACAAGACGTTTTGCATATTGTACAGGAATTTTACGTAATGCCTGCTGAATGAAGATTACTCCTACGACAACAGCAAGAATAACAAGTACTATCAGTGCCAGAATAACCAGATTAATAAATAACTGATCACCAGCATCTGTGATATATTGTTCATACAACTGGTTAACACCTGTTGGAATAGCAGCTACAATACCTGCAAAAATCAGGATTGATATACCGTTCCCCACCCCATTGGCCGTGATTTGTTCACCCAGCCACATAAGGAAAGTAGTACCACCAGTAAGAACGATAGCAATCATCACAAACTTTAATGGACCAGGATCTGAAATTAATTGACCGCCAGTCATAGCATTAAAGCCAACCGACATCCCAATTGCCTGAACGAACGCCAGACCAACTGTACCATATCGGGTTACTTGTGCTAATTTCTTTCGTCCCATTTCACCTTGCTTTTTCCACTCTGTAAATTTAGGGACGACATCCATTTGCAGTAACTGAACAACAATGGATGCCGTAATGTAAGGCATGATCCCCATAGCAAAAATGGAAAATTGACTTAAAGCTCCCCCTCCGAATGTATCCAAAAAGCCAAATACATTGGATTGGTTCATAAAGTCAATGGCATCCTTATCGGTAAATGGAACAGGTATAAAAGTACCTAAGCGGAAAATAAACAGTGCCATTAAGGTATATAATATTTTCCGCCTAATATCAGCTACGCGCATAAAATTGGAGAGAGTACGGAACATTAAATCACCTCAGTTTGACCGCCCGCCGCTTCGATCGCTTCCTTAGCTGAAGCAGAGAACTTGTGAGCTTTAACAGTTAATTTCTTTTCAAGATTACCTTTTGCAAGTACCTTAACTCCAGCTTTTAGCTTGCTCACAACTCCTGATTCAATCAACAATTCTGGAGTTACCTCTGTACCATCCTCAAAACGGTTAAGTGCTTCTAGGTTTACAACTGCATACTCTTTACGATGAATGTTTGTAAAACCACGTTTTGGAAGGCGTTGGAACAATGGCATCTGACCACCTTCAAAGCCTGGACGAGTACCGCCGCCTGAACGGGCTTTTTGTCCTTTGTGGCCACGTCCGGATGTCTTACCATTACCTGAAGACATTCCGCGTCCTACACGATTACGTTTTTTACGAGTACCTTCTTCAGACTTTAACTCATGTAGTTTCATGGTTGCACCTCCTCTTAAGCTATTTTACATTACGCTTCTTTAACTGCTACAAGATGGGACACTTTATCTACCATTCCGCGAATGGCTGGTGAGTCATCATGAACAACTTTTTGATTGATTTTCTTAAGACCTAACGCTTTTACTGTCTCACGCTGATCTTCTGGTCTCCCAATTAAACTTCTAGTGAGGGTAACTTCTATTTTATTGGCCATGTTTTTTCCCTCCTTATCCTTGCAATTCTTCTACTGATTTGCCACGAAGTTTTGCAACATCTTCAGCACGTTTAAGATTGTTTAGGCCGTTAATTGTTGCTTGAACCATGTTAATTGGTGTGTTGGATCCTAGAGATTTCGATAGAATGTCGCCAATACCAGCAAGTTCTAATACTGCACGAACAGGTCCGCCAGCAATAACTCCTGTACCTTCAGCAGCAGGTTTTAGAAGAATGTTTCCGGCACTGAATTCACCATGAATCTCATGCGGAATAGTGGTACCTACGATTGGCACCTCAATCAGGTTTTTCTTACCGTCTTCAATAGCCTTTCGGATAGCCTCAGGAACCTCTTGCGCTTTTCCTGTTCCAAAACCTACATGGCCATTTTTATCTCCCACAACAACTAGAGCTGTAAAACGGAAACGACGTCCACCTTTCACAACTTTCGCTACTCGGTTGACCGTAACTACACGTTCTTCAATATCCAATTTGTTTGGATCGATATTAGTACGCATCAATTTCCCTCCTTTTTACGATTAAAATTCAAGACCTGTTTCACGAGCACTATCAGCTAATGCCTTTACACGTCCGTGATATAAGTAACCTCCGCGATCAAATACGATTGATTTGAAGCCTTTATCCAAAGCACGCTTAGCAACTAGTTCGCCAACCTTCTGGGCAGCTTCAACATTGCCTGTTGTGTCAAGGTCAAATTCTTTATCCACAGTTGATGCACTTGCAACTGTAACACCATTAATGTCATCGATTAGCTGTGCATAAATGTGTTTATTTGAACGATACACATTTAAACGTGGGCGGGATTCTGTACCGAATAAATTTCGACGCATACGACTGTGGCGCTTTTTACGCACAGCGTTTTTGTCCTTCTTTGCGATCATTTGGGTCACTCCTTTCTGTCCTTACATGAACATTATTTAGCTGTCTTACCTTCTTTACGACGTACATATTCGCCCTCATAACGAATTCCTTTACCTTTATAAGGCTCAGGTGGACGGATCGCACGAAGATTAGCTGCTACAGCACCAACTTTTTCTTTATCAATACCTTTTACAACGATTCTGGTATTCGATGGAACTTCGATATCAATGCCTTCAATAGGTTCGATCTCCACTGGATGTGAATATCCGGCATTAACAACGATTTTGTCACCTTGTTTTTGTGCACGGTAACCAACACCTGTGATTTCCAAAGCTTTTTCGAATCCTTTGGAAACACCTTCAACCATATTGCTGATTAAGCTGCGTGTTGTTCCATGCAAAGAACGGTGCTCCTTGCTTTCGCTAGGACGTTCTACAGTTAGAACGTTATCTTCAATCTTAATATTCATGTCAGGGTTAAAAGAACGAACCAATTCACCTTTTGGCCCTTTAACTTCAATTTTACCGTCGTTAACGTTCACTTCTACCCCTTCAGGAATCTCAACTGGTTTAAAGCCTATACGAGACATTCTCTACACCTCCTGTCGTAATGGATTACCAAATATAAGCGAGTACTTCGCCACCAACTGCTTGCTGACGAGCTTCTTTATCGGTTAAAACACCGTTTGATGTGGATACAACTGCTACACCTAGTCCGTTAAGAACACGTGGGAGTTCGTCTGCTTTGGCATAAACACGAAGACCAGGCTTACTGATTTTCTTAAGACCCGTAATTACACGTTCATTGTTAGGTCCGTACTTAAGGAACAGACGAATGATTCCTTGTTTGTCGTCACTTACAAATTCATAGTCGCGAATAAATCCTTCACGCTTTAAGATATCTGCAATTTCCTGTTTTAGTTTAGAAGCAGGGACTTCCAGTTTTTCATGACGTACCATGTTTGCGTTACGAATACGAGTTAGCATATCTGCAATTGGATCTGTCATAGTCATTTTATATTACCTCCTTCCCTATTGGGGTTTACCAACTAGCTTTTTTGACGCCTGGAATTTGACCTTTATAGGCTAATTCACGGAAACAAATACGGCAAAGTTTAAATTTACGAATAACGGAATGTGGACGTCCACATCTTTCACAACGGGTATATTCGCGGACTTTAAACTTCTGCTGGCGCTTTTGCTTCGCGATCATTGATTTCTTGGCCATGAATGAACCTCCTTTACATAGGATCTATTTTCTGAATGGCATACCGAACTGAGTTAGAAGTTCTCGAGCTTCTTCATCAGTATTGGCACTTGAAACAATCACAATATCCATACCACGTACTTTATCTACTTTATCGTAATCAATTTCAGGGAAGATCAGTTGCTCTTTTACGCCTAATGTGTAGTTTCCACGACCATCAAAGGCTTTGTTGGAAACCCCGCGGAAGTCACGCACACGTGGAAGAGAAACGTCAATAAGCTTTTGTAGAAACTCATACATACGATTTCCACGTAGAGTTACTTTTGCACCAATAGGCATACCTTCACGCAGACGGAAACCGGCGATTGAATTTTTCGCACGTGTTACGACTGGCTTTTGACCTGAAATAAGGGTCAGCTCTTCTACTGCATTATCCAGTGCTTTTGCGTTCTGAACAGCGTCACCAACACCCATGTTGATTACAATCTTTTCGATTTGTGGCACTTCCATAACAGAATCATAATTAAACTTTTCCATTAAGGATGGAATAATTTCATTTCGATACTTTGATTTAAGTTCGCTCATTTTTTAAGCCCTCCTTTCGCCGTTAGACTTATTTATCTAATGGTTCACCGGATTTTTTTGCAATACGTACTTTTTTACCATCTACTTCACTATAACCAACACGTGTTGGTTCACCGGATTTTGGATCAATTGGCATAACGTTTGAAACATGAATAGCAGCTTCCTGAGTTAAAATACCGCCCTGCGGATTATCCTGAGAAGGCTTAGCGTGCTTTTTCACCTGATTTACGCCTTCCACTAAAACACGATCTTTCTTAGGGAAAGCCTGTAAAACAGTTCCTTGTTTGCCTTTATCCTTACCTGAGATAACCATAACTTTGTCACCTTTTTTCACATGCATGACTCGCGCACCTCCTTACAAGGCTTTTCGTAATTAAGTTCTTTATAGAACTTCTGGAGCTAGAGATACAATTTTCATAAATTTATTATCACGTAATTCACGAGCTACAGGTCCGAAAATACGTGTTCCTCGCGGGCCTTTATCATCACGAATGATTACGGCAGCATTTTCGTCAAAACGGATATAGGAACCATCTTTACGACGCACTCCGCTTTTTGAACGGACAATAACAGCTTTGACTACTTCACCCTTTTTGACAACGCCACCTGGTGTTGCCTGCTTTACGGAACAAACAATAACATCACCGATATTCGCAGTTTTGCGGCCTGAGCCACCTAATACTTTAATCGTGGAAACTTCACGAGCACCAGAGTTATCCGCAACTTTTAAACGACTTTCCTGTTGGATCATAGCGGTGTGACCTCCCTTCAAAATGCGTTATAGCTTCTGAAACCTTATATAATAACCGCTTCTTCAACAACTTCAACTAAACGAAAACGTTTTGTAGCTGAAAGTGGTCGAGTTTCCATGATGGTTACAACGTCGCCTTTTTTAGCTTGATTGTTTTCATCATGAGCTTTGAACTTCTTAGAATACTTAACACGTTTTCCATATAGGGAATGGAATTTATAAGTCTCAACTAATACTGTGATGGTTTTATCCATTTTGTCGGATATAACACGACCAGTGTAAACTTTACGATTGTTACGTTCGCTCATCGAGGTATACCTCCTCTCAAATATTGAAATTACTCGGCGAGTTCTCTTTCACGTACAACGGTCTTCATACGAGCAATTGATTTACGAACTTCCCGGATACGGGCAGTGTTTTCAAGCTGTCCGGTAGCCAGTTGGAAACGCAAATTGAAGAGCTCTTCTTTTAAAGACTTAACTTTTTGTTCAATTTCGGCAGTGGTTAAATCTCTTATTTCATTAGCCTTCATTATTTTCACCACCAATTTCTTCACGTTTTACAAATTTGGTTTTAATCGGCAGTTTGTGAGAAGCAAGACGTAATGCTTCGCGAGCAACTTCTTCAGAAACACCTGCAACTTCAAACATGATCTTACCAGGTTTTACAACTGCTACCCATCCTTCAGGAGCACCTTTACCGGAACCCATTCGAACTTCAAGTGGCTTAGCAGTTTTTGGCTTATCCGGGAAAATCTTAATCCAGACTTTACCTCCACGCTTCATGTAACGAGTCATAGCAATACGGGCTGCTTCGATTTGACGACTGGTAATCCATGCACCATCAACCGCCTGAAGTCCGTATTCACCGAAAGAAACACTCGTACCACCTTTAGCGCGACCTTTCAGGTTACCACGAAATTGTTTACGATATTTAACACGTTTAGGCATTAACATTTTGCTTTTCCCCCTTCCTTAATCTTCATTCTTCGTTGGAAGGACTTCACCACGATAAATCCACACTTTAACACCTAGTTTACCGTAAGTAGTGTCGGCTTCTGCAGTTCCATAATCAATGTCTGCACGAAGCGTGTGAAGTGGTACAGTACCTTCGCTGTAATCTTCAACACGAGCAATATCAGCACCGCCAAGACGACCTGATACTTGAGTTCTGATTCCTTTAGCGCCTGCACGCATAGCTCTTTGAATGGCCTGCTTTTGTACACGACGGAATGAAACACGATTTTCCAATTGACGAGCAATGTTATCTGCAACTAGAGTTGCATCAAGCTCTGGTTTCTTAACTTCAACAATGTTGATATGAACCTTCTTACCTGTAAGGTTGTTTAATGATTTACGAAGTGCTTCTACTTCAGAACCACCTTTACCGATTACCATTCCTGGCTTAGCTGTGTGAACGGTAATATTGATACGGCTTGCTGCACGTTCGATCTCAACAGAGGAAAGGGCAGCATCACTCAGGCGGTTTTCAATATATTCACGAATTTTAATATCTTCATGCAATAGATCTGAATAATCATTTCCTGCGTACCATTTTGATTCCCAGTCGCGAATAACGCCTACTCGCAGACCTACAGGATTAACTTTTTGACCCACAGATTATCCCTCCTTCTTTTCTGATACAGTAACCGTAATATGGCTAGTGCGTTTATTGATTTGGGTTGCGCGACCTTGTGCACGAGGACGGAAACGTTTCAACGTAACACCCTCATTTACAAATGCTTCTGAAATAACCAGGTTATCAGGATCCAATTCATAATTGTGCTCTGCGTTCGCAACAGCAGATTTTAACACTTTTTCTACGATTGGAGAAGCCGCACGGTTTGTATGATTTAAAATAGCAAAAGCTTCGCCAACTTCTTTTCCTCGAATTAAGTCAACCACTAAGCGAGCCTTACGAGGAGCGATACGAACAGTTTTTGCAACGGCTTTAGCTTGCATCTTGTGTGCCTCCTCTCATTAGCGTTTTGTTTTTTTATCGTCGCCGGCATGGCCTTTAAATGTGCGTGTAGGTGCGAATTCACCTAATTTATGACCGACCATATCTTCCGTAACATAAACAGGTACATGTTTGCGTCCATCATATACCGCAATGGTGTGTCCTACAAAGTTAGGAAAGATGGTAGAACGACGAGACCATGTTTTAACGACTTGCTTTTTATTAGATTCGTTCAGATTCTCAACTTTTTTCATTAAATGATCATCCACGAAAGGTCCTTTTTTCAAACTACGACCCATCAGTAAACCTCCCTTCGCGATTGATAGACTTAAACGCAGCGCCTTTCAATCCCGCTATTTTTTCTTACGTCTACGTACAATATATTTATCAGATGGTTTGTTACGTTTACGAGTCTTAAGTCCAAGCGTAGGTTTGCCCCATGGTGACATTGGAGATGGAAGTCCGACTGGTGCGCGACCTTCACCACCACCGTGAGGGTGATCAACTGGGTTCATAACAGAACCACGTACTGTTGGACGCTTACCTTGCCAGCGAGTACGTCCAGCTTTACCTACAGTAATAAGTTCGTGCTCAATGTTTCCAACTTGACCTACAGTTGCACGGCAGGAAGATAAGATCATGCGTGTCTCACCGGATGCAAGACGTACTAATACATACTTCCCTTCTCTACCAAGGATTTGCGCCTGTGCTCCTGCTGAACGAACAAGCTGTCCGCCACGGCCAGGCTTTAATTCTACGTTGTGAATAATTGTACCAACAGGGATGTCTTTAAGCTCTAAAGCATTACCTGTTTTAATGTCAGCACCTTGACCTGATTGAATCTCATCGCCTACTTTAAGACCTTTAGGTGCTAGGATATATCGCTTTTCACCATCTGCATAATGAATAAGTGCAATGTTTGCAGAACGGTTTGGATCATATTCTACAGTGGCAACGCGTCCTGGTATACCATCTTTATCACGCTTGAAGTCAATAATACGGTATTTACGCTTATGACCGCCACCTTGATGACGAGTGGTCAAACGCCCCTGATTGTTACGACCTGCTCTTTTACTTAGTGGTGCAAGCAAGGTTTTTTCAGGTTTGTTCGTCGTAATTTCAGCAAAATCTGATGCAGACATATTACGACGACCGTTTGATGTTGGTTTGAATTTTTTAATCGCCATCTCTATTTCCCTCCTTTAGTTTCAATTGTTCGGCTTATACACCTTCAAAGAAGTCCAATTCTTTACTGTCTTCTGTAAGCTGCACAACAGCCTTTTTACGATTTGGACGATATCCACCGTAACGTCCCATTCTTCTGAATTTACCTTTTTGATTCAATGTGTTCACTTTATCTACTTGAACACCAAAAATTACTTCAACCGCATTTTTGATTTCTGTTTTATTTGCTTTTGAATCAACTTCAAAAGTGTATTTCTTGTCAATCATCAAGTCGGCTGAATCCTCCGTAATGACAGGGCGCTTTATAATATCGCGTGGATCTTTCATTATGCGAGCACCTCCCCTGCTTTTTCGGCTGCATCCTTCGTAATCACTAACTTGTCGTGAGTTAACAGGTCAAGTACGTTTACCTGCTCAACTGTCAGCACTTTAACACCTTGGATGTTATTAGCTGAACGCTCAACATTTTCATCACTGTCAGCAGTTACTATCAACGTATCTTCCGGAACGTTTAAACCTTCTAGCATTTTAACAACTTCTTTTGTTTTTGGTGCATCAAAAGAAAGGTTATCTAACACATAAATACTCTCTTCTTTTACTTTAGAAGAAAGTGCAGATCTTAACGCTAAACGGCGAACCTTTTTAGGAAGCTTATAGCTGTAACTGCGCGGTGTAGGACCGAAAACAGTTCCTCCACCTACCCATTGTGGTGAACGGATAGAACCTTGGCGCGCACGTCCTGTTCCTTTTTGACGCCATGGCTTACGACCTCCGCCACTAACTTCAGAACGATTCTTCACTTTATGCGTACCTTGACGCAAAGAAGCTTGCTGTGTCTGAACCGCTTCATGTAATACGTGAGTGTTTGGTTCAATTCCAAAGACAGCTTCTACTAGTTCTACATCTCCAGCTTTTGAGCCATCTTGCTTGTATAGTGCTACTTTAGGCATGACATATCCTCCCTTCATTTAATAGTCTTCTACGCCTTTACCGCACTTGTGATCGTTACGTAAGATTTTTTGGCACCTGGCACATTACCTTTAATAAGTAGTAGATTGTTTTCTTCATCTACTTTGACTACTTCAAGGTTTTGAATTGTAACAGTGTTTCCACCCATTTGACCAGGAAGCTTTTTCCCTTTAAATACGTGCATAGGGTCAATAGCCCCCATTGCACCTGGGCTTCTGTGATAATGAGAACCGTGTGTCATTGGTCCGCGAGCCTGGTTGTGCCGCTTAATTGCACCTTGGAACCCTTTGCCTTTGGAAGTACCTGTTACATCAATTTTTTCTCCAGGTTCAAAAACATTCACTTTCACTTCTTGACCCACTTCATAGTCGTCAAGATTTGTATTACGGATTTCGCGAACGTAGCGCTTAGGGTTTGTATTTGCTTTTTCAGCATGACCCTTTTCAGGTTTATTTGATCGAACTTCTTTTTTATCGGCAATTCCCAATTGAACAGCTTCATAACCATCGTTTTCAACAGTCTTTGTTTGTAAAACTACGTTAGGTTCAGCTTGAACGACTGTTACAGGAACCATTTCTCCTTCTTCAGAGAAAAGTTGAGTCATGCCAATTTTTCGACCTAAGATTCCTTTCGCCATCCGTTACACCTCCTATTTTTCAATCATATTTTTTATAGTTTTATTTCAATATCCACGCCAGATGGAAGATCCAAACGCATTAGTGAATCAACCGTCTGAGGAGTTGGGTTTACAATATCAATTAAACGCTTATGTGTGCGCATTTCAAATTGCTCACGAGCATCCTTATACTTGTGTACAGCACGAAGAACTGTGTAAACCGATCTTTCTGTTGGAAGCGGAATTGGCCCTGAAACATTAGCACCAGAACGCTTCGCTGTGTCCACGATTTTTACAGCTGATTGATCCAAAATTCTGTGATCATATGCTTTCAAACGAATACGAATCTTTTCTTTTGCCATTACTTTCCCTCCTTTTCGCCCATTTTGAATAGACATACTCCGCGAAAATTTCCCAACCACCCGCCATGGCAAAGGGGCCGGGTGTTTCGGCAACCTTTCGCATCATCGCCTTTATAGCCAACATTTCTTATTATATAGAAAATAAAGGCGGTTTGCAACCATGAATTCATTCTTTATGCATGATTGACACTTGATTTATTATACATACATATTCATCGGATTTCAACATACAGATGCATATGGTATAATTTTCCTTCTGAGTTGTGATACATATCTTATTTAACCAAAGGGTTTTGCATTAATGAGAGTTGTCTTTTTTTCAACTGATGAAGGTTATATTGTAACACGATTGCGATTCAAGGTCATTCACCATATGTATAATGAACTTTTTAGTAAGTTGTTTTTTTAATATATCCTTTATATTCTTCTATCTTCTTTGTCCTTCAAGATCAATACAAGTTTTCCATATTCCCGAATTTATATCAATCATCCAACAAAAAAAGGAGCTATCTCATTCATTGAGATAGCTCCTTTTTGCAAATCCTTATTCATTACTTTTCAATTGTAGAAACAACACCAGCGCCTACAGTACGTCCGCCTTCACGGATAGAGAATTTCGTACCGTCTTCGATAGCGATTGGAGAAATAAGCTCAACATCCATTTCTACGTTATCGCCAGGCATAACCATTTCTACTCCTTCAGGCAGCTGGATAACACCAGTTACGTCTGTTGTACGGAAGTAGAACTGTGGACGGTAGTTAGAGAAGAATGGAGTGTGACGTCCACCTTCATCTTTAGATAGTACATAAACCTCTGCTTTAAACTTTGTGTGTGGTGTGATGGAACCAGGCTTAGCTAAAACTTGGCCACGGTTTACTTCTTCACGGGCTACACCACGTAGAAGTGCACCAATGTTGTCACCAGCTTCAGCGTAGTCAAGAAGCTTACGGAACATCTCAACACCAGTTACAGTTGTTTTGGAGGATTCTTCAGCAAGTCCGATGATTTCTACATCGTCACCTACTTTTACTTGTCCACGCTCAACACGACCTGTTGCAACTGTACCACGACCAGTGATGGAGAATACGTCCTCAACTGGCATCATGAATGGCTTATCAGTGTCACGGTCTGGAGCTGGAATGTACTCATCAACAGCATCCATAAGTTCAAAGATTTTGTTTACATACTCTTCTTCACCTTCAAGAGCTTTAAGAGCTGAACCGGCAACTACTGGAATGTCATCACCAGGGAAGTCGTATTCAGATAGAAGATCACGTACTTCCATTTCTACTAGTTCTAATAGCTCTTCGTCGTCTACCATGTCAACTTTGTTTAGGAATACAACAATCGCTGGCACACCAACCTGACGGGATAGAAGAATGTGCTCACGAGTTTGTGGCATTGGACCATCAGCTGCAGAAACAACAAGAATCGCACCATCCATTTGTGCTGCACCAGTGATCATGTTTTTAACATAGTCAGCGTGACCTGGGCAGTCAACGTGTGCATAGTGACGAGTATCTGTTTCATACTCAACGTGTGCAGTAGAGATTGTGATTCCACGTTCACGCTCTTCTGGAGCACCGTCGATAGTGTCATAAGCCATTGCTTCACCAGTACCTGTCTTGTTGTAAAGAGCAGTAGTGATAGCTGCAGTTAAAGTAGTTTTACCATGGTCAACGTGACCAATAGTTCCAATGTTAATGTGCGATTTGGAACGATCAAATTTTTCTTTACCCATTTATATTTCCTCCTTAAATAAATAATTGTTTCCTATGGATAGAATTTATATAGTTTACTTGGAAGTGCGGATCATAGAGACTTACACACACTCCCAAGCCTCTAACTTCATTTATAATGGATGAGGATGAAAAAATCAATTATCATCCATTATTTTTTTTAATAATTTCATCAGAAATAGATTTTGGCACCTCTTCATAGTGACTGAAGTGCATAGTGTACGTTCCACGTCCTTGTGTGTTGGAACGTAGTGACGTTGCATAACCAAACATTTCTGATAGTGGAACAAAGGCATTTACTACCTGTGCGTTTCCACGTCCTTCCATACCTTCAACGCGTCCACGACGGGATGTAACATCACCCATAATGTCACCCATGTATTCTTCAGGAATCACAATTTCCACTTTCATCATTGGCTCAAGAAGAACCGGGTTACATTTGTTTTTCGCCTCACGAACAGCCATTGAAGCTGCTACTTTAAACGCCATCTCGTTAGAGTCAACGTCGTGGTAGGAACCATCATATAAAGTAGCTTTTACATCGATAAGAGGGTATCCTGCAAGAACTCCATTTTCAAGAGCTTCCTGAATTCCCTGATCGACGGATGGAATGTATTCACGAGGAACAACCCCTCCGACAATTTTATCGACGAACTCATATCCTGCACCTTCATCATTTGGTTCGAATTTAACCCAAACGTGACCATATTGTCCACGTCCACCGGATTGTCGAACAAATTTACCTTCAACTTCGGCAGGTGCACGGAAGGTTTCGCGGTAAGCAACCTGTGGTGAACCAATGTTTGCTTCCACTTTAAATTCACGCTTCAAGCGGTCAACGATAATATCAAGGTGAAGCTCACCCATACCAGAGATAATGGTCTGACCCGTCTCTGTATTGGTTTCAGCCTTAAAGGTTGGATCCTCTTCAGCTAATTTACCCAAGGCAACGGACATTTTATCCTGGTCTGCTTTTGATTTTGGCTCGATGGCCACAGAGATAACCGGCTCTGGGAATTCCATGGATTCAAGAATAATATTACTTTTCTCTGCAACCAGAGTATCACCAGTACCTGTATCTTTTAAACCAACAGCAGCAGCAATATCACCGGCATAAACCGTTGAAATTTCTTCACGGGAGTTTGCATGCATTTGCAGAATACGTCCTACACGTTCACGCTTATCTTTCGTTGAGTTCTGGATATAAGAACCAGAGCTCAACGTTCCTGAATATACCCGGAAGAATGTAAGCTTACCAACATATGGGTCTGACATTACCTTAAAGGCAAGAGCTGAGAATGGCTCATTGTCATCCGCCTTACGAACAACCTCTTCCTCTGTTTCTCTGTCTTTACCTTCAATTGGAGGTACATCTAATGGAGATGGCAGATAGTCAATAACTGCATCAATCAGTAATTGAACCCCTTTGTTTTTGAAGGCAGAACCTACTAGTACAGGATAGAATTCAACGTTTAGTGTAGCTGTACGAATTGCTTGTTTAAGTTCCTCATTCGTAATCTCTTCACCTTCAAGATACTTCATCATGAGGTCCTCATCCAATTCAGCTACAGATTCCACTAATTTGGCGCGATATTCTTCTGCCTGCTCCTTGTATTCATCAGGAATAGGTCTTGATTCTGTACGAGTACCGAGGTCATCCATGTAATAGAATGCCTGCATGGTGACTAAATCAATAATACCTTCAAATTCATCTTCGGCACCGATAGGAAGTTGAACCGCTTGTGCGTTTGCACCTAAACGATCATGCAGGGTGCTTACTGAGTATAGGAAGTCCGCCCCTACTTTATCCATTTTGTTAACAAACACAACACGCGGTACATGATAGGTTGTAGCCTGACGCCAAACCGTTTCTGTCTGCGGCTCCACTCCGGATTGCGCATCCAGTACGGCCACGGAGCCATCCAAAACACGCAATGAACGTTCAACTTCTACCGTGAAGTCCACGTGTCCTGGTGTATCAATGATATTGATACGGTGATCTTTCCACTGAGCAGTTGTTGCAGCGGAAGTAATGGTAATTCCGCGTTCCTGCTCCTGATCCATCCAGTCCATTTGGGAAGCACCTTCGTGAGTTTCCCCAATTTTATGGATACGTCCTGTATAGAAAAGAATACGTTCAGTTGCGGTTGTTTTACCGGCATCAATATGGGCCATTATCCCAATATTACGTGTTCTTTCCAAGGAGAACTCTCTAGCCATGAACTTTTCTCCTTCCTAGAGTATAGTTTTGTAGAATGAATGTCATTACCAGCGATAATGAGCAAATGCTTTATTGGCTTCTGCCATTTTGTGCATATCTTCACGTCTTTTTACTGCTGCACCTGTGTTGTTGGATGCATCAAGAATTTCGTTTGCAAGACGTTCTTCCATCGTCTTCTCACCGCGTTGGCGGGAGTATAGGACAATATGACGAAGACCTAATGCCTGACGACGTTCCGGACGAACCTCAACTGGTACCTGATAGTTTGAACCACCAACACGACGGGCACGAACTTCAAGCACAGGCATTACGTTTTTCATCGCTTCTTCAAATACTTCCATAGCATCTTGTCCGCTGCGTTCATTAACTAGTTCGAACGCTTTGTACAAAATCTTTTGTGCTGTTCCACGTTTACCGTCAACCATAATCTGGTTAATCAAACGTGTTACGAGTTTAGAATTATAAATCGGATCTGGCAGTACGTCACGTTTTGCCACTGGACCTTTACGAGGCATACGTTCCCCTCCTTTCATTCTGTTCAATTATTCTGGTTTGTATAAAAGTTATTTCTTAGGTCTCTTTGTGCCGTATTTGGAACGACCTTGCTGACGACCTTCAACTCCTGCAGTATCAAGAGCACCACGTACAACATGGTAACGCACACCTGGCAAGTCTTTAACACGACCACCACGAATTAATACAACACTGTGCTCTTGCAAGTTATGACCAATACCAGGAATGTAAGCACTAACTTCAATTCCATTTGTTAAACGAACACGTGCATATTTACGAAGTGCTGAGTTCGGTTTCTTAGGTGTTAGTGTTCCAACACGTGTACACACGCCACGTTTTTGTGGTGAGGATTGGTCAGTCATTTTCTTTTTATGACTATTATATCCTTTGTTTAGTGCTGGAGAGTCTGACTTTCCAGTTCTGGTTGTACGACCTTTACGTACTAATTGGTTAATAGTTGGCATCTTAGTTTTCCTCCCTTCATTCGCCGTTTTGTAATACCACACATCCAGGTGGTTCATAAAAAGGCAAAAAAACAAAGTCTTAACGATCACATAATCGCCAGAGCTTTATTTCTTTATTGCGACGGTAGCTGCACCAACATCAATCCCGCATGCTTTTCCCAATTGCTTCATGGAATCCACATAAACGACGGGTGTCTTTAAATCTTCAGCCAGGCGTACTACCCTATCAGTTACTTTTCGTTCAGCATCTTCTGCAACGAATACCTCTGAAACCTGGTCGCTCTTTAAAGCCTTCATTGTCTGTTTTGTACCTATTACTGCTTTCGATTTATCCTGTGCTACTTTTTCATAAGACATATGCATCCTCCAAAGCAACAGGGCTAAATAGAAGCACCTTGAATATATTATCACTCTAGATTATGAAAGTCAACCTTGATTTTCATATCATCCAAGGTGCTCTATTTACCTATTTAACATTGATTACTGTGTTGTTATTTGTTCGTTGACTTCCTCTGAAACAACTTCAGGTTCAACGTTCTTTTTCATATCTATGCTGCGGTAACGGTTCATTCCGGTACCAGCAGGAACAAGTTTACCAATAATCACATTTTCTTTCAAGCCTAATAGTTCATCCCGTTTTCCTTTGATAGCTGCATCTGTCAGTACCCTTGTTGTTTCCTGGAAGGATGCGGCTGATAAGAATGAATCCGTTTCAAGGGATGCTTTGGTAATACCTAAAATGACTGGCTTACCTACAGCAGGATTTTCTCCATCTCTAAGCGCCTTCGTATTAGCATCTCTGAATTGGAATGTTTCCAGCAGTGATCCTGGAAGTACATCTGTTTCACCAGATTCAACGACACGAACCTTTCTAAACATCTGACGTGTCATAACTTCAATGTGCTTATCAGAGATTTCAACACCCTGCATACGGTAAACTTTCTGAACCTCTTTCAGAATATACTTCTGAACCGCTTTTGTACCGCTAACCTTCAGAAGCTCTTTAGGATCAATAGAACCTTCTGTTAACGGCTGACCTGCTTCGACTTTATCTCCTGTAGTTACTTTTAGTCGTGCGTTGTAAGGCACATTATAGGTCTTGCTTTCTACTTCACCCTGTACAACAATTTCAAGTTTATCTTTTACTTCATTAATGTTCTCAACCGTACCAAATATTTCGCTGATTACGGCCTGACCTTTAGGATTTCTTGCTTCAAACAATTCCTGAATACGCGGAAGACCTTGTGTGATATCGTCTCCTGCTACCCCACCAGTGTGGAAGGTACGCATTGTAAGCTGTGTACCTGGTTCCCCGATGGATTGAGCTGCAATGATTCCCACTGCTTCTCCCACTTCAACTTCTGAACCTGTAGCAAGGTTACGTCCATAACATTCCTTACATACCCCATGTTTTGTATTACATGTGAATACGGAACGAATATAAACTTCCTCAATACCTGCATTAACAATCTCTTTTGCTTTGTCTTCTGTAATGTATTGATTACGACGAAGAAGAACTTCACCGGTCTCAGGGTGACGGTGAGTCTTAAAGGCTGTACGTCCGATAAGACGATCGATTAATGGAACGATAATTTCGTCCCCTTCTTTTAAGGCACTGACGAACATACCACGGTCGGTACCACAGTCATCTTCACGAACAATTACATCCTGTGCAACATCTACAAGACGACGTGTCAAGTATCCGGAGTCAGCTGTCTTAAGCGCGGTATCCGCAAGACCTTTACGGGCACCGTGTGTTGAAATAAAGTACTCAAGTACAGTCAGTCCTTCACGGAAACTGGATTTGATCGGAAGTTCGATAATTCGACCGGATGGATTGGCCATCAGACCACGCATACCTGCAAGCTGAGTGAAGTTTGATGCGTTACCACGTGCACCGGAATCACTCATCATAAAGATTGGGTTTGTCGATTCAAGAGACTGCATCAGTTTATCCTGAATATTATCTTTTGCTTCCGTCCAGATAGCGACCACGCGATCATAACGTTCCTCACCGGTGATTAAGCCTCGGCGGAACTGTTTAACAACTTTATCGATTTTTTCCTGTGCCTCATCCAGGATTTCCTGCTTTTCAGAAAGAACAACGATATCAGATACACCGACAGTAATACCCGCCTTCGTCGAGTACTCAAAGCCTAAGTCCTTCATTCTGTCTAGCATCTTGGATGTTTCTGTAATCTTATAGCGTTTAAAGACCTCCGCAATGATATCTCCCAGAATACCTTTCTTAAATGGAGGAATAACTTCGCGTTGGGCGATTTCTTCAGGTACGTTTGTGCCCTTAGCAATAAAGTATTTTTCAGGCGTTTTTACCTCTAAGTTATCTGCTGTCGGCTCATTCAGATAAGGGAATGCATTTGGCAGCATATTATTAAAGATCAGTTTACCGACAGTAGTCAGAAGCAGCATGCCGTTTTGTTCTTCTGTAAAAGTTTTGTTGTTTAAAGACCCGGCATCTACAGCAACACGCGTGTGAAGGTGTACATAGCCGTTTCGATAAGCCATTAATGCTTCGTCTAAGTCTTTAAATACCTTCCCTTCACCAACAGCATTTTTTCTCTCAAGAGTTAAATAATAGTTCCCTAATACCATATCCTGTGATGGTGTAACAACTGGTTTTCCATCTTTAGGATTCAAGATGTTCTGAGCAGCAAGCATCAGAATACGGGACTCCGCCTGTGCTTCCGCAGATAATGGAACGTGCACAGCCATTTGGTCACCGTCAAAGTCTGCATTATATGCTGTACAGACTAATGGGTGAAGACGAATCGCACGACCTTCAACCAACGTCGGTTCGAATGCCTGGATACCAAGCCTGTGCAAGGTTGGTGCACGGTTTAATAACACTGGATGTTCCTTAATGACTTCTTCAAGAACATCCCAAATCTCCGGATGCAGCCGTTCAATTTTACGTTTTGCTGATTTAATATTATGAGCAATACCACGGTCAACAAGCTCTTTCATAACGAATGGCTTGAATAATTCAATAGCCATTTCTTTCGGCAGACCACATTGGTACATCTTAAGGCTCGGACCAACCGCAATTACGGAACGGCCAGAATAGTCTACACGCTTACCAAGTAAGTTCTGACGGAAACGACCCTGCTTACCTTTTAACATATGAGATAAGGATTTCAGCGGACGATTTCCCGGTCCTGTAACCGGACGGCCTCTGCGTCCATTATCAATCAGGGCATCTACAGCTTCCTGAAGCATACGTTTTTCATTTTGAACGATAATCGTTGGTGCACCTAAGTCCAACAAACGCTTCAAACGGTTGTTACGGTTAATCACACGACGGTATAAATCGTTCAGATCGGATGTAGCAAAGCGGCCGCCGTCCAGTTGAACCATTGGTCGAAGTTCTGGAGGTATGATTGGTAATACATCTAACACCATCCATGACGGATCATTGCCGGAATTACGGAAGGACTCAAGTACCTCCAGGCGCTTAATGGCACGAGTTCTGCGCTGACCCTGAGCCGTTTTCAGCTCTTCCTTCAGCATATCAACTTCTTCGTCTAAATGAACATCCTGAAGAAGCTTGCGGATGGCTTCAGCTCCCATTTGAGCCTGGAATGTTGCCCCATATTTATCCCGGTATTGACGATATTCTCTTTCGGACAGCAATTGCTTCTTTTCAAGTGGTGTGTCACCAACATCAGTTACGATATAAGCCGCAAAGTAAATGACTTCCTCAAGCGCACGTGGGGACATATCAAGTACCAGACCCATACGGCTTGGAATTCCCTTAAAATACCAAATGTGAGAGACAGGGGCAGCTAATTCAATATGCCCCATACGCTCTCTTCGTACTTTGGATTTTGTAACTTCGACTCCACAACGGTCACAAACAATCCCTTTATAACGCACCCGCTTATACTTCCCGCAATGACATTCCCAATCTTTTTGAGGGCCGAAAATACGTTCACAGAATAAACCGTCTTTTTCCGGCTTTAACGTACGGTAATTAATGGTTTCTGGTTTTTTAACCTCACCATAAGACCAGGAACGAATTTTTTCAGGTGCGGCTAAACCTATCTTCATGTATTCAAAATTATTTACATCTAGCAAAGGGCCTACCTCCCTTAGATTATCCGGATTTTCGCTAGTTTACCTTTTATCAATTTGCGTCTTCACGTTGTTCCATATCTACATTCAATTGTTCAGCAGATTGATCATCTTCTTCAATATCACGCATTTCAATCTCAGATTCATCACTTGATAGAATCTTCACATCCATGCCAAGACTTTGCAATTCTTTAATTAATACCTTGAATGACTCTGGAACGCCTGGTTCAGGAACATTATCTCCCTTAACCACAGATTCGTAAGTTTTCACACGACCGACAACATCATCGGACTTGACAGTCAGGATTTCCTGGAGTGTATAGGCTGCACCATAGGCCTCTAATGCCCAAACCTCCATCTCTCCAAAACGCTGTCCCCCGAACTGTGCTTTACCACCAAGTGGCTGCTGAGTTACAAGGGAATATGGTCCAGTTGAACGAGCGTGCAGTTTGTCATCCACCATATGTGCCAACTTAATCATGTACATGACACCAACGGAGACACGGTGGTCAAACGGTTCCCCTGAACGACCGTCATAAAGGACGGTTTTTGCATCCCGGGACAGACCTGCTTCTTCCAATGTATCCCATACGTCATAGTCGGAAGCACCGTCAAATACTGGCGTTGCGACGTGTATACCTAGTTCACGAGCAGCCATTCCGAGGTGTAATTCTAATACCTGACCGATATTCATACGGGATGGCACACCCAGTGGATTAAGCATGATATCAATAGGTGTTCCGTCAGGTAAGAATGGCATATCCTCTTCCGGAAGAATGGTTGAAATAACACCTTTGTTTCCGTGACGTCCGGCCATTTTATCCCCGGCATTGATCTTACGTTTCTGAACAATGTAAACACGCACTAATTGATTGACACCTGGAGGCAATTCATCGTCGTCTTCACGGTTAAAGATTTTAACATCAAGGACAATACCTCCGCTGCCATGCGGAACACGTAATGAAGTATCCCGTACTTCACGGGCTTTTTCACCAAATATGGCATGCAGCAATCTTTCTTCGGCTGTTAGTTCTGTAACACCTTTAGGAGTTACTTTACCTACTAAAAGATCTCCGTCACCCACTTCAGCTCCAACTCGTATAATTCCCCGCTCATCAAGGTTGCGCAGGGCATCTTCACCTACGTTTGGAATGTCACGAGTAATTTCTTCCGGCCCTAATTTCGTATCACGTGCCTCTGATTCATACTCTTCAATATGAATAGATGTATAAACATCATCTTTTACAAGGCGCTCACTCATAATAATAGCGTCCTCATAGTTGTATCCATCCCAGGTCATGAAGCCGACGAGTACGTTTTGACCAAGAGCCAGTTCACCTTGCTCCATGGATGGTCCATCAGCAAGAATATCACCTTGTTTTACTCTTTCCCCGTTCTCAACAATTGGCTTCTGGTTATAGCAAGTTCCCTGGTTGGAGCGAATGAATTTCTGGAACTTATAAACGTCTACATCTCCTTTTACCTCTTTCCCATCAACTTCGGAAATGCGACGGACATGTACTTCTTTAGCTTCTACTCGCTCAACAACCCCGGCATGCTTGGCTCTAACCGCAGCACCTGAGTCCTTACCGGAAACGTATTCCATACCAGTACCCACAATTGGTGATTTTGGATTAATCAACGGTACAGCCTGGCGCTGCATGTTTGCACCCATAAGCGCACGGTTGGAGTCATCATTTTCAAGGAATGGGATACAAGCTGTCGCCGCAGATACCACCTGTTTTGGTGATACGTCCATATAATCAATACGATCTCGACGGACGACTGTGTTTTCTCCTCGAAAACGGGCAATAACTTCTTCTTCAACAAATCGGCCTTCTTCATCTAAGCTGGCGTTTGCCTGCGCAACTACATAGTTATCTTCTTCATCCGCTGTCAAATAGTCAATCTGCTCAGTAACCTTACCTGTCTCAGGATCCACTCGTCGATAAGGGGTTTCAATAAAACCGAATTCATTGACCTTGGAATAAGAAGATAATGAGTTAATCAAACCAATGTTCGGACCCTCAGGTGTTTCAATCGGACACATACGGCCATAGTGAGAATAGTGAACGTCACGCACTTCAAAACCGGCGCGTTCACGGGTGAGTCCGCCTGGTCCAAGTGCTGACAGACGTCGTTTATGAGTCAGTTCAGCTAATGGGTTCGTCTGGTCCATAAACTGTGAAAGCTGCGAGCTTCCAAAGAATTCTTTAATAGATGCAATAACAGGTCGAATATTAATGAGCTGCTGTGGTGTAATAGAATTCGTATCCTGAATGGACATCCGTTCACGGACAACTCTTTCCATCCTGGATAAACCAATCCGGAATTGGTTTTGAAGCAGTTCACCAACTGAACGTAAACGTCTGTTACCCAAATGGTCAATATCATCTGTATCTCCAACACCATGCAGGATGTTGAAGAAATAACTGATTGATGCAATCATATCAGCAGGGGTAATATGCTTCACATCATAATCAATACCAGCATTACCTGTTACCTTTAGCGTTCTTTCACCTTCAGGGTCTGATGGATCCATAATCTTAATGGACTGTATGCGCACAGGATCATCAAGAACGCCTTCATGTGGTTCAAGAATCTGTTCGCCCACATTTTCCTCAGAACCTTCCAGATAAGGCAGAAGTTTATTCAGAAGTGGTCGATCAATTTTATCCCCTTTTCGGCCGATCACTTCACCCGTTTCCTCATCAACAATGGTTTCAGCCAATGTCTGATTAAATAAACGGTTTTTAATATGCAGCTTTTTATTCATTTTATAGCGACCTACACGTGCAAGGTCATAACGCTTGGGATCAAAAAAGCGTGAAATCAGCAGACTTTTTGCACTTTCAAGAGTAGGCGGTTCACCTGGACGCAGACGCTCGTAAATTTCAAGCAGCGCCTTTTCACTGTTTTCAGTGTTATCCTTATCCAAGGTGTTTTTCAGAAATTGATTTTCGCCAATTAAATCAATAATTTCTTCATCAGTTCCAAATCCTAAAGCGCGAAGCAGAACAGTGATCGGAAGTTTACGCGTACGGTCAATACGTACATGCGCAACATCTTTCGCATCTGTTTCAAACTCCAGCCACGCACCACGGTTAGGGATTACGGTTGTGGTATACCCTTTTTTACCGTTTTTATCGATTTTTTCACTGAAGTACACACTTGGAGAACGGACTAACTGTGAAACAATGACACGTTCAGCACCATTTATAATAAAAGTACCGGTGTCTGTCATGAGAGGAAAATCTCCCATAAATACTTCCTGTTCTTTCACTTCACCTGTATCGTTATTTAACAAACGAACTTTCACACGTAGAGGAGCGGAATAAGTGACATCTCGCTCTTTTGCCTCACCCACTGGATACTTTGGTTCACCAAAGCTGTAATCCACAAATTCCAACGATAAATTGCCAGTAAAATCTTCAATTGGAGAAATGTCCTTAAACATTTCCTTCAAACCTTCTTCTAAAAACCACTGGTAGGATGCAGTCTGAATTTCGATAAGGTTTGGTAATTCCAGTACCTCACTTATACGTGCGTATGTCCTACGCTTGCGTAGTCGACCATATTGAACTAGTTGACCTGCCAACTGATTCACCCCTCAAAACAAGCATATTTATTATAGAAAACCCAGACTTCCACACTCTAAAAGCCCGGAGTTTACTGAACAAAATCGTAATGATAAGATTATCCGGTCCTTATCTGTCCGGATCCGGAACCTTAAACAGAACGGCATACTGAACATGCTTGCTTCTGATTTGTTTATAAATCTCCACAAGCATCGGGCAGCAGTCGTTCCAGAGAAAAGCCAACATGGACGTCAGTGTTTATTCCAAGATGTATCATGCTGGACTGTAAAGAAAATAGAATCCTAATACATATACGTATAAAGGCTGAAAGGTATTTACACTTTATGGAGAAGTATGGTTATGTAGTTCTGCATCATATATTTCTTATAAGTCTTACAATATCTCTACTGATTTTATTAGTGTAACCAAACTTTCGCATGTTCTATACCTTATATCAAAAATATAAAAATCCCCCTTGACAAGAGGAAGTTATTATTGGCATTTTTTAATAATAGCACAGCTTAAAAACTCAGTCAAACTTTACTGCTCTTAAAAGATAATAACCTTTATCTTTCTTCATCACACTTACTTCCGAAAAAATTTCTTCTAATTTTTTCTTTGCAGATGGAGCCCCCTGTTTCTTTTGAATAACTACCCACAAAGCTCCACCACTCTTTATATAATCAAAACTATTTTCAAGTATGGTGTGAACAACTTTTTTACCCGCACGGATTGGCGGATTGGTAAGAATCGCCGCAAACTTTTGCTGATCGAATGCCGCAAATAAATCACTCTCTAAAACCGTAACATTTGAAATGCGATTCTGTTCAGCATTCTGCACAGCTAATCCTAACGCTCTTTTGTTGATATCACTCATAAAAACGTGTCTATGCGGAAAGGATTTAGCAAGGCTTAGTCCGATAGGTCCATAACCACAGCCAAGGTCCAGAAAATCACCTTCCGCTTGTGGCTCTTCGAAGTTTTCTATTAGTACTCCCGAACCAAAATCAACCCCACCCTTTGAAAAAACACCAATATCCGAAGTAAATTGTAATGGATAATTCCGAAGTCTGTATGTCCACGTTGCAGGGTTACTTTTACTTGAAGGATCTGTTGAATAATAATGCTCCGACATAGAATGAACACCACCTGTTTTTCAAGCATGTCATGTTTAAATCTAGTTATATCCCAAACATAAAGTTACATACTTGGAAAAGCTGATATAACATGGAGGATGCTTTATAATTTCCTGCACCATATAAGAAAAGCTCGCCGGTGTCCAGCGAGCTTTTCTCTCTATCATTTTATTACTTCAATTCTACAGAAGCACCAGCTTCTTCTAGTTTACCTTTGATTTCTTCAGCTTCTTCTTTAGAAGCGCCTTCTTTAACAGGCTTTGGTGCGTTATCTACTAGATCTTTTGCATCTTTCAGGCCAAGACCAGTGATTTCGCGTACGGCTTTAACAACTTTAATCTTGGAAGAACCTGCATCTGAAAGTTCAACATCAAATTCTGTTTTCTCTTCAGCAGCCTCTCCGCCTGCAGCGCCACCAGCTACAGCAACAGGCGCAGCAGCTGTTACACCAAATTCTTCTTCGATTGCTTTAACTAAATCGTTCAGTTCAAGAACGGACATTTCTTTAATTGCGTCAATAATTTGTTCTTTAGTCAATTTCATTTCCTCCTTATAATTTGTAATTAATTTTATAAACCGTTTCTTTCGGCTTATCTATATAAACTGACTTAAAAATCTGAATAACCAGGCGATTAAGCCCCTTCTTCTTCATCCTTTTGGTCCGCAATAGCTTTTGTTGCATATGCGAAGTTACGTACTGGTGCCTGAAGCACATTAAGCAGCATGGATAGAAGACCTTCGTAGGATGGAAGCTCGGCAAGCTCTTTGATTTGATCAAGAGTTGCTACGTTCCCCTCAATAATTCCGCCTTTAATTTCTAAATCCTGATGCTCTTTAGCAAAATTATTTATAATTTTAGCCGGAGCTACAACATCATCCTTACCAAATGCTAGTGCTGTTGGTCCAACTAACACTTCGTCAAGTTCCTGAAAGCCTGTCTCTTCTGTTGCACGGCGAGTCATTGTGTTTTTGTAAACTTTAAAATCCACATCTGCTTCACGCAGCTGTTGACGGAGTTCAGTTACTTCTTCAACATCAAGTCCGCGATAATCAACAAGAAGAGTGGTTTTGCTGTCTTTTAGTTTATCAGCAATATCGGAAACAATTTGTTTTTTGTGTTCGATGATTTGGCTCACTTTTCCACCTCCTATGGTTTGTTTATACCGATTGCGGGTGTATTCATTAAAAATACCTCCACTGAAAGACAGAGGAGGTATACGCATTAACCAATTTATAAACATACATGGTGTATGTTTTACATATCGTATTAACACACCTCGGTAGGAAATTAAGCGATAAACGCACCTACTGTCTTCGGTATTTCTTATATTTAATTTAACAACAAATCATATTATATTCAAAATCAAACCCGGTGTCAATATCTATTTTAATTATAGATATTTAGAAACGTCTACGTGTACGCCAGGTCCCATTGTTGAAGAAATAGATACGTTGCGCATGTAAACACCTTTGGAAGATTGCGGCTTAGCCTTAACAACCTGTTCAACAACAGCTTCAAGGTTTTCTACAAGCTTTTGATCTTCAAAGGATACTTTACCGATTGGTACATGGATGTTACCGGATTTATCAACACGGTATTCAACCTTACCAGCTTTAATTTCGTTAACGGCTTTTTCTACTTCAAAAGTTACAGTACCGGTTTTAGGGTTTGGCATTAGTCCTTTAGGTCCTAACACACGACCAAGCTTACCTACTTCAGCCATCATATCAGGAGTTGCTACAACAACATCAAAATCAAACCATCCCTGGTTAATTTTGTTGATGTAGTCCTGCTCTCCTACATAATCAGCTCCAGCAGCTTCTGCTTCCTTGGCTTTATCCCCTTTAGCGAATACTAATACTCGCTGAGTTTTACCGGTTCCGTGTGGAAGCACCATTGCTCCGCGGATTTGCTGGTCTGCTTTCTTAGGATCTACGCCCAGACGAAAAGCAGCTTCAACAGATTCATCAAAGTTTGCTGTTGCAGCCTTTTTCACAACTTCAACAGCTTCATTTATTTCATATGCTTTTGAGCGATCCACAAGCTTTAAAGCTTCTGCATGCTTTTTGCTTTGTTTAGCCATACTATTTTCCTCCTCAAAATTGTGGTTTTAACGGTTTTACCTCCCACTATAAAGGTTGCGGAAGTTTTACTGGAACCCCCGCAACCTCTACCTACTTCCACGAAAGCGTGGGATTAATCCTCAATTACAATACCCATACTACGCGCGGTTCCTTCAACCATACGCACAGCAGCTTCCACGTTAGCAGCATTTAAATCAGGCATTTTTGTCTCTGCAATTTCGCGTACTTTATCGCGTTTTACAGTCGCAACTTTATTGCGGTTTGGTTCACCTGATCCTGACTTGATACCGGCCGCATCCTTCAATAGAACTGCAGCAGGCGGGGTTTTCGTAACAAATGTAAATGAACGGTCTTCAAAAACCGTAATTTCAACCGGAATAATCATACCAGCTTGTTCCTGCGTACGAGCGTTAAATTCCTTACAGAATCCCATGATATTAATACCAGCCTGACCCAATGCAGGACCTACTGGTGGAGCTGGGTTCGCTTTACCTGCAGGAATTTGCAATTTAACAACTTTAATTACTTTTTTAGCCACGAGACACACCTCCTTAAGTCCGTGATGTGGTATTTGGGGTCCTGGCCCCTCCCACTTATTTTCAACTTTATAAAATCCTCATACTCTAGGCATAAAGAACATAAAAATTTTAGCATCTTTACCTTACAATTGCAAGGGGTATTCCTGGATTATAGTTTTTCCACCTGTGAAAATTCCAGTTCTACCGGGGTTTCCCGTCCAAACATATTTACATGGACCTTGATTTTTTGCTTATCTAGATCAATCTGCTCCACTGTACCAGCGAAATTGGCAAACGGTCCATCTGTTACACGAACATTTTCATTTATTTCAATATCAATATCGGTAACAGGTTCATCAATACCCAGGCGCTTCAGAATAGTGTCTACTTCTTCCGGTAAGAGAGGGATAGGCTTCGTTCCAGATCCGGTTGAACCAACAAAACCTGTTACACCAGGTGTATTACGTACAACATACCATGAGTCATCCGTCATCACCATTTCAGCAATTACGTAGCCCGGGAAAACTTTCTTTTTATTGGTTTTCCGCTTCCCATTCTTAATCTCCGTTTCTTCCTCTTCAGGAACCAGTACGCGGAAAATTTTATCCTGCATCCCCATGGTTTCTACTCGCTTCTCTAAATTTGTTTTTACTTTATTTTCATACCCTGAATACGTATGAACGACATACCAATTCTTTTCCATAAGTTAGGACAATCCTTTGTCCTTCCCTCCCTTACTCATAGTATCTAGTGTCAGCTGATGTATAATGAGACTCCGGACAATCCTTTCATCTCTGAAAATCTGTTCAATAGAAAAAAACCCTTATCGCGGGTTTTTTCCATGAAATAACTATATTTTACATTATAGCATATTTATCGTTCGTTTATTCAAAAAACAGTTCTAATATTTGTGAAATGCCTAAATCTACAACGGCAAAAAATACGGTTACAAATGCAACAGTTGTCACAACTGTAATCGTGTAACGGGTCAGCTCTTTGCCTTTAGGCCAGCTAACCTTCTTCATTTCACGAACGACATCTTTCAAAAACTTCATGTTTGAACCCCCAACCTGCAAAAAACAGTCGTTTATTTTGTTTCTGAATGGAGTGTTTGCTTTCCACATTGCCTGCAATACTTTTTTATTACAAGTCTATCTGAATCTGATTTGCTATTTTTATAAGTTGTATAATTTCGATTATGGCATTCTGAACAAGCCAAGATGATTTTTTTACGCACGATTTATCATCCCTCTATCAGGGTCTTGTCACTTATCTAAATTTAGCATGTGTCACGGGGTCTGTCAATCTATACTAGGGGGTTAGTCCATTCAGCTCCAAATATCGTTCCAGTTTGCGTTTCACTCGCTGTAGTGCATTGTCTATTGATTTTACATGACGATTTAATTCTGCGGAAATCTCCTGATAGGAGCGACCATCCAGATACAAATTCAGCACCTCTTTTTCCAGGTCACTTAAGATTTCGCTCATTTTATCTTCCATATCCCCATAGCGTTCCCGTGTAAGGATTAGCTGTTCAGGGTCCATCGTCTTTGAACCTTCCAATACATCCAGTAATGTACGATCAGACTCTTCATCATAAATAGGCTTGTCCAGGGATACATAGGAGTTCAGCGGAATATGCTTTTGCCTGGTAGCGGTTTTAATAGCGGTAATAATTTGCCTGGTTACACAAAGTTCTGCGAAGGCTTTAAAAGAAGATAGCTTGTCCTCCTGATAATCCCGTATAGCTTTATAAAGACCAATCATACCTTCCTGTACAATATCCTCACGATCTGCCCCAATTAAAAAATAAGTCCTTGCTTTTGCACGTACAAAATTACGGTATTTGTTAATTAAGTACTCCAGCGCCTGACTATTCCCACTATGAACAAGCTCCACTAATATTTCATCTGAAGTATGCTCTAAATCAATATCTTGGTTTTCGTGATCCTCGAGTCTGATGGTCACACAGGATTCCCCCTGATTCACATAATCCGTGATATAACGTTATTATACAGGAATTGTCAAAATTGCGTCAACGTTGTTAATTTTACTTCTTGCCTCTTCTCCACTTTTCAAAGATTTCTAAGACATCTTTATCGATCGGAATTTTTGCCCTGGTCTGGACAGAGTGTCTCACCTTCACATCCTGCTCAATTTCACTTTCTATGTTTTCCGTCTCAATCAGTAATTCCCTTGCTGAGAGCCGAAATGCCCCCTGAGCAAAAATCGTGCGCTGCTCTGTATAATCAGAGGTAGCCACATAAACCTTTGTCTTAATATTTTTGATCTCCCCTACAAGCTTTTCAATCCGTTCGTCTGCAGTTTCATGTTCCCGGGTATAAATCACTTGTACATTTCGATGTTTATTTTTCGTTTCAATCCCCTGTACACCATAAGCATCAAAAACAATAATTACGCGGGAGCCAGTGTAAGCTTGATAATCGGCCATTTTTTCTGCCAGAAGCTCACGGGCCTGTGCCAGATCCCTATCTCTCAGGACCTGCAGTTCGGGCCAGGCACCAATGATATTATATCCATCCACAATTAGCACATCCATTGTCTATTCACCTATTGGACTGCGTTTCCGATAGACTTCGTACATGAGTAAACCCGCGGCAACAGATGCGTTCAGCGAAGTAACCTTTCCCTTCATCGGCAGACTGACCAGCCAGTCACACTTATCCCTGACCAGGCGACTCATTCCTTTTCCTTCACTGCCAATCACAAGGGCAAGAGGCATATCACCGTTTAATTCACGATAATCCTCTGTTCCCTTTGCATCTGTACCAGCTACCCAGATATTTTTCTCTTTTAACTCATCAATGGTTCGAGCCAGGTTGGTAACTCTGGCCACAGGGATATACTCAACAGCACCTGTAGAGGCTTTGACAACGGTCTGGGTCAGCTGAACAGAGCGTCTTTTAGGGATAATAACTCCATGAGCACCTGTTGCATCAGCTGTACGTAAAATGGACCCCAGATTATGTGGATCCTCAAGCTCATCTAAAATAATGAAGAAGGGGCTCTCTCCCTTTTTTTCCGCATTATCATACAAGTCATCAAGAGTTGCATAATCATAAGCGGCAATGGAGGCAGCAACCCCCTGATGATGCTGGCCGATCTGATCCAGCTTTCGTTTAGGAACAGCTTGTACCGTTACCCCTTTCTTTTTCGCAAGCTGCTGGATTTGCTTTGCAGACTGGGGCTTCAAATTTTCCAGAACCATGACTTTGTTCATTTCGCGGCCCGACTTCAATGCTTCGATGACTGGATTTTTACCGACAATCCATTCTTCCTTCATACGCTACCGGCTCCTTTCTTCAGTATTCTGTATGGCATGATGAATAAGCTGTTCCAGTCGTTCGTTATTGCCCGTTAAATAATGAAAACCCAAAAGTGCTTCAAAGGCTGTACTATATCGATACGTCATGACATCTGTATTTTTAGGGACTCTGGATTTTGCATTTCGGCCTCTGCGAACAACACCTGATTCTTCATCATCAAGAAACTCCTCCGACAGCCACGTCTTCAGCACCTTAGACTGAGACGTGGCTGCCACAAACTCTACAGCTTTATGGTGTAATTGATCGGGCTGGACAAAGCCTTTTTGAATTAAATATTCCCGAATATACTTGTCGTATATGACATCCCCCATATAAGCAAGAGTTAAACTTTTCATTTGTTTTACGTCCAGTTTTTTCTCCGTCATATTCTAGCCTCTTTTCCACCGGGTTCCCTGAGGAGTATCTTCCAAAACAATATTTTTTTCTTTTAATTCATCGCGAATCTGATCTGCACGTGCAAAGTCCCGATTTTTTCTGGCCTGATTTCGTTCTTCTATTAATTGTTCAATCTCATCATCAAGCAGTTCATCCTCTTCCTCTGCGATTGATACCCCGAGGATGTTCATAAGGTCATCAATGGTCTGTATAAAAGCATCAATAACCCCTGTGGATGTATGACTCTCCTGCAGATACACATTCCCTTCTTTTGCTAAATCAAATAAAACAGAAATCGCATTTGCCGTATTAAAGTCATCGTCCATTTCGGTCATAAAACGGTTTTTAAATTCTTCAATTCTTTGATACCATTCATCGTCCTGGCCGGTAAGATTCGTGCTTGCCTGCTTACGGTGAGCCAGGTTGACCCGGGCCGTTCTGATTCTGTCCAGTCCGTTTTCCGCACTTTCCAGCAGGGATTTGCTGAAGTTAATCGGGTTCCTGTAGTGCACACTCAGCATAAAGAAACGGACTACATTAGGATCCTGTTCCTTAACCACATCGTGAACGAGGACAAAATTTCCCTGGGATTTAGACATTTTTTCATTTTCAATATTAATATAACCATTATGCATCCAGTAATTTGCGAAGGTTTTTCCGTTCAGTGATTCAGATTGAGCAATTTCGTTTTCGTGGTGTGGAAAGGATAAATCCTGCCCTCCAGCATGAATATCAATGGTTTCTCCCAAGTATTTTTTCGCCATCGTCGAGCATTCAATATGCCAGCCCGGACGACCTTTGCCCCATGGACTATCCCAGGCAATTTCATTCGGCTTGGCAGGCTTCCAGAGAGTAAAATCCAGTGGGTCATGCTTTTTCTCGCCTACTTCAATTCTTGCCCCTGACCGCAGTTCATCGATGGACTGATGGGAGAGCTTTCCATACTCATCAAAGGAACGGGTTTTAAAATAAACATCTCCATCCTCTTCATAAGCATAGCCAGCATCAATTAACCCCTGAATAAATTCAATAATATCGTCCATCGTTTCCGTTACACGGGGATGGCGGTCCGCTTTTCTCACACCAAACGCACTGACATCCTCATGGTAGGCGTTAATAAAACGGTCTGCTACTTCAGGAACCTCCATCCCTAATTCGTTTGCCGCTTTTATCAATTTATCATCTACATCTGTAAAATTTAAGACGTATTTCACGTCATATCCTCTGTACTCCAGATAACGTCTTACAGTATCAAACACAATAGCAGGACGGGCATTCCCTATGTGTATATAGTTATAAACGGTAGGACCGCATACATACATTCTAACTTTTCCATCTTCCAACGGTTTAAATGCCTCTTTTTGTCTTGTCAGTGTATTATAAATCTGAATGGCCACTACTCATCACTCCTTATGCACACTTTGCATGGCAGATTTCAATTCTTGTACTTCCTCTTCCAGTTGTTTGATTTTATCAGCTACAGGGTCAGGCATTTTATGGTGATCGAGGTCTTTCCGAACCTTTTTCCCATCCTGGACAACAACCTTCCCCGGAATACCGACCACGGTGGAATTATTCGGCACATCACGTAATACAACCGAACCTGCTCCGACTTTTGAATTTTCTCCTATCGTAATGGACCCGAGCACTTTTGCACCTGAGGCGATTAATGCATTGTTCTTCACGGTAGGATGCCGCTTCCCTTTCTCTTTTCCGGTCCCACCTAATGTTACACCTTGAAACAGGGTGACATTATCACCAATTTCACACGTTTCCCCGATAACAACCCCCATGCCATGATCAATAAAAAAACGTTTTCCAATTTTGGCACCAGGATGAATTTCAATTCCGGTAAAAAACCGGGATACCTGTGAAATCAGACGCGCAAGGAACAAAAGCTTACGTTTATAACAAGCATGGGCCACCCGATGCGCCCATATGGCATGCAAACCTGAATATAATAAAATAACTTCAAACCGATTGCGTGCAGCTGGATCCTGGTCAAACACAACATCCACATCAGCCTTTAACAATTTAAAAAATCCACCCATACCTGTTTCCCCTCCTTGTTGATTCATCAAAATCTGAAATCCATTTAGAAAGACACGACTTTCCCCAGTTCCTCTAATCCGAAGCTTTAAAAAGTATAAAAAAAGAACGTCCCTGTATAAAAGCTATACAGAGACGTTCGCACGCGGTCCCACTCTGTTTAGGAACGATCACTCATTCCTCAACTCAGTCTCGTAACGGGAGATCGCCGCCCTTGTATACTACTATTCAACAAGGGACTCAGAGGTGCATTTCAAAAGGGTCCTGTAGAATCACTTTCAGCCGGTGGCGATTCTCTCTGTATACAGGATGAGCCTTTTTACTTCTCCTCATCAACGTTCAGTTAGATATTCCTGTTATACTATATTATAAACGATAAATTTGGTGACGTTAACGTATGCGCTCCTTAACATTTTTTAATCTTACTTTAACTGTCTCCAGTCCTAACAAATGAATGGCATTTGGGAGCTCCGGACCATGGCTTTGTCCTGTAGTAGCCACACGGATCGGCATAAACAATTTCTTGCCTTTTGCGCCCGTTTCCTTTTGCGTCGCCTTAATAGCTGCCTTAATTTCCTGCGGCTCAAAGCTTTCCAGTTCTTCAAGCTTATTCAGGAAGGTTTCCATCACTGCAGGGACTTGTTCACCGCTTAAAATTTCCATACCTGCATCATCATAATCAATTTCCTGTCTGAAGAAAAGTTCAGTAAGCTCCACAATTTCAGCTCCATAGCTTAACTGTTCCTGATAGAGTCCGATCAGCTCCTCTGCCCACTTCCGCTGAGTATCGTCCATTTTTTCCGGTAATTTCCCTGCATGAACTAAATGCGGAAGCGTCAGGTCAATAATACGGTCTAAATCGGCTTCTTTGATATACTGATTGTTCATCCATTTTAGTTTGTTCGGATCAAAAACAGCCGGAGATGTAGCGAGACGGGTTGCATCAAAAATTTCAATAAACTCCTCTTTCGTAAACAGCTCCTCTTCACCCTCAGGAGACCAGCCAAGAAGAGCGATGAAGTTAAACAGTGCTTCAGGTAAATACCCAAGCTCCTCATATTGCTCAATAAACTGGATAATGCTCTCATCCCGCTTGCTCAATTTTTTCCGTTCTTCATTTACGATCAGGGTCATATGACAAAAGGTTGGAACGTCCCATCCAAACGCTTCATAGATCATCATTTGCTTTGGTGTATTGGAAATATGATCCTCTCCACGCAGGACATGGGTAATCGCCATGAGATGATCGTCAATTGCCACAGCAAAATTGTATGTAGGCGTTCCATCCTTCTTCATAATCACCCAGTCACCGAAATCCTCTGACTCGAAAGTAATATTGCCTTTTACAATGTCCTTAAAGCGATACGTGTGATTTTGAGGAACCTTTAAACGAAGGCTTGGTTTTCTGCCTTCCGCTTCAAATTGCTGCTGTTGTTCCTCGGTCAAGTCACGGTGAGCACCGGAATAACGAGGCACTTCTCCCCGGGCCCTCTGCTCTTCCCGTTCCTTTTCCAGTTCCTCTTCGGTCATATAACATTTATAAGCAAGACCTTTTTCTAACAGCTCATTTGCATACTTTTCATAGAGATCCAAGCGCTCCATTTGGCGATAAGGACCGTAATCTCCACCGATGTCGATACTCTCATCCCAGTCAATACCTAACCACTTAAGATATTTTAACTGGCTGATGTCTCCACCCTCTACATTTCGTTTCTGGTCCGTATCCTCAATCCGAATGATAAATTTACCGCCAGTCGCACGGGCAAATAAATAATTAAATAATGCGGTACGCGCATTTCCAATATGAAGGTGACCGGTTGGACTCGGTGCGTACCTTACCCGAATATCATTTGTCATATATATACCCCTTCCTTATTCTCGTTTTCCAATTATGATTCCACGTAAAACTTATTTTACGATTGCTTTATTTATTTTGCAAAAGGACTGTCGCCTGAGCGGCAATGCCTTCCTTTCGTCCTGTAAAACCGAGTTTCTCAGTTGTTGTAGCCTTTATATTAACCTGGGAAGGATCTGCTTCCAGGATCTCAGCAACATTTTCTTTTATTGGTTCTATGTACGGGGACATTTTGGGTGCCTGAGCAATGATCGTACAATCGATATTTCCAAGCTGCAATCCATGATTCTTAACCAGGTTCCACACTTCTTTTAATAATACCTTAGAATCGGCATCTTTAAAAGCAGCTTCTGTGTCCGGAAAATGAGTTCCAATATCCCCTTTTCCAATTGCACCCAGACATGCATCGGCTACTGTATGTAAAAGAACATCAGCATCAGAATGACCAAGCAGACCCTTCTCGTACGGAATGGTCACGCCTCCGATAATACATGGACGTCCATCAACAAGCTGATGAACATCATAACCTGTACCCACCTTCATTTGCAAGCGCGACTCCTCCCTTTCTCTTAACAGGTTCTCTGCTTTTTTAATATCCTCCGGTGTTGTTAATTTAAAATTATCATAGCTGCCCTGAACAATTTCAACATGCTCCCCTAGACGTTCTACCAGTGAAGCATCATCTGTGCCTCTGTATCCTTCACGTCCCGCCTGATCATGTGCCTGTTTAATTTTTTGATATTGAAAACCCTGAGGCGTCTGGGCAGCCCAAAGGCTTTTCCGATCGAGGGTTTCCAGAAGCTCTCCCTCTTTTTTCTTCACCGTATCTGTTACCGGGACAGCGAGCAGCCCGGCCCCTTTTTCCGCTGCAGATTCCACCAACTGATGAATCGCTTCTTCTGCCACAAAGGGTCTTGCTCCATCATGGATCAGGACAATATCCTCTGTCTGACAGGCCATTAGACCATTGTTTACGCTATCCTGACGTTCAGCTCCTCCATCAACAAGCTTCGTAATCTTTGCAAGCTGATATTCATCCACCAAAGCTTCCATATCCTTTTTTTCTTTAGGATTGACGACAAGATAAATATCCGTACACCAGGAGTCCTTCTCGAAAACCTCCAGAGTATGAATCACTAATGGTTTGCTGTAAAGCTGTAAAAACTGTTTATTCATTCCCGTTTTCATTCGTTTCCCAAGGCCTGCAGCAAGAACAATCACTTGATAATTCATATTATGTACCGCCTTTTCAAAACTCGTTTCCTTATGTCTATAGAGCTTTAACAAAACAAAAGCGATAACAAGCTGGTTTGTTATCACTTTTGTCCTCATCCTTTTATTATTCCGTTTTTACAGTGCTTTTTCAAGTAATTTTGGCTTTGCAAAAATCATTCGTCCTGCAGAGGTTTGTAAAACGCTGGTGACAATTACTTCAATAGTTTTGCCGATATAATTCTGCCCTTCTTCAACGACGATCATCGTTCCATCATCCAGATAGGCAACCCCCTGTTTATCCTCCTTACCATCTTTAATAACATGTACAGATAGCTCCTCACCTGGAAGAACAACAGGTTTCACGGCGTTAGCCAAATCATTAATATTTAACACTTCAACATTCTGAAACTCACAAACTTTATTTAAGTTAAAATCATTTGTAACAAGAATGCCTTGAAACGTTTTAGCGAGCTTTACCAGCTTGCTGTCAACTTCATGAATATCCTCAAAATCACCTTCATAAATCTGGACATCAACAGGAAGGTCCTTTTGCATACGATTCAACACGTCCAGACCCCGTCTTCCCCGGTTCCGTTTCAATACGTCTGATGAATCAGCGATGTGCTGCAGTTCTTCAAGTACGAATTGCGGAATAACGATTGTACCTTCTAAAAACTTTGTCTGACATATATCAGCGATCCGGCCATCAATGATGACACTTGTATCAAGAATTTTCGGTTTTGAGTTCAGGAAGGCACCGGACGTATCCTCTTCTTCCTCTCCCGTTTTCCGCTTCTCTTTTTTTGCATTAGCTAATAAGTTGGTAAACTCATTTCTCCGCTTAAAACCAACCTGAAATCCTAAATAACCTAAAATCACCGTTAGAAAAATAGGAATAACCTGTGATACTAGCTGAATTTCAATATCCTGTATTGGTCTATTTACCAACAGCGCAATAATCAAACCGATAATTAATCCAATACTTCCAAACAATAAGTCGGTAACAGGGACTTTAACCAGCGTCTCCTCAACCCAACGGATGAAATTCACAATATAGTCAACCAGCCAAAATGCAGATAAAAATAATATAATAGCACCTATTACCGTACCAACGTATGGCGACAACAGCCATAACGGACTTTCAAGGCCAATCAGCTTTAAGAGATCGGGGACATATAAATATCCTATTGCCCCTCCGGCAACTATTATAAAGACCTGAATAATCTTTTTCAGCATCCATTTCACCTCCTATCAACTATTGTTACCAAAAAATACAAAAATAATAAGAAAAATTATAATTTCATGGACTACCAAATACAAATATTTGGTAGATACTTATTATATCACGCTATTATGCACTAGTCAAAATATTAAACAGACAAGTTTAACACTAATTTTACAATGTGTCAAACTTATTACGGAATTCAGCCTATTTTACAAAACGAGCTGAACAGTTCCCTGATTTGCTTCAAATACTGGCACCATCATTAGCAGGCGGATATCCCAGACCTTTATCGCGGAAACCCTATGAGTCAGGTTACGGGCCTTAGTCATTCCAAAGACCTAAAAAGAATCCTGAATCATTTCATTTATGTTTCAAAAGTAACTTTTAAAGCATCCTGAATACTATCCACACCAACGACTTCAATGGATGAGGGCGGGTCCCATCCGGATAAATTATTGTTTGGAATGATGGCCCGTTTAAATCCTAACTTGGCTGCCTCCTGAACGCGCTGTTCGATTCGCGATACACGGCGAACCTCACCTGTCAGTCCAACCTCACCAATCAGAATATCGTCCGGTCGGGGGGACTTTTCTCTAAAACTGGACGCAATACTGACAGCGATGGCTAAATCAATTGCAGGTTCATCAAGTTTTATACCCCCGGCTACTTTAATATAGGCATCCTGGTTTTGCAGCAACAAGCCTGCTCTTTTTTCCAGTACCGCCATTAAAAGATGAACACGGTTCTGACTCAATCCGGTTGCCATTCGACGCGGATTTCCAAAGCTTGTCGGTGAAATTAAGGCCTGAATTTCAACAAGGACCGGTCTTGTCCCTTCCATTGATGCTACAATCGTTGACCCTGCCACCCCGCTTGAGCGTTCTTCCAGGAAAATTTCGGAAGGATTCAGAACTTCTGTAAGACCTTCCTCCTTCATTTCAAAAATCCCCATCTCGTGAGTACTTCCAAAGCGGTTTTTTACACTTCTTACAATACGAAAGGTATGGTGCCGCTCTCCTTCAAAATAAAGTACTGTATCCACCATATGCTCAAGTAAACGAGGGCCGGCAATGGACCCTTCTTTTGTTACATGACCTACAATAAACACAGGGATTCCATTCTGCTTGGCAATTCTCATCAGTTCCGATGTCGACTCTCTGACTTGAGAAACACTCCCAGGAGCTGAGGTAATCTCACTATGATAGACGGTTTGAATAGAATCTACCACTACAAGAGACGGCTTCATATCATATATTGCATCCGCTAACTGCTGTAAATTTGTTTCAGCCATTACATAGAGACGATCGGAATTTATCTGAAGCCGATCTGCCCGAAGCTTCGTTTGACGAACGGATTCTTCACCTGATATGTATAAGATGTCCAGTCCTTTTTGGGCCATCTGAGCAGAAATTTGCAATAGGAGGGTTGATTTCCCTATACCCGGATCGCCACCGATTAAAACCAGGGATCCCGGTACAATTCCTCCACCCAAAACTCTGTTAAACTCCGGCATTTGAGTGGCAATACGTTTTTCCTCCTGTATGGCAATACCTGTTATACGTTCAGGCTTGCTCGCCTTCTGTGAGCCGCCGGAAACAGTCTGACGTGTATTGGTTATTTCCTTTTCTTCTACTAATGTATTCCATGTCTGACAGGCCGGACATTTCCCCATCCATTTTGGCGATTCATATCCACATTCCTGACAGACAAATTTCACTTTGGGTTTAGCCATAATATCCTTCCTTCTTTGCCCTTCATATATATATACGAATAAAACATGTACTTAGTTGCACATTTTTGTGACAAATCATTGAACACCGTTATTTAATAGTATAAAAAAATATCGGAAGGGAATCACCCTCCGATATTTTTATTTTATCACGTTTTATCCTTCAATTTTTGAAAAATTTTAAGGTCTTACGATGATTTCTCCATCATCATTGGTATCAATTGTGACTTTTTTACCTTTTTCCACATTACCTTTAAGCAGTTCCTCCGATAACAGATCCTCAATGTTTTTCTGAATGGATCTGCGCAATGGACGGGCACCATACTCAAGGTCAATGCCTTCATCTGAGATTTTATCCAGCGCCGGATCTGTCACCTCGAAATCAATCTCCTGATCTACCAATCGTTGTCTGAGCTGTTCAATCATTAATGAGACAATTTCTTTAAGATGCTTCTTCTCAAGGGAATGGAAGACAATGGTTTCATCAATTCGGTTCAGGAACTCTGGACGGAAAGCTTTCTTCAGTTCCTCCATAACCTTTGACTTCATATTTTGGAAATCCTGCTCTTCATCTCCTAATGTGAACCCTACATATTTATTCCTGCGCAGTTCACGGGCTCCTACGTTGGAGGTCATAATGAGAACCGTATTACGAAAATCAACGGTACGTCCTTTTGAGTCTGTTAAACGGCCATCTTCCAGGACCTGCAGAAGCATGTTAAATACATCCGGATGGGCCTTTTCAATCTCATCCAGAAGTACAACTGAATAAGGCTTGGTACGTACCTTTTCCGTTAACTGTCCTCCTTCTTCGAATCCTACATAGCCTGGAGGGGACCCTACAAGTCTTGAGGTGGAATGCTTCTCCATATATTCGGACATATCGATGCGAATCATCGCGTCCTCATCACCAAACATGGATGATGCTAAGGCACGTGCGAGTTCGGTTTTACCCACACCGGTTGGTCCTAAGAAGATAAAGGAACCGATTGGACGTTTTGGATCCTTCAGACCTGCACGGGCTCTGCGAATTGCTTTGGAAATAGCCTTAACTGCCTCATCCTGCCCAATAACCCGAGAATGTAATGTCTCCTCAAGGTTAAGCAAGCGTTCACTCTCATCCTTAGCCAGTCTTGACACGGGTACTCCAGTCCAGGTGGATACCACACTTGCGATATCTTCAAGTGTCACTTCAGAGTTTTCCTGCCCCTGTTTTTCCTTCCACTCTGATTGTGTTTTTTCCAGACGTTCACGAAGACGCTGCTCATTATCACGTAAAGAAGCCGCTTTTTCAAATTCCTGACTTTGAACCGCAGCATCCTTTTCTTTACGCACCTCTTCCAATTGCTGCTCCAGTTCTTTTAAATCAGGTGGAGCTGTGTAAGAACGAAGACGAACTTTAGAAGCTGCTTCATCGATCAAATCAATCGCTTTATCCGGTAAAAAGCGGTCCGTGATATAACGGTCAGAAAGTCTTACAGATGACTCAATGGCCTCATCTGTAATCGAGACACGATGGTGGGCTTCATAGCGATCTCTTAAGCCCTGTAAAATCTGTACGGACTCTTCCTTAGTTGGCTCATCCACCTGAATAGGCTGGAAGCGGCGTTCAAGTGCCGCATCTTTTTCAATATATTTACGGTACTCATCTAACGTGGTCGCTCCAATACACTGGAGCTCTCCTCTGGCAAGCGCTGGTTTTAAGATGTTGGAAGCATCAATCGCACCTTCTGCTCCACCAGCACCAATAAGAGTATGAAGCTCATCAATAAACAGGATAATATTCCCTGCCTGGCGAATTTCCTCCATCACCTTTTTCAGACGGTCTTCAAATTCACCACGATATTTCGTACCTGCAACAACGGTACCCATATCCAGGGTCATCACTCGTTTATCCCTTAAAATCTCCGGAATTTCATTATTTACAATTTGCTGGGCTAAACCTTCTGCAATGGCTGTTTTACCTACCCCAGGCTCCCCGATTAAGACAGGGTTATTTTTAGTTCGACGGCAAAGCACCTGAACGACACGCTCAATTTCCTCGCTTCTTCCAATCACAGGGTCAATGTGATCCTCTTTTGCGATGGCCGTTAAATCCCTCGCCAGAGAATCCAATGTTGGTGTATTGGCATTTGAAGACTGACGACCGACTCCTCCGCGGTGGCTGGAAGTGGATTCATTGCTTCCTAATAGCTGAAGGACCTGTTGACGGGCTTTATTGAGACTGACTCCCAAATTATTTAAAACACGTGCAGCAACCCCTTCTCCTTCACGAATAAGACCAAGAAGTATATGTTCAGTACCAACATAGGAATGACCAAGTTTACGGGCTTCATCCATAGATAATTCAATTACTTTTTTGGCCCGTGGTGTATAGTGAATCGTCTGATTAGCCTTCTCCCCTTTTCCAATTAGCTGCTCAACTTCCTGCTGGATTTTATCCGGTTCTACGTTCAGGGTGGTTAAGGCCTTCGCAGCAATCCCTTCTCCTTCTGTAACTAATCCAAGCAAAATATGCTCTGTACCAATATTGTTGTGCCCTAGACGCATGGCTTCTTCCTGGGCAAGGGCTAAAACCTTCTGTGCTCTTTCTGTAAATCGCCCAAACATCATATCTCTATTCACTCCTTACATCTTTTCTAAATGAAGTCGTTCTCTTATTAAAGCAGCTCTTCTTATATCTCTTTCTTCCGGTTTCAATGGCTTTTTCGCATATTGCTGCAGAAAACCGGGCTGAGTTAATACAGTCAGTTCGTTTAAAATTGTTTTTGAGATATTCTCAATAATTCCTAAATCAATTCCAAGCCTTACATCAGACAGGCATTGCGCTGCTTCCTTGGATTGGATGATCCGGCTGTTGGCTAAAATTCCGTAAGAACGGAACACTTTATCCTCCAGTTGTATACCTGAATTACTCATCAGACGCTGACGTGCATAGCGCTCCTGTTCAATTAACTGTGTCACGACACTCTTTAAGTCTTCAACAATATCCTCCTCAGATTTACCTAATGTAATCTGATTGGAAATTTGAAACAGATTGCCTAACGCTTCACTGCCTTCTCCATAAATCCCTCTCACGACCAGGCCTAACTGGTTGATGGCAGGTATCATTCTGTTTATTTGCTGTGTAATCACAAGAGCTGGCAGATGCATCATGACCGAAGCTCTCATACCCGTCCCGACATTTGTTGGACAGCTGGTTAAATAACCACGGTCTTTATCAAAGGCATAATTAATCTTTTCCTCAAGCCAGTCATCAATTTTAGATGCATAGTCCAGGGCATTCTCTAACTGAAGTCCAGGGTAGTAAAGCTGTATACGTATGTGATCCTCTTCGTTAAGCATGATGGATACTTGTTCATTCTCTGAAATTAAAGCAGCCCCCGACTCATTATGTTCGGTTAACTGCGGGCTGATGAGATGTTTTTCCACCAATACCCTCTTTTCAATGGGTTCTAAATCGGACATCCTTACTAATTCAAGCTTTGCGTTCTTTTCTAAGGATTGATTTTCGAAATGATCCTCAAAAACATCCAGGACTTTATTCAGCATATCGGAATTAGCAACAATCGGAAACGGATATTCTTTAAAATTCCTGGCTAGCCGAATACGACTGCTAAGAACGATATCACTATCCTGCCCCTCTTCTTTTAACCATGGGCTAACGGCTTCGTTAATAAATTGCTGTAAGGACATTAGACTTCACCGCCCTTATCATTATTAAGTTGTTTTTCCAATTCACGTATCTGATCCCGCATTTTAGCTGCCTCTTCAAATTGTTCTTTTTCAATTAATTTTTGTAATTCCAGCCGATACTGCTGAAGATTACGCTTCAGATGAAGATTTCCTCCTACACGTTTTGGAATTTTTCCATCATGAGTTGTATTTCCACTGTGAACTCTTCTGAAAATAGGATTTAAATGCTGATCAAAAGTTTCATAGCACTGGTCACATCCAAATTTTCCGCGTCGTTTAAATTCCTCATAAGTCATGCCGCATTTATCACATTGCAACGAATGGTTTGATTGAAAAGACGAGCCTTGGCTTTCTTTAAATGATGTTCCCGAATCAAAATTAAACAAACCTGATAATAAATCCTGGAAGGAAAAATTCTGATTGTATTGATCCATATACCCTTTTTCCTGGGCACAATATTCACACAAGTGCACTTCCGTTTTTTCGCCATTTACTACCTGGCTGAAATGAACGGTAGCAGGTCTTTTCTCGCACTCCTGACATTTCATGCGAATCAACCTCCCTTACATTCTGTATCTTAATACATCAAGCATAGCTACTAAAATTTTCGATCTTAGTTCGTCACGTGCTGGTAATTGAATGGAAATTACATTCCGATCTAATGCACTGAGCATCAATTTGGCCTCACGTTCAGTTATAATCTCTTCTTCAAGCAGACGCTCAATAACATCCAAACTCGCCTGCTGAGTAATCTGAGGCTGGACAAGCTCCATGATTTGTTCAATTAACTCCACTTTGCTTTGTGGTTTAACACGAATAATACGAATATATCCACCACCACCACGTTTACTTTCCACTAAATAACCTTTTTCGATGGTAAACCTTGTTTTAATAACATAATTAATTTGAGAAGGTACACATTGGAAACGGTCTGCAATTTCACTTCTTTTAATTTCAATTGCGTTCTGGTGGCTCTGTTTCAGAACTTCTTTTAAATAATTCTCAATGATGTCGGATATATTTCGCATCTTCCCTCCTCCTTAAATCATTTCACTATTAACACTGTATCTCTGCACAATTTGACTTTGACTATCTTTGACTTTATCTTCATTATACTCAAATTACGCATTCATGCAAATAATATGTATGCCATTAACAAAGGGAAAAACTCTCAAAAACCGTTTCTCTATTTAAAGTTTATCCGTTTAACTTCAAATAAAACCTGACAAAACAACAATTTAATAATTTAATTTTTATCATATATATATGTCACATTTTTGATTTTGGTTAAATGGTCGAGCAGATCATTTCGTTCAAAATCCTGACCCTTGTCAATTTCAACTAACAAATATCTCTCATCATTGTCCTGATGGTTCACTTCCACTCTTTTTACCCTTAATTGAAAATCATCAAATACCTTCAGGAGGTCATTCAGTTTCGCATCTCTATTTAAAATTAATCGGATTTTACGATCACTCTTTTTATTTTTCGCTAAACGATTTTCAAATTGATTGAGGAAAATCAGACTTAAAAGAACGACAAATGTTGTTAACAATGCAGGTCCATACATTCCTGCCCCAATAACGAGACCAAGTCCGGCAACGGTCCATATGGAAGCAGCCGTTGTAAGTCCTCGGATAGTCATTCCATGAACCATTATAGTTCCAGCCCCTAAAAAGCCTATTCCACTAATCACATAGGATGGTATACGCGCTGGATCAAACCGGATGTTTTCAAAATTATCCAAATACTGATCAAATCCATAAAGGGATAATAGCATCATCAGACAGGCACTTACACCAACTAATATATGAGTTCGAAAACCGGCCGAGTGATTTTTTATCTCCCGTTCAAAACCAATAACCCCACATAAGGTTGCAGCTAATATAAGACGAAAGGCCATAATTTCAAAGTTATCATTTAACCAATAGACTGATTCAAACATAGCTTTCTCCCCTTAGTCCCTTTGTTCAAGCAATAATCAGTGAAATTTAATTTCTCTCCTGTTGCTTTCCCTTTTTAGTGTAAATGTCAGTCTCTTATATTTTTTCTTTAATATAGATTATTCACTGACTGGTCATGAAATGTTTGTTCAATAAATTATATTAAATATTATTATACGAAAAAAAAGCCAAGAAGAAAATGTCTTCTTGGCTTTTGCCCAGCAGCGTCCTACTCTCGCAGGGGAAGAACCCCAACTACCATCGGCGCTGGAGAGCTTAACTACTGTGTTCGGAATGGGAACAGGTGTGACCTCTCCGCCATCGCCACTGGACTTTGGCTTGGTCGTTCTGCGTTGTTCATACAAATGAGCGCTTTTAGCAGAACTTCCTTATCATTATTGATTTCAGGTGACTAGCACCCTCAAAACTAGATAAGAAAAGCAATTATGTGAGCAGGCAGTGGTTTATAAATCCGTCTGCGTTTTTTGTCCAGCTTCGACTTGCATGCGCTCGCCTCCGCTTTTCGTATAAGTTAAGTCCTCGATTGATTAGTATCCGTCAGCTGCACGTGTCACCACGCTTCCACCTCGAACCTATCTACCTCATCGTCTCTGAGGAATCTTACTCATTTAAAATGATGGGAAATCTCATCTTGAGGGGGGCTTCATGCTTAGATGCTTTCAGCACTTATCCCTTCCACACGTAGCTACCCAGCCGTGCTCCTGGCGGAACAACTGGTACACCAGCGGTGTGTCCATCCCGGTCCTCTCGTACTAAGGACAGCTCCTCTCAAATTTCCAACGCCCACGACGGATAGGGACCGAACTGTCTCACGACGTTCTGAACCCAGCTCGCGTACCGCTTTAATGGGCGAACAGCCCAACCCTTGGGACCGACTACAGCCCCAGGATGCGATGAGCCGACATCGAGGTGCCAAACCTCCCCGTCGATGTGGACTCTTGGGGGAGATAAGCCTGTTATCCCCGGGGTAGCTTTTATCCGTTGAGCGACGGCCCTTCCATTCGGTACCGCCGGATCACTAAGCCCGACTTTCGTCCCTGCTCGACTTGTAGGTCTCGCAGTCAAGCTCCCTTCTGCCTTTACACTCTGCGAATGATTTCCAACCATTCTGAGGGAACCTTTGGGCGCCTCCGTTACTCTTTAGGAGGCGACCGCCCCAGTCAAACTGCCCACCTGACACTGTCTCCGAACCGGATCACGGTTCTGGGTTAGAATGTCCGTACAGCCAGGGTGGTATCCCACCGGCGCCTCCACCGAAGCTAGCGCTCCGGTTTCGATGGCTCCCACCTATCCTGTACAAGCTGTACCAACATTCAATATCAGGCTACAGTAAAGCTCCACGGGGTCTTTCCGTCCTGTCGCGGGTAATGCGCATCTTCACGCATAGTATAATTTCACCGGGTCTCTCGTTGAGACAGTGCCCAAGTCGTTGCACCTTTCGTGCGGGTCGGAACTTACCCGACAAGGAATTTCGCTACCTTAGGACCGTTATAGTTACGGCCGCCGTTTACTGGGGCTTCGATTCAGAGCTTCGCCCAAAGGGCTAACTCATCCTCTTAACCTTCCAGCACCGGGCAGGTGTCAGCCCCTATACTTCGCCTTTCGGCTTCGCAGAGACCTGTGTTTTTGATAAACAGTCGCTTGGGCCTTTTCACTGCGGCTCATCCAGACCGAAGCCTGAACGAGCACCCCTTCTCCCGAAGTTACGGGGTCATTTTGCCGAGTTCCTTAACGAGAGTTATCCCGCTCACCTTAGGATTCTCTCCTCGCCTACCTGTGTCGGTTTGCGGTACGGGCACCCTCATCCTCACGAGAGGCTTTTCTTGGCAGTGTGAAATCAGGAACTTCGGTACTCTATTTCCCTCCCCATCACAGCCCGAGCTTACGATGAACGGATTTGCCTGCTCATCACTCTCACTGCTTGGACGTGCATATCCATCAGCACGCTTCCCTATCCTCCTGCGTCACCCCATTGCTCAAACGGATGAAAGGTGGTACAGGAATATCAACCTGTTTTCCATCGCCTACGCCTTTCGGCCTCGGCTTAGGTCCCGACTAACCCTGAGCGGACGAGCCTTCCTCAGGAAACCTTAGGCTTTCGGTGGACAAGATTCTCACTTGTCTTTCGCTACTCATACCGGCATTCTCACTTCTAAGCGCTCCACCCGTTCTTCCGATCGGACTTCGCTGCGCTTAGAACGCTCTCCTACCATTGTACCAACGGTACAATCCGCAGCTTCGGTGATACGTTTAGCCCCGGTATATTTTCGGCGCAGAGTCACTCGACCAGTGAGCTATTACGCACTCTTTAAATGATGGCTGCTTCTAAGCCAACATCCTGGTTGTCTAAGCAACTCCACATCCTTTTCCACTTAACGTATACTTAGGGACCTTAGCTGGCGGTCTGGGCTGTTTCCCTCTCGACTATGAACCTTATCACCCATAGTCTGACTCCCAAGCTCAAGTTGTTGGCATTCGGAGTTTGACTGAATTCGGTAACCCGATGAGGGCCCCTAGTCCAATCAGTGCTCTACCTCCAAAACTCGATTCTTGAGGCTAGCCCTAAAGCTATTTCGGAGAGAACCAGCTATCTCCGTGTTCGATTGGCATTTCACCGCTACCCACACCTCATCCCCGCACTTTTCAACGTACGTGGGTTCGGGCCTCCAGTAAGTGTTACCTTACCTTCACCCTGGACATGGGTAGGTCACACGGTTTCGGGTCTGCGACCTCATACTCATACGCCCTGTTCAGACTCGCTTTCGCTGCGGCTCCACATCTTCTGCTTAACCTTGCATGAGATCGAAACTCGCCGGTTCATTCTACAAAAGGCACGCTGTCACCCATTAACGGGCTCCAACTACTTGTAAGCACACGGTTTCAGGTTCTCTTTCACTCCCCTCCCGGGGTGCTTTTCACCTTTCCCTCACGGTACTGGTTCGCTATCGGTCACTAGGGAGTATTTAGCCTTGGGAGATGGTCCTCCCGGATTCCGACGGAATTTCACGTGTTCCGCCGTACTCAGGATCCACTCCGGAGGAAACCAGGTTTGAATTACAGGGCTGTTACCTTCTTCGGCAGGTCTTTCCAGACCGTTTCATCTACCTGATTTCTTGGTAACTCCGTATGGAGTGTCCTACAACCCCAGAAGGCAAGCCTTCTGGTTTGGGCTGTTTCCCGTTCGCTCGCCGCTACTTAGGAAATCGCGTTTGCTTTCTCTTCCTCCGGGTACTGAGATGTTTCAGTTCCCCGGGTTACCTTCCTTACCCTATGGATTCAGATAAGGATACTGCCCCATTACGGACAGCGGGTTTCCCCATTCGGAAATCTCCGGATCAAAGCTTACTTACAGCTCCCCGAAGCATATCGGTGTTTGTCCCGTCCTTCATCGGCTCCTAGTGCCAAGGCATTCACCGTGCGCTCTTATTCACTTAACTTATAACGCACACGGACAATATTGTCCGTTGTCTGCTCTTGATTGCTTTCTTATCTAGTTTTCAAGGTGCTATTTGAAGAATCCTTCGATCCTTCAAAACTAAACAAAACAACCGAGTACGCTCTTTTTTGGTCACGAAGTGACCTTATCTTCCTTAGAAAGGAGGTGATCCAGCCGCACCTTCCGATACGGCTACCTTGTTACGACTTCACCCCAATCATTGGCCCCACCTTAGGCGGCTGGCTCCAAAAGGTTACCCCACCGACTTCGGGTGTTGCCAACTCTCGTGGTGTGACGGGCGGTGTGTACAAGGCCCGGGAACGTATTCACCGCGGCATGCTGATCCGCGATTACTAGCGATTCCGGCTTCATACAGGCGAGTTGCAGCCTGCAATCCGAACTGAGAATGGTTTTATGGGATTAGCTTCACCTCGCGGCTTCGCTGCCCTTTGTACCATCCATTGTAGCACGTGTGTAGCCCAGGTCATAAGGGGCATGATGATTTGACGTCATCCCCACCTTCCTCCGGTTTGTCACCGGCAGTCACCCTAGAGTGCCCAACTTAATGCTGGCAACTAAGGTCAAGGGTTGCGCTCGTTGCGGGACTTAACCCAACATCTCACGACACGAGCTGACGACAACCATGCACCACCTGTCACTCTGTCCCCGAAGGGAACCCTCTATCTCTAGAGGTAGCAGAGGATGTCAAGACCTGGTAAGGTTCTTCGCGTTGCTTCGAATTAAACCACATGCTCCACCGCTTGTGCGGGCCCCCGTCAATTCCTTTGAGTTTCAGCCTTGCGGCCGTACTCCCCAGGCGGAGTGCTTAATGCGTTAACTTCAGCACTAAGGGGCGGAAACCCCCTAACACCTAGCACTCAACGTTTACGGCGTGGACTACCAGGGTATCTAATCCTGTTCGCTCCCCACGCTTTCGCGCCTCAGCGTCAGTTACAGGCCAGAGAGTCGCCTTCGCCACTGGTGTTCCTCCACATATCTACGCATTTCACCGCTACACGTGGAATTCCACTCTCCTCTCCTGCACTCAAGCCTCCCAGTTTCCAATGACCCTCCACGGTTAAGCCGTGGGCTTTCACATCAGACTTAAGAAACCGCCTGCGCGCGCTTTACGCCCAATAATTCCGGACAACGCTTGCCACCTACGTATTACCGCGGCTGCTGGCACGTAGTTAGCCGTGGCTTTCTGGTCAGGTACCGTCAAGGCACAAGCAGTTCCTCTTGTACTTGTTCTTCCCTGACAACAGAGCTTTACGATCCGAAGACCTTCATCACTCACGCGGCGTTGCTCCGTCAGACTTTCGTCCATTGCGGAAGATTCCCTACTGCTGCCTCCCGTAGGAGTCTGGGCCGTGTCTCAGTCCCAGTGTGGCCGATCACCCTCTCAGGTCGGCTACGCATCGTTGCCTTGGTGAGCTCTTACCTCACCAACTAGCTAATGCGCCGCGGGCCCATCTGTAAGTGACAGCATAAAAGCCGTCTTTCAACTTCCGACCATGCGGTCGGAGGTGTTATCCGGTATTAGCCCCGGTTTCCCGGAGTTATCCCGATCTTACAGGCAGGTTGCCCACGTGTTACTCACCCGTCCGCCGCTCGTTCCACAAGTTTCATCCCGAAGGAATCAACTTGTTTCACGCGCTCGACTTGCATGTATTAGGCACGCCGCCAGCGTTCGTCCTGAGCCAGGATCAAACTCTCCAATAAGTTTGGATGTTAAAATCCATAATGCTCATATTCAAAATGCTATTTAAATAGCGAATTGACGTACTGGTTGTTTTGTTCAGTTTTCAAGGTTCGAATTAATTGGTGGAGCCTAGCGGGATCGAACCGCTGACCTCCTGCGTGCAAAGCAGGCGCTCTCCCAGCTGAGCTAAGGCCCCATTATAACTAAGTGGTCGGGAAGACAGGATTCGAACCTGCGACCCCATGGTCCCAAACCATGTGCTCTACCAAGCTGAGCTACTTCCCGTTAAATGGCGCGCCCGAGAGGAGTCGAACCCCTAACCTTCTGATCCGTAGTCAGACGCTCTATCCAATTGAGCTACGGGCGCAAATATATGGTGCCGAGGGCCGGACTCGAACCGGCACGGTAGGTGACCTACCGCAGGATTTTAAGTCCTGTGCGTCTGCCAATTCCGCCACCCCGGCATTATATGGAGCGGAAGACGGGATTCGAACCCGCGACCCCCACCTTGGCAAGGTGGTGTTCTACCACTGAACTACTTCCGCAAGATATAATGTTTAAGACCCAATAAATAAAATATTAACATATTTTATTTTAAAAATCACTATAATTTATAATATACATGGTGCGGGTGGAGGGAGTCGAACCCCCACGTCGAAAGACACTAGATCCTAAGTCTAGCGCGTCTGCCAATTCCGCCACACCCGCAAGGATGGTGAGCCATGGAGGATTCGAACCTCCGACCCTCTGATTAAAAGTCAGATGCTCTACCAACTGAGCTAATGGCTCAAAATAAAATGGTGCCGGCCAGAGGACTTGAACCCCCAACCTACTGATTACAAGTCAGTTGCTCTACCAGTTGAGCTAGGCCGGCATATTTCAAAAGATATATGGTGGAGGATGGCGGGCTCGAACCACCGACCCCCTGCTTGTAAGGCAGGTGCTCTCCCAGCTGAGCTAATCCTCCTTGATCTTAAGCCTGGCGGCTTCCTACTCTCGCAGGGGAAGAACCCCAACTACCATCGGCGCTGGAGAGCTTAACTACTGTGTTCGGAATGGGAACAGGTGTGACCTCTCCGCCATCGCCACCAGACAATAACAAACTTATTCTTTTTTCAAGGACAAGTAATATTATATTTACTTTTGATTAAAAAAGCAAGTGTTTTTTTAAATAAATTTTTAACACCCTCAAAACTAGATAAGAAAAGCAATCATGTGAGCAGGCAGTGGTTTATAAATCCGTCTGCGTTTTTTGTCCAGCTTCGACTTGCATGCGCTTGCCTCCGCTTTTCGTATAAGTTAAGTCCTCGATTGATTAGTATCCGTCAGCTGCACGTGTCACCACGCTTCCACCTCGGACCTATCTACCTCATCGTCTTTGAGGAATCTTACTCATTTAAAATGATGGGAAATCTCATCTTGAGGGGGGCTTCATGCTTAGATGCTTTCAGCACTTATCCCTTCCACACGTAGCTACCCAGCCGTGCTCCTGGCGGAACAACTGGTACACCAGCGGTGTGTCCATCCCGGTCCTCTCGTACTAAGGACAGCTCCTCTCAAATTTCCAACGCCCACGACGGATAGGGACCGAACTGTCTCACGACGTTCTGAACCCAGCTCGCGTACCGCTTTAATGGGCGAACAGCCCAACCCTTGGGACCGACTACAGCCCCAGGATGCGATGAGCCGACATCGAGGTGCCAAACCTCCCCGTCGATGTGGACTCTTGGGGGAGATAAGCCTGTTATCCCCGGGGTAGCTTTTATCCGTTGAGCGACGGCCCTTCCATTCGGTACCGCCGGATCACTAAGCCCGACTTTCGTCCCTGCTCGACTTGTAGGTCTCGCAGTCAAGCTCCCTTCTGCCTTTACACTCTGCGAATGATTTCCAACCATTCTGAGGGAACCTTTGGGCGCCTCCGTTACTCTTTAGGAGGCGACCGCCCCAGTCAAACTGCCCACCTGACACTGTCTCCGAACCGGATCACGGTTCTGGGTTAGAATGTCCGTACAGCCAGGGTGGTATCCCACCGGCGCCTCCACCGAAGCTAGCGCTCCGGTTTCGATGGCTCCCACCTATCCTGTACAAGCTGTACCAACATTCAATATCAGGCTACAGTAAAGCTCCACGGGGTCTTTCCGTCCTGTCGCGGGTAATGCGCATCTTCACGCATAGTATAATTTCACCGGGTCTCTCGTTGAGACAGTGCCCAAGTCGTTGCACCTTTCGTGCGGGTCGGAACTTACCCGACAAGGAATTTCGCTACCTTAGGACCGTTATAGTTACGGCCGCCGTTTACTGGGGCTTCGATTCAGAGCTTCGCCCAAAGGGCTAACTCATCCTCTTAACCTTCCAGCACCGGGCAGGTGTCAGCCCCTATACTTCGCCTTTCGGCTTCGCAGAGACCTGTGTTTTTGATAAACAGTCGCTTGGGCCTTTTCACTGCGGCTCATCCAGACCGAAGCCTGAACGAGCACCCCTTCTCCCGAAGTTACGGGGTCATTTTGCCGAGTTCCTTAACGAGAGTTATCCCGCTCACCTTAGGATTCTCTCCTCGCCTACCTGTGTCGGTTTGCGGTACGGGCACCCTCATCCTCACGAGAGGCTTTTCTTGGCAGTGTGAAATCAGGAACTTCGGTACTCTATTTCCCTCCCCATCACAGCCCGAGCTTACGATGAACGGATTTGCCTGCTCATCACTCTCACTGCTTGGACGTGCATATCCATCAGCACGCTTCCCTATCCTCCTGCGTCACCCCATTGCTCAAACGGATGAAAGGTGGTACAGGAATATCAACCTGTTTTCCATCGCCTACGCCTTTCGGCCTCGGCTTAGGTCCCGACTAACCCTGAGCGGACGAGCCTTCCTCAGGAAACCTTAGGCTTTCGGTGGACAAGATTCTCACTTGTCTTTCGCTACTCATACCGGCATTCTCACTTCTAAGCGCTCCACCCGTTCTTCCGATCGGACTTCGCTGCGCTTAGAACGCTCTCCTACCATTGTACCAACGGTACAATCCGCAGCTTCGGTGATACGTTTAGCCCCGGTATATTTTCGGCGCAGAGTCACTCGACCAGTGAGCTATTACGCACTCTTTAAATGATGGCTGCTTCTAAGCCAACATCCTGGTTGTCTAAGCAACTCCACATCCTTTTCCACTTAACGTATACTTAGGGACCTTAGCTGGCGGTCTGGGCTGTTTCCCTCTCGACTATGAACCTTATCACCCATAGTCTGACTCCCAAGCTCAAGTTGTTGGCATTCGGAGTTTGACTGAATTCGGTAACCCGATGAGGGCCCCTAGTCCAATCAGTGCTCTACCTCCAAAACTCGATTCTTGAGGCTAGCCCTAAAGCTATTTCGGAGAGAACCAGCTATCTCCGTGTTCGATTGGCATTTCACCGCTACCCACACCTCATCCCCGCACTTTTCAACGTACGTGGGTTCGGGCCTCCAGTAAGTGTTACCTTACCTTCACCCTGGACATGGGTAGGTCACACGGTTTCGGGTCTGCGACCTCATACTCATACGCCCTGTTCAGACTCGCTTTCGCTGCGGCTCCACATCTTCTGCTTAACCTTGCATGAGATCGAAACTCGCCGGTTCATTCTACAAAAGGCACGCTGTCACCCATTAACGGGCTCCAACTACTTGTAAGCACACGGTTTCAGGTTCTCTTTCACTCCCCTCCCGGGGTGCTTTTCACCTTTCCCTCACGGTACTGGTTCGCTATCGGTCACTAGGGAGTATTTAGCCTTGGGAGATGGTCCTCCCGGATTCCGACGGAATTTCACGTGTTCCGCCGTACTCAGGATCCACTCCGGAGGAAACCAGGTTTGAATTACAGGGCTGTTACCTTCTTCGGCAGGTCTTTCCAGACCGTTTCATCTACCTGATTTCTTGGTAACTCCGTATGGAGTGTCCTACAACCCCAGAAGGCAAGCCTTCTGGTTTGGGCTGTTTCCCGTTCGCTCGCCGCTACTTAGGAAATCGCGTTTGCTTTCTCTTCCTCCGGGTACTGAGATGTTTCAGTTCCCCGGGTTACCTTCCTTACCCTATGGATTCAGATAAGGATACTGCCCCATTACGGACAGCGGGTTTCCCCATTCGGAAATCTCCGGATCAAAGCTTACTTACAGCTCCCCGAAGCATATCGGTGTTTGTCCCGTCCTTCATCGGCTCCTAGTGCCAAGGCATTCACCGTGCGCTCTTATTCACTTAACTTATAACGCACACGGACAATATTGTCCGTTGTCTGCTCTTGATTGCTTTCTTATCTAGTTTTCAAGGTGCTATTTGAAGAATCCTTCGATCCTTCAAAACTAAACAAAACAACCGAGTACGCTCTTTTTTGGTCACGAAGTGACCTTATCTTCCTTAGAAAGGAGGTGATCCAGCCGCACCTTCCGATACGGCTACCTTGTTACGACTTCACCCCAATCATTGGCCCCACCTTAGGCGGCTGGCTCCAAAAGGTTACCCCACCGACTTCGGGTGTTGCCAACTCTCGTGGTGTGACGGGCGGTGTGTACAAGGCCCGGGAACGTATTCACCGCGGCATGCTGATCCGCGATTACTAGCGATTCCGGCTTCATACAGGCGAGTTGCAGCCTGCAATCCGAACTGAGAATGGTTTTATGGGATTAGCTTCACCTCGCGGCTTCGCTGCCCTTTGTACCATCCATTGTAGCACGTGTGTAGCCCAGGTCATAAGGGGCATGATGATTTGACGTCATCCCCACCTTCCTCCGGTTTGTCACCGGCAGTCACCCTAGAGTGCCCAACTTAATGCTGGCAACTAAGGTCAAGGGTTGCGCTCGTTGCGGGACTTAACCCAACATCTCACGACACGAGCTGACGACAACCATGCACCACCTGTCACTCTGTCCCCGAAGGGAACCCTCTATCTCTAGAGGTAGCAGAGGATGTCAAGACCTGGTAAGGTTCTTCGCGTTGCTTCGAATTAAACCACATGCTCCACCGCTTGTGCGGGCCCCCGTCAATTCCTTTGAGTTTCAGCCTTGCGGCCGTACTCCCCAGGCGGAGTGCTTAATGCGTTAACTTCAGCACTAAGGGGCGGAAACCCCCTAACACCTAGCACTCAACGTTTACGGCGTGGACTACCAGGGTATCTAATCCTGTTCGCTCCCCACGCTTTCGCGCCTCAGCGTCAGTTACAGGCCAGAGAGTCGCCTTCGCCACTGGTGTTCCTCCACATATCTACGCATTTCACCGCTACACGTGGAATTCCACTCTCCTCTCCTGCACTCAAGCCTCCCAGTTTCCAATGACCCTCCACGGTTAAGCCGTGGGCTTTCACATCAGACTTAAGAAACCGCCTGCGCGCGCTTTACGCCCAATAATTCCGGACAACGCTTGCCACCTACGTATTACCGCGGCTGCTGGCACGTAGTTAGCCGTGGCTTTCTGGTCAGGTACCGTCAAGGCACAAGCAGTTCCTCTTGTACTTGTTCTTCCCTGACAACAGAGCTTTACGATCCGAAGACCTTCATCACTCACGCGGCGTTGCTCCGTCAGACTTTCGTCCATTGCGGAAGATTCCCTACTGCTGCCTCCCGTAGGAGTCTGGGCCGTGTCTCAGTCCCAGTGTGGCCGATCACCCTCTCAGGTCGGCTACGCATCGTTGCCTTGGTGAGCTCTTACCTCACCAACTAGCTAATGCGCCGCGGGCCCATCTGTAAGTGACAGCATAAAAGCCGTCTTTCAACTTCCGACCATGCGGTCGGAGGTGTTATCCGGTATTAGCCCCGGTTTCCCGGAGTTATCCCGATCTTACAGGCAGGTTGCCCACGTGTTACTCACCCGTCCGCCGCTCGTTCCACAAGTTTCATCCCGAAGGAATCAACTTGTTTCACGCGCTCGACTTGCATGTATTAGGCACGCCGCCAGCGTTCGTCCTGAGCCAGGATCAAACTCTCCAATAAGTTTGGATGTTAAAATCCATAATGCTCATATTCAAAATGCTATTTAAATAGCGAATTGACGTACTGGTTGTTTTGTTCAGTTTTCAAGGTTCGA